>NZ_OZ244162.1:0-300000 GCF_965216485.1 Algiphilus sp.
GGCTTGGCTTCGGTGACGGGGTGCCACCCAGCGCAGCGCCGGATCGTTCATGAAATCCTCAAGCGGCGTGTGCGTGAGGTGGTTGGTGTAGTTGCTGATGGTCTTGGTGGCGATGATGGTGACGACTTCCAGCAACTGCGCTTTGGTGAATCCGGCGCTGAAGAAGGCATGGATGGCAGCATCACCCGCACATCCACGCTGCTCGACGACCTGCTCAGCGAAGCGGCGCAGCGCCTGCAGCCGGACGTCGGCAACGGCTTCTCCCTCGCGCACCGCCTGCAGCGCTTCTTCCGGCACGCCAGCCTTGCGCGACAGGAAGCTATGACCCGCGGTGCAGTATTCACAGCCGTGGAAAACATTGATCGCCTGGTAGACGATCTGCTGCTCGACCGGTGTCAACGTGGCCTTGGCGCCGACCAGATTGAACATCGTGTCGTAGGCCTCCAGCGCAAGCGGGCTTTCAGCAAGCGTGCCCTGCAGCTTGGGTACAAAGCCCCACGTCTTCTCAATGCCTGCGAGATGCTCGCGCGAGTCCTCCGGCGCGCTCTGAATGGTATGGACGATAAAGTTGCTCATGGTGTGCTCCGTAGTGATGGTGGACGCGGTTCGAGTCCCGATCGACCGCCGGAGCACTTTGATTCATTGCATCTCGGTACTGAAGTATCTTCTCGCTCATAATATTCATGAGTCATTTACATAAATGGATCGCCGATGGATCGACTCCAAGCGATGCGCCAGTTCGTCACCGTGGTCGATACCGGATCATTTTCGGCCGCCGCTCGCGTGCTCGCCATGGGCCAGCCGGCCGTTTCCCGTGCGGTCGCTGGTCTGGAAGCGCAGCTCGGTGTGCGCCTGCTGTCCCGTACCACGCGGGCGCACAACCTTACTGACGCCGGACGTCGGTACTACGAACACGCACGCATCGCGCTCGACGAGGCCGAAGCCGCCGAAGCCGCGGCCCGAGACGAGGCCGCGTCGCTGAGCGGACGTCTGCGCATTGCCGCACCGCCGGTCTATGCAAGTCTGCATCTGATCCCGCGTCTCGACGACTTCATGCAGCACCATCCCGACATGGACATCGATCTGGTGCTGGATGACCGTCATGTCGATCTCGTTGGGGAAGGTATTGACCTCGCCATCCGTGCCGGCGAGCTCCAGGACTCATCGGCCACCGCCCGCCGCATCGACAGTGCCAAACGCCTGGTCGTCGCCTCCGCCGACTACGTACGGGCCCATGGTAGCCCGCGCTCCCCGCAAGATCTGCTGCATCATCGTGTCCTCGCTTATACCGAATACGAGCGCCTTACGACCTGGCGTTTTGCCCGTGGCGAAGAGACCGTCTCGATAGCGGTGCGCGGCCATCTGCGCGTCAGTGCCGCAGAAGGTTTACGCGCGGCTGTGCTCGCCAATCTGGGGATTACGCTCACCTCTGAGCGCATGTTTCCACGCGAACTGGCCTGTGGCACGGTGGTGCCGCAACTCACGGATTGGAGCTTGCCGGAGGTGCCCGTGTTTGCGGTCTTCCCGCCGGGACGGCGAAGCGCTCACCGCGCGCATCTGTTTGTCGACTGGCTATCGAATGCCATGCGTCAGCCGATGCCGGACAGGGTCTAGGGCTGTGGCCGGGAGGGTCTTAGACGGCTGATGCGGATACTGCCCGGGTCAGATGACGCAATGCGCAAATGGCCGCATTCAATCGCCGGTGCCATCGCTTGAGAAGGCAGGACTAGCTGCTCTCGAAGCGCTGCTCGCGCGTATCGGAGAAGGTGATCTCGGGGTTGCGCTCTTCCGCCATCTGCAGATTCACGCGGCTGGAGGCCAGATAGACAAGATAGCCGCCATGGTCGAAGGCCAGGCGCTGCTCATTCTTGTTGCGGAAGCTGTCCAGCGTCTTCTTGTCGGGCGCATGCACCCAGCGCGCGGTATGCACGCTGATGCCCTCGAAGCTGCACTCCACCCCGTACTCGTCGCGCAGGCGCTGCTGCGCCACATCGAACTGCAGCACACCGACCGCACCCAGGATGATGTCGTTGTTGGTCAATGGTCGGTAGACCTGCGTGGCGCCTTCCTCGCAGAGCTGGTCGAGGCCCTTGTTGAGCTGCTTGGCCTTGAGCGGGTCGCGCAATACCACGCGCCGGAACAATTCCGGCGCAAAGACCGGAATGCCGGTGAAGGTCACCGGATCGCCGCTGGAGAAGGAATCTCCGATAGCGATGGTGCCGTGGTTGTGCAAGCCGATGATGTCACCGGGATAGGCGCGGTCCACCTGCTCGCGATCCGAGGCCATGAAGATCAGCGCACTAGATACTCGCACCGGTGCGCCGATACGCACGCTGTGCAGCGTCATGCCCCGCTCGTAGACGCCGGAGCAGACGCGCATGAAGGCCACGCGGTCGCGGTGCTTGGGATCCATGTTCGCCTGGATTTTGAACACGAAACCCGAGAAGTAGCCAGCGTCGGCCGGCACCGGCGCCGGCTCTGCCTCGCGCGGCTGCGGCGGCGGCGCCCACTCGGCGAAGCCGTCGAGCAGCTCGGATACGCCGAAATTGTTGATCGCACTGCCAAAGAAGACCGGCGTCAGCTTGGCCGCGCGATAGTCGTCCAGGTTGAACTCCGTACCCGCCATCTGCAGCAGTTCGATCTCTTCAAGCAACTGCTCATAGGGACGGCCGAGTCGCTCGCGGATGCCTTCCGCGTGCAGACCCTGGATGGTCTCGATGTCGGAGACCCGGTCGTTGGTACCGCTGTAAAGATAGAAGCAATCCTCCAGCAAATGGTACACGCCCTTGAATTCCCGCCCCATGCCGACCGGCCAGGTGATGGGGGCGCAGGCGAGTCCAAGCACCTTTTCGATTTCGTCGAGCAGCTCCAGCGGGGAGCGTCCCTCGCGGTCGAGCTTGTTGACGAAGGTGATGATGGGCGTATCGCGCAGGCGACAGACCTCCATCAGCTTGATCGTGCGCGGCTCCACACCCTTGGCCGCGTCGATGACCATCAAAGCCGAGTCCACCGCCGTGAGCGTGCGGTAGGTGTCCTCCGAGAAATCCTCGTGGCCCGGCGTATCGAGCAGATTCATGATCTTGTTGCGATACGGAAACTGCATGACCGAGGTGGTCACCGAGATGCCGCGTTGTTGCTCGAGTTTCATCCAGTCCGAGGTGGCATGGCGGTCGGACTTTCGCCCCTTCACCGTGCCCGCCATCTGAATGGCGCCACCAAAGAGCAGGATCTTTTCGGTCAGCGTGGTCTTACCCGCGTCCGGATGCGAGATGATCGCGAAGGTCCGGCGGCGGGCGACCTCTTGGGCTACGGAGGCCATGAGGCGGGTCGTCTTGAGGGGATTGCAGGCGCGCGATTGTAAAGGATGGGGCGTGAGTGGCGATGATTCCAAAATGCGGGACGACCAAGGACCGTCTCGTGCAGCGCGTGAGGGAGACTGCTAATCTCCGCCTCGCTGGTGCGGTAAAGCACAAGCCCGCATGACAGACCGCTTTCTTCACGGCGGCGGTCGATGCGTGTCGCTGAAGACCTGAACCGACGATGCGCAGTCCATTGAGACGCCGTGGTCTCTGGCCCGTGCCGATCTTCAGGGCCTATAGCTCAACGGTTAGAGCAGAGGACTCATAATCCTTTGGTTCCAGGTTCGAATCCTGGTGGGCCCACCAATTAGCCTTCGTTGCTACGGCCAGCCAGCTTGTGGTTGGTTCCAGGTTGTTAGGCACATCCCTGTGCCTAACCCTTCGGGCTCCCTCCGGTCGCTTGGATCGGCTGTCCTGCCGATCCATCGAATCCTGGTGGGCCCACCAAACCGCCTTCGTCGCAACCATCTGCCAGCTTGCGGGTGGTTCCAGGTTGCTGGGCACGTCCATGTGCCCAGCCCTTCGGGCTCCCTCCGGTCGCGTGGATCGGCTTTCCTGCCGATTCGTGCTCGGGTACATCGGGGCGCCGACGCCTTCGGCCTTGTGCGGTAGCACTTCCTTTCTCCCCAATTGGTTCGCTCAGGGTGTCAAAGCCTAGGGGCGCAACCCGAATCATCGGAGACCAAGCAACAGGCCGCCCCCAGTGCCTCTGCTTCGGAAAGTGCAGCAACCGCGCTGTAACCATAGAGAATCCTTGTGCGCGAAAGCCGCACATTCTCTTAAGCGAGCAGTTAAAGATTCCCTCGCCGGATGAAGGCATTCGATGCGCTCGAATCGCTCGACAAGTTTTGTCACGCAATGGGCGAGCCGCTACCGTGCGTCGATGTCAATCCGTAGTAAAGCGCTCCTGCACTGCGTTGGGTTACAGCCTGCATTGAAGGCACTCTTTGTCGCGCATCTGCTTTCCGGCTGTGTGAATACCCCAACGGCAACTGACCCCGGACCCGGTGTCCCAGAGGCCTTCTCCGAAGTGGGGAGCTCTGCCCGACCGGATGCGTGGTGGACAGCGTTCAACGACGCCGGCCTCAATGCCACCATCGACAGGGCGCTGACCGATAACCTGGATCTAGCCGGGCTGCGGGCCCGCCACCAGGCTGCCCGAGCCGCGGCACAACGCGAAGCCGGAGCACGAATGCCGGATCTCGTTCTGGATGCGCAGACACGCCGACTCAATGGCGGCGAGAGCTTCGATGAAGGCGAGGATGTATCCCTGAATCTGGCCTCAAGCTGGGAGCTGGATGTGTGGGGACGCGTGCATGCCACCGTCGACGCAGCGCGCCTTCGCGCCTTGTCGCAGGCCGAGCAGGTCAATGCTGCGGCTGTTTCGCTCACCGGCCAGATTTCGCGTGCCTGGTATGCCCTGGCTGCTGCCCGCCAGCGATCCGAGTTGGCCGAATCCCAGCTCACCACGAACAGCCAGCTGCTGACCCTGCTCGAGAACCGCTTTGCCCGCGGTCGGGTGGACAGCGTGGATGTGCTACGTCAGCAGCGCGAGGAAGAAGCAGCACATGCACGCGGTGTGCAAGCCGCGGCCGAGTTGGAAACCGCTGCGCAACGACTTTCCGTGCTCACCGGCGACCTTCCGCGCGCCGGCCTGCCCAGCGAACCCTACGGATTTCCCGAGCTACCTGCACTACCCGATACCGGGATGCCCTTGGAGCTGGTCCGACGCCGCCCGGATCTGCGCGCCGCACACGCGGAACTCACGGCCACCGACGCCGACCTCGCCGCCGCCATGGCCGCGCGCTATCCCCGCATTACGTTGGAAGTAGGCGCAACGGCAGCAGCCAACGACGCAGCCTCGTTGTTCGATGACTGGGCCAGCCGCCTGGCCAGCAATGTACTGGCGCCACTGTTTACCGGAGGCGCGCTGAAGGCCGAAGTGGACCGTACCGCTGCCGAGCGAGAACGTGCGCTCTACGCCTATGCCAGCGCGGTACTCAACGCATTCCAGGAGGTAGAGGTAGCACTGATTCAAGAGGCGACCGCACGCGACACGCTGACCAGTCTGCGACGCCAGGTGGCGCTTACCGAGCAAGCCTTCGTCCGCCTCCGCCATCGCTACTTCAATGGCGCGGACAGCTATCTTGCCGTAGTAACCGCGCTTCGCGATCTTCAGGCGCTGCGGCGAGAAGCCGTGAGCGCGCAGCAGGAACTCATGAACGCACGCATCGCTTTGCACCTGGCCCTCGCGGGTCCGGTGCCGCAACCGGACTCTGTTCCATGACTCCAAGACGAACGCTGCTGGTCTGCGTGGCCATCCTCGCGTTGGCAGCAGGCCTGATCCTGGTGATCTTCAATACGGAACCTTCAGCGACAAAGAGCGGCGCCACCAAGCAAACCGCCATGCTTGTGGATGTGATCACGGTGGAGTCGGGCGACTATCGGCCGATTTTCGAGGCCACTGGCACCGTACGCGCCGAAAATGAAGTGATTTTGCAGCCTCGCGTGGCTGGCGAAGTGATCAACCGCAGCGACGCGTTCACGCCGGGTACGGTCGTTAAACGGGGTCAGCGGCTGCTGACCATCGACCCAGCGGATTTCGAAACGACAGTGCGCCGGCGGGAGGCCGAGCTCGCCCAGGCCGAGGCCGACCTTGCGCTGGAGCGCGGCCGGCAGGAAGTGGCCGCTGAGGATTACGCCCTGCTCGGCGACGAAATGGCAGATGACATGGACACCAGCCTGGTGTTGCGCAAGCCGCAGTTACAGGCCGCCGAAGCACGCGTAGCTGCCGCCCAAGCGGACCTCCGCCGGGCCCGGCTTGACCTGCAGCGCACCCGTGTCAATGCCCCGTTTGACGCTCTGGTGCTGGAACGCCAAGCGAATGTGGGTTCGCAGGTTGGCCCGGGAGATGTCATTGGCCGACTGGTGGGCGTGGACCGATTCTGGGTGGAGTTATCAGTGCCGGTGAGTCGACTGCGCTGGCTGCGCTTCCCCGATACCAACGACGCGCAAGACACCGGATCAGCCGTGAAGATTCACAACCGGGCCGCCTGGGCACCCGAAGTGTTCCGCAAGGGCGAGCTGGATCAGCTGGTGGGCGAACTCACTCAGCAGACGCGACTCGCACGGATCTTGATTACCGTTGATGACCCGTTGGCACGCGCAGCGGATGGCCCGCGGCTGCTGGTAGGCGCCTTCGTACAGGCCAGCATCGAGGGTGAGCCCATCCCAGACGTCGTGCGCCTCTCGCGCGAGCACCTGCGCAAGGGCGACACCGCCTGGGTAATGACCGACGACAACACCCTCCGCATCCAGCCGCTGGAAATCCTGTTGAAGGACGCGGACTACGCGTATGTGCGCAGCGGCATTGACGCGGGCGACCGCGTGGTCACCAGCCAGCTCGCCACCGCCACCGATGGCGCGGCGCTGCGGCGCAACGGAACCCCGGCGCCATGAGTGACGCCCCACGCGGTGTCGGCGGCGCCATTGCCTTCATGGCGCGCAATCCCATCGCTGCAAACCTCCTGATGGTGATCCTGCTGGGCGGCGGGGCATGGTCGGCCTACACCGTGCAAAAGGAAGTGATCCCGCAGTTTCAGCTGGATGCTGTGGAGGTCACGGTCGGTTATCCGGGCGCAGCGCCAGCAGAGGTCGAGCAGGGCATCCTGCGGCCCGTGGAAGAGGCAGTGCGCGGTGTACCCGGTATCCGCGAGATTACCTCCGAGGCGCGGGAGGGACAGGGCAATGTGCTTATCGAGCTTGTGACCGGCACCGATCGACAGCAGGCCTTCCAGTCCATCGATCAGGCCATCAGTCGCATCCGCACCTTCCCGGACGATATCGACCAGCCCGAGGTGCGTTTGCGCAGCCAGGAACGCGAGGTCATGGAGCTGGGGCTCTACGGTGACGTCGACATCTGGACACTGCGGTTGCTGGCTGAGCGCGTGCGCGATCAGCTCGTCAATCACCCGGCCATCACGCAGGTGGCGCTGGATGATCCGCCGGACTACGTCACGCATGTAGAAATCCCGAGCGAGCGGCTGCGCGAGCACGGACTCACGCTGGGCGGCGTGGCCCAGATCGTGGGCCAGTCCAGCCTGGATGTACCGGCCGGCGCCATCCAGACCAGTGGCGGGGAAATCCTGTTGCGCATGCAGGAACGTAAGGAGTGGGCCGACGAGCTCGCAGCCATCGAAGTACTGGCCGCGCCAGGCGATGGCTCGGTGACGCTGGGCGATCTGGCCACCATTACCGACGGCTTCGAGGAAGCCGGGTTCCATGCCCGCTTCAACGGCGTGCCGTCGGTGGAGATCATGGTGTTTCGCATCGGGGAGCAGTCGCCGCTGACCATTGCAGACGCCGTACAGCAGGTCATGGCCGAGGTCGAGACCACGTTCCCCAACGGCGTGGCGTGGCGCGTCGACAGCAGCAGCGCCGACGACTACCGGGATCGGCTCACCCTGCTCGCCGAAAACGGCGCGCTGGCGGTGCTGATCGTGTGGGGCATCCTGTCGCTGTTCCTGGCCACCCCCGTCGCCTTCTGGATCATGATGGGCATGGCCATCTCCTTCGTCGGCGGCATCATGTTGCTACCGCTGGCCGGGCTGTCGCTGAACATGATCTCCATGTTCGGATTTCTGGTCGTACTGGGGATCGTGGTCGACGATGCCATCATCGTCGGCGAAAACGTCTATGCCCGCCGTCAGCAAGGCCTGGGGCCGGTGGAAGCCGCCATCGCCGGGGCGCGCGACATCGCCCGGCCAGTGACCTTCAGCATCCTGACCAACATCATTGCCTTCGTCCCGCTGCTGTTCATTCCAGGAGAAACGGGCAAGTACTGGTGGCCGCTGCCGGCCGTGGTCATCCTGGTGTTGCTGGTGTCGCTGCTGGAGGCGCTGTTCATCCTGCCGGCGCATCTGGGCGAAACCCGTCTGGGCGGTACACCGCGCACAGCAGTGGGCCGCTGGCAGCGCAGTTTTTCCGAGCGTTTCGAGGGGTTTATCCAGCACCGCTACCGCGGCTGGTTGCAGGCCTGCCTGCACCAGCGCTACATCACCGTCAGTGCGGCCATCGCCCTGCTGCTGGTGGTGGGCGGCTATGGCTACAGCGGTCACATGGGCATGGTGCTCATGCCCGCGCAGGCCGCCGACGAGATCGAAGCCGGCGTGTCGCTGCCTGTGGGCACCACGCCGGCCCAAGCCGCTGCCGTGGCCAACACCATAACCGCCGCCACCCAGCGCATGGTGGACGCCTACGAACTTGACCGCGTCTCCGAAGGCGTGAAGACCAACGTGCGCGACCAGAATTTCATCGACGTGGAGATCGTCATGAAACCGCCGGACGAGCGCGAGATGAGTGCCCAGGAGGTGATCGAGCTCTGGCGCGACCAGATCGGCGACATCCCCGGCGTGGACCAGATCACCTTCGAGGCCGAGCGCGGTCCCGGCGGCTACCGCCAGGACATCACCGTGGACCTCAGTCACGCCGATATCGCCATGCTGGAAGCTGCCAGCGAGGCCTTCGTGGCGCGCATGAAGGCTTTCGACGCCACCCGGGATGTCTCGGACAATTACAACCGCGGCAAAGCTCAGCTCGACTTCGTATTGCTGCCGGAAGGCCGCAAGCTGGGACTGACCGCTGCTGAGGTGGGGCAGCAAGTCAGGGACGCCTTCTTCGGCGCCCTGGCCGTGCGACAACTGCGCGGCACCAACGAAGTAGAAGTTCGCATCAAGCTGCCGGAAGCGCAGCGCGAGTCCCTCTATCACCTGGAAGACTTCCTCGTGCGCACACCGGAGGGTCTGGAGGTGCCGCTGCTCGATGTGGTGGAGGTGCGCGAAGGCGAGGCCTTTACCTCCATCAACCGCCGCGACGGGCGCCGTGCAGTGTCCGTGGGCATGGACGCACAGCCTGCCAATGCCGTGGGCCGCGTGCTGGAGGCGATCAACACTGAAGTATTGCCCGAGTTGCAGGCTGACTTTCCGGGTCTGACGTATAGCTTCGAAGGCAGCCAAGCCGACATGCGCGAATCCGTTGAATCGCTTTGGGGCGGCTTTTTGCTCGCCCTTCTGGTGATCTACGGCCTTCTAGCTGTGGCATTCAACAGCTACGTGCAGCCACTCATCGTGATGGGGGCGATTCCCTTTGGCCTGGTCGGTGGTGTGATCGGGCACATTCTACTGGGCTACGATCTTTCGCTGGTCAGCCTCATGGGAGTCATTGCACTGGCGGGTGTCGTGCTCAATGGCTCGCTCATCATGGTCGACTACGCCAACCGCAACCGCGCCGGGGTCAATGCATTCGATGCTGTCACGGCCGCTGGCATTCGCCGCTTCCGCCCGATCGTACTAACCACCCTGACGACCTTCGGCGGGCTAACGCCGATTATTCTTGAAACATCGAAACAAGCCTATCAGTTGATTCCCATGGCAATTTCTCTGGGCTTTGGAATCGTGTTCGCCACGGCCATCATTCTTGTCTTGGTGCCATGCCTGTACTTGATCCTCGAAGACATCAAGACGGCAATTGATGGCGCATAGCTCACGATGGGTGACACCCTCCCGGGGTCCTCGCAGCACATGTCGATGCATGCAACGCCAGCGAATTTCGCCCGACCGCCCCGGGAACTGACTCGCGTGGAAGCACAGGGGCAACCCAATGTTCCGTCGATGTCAGGCCAATCCGGCGGTGGCCCCTGCCACTCTCATCGCTGTGGCGGTCTGTTCCCGCAAGCTGGAAAAGGAGCTGCCGCAACTACACCCCATCATGGCCACGCAGCACCTTCAGCCGATGCTGCGAATCTGCCAGCCGCCGTCGAGCGTCATCCAGGCTCTTGCGCATGGACGCGATAGTGCGCTCAGCATGTTCGTAACTCGATCTACAACTCTGGGAAAAGGCCTCAAGGCTCTCGGCATGTGCCGTGGCCATGCGACGCAGCTGCTCTCTTGCCCAGGTTTGCGTGCGCGCCATTCGCTGTTCGGACGATTGCGCTTCCTTGGCGAGCTCAGCCAGCTTTTGCGAGCGGCCAACTTCGCACCAATCCTCGTGTTCCTCACCAGCCAACAGGTCCGAGATACAGGAGTTGCGAGCGGCGTCGCGGGCACCGCGCTCTGAACGGAGCTTGCGCAACTGCGACTCGAGTTCCGACACACGATCAATCGTGTTGTGATGGCTGGCGCTGAGCCGGCCATGGACATTGCGCAGCAGCTTCGTTTCCGCCTGCATGAGCGTGAATCGCATCGAACGGCGCTGTACTTCTTCGGACAGCTCGACAACGCGTTGTTCGAGTGCCTTGATGTCGGATGCCCGACGCTCCGCTGATCCTGCAAGGCCGTGTGACATAAGCCAACCCCAACTGCCAATGTAGTGTCGCCAACTTCCACTCTGGTGGACCTTGAGTCGGCTTAGCGCGCTTCGGGATCGTGGCCGCGTTCGCCTGCTCTTGATCGTGTCTACGACACCTCACGAAAAACGGATGCACCGGAATGCGACTGCCGCACAAGCACTCGCAACGGGGGCACGTACATCGTGCCCTCGCTAGTCCGATTGCTAGAGCCGCATACCCATCTGCTCCCAGCCCGGCGACAACGAGGCTTCCGCGGAGGATCGGGCCTGCACGCGATCAAACCAGGCGCGCAGCGTGGTCAATTCATCCGGCATCGGCTGCCCGACCCCATTCAGGAAATCGAGCGCGCAGTACAAGACGATGTCGACAAGGGTGAAGCGATCACCGCAGATCCACTGCCGGCTCTCGAGCTGTGGCGCGAGCCATTCCAGGCCGGCGCGTGACTTGCGCTTGAGGCCATCTGCCGCCTCGGGAAGACACAGCATGCGGTCCTTGAAGAGTGCCAGACCCTCTGCGAAACGATAGCCGGCGTAGCCGTACTCGGTAATGTTGAGTTCAACCCGGCGCAGCCACATCCGCGTTTCCGCCCGCTCCTTCGCATCCGCACCAATGAGCGCGGGCTTGGGATGCAATTCCTCCAGGTACTCGCAGATGGCAGCGGTTTCGCACACGATGGTGCCGTCATCCAGTTCCAGGGCTGGGAGCTGGCCAGCCGGATTGCGCTCGTTGTAGGGCGGGCGGCGGTTCTCGCCGCCGAGCAGGTCGAGATCTTCCTTTGGCAGCTCCAAGCCCTTTTCCAACAGGAACATGCGCACCTTGCGCGGGTTCGGGCCCACGGAATTCAGCAGCTTCATTGCGTCTCCTCAAACTATTCTGGATAGCGCGATGCCTACGCATGCGCGACGCACAGTGTGCGGGGCAGCCTACTTGCGGCGACCCACCTGTTCGAGTAGGCACAGCGCACGCTGCAGCATTTGCGTGCGTTTCGACATCATCATTGACCCGCGGCCAAGGACGCGCCCGCCTAGTCGGAGGAAACCACCGTGCCGACCACGGCGTCGCGCATGAAGGCCCAGGCCACCACGGCTGATTCGATGTCGCGGTTCTGCCTGCCGAAAGAACTGGAAGCAGAGCCATAGAAGCGCGTGACACTCGGATCAAGGTGCCCAGCGCCATCCATGGTGCAGAGCTGTACACGGCGCTCATCCGCACCCTGCGCCAGACAGGAAACGGAACTTTCGTCCGATGGGTCGCGATCGGCGAAGACGATCTGTCGTTCTGATTCAGCCGCTACGCCGTTCAGCTCCAACCAGAAGCGATAACTCTCCTCGGCCCCGAGCAGATAATCCCGAAAGGTACCCCGCCCATCCTCGTAGCGGGCCAGCGGGTCTTCCGTGCCGTGCATGAGCATCACGGGTACGGGTGTGGCGGGTGTGACGCATTCCCCCTCTTCGGCTGCCAGCCCCAACACGCTGACCACACCGGCGACGCGCTCGGGTGCTTCCTGAGCGAGGCGCAGAGCCATCGAACCCCCGTTACTGAGACCATAGGCATAGACCGCGCCTGGGTCAGCCTGATATTCGACCACCACACGCTCAACGAGCGCGCTCAGAAAGCCGATGTCATCGGCCGAGCTGTTCAAGCGCGTCTGGCGGCTATTGTCCGCACAGTCGTTCCAGTACGCCGCATCACTTTCGGTCTCGCCTTCCGGACTGCTGCCGTGGGGCGCGACCAGGATGAATTGATCGTCTCGCGCGAGCGTCTTCCAGGCAGCGCTGGGACGGTTGTCATCGAACACGCTGTTCATGCCCTCGGTGGCGGCATGCAACAGGAACACGACCGGCGTGCCAGGCCGCACCGGGCTCGGCCGGTACACGAGATAGGAACGGCCGCGGAACTGGCGACGCTCGGTCGTCATCGGCGCGGGCTCGACCTCCGGCGTCGGAACCTCCGAATCACCGTCGCTGGCGGTGTCTGTGCCCTCGCCCTGCGCCTGGTCCTCGCTTCCCGCGTCGGTCGGATCGTCGGACGCGGCATCGTCGCCAGCCTCCGCGTCGTCCCCGGTATCTTCAACCCCGGCTTCCGGCTCGTCGTCCTGCCCGGCACCCGCCTCCGCATCGGGCTGTTGCGGCGCGCCCGCTTCGTCGGTCAGACCCGAATCTCCGGCCGATGCCTCCGGTGCAGGGTTACCCGCTGGCTCTGATGCACCCGGTGTGGAATCGCCGGCACTGCCGCTCTCGCTCGGCGCATCAGATGCCTCGCGCTGGTCGGAGGCTGCAGCGGTCGACGCCTCCCCTGTCCCGGAACTCTCCGTCTGGCCGGAGCATGCCGACAGGCCAAGCAATAACAACAGGAGAACCATCCACCCGAAACTGCGCAGTGCAGGTACCAATAGCATCCTTGCTTCCCTTGACGATTGTTCATGCCGCGCAAGGCGCGGATCTCATGCGCGTCGAGGGCCGTGGCCCTCTTCATCCCATCTGACACGGCGCGCTTCTGACTCCGCGCTCGGCCCTCGTCCCCTCGCAAGGTTCACACCACTCTCAGAACGCAAGTATTGGCCAAGCCCACCTGGAAGGCCAACTTGCTGACTTGAAAATGCCATCCGCCGCGCATGAATACCCCTCTGCCAGCGCAGTATGCTCCCCGAGATATGCACGCTGAAAGGATGGACAGCGCACAAAGCCAGAACGGAATCGTGGGATGCTTGTCCGACCTATTCATGAGCCGCCACCGCATCGTGCCTTTCCGTCGCGATTTCCCTGCGTCGCCCATGCGCGCCGTCATCGCCTTCTTCGCGTGCGTGGCCGCTGGCCTGCTGTCCGGGTGTCTGCTCGGCCCGGACCACGCGCGGCCTGCAAACCCGGAGAGCGCATTGGGCGAGACCCTGCTGCGCGAAGCGGTCTCGCAGGAGCGCCCCATGATCGACGCCGCCGCGCCGCAAATCGAGTGGTGGCAGGCGCTGGGTGACGAGACGCTGTCCGCGCTGATCCTGCGCGCGGCCGAGCACAACCACGACATCCGCCAGGCCGAGGCTCGCCTGCGCGAAGCCAGGGCATTGCTCGGGGAGGAAGGCTACCGGCGCTACCCGGTATCCGACATGGATGGTCAGGTGACGCGTCAGCGCCTGGCCGCAGGCTCCGGTTCGACCCTGCAGGCGGTCAGTACCGTCTACAGCGCCAACGTTAACGCGGCCTGGGAACTCGACTTCTTCGGGCGGGTGCGGCGCTCCATTGAGGCGTTGTCCGCAGAAGTGGGAAGCCGCGATGCCGAACGCAATCTCGCTTTCGTCACGGTCGCGGCGGAAGTGGCGCGCAGCTACACCGATCTGCGCGGCGCCCAGCGCCGATTGGCGGTGGCAGAGCGCAATGCGGAGGTGCAGGAGGAGACCTACCGCCTCACGCAGGCGCTGCTCGACGGCGGCCGGGGTACCCAACTCGATGTCACTCAGGCGAAGGCGCAGCTCGAGACCACGCGCGCCAGCATTCCCGCACTGCGTGCGGCAATCCAGCAGCATATGAATCGACTGGCCGTGCTCGTTGGGGAGGTACCGGGAAGCTTGCATGCCGAGTTGGAAGGCATGTCTGCACTCCCCGCGCTGCCGGAGCGCGTGCATATCGGTGATGCCAGCACCTTGCTGCGCCGACGACCGGACGTCGCCGCCGCCGAGGCCAATCTGGCCGCAGTCACTGCGCGTATTGGGGTCGCGAAAGCGGATTACTTCCCCGCCGTCTCGCTCAATGGTGGTGCGGGATACATCACCACCAACTTCGAAGATTTTGGCAGCGCCAACTCCGAGCGTTGGAACATCGGCCCCAGCTTCCGCTGGGCAGCCTTCGACTTGGGTCGCGTCCGCGCCCGCGTGGAAGCCGCCGAGGCGCGCAATGAAGCCGCCGTTGCCCGTTATGAACAGACCGTGCTCGTTGCATTGGAAGAAGCCGAGAACAGCATCGTGGGCTACATCCGTGCCCGCCAGCGCCAGGACCGTCTGGCCCTGGCGGAGTCGGCAAGCACCGAAGCGGCGCGCCTCGCGCGACTGCGCTTTCGCAGCGGCGCCGTCAGTTTCCTGACCGTGCTGGATGCCGAACTGCGACAGCTTGATGCACAGGACGCTCTGGCGATGGCCCGCGTTGCCAGCGGCCAGGCGCTCATTGGTCTGTACCGTGCACTCGGCGGCGGCTGGCAGGCCGCCTTCCGCCCCTCATCGGAGTCGAACGCTGAATACCACACTGTGCAAAGCCGCTAGCGCGCTGCGCCGCTCCCTGCTAATGGCCTGCCTGGCGGCATCCGTGTTGACCGCCTGCAGCGAATCGCCGCCATCATCCGACGGCAGCGGACCGCCCCCGAAAAAGGTCGTCGTCCACACCGTGGGCGAACGCGAGTTCGTCGATCGCATCGAGGCACTGGGCACGGCTCGCGCCAATGAGGCCACCTTGCTCACACCCAATGTCGCGGAGAAGATCACCGACATCCGCTTCCGCGATGGCGCCCAGGTCAACAAAGGGGACATCCTGTTGCGTCTGGACGATCGCAGCGAACGCGCTGAACTGGCCGCCGCCCGCGCCCGGTTGAGCGAGCGCCAGGACGCCTTGGCGCGTGCGCAGGATCTGGCGGCCCAGCGCGTCGTATCCGAAGCCGAAGTGGATTTGACGCGCTCCGAGCTGGCCACCGCAGAAGCCGAGGTCGAAGCCGTCGCAGCCCATGTGGAAGATCGCACCATCCGTGCGCCTTTCGACGGTGTCATCGGCCTGCGCACGGTCTCGCTGGGTGCGCTCATCGCACCCGGTGACCCGATTGCCACACTCGCGGATATCGACACCATCAAGGCCGATTTCACCATTCCGGCGCGTCGCTACAGCCTGCTGCAACCTGGTCTGCCCATTCGCGCCACTACTGCGGGGCTTCCGGATCGCGTGTACGAGGGCACCATCGACAGCCTGGACAACGAGGTTGACCCGGTCACCCGCACCATCACCGCGCGTGCACTGATCGACAACAAGGGCCGCGCCCTGCGTCCCGGCATGTTGCTCGAGATCGAGTTGCTGGCTGAGCGGCGCCGCAACCCTGCGGTGCCGGAGGCGGCGTTGATGCCGCGCGGCGATGCGCATTTTGTCGTAGTCATCATCGACAATACTGCGGAACAGCGTGAGGTTCGGCTCGGAATGCGCACGCCAGGCTGGGCCGAGATCCTGGACGGCGTGGCCGTCGGTGAGCAGGTGGTCACACGCGGCGCCCAGGGGCTTTCTGACGGCAGTGCGGTGGAGATCCTGCCGCCGCTGTCCGAACGCACGCAGACCGAGCCGCGATGATGATTCTGTCCGATGTGGCCGTGCGTCGACCGGTCACGGCGACCGTGCTCAGCCTGCTGCTGATCGCCTTCGGCCTAATTTCCTACGAGCGTCTGGCGCTGCGCGAATTTCCCGACATCGATCCGCCCATCGTCTCCATCGAAACGCGCTACCCGGGCGCGTCGGCGGCCATCGTTGAAACCCGTATCACGGAGCTGCTGGAGGAGCGCATCGCCGGCATCGAAGGTATCCGCTTCATTGAATCGAGCAGTCGCGACGGCAGTTCGCAGATCAATATCGAATTCTCGACCGAGCGCAATGTCGATAACGCGGCCAACGATGTCCGCGATCGCGTCTCTGGGGTATTGGATCGCCTGCCCGAGCAGGCCGATCCACCCGAGATCGAGAAGGTGGATTCCAACGCTGACGTCATCATGTGGCTCAACCTCACCAGCACCGATATGGGCGTGCTGGAGTTGACCGACTACGCCTCGCGCTATCTGCAGGACCGATTCTCCACGGTGCCGGGCGTGGCCCGCGTGCGCATCAGTGGCGGCCTGGAATACGCCATGCGCATCTGGCTGGACCGCGACGCACTGGCCGCCCGTGGTCTCACGGCCAACGATGTCGAAGATGCCCTGCGCAGCGAGAATGTCGAGCTGCCTGCCGGCCAGGTCGAATCCGAAGACCGATTGTTCACCGCCCGCGTGCAGCGCACCTACCGCACGCCGGAGGACTTCCGGAAGCTCGTCATCGGCCGCGGCAGCAATGGCCACCTTGTGCGCCTGGCTGAAGTCGCCAATGTCGAGAAAGGCGCAGTGGAAACGCGCACATTCTTCCGTGGCAATACGCAGCCGATGGTGGGGCTCGGCATCATCAAGCAGTCCACGGCCAACACGGTGGCCGTCGCCCGCGGCGCGCGCGAACTGGCCCAGCGCATCAACCCGACCCTGCCCCCGGGCATGACCATCGCGCAGAGCTACGACACCAGTGTCTTCATTGATGCCGCCATCGCCGAGGTCTGGAAAACCCTGGCCATCGCCATCGGTCTGGTCGTACTGGTGATCTGGATTTTCCTGGGCAGTGTGCGCGCGATGATCATCCCGGCGGTGACCGTGCCAGTGTCGCTGGTAGCCACCTTCATTGCCATTCTCGCGCTGGGCTTTTCGGTCAATCTGCTGACCCTGCTGGCCATGGTGCTCGCCGTGGGCCTGGTGGTTGACGACTCCATCGTCGTGCTCGAAAACGTGCACCGGCGTATCGAACTGGGCGAGTCGCCGCTGGTGGCCTCCTACCTCGGCGCGCGACAGGTGGGCTTTGCCGTGGTGGCCACTACGGCCGTGCTGGTGTCCGTTTTCGTGCCCATCGGCTTCGTCTCGGGCGACATCGGCCGACTGTTCTCGGAATTCGCTTTGACCTTGGCCGCAGCTGTGGCCTTCTCCAGCCTGGTCGCACTGACACTGACACCTGTACTGACCTCGAAGCTGTTGCGTCACCACAACGGCGAGGGCCGCAACGGCGTTGCCGCGGGGCTGGACCGGGCCTTCGACTGGCTCTCCGGCTGGTACCGCCGCGCATTGGAGGGCGTACTGCGCCACCCCTGGCTGTTCGGCGTCATCTTCGTCATCGGCGCGGCTTCGGCCTATGGTCTGGTGCGCACCATACCCACTGAGTACGCGCCGGCCGAAGACCGTGGTGCCTTTTTCATGCTGGTCAACGGGCCGGAAGGCGCGACCTTCGACTACATGAACGAATACATGGACGAAATCGAGCAGCGCATGATGCCGCTGGTCGAGTCCGGTGAGGTCATCCGCCTGCTGGTGCGTGCACCTCGCGGCTTCGGTGGCGTACAGACCTTCAATACCGGCTTCGTCATCGTCGTGCTGGCGGACTGGAGCCAGCGTCGCTCCGCCTGGGAGATCATGAATGGCGTGCGCGCAGATCTCGCCGACCTGACAGGGGTACGCGCCTTTCCAATCATGCCGCAGGGATTTGGTGGTTCCACCTCGAAACCCGTGCAGTACGTCATCGGTGGTGGCACCTACGAGGAACTCGCGCAATGGCGGGACATCCTGGTCGACGCCATCAACGAGAACAATCTCGGCCTGCGCGGCGTGGACTGGGATTACAAGGAAACTCAACCGCAGCTCCGCATTGTGATCGACCAGAACCGCGCCGCCGACCTGGGGGTACCCGTATCTGCCATCGGCCGTACGCTGCAGACCATGCTGGGTTCGCGCAGCGTCACCACCTATATCGACGGCGGTGAGGAGTACGACGTCATCCTCGAAGGCATCCGCGACATGCAGCGCACCAAGGACGATGTCTCCAACCTCTACGTGCGGTCGGACAGCAGTGGCGCGTTGATCCCTCTGTCCAATCTCGTCACCATCCGCGAAACCTCGGGTGCGGATAGCCTCAATCGCTACAACCGCGTGCGCGCCATCACGCTGGAAGCCAACCTCGATGACAGCCTGAGTCTGGGCGAAGCCCTGGATTGGCTCGATGCCCAGGTCCGCGAACGCCTGCCCTCCGAAGCCGTGATCGACTACAAAGGTCAGTCCAAGGACTTGCGCGATGGTGCTGCCTCGCTGGTCTTCGTCTTCCTGCTCGGTCTGGCGGTAGTCTTTCTGGTGCTTGCGGCCCAGTTCGAAAGCTTCGTGCACCCCTTCATCATCATGTTCAGCGTCCCGCTGGCCATGGCGGGCGCCCTGCTCGGCCTTTGGTTGACCGGCAACACGCTGAATATCTACAGCCAGATCGGCCTGGTCATGCTGGTCGGTTTGGCGGCGAAGAACGGCATCCTGATCGTCGAATTCGCCAACCAGCTGCGGGACGAAGGGCGCAGCTTCGAAGAGGCCCTGCTGGAATCGGCAAGCACCCGCCTTCGTCCGATTCTGATGACCGGCTTCACCACCGCCGCTGGTGCGGTTCCGCTGATCCTTTCCTTCGGCGCCGGCGCGGAAACCCGCGAGACATTGGGCGTGGTCATCCTGTTCGGCGCCTCCTTCGCCATGCTGTTCACGCTCTTCGTCGTGCCCATGGCTTATCGCCTGCTGGCGCGCAGCACCGGCTCGCCGCAACAGGTCAGTCAGCGACTGGATCAGGAGATCGCTGAGCAAGGCGGGTCTTCTGCAACGAAGTGATGCGTGCCGAGTAGCATGACGCGCTTCGCGCGCCCCTCATCCCCGACCCTTCTCCCCAAAGGGGCGAAGGGAGCACTTTGCGCATGAATCAGGCGCGTAGCTAACAGAAGCGCTTCCCCTCTCTCCCGCCCTCGGGAGAGAGGGTCAGGGTGAGGGGGTGCGCACCCGAGTGCGCGCGCACAACGCGCTTCGCGCGCGCCCCTCATCCCCGGCCCTTCTCCCCAAAGGGGCTAAGGGAGCACTTTGCGCATGAACCAGGCACGTAGCTAACAGAAGCGCTTCCCCTCTCCCCCGCCCTCGGGGGAGAGGGCCAGGGTGAGGGGGTGAGGGGGTGCGTGCGTGCCTACACACCCGAACACACGACGCACTTCGCGCATACTTCCGCAATGGCTCTCACCGCAACCATGTTCCACTTCAGCGTCCAGCTCGCGGACATGGACCGCAGTGTCTATGAGGCGCTCACGTTGCGCGTTGCGCAGCAGCCCTCGGAGACACGCCTATTCATGCTGACGCGGGTTCTGGCCTACTGCCTGGAGTACGAGGAGGGCATCGTCTTCACCGAAGGGGTGGCCGCCACCGACGAGCCGGCCATCGTGGTGCGCGATCTCACGGGGCGCGTTACGCACTGGATTGAAGTCGGGGCACCCGATGCGGAGCGCGTCCACCGCGGCAGCAAGCTGGCAGGACGCGCGGCGGTCTACACCCATCGTGACCCGCTCGCGCTGGTCCGCCAGTACGCCGAGGCCAGAATCCATCAGGCCGAAGCGGTCCCGGTCTATGCCTTCGACCGGGAGATGCTGCCGCTGGCGGCAGAGGCGCTGGAGCGGCGCTCCAGTCTCGCCCTTTCAGTGACCGAAGGCCATCTCTACCTCGATATCGACGGAAAGCACTTCACTAGCGAGATTCGCCGCTTCAACGCGGCGGGTGCCTAGTCCAGCATCCTAAGGTGGCGTCCTCACACCATCGCGTGGGTGTGGGCCGCATTCATTTCGCGGGAGTAGACCTGCACGGCGTGGCCACCGCCACGCTTGGCCGCATACATCGCTTCATCGGCGCGGTGCAGGAGCGCATCCATACTGGCGCCATGCTCCGGAAATCCGGCCAGGCCAATACTGATTCTGGGCGCGGTGGCGAGACGACTGTGCGCTTCGATCTGCGCGAGCAGCCGGTCGGCCATGGCCCGTCCTTCTGCCACGGTGGTGTCCGGAAACACCACGACGAATTCATCGCCATGCAGACGCGACAGGATATCCCCGTCGCGGGCGATGCCCTTGATGCGCTCTGCCACCGCAACCAGTGCCGCATCACCGACGCTATGGCCGAAGCCGTCGTTGATGAGCTTGAGATTGTCCATATCCGCCATCAGCACCACAAAGTGCGCATCACGTCGTTGTGCCGTTTCAACCAGGTCACGCGTTGCCTGCGCCAGTGCGTTGCGGTTGGCGAATCCGGTCAGGGGATCCGTGCGCGCCATTAACAGCATGCGCTCGTTGGCCAGATGAATTGCATCGGCCAGAACGGTGGTGAGATACCCCACCAACAGGAACATGATGACGTGCGCACAGGCAATGGCCAATCCCGGACCGGCGAAGGCCGCACCGCCACTGCCGTGATAGAGAAGCAGCAGATAGCAGGCCGCGACTACCATCACCTCCAGCATTGTGGCCAGCTTGCCCAGTGCCAGCGCTGCGGTAATCACCGCGAGCACATAGAGGCCCACGAGTGGTCCGTCTACCCCTCCCAGCACATAAAGCAGCCAGGTGATGAAGGCGATCATCACCCAGGTATGCCATGCCAACAGCCAGCGGCGACTGAATCCGAAGGTGGGCAGCGCCTGCGCGCCCAGCGTGACCAGAAAGTAGGCCAGCGTACCCAAGGCGGCCACCTGACTGCGGCCGAAAGGATCGCCCGTCAATGCCAGGTACAGCAGCACGAGACTGACAAGCAACCATTGAATCTGGTGCACGCCCCGGGAAAATCCGTGCAGCTGGATCGTATCGGCATCCCACTCCAGTGGCGGCATCGGGCGCTTCACCGGCCTCCACCCTCAACGCGACCGAGACCGCCGCGATTGCTGATGCGCGGTTCCGGAATGCGGGAACCTGTGGTGACGCGCGCCCGATGATGGCCGCGGATGGGCCCTGATTTCCACACAAGCTCCCCCAATAACGCGTAGGTAATGATCACCACGCTATGCGCCCGCGTAGGTACAAGCAAGTCAGGAAATCTCGGTACATGCGCGCCTGGGACATACCGTGCAAGAGGGACCACACCCGCTTCCTAACCCGCTACCCGGCGCGACGCGCCATCGCGGTTCCGTCCGCCTTGCCTCGGGCGAGATGCCACTGCACCCACTCCCGGAATGCCTGGGCAGGCATGGCCCCCGCTTGCGTGGCGACGGATGTACCGCCCACCAGGACCATCAGCGTGGGCACGCTGCGGATAGCATATCGCGCCGCCGTCGCCGGTGCCGTATCCACGTTGACCTTGACGAAGCGCACCTCGGGCTCCATCACAGCGGCCGTAGCGTCAAAGATCGGCGCCATTGCCTTGCAGGGGCCACACCACGGCGCCCAGAAATCCACCACCACCGGCAACTGCTCGCCCTGCAGATAGGTGCTGAAGCCATCGTCATCCAAGGCGAATGCGCGCCCCTGAAACAGGGGCTGATGGCAGGCCCCGCATTGCCCTCCGGCCCTCAGGCGCGCAACGGGCAGTCGGTTGCGCCGACCGCAGGACGGACAAACGGTTTGTATCAACGCTTGGTCCATGGACACCCTTGACGTGTAAAAGCAGGACAACGGAAGGGAGTCTGAAAAGAGCGATCACCGGCCGCATTGATGCACGTCACGGATGCAGGACGATCTACACCCTGATTTCAGACGATCGCATTTGTGTCAGTGCGGCCGCTGGCCTTAGCCTGCGATGCAGAAAACTCAGCGGCACAGGCCATGGCCGCACACACGGGAGCGGAAGCAATGAGTGACAACACCGGTTACAAGCCGCCACGCGTATGGACGCAGGAAGAAGCCAGCGGCGGACGCTTCGCCAGCATCAACCGTCCGGTCGCGGGTCCCACACACGACAAGGAGCTGCCGGTCGGCAAGCACCCCTTCCAGCTCTATTCGCTGGCCACACCGAATGGGGTCAAGGTCACCGTGCTGTTCGAGGAATTGCTGGCGCTCGGGCACAGCGGCGCCGAGTACGACGCCTGGCCGGTCAATATTCTGGAAGGCGAGCAATTCGGCAGTGGCTTCGTACACGTGAACCCGAACTCGAAGATCCCGGCCTTGATGGATTACAGCGGTGAGACGCCGGTGCGGATTTTTGAGTCCGGCGCGATCCTGGTCCATCTGGCCGAAAAATTTGGCGCCTTTCTGCCCACCAGCACCGCTGCGCGGGCCGAAACGCTGAGCTGGCTGTTCTGGCAGATGGGGAGCGCACCTTTCCTCGGTGGTGGCTTTGGCCACTTTTATGCGTACGCGCCGGAGCCGATGAAGTACCCCATCGACCGCTTCACGATGGAGGTCAAGCGCCAGCTCGATGTCCTCAACCGCCGTCTCGCCGAGAGCCCCTACCTGGCGGGCGACGAGTACACGCTGGCCGATATCGCCAACTGGCCCTGGTACGGCGCGCTTGCCCTCGGACGGCTCTACGAAGCCGGTGAGTTCCTGCAGGTCGAGGAATACGAACACGTACGACGCTGGGCCAAGGAGCTGGATGTACGCCCTGCCGTGGAGCGCGGTCGCATGGTCAACCGCTTCTGGGGCGAGGCCCACGAGCAGTTGCCGGAGCGCCACGACGCCAGTGACTTCGAACTTCGCACCGCGGACAAGCTCCAGGATGCCAACAAGGCGGGCAGCATGGTCTGAACCGACCCGCCACAAGACCCCGCACAGCCCAGCCGAGTCGAAGCGCACCTGGACTCGGCCAGGTGTGCGCAGCGTCTATTGCGTGGCGAAGAGGGGCGTCGGATCGCTGTCTCCGCTCGGGTTGATGTCCTTGACGCGCTCGGTTCCGGCCTCGGTACCGTCGCTGCGCCATAGCTCCACCCCGGTAACACCGTCGTTGGCGCCGAAGTACAGCGTGCCGCCGCTGGCGATCATCCCGCGCGGCTGAGAGCCGTCATCACCCGGACGGATTTCGGCCACCTTGGTGATGCCACTGCCGAGGCCGTCGGTCCGCCACAACTCGTCGTTGAAGTTGCCGCCGTCAGCGCGCGCGCTGAAGTAGACATCGCCACCCAGGGCCGTCAGCGCGCTCGGCAGGATGCCGCTGGCACTGGTATTGACCTGTACCACGGTGGTGGCGGCTGCCGCCGTGTCGAGACGATAGAGATCTTCGTTGAACTGATCGTCCTGGGCGACGAAGTACAGCGTGCCGGCCGCCACAGTGGGCTCGCAGGGCAACGAATTGCCGCTGCTGTTGATATCGGTAATGCGCTCCACACTATTGCCATCGGACCGCCAAAGCTCGACACCCGCATTGCCGTCGTTAGCATTGAAGTAGAAGGCCCCCTGAAATACCAGCGGGTCGAAGCCGGGACCACAGGCCACACCAGGGGTTGCGTCATCCGCGCCGTTGTCGATATCGGCCACCCGACTGGCGCCGCTGGCAGGATCACCATCGCTGCGCCAGAGTTCCTTGCCCGTGTTGCCGTCACGGGCGAAGAACAGCAGCTGATCGCCGAGCACGGTCAGTTGTGTCGGGAAGGCGCCACCGCTGGGGTTGATATCTGTCACGCGCTCCGTGCCCGCGGCCGTTCCATCGCTGCGCCAGAGCTCGCCACCTGCGCCACCTTCCGCGCTGAAGTACAGCAGACCGTCGAAAACCGTGAAGCCCTCCGGCCGGGACCCATCGGCACCGCTCTGGATATCGGCCACGCGCTGGGTGCCATCGCGGGTCCCGTCCGAGCGCCACAGCTCCTCACCCGTGGCGCTATCCCGGGCAGCGAAATACAGCGCCCCGTTAAACACCGCAGCCTCGGAGAGTTCGACGCCGTCACCCGCGCCCGGCAGGATGTCCTTGACCAGCTGCGTACCGGCCTCACTGCCATCGGTGCGCCACAGCTCTCGGCCTTGGGCAGGGGTTTCCGCCGCAAACAGCACGAGATCGCCCACGCGATGGAAGGCACCGGCCTCCGAATTGGCTCCGCTGCCCGCGATGTTGCGCAGCAGACGCGTGCCGCCTTCGCTGCCATCCGACGTCCAGAGTTCGTCACCGACCTGGCCGTTCTTTGCAGAGAAATACACGCCGGCAACATCGCCGCGCCTATCGGCACCTTCATCCACGCCACCGCCGGAGCTGTCGCAGGCGGTCAGGACCACACCGCTGAAACCGATGAAGGCCAGTGTGAGAGGCGAAGGTAGGTTCCGCATGTCTGCCTCCTGTCATGCAAGGATCGCCCCACCGTGGCAGTCCGCGGGCGGGGCTTTCAAGCCCGTGCGCGGCATCGACTTCGGCGCAACGCGCCCTCCTGGCACAGTTCTTTCATGACAGCATGGGGTGCCCGCTTTGGGAGTCCGTGGATGCTCCGACTGATACTGCCCATCGCCGCCCTGCTGCTCGGTGTCGCCCTGTTACTGCTCGGCACCGGGTTGCTGAACACAGTCGTCGCCGTGCGCGGGGGTCTGGAGGGCTACAGCGACGGTCTGATCGGCATCATCATGTCCGGTTACTTCGTCGGTTTCTTCATCGGCACCTTCATTGCCATGCCGTTGATCCGCCGCGTCGGCCACATCCGTGCCTTTGCGCTCTGCGCCGCTCTTGCATCCGCCTCGGCGCTGGCCTACGTGCTCGTGATCCACCCGGTGGTGTGGGGCCTGCTGCGCGTGATGACCGGCGTCGTGCTCGTCATTCTCTACACAATCTCGGAGAGCTGGCTGAATGCGCAGACGCCAGCGGCCCAGCGGGGTCGCGTCTTTGCCATCTACATGGCCGTGAATCTTGGCTCGCTGGCAGCGGCCCAGCAGCTGCTCAGGCTCGATGCCACGACCTCCTATCTGCTCTTCATCATCGCCGGCATGCTCATCAGCGTGAGCCTGGTACCCGTGGCGTGGACGCGCATGGCCCAACCGGCAGTGCATGACGCGCAGCGGCTGCGACTGCGCCGGCTGTGGTCACTGGCACCACTGGCGGTCGCGGCCTCCTTCCTGTCCGGACTCGCCATGGGCGCCTTCTGGGGATTGGGTGCGCTCTACGCCGGACGCATCGGTCTTGACGCCTCGGGCATTGCGACCTTCATGACCGCTGCCATTCTCGGCGGCGCCGTGCTGCAGCTGCCCCTCGGCCGGCTATCGGACAGCTTTGATCGGCGGCTGGTGCTGAGCGCGGCGTCCATCGCGGCTGCCGTGGGCGGCGTCCTCCTGCTTGCACTCAGCGGCTCGGAGCGCTGGGTCACCATCGCCATCGCCCTCTATGGCGGCATGGCCTTCGCGATCTACCCCGTGGCCATCGCCCACCTCGTGGACCACCTGAGTGCGGATGATGTGCTCTCCGGCTGCTCCAGCCTGCTGCTATTGCATGGCGTGGGCGCGGCCATTGGCCCTGCATTGGCCGGCCAGATCATGGAATGGACCCATCTCCAGGCGCTGCCGCTCTACTTCGCGGCCACCCATGCGCTCCTGGCGGCTTATGCCATTCGTCGCCTGCTGCGGAATCGCCATGACGCAGAAGATCACAGCAGTGTCTTCGTACCGCTGGTACGGACCACGCCCATGGCGATGGAGATGCACCTTGCCTCGGCGACAGCTGACGAAGGCAGCCACGAAAACACTGCGACGGAATCGCATGCACCGCCAGACACCGATGCTACGCCCGGCAGGGCGTCCGATGGACCGGTGAATGACCAGCCGTCACCGGCTGGTCATCCCTGAGCGCGTTACATCGGCTCGACGCGGTCGTCGGTGACGCGAACGTCCTGACCCACGCGCAAGCCTTGGCGCGAGGCCAGCGTCAATTCGCGCTCACCGCCCTGCTGCATGTCGACGGTGACGTCGTACACCGTGTGCGATGCCTGCTCTTCACTGACTTCCTTGCCGGCGACGGCGCCGCCCACGGCGCCAGCCGCGGTGGCCGCGTCCTTGCCGCTTCCGGAACCCACCTGGTTGCCGGCCACACCGCCGATGATGGCACCGGCAACAGCGGCCATGGGTGAGGCTTCCCCTTCCACCTGGCGGGCCTGAATCGATTCGATTTCGCCGCACTGGCTGCAGTCCGAGCTGGAAAACATGCCATTGCAGGCACTCAGACCCAGGCTGGCAACCGCCACCGTCACGGCAAAACCGGTCGTCGTGTGTTTCATCGCTGGACTCCTTGTCGTGGAACACGCGGGAGACCATGGGATAGCGGTCGTGAATTGCCACTGAAGCCGCCGACGCCGTCGCATGGCACGGCCTCGCCAAAAGCGCCCGGAAGGCCGACGTCTGAACCGTCTTTCAGGTTGGTGACTGAACGCGCCCCATGCTGGTGCTGCATTGCAGCATCCACGCCTCAATTCGGTTCATATTCCAGTCACAAAAACCATAAATACCTGTTTTATAAAGCTCCATAAAAATGGCACGCGCCTTGCTCCTGTGTACCACATCGTTCCGTCATTGCATCCATACCGAACGTCCAGTCATCACCGGACCGGTATCAAAACCAGTCGGGCCAATGCAGCCCGCAGGACAACCAGATGGTCATGATTCGAATCCCTCTTTCCCGCAGTCTCCTCGCGGTCAGCGCGCTTTTGCTGGCAGCTTGTGGCGGTCACAGCGCCTCGGATACGCCGGATGTCGCGCCGAAGTTGTTCGATGGCACCGCCGCCGACCCAAGCCTGACCGGCCCCTATGAAACGGTGGCGCGCGACTATGACTTCGGCCGCATCACCGTCCGCGATGAGATCACCGACGCGCAGTACGAGAGCGATGTCCGCGGTTACATTCGGCATCCCGATAACAGTGACGGCCCGTGGCCGGTACTGCTGTTCCTGCACGGTCGCCATCAGACCTGTGAAACCACGATCGGCCAGTTGCCGGTTCCCGTACCCGAGGACAACTGCCCGAACATTGTCATCATCGAATCGGCGCTGAGCTTTCGCGGCTATGACTACATCGCCACGGCGCTGGCCAGTCACGGCTATGCGGTGTTGTCTGTCGATGCCAATGACATCAACGACAACGACAGCAGCCCGGGCAATGGCGATACCGGAGCGCTCGCGCGGGCCGAACTGGTGCTCAAGCACCTGGATAGCTTCCGCACGATCAGCCAGGAAGGCGGCCAAGGCTTCGACGACCTCGCCGGCAAGCTCGACTTCTCGCGGGTCGGACTCATGGGCCATTCACGCGGCGGCGAAGGCGTCAACAAGACCGTTGCCTTGAATGCCGCGCGGGACGCACCTCATGCTCTGAAAAGGGTCTTTGCACTGGCGCCCACAGACTACAACACGCTAACGGTGGCGGGTGTGCCCTTCATCAGCCTGGCGCCCTATTGCGATGGCGATGTCGAGGACCTCATGGGCAACTTCGCCTACGACACAGCCCGCTACGCCAAACCTGGCGATGACACGCCCAAATTCCAACTGCTCGCGATGGGCGCCAACCACAACTACTTCAATACGGTCTGGACCTCGGACGACTGGACCATTCACGACCCGGCGGGCAACGACAGCCATTGCGGCGGCAACAGCCCGAACAATCAGCGCGATACGCCGGAAGAGCAGCGTGCACTCGGCCTCTTCTTCATCGCCAGCTTCTTCCGCGCCTTCGTCGGCGGCGAAGCCGACTACGCGGCCTACTGGAACGGCCGCGCCAAGGTCCCCGACAGCGCCTGCCCCGATAGCAGCGGCCCCTGCGACGACCGCTATCTGCTCAGTGTGCACGCGCCGGAAAAGGACCGCCTGGTGGTCGATGCCACCCTGGACGACACCAGCTTGAGCACGAATGCCCTGGGCGGCGCAGTCACCCTGGAAGGCTTCTCGGAAATCGGCACCTGTGCCACCAATGGCCGCCCGGGAGAAGGCTGCGCCGTGGCGGAGCCCACCTTCAACACGGCCCCGCAGATCTTCCTGAGCTGGGATGCACCCGCGCGTCTGCGCAGCGATCTGATGGGCAAGGATGTGTCCGCCTATCAAATGATGTCGGTGCGCATCGGGGTATCGCACGGCGATACGGACAACGCCGATGGCCAGGACTTCCGTATCGAACTCGAAGACGGCAGCGGTGCCACCGCCAGCGTCGTCGCCAGCGACTTCAGCGATGCCCTTTTCTATCCGCCGGGGGACGACTTCGACAGTCCCGGCAGCCGCAAGACCACCCTCAACGCGGTGGACGTTCCACTGACGGCCTTCGAGGGCGTTGATCTGCAGGCCATCGACAGCGTCTCGCTGGTCTTCGACAAGACGCCCGCCGGAACTGTGCAGCTCACCGACCTGCTGTTCCAACGCACTCAGAACCTCCCCATCGTCATCACCGAGCAAGCGCCATGATCCACGTTCCCCGAACCCCCGTTCTTCGCTTCCTTCTCGCCTGCGCTGCGGGCCTGGGCGTTACTGCCTGCGGCGGTGGCAGCGGCAGCGGCGAAACCGGCTCCTTTGAACTCGTCGAGGCCACGATGGCCGATGTACACGACGCCCTTGCCGGCAAGAAGTTGATGCCCGACGGCGAGAAGCTCACCTGCGTCAAGCTGGTGGAGGCCTACATCGACCGCATCCTGCGCTACAACAATGCACCGCAGCCCAATGGCGGCCTGCCGATCCGCGGCGCGCTCTACATCAATCCGACGGCGCTCGATCAGGCCGAGGCACTGGATGCCAAGTACAAGCAGGAGGGCGGCGTAGGTGACCGCTATCTGCACTGTATGCCCGTGCTGCTGAAGGACAACTTCGACACCTTCGATCACCCCTCGACCTCCGGCTCCTACGCCATGCTCGGCCATCAGGCGGGTATCGACGCCGAGAGCGTCAAGGGCCTGCGCAAGGCTGGTGCGGTCATCCTCGGCAAGGCCAACCAGGATGAATTTGCCTTCTTCACCACAGGCTTTTCAGCCCGTGCCATCCAGGTCAGCAATCCCTATAACACGGCGGAAAGCCCCGGCGGCTCGTCCTCAGGCACCGGCGCTTCCATCGCGGCCAACTTCGCCCTCGGCGGAACTGGCAGCGACACCTGCATGTCCATCCGTCTGCCGTCGGCGGTCAATGGCCTGGTGGGCATTCGCCCGAGCCTGGGTGTGATCTCCCAACACGGCATCTTCCCGCTCAGCCATGAGCGCGATACGGGCGGCCCGATGGTGCGCACCGTACGCGACGCCGCCTTGATGCTGACGGCCATGGCCAGTGTCGATCCGCGGGACCCGAAGACCCTCGACTTCCCCGAGAGCGAGCGCCCGGAAAACTACGTCGAATACCTAGACCGCGAAACCAATGGCGCGGCCGGAAAGAACATCGGCGTACTACGCAGCTTCGGCAATGGCACCGATGCCGATGGCGCAGGTGTGCAGGCCGAGCTGCTGCAGGCCGCGGTCGACAAGCTCAAGTCACTGGGCGCCAATGTCTACGACGTGACGCTGCCCAAGTTCCAGAGCCGCGGCGCCAGCTCCACGCACTGGTACATGAATGACTACTTCAAGTTCTTCGACGAAGGGGGCGGCACCTCGCCGCGCGCCTGTGTCAGCAGTGCGCTGGCCACCCAGGAGCACGGTCGCGTTTCGGCCTGCACCGCCAATCTGCCCGGTTTCCGCGGCGGCATCGTGGAAAGCCTGCGCGTCGGTCCGCGCAGCGCCCCGCTGATGCTACTGACCGCCACGGGTGACCCCGACGCGGCACCGACGCAGGAAGAACTGGAGTCCATCGTGGACGAGCGCAAGTACGTCACCGCCGTGATGGACGGCGACCCCAGCGTCGAAGGCACGGTATTCGACGATCGCGGCGACCCGGTCCGGCTGGACGCTCTGGTGCTTTCGCCGGGGCCGAGCGGTGGCCGCACCTGCGACCTCGGCTCGACCACCCAGATGGGCTCGATCGTGGTCCCGATCGGCTTCGATGAAAGCGTGGGCGTGCCGCGTGGCATGGAAATCTTCGTGCGCCGCTTTGACGAAGGCACCGGCCTCGGCATCGCCTATGACTACGAGCAGGCCACGCTGCACCGCAAGCCGCCGGACATCTCGCCGGGACCGCTGGTGGAGAGCAACGACACCATCGCCGAGTTCAATGCCAACACGCAGAAGGCACTGATGCAGGCGGCATCGGTAGCACCGGAAGACCTTCCCACAGGGGTCTACCTCGACGTGCTGACCACCCTGACCGGCACCGCGCCCACCCCCTGATCCGGAGCGTCCCATGACCAGCCTGTATCCACGCCACAGCCGCTGGCTCGTTGGCCTCATCGCACTCTTCGTGGTGGGCTGCAGTGGCTCCAGCCTGCCGGAAGCGCCAGCAGGCGACGACGCCCCTGACGAGACCAGCAGTGCTGCCCGCTTCAGCTCGGTCGCGCCCAGCGCGGCCGAGCCCAAGGTCGGCGTCGAGGTTTCCGACGCCGTGCCCTACAGCTCCGCCGCCATCCTGGTGAGCGACCCCAGCACCGGCCTGCAATACAACGCCGATGTCGAAGGCCAGGTGCGCTACCCGCTGGAAGGCGACGGACCGCTGCCGGTCATCCTGTACCTGCACGGCCGTCACGCCACCTGCGTCTACGGTGACGGCACCGAATTCCTCAGCCCGGGCGTCTGTCCGGACTTCTCGGAAACCGGCGCGCCGCTGGTCCTCACCCAGCCCATCGACAACTTCAGAGGCTACGACTACATGGCGGACACGCTGGCCTCGCACGGCTACGTGGTCATCTCCATCGACGCCAATGATGTCAACGACAAGGACCTGGCGGGCGACGCCGGCGTCAACGCGCGTTCGCAACTGATCCTGCATCACCTCGATATCTTTCGCGCCATCAATACCGACGGCAGCTATCCGAGTCTGGCCGAACCAGAGGCCTTCATCAGCCTCAAGGAGCGTATGGACTTTGCCCGCGTCGGCCTGATGGGGCACTCGCGCGGCGGGCAGGCGGTGTCGCATGTGCATTTCCTTAATCTGCCAGGGCGGCAGACCACGGAAGTCGGCCTTCCTCCGCGTCAGTTGGCAGACCCATTCACCGCGCCGCACAGCATCAAGGCGGTCTTCGCGCTGGCACCCACCAACTTCGACTACATCACCGCACCTGACACCACCTACGCCGTCCTGCTGCCCTATTGCGACGGCGATGTCTCGAATCTGCAGGGTGCCTTCCTCTATGACGACTCCCGCTATGTGGCCGCAGAAAAACCGGCTGCCAAGTTCCAGATCCTGACCAAGGGCGGCAACCACAACTACTACAACACCCAATGGACCGGTGAAGAGGGCAACGGCGACGACTACACCAATGCCGACAGTTGGTGCGACCGCAGCGCCGAAGACAATGGTCGCGACAGCCCGGCCGCCCAACGTGCGCACGGTGAGTTCCTGATGTCCTCCTTCTTCCGCCTTTTTGTCGGCGGCGAAACCGACTTCAAATCCTACTGGCAGGGCCGTGCGCATCTGCCCGCCGATGCCTGCCCGGAGGACACCGAAGGCTTCTGTGACGACCGTGTGCTGCTCAGCATCCAGATGCCCGAAGCCAAGCGCATCGTCATCAACGACGCCCTCACACCGGAGCGACTCGCCACCAACAACCTGGCAGGCAATCAGACGGTGGACGGCTTCGAGCGCGCCGAGTTCTGCACCACCAAGAACACCGAGGGCACCAATGATGCCGATGGCTGCCCCTCGGTCCGCACCTTCGCCAATACCGGCCAGCTGTTCCTGCAATGGAAGACGGCCGGCGCCAGCTTCAAGACCGAGCTGGGTGGACTGGATGCGAGCAGCAAGGACTTCCTGAGCCTGCGGGTGGGCGTAGCCTTCAATGCCGCCAAGGACTTCAACAGCACGGACAAGCAGGATTTCCGTCTGGTGCTGACCGACAAGGGCGGCAACAGCAAGGAGCTGCTCGCCTCCGAATACGGCGATGTCCTCTTCGTACCGCCCGGGGATGCCGACAACGGCGAAGGCGCGAAGACCACACTCAACATGCTGCTCTTCCCGCTCAAGGCCTTTGCCGGCGTCGACCCCAGTCAGCTCGACACCCTGAAGCTCATCTTCGATCAGAGCATGGCCGGCGCCATCCAGATCGCAGACCTCCAGTTCCAGAACGCGCCTTCGCCATGAATCGACCCCATGCCCTCCCGCTCGTCCTCCTCGGCGCCCTGCTCGCCGCCTGTGGCAGCAGCACGCCGGAAGACAGCCCCGCTGATACCGCCGCCCCCGCCACCTTCACCCTGAAGGAAGCGACAGTCGCGGACATCCACGCCGCCTTCGCCGGCAAAAAAGTCACCGAAGACGGCAAGCCGCTGACCTGCCTCAAGCTGGGCGAGATGTACATCGACCGCATTGCGGCCCTGGATGACACACCGCAGGGCGCCTTTGCGATCAATGCCGTGCAGGCGCTCAACCCGCAGTGGCGGAATCAGGCCAAGGCACTCGACGCCGCCTATGCGGAGAAAGGACTGACCGGGCCACTGCATTGCGTGCCGGTCCTGCTCAAGGACCTGTACGACACCAAGGACGCGCCCACGACCGCCTCTTCGCTGTCGCTGGCCGGCTCGGTACCGCCTGACGACGCCACCTCGGTGGCCGGCCTGCGCAAAGCCGGCGCGCTGATTCTTGGCAAGGCAGCAATGACCGAATTCGCCTACTTCACGCAGAGCTACAACAGTGCGAACGGTCGCATCGCCACGCCCTACGACACCACACGCGACGCCGGCGGCTCCTCCGGGGGTAGCGCTGCGGCCATCGCCGCCAACTTCGCGGCTGTGGGCACCGGTTCGGACACCTGCGCCTCCATCCGCCTGCCACCGTCGAACAGCAGCCTTGTGGGCGTGCGCGCTTCCGTCGGCCTGGTCTCGCAGGACGGTCTGGTGCCGCTGTCGCACACTCAGGATGTCGGCGGCCCGATCACGCGCACGGTGCGCGACGCAGCACTCATGCTGGATGCCATGGCCTCCGTGGACCCGGCCGATCCGGCGACGCTGGACGCCGAGCGCAAGCAGCCCCCCACCTACACCGCCTACCTCAAGGCCGACGGCCTCACGGGCAAGCGGATCGGCATTCTGCGCACCTATGGCGGGTCTGCCGCCTTTGGCGGGGACGCCGAGGTCGATGCCTTGGTCGAGCAGGCGGCTGCCGACATGGCGGCCAAGGGGGCGGAGATCGTGGACCCGGTCGATCTGCCCGAGTTCGAAACGGTGTCTGTCATCGTGCAGGAGTTCGCCGACCATCTCGACGAGTATCTGGCCAGCTTCGACGCCCCCAAGGAGAACACCGAGGACGTCTTCACCGATCCGGGGGTGCATCCGGTAATCCGCGCTCTGGTCGGCGCCTCACTGGCGGCGCGCGACACCAGCAGCGCCGAGTATCAGCAGGCATTGGCCAAGCGCGACGCCATGCGAGCCTATGTGGAATCCGAAATGGACCGGCTGGAACTGGATGCGCTGATCTACCCGCCGGTCTCACAGCCTGCCCTGCCCACCGGCGTGCCACAAGGCAGCAACTGCGCCTTCAGCGCCACCACGTCCATGCCTTCCATCGTCGTCCCGGCCGGCTTCACCAGCGGCGACCTCCCCGTGGGCGTAGAAATCTTTGGCCGCAAATGGGATGAATCCACGTTGTTCACCATCGCCTACGCCTACGAACAGGCCACGCAACATCGCAAGCCGCCCGCGCTGGATGGCGATGCAGAGACACCCGCACCGGAGAACAGCCAATGAAGGTGCGCCACCTGCTGCTGGCCGCATCGGCCATCGCGCTGGCCGCCTGTGGCGGCAACCAGGAGCAGGCGGCATCAACGGTTGCCGTTGCCGAAAGTGCGCGCAACGCGCAATGCACGGACGCCTATGCGGATGGACTGCGCCAGCTCAACGGTATCGACCTGCAGCAGACCGATGTGCTAACGCTGCAAAAGACACTGCAGGCCGGCACGCTGACCAGCACCGAACTGGTGGTGCAGCAACTCGCCCGTATCGAGGCGTATGACCGCGCCAACGCGGCCTTGAATTCGGTTCGCAGTCTGGCGCCTGACGCCATCGCCCAGGCACAGATGAAGGACGCCGAACGCGCGGCCGGGCAGGCCAAGGGCCCGCTGCATGGCCTCACTGTATTGCTCAAGGACAACACCGGTACCCGCGACATGCCCACGACCGCGGGCTCCATTGCATTGGCGCGCAATTTCCCGGTGGCGGAGGCCTTCATCACCCAGCAGCTGCGCGATGCCGGTGCCATCGTGCTGGGCAAGACCAATCTCTCCGAATTCGCCAACTGGATGGACCTGCGCATGCCCAACGGCTACTCGTCGCTGGGCGGACAGGTCATCGCCCCCTACCGTTTCGATCTCGATCCGTCGGGCTCCTCCACCGGTTCAGGCGTGGCCGGCACCATGGCCTTCGGAACCGTGACCATTGGTACCGAGACCTCGGGCTCCATCATCAGTCCCGCAACCCGACACAGCCTGGTGGGCGTGAAACCCACCATCGGCCTGGTCAGCCGCTCCGGCATCATCCCGCTGGCGCACAGCTTCGATACCGCGGGACCCATGACGCGCAACGTCACCGATGCCGCCGCCGTGCTTGGCGTCATTGCAGGGCTGGATCCACTGGACGACGCCAGTCCGCGCTTTGAAGCTTCGCCGCTGGCGGGTGCCGTGCCCGACTACCTGGCCGCCCTGTCCGACACCGCACTCGAAGGGGTGCGTCTGGGCGTGCGTGAGGCGGATCTGACCGACAGCGGCCTGTTCGGCGCCGCACTAGCCGTGCTGGAAGCCGAGGGCGCGACTATCGTGCCCTTCGACGGCAATCTGCCGCCCTCGGTGGGTTCCTTCGCCTCCATCACCGCCATCCCCAACGAGTTCAAACTCTTCCTTAATCGCTATCTGGCCGAAGAAGCCGGCCCCGGCATTCCGGTACAGAGCCTGTCGGAGATCATCGCCTACAACGAAGGCTTTCCCGGTGCGGTGAAGTTCGGCCAAAGCCTGCTGCAGTTGTCCGACGCGCAGAGCGGGCAGGAACTCGATCCGGTCTACGTCCTGTCGCGCGAGACCGCCATTCTGAGCGCCCAGACCTGGATCGATCAGCAGCTGAGCAGCAACGACCTGGATGCGATTGTCGGCCCCAACGGCGCCAACACGGGCATCACGGCCGCGGCCGGCTATCCCAATGTCACCGTCCCGATGGGCTATGACGGCCAGGTTCCGCAGGGCCTTGCATTCGCCAGCACGGCCTTCGATGAAGCCGACCTGTTGGCCTACGCCTACGACTACGAGCAGGCCACCCAACTGCGCCAGCCACCCACCGTGCTGAATGCAGAGCTGGCGCTGCCCTGTTCCGCGCTGGTCACTGAATGAGGGCAGCGCGGTCGGTGCCCGCTGTGCTTAGCCCTTGCCGCTGATCACCAGCGCCAGATAGCTCACGTAGAGCAGCAGCAACATCACGCCTTCCCAGCGGCCAATGCGCCAGCCGGTGCGCATCAATGGCGCGAGCAGCACGGCAAAGCCGACCATCACCCAGAGATCGGTCGGCCCCACCCCGCCGGATTCCAGGGGCTGGATGAGGCTGGTGATGCCCAGAATGCCCAGGATGTTGAACAGGTTGGAACCCAGCACATTGCCCACGGCAATGTCGCCCTCGCCCTTGGCGGCTGCCACCACCGAGGCGGCCAGCTCGGGCAGGCTGGTGCCGATGGCAACAATCGTCAGGCCAATGACGGCGTCGGACAGCCCGGCCGCCTCGGCCACCGTGATTGCGCCCTGCACCAGCATGCGCGCCCCGACCACTAGTACTGCCAAGCCCACCACGACGAACAGGATGTCGCGGCCGACGGAACCCGAGGGCGCCGGCACCCCTTCTGCGAATTCCGCATGGACCACGGCGCTCTCGCGGCGCGCACTCCACAGGCTGAAGGCAACGTAGGCCAGCACGCCGACCACCAAGGCAGTGCCTTCGATCCGCCCCAGATGCCCGTCACTGACAAGGATCAGAAGAAGCACCGAGACCGCGATCACCAAGGGTGTGTCCACGCGCAACACCTTGGCCTGCACCGCCAGCGGCGTCACCATGGCCGCCAGGGCCAGGATCAGACCGATATTGCCGATGTTGGACCCGACCACATTGCCGAGCGCGATGGCACTACGATCGTTGAGGGCCGCCTCCACGCTCACCGCCAGCTCCGGCATGCTGGTACCGAAGGCCACTACGGTGAGGCCGATCACCAGCGGCGTCAGCCCCAGCCGCCCAGCGAGCGACGCGCTGCCGCGCACCAGCCCTTCCGCACCCACGTACAACAGGCCCAGTCCCGCGGCCATTGCCAGCCAAGCCCACAGCATGAAGATTCTCCTAGATTATCGTGGTCGACGGAGGCATCAGAATCCGAGCCTGCCGCCTCGTCGCTGAATGGACGAATCCCATCCGTCCGTTGCCGCCATCCTGAAGCCCGCGACGCGCCGGCGTCGAGCCCCACCGGCCGCAGTGCGTCAGGTCCAGTACGCATCGTCGCCCCTGTCGTCGAACCGTCACATGCGCGCGCAATAATCGCGGGTTGATCCAGCTCCTATCCTCCCATGAAGCAAATGAACCTCCGGCTGTGCGCCGCGCTATCGGCTCTGCTCATCCTGAACGGCTGCGGTGGTAACGGCACTGCGGGCCAGGCCGGTGCCCAAGCCCCGGTTGCTGATAACAGCGAGAGCCGTAATACGCGCAAACCGACCACGGAGACCACGCCGCACGACGCGGAAACGCCGCTGAATTTCATCATCCTGGGCGATGCCGGCACGCAAGACGCGGTGCAGTCCGGCCTGGCGGAAACCATGCAACTGGTGTGCGAGTCCAAGGCCACCGAATCCGTGCCCGGCTGCCATTTCGCGATAGCGGCCGGCGACAACATCTACTTCTTCGGCGCCTTCTCCACGCAGGACCCGCAGTTCAATACAGCCTTCGAGGATGTCTACGACGGACTCGACATCCCCTTCTATCTGGTGCTGGGCAATCACGACAACGGCGCCACCGGCCAGACCACGCAGCTCGGCGACAACCAGGTGGAATACACCTATCGCGAAGGTCGCCCCTCCCAGATGTGGCACATGCCGGCGCGCTATTACACGCACCGCTGGGGCAATGTGATGGAGTTGTTCGCAGTGGACAGCGACACCATCGATGGCGATTCGGATTCGATTTCGCTCGACGGCAATGCCTATGACAGCGCCTTCCAGCGGGAATGGCTGCGCAAGGCAACCGAACTCTCTCCGGCGCGCTGGAAGATTTCGATGAGCCACTACAACTACATCTCCAACGGCAACTACGGCGACGGCTCGCCCAGCTTCAAGGCCGCCATGGAGGAATCGCTCTGCGACCGCGTGCAGTTCCACGTGCAGGGCCATGAACACGACCTGCGCTGGCTCAAGCCGGTGGAATCCTGCGGCCGGACCGAGTTCATCGTTTCCGGTGCCGGCGGCCGCACGGAAACCCGTCCTGCCTCCAACCTCGGCTTCGAGGAGCGCGAGGGCGACAAGAACGGCATCTCCGACTATCGCGGCTCCGCCGGCTTCATGTGGGCGACGATTCTCGGCGACACCATCCGCGTGGAGTGGTACGGCGAAAACATCGAGGGCCTGAACCCGCCCGAACCCGTAGAAGTCTTCACGCTGACCCAGAGCGAACTCGGCTGGTAGCGCGAACGCGCGGCCGCCTTCTTCGGCTCCATGGCGGGTAACGGACAGCAAACGCGCAAGGTAGTGCGTCTCAGTCATCTGGTGCGCTTGGCCACCTTGGGCTGCGCGTGCTTTCTGAGCGCGTGCAGCCCCGGTACGCCCGACGTCAGCGAGGTACTCGACAGTTATCGTGCCGTCGCCCACGCGGCCTACGCCGAATCCCACGCCCGCGCCGTCACCCTAGCGCAGCGCGTTGAAGACCTGGTGGCCGCGCCGGGGCCCGACACCCTGGCCGCCGCCCGCCAGGCGTGGCGCGCCGCCCGCGTACCGTATTCCCAAAGCGAAGGCCTGCGCTTCGGCAACTGGTTCGTCGACGAATGGGAAACGCGCGTCAATGCCTGGCCGGTGGACGAAGGCTTCATCGACTACGTGGCCGACGGCTACGCTGCTTCCGAGGCCAACCGCCACAGCCGGCTGAGCGTGGTAACCGCCCCCGCCGTGACCATCGGCGGCCGCACCATCGAATTGGAGCCTCTCAGCTGGGCCAAGCTCGAAGGACTGCACGCCTTGAGCGACCACGAATCCAACGTGGCCACCGGTTTCCACACCATCGAGTTTCTGCTGTGGGGTCAGGACCTGCACGGCCACACACCCGGCGCCGGCGAACGCCCGTGGACCGACTACAGCCGCGACGCCGCCACCTGCACCGACGGTCCACGCAGGGCTCCGCTGGCGCACTGCCAGCGACGCGGCGCCTACCTCATCACCAGCGCACACTATCTGGCGCACCAGCTCACGCTGATGCGGGCGCGCTGGGCCGATGCCGAAGGCAGCTACGGGGATCGTCTCGTGCGCGGTGACGCCAAGGAGGGACTGCGCCGGGCACTTTTTGGCCTGGCGTCCATGTCCGGAGAGGAACTCGCCAGCGAACGCATGCAGGTCGCGCTCATGGCCGGGTCTCCCGAAGAGGAGCAGGACTGCTTCTCGGATGACACACACCAGTCGCTGTATTTCAACGCGGTGGGCATTGAGAACCTCTACCGTGGCCGCTTCGGCGAACAGACCTTCTCGCCGTCGCTGTCAGACCTCGCGCAAGCGGTGAACCCTGAGCTTGCCAAGCGCATCGACCGCGCGTTGACCGACACCCGCGACAGTCTGCAGGCCATTCGCGAGGCTGCCGATACCGGACGCCCCTTCGACGTCCTGATCGCGCCCGACGCGCATGAGGGCCATGCGCTTATCCGCACGGCCATGGCGCATCTGCATGCCCAAACCGCCGCCTTCGAAGCACTGGGGGAAGCACTGCAGTTGGGCGATTTGAACCCGCAAGCCCCGCGCGGGGTGCCCGAGCGGGATTCATGAAGCGCGGTTGCGGGACGGCCCTCTTCGCGGGGCTCTTGCTGTCGTTGCTCACGGGCTGCAGCGAGGATGCACCGGTGCGTCACCCCAGCCACCATGCGCCGCCCGATGTCACGCAGCTGCCTGCCAAAGCGCTGCCAGGCGGCGACACGACCTTCGTCAACCGCAATCCCGAGAACCGCCGCGGCATCGATGATTTCTCGCAGCCGTCTGCGAATCTGCCGGCGTCTCAGCGCGGCACCTTCGCCGTTGGCAACTCCTTCTTCACGAACGCCTGGGTGAGCGCCCCAGCCTCCACCACTGCACGCGATGGCCTCGGTCCGCTCTACAGCGCGGCGGCCTGCCAGGACTGCCATGTGCGCGACGGCCGCGGCCACCCGCCTCCGCATGCGGACGCGCCCATCACCGCGGGCATTGTCACCTTTGCCAGCGCGTCCGGCGAGGCGCACCCGGTGTACGGCGGGCAACTGCAGACGCGGGCACTGCCGGGTGCCGCACCGGAGGCCCGCGTGCGCGTGCAGTGGCAGACCTTCACCGAATCCCTGCCGGACGGTACCGAGATCGCCGTGCGGCGGCCACGGTGGCAAGCGGATCAATGGGGGTATGGAGAGCCCGAAAGCGACACCCGCGTTAGCTTTCGCATCGCACCGCCCATGATCGGGCTCGGCCTGCTCGAAGCCATCGACACAGCCGCGATCGAAGCCGAAGCCGCACGCCAGCAGGCCGACCCGGCGCCGCCCAACGGGCGCGTCCATCGCATCGCGCGCTCCGATACTGAAGCCAGCACTGTGGGAAGATTCGGCTGGAAAGCCACGCAGCCGACCGTGCACGCGCAAAGCATGAAAGCCTTCGCGCATGATCTCGGCATCACCTCCGAGCTGTTTGCCACCGACGAGTGCACGCCGGCACAACGCGTTTGCCAGGATTTCCCCAACGGCGGCAACCCCGAACTCTCGATCGATATCGGCGAAGCCGTCGTGTTCTACGCACGCCACCTGGCACCACCGGCAAGGCGCTACGTCGACCGGCCCGATGTCGTTACCGGCGAGACCTTGTTTACACGCATCGGCTGCGCGGCGTGCCACACCCCGAGCTGGACCACGGCGAAAGACGCCGAGCCCAGCCTTGCCGGCCAGACCATCTGGCCCTACACGGACCTGCTGCTGCACGACATGGGTGAAGGCCTCGCCGACGGCCGCCGCGAGGGCGCCGCCGGGCCGCGCGATTGGCGCACGCCGCCCCTCTGGGGGCTTGGCCATACAACCCCGATCGGTGGCGCAAACGCCGGCTACCTGCACGATGGCCGCGCCCGTACCCTGGCGGAAGCTATTCTCTGGCACGGTGGCGAAGCCCAGGCCGCACGCGACGCCTGGGCGTCGCTGTCCGCCACCGAGCGACGCAAGGTGATCCGCTTCCTCGCCGCACTCTGACGCCGGTGCGCACAAAAAACCCGGGCCCTCTCCGCAGAGAGAACCCGGGCTGACTTGCGACAGATTGGGTGCTTAGCTCACCAGATCAAAGCGATCCGCGTTCATGACCTTGTTCCAGGCCGAGGCGAAGTCGCAGATGAACTTCTCCTGGGCGTCGTCCTGGGCATAGACCTCGGCGTAGGCACGCAGGATGGAGTTGGAGCCGAAGATGAGGTCGACACGGGTTGCCGTCCACTTCAGCTCACCGGTCTTGCGATCACGAATCTCATAGAGATTGTTCTCGACCGGCTTCCAGGTGTTGGCCATGTCGGTCAGGTTGACGAAGAAGTCATTCGTCAACTGCCCTTCGCGATCCGTAAACACGCCGTGCTTGTTACCGCCGAAATTGGCGCCGAGCGCGCGCATGCCACCGATGAGCACCGTCATCTCGTGCGCGGTGAGGCCCAGCAGCTGAGCGCGGTCCAGCATCAGCTCTTCCGGCTGCACCACGTAGTCCTTTTTCTGCCAGTTGCGGAAAGCGTCGGCCACCGGCTCCAGCGGGGCGAAGGAATCGGCATCCGTCATGGCATCGGTGGCGTCGCCGCGACCGGGCTGGAAGGGCACATTGAGATCATGGCCGGCCGCCTTGGCCGCCTCTTCGATGGCCTGATTGCCACCGAGGACGATGACGTCCGCCACGCTCACGTCGCTGTCGGCGGCGATCTGCTCGTACACCTTCAGCACCTTGGCCAGGCGATCCGGCTCGTTGCCTTCCCAGTCCTTCTGCGGAGCAAGTCGGATGCGCGCGCCGTTGGCGCCGCCGCGCATGTCCGAGCCGCGGAAGGTGCGCGCGCTGTCCCATGCGGTGCTGATGCGGTCGACAATGGACAGGCCCGCCTTGGCGATCTGAGCCTTGACGGCGTCGACGTCGTAGTCGGCCTTGCCGGCCGGCACCGGGTCCTGCCAGATGAGGTCTTCATCCGGCACTTCCGGGCCGAGATAACGCGGCTTCGGTCCCATGTCACGGTGCGTGAGCTTGAACCAGGCGCGGGCGAAGACATCCTGGAAGTAGGCCGGGTCGGCGCGGAACTTGTCGAGGCAGGCGCGATAGCTGGGGTCCAGCTTCATCGCCATGTCCGCGTCGGTCATGATCGGGTTGTGGCGGATGGAGGGGTCGGTGGCGTCCACCGGCTTGTCCTCTTCCTTCATGTCCACCGGCTCCCACTGCGAGGCGCCGGCCGGGCTCTTGCTGAGTTGCCATTCGTGGTCGAGCAGCGCGTCAAAGTAGCCCATGTCGAACTGCGTCGGGTGCTTGGTCCAGGCGCCTTCGATGCCGGAGGTCACGGCCTTGGAGGCCTTGCCTTCCATGTGCGGATTGCGCCAGCCAAAGCCCTGCTCTTCCACATCCGCGCCTTCCGGCGCCGGGCCGAGGGCTTCAGCATCGCCGTTGCCGTGGCACTTGCCGACGGTGTGGCCGCCCACCGTGAGCGCCGCTGTTTCCTCGTCGTTCATCGCCATGCGTGCAAAGGTCACGCGCACCTGCTCGGCCGTGGCCAGCGGGTCCGGGTTGCCATTGACGCCTTCCGGGTTCACATAGATGAGGCCCATCTGCACGGCAGCCAATGGATTTTCCATCGTCTCCGGCTTGCTGACGTCCTCATAGCGCTCATCGGAGGGCGCCAGCCATTCCTTCTCCGCGCCCCAGTAGATGTCCTTCTCCGGGTGCCAGATGTCCTCGCGACCAAAGGCGAAGCCAAAGGTCTTCAGGCCCATCGATTCATAGGCCACATTGCCGGCGAGAATGAACAGATCCGCCCAGCTCAGCTTGTTGCCGTACTTCTTCTTGATCGGCCACAGCAGGCGGCGCGCCTTGTCGAGGTTGCCGTTGTCCGGCCAGCTGTTGATGGGCGCGAAGCGCTGGTTACCGGTGCCCGCGCCACCGCGGCCGTCAGCGATGCGATAGGTACCCGCGGCATGCCACGCCATGCGGATCATCAGGCCGCCGTAGTGGCCCCAGTCCGCCGGCCACCAATCCTGGCTGTCGGTCATCAGCGCGTGGAGGTCCTGCTTGAGCGCCTTGACGTCGAGCTGCTTGACGGCCTCGCGGTAGCTGAAGTTTTCGCCCAGCGGGTCCGTCTTGTGGTCGTGCTGATGGAGGATGTCCAGATTCAGCGACTTCGGCCACCAATTCACCACGCTGTTGCCCACTTCCGTATTACCGCCGTGCATCACCGGGCATTTGCCGGTGGTCTGACCTTCGATTGCACCCATTGCTCGCTCCTCATGATTTGCTGCTTAGACTGACCCGGCCGGGGCAATTGCCGAATGCAAATGCGTCAGCCGAACATGCCCGACACTCTAGCCACCATTCACGGCCGGTAGCGCTTGACGTTGGAATGCTGTTCCACCGACAGGAACACTTTATTGCACCGAGCGTACTTGACCGAAGTTGCATTTGATGCGCCTCCCCATAGGTCGCCGCTATCACGCAAGCTTTTGCATGGACTCAACAACCGCGCTCTTCCCGAAAGGAAAAGCCGGGGTCGCATGCGGGCACAAACGGGGCGACGTGAGCAACGAGTCCTGTCTCTTTGCGAGGCGGCTCGAGCCCATGTCATTGCGGACGAAACACGGCAACCGTTGACTTCATGGTATGGCTTACTGGTCAGCCAGCGCTGAATTGGGCTTTGCAATAATCGATGAGTTCTCGCGTCTTGCGCGTTTGGCCCGCCCGCCGGGGAACCACCGCATAGAATTTGCGCTCAGCAAACCGGGTATCGAGCCTGATAGACACCAGGGCGCCCTGAGCGACAAATGCCTCGGCGACGTAGGTCGGTAGTCTGGCAATCCCGGCTCCGACCGCGGCCATGCGGGCGGCGCTTGCCATCGAATCCACGACACAGGAAAAGGGACCGACACACATTTGTCCGTCCTCAAAGATCCATTCGCGATCGAACTTCGGATTCTGATAGCCCAGCAAGCGATGCGCGCAAAGCTGCTCGACTGTCTCCGGCACAAGGTGTTCTCGGAGATACTGTGGGGAGGCGAACAGCCCCTGACTCAGCAAGCCGAGGGGGGTCGCAACGAGCGAAGAGTCCTGCAGCGGACCGAGCCGAAATGCCACGTCAATCCGTTCGGCGATCAGGTCAACATTGCGGTCGGTCAATGTCAGGTGCAGCTGAATCTGCGGATAGGACTGCAGGAATGTGGCGAGCCAGTCACTCAGGAAGGTCTCGCCTTCGGGCAACGCGGCGGTCACGCGCAGCGGCCCGCGTAAGTCCGCCTGGACGTCCTGAACCGCCGCGATAGCGTCGCGCCTTGCATCGCTGATGTCTTGCGCGCGTGGCAGTAGCCGCTCCCCCGCCTCCGTCAGCAGCAGCTGCCGCGTGCTGCGCTCGATCAGCCGTGCATCCAAGTGTTCCTCGAGACTGCGAATGCGCCGACTGACTGTGGACGTTTGCAATCCCGCGCGGCGGGCTGCCTCGGAGAAACTGCCGAACTCCGCGACCATTGCAAACAAGACCATGTCATCTGCAGACATATCCCTATTTACCCGAAAATTGCAACACTGATTTGCACTCTACCCCGCTAATCAGGGCGGCGCCGCACCTCCAGACTCGTTGACTCATCAACCGCAACAAGGAGTACTCCCATGAGTCAGCAATCCCAGCAATCTGCTGTAGCCATCGTAACGGGCGGAAGCCGAGGCATCGGCGCATCGATAGTCCGTCAGCTGGCACACGACGGCTTCGCCGTGCATTTCTCCTACAGGTCCGACGAGACGTCGGCGTCAACACTGCGGGATGCGCTCGCTTCCCAGGATCGAATCGTGTCAGCAAGCCGCGTTGATCACAGCGACCCTGAGGCCTCTCAACTCTGGGTGCAAGACATCGCCAGCGCCTCCGGCGCGCCACGCGTACTGGTCAACAACGCGGGGGTCTACCCCACTGGCTTGATTGCCGATGCCGACGTGCAAGAATTTGATCGGCTCGTGGCTGCGAATGTCCGCAGTGCATGGGCGGTCACGCAGGCTGCGGCGCCGTTCATGCAAGCCCATGGACGGATTATCAACATCGGCAGCGTGTTCGGGAGCCGCGTTCCGATGGCCGGGGCAGCGCTCTACAGCATGCACAAGGCCGCGCTGGCCAACATCGGCCGGGGCTGGGCGCGCGAGTTCGGCGAGCGCGGCATCACCGTCAATACCCTGCAACTCGGTCCTGTCGATACCGACATGAACCCATCCACTGCGGATCACGCACCGACACTGGCGGGAATGACGGCGCTCGGCCGTTACGCGCAGCCTCCAGAGATCGCCAACGTCGTCAGCTTTCTTGCCAGTCCGAGTGCGTCGTACATCACTGGTGCGGTCATCGACGTCGACGGGGGGTTCAACGCATGAGCTTGGTCATCTCACAGAACGGCATCGGATCCCCAGCGGTGTTTGAAGCGCTTGATGCTGAGCCACCCGTGCCAGGGCCAGGTGAAGTGCGCTTGCGACAAACTGCCGTGGGCGTGAACTATCTGGACACCTACTTCCGATCCGGCAGCAAGGCGCCGCCCGCGCTACCGTTCGTGAACGGTTTTGAAGCGGCCGGCATCGTGGAATCGGTAGGTACCGGCGTCGAGGCCTTTGCCAAGGGTGATCGGGTTGCATACAACCTTGCCATGGGTGCCTATCGTGTTCATCGCACAGTGCGTGCTGATCGGCTTGTCCGCATCCCTGAAAGGATCAGTGACGTGCAAGCTGCCTCCATGATGTTGAAGGGCACAACGGCCGAAGCACTCGTCCATCGGGTGCATCAGGTTCGCGCAGGCGACGTGATCCTGGTGCACGCGGCTGCGGGCGGCTTGGGCTCCATGCTGACCCAATGGGCATCGAAGCTGGGTGCAACCGTTATCGGCACCGCGGGCAGCGACGAAAAGGCAGAGCGAGCCAAGCAGCGTGGCGCTGAACACGTGATCGTCTACCGCAGTGAGGACTTTGTCGCGCGCGTCAATGAAATTACCGACGGACGCGGGGTTGACGTTGTTTACGATGGCGTCGGCGCCGCCACGTTTCACCGCAGTTTCGATTGCCTCGCCATCATGGGCAAGAACGTGCTGGTCGGTTGGGCATCGGGCGAAGCATCCCCTTTGGATGTCCATGGCCTGAATGCCAAAAGCCACACCGTCATCAATCCGAGTATCGGTCATTACACCGCAACGCCCGAGTTGCTGAGGCAAAGCGCGCTTACCGTCTTCGAAGCGGTGGCGCAGGGCGCCCTGACGATTGAGCCGGCCCACACCTACGCTCTCGAAGACGTCGCTCAAGCGCATCGCGACCTGGAGGCCCGGCGAACTGTCGGGCCCATCGTGCTCACCACCGATCCGCATTGACCATCTCACAGACACCTGCTGCTCAAAGTCGGAGAGTCCACACCAAAACGCAGGGGTGCATCGTCGCTGACAAGCGTATGGATGTGCTCCTGCGTTGCACGTGCTTCGATCGGCCATGCGCAAGGCCAGTCAAAACCTCAATCGACCTTCCAGATCGCTACACCGCGGCCATCGTTCTGGATCGGTACCGGCTCGCCTTTGATGGCCTTCCATAAAAAAGCTGTGCCCTGGCGCACAAGAACCCACAGCCCAGACAGAGCGTCTCGTTAGCCCACTTCCCACCCATGTGAAGACGCAGTAACATAAACCAGGAGCAGGTGAGGGAGACAGCATGCCAAAGCGCATCGTTGTGTGTGCCGACGGCACATGGAATCGCCCGGAGGAGGACGTTGAGTCGGACACGCCGACCAACGTGCTACGTCTGGCCCGAGCCATTCAACCCTGGGATGGCGCCAACAACGACCAGCACGTCTTCTACGAATGGGGCATCGGTTCCTACCACGGCAAGGTCAGCGGCGGCATCACCGGCCGCGGCATCCACAAGAACATCACGGATGCCTACCGCTACATCGTTCAGAACTACAGCCCCGGCGCGGAGATCTACCTCTTCGGCTTCAGCCGCGGCGCCTACACCGTGCGCAGCCTGTGTGGCCTCATCAACAACTGCGGCATCCTCAAACGCCCCGACGCCAACCGCATCGAGCAGGCCTTCGCCCACTACAAGAACGAAAACAAGGCCTACAAGCCAGAGGCCAAGAAGTCCGTCGACTTCCGCAAGCAGCACAGCTACCCCGAGCGGCACATCCGCTTTCTGGGCGTGTTCGACACGGTTGGTGCCCTCGGCATCCCCTTCTCCTTCCTCGGCCTCTTCGACCGCACCGACGAGTTCTACGACACCAAGCTGGGGCCGAACGTCGCCATCGCCCGCCACGCCCTGGCCATCGACGAACGCAGGGAGGACTTCGAACCCACCTTCCTGCAGGAACACGACAACCGCGACATCCAGCAAGTCCGGTTCGCCGGCGTCCACGGCGACATCGGCGGCGGCTACAAAGCCGACAAGCAGGGCCGCCTCGCCAGTGATTTCCCCCTGCAATGGATGATCGAAGAGGCCGAGAGCGCCGGCCTCAACATCGAGCAGCACATCAAGGACGACCTGAAGCCCAGCGTCCAAGCCCCCGTGCACCGCTCCAACCGGCACATCTATCGGCTGCGCCGATCGGAACCCAGAGACCTGACGCCGGAGGGCATCACCACGCGGATTCATCCTTCGGTGATGGAGCGGTATGAGAAGGACGAGGATTACCGGCCGCCGAATCTTGAGTGTAGATTAGAGAGTGTTAACAAACGTCGGCATAAGTTGCGTAACATGCACCCAAGCAAGACGTGATAAACCCCACCAATTAAAATTCTCAATTACCACATATTAGCTGGATCACATCACCTCTGAAACAGCACTAGCAATAACTCCAACAATGAAAACATTGGGAAGGACATAAGTTGCGCAAAACAAGAAACCACTCAATTGCCAGCCTGCTGACGATATTTTTGCTTTCCACTATCTCCGGATGCGGTGGCGGAGGCTCAACTTCAACTACCAACAACCCATCAGCCGACCCCGGCACCCCTTCGTTAACACCCAACGCAGCGAATGATCTTCTAATTAAGTTTGGCGGAGAGTTAGCCGAACTGAAGAGAGGCACAACGGTTCCTGAACCCAGCAATGATTCCGATCAACCTCAGATTCAAATCATCAAGGAGAGAAGTAACGGAGCGAACGGTTCAGTAGTACAGACACCAGTCAGCATAAGAAGCAACGACTTGATAAGTACGCTTTACGCGAAAATTTCCGGCACGGATGATGTATTTGAACTCAACCTCTTGAACGAGGAAAGCGATGCTTCTGTACAAGGCTCCGAAGTTTTCGACACAAACCTCGAAATAGCGCTTCAGCCAGACATTAAACAAGGAAGAGTGCCGATAGAGATTGTTGCAGTTGACAACTCAGGCCGCGTTTCTGCTCCAAGCATCAGTGAGCTTGATGTTTTACAAGTTGGGACAGGAGGACTTCAAATCTCACTCAATTGGAATGAATTCGCCGACCTCGATTTGCACATATTTGACCCAAACGGCGATGAGATTTATTACGCCCAACCAAGTTCTACATCTGGGGGCAGGCTTGATTTGGACGATTTTGATGGATCGCCTGACTCAATAGAAAACGTCTTTTGGCCCCAAGAGGCACCTCAAGGCATCTACAACATTGAAGTGAACCACTTTACTGGAGAACCAGCAAATATTGCGTTAGGTATTTCCTACAATGGGCGATTTGTTGACACCCTGCGATTCGTTGACTTCTTGCCAGAGTATGATTGTGTCCGCTTTGCGTCAATTGTCGTCGATTTGAATGGAGCGCGGTTGGTCAAATTTCCAACCCCGGTATCAACTTGCAATGCCTCGGGCTCTATTGCAGATGAAGTACCCCAGTCGCGTGATCACTCCCCGACCGCTGTATTTGAGCGGATTCAAGGCACATGGAAGTCTTGTGTGTTAGGGCTTGAATTAGTGAGAGTTTTCGAAGGAACCCGCTTCACGGCCTCAATAGATAGATTTGAGTTCAATGATTGCACAGGCCGAAAGATTGCACCAACAGAAATCAATGTATATGATTTTGAAGTTGGAAACCCGCGGCGCACGCCCGAAGGGTTTTTCATAAACGAGTTCGACGTTACTGTATTGAGCAGCACCACGGCAGGCGAAGGTTTTGTAGGTGAAGATTTCTACCAGCAAATCTACAGTGATGATATTCAAATCGCGTTTTCATTTGGCGGGCCTACACCCTCAGATAGGCCATTAAACTTAGATTTTGAATATCCTGGTTTCAGAATCGACTAAATATTATCTCCGCCGAATGTGACTTGCGGTGACACGTTACTGAACATACCAATCCCACGTTCGACCCAGTAGCGCCTTGCGCTAGCGCCCAACAGCGCAGCAAGTTCAACCGTGGCCCGCCCAGGTGAACCCCAAGATCGAGAGGGAGAAGAATTGAAATCAGTAAAGCCGTATCTTTCCGGTGGCGTGGTGGCCATCGCCTTTGCGCTCTCCGCATGTTCACCGGAAGTCGGGAGCAAGGCCTGGTGCCAGGACATGGATGAAGAGCCGAAGGGCGACTGGTCGGCGAATGAGGCAACCGCCTACGCGAGGAACTGTATCTTCAAGAGCGAGGACGAGTAACGCCTCCGAAACTGGGCGTTGAGCAGCACTTTCCTCACCTTCGCAGCTAGGGAATCGCTCCATAACCTTGCGCTCGCACGAATGCAGCGCCTGCCATGACGTCAAATAATCGCGCCCTGATGCCGGACACCCTGCGCCTGGTGGCGCTGTTTGGCATTGTGGTGGTGAACGTCCAGTTCATCGCCTTCTCCGTGCTACAGGACTTCACCGTGCCAGCGGGGGATACAGTGGCGGATGCCCTCACGCTCTGGCTGGTGAACGGTGTGGCGCTGATGAAGAGCTACGGACTGTTCTCGTTCATGTTTGGGGTGGGGCTGGGCTTCTTGATGCGCTCGGCGGAGCGCCGCGGATTGGCCTTTGGACGGCTGTACCGCAACCGGATGATCGGCCTGCTGCTGCTCGGGCTGGCGCACGGTTGTCTGTTCTTCCCCGGCGACATCCTGGTCACCTACGCCGTGGCGGGCGCGATTCTGTACGGCTTCCGCAACTGGCCGGTGCGGCGCCTGGTAGGGGTGGGCACGGCCCTGCTGGTGATTCAGGCGGTGATCACGCCGCCGCTCATCTTCATTGCGCCGGCCACGCCGGACGACCTCCTGCAGTGGGAACGCGCGGTGCTGACGACGGGTGGCTTTGCCGACGCGGTGGCCTTTCGTACAGCGAGCTACCTGATCATCCTGCCGTCGCTGCTGCTGATCCAGGGCGTCTCTGCGCTGGGCTGGTTCTGTCTGGGACTAGCGGCGGTCAAGGCGGGGATGATTGACGATGCCGACCACCCACTGTGGCAACGCGCCCGCCGCCAGTGCCTGCTTCCCGGGCTGCCGCTGAGCCTGCTGGGTGCAGCACTCTGGCAATGGGGGCCGCCGGCGGCAGGCGTGGTGCTGACGGTGGTGGTCGCCCCGATCACGACACTGGGCTATCTCGGTTTGATCGCGCTGCTCTCCCGCGCACCTGGGCCGATCATGCAGCGCGCACTTGCCGCGGGTGCTTCGAGCCTGAGCATCTATCTGGGCCAGTCCCTTGTCCTGTCCACTCTCTTTTCGGCCTATGGGCTTGGGCTGTGGGGCGAGGTTGACCGGCTGACCGCCGTGGCGATTGCCGTTGTCGTCACGCTGCTGCTGATCCTGCTGCTCAGCCTGTGGCGCAGGTACTTCGCGCTCGGCCCCTTTGAATGGGTGTTACGCCGCATGACCTATGCAGGCACTGGCGCTCCCCGTTGCGGGTAATACACGTCCAATGCCCCGGGCGCCCTGCCCTGCTTCGGCTGACGATGGCGGCCATCCTGCACCGCCATCCACAGTCAGCCATTGCAGGGATTAGGCGACGTAGCTGCGTGTACCGCGCACGGGATAGTTGTTGGCGGGGTCGCGAATCCACTTAAGCCCCGACACCAGCGTCTTGAGTGCGGGCCGTACGAAGGGGTTGTTGGACAGATCGACCACGTGAAGCGCACCGTCGGCATTGATGACGAACAGCCCAGGCTCCGCAAAGGGGTGGTCGGTTTCACTGGGCGAACGCGGGTCCGACACGTACAGACCAAGCTGCTGCATCTGGGAGATGCTCAGGCCGTGGTACAGCGGGAATTCCACGCTGAGCTGCGTCATGTGCTCGGCTAGCTGCTCGGCGCTGTCTGCGGAAACGGCTGCCACGTCCACGCCGATGTCGCCGAGTGCGGCGCGATAGGTCTCCAGCTCGTTGAGGTAGCGCGTGCACATCGGGCAATGCCGGCCACGGTAGACGACAACCATCATCCAATCATGGCCGCCCGTGGGCTGAGAAAGGTCGCGCTGCGCGCCGTCGGCGCCGGTCACCACGATCTTTGGAAAGGGGTGCCCGGCTTCGAGCTTTGGACTGCTCATGACATGGCTCCTGCTTCTTGCATGGCTGGGATGTGGGCCACCAGGTGCGATGCAAACCGCTCCAGGTCCTTCTCGGCTTCTGGCGCCTTCATCACGTCGTGCGCGGAAAAGGTCGGCAAAGCCTGTGCACCGAAGAACTTCATATTGAGATGCATGGGATAGAGCAAGGTATCCACGTCAGCGCCTCCGAAGAAGGGCTCACCCGGATCATTGAAGGCTTCGGCGGGCGCATTGAGGGTGACGGACAGCATGTAGCGGGTATCTGTGAGGGTTCCGCCCATGCCGTAGTTCGCTTTGGGGTGCGCGGAGCTTCTGCCGTCCCCATTGGATAGCCGGCCGTCCATGCCTGCCGTGTAGACCGCGTCCATATAGCGCTTGAAGGACCAGGGAACCCCCATCCAGTTGACGGGAAACTGCATGAAGATGACGTCCGCCCACATGTGATTGGCGACTTCGGTGTCGACGTCGTACTCCTCGGCCGTACGTGTCACACGCAGTTCATGGCCTTGGCTCTCCAGTATTTCCGAGGCGCGCCGGACAAAACTGGCGTTGAGCGCCCCTGGGGCGAAGGGAAACGCCTGATGGCCGTTGATGATGAAGATCTTGGGCATGCAATGCTCCTGAAAACGCCGCTGGCTTGACGGGATGGATACGGCGGATGAAGCTAGAGTAGAAACGCACCAAAGACAACCAGTTAATTTTTTGTAACCTAGTCACATGAATACACAAGCCCAGCCGCATGCACGCGGTCAGAACGTGGGAACCGAGACCTGCATGGAGCCCTGTCCGATAGAACGCGGGATGCGGATCATCGGCGGTAAATGGACCGGCTCCATCCTCTGGCATCTCAAGGACGGGCCGGTGCGCTTCAACGAGCTCTCGCGAATGATCGGCGGTGCCAGCAAGAAGATGCTGACCGACCGCTTGCGTGCGCTGGTGGCCCAGGGGCTGGTCACACGTCACGTGATGCCGACGGCGCCGGTATCGGTACAGTACGAAATCACGGACGTCGGGCGCAGCGCGCTGCACGTCCTTGACGCCTTGCGGCAATGGAGTGAAACACTGCCGGCGGGACTGCAAGCGCAATCGTGATGCAATAGCACCGCACTCCCACACGCGCACTCCTTTCACCTTGAAAAACCGTCTCAGCAATATCCCCGTCACCCTGGTCACTGGCCTGCTGGGTGCCGGCAAGACGACGCTCATCGATCACCTGCTGGAGCAGCGGCCACGTGACCAGCGCTGGGCCGTGCTGGTGAACGAGTTCAGCGAGACCGGCGTGGACGGCGCGCGGCTGGCGCGCGAGGGCGTCTACCTGCGCGAAGTTGCGGGCGGATGCATGGGGTGCTCGGCGGCGCTGATGCTGCAGGTGGAACTCAACCGCCTGCTGCGCGAGGCACAGCCGCATCGGTTGCTGGTGGAGCCAACCGGATTGGGGCATCCGATGGAGCTGCTGCAGTTCTTTCAGGGGGAAAACTACCGCGAGGTGCTGTCGCCGCGCGCGACGATCTGCCTGCTGGATGCCCGGCGCCTGTCCGAACAGAAGTTTCTGGACTCGCCGTTGTGGGACCAGCAGAAGCAGAGCGCGGATGTACTGCTCGGCAGCAAGGCCGATCTGTGGACGCCGGAGGATCGCGCCGCCTTCGATGGGCTATGCGCGGAACAGTCCTTTCTTGCCTGCGGCATCGTGCCCGCCGCGGGCGGTCGCTTCGACACGGCCTGGCTGGACGCGCCGGCGGGCAGCCGGGAGGCGGCGGCCCGTCACGATCACCACCACGGGCACAGCCACGACCACGATCATGAGTCAGGGCCGCAGGTCCACGACCTGGCCTTTGCCCCAGATGCCAGCTTTGACGCCGACACACTGCGCAGCGTGTTGCAGGCACTGAACTGCGAACGCGTCAAAGGCAGCGTGCAGGGCACTAACGGCCCATTGCGCGTGGATGGGACCAACGGTGAAATCAATATTGCCCCCGAGCCACATGCGCCGACCAACCGGCTACAAGTGATTGGCGGCAGTCAAGTCCATAAGGCCGAACTGGAACAGCGGATGCTCCGCGCCGCCGCTTCGCGATAAGCGAACGTCAAAGCGCCCAAATTCGGCTTGCGCCACAGGACAGACGTATCTAGTTGGCTGAGCGCGTCTCCAAGTATGCGTACCTGGCCACGGTGGCGAGCAACCCGATACTACCCGTGCAGCCGATGAGGACCAACCAAGGCAGCGGCTGCATGCCGAGCCTGCGCATGCGCGGCACCAGCAGATACCAGGCCGTTCCGATGGCGAGCAGCAGATCGAACCAGATCTGGTTGCCCCAGAAGCCGGCGACGTGATCCTCCCAAAAGCCGAAGGGACCTTCGCGCGCAACCGTGACCAGGGAAAAGACCAGGAACGCGATGGCGAACAGTGCCGGCATGCCCCAACTGCGATGCGTGGCATCGGATGGCTTGAAGGCCATGGTGACAGCCGCAATCAGAAAGATCGCGGCGCCGGCGATGGCAAGAAGAGCATGCATGGACATGAGCGCACCTTGGAATTAGGGAGTGTGCCCAGTAGGCGTCAGCCGAGGTCGTGGCGGCAATTACGCGGCAGGTAATGCCTCGCCCGGCACAGCCCGGGTTGGACAGATCAGGGCTGTGCCCACCACCCGGCGCGAGGCTGGCACAGTAGCGCCACTGATCAGGAGGCAAGCATGGAATACCTGCACACAATGCTGCGCGTGGCCGATCTGGACGCCACGCTGCAATTCTTCACCGAAGGTCTGAACATGGTCGAGACCAACCGCATGGACAGCGAGAAGGGGCGCTTCACGTTGGTCTTTCTGGCGGCCAAGGACGACGTGGAGAAGGCGAAGCAGAACAAGTCGCCCCTCATCGAGCTGACCTACAACTGGGACCCGGAGGAATACACCGGCGGCCGCAATTTCGGACATCTGGCCTACCGCGTGGACGACATCTACGCGCTGTGTGCACACCTGCAGAACAACCTGGGCGTGACCATCAACCGTCCGCCGCGCGATGGCCACATGGCCTTCGTGCGTACACCGGACGGCATCTCCATTGAACTGTTGCAGAAGGGCGAAGCCCTGCCGCCGCAGGAGCCGTGGGCGTCGATGCCGAATACCGGTAGCTGGTGAATAAGGGGTGCTGCCGGCGGTATCGCCGGCAGCACCACGTACCCGGCTCCTGCGCCGCGCTATTTCCAGGTGAAATGCACGGCAAATCCGGTACGGATTTCGTTGTGATAATTGCCGGCGAAGTTGGGGTTGCGTTCCGGTGCAATCTCCCGATGCCGGCCCGCGGCGTAGCCCCAGGTGAAGCCGATGTTGTACTTCTCGTGCTGGGTTTCGTAGCCGATCATGAGCATGGCGTCCGCCGTGTCGAAGAGCGTGGGGCGCATGGCCTCGCCCTCGATCATCCAGGGTTCCTGCGTGAAGCCAATGCGCAGCACCCGGTTGCTCAGACCGGTGTACTCCAGCGCCACCCAGTGACGGAAGCGGTTGGTCGCATCCGCGATATAGGGCTGATCCAGCGCGTTGCTGTCGCTGAAATTGAAGCGCCCCGACTCGAAGTCCTCGTAGCGCGTCCATTTGGTCTGTGCCAGAAGATGAAGCCCCGGGAGTGCCTCATAGTCAAAAGCTGCAGTGACGCTCTGCGGCGTGTAGAGCTCCAGCTCCAGCTTCTGGTCGACCTCACCGACGCTGCCATTGCCGGACAAGCGCGAGAAGCCGCGCGTGCGGTAGCTCAACCCCAGCGACAGGCGCTCGGTGGCGTCATAGACCAGGCCCACAGCGCCGTCGATGCCGATGCCATTGATGCCGTCGAAGTCCACCGGCCCCAGTGGCGTCGGCAGTTGCACGCTCTGCTGCACGTAGTTCGGGGCCACCTGCACGCCCACGCGCAGCTTGGAACTCAATTCCCGTCCAGCCAGAAAGCCGACATTGACCAGCGCAAGTTTCCCGAGGAAGGGGGTTTCCTGACCGCCGTCGGCGGCAAAGTCAAAGGCGCTTCCCACGGAGCCATAGACGCCCACGCCCATGTGCCAGCCCGCGGGTGCACCGAGGCCGTACCAAAAATTCATGAAGACAGGGGTCTGATTGCTGATCTGGTTGAAGTCGCGTCGTCGGTCGCGGTACTTGGCGGTGAAACTCACGGCGGCGACGGCACCCACGATCTGCTCGCTGAGCGGCCCGACCACCCCGGCCGGGTTGGTGAGCGAAGCGCTACCGGCATCGTAGGGCGACGCACCGGCGGCACCGGCCAGGTCACCGTCCCGGGTGGCGGTATGCGGCGACAGAATGAGCGATGCCTGCGCCGTGGACGCAGCCAGCGCCAGCAGGCCGATGGAGAGTTTGCCGAGGTTTCGGGCAAATCGACGCGTCACAGGTGTTCTCCCGATCTTGGGCGGCGGAGCGTGTCCAGCCGCGGGATGTGGTGGGGTGGATGTGTGCGACGGCAAGACGCTAGCCGGGCAGCCGCGCGATCCAGTGCGCAATGGCCTCGCCGATGGCGTCCGGGGCGTCTTCCTGCACGAAGTGCACGCCGGGCACAGTGATCTCTTCCTGATTCGGCCAACCGCGGCAGAAGTCACGGGCGGCGCCGGTCACGATGGCGCCCGGCTCGGCATTGATGAATAGCTTCGGTACCGGGCTCGTCGACAGCCATTCCCCGTATTGCTCGACCAGGTCCACCACATCGGCCGGCTCGCCCGCGATGGGCAACTCGCGCGGCCATGTCAGGGTGGGACGACGGTCTTCTCCAGGCTGCGCGAAGGGCTGACGATAGGCCGCCATTTCCGCCTCGCTGAGGTCTCGCAGGATCGCCGCCGGAAGAATGTCCTCGATGAAGACGTTCTGGTCGAGGATCATGTGCTCGCCCTGCGGCCCGCGCAGGGCCTGAAAGGTCTCGCGGAAGGCTTGCGGCCATTCCTCCCAGCTCAGCGGCTTGACGATGGCTTCCATGTACACGATGCCGCGCACGCGGTCCGCGTGGCGTCGCGCCCAATCGAAGCCCAGGGCGGAGCCCCAATCGTGCAGCACCAGGATGACGGGTTCCTCTGGCAGCACTGCATCGACAAAGGCATCGACGAACGCACGGTGCTCCACGAAGCGATAGCGGCCTGGTTCCGCACCAGGACGCTTGTCCGAATCGCCCATGCCGATCAGATCCGGCGCGATGCAGCGGCCAGAGTCCGACAGATGGGGAAGGATGTTGCGCCACAGGTACGACGAGGTGGGGTTGCCATGCTGCAACCAGATCGGCAGCCCCCTCCCCTGCTCCACATAGGCCATGGATAGGCCATTGACGGTCACGCGCTGCTTCAAAGGCAGGTCGGACGGCATGCTTCTTTCTCCTCCGATGGTGCGTGCATGCCGGGACGACTTCAGCCACTCTTGATGACGCCATGCACGCTTTGGGTGCACCGAGCATGCCCGCTGGCGCCCGCCCACACCCCTTCCGAATGACAGGGGCGAACATCGCATCGATACGCGTGGCCCGTAGCGCCATCTTCGCGATCACACCGATGCCCGCATTCCCCGGGGCGGCGCAGAGCGCTACAGTAGCGCTCCCCCCCCAAGCTCGACCGCGGCGTGTACCGTAGAAAGATCCGATGGGTTGCATGGCTCGGCGCCGCCGTGGTTGCCAGTGCGGCGGCACTGGCGATCTGGTCCGTCGTCGCCACACAGCACCACCTGCGGCAAGCCAAGACCGCCAACAGCCTGCTGGCGGAGCATTTGCAACTCTCCGTGCGTTCCTATCGCCTGTTCAAGCAGCTCACGGATGAAGTGCTGCTGGGCACGCTGGCCAACCAGGCGGTGGCCCGCAACAAGCAGGCCGCGATCGATGAATCCTTGGCGCGCATCCGCTATCTGGAATTGAAGCAGCGGGATGAGCTGGGGCCAGTGCCTGGTGCCGTGGAAGACACGGACGAGCTGGAAGCACTGATCGCCAACATCGCCGAGAATTTCGAAGCGCTGCACGCACTGCCACCGGGAGAAGAACGCGCCAGCCGGGTCAGCGGCATTCTCGAAGATCAGATCGATATCAGCTTCCGCGACGCCGTCAACACCGCCTTGGAACGACAGCAAGGCGTGGTGACGCGCATGGATCATCAGATCGGTGCGGTGCATACCCAACTGGTGGGAGTGTCGACCGCATTACTGATCCTCGCTCTGGTGGGCGCCTTTGCGGCCAATCGCCTTCTCGAGCGCGGCATCGCCCGCCCCCTCGCCTCCCTGTACGAGGCCGCCCGCGCCCTCGGGCGCGGCGAGCTGCATCACCGCGTACCGCGCGGCTTCGACGCGGAATTCGAGGAAATGGCGGTCGCCTTCAATTCGATGGCAGACCAACTGTCGGAGAAGGAAGCGAGCCGCGAGGAGACCCGGCGGGAACTGGAGGCCGCTGTCGAGGAACGCACCGCTGCCTTGCAGGAAGCCAATGCCACATTGCAGCGTTCAGATGCGGCGCGGCGGCATTTCTTCGCCGATGTGAGCCATGAATTGCGCACCCCTCTGACCGTGATCCGTGGCGAGGCGCAGGTGGCACTGCGTGGCACCAACCGCAGCGAAGACGAGTACCGCGAAGCGCTGGACGCCATCCTGGATCAGGCAGTCGGCCTGAGCCGGCTGGTCGACGACATGCTCTTCGTGGCGCGCTCGGACGCACGCACCATCCGCCTGAGCCGCCGCACGGTGGACCCAGGGCAACTGTGTGAAGACGTCTTTCAGGCGATGCGCCACAAGGCGGAACCACGGGGCGTCGGCTTGCAGTGCACGATGGACAATGCAGGAGGGCACTTGTCAGCCGACCCCGACCGCGTCCGCCAGTTGCTGATGATCCTGCTGGATAACGCTTTGCGCTACAGCCCAACGGGCAGCACCATTCAGGTGCGCTGGACGCAAGTGGACGATCACTGGCATCTACGCGTGGAGGACCGCGGTCCGGGCATTGATCCACAGGACCTGCCGCACATCTTCGATCGCTTCTTCCGCGGGACCAGCGAAGACGAAAGCAGCGGTGGCGGCATGGGCCTTGGGCTTGCCGTCGCCAAGGCCATCGTCCAGGCGCATGGCGGTGACATTCATGCCGAAAGCACGGCCGGCGTGGGTACGGTATTGCACGCCAGCTTCCCGATGGCTCCGGACGATTCACTCTAAGCCACCCCATCGCACTTGACACGCTATGAATGGCGCCACGCCTGGCGCCGGATGGTGCTCGTCAGACTGCGGCTGGCCTGGCATCGGCCTGTGTCTTCTGCTTGTCGATCTTTGACCGTCTTATGACAAAGAGAAAGTTTGGTTGAACAGGTCCATGACATAGCGAATATTGGTCGCAGATATCGCTAGCCTCAGCGCTCCCCATATGGGGCGCACTCGCATTGAGGAGGTACCAGATGATCGCAGTATCGCGTTGGGCAGTACCCGCCCTGCTGGCTGTTTCGACGGCAGCCCACGCCGGCCATCATGAAGAGAAGAAGATGGCCGGAGGCTATGGCGACAAGCCTGCATCCGTGGTTGCGGTGGCCATGGCGTCCGAGGCGCACAGTACGCTGGTGACCGCCGTGAAGGCCGCCGAGCTGGTGGACACTCTGCAGGGTGAAGGCCCCTTCACCGTGTTCGCACCGACGAACGCGGCCTTCAATGCTCTGCCAGAAGGCACGGTGGCCTCGCTGCTTGAACCTGCCAACCAGGAGAAGCTGCAGGGCGTGCTGACCTATCACGTGGTCGCCGGCAAGCTGAAGGCCAAGGACGTCCTCGCGGCCATTGAAAAGGGTGACGGTGAAGCGATGGTCGAAACCGTGGCCGGCGGCTCGCTGACGGTATCGCTGGATGACGGCAACGTCGTCATTACCGACGGCCAAGGTCAGACGGCCACCGTGACCGCCACGGATCTAAAGGCCAAGAATGGCGTCGTACACGTCATCGACACCGTACTGATGCCCTAGACCGGAATGACTTTTGTTTTCGCTTGTGGTGGTGTTCTTGAGCCGGGCTAGTCCCGGCTTTTTTTTTGCCCGCTATACCAGGACGGCATAAACATCATGCCCGCCGCGTGCGGCCATTGGCAATGCAAAAAAATGGGGCGGTGCCGCACCGGCACCGCCCCTTCTTGCAGCCGTATTGCCTTGACGCCGACGCTGCGCCGGCGACCAGGCTGCAGGAATCCGCGCTTAGCTTAGGTCGAAGCGGTCCAGGCGCATCACCTTGACCCAGGCGTCGACAAAGTCACGCACGAACTTCTCCTTGCCGTCGTTGGCGGCGTAGACCTCCGCCACCGCGCGCAGTTCGGAGTTCGAGCCGAAGATGAGATCGACCGGCGTCGCCGTCCACTTCATCTCACCCGAGGCGCGGTCACGCCCAACGTAGATCCCTTCGGCCTCATCCGACTTGCTCCACTCGGTAGACATACTGAGCAGGTTGACGAAGAAGTCGTTGCTGAGCGTGCCCGGCTTGTCGGTGAATACCCCGTGGGCCGCACCGCCGGTGTTGGCGTCGAGTACCCGCATGCCTCCGACCAGCACCGTCATCTCCGGCACGGTGAGGGTCAGCAGGTCCGCGCGCTCCACCAGCTCTTCGGCGGGAGAGCGCAGCATGCTGCCTTCGCCGTAGTAGTTGCGGAAGCCATCGGCCTTCGGTTCGAGCGGTTCGAAGGATTCGGCATCGGTCTGCTCGGCCGTCGCGTCGACACGACCAGGAGCAACCGGCACTTCGACCTTGTAGCCGGCATCACGCGCCGCCTTCTCCACCGCCGCGGCGCCACCGATGACAATGGTGTCGGCCAACGACACCTGCTTGCCGCCACGCAGCCCTTCATTGAAGTCCGCACGCACTGATTCGAGGGTAGCCAGCACCTTTGACAGCGCGTCCGGGTCGTTCACCGGCCAGCTCTTCTGCGGCTCCAGGCGCAAGCGTGCGCCGTTGGCGCCCCCGCGCATGTCGGTGCCACGGTAGCTAGCCGCCGAGGCCCACGCCGTGCGCACCAGTTCCGGCACGGTGAGGTCGGAATCCAGAATGGCCTGCTTCAACCGCTGCACGTCCTTGTCGCTGATCGGCTTGCCGTCCGCCTCGGGCAGTGGGTCCTGCCAGATCAGCATCTCGTCCGGCACGTTATTGCCGATGTAGCGGGCGCGCGGCCCCATGTCGCGATGGGTCAGCTTGAACCAGGCGCGGGCGAAGGCATCCTCGAATTCCTTCGGGTTTTCGAGAAAGCGCTTGGAGACTTCGCGATAGGCCGGGTCCTTCTTCAGCGCCAGGTCTGTGGTGAGCATGATGGGCGCGTTGCGCTTGCCCTCGACGTGGGCGTCGGGCACGGTGCCGTCCAGTGCGCCGTCCTTGGCCACCCATTGAATGGCGCCGGCCGGGCTGCGCGTCTGCACCCATTCGTGGTTGAACAGGTTGCTCAGGTAGAGATGGGTCCACTGCGTGGGGGCCTGCGTCCAGGCACCTTCCAGGCCGCTGGTCACGGTATCTTCCGCGTTGCCCTTGCCGCACTTGTTCTTCCAGCCCAGACCCTGTTCTTCAATATCAGCCGCGGCAGGTTCTGGACCGACGCACTCTTCGGGCTTGTGGGCGCCGTGCACCTTGCCGAAGGTATGGCCGCCGGCAATGAGCGCGACGGTTTCCTCGTCGTTCATCGCCATGCGCCCAAAGCTCTGGCGGATTTGCTTGGCGGAGGCCAGCGGGTCCGGATTGCCGCCGGGCCCTTCCGGGTTCACATAGATCAGGCCCATCTGCGTGGCGCCCAGACCTTCCTTGAGGTTGCCTTCGGCGTCGTGGCGATCACGGCCGAGCATCTCGGTTTCCGGGCCCCAGTTGACGATTTCCGGTTCCCAATCATCCGCGCGGCCACCGGCAAAGCCGAAGGTCTTGAAACCCATGTCTTCCATGGCCACCGTGCCGGCGAGCACCATCAGGTCGGCCCAGGAAATATTGCGGCCATACTTCTGCTTGATAGGCCACAGCAGGCGACGGGCCTTGTCGAGGTTGGCGTTGTCAGGCCAGCTGTTGAGCGGGTCGAAGCGCATTTGGCCGCCACCCGCGCCGCCGCGACCATCCGAGGTGCGATAGGTGCCTGCACTGTGCCAGGCCATGCGAATGAAGAGCGGCCCGTAGTGCCCCCAGTCGGCGGGCCACCAATCCTGCGAGGTCTTCATGACCTCCTTGAGGTCGGCCTTGACGGCATCCAGGTCGAGCTTGGCGAAGGCTTCGTCATAGTCGAAGTCCTCGCCGTAGGGATTGGATTGCGGGGCGTGGTCCCGCAGGGGCTGGAGGTTGAGCTGCTCCGGCCACCAGAATGAATTCGGCTTTGCTTCTCCTCCGGCAAAGGCCTGCGCTGAGAGCGCGAGCATGGACACAGCTGCAGCTGCACCCAATGAACGGACGCCTGTTGTACGCATGTGAATCGACTCCTGTGGTTATAGACACGGCACGGAAGGCGAGCAGATGCGATCACGCCGCAAGCGATGCCGCTCCTGAGCCTTCGTGCCCATCTAAAGTCACCCCTGCGCCTTTCGGTTGCCAATAGATATTTGTTTAGACCCTCATAGAAAATGATCGGCGCTGCCTATCGAGATGGCCGCGAGGCTTGCGTTTGCCGCATTTTTGGCACTCTCGAGCCAAGCACTAAGACACAGCACGCGCTGGCGTGTCTAGGGTGCGATGCGGGAGCCAGCGCGCAACCTGGGTTGGCGATGCCGAACATGCGCGCACTCCCAAATGGCTGTAGGAAAGGCGAAGGAAGTGGCACGCAGGCGTGTCGCTCTACGGGAGGCGCGGCCTCAGTGCCTGCATTACCTACCGACACCACCGCGATCAATGCGGCATGTTTTGACTCAGCAGCGCGTCCACCGCATCCCAATCCGTGTACTCGTATGTGAAGCGGGTATCTACGCCGCCACCTTCCTTGCGCGAGATGCGCTTCATGATCCACCGGGTGAAACGGCCGTAGCGCGGATACTTCACCGCGCCGGCGAAGTGCGCACGCGCCCGGGGCTGCCAGTCCACCGATGCCAGATAGGCGTCGACCAGTGCCGATACGGCGTCCCGCCCGTGCGCGTTGGCGGCAGAAGCGCTGACCGAAAAGAAGACAGCATTGGGATGCGCGTTGAGTGCAGCGTGGTGCTGCCGGATGAAGGCATCAAGGACGCGCTGAAAGCGCCGCACGTACACCGAGCCGCCAATGATAAGCAGGTCGCTCGGCATCCATTGCTCGGACAGCGCCGCGGCCTGGACATCGAGCGCTTTCGCGTCCACACCCTGCGCCCGTAGATGACCGGCCATGTAGCCGGCCATCTTCTCCGTCTGGCCGTGCGTCGAGGCATAGACAATGCGCGCCGTGGGCATGAGGAAAATCCTTGTGGCGAGGAGGGGCAGTGTGGAGCAGCTTTTCCAGCCCGTCCGTGACGGACATCAAGGCCTGAAGCCGCGCCAATACGCACTAAGAAAGACGGCTTGGTTATGAGCGTTTACCCGCACCCGCTCAGTGCGTTATGAATGCCTTCCCCTAACGACAGGAGGACATCATGGCACTACGACTAGGTGATACCGCACCGGATTTTGAAGCCGACACCACGGAAGGCCGCATCCGCTTTCACGACTGGCTGGGCGATGCCTGGGGTGTGCTGTTCTCCCACCCGGCCGACTACACGCCGGTATGCACCACCGAGCTGGGCGAAACGGCGAAGCTGAAGCACGAGTTCGACAAGCGCAACACGAAGGTCATTGCGGTATCGGTCGATTCGGTGGAGGACCACAAGGGCTGGTCCAAGGACATCGAGGAGACCCAGCAGTGCACCGTGAACTTCCCGATCATCGCCGATGAGCATCGTCAGGTTTCTCAACTCTACGACATGCTGCACCCCGGCGAAGGCGACGCCTCCACGGTGCGTTCGGTCTTTCTGATCGACCCGAACAAGAAGGTCCGCATGACGCTGACCTACCCCAAGAGCGCCGGTCGCAACTTCGAAGAGATTCTTCGCGTTATCGATTCGATCCAGCTGACGGACGGCTACAAGGTGGCGACTCCGGTGAACTGGCGCGATGGCGACGACGTCATCATCGTTCCGACCCTGTCGGACGAAGAGGCAAAGGCGCACTTCCCCGACGGCTGGAAGACGATCAAGCCCTACCTGCGCGTCACCAAGCAGCCCAACCGGTAGAGCAGGCGTCCTGCAAGGGGTGCAAGATGGACAGGCCGGCACCGCGTTGCCGGCCTGGACATCCGCCGGTGCACGGCTGGCGCTCACCCCCGGCTGCTCGCATCATGCGTGAAAAGCCGTAGCTTCAGGAGACACGCGTTGACCACGACACGTCCGCATCCCGATCCCGACGGGCTGCATGAGTTCTCGGTGGTATTCACCGACCGCTCGCTGAATCACATGTCGGCGCGCTTCCAGCGCGTCATGCGCGACCTGTCCGACATGCTGCGTCACAGCTACGCGGCGGAGTCGGCTGTCATCGTTCCCGGTGGCGGCACGATGGGAATGGAAGCCGTGGCCCGCCAGTTCGCCACCGGCAAGCGCTGCCTAGTCGTGCGCAACGGGTGGTTCAGCTATCGCTGGTCGCAGATTCTGGACGCAGGTGGCATCGCCGCGGAAACGACCGTCCTGCAAGCCGAGCCGGATTCGGGCGCGGCGGATGCGGCCTGGTCGCCTCCGGCCATCGAAGAGGTGGTTGAAGCCATTCGCGCGCATCAACCCGAGATGGTCTTCGCCCCACATGTGGAAACCTCGGCCGGATTGCTGCTGCCGGACGACTACATCCGCACGCTCGCCGAGGCCACGCACGAGGCTGGGGGCCTGTTTGTCCTCGATTGCGTCGCCTCCGGTGCGCTCTGGATCGACATGGCCGCATTGGGGGTGAATATCCTCATCAGCGCGCCACAGAAGACCTGGAGTGCCACGCCCTGCGCCGCACTAGTGATGCTCGGCGCCGAGGCGACTCAGCGCATTGAGCACACGCGCAGTTCGAGTTTTGCCTGCGACCTCAAGCAGTGGCTCAACATCATGCGCGCCTATGAAGGCGGTGGCCACGCCTATCACGCCACTCTGCCCACCGACGGCCTGGTGCACCTGCACGAAGCGATGCGCGAAACGCGCGATTTTGGCTTGGAGAAAGCGCGCAGCGCCCTGCTCAAGCTCGGCAACGGCGTCCGCGCCACGCTGCGCGAACGCGGCTTCAAGAGTGTGGCCGCGCCGGGCTTCGAGGCGCCGGGCGTGGTGGTCTTCCACACCAGCAATCCGGATATCCATAGCGGCAAGTGCTTTGCCGAACAGGGCCTCCAGATTGCCAAGGGTGTGCCGCTGATGTGTGGCGAGCCCGAGGCGTTCCTCACTTTCCGTGTTGGGCTGTTCGGCCTCGACAAGCTCTACGATGTCGATGCCACCATCGAACGTTTTTCAGCGGGCGTGGATCGCGTGGTCACTGCCATCGAGGCCGACTGAATTCGCCCGCGTGCGAGTGGCATGCCTCGACATCCCGCCCACTTGCTCGTCGCACATGGCAGTGTGAGGGAACGTCGTGGGCAGTGACCTGTCCATGGCGACCCTCGCCTGAACTGAGACGCTATGCGATCCGAATCGGCCACCTACATCATTCTCGCCCTCTGCATCGGCGTCTTCGGGCTGCAACTGCAGAGCCCGGACGGCCTGCTTCGCGACTTTGCGCTGTGGCCGCTGGGTGCGGGCTTCCAGCCCTGGCAGGTCGTCACCAGTGCCTTCCTGCACGGCGGCATGTTCCATCTCTTCGTGAACTGCTTCGGGATCTGGATGTTCGGCCGAGAGGTGGAGACCGCGCTCGGCACGGCCCGCTTCGTGCAGCTGTTCGCGGTGAGCGTCTTCACGGCATCGGTGACCCAGATCGTTGCCGTGGGCTTTGGCGATCCAGTCCCGACGGTGGGGGCATCCGGCGGTTTGTTCGGCCTGCTGGCGGCCTTCGCCGTGCTGTTCCCGCGTCGCCAGATCATGCTCCTGATTCCTCCCATCCCGATGCGGGCGCCGGTCTTCGTGGCCGTGTTCGCCGCCTTCGAGCTGTTTGCCGGCATCACCGGCACCTTGTCCGGGGTCGCGCATTTCGCGCATCTTGGCGGCTTGATCGGTGCCTTCATTCTGCTGCAGCGGTGGCGCCGACCGCGGCGTCCGCCACCCGGTCCCTGGGCTTAATAGACCTTTCGAAAGGTCAGATTGATGCGATAGCGACCGACCAGCGGATGATGCCCGTCGGGCACGGGAAGAACGCCGTGGTAGTTGAAGCGCGTCGGCCCGCCCCAGACCACGACATCACCGTGCTCTAGCGCAATGCGCTGGCAGGGATCCTTGCGGCGCGCCCCGCCGAACACAAAGATTGCGGGCAAACCCAAGGACACCGAAACAATGGGTGCTGCGGCATTGTGCTCGTCCTGATCGCAATGCAGCGAAAGCCGTGCGCCGGGCGCGTAGCGATTCAGCAGACAGGCATCCGGCGCAAAGCCGGGATATCCCGCTTCCTCGGCGGCGGCCACCGCAAGGCGCCAAAAGGCCGCCGGCATGGTGGGCCAGGCGCGGCCGCTTTCGGGGTCGGCGCACAGGTAGCGGTAGCCATCGGTATCGCTCACCCATCCGAGCGGGCCGCAATTGCTATTGGCCATGGACATGCTGCGACCGCCAGGTGTGCGCATATGCCGCCAGGGAGCAGAAGCGATGACGGCATCCACGCCCGCCTTCAACGCGCGTGCCTCGGACTGTGCCCAGCCACCGAGCAGGACCGCGCCCGGTGCAATGCGGTGCGATTGCCGGGTCTCGGGGAACAACTCGGCGGTCAATGGCGCTCCGCGGTGGGTCCGATCTCACATTGCGCCCCGTTGCAGCCAGGCTTCTTCCGACCCAGCCATGCTCGCAGCGGTGGCAGAAAGAGCAGCCAGCCCACCAGCCAATAGGCAGGGACCTGCAAGCAGAGTTTGCGCGTGGCGTCGATGCCGCTGTACACACGCTGGTTTCGCGCGTCGAGGACGACGATCTCACCGATGGGGACTTCGCCGATCGGTGAATCGTCCATCGACAGGTTCACGCGCTGGAGCCAGTCCAGGCGTTCCGTGCGCGCAGCCTGTCGGCGGCAGTCCGGACCGTACGCGTTGTAGTAGAGCGTGATCTTCGCCATGGTCAGGCCTCGCGTTGCAGCACGCTGATGGGTGCATCCTGCCAAACCGCGCCGGAAGCGACGACCCGCCAGAACACGCCGCGCAGGCGCTGCGCTCGATAGCCGGACCACTGCACGAAACGCAGGGCATCGTCTCCGAAGCGTCGGTGGAATTTGGCGCAGCCGGTGTGTGGCTTCGGGGTGACGACGACCTCCGCCTCGCCGACGCGCAGGCGACTGCCAGTGGGAAGGTTCGCCATCGTGATATCCAGATCGACGAAAAGATTGTCGCCGAATACCGTCAGGGGTTGGCCGTTGGCGATCAACGTGGCAACCGGATACGCCATGACGGCCAGCTGTGCCTCCGGGTCGCGCGGTGGTCGCCGCGACCAGCCGTCACCCTCGAGGCCATCCTCCAGGAGCAGCCGCGCCTCCGACAAGCGCTCGCGTTGGCCATCGGCCAGGCGGCGTGAGATGAAGCGAAGCCGCCCCGTCTCCGTTTCAGGCTGCGGCAGGCTTTCCCATTGCTCGCGCAGCGTGCGCAGAGAAAGGTGCCGGGCCGGATCGCCGGTCGGACCATAGGCTTCGCGTGCGAGGCTAGCCATGGGATGCCCTAATCGGCAAGCCCGAAGCGGCGCGACAGCAGGCGATCCTTCACCCGCACGGGCAGCTTCGCAAGACGGGGCAACAGGTCACTGCCGGCGCCGATGCGCACGATCGGCTTGGGCTTGGATGCCAGCACCGCCGCAACCAAGGATTGCGCGAAGGTATCCGTCGGCGTCGAACCTTCCTGGGAGGCCCCGGCCCGCCGTTCAATGCCCGCCTTGTACGCGGCATAGAGCTTCCAGTCCCTGGCGGTCTGGGACTTGGCGCTGGCGCCGAAATTGGAGGCGATGCCGCCCGGCTGCACCAACTGCACGAAGACGCCAAAGGGTTTGAGTTCCATGCGCATGGCGTCATTGAGGTGATGCAATGCGCCTTTGCTGGCGCAGTAGGGGCCGGCGAACGGCGTGGTCAAAATGCCCGACACGCTGCCCACGTTCACGATATGCCCCGTGCGGCGCTCGACCATGCCGGGGATGACGGCCTGCGCCATGGCCACGGCTCCGGTGAGATTGGTTTCCCAAAGCTTGCGAAGGTCGTCGAGGGGCACTTCGGCGACCGGCCCCATGACCGGAATGCCGGCATTGTTGACCAGAATATCGATGCGGCCATGCGTCGATTCGACCGTGCGAACGGCACTGCTGATCGACGCGCTATCGGTGACATCGAGTACGGTGGTGTGGATACCCAGGGCCGGCAGATCGTCGATGGCGTCGGGCCGGCGCGCTGTCGCCCAGGTGGTGCAACCGGCTTGCTGAAAGCGCTTGGCCAGGGCTCGACCAATGCCGGTGGAACAGCCGGTGATGAGTACGACGGGTGCGTCGTCGGTTGCCTTCATGCCGCGGGATCTCCGGATTCGGACAGGGGCTCAATGAGCTCGGGACCTTCGTTGCGTGGATTGTTCACGAGCCGGCGTACCGGCCGCTGCGCCACTTCGGTTGTGGATTGCTCGGCCACCGTGGCGGCGAGGGCGCGCGCATCGCGCACGCCCGAATCCAGCCACTGAGCCTGCAGCTCGGCCGGCAACACCACCGGCATGCGCGCGTGGATCTCGGCCGAGGGGCCTTCGGCGGGACGGGTCAGAATGGCGACGGTCAATGTGGCTTCGCCATCCGCGTCGTGACGGAGGGACCAGAGGCCGGCGAATGCCAGCAAGGCGCCATCGCGGGCGGCAAAGAACCAGGGTTGTTTGGGCGGCCGTTTTCCGCCCGTAGACGCGCCGCTCGGCTGCGCCCATTCGTACCAGCCGACGGCTGGAAGGACACAGCGCGCCCGCTGGAACGCACTGCGCCACATGGGCTTTTCGGCCGCCGTTTCGACCCGCGCATTGATGGTGTTGCGCGGTGGTTGGTCGTCCTTCCACCAGTTCGGTACGAAGCCCCAACGTGCCGCATCCAGCGCCAGCGTGCCGTCCTCCTCCCCGCGCAGGACGGGTACCAGCGCGTCCGGTGTTGTGTTGTAGCGGCGCTGAAACGGCGCAGGGTTGCGCCGGCCAATGGCCCAGGCGCGCTCGATCTCCGCCTGCTCCGGGGAAACGTAGCGTCCACACATGCCCGGATTCTGCATCAGCCGCGCCGGCAAGGTCAGCGCCGGAATTAGTTCAATATTTATTGTATAGTTGAAATATGGAAACCGACAGCGCCGTTGAATGCCTGAACGCACTGGCCCAGCCGACACGGCTGACCGTGTTTCGCCGCCTGGTGCGCGCCGGGCCGGAGGGGGTCTGCCCCAGCGAGTTGCAGCGTGAGCTGGGCGTCTCGCCCTCTGCGCTGTCCTTTCATCTGAAAGCGCTACGTTCGGCAGGCTTGGCGAAAGTGCGGCAATCCGGTCGGCAGTTGTTCTATTCGGCGGACTTCGACGCCATGCAAAGCCTGGTCGGCTATCTCATGGAGAACTGCTGCGAGCAGAGCCGCACCTCCCTTCATCCCTGCGTGGAGCCGCCTTCATGCGCAACGTCCTGATCCTGTGCACCGGAAACTCGGCGCGCTCCATCATGGCCGAAGCCGTCATCAATCATCTGGGCGGTGAACGCGTGCGTGCGCACTCCGCCGGCTCGCACCCCAAGGCCGAACCGCATCCCATGGCACTGGAATGCCTTGCCGAGGTGGGCATCGACACCGCCGGGTTGTACAGCAAGTCCTGGGACGCCTTCACCGGGGCGCATGCGCCGCCGCTGGATCTGGTGCTGACGGTCTGCGACGCGGCCGCCGGTGAGGCCTGCCCGCTGTTTCCCGGCAAAGCGCAGCGGGCGCATTGGGGGCTTCCGGACCCGCCCGCCGGCGCCAGCGACGACGAACGGTGGGCGCGTTTCCGGGCCGTACGCGACGCACTCCAAACACGCATCGACGCGCTGCTGACGATCCCGGACGCCGACTGGGATCGGGACGACTTTGTCCAACGTGTGGCCGAGCTGCACAACCGGCTTCCGCAGCCGCTCACCGCCTGACATCGCGCAAGAACACCCGAAGCCATGTTGAGAACCCTCCCCGAGCCGGCGCATCTGCCTGCGCTCGACACCCGCATGCTGCCGCCACGCCCGGCCCAGGCTCTGGGCCTGCCCGAGGGCGAGCCGCCCCGCATTCTGCTGCTGTACGGTTCGTTGAGGAAGCAGTCCTACTCGCGCCTGCTCACCGAAGAGGCGGCCCGCCTGCTGCAGTACATGGGTTGTGAGACGCGCATATTCGACCCCTCGCAGCTGCCCCAGGCGGACGCGCCGGACGCGGCCAAACACCCGGAGGTGGAAGAACTGCGCGCGCTTTCCCTGTGGTCGGAAGGCCATGTCTGGTGCAGCCCGGAACGCCACGGCGCCATCACCGCGGTGATCAAGAATCAGATCGACCACATTCCGCTCAGCCTGGGCGCCAGTCGCCCCACCCAGGGGCGCACACTGGCGGTGATGCAGGTGAGCGGCGGCTCGCAATCCTTCAATGCGGTCAACACCTTGCGTCTGCTGGGCCGGTGGATGCGCATGATCACCATCCCCAATCAGTCCTCGGTCGCCAAGGCCTGGCAGGAGTTTGACGGCCAGGGCCGCATGAAACCCTCGGCCTACTACGAACGCGTCGTCGACGTCATGGAGGAACTGGTGCGCTTCACGCTCCTCACTCGCCCGCACCGGGACACCCTCACGGATCGATACAGCGAACGTGTGGAACAACACGCTTCGGCAGCGGCGGCTGCCGCCGGAGCGCGGCTATGAGCGGGTTCGAGCGCTGGCTCAGTCTGTGGGTGGCCGCATGCATGGTGACGGGCGCCATGCTCGGAGAGGCTTTTCCCACCGCCTTTGTGGCCCTGGGACGCCTCGAGGTCGCCCAGGTCAATCTTCCCGTGGGGCTGCTCATCTGGGCCATGATCATCCCCATGCTGATGAAGGTCGATTTCAGCAGCCTGGCCGGCGTTCGAGGCCACTGGCGGGGTTTTTCCATCACATTATTGGTGAACTGGGCGATCAAGCCCTTTCTGATGGCGGCACTGGCGTGGCTGTGTATTCGTGTTTTATTCGACCAGTGGCTACCGGCTGAACAGCTCGACGGTTACATCGCGGGGCTGATCCTACTCGCTGCCGCTCCGTGCACGGCGATGGTCTTTGTCTGGAGTCACCTCGTGGGCGGTGACGCGAATTTCACGCTGACACAGGTCGCTCTGAACGACGCCATCATGCTGATCGCCTTTGCGCCCCTGGTTGCCCTGCTGCTTGGGGTCACCAATGTGCCAGTGCCGTGGGGCACGCTGTGGCTGTCGGTCGTGCTCTACATCGTGTTGCCTTTGCTCGTCGCCCAGGCCATGCGCGGCGCCTTGCTGCGGCGATCTACAGCGCATTTCGACACCGTGGTGTCGAAGCTCACCCCCTTTTCAACGCTGGCGTTGCTCGCCACCCTGGTGCTGCTGTTTGGTTTTCAGGGGCCGCAGATACTCAGCCAGCCGCTGATCATTGCGCTGTTGGCAGTGCCGATTCTGCTGCAGGGAAGCATCACCTTCGGCCTTGCCTACCTCGCCAATCGTGCGGTCGGTGAGCGTCATGACATCGCGGGCCCCAGCTGCCTGATTGGTGCCAGCAATTTCTTTGAACTGGCCGTTGCGACGGCCATCGCCCTCTACGGTCTGGACAGTGGGGCAGCCCTGGCGACTGTGGTGGGTGTGCTGGTGGAGGTCCCGCTGATGCTGGCCCTGGTCGCAATCGTCACGCGGTCACGCCGCTGGTATGCAGGCGCATCTAGTGAGCGGCACCGGGCAGCAGACGACGGTGCTCCACCATGATGCAGCGGTCCTGCACCACATCGATCCCCGCTTCAGCGAGACGGCCCGCAACAGCGTCGTTGACGATGCCCTGCTGGAACCAGACCGCGCGAGGCCGAAGCTGTAACAGATCCGCTTCGTGCTCGGGTAATTGCTCCGAGCGCCGGAAGACATTGACGATGTCAACCGGTGGCAGCGCGGACAGACTGGGCACGATGGGTTCACCGAGTATCTCGATGGGCCGCGGCTCGTGCACCGGCACCGGGAACAGCCGATATCCCGCTTCCTGCAGATAGCGCGGCACGTAATAGGCCGGCCGTTGGCGGTGGCTGTCTCCGCGAGCGCCCAGCACGGCGATCCGACGCGCCTCAGCAAGCAGACCGGCAAGGCCGCATCTGCCTCGAGGAAGTGACGATTCACACTCACACGCCGCCTCGCATCTCTTGCTCCACGCCAGCCGGAAATGCACCGCTAAGGTGCACACGCATCAAAAAGTGGCGTTGCCGGCGAAGCAGCTCCGGAAACAACCCACCATTTGATTGGTTTTACCATGCCTTGCACCAAAAAAGTGCATACCCGTCAACTGACAGACACGGATGGATCGCCCACATCGTTGCGGGAGACCAGAATGAAGTCCTCGTTGTACACACTGCGCGGATGCGTAACGTGCAATTTGATGATGGGCTGCTCGTGTCCGTCACGTAGCTGGCGTTCGTCTTCGGTACCATCCGCCACTTCATCACGGCACCAGAGCGAGGGGCTGGGCGGTTCGGCCTGCACGACGACATCGTAGTCGGCGCCCTCATGACGCGCCACCAGATCGCAGACTGCAAGGATGAAGCGCGCATCCTCGCTGCGCTCGCATTGGGCGATGGGGCCGTCTTCATCCTTCAGGGTGCGTCCGTCCGCATCCAACTCCCACTTGGCAATCGCGGCGCGCCCGCGTAACCAATGGAGGTAGGGCATGCCTTCCGGTCCGATGGTCAGTTCACTCATAGCTTCCTTCCTCAATTTCAATTACTTCGGCATCTGACCATCTGCTGCAACGGCAAGTGCCCTTTCCACGCTTATCAATAGTGTCGCGGCTATAATGCGTTCCTGCCACCGTTTTCTGGGAATTGCCGTGTCTGCAGCCAACGATCAACAATTCATGGGTACCGCGCTGGGCGTCATGGGAGCACTGGTTGTCATAACCATCCTCATCATCGCTGCCGCCAATGTCATCGGGGGAGACGACAGCGAGGGTCTGCGCCCAGCCGAAGTGGACAAGGTGCAGCAGCGCATCCAGCCCCTGGCCATCGTCGCTACCGACGAATCCCAGCTGCCGCAACCGAAGCCGGTTGAAACCGCAAGCAGAGGACTCGATCTCTCTGCCGCCGAAGTCTATGACCTCGCCTGCGGCGCCTGTCATAACGCTGGCACGCTCAACGCGCCGAAGATGGGCGATGCCGACGAGTGGCAGGCCCGGCTGGATGAAAAGGGCTTAGACACGCTTGTCGACCACGCTATCAATGGTTTCAACCAGATGCCGGCCCGTGGTGGCAACTCCGACCTCAGTGACGACAACGTGCGCGAAGCGGTGGAGTACATGCTGGAAGAATCCGGCGTGTAACGAAAGCTTCAAGTGACTGATTTACAAAGGGCGTGCCAAGATGGCACGCCCTTTGCTTTTGGAGGGGCAGGTCCAGATCCGCGCCTCCAGGCTGCCGAGGCAACGGTCAGGTCCTTTCCTTAACGTTAGAAATTTGGAGAGGCTTACTCATGATGACTTTCAAGCGAATCGCAGCAATCACCGCGTTGGGCACCGCCACGCTCGCACCCGGCCTAGCCAGTGCGGACCTCAGCGGCAACGCGGGTGTGATGAGCCAATACTTGTTCCGCGGTCTCGCGCAGTCTGACGGTGCGTCCGTCTACGGCGGCCTGGACTACTCCGCTGATTCCGGCTTCTACGTTGGTACCTGGGCGGCCACGGTGAACTTCGGCGGTACGCCGAACCTGGGCGACAACGGCAGCACCGGCGCCGAAGTGGACGTGTACGCCGGTTTCTCCGGTGGCGATTCCATCACCTATGACATCGGCGCGATCTACTATTGGTACAGCGAAGAAGACGAGCTGGACCAGCCGGATCCGTCCTACAACACGATCGAGCTCTATGGCTCGCTGGGCTTCGGCCCGGTCGCCCTGTCGGGCTACTTTGCCCCGGACACCTACTTCGGCGCCGATGATTCGGCCTACGGTGTCTACGCTTCCGGCAGCTTCCCGCTGACCGACGTCCTCGCCTTCGACGCGGCCGTGGGCCTGAACGGCGGCAAGGGCAACGAAGCCTTCACCCCGGATGGCGATTCCTACATCGAGTACAACCTCGGCGTGTCCGCGGGCCTCGAGAACGGCTTCGGCTTCGGCTTCAGCTTCGTCGCCACCGACATCGACGACGACGATCCCAAGCTGATCGTGGATGCCAGCTACAGCTTTGACCTGATGTAAGGCAAGCAGTACTTGCTGGTACTTCAAGGGCCGCCCCTCGGGGCGGTCCTTTTTTATGCACACCCGTGCGCGAGGACAGCTTCGCTCAGGCCCGCGTCGCCGGTTCCCGGTACTGCACGGCCTCGGAGATGTGCGCAGGCATCACCACAGGCTCGCCAGCCAGATCGGCAACGGTGCGGGCCACGCGTAGGGTGCGATGGTAGGCGCGCATGGAAAGATCGAGCCGTTCCATCGCGCTAAGCAGCAGATCCATGGCCTGACGCGAGACTGACAGCGACTCCAGTTCACGGGCACTCAATGCCGCATTCAACTTGCCCTGCCGCTGCTGCTGCCCCTCGCGCGCAGCTGCGACCCGTGCCCGGATGGCCTCGCTGCATTCACCACGCGGCTTGTTGGAAGAGGTTCCGCCGACCAGGTCTTCCACCGGCACCCGCGGTACAGAGACATGGAGGTCGATGCGGTCGAGCACCGGTCCGGAAATGCGCGACCGATAGCGCGCGATTTGCTCGGGCGTGCAACCACATTCCCGAGCTGTGTCGCCGAGATAGCCGCACGGACAGGGATTCATGGCGGCGATCAACTGGAAGCGAGCGGGAAATTCGCAACTGCGCGCGGCCCGGGAAATGCTGATCCGCCCCGTTTCCAGGGGCTCCCGCAGCACCTCTATGGCATCGCGTCGCCATTCGGGCAGCTCATCCAGGAATAGTGCACCAAAATGGCTCAGACTGATCTCACCCGGGCGTGGAACGCTGCCTCTGTAAATTCGCGAAGATACTTGTACTGAAAAGCAAAATTGGCGTACTTTTGATCGTAGCTAGTGAGACTGGTGTGCAAAGTAGTTGAGACTATGTTGCAAATTACGCGAAGTAGGTGAGACTGCATTAGCAGGCGAACATCCCACCCCTTGGAGAGGCCGCGTCAGGTGCCAGCGAGACAAATCCCCAGGAACTATCGAAATGTGACGGGCCGTGTGTCGATCGCCTGCATGGGACGCTCCGTCGCCTTTGAGTCACCCCTTGAAAGAGATTTCTACGTCCTCCTCGATTTCGACGAAGCGGTGCTCTCGGTAGAAGAGCAACCGCTCCAGGTCACCTTCACGAGGTCCGACGGGTCAGAGGGCACATACACGCCCGACGCGCTAGTCCACTTCGTGCCAGAAGCCCGGCGCGCCCCAGAACTCTATGAAATCAAGACGCGCCAGGACTTGCGCGAGCATTGGAGCGACTTGCGGCCACGGTTTGCCGCAGCTATTGCGCTTTGCCGAGACAGGGGGTGGAAATTTCGCATCCGCACAGAGCTCGGTATACGAACGCGGCACTTGGCGAATGTGAAGTTCCTGCGACGGTGGCGCTTCCATCCGGTCAATGACATTGAAGCGCAGCGGGTCTTGAATCAGGTGCGTTCGTGTGTTGACCCGAGCATCAATGAACTTCTCAGCAGCCTGTCGCCTTGGCCAGGTGGGCAAGGAGCGCTCGCTGCGACTATTTGGCACCTCGTTGCCACGCGCAGACTCAAAACAGACCTTTCACTCCCTCTCGGCCCCGACACCCGCCTCAGAGTCGCAGCCCCCCAACTAGACGCCGAGCCCCATGAGCGCGAGGTGGCGGTATGACGAAATTCTTTTCGCTTTCGCCCGGCGACAAGGTCCTGTCTGAAGGGTGCGAATACGAGATATCGCATGTCCTGGACTGCAACGCTGTCGTGGGTATCAGCACCGAAACAGGGCACCGTGACATCCTTCGCGTATCGACTCTGACAGCTGCGAGAGATGGGGCAAACGCGGTTGATCCAATCAGCCTCTCTGACATTCCCGACCATCGCTGGGAGCAGGCGCGATTCCGCCACGAGGTTATCCGTCCACTCTTGGGGCGGACGAATAGAACCCGCTCGGAAGTCGAATCAATCGCACGAAAGCACAATGTTGGTGCATCTTCGATTTATCGCTGGCTCAGCCTCTTCGAAGACACCGGGACGCTCCTGTCCTTGGTGCCCCAAGAGCGGTCTGGTGGATACGATAAGCCCAGGATCTCGGCTGAAGCCGAAGCGATCATTAAGCACCACATTGAGCATTCCTACCTCACCACCCAAAAACCCTCACCTAGCTTCATCTGCGAAGAGGTGCTGCGCTCCTGTAAGCAGGCTGGCATTAAGCCGCCGCATCCCAGCACAATCCGCAAGCGCATCTCGCGCGTTTCCGCGAGGGTAAAAGCCGAGCGCCGAGGCGACCGGAGAGCCTCAGAGCGCATGGAGGCAACCCCGGGAACCTTTCCGGATGCGCACTGGCCGTTGCAGGTGGTCCAAATTGACCACACGCCTGTCGACCTCATGGTGGTTGACGACACGCACCGGCAATCGATCGGGCGACCTTGGATCACTGTCGCGATTGATGTGTACAGCCGCATGGTGACGGGCTTTCTTGTGACGCTCGACCCGCCCAGCGCGCTTTCCGTTGGCCTGGTGATTGCACAATCAATGCTCCCGAAGGACCAGTGGTTAGCCGAACGGGAACTGGATCTGGAGTGGCCTGTATGGGGAAAGCCAGACTCCATCCACGCCGACAATGGGGCGGACTTTCGCTGTGCTGCGGTGACCAAGGGGTGTGAGAACCAGCTGATCGACATCCACTGGCGCCCAGTCAAAAAACCAAGGTTTGGCGCTCACATTGAGCGCTTGCTCGGCACGATCGCGAGGAGGATGAAGAATCTTGAGGGCGCAACCTTTTCAAATGTGAACGAGCGAGGCGACTACGATTCCGATGCCCGCGCCCAATTCACCTTGCGAGAGCTTGAGCAGTGGCTCGCACATTTCCTATTGGGTGAGTACCACAACAAGCGGCATTCCGGCTTGGGAATTCCGCCGCTAAAGAAATTTCAAGACGGCATCCTCGGCTCGAAGGACACGCTCGCAGCGGGCCTGCCCGCCAAGCCAGCCGACCCAAGATCACTACAGATCGACTTCCTCCCGATTACGTACCGAACTGTTCAATCGACTGGCATATCGCTAGAGGGCATCAGATATTTTGGTGAGGCGCTCCGGAAGTGGGTTGGTGTCGTCGACACTTCGAGCGGAAAGTCCCGAAAGTTCGAGGTTCGGTATGACCCGCGCAACATGGCGCGAGTGTTGTTCTGGGATCCAGATTCAGAGACATACCACGACATTCCAACCGCCAATTTGTCCCGCGCTCACGTAAGCCTTTGGGAGATTCGGGCCGCGCGAAGGAAGCTCCTCAAGGAAGGCAAGCCCGTCAACGAGGCCGCCATATTCAAGTCCATTGATGAAATGGAGCGCATCCAAGTGGGGGCCGCGAAGAAGACCAAATCGGCGCGACGGTCAGTTCAGCGCCGCGCCGCCCACAAGGAATCGACTCGGCCACCCCCTTCGCCGCCACCAAGACCACACAGTAATCAAGGCACGGATATAACCGCTGGTGCCGGCATGCCCCCCACGGACTTGGCCGAACTAGAAGTCGGCGCGTACGACCATGAATGGGACTAAAGCGTTTCCGCACTTGCACGACCATGCAAGGGAGGCCCTACAGCTGGGCAAACAGGAAAGGATCCGAAAAGCGCATGCACTCCCCTGGATCAACTATCCAGCCGCTGAGACGTTGCATCTCGACCTGGAGCACCTCCTGACGCTCCCTGCCTCGCACAGACCGCCCTGCCGGGCGCTTCTGGCAGCCCCGAACAATGGCAAGACGCGGCTGCTGAGACGGTTCGCAAAGAAGCACGCCCCTCCAGAAGAGCCGTCCATGGATGACGAGCCGCTAGAGGTCCCTGTTGTCTTGATCGAAGCACTCGATGGACCGCACGAACGGCAATTCTTCAATCAGGTGATCGATGCTTTTGGAGTGCCATTCCGGCCAGATGACAACATTCATCGCCTTCGCTACAAGGCGGAGCGACTGCTCACGTATTTCAAGACACGAGTGCTGCTCATCGATGAGTTCCACGTGATCGCGAGCGGGACCCCGGCAGCGCAGCGCAACCTGCTCAATATCCTGAAGAACCTCAGCTCCCGCAGACGCATGAGCATCGTGGTGTCTGGCGTCCAGGAGGCGACGGCAGCCCTGGCCATCGACACTCAATTCTCGAGCAGATTTCGACCCGTGCACCTCCCATTGTGGGGAGGCAATGCTTGGCGCCGACTGGCTCACAGTATCGAAGGGCATTTGCCGTTTCCGGAACCGTCACATTTGGCCGAACCCAGATTCGCGGAGCGATTGCTCTTCGAGGCGGAGAGCACGATCGGCGGGCTGATCGACCTGCTGGCAGACATGACGCACTGGGCGATCATGCGCGATCAGCCAAAGCTGACAATGGAAACCATCGAACAATGCGGCTGGATCAAGCCATCTGAGCGAATCAGGACTGCTTCGGCGGCATTCTTCTAGTTCGATGATTGGAGGAACCGTTGCGAGGGTTCCACCCCTCTCTGGCGAGCTCACCTCAAGCTGGCTGTTCAGGCTTGCGCAGGCGCACGGGGAAACGCCACACGGCCTTGCGAAATTCATTTGGGGCGAAGGCTCTCCCTGGACGCGCGACCTTGATCGGAGCTTGAGCAACAAGCAACTGGATGCGATTGCGCGTTTCGCACGCACGCACGCATCCAGGGCGACGGACACGTCGCTCCTTGCCGCGGAAAGCCAATCCGCAGGGGACGACCGGAAACGCGCCATAGCACCCGGTATTCTCGCTGTCGGCGTGCACCACAGAACGCGCCGACTCCATGGCCAACAGGTATGCCCCGACTGTCTCTCACAAGATAAGGCGCCCCATTTGCGGCGCACGTGGCGGCTCGCGTTCGTCTTCGCCTGCGTGCGACATGACCGCCTGCTGCGAGACGCATGTTCGGCATGCGATAGCCCAATAAGCGCGTATCGGCCCTCAGATGTGCCGCTAACGCATTGCGGCGAATGCGGCACCTCGTTGACCCGCGGAGAGAGGGTGCGCTGCGACCCGACGACCATTTCAACGCAGAAGCAGCTCCTACAGGCGCTGCACACGAATAGATTCATGAGTGGGGCACTGAACGCGCCATTCGCAGACTGGCTTGCCGGACTGCGCGTGATGTTTGGCGCAGCTGCGCGCGACAACGGAACACCCGGCCTCTGGCAGGACGACGCCGCGACATTGGTCGGCCGGGGCCCACAACACCCGCAACTGGAGAAATCCCGGGTCGAGAGGCGGGCGCAAGGCCTTCGTGCCGTCGTTTCGCTATCAACTGAGTGGCCGAACAGGTTCATATTGAGGGCTCGGCAATGCGACCTCACCCAAGGAATGGTGATCCACCCTCGGCGCTCTGGTGTCCCGACATGGCTGGCTGAAGTCGTGCGCGCTGAGCTTCGACCCTCGCGAAAGCGCGTGAAGAAGATCTACAAGCCTCCCAAGCAACGCGCGAATAAGCGCAAGGCACTCGCCCATCCGGATGCTTCCAAGCGGATTAGCGAGCGCCTGGATCGCGTGCTCGGAGCACGGTCGAGATGAGCCGCGTCGAATCGGTGACCTCTGGATCTACGCCTATAGGGAAAAGCCATTGCGGTTGCTGTGGTCGCCCCATGAAAAAGGCCACACGCGTGCACGGTGGCGTTCGCTTCTGCGCAGCGTGTTACAAGCGCGAGTTCCAGCGCGTTGCCTGCGCAAGTTGCGGCAACACAGCGCGAATACATCGGTCTCAGGAGAGCGGCCTTTGCGGGCCGTGTTCAAGGATCAACCGCAAGTGCTTGCGTTGCGGGCGCGATACTCCTCGTGCGGCACTTCGCGTGGGCGAGGGGGTGGTTTGCAAGCAGTGCCGAAAGCACTACCCGGGCGGGAAAACTGCGCCATCGTGGAACAACCGCCGAACATGCTCGGGATGCTACAAATATCGGCGCGTCGCGCGTTACACGCAGCATGGGCGACCGCTATGTCCCCTATGCTCGGAAGTCGATCGGAGCGACGATCTGAAGCGCGCGGGGAACGACTATTGGATATCGGAAGTCGCCGAACGGCAGCTTAAGGCTCGCCAGAGGCTCGCAGCACCGTGGGCGCGTGAACTCTTTGACATGTTTGTTGAGCAGAAGATCGGCGAAATCGCGGCAAAGCCGCTCGCGGCTCGCCTCAACAACTTCGTCACAGACTTTGCGCAACTCGAGTCCAGGTTCGAGCACATCAGGGAAATAGACTCGAAGAAGCTATTAGAGCGCTATACGCCCGAAGAGTTGCGCGGCTCTCAAGCCGTCATGGCGTATCTGGCGGGACTCGGGATACGCACTCCCACAACCAGCGAAGTCAGCGAAGCTGCAGAAGAAAGAAAGATTGACACGCTACTGCAACGCGTCGCCAGCGAGCCGTGGTGGCCGACGCTCCGGGCCTTTGCCGATGAACTGAAAAGACCCAACCACAGAGGCGCGTTTCGATCGACGCGCACGCGGAAGAGCTACCTCCAAGCCGCGACGGGATTGCTGCAGCACACAGCAACGAAGCCGCTTGATCAACGAGCAATCACAAGCTACCTCCGACGATGCCCAGGCCAGCGTAACGCTTTAATGCCCTTCGTTGGGCACTTGCGCCGAAATGGACATAGCGTTGAGTTGAAGCCAACACGCGCTCGTGAGGCGGCCACATCACGCAATGCGGCAGACGCAGCGATCAGGCAGCTTCTGGAGGTGCTTGACACTACTAACAACTTTGCCGATGCGCGCGCCGCAATGGCTGGAGTATTGGTTGGGCTTACCGGCCTGCCGCTGGAGCAAGTCGTCAGGCTTGGCGTACGAGCAATCGAACCCACAGGGTATGACGCTTACTTCTTTCGGACAGAAAGCGCCGCCATTGCTCTCGACCAGCGGCTTACTCACGCACTTACCAATTACCTGTCCCTAAGAGACGGAGCCAAAGCAGCTCACAGTCATCACCTCTTCCCAGGCAATAGCCTGCACCGGAGCGTGGCCGCTGCAACTGTTTCTGCGAGACTTTCCCGCTTGGGGGCTTCTGCACGCTTACTAGCATCAAGCTAGACCTGCAATGCATCAAGTAACCGGCTTGACCGGCTCCCAGAAAACTGGTCCGACCAGAAGTAGAGGATTCGGTCATGCTGGCCCTGTTGGGATGAGGGAGACATGGCATGAAGAAGTCGCGATTTACCGAGGAGCAGGTTGCCTACGCGCTGAAGCAGGCGGAGCTGGGCATGGCGGTAGGCGAGGTCTGCCGCAAGATGGGGATATCCGAGGCAACCTTCTATAGCTGGCGCAAGAAGTTCGGTGGTCTCGGACCATCTGAGCTCAAGCGGCTCCGGCTGCTCGAAGAGGAGAACCGGGAGCTCAAGCAGCTGGTCGCGGATCTCAGCCTGGACAAGGCCATGCTGCAGGACGTCGTTGCAAAAAAGCTCTTAGGCCCGCCAGGAAGCGCGAGCTGGTGGGTCGGTTGCAAGAGCGATATGGAGTCAGCGAGCGGCGCGGCTGCTCGGTGATGCGTCTGGCGCGGTCGGTGTGCCGCTACGAGGCGAAGCCACGAAACTGCGCGGCCCTGCGCGGTCGCATCCGAGACATTGCGGCAACGCGCTGGTGGAAAGCTTCAATGGCCTGCTCCGGCAGGAGTGTCTGAACGAGCATTGGTTCTTGTCACTGGCCGACGCCCGGTGCAAGATCGAGCAGTGGCGATGCTTCTATAACGAGGGACGACGCCACTCTGCCCTCGGATGGAAGACGCCAGCGGAGTTCGCCCGCGAATACAGGGCCCGAGCGGGTTTCGCCGCATCTCAGGAGGCCGATTTTTCCACTATCGGTCGGACCTGATTCTGGGAGCCGGTCAAGAAGCCATCTTCTCAAGTTTCGGATGGACTCAGAATCGGCGGGCAGGTCATCATCAAGGTGCTGGACGCCATGATCGCCAAGCATCAGATGACCGATACCCTCAAGGCCATGGAGGGCTGAGAAACACGATCAAGGAAGTTTCGTGCTGCGCCAAAACAAACCCCGCCAAGGCGGGGTTTGCGGATCGTGTTGCTGCTTTTCAGTCGATGTATTGGACGTCTCGTACCTTGCCACGCTCTATCTCAAAGACAATATCGCCCAGTTGGTGGCCACTCTCTACTCTCTTGACGATTACCCCATCTGCACTTAGTTCATTGCCAAGCGCAATAACTCGGGACTCATCTTTTCCGCGCCAGTCTCGGCGCAGGATCACCATCGCCAAGTCGCTCCTATCTGCGAGACGTTTCGTTTCCGACCTAGAGTTATCGAGTGCGGCTCCGGCATTAAGTAGCAGCACCATCGAGAAGATCGCCCCAAGTGCTACTAATCCGAGTAAAAACCAAGGCAGCCATTTGATCATCTCAGCCCCGCACCTAATGCGTCACGAGCGAACGTGGTGCAGGTGTTAAAATTCCACGGCATCCAACTATATGGCGCGCGATTCGGCTCATTCATTCGGTTCTCAGCGAAATCGTTGATCCGATCCGCGTCAGCATCGGCTTCGCAGCTTGTCTCAGCCTCGGTGCCGTTTCCGATGCGGTTCAGTGCTTCCTGGAGTCGTGCCCAAGATTCGGGCGTAGGCTGACCGCCCGGCCCAATATCTAAGTCGGGAATCGTCCTTCGCCGTACGTTGCCAAAGTCGCTTTCGTAACGGCCATATTCGTAGTATCTGGTGCGACCTTGATCGTCATAGGACACCACGCCGGCGTGAGTAAGCGGGACTTTGGTGTTTGTCCCTGGAATCGTGATCGGATACCCCGGAAAGCCGACATAACATCCGGCCAGGCCCCATGGATCAATGAAGTTTAGGGGGTTCTGCCCTACATACCCGTAGGTGTTCAGCCCCCCCACTAAACCGATAGGATCACTGGTAATATACCGGCCCAGATCAGGGTCATAATACCGATGCCAGTTGTAATTCAGTCCAGATTCTTCATCGTGGTACTGCCCAGGAAAGCGCAACGCGTATTTCGCTTCTACAAATTGACCATCAGGCGATCCGTCCGGGTTGGCATCGCCAAAAGCCAAGGCATCCCACGCCCAAACAGGTCGAGAATTATAGTTATCAATCTGTCGCGGTGCGTTTCTCCAATCGGAGTGCATATAGTATGCAACATACGGCCGAAGCACCGCCATTGGATACCCTCCTATGTATACCGTTTCCTGCTCCAACCTTCCATTAGAGTCATACTCACCGTCTAAGCGTCCACTCTCATCATAGGTGAACAGCCGAACTCCTGCTTGCGAAGTTTTTCTTTGTCGCTGCCCCAATCCATTGTAAGTAGCTGAGAGCAGCACTTCTGCTGGGTTTGCCATGTTCTTAACATGCGCTAGCCGGTTTGCAGCATTATATGCGTAGACCCGTTCTCCACCAGTGAGACTCGATCCGTTTGGATCATAAGTGACAGCCTCAGAATTGACGCTCAAGATTCTATTGCTGGCAGGATCAATTGAATAGGAGGTAGAAATATCCCCCTTACGCATTGTAGTGCGGTTACCATTCAGGTCATAAGTAAATGTCTGCTCAAAACCGTTCCCTATTATTGATGAAATCCGATCTGATTGAGACTCGTACTGAATTTCGTAGGAGCCACTCAGCGCACTCTCATTCCCATAGGTGTATCCCACTACACGTGAAGCGGTATCGTAACGGATCTCACTGTGGATAGAGTCCTCGACGATTCTGCCATTTAGGTCAAACGTTCTTGAATGCGTAGTGCCGTCATAGGAAGTCCATGACTCAAGCATTCCAAAGGGGGAATAGGTAAGGTTAGTCGCTATCGTGTAGCCATTGACAGCGACTGAGCGGATACTCCCCTTGCTCGAAGTGTAGCTCAGGACTTTGCCGCTCGGGCGCACTACTTGCTTCAGAGAGCCTGTAGCTGTGTCATAAGCATATTGGGTGACGAGCGAGGTCCCGCCCACAGTGACCACTGTCTTTACCACCCGGCCGAGTCCATCATACTTCCAATCCGTTACTCCAGCTTCATCGACCATTCGGGTCAACTTTCCAATACCCTTCCCATGGTCTGGATCCGTTAAATCATAAACGAAGGCTTCTGCCCCCCCGTCAGCGTAAGTAACGCGAACTATTCTACCTAAGGCATCATATTGAAATTCCGTCTCTTGCCCTTTGGCGTCCTTCCGCTTCAGCAGATTTCCCGCCGAGTCGTGCATCAAGTTAAGGCTGAGCCCTGCGTCAGGGCTGTCAGTTGCTAGAAGATCTCCCAAGGAATTACTGGAATAGGTGGTTTTCAACCCACGAGGATCAGTTACTGATAAGAGATCGTCAAGTTCGTTATATTCTAGCTGTACTTCTGCTCCATCGGGCAACGTAACGCTCGACTCAAGATTAAGACGTGTGTATTGACGTGTAGTGACGCGACCTAGGGGATCCGTAACACTAGCAAGGTTGCCTTCTGCATCGTAGTCAAAAGCAGTCACTTCTCCACCATAAGCGCCCGAGCTGGCAACAATCCTACCAAGCGCATCGTACTCGGCTTTTTGCAAGCCAATTAGCTGATCTTGTGCGTTTCGGATATCCGTTTGTACACGGTTCCCGGCGGCGTCTCGTTCAAACTCAACGCGATTGCCGTCGGCATCCGTAACTTCCAAGAACTCGCCTAGCAGGTTGTATTCGAATACAAACTCCTTCCCGCTTGGCTGGAGCCATCGGTGAAGCTCGCCGGTGGGGTGATAAGTGTATTCTGTCTTCAACCCTTCGATCTCTATCGACGCTACTCCACCTTTGGCGTTGTATGAGACGACCGTAGCGGTTCCATTAGGATCGGTAATTTGGGTAGGCTGTCCGGGCCCTATATATCCGCTATAACTTGTGACATGACCGAGAGGGTTCGTTACTTGAGCAAGCTGCCCGGAACTGGGTGCTTCTCCACCAATGGGGTGGTATGCGTACGTTGTAATGTCAGCGACATCGTCCCTGGGGCCGTCTACGCTGACTAGGCGGTTGTTCTCATCGTATGAATAGTGCCACTCGCGGACACGCCCGCCCGAAGAGTCAGTAACAGAACGAGCTACTAGGTTTCGATACTGGTCGTACGAAAGCTCTACGATTCTCCCTCCACGTTCAATTCGGACCGGTGTATCAAAATCAGCGTGCCACCCGATGGTTGTCACCCTCGCCTCTGGGGTTGCAGCTGCTTCCACGATTTGTGTCACGAGATTCCGGTCCAGGTCGTAGTTGTATTGAGTCTGCGTCCCCCCAAAACTTATCTCACTGATCACCTTTCCGTCTGGGCTGAAAATTCGCTCAGAGGTTCTGTTGGAGCAATCTCCGCAAGGGGTCGTAATACGTTCTAGGAGCGGACCTCTCACAGTATTCCTATAAGCGTACTCTTGCACATTGCCATTCGGCTGGCTCACACGCATCATTTGGTCGCTTAGGTATTCGATTGACGTTGTCCGCAAACCGTTTCCCTCTGCAACCTCTATGACCCTACCATTATCATCGTACTTCCACTCATAGCGCTTATTTCCACTCTCATCAATCATTGAGCGTAGTTTTGCGCGGGGTATCAAAACACCCCCTCCAGCATCCAGTGGTTCGCTTGCTACGTACTCGTATTCCAGAGTATCACCAGCGCGGTCAATGACGCGCGAGAGATTGCAGTTTGAGTCGTATTCATAATGGGTTTCGCCACCATTTGGATGAACGAGGCCGGTGATTGCCGGGCAGCGCTCCGCATCGAAGCGATAACTAAATTCTTCTCCTAGATCACTCTTGAACGTCACAGTCCCTTTAGTCGTGCTCCCTGACTCCATTTTCGAAGACTGCGTTAAGACCCTACCGTTACTGAGCTCGTGGGAAATTAGTGTGCGTCCGTCTTCAGCAAACCTTGTTACAGAGCCGTCACGAGAGGTCAAAACATAGCGTGCCCCGTCAGGCGCAACAGGTTCCAGATATTCCATTTTGTCGCTAACACTGGAGTCAGCATAATACTCGCCGACTTGACCCAGCAACCGATAAAATGTGGTGTGCCGACTATCCGGCCAAATGACATCTACTGTCTCATTCATCGCCACTACGTCACCGCTTTCGGCGTCAGCAATTGTGCGTGTAGTCCGAAGCCCGAAAACTGGATAATGTTGCCCAATCTTCCATCGCGATTCTCGTGAATCCAAGACTCTCGGAGGCGAGAGGAAATCCTCGTGAAAGCTCAGCCCGTCGTTCTCCCGCAGAACAACGTTGCCGGAAATAATTTCGACCGTTCCTGCCGCTGCGTTGTGCGAGTTCGTGAAGCAATCCGGGTCTGCGTTTTTTTCTAGCAGTATTGAGGCTTTATAGTCGCCAACCCCACTATAGTTTGGGCCAGTCACTGTCGCCACGATTGAGATTTCATGCATCTCTTCAGTGGTCATATCCGGACTAGTAATAATTGTTATTTCTAGGCCTCTTTTGGGGAAAGCGGTGCAGCCGTTATATTCAATTCTTTTCGGCTCCAAGGTTACTGTAGCGCCTACCGGAACAGACGACTCATCCAACGCAAATTCCATGACCGTGCCAAGCGGAGCGCAAGCTAACTCTGGCCTATAGGTGACAGTATCTCCCTGGAATATCGTACAAAGATACATTTCATTTCCGTAATAGCTACAAGAAGGCCGGTTAGGGTCCCCATTATCCACCACGTAGGGCACCCCTGGCTCACTACTAGCGCTGCGAAAGCGAACCTCACCCACATCAGCTGAAGGGGCCTGAACCAATGCATTTTCATGAACTTCGTTAGCCAGTCCGTTTGTTAGAATTTTTGAGTATATTGCGTTTGCATTTGGGTCTCCGGAATGCTCTTCAGCTGCCTCGTCAAAACGTGAACACCCGGATAGCATGAAAATTGGCGCCAAGAAAATAAGAAAGAAGACCGCGTGCAAGCAGCACTTTTCACGGTTCAGTCGGTGCAATGCGGATGAAACGGACATTTTGGTCACCTATGGCGGAAGAGTTGAGCAGGTGTATCGCGTGGAGTTGGAAGGTCAGGTGCGATAACAATAGGTGCGAAAATCCGCGTCCGAGAGGCGGGCATGACCCAGAGGTACGGCATAGCTGACAAGTGGTTCAGGCTTCGTGTCAGGCCGATTAAGCACCGTTTTGAAAGTTGGTGGTTCGTGAGTTGCTCAACTGCTGAAGTGGCACGCATTCGTTTGTCGTTACGCGCGGGAGCCTCGATTTCCTCATGAGAATCCGTGCATAACTTTTGTTGCGTGTCCTTCCAGCCGATTCTCGGTCCATCTGAAACTTGAGAAGATGGCCTCTGCACACGGAGCAGAGGCAGATTAGGAAGAGTCGATTCAGTGAAGGGCAGATGGTGCGCATCTTGCGGGAGACGGATGTCCGCCCGGTCAGTGAGGTCGCCAAAAAGCACGGAGTAAGCGAGCAGACGTTGTATTCGTGGCGCAAGCGCTTTGGCGGGCTGGAGACAGCGGATGTGGAGCGGCTTCGAGCTGTGGAGGCAGAAAACGCGCGCCTGAAGCGCCTACTGGCTGAGCGCGACCTGGAGGTCGACGCACTCAAGGACATCGCCAAGGGAAAATTCTAGGCGCGCCCGCACGCCGACGGGCCGTGCAGCACGCGGTCCGACTCGGTGTGTGACAGAGGCGAGCGGGCGCGCTGCTTGCCGTTGCGAGATCCACCTTGCGTTACGAGTCGGTTCTGGAGAAGCGAGTTGCCCCGGCCATCGCTGTCATGCGCGAGCTGGCCGTCCAGTACCCGCGCTACGGCTACCGGCGCATTCGAATATTCCTTGCCAGAGAAGGTCATCCGATGAGCGTCGTGCGCTGCCACCGGCTCTGGTACAAGGCCGGCCTCCAGGTGCCCCGCAAGCGGCCGAGGAAGCGCGTGGCTGTTTCTCGTCCCAAGCCACTGACACCCAGCATGCGCAACCAGGTCTGGGCCTATGATTTCGTCTTCGATGCCTGTGCCAAGGGCCCGAAGCTCAAATGCCTGACGATCATCGACGAATACACCCGCGAGTGCCTGGCCATCGACGTGGCCGGCTCTATCCGCTCCGCACGGGTCGTCGATGTGCTGAGCCGGTTGATCAACCAGCATGGCGCACCGCAGATCATTCGATCGGACAATGGGCCTGAATTCGTGTCGCGCGCCGTCCTGCAAGAATCAACGACTCCAAGGTCGATACGGCGCACAGCAAACCCGGCAAGCCATGGCAGACCGGCACGGACAAGAGTTTCAACGGCAAGCTACGTGACGAATGTCTGTCGATGGAGTGGTTCCGCTCCCGCACCGAAGCCCGGGTCATCATCGAAGCATGGCGTCGTCATTACAACGCCGTCCGCCCGCATTCAAGCCTTGGCTACCCAACACCAAACGGGTACAAAGCCACTCTCAGCAGCAACCACCAACCGGAGGCCGGATTCCTTGAATCAGTGGTCAGATAAAGGCAGGCAGGTCAATACCATAACCAGTCACCCTAGCTCCCCCTGACAAATACGCACAACCAAGGACCGGGACAGGATTTGTCATGCGCATTGCCGTTTACTTTCGTACGAGCGCCGTGGGGGGTTAACTTCACCCCGTACGAGAAGTGATTATGCAATCCAACCTATCACCCTGAGAAAATTGCGGGATATCGATAGTATTGCCAATAGCCCCAAAATCAGCCCCTGTCAGATTCGTCAATGCGTTGCAAGTAAAGCTGAAAATCTGGGGGTGGTTGTTGTTCTGCATCTTGCGCAACCGCCAGCTCGGCTAAGGCATATCGTACAAGTGCCTTTCGGACCCTAACGCGGCGGGCGGCCGCTCCCTGCATTAATTCGTCACGGATAAGCATCTGTTGATCAGCTGACAACTGTGGGTGAGGGCACAGGACTAGATCGACGAACTTGTCCCAATCGATATCCGCAGGCGGGACGCGCTCTATAGTGACGCACTCGGCGCGGCTTAAGCGGGCGAGATTGAAATCACGGTGCTCATCCGAATGCTCATCGAATGCACGCAGGTGCCAGCGGCGGCTGGCAAAGACGAACGCTTTCGGGTGCAGGACACGGGCGACCCCCTTCGGGTGCGTCATGGAGCGGTAAACGACCTGCAGCGCGGCTGACTCTCGAAGCGCCTTCTGAATTTCTCGGAAATGCGCCGGCTCGATGGCGGTGAAATCATGGGCGACATACTCGACAGCTAGATCCTGGCATGAAGGGGCCGCGACACGAAAGTATGCCTCGGTAGTCAGTTCAGTGAACTGCGGCGAGAAATCGCTGCTGGGACAGTAACGACCGCGCCCGTCGCCCGACATCGACTGAATGTTGCGAGGGTGCATTTCTCGGTAAGCGCCGATAAGCCGTGACGCGCTGACATTGGTGACCCCCAAGTGGCGTCGCAGACGCTCGTTGGTCAGCAGTCCTTCAAAGCCGAGCACCAGCTCCATGAAGGCGAACTGCTCCTCCCGCTTTGCGTGCTTTGGATATGCGCTCAAACTGCCACCTTTTTTACTCTTAACATCTATGATAACTTATCATCAATGTAAATTCCCGGGTGCGCGTGGCCGACGAATCCGTCAACCTCTTTGATCGCATCCCCGAGCGGCTTTTTCGCCCGCTGGGGGCGACGGATCATGTGCGGCGTTACTGGGCGATGCTCTGTCACCTTTATGACGATTTTTTCGCGCCAGGCGCGGCGCCCCCGGAAGGTGATGGCTGGTCGCAGCGCAAAGTTATCGCTTCACTGGAGCACTTCCTACAACGCTGGGAGGACCGTCATGGCGCAGACGGCGAAGAGTCGGGTGCGCCGCTGAATATCAGAGCCAGCGACTCCTTGCGGTACTTGGTGGAGACGGACTGGCTTGCCTTCGATCAAGTCGGCTTCCTGCAGTTCGTCATCATGCGGCCAACGGTGCAGAGCCTGTTCGAGCTTCTGCGGAATTTTTCTGAGCAGGGGCCGGACTTCATTAGCGGACGCGTTCAGTCGATTCGCAACAACCTTCGGCAGGTCAAAGCCGACCCGCGTGACAATGCTGCGGTTTTTCCCGTGGCCGCCAAGGAGTGCGCGGCGATGTTGCAAATGCTCAATACGACGCGCATGCGCGTTCGAGAGGCGAGTGACCATTTGCGAGAAATGGATTCCACCCCCGCCTTTCTTGAACACTTCTTCGGTGACTATATCGCCAGTCTCTACATTGGCGATTACGCGGACCTGTTTTCAAGGAATCATCCATTGACCGCGCGCTGGGACATCATCGAGCTGGTTGCCGATATCACCGAACTTCCGGATAGTCGCGCAGCGCTACGGCAGTGGTACCAGAAGAATTACCGCTGCAAGGACCAGAGTGCGGCCGACCAACTGATCGACCGTGACACCGAGAGCGTTCAAGCGCTGCGCAAGGTCGACCGCTTGCTCTCTCAATTGCAAGACGCCGTTACGCGCGCGAATGACGAAGCCTTGGGGTATCTGAACTACCAAGTGCGATCGCAAGGGGATTTCTCCTCCTGGGTTGGGCAAGCCATCGATGCTCTTGTTCGCGCCGATGATGCAGGCGACGGCGCCCTGTCGGTTCCCCTCGGCTGGTCAGCTGGCCGCTTGCTTAGCAACGAAGGTCTACGCCTTCCTGCGGGCAAACCCAAAGAACGCACGAAAGCCGTCATTCGCAAGCGCGCCCTGTCACCCGAACAACAGGTCCGCCGCTACCTCCGACAGATCATGCGCGGGAATCGCGAGGTTTCCGATGAGCGCATCCTGCGCTACATCGATCGACACCTGCCACAGGAAGGCTCTGTGACGACCAGTGAGCTTGCGGTGGAGTCCATCAACGATCTTTGCATTCTTGCCAGCTTTAGTCGGCTCGGTTTGCTTGCGGTTCGCGCAGAAGCTCGCGCACAGGGAAAACCGGGCCGCCATCGCCCTTTGACTGTGGCGGGTGGGCGTATCGTCATTGAGCCGACGGGTCGACGTTTTGGCAACGCCTATCTCGAGGCGCCAGAAGTACGCATTCACCGCATTAACCAGAGGAAGTAGCTGTGCCAAAGACGTGGAATCTGCTCGTCGAGGGGCAAACGCAGTACGGAGAAGTCGACTTCCAACGCGCTGCCATGCGCTTATTCAACGAGCAGGTCCTATACCAGTCGAATCCGCAGCAACGCACAGATTACGACCTGGTGGTGAGGTATCTGCGGGAGTTTCAAGAGGCCCTATGGCTGTTCGGCTGCGTTCTCGATCATAACGAGGCAGCACGCTATGTTGCAGCGGTCCCCAAAATTCCAGAGGGGCACAAGATCGGTTTGAAGCAATCACTTCTCGCTCTTGTTCTAGCTCAGTTATACGACCACCACATGGGTCGGGGCACGCTGGACAAAGGTGTCGCTGGTGTGAGCATGTCGGAACTTGCCGCCGCCTATAAGGCGGCCACCCAACGCGATCTTTCACTGAAGCCACAAAACGAGATCATGGGGCTGCTGGATGACATGAAGCGATGGGGTATAGCGCGGGCCGCAAAAACGGAGGAATTCGGCGAACCCACTTGGTATGTGGAGATTCTCCCGGGCATTCAAAGCCTTATTAACCAGGCCTCCCTTGCTCGCCTCAAGGCGCACGCCGAAGCGCTCTATGAACCCGATTCACAGACGGCTGGAACGGAGGGCATCAACGCCAACAACGCGGAGGCCGCGGCATGAAAGCACTTCAACGTGTCGTTCTTGTCCAGTATTACCTGCACGAGGAGTATGACGTCGAAATAGAAGGGTCTACGGCGTTTCTGGGTCCCAACGGGTCAGGCAAGTCTTCCACGCTAGATGCGATTCAGATCGCAATGCTTGGCGGGAACCAGCGACACCTGCGGTTCAATACGCAATCGGTCTCTAGCAAGAATCGCCGCACGCTCGCGGGTTACTGCCTCGGCCTGCTCCGGAGCCCCGACGAGGGCGGCGAGATTATTGGCCGTGCCCGTGACGTAGCACGAACCTATATTGCCCTGGTCTTTGGCGATGGAACACCGGATGGCGTGCTCTCCGCCGGTCTCTGTATGGAAGCCGACATAGAGACAGGGGAACACGAAAACCAAGGACTCTTCGTTCTTCCTGGGCAAGAGCTCTGTGCCGCCGACTGCATTGAGCGCATGGGCGATGAGCGCTGCCCAATTGCCTATTCGGACTTTAAGGAGCAGCGACGCGCGCATGCGCAAGCAGCGGGTCGCACGCCCACCTTCACCGACAAGTCCAGTGAGTACGTGCGAGAGCTTCTCTACGCTCTGAGCGGCCAGCATATGCCAGACCCTGACCGGTTCATGACCTCGTTCGTGAAATCGATGACGCTCAAGAACGTCGACTCCGTCGATCAGTTTGTGCGCAATCATGTGATCGAGCCGAACCCGGTGAAGATCGACGCGTTCCGAAAGCAGGTCGAGCAATTCGTACAATTGCGCAACATGATCCAGGAAACCAAAGCCCGCCTTTCTCGTCTGCAGGGGATATTGGGCGACTTCAGCCGCGCGCGTTCGGCCGAGCGCCGTCTGGCGGCTCTGGATGCGATCAAGGCCATCTTCGACCATGAGAATCTATCTGAACAAATCGATAACGTCGGCGAGCGAATCAACACCCTGCGCGATCAAAGCTCGAAGGCCACCGCGCAGGTAAAGAAAGACGAGCAGCGACTGCAAGCCAAGCGTGGGGAGCGCGAAACACTCAAAGCGCACCTGGATAGTGACGCCAGCGAGCAAGAGCGGCGACACCTGATGGAAAAGATCAGTTCGCAAGAGGCGATCATCCATGCCTATCAAGAGCCTGCGGTTAATCGCGCTAACCGCTTGATCAACGCCCTTCGCGCTGCCATCGACGATTTGGATTTGCGCGACGCGCGCTCCACAATCCACGAAACGCTGCGTGCCCTGACAGGCGCGCGCGAATCCAATGACCCTGGCGCCACCCTCGGCGCCTTGCGCCATCGATCAGACAGCTTCAGCGACATTCAGAAGGCGGTAAAAGCATTGGTCGATCGCCTGAACCGCGATAAGGACCGAGCCGCCCAGGAGCGCGACAATACGCGGGCTACGATCCAGGTCATCGGCAACACTGGCCGCATGATGAACGATGGGGCCGTGTTCTTACACGGCCTCCTGGAGCGCCACGGCATAGACAGTCAGCCCGTATCCGCTTTGGCTCGCATCACTGACCAGAGCTGGGCGCCTGCGATCGAACGCTACCTCGGTGACGACCGCGATGCGCTGGTTGTACTCGATGGGGACACGCGAGAGGCCGTGCGCATTCTCAGGGAAGCACGGCAACGCGGCGGGCAATGCAAAGGCGCGGCCATCGTGCAGCCCGCGCATTTGCAGCGCGTCGATATATCACCGAGAAGTGCAGACTATGTGCTCGGTGTATTGGATGCCGATAACGAGACCGCGCGCCGCTTCCTTTGGAATCGCTTCGGTTCCATGCGGCTCGTCAGCACCGAAGAGGAACTTGAGCGCTTCGCTCGCGCGCTTACGCAAGACGGCATGCTCAGCCAAAACGGCTTGACCAAATCCATCGGCACCGTCTCGAAGAATGATTTGCGCATTGGCCATGCCGCCACCGACACCGCCTCACTCACCCAACACGTGCTTGAGCTGGAAAACAAGATTGCCGCCATTGATAAACGCGTCCGGCCGCTCGATGAGTTGCTATCCGTGCTGTCCGCCTTTGCGCTCGACGGCGACCAAGATGCCGCCAGAAAAATCGAAGCTGTGGCATCGGATGTAGATCGACTCAAGAGCGAGCTTGAGCGGCTCGACGTATCTCATCTGGATGAGGTGCGCGAAGCCGTGGAGACATTGGATAAGGAAATTGAGGTGTGCCACGAGGATTACCTAAAGACCCTCCGCCTAGAAGGCGGACTCGACGAACAGATAAAAGCCGCGGAGCGAGAGCACGCCAATCTTGCGTCGCAAGTTGATGGCCTGCTCCAGAAGGAGCGGGAAGCGCGCGATAACCCGTTGATCGACCCGACCCAACTGGATGAAATCAAGGACGAGATCGAACGCACGGCGGACTCCTATGAGAAGCGATTGGAGGGGGTAGACAGCCGCGTAGAAAACAATCGCTCTCGCCTAAAGAGCGCGCACGAGAACGCTTCTCTCGCCTTGAGCCAGTACATCAGCGACCACCGCCTTGACGTTCAGTTGCAGGCAATGGGTTGGCACGAACGATACGACTGGGCCGGCAACGAGAAGGACAAGCTGCAGAATACCGATCTGGCGAACTACGAGGCCCAAGCGGAGGTCGCGCGCAAGGCGTCAGAAGACACGCTGCGCTCAGATATAGCGATGTCTCTCAATGACCGCTTCAACGAGATGGAGCTGGAACGAAGAGAGCGCAACAAGATCCTGGATGCCTGCCCTGCGTTTACGGGTGGTGAGCGATATCGCTTCACCGTCACGGTGGTTCCGCACTATAAGGAGCTGGTGGACTACATCAAGTACATCGCGAAGAACGATCAGCAGTACGCCTTGTTGGGAGATAACGCCAGTGAAGTCAATAAGGCGCTGAGCGATCTTGTCGAGGCGGCCGCTGAATCGAGCAACGCGGAGGCCGTCCTCGATTACCGCCAATTCTTCACCTACGATCTGGACATCATAGTGGACGGCCATCGGGTCGACCGCATGAGCAACCGTCAAGGCGCAGGCTCGAATGGCGAGCATATTGCGCCAATGTACATTGCTGCCGGCGCGGCGCTTGCCAAAGCATACCGTCTGCACAACCGTAAAGGCGAACAAGCCGCGATGGGGGTGATGTGCCTCGATGAGGCCTTCCACGGAATGGACACCACGAATGCCGTCGCCACCGCCCGGTTCCTACAGAGCCTCGGCATGCAACTGATCATGGCCGGCCCCGAACTCGAACGCACCAAATTGCAGCCAATCACCCAAACCATTTACGACCTAGATCGGGAGGGCACAGACCTTCTGATGGAACGGACGCGCCTCAAGCCGGCGGCCAACGCATTGATGGTCAGCGACTTCCCCTCCGAAAACCCGGCAATAGAGCAGGAGGCATATCAGCAGCTGGGTCTCACGCCGCCGACCGAAGAACAAGACGACGCCGTGCGCGTTCAACTGTGAATTCAGGCTGTAAGTCATGCGATGAAACTGTTCGTCGCTTATTGCGGCGTTGCGCCAATCGCGTATTCCAAACCGGCACGCTCGATCATGAGTGCGTTTTATCGCACCAAACGATCGGGTTTCCCGCAACCAATGCCAGTCTTCCTGAGTATTACGCTCTGGAACGCTTCGCAGACAGACAGGAGTATCACGCTCGAGCGAGGTTATATGCCGGCCATGGCGCCATTGCGCTGTCGTGGGACCCGTCTGCAGGCGATGCAGGTCAGCTGGCGCGTGTCGAACTAAAAGACCCCAAGGCCGCGGCCGCAATCCTCGGCCAGCCCCTACCATGGGAGATAGCGCAAAAGGCGATCCAGCAAGTGAAAGCGTTGCAGGCGGACCAACTGCCAACAACGCGCGCCTTGATGGATGCGTGGCGCTACGGAAAATCAGCGGGCGGCATTCCGGCGGAAAAGGCGGATCAAATTTCTGACGCTATTCGCGTGATCAAAGAGACCAAGCGACTCAACACGGAGAAGCATGATGCGCTACTCCGTCGCGTTAGTGCGGACTTGTTCAATGACACAAAGCGCATCGAATCACTCGCGCGCCCGCTTGCGCTCCTTCTGGAGGAACCGGACCCTGATGAACCTGAGTCCGTCTTCGCTCGCCTTGGACTCGTGAAGCACCCGCAAACGATGCTATTGCATTGCACTTCCGAGGCCTTGCTGTCGATCAATGGGCAACACATCAAAGCGGTACAGCCCTATATAGGCTTTGCACCTACGACACTGACTGAAGTACGTGGCGGCCCGATCCAATGCGTGATATCCATCGAAAACCTATCAAGCTTCAACGAGGCTGCATTCGCGGACAACAATTGCGGCCTCGTGGCAATCTACACTGCGGGTCACCCTTCCCCTTCGCTGTTAGACGCCTATCAGAAGATCCTACGGAGCCTGAAGCCCGCTTCAGTGCTGCATTGGGGAGACGTTGATCTTGGAGGATTTCGCATTGCTTCACGTATAGCGGAGCGTGCCGCTATGGAGGGGTACCGCTTGGATTTGTGGGGGATGTGCAGCACCGATTACCACGGTATTGGTGTCACCGCCGATCCAGGCAAACTAACCGCCATTCATCGCATCTGCGAACGCCACGGCTGGACATCAGAATCACAGTCACTGAACGAGTGGGGACTCTTCCATGAGCAGGAGGCGATGGAGTGGCGATCGCCAAAGTGAACTGGCGGATGCGTATATGTCCTATCCCGTTCTAACCGTTGCAGACATAGAACCCCAGTAGTACACGGACCCGGGGCACAGCGACCGCGATAGCAGGTCAGCGCGGGCCCTCCGCGGGTGTCTCCCTCAAGTGACACAGTCAAGCAAGTTTCTGCCCCCCCCCCCCCCAGCCAGCAAGGTAGTCCATCGGACGAGAGGAAGACCAATTTGGCACTAGCCGAACATCGCTGTACTGAGAGCATGATTAAGAAGGTTGAATGGCTACAGGCCCGAACTATTTCACCCTTACATCTCCAAACGCTGGAACCATTGCCAACAGGGCCGCTCCATGCGTTCCTGACGCGCCTGATAGGTCTCGGTAGTTTTTCTGCGGTTGCGAACAGATCTGATCTCAGTATGTGCCTCGCTATTGAGGCTCGCCTCCACCGCTCGATAGACTGCAGGAAGGCAGCCTCAACAGCGCCACGAACAAGCAGCGGGACGCTCTGCTAAGAATGCATGGGTGCTCGGTCTTAGCCGGTACATAATTCGGGAGACATAGTGGGCAGGCCGTACGAACATGAACTAGCTGCGCTTTACACGACAACCTCAGAGGTCTTCGCCACGGACCTCTCACCACTCCAGAGGGTCATCGCGGACGGCGCTAGTCGCGGCCTCATCGTTGTCGCCTCCGGTGGATCTACAACTTCAGCCAGCTTGGCTGCTGACCTTCATATGGCAGCAGTAGGAAATCTGGCCCGAGCGATGTCTCCGCTTGAGTTCCGAGCTCTCGAGGCGCTTGCAAATTCGAACGTGTGGCTCATTAGTGCTGGCGGCGAAAACCACGACATCCTCGATGCCGCACGGCATGCTTTCTTATCTGGCGCTCACTCTGTCACTGCGATCGTTGCTAGCCGGCAGTCGAAGTTGTCCGACCTTGTCGAACAGCACGAGTCGGGGCGCGTGATCACTCTTGAGTTGACATGCGGGAAAGACGGTTTTCTTGCAACCAATAGCCTTTGGGGGACGTGTTTGCTCTTGGTGAGAGCCTTCCGTGCCGTGTTCTCCAGCGCGGAGAGAGGGGTCGAGGCCCCGGATGCGCAAGCGATGATCACCTGGGCACGCAACGCGGTTACGGAACAATTCAAACCGTGCAGCAACCTTGTGTTGATTGGAGATCCAAGCACATTGGTCGGGGCCCGCGATTTAACCATGAGGGCCGAGGAAGCGGCGCTCGCTTCTATCTGGGCCACTGACCTGCGAAACCTGGGCCATGGCCGTCATTATTGGTTCGCGGCTCATGGCCGCAATGCGTGCGCCTACTTCCTGGTTTCAGAGGAATACACCGGTTTTGCTAACAAGTGCGCCGAATTGATCGGCACTGGCAGTCCGGCGACCGTAGTTACGATTCCAGGTGATTCTGATTCCAGGATGCTAAGCGCGATCGCCTTCTCCCTCTACGCCGCTGGAGCGCTGGGTGCACATATACGCCGTGACCCTGGCCGTCCCGGCGTACCGAAGTTTGGGGAGTCCCTGTACAACCTTCGGATGCCCTATCAGGAGCGGGCGGCCTCATACGATCGTGAACAGCGCATTATTGCCGCCAAGCTAGGCATGGCCCCGACCGACGCGCTGCTAGAACGCGACGCCTATGAGCAATGGAAGCTACATTTGCGTGGTTTCGAAGAGAGGCTGAGAGGGGCAAGCGTCCGAGCTCTCATTTTCGATTATGACGGCACGCTGATCGACACAACTCGAAGATTCGAGCCCCTCGCCGCGCCCATCGTCGAAGAGTTGATCCGCGTACTCAATGCCGGCCAAACAGTCGGAATTGCGACGGGCCGGGGCGATTCCTGTGGCGAAGCCCTGCGGGCGGCACTTCCCAAGCATCTTTGGGCTAAAGTGACCATTGGGTACTACAACGGTTCGTTGATAAGGCGCCTTGACGATACTTCTTTCCTGGAAAAGGAAGCGAGCGAGCAAATTATGAACGTTCGCCGACGGATAGAGGATATCGCGCCTTCAGGCCGAAGGGCATCGATCCGGACGTACGAGAAACAGTGTTCGGTCACGTTCTATGACGGACGAAGTGTCGAACAAGGTTGGATGGAAGTTTCCGCCGTCTTGGCCAGCTTGATTGACAATCAAATGGTTAAGGTTTGGAAATCGTCGCATTCGGTCGATATCGTGTTATCCGATGTTTCGAAGACTGCCGTGGTAGATGCTATCGCCCAACAGCTCGGCTGCACCGTCGAGAACATCGTATGCATCGGCGACCAAGGTCGATGGCCAGGCAACGACACTGAATTGCTAGGAAACCCTCTTTCCCTTTCCGCCGACCGTTGCTCCTTCACTCCCGACCGCTGCTGGAACCTAGCGGGGTTTCCTCGGAGGCAACTCGCCTCAACACTTGCCCAACTCCGCCTATTCGATGGAGGACCTGGGCGACCGTTCGCATATCGAGGTGAACTCAGTGAATAACGAAGTGGCACTCGAACTGTTAGCGAAAGTGATGGACTGGCAGCTTGATAAAGCGGTTGACGAGATGCGGTGGTGGAAACTGATCTCAGCCGTCAAATACGATGGTTACCGTGACTTCCTCGCGGGTGCGCGATTTCTTGAAAGCCTCGTGGGCTGGTTGCTGCAGTTCAGCGAGGAAGATAGAGAGGCGGCATACAAGTTCGCTCGCCACCGCTTGGTCTACGTCAGCGCGCTTGAACGAGAACGGTTGATCCAAGCGATGTATCCCCGGACGGTCTACCCCAGACTACTGAAGGCAGTTGCCAATAAAGCGCAAATCCCACCATGGAAAGTCCATAAGAGTGGCGAGCTCATGAAGCAGGTGAGGATTGCGAGACGTAGAACTCTGTTTCTGGGGCTTAGCGATGGCGCACGTCTTGACTCGTTCCGTCACGCCAACGTGGGGGGCCGTATCTCGAATGAACAAGTTGTCATGGGCGCCCAGCTGGACAAGCGCAAATGGGCTGATCTGAAGAAGGATCTGACGCGCGACCTACAGCACCTCGGGGCGGACATCGAGCCCACTTTCGACTGCATTTACCTAGTGGACGACTTTTCAGCTTCTGGGACGTCATTTCTGCGGAACGAAGGATCCGATGAAGGCGCGGACTGGAAGGGCAAGCTGCCCCGGTTTTTAGAGCCGCTTGGATTCAATGAGGACCCAATACAGGCAGATAATTGGAGACTCATCGTGCATCACTTGATGATTACGGATAAAGCGTGTAAGCACTTACAGGATAGCATTCAAGAGTTTATGGCCTGCGCGGATGAATGCTTGCCCCGGTTTAGTGACTACGAGGTGACTTACGGGCATAAATTTTCAGAGCGCCTTCCAGTGCAAGAGGGTTGCCCGCTGGACGAAGAGGTAATCCCGCTTACAGATGACTACTACGACAACGCGATTGAGACGCCAGCCACTCGCAAGGGGGGTGTTGACCACTTAGGTATGGGCTATGCGGCTTGCGGCTTGCCTTTGGTGTTGGACCACAACACACCCAACAACTCCCTTGCGATGCTGTGGGCGGAGTCTGCGGGCAAGAACGGAAGCCATCAGATGCGCCCGTTATTTCGCCGTCGGCAACGCCACGAGTAACAGCCTTGCCAAATCCATTTAAACATCGCGCCAGCGAATATCAGGGCAACGAGTTCGAATTCCTGGCGACGTTGACACCCTCACTGTTCCGCATGACTCTCGACGAGTACAAGGACCCTGAGGACCTGTTAACAAGGGTAGTAGTGTTTAGCGCCCCCCCGGGTACGGGTAAGACCACGCTTTCTCGCTTCTTCCAGTTCGCGACACTTTCTCGACTTCTCGATAAACAACGCCGTAGTCCGGACAAGCAACATGAAGAGCTGCTCCAACTCGCGTCTGAGCGAGGATTTATATCGCACGAACGTGTTTCTGTTTGCGGTGCGCGAGTTTCGCTTGAGCGTGACTACCGAGACCTAGCGCTATTGGGATATCGCCAGGAAACGGCAGATACCCTTCTACTTAGTCTTCTCGGTGCCCGTGCAGTTCTGTCGTGGCGACGTGGCTTCCAAGATGCTGGATTAAGCCTCAATTCTATTCGCGTCGTACCGACCAGCGAGGGTAGTGCCCGACTTGATTCAATCGGCGGTAGCAACTTTCAAAGCATCGTTGAACGTGCGGAATTCGTCGAGTCACGCCTTTTTCAACTGACGACGCGTTTTGTTCCGCCTAACGAGGAGGAGCTACTCGAATCTATACGATCTTCGTTCCTTCCTTTGGTGGCCATTTCTCGTTTCGAGCTCCCAGATAATCACGGGCAGGTCCTACCACTGTTGATGATGGATGACGCCCACTCCATTAGTCGCGAGCAACACGACGCCCTCTTGAACCACCTATCCAGTCGAGAAGTCGTTATTGGGCGTTGGGTTCTACAACGAATGGAAGCATTAGATGCTGAAGGTGTAATCGCCTGGGGGGACGAAACAAGACCTAATCCTACAAGTGGCCTGCAAAGGAGCCGGTCCGTTCTCGATATTCGAATGACCCAGTCTTACGATGAGGCGAGAGGCGCCGTTCGTAAGCGGTTTCGGAAAGCAGTAGCTGAGTTGGTATCCCGCAATATTGCGCAAATGCCGAACCTGACAAGGTTGGGCATCACCATTCCCAACTTAGAGGAGCGGAGCGAGCCGACGGATAAGCAGCTCGAAAAGCTGAACAAGCGTATGGAAAGCGCGATTTCGCAATTGGAGCTACCCCCCGCACAAGTAAAGCAAATCGTCGATGGCGTCAGAGAGTATCTGCGAGAGAAGCCGCAGTACAGCTCGAACGGACTACTTCCCCCGATGGCAACAATTCTCTTGCACCGCCAGTTCAAACGCACCCCCCAGAGGTCGTTGTTCGACGAGAGTTCACAGCCTGAACTAGCGGAAGAGGTACAAGTTGCCGCTGATCCCGGTATTCTCGCCGGAGCACAAGTTCACGCGTGGCACCGGGCCGGCCTTTCCTACCTAGGGGCCTTGATACGCTAGCAGATCTCGGCAGCGAGAACGCTGAAACAGCCCTCCAACTTGCCTGGCAGATTATTCGATTACTTGAGGCTTCGTTGATCGCGTATGACCGCCGCGGGTCCACGGCACTGAGCGTCAATGACCAACACGAAGCGCTCCGACGCGAATCCGAGCGAATTCTTAGCGAATGGAGCTTCCCTTATGCGGTCGAGGTGCGTCGACTCGTGGATCGAATTGCACGACGGTGCGTTGATCGTAGCTTGGAAGACTCAGCGCCGCTTGGCGGTGGTGCGCACGCAATAGGAATTGACCAAGAGAAATTCGGCGCCGTGCTTGAAGAACCCCGATTCCGCGAGGTATTGCGCTTTGCGTGTGGGTACAACGCTCTTGTACTGACACCTGGGAGAAGAGCCAAGGGCAAGATCTGGACATTACTCGAACTCTGCGGTCCTGCGATAGCGGCCCATGGATTGACGACCAGTCGAGGCGGATTCATTCCGCTAAAGGTGAACGAACTGATTGCCATGATCGACGAGGCGGAGTAATGAATAGTTGCCGCTGGGAAGAAGGACTGGCACACCTCGGCGAAGAAGTCCCCGAATTCCTGGATTCATTATTGTCCGATGGGACCAGGAACGTCCTTTACATCGCGGGAGCTGGCTTTGATCCGCGGTCATCGCAATTGCCAAGTATAGTTGCGAAGAACGGGGTTTCACGCCGAGGAATCTTTATAAGAGAAGAGCGTCCGAACCCCGATTACGAACTGGTGAGGCGCGGCGACGATAACGCAGAGGTGCTTGGACGCCTATATCCAACCTCCGATGTTATCTCTGTGCACATATTCGATGAGGAACACGCCGTTGTCGGCGGGCAAAGTGTTTGCCTGAAGATCCGGGACTGCCTCTCGGATTCTCAACTAAACGAATTTACCGACGTCATTGTTGACATATCAGCCCTTTCAATTGGCGTGAGCTTTCCAATAGTGGGGCTGCTTTTTGAGAAGCTTGACCAACAGGACAGAATCAATCTGCATGTTGTTGCAGCTGCTTCACCGCAATCTGGGCAATTCGCCGAGATTGCGGAGTTTGCAGAACGTTATCAGCACCCTAAAGGTTTTAAGGGCGACCGGTCGGAAGCGGACGACACTGTTCGGCTTTGGTTGCCACAGCTCACTTCGGCAAAGAAACGTGCCTTTTCTAACCTTTACAAGGAATTAGAGCCTAGAGAAGTCTGCCCAATTTTTCCTTTTCCCTGCCATGAGCCGCGCCAGGTTGAGCAACTGCTTGAGGACTTCAGTGGTGAGCTCACCGACGAATGGGGTGTGGACTTGCATCAGATGCTCTTTGCTGCAGAACACGACCCGCTTGATCTTTATAGAACCATCGCTCGCGTGCATGTCACGCGCAAGGATGTGTACGACCGAGCGGGGCGTTTGTCAGCAACGGTCTTGTCACCAATAGGGTCCAAAGCGCAGGCAATCGGGGCCTTGATGGCTGCACTGGAGTTCGACCTGCCGGTGGCTTACGTCGAGGCGCGTCGCTTCGTTCCAAGTCAAGAGCCATGCTCTGGAGAATTGGACTCGACGCGACTTGTTCATGTTTGGCTCCTTGGGGAGGTGTATCCTCTACACAGGTCAGGAGCGTCAAATGACACTTGAGCATGTAGCCATCGGTACGCCGAGAAGCGCCCTCGTCACCGGGTTTGTCGCGCTCGACGTATTGCATGTTGATGGGGCCGCTCGGGGCTCTCGTTACCGCGCGGGGGGAACTGCAGGCAATGTTGCAGCCATTCTAGGGGCGCTTGGGTGGGGAACGACGATCGCAGGCCCAAGGCGTGGGTCGTTAGTTTCCAACTTGGCGGTTGGTGACTTCGAACGCTGTGGGGCGGTTTATCATGAGTTGTACGATCAAGATTTCCCCGTCGTCGTCGAACATTTGCAACGCGGTGAATCGCACCGTTTCTCATTCAGTTGTCCGACCTGTGGGCATGGGTTCCCTACTTTCCGGCGAAGCACATCCCCCCTCCCGGAGCTTGCCTCCTTATTGCAAGGCCGGGACGTCTTCTTCGTAGATCGCTTATTTCCAGGAGTGGTTGAAGCAGCTTTCGCTGCGCGAGAACGTGGAACCGTGGTCGTTTATGAGCCCTCGGATCCTGCGGATCAGCCTTGGTCGGCCGAGATGCTAGCCACCGCAGATATAGTTAAGTATTCGTCAGACAGGGAGAAGAAAATGCCCTGGTTAACCGATGGGTCCGATTCATTGGTCGTGAGGACAGAAGGGGCTAAAGGCGCGGCATGGCGCTGGCGCGACATCTCAGTCGAAGACTGGCGCACGCTTCCCGCTAGCCCTGCCGCAAATGTGGTTGATACCTGCGGAGCCGGCGACTGGATGACTGCAGGTTTACTGATGGGCATGTTTGAACTCATGAGCGCTCACCGACAAGGTATAAGCCCGCAAGAGGTCGACCGAGAAGTGCTTGCAGCACAAAAGCTCGCGTCGTGGAGTTGCAGGTTCGCGGGTGCTCGGGGTGCTCTTTACGAAGCAGGCGCGCGCGAGGCGCTTCGTCACCTATCCGGCGATCGATCATTAGTATCCGCGGTCGATAGTCATGCCCTCGTGGAACCGGTAGAAGCCATTGAGTCTTGCGTGGTGTGCACCGGAGCGTGACTCAATCACCGTGCTCCTACGGCGCCAACAAGTCCGCCAAATCTCTGAGGGCCGCAGCTAGTTGACGGGCTGTCAACGGCTGTTGCGCGACGCGCTCCGAGATTAAGTGCCGGGCGACCTCCGTAGACTTTTTCCTGCACGTCAAATAATTAAAAATCTCTACTAGAGTTGGCGTCTCTCGCGGCGGCTCACTGTTCAGAGCTGCACCTACGGCGCTGGCGGAGCGGCCGGTCGCCTTAGTTAAAGCACTGTTAGTTATCCCATTCTCATCCATCAGACGCCTTGCTACAGCTTGCATCCTGGCGGCAGCTTCACTTTCTGGTGCTGAGGGACGACCTACTTTGGCCACGTCTAGTCACATTTGTCACTCTATTAAAAATAGTTTACTCTTATCCTACGCCAATTAGCAATCGCCGACATGGACGAGATTCGCTTTTACCGAGCAAACGAGCGGCCCTACGGTGCCTTCAGCAACCTGTACAGGCGAGAAGTTGAGTTCGAAGGGGAGGTATTTCCTACCGCTGAGCATGCCTATCAGGCAGGAAAAGCGCGCAAGCAAGCCGTTAGGGATTGGTTAATGGCCGCGCCGACACCTGCCTTGCTGGCGATGGCTGCTCACGGACTCTACTATTGGGATATTGCGCCAGGCTGGTCCAAGAACAAGTTCGACCGAATGAAGCGCGTGCTACGCGCCAAATTCGCCCAACACGAGGACCTGCGTGAGCTGCTGCTCGCGACAGGCTCCGCAAGACTGGTTGAATCCGCCATGGTCGACAACGAGGTCAACAGGCTGTGGGGCGAAGTTAACGGCGCTGGCAAGAACATGCTCGGCACGCTTCTTATGGAAGTGAGAGATGAACTGGTCGCTGGCGACGCTATCGAGGAAACCGAGAAACGGCGCAGAACCTGTGCCGCCTGAGCCTCGGCTCGCGCTTACAGATGGAGTACCCCCGCCCCTGAAAAGCGGACACAATGCACCGAGTATTCAGGGGCCATTTTAATTCCGCGGGCCCACAACGACAGGTGGCGGACAGCTAATAGGGCGGAGCCCCCCACGGCCATCCGATGAACCAGCCCCAGTAGCAGCCGCAAGGCAGAGGAACATCCTAGGCTCTCAAGTCGATCAGCCTCTCGGCCAATGCTATGAAGCCGAGCCGAGACACTGCGCAAGTGCAATTGACGCATCAAGGCGATTGGTATAGAGCTAAGTGCGCTGAGACTGCGTGAGCCTCTGAACGGGTGTATTCACGCCCGTGTGTGCTGGATAGCGCCCGTCAGCGTTGGGCCTTCGCCTTGATGAGGGACTGGATCTTTTCCTTCTGGGCATCGTCTCCGCTCTGAGTGTTGATCAGAATCAGCTGGCGCGCAAACTCCTGGATGCGCTTTCCGCTGATGTGGTTGTGGCCACCAATCAGATCTCCGTCAACCAGGATGTTCATGTACGGGTTTCGCGCGGCTGTTTTGTTGTTCCGCTCGAGGACTGCCCCATGGAAGGCGATGCTGCCGCCTGGTTGATCGTCTCGCCATCCCTTATTTGACATTCACAAAGGTCGCTAGCTCCTGTAGGTCCTGCGCGATGGCAACGCCCCCGTCAATGCGAGTTTCCTGCTGATTGCGCGCCCGAAGATAATGGGTCCGATAAGGCGCGAAATGCCCTACGGCAGTCACGTTGGCATCGCCCTGATCGATCGATTGGGTATCCTCGATCACCGGGTTGTAGCGCTCAACCTCGCGCTCATGCTCGAACATCGTGGAAAGGTAGGCAGGTCACCCTTTTATGCAAGGGCATCCAGAGTGGAGTGTAGGTTCAGGGGCTAGGGCGTACCGGCATCAAGAAACATGATCGACCTAGTTCAACGTGCAGCTCGACTACGCGGAAGCAGAAACGCCTGACGTTATTCGTCAACACGACCGCCCAGCACTGAGCGCATGTGCAGCGATCATCGTGTCTTGCGACCCGTTAGGTGTCCCGCGTCGGCGGTGTAACGCCCCCAGGAAGCACGGCATGCAGCGGCGCCAGGAACGCCTGAAACCGTTGCACGCGCTAAGGCTCTCTGGCCTGGCGACTACGCCTTGCATGAGAGTTCTGCATAGGTGACGACAGACACGAAGATTTCGTGGCCCGAGAAAGCAGCCCGTTCCAGCAGCTGGATTAACGACATCGGCGCATTACGGATGCTGCAACTGCTGGTACCGGTGTCCAGCATGTAGCGCATCATCAGCACTCCGAATCAGGTCAATACCAATCCCCGGGCGCTCGGACAAAAAGTAGTCACCAACATCCGGAGCATCCATCAATGCGCTCCAGCTGGGGCGCTTTGGCTCAATGACAAGTCGAGAACCCACTCGGTACGTGAGCACCTCTTCGACATCACCCAACTCCATCTCCTTCGGTAATCGCACAGATTGATTGCGGCCGTTGCGGAATAGTTGCGCGGTTCGCGGCGGGGAATCAGACATGGCGAAGAAGTCCAAATTATCCAGTTCGGTCTGGTGCACCTGCGCGCCGTCCATTCTGTCGCTCATGGGCCTGTTCCAATGTTGACATAGGGTAAACACCAGACTCCTGCCTTCAGCCCTCAGCAAAATTTATGGGTATCCGGAATACAGAGTGGGTTCGATGGCAGGGCCGAGTACGACATATAACCTGTAAACCAGAATGGAATGTGGGAAATCCCTGTACGCGTGTCGTCTCGTGAACTGGAACACAGCGTGGAGTTCTGTCGCGTCAGCACTGAGAATGACGAAAACGAAGCAGGCCACACTGGCTGAAAAGAGTGCCCATATCCCAGAAAAGACGATGCAGCCCCGACATGAAGTGCAAAGCCGTTGAGTTGTAAAGTCATGCAGTTCGCAGCGCCGCCCAGGTCGCATGGCATATCGGCATACACCTCGATTTGGTCACTCGATGCGGTCGAGAAAGCGACGCGCACGGCGACCTGCGCCTTTAAAAGAGGGTAATGCCCGAATCTTTCCAGCCATGTCGCGGAAGGGCGCCTAGCCACGGTTGGGGGTTTGTGCATGCTTCAGATCAAGGACTTCAATTCGATATCCGGATCACGCAACGCTTGCGCTTTGACCTCCCTGTGTTGGTAGACGAGTTTCTTACCCACCATGAAAGCCATAGGCAGATTGACCGCGTCCACGGCAATGAGATGACCTTCGCGCAGATAGAACACCGCGAATGCCTCGTCCTCGGGCTTGCCACGTACTACCCGCTCATCATGAGCGTGGGACAACCCCACCATCTGCAGGCGCACGTCATACTGATTCGACCAGAACCAGGGTGCGGCATCGTAGGGCCTGTCCTCTCCCATCAGGGTCGCCGCCGCGGTACGGGCCTGATCGACCGCGTTGGCGACTGACTCCATCCGCTGCGTTTGTTCAAAGAAAAGATTTCTGTGGCGGGTGCAGTCACCGATTGCCAGGATATCGGGATCGTTAGTACGCGTATATTCGTCCACGAGAATACCGTCGTCACAAGGCAGGCCGGCGGCTTCGGCCAGAGCGGTTTCCGGTGCGATGCCGACCGAAACGAGCACAAAATCGGCCGGTACGGTCGTGCCGTCGGCCAGTGTTACGCCGGCCACGTAGCCGTGGTTGCCGGCCTCGAAGCCGGTGACCGCCGTGTCCAGGCGCACATCCACTCCGGCACCTCGGTGCTTGGCATAAAAGAACGCGGAGATTTCCGGGCCTGTGACCCGTTGCATGAGTCGCTCGGCGGCTTCCAGCACCGTGACCTTGAGGCCTGCCTTGACGGCGATGGCGGCCACCTCCAGGCCGATGTAGCCGCCGCCAACGATGACCAGACTCTTCCCCGGGACGAATTGTTCACGAAGGGCATCCGAGTCAGCGATGTCGTGCAGATAATGAAGGCCTTTCAAGTCGGCCCCTTGCGCGTTCAGGTATCGAACACGAGATCCCGTGGCCAGGACAAGTTGACCGTATTTCAACGTACTCTGGTCCGATAGCGTGATGGTCTTGTTGTCCCGGTCTATGTGCTCGGCGCGCTCCCCGAGCCGAAGCTGGTAGCCCGCGTCGTCGTACACCGAACGCGGCTTTAGGTACAGAGACTCCTGATCAATCTCTCCTGCCAGATAATTCTTGGACAGAGGTGGTCGCTGGTAGGGCGGATGGGGCTCCTCGCCCACCAGAACCACCTCCTGTTGATATTTCTTTTGCAGCAAGGTTGTCAGGAGCGCGCCTGCCGCGTGCCCGCCTCCAACGATGACCGTCGCATCTTGGCGTCTGTTCGCCATAGCCTCTCTCTTTGACTGTTCCTGGGGATTGGATCGTTCAGGCCTCGAATTGCCAATCGGGACGAGCACAAGGTCGGGGCGCCTGGTGTGGTGCTGTCAACCGCGCCCACCGCTACAACACACGCGGCGCTCAGCCGCCACTGGCCTCCGCATCCTCGAGCAGCATCGCCGCGCCCTTCTCGCCTATCATGGTCGCCGGCTGGTTGGTGTTACCTCCGACCAGCGTCGGCATGATGGAGGCATCGACCACCCGCAGGCGTTGCAGACCATGCACGCGCAGACGCGGATCGACCACCGCCATCGGATCGACGCCCATCTTGCAGGTGCCGACAGGGTGATACGCCGACTCCCCGCTGCGCCGCGCCCAGTCGGCGAGGTCGTCGTCGTTCTGCAGTGCCGGCCCCGGCGACATCTCGACCTCGTGGTGCGGGGCGAAAGACGGCTGCGCCAGAATACTGCGCACCAGGCGCACCCCGCGCACGAGCCGCTCGACGTCGGCGGACTCGGCCATGTAGTTGGGATCGATCAGCGGCGCCGCGAACGGATCTGCACTGTGCAGGCCGACGCGGCCGCGCGACGATGGCCTGAGTCCGTAGATCATCACTGCATAGCCGTAGCCACTCATGGCGGTCTTCAGGTCCCGCCCGTGGTCGGCGTACAGCATGGGTGCGAAGTGAAGTTGCAGATCGGGTATCGGCTCCCCCGGCCGGGACCGGATGAACCCACCGGCCTCGGCGCCGTTGCTCGACAGCACACCGCGGCGGCCGCTCATGTACTGCAGCAGCGCCCACAGGCCCTTGAGCCAGTAGCTCGGATGCATTGAGATGCTCTGGCGGCTGCGTGATTTGACACGCACGAACACGTCGATATGGTCTTGCAGATTCAGTCCCACGCCTTCCAGCGCGTGGCGCAGCTTGATGCCGTGCCGGGCCAATTCCTCGCGTGGGCCGATTCCGGACAGCATCAGCAGCTGCGGCGTATTGAACGCGCCACCGCAGAGCACAACTTCGCGCTTGGCGCGGACCTGCGCCAGCCCCGCCGGGTCCCGATACTCGACCCCGGTAGCGTGGGTGCCTTCGAGCAGCACACGGGTAACGTGGGCGCTACTGCGGACAGTCAGGTTGGAACGGCCCGCTACGGGTTCGAGATAGGCGCGCGCATTGCTGCAGCGCGCGCCGTCCTTCTGGTACGCGTAGTAGAAACCCACGCCCTCCTGCTCATGACCGTTGAAATCCGGATTGCGTCGGTACCCCGCCTGCGCCGCCGCGCCGACGAATGCCGTGCTCAACGGATTGGTATAGCGTCTCTCGGCCACATTGAGCGGACCACCCTGGCCATGGAAGGCTGCCTCATCCGGGGTCACCTTCGGCTCGAAATGTTCTGACCTGCGGAAATACGGCAGCACGTCGGCGTACGACCAACCATCGCAACCCAGCCGTGCCCACTCGTCGTAGTCCCAGGCATGGCCACGGATATACACCTGCGCGTTCATGCCGCTGGACCCACCGAGCATCTTGCCCCGCGGCTGGAACAACGCACGGTCGTGCATGTGCCGCTGCGGTTCGGTATTGAACTGCCAGTTGTAGCGACGGCTGAACATCAGCTGCAGAAAGCCCAGCGGTGTGTTCACGAAAGGATTGCGGCGACTCTCCGGACCGGCTTCGAGCAGCAGCACCGAATGGCGGCCGCTCTCGGAGAGGCGGTTGGCGACGGCGCATCCGGCCGAGCCGCCGCCAACCACCACATAATCGAATGGTCCGGAGGCCATACTGGTTTACACCGTGCCTCAACCTTTGGGCGTCAGTTTGACCATCAGCTTGGAATAGCCTCGCACGAAGTTCGACTGAACCCGCTCGGGTTCGCCGACAACTTCGATGTTGTCGAAGCGCTTGATGAGTTCTTCCCACAGGATGCGCAACTGCAATTCGGCCAGACGGTTGCCCATGCAACGGTGGATGCCATAGCCGAACGAAAGATGGTTGCGCGCGCCCTTGCGGTCGATGATGAAGTCATCCGGGTTGTCGAACTTGCGCTCGTCCCGATTGCCCGAGGCGAACCACATCAGCACGCGATCCCCCTTCTTGATGGTCTGGCCACGCAGTTCCACGTCCTGTGTCGCCACCCGGCGCATGTGCGCCAGCGGAGTTTGCCAGCGGATGATTTCCGAAACCATGTTGGGAATCAGCTCCGGGTTGGCCTTGAGCTTGGCGAATTCCTCGGGAAACTGATTCAGGGCAAGCACGCCGCCGCTCATCGAGTTACGCGTGGTGTCATTGCCACCAACGATAAGCAGCGCCAGATTGCCGATAAACTCCATCGGACGATTGATCATGTCCTTGGTATCGTCGCTGCTCTGCAACAGGCTGATCAGATCAAAACTGGGCGCTTCACCGGCCGCACGTCGTGCCTCCTTGTCGCGCCACAGCTGGGAAAAAGCCCAGGCCATGTCTGCGGCGGCATCGAACATGTTGTCTTCATCGTCGAACTCGCCACCGGTCGCTGCTGTGGTGCCGGCCATACGATCCGACCAGTCAACCAGCTTATGACGCTCCTCGTACGGAAAATCCAGGAGTGTGGCTAGCATGCGGCCCGTCAGCTCCTTCGATACCGCTGGCACCCAGTTGAATGGTTGATCGAGGGGCAGGTTGTCGAGCACTTCGCCGGTGCGCTGGCGGATGAGTCCTTCCATTTCCTTCAGGTTCTGCGGCGCCACCACGCCCTGCACAGAGCGGCGCTGCACGTCATGCTTGGGCGGGTCCATGGCGATAAACATCTCTACCGGCATCCCTTCCGGAAAATCGCCCAGCACGATAATCGGCTCGGAGGAGAACAGCTCGTGGTTCTTGTCCACGAACAGGATGTCTTCGTAGCGCGTCACCGACCAGAACGGGCCAAAGGGACTGTGCTTCTGATAATGCACCGGCGCTTCGTCACGCAGGCGCTTGAAGTAGGCCCGCCATTGGTCTTGCCGGTACAGAAACGGGTTGCTGGTGTCGATGTCTTCGAGCGCCAACGTGTTGACATCGGGAACCGGGGCTTCGAAGAAGTGGACCGGGGGGCGTCGCGGGCCGATAACCTTCTTCTTTGCCGTTACCAGAAACTTGAGTGCCCGGATCTGCAGGTGCATCGGCACCACTCTGGATGTGGCGTTGACCAGCTTGGTCTGGACTACATCGCTCATCTGCAATTCTGTTGACATGGCGTCCTCCAGTGCTTACATCTGAAATTCGGGCAGACGGACGGTCATGCCGTCCATCGCCTCGGTGGTTTGAACCTGGCAGCCCAGACGCGAGGTTTTTGCCAGCTCCGGGGTCATCGACAGCATCTGCTGTTCGTCATCACCCGGCGTGCCAGTCTTGTCGTACCACTCGTCCGCGACGATCACGTGGCAAGTGCCACAGGCACATTCCCCGCCACAGTCCGCATCAATGCCGGGAATCATGTTATCCACGGCGATTTGCATCAGTGAGGCGCCTGCCTTGAATTCAACGACATGCTCGGTGTCGTCGTGCTCGATAAAAGTAATTTTGCCCACGGCACTCCTCCTGTCGGTTCTGACTGCAATTTAGAGTGACTGTGTGCTAGCCCTCAGGGGAGGACATTTGTTGACATCATGGGGGCATTTAAAGACACTTGCGGGTCCGTGGAGGGCGTTATGACAACGACCAGGCAGGTGGCAGGCTTGCAAAACCCCGGAGCCGACATTCCGTCGAACTACTCAAGGCTGATCGCCCGTGAACTGGGGCTTACCGCACGACAACTGCCCAAACTGTTGCGCGGTACGGGGGTTGGCACTCGGCAATTCCTGGCTGATGACAGCCTGCTTACGTCGGACCAGCAGGTCCAGATTCTGCGCAACGCGCTGGCGCTGTCTGGCCAGCCGGACTTCGGATTACGGCTGGGTGAGCGCCTGACGCCGGCCACACACGGCGCGATGGGGTTTGCCGTTTGCAGTAGCCCTGACCTGCTCACCGCTCTACAAGCGTTTCACAAGTTCCTGCCCACGCGCGCGAGCTTCATCCACTTGCGCTTGCAACAGGCGGAAAACCACATGGAGTGCTTGTTGGATTTCCAGGCACAGCTGGATCAGGACGTTGCGCGTTGCTTGGCGGAAACGGCGGTCAAAGCATTCTTTGCAACCGGCGAATTTATCGCCGGCCGGCCCTTAGATGAGGCCGAGGCCTGTTTTGCCCACGCGGCGCCGGCTTACCGAGCCAACTACTCGGCGTATTTGCCCGGGCGAGTTTACTTCGGCTGCGATCAGTTGAAGCTCAGACTCCCTATGGCGCTGTGCAGGATGCCGAACGTATCTGCCAATAGTGAAAACTATGGCCTAGCCTTGCAGCAGTGCGAGTCCATGCTCGCTCGACTGCAGAGCCGTGAACCGGACTACCGGACCCGGCTCAAGAAAATGATGCTGTCCCACCCGCCAGGCACGCTCTGTGAAGAAGAAGCGGCAGCTGCCCTGTTCATGAGCAAACGTACCCTGGCGCGTAAACTCAAACAGGAAAACAGCGGTTTTCGGGAAATTCGCGAGGAGATTCTGTCCCGCCAGGCCGCAGGCTATTTGCGTGACAGCCAAATGTCCGTCGAGGCCATTGCCGCGCTCATGAATTACCACGACACCGCGAGTTTCAGGCGTGCCTTCAAGCGCTGGTTCGCCATGCCGCCCGAACAATTCCGGCAAAGCGCGAGTTAGCGGCCGCCCCAAGAGCACGGCGCCCGTGTCTTTAAATGCCCCCATGATGTCAAAAAATGTCCTCGCCGGCGTCTCGCCGTCTACCTAGTGTGAAACTCTTGAAGTTGGCATTCGCCGCGGTCGTTCCCGCTCGGCTGCGAGTGCTTCCGCTCTGAATCGAAAGGACGCTCACATGAAGGCAGACACCCGCGAGTACCTGGCGCCCGGCGATTTTATTGATAGCGACCACCCCGACGTCCAGGCCTTCGCCCGCAACCGCGCCGGGGAAGGCGATGACCAGCAGCGCGCCATCCGGCTTTACTATGCAGTCCGCGATGAAATCCGCTACGACCCCTACGCGTTCTCGCTGGAGCCTGACCTGTTACGCGCCAGCGCAACGCTGCATGCTGGCCGTGGTTATTGCGTGCCCAAGGCCATGTTGCTGGCGGCCTGCGCCCGGGCCGCGGGCATCCCCGCTCGCATCGGTCTGGCGGATGTAAAAAACCACCTGGCCAGTCAACGTCTGCTGGCATTGATGCAGACGGACATATTCTATTACCACGGCTATACCGAGCTTTGGTTAGATGGGTGCTGGGTCAAGGCCACCCCGGCGTTCAACATCGAACTGTGCGAACGCTTCGGCGTCAAGGCACTGGAATTCGACGGCCGCCAGCATGCGCTCATGCACGAATTCGACACCGCCGGGCGCCGCCATATGCAGTACCTGACCGATCACGGCCCCCGCGCCGATCTGCCCTATGCCGAACTGGCGGCGGCTTATCGCAAACATTACCCGCGTCTGTTGGCTGCGCCTGACGCACTAAGCGGAGACATGGCAGCGGAGATGGAACAGGACAGGACTCAGGGCTGATGGCCGGTACAGGCAACTTGGCGGACCATGATCCAATCGCTGCGGCGCGGCAGTTCGGCGAGCAGGTGCCCCACAGCCGAGATCTCGGGATGCAGGTGCTGGCGATGGAAGCAGACCATGTCTGCATGCGACTGGTGCCGGCTCCCGAACTGCGCGCCGACGATGCAGCCGAGGAACTCTGTACCAGCGTCCTGTATTCGCTGGTGGACTCAGCGTGCGGGTTAGCGGTGTTCGCCGCGCTTCGGGAATTGAACCCCATAGCCACGCTGGATTTGCGCATGGATTACCTCCGGCCAGCCGGTAGCGAACGGGCCTTGGTGGCCACCGCCCGCTGTCATCACTTGACCGATGACGTTGCGTTTGTGCGCTGCGAAGTGTCTTCCGAGGAAGAGGATGGCCCGGTTGCTATAGGAAATGCCACCTTCATGCGCGGCACCCAGGGCAAGCACGTCGAGACGAAGGCTTCGCGGGGCGATGTTGTATGAGCGAGACAGCCCGCCCAATGTCATCAAGGACGCTCGACCAGGATGTGTGCGCCGATACGCCGGCTACTTGGCAGAGGTTGCTGGAGCGCATTCCCTACGCGCGGCACCTTGGGCTCGCAATCCATCAGAGCGGCACCGGCATGGAAGTCCATTTGCCGTATCGCGATGCGCTGATAGGCAACATCATGTTGCCGGCCGTGCATGGCGGCGTGATCGGCGGATTGATCGAGATTACGGCGCGCGTCGCCGCGCAAAACCGCGATGCACAGGCTCGCCGCCCCCGCATCCTCGATTGCAACGTGGACTACCTGCGTTCCGCGCGGGCGCGATCCACCTACGCCGCCGCCGAGATCGTCCGCCAGGGGCGGCGTACGACGCTGGTCCATGTCAGCTGCTGGCAGGAAAGGGCCAGCACACCCGTCGCCCATGGGCGCGTGCAACTGCTGTTCGAGACCGCCTTCGGTGGTAAAACCAGGGAAGAACAATGACGTTTGATAGCAACACGCCGGTGCTCGTCGGCGCCGGCCAGATCACCGCGCGCGAACCCGATGACCAGCGCACACCGATCGGTCTGATCGCCGAGGCCGCCCGGGCCGCGGCGGCGGACTGCGGCATCGACGGCGTCTTGCGCCATATCCAGTCGTTGACCTGTCTCAACATCCTGGCGCCGGCCTATCCCGACGCACCGGCCAGCCTGGCCCAAACGCTGGGTATCGGCCCCGGCGAATGCTTTTACACACCCGTCGGGGGCAATATGGGTCAATGGCTGGTCGGTTACTATGCCGATCGCATCGCCGCGGGCCAACTCGATTGCGCGCTGATCGGGGGAGGCGAAGCGCTGGCCACGCAAATGCGCGGCAAGGGGGCGGGCCTGTCCGGGGTAATCGACACCAAAGCCGGCGAGGGTCCCCGGCTGCTCGGCGACGACCGTGAACCGACCAACGCCGCCGAACAACGGCACGGGCTGAATTTGCCCGTGCAGATCTACCCACTGTTCGAGCAGGCCTTGCGCGGCCAGTACGGGCGCGACCCGGTCGCGCACCGGCAGGCGCTGGGGAAGTTGTATGCCGGTTTCAACGCCGTCGCCATGAACAACCCAAAGGCCTGGCGCCGCGAGCCCTTGTCCGCAGCTGATATTGCCGAGCGCACGCCGGAAAACCGCATGGTTGGCGCGCCTTACACCAAGCGCATGAACGCCATCATCGCGGTGGACCAGGCGGCCGCGCTGGTGATGATGTCGGCCGCCAAGGCTCGAGCTCTGGGGATCGACCCCAGGCGTTGGGTGTATCCCTTGGCCGCGGCGGATGCCAGCGATCGCTGGTTCGTTTCCGAACGGGCGGAGCTGTCCCGCTCCCCGGCGATCGCCGCTTGCGCCCGCCGCCTGTTCGAGGCTACCGGGCTGGCCGTAGATGACATCGATTATCTCGATCTGTATAGCTGCTTTCCCAGCGCGGTGCAGATGGCGCGCAACGCCCTGGGCATCGCCGAAGATGATCCCCGGCCGCTCACCGTCACGGGCGGTCTCGCGTACCACGGTGGGCCCGGCAGCAACTATTGCACCCACGCCATCGCAGAAACCATGGCCCGTATCCGCGCCGAGCCCGACGCTCACGCACTGGTCAGCGGCGTGGGGTGGTACATGAGCAAGCATTCGCTGGGGCTGTACGGGTCGCGGCCACCGGCCGGCGGCTGGCGGCGGGTCGACGCGGCGGCCGTGCAGGCGGAAATCGACGCCGGCCCCGGTGTAGAGGTTGCGGCGCAGCCGGAAGGTGCCGGGCGCATCGAAAGCTATACCGTCATGCACGACCGTGACGACCGGCCGGCCCAGGGCATTGTCCTGGGCCGCCTGGACGATGGCCGCCGATTCATCGCCAACACCCCTGCCGACCCGGACCTGCTCAATGCCATGACCGACGACGAGTTTCTCAACCGCGCCGGCCACGTGCGCAGCGACGGTCAACGCAACCTGTTCACCCCGAGAGGGTGAGACGAGGAGGATAGACAATGAGTGCAGTGCCCGAAATTGAATTCGACCAAGTCAGCGTGGCCCAGCGCATGCGTGACATCCGCGAGGCCGCCCGCGGCGTGAGCGAGGGCTTTAGCCGGGAATACATGCGCGAGTGCATCGATAATCACCGCTTTCCACAGGAAGCCTGGAAAGCCCTGGGCGAGTACGGGCTGCTCGGCATCACCATACCGGAGGAATTGGGCGGTTCAGGCGGTGGGCAAGTGGAACTGGTCGCGCTGATGGAGGCACTGGCCGAGGCCGGACTGGTGCTGCCCATGCTGCTCCTGACCGGCTTCGCGCGCGTGCCGATCATCCGCCAGGGCACGCCCTCGCAGATTGAGCGCTTCGTCAAACCGACCATCAGCGGCGCCGAAAAACTGTGCTTCGCAATTACCGAACCGGACGCCGGCACCAACAGCTTCGCGATGTCCTCGCTGGCGATGCAGGATGGCGATGGCTATCGGCTGACCGGCCGCAAGGTGTTTATCTCCGGCGCGGCGGACGCCGACCGCATGCTGGTGGTCGCCCGCACGCAAAAGGCGGGCGAGGTCGAGCGCCGCACCGAGGGCATGTCACTGTTCGTGGTGGATACCGACGCGCCCGGCGTGGAACTGCAACCCCTGAATATCGACGTCGGCTGGCCGGAGCGTCAGTACCTGGTATTTTTCGATGAAGTCCAGCTGGATGCCGACCGCCTGATCGGCCAGCCGGGGCAGGGCCTGGCCGGCATGTTCGAAGCGCTGAACTCGGAACGCCTGCTGGTGACCGCCATGTCCGTGGGCCTGGGCAACTACGCGCTGAAAAAGGCCGTGACCTACGCCAACGAGCGCAAACCCTTCGGCGTACCCATCGGCAGCTACCAGGCCCTGCAGCATCGGCTGGCCGAGGCCAAGGCCGAACTGGAAGCCGCGCGGCTGATGATGATTCAGGCCGCCGCGACCTTCGATGCGGGCGGCAATGCCGGCGCGCATGCCAACATGGCCAAGTTGCTGGGTTCGCGCGCCGCGGTCAAGGCCGTCGAGGCCGCGCTGCAAACCCACGGCGGCTACGGTTTCGACCGGGACTACGACATCATCACGCTATGGCCGTCGGCGCGACTGATGGAGATCGCGCCCATCAACAACGAAATGCTGCTCAACTACATCGGCGAACATGTCCTCGGCCTGCCCAAATCCTACTGAGACGCCCCGCGTGATCGAGCGCGACGGATTCACGGCCCCGGACGGCCAGGATATCGCCCTGTGGCGCTGGCCGCATACGCCAGGTCGTCCCACCCTGCACTGGGCGCATGCGACAGGCTTCCATGGCCGCCTGTACCAACCGCTGCTGGACGATTTGGCGCGCGATTGCAATGTGCTGGCCTGGGACATGCGCGGCCACGGCGCCAGCGCCGGGGCGGCGGACATGGCGACATTCCGCGGCTGGGAAACCTACTACCAGGACCTCACCGCCTGGCTGCAGAGCCTAGATGAGCCGGTCTGGCTGGCCGGCCATTCCATCGGTGCCACCACCAGCATCATGGCCGCCGCCCGCCGGCCGGAGATGGTGCGGGGCCTGATTCTGGCGGAACCCGTGATCATGGATCGCTGGCAGGGCTGGCAGTTATGGTTGGCGAAGTTGCTTCGCCAGTCGTACCGCTTCTCCCTCGCCGCCGGCGCGGCACGCCGGCGCCGGGAGTTCGACTCGCATGCCGCAGCCCTTGACAACTTCCGTGGCCGCGGTGGCTTCAAGACCTGGCCCGAGGCCTGGCTTGAAGCCTATGTCCAGCATGGCCTCGTACAGAGTGGTAATCGCTTTCGCCTGGCCTGCGCACCCGAATGGGAGAGCACCACCTTCGCCCATACCGAACACAACCCCTGGCCCGGCATCCGTCGGTTGCAGTGTCCGGTCATCACGTTGGCCGCGGAACAGGCTTCGACCTTCTCGCAAAGAGCGCGGCAACGCCTGCGGACCCGGCTGCCCTGCGCCGAGGTGGAGGTCTTGCCTGGAACGACCCACTTCCTGCCCATGGAGCGACCCGAGGCGGTACGGGATGCCGTGCGCCGGATGATGTCACTGCAACAGGGGAGCGGGTGAGCACACGCGGGCCGTACGCGCGACAGGCGCACACCGCCTGATGACTGGAGGCCTGCCACACCCGGAGCAGGCCGGAAATGCAAAGGTTTCGACCTGTCTACTACCCGGGCTCAAGGAGCAAGGCATGAAACACACTCCCGTTGTCAGCGGCATCGGCATGGTGCCGTTCGCCAAACCGGGCGCCAGCGCGCCCTATTACGAGATGGGCGCCGAGGCGGCACGCCAGGCGCTGGCCGACGCCGGGCTGGACTACGGCAAGGTACAGCAAGCCTACGCGGGCTATGTCTACGGCGATTCCACCTGCGGTCAGCGGGCGCTTTATCCGCTCGGCATGACAGGCATTCCCGTGGTCAATGTCAACAACAACTGCGCCACCGGCTCGACCGCCCTGTTCCTGGCGCGTCAGGCGGTGGCCTCCGGCGCTGCCGACTGCGTGCTGGCGCTGGGCTTCGAGCAGATGCAGCCCGGTGCACTGGGCAGCTACTACCACGACCGGCCGACGCCCTTCGAGCCCTTCGATCATGTGTGCGACGAACTGGTCGGCCAACCGGACGTGCCGCTGGCCATCCGTTACTTCGGCGGCGCCGGCATGGCGCACATGGACAGGTACGGCACCAGGGCGGAAACCTTCGCCAAAATCCGCGCCAAGGCCAGCCGGCATGCGGCGCGCAACCCGGTGGCACTGTTCCGCAAGGAGGTGACGGTGGAGGACGTCATGGACTCCCCGGTGCTGATCGGCCCGTTGACCCGCCTGATGGCCTGCCCGCCGACCTGCGGCGCGGCCGCTGCCATCGTCTGCTCCGAAGCCTTTGCCAAGACTCATGGCCTTGATCATCAGGTACGCATCGTGGCGCAGTCGATGACCACGGACACCCCAAATACCTTCGAGGCACGCAACATGATGCAGCTGGTCGGCTGCGACATGACGCGCGCCGCAGCTGACAAGGTCTACGAGGCCGCCGGCATCGGCCCCGAGGACGTCGATGTGGTGGAGCTGCACGACTGCTTCGCTACCAACGAGTTGCTGACCTACGAGGCACTGGGGCTGGCGCCGGAAGGCGGTGGCGAGAAGATGGTCGAGGACGGCGACAATACCTACGGCGGGCGTGTGGTCACCAACCCCTCGGGCGGACTGCTGTCCAAGGGCCATCCACTGGGCGCCACCGGATTGGCACAGTGCGCCGAGCTGGTCCAGCAGTTGCGCGGACAGGCCGGGAACCGCCAGGTCGAAAGTGCGCGCCAGGCCCTGCAGCACAATCTCGGCCTGGGCGGCGCCTGCGTGGTGACGATGTACCAGGCTACCTAAACAGGAGTTGCATATGATTAATACTAAACACATTGGCCTGCAGCTGCCGACCGTCCCCTTCGAGGTCGAAAAGGGGCGCCTGCGCTTTTTCGCCAAGGCCACCGGCGAAACGCGGCCCGAGTATCTCGACGAGCAGGCGGCCAGGGCCGCGGGCTACCGCAGCCTGCCGGTGCCGCCGACCTTCCTGATGGGCGCCGATCTTGATGCCGGGACGATGACCACACTGCTCGACACCCTGGGCGTACCGATCGAGCGAATCCTGCACGGCGAGCAAAGCTTCACCTACCACGCGCCGGTGTGCGCCGGCGACGTGCTCAGCGTCGAGTCGAAGATCAGCGACATCTATAGCAAGAAGGGCGGCGCGATCGAGTTCATCGTCAAGGATTCGCAGATCAAGGATGCCCAAGGCGAGACAGTGGTCGAGGCCCGCAGCGTCATCGTCGTACGCAACCCACAGGAGAACGCAGCATGAACAGTCCGCGCCGTGACGAAATCAGGGTCGGCGAGGAGCTGCCGCCGCTCGAGCTTCCGCCCATCACGCGCACAACCCTGGCGCTGTTCGCCGGTGCCTCGGGCGACCACAACCCGATTCACATTGACAGCGACTTCGCCAGGGCCGCCGGCATGCCGGATGTGTTCGCGCACGGCATGCTGCCGATGGCCTATCTTGGCCGGTTCCTTACCCAGTGGGCCCCGCAGACGCAGCTGCGCCACTTCTCCGTGCGCTTTGCGGCGATCACACCGGTCGGTGCCAGGCTGACCTGCACCGGCAAGGTTGTCGAGATCACGGAGGGCGGCGGCGAGGCGCTGGCACGGCTCAAGATTAGCGTGGTTGACGACCAGGGCGAGATCAAGCTCGCCGGTGAGGCCCTGGTGGCGCTGGCCTGATGATGAAACGCACCCTAATTCCCATACAAGAGGAGACTGCATGAAACTTCAAGATAAAGTGGCCATCGTCAGCGGCTCGGGCCGCGGCATCGGCCGGGAAATCGCCCTCAAGCTCGCCGCCGAAGGCGCGAGCGTGGTGGTCAATGATCTCGATGCTGCCCCGGCGGAGGAAACGGTCGCGGCGATCGAAGCCGCCGGCGGCAAGGCCGTGGCCTGCATCGGCAGCGTGACGGAAGACGGTTTTGCCGAGCGCTTCGTCAACACGGCGATCGAGCACCTCGGCGGCCTGGACATCATCGTCAATAACGCCGGCTACACCTGGGACAATGTCATCCACAAGATGACCGATGAGCAGTGGCACGCCATTATGGACGTGCACGTGACTGCGCCGTTCCAGATCCTTCGTGCCGCCTCCGAGTACTTCCGCGTGCAGGCCAAGAAAGAAGCCAACGAAGGGCGCGAGGTATTTCGCAAGGTCGTCAACATCTCCTCGCTTGCCGGTACCGGCGGCAATGCCGGACAGGCCAACTACTCGGCCGGCAAGGCGGCGGTGATGGGCCTGACCAAGGCCATGGCCAAGGAATGGGGGCGCTATAACGTCAACGTCAACTGCGTGGCCTTTGGCCTGATCAAGACGCGGCTCACCGAGGCTGCCGCCGGCTCGGATGCAAGCATCGACGTCGAAGGCCGCAAGATCAAGGTCGGCGTCAACCCCGATCTGCTCAAGACCATGGAGGCCATGGTGCCGCTGGGTCGCGCCGGCTCGCCGGCCGAGGCTGCCGGGGCCGTCTACCTGTTCTGCATTCCGGAATCGAACTACGTCAGTGGCCAGACGCTGCTTTGCGGTGGCGGCTTCTCGATGTGAGGGGGACGGCCGCCATGACATCGGATCAATCACCCTGGATGGACGAAGAGCTCTCGTTGTTCCGCGACAACGTTCGTAAGTTCATGACCAGGGAAATCACGCCCTTCGAGGAACAGTGGGACGCGCAGCAGTACGTCGACCGCGCGTTGTGGACCAGGGCCGGTGCCGCCGGCCTGCTGTGCACCGACGTGCCGGAAGAATACGGCGGCGCGGGAGGAACCTTCGCCCATGAGGCCGTGATCCTCCAGGAGCAAGCGCGTGCCGGCAATACCAGCTGGGCCAAGGGCGTCCATGAGATCGTCAGCCACTACATCGTCGGCTGCGGGACGCCCGAGCAGAAGCGGCGCTGGCTGCCCAGGCTCGCCTCCGGCGAGTGGGTGGGGGCCATCGCCATGACCGAGCCGGGCACCGGCTCGGATCTGCAGGCAGTGCAAACGCGCGCCGAACGCCAGGGCAAGAACTACGTGGTCAACGGCGCGAAAACCTTTATCTCCAACGGCCATCACTGCGGCCTGCTGGTCATCGTCTGCAAGACCAATCCGGTCGAGGGCGCCAGGGGCGTCTCGCTGCTGGTGGTCGAACAGCCGGCCGAGCAGCCCGGCTTCCGCCGCGGCCGGCTGCTGCACAAGATCGGCCAGAAAGGCCAGGACACCGCCGAGCTGTTCTTCGATGATCTGAAGGTTCCGGCCGAAAACCTGCTTGGCGGCCAGGAGGGCCAGGGGTTCTACCAACTGATGAAACAGCTGCCGCGTGAGCGTCTGATCATCGCCGTCGGTGCCATCACCGCCGCCGAGGCGGCCCTGGAGCACACCCTCGCGTATGTGCGCGAGCGCAAGGCCTTCGGCAAGCGACTGCTCGATTTCCAGAACACGCGCTTCCGGCTCGCTGAGCGGCACACCGAGGTGACCCTCGGTCAGGTGTTTATCGACCGCTGCATCCAGTGTCTGATTGATGATCGGCTCGACGCGGAGACGGCCTCGATGGCGAAATGGTGGTGCACCCAGAAGCAGTGCGAAATCGTCGACGAGTGCCTGCAGTTCTTCGGTGGCTACGGTTACATGCTCGAGTACCCCATCGCGCGCTTTTACGCCGACGCCCGCGTGCAAAAGATCTACGGCGGCACCAACGAAATCATGAAGGAGCTGATTGCGCGGGGACTGGAATGAGCGCTCGCCACTTCTGTTTATGGAGAAACGGGAAGGGGCCTGGGTGCAGTGCGGCAAACCATGTTGCCGAGTGCCAAGGGGCGTGGTCCATCCCCCGGGAAGGTGATAGCCCGGTGCCGATCATCGTGAAGCTTATGGAAGCGGCCTTTATCAACATGAAGACAACAGGAGTGGCAAATCGTGATCCTGCACAAACCGGAAATCATTGAGGAATACACCGGCAACCGCTACTGGGGAAACAGCACGTTGCTGGAACGCTTTGCCGCCAACTGCGTCGCCCATCCCGACCGGGAAGCGGTGGTGGATCCCCCCAACCGCGATGAACTGGTCGGTACGCCAGCACAGCGGCTGACCTGGGCCGAGTTCTCCCGGGCCGCGGACGCCACCGCCGCTGAACTGGCAAGCCGGGGCTTCGGCAAGGATGACATACTGGTGGCTCAGCTGCCCAACGTCTGGGAGCTGGCCATGCTCTATCTGGCCGCGGCAAAGGCCGGCGGCCTGCTTTCCGCGTTGCCCCTGCAATGGCGACGCAAGGATGTGGGCTATGTGAAAGAAATAACCCGGGCCAGTTTCTATGTCTCTGTGGAAAACTTCCACGGCTTTGATTACCGGGCGCTGGGCCAGGATCTGGGCTTCGAGCACTATATTGGCTTGGAGGAACTGACCGATATCGCCCTGGCAGAGCCTGGCCGCGTCCCGCAGGTGCCGGTGGATGCCAACGACATATTCACCCTGTGCTGGACCTCGGGCACCGAGGCAGAGCCCAAGGGCTGCCCCATGAGCCACAACAACTGGGAGTTCATGGTCCGCCTGGTGTTCACCACCTGTGGCCTTCAGAAGGGCGACCGCATTCTGTGCGTGGCGCCGCTGGTGAATATGACGGCGGTAGGAGTGAACTACCTACCCTGGCTGGCGGCGGCGGGCACCCTGGTGCTGCATCATCCCATTACGCCGGAGATCCTGCTGCGCCAGCTGACCGAAGAGCGGATCGAGTACACCATTCTGGTACCGGCGATGCTGAACATGATTGCAAAACTGCCCAACGTGGACCAACTAGATCTGTCGAGCGTGCGCACGATCACCACCGGTTCGGCGCCGCCCTCGGCCTGGTCCCTGCAGGAATTCAAGCGCCGCTGGGATATCGAGATTGTCAATATATGGGGGCAGAACGAAGGGACCTGTTTGGTGGCCGGTCCGGCGGATGTGCCGGATCTGGACAGGCGGGTGGATCATCTGCCCTGGTGGGGCAAGGAAGGCGTCGAATGGCCCTCCGGTATCCGTGGTATCGAAGTGAAGGTCCTCGGTGACGGGGATGAGGAAATCACCGAACCCGGTGGCATTGGTGAGCTGTGCTATCGCAGCCCGGGGGTGTTTGCCGGCTACTTCCAGCGGCCGGATATTAGCGAGCGGTCCTTCACAGCGGATGGCTTCTTCCGCACCGGTGACCTGTTCATCGTCCAGGATGACAAGCACCTGGGCTTCTATGATCGCAAGAAAGACATGGTGATTCGGGGTGGTTTCAACATCTCTAGCGTGGAGGTGGAGAACGCGGTGCTGGGTTTTGCCAAGGTGAAGGACGTGGCCGTGATACCTCAGCCGGACGACATCATGGGAGAGCGGGTCTGTGTCTGTGTGGTGCCAGCCGATGCAGACAACCCTCCGGCCCTGGAGGAAATCAACGACTACCTGAAGAAGCAGGGGATGAGTGTCTACAAGCTGCCGGAGAAGTTGAAATTGGTTGAGGCGGTGCCCCGCAATCCGGTGGGCAAGATACTGAAAAAGGAATTGCGGGGCCTGTAAAGAAAAAGGCCCGCGCCTTGCGCTTTGTCGATCGCCCCCCCCCCCCCGAAATTCAGGACACTCCCCACGTTGTTCGGCCTCGGTATGCTTTTGCTCGACGCTGAACTTGCCATTGCTATAGCGCGCCCAATCCAACGCCCAGCCCTCGCGCACCAACCAACGGCTAATGCTCTCGTCCTGTCGAAAGCACTCGGCAATCCAGCGACCATACCGGTCCTTGTTGGTCGTTTCGCAACGAACGGTTTTTCCGCCAATCCAATGGTCCAGCGCTTAACTCGCGGCCTGACCACACCGCCACTTCTCCCCATTACGGCGACAGACTTGTCCCCCCTCCGGCGCATCTATGCCACCGAAGCAGATGCGCTCCCCGTGAATCTCGATTGTGTCGCCGTCGATGACGGAAGCCACGCCTGTCAACGCGCTTTCAGCCGACGAGCATCCCAATACGAGCGATCCCGCCAGCGCCATCGCGATCTGAAGGTGGGATTTTTCTGGGACAGTGGGGTAAGCATGCGTGTCGATCTTGGCTTTAGCGCAGTCAGGACCACGTTGGCCGCTCAATCAATGGCGTGGGACGAGAGAAACCGGCTCGCGGACACAACAAACTCAGGTGACCTACCTGGCGAACGCCTCGGAAGAACGGCGCAGACCTCAAGGCGCGGATCCAAAGCGTAGTCGGCCGATTAATTGCTCCACGGCTTCGAGACCCGCTCTGTTTGTCACAGCGACGGTCAAAGGGGGCAACCCACGGAGCATCATGTGCGGCTCAGCAAGGAATCTTCGCGCCTTGGAATCGTCTTTGTAGACCCCTTGAGCCTGGATCCAAACTTGCGCCAAGCGCACAACCTTTTCACTGGTTGATGGGCTTAAGGGACCGCTTCCCCTGCGCGCTCGAATCAGGGTCGACCGCGACGCGACAGGCCTCAGATGCTCCTTATTTCCTCCGAGAACATTCTGATGGACGCGCACAAGCGAAACGCCCGGCAAGCCTTGCCGCATGCGCTCAGAAAGCCATATTTTGGAGTAGCCTTCACGCCCATGGTGCAACCCGAGGATCGCAGCGATCAACTTGACGTCGTACTGTGTTCTCACGCCTTGCTTCAGGTAGTCGCGTTGCAAGGTTAGCGCCCTTGCCGGGGAGACGCTAGATCACTCTCCGACGGGCAATGATGCCGTTTGGCAACCGCCGCGAGTCGCCCAACAGTGTTCAAGTAGGGGTTCGGTACCTAAGCTGACCAAGGAGCAGAACTTATGAACCAACGAAGTTCTTCCCAAGACAAGAGCCGCCGCGCCAGCGTTCAGGATGGCAAGGAGCCCGATTACTACGATCGCGTCCATGAGAAGTTGAACAGCCCACGCGGCCGACAAGCGGTAGCTGCGCTCAGTAACATTACAGTTGAGGATCTGCGAAAGAGTTTCCGGCCTGGCAAGACGGAGACCGGCCAGCCCGATTGATCATTCCTCTGACTCAATAAGCCCTGCACTCGGATGATCGTTTCAAAATTGCCGTGACCCACGGTGTATAGAACCTCCGACGACCCAGGGTACGGCACTTTTGTCGCGCTTTATTGCCTATCGCAATAATTATCGAAGGTCGCAATAAAGCACGATAAAACTCAGTCCAACATCACTCGCTAGTGCGCGGCTGCTAGCCCCGACTCTTCAGGCTGCGGGTCGTTCGCTACGGATGCATCAGACCCGACGCAGAGCGTCTTGTACTTGTGCACGATTTTCTCCGCGAACGCACGTTCACTGGTATGCCTATGTGCAATGCGATCAACTTGGATGCTGTCGCCAATCCTTTGAGGCCACACCCCGTTGTTCGTGACGAACGCCGAGACGCATTCTCTGATTTGCTCTCTCGTCATCTGAGAGCCATCGCTTGTGCAAATGACAGCGGTGGGTGGACCCGACTTCGAAGCCGAGTGGCTAGATGATTGCCGCGGCTCGAATTCCCAGCAGTAGGCCACCAGTCCATCTCGAGTGAGTTCGACCAGCACGTACTGCCTGGGCTGCCCGCCAGAGCGAGCCGCTCTCTGGTTGTTTCGAGGATCGCTGACGTCAACCTGGGAGATGACTAAGCCGTTGGCTCTAATCGGATCCGCATCTATGCTCAGCACTTCAGCGTGCAGTCCAAACGACTCCAGATAGGACAGAGCACGACTGAACGATTGAAAATCGGATGGCAGCCGGGAAGTCCGGTTCATCTGTGAAGACGAAGCCTCGTTGACAATGCGAAGCGGGGTTGGATTGCCTTCCGAGTAGCGACCAGGGGCAGTCGAATGATGAGGAGAGAACTCGACTCCCCCAGGTGAGGAGACTGAGCGCGAGACTGGATCCCTGGGTGCTGCCGGAGTTATGGAGGGCGGATTACTGATCTCGGGAAGGTCCGCACCGACATGGCACAAAGGCATGTTCAGATCCGGTTCCTCTTCGGATGACACGGTCTCTTCTCCGAGCACCCGACTTCCCCTATTGCGGTGGCCGGGCCAGGCGGCGGGGAGCTGGTTTGTCTCGCCATCGATTGCAGTGCCAGGACCAACCGGGTTGTAACTGTCGTGTTCTACGTGAAGCTCTGGTAGATCGGGAAAGGGCACTTGCGACAAGTGGTGCACGAGGAAGCGCCTCACACCACCTGAGTACGTCCAGACGCCATGTGCCCGCACCTTTTGCACATCAGAGACGGGGGGCATACAGAAGACCTCTGCGGGATTATCACTCTGTAGTGAACGCACCATTGACTCAAATATTCGCTTCGCGCCCACGCGTGCATCCTCATTCAGGAGAACCGTGGCAACGACCACGGCGTCCTGAAACGAGAATTGCTTGCGAAGGCCAAGACGGTAGCCTCCATCAGCCTGCAAATACGTGCGTTCGGGATTCGCGACGGACCCAATCCAGTCATACGGGTCGGTACCGAGCACGGCGTGCACCAATGTGGTGCTTCTCAGATACCATGCGCGAGCTACCTCAGTGCACGGGAGAATAATCTCATCCCGTCCATTGGTGAGCGGGTACACGACGCAGAAGGCCCGACGAGCATCAGCTTCTTCCAATCGGTAGTCGAATGGAGGGATGTAAAAGTGGTTCGCGGCCTTGCGCTGATCTCCAGGTGGGAGCTTGTCTCCCGCTCGAACCACCCGGCATCCGCTCCGCGAAAAGTCGACTGCTGCTGATAGTGAATTCAGCCTAGCAAGCGCAACCGGTCGACCGGATTCCCATAAGGCCCCAACCCTCATTGCCGGGAAATAGCCGACTCCCACCTTTGCGCGCACCCCATGCGCGTTAGGCTCTGTCGAGTTCTTTGGCGAACCCGGCATGCGAGGCTTCAAGAAGACCTCTAGCAGAGGCTCTGACGGCAGGTCAGGGTTCTTACTTAAGCCACCCAGCCAGTGTATTTGCCAGATACGATCATCTGTGGGCCACCCGTGGCCACGCCTTTGAGGATGTGTCACATAAACCAGCAAGTAGTGAAGACTTGGCATACATACCAAGTCTTAACTTCTGTGACCAGTCCCAACTACTGCGCGAAATCACAGCCTCCACCCGCCAAAGCAGCCGCGGATGTGGTGTGGTGCGGCTGACGAAAAGGGGGAATGCCCCATTTTTGTGCATCGAAGCAGCCCGCGACGGAGGCGATGGCTCCCACTTCCAAAGCCTCCGCATGCCCAAGGCGCGGCAAGATGGTCGGCAAACGCGCGGCCAGCATGGATTTTCCACTGCCCGGCGGTCCTGTCATGAGCAGGCTGTGCGCACCTGCGGCAGCCACTTCGAGTGCACGCCGCGCCTGGCTCTGCCCATGGATATCGGCCATATCGAGCACCACCTCTGACTCGGGGGCCGCAGTTGCAGGGGCAGCGCTGATGGGCAGCTCCCCGGTCTGCAAGGCCTGGCAGATGGCGGCAAGGGTGTCCGCTGCATGCAGCCGCACCGCCCCAGCGCGCGAGGCTTCGAGCAGGTTCTCGCTGGGGAGCAGGAGGGCGTGACCGGCTTCGTGACAGCGGATCGCGGCGGGGAGGACGCCGCGTACAGGCCGCACGGCACCGGATAACGACAGCTCGCCGAGCACCTCCACACCATGCAAGGCATCACGAGGCAACTGACCGGATGCCAGCAGCATGCCGAGCGCCATTGCCAGATCAAAACGCCCGCCTTCCTTGGGCAGATCTGCCGGCGCCAGGTTGATGGTGATGCGTTTGGCCGGAATGTCATAGCCACACTGGACCAATGCGGCGCGCACGCGATCCTTGGCTTCGCGAACGGCGCCCTCCGGCAGGCCGACGACACTCCAGCCGGGCAAACCCGGGGCGAGATGTACTTCCACCGTCACCAAATCGGCAGTCATTGCATTGACTGCTCGGGAGGCCACGGTGGCAAGAGTCACGTCACGGGTTTCCTTGCTGGTTCGACGATTCGCTTTCGAGGGCCCGGATACGGGCTTCCAGTGCTTCGAGCTGCGCGCGGGTGCGTGCCAGCAGCTCCGCCTGTGTATCGAAACGCTCCCGCGAGACCAGGTCAAGGCGATCCAGGTGGGAGCGCAGCAAGGCGCGGAAGTTCTGCTCCAATTCGGTGCGCATTGCGGTCATGCCCGGAACGGCCCGGACCAGGCGCGCGGCGAGCTCGTCCAGCTGTGGTTCTTGGTTCATAGCCAAAGTATGGAGCGCGCGCGCTATGGATGCCACCACCACCGCCAAACCACTGATTGCATGATTATTTCAAAAGTTGGCACGAGTCTCGCATTCACCAGAGCCAACCGGGCGCAGGCAGCCGCGTCCCGGCTCACACGACCACATGGAGTCTGGTAATGAAACTCATCAGTGCAATCATCAAGCCGTTCAAGCTTGACGAGGTACGTGAAGCCCTGTCGGAGATCGGCGTGCAGGGCATCACCGTGACCGAAGTCAAGGGCTTCGGCCGTCAGAAAGGTCACACCGAGCTGTATCGCGGCGCGGAATACGTCGTCGATTTTCTGCCCAAGGTGAAGATCGAAGTTGCCATCGAGCCGGACAAGCTCGATGCCGCCATTGAAGCCGTTACCAAGGCCGCACACACCGGAAAGATCGGTGACGGCAAGGTCTTCGTCTTCGAGCTCGAGCAGGCGGTGCGTATCCGCACCGGCGAAACCGGAACGGACGCGCTCTAAGGCGCCCCTGAACACAAGGAGCATTCCCGATGGAAAAAGAACTCGCATACGCGCTGGATACGTTTTACTTCCTGATATCCGGCGCCTTCGTCATGTGGATGGCGGCTGGCTTCGCCATGCTCGAGGCAGGCCTGGTCCGCGCCAAGAACACGGTTGAAATCCTTACCAAGAACGTTGCGCTTTTCGCCACGGCGTGCATTATGTATCTGATCATCGGATACAACTTCATGTACGGCGGCGGCTATGTCCTGCCCGGCTTCGATCTGATCCTCAGCATGGCTGACAACAGCGCCGAAGCCGTTACTGCCGGTGGTGAAGATGCGCCCTACTACTCCAACCTGTCGGACTTCTTCTTCCAGGTTGTGTTTGTCGCAACGGCCATGTCGATCGTCTCGGGTGCCGTTGCCGAGCGCATGAAGTTGTTCTCCTTCCTGGTCTTCGCGGTCATCATGACGGGCTTCATCTACCCGATCCAGGGTCTGTGGAGCTGGGGCGGCGGCTTCCTGAGCGAAGTGGGCTACAGCGACTACGCTGGTTCCGGCATCGTGCACATGTGCGGTGCGGCCGCGGCCCTTGCGCTGGTGATCGTTCTCGGACCGCGTCGTGGCAAGTACGGTGCTGATGGCAAGGTCAACGCCATCCCCGGTGCCAACCTGCCGCTCGCCACGCTCGGTACCTTCATTCTGTGGATGGGCTGGTTCGGCTTTAACGGCGGTTCGGAACTGGCCGTTGCCAGCGTCGACAGCGCCAATAATGTCGCCCGCGTCTTCGTGAACACGAACATGGCGGCCTCCGGTGGCCTGATCGCCGCGCTGCTCGTGGCCAAGGCCATGTTTGGCAAGGCCGACCTCACCATGGCGCTGAACGGCGCGCTGGCGGGTCTGGTGGCCATCACGGCTGATCCGCTGTCACCGTCCGGCCTGCTGGCCACGATCATCGGTGCCATCGGCGGCGTCATCGTGGTGTTCTCGATCGTCGGCCTCGAAAAGGCCAAGATCGACGACCCGGTCGGTGCGATCTCCGTGCACGGCACGGTCGGCATCTGGGGCGTGCTCGCGGTTGCCGTCTTCAGCGGCGCCAGCTTCGGCGCTCAGCTCATCGGCATTGGTTCGATCTTCGCCTGGACCTTCGGTCTGGCTCTCGTGTTCGGCTTCCTCATCAAGGCGATCATGGGCCTGCGTGTCTCGGAAGAGGAAGAAGAAGCGGGCGTGGACATCTCCGAGTGCGGGATGGAAGCCTACCCCGAGTTCACCAACGAATAAGTTTTCCCCGTGTCGTCTCCCGGTCTTCTGGACCGATTTGCGGGCTCCTTCGGGAGCCCGTTTTTTTTGGGCCATAGGGATCTCTGGGCAAAGCGATACTTCGTCCACGGTGCCGCAGAGCAATGTCCGTGCCTTCAATCAGCGTTTCATACGCGGGGCCTAGCAGGCACCGCAGCGCCAAAAGGAAGGGCAACAGGGGTGGCGTGTGCTTTGCTTCGAGACCGCAGCTCCAACCGACCAAAACGTGACATGGCATCGCCTGGCGCGTCGCCATGCAGGCAAAAGTTTGCTGCGGAAAAGCGGCTCAGCCGCTACGTTGGGATCGGATCCGAACCCCGGAAGGGGCTTCAGTAGGTGAAGGCCAGACCGACGGTGAAGAGATCCTGCGTCGGCTCGCTGAAGGACTCCTCGTCGTAGAAGCTACGGCTGTATTCCACCTGTACGGACCATGCCTGGCCAACGAGCGGAATGGCAGCCCCGACGCCGCCGCGCGCGCCTTCGAACTGCTCCGAATCGCGCGTGAAGCTGCCGTCCGACCGTCCAACCGTCGCCTCGGCGCGGTACCACTGCCAGCCTCCAAAGCCATAGACGAGTACCTTGCGCGCGACGAAGCCGCCGAGCAGCAGCTTCACACCGTAGCCATAGTCGCCCTGCAACTCGAGGCTTCCTTCGCTGCTGTTGCCGGTCTCCGGGTCACGCAGCAGCACATCAGCGCGCTTGTTTGCGTCGTCGGCATAGGCATTCAGTTCAATGCCCACGGCGCCGCGTCCCCAAGGGGCGAGATAGCCCAGGGCACCACCAAAGACGCTTCCGTCGGCGTCGAAGCGCGAGACGCCGCCCTCGCCATCGTCGACCTCCACCTCCAGATCGCTATAGCCCGCAAAGCCCTTGATATAGGGTCCTGGCGAGAGATCCGCCGCCTGAAGCGTGGACACCATCGAAGACAACACCGCCCCGGCTACGACGCATTGCGCAAGGTGCCTGCTGACCATGGAACCGCCCCCGAACACTGGAATTGCCGGAAGGCTAGCACATTGGACCTGGAATTCTGCCGCCAACTGCGGACAGCAGGCCCCGGACAGCTGACGGATGCGTCACTCAGCCACCCGCAATGCGCTGACGCAACTGCGCGTGCCGTTCGCGATCCAGCGGATAGCGCCATACCATGACGACCACGCCGAGCTTGACCACGACCGGCAAGAGCGCATAGAGGAACACCAACATGCCCAGTGCGGCCACCTCCTGCCCGTCCTGACTGGCATCGAAACCGGCCCATTCCAGCAAGGGGTAGGTCACCCCGACGGCCACGGCAAAAGCCAGCTTGGTCGCCATGCCCCACAGTCCGAAATACAGACCGGCGCGGCCACCACCGCCAGCCGCCGTGTCTTCGTCGATGACATCGGCCTGCATGGACGCCGGCACCGCCTGATCAATCCCGAGACAGGACCCGGCCAGCACGCAGATGAGGAGATACCAGCCAAAGTCCCCCGGCCCCAGCTGCGTGGCAAAGGCGAAGACGAATGCCGCCCACAGCATGGACGCGCACCAGAGCCGATGCTTGGGCATGGCGCGCCCCAGTTGCATCCATAGCGGCAACCCAAGGACCGCAGCAAGGAAGTAAACGATGAGGGCAATGCCTGCCATTTCACGGCTGACTTCAAGCACATGGATGTTGAAGAAGATGAACAGCGTGGCCGGAAAACCATTGGCCGCGCCATTGGCGAGATAGGCCAGGACCAGACGGCGGAAAGGGCGATTGGCCGCCAGCAAGGCCAAGCCCTCTCCCGGATGCAGCGCAGCCTGCTGCGGCACCTGCGGCTCCCGAACAGCGCGCAGCAGCAGCACCATGGCCAGCGGCAGCGCCACCAGCAGGAACCAGAAGATCGACTGCAGCCCGGCGGCTTCGCTCCCGGTCTGGCGCTGCACCACGGTCGGAAGCAGGATGGCGACCATCGTCCCGAGTACGGCAAAGCCCTCGCGGGCTGCGGTGACACGAGAGCGCTCGTCGTAGTCGGCCGTCAGTTCGGCGCCCCAGGTCTGATAGGGCAAGGACACCAGTGTCCAGCCCAGATAGGCGAGCAAGGCGGTGGTGAGCAGATAGGCCCAGCCAGCGCCTTCCGGCGGTGCAAACAGCAGCCACGTCCCCAGCAGCAGGACAGGCGCCCCCAGCACGATGAAGGGGCGACGCCGACCATATCGGCCGCGCCAGCGGTCTGACAGCCAACCGACGCCCAGATCGGTGATGACGTCCCAAATCCGCGCTCCGAACAGCACAGCACCGACGGCGGCGGCCCCCACACCCGGCAAGGCGGCGTAGTAAGGAGGCAGAAAGACCACCAACGGCAACAGCATGGCCGTCAGTGGCAAGCCGAGCGTGCCGTAGGCCAGCAGTTGCCCCCAGCGCAATCGCGCGTGCCCGTCAGGCATGACCTGCTCCTTGAACGGATGAAGGCGCCTGATTACCCATCTCGGCTACGCGTACCCGCCCCCAGAAAAAGAAAAGCCACATCCGGGGATGTGGCTCTTGCTGTGCGACGGCTTCGCGCCTCAGCGCTTGTCCATCGGCTGGTAGTCGCGGATATCGGCGCCGGTATACACCTGGCGTGGACGGCCGATGCGGGTGGTCGTATCGGAGACCATTTCGGACCAGTGCGCCACCCAACCCACCGTGCGGGCAATGGCGAACATCGGCGTGAACATGTTCACCGGGATGCCGAGCGCCTTGTAGATGATGCCGGAGTAGAAGTCGACATTCGGGTAGAGCTTGCGCTCCTTGAAGTAGTCGTCCTCCAGAGCGATGCGCTCGAGTTCCAGCGCCAATTCCATCTGCGGGTCATTCTCCTGCCCGAAGTGCTTGAGCACGTTATGACAGTGTTCACGGATGATGGTGGCACGCGGGTCATAGTTCTTGTACACGCGATGGCCGAAGCCCATCAGGCGCACGCCCGCTTCCTTGTTCTTGACCTTCTCCATGAAGGGCTTGACGTTCTCCACCGTGCCGATCTGATCGAGCATGCGCAGCACGGCTTCGTTGGCGCCACCGTGCGCCGGCCCCCACAACGCGGCGATGCCCGAGGCGACGGCGGCATACGGGTTGCAGCCGGTGGAGCCGGCCAGACGCACCGTGGAGGTCGAGGCATTCTGCTCGTGGTCGGCGTGCAGGATGAACAGCACATCCAGCGCCTTCGCTGCGACCGGGTCCACGTGGTAAGGCTCGGACGGCACCGCAAACATCATCTGCAGCAGGTTGGAACTGTAGTCCAGGTGGTTCTGCGGGTAGATGAAGGGCTGACCGAAGTAGCGCTTGTAGGCGGCCGCCGTGATGGTCGGGATCTTGGCGATCATCCGGTGCGCAAAAATCTTGCGATGTTCCGGATCCTGATTATTGGTGGTGTCGTGGTAGAAAGCGGACAGCGAACCCACGACGCCGCACAGCATGGCCATCGGGTGCGCGTCGTAGCGGAAGCCCTCGAAGAGCCGCTTGAGCGACTCATTGATCATGGTGTGACGACGGATGCTGCGGTCGAAGTTCTCCAACTCATCCTTCTGCGGCAGCTCGCCGTTGAGGATCAGGTAGGCCACTTCGATGAAGGAAGACTGCTTCGCGAGCTGGTCCACAGGGTAGCCGCGATACAGCAGCATGCCGGCGTCGCCATCGATGTAGGCAATCGACGAGTCGCAAGAGCAGGTGCTGGTAAAGCCCGGATCGTAGGTGAAAACACCCTGCTGAGCGTAGACCTTGCCTACGTCCAGACCGAGGGGACCGCGGGTTCCGGTCTTGACGGGCAGTTCGGTCTTTTCGCCGGTTTCCTCATTGAGGAGGCTGTATTGCGCCATGAGCAACTACTCCAGGTTTGGTGCCTCGGGACGCGCCGGATAGTGCGCTGGATAGGACGAACGCGCGACCCCGGTGTCGACCGCAGCAGCGGCAACTGCTGGCGGCACGAACTCTATCAACCGGGGATCGAGCGGCTTCGGGATGATGTACTCAGGCCCGAAGCTTAGCGAAGTTTGGCGGTAGGCTTCCATCACTACGCGTGGCGCGCGCTCGTGCGTAAGGGCACAAAGCGCGTGCACTGCAGCAATTTGCATCTCGGTATTGATGCGGCGGGCCCTCACATCCAGTGCGCCCCGGAAGATATAGGGAAAGCCCAGAACGTTATTGACCTGGTTCGGAAAGTCGCTGCGCCCGGTTGCCATGATCAGGTCATCGCGCGCGGCGAGGGCCTCGCTCGGCATGATCTCCGGCACGGGGTTAGACAAAGCAAAGACAACCGGTCGCGGGGCCATGCCTTTCAGCATGTCCACCGACATCAAGCGCGGCCCGGACACGCCGATGAACACATCCGCGCCATCAAGCGCCTCTGCCAATGTCCGCCGATCCGTCTCCACGGCGAAGGATTGCTTCTCCGGTGGCAGGCCCTCGCGGCCGCTATGGATGACGCCCTGGCGGTCCAGCATCAGCATGTTGTCGCGGCGCGCGCCCATGGCGGCCAGCAGATTCATGCTGGCCACACCCGCGGCACCAGCGCCGAGACAGACAATGCGAATATCTTCCAGCCGTTTTTCCTGCAACAGCAGGGCGTTGACCAGGCCAGCCGCAACAATGATGGCCGTGCCGTGCTGATCGTCGTGAAAGACGGGGATGTCCAGCTTTTCGATCAGCGCCTGCTCAATGCGGAAACAGTCGGGGGCCGCGATGTCTTCAAGATTGATGCCACCGAAGGTCGGCGCGATGCGCGCAACCGTTTCGATGAAGGCGTCTGGATCGCTGGCATCCACCTCGATATCGAAGACATCGATATCCGCAAACTTCTTGAAGAGGACGGCCTTACCTTCCATGACGGGCTTGCCCGCCAGGGCACCTGTGCGGCCCAGGCCGAGCACCGCCGTGCCGTTGGTGATGACGCCCACCAGATTGCCGCGCGAGGTATAGCGGAAGGCCAGCTCCGGGTCCCGCTGGATTTCGATCACCGGTTCCGCAACACCCGGGGAATAGGCCAGCGACAGCTCTTCCGGGGTCGTGAAAGGCTTAGTGATGGCAATCGCCAACTTCCCCGGCCGGGGTTTGGCGTGATAATCGAGCGCTGCCTGCTTGAAAGCGTCGGACATCGGATGCCGGGGACTGGTGAGTGCGGTGGGTCACGCCAACGGGCGGCGACGGAAAGCGGCCACGACACGCGGCAGACGGCCACCGGCGCGTACCGCGCCCAGGCAACCGCCAATCAAGCGTGATTAGCCGCCGTAGCGCTTGCGGAAACGATCGACGCGACCACCCGCGTCAAGCAGCTTCTGCTTGCCGGTGTAGAAGGGGTGACAGTTCGAACACACTTCCACAGACAGTTCCGCCTGGCCCAGCGTGGACTGCGTTTCGAAGGAGTGACCGCAGCTGCAAGTCACTTTGACCGGTGCGTATTTGGGGTGAATAGCGGGCTTCATAGCCGAGTCCCGGGAGCTACAAGGGGCGCGGAGTATAGATGATTGCCAACTCCCAATGCTAGCCCGGCGCCGCAAGTTTGCCCGGGCAGCCTGCAAAGCCCGTCATTCAGTCGTTTTCGGCTTGTACGTCGACCTGCCAATCGCCGTCCGTCGCAACCTCGAGTCGCACCAGCATGGGGCGGCAGCACACCGAGCAGTCCTCGGTGTAGGCGGCACTGCCCTCCGACAGATCCACCGTCAGCGCGATGCACTCCCAACACGCCGGACAGGTCACCTCGACTTCTTCGATCACGCAGGCTCCAGGAACAGCTGCAACAGGGTGTTCAAGTGTGCCCGGCCCAGTGCAGTAGGCCGCACCCCCGTCTGGTCCACGCTCAACAGGCCGCGCCGTTGCGCCGCCTCCAGCACAACGGCCAGATCGTCACGACACAGCCCGGCGTGCGCGGCAAGGCTCTCCCAATCAAAGCCTTCGTGCAGGCGCAGTGCGTTCATGGCGAACTCGAAGGGGCGTGCCTGCGGCACCACGGGCTGAAGCGACTGCAGCGCCTCTGCACTCCCCGCCCCCGCCATGAACTGCTTTGGGTGCCGCCAACGTATGCGCCGTTCGATCAACAAGCTGCCGTCGGCGCCGCGTGCGGAATGCTTGCCATGCGCGCCAGCGCCGATGCCGATGTAGTCCCCAAAGGACCAGTACACGCGGTTGTGGCGGCAGCGCCGCCCGGGCTGCGCCCAGGCCGAGGTCTCGTAGCCCGCGTAACCGGCCGCCTGCAGCAAGCGCCCGCCGGCGTCCAGCATGTCCGCCGCCGTATCCTCGTCGGGCAACGGCGGGGGCGCGGCAGCGAAAGCCGTGTTGGGCTCCAGCGTCAGGTGGTAATAGGACAGGTGTTCCGGGCCCAGCGCAATGGCCGTCTCGAGGTCCGCCGCCGCCTCCGTCATGCTTTGCTCGGGCAGCGCGAACATCAGGTCGAGGTTGATGTTCCCGAAGCCCGCCTTACGCGCCAACGAATAGGCGTGCTGTGCGGCCGCCCCATCGTGAATCCGGCCGAGGCGACGCAGCTGCGCGTCGTCGAAACTCTGCACACCCAGTGACAGGCGGTTGACGCCAGCCGCGCGATAACCCGAAAAATGCGCCGCGTCGGCGGTTCCGGGATTCGCCTCCAGCGTGATCTCACAATCGCTGGCCAGCCCCCAGGCGCGATCCGCGGCCTCGAGCACCGCAGCGATACTGGATGGGCTGAACAGGCTGGGTGTACCCCCACCGAAGAACACCGAGACCAGCGGGCGCCCCACCCCCAATACCTCTGCTTCCCAGCGCATGTCGGACAGGAGCGCCTCGGTGTAGGTGGTCTCGGGCAGGGCGCCATCGCGCAAGCCGTGGGAGTTGAAATCGCAATAGGGGCATTTCTGGACGCACCAAGGCAGATGCACGTACAGCGCCAGTGGCGGCAACGTCGCGGGCATCAGCCGCCGTCACCTCCGCGCGGCAACTGGGCAAGCAGCGCGCGCATGGCCTGCCCGCGGTGACTGCGTGCCTGCTTCTGTTCGCGCGACAGTTCCGCCGCGCTGCAGCCGAGCTCCGTGACCTCGAACAGTGGGTCATAGCCGAAGCCGCCATCGCCTCGCGGGGCCGAGAGGATGCGACCCTGCCAATCTCCCTGCGCGATGCGCGGCACCGGATCCTCGGCATGGCGCAGGAAAGCCATCACGCAGACAAAACGTGCAATGCGCGCCGCCTCTGGCGTATCGGCTAGGGCTGCGAGCAGCTTGGCATTGTTGGCGGCGTCATCGGCGTCCACGCCTGCGTAGCGGGCGGAACGCACACCGGGCGCGCCCTGCAGCACCTCGACTTCCAGTCCGGAATCGTCGGCCAGCGCCGGTAGTCCGCTGACGGCGGCGGCATAACGCGCCTTGGCGATCGCGTTCTCGACAAAGGTGGGCGCATCCTCCGCCGCCGCCCCATCGCTGAACTCCGAGAGCAGGCGTACCTGCCAGCCCTGCGGCGCCAGCAGCGCCTGCATTTCGGTCAGCTTGCCGGCATTGCGGCTGGCAAGGACCAAGACCCTCATGCTGCCAGTGCCTCCTGCTGGGCGCGGGTCAGTTCAGCGATTCCGGCCGCGGCCAGATCGAGCAGCGCATTGAGTTCGTCACGCCGGAAGGCGTGTCCTTCGGCGGTCCCCTGCACCTCGATGAACTGGCCGGCTTCGTTCATGACGACGTTCATGTCGGTCTCCGCGCTGGAATCCTCGGCATAGTCCAGATCAAGCACCGGCGTGCCGTCCACGATACCAACAGAGACCGCGGCGATCTGGCCAAGAATCGGATCCCGACGCACCAGGTGCTGCCGACGCAGGGTAGTGACGGCATCGACCAGCGCCACATAGGCGCCAGTGATGGCGGCGGTTCGCGTTCCGCCGTCGGCCTGCAGCACATCGCAGTCCAGCGTGATGGTGCGCGCACCCAGCGCATCGAGGTCGACACAGGCGCGCAGGCTACGACCGATCAGCCGCTGGATCTCCTGGGTACGACCGGACTGCTTGCCGCTGGCAGCTTCGCGACGGCCACGATCGTGGGTGGCACGCGGCAGCATGCCGTACTCTGCAGTGAGCCAGCCGCCGCCGGCGGCCTTTTTCCAGGGCGGAACGCGCTCCTCTACGCTGGCAGTGCACAGCACGCGGGTATCGCCAAAGGCGACCAGCACGGAGCCCTCGGCATGCCGCGTGTAGCCGCGCTCGAAATGGATGGGGCGAAGTGCATCCGGAGTACGGCCGGAGGGACGGGCCATGGCTTGCTTCCAGGTTCGAGAGGGCGCGCAGTATAGCGATGGCCTTCCACCCCCGCGCGAACGCGAGCCATGGCCTGCTGGTCCATGGGACAGAGACGGCCAAAGCCCGACAGCACCCCGCCGCCCTGCGGGCGACGAGGACAATCGGGTTAGCATGATCGCCATGGACCCGGAAGAACTGATCGAAGACTTCGAAATGCTCGGCGATTGGGAGGAGCGCTATCGCTACCTCATCGAGCTGGGCAGCCAATTGCCGCCGCTCTCCGACGAGGAGCGCACGGAGGAAAACAAGGTGCGCGGCTGCATGTCGCAGGTGTGGCTGGTCCCCGAGAACGGGTCGGAAGCGCAGCTGCGGTTCCGTGGCGACTCGGACGCGCACATCGTGCGCGGCCTCATTGCCCTGCTACGCATGCTCATGTCCGAGCGCGACGCGGCGGAAGTGCGCGACATGGACATTGGTGACATCTTCAGCCGTCTCGGCCTGGAGAATCAGATCACCGCCAACCGCCGCAATGGCTTCTATGCCATGGTGCAACGGATCAAGCAGCTGGCCGAAGAACGCGCTGCCAGCTAGCCTTCGCCACGCTCGCGTTGGGCGTCCAGGTCCTCACGCAGATCGTCCTTGATGGTGCCCCGCCACATTGGTGCACCGGTGTAATAGCCTGCGCGACCAATCGCATGCGCCGCCAGCGGCGACGTCAGGGTGATGAAGCCGACGATGGCGAGCACGCGGGCGGTGATGCTCGCCTCCAGATAGTGCAAGGCCACCCCACCGAGCATCAGGCCGGCCCCGAAAACCCCGGACTTGGTCGTGGCGTGCATGCGCGTCAGCAGATCGGGCATGCGCAATGCACCGAGTGCGGCAATCATCATGAAGGCGCTGCCCACCACCAGCAGCAGCAAAGCAATCCATTCCAGCCAGATCATTCTTCCCCCCGCTTTTCGAGGTAGCGCGCGAAGGCGAGCGCCGCCAGAAAGCCGGTCAGCGCCAACACCAGGGCGACATCGAGCGCCGCTCCGACATTGGTATCGACGGCGTAGGTCGCGATCATGCCTACGGTGAGTGACGCGATCAGCTCAAGGGCCACGACCCGGTCCGGCAGCGACGGCCCCAGCAGCAAGCGGATGAACGAGAAAATCATGCCGAGGCAGAGCATGCCGTAGCTCAGCGCAATCAGGATGCTCATCGCAGAACCTCCAGGACGCGACGTTCCATCTCGCGTAACTGATCCCGCGTGGTCTCTTCGTTATCGAGGTACATCACATGCACGTAGAGCACATGATTCTTCTCGTCGATATCGAGGCTGAGCGTGCCGGGGGTCAGTGAAATGAAGTTGGCCAGTACGGTGATCTCCCCGCTGGTGCGTGCCTCCATCGGCATGCGGATGACTGCCGGCCGCATCAGGTGTGTGGGTGTTACCACGTCGTAGGCCACGCGCAGATTCGACGCCACCAGCTCTTTCAAGAAGAAGCCCACGAAGCGCACCAGCCGCGGAATCTTGCGCACATAGTGCGCAAAACGCGGGTCGTTGCTCAGCGTAAAGGCAATGATGAGATAGCCCAGCACGAAGCCCACCGCGAGATTGCTCAGCGAGAAGAAGCCCGTGATGGCCGCCCAGGCCAGCATCAGCATCAGATTGAAGACGTAGCCGTTCATTGCGCGCCCTCGGGAAGTACTGCCGCGATATACGCGCTCGGATCCAGCAACTGGTCCGCGGCCGCCGCAGCCAGTTGCCAGACGGGCTCAGCCACCAGGCCGATGAGCACTGTCAGCACGGCCAGCGAGACGATGACCAGCATCATCGCGAAGGGGGGACGTACGCCACGCAACTCCGCCGTCTGCGGTGGCGTGGCCTTCCAGAAGACCTCCATCCAGATCTTCATCATCGAATACAGGGTGAGCAGGCCCGTCAACAGCGCGGCGGCCACCACCAGCCATTCGTCCAGGGCGACGCCGGCCTTGATGACAATGAACTTGGCCCAGAAGCCGGAAAGCGGCGGCACGCCTGCCAGCGACAGCGCAGGAATGAGGAACAGCACGCCCAACCATGGGTGGGTCTTCCATAGCCCGCCGATACGCGACAGATCATGCGAACCGCGCAGATGGTAGGTGGCGCCGGAAATGAAGAAGAGATTGGCCTTCACGATGATGTGGTGCGCGAGGTAGAAGACCCCACCCGCAACGGCCAGCGGCGTATACAGGGCCAGTCCGAGGATCATGTAGCCGATCTGGCTGATGATGTGGAAGGACAGAATGCGGCGGAATTCAAACTGCGCCGCCGCACCAAGGACGCCGGAGAGCATCGTGAATACAGCCACCCACTTCAGTACCTCATGCGTGAAGCCCACATCGGCCGTGAAGATGAGCGTGAAGAAGCGATACAGCGCATAGACCCCGACCTTGGTCAGCAGCCCCGCAAAGAGCGCCGACACCGCCACCGGCGGGGTGTGATACGAAGCCGGCAACCAGAAGAACAAGGGGAAAGCCGCCGCCTTGATGCCGAAGGCGATCATGAACAGGGTCGCAATGACGGTGACGCGGTCGCTGGACTCCAGCGCCGCCACCTTCACCGCCACATCGGCCATGTTCAGCGTACCGATCAGACCGTAGAGCAGGCCGATGGCGGTCAGGAAGATGGCCGAACTGATCAGGTTGAGCACAACGTACTTGAGCGCGCCGGCCATCTGCGCGCGCTCGCCGCCCATGGCCAGCAGGGCAAAGCTGGCCAGCAGCATGATCTCGAACCAGACGTAGAGATTGAACACGTCACCGGTCAGGAAAGCGCCGGCGACCCCGGCCAGCAACACATGCAGCAACGCGTAGTAGCCGGCGTGCTCCATGCGCAGCGTGGTACCGGGCAACGAGAAGATGGCGGCCGCCAATCCGGTAATGCCGGTCAGCAGTACCATCAGCACGCTCAGCCAGTCAGCAACGAAGACGATGCCCATCGGTGCCGGCCAGCCGCCGAATTCGGTGACCTGAATGCCTTCGTTCGCCACCTCGATCATGAGCAGGATGGCCGAGATCAGCAGCGCGCCGGTGCCCAGCACCGCCAGCGCCCGCTGCAGCATGTGCGAGCGCCATGCCACCAGGGAGAGCGCCCCGGCGAGCATGGGGATCAGCACCGGGGCAGCAACCAGATAGCTCATTCGTCGGCGTCCTTCAGGGCGTCGAAATCATCCACATGCAGCACTTCATGGGCGCGGTAGATCAGCGCCATGGCAAAGGCGAGCACACCGAAGCCGATGACGATGGCGGTCAGGATCAGCGCCTGTGCCAGCGGATCGGCAGTACCGGGCTCGGGCAGATAACTGCCCGCCGGAATCAGGGCCGGAGTCGCTTCGGTCAGACCGGCCGCAACGAAAATCAGGAGATTGGCGGCGTTCGACAGCAGGATGAGGCCGATCACCGTCTTCGTGATGGAGCGACGCATCAGCATGTAGAAGGCGCAGCCGTAGAGGCCGCCCACCGTGATTGCCAGCCAGACCGCCATCAGCCCTCCACCTCGGCCAGCGTCAGCGCCATGGTCAGCACGGCGCCGATGACCACCAGATAGACCCCGATGTCGAACAGCAGCGGCGTACCAATATGGGTCTTGCCGACCACCGGCAGATGGACATCGATCCACAGACCTTCGAACACCGCGCCTCCCGCCAGCGGCCCCATGACCGCCGCGACGAGAGCGATCAACAGCCCGACGCCGAGCAGGGTGCGCGGATCCGCGCGCAGCACGCCGCGCGCCGAGCGGATGTCCACGGCAAACAGATGCAAGGCAATAGCGGCGGATGCCACCAGCCCACCGATGAAACCGCCACCCGGGTGGTTGTGTCCACGCACCAGAAGATAGACCGACAGCACCATGAGCAGCGGCAGCAGTAATTGAGCGCCCACACGCAGCAGCATCGAGGTCTTCACGATTTGCTCCTCTCACTTTCCAGCATCGCGGGGCCCCGCAGCAGCGCGTAAACGCCCACCGCGGCCAGCGCCAGCACGAAAATCTCTCCCAGCGTGTCCAGGGCGCGGAAGTCCACCAGGATCACGTTGACCACATTGCGGCCATGCCCATCCGGCACCGAGTGCTCCAGGAACCACGAGGCAATGCTGGGGAACTGGCGGCCACCAATGACCATCCACACCAGCGCCGTCATCAATGCGCCCACCGACACGGCGATGATGAGATCGCGTGCCCGCTCGGCCACGGTCGACAAGCGCCGGAAGCGCGGCATACGGAACAACACAAGCACGAGCAGAATGGTGGTCAGGGTTTCGATCATCACCTGCGTGATTGCCAGGTCTGGCGCGGAATACCAGAGGAAGACCAGCGCCACGCCGAAGCCAAGGGCGCCCAGCGCCAGTACCGCCTTAAGCGCAGTGCGGGTGCGCAGCGCCGCCAAGCCGGCGGCGAGCACAATGGCCGCCATCACGCCGGGAACCCCATAGGCCCCGAATTCGGCGCCGGCCGGGATATTGATGCCGGTGCGCGTCAGCAGGGTGCCGCCGGTCAGCACGAGCAGCACCAACAACAGGGTCATGACGTAGTAGCGCAGATAGCCGCTCTGCAGCAGCCGCGTCTGCAGACTGGCGAAGCCCAGAATACCGTCGAGCAGCCGCCCGTAGCCGGCTTCGGCCCCGAATCGTTCCGGCACCGTCCAGGCGGCGAAGCGCCGCTGCAGAGTCGGCCATCCCAGGTACAGACCGACTGCGATGAGCAGCGAGATGGCGGACATCAGCAAGGCCATATTGAAGCCGTGCCATAGGGCCAGATAGAACTTCCCGTCCTGTCCTGCGGCGGCAGCCGCGGCGGCAAGCACGCCATCGGTCGCCAGCGCCGGGAACAGACCGAAGAGCACACTGCCGACGCCAAGCACCACCGGGCCCGCGAGCATCGACCAGGGCGCCTCGTGCGCCGCTTTCGGGTTGGCGGCACCGTCACCGCTGAAGAACACGCGCAGCACCAGCGTCGCCACCATGGCCGCTACCAAAGCGCCAGCCAGCAACGCCATCAGGCGCACCAGCATGGGGCCATGCTGACCCGCCTCCATCAGCAATTCCTTGCCGATGAATCCGAACAGCGGAGGCAGACCCGCAGCCGAGGCCGCGGCAACGAGAGCGGCGGCCGCAGTGACTGGCATAGTACGGGCCAGCCCGTTGGCGTCTCGAATGTCCTTGGCGCCGGACTCGTGCGTCACGATGCCCGCGACGAGGAATAGAGCACCCTTGTAGAGGGCATGCGCGAGCAGGAAACTCACCGCCGCTCCCGCTTCACCGAGCCCAAGCAGCAAGGTCAGTGTGCCCAGCGCCATGACCGTGGTGTAGGCCAGCACCCGCTTGAGCCCGGAACTGCGGAAAGCCAGAACGGCCCCCAGCAGCATGGTTACGCTGCCCGCCGGCACCAGCCACCAGAACCAGTGCGCATGCTCGCCGAGTACTGGATGCAGTCGCGCCAGCAGATAGACCCCCGCCTTGACCATGGTGGCCGAATGCAGGTACGCGGACACCGGTGTCGGCGCCGCCATGGCATTGGGCAACCAGAAGTGGAAGGGGAACTGTGCACTCTTGGTAAAGCAGCCGATGGCAATCAGACCCAGCGCCAGCCCAGCCCCCGGCGCTGCGTGCAGATCATCGGCGGCGAGGATCACGCTCAGCTCATAGCTACCCGCCAGCTGTGCGAGCACGATGATGCCGGCAAGCATGACCAGCCCCCCGGCCACAGTGACGAACAAGCCCTGGAATGCGGATTTGCGCGCCTTCTCATCCTCATGGTCGTAGCCGATCAACATGAAGGAGGTGACGCTGGTCAGCTCCCAGAAAATGAACATCAACAACAGATTGTCCGACAGCACGAGCCCCAGCATCGCGCCCATGAAGGACATCAGATAGGCGAAGAACCGGGGCGCGCGGGCGTCCTCGGCGAGGTAGGTGGCGGCGAAAGTCACGATGAGCACGCCAATACCAAGCACCAGGATGGCCATCAGCATGGACAGGCCATCGAACAGGAAGGAGGCCGAGACCGAGAGCCCCGGTATCCATGCCAGGGACTGCAGCACGGTCCCGCCTGCCGCCACCTGCCCGCCCCATCCGGACAGCAGCACGCCGAGCATGACCAGCGGCACCAGGGCCAGCAAGCGGCCACCGAGCACGGTACCCAGTCGGCTGAGCAGCGCCGGCGCCGCAATGGCTGCCGCGAAACAGGCGAGCACCGCGACCAGCATGGCGTGGGATGCGATGTCGGAAATCATTCGGGAGTCTGTCCCTTGTCCTTAGTTCTCTGGCCGCCTGGCATCCGTCAGCCAAGGGTAATGCACCTGTACGCCCGGCTCACCTTCCAGGGTGGCCGTAAGCAGACAGTCCGCCACCCGATCGGCCGGCACGGGTCGGTAGCGTGCGAGCGAACCGCGCATCAAGCCACCGACCAACGGCGCACAACGCTGCGCCAGATCCTCGGCCACGCGCGTGTCCTTGCGCGCACCGAGCAACAGCGACGGCTGGACGATTGGCAGAGCGGCAAAGTCCATTGCACGCAGACGCTCTTCGACCTCACCCTTGATCCGCATGTAGTGCGAGCGCGCCCTCGACGACGCCCCCACCGAGCTGACCAGTCCGAAACGCTGCGCCCCGGCCTGTTGGGCGCGCTCAGCGAAGCGCAGTACCAGATCCCGATCGACGGCCGCAAAGGCCGCCTTTGAGCCGGCCTGCTTGTGGGTGGTGCCCAAGCAGCAGAAGGCGACATCGCAGGCCAGGTCCGCGCCCTCGTCCAGCCAGGACCATGGCCGCCACTGCACGCCCGTTTGGGCGGCGCTGGGTGACTGACGGCACAGAGCGTCGATGGTCGCCACCCGTGGATGCGTGCGCAGACGTGCGAGCAGGGCGCTCCCGACAAGGCCCGTGCCGCCGGCAAGCCACACGTGAACCGGCTTTGCTTCGGTCATTCGATCTCCCACAGTGGACAAGTTACCGCGCATTTGGCAGCTTGCAGCGTCGAGTGTAGTCAATTCACAGGAAAGCCATGACCTCCTTCGTGCTGGATTCGCAGTTGCAGCAGGATTGTTTCTGGGTCTCGGATTTCCCGCTCTGCCGCTTGCTGATGATGAATGACGCACGCTTCCGATGGTTCCTCCTGGTCCCCCGCGTACCCGGCGCCCGTGATGCCATTGACCTGAGCGCCTACGACTACCGGCGCCTGTGGGACGAATCCGCCGATCTGTGCCGCGCCATGCGCATTGCCTTCACCCCGCACAAGCTCAATGTGGCGGCCCTCGGCAATCAGGTGGCGCAGCTGCACATCCACCACATCGCGCGCTATCAGGGGGATGCGGCATGGCCGCGGCCGGTGTGGGGCAATGGCGCGCCCGAGCCGATGGATGACCACACCAGCCGGCAGCACAGCAAGGAGCTGGAGTCGGCCCTTCCCATGCGGCTGCGCGCGCGCTAGTCCGCAAAAGCTTTCTACCCAGGCGACAGAATCCGTACACTCACTACGATCACCACACCAATCTAAGGCCACGCACCGCCGAAGGGCGGCCGTGTCAACAGGGGGAGCTCAGACACATGAACTATTTCGTTACCGGCGCCACAGGCTTCATCGGTCGATTTCTGGTCGCACGCATCCTGCAGGACGAGGATGCCGTGGTCCATGTCCTTGCGCGCGAATCCTCGCGCGACAAGGTGGAGAAGCTGAAGCGCGACCTGGGCGAGAGTGCAGCCAAGCGCATCCACGCCGTCTGGGGCGATATCGCGGATGACGGCCTGGTTTCGGCGAGTGCGCGCAAGAAAATCGCCGGGAAGATCGACCACATCTTCCACCTGGCCGCCGTCTATGACATGAACATGGACGACGCCACCGCCGACCGAGTCAATACCGAAGGTACGCGCAATGTGGTCGCCTTTGCGAACAGCCTGGGCGGCGACGTGCGACTGCACCACATGAGCTCGGTGGCGGTTGCGGGCATTCAGTTCGAGGGACAGTTCACCGAGGATATGTTCGACGAGGGACAGCCCCTCGATCACCCTTATTACCGCACCAAGTTCGAATCGGAAAAGCTGGTGCGCGAAGAGTGCCGCGTTCCCTTCCGGGTCTACCGCCCCGGTGCGGTGGTGGGCTCGTCCGAAACCGGCGAGATGGACAAGGTGGACGGGCCCTATTATTTCTTCAAGTCGATCCAGCGGGTGCGCGACAGTGTGCCGCGCTGGCTGCCGCTGGTAGGCATCGACGGTGGCCGCGTGCCCATCGTTCCGGTCGACTATGTCGCCCTGGCCATGCATGCCATCGCCCATCGCAAGGAAGGCGACGGCGAGTGCTTCCACTTGCTGCAGTCGCCGTCTCCCAGCGTGGGCGAACTACTCGGCATTCTGCTCGAAGCCGCACACGGCCCGGAGATCACGCGCACCATCGATGTGGGCCGCTTCGGCACCCTGCCCTCGCCCATTCGACAGGTCACGAATTCGGCCATCCGCGTGGTGCCCTCGCGTGTACTGCGCATGACCTCGCAAACGCTCGGCGTGCCGGTTTCCGTGCTGGGCTATGTCTTCAATCCGGCCATCTTCGACGACCGCAAGGCGCGCGCCGCCCTGCGCGATACCGGCATCAAGTGTCCGGACATCCGCGACTATGCTGAGAAGCTGTTCCAGTACTGGGAGATTCATCTCGACCTCGACGTCAAGGTCCCCGCGAGCCTGCAGCGCCGCATCGGTGGCAAGGTCGTACTGATCACCGGTGCCTCCAGCGGCATCGGCTTCTCCTCCGCGAAAAAGATCGCGGCCGGCGGCGCCAAGGTCATTCTGGTCGCACGCACGCCGGAGAAACTGGAGCAGACCAAGCACATCATCGAGAAGATGGGGGGCGAGGCGCACTGCTACCCAACCGACCTCAACAACCTCGAATCCATCGATGCCATGTCGCAGCAGGTGCTGCATGACTTCGGTCACGTCGACATCCTGATCAACAACGCTGGGCGCTCGATCCGGCGCGCGGTCTTCGAGTCCTTCGACCGCTTCCACGACTTCGAGCGCACGATGCAGCTGAACTACTTTGGCGCCATCCGGCTCATCATGAACCTGCTGCCCGAGATGGCACGTCGCAAGTCCGGCCACATCATCAACATTAGCTCCATCGGCGTACTGGCCAACGCGGCGCGCTTCTCGGCCTACGTTGCCAGCAAGGCGGCACTCGATGCCTATACGCGCTGTCTGTCGGCCGAGGTGCGCTCGCGCAACATCCACACCACCGCCATCTACATGCCGCTGGTGCGCACGCCGATGATCGCCCCCACCAAGATGTACGACTACGTGCCCACCTGGACACCGGAACAGGCTGCCGACACGGTGGTGGACGCCATCCTGAAGCGGCCGAAGTCCATCGCCACGCCGGTGGGCACCGCCGCCGCGCTCAGCTACGCCGTGTGGCCCAAGGTCAACGACTACATCCTCTCGAAGGGCTTCCAGCTCTTCCCCTCCTCCGGCGCCGCCAAGGGCATCAAGGAAGGCGGCAAGCCCACCATCGAACAGGTGGTCTTCGCCAACCTCTTCAAGGGGGAACATTGGTGAGTGCGCTACGACCGAACAGCCAGTGGCTGTTCGCAGCGTAGCGCACGCCTGGGCCAAGGACGGCCCAGGCCAGGTCACTTAACGAGATCAGGAAGATCGAGTTTAGTGACAGCGGCTGTCGATATCGCGCGCTCACAAGGAACGCCAAGGCAAGTCTTTTTTCAGATCGCGCCAGCACATGGATGCGCTGGCGCGGGTCACTTAGTGAGGCAGGGATGCCGAACTTAGTGACTGCGGCTGTCGATGCCTTGCGCCGCCTAAGTGCACCCGCAAGCCGCAGCAGCAAATCACGCTCGGCCACGGACGGCCGAGCGCGGGGCACTTAACGAGATCAGGAAGATCGAGTTTAGTGACAGCGGCGGCCTATGACGCGCGTAACCTAAGGCCAGCTGCAAGCCGCTTGCGCGGCCCACCCTCATCCCAACCCTTCTCCCGCCAGCGGGAGAAGCGCCTCGTTCATGCCGGCCTGCAAACTCGTGCGCAGCGATCGGACACGACGGCGATCGCCGGCAGTGCTCAGATCAAAGCACAAAAAAACGCCCGCCAGATGGCGGGCGTTGTTGACTCCACGAAGCGCGTTGCCTAGGCGGTTTCGGCCAGCCGCTTGCGACGTTGCGCCACGCTGCCGGCCAGCTCGCGCAGAATCGTGACGGTGTCGTCCCAGCCCACGCAGGCGTCGGTCACGGACTTGCCGTACTCCAGTTCGCCGCCGAGGTCCTGGCGGCCTTCCTTGAGGTGGGATTCCACCATCACGCCCATGATGCGGTCGTCGCCATCGGCGATCTGTGCGCCCACATCCTGCGCGACCTGCAGCTGACGCTTGTGGTCTTTCTGGCTGTTGGCGTGCGAGAAGTCGATCATCACCTGCTCTGACAGCCCGGCCTTGGACAGGGCTGCACAGGCGGCGTCGACGCTGGCGGCGTCGTAGTTGGTACCGCTGGTGCCACCACGCAGGATGATGTGCGCATCCGGATTTCCCGTGGTCTCGAAGATGCCGACCTGTCCGTCGCGCGTCATCGACAGGAAGTGGTGCGAGTGCGCAGCCGACATGACGGCATCCACGGCCAGCTTGACGGAGCCGTCGGTGCCGTTCTTGAAGCCCACCGGGCAGGACAGGCCGGAGGCCATCTCACGATGCAGCTGCGACTCGGTGGTGCGCGCACCGATCGCGCCCCAGCTCACCAGGTCCGCGATGTATTGCGGCGTGAGCAGATCGAGATACTCCACGCCCGCCGGTACGCCGGATTCGGTCAGCTGCAGCAGCAACTTGCGTGCGGTCCGGATTCCGGTGTCGATATGGAAGCTATCGTCGAGGGTCGGGTCGTTGATCAGGCCCTTCCAGCCAACCGTGGTGCGCGGCTTCTCGAAATAGACCCGCATCACCACCAGTAGGTCGCGCGACAGCTGCTCACGCAGCGCACGCAGATGTTCGGCGTATTCCAGTGCGGCCTTGGGGTCGTGAATCGAACACGGGCCGACGATCACCAGTAGACGATCGCTCTGGCCTGCGAGGATTTCCTGGATCTCCCGACGCGCGCTCAGCACGGTATCGACCGCAGCCTGCGACATGGGGTGCTCACCCTGCACTTCGGCCGGGGTCGAGACGGGGCGCACACTGCGAATGCGGGTATTTTCGGTAACAGCGGACATGGGGAAGCCTGACGACGCCATCGTCGATCTATGATTCGGGCGCGCGATAGTAGCAGACGCAACTGAGCATTCCGATCACCATCGGCTATCCTTCCTGCTGATCCTGCCTATCCTGCCCTGCTCGCCATGATGCTTCCCCGCGTCTGCAGCCTCATCCTTCTGGGCTGCGCGGCTTCCGTCTCGCATGCCTCCGACTTCTTTCAGGTGCGCAACGAAAACCAGTTCGCACGCGCGGTGCCGTTGCCGGTGCTGCTGCCCGGCGCACCGGAGGCGGGCCAGCTCGACTTCGGCGCCCGCCTGGAGCTGACCAGTGAGTTCGCCAACCTCGCCGCTGATGACGAAGCCCTGCTGGCCGACGGTGAAGTGGTGAAGCTCACTCTGTCGGCCAGCGGCCGATACAGCGACAACAGCCATTGGAGCGTGCGCCTGCCAGTGCTGAATCAGGGTGGCGGCTTCATGGACGACATCATCACTGACTGGCACGACTTCTTCGGACTGCCGCAAGGCGGGCGCGACACGGCGCCCGGCGACCGCTACCGCTTTGCCTACGCACGCGAAGGCACGCTGGTGCTGGATGTCACCGACACGGGCACGCGCCTTGGCGACATGGAGATTGCCTGGCACTACGAACCAACCAGCGGTTGGCTGTTGGGAGCGCAACTGCAGTTGCCGACCGGCGACGAGAAGCAATTGGCCGGCGGCGGCGCCTGGGGCGGTTCCGTCTGGGTCACGCGCAGCGGACAGATTGGTCGTCTCGGTGGCTTCCTCTCCGCCGGCGCCTCTGCCAATGAACGCGGCGACATCCTTCCCGAACAGCAGCACCGCGTCACCCCCTTCGCAGGCGGCGGTGTCAGCCTGCGCGTCTTCGACTGGGCGACCGCCGTCACGCAGATTTATGTGCACCGCGCGCCCTTCAAGGACAGCGAGATCGAAACCCTGGGCCGCGACAGCGTGCAGCTGTCGGTGGGTGCGGTTTTCCGCCCCACCGCCAGCACACGCTTGCACCTGCTCTTCCAGGAGGATCTGGGCGTCTACGCCTCACCCGACTTCAGCATGCAGGCCGCGCTCTACTGGTGAGGCCGGTGCCGCTTCGGCGCGCCAGGTGGCGAGCACGCGGTCGATCTGCCCGCGCGCCTGCGACATCGCCTGCGTAACCGCGTCTTCGCCGCCCGCCGTGCCCTGGGCAGACACCACATCCATCGCGGGGATCCCCATGAAGCCGAACAGCTGGCGCGCCATCGGCGTGAGCAGATCCATGCCCCCGGGCGCTTCTTCATAGGCACCGCCGCTGGTGTAGAGCAGCAAGGCCTTGTGGCTGGTCAGCCAACCCTCGTACCGACCGTCGCGGATGGTCCAGGTGCGATCCTTCTGGATCACCGCATCGAACCAGGCCTTGACGGCCCCCGGCAGCCCGAAGTTGTACATCGGCGTGGCCAGAATGACATGGTCAGCCGCGCGCAGCGCATCCACATAGTGGTCCAGCGGCGCCAGCGCCTGGGCCGCCTCGGCATCCACCGACTGTCCGAGATAGTTGCGCTGGATATAGGCGTCCACGGTGCGCTGGTCCAGGGCCGGTGGCAGAGGTGCCGCCAGATCGCTCACGGTGACCGACGAGGGATCGAGTTGCGACACGGCGTAATCCACCAGTTGCGCCGTGCGCGAGCCAGTACGCGGGGTATAGCGAACGATATGCACCTTCATGACTTCACTCCTACTGAATGGTGCAATGGAGTCTGTGCGAATCGCTCCGCCCCGAAAACCGGAATGTTTAGCGTATAGAATTCAATCAAATTGAACGCTTGAGATGGCCATGCGCCTCAGCCTCGACGCACTGCGTACCCTCGAAACCATCGCCGATGCCGGCAACTTCGCGCGCGCCGCGGAGCGCCTGCATCGGGTGCCATCGGCCCTGACCTACACCGTGCAGAAACTGGAGTCGGACTACGACCTGGTGTTGTTCGAGCGCGTCGGGCGCCGCATGCAGCTCACGGCGGCGGGTCAGGCAGTGGTCGACGAAGCGCGTGCACTGCTACGCCACGCCGAGGCCGCGGAGAACCGCTTTCGGAAACTGGGGGAAGGCTGGGAGGCACGGCTCACCGTCGCGGTGGATGCGATGTTGCGGATCGAATGGCTGTTTCCAATCGTGGCCGCCTTTGATGCCAAGGAGACGCGCACGGCGCTGCGACTGAACGAAGAAACCCTGGGTGGACCGTGGGATGCGCTGATTGAAGGGCGCGCCGATATCGCGGTCGCGGGTGGCGAAGCGCCGGCAGGCTACGGCATCAGCAGCAGCCTGCTGGCCGAAATCACCTGGGATTTCGCCTGCGCCCCGCACCACCCGCTGGCAGACATCGCCGCCGGGGCGTCCCGCCCGCTGACGGCGGCCACCATCCGCCGCTTTCGCGCGGTGGTGGCATCGGACACGGCGCGCAAGCTGGCGGCGCGCACCTCCGGCGTGCAGGAGGGCCAACCGATCCTGGCGGTCTCAGGTGTACTCAACAAGATTCGCGCCCAGGCTGCCGGTCTCGGCGTCGGCTTTGTGCCCCGGCATCTGGCTCAGCCCTGGTTTGACGACGGCCGCCTGTTGCGCATCGCGGTAGAAGTACCGCGGGAGCGCACCCGGTTGCTGGTGGCGTGGCGGAGCGGCGAGCAGGGCCTTGCTCTCAATTGGTTTCGGGACGCGCTGCGCGAGGATGCCGCGCTACGCGCGCATCTGAGCTGCGCGCCGGCCAGTGCAGGCTGAATTCACCAGATGGCCCGCATGGCCCCTGCAAAGAGCACTGCGGCCCCGCCGACTTCGGCAATGATCAGGGCCACCATGAAGCCGTGTACCGCCAAGCCCGACACCGTGCCCGACCCGAGCGTATGCGGGGCACGCAGCTGGTTGTCGGTATCCGCCAACCAGCCGTGCAGTACGTAACTGCCAATCGCCAGCGCAAAGAACAGCACGGATGCAGCCACGGCGACGGTGTTGACCGCATCGGACCAGACCGAGAACCAGGCCAGGGCAGCCAGCACCAGAGACGCGAAGCTGTAGAGCAGACTGGCACGATGCGCAATATCCACGTAGGGGTGCGCCTGTGCCTCGGCGCTGTGTGCAATCTGCCAGTACTTCCACACCCCGGTGAGCAGCCCCACCAGCAGGAAGGCCCCCGCCGCCGTCAGCGCCAAGCGTGTTGCGTCGTCGAGCACGAGGCTCGCCATCGATTGGGTATCCAATTGCTGTCTCCGGTCAATGCGGCACGCATAATGACGCCTTTGACTGCTCAGCACACCGCACGCCATGAACGAATCCGGCGCATTCCAGGCTCTTGATGTCGCACTGCCCGGCTTGACGCAGTACCTCTGGCTCAGCGCCCTGGCCTTGGCGCCATTGGCCCTCGTGCTGCTACTACGCGCGATATTGCCGGGTTATCAGCGACTGCCGGCGCCCGTGGCGTCCGGAATCCCGCTGGCTCTCGGCATCATCGGTGCCACCGTGGCCGCCATCGGTTGTTGGCTGATCAGCGTCAACGGCGTCTGGCGCGACGACAGCACCCTCTACCTGCGAGCCAGCCGCGCCTTTTCGGCCGACATCCCCCTTGCCGAGATTCGCACCAGCGCGGCTCAGCCACTGCAATTCGACAGCCTCGAGGCGGTGGGTCGCATCCGTACCCCGGGCTACGCCGCCGGCTGGTACGAAGACCGTACTGGCCGCAAGGTCTTCGTGCTCTGGGCCGGGCAGACGCTGACGCGCATCCCGACCGAACGCGAATACGATCTGGCTCTTGGCATTGCCAACCCGGATGCGCTGAAGACGGGTGCGGCCAGCCGCTGAGGCTGTGCTAGCGTAGAGAAAAGCGCACAAAAAGAGACGGCATCATGAAGCAACGTGTTTTCCTCGGCGTGTTCCTAGCCGCCGTGTCAGGGGCTGCCCAGGCAGCGGATCTCGGGGTGGGCCTACGCGCTTCTACCCTCGGCCTGGGTGCCGAAGTCTCTATCACGATGCTGGATGGTTTGAATCTGCGCATTCCGGTCAGCGGCTTCAACTACAGCGACGACATCACCGAGGACGACATTCGCTACGACGCCGATCTGGAACTGCTGACGGTTGGGCTGCTCGCGGACTATCACGTCTTTGGTGGCGGCTTCCACATCACCGGCGGCGTCGCCAGCAACGGCAACGAACTCAAGCTGCTGGCCAGCGAAGCCACCGGCAACGAGAGTTTCCAGGTCGGCAATCAGACCTATGTCTCGGACCCCGATGATCCCTTCGAACTCCGCGCGGGTCTGGATTTCAATTCTGTCGCCCCCTACCTCGGCATCGGCTGGGGCAACGCTGCCAGCGGCAAGGGCAATATCTACTTCAAGTTCGAGCTTGGCGCGCTGTTCCAGGGCAGCCCGCAGGCCTCCGCCTCGGCGTCGGGTAGCGCCTGCAACGAGTCGCCCCAGACCTGCTCAGTGACGTCCTTCGACGTCGAAGGCAACGACCCGCGCGCACAGCAGTTCCGCGAAGAACTGGAACGCGAGCGTCGCGCACTCGAGGAGCAGATCGACGAGTTCGATATCTACCCGGTTGTGGGCCTGTCCATCGGCTATCGCTTTCTGCGCTGAGACCGCTCAAAGACAAACCCCGTGCTGACCGCCCTGCTCTGCCTCGCCGCCTTTGCGACCGCGGCGGTCTCTGGGGCTCTGGGTTTGGGCGGTGGCACCTTGCTGATTGCGGTGCTCTTCGCCGCCGGCATGCCGCCCGCCGAAGCCGTTCCCCTCTTCGCATTGGTGCAGCTGGCCGCCAACGGCAGTCGCAGCCTGCGCTATCTGCGAGCTGTGGACGGGCGCGCCTTGCTCTGGTTCAGCGGTATCAGCATTCCTTTGGCCATTCTGTGCGCGCCTTTGGCGGTGTATATTCCGGCGGCTGCCGCTTCCGTCACGCTGGGCGCCTTCATCCTGTGGTCGCTGCTTCCTCGCCCCGCCGGGCGCCGCGCACACTGGCCGCCTTCGGCCGCCTATGCCGCGGCCGGTGCGCTCAACGGGACCGTGGGGATGGTCATCGGTGCCACGGGGCTGATCGTCGGGCGCCTGCTGCTGCAACCCGACTGGCCGCGGCCGCGCATTGTCGGCACGGTGGCCGCCACCCAGGCCATGGGCCATCTGGTCAAGATCCTGGCCTTTGCCTTGAGCGGGGCGATGCTGCTTGACCAGCCGACGCTTGTCTTTGGCATGGTGCTGGCTGCCATTGCCGGCACCCAGCTCGGCACGCGCTGGGGTGATCGCCTATCCGACCGACACTTTCACACGGCCTTTCGGTGGACCCTCGTCCTGCTCGCCGCCCACCTGCTGATCAGCGGCATAATCGCGCTATGGACAACCTACTGAGCGCGGAGCGCGTCGAAGCCATCATCCACGCCGGCCTGCCCGAGGCCGAAGCCATCCGCGTACGGGTGGAGTCGGTCGGCAACGGGCAGGCCAGCATTCGCATCCCCTTTTCGCCGCGCATGCTGCGTCCCGGAGAGCGCGTATCAGGGCCCACGCTGTTTGCGGCCATCGATACCGCCATGTACGCCGTGGTGCTCGCGCACATCGGCGAGAAGCCGATGGCCGTGACTTCCGATATCAATCTTCACTTTCTGCGCGCCTGTGCCCCACGCGACATCATCGCCGAGGCGCGGATTCTCAAGCTTGGCAAGCGCCTGGCCGTGATGAGCGTGTCGGTCGGCGCGGTCGACGAGCCGCCGGCGGTCCACGCCACCGGCAGCTACTCGCTTCCCCCAGACTGATACCGGCTACAGCACTCCCGGCAGCCAGGTCGCAAGGACCGGGACCAGCGCGACCAGCATCAGCACGGCGACCTGAATGCCGATGAAGGGCACCGCGCCCCGGTAGATGTCGGTGGTCGCCAGCGCCGGTGGCGCGACACCGCGCAGATAGAACAGGGCGAAGCCAAAGGGCGGCGTCAGAAAACTGGTCTGCAGGTTGATCGCCATCAGCACGCCCAGCCAGACCGGGTCTAGCCCCATCATCAGCAGCGGCACCGCCACGATCGGGACGACCACGAAGACAATCTCGATGAAATCGAGCACAAATCCCAGAAAGAACATCAGTACCATTACGCTGATGAGCGCACCGACCGCACCACCGGGCAGTGCCTGCAGGGCTGCCTGAATCAGCCCGTCCCCACCATAGGCGTTGAACACCATGGAGAAGGTGGAGGCACCCAGCAGAATCATGAAGACCATCGCTGTGACGACCACCGTCTGCCGTGCCGTGGCGCGCAGCTCCTTGAGACTGAGCCGCCCTTTCATTGCCGCCAGCAGTACTGCACCCGCAGCCCCAATGCCGGCCGCCTCCGTGGCCGTGGCGAAGCCACCGAGAATGGTGCCGAGCACCAGGATGATGAGTGCGACGGGGGGCAGCAGTGCCGTGACCACCGTCATGAGCGATGGCAGCGGCGCATCCGAAGCCATCGCGCCCATATCGCCACGCCGCGCGGCGCGTTGGGCCGCAAATAGGACGTAGCCCACGTAGAACAGGACGAGTACGAGACCGGGGATGAGGGCCCCGGCAAAGAGATCGCCCACCGAGACCGTCTCCACCGACCAGACGCCCGAGCGCAACTGGGCCTGCTGATAAGCGGCGGAAAGCACATCGCCCAGCAGCACCAAGACAATGGATGGTGGAATCACCTGCCCCAGCGTGCCCGAGGCACAGATCGCACCGCTCGCCAGTCGCGGCGACACGCCACGCTCCAGCAGGGTGGGTAATGAAATCAATCCCATTGCGACCACGGTGGCGCCGACAATGCCGGTACTGGCAGCCAGCAGCGCGCCCACCACCACGACGGAGGCCAGCAGACCGCCACGCACGCGCCCGAACAGCGCGCCCATGGTCTGCAGAAGCTGCTCAGCCAGCTTGCTGCGTTCGAGCATGACCCCCATGAACACGAACAAGGGCACCGCCATCAACGTGACGTTGGTCATCGTGCCGTAGGTGCGACTGGCGATATCGAGCAGATCACCCGGCGACAGAGCGCCCAGCGCCATACCGAGACCGGCAAACCAGAGCGCGACCCCGGCCAGGGTGAAGGCCACGGGATACCCCAGCAGCAGCGTCGCACAGACCGCGAAGAACATGAGGATGGCGATCCATTCCATCTAGAGCCCCTCCTCATGATGCGGCGGCGCCAGTGGCTGCTCTTCGACGGCCAGCAACCAGGCGGAGGCCAGCGCCTGCGTCGCCAATTGCAAGGCGGCAAACGGCATCAGCGTCTTGAGCAGATAGACAAAGGGCAGGCCGGAGGTCTCCACCGACCTTTCCCCAATGCGCCATGACTCCATGACATAGGGCGTACTCGCCCACAGCAGGAACAGCGCGAAGGGCAACAGCAGCAACAGGTGCCCCAGGACCTCGATGCGGCGCTGCACATGGGGCGCGAAGCGGGTGCGCAAGACATCCACCCGTACATGCCCGTCCACGACAATGACGCCGGCCGCCGCCAGCAGGAAGATGGCAGCGTGCAGATACTGCGCCGATTCCTGCAGCCAGATGGGTCCGAGGGAGAAGCCGTAGCGCAGCACCACCACGCTGACGAAGATCGCGACCATGGCCACGGCCAGCCAGGCCATGGCGCGCGCGACCCACTGGTTGAAGGCCTGCACGACACGGGCTGCCCGCGTCAGGACACGCACCAGAGGGTGGCTCGACTCGCTCACAGGCTCAGGGCATCGTGATCGACGTGGTAGCGCAGAATGCGCTCATACGGGGACGGTTCCTTGATATGCACGAGGTCGCCATCACGCGGGAAATACCAGTCGTACAAACGCGACAGCCAGAAGCGCAGCGCGGCAGCGCGCAGCACCGCGCCCCAGGCGGTGCGCTCGCCCGCCGAAGGTTCGCGCAGCGCGCAGTAGGCTTCCGTCAGTGCCTGATAGCGCGCGCGGTTGAGTCGGCCGTCCTGCTCGAAGCACCAGTCATTGACCATCACCGCCAGATCGAAGATCAGCGCGTCATTGCAGGCGTAATAGAAGTCGATGATGCCGCTGACCTCCTCCCCCACAAAGAGCACGTTGTCGCGGAACAGATCGGCGTGAATGACGCCGCGCGGCAGCCGCTCCCATCCCACTGAGCTGTCGGCCGCTTGTCCGGCGTCGAGCAGGGCGATGCCGGCATCATCCAGTTGAGGTCGCACCTGGGCGGCTGTTTCCGCGCGCCATTCAGGACCCCGGGTATTGACCGCCTTCAAGGAAAAGGAATGCGCGGCCGCATGCAGCTGGGCCAGCGCCTGACCGGCGGAGTGGCATTGCGCAACATTCGGTGTGAGGGCGCTGGACCCACGCAGGCGCTGCACCAGTGCCGCAGGCTTGCCACAGAGTTCGCGCAGCACGCGACCGTCGTGTCCCTGCAGAGGCCGGGGACAGGGGACACCGCGGTCGGCGCAATGGGCCATCAGACCGAGAAAGAAGGGCAGATCGTCGTAGTCCAGGCGTTCGAACAGGGTCAGAACGAAGCGGCCATCCTCGGTATCGACGAAGTAATTGGTGTTCTCCACCCCTTCGCCGATGCCCTGAAATCCGATCAGGGCGCCCAGGGGGTACTGTTTCAGAAAGCTGGTCAGCGCCTCGTGCGAGACCTTGGTAAAGACCGACATGCGCCGCTTTTCAGGTCATAAAGGCGGGAAAATACACGAAAGCCCGCTCCAGAGGCATTCAGCGACCGACCGTCTCCGGGTCGTCAACCAGCAATCCCACTTCTTCGATGGTGCCGTCCACGCTCAGGTCACGCACGATCAAGGCGAACTCGCCCAGCGGGACGCGGTCGCCCAATTCGATCCGGCCACGCAACCGCTTCTCGAAAACCTGCCGAAGCGTCAGACCTTTGAGATCGGACGGCAGGGCAATGGCAAAGCGCTGCGCGACCGGCTCGACCAGCGCATCGGGTGGCAACGAGTAGTCCCCCAACCATTGCCGCGCGTCCAGGCCATGCGAGGTGGCATAGATACGGTCCAGCAGCCGGATATGATGCTCGGCACAGAACATGTACACCGTATCGCCGGGCTGCAGCGCCCCCGCCTGATGCGGACGCAGGCTGTGTCCGTCGCGAATCACCAATGACGGCCGCGCCCAGCGCGGAATGCGAGCGCCGGTGATGGCCGGGCTGGTCGCCAACAACCGGTAACCGACCAGCTCATGCTCGGCGCGCCCAGGCAATTCCAGCTCGATGCGGTCGATCATTGCGCTTTGTTCGGACAGCAGCACACGCGAGGCGCGTGCCGCGGCCTTGACCGTCCAGCCCTGCAGAAGCAGCGAGAACACGACCACCAGCACCACGACATTGAACAGCAGCTGTCCGCCCTCGATACCCGCCTGCATGGGCATGATCGCGAGCAGAATGCTGACGGCCCCGCGCAAACCTACCCACGACACGAACAGGGTCTCGTTCCGACTGAAACCCTGGAACGGCAGACAGGCGGCGACCGCCAGCGGACGCGCCACGAACATGAGTACCAGCGCCAGTGCGAGGGCCGGCCAGAACACGGTGATGAGATTCTCGGGCACGGCCAGCAGGCCGAGCGTGACGAACATCAGGATCTGCGCCAGCCAGGTCAGCACCGCCTGGAAGCGACGCATCGAGTACTTTGCCTTCAACGGCCGGTTACCCGCGACCAATCCGGCCAGATAGACCGCGAGAAAACCGCTGCCACCCATCCACGCCGTGGCCGAGAACAGCAGCAAGGTCATGCCCAGCACCGCCACCGGGTACAGCGCCGTCTCGATGTCGAGCATATTCACCGCGCGCACGATGAGCAGCCCGCCGAGCAACCCCATCAGCGCACCGATGCCGAACTGCTCGATGAGCGTCAGCAGCAACTGCGTGCCGGCGCTGCGGTCACCGTCCATTACCGCCAGGACGGCAATCACCATGAAGATCGCAATGGGATCGTTGGTGCCGGATTCGATTTCGATGGTGGAGCGCACCCGCTCCTGGATGCGCACCCCACCCGATCGCAACTGGAAGAAGACCGCCGCTGCATCGGTTGAGGACAGGCAGGCTCCGAGCAGCAGCGCCAGCGGCCAGTCGATCGGCAACAACCAGTAGGCGCAGACGGCGAACAGCCCTGCGGTAATGACCGTGCCGACGGTGGCCAGCGTCAGCGCCGGTGCGGCCGCCTTGCGATAGGCTCTCCATGGCGTTGCGAAGCCACTATCAAAGAGCACCACGGCCAGGCCCAGGCTGCACAGCCAAAACGACAAGCCGGCATCATCGAAGGCTAGGCCACCCAGCTCCTCGGCGCCCGCCACCAGGCCAATGGTCAGAAAGACCAGCAGCAGCGGTGCCCCGATGCGAAAGGACAGGACACTGCTGAAGATGCTCAGTACGAGCAGCGAACTGACAATCAATACCGTCAGAAGGACCGGATCTGCCACCCACCCCTCCGTTCAAGGCGCACCACGGGCACCGGTTGAGAAGGCGGCGGTCCGTCGTCCGTTGCGCTGCTGACTAGCGCCGCCAGAAATAGGGCGTCAACAATACCAGCAAGGGGAAGATCTCCAATCGCCCGAGCAACATGGCGAAGATGCCCACCCAGAGGCCGAATTCAGGCACGACACCGAAGTTGTTCGCCACATCGCCCAAGCCCGGACCGAGGTTGTTGAGTGTCGCGGCCACGGCCGAAAAGGCCGTCACCACATCCAGCCCGGATGCCATCATCAGGAAGAAGATGATGAGGTAGAAGCCCATGTAGACCGAAAAGAAGCCCCAGACCGCCTGCACCACGCGGTCGGGCACCTTGCGGTGACCGATCTTGATGGGCAACTCGGCGTTCGGGTGGATCATGCGCACCACCTCGCGAATGCCCTGCTTGAACAGCAGCACGATACGTACCACCTTGATGCCTCCGGTGGTCGAAGCCGCGCAGCCGCCCGCAAAGCTGCCGAACAGCAGCAGCGGCGCCAATAGCGACGGCCACGCGTTGTAGTCCGCCGTGGTGAAACCGGAGGTAGTGCCGATCGAGACCACCTGGAACAGCGCCTGGCGGAAGGCCTGCAGCCCACTGCCGTAGGTCCCGAAGATCCAGAGCACGACGGTAATCAGCACCACACCCGCCCCCAGAATGCCGATAAAGGTGCGGAACTCGGCGTCGCGCCAATAGGCCAGCGGGTGCTTTTCGCGCAGCATGGCGAAGTGCAGACCGAAATTGATGCTGCTGGCGATCATGAAGGCAATGCAGATCAATTCGATGGTGTGGCTTTCATAGAAGCCGATGCTGCGGTCATGGGTGGAGAATCCCCCGGTCGCCACCGTGGAGAAGGCATGACCCACAGCGTCGAAGGGCGTCATCCCGGCCAGGTAATAGGCCACGCCGCAGGCGATGGTCAGCGTCAGATAGATCTGCCAGAGCACGCGCGCGGTTTCCTTGATACGCGGCGTCAGCTTGTTGTCCTTGATCGGGCCCGGCACCTCGGCGCGGTAGATCTGCATGCCGCCCACACCCAGCAAGGGCAGGATGGCCACCGCCAGGACGATGATCCCCATGCCGCCGAGCCACTGCATCTGCTGGCGGTAATACAACACCGCGTGCGGCAGGCTATCCAGGCCGGTAATCACCGTTGCGCCGGTAGTGGTCAGCCCCGACACGGCTTCGAACACCGCCTGCGCAATGCCCAGGCGCGGGGTCAAGGCGATGTACAACGGGATGGCGGCGAACAGGCTGAGCACGGTCCAGAACAACACGACTACCAGAAAGCCCTCGCGAATCTTCAGCTCGCGCCGGTGACGATGCACCGGCAGCCAGAGCAGCGCACCGAACAGCAGGGTGATCAGGAAGCCCCAGACGAAGGCCAGCGCCACGCCCTCGCGATAGAAGCCATCGACCAGAATCGGCGGCAGCATCGTGCTGGAGAAGGCCATCAGCAACAAGCCCACCACGCGCTGGACCGTGGCATAGCGATGCTGCACCTGCGGCAGACGCATCAGAGGAAGGTAGGCGGCACGTTGAACAGCTCCTCCACCGCGCGCGTGTGCTTGCGATCCACGATGAAGAGCACGACATGATCCCCGCCTTCGATGACCACATCGCGATGGGCAATGATCACCTCGTTGCCGCGCACCACGGCGCCAATGGTGGTGCCCGGCGGCAGGTCGATCTCGTCGAGACGGCGTCCGACCACGCGCGAGTTGTCGCGGTCTCCGTGCGCCACCGCCTCGATGGCTTCGGCCGCGCCACGACGCAGACTGTGCACGCGCGCCACATCGCCCCGGCGGACGTGGGCAAGCACGGCCGACACTGTGGCCTGCTGCGGCGAGATCGCGATATCGATGATGCCGCCCTCGACCAGATCGATGTAGGACAGCCGATTGATCAGCGACAAGGCCTTGTGTGCCCCCAGACGCTTGGCCAGCATGGCCGACAAGATGTTGGCCTCGTCGTCGTTGGTGATCGCGCAGAAAACATCCATATCCTCGATGTTCTCTTCGGTCAGCATGTCCTCGTCGGCTGCATCACCGCAGAGCACGATGGCGCGATCGAGGCGCTCCGACAGCATGCGCGCGCGGGCGCGGTCGCGTTCGATGATCTTGACCTGCGCGTGGCCTTCCATCGCCTGCGCCAGCTTGAGCCCGATGTTGCCGCCACCCGCCAGCATGATGCGGCGCACTGGGCGGTCCACCCGGCGCAGTTCGGCCATGATCTTGGGTGCGACGGTCACGTCCGAGATGAAGAAGACCTCGTCCTCGGCCTCGATGATGGTGTCGCCTTCCGGCAACAGCGGGCGCCCGCGGCGATAGATGGCCGCCACGCGCGCATCGATGCCAGGCAGATGCTCGGGCAATTGCTTCAACTGCCGGCCGACCAGCGGCCCACCGTAATAGGCGCGCAGGCCGATGAGGCGCACCCGCCCCTCGGCGAAGTCGACCACCTGCAGCGCGCCCGGATACTCGATCAATCGCCGGATGGAATCAGTGACGAGCTGCGCCGGCGAGATGTGCATCTCCATCGGGAAGCCACCGTGGCTGAACAGGTCGTCGCCCTTGCGCAGGTACTCGTCGGCGCGCACGCGGGCGATCTTGGTCGGGGTGTTGAACAGATTGGCGGCGATACGGCAGGCCACCATGTTCACCTCGTCCGACTCGGTCACCGCGATCAGCATATCGGCGTCGTTGCCACCGGCGTCGCGCAAAACCTGCGGGAATGAGGCATGACCATGCACGATGCGCAGATCAAGACGATCGCGCAACTCATTGAGCAACGCGTCGTCGGTATCGACGACGGTGACGTCGTTTTGCTCGCCTGCCAGATTGTCAGCCAGGGATGCCCCGACCTGGCCTGCACCGAGAATGATGATTTTCAATGCGATGAAGGATCGCTGTGCACCCGCGCATGATACGCCGCACGGTCGGGGTCGGCTGGCGCGCTGCAGCGCAGCGTGCGGCATGCCAGACGCCGCCGCCTTTCGCGGGCCTTCGTGGCACGCGCTAGCATGCCCACATGCACCTGCTCGACCGCCCCGATGCCGCTGTCTTGAAGGCCTATCTGGCGCAATGGCTGGACATGGCGCCGGTGCAACTTGAGCCGCTGCTGCCCTACTTTCGTGGCTGCCGTTTCGATGCCGGGGATCACCTCTTCCAGCTTGGAGACCCGGTGGACGATCTGGTGCTGCTGACCCATGGACTGGTGCGCTGCTACTACGTCCACGGCAGCCGGGAAATCAATCTGCGCCTGCTGAGCGCGCCGGCGGCCGCCTTGCCGTACCAGAGCTACCTGGATCAGAAAGCCGCCGAAGAGGCGCTGCAGGCGCTGTCCGGCGGCGGTGGATACTGGGTCCGATTTCGCGCGTTCTGTCGCGACCACCCGGGCCTGCTCGCCGAAACCATGCGTCGCGAACTGGCCGAGCGCCATTTCCGGGCGCTGCAGCGGCGTGTTCGCATGCTGCAGTCGCGCACGGCTGCAGAGCGCTACGCCTTCTATCGGCGCCACATGGAGCCGGAAATCGTCGCGGGTGTTCCGGCCTATCACGTCGCCTCCTATCTGGGTATCGCGCCGGAGTCCCTCAGCCGCATCAAGGCGGCACTTGAGAAATGTTAAGGACAGAGCGCGCGGGCTGAGGAAAGCTAGCACGCGTTCCCCGCACTGGTATCCGTGACTCCGCCATGCCTGCCTCCCTGATCGTCAGTAGCCTGCTGGTCGTCCTCGGCGTCATTCATCTGCTGCCTGCCGCAGGGGCGTGGTCCCCGGCGCGCCTGCAGCAGCTGTACGGCATCGCGCCGGATGCGCCCACGCTGGTGCTCCTGCTCCAGCACCGCGCGCTGCTCTTTGCGCTGCTGGGCGCCTTCCTGGTGTACGCCGCCTTTCGTCCGAGCCTGCAACCCCTGGCATTCCTGGCAGCGCTGGTGTCCATGGCGGGCTTTCTCTGGATGGCAGGCACCGGTCCGCATGAGCCCGCCATCCTTCGCGTGATGCGCGTGGACATCGTAGGACTGGGATTGCTGGCCATCGCGGTAGCGACCTACGCCCTGGCGGCGCGCGCACCCCACCACTGAAGCACGAGGCGCCGCCATGCTCAAGATGAAATCCACTTGCCAGCAGTGCGCCCAGGCACTGGGTTGGCAGGACCCCGCCCGGATCTGCTCCTTCGAGTGCACCTTCTGCCCGGAATGCGCGCAGGCCCTGCACGACCGCTGCCCGAATTGCGCGGGCGAGCTCGTGCCGCGTCCACGCCGGACGCGGCGGCCGACCGCGGTTGCCGTCAGCCTGCTGCGCCGGCGCTTGGGCTTCGGACGCGCATCGCGCGATCATTCCGCTCCGACTTCAGACGGCTAGGGCCTTCCGTATGTCCCATCCCACCGATAGCACAGCACCCGGCGCGGACCCCGTTGTTCGCCATGCCCCCGGACCACCACCGACCCTGGGACGCCTGCTGCTGCTGCCTGCGCTGGGCGTACCGGCCCGCTACTACGATCCCCTTGCCGAGCAACTAACCGCCGCGGGTCTGGAGACGCACACACTGGAGCTGCGCGGCACGGGCGACAGCCCCATGCGCGCCGGGCGCCATTGCGACTTCGGCTTTCGCGAAATGCTCGATGAGGACATCCCCGCGGCCCTGCGCCCGCTGCATGCCAAAGGCGATGGTCTGCCGGTGTGGCTCGCCGGCCACAGCCTCGGCGGTCACCTCGCGGCCATCAGTGCCGGTCGCCTCGCCCCTGCCGTCGATGGACTCGCCCTGCTCGCCTGCGGACTGCCATGGCGTGATGCCTTCGACGCACGCGCGCGCCGCCGCATTGATCTCCTCCGTGCGCTGATCCCGCTGTGCAACTGGTTGCTGGGTTACTTCCCCGGCGACCGCGTCGGATTCGGCGGGCGACAGTCAAGACGGCTGATGCGGGAATGGGGTCAGATGGCCCGCAGCGGCCGCTATCAGGCCGAAGGCATCGACGAGGATATGGAAGCGGGCGTGGCGCGCTACGCGGGGCCCGTGCTCAGCCTGCGCCTGAGCGATGACGCCTTTGCTCCCGCCGAAGCCTGTCACGCCGTCACCGACAAGCTCTCGTCGGCTCGCTGCCAGGAGGTGGTCTTGGATGCGGCCACCCTGGGCACGCGCGCGGACCATTACCGATGGGCCCGAGAGCCCCAAGCCGTCGTCGAAACGATCACAACCTGGTGCCGGCAACATCACACGTAGCAAGGGGGTGGCACCAACCGAACCGCGCGGGAATCACTGTCTCAGGCGCCCTGCTGCCCCTTGATCAGGCGGGGCGCAGCCGGTACGGCCATCGGGGCTTTCGAGCCTTCGGGCTCGTGGCCGGATTCGCCCGCCACCACCACGCGGTTGCGACCACCGCGCTTGGCCGCGTAGAGCGCCCCGTCGGCCGCCGCCAGCAGTTCCGACTGCGTCGTGCCATGGGTGGGGAAGGCCGACATGCCGATGGAAATGGTGATGCCCGGCTCGCCCTCGTAGGGGGGCGGCAGCGTGATGGTCTGGATCGCGGCACGCAATGCCTCGGCGCGCTCGGCGGCGGCCTTGGCCGTTGTCTCGAACATCGCGATGACGAATTCCTCACCGCCGTAACGGCAAGTCACGTCGCCGCCGCGTCGCTGCTCGCGCAGCATGTCGGCCACCCGCTTGATGACCCAGTCCCCAAGGGCATGGCCATGCTGGTCATTGAAGGACTTGAAGTGATCGATGTCGACCATGAGCAGGGCGAAGCTGCTGCCGTCACGCTCGGCGCGCGCCATTTCCCGGGTCAGGGTCTCCTCCAGATAGCGCCGATTGAACAAGCCACTCAGAGGATCGCGCACCGACTGCCGACTGAGCGTCTCGCGCAGACGGATATTGGCCAGATTGACACTGACGCGGTCGGCGAATTCGTTGAGCAGCGCTTCCGCCGCCTCGCCGCTCGGACAGTCGGCGTTGCGGTCGTCGGCGTCGGGAACGTACAGCGTCATGAAGCCGAGCAGCTCCCCCTGTGCACTCATGGGGATGCACCACGATTGTCCGCTATGCATGTCTGCATCGATATGGCGGCAGCGGATGGCGTTCTCATCCTCCAGATGCAGCACGGCCCGACGCCCCTGGCGCAGGGCCCAGCAGTCCTCCATGCCAATGACGCCGCCCCCCATGTGGGCGGAGCCCCAATCACTGACGCGCTCCAGGTAGTTGCGCGACGCATTAATCAGATAGAGCGCACCCGATGCCGACGGGAACAGGCTCTGCGCAGAGCTGCGCACGGGCAAACGCGTCTCGCCCAGCGTCAGGCAGGACTGCATCACGATCTCGAGCCGGCTGAGTTCCTCGCTCTCGCGCCGACGACGATCCAGCGCCACATTGCGCTCCGCGAGTTCGTTCAGCGCCTGCTGGAGCCGCGCGTTGGCTTCGCGCATCTGCTCCTTCATCGCCGCCTGCTCGCTCAGAAAGTTCGAGGCTTGCGGCAGCAGCGGCCACAGCATCAAGGCCGTGGCAATGGACACGGCCGCGGTCATGACCATCAGCGCCACTTCCATCCGGTACAGCGGTATCCAGATATTGACGATACCGATCACGTGCGTCAGCGCGCAGAAGAAGATGAAAGCACTGAACAGCAGGAAGACACCGCGGTAGCGGATGTTGGGCTGCCGGCGCAGGAAGAACAGCAAGGCCACCGGAATCGAGAAATAGGCCAGCGCCACCAACCCTTCAGACACCACCATCGACCACAGCAGCCCAGGCTGCCAGGTATAGCAGTAGCCGTGCGGCATGAAGCCGTCGGTATTGAAGAGGGAAGCCAGGCTGTTCAAGAGATCGTGCGCCATCCCTCGCGTGGTGGACATGCTTCCGGCACAGCGCGAGGCCTTGCCGGGCGGAGCCCGATGACATCGCACGTGTCATCGCGCCTTGTTCCACATGCTGCGCCCTTCATGACGCGCCGCGACATTGTCCTGCGTTAAGCGGTGGGCATGCCGCGACGAGCGGCACGCGGGCGCGACCGCTTGATCAGTCGGAACGGGTCAGAAGCGCATAGTAGAAGCCGTCCCAGTCCCCGCCGGGGGCAATGCGCCAGCCGGCACCATCCGGGGTACCGACCGGTAATTCGCAGGGCAATGCTGTGGCGTCGGGGTGACGTTCAAGGAAGTGCGCCGCCACATCACGCCCCTCGGCGCGCAGGATCGAGCACGTGGCGAAGACCATGCGACCGCCAGGGGCGAGCAGCGGCCACAGCGTCTCCAGCAGTTGCTGCTGCGTCTTGGCCAGCGCCCGCACGTCACCCACCCGGCGCAACCACTTGATGTCCGGGTGGCGGCGGATCACGCCGGTACCGGAGCACGGCGCATCAATCAGAATGCGATCAAAGGGCGTACCGTCCCACCAGCGCGCGGTATCGGTGGCGTCGGCGGCGACGAGCGTCGCCTGCACCCCCACGCGACGCAGAGTTTCATCCACGCGCTGCAGACGCGCGCGGTCACTGTCGAGAGCGGTCAGTTGCGCCTTGGGGCACAGCTCCAGCAGGTGTGCGGCCTTACCCCCTGGCGCACTGCAGGCATCCAGTACGCGCTGGCCCGGCTGTATGTCGAGCAGCGGCGCGGCGAGCTGCGCGCTGGCGTCCTGCACCGACACACTGCCGCGCGAAAAGCCTGGCAACGCTTCGACTTCCCCCGCCTGCTCAAGCACCAACGCATCCGGCGCCTCAGGCAGGGTCCGCGCTGCACGCCCCATGCGCGACAAACGGGCCTGGTAATCGGACGCGGACATGCGGCGCCGGTTCACGCGCAGCGTCATCGGTGCCTGGGCACTGCCCTCGGCGAGGATGGCGTCGGCTGCCTCGCCCCAGTCGTGACGCAGGGCCTCGGCCAGCCAGTTGGGCCAGGAATGCAGAATGGCGGGGTCCTCGGGCGGTTCCAGGCGCTCCGGTTCGCGCTGCGACCGCCGTAGCAGTGCATTGACCAGGGAGCCGGCCCACTCCGCCTGCAGCAAGCTTGCGGCCGAGGTCGTGGCGGAAACCACGGCGTGATCCGGAATGCGCATGTCGTGCATCTGATAGAGGCCCACCCGCAGCAGAGCATCGACCAGCGGCGCGTCGCGCAAGGGTCGATCCATCATTTGCTCAAGCTGCCAGCCGAGGCGGCGGTAGTGGCGTAGCACGCCGTACACCATGGCCGAGAGCAAGGCGTGATCGCGCGCGTCGAAACGGTTGCGAGAAGTCGCAAAGGCCAGCGCATCGTCCAGGCTGCGGCCGTGCTGCATGACGGCCTGGATGACGTGGGCAGCGGCGGCACGCACCGGGGCCCCGGGGGCTGAACGATTCGAGGCGGCAGGTCGCGGCGGATGTTTCATGTCAGTACCTGACCGATGGGAAATCGTTCGGCGGCCACTACGCGCGCCTCCTGGGCGCGCCCGCCAGGCCATTGCACACACAGCAGCCGCAATGCGGCATCGCCAGTGGCGATCACGACCCCTTCCGCGTCATGGGCCAGCACCGTGCCGGGCGCGGCGTCGGTCGGCGTCATCAGCGCGCGTGCATCCAGCAAGCGCACCCGGGCCTCCCCACAGTGGGTCCAGGCGCCGGGGACCGGATTGAAGGCGCGGATGCGACGCGCGATGGATGCGGCGGCCTCCTGCCAGTCGACACGGGCTTCGGCCTTGTCGAGCTTGCGCGCGTAGGTCACGCCCACGTCCGGCTGCGCTTCGGGCCGGCCGCGGCCCTCGACAACCTGCGGTACTGCGGCGACCACCTCGCGCGCGCCCAGTTGGGCCAGTCGATCGTGCACGCTGGCGGCGGTATCCGCCTCGCGGATGGGCGTGACGGCACGCCGCCACACCGGCCCGGTGTCCAGACCCGCTTCCATCTGCATGATGCAGACACCGGTCTCGGCGTCGCCCGCCTCGATGGCGCGCTGGATGGGCGCCGCACCGCGCCAGCGTGGGAGCAGGCTGGCGTGGATGTTCAGACAACCATGTCGGGGAATATCCAGGGCCGCCTGCGGGAGAATGAGCCCGTAGGCCACCACCACCATCAGGTCCACATCCGCTTCCGACAGCTGCGCCTGCGCCATGGCGTCGAAGCGTTCGGGCTTGTAGACCGACAACCCCATCTCCTGCGCGCGCTGCCCCACCGGTGACGGCTGCAGCCGGCGTCCTCGGCCGGCCGGCCGATCCGGCTGTGTGAACACGGCCGCCACGGTATGGCCCGCCTCGACCAGTGCCTCCAGCGCGGGAACGGAAAACTCCGGCGTACCGGCAAATGCGATGCGCACCGTCAGCGGCCTAGCCCTCCTGCTTGCGGAGCTTGCGCTGACGCTTCAGCAGTCGATCCCGTTTGATGCTGGACAGATGGTCAATGTAGAGCTTGCCGTCGAGGTGATCCTTCTCGTGCTGGATGCACTGCGCCAGCAGGCCATCGGCCTCGAGTTCGTAGGGATTGCCATCGCGGTCGAGGGCGCGCAGGCGTACTCGCCGGAAGCGACGAACCCGATCCGACACCTCGGGGACGGAAAGGCAGCCCTCGTCCACCACCTCGGGCTCGTCGGTCTCGATGATTTCAGGGTTGATCATCACCCGCGGCTCGCGCTGTTCGTCGGCGCCGCAATCCATGACGGCCACCTGCAGCGCCACGCCCACCTGGGTGGCCGCCAGCCCCACACCGGGCGCGTCGTACATCGTTTCGAACATATCGTCGATGAGACGCTGCAGGTCCTGGCCAAAGTCGGAAACCGTCTGCGCCTTTTCGCGCAGCCGAGGGTCGGGATGGTGGAGTATTTCGAGCAGTGCCATGCTGTTATGCGATTCCGGCCAAATGCGGAGGCTGCTACAGTGCGATCACGTCAACGACGGGTCTGGCAGCGACGGGGAGCGATGACTGTAAAACAAGGACATAAGTATAGCGCGGTGCGTCGATCATCCCGGCTCGGCCTGTGCGTACTGGCTGCGGCTCTGACCGCCTGCGCCACGGCGCCACAAGGAGGCGGAGGCGCGCAGCAAAGCGCTCCTCAGCCGCCCGAGGCCACGCCCACGGCAGGCAGGGACAGCAACGCGATGGCGGCTCCCGCCGAGAATGCGTCATCAGTCACGCCACGCCCGGTCCAGACCCGGGAAGGCCAGCGCGTGCGCAAGACAGCACGCTACGTGGTCAAGCCCGGCGACACATTGTGGGACATCTCGGAACGTTTTCTGATCGACCCGTGGAAGTGGCCGGAAGTCTGGGTGGCCAATCGTCAGGTGGCCAATCCGCACTTGATCTATCCCGGCGATGTGCTCGAACTGCGCTGGTTGGAAGGTGAGGAAAGCGTGTCCGAAGTCGCCAAGCTGGAACCGCAGATTCGTCGCGAGCCGCTGGAGGCCACGATTCCCACCATTCCGCTCGACCTGATCCGGGATTTCCTGGATGGCCCACTGGTGGTCGGCCCCGATACCTTCAAGAACGCACCCTATCTGGTCGAGTTCGCGGACGAACACCTGATGGGCCCGGACCGGACCGATGCCTATGCCCGCGGCCTGCCTGCCTCGGCACGCGCCGACTGGCTGGTGGTGCACGAAGGCGAGGCCTATGTGGACCCGGAAAGCGGGCGCATTCTCGGCTACGAAGCCATCCCCGCTGCCGATGCCACCCTCAGCCGTCATGCGGAGGAAGTCTCCGTGCTGCGCCTGTCGGAATCGCGGCGCGAAACACGCATCGGCGATGCCCTGATCCCGCGGCCGCGCGACATGCTGTCCGCCAATTTCTTCCCGCGTGCGCCCGGTCAGGCTTTAAGCGGCCGTATCATTTCGGTGTTTGGTGGCGTGACCCAGATCGGCCAATACGATCTGGTCATTCTGAATCGCGGCGCCAATCACGGGCTGGAAGTCGGCCACGTCCTGGATGCCTTCAATGCGGCACGCGAAGTCCCCGACCCGAGAGACCAGGTCGGCAGCATTCGCCTGCCCGCGCAGTATGCCGGCGAACTCCTCGTCGTCCGCGTCGCCGACGATCTGGCGCAGGCCCTGGTCATGGAAGCCGAGCGCACCATCCTCCTGCACGACGAGGTTCGCGCGCCCGACCAAGGCTTGTGACCGCAGACGCAACCCAGCGTGACGCCTGGCTGACACTGCTTCTTGCGCCCGGTGTCGGGCCAGTCACCGGGATGCGTCTGCTGCAGGCCTACGGCTCCGCCGATGCGGCACTGGCAGCCGGCCCGTCGGGATGGACCAGGGCAGGCGTGCCCGAAGCGCTGCACGACGGCCTGCGCCAACCGGATGCGGCCGCGCTGGCGCGCTGTCAGGCGTGGCTGGATGGGCCGCAGCGCACGCTGATCAGCCTGGATGACCCGCGCTATCCGCCGCAACTGCTCGAAATCCCGCGTCCGCCACTGGCGTTGTTCTGCCTGGGCGATGTCAGCCTGCTCGCGCGCGACCAGCTCGCGGTGGTGGGGTCACGCGCCGCCAGCCGTCAGGGCCTGGAGCATGCGCGCAGCTTTGCCGGCGAGATCGCCCGCGCCGGCCTCTGCATCACCAGTGGTCTGGCCTCGGGCATCGATGGCGCGGCGCACGCAGCCGCCCTTGATGTCGGAGGGAGCACCATCGCCGTGGCCGGTACCGGCCCGGACCGGGTGTATCCCGCCCGCCACCGCGCCCTGGCCCACCGCATCGGCGAGCACGGTTTGCTGATCTCCGAATTCGTGCCAGGCACTGGCGCCCAGGCCGCCCATTTCCCGCGGCGCAACCGCATCATCGCCGGACTCAGTCTCGGCGTCCTGGTGGTGGAAGCGGCCAAACGCAGTGGCTCCCTCATCACCGCACGGTTGGCTGCGGAGAATGGGCGCGAGGTCTTTGCCATTCCGGGCAGCATTCACCATCCGCAGGCACGGGGCTGCCATGCCCTTATCCGCGACGGCGCACAGCTCGTGGAAAGTGTGCAGGACGTGCTTTTTGCGCTCGGCCGCGATACGACACACGTGCCTGATACACTGCCGGACGTGATCAAGCCCCACGCCAGCGCTGCGCTGTCGGGTGCGGCCGCCAAGACGCTGTCTGCGGTTGGTGACCACGCCACGGCCTTTGATCAGCTGGTAGCTCGCACCGGTCTGGATATCCAGGCCCTGAGCAGTGCGCTGCTGGAACTTGAGCTTGCAGGCTTGGTGGCCAGCGAGCCAGGTGGCAACTTCTCCCGTCTCGGTCGCGCCCGATGATGACCTCCTCCCCGACTGCAGGAAGGCCGCTGTGAATATCAAGGAAAGTGTGCTCGACGTCCTCATGTACCTCTACGAAAACTACGTGGAGCAGGAATTCGCCGATGCCTCCAACTACGACGCCCTTCGCGTTGAACTGATGGGAGCGGGCTTCCCGGAAGAGGAAGTCAACCACGCCTTTTCCTGGCTCAATGATCTGGCGGAGCGGCGTGACAACCTGGTCAACCCGGCCTCCGGCTCCATTCGTCTGTACAGCAACATCGAGCGCGCCCGTATCGGTGCCGAAGGGCAAGGATTCCTTCTCTATCTCGAACAGCTCGGGCTACTTGGCCCACAGGGCCGTGAGCTCGTCATCGACCGCCTGATGAGCATCGACGACGAGATCGATCTGGAGCGCGTGAAGTGGGTCGTGCTGCTGGTGCTGATCAACCAGCCCGGCGCCGAAGACGCCCTCGCCCAGGTCGAAGAAATGGTCTATTACGATGGGGAGTTCTTGCACTAACAGCGCGAGCAGCGTGGAGGGGCCCCACGCAGTGGGGATCTAGCGTCGCGAGTCGCTGCCCCTACTCGCACTCGAAACGTTACGGTCTCCGCGAGTGGCAAAGTTCTGCCCAACGCCGCTCAGCCGTGAGCTGGGCCCTCTGAAAGCGTTGCTTCGCCTGGCCGCAAATAAAGCAGGCCCGCCGAGGCGGGCCTGCTCATCTTCGCCGCCCTGGGCGGCGAGCAGATGCACCTCAGTCGTCGACCGTCACCCCGTTGATGGTTGCAGCAAGCACCTCAACCTGGTCGGTGCGCACGCCGTTGTCGGGCTCGAGTTCGTAGAAGAGCACCTCCAGACCCGACTCCACCGAATAGTGCGTCACAAAGGGGTCTTCGGCATCCTCGCCGTCGGCGAGGCCGTCACCGTCCCCATCCGTCAGATTGGTATCAAAGCGACAGGTATCGATGCTGCGGCCGTCGATCTGGACTGTTTCGCGACCGATATAGGTCGTGGTTGCGATCACCGTGTTGGTTTCGTTTTCGTTATTCGCAACATCGTTCTCTTCGATCACGATGGTCTGCGTCACGCTCTCGCCCTCGGCGAGATCGAAGGGAGCCAGCAGCGCAGCAGGACTCAGTGTCTCGCTATCGATGATCGACCCGGTTGATGGATCTCTGTTCTCGTCACCTACCAGAGCAAACGAAGGGCGCGCGAAGTCGACCTGGAAGTAGGTGAACTCGTCGACGGAATCGCCCTGCCCTCCATCCTGCGTGCCGAGTGAGCGGATCTGGATCGCCGTACGCCCGTCGAAGGTGACTTCGCCGTCGGTGATCCGGGTTTCGGTGAATTCCTCGGAGAATTCCAGCTCTCCAGGCGTGCCACCGAAGTCACCGTCATTGCGGCCTTCGTAGCGCACGGTCTGAACCACTTCCGTGCCTTCCTGCCACAGAACCGGATTGAAGCAGGCCCTTGCCGAGCTGACCGATTCCGGCCGGCGCGTGAAGTCCACGCTGGATGCAAAGGAGTTGGCGCGGGTTTCGGCGCTGCCGCCGGATCCAGCCGGCGCCAATGCGAGCTGGAAACCGCCCCCTTCCACGCGAATCAGAGTGAAGAAGCGGTCATTCTCGCTCAGGTTGCGGATATCAAACTCATTGGCCGATTCACCGTCCGCGGCTTGCACCTGATTACCCACGGCTACGGTGAGCTGTTCGTTATAGGTGTTTTCAGGCGAGCCGAGACAGGCATCGTTGGGCCAAACCGACTCGGTCACGAGCACATCGGTGCCATCGAAGGTCCACGATCCTTCAAAGGATTCGCTGCCGTCACTCGCCGGATTACAGGCAAAGTCCCAGGTGCCCTGCAAGGCCTTGATCGTTGAGTCGTCGACGTCGAAGCAGACCGTCTCCGTGTTCGACACCAGCGCTTGTGCATCCCGACCGCTGATCTCCACACAGAAGCGGCCCGCACCAATGTTTGATGGCACCGCCAGGTCCAGGACCAACTGCTCCATGGTCTTCGTACCAAGCGACTGGGTCTGAGAAGCCAGCAGGACTTCCGCAAAGCGATCCGCCCCCACCACCTTGGCGAAGACGGCTTCGACGGCGGCGCTGGTTTCAAAATCCAGGCTCAACGAAGCGTCACCGCCTGAGGGCACCGCGATGACATCGCTGGCCGCTCTCAGTACCGGCTCCCCTCCGGCATTGGTCGGCGCGGGCGGATCCCCATCCCGCAGGATGGCGTTGCGGCCATCCACCTTGATGAGAATGGCCTCCATGACCGCACTCGGCTCGGTTGCCGGGTCAATGGCACCGGCACCGCCTCCCCCATTGCCCCCGCCGCCGCCACACGCGGAAAGCACAACCCCCAAAGCCAGAACCGCTGCCGATTGCTTCAAAACGCTCATTTCTTGTATCCCTTCGTACTTGATCAGGTTCCACCGTTTCCGCAACACGCGCCCTGAACCCCCGTTTCGTCAGAGCGCCTACCACTATGTGCAGAACCACAGCGAGGTCGCGCGTTGCCCGCTTCTGGACCAAAGGTGGCCAGGAATCGCGCAAAACAGCGACGCCACACCATTTGATGCGCGCTCGCCCGCAGCGTCATCACCCCATGGTGTGATGACGCTCATCCACACACGGATGGATTCTGGTGACGACTCATCAATAGATAAGGAAAACAAAATGAGGTTTTCGTCAGCACTGCCACAGACACTCGCCCTACTGGTAATCGCGGGCTTGTCCGCATGCGGAGGGGGTGGCGGAGGCAGCGGCAGTGGCTCCGAAAACGGGTTGATCGACGTCACCAACGAGAATGCGTTGACCGACGCGCTTGTCGTACGTTTTGGAGAGAAGCTGGGTCAGAAGATTGAGGGTGACCTACCCACGAAGACGACCACCGGCAGTGAGCCGGTCATTACTCCTGTCGCGGAAAGCCGATCTGCTGGCAACGGCGATACCGTCGATATCGATCTCAAGATTGATTCCGCGTCGCCGCTGGGCAGCTTGCTGCTCAAGGTGGTGGGGGCCGATTCCTTCCTCGCCATCAACCTGCTGGAGGAAACGCGGAACAAGGTCAGTCTCTCCGAGAGGCTGGCGATTGGCATTCCGGAAAACATCACCGATGGCACCTTCTGCGTGGAGATCGTCGCAGTCGACGAAGAAGAACGCGTGTCGGAAGCGGAGCGAACCTGTTTCGACATCGAATCCACCGCGGATGACGGCCCCGTCTTTACCGAGGCCTTCTTCAATGACCGCGCCTTCTACATTTCCGGTGTTGAAGGAACAGCCTTGTTTGATGGCGAGTTCATCGAACTGTTCCAGTACACCTTCCGCAGTGACGGTACGGCCACCGAAACGTGGAGTCCCAGCGAGGAAAACAACTTCTCGACGACCGACACTTACCTGGTGGAATGGTCGATCGACGAGGAAGGCAGACTCATGACCGAGGATGCGGATGATGACGGCCGTTACGTATTCATCCTGACGCCATCGGCGATCTCCGAAAACAGCGCCAACTTTGCATGGTCGCTGACCTTTTTCGACAACAGCGGTAACGCCCAAGCCAGTGACTCCGGGACCGGCGGAATGACGGCAGCGGCCCCCGACCTGTACGCCTTCCTAGCGGATCGTGTATTCGATGTGAACGCCCCGGACAGCGATATCGAAACCTGGACTTTCAACGCGGATGGCACGGGGTCCGTGCGATTCGCGCCTAATCCGGACAACGATTTCGACCCCAATGACATCAACAATTTCCACTGGCAGGCATTGACCGCCGACCGGATGGATTACATCGAATTCGGCGGTGACGGCTATGACCGCGAGCTGACCAACTGCGAGAACGATTCCAATGTGGACTGCGAACTGAATCCCACCGACGTCGAGGTGACCTTCACCTCAATCGGGGTCAACGCAGCCAACTTCAATCTGAGCGCCCGCTCTGACGAAGGCCGATTCAACTTCAGCGGCAGCATGAATGCTGCTGGTGATGGTCAGCAAAATGGAGACAGCGGCAACGTCCTGCAGGAGCTGCAGGGAAGCTGGTCCTTCGCCTGCAGCGGAGGCGAATCGGATGACGGGACGCCGGAATCCTTCTCCGGCTCGTGGCTCTTTTCGGGCACCGGCCTGACGGTGACCGAATCACTCTACGAAGGCAATACGACCTGCTCCGGACAAGCCAGCGCAGATTCTCCCTATACCGAGGCATTCACGATTTCGGTCGGCCAGGACACCGTCGCGGAGGACGGCGGCCCGGCAACCGAACTCGACATCTTCGAGGCGGGTGTGCTGACCGACCTGTGCATCGTGCGTGTCGAGCAAGACCGCTTTCTGCTCGGATGCGAAGGACAAGCACCGAGAGCAACGACATTCAACGAGGGGGAGTTTGTGCGCGAGGGATAGCGCGCATTCAGACACCCCTTGCGGCACGCACGCCGCTTCAGTCCACACGACAACGATCGGTGCGCAAATTGGCATGCTGCATATTGGGCAGCCCGACCTTATGTCGGGCTGCCCCTGATGACTCTTCTCCCGCTGCGAACGATCACAAGACTTTCTCGAAACTCAGATGCCCATTCCTAACTATCTGGACGGAAACCCCTCTTTCGACTAGGGTTGAGCTCAGGGTTGTAGGGGTGGGGGATAAGGTCGGTGGATCTCAGTTCGGTAGTCTTTGCGCTGTACCGTGCGGCAATGACGCCCGATCAATGGCCGGCGGCCCTCAAGACGGTAGGCGACTTTGTCGGTGGATGCGCCGCCGCCCTGGAGTTCATCCAACTGCCCAATACGATGATCGACATCGCCACCACCCATGGCTATGACGCGCGGGCGCTGGTCTCGATCGTCGGCTTCGATCTGGAGGAAATGGACCCGTGGTGGGCCTGCGTGGAAGCGGAACCTCACAGCGACCTGCACATCGGCACCAAGTATGTGCCTGCAAAACAGTTTCGTCGTTCCGCCTTCTACAACGATGGCTTGCGCCGCGTGGAGGCCGACTGGCGCGATGTGATGGCGCTGGCGGTCCCCGTCAGTGATGGCAGTACCGCCATTTTCTCGGTCTACAGGAATGGCAAGGACGACGACTTCGGCTTTGGAGAAATCGAGCGCATGCGTGCGCTCAAACCACATATCGTCCAGTCGCTGGAAATTTCCAGCCGCTTTGGTGGCCACGAGGTACAGGAGGCACTGACTGGCGCCCTCCAGGCGGCCCGAGGCGACGCCGTCTTGTTTCTTGATGTTCGCGGCGCGGTGGTCTACGCCAATGCGCTGGCCGAGCAGTGGCTGAGCGCGTCCAAAGGTGCCATCTACCATTACGCAGGGCGCCTCCATCTCCGCGCCGAAGAGGCGAACCGCTCTTTTCAGAAAGGGCTATGGCGCTGCCTCGACCGGATAGAGGCCGAGCAGGTCCTGCACGGTGAAACCGTCGTCTGGTACCACGGCAACGTGCAGTATTCGGCATGCGTGACGCCCCACTTGAAGCGACTGAGCGCCGCCAAACTGCCCGTTGGGTACCGCGCCCCAGCCGTTGCCGTCATCATCCGGCGATTCCGCCCCGATAGCGAGGGCATTGCAGCGCGCGTCGCGCAGGCCTACGCACTCACGCCGGCAGAGACCCGCGTGCTCGAAAGCTTCATCGAGGGGATGTCGATGCAAGAGATCTGCGAAGCCTCAAGCATCACCATGAACACCCTGAAATCGCAGTGTCGGGCGATCTATCAGAAGACGGGCACCACCAACCAGGCGAGTCTGATACGGATGAGCCTGACCGGGTTCAGCACCTGACGCCTAGGGGCGCGCCGCTCCCGGATCGCCGCGTCAGAGAGAGGGTTTGACGCCGTTCGAGGTACCCGTCCGATAGCGGCGCTGCATCGCGTGATCGCAACATTCGGCACTGAGCGGCCCGGCGTCCCCAAAATTCGCTGGGAAATCAGGGTCCAGAAACCATACCCCCGCCCCATTTTTGGTGCTGGCCGACGCCGAAGGCCCGCACGAAAGCTGTCGAAACGGTGCACGGTCCTTTGACACTCCAGCGATTGGCCGCGTATAAGCTCGCCGCCATGACTACGGAAACCGCCTCCCAAAGCCTGGTGATCGTGGAGTCACCCGCCAAGGCCAAGACGATCAAGAAGTACCTCGGCCCTGGCTATGAGGTCATGGCCTCGTACGGCCATGTGCGCGATCTGGTGCCCAAGGACGGCGCTGTCGACCCCGACGATGGCTTTGCAATGCACTACCAGATGATCGAGCGCAACGCCAAGCACGTGCGCGCCATCATGAGTGCGCTCAAGGACGCCGACACGCTGGTACTCGCCACTGACCCCGACCGCGAAGGGGAGGCGATCGCCTGGCATCTGCTCGAGTTGCTCAAGGAAAAGAAGGCGCTCAAGAACAAGACCGTGCAACGAGTCGTGTTCTACGAGATCACGCAGCAGGAGGTGAGCAAGGCCATTGCCAACCCGCGTGACATTTCCGACGACTTGATCAGCGCCCAGCAGGCGCGGCGGGCGCTGGATTATCTGGTTGGCTTCAATCTGTCTCCGCTGCTGTGGCGCAAGGTGTCGCCCGGCCTGTCTGCCGGCCGCGTGCAGTCGCCGGCGCTGCGCCTGATCTGCGAGCGCGAGGAAGAAATCAAGGCCTTTGTGCCGCAGGAATACTGGTCGCTGACCGCGCAGGTGGAGAAGGACGCGCAGGGCTTCAGCGCCAAGCTGTTGCGCCTCGACGGCGAGAAGGCCGAGCAGTTCACCCTGACCGAGGGCGATAACGCCTTTGCGGCACGCGAGCGCATCCTCACGGCGGCCTCGGGTCAGCTCAAGGTGGGCTCGGTTGACAAGAAGCAGCGTCGACGCAACCCATCGCCGCCCTTCACGACCTCCACACTGCAGCAGGAAGCCAACCGCAAGTTGGGCTTTGGCTCGACCCGCGCCATGCGCATTGCGCAGCAGCTCTACGAAGGCGTGGATATCGGCGGCGAAACCGTTGGCCTCATCACGTACATGCGTACCGACTCGGTCAGCCTGGCCGGTGAGGCCATCCAACAGATCCGCCAGATGGTGGGTGAACGCTACGGCGCGGATTACGTGCCAGAGTCGCCGCGCCAGTACAAATCCAAGTCCAAGAACGCACAGGAAGCGCACGAAGCCATTCGGCCGACCTCGTTGACGCGCACGCCGGAGTGCATCCGCAGCCATCTGAGCGAGGATCAGCTCAAGCTGTACACGCTCATCTGGCGTCGTGCGGTTGCCAGCCAGATGGCCTCGGCGGTCTTCGACACGGTCAGCGCCGAGCTCACGGCAGGCAACCATGCCTTCCGCGCGAACGGCTCGGTACTGGTCTTTCCCGGCTTCCTGGCTGTCTACCAGAGCGGTAGTGACGACGCCCGTGGAGACGACGACGACAAGCGCCTGCCCGAATTGGTCGAGGGCGAGCAGGTCACGCTGCACGACGTCGCGGCCGATCAGCACTTCACCGAGCCGCCGCCGCGCTTCACCGAGGCCAGCCTGGTCAAGACCCTCGAGGAATACGACATCGGGCGGCCTTCCACCTATGCGTCGATCATCGGCACGTTGCAGCAGCGCGAGTACGTGCGCATGGAAGGCAAGGCCTTCTGGCCGACCGACGTCGGCATGATCGTCAACCGCTTTCTCACCGACCACTTTTCTCGCTACGTGGACTATGACTTCACGGCACGGCTGGAGGACGATCTCGACGCGGTCTCCCGCGGCGAGAAGACGGTGCAGCCGCTGCTCGCCTCGTTCTGGAAGGACTTTGCGCAGCGCGTCGAGGAAAAGAAGGATCTCGCCCGCAGCGAAGTCAATGAAGGCCGCACCCTCGGCACCGACCCGACCAGCGGCAAACCGGTCAGTGCACGCCTCGGGCGCTACGGACCTTTCGTGCAGATCGGCACGCGCGACGATGAAGAAAAGCCGAAGTTCGCCTCGCTGCGCGCCAACCAGCGCATCGACACCATCACACTGGAAGAGGCGCTCGAGCTGTTCAAGCTGCCGCGCCACCTGGGCACTACCGATGATGGCACCGAGATCGTCGTCAACATCGGGCGCTTCGGCCCCTATGCCCGCTTCGGCGATGAATTCGTCTCGCTGAAGAAAGACGACGACCCCTACAAGGTCACGCGCGAACGCTGCATCGAACTGTACGAGGCCAAACAGGCAGCGCTGGAGGCCGCCACGCTGCAGCACTGGCCGGAGCACGAGATTCGCGTCGTCAAGGGGCGCTTCGGGCCCTATGTTGGGCAGAGCAAACTGCGCGCCCGCGTGCCCAAGGGCAGCGATGCCGAAGCCCTGACCCTGGAGGAATGCCAGGCGCTGCTGGAAGCAGAGAAGCAGAAGAAACCCGCTGCCAAGAAGGGGGCAGCAAAGAAATCTGCCGCCAAGAAAGCGGGCGCCAAGAAGTCCGCCGCCAAGAAATCGGCTACAAAGAAGTTAGCGGCGAAGAAGAGCAGCGCCAAGAAGGCGTCGACGAAGAAGTCTGCTGCCAAGAAGGCGGCGGCGACCAAGAAGGGAACGGCCAACAGCATGGCATCCAGCAACCCATCCAGCGGTGCACAGGCCTCCGGCAAAGACGCTCCGGCCAATAGCACCCACAACGACTGATGTTGGCACTCGCCTATCGCGAGGCAGCCGCAGTGCTGGCGCGTGGCGGCCTCGTCGCCTACCCCACCGAAGGGATATGGGGCCTCGGCTGCGATCCGCGCAATCCGGCAGCGGTGGGGGCCCTGCTGGCCGCCAAGCAACGGCCGGTCGACAAAGGCTTGATTCTGATCAGCCACGATTTCGACGCCCTCGAAGCCTGGGTCACCCTGCCCTCGCGCAGTGCACTCAAGCGTGCTTTCGAGAGCTGGCCCGGACCGACCACTTGGCTGTTCCCCGCCAACCCGCACGCGCCCTACTGGATCACCGGGGACAGCGACCGGATCGCGATCCGCGTCACCGATCATCCGGTAGCGGTGCGTCTGTGTAAGGCCTGGGGAGAAGCGCTCGTCTCGACCAGCGCCAACCGCAGCGGGCAACCACCCGCGGACGGCGCCACCGCGGTGCGGCGTCAGTTCCCGAATGTGCTCGACTATCTGGTACCCGGGGCCCTCGGCGGCCTCGGCCGGCCGTCCACCATCCGCGACGTCCGCTCCGGCCAGCAGGTGCGCTGATGTCTCATTCTCCCCAGCCGGAAGCCGTCCAGGCCTTTCTGGCCGACTATCAGAATCGGCTCTGCGCGCGACTGGCGGAAGCCGATGGCGCGCAGCGCTTCCAGATCGACCAGTGGGATCGCGCCGAGGGTGGTGGTGGCGACACGCGCGTGCTCGGCGAGGGCGCGCTTTTTGAGCGCGCCGGCGTGGCTTTTTCCGTGGTGCACGGCAAGGCACTGCCGCCATCGGCGTCGCAGTCGCGACCCGAACTGGCCGGGCGCAGCTTTCGCGCCATGGGGGTTTCGGTGGTCCTGCATCCGCACAATCCCTATGTGCCGACAAGCCACGCGAATGTCCGCTTTTTTGTCGCAGAGGCACCCGGCAAGGCCCCAGTGTGGTGGTTCGGCGGCGGTTTCGACCTGACGCCCTACTACGGCTTTCGCGAGGACTGCGTGGCCTGGCATCAGACCGCGCGCGATGCACTGACGCCCTTCGGCGACACGCTGTATGCCGAGTACAAGAAGCAGTGCGATGATTATTTCTGGATTCGCCATCGCAACGAGGCACGCGGCGTTGGCGGCATCTTCTTCGATGACCTGAACGCCGGTGGCTTTGACCACTGCTTCGGCATCATGCAGGCCGTGGCCGAGGCCTATCCCAATGCCTATCTGCCCATTGTGCAGCGCCGTCGCGACATGCCCTTCGGCCAGCGTGAGCGCGACTGGCAGTGCTACCGTCGCGGGCGCTACGTGGAATTCAACCTGGTCTACGACCGCGGTACGCTCTTCGGTCTGCAGTCGGGCGGCCGCACCGAATCGATATTGATGTCGATGCCGCCGCAAGCGCAGTGGCGCTACGACTATCATCCGCCCGAGGGCAGCGATGAAGCGGCCTTGCTGCACGACTTTCTTCCCGCTCAGGACTGGCTCTCCCACGCATGACCCTTACTGAACTGCGATACCTGGTCAATCTGGAAAAGGAGCGTCACTTCGGGCGTGCGGCCGAGCGTTCCTTCGTATCGCAACCCACGCTGTCGGTCGCCATCCGCAAGCTGGAGGAAACGCTCGACGTCACGCTGTTCGAGCGCAATCGAGGTGAAGTGCGCCCGACCCTGGTGGGCGAACGCATCTGCGCACAGGCCAAGCGCGTGCTGGCGGAGGCGGCACTGGTCGAGGATCTCGCCAAGGAAGGCAAGGACGAACTGGTCGGCCCGGTGCGACTGGGCGCCATCTATACCGTCGGCCCCTATCTGCTTCCGTACCTCGTGCCGATGCTGCGCGAGACCGCCCCTCGCATGCCCCTCATCCTGGAAGAGAATTTCACGGCACAGCTGCTGGAACAGCTGCAGGACAACGAACTGGATGCAGCGCTGGTCGCGCTGCCCATCGAATCCAGCAACCTGCACGTCTGGTCAGTCTACGACGAGGATTTCATCGTGCTGCTGCCGCAGAACCACCGCTGGGCCGATCGCGAAGCCATATCGGCCAACGAGATGGGGGAAGAGCATCTGCTGCTGCTCGGACCGGGTCACTGCTTCCGCGAACAGGTGGTGGAGGCCTGCCCCAAGTGCATCGACAGCAATGCGCCGGGCCCTCGCCCGCAGACGGGATCCAGTCTGGAAACCATCCGCCACATGGTGGCCAGCGACATTGGCATCAGCGTGCTGCCACGCAGCAGCCACGAGAACCGGCCAGAAGAGAGTCAGCAATATCTCGTGGCGCGCCCCTTCACCGATCCGGCACCCCAGCGCCGTGTCGCCTTGATCTGGCGCAAGAGTTTTCCGCGTCCCAATGCGATCAAGGCACTGCGCACCGCCATCGTCACCTGTCATATGCAGGGCGTCCGCTTCCGTCCGCTCGACGCACCGCAGGAAGCCTGACGCGCGACCTGCGGTAGGCATCCGTGCGATACACGGGCTGTGCGTCAGGCAATAGGCGCGCTATCCTGTCCTGACAATGACATGCACCCTTTGAGGTGCGGCCCGAGGAGACACGATATGCATCGCACGATTTTGACGTTGGTGGCCGCCTTGGCCCTGCCCGCTCACGCCGCCGATGGCCCGCCGGATCGCCCGGTGGAGCGCCTGGGGCAGGACCTCACGCCCATGGGTGCCATGAAGGCCGGTAACGCGGATGGCTCCATTCCGGCATGGGATGGCGGCTACGCGATCCCGCGTCCTCCTGAGGGCGAAGAGCGCTATCTCGAAAGCTATGAACGCTTCGCCTCGGAAGAGCCCATCGCCATCATCACCGCCGACAACATGGCGGACTATGCGGAATTCCTCACCGAGGGCCAGAAGGCGCTGCTCAAGCGCTACCCGCAGAGCTACAAGATGCCGCTCTACAAGACGCACCGTAGCGGACGCGCGCCGGAATTCATCTATGAGGCGAACAAGCGCAATGCCGAGCGTGCCTATCTGAGCAACGAAGGCGAGAGCATCAACGACGCCACGACCGGCATCCCCTTCCCGCTGCCCGATAACGGCAAGGCGGTTATGTGGAATCACAAGCTGCGCTATCGCACCGAATCGATCCAGCGGTACAACGTACAGTTGGCCGTGCAGTCCAACGGCATGTACACCCCCTTCAAGCTGCAGGAAGACATCCGTTTTCATTACAGCAACGAAGGAGTGACCGTCGACGAGCTGGAAAACGTGGGCATCTACTTCCTTCAGCGTGTCATCGGTCCGCCGCGGCAGGCAGGCAATGTCCTGCTGGTGCATGAAACCCTGGACCAGATCAAGGAAGCGCGCCGCGCCTGGCAATACAACGCGGGTCAACGCCGCGTTCGACGCGCGCCGGACGTAGCCTATGACAATCCCGGCACGGGATCGGATGGCCTGCGCACCAACGACCAGCTCGACATGTTCAATGGCGCCACCGATCGCTACAACTGGAAGCTGGTGGGCAAGCGCGAAATGATCGTGCCCTACAATTCCTACAAGCTGGCCGACAGCCGGAACAGCTACGACGATCTCACCAACGATCGTCACCTGAACCAGGACCTGACGCGTTACGAAAAGCACCGTGTCTGGGTGGTGGAGTCCGAGTTGCGCGAGGACACCAGCCACATCTACAAGCGCCGTACCTTCTACGTGGATGAGGACACCTGGACCATCCTCGCTGTCGACGTTTACGACCAGCGCGATCAGTTGTGGCGCATTCAGGAACTCCATCCGATTCAGATCGTCTGGAAGGACGCCGTCGCCACGGCCGGCTCCACCGTCTACGACCTGCAGGCAAACCGCTACCTCGTGCAGGAAATCAGCAACGAGGAGCCGTTGTTCGAGACGGACGTCTCCTTCAGCCCACGGCACTTCACACCGGGCAACATCAAGCGCGTCGCGACGCAGTGATGTAATCCCCGCCGCGTCCGGCCCTGCCGGGCGCGGCGCAGCAGTGGCTGCGCGGCTGGCCTCGTCCACGGCTGCGCCTTTACACTGGTGTCACCCAGCCGCCATTTTGCTGTAACACGGTTGCAACCGGCTGCGGGCACTGTGCGCGCCATGCTGCAGACCTTGGACAAGTCGACGCGCCACCGTGGAGCGCCGCGATGAGCGGGCCGTTCAGGCGCAGTCTGCGCATCCACGCGACCATGCTGCGCGATGCGCTGCGACCGGGGCAGCCGATGGCACCGCTCCATCTGCGCCGCGCCGCCATGCTGGCCGCCGGACTCCCGCCCTATCTCACCGTGCAGGCCTGCCACTGGCTGGGCTTCGGTCTGGATGCCGCATGCTTCCGCGACGCCCACAAGGAATCCTTGCAAGCACCGCTTTTCGTACTGGGCATTCCGCGCAGCGGCACCACCTTCGTGCACCGCCTTCTGGCCGAGGACCGAGATCGCTTCACCACCATGTCGACCTGGCAGGCGATCCTGGCGCCTTCCATCAGCGAGCGCCTGCTCTGGCAGGGCCTTGGTCGTGTGGATCGTGTTGCCGGCGCACCGATGCGGCGGCTGCGCGATGCGCTTACGCGCTGGCTTGCCGGCGACTTCGATGCCATCCACGAAGTGGGTCTGGACGACGCCGAGGAAGACTATCTCGCCCTGTTGCCCTTCGCGGCCTGCTTCATCATGGCCATTGCGTTCCCGGACACGCTGGCGCTGTGGCGACTGACTGCCCTCGACCGGGAAGCGGATGCCACCGAACGCGACACCCTCATGCAGGCTTACCGAAAGGTCCTGCAGAAGCATTGCTACGCCTCTGGAGGCCACCGCCGGCTGCTCAGCAAGAACGCTGCCTTTGCGTCCTGGGCCGGTGCCTTGGCGGACGCTTTCCCGGATGCGCGCTTCATCATCTGCCTGCGCGAACCCGCCTCCGCCCTTGCCTCGCAGATCAGTGCCATTGAACCCGGGCGCCGGCTGTTTGCGGTTGACCCGGAGCGCAAGCACCTCGGTGCCCGCTTTGCCGAGCGCTTTGCCGGGCAATACCGCCATCTCGAAGCGCAGTTGCAACGCCATTCAGACCGCATGGTGGCTGTCGACCAAACCGATCTGCGCGCCGCGCCCGGACAGACTCTGCGGCGTGCACTCGAAAGCATTGGTGTTGACACCGGCGAAGCCCTGGCGGCCGCCTTTGATCGTGCCGACGACGTGGCATCGCGTGGCCAGAGCAGCCGCCATGTTCATGACGTGACCGAGGCCGACCGCCCCGATCCCGCGTTGCTGCGCGAGATGCAGGCCTGCTATGAGCGCATGCGCGCCCAGGCCGCCCGCCCGGCTACCGCCCCATTCTCCGCACGCAAGGTGTCCTGATATGGAATTCGCCTACAGCTCGCTTGCTTCAGCATCCAATGACCGTAGCGCCACCAGCGGGGCGCCAACTTCGGCGCGGCATCTGCGCGTGGCCTTCTTTTCGGATGCCGAACCCGAACGCAATGGCGCCGGAAGCTACTACAGCGACCTCATCGCCCAGTTGCGCCACCAGGTGGATGCGGTCGAGATCTTTCAACCGACGCGCAAGCGCCGCCTCTTCAGTGGCTTGAGCGTGCCTCTGCCGGGCGATCCCACGCAGCGCCTGCTGACCCCGAATGTCCCCGGTCTCTGGCGCAAGATGATGCGCATGCGCCCGGATGTAGTGGTATCCATCACGCCGGGGCCTTTCGGGCTGCTCGGGCTGGCCCTCGCCAGGCGCATGGGCTGCGGCTTCTTCACTGCCTTCCATACCGAGTTCGAGGCATTGTCCAGCCTGTACTGGAACCCGATTTCGCGCGGCATCGCCAACGGCTTCCTGACCAACGTCAATCGTCTGCTGTGCAGCCAAGCGGACGCCACGCTGGTGCACAGCAGCCGTCTGGTGGATACCGTGCGCAAGCTGGGAGCCAAACAGGTCCAGATCATGGGTACGCCCTTGCCCACCCGTTTCATCGAAGCGCCGGTGGAACCGCTGCGCGGACCGCTGCGGCAGCTGGTCTTCGCCGGCCGCCTGGCACCCGAAAAGAATATTCCCACCATCATCGAAGCCGCTCGCGCACTGCCTGATCTTCGCTTTGTCATCGCCGGGGATGGCCCGATGCGCCGCCAACTGGAGCGCGAGACCCGCCCGTTACCGAACGTGGAGATGGTGGGCTGGCTCGATCGCGATGCCCTGCGCACACTGCTGGACGCCTCCGATCTGCTGCTGCTGCCCTCACGCCTGGAAACCTTCGGGTCGATTGCGCTGGAAGCCATGGCGCGCGGCCGCCCGGCCATCGTGGCCGAGAATGCCGGCATCCATAGCTGGCATTCCTTGCGCGACGGGCTGATCCCGCTGCACGGCCAATCCAGCCTGACCGAAACCATTCGCCGCGTGCAGCAGCAATCACCGGCTGCGCGTCAGGACAGCGCCGAGCGCGCGCGGGAAGCAGCCGAGCGGCTCAACACCGAAACCCTGGCACATTGGGTCTCCTTGCTCGACCAGCACGCCCCTGCGCGATGAGCGCGCAGCACGGCTCTGGGCTGCGTGCCTGGCTGTCGATCCATGATGTCATGCCGGAGACGCTGGAACGGGTCGCGAATATCATCGCGCGCAGCCGTGCCCATGGATGGCCTCCGGCCACGCTGCTGGTCGTGCCGGGCCGTCACTGGAATGCCGATGCCATTGCGCAGCTCCGCGCCTGGCATACGGATGGACATGCACTGGCCGCCCACGGCTGGTTCCACCGTGCGCGACACATTCGAGGGCTCCGACACCGTCTGCACGCGGCACTGATTTCACGCGACGCTGCCGAGCATCTAGCGCTGGATGCCGCGGGTATCGCTCGACTGATGCAGGCCAGCCACGACTGGTTTGTGCAACAGGATTTGCCATCCCCCGCACTGTATGTGCCGCCTGCCTGGGCATTGGGTGCCGTCAAGCGCAGCACGCTGCGCGCGCTGCCTTTCCGTCATATCGAGGTCACCACCGGCGTCATCGATACCGACAGTGGCCGGCTGGAGGCGCAGCCCTTGGTGGGCTTCGAAGCGGACACGGCATGGCGTGCCCGTGCTCTCCACACCTGGAACCGCGGCCAGTTGGCTCTGGCACGCCGCACCGGTCGCACCTTGCGCGTCGGCGTGCATCCCTATGACCCTGAACTGGCCCTCGCCACGGCATTGGACCGCATCCTCGCCGACCCGCCGCACCAGGTACCCAGAGGCGTAGCGGCGATGTATCAGGCGTCTCCCATTCACTAGGGCAGCGCCGGTGCCAAGACACCCGCGCAGTCTGGCGCGCGGCCCGAAGGCCACGCGCCCCTACCATCACCAGGCGTACTGATAGCCGACAGTAAGCGTGTAGTCCGCCTCCATCTGCGGACCATTGAGATCCTGGTAGAAGGGCCACAGCATCTCCATTGCCAGGCGGTGATGGCGCAGCGGTCCATCCACGCCGAGCAGGTTTACACCAACGCCGGCCTCGATGCGGTCGCCACCCTGAAAGTCCGGATTCGCCGTCTGGATGGGCGCCATGATGCGGCGGTCCAGGCCCTGGATACTTTCACGGCTGCTGGCGCGCGCGCGCAACGAGGTCGAAACCCAGGGCGCCCAGCCATAGGCCGCCCATGCGCCAAGCGCGTGCTGATCGCCCAGCGTGTAGCCCTCGTCGTTGCGGCCAAGCTGCAGCACGCCGTCGTACTGGGCACCGATGCTGGCCGCACCCAGGTAGCGGCGCCAGGTCAGCGCGGGCGTCACGGCATAGGTCCCACTACCGAGCTGCATGGGATAGGGCATGCGGAGCGTGGGTCGGGTGTTCATCGGCGTGAGCACCTGCGCGGTTTCGTCGACCGAACCGGTGGGTGCACGCAAACCCATACGGCCCACCAGCAATTGATGGCCGTCATCATGCAGCCGGAACAGGGCGAAGAGACCGATATCGCCGATGCCCTCGCTGCTGGTCTCGAAGGTGCCAAGGCGGTCGGTGCCCGACATCCCCTGAAACGTCAGGTGCTGCATCGTATTGGCCACGACCGGCAGCATGGCCATGAGGGTGACAGTGTCGGTCCAGCCATACATCACACCGAGCATGTGCATTTCCATCGTCATTTCGGTGGGCACCACACGCAAGGTGCCCGGCCCATCGAAGCGGTTGGGCACGTTCTGCACGATGAACTCAGGGCTGACCTCTTTGCGCCCGATGCGGTTGCCGGACATCTCCATCCGCATGTAGCGATAGGAGGCCATGAACTCGCCGGCCTTGTGGACGTGGTCGCCCATCACGCCGATAGGGGCATGGCTGTCTGCCCGTGCTGCCGCGTGTTCTCCGCCGGCCACGGCTGCGGTCAAGGGAAGGAAAAGCGCGGCGGCGAGCAGGCTGCCGCGTGAAGACTTCAGGAACATGGTCTGATCTCAATAGGTCGCACCCGATCGGCGGGCGCACGACAAAGGGAATGCGGAAAAGCAGCATTGCCGCCGCGGGCGGCGGAAGATCAGACCGGTGGCGCCCGCACCGGCGGCCGCAGGCTATCGTGCCCGCGGGCGAGCATTTTGGCCTGCTGAGCCAGCGCGCCAGAGCCCTTTGCCTGCCCCGTGCAATGGATGGCAATGCTGGGCGCTATCCCGTGGCCACTGGCAGAGAGGGCCGCGCAGGCCGGGCATTCGTAGGCGCCATTGGCGGCCCCTGCGCCATCGTCGTTCTGTGACGCCAGCAATTCAGGCGGCAGCAGCGCGGCCAGTGCGTCGACGAAATCCGCGGAACCCGTACCGCAGGCGAACAGCGCCAGCGGGTGATCGCCGCTACGCGCCATCAGCTGCGCATGGGCCACCGGCAACAGCGCCTGGCTGAGCACGGCAAACAGTGCCAGCCATTGAGCCACGCTCCGGAATGGACGCCTCAGATTTCGCATGCGCGCATTATGCCGGGCTTGCAGGGGCTGGTCGCGTGTCTGAGCGCATGGGCTTGCTTGCACCGGCGTGGCTGCGGAATGCGCGGTCAAGAGGCTGGCGGGAGCATCCTCCCGCACATCGCCCCTATCGCCATGGGGCGCCGAATCACGGCGCCCCACCCTCCGACACTATTGATCGAAGACTGACCGTGCTGGTGCGCGCGGCGCTGCCCTCAGTCCGCAGCAGCCTGGCCGTGCGTTGCGACCTCGTCATCGTCGGCCAAGGCCTGGATGATGGGACACCCCGCCGTGCTGCCGTGGCCATCGCAATCCGCAATCAGATGGGCCAGGGCATCGCGCATGCGCTGCAGGTCGCGCAGACGCGCTTCGATGCCGGCCAGCTTCTCGGCGGCGAGTGCCCGTACCTCACTGCTTGCCGCCCGGTTATCGGCCAGGCTGAGCAGGCGCTGCACCTCATCCAAGGTGAAGCCGAGCCGCTTGGCACGCTGTATGAAGCGCAGGCGCGCCACCGTTCCGTCCGGAAACAGTCGATAACCGCCCGCGCTGCGCGCTGGTGCCGGCAAAAGGCCGGCTCTTTCGTAGTAGCGGATGGTTTCCACCGCCACCCCACTGGCACGCGCGACACCACCGATGGTTGCCTTGGGCATGGTCTGCCTCCATTCGAACCCCGGCGATGCTACAGCCTGTAGTCCACTACAGAGTCAAGGTGCGGCGTGCCGACCACACTGCGCTAGACGGCGAGTTCCGGCAGCGGTTCCACCAACTGCAGTGCAAAGCGCTTTTCGGGATCGGTCCAGCTGCGCGTCACCACCAACCCGGCCCGGTGGGCCATGGCGGCGAAATCGGATTGTGAATACTTGCAGCTGTACTCGACCAGAATGCCCTCTCCGGCGGCGAAGTCGATGGACCGACCGGCCACCAGCACCGTCTGCGCAATCTCGCTGACGATATGCGTTTCAATGCGTCCGGCGATCGCGTTGTAGCGCGCACGGTGCGAGAAGCAACCGCGATCGAAGTTGGCGTCGAGCTCGCGATTCATGCGGTCCAGAAGGTTCAGCGTGAAATCCGCGGTCACTCCGGCGGCATCGTTGTAGGCCGCCTCGATCATGGCGGGGTCCTTCTTGAGGTCGATGCCAACCAGCGCCGCGCCGTTCTCGCCCATCTCGGCACGCATGGTGGCAAGCAGCTCCACTGCGGCCTCATTGGCAAAATTCCCCAGCGTCGACCCGGGGAAGAAGATCAGTACCCGCTCCGCCGCCCGCTCCGGCTCCGGCAATGGCACCGTCTGAAGAAAGTCGGCGCAGAGCGGCAGCATTTCGATGTGCGGGAACTGCGCCGCCAGTTCGGCCACGCTGGCATTGAGAGCGCTGTGCGAGATCTCAATGGGGACATAGGCCACGGGATCGGCCAGCGCACTCAGGAGACGTTGCGTCTTGATGCCGCTGCCACTGCCGTACTCCACAACCATCGCGCGCGGGCCCACGGCTTCGGCCATCGCGTTCGCTTCGCGCTTGAGAATGGCCAGCTCGGTTCGTGTCGGGTAATACTCCGGCTGCTCGCAGATGGCTTCGAAGAGCTCCGAACCCCGCGTGTCATACAGATACTTCGAGGGCAGCGTTTTGGGGGTCGCAGACAGGCCAGCCAGCGCATCACCGGCAAAGTCTTCCAGTGCGGGTTCCTGCGGTGCCGGCACGGCCATGACGGAGCTTCTGTTCACAGGTCCCTCGCCAGTCGAATACCCGTGAACTGCCAGCGATCCGCAGGGCCGAAGAAATTGCGGTAGCTCGCCCGGATGTGATCCGCCGGGGTGGCGACCGAGCCGCCGCGCAGCACGAATTGCCCGCACATGAACTTGCCGTTGTATTCGCCGAGGGCGCCAGGCAAGGGTTGATAGCCGGGGTAGCTGACGTAGGGACTCGCCGTCCATTCCCAGACGTCCCCCCAGAGCTGGAGCAGGCCCTCGCCATCGCTGGCGGCGCGCGGATGCAGGCGTCCGCTGTCGAGCAGATTGCCGCTCACTGGCTGGCCGCTGGCAGCGTGCTCCCATTCCGCCTCGCTGGGCAGGCGTGCGCCCGCCCAGCGCGCAAAGGCATCGGCTTCGAAATAGCTGACATGCACGACGGGCGCATGCGGGTCGATGGTACGCCGACCGGCCAGCGTGAACTCGCTTTCCAGATCGTCAGACCAGTACAGTGGATGCTGCCAGCCCTGGCTGGAGACCGTGTCCCAACCATCCGAAAGCCACAGCGTGGGTTCGCGATACCCGCCGTCTTCGATGAAGGCACGGAACTCCGCATTGGTAACGAGCCGATTGGCCAGTGCGTGCGGGTGCAACATCGTCTGATGACGCGGGGTTTCGCAATCAAAGGCGAAGCCTTCGCCCTCATGCCCGATAGCGGTCACACCGTTATCGCCTTCCACGAAGTGCAGCGCAGGCGCGCTGCCTACTGCATTCAGTCCGAGCTCACGGTAGCTGGGCTCGAGCGGATTCAGCGAGAGCAGGTGCTTGATGTCGGTGAGGATCAGCTCCTGGTGCTGCTGTTCGTGGTGCAACCCCAGGGTGATGCGCGCCACGGTATCGGCATCGTCATCGCGTGCGATCAACGCCATCATGCGCGCATCGATCTCGGCGCGGTAAGCACGAACGGCATCCAGGCTGGGCCGGGTGAGCATGCCGCGCTGCGGCCGGGCGTGCATGGGGCCGACCGACTGATAGTAGGAATTGAACAGGTAGTCCCAACCTGCTGCATAGGGCGCGTATTCCCCGTCGCGGCCCAGCAGGAATTGCTCGAAGAACCAGGTGGTGTGCGCCAGATGCCATTTGGCGGGGCTGGCCGCCGGCATAGACTGCACACAGGCGTCCTCTTCGGAAAGGGGCGCGACCAACTGCATGGTCTGATCTCGGACTGCCTGGTAACGCTGGAGCAGCGTGTTCGCCGCTCCCGTCGCGATCGAACGCTGCCTCGTCTCGTTTGCCATGTCGCCTGCGCGCGTGTTGCGCTGTCCCTTGTTATGTCCTTCGAGGATACGCTATCGACCCCGGCACCGGTCGCCATAGCACCAAGGGACTCGACACGGCCAAGACGCGCGCCGCACCACTCCTACCTGGAAGCCCCGCATGCTCAACGTTCCACGCACGCTCTTCGATCTCCCCGATGATGTGATCTACCTCAACGCGGCAGGCGCCGGCCCGCGCCTGCACAGCGTCAACGACGCTGCGCACGAGAGCGTCAAGGGCAGCGCGCGGCCCTGGGCCTTCAACATGCAGGCGTGGCTCGAACGCATTGAGTCGCTGCGCGCGCTGACCGCAGCGACCCTGACCACCGAAGCAGAGGCGCTCGCGTTCATCCCCGCGGCCAGCTACGGCGAAGCGATCGCCGCGCACAATGTGCGCGTCGAAGCCGGCCAGAAGATTCTGCTCATGGCGGGTGAATATCCTTCCAACCGCACCATCTGGCAACGCACCGCCGAGGCGGCCTCAGCGCATTGTGTCGACGTTGCGCCCGCACAGGGCGAGAGCTGGACCGCTGCAATGCTGCGCCACATCGACGCCGATACGGCGGTGGTCAGCGCGGTCCCCTGCCACTGGACCAACGGCGCGCCCCTGGATCTGACCGCCATCGGTGCCGCAGCCCGCCACAACGGCGCCGCCTTGGTTGTGGATGCCAGCCAGTCGTTGGGCGCGCTGCCTTTCGACTTCGATGCCATTCAACCCGACTTCGTAGTCAGCGCCGGCCACAAGTGGCTGCTCGGAGCCCTCGGCCTGGGTTGGTTATGGGCGGCGCCACGGTGGCGACACGATGGCAAGCCTATAGAGGAGACTTGGCTGGCCCGCGAACAACGCGAGCAGTTTGGCGGCGACAGTGCCCAACCGCCCCCGTATCGGCCTGGCGCAGCGCGCTTCGACGCTGGCGGCAGCGCGCACCCGATCTCGATACCGATGGCCGAGGCGGCCATGACGCAGTTGGCGCAATGGAGTGTGGAAGCCGTCGCGCATCAGCTTCACGCACTGACGCAATACCTTGACGAGCGCCTGGCCACGCATGGCCTGTCTGCGCTCATCACCCCGGATCATGTCGGACACTTCACCGCTTTGCGTATCCCCCCCGCGCAGGTCGACGCGGCACAGCAGGCACTCAGCCATGCCGGCATTGTCTGTGCGCGCCGTGGCTCCGGGTTGCGCATCGCGCCGCACCTGCACACGCAGCGCGCCGACATCGATCAGCTCGTGGCCGTATTGCATGCCGCGTTGTAAAACCACATGATGCGGCCAGCACACACTTGAACAACTATTCGATGCAGGGCATTCGACACCGAAACGGGGGCGGTGACGAGCGGCACGCGTGGCGGCGAACCCGCCATCAGGCCTGGCTGCCGCTCAGCCGGAGACCGCAACCACTGAAGCGGCCCAGTCATGCGCAGTGCATAAAACAGGCGTATGACTGTCCAGCCCAGTGCGCGTTAACTGCGCACGCCCATCACGCGCCCTTGGCCTGGTCATGACCAACGACTCGAGCACCAACAAGGATTTCGAGGCACTGCGAACGTCGATCGTTTCGCGCTTCCGAGATCAGTTGCGCGAGGCGGTCGAAAGCGCGTTGCGTGCCGCTGACGATGTGCTCTTCGACTGGGCCTATACCCAGAGTCTGAAGAACAAGACGACGCAGGACTGCATCGATCTCATGCGCATGCTGCGACTTCGCCGGGAGCGCTTCGTGGAGACCTTCCTCGAGCACTTCGACCAGGGCAGCGATCCGGCCGAACACGACGAAGACGCCCTGCCCGAGCTCACCCTTGAGCTGAAGTCGGACGAGCAGCAGGAACTCGAGTGCGCCGTGCAGAACTTCGTCACCACGGTAACAAACCACTCGGAAGCCCTGCGCAGTGACCTCATCCAGCGCCTGCAGACGCTCGACCGCGAGTCGGGGATCGATGTAGACAAGCATCCGCGCAGCGCTGGCCTCGCGTGGCGGATTTCAACGCAGCACATCGCCGCCACTTTCCGCGATGCCGCCGCCACCCTCGAGCTCGACGCCGGCATGCAGATCATCCTGTTCAAGCTTTTCGAGCGCTGTGCCACCCCGGCGCTCACCGCCGGCTATTCGCTCATCGAGCATGACCTCTGCGCAGCGGGGATTGCGGCCTACCGCGCCGACCCCCGCCGCGACCCGCGCGCCAGCACCGCACAAGACACGCGCAACGAACGCTCACAACCCTCGCCCCACGACCCGGTCAGCGGCGGCATGGCCGACCCCATGCGCGCGCTCGGTGGTGAAGACGCGGGACCACCCCATTTTCTCACCGACCCGGGACAGCTCAGCGGCTACTTTGCCCAGCAATTGGCCGGCTACGGTCCAGCAGGACACGCCAGCACCACACCGGGAATAGGCCACAGCATGCCGCCCGCCGGCGGCGGCTTCCCCGGCGCTGCCGGTGGTTACGCGCCCAACGCAGGCGGCGCCACCGCGGCAGGCAGTCCCGGAGGTCAGTCGTCGATGGTCAACGATGCCATGCAGTCGGCACAGCGCTTTGCGCAATCCCACCTGCAACGCGTGGACCAGTTGCTTGGCGGATACGCCGGCATTGCAGGCAACGCCGAGCAGGCCCAGGCACTGCTGCAACCCATGGTGGTCCCCCTGATGCGGCTGAGCGCCGCGCAACCGGAGATTCTGACCGATCCGCACCACCGCATCCGCGAACTGCTCGATCAACTGCTTGCCACCGGAACGACCATCGAACACGGCGAGGACGACGAGGCCACGGCCATTGTGTCCGAACTGCACGAGGTCTTTTCCCGTCTGGCGGAAGCGGCGCAACTGCCGCGAAATCTGGATGCACAGCGCGAACGCCTGCCGCAGGTCGAGCAAGTGCAGGCGTCACTGGCGGAAACCCGTCGCATGCGCTCGGAGCGACGGCTGGAGGAGGCGCGCCGCTACGCCGGCGACCAGGTCGACGCGGCCGTCAATGCCCGCACACTCGTTCGCGGTGGAGACGCCTGGTTGCGCACCGTCATGATCCCTTATCTGGCTTGGGTCTGGGTCAGCAAGGGCGTGCAATCCAAGCATATGCACAGCGCATTGGAGCTGCTCGACCAGCTGGCGGACAGCCTGGACCCGCAAAGCGCAGTCGATATCCGCGACGAATTCGAAGGACTTGCCGAACACACCGCCCACACGCTGCGCCAGGCGGGCGCCAAGCTTGAGGCGCTCAACCGCATCATGGCGCGGCTGCGCGACCGCTTTGCGGCCGCCTGCGAAGCCAGTGTGTCGCTGGACGAACTCATGGGAGACCAGCGCTTTCAGGATCGCGATGCGGCGCCCCCGCAGGCAAGCACGCCATCAGAGCCGTCCTCAGCCCCCCAGACGCCGCTGGCGGAGGCCGCGCAGGCGACCTCGGCCGCCCCCAAGCAGGAGCGAGCGGACGACTGGCTCAGCCGGCAGCTGCGCGCTGGAGACTGGTGGCGGATTGCGCTCAAGGCGGGTGACCGCGGACGTTTTGCGCGACTCGAGGCCGTGCCCCACACCGGCGGCGATTTGCGTTTTGCCCCCATCGAAGGGGACACGCTGGAATCCTACCGGTGGTCGGAGATCATGGCGTCCGTGCTCGCGGGCCGCTCTCGCCCGCTGCACCCGGGCCCAGGCTTTACCGCCTATCTGAGACAGCAGGCAGCCTAGCTCCGGACATCCGCAGCCGCGGTTGCTAATCTCATCCAGTCGATAGCGAAGAGCCGCGCACGCGGTTCGGGAGCGCCGTCATGGGCATGACGGAAAATCTCTTGCCAACCGGTCTGTGGTACTTCACCAACGTGATCGCGCTGGTGTGCATCGTGATGGCCCTGCGCGCGACGCCGTGGCGACGCCTCATACACGACGCCGGGCTGCAGCACGTCTTGTTCGGCGCTGCGGTCGCTCTCGGCTTCCTGTGGCAGATGCGGGCCGGCATCGCGCCCGGGCTCGCCATTCACATCTTCGGCATCACCGTGCTGACGCTCATGATGGGCTGGGGTCTGGCCACCCTCGCTGGCCTCATGGCACTCGCGGTCACCGCACTCATGGGCGTGGAACCCTGGACCAGCTTTGGCACCAATGCGCTGATCTGCGTACTGGTGCCTGCGCTGGTTAGCCATGGCGTGATGCTGTTCGAACGCTGGCTCGCGCTGCGCAACTTCTTCGGCTTCATCTTCATCAGTGGCTTCTTCGGGGCGGGCGCATCAGTGCTGGCGGCGGGTCTCAGTGTCTCGCTGCTGCTATGGGCAGGGGACGTCTACACGCCCGACAAGCTGGTCCATGACTACCTGCGCTATCTGCCACTGTTCGTGTTTCCGGAAGCCTTTCTGAACGGCACCGTGGTGGCCGCGCTTACCGCCTTTCATCCGGATCGCCTGTTGATGTTGCAGCAACACCGCTACCAATAGGCTCGCGACGGATTCCCGTTCATTCAGGCCGTTGCCTGCTGCTCCGGTCTGGCCGCTGCCTGAAGTTGGCCGCTCAGCAACAGTAGCGCCAGATGCAGCGCGAGCAGGCCGTCGGCCGCCAGACAAAAGCCGGCGTACCAGGTAGGCACGACGGGCGTCGGCCAGAGCGCCGCATGCGCGAGATCGAATCCGGCATGGCCGATGAGCGCCGCCACCACAATCCAGAGATTGCCGCGGTAACCCACAAACGCGGCCGCGACAAAGACCAGCGCCAGCAGGCTTTCGACGCCGGCAATGACGAAAGCATCGTCACTCGCCGCCAGCAGCACGTAGGCCAGCGCGATCACGATCATCACAAGGGGATAGAAGCTGCGCTCACGGTGCAGCCCCATCCCATGACCTAGCGCAATAGAGGCCGAAGCCACCAACACACCTGCGATGACATCCATTGCTCTCTCCGCGACAAAGGCGCAACGCTACACCTGGAGTGTGCTGCAGGGTCAACGCCGGGGTGCTAGAGCACATCCGGCAACGCGGGCGCTGCGTGTACGCCGGCCATGCACTGCGTCTTCGAACAGCGCCTTGTTCCTGACTCGGCAGCAGAACGGCGTGCAGGGCTGAACTTGACCAAAAGCCCTGGACGGGCTTTTTGTACGACCGCAGGGAGCCCGGAGGGTGAGGGCCAGGGATGGCCCGAATCACCTGCGACGCCGTCGCAGGGGAAAGTCCTGTTCTCGATGCGGCAGAAAAGTGGCGCGCCTGGCAGGACTTGGTCAAAAAGCCCCGGACGGGCTTTTTGCACGACCGCAGGGAGCCCGGAGGGTGAGGGCCAGGGATGGCCCGAATAACCTGCGACATCGTCGCAGGTGAAAGTCCTGTGCCCGATGCGACAGGAGATTGGCGCGCCTGGCAGGACTTGGTCAAAAAGCCCCGGACGGGCTTTTTGTACGACCGCAGGGAGCCCGGAGGGTGAGGGCCAGGGATGGTCCGAATAACCTGCGACATCGTCGCAGGGGAAAGTCCTGTGCCCGATGCGACAGGAAATTGGCGCGCCTGGCAGGACTTGAACCTGCGACCTTCGGCTTCGGAGGCCGACACTCTATCCAGCTGAGCTACAGGCGCGTATCACGCGCATGATACAAGCTACGCGCTGGCCCCGCCCTGCAATGGGCGATTCCGCGAGCTAGCGCAGCTGGAACTCGCGAAAGCCCACGAGATTGCCCTGCGCGTCGCGCAGCGCCTGCAGGGCAATCCGCTGCTGGCGCGCGATGCCACCCGCGTCCCTGCGGAGGACGCAATCACGCACCAAGCCATGTCGCCGAGCAAGTCGAAGCAGCTCTTCCGGCCGCCCTTCGGCACAGGCGTCGGCGCTGAACAGGCTGGCGTAGGACTGCCGCCCCCCATTCACCGTAAGCATTTGCCCGTGGGCGTCGAGTTCCACGAAAGGCCCCGCCTCTTCGCCGGGGCCCGCGTCATCCGGGGTCCGAAAAAGCACTGCCTCCGCTGCGGCATCCTGCCGTTGTCCGTGCATCCCTGCCTTCCTTGCCGTAGGGGATCCAGGTCCCCTCGACATTTCTCCACGATCCGGTGACCATGATGCGCAGCGCGGACCTGACCGGCTAGTCGGAAAAAGTCGACAGTTCCGGTCGGTGGGATTGGGACTGCGTCAGCGCCCAGCCGCGGAGGGTGTTACGGGCGGGCCATCGCGCTGCAGCTGTCGCCACAAGCCCCAACACATGAAGACCAGCACCACGGAAAAAGGCAGGCCCGAGGTGACCGACGCCGTCTGCAACGCGGAAAGCGGATTGCCCGCCGTGGTAGCACCGGCCACCAGCAGAATGGCCGCCACGGCGCCTTCCGTCACGGCCCAGAACAGACGCTGCTGCCAGATCGGATGGGGATCACCACCGTTGGTCAGCATATCGACCACGAACGAACCGGAATCCGAAGAGGTGGCAAAGAAGATGGCCACCACCAGCACGGCCAGCAAGGCGGCGACCGTCATGACCGCATCGGGCATCGATAGCTGCTGCAACAGCACGAACATGGCGTCGGTGGTGCCGGCCTCCGCAAGAGCGGTGTTGCCGCCCTGCATCATCTTGTGGAGCGCGGTTCCACCGAAGATCGTGAACCAGACAATCGAGGTTCCGGTGGGCGCCAGGAGGCACCCCAGAATGAATGCACGGATGCTGCGTCCGCGACTGATCCGGGCGATGAACATGCCCACAAAGGGCGACCAAGCAATCCACCAACCCCAGTAGAACAGGGTCCAATTCCCTATCCACGCACTTCCGGATTCCGATAAGGCGAAGGTCTGCAGGGATCGCTCAGGCAGATGCTGCAGGTATTGACCGGTGGCACTGGGCAGCACTTCAAGCACAAAGAGCGTCGGCCCCATAACGAAAACCAGTACTGCTAGGGCGATGGCCAAGAACATGTTGACCACCGAGAGCCGTCGCACGCCGGCGTCCAGCCCTGCCATTACCGAAGCCACTGCCACGGCGGTGATGGCAGCAATGATTGCAACCTGCCACATCGCTGCCATGGGAACGCCAAAGACCGCGTGCAGGCCGGCATTGATCTGGATCGCGCCTAGACCGAGCGAGGTCGCAAGGCCGAAGAGGGTGCCGAAGACCGCGAGAATATCGACAAGATGGCCGATGGGTCCGTAGATCGCCCGCCCGATCAGCGGATAGAAGGCAGCGGCCGGCCGCAGCGGCAGGCCCTGACGGAAGCAGAAATAGCCCATGCTCAGACCGACCACGATGTACACCGCCCAGGGATGCACACCCCAGTGAAAGAAGGTCAGTTGCAGTGCTCGCATCGCGGCGTCTGCCGCGCTGGCGGTCTCTACCGGCGGTTGCGTGAAGTGAAAGATCGGCTCGGCAACACCATAGAACACCAGGCCAATGCCCATTCCGGCCGTGAACAGCATGGAAAACCAGCCCCAGGTACTCCAGTCGGGCGGCTCGTCGTGCGGACCAATGCGCAACTGTGCATAGGGAGACACCAGCAGCACCAGAACGAAGACCAGAAAGCCTGTCACGGCAAGCACATACCACCACCCGAAATAGGTGGTGATCAGCGCCATCAGACGCTCGGCGACGGCGCCCAACTGGGTGGGCGCGACCACCCCCCAGCCGACGAAGAGCAGTACCAGTGCAGTGGAGAGCAGGAATACGGGAGGATTGGTGTGCTGTTGCAGGTAGCGACGGATGGGTATCAAGTCACTCCGCTTGTACTTGGTTGTATTTTTTTGAACCCGATTCCAGGCTGCATGTTCCCCAAGCGACCTCGTACGGCCGGATCGACTGTCGAAGTCGAGCCAGACAGGACGACGAGGCGCGCGCAGCCCCATTGATAATGCGGGCATGAAACAGTCCAGCGCGCGCCGTCGTCGCCCCCCCAAGGCCGAAAAGACCTGCGTCGTATGCCAGCGGCCCTTCGAGTGGCGTCGCAAATGGGCGGATGTGTGGGAGGAAGTACGCTATTGCTCCGAGCGCTGTCGCCGACAACGGCGCAGCGCCAGCTCATGAGCGCGCAAGACGCACGCCGTCTGGTCCTGATCCTCGGTGACCAGCTGTCCCTGCAGAATCCGGCGCTGCAGGCGGCGGACCCCGCCCGCGACACCATATGGATGTGCGAGTGTGTCGCCGAGGGCAACAAGGTGTGGTCGCACAAGGCCCGCATCGCGGTGTTCCTCAGCGCCATGCGGCATTTTGCCCAGCAACTGCGAGAAAGCGGCTGGCGAGTGCACTACCTGCCACTGGGTTCCCACACCCATGACACCCTTGATGGCGCCCTTGCCGCCACGCTCAGTGAAATGGCCGTGGACGGACTGCGCATGACCGAGGCCGGGGAATACGACGTTCAGCAGGCGCTCGACGCCTGCGCGCAGGCACGCGGTCTCCCGCTGGAGGTGCATGCGGACACCCACTTTCTCTGCACGCGCGTGGAGTTCTCGCAGTGGCTGGAAGGACGCAAGCAACCGCGCATGGAGCATTTCTACCGCCGCATGCGCCAGCAGACCGGGTTGCTCATGGAGGGCAAGGAGCCCGCGGGCGGGCAGTGGAATTTTGATGCCGACAATCGCGACAGCTTCGGTCGGGACGGACCGGGCCGTCTGCCTCCGCCGGTGGGCTTCGCGCCGGATGCCTGCACGCAGCAGGTGATCAAGGACGTCGATCAGCATTTTCCGGACCACCCCGGCAGCCTGGAGCACTTCGACTGGCCGGTCACGGCGGAACAGGCCGAAGCCGCACTGGAAGACTTCATCACGCATCGCCTGCCCCGCTTCGGTCAGTTCCAGGATGCGATGTGGACCGGTGAACCCTGGCTGTTCCACGCGCGTCTGGCCTGCGCGCTGAATCTCAAGCTGCTCGACCCGATGCGCGCCTGTGCCGACGCCGAAGCAGCCTGGCGCGATGGCCATGCGCCCATTGCCGCCGTCGAAGGTTTCATTCGCCAGATCCTCGGCTGGCGCGAGTACGTCCGCGGTCTGTACTGGGCACGCATGCCGGGCTACCGGGACGAAAACGCCTTGGAGGCGCAGCAGCCCCTGCCCGACTTCTTCTGGACCGGCCAGACCGGTATGGCCTGCCTGGCCGATACCCTCGACGGCACCCTGCGCTATGGCTACGCCCATCACATCCAGCGTCTGATGGTGACCGGCCTCTATGCGCTGTTGCTGGGCGTGCAGCCGCGCGCCATCAACGATTGGTATCTCGCCATCTATGTCGACGCGGTCGAATGGGTGGAGCTGCCAAACGTCATCGGCATGAGCCAATGGGCCGACGGCGGTGTGATGGCATCGAAGCCCTACGTGGCTTCCGGAAAATACATCGACCGCATGTCGAACTACTGCCGCAACTGCCGCTACCGTCCCGATCAGGCGACCGGGCCCAAGGCCTGCCCCTTTACCTCGCTGTACTGGGACTTTCTGGATCGGCACGAAGACCGCTTTGCCGGCCACCCTCGGCTGAAGATGCAGATCAACAATCTACGCCGCAAATCGAGCGAGGCCCGCGCCGCCATCCGCGAGGCGGCCGCGGCCCACCGCCAAGACCCTGGCGCTGCCTAGGCGGCGCGCTCCTCAGGGCGTTGCAGCAGGTCGCGCAGCGCGCCTTCCAGTTCAGGGTATTCAAAGCAGAAGCCGCTTTCCTGCGTGCGCCGCGGCAACACGCGCTGGCCCTGCGTCAGCAACTCGGCCATGGACCCCAACGCGATTTTGAGGGCGAAGGCCGGTGTGGGCATGAAGCTCGGACGGCGCATGACACGGCCCAGCGTCTTGGCGAAATCCCGCTGCCGCAACGGATTGGGCGCCGTGCCGTTGAACTCGCCGGAGGCGTCCTCCTTCTCCAGCAGATGTGTGAACAGCCGCACCAGATCGTGGCGATGAATCCAGCTCCACCATTGCTGTCCGCTCCCCATCGGACCGCCGATGCCGAGCTTGAAGGGCAGTAGCATCTGCTGCAGTCCGCCGCCTTCGGGATGCAGCACAAGGCCGATGCGCACGATGGCCACCCGCGCACCGAACGCAGCGGCGCGCTTGGCTTCGGCCTCCCAGGCTGAGCAGATATCGAGCCCACCCTGCATTGCACCAGAGGGCATGTCGTCCTCGCTCACCACTTCGTCGCCCCGTGCGCCGTAGAAGCCGATTGCCGAGGCGGAGATCAGCGTCTTCACCCCGGCCTGCTCCATCCATTCCACCAGGCGACGGGTGATATGCAGGCGGCTGTCGAGGAAGCGCTGCTTGCGCGCCGCCGTCCAGCGACCGGAGCCGAGGTTCTCTCCCGCGAGGTTGATGGCGGCGTCGATGCCGCGGGCATCCTCCGGCTCCGCCACCGTGGCCACCCCCTTGGGAAGCAGGGTCAGCGCATGCTGCGGCGTGCGTGACCAGACCACCACTTGGTGCCCCTGTGCCAGCAGGTGCGCACACAGCGGACGCCCCACGAAACCGGTACCGCCCGTTATCAAAACACGCATCGGCTTGCTCCTTTGGATAGGGCCGCGCCTGTCCCGGCGGCCAATGGGGTGATGGATGTTTCGGAGAGGGCATAGAGCCGCTCCGCGGGAGCCGCCTCTACAGGCATGCCCCCGGTAAAGCTGCCAAAGGCCGGAAGGATGGCCTGGTCGGCCCGCTGCCAGAACACCGGCAGACGCAGTGCATCCCCCATGCCGCGCAAGCGAACGACCGGATGCAGGTGCCCGGCCAGTACGTAGCCGCGCGGGTCGGTCTGCGGCTCGTGATGAAAGACGAAGGGTGGGACGACCAGCTCGGCGTGCCAGCGAATGCCAAGCTCGGGCAGCGCGCGGCTCTTGCGGTCGTGGTTGCCGAGCACGACATCGAAGGCGAGTTGCCGGTGACGATGGCACAGCGCCTGCAGCGCCCCCAACCAGCCTTCGTCACCGCGGATGCGGTCGTGGAAGAGATCGCCACAGACCACCAGCCGCTGCGGGCGGTAGGCCTCCAGCAGCGCCTCGATGGCGTCGCAATCGGCCTGGGTGTGACCGCTGGGGATGGCCACGCCCTGCCGGCGAAAGGCTTCGCCCTTGCCGAGATGCACATCCGCCAGCACCAGCGTCTGCGCCGCATGCCAATACAGTGCGCGGCGACCGTCCAGCAGGCAGGCCGTACCGGCAAGATCAATCGGGAGCGCGCTTGCCATCAGCCCGCCTTGCGCAGTGCGCGTCGGCGGCGGCGATCCGCCGCCTGCTCCAGGCTGGCGACCATGCGCGCCACCCGCGTGGCCACGTCCTCGCTCGACACCCGGCTGCTGATGCGCTCGGCCCACAAGGGAAAGGCGAGCGGCGTCAACCGCGGTGGAGCGGCTAGCACAACGGTCTGGCGCGGCAGTTGCTCGAGCACCTGCCGGGCGCGGGACAGATCGAGCTGCTGACGCAACACTTCCTCCTGGGCCTGATGCATGAGTAAGTTCTGGGGATCGTAGCGCGACAGCACGTCGAAGATCAGCCCGCTCGACGCCTGCACCTGTCGGGTGCTCTTGCCGCGTCCCGGATAGCCTTCGAACACCAGACCGGCCACACGCGCGATCTCGCGAAAATGCCGCTTGGCCAGCTCGGTGCCGTTGATTGCAGCCAGCAGATCGGCGTGCAGCCCCTCGGCGGTCATCAGTTGGCGCAGCAGCGCCTCGCTCAAGGCGGGAAGTTCCGGTGCCAGCACCTCGAAGCCGTAGTCGTTGGCGGTCAGCGTGGCGGTGACCGGGCTCTGCTGCGACAAGCGCCAGCCCGCCAGCGCGGCCAGCGCCTCATGGGCGTGGCGGCCGGCAAAGGGAAAGACGAACCAATGCGTGCCCTCGCGCGAGCGCACCTGCTCGACCAGCAGATGGTCGCGGCCGGGCAGTGCCGACCAGTCCCGCTGCAGCGCCAGCAAGGGTGCCAACGCAGTCATTTCCACTCCCTGCGCCATTCCCGCGTCGGCCTGCGCATAGCCATTCAGCAGCGCATCCGCCAAGGTGGAGGACAAAGGCATGCGTCCTCCCGCCCAACGCGGCACCAGGCGCCGGCTGCGTCCGGCCCGCACGTAGGCGGTCATGTCGCGCACGCGCACCAGAGTCAGTGCCCGACCAGCGAAGAGGAAGGAATCCCCCGGCTGCAGGCCGGCAATGAAGCGCTCTTCCACCTGGCCGATGCGCCCACCGGACATCCAGGCCACCTGCATGTGCGCGTCTGCGGTGATGGTGCCGATGGCCATGCGATGACGGCGTGCAATGGTGGCATCAGGGATACGCAAGACGCCTTCCGCATCCTGCTCCACCTTGCGGTACTGCGGATAGGCCTGCAAGGCATCCCCACCGCGCTGGACATAGTCCAGCACCCACTGCCAACGCGCGTCATCCAGTTCGGCGAAGGCATGCGTCGCTGTGGCGTGTTCGCGAATCTCCTCGGCACGCACGCGACCACTGAGGGCCAGCGTGCATACATGCTGGGCGAGCACATCCAGACAATTGCGCAGCGGTTCGCGCTTTTCCAGGGTGCCGCTGGCAATGGCATCGCGCGCGGCCGCAAATTCGGCCAGTTCGAGGGCGTGCGCGGGCACACAAAGGATGTGGCTACCGCGCCCGGGCGCGTGGCCAGAGCGGCCCGCACGCTGCAGCAGCCGCGCCACGCCCTTGGGACCACCGATCTGCACCACCAACTCCACCGGTGCGAAGTCGACGCCCAGATCGAGGCTGCTGGTGGCGACGACGGTGCGCAGCGTACCGTCGCGGATGCCCTGCTCTGCCGCACTGCGTGCGGCGCGGTCCAGCGAGGCGTGATGCAACGCGATGGCATGGCCCGGAAGATGCTCGCGCAGAGCATCGTGCCAACGCTCCGCCTGCGCGCGGGTATTGGTAAAGACAAGGCTGCTGCCAGTGTGCTGCAGGCGCTGCGCCACCGCCTCGACGTTGGACAGTCCCATGTGCCCCGCCCATGGAAAGCGTTCCACCGTGTCGGGCAACAGGGTTTCGATGGTGGGCGGCGCCTTGGCCTCACCGCTGATGCGTTGCACGCGACCCGACGGCCCGACGAGCACCCGGGCCGCCTGCTCGACATTGCCCAGGGTGGCGGACAGACCAATGGTGCGCAGTTCTGGCGCCAACTGGCGCAGCCGCGCCATCACCAGCTCGGTCTGCACACCGCGCTTACTGCCCAGCAGTTCGTGCCACTCGTCCACCACGATGGCGCGCAATCCACGCCATTGCGGCAGCAGATCACCGTAGGACAGCAGCAGCGATGCCGATTCAGGGGTGGTCACCAATGCCTGCGGCAAGCGTTTGCGCTGGCGACTGCGCTGGCTGCTGGAAGAATCGCCGGTACGCAGCCCCACCTGCCAAGGCACCTGCAGGGCATCGGCGGCGGCCTGCAACTGCGCCTGGGTGTCGGCGGCCAGTGCCCGCATTGGCGTCAGCCACAGCACACGCAGCGGTTCCTGCGCATCGCAGGCCTCGGACAGCGGCCCCAACCAGGCCGCCAGGGTCTTGCCCTGTCCGGTAGCGGCGTGAATGAGCGTGGATGCTCCATCGGCATAGGCCTGCCACGCCGCATGCTGGAACGGCAGGACCTGCCATTGGCGGGCCTCGAAGAAGCCATCGATATCGTGGGTGGAAAGCAGGCACTGGACCATCCGCCTATGATGCGCGCGCCTCTTTCACGAACCGTGCGACGTCCAAGTCGCGCTGCATGGATGCCTGCACCCAGCCGCCAAACCGCCATCCTTGCCGCCGTCGGTGCCTTCGGCATCTGGGGGCTGTTCCCGGTCTACTGGAAGGCACTGGCGCACGTGCCAGCCCTCGAGGTGGCCGCGCACCGGCTGTTCTGGAGCTTCGTGGCGGTGTTCGCCTTCCTGCTCATCCGCGGTCAGCTGCGCAATCTGCGTCAGCTCGACCGGCGGCAGTGGGCCATGCTGTGCCTGTCGGGCGGCGTCATTGCCAGCAACTGGGGCATCTATGTGTGGGCGGTGGCGCAGGAGCGCGTGGTCGAGGCCAGTCTCGGCTATTTCATCTCCCCGCTGATGTCGGTGGCGCTGGGGGTGGTGGTGCTGGGCGAGCGCCTGGATCGGGTGCGCTGGATGGCGGTGGGGCTGGCTGCCGCTGGCGTGCTCTGGCTGACGCTGCGCGCCGGCGGCCTGCCCTGGATTGCCCTGTGCCTCGCCAGCAGCTTCGCCCTCTACGGACTGGTGCGCAAGCATCTGGATGTGGATGCGGTGACCGGTCTGGCCGCCGAAACCTGCCTATGGGCTTTGCCCGCCACCCTGGCGGTGATGATGCTGAGCCTGCCCACCCAGCATCCTCCGGTCGATTGGCTGCTACTCGCCGGTGGCGGCGCGGTCACCGCCCTGCCCTTGGCGCTGTACGCACTGGCGGCGCGCGGCATGCCACTCGCCAGCCTGGGACTGATGCAGTACTTCGCGCCGACCTGCCAACTGCTGCTCGGCGTGCTGCTCTACAAGGAGCCCTTCGATGCCGCACGGCTAGCCGGCTTTGCCTGCATCTGGGCCGCGCTGGCGCTGCACATGGCGCAGGGATGGCGCAGCACGCGCTAGCAAACTTCAAGAGGGCGTGACGGTATCGAGCAGCGCGTGCAGGGCCTGCAGGTGGTCGGCCTCCGCCGCCGGCTTGTCCTGACGCCAGCGATGGATGCGCGGAAAGCGCAACGCGACCCCGGCCTTGTGGCGCTTACTCTGCTGGATGCCTTCGAAGGCGATCTCGAAGACCTGAAGCGGCTGCACGCTGCGCACCGGCCCGAAGCGCTCGATGGTGTGCTGACGGATCCAGCGGTCCATCTGCGTCAACTCCTTGTCGGTGAGGCCGGAGTAGGCCTTTGCCACCGGCACCAAGGCGTCACCGTCCCAGACCGCCAGGGTGTAGTCGGTGTAGAGATTGGAGCGCCGGCCGTGGCCCGCCTGGGCATAGACGAGCACGGCATCCACAGTCAGCGGGTCGACCTTCCACTTCCACCACACACCGCGGCGGCGTCCGCGCGTATAGGGCGCATCCGCGTGCTTCAGCACCAGCCCTTCGACCCCGCGCGTACGCGCCTCGGCGCGCAGCGGTGCCAGGCTCGCCCAATCCCCCGCGCGCACCAGCGGTGAAACGGTGATGGTCGCTTCGGCGGCGGCAACGCTGCGCTCCAGCGTGTGGCGCCGCGCCCGCGTGGATTGGTCGCGGATATCGCGCCCTTCGGCCTCGAGCAAGTCATAGGCGAGAAAGCGCACTGGCGCCTCCTCCAACAGACGACGGCCGGGCTTCTGCTTGTTGATGCGCCGCTGCAATTCGGCAAAAGGCCGGATGCCATCGCGCCAGCACACCACTTCCCCGTCCAGCACCGTCCCGTCGGGCAAGGCCGTGGCCGCCGCCTCGATCTCGGGAAACCGACCCGCCAGCAACTCCTCGCCGCGCGACCAGACGAAGACCTGCCCTTCGCGCCGGATGAGCTGAGCGCGGATGCCGTCCCACTTCCACTCGACGAGAAAATCCGTCACCGCACCCAGCTCCACGGGAGCGTCCTCCAAGGGTGCCGCCAGGCAGAAGGGATAGGGCTGGGAGGCGATGGTGCCGGCGTCGGGCGGTGCGCGCAGACGGGCGAGCAGCGCGGCATCCGGTTGCCAGTCCCCCATCAGGCGCTGGGCGATGAGGTTTTCGTCCTGCTCCAAGGCCTGGGCCAAGGCCCGTGTGGCAAGGCCGGTGGACACCCCGACGCGCAGGCTGCCGGTCAGCAGCTTGGTCAGCAGGAAGCTTTCGCGCAGGGGCAGCCCGCGCCACCAGACGGCGAGCTGGGTGCCGATGATGGCCTCGTCGGCCTGTGCCAGCGCGCGCAGTTCGGCCACCCAGGCGCCCAGTTCGCGCGAAACCAGCGCCGGGTCGCCCGCGCCGCCATCGTCGAACAGCAGGGCGATGGTTTCCGCCAGATCACCCACGTGGGCGTGACTGGAAGCCAGCATCCAGTCGGCTACGCCGGCGGCCTCGGCAGCCCAGGCTTTCAGCCGGGCCGGGGGCAGCAGGCGCTTGAGGCGGCGCCCGGTCAGGAAGTACAGCGCCCAGGCGGCGGCTTCGTCATCGCTGTGACGGAAGTAGTCGGCCATCAATGCCAGCTTGCGGCCGGTGGCGCGGGTGGCGTCGAGCTGCTCGTAGAGCTGCGCGAAGCGCTTCATCCGTCGGCCTCGCCTTCGAAAGGCGTACCCAGTTCGGCTGCCTGCCAGCCGTGCTCGCGCAGATAGCGCACCAGGGTGTCGCTGTGGCCGTGTGTGGCCAGCACGCGCTGGCAGCCGGTCTCCCGAATGCTGTCGACCAGGCCGCGCCAGTCGGCGTGATCCGACAGCACGAAGCCCTGGTCATAGCCGCGCCGCCGTCGATTGCCGCGTACCCGCATCCAGCCAGACACAAAGCCGGTGGTCGCCCCGCGGAAACGTCGCATCCAGGAAGTGCCGGCGGCACTCGGGGGCGCCATGATCAGTTGGCCCTGCCAGTCGTGGTCGCGCGGCTGTGCGGATACCGCTTCGGTGGGCACCATCGCCACGCCGGCCTCGCGGTACACCGCCACCAGCGGGGTCATCGCCCCATGCAGATAGACCGTCTGCCCGGTATGCGCCAGCAGCCCATTGAGCACCCGTTGCGCCTTGCCGAGGGCATAGCAGAACAGCACGGCAGGCTGGCCGTTGCTGGCTGCCTGCTGCCACCAATGGAAGATGTCCGCCACGACGTCGGCCGGGTCGGGCCAACGATAGACCGGAAGCGCGAAGGTGGCCTCGGTGATGAAGGTGTCACAGGCCACCGGCTCGAAAGCAGTGCAGGTGGCGTCCGGATCGCGCTTGTAGTCACCCGAGGCGACCCATACACCCTCGCGCGCCTCGACCCGCACCTGCGCCGATCCCAGGATGTGCCCCGCGGGATGCAGCGATACCTGTGTGCATCCCAGGGTCAGCGGTTCGCTCCAATCCAGCGGCCGGATCGGCGCCGCCTGCCCCAGCCGCTGATGCATGACGCCCAGCGATTCGCGCGCACACCAGATGACGCCGTGACCGGCGCGCGCATGGTCGGCGTGGGCGTGGGTGATGACGGCGCGCGGCACGGGCCGCCACGGGTCGATATGGAAATCCCCCGCCGCGCAGTAGAGCCCCTCCGGTCGTGTCTCGATCAGTCCTGCCATGGCGGCAGGCTAGCGCTAGCCTGCTGTGGGCGGCCAGGTTGCGCGGACTTCGTCCAACAGCGCCAGATGACGCGCCACCGCGCCGCGGTTGGCGGCCACTGCCTCGGCCGCCGCCTGGCCCATGGTGGCGCGCCGTTCCGGCTCGGCGAACAAGGCGGCAATGTCCACCGCCAGATCCTGCGCACTGGCCACCTCCTGTGCACCGCCGGCGTCGACCAGCAGCCGTCGCGCATCCACGAAATGGAACATGTGCGGCCCGAACAGCACGGGCAAGCCGATGGACGCCGGCTCCAGCAGATTGTGCCCGCCGATCTCGACCAGGCTGCCGCCGACGAAGGCGACGTCGGCCATTGCCAGGTAGGCGAACATCTCGCCGGTGCTGTCCCCCAGCAGCAGCGGGATATCGGATGCGATCTCTGCAGCGTCCGCGAAAGTGCTGCGACGGGCGTAGCGCCAGCCGTCACGGTCCAGCGCGCGCGCGACGGACGCAAAGCGCTGGGGATGGCGCGGCACCAGGATGAGGCAGGCCTCGGGGTACCAACGCAGCAGGTCGCGATGGGCGGCCAGCACGGCAGCTTCCTCGCCGTCGTGGGTGCTCGCGGCAATCCAGACCGGACGCGTGCCGAGCGCCTCGCGCCATTGTCGGCCCTGCGCCAGGGCGGGTTCCGGCGGGGTCAGATCGAATTTGATGTTGCCGGCACAGACGACGTTGGGTGCGCCCAAGGAGCGGAAGCGCAAGGCGTCGGCTTCGCTCTGGGTGGCCACCAGGGTGACCTGCTGCAGCACCTGCGCAATGCTCCCGCGGATGCGGCCATAGCCGCGCAGCGAGCGCGGCGACAGGCGCGCATTGGCGATGAACAGCGGAATCCGCCGCTGCGCAAGCGTGGCAAAGAGATGGGGCCACAGCTCGGTTTCCAGCACCAGACATACCTGCGGCTGCACGCGGTGCAGGAAACGGCGCAGCATGCTGGGCAGATCGAAAGGCACGTAACTGTGGCGGACGCGCTGCCCCCAGATCTCCCGCACGGCCTTGGAGCCGGTGGTGGTCATGGTGGTGATCCAGATGGCGCCCTCGCCGTGGCGCTCCACCAAGGCGTCGATCAGCGGCCGGGCAGCCACCACCTCACCCAGCGAAGCGGCATGCACCCAGACGGCGATGGGACGTTCCATGCGGCGCACCCAGCCCAGTCGCTCGGGCCACCGGCCGGCGGCATCGCCCTGACGACGGGCACGCAGCGTCAGCATCAGTGTGGCGGGCCAGACACCAACATTGAGCAGCATGCGATAGAGCAGGCGCAACATCGTGCTCAGGCACCCGCGTGCTGGTAGCCGTCGATCAGGGCCTGCCAGTCACTGACGTCGTCATAGTGAATGACCGCGGCGCTGTCGCGTGCCCTGCGCAGGGAGCGCCGCAGACGCGCGAGCCCCAGATGCAGCAGCCAGCCTGGTGCGGCTTCACGGGCGCGATCGAAATCGATCAGATGCAGCCCGCCGTGGTCATCGACCAGCAGATTGCTGACATTGAGGTCGGGATGATGCACGCGCAGACGGTGCAGGCGCGCGATAAGCACCCCGACCGCATTCCAGAAGGCAGGGAGCTGAGGTGCCTCGGCGAGCACATCGCGCAAGGCGCGCACCGCGCGAATCTGCTCCATGAGCAGCGCGCCGCGATAGGTACCGTGCCCGCGCCAGACGCCCGCGGCCACCGGTGCCGGCACTGGCAGGCCATCGGCATGCAGCTTTTCAAGCAGGCGGAATTCCCGAAAGGGACGCGTCCGCCAGAGCCCCGGCCAGACATAGCGCTCCTCCGCGAACTTCCCTGGCAAGCCACCGCGGCGATAGCCACGCAGCACCCAATGCCACTGAGCGCTGTCAATGAAGAGCACGCTGCCGCGGCCCGCGACATGCTCGCGCACCTGACAATGCTGGCGGTAATGCGCTGGGTCAAAGAGCCAGGCACCCGGTTCGGCCACGCGTTGGGTGTCGCACACAAGGGCGAACTTGCCGTCCTCGAAAAGCTCGGTGCGCGCGGCCGCGGAATGATTCGGCATGTCGGCGTTGGGGAGCGGGGTAACGGAGCGTTTACACTCGCAGTCTATCTGTTTCGCGTCATGGCGCATTGTGCGCTCTGCGCCTGCATGCCCCTATGCCGTCCTCCCGCAAGCCTTCGTCTGTCTATCACCCGCGCTACTGGCCGCACTGGTTGCTGGTGGGGCTGCTGCGCGCCCTCGCCTGGCTGCCGCTGTCGATTCAGCGAGGACTGGGACGGCAGCTTGGCCGGCTGAGTTACCGACTGCTCAGACGGCGCCGCGACATCACGCGCATCAATCTTTCGCTGTGTTTTCCCGACAAAGGGCCGGACGAGATCGAGTCCCTGGTGCGTGCCCATTTCGAATCGGTAGGAGTCGGCTTCTTCGAAACCCTGTCGGCGTGGTGGAAGCCGTCGCGCGTGTTGGCACCGCGATTGCGCGTGGAAGGCCTGGAGCATTTGGAAGCCGCCAAACGCGAGGGTGGCGTCATCCTGCTCACCGGCCACTTCACCACCCTCGAACTGGCGGCGCGCGCGCTGTGCGAGGCGGGCGTGACCTTCCACGCCATGTATCGCCGCCACAACGATCCGGTGTTCGAGCGCGTCATGCAGGCACTGCGCAGCCGCCACAGCGGTCGGCCCGCGCTGCAGCGCGAACAGCTGCGCCCTCTGGTACGGGCACTGCGCCAGGGCGACGCCATCTGGTACGGACCGGACCAGGCCCTGCCGCAGGGCACGCTCTTTGTCGACTTCTTCGGTGTTCCAACCCCCACGCTGTCGGCCACCAGCAAGCTTGCCGAGTATGGCCGCGCCCGCGTCGTGCCCTTCTACCCCCGGCGTGAGGGCCGCGATCTCGTTGTCCGCATCGCACCCGCCTGGGATGACTTCCCCAGTGACGATGTCGCGAAGGACGCGCGGCGCGTCAACGCCGCCCTGGAAGACGGCGTACGCATGGCGCTGCCGGATTACTTCTGGATCCACCGTCGCTTCAAGATTCGGCCACCCGGCATGCCGTCGGTCTATCCCAAGCGCAGGTAGTCTCGGCGGCCTGCGCCATCCCCAAGGTGTTGGGTACTATGGATGCCCGACGTCAATGTCCCTCCGCTTACCCGGACCCCCTTCATGGTCACTCGATTTCCCCTGATTCCGACGGTGGTGGCTGTGGCCGCCGCGCTCTGTTCTTCCCTTGCCTTCGCCGCGACCGAAGAGGCCCGTCGCCTGCTCAACGAGGGGCGCGCCGCGCAGGCACTGAATGTGCTGGAAACGCATCTCGAAGGCAGTCCGCAGGACGCTGAGGCGCGATTCCTGCGCGGACTCGCACTGTCACGTACCGGCCGGCGCGATCAGGCCATCGAGGTCTTCGCCAACCTGACCCGCGACTATCCGCAGCTACCCGAGCCGTACAACAACCTTGCCGTCATCTATGCCCAGCAGGGTGACTATGAGAAGGCGCGCGACGCCCTGGAGGCGGCGCTGGCCACCCACCCCAGCTACGCCACGGCGCACGAGAATCTGGGCGATATCTATGCGGCACTCGCCTCGGCTTCCTACAACCGCGCGCTGATGCTCGATGAAAGCAATCCCACCGCGCGACAGAAGCTGAAATTGATGGAGCGCCTCGGCGCCAGTCTGCCGGCCACGCGCCCCAACCTCAGCGCCCCCGCCGAGCAGCCTGCGACCGCTGCAACCTCCCCTGCCGGCAGCAGCGACGCCGCTGCCGCATCGTCCGTTTCCTCCGCCTCGGATGCATCATCCCCGGCCGTCGACCGCGCCGCGCCGCCCGCCGCTGCCACGCCCGCGGCAGCCGCGCCCAGCTCCACGGCGGAGCGCGCGACGCGCGAGCGCATCTCCGCAGCCGTCTACGACTGGGCGCAGGCCTGGCAGAAGCAGGAGGTGGAGGCCTATCTCGATGCCTATGCGCCGGACTTCGATCCCGCCGGCGGTCTCAGCCGCTCGGCCTGGGAGGCGCAGCGGCGCGATCGGGTGAGCAGCCCGAACCGCATCGTCGTGCGGGTACGCGATCCGGACATTCAGATTGTCAGCCCGGACCGGGCCCGCGTCACCTTCCAGCAGGAATACGAATCCGACAACTACAGCGACGTCACGACCAAGGTGCTTGACCTGCGTCGGGTGGATGACCGCTGGCTCATCCTGCGCGAAACCACGCGCTGATGCCCGTTGATTGCCGACATGCCATTGTCGCGTGGGGCGCCGCATGCGCCTGAACAATCACCCTGCAGCCTAAAGGTCGATCTGACGCGACCATCGTGCCGCAGCATCTCGCGCCCGCGGTGCAGCCCTGCTCAACCGCCACCAGGGCGCCATGCGATGAGAATGGCGCCGTCGCGCGTGCACGGGAGGGCTGGTGCCTGCCAGTCGCAACAGTACGGCATGGTCCGCGCGGCCGGGTTGCTCGCCGTGGCGCTGCTGGCTGCAAGCCATGACGTCGAGGCGCGGCTGGTCAGCCCGCCGTTGCTGCTCGATGCACCCGCCGCACCGGCCCCTCCTGGATCCCCCGAGGACCGTCTGATCGAAGCAGCGCATGCCTTTGACAACGGTCAGGCGCGCCTTGCCCTGGATCGAGTGGATGCACTGATCGAAGACGAACCCACCTTCCGCGCCGCCCACTATCTGCGCGGGCGCATCTTCGGTGCATTGGCTGGGGTGCCCGCCGCCAGCCTGATGCCCGAACACGGTGAGGCATTGCAGGCACTAGCTGAAGAACTGGACTTGCGTATCGCGCGCAGCCATCTCGACGACGCCCGGCACATGCAGCCCAGCGCCGTATTGGCCCTGCCCGATCATCTGCGCTATCTGCTGACGGTGGACCTGTCCGCAGCGCGCCTCTACGTGCTGGAGAACAGCACCGAAGGCCTGCGCCTGATCGCCGACCGTTATGCCGCCATGGGCAGCGCCGGTTTTGGCAAGGAGCGGGAGGGCGACAACCGCACCCCGCTGGGGATTTACCGCATCACCGAGTGGAAAGACGACGCCTCGCTGCCGGAACTCTACGGCCACGGCGCCTTCCCGGTGGACTACCCCAACGACTGGGATCGCCACCGCCGCCGTACCGGCTACGGAATCTGGCTGCACGGCGTACCGCGGGACACCTATGCACGCGTGCCACGCTCTTCGGAGGGCTGCGTGACCCTGTCCAACGACGCAATGGCCTGGCTGCAGGACTACATCGACATCGGCGAAACACGCGTCGTGCTGGCGGAGTCACTGCAATGGGCGACACGGGAGGCCGTGGCGAGCGAGCGAACGCGATTCCAGGCTCGCATCGACGCCTGGCGCAACGCCTGGGCGCAGCGCGACACCGACCACTATCTGAGCTTCTACGCCGACAACTTCACGACCGAACAGCACGCACGCCCACACTTTGCCGCGCACAAACGTGCCGTCAACGCGGGCAAGAGCTGGATCGAGGTGGAACTGCGCGATATTGCGATCTTCGACTACCCTGGCGAGCCGGGCCTGCGTCTGGTCAGCTTCGAACAGGAATACCGCAGCGACAGCTACCAGTCGGTTTCGCACAAGCGCCAGTACTGGCGGCTGCAGGAAGACGGAAGCTGGCGCATCGAGCGCGAGGTCGAGCTGGAGGAACGCGAGATCACGCCCACCGCCATCAGTGCGGAAGCACGCCCCTGAGTTGCACCGGGAGCGGCGGCTGCGTCAGCCACGGCGTCACCTGTTCCGGACCGCTGTCCGCGAGCTGCCGAGAGACCGGCAGACCCGGAACCACATGCTCGACCATCCACTGCTCGAGATCGCGCCACATGTCGGCCGCCTGCCGCGCGGTCGGCATGATGCCGGCGTGCGGCAATTCCGGCGTCACCACAGGAATGCCCAGATATTCCCCGGCCCAGCGTCCCAGCGAGCCGGGGTAGGTGCCCAGCTGATCCAGCTGCAGGAAGCCCAGACGCTCGGGGGCCTCATGGCGCCTGCCGTCGAAATCCAGCAGCCCCAGCGGCGCGTGCATGGCGACCACCACATCGGGGGCAAAGCGGATGATCTGCTCGGCCAGCCATTGGCTTTCCGGCTCTGACAGGGCGTCCGGACCGGGGTAGCGGCGCGGATCGCTGCCCGTCTGCGTGCGCCAGTGCGGCAAAGCCGCCCGCTGCCAGTCCGGCGAGGGGAAATTGCGATTCAGATCCACACCGTTGGCATTCTCGCGTGTGGCCGGCCGCCGCAATAAACCATCCGGATTCAGGGCCGGGATCACGCGCCAATACTGGGTGCGGTCGGTACGCTGGTCGAGCTCCGCCATGTACTGGAACACCACGCTGACGGACGACAACTCGTCGCCGTGGATACCGCCGAACAGGAGCACGCGCAGTGCCGGGCGGCCATCCGCCGTCGCGCCATTGGGCGGAAAATCGGCATACAGCAGCGGCCAGCCTTCCACGGAAGCGACCCCGGAGGCCTTCAGCGCGGGAAGCGCGCAATGCTCCGGATGCACGGATGCCAGCCGGGCCTCGATGCGCGCGCAGCTTCGCTCGACGTTGGCAAGGGGGATCGACTCCACGGAGTGGGCACGCGCCGCAGACCAGGCGGCGGTGGCCACCACCAAGACAAGGAGACCAGAGAGGAGACATGCGGGTATACCGGCCCGCATGCCGGATCAGCCCTTGTTCGAGCGCGCCTTGTCGACGAGGAAATTGATGATGCTGATCATTTCCTCGAAGCTTCCGGCCTGCCCCGCGCTGACCTGCCAACGACCATCAACCACCACCGTCGGGACACTGGCGATGCCAAAGTCGGCAATGCGCTGCTCCGAACGTCGCGTGCGGTTCTCGACCGTGAAGCTGTTGAAGGTCTTGCGGAACGTGTCCACCTCGATACCGGCCTGCGAGAAGATACCGGCCAGCGTGTCTTCGGAGGCGAGGCTTCGTCCCTGCTGGTGGATGGCGTTGAAGATGCGGCCATGCACCTCGTCCGTGACCTCAAGCTCCTGCGCCGTGTAGAAGGCGCGGACATGCAGACGACCGGCACTTCGACCGAGCGCGGTGGGAAGGCGCTCGAAGGTCACATCCTCAGCCTTGGTGCGCTTCCACTCGTTGATGTGCGGCTCGAAGTTGTAGCAATGCCGGCAGCCGTACCAGAACACCTCGGTTACGGCGATCGCACCAGGCTCCGAGGTTTCGACGTTGCGCACTTCCTTGTAGTGCTCGCCCTCGACATAAGTCTCGGGCTGGGCGGTGCAAGCCAATGGGCTGACAAGGAGGGCAACCGCGGCAAGGCGGCTCAAAAAACGACGCATATCTATCCCCACGGAAAACGGCTTTGGATCAAGGCTCCGCCGAGCGATCAGCGGCGCGGCTGCAGACCTGCTGCGTAGGAAGCCAGCGCGTCGATTTCCTCGTCGGTGAGCTTGGCGGCAACGGTCTGCATCATCTGACCCGGAACGCCCACGCCGCGTTCACCGGAACGATAGGCACGCAGCTGCATGGCGGTGTAGGTGGCGTGCTGGTTGGCAATGCGCGGATAGGCAGCACCCGCATTCCCCAGACCGGCCGGCCCATGGCAGCCGGTGCACGATGGAATGCCGCGCTCGGCGTCACCACCGCGCCACAGCGGCTCTGCAATGGCCACCGCTTCCTCGCTGGCGGTGCGCGGCTTGGCCTGCTGCTGCGCGTAGTAGGCGCCGAGATTGCGCATGTCGGTTTCCGACAGACCGGCGGCCTGCCCCATCATCAACGCATTCTGGCGCGCTCCGCTCTTGTAGGCCTTCAGCTGCTCCACGATGTAGGTGGCATGCTGGCCCGCGAGAACCGGCCATTCCGGATTGCTGCTGTTGCCATCCGGCCCGTGACAGGCCGCGCAGGTCGCGGATTTCGCCTTTCCGGCTTCGGGGTCACCCCCGGTAAAGGGCTCTTCGGCCTGCGCGATGCCCACAAAAAGGGCACAGCAGGCAAACAGGGCGCGCTTCATTCAAGACTCCGATGACAGTTCGCACCCCTTTGGCGATGGGTCGCCGGGCGCGGAAACGAGTATGGTTGCAACGCCTAAATATACCCGATGCGGCAGGACGTGAGCGACAACCCCTTCCTCAAGGCCGAATTTTTGCGGTCATGTGCACAACACCATCAGCTTCCGGATGACGGCCTTCCTGAATTGGCCTTCGCGGGTCGCTCCAACGCCGGAAAATCCAGTGCGCTGAACAAATTGTGTCAGCGTCGCAACCTGGCACGCACCAGCAAGACACCCGGCCGTACCCAGCTACTGAACGTCTTCGCGGTGCCCAACGGCTACCTGGTGGATCTGCCTGGGTACGGCTACGCCAATGTGCCGGAGCGGGTGCGCCGCGACTGGGGCCGGCTCGTCGGCGATTATGTCGGCAAGCGCGGGCCGCTGATTGGCGTGGTTCTGATCATGGATATCCGGCACCCGCTCACCGACTATGACCAGCAGATGCTGGCATGGGCCGAATCGGCCGGGCGGCAATTGCATGTGCTGCTCACCAAAGCTGACAAGCTCTCGTTCGGCAAGGCGCGCAACGTACAGCTTCAGGTACAGCGCAGCCTGGGCGATCGGGCGAGCTGCCAGCTGTTCTCGGCGCTGCGCGGCATCGGCGTGGAAGAGGCGCAAGCGACCCTCGGCGCTTGGCTGCGCTCGGATGCGGGCGTATAGTCGAACGCACAAATTTTCCGAAGCGCACAAAAAAGTGCCGGGCGACTCGGGGGAAATCGCCCGGCAGCGGTTCCGGCTTTGGGGGATGCCGGACTCTGTCCAGGGAGTGGAGACAGAGGAGCGTCAAGGGGGTAACGCTCACTGGATAGGACAGGGAGTAGCGGATTGGGTTCCCGACTCCGCGCGAAAATTTGCCCGGAACGGGATGATTTCGCGCAAATCGAAATTAAGTGTTTGTTTTTGAAAGATATTTAGTTGGGCACGGCACCGTGGCCTGGCCCGATTTGTGGCCTGGTTTCGGCCTCGGGAGCCGCCGCCGACCGCAACCCTTGTGCAGCGGAGTTCCCCATGACTCACATCCTTTGTCAGCGCCACGGCGCCATTCTCGAAATCCGCATCCAGCGACCGGAAAAGCTGAATGCGTTGAGCGTGGCCATGTACCACGACATCGGGCGTGCGTTGGCGGAGCTGGAGCGGGACGACGCACTGCGCGTGGCGGTGGTCTGCGCGGAGGGCAAGCACTTCACGGCCGGGGTCGAGCTGGACCAGTGGGCGCCCTACTTCCGCTCGGGCGAAGGCTTTCCGCTCGCTGCGGGAGAAATCGACCTGTTCGGCCTGGCGGGACCACGACGGTGCAAGCCGGTGGTCATGGCGGTGCAGGGCTATTGCTTCACCTGGGGTGTGGAAATGCTGCTGGCCACCGAGGTGCGCGTCGCAGCGGAAGACACCCAGTTCGCGATGCTCGAAGTGCAGCGCGGTCTGTACCCCTGTGGCGGCGCCACTCTGCGCCTACCGCAGCAGATGGGCTGGGCCAACGCGCAGCGCTACCTGCTGACCGGTGATCGTTGGTCCGCCGAGGAAGCACATCGCACCGGTCTGGTGCAGGAAGTGGTCGCGCCGGGGACACAGCGCGAGGCAGCCATGCGGCTCGCCGAAGGCATCGCCCGCGCGGCGCCGCTGGCGGTGCAAGGGGTCCTCAAGGCCACCCGTTTCGCCCAGCACCACCCCGAAGCCGAGGCCATCGACCAGATGTTCCGCGACCTGGTGCCGGTGATGGAGAGCGAAGACGCTGCCGAGGGCCTGCAGTCCTTCGTGGAGCGGCGCGAGGCCGTGTTCAAAGGGCGCTAGCCGGGACGCCCCTCAGGCGTGCGCCTGATTCCAGTTGCGCCCGAAACCCGGTTCCGCCACCAGCGGCACGCGCAGCTCGGTAACGTTGCACATGCGCTCGGTGACCTGCGCCGCCATATCGCGTAGCGCCTGCTCGGGGCCTTCGAAGACCAGCTCATCGTGCACCTGCATGATCATGTGCACCTCCGGGGCGTGCTTCCGCGCCCAGTGGAAGACGTCAATCATGGCCAGTTTGATGAGGTCCGCCGCCGTGCCCTGCAGCGGCGCATTGATCGCCGTGCGCTCCGCGTACTGGCGCATGTTGGCGTTGCGCGCGCGGATGTTGGGCAGATACAGGCGGCGGCCGAAAAGCGTTTCGACATAGCCTTGGCTGCGCGCCCGCTCGCGCTGGCCGTCCATGTAGGCGCGCACGCCCGGATAGCGGGCGAAGAAGCGGTCGATGGTATCCGCCGCTTCGTCGCGGCCGATGCCCAGGTTACGCGCCAGCCCATAGGCGGAAATGCCGTAGATCAGCCCGAAATTGATGGCCTTGGCGGCGCGGCGCTGTTCGCTGGTGACCTTGGACAGCGGCAGCTCGAAGACCTCCGAGGCAGTCGCGCGGTGGATGTCCTGATCGTCGCGAAATGCCGCGATCAGGCGCTCATCTTCAGAAAAATGCGCCATCAGGCGCAGTTCGATCTGGGAATAGTCGATGGCCATCAGGCAGCGTTCATCGGGCGCGACGAAGGCATCGCGGATCCGCCGCCCGGCTTCGGTGCGGATCGGGATGTTCTGCAGATTCGGCTCGGAGGACGACAGCCGGCCAGTGGCCGTGGCGGCCTGGTGGTAGTGGGTATGGATGCGCCCGGTCGCGGGATTGATCTTCTTGGGCAGCGCGTCGGCATAGGTGCTGCGCAGCTTGGACATGCCGCGCCACTCGAGGATGCGTGCCGGCAGGGCGTGCTGATCGGCCAGCGCATCGAGGGCTTCTTCGTTGGTGGACGGCGCCCCTTTGGGGGTCTTGGCGGACACCGGCAGCCCGAGCTTGTCGAACAGAATGTGCTGCAGCTGCTGGGCCGAGCCAAGATTGAACTGCTCGCCAGCCAGCTCCCAGCACTGCGCCTGCAGGGCCTCCATGCGCTCGCCCAACTCGCGGCTGATGCCGCCCAACACGTCGGCGTCGACATAGACGCCGGTCGCCTCCATGGCGGCGAGGATCGGCACCAGCGGCATCTCGATATCGCGGTAGACCGAGGCCAGCTTGTCGTCGTCGCGCACCCGCGGATACAGGCTCTGATGCAGACGCAACGTGACGTCGGCGTCCTCGCCGGCGTACTCGGCCGCCTTGTCGACCGCGACCTCGTCGAAACCGATCTGCTTCTTGCCCTTGCCGGTGATGTCGCTGTAGGCGATGGTGCGGTGGCCAAGATGGGTTTCGGCCAGGGTGTCCATGTCGTGGCGCGCGGTGGCGTCCAGCACGTAGGACTGCAGCATGGTGTCGTGCACCACACCGCGCAGCGTGACACCGGCGCCCGCCAGCACATTGATGTCGTATTTCAGGTTCTGCCCGACCTTGGGGCGCTCCGCGTCCTCAAGCAGCGGCGCCAGCTTCTCGCGCACCTGTTCCCAGGGCAACTGCTCGGGGGCGTCGAGGCCACGATGGGCCAGCGGCACATACCATGCCTGCCCGGCTTCCACCGCGAAGGACAAGCCCACCAGCCGCGCACGCACCGCATCCAGACTGTCGGTTTCGGTATCGACACAGATCAGCTCTGCTGTCTCCAAGGCCTTGCGCAGCGCCTCCAGCGCGTCCTCGTCGAGCACGGTGGTGACCGCGATCGCCGCTTTCGGCGTATCGGCGGTGGTCTGTCCATCGTCGCCCTCGTCCTGCGTCTCGCGCAGCGCCTCCAGCCAGCGGCGAAAGCCGAGCTGCTCGTACAGCCCGGCCAGGGTTTCGGTATCGGGCTCGCTGCGCGTGAGGCGATCCCAGCGCTGTTCGAGGCGGACGTCATCGCGCACCGTCGCCAGTTCGCGCGACAGCGGGAGCTGCTCCGCAGCGGCGCGCAGATTCTCGCCGGCCTTGCCCTTGACGCTATCGCGCTCGGCCAGCAGGCGATCGAGATCGCCGTATTGATCCAGCCACTTGGCGGCGGTCTTCGGCCCGACGCCGGGCACGCCCGGGATGTTGTCCGAGGTATCGCCCATCAGGGCCAGCCAGTCGACGATCTGCTCGGGCGGCACGCCGTACTTGTCGCGTACCGCGGCCGGGTCGAAGGTCACCCCCTTCATGGTATCGAGCAGCCTGACGCGGTCGCTCACCAGCTGGGCCAGGTCCTTGTCGCCACTGACGATCAACACCTCTGCACCGTCGGCCTCGGCCTGCCGCGCCAGGGTGGCGATGACATCGTCCGCCTCGAAGCCGTCAATCTGCATCAACGGAACGCCTAGCGCCTGGATCAGTTCGCGCATGGGGGCGAACTGCGATTCCAGATCCTCTGGTACCGGCGGCCGGTTGGCCTTGTAGTCCGCGTACATTTCGTTGCGGAAGGTGGCGCCGCGCGGATCGAAGATGACCACGATGCGCTCGCACCCGTAGTCGGCGAACAGCTTGCGCAGCATATTGGCCATGCCGTAGATCGCCCCGGTCGGACTGCCGTCCGGCGCGGTCAGCGGTGGCAGCGCGTGAAAGGCGCGGTACAGCCACGACGAGCCGTCGATGAGGATCAGCGGACCGCTAGCCACGCGGCGTCTCCACGGAGTCCAGCAGGTGTTCGCCGCGCATCAGGTCGTCCACCGTTTCGCGCTCACGGGCGACGTGGGCATGCGCCCCGTCCACCAGAATCTCGGCCGGACGAGGACGGCTGTTGTAGTTCGAGGCCATGACGAAACCATAGGCCCCCGCGCCGCGCACCGCCAGCAGATCGCCCTCGCGGATGGCCAGCGCGCGTTGCTTGCCGAGGAAATCCCCGCTCTCGCAGACCGGACCGACAACGTCGTAGTGCTGCTGCGGCTCATCGATGCGTGGCGACACGGCCTCGATGGCCTGCCAGGCATCGTAGAGCGCCGGGCGCAGCAGATCGTTCATCGCCGCGTCCACGATCGCAAAGGCGCGCGCCTCCGTCGGCTTCAGCGCCAGAGCCCGCGTGATCAGCAAGCCGGCATTGGCGGCAATGCTGCGGCCGGGTTCGATGTGAATCTCCAGCCCGCAGGCCTCCAGCTTGGGGCGCAGCCGGGCAACGTATTCCGCCGGCGCCGGCGGCAACTCGTCGGCATAGCGCACGCCCAGCCCGCCGCCGATGTCGAGGTGGTCCAGGCTGAGACCGTCCCCACGTAACCGTTCAACCAAGGCCAGCAGACGGTCGAGCGCATCCTCGATGGGGTCGAGGTCGAGCAACTGCGAGCCGATGTGGCAGGCCAGCCCCACCACCCGCAGACCCGGGCGCTGCGCGGCCTCCCGGTACAGCGCAGGCGCGTCCTCGATGGCGATGCCGAACTTGTTCTCACGCAGACCGGTGGAGATGTAGGGATGCGTCCCGGCGTCCACATCCGGATTGACGCGCAGCGCAATGGGCGCGCAACGGTCCTCCTCCCGCGCGATGCGGTCGATCAACTGCAGTTCGGACACCGACTCCACGTTGAAGCAGCCGATCCCGGCCGCCAGCGCCTGTCGGATTTCCGCAGCGGTCTTGCCGACGCCGGAGAAGACGACTCGGGCCGGATCGCCACCCGCGCGCAGCACGCGCGTCAGCTCGCCTCCGGAGACGATGTCGAAACCGCTGCCCAACCGTGCCAGGGTCTGCAGCACCGCCAGGTTGGAGTTGGCCTTGACCGCAAAGCAGACACGGTGCGGCAGCGCGCCAAAAGCCTCGTCATAGGCCCGATAGCGGTCCTCCAGCGCGGCCCGCGAATAGACGTACAGCGGCGTCCCGAAATCGCGCGCCAGGGCTTCGCAAGGCACACCCTCCACGCAGAGTGCGCCTTCGCGCACCGGAAAGAAGTCGTCAGCGTGCATCGCGCGGTGATTCGGCGTCGTCATCCTGGTCCTTGTCGTCGGCATCATTGTCGTCACCGCCGGCCGCCTCCGCCTCGGCGCGCGCGTTCAGGTCGCTAATGCGCTGGGGCGCGTCATCCGAACCGGGCAGATAGAGATCACCGGACTGCCCGCAGCCGGCGAGCAGGAGGACGAGCAAGAGCGGCCAATGACGTGCCATGGGCATCAGCGAGAACGAAATGGCGGCAAAGTGTAGCGCGCTTGCCCACGGGCGCTTCGGCATTGACAATCGCGCGCTGATCAATCGGCAGACAGGCCATGAGCTACCACCGCAGTGAGAACGAACAGGGCGTCACCCTGGAACCCGCGAATCCGGCGCGCGCCGCCGTCATCTGGCTGCACGGCCTGGGCGCCGACGGCAATGATTTTGTCCCCATCGTCCCCGAACTGAAGCTGCCCGACGCACTCGCCGTACGCTTCATCTTTCCGCACGCCGAGGTTCGACCGGTCACGCTCAACGGTGGCATGGCGATGCGCGCCTGGTACGACATCATTTCGCTGGACCGCAACGGCCCGCAGGACGAAAAGGGGGTACGCGCCTCCGCGGAGCGCATTGATGCCCTGATCGCCGAGCAGGTCGAGGCCGGCATTGCCAGTGACAAGATCATCGTGGCGGGCTTCTCGCAGGGCGGCGCCATCGCGCTGCACACCGGCCTGCGCCATCCGCAGCGGCTGGCCGGGGTGCTCGGTCTGTCCACTTACCTGCCGCTGGAGCAGCGCCTGGCCGAGGAAATCAGCACCGCGAATCGGGACGTACCGATTCTGCTCTGCCACGGCAGTCAGGACCCGATGCTGCCCATCCAGCTCGGCCAGCACAGCTGCGAGGCATTGCGGCAATGGGGCTATGCGCCGCAGTGGCGGGACTATCCGATGCAGCATCAGGTCTGTCTTGAGGAAATCCAGGACATCTCGGCCTGGATGCAGCCGCTGCTGGGCTAGTGCGTGGCCGCACGCACCGCTAGCGCTGCGCCTGCGCCGTCTGCTGCAGCGCGAAGCGGTCGATGGCCTCCGCCACCGCCTCCGGCGCGGCGTGATGGGGGGCATGGCCGACCCCCTCCAGCATCACCGTCTGCGCCTGCGGCACCACCGGCAACAGGCGAGCGCCGTGATTCCAGAAAGGCACGAGCTCGTCGGCCTTGCCATGGATCAGCAGCAGGGGCTGCTCGATCTGCGCGTACTGCGGGCTCAGTGACTGCAGATACTCGCTGAGGCGATTCATGTCCTCGACGTTATGCAGAAAGGTCGTGGGTCGCAGCGCCAGCGGCGCACCAATGCCCTCGACATAATCCTCCGGCACCGGGTTGGGGGCGAGCACGCGCTCCACCACCGTCGGCAGCATGGCCTGCCCCGCCGGGTACACCACGGTGTGCGCGAACAGCGAACCGATCAGCGGCGCGCCGCCCACCTGGTAGGTCCAGTCCACCGAGCCCGCCCAATGCCCGGCTGCGCCAGCCAGCAGCACGCCGCCGGCCATGCGGTCGCCGTGATGCACCAGACCAGCCATGACCACACTGCCGGCCCAGGAATGTCCGACCAGCAAGGGCCGCTCAAGGCCGAGGGCTTCGGCGGCGTCCAGCGCCAGCTCGGCAATGCGCGCCGGGGTCGGCCATTGCTCGGGCCGCTGGCTGTAGCCGTAGCCCGGACGATCGATAGCCAGCACGGGACGCCCCTGGGCCAGCATGGGCTGCAGCCGGCTGAAATCACGCAGATTGGAACTGGCGCCGTGCAGCAGCACCAGGGGTGTGCCACTGCCCTTGCCCAGCAGGCGGTAGTGCAGCCGCAGGCCGTCAACGGTCAGGAAATCCCCCACTGGCGGATAACGCTGCTCCACCCGCCACTTGCCCCACTGACTCCACCCGGCCAGCGCGGCAAGGCCTACCAGAACAAGCACCAACACCCCGGTCACCATCGTCTTCATGCACTCCCCGCCTCTGTCTGCGCCGCACCGCACACACTCCCGGCCGGCACGGACGCTATGCTGCCCGAACCATTCGCACGAAGGGGAGTGCCATGGCCAAGGGATGGACCGCACGGGATATTGGCGATCTGCATGGCAAGACCGCTGTCATCACCGGCGCAAGCAGCGGCCTCGGCCTGCATTGCAGCCGCGCACTGGCGGCCGCCGGGGCGCACGTCATCATGGCCTGCCGCAATCTCGACAAAGGGGCCGAGGCTCGGCAAACGATCCAGGCCGAACTGCCGGATGCCGAACTGGAGCTGCAGGCGCTCGATCTCGCCGACCTTGGATCGGTCGCGACCTGCGCCCGGACGCTGACCGAGCGGGGCGAGGGCATTGACATCCTGCTCAATAACGCTGGCGTCATGGCGGTGCCGCTGTCGCGCACGGCCGATGGCTTCGAGATGCAGATCGGCACCAATCATCTGGGCCACTTTGCGCTCACAGGGCAACTGCTGCCGCGGCTGCGCGCGGGAGCCCGCGTGGTGACGGTTTCCAGTCAGGCCCATCGGCTCACACCCGGCATCGACCTCGACGACCTCAACTGGGAACGGCGCCGCTACAGACCGTGGCAGGCCTACGGCGACAGCAAGCTGGCGAATCTGCTGTTCCACAACGAACTTCACCGCCGGCTGACGCAGGCGGGACGCAACTGCACGGCGGTGGCGGCACATCCGGGCTATGCGGCCACGCATCTGCAGTTCGTCGCTGCCGAGCAGAAGCAGTCGCGTGTCGAAGCCATGTTCATGCATGTCGGAAATACCTTGCTGGCGCAGAGCGGGCAGATGGGCGCCCTGCCCAGCTTGTACGCGGCGACAGCGCCCGCGGTTGCAGGCGGTGACTTCATCGGGCCGGACGGCATCCAGCAGATGCGCGGCTATCCCACCACCGTGCAAAGCCGCCGCATGGCGCAGGATCCAGAGCGCGCACGCCAGCTCTGGCAACGGTCCCTTGCACTGACCGGCGTAGACTTTGTAATCGACAACTAAGGCGCAACGGCCTTTCCACGCGCTGGAAAACCGTGCGCGCGGCGGCCGCCAGACCGCCTGAATACGCCAACAGGAGAGCATTTATGTGTGGTATCGCCGGGGAACGACGCTTCGATGGCCAGATGGCCGACATCGGCCTCATTGCGCGCATGAACGACTGTCAGGCGCCGCGCGGCCCGGATGGCGCTGGCGTCTTCGCCCAGGGGCCGCTGGCCGTGGGGCAGCGCCGGCTGAAGATCATGGATCTGTCCGAGCGCGCGCAGCAGCCGATGATCGATTCCGAGCTAGGTCTGGGCATCGTCTTCAACGGCGCCGTCTACAACCACCCGGAGCTGCGCGAGGAGCTGTCACGGCGCGGCTTCCGCTTCTATTCGGAAGGCGATACCGAAGTCATCATGAAGGCCTACGCCTGCTGGGGACTGGATTTCGTCCATCACCTGCAAGGCATGTTTGCCTTTGCGCTCTTCGAGCGCGACTCGGGTCGTATCGTCCTGGCGCGCGACCGTCTGGGGATCAAGCCGCTCTACTACAGCCGGGATGGCGGCGCGCTGCGCTTTGCCTCCAGCCTGCCGGCGCTGCTGCAGGCGCCGGACATCAATCGCGACATCGACCCGGTGGCGCTGCACTACTACATGCATTTCCACGCGGTGGTACCGGCGCCGCATACCATGCTCAAGGGCATCCGCAAGCTGCCGCCGGCCACGATGATGGTGGTCGAGGCGGACGGCAAGAGCTATGAGAAGGCCTACTGGGACCTGTCCTTCGAACGCGATGACGCCGACGGCGAGCGCAGCTTCGAGGATTGGCGCGATCAGGTTTTGGCGTCGCTGCGCACCTCGGTACATCGCCGCCTGGTCTCGGACGAGCCGGTGGGTGCACTGCTGTCCGGCGGCGTCGATTCCAGCCTGATCGTCGGCCTGATGGCCGAAGCCGGCGCCAATCTGCGCACCTATTCCATCGGCTTCGAGGACGTGGGCAAGGAAAAGGGCAACGAATTCGAATACTCGGACATCGTCGCCAAGCACTTCGGCACCCAGCACGAGAAGATCTTCATCGACTCGCGCAAGCTGTTGCCACGCCTGCCCGAGGCCATGCGCGCGATGAACGAGCCCATGGTGTCGCACGACTGCGTCGCCTTCTACCTGCTGTCCGAGGAGGTCGCCAAGCGCAGCAAGGTGGTGCAGTCGGGCCAGGGCGCCGATGAGGTCTTCGGTGGTTACCACTGGTATCCGCCGATGATGGAATCCACCGACCCGGTGGCAGACTATGCCCGGGTCTTCTGCGACCGCGACCACGCCGAGTTCCAGCGCGCGGTCCACACCCGTTTCCACGGCGAGGATCATGCCCGCGCCTTCATCCGCCATCAGTTCGAACGCGGCGGCGCCAGTGAGGCGGTGGACAAGGCGCTGCGCATGGACACGCAGATCATGCTGGTCGACGACCCGGTCAAGCGGGTGGACAACATGACCATGGCGCATGGCCTCGAAGCCCGCGTCCCCTTCCTGGACCACGAACTGGTCGAGCTGGCCGCCCGCATTCCGGCGCAGCACAAGATCGCCGAGGACGGCAAGTACGTGCTCAAGGAAGCCGCTCGCCAGGTCATCCCGGCCGCGGTCATCGACCGACCGAAGGGCTACTTCCCGGTGCCGGCGCTGAAGTACCTGCAGGGCGATTTTCTGGAGTACACGCGCGACCTGCTCAGCGCCCGCGTGGCCAAGGACCGCGACATCTTCCAGCGTGTGTACCTCGACGAGCTGTTCGCCGATCCGGAGGCGCACATCACGCCGCTGCGCGGTTCCAAACTTTGGCAATGCGCCGCACTGGAAGGCTGGCTGCAGGCGCATGGTGTTTAATACGGCCTCTCAGACACCGGCCCTCGTCTTCCTTCGCCGGTAGGAGCAACGTATGTCTCGTCGTGGCCATTCCGACCCCCGACTGGCGCAACGTCATGCCCAAAGCCTCAATCACCAGCAGCGCACGCCGCCGCCCAATCAGGAAATCGGGCAGTCCAACGTGTCGCTGGATATGGGCTGGGGCGACCTGATTCTGGCCCATACCTTCGACGGTCCGGGGGATGTTGCGCGCGCGCTGCTGGATGAACCCTCCGGCCGGCGCAATATCGCCATCTATGTGCGCGACCCGCACGTCATCCTGGCGCAAAATCCGCAGCAGCTGTTCCTCGACCCGAGCCACACCTTCCGGCTCTGGTTAGCGCACTACCGTTCTCCACGGCAACGCAATCGCGGCTACGCGGTGCGCCGGCTGCGCACGCTGGAGGACGCCCAGGCCATCAACCGCATCTATGCCGCGCACGGCATGGTCCCCATCGATGCGGGCATGGCCTGGAAGCAGCGTGCCTCCCGCACCATGATCTATGCCGTGGCCGAGGACCTCGCTACCGGCCGCGTCGTCGGCACCGCCACTGGCGTCGATCACGTCGAAGCCTGCGGCGACCCCGAGGGCGGTTCCAGCCTGTGGTGTCTGGCGGTGGACCCCGACGCCACTCTGCCCGGCCTGGGGCAATCGCTGGTGCGTTTCCTGGCCGAGCACTACCAGGCCCGTGGCCGCGTGTTCATGGACCTCTCGGTGATGCACGACAACAGCCAGGCCATCTCGCTCTACGAGAAGCTGGGCTTCACGCGCGTGCCGGTGTTCACCGTCAAGACCAAGAACGCCATCAACGAGCCGCTCTACACCGAGCCCCCCGACGACGACGCCGGACTCAACGTCTATGCCGCCATCATCACCAACGAGGCGCGACGTCGCGGCATCCGCGTGGAGATCCTGGATGCCGAATACGGCTACTTCAAGCTGACCCTTGGCGGGCGCTCCATCACCTGCCGCGAGTCGCTCTCGGCCCTGACCTCGGCGGTGGCGATGTCACGCTGCGCGGACAAGCGGGTGACGCGGCGCATCCTCGAGCGCGCGGGCCTGAACGTGCCGGCGCAGCGCGTGGCCGATGACTCCGACGGCGACCTCGAATTTCTTCGCCTGCACCAATCGGTGGTCGTCAAACCAGCCGACGGTGAACAAGGGGCAGGCATCTCGGTGGATGTGCGCGACGGTCGCGCGCTGCGTTCGGCGATCCGCACGGCGCGCAAGCACGATGAGCAAGTCCTCATCGAGCAGTGCTGTCCGGGCGACGACCTGCGCATCATTGTCATTGGCTACAAGGTGGTGGCCGCAGCCATCCGCCGCCCGCCGGTCATCACCGGCGACGGCTCTACCCCGATCCGCACGCTGGTGGAGAAGCTGTCGCGGCGCCGTGAAGCGGCCACGGACGGCGAGGCACACATTCCGCTGGACAAGGAAACGGAACGTTGCGTGCGCATGGCCGGTCACAGCCTGGACGATGTACTCGCACAAGGGGAGACACTGGCCGTGCGCAAGACCGCCAACCTGCATACCGGCGGCACGCTACAGGACGTCACGCATTTGCTGCACCCCACCCTGGTGCACGCTGCAGTGAACGCCGCCCGGGCGCTGGAGATTCCGGTAACCGGGCTCGACTTTCTGGTTCCGGCCGCGTCTCAACCCGATTACGTGATCATTGAAGCCAACGAGCGCCCGGGGCTTGCCAACCACGAGCCCCAGCCGACCGCGCAGCGTTTCATTGATTTTCTCTTTCCACGCAGCGCGGTCGCGTGAGCACGGTCACAATGGGCGACATGAAAAAACTACCAATCGACGACCATTACATCCGCCAGACACTGCTCGAACTGCTCGCCATCCCGAGCCCGGTGGGCTTCACCGACGAGGTGGTGCACTACGTCTGCGGCAAGCTCTCCGAGATCGGCGTACCGTTTGAACTGACCCGGCGCGGCGCCATTCGCGCCACCATCAAGGGCGAGACCGATCGCCCGGCCTGCGCGGTCGTGGCCCACGTCGACACCCTCGGCGCCAATGTGCGCCACATCAAACCGAACGGCCGCATGAGCCTGCTGCCCATCGGCACCTGGTCGAGCCGTTTCGCCGAGGGTGCGCGCGTGACCCTGTTCACCGACGACCACGCCTACCGCGGCACGATCCTGCCGCTGATGGCCTCCGGCCATGCCTTCAACACCCAGGTCGACGACCAGCCCGTGAACTGGGAGCAGGTCGAACTGCGCATCGACGAATATGCGGATACTGATGAGGATTTGCGGCATTTGGGCGTGAACGTGGGTGATTTTGTTGCGATTGACCCGCAACCGGAAATCACCTCCAGTGGCTACATCTCCTCCCGCCATCTGGACGACAAGGCAGGTGTTGCCGCACTGCTCGCCGCCTGCAAGGCCATCGTCGAAAGCAAGATCACGCTGCCGGTCTACTTCCACCCGATGTTCACTGTCACCGAGGAAGTGGGTTTCGGCGCCTCCGCCATTCTCGACGAACGCATCAGCGAGATGATCGGCATCGACATCGCCATTCCGGGCACCGGACAGAATTCGCGCGAGCGCGGCGTCACGCTGGCCATCGCCGATTCCTCAGGACCCTTCGACTACCACCTGACGCGCAAGCTGATCCACCTGTGCCAGGAACACGACATCGATCATCAGCGCGATGTGTTCCCGTACTACTTTTCCGATTCGGCGGCCGCACTGCGCGCTGGCTATGACATCCGCCACGCCTTGATCGGTTTTGGTGCGGACTCCTCGCACGGCTGGGAGCGCACCCATCTGTCCTCGCTGACGGCGATTGCCGAACTGATGACCCTGTACGCCCAGAATGGTCCGGTGATCGCCCGCGACCAACGGATGCTGGGCCCGCTGGAAGGCTTCCCGCACCAGATCGATATCGGCGAGATGGAAGCCCCGCACCAGGAACTGCCGAATCCGAAGGAATTCCTGTAGCGGCCTTCGGACGCCGTGCATCTGCCGCGCAGCCTCTGGCTGAGCCTCTGGGGACTCTGCGCGCTCGGGATCATGCCGGGCGCGCTGGCCTTCGACGTCGACGTGCGCGTGGACGGCGTCGAGGGCGAGCTCCGCGACAACGTGGAGTCGCTGCTGGCCATTCGCCAGGCTGCCCGCCAGGGAGAATCCCGGCCCCACATCCTTGAGCGCTTGCACAAGCGCGCCAAGGACGACATTCAGCAGGCACTGCAGCCCTATGGCTACTACTCGCCGACCGTACGTAGCGAGTTCGAGATTGGGGAGACATCGGCCACCGCGGCCTATCGCATCGAGCCCGGCCCGCGCACACGTATCCGCCGCATACAGATCGACATCAGGGGCGGCGGTGAAGCGGATGCCGAATTGCAGGCGGAAATCGACAAGCTTCCGCTCACTGAAGATCAGCCGCTGTTGCACAGTCAGTACCGCGCGGCCAAGGAGCGGTTGATCCGGTCCGCCTTTGCGCGCGGATACTTCGATGTCGGTTACGAGACCGCGCAGATCCGCGTGCATCGCGATGACCGCTATGCCGACATCAGGCTGGTTCTCAATACCGGCCCTCGCTACGAAGTCGGCGAGATTCGCATCGTGCAGGACGAACTCGACGACGACGTCATCCGCCGCTATCTGCCCATCGCCAGCGGCGACCCCTTTTCCCCCGATGCCCTGCTCGACACCCAGTTCCAGTTGATGGAGCTCGGCTACTTCAGCCGCGTCGACGTCAGTCCGGAGCGCGACGAAGCCGAAGATGCCCGCATGCCCATCCGCATCGAGCCGCGCTATCTGCCCTCGCAGCGCTACGCCGCCGGTGTCGGCTTCGGTACGGATACCGGCGCGCGGGTCTCGCTGGAAACCGATTTTCGCCATATCAACAAGCGCGGACACTCCATCGAGTCGGATATCCGAGTGTCGCAGCGGGGCGCTGACGTGGGCGGCTCCTACAACATCCCGCTCGGCAATATCCCCGGCGAGAGTCTCAGTTTCAACACCCGCTACGAGCGCGAGGAATTCGAAGACGGCGACTCGGAGAGCTACATCATCGGCGCCTCCCTGGCGCGTCAGCCCGGGGACTGGAAGCGACGCACCTACCTCGAATACTCGACCGAGCGCTTCTCCGTCGGCGACCTGCGTCGTACCACCAATCTGCTGGTGCCGGGTATCTCCTTCGAGCGCAAGGAGTTCGACAACGAGGCCTATCCGCGCAACGGCTGGAGCGTGTTCCTTGATACCCACGGCGCGGCCGAACCCGCGCTTTCCAGCACGACCTTTGCGCAGAGCCGGGTGGCACTGCGCGGCGTGCTGTCGCTGGATGCCAAGAGCCGCCTGCTGGGCCGCTTCGAGTACGGCGCCAGCTTCGTCGACAGCTTCGAGCGGCTGCCATTGTCCGAGCGCTTCTATGCCGGCGGTGACCGCAGTGTGCGCGGCTACGCCTTCCGTTCCCTCGGCGAATTCGACGACGACGGCAACGTCATTGGCGGCGAATACCTGACCTCCATGTCAGTCGAAGTGGACCGATTGATCTGGGGCAACTGGGGCGTGGCGGCCTTCATGGATGCCGGCGGGGCCGGCAACATCGCCTTCCCCGAGCTGTCGCGCGGTGTCGGGCTGGGCCTGCGCTATCGTTCCCCAGTGGGTTCGATTCGAGTCGATCTTGCCCACCCGCTCGACAAGGATCGGCTGGTCCGGCTGCACATCGGCATCGGGATTTCCCTATGAAACAGCTCATGACACGCTTGCTGAGCTGGCTGCATCGCCTGTTGCGACTGAGTACCCAGGTCCTGACCGTCACGCTGGTGGTGGTATTGATCCTGGTCGGTTGGCTTGGGCTAACGACCACTGGCCTGCGCACCGTGCTCGACCTGGCCGATACGCTGGCCGGCGAACAATTCTCGGTGGAGGCCGCCGACGGTCGCCTGCTCGGCAGCATGACGCTGCGAGGCTTGCAGATCGTTACCCCTGCCGCCGACGTGCAGGTGGACACACTGCGCTTTGCCTGGGTACCCGGCTGGATTCCGGGGGGGACCCTGTATATCAAGCAGATCGGCGTCGAGACCGTGCGCGTGGCACTTCAGCAGGGAGAGGAAGAGCCCACCGAGAGCGAGACGGAGCCCTCGGGCCCGCTGGATGTGCTGATCCCCTTCCGTGTCGTGCTCGCCGAGCTCAGCGTGCGCGATGTACAGATCGCACAGCAGGGCGAAGCACTCCCGGGTCTGAACGAATTGACCCTGTCGGCATGGGCCGCCGGACGACGCATCCAGATCGAATCGCTGAGCGTGGATCAGCCGGAGTACGGCCGCTACCAGATGCAAGCGGGCATCCTGTTGCCGAAGGGCGCAGTCGAGGTTGAAGACCTGCAACTGACCGGTGCTGGCACGCTGCGCCTTGATGGCCGCATTCCAGTGGGCTCGGATGATGCACTGCGCGCGACCATCGACTGGCAGGATCTGCATTGGCCTGCCGGCGCGGCGCAGGACGCGCGACTGCTCACAAGCCCCGAGGGCAACCTGCAGATTGGCGGCTCGCTGGCGCAGCCCACGGCAGAGGGCCGCATTGCGCTCTACCCGAGCGGCTCCATCGGCATCGACGCGGACTGGCAGGGCACGGATGGCTTCCAGGCCGCACTGGAGTGGCGCGGGCTGCACGATCCGCTCAACCCGAGCCAACCCGCTTGGCAGAGTGCCCAGGGCAACCTGAGGGCGCAAGGCCAACCCGATGCCTGGACCGTGCGGCTCGACGCGGATGCCACAGTTGCCTTGGCACCCCCAGAACCCGAGCGCCCATCGGGCAGCGTGGAGACCGACACCACGCGATCCGGTCTGCGCACGCAAGCGGAGTTGCTTCCGCTGTCGCTGCAACTGGAGGCCGAAGGCGGCCTGACGGAAGCAAGGATTCGCAGCCTGGCCATTCGCCTGCTGGAGGGGCGTGTGCGCGGCAGCGGCCAGGTTCAATGGCAGCCCACTCTCTCCGGCGATGCAAAGCTGCGATGGCAAGGCATCAACCCGGCGCCATTGGCGCCTGACTTCCCGGGCACCCTCAATGGCGACGCAACCACCACCTTCGCAATGCGCGGCGATGTGCCCGATGCCCGCTTCCAGGTCACGCTCGAAGACAGCCGACTGCGCAAGCACGCGCTGCAACTCGCTCTGGAGGGGCAGGCACAGGGGACACAGGTGCGGCTGAAGACCTTGCGCGCGCGTTCGGGCAGCTCGCGACTGGAAGGATCGGGCACCGTCACGCCGCCTTTTGATTTCCAGGCCACCCTGCAAAGCGCCAATCTCAATGAGCTCGCACCCGGCATCCGTGGCGAGGCGGGGCTGGGCTTGACACTGAAGGGCCCGATGGATGCACTGCAGCTACGCCTGAAGGGTGAGCTGCACGAGGTCCAGATGGCCGGCACACGCCTCGCCGAGGCCCGTATCGACGCGGATGTCGCGCTCAATGGCCCGATGCGCGCCGACCTCAGCGCGTCGGGCGTCTACGACAGGCGCGGCGATACCGTGCTGCTCTCGGAGGCAGCCATCTCCCTCGACGGGCGCATCGACGATCACACGCTGACCATCGATGCACAGACGCCGCAGCTCGATGCGGCCGCCCGCCTGCAGGGCGGCCTCGATCAAGCAGCCATGCGCTGGAGCGGCCGCCTCGAAGCACTGCGTCTTGACCCCAGCGCGCTCGGTCTCACCGCGTGGACACTGCGCGACGCTACCCCGCTACAGGCCTCCGCCGAACAGGCACGCGTCGACCAGCTCTGCCTGGATGGCGCCGAGAGCGGAGCGCTTTGCCTCGATGCGGCTTGGCAGGCCGGGAATCTGAACGCGGCCCTTGCGCTGGAGGATTTCCGCCTGGCGACCCTGCACCCCTTCCTGCCCCCCGGCATGGAGTTGGACGGAGGGATGCAGGGCGATGCCGAAGTCACCATGGTCGACGGCGTGCTCACGCAGGCCGACAGTCGCTTTGTCCTGTCAGAGGGCGCACTGCGTGCCCCCGATCAGGCACCGCTTGCTTTCGGCCCCGGGTCGCTGGAAAGCTCGGTGAACGACGCGGGCGAGCTTCTTGCGCGCCTCGGTCTGCCGGTGGCGGCCGGAGCCATCAACGGCGAAGTGCGTCTCGACCCGAAGCCGCAAGGGGCTCTGGATGGCCAGCTCAACCTGACCCTGCCCTCGCTGGACTTCCTGCCGCTATTCACGCCTGAGGTCACTGAAGCATCCGGCAGCCTCAATGCGCGCGTGCGGCTGAGTGGCACTGCCACCGCGCCCGATGCTCAGCTTGAGGCCCGACTGGACAACGGCACCTTGGCCCTGTTCACACCCGGACTGACGCTGGAAGACATCAGTGCCACCGTGCGCACGCGCGACGACCAACAACTCGATCTGGCCTTCCGCGCCCACTCTGGGGGCGGCAGCATTGAGGGCAACGGGACCGCGCAGCTGCGGGCGAACCCTTTGCGCGCAGAACTACGCGTCCAGGGCCAGGACTTCCAGGCGGCCAATCTGCCCGAAGCCCAGGCGTGGATCTCTCCCGACCTCACCGTGCGTTTGGAGGAGACGCTGCGCATCAGCGGCCGGGTGGACATTCCGCGCGCCACCATCGAGCCCGAGAAATTTTCGTCCAGTGGTGGCGTCACGCCTAGCGCGGACCAGGTCTTCATCGAAGATGACGATCAGGTGATCGCAAAGGGCTTGCCCGTGAATGCCGAGATCACGGTGGCGCTGGGCGACGAAGTCTCCCTGACGGGCTACGGTCTGGATACCCGGCTCGAGGGCTCCATCACGGTCATCGAATCCCCTGGCAAGGTCACGCGCGGACGCGGCGCGCTGACGCTGGAGGACGGACAATACGAAGCCTACGGTCAAAAACTGGCCATACGCCGCGGCCGCATTGTCTTCGCCGGCGGCCCGGTCACATCTCCAGGCCTCGATTTCGAAGCCGTTCGCACACCCGACCCCAATGTGCTGGTGGGCATCCGCGTACGCGGCAGCGTCGAGCAACCACAGTTCCAGCTCTTCTCTGAGCCGCCCATGGAGCAGAACGCCCAGCTGAGCTGGCTGGTGCTGGCCCGTCCGCCCACCGAAATCGGTGAAGGCAGCGAAGAGAGCTCTGCTCTGGCCGGCGCAGCGCTGGCGTTGGGGCTCTCGGGGGGCGACTGGCTGGCGCAGCGCATCGGCAGCCGCGTGGGTGTGGACGAAATCTCGATCGGGAGTGGCGACGGCGAGGACAGCTCCCAGGCGCGGTTCACCGTCGGCAAGTACATCGGCTCGCGGCTCTACGTCAGCTACGGCGTGAGCCTGTTCCAGCCCGGGCAGATCTTCAAGCTGCGCTACGACCTTGGCCGGGGATTCGCACTGCAGACCGAAACCGGGGTCGAAAGCGGCGGCGATCTGCTCTACACACTGGAGCGCGACTGAGGCATAGCGCACTGCGCCCGCCTTGCGCCTGGCTGCCCGCAGCCTAGCCCCCTCGGCCAGGCTCCTGGGATGGCGGCGCGCCCTTCGAGTCCGGCGGTGGCTCCGCGCTGAAATCGGGTGCGTCCGGTTTGCCCTCTTGGGTGGCGTATCCCTGCTCACGAAGCGTCTTCTCGATGTCTTCATGCAGGCTGCTGTCGTCGCGCAGCCGGCGCAGCACCTCCTCCGCCATGCGCTGCTCCATCTCCTGGCGCAACCGGTCGTGGATGCGCGCCTGCACGCGGCGTCGCGCGCGCAGCCATGCCGCACCAAAGCCGACAGCGAAGCACAGCATGGAGGCGATGAACAGCAGCGCACCGGTTCCGGTGCTCATGCGGATGGCCCTAAGGACCGACCAGGTGGCAACACCATGCGCAAATCAGCCCAGACCCGTGGCGCTCAGCCACTGCACGGCCGACTGCGCCGCAGCGGCCGCGCCTGCTTCGCCTTCCCAGATACCCATTTCGTCACCGAAGAGCACGACCAGCTGGAAGATGCCGACCATCATGCCGAGGGCGGCACCGACCGCGATCAGAATCCACTCGTCCTGCTCGAAGGCAGGGCGCAGCATGCCCTCGAAATCGCGCGGCGGTAGCCCAGCCAGGCGCGTCGACAGTGTGTTCTCCAGATCCAGCGCGTCGTTGGCGTAGTGCTCGATATGGTGCAGGGCGTCGGGCAGGGCATCGATGATCTGCGTGACCGCGCTGGCCTTCATTCGACGATAGGACTGCGTACCCACGGTAAAGGTGACGAAGGGCTTGGCCACGCTGGTTTGCTCGTCGATGGTGCGCTGCACGTGCCGGCCGATGGTGGTGAAGACCTTGTCGGAATAGGGCCCCTTGAGGATGGCCTCGATGATATTGGCCGGCGTCAGCACCTGCGCCGCGACCAGCTTGCCGAAGTCACGCGCGACTTCCTCCTGCCGCTTCATGAAAAGACCCTGGATGCGGAAAGGCCCGACACGCACGATCTCCTTCGGATTGAAGATCATCTGCAGGGCGATCCAGTTGGTGGCGTAGCCCACCGCCAGACCAAAGGCCGGCAGCAGCCACCATTCCTGATAGAAGACCCAGACCCCCATCTGCACGACGCCGAACAGACCACCAAAGTAGATGCCGGAGCGGGCGATGAACTTGAATTCGGCGTGGCCTACTTCGGCAAAGATCTGATTCAGGAGTGCCTTATCCTTGGTCAGATTGGTGATGACCATGTCCTTGAGATCGTACATCTGATTGATGTTGGTCTTGATCTCTTCCATGATCTCGCTGATCACGCTGGGCATCTCGGACTTCACGCGCTTGTAGATCTGGCGCTTGACGACCTGCGGCAGCGATTCCCACAAGGTGGGTTGATGCTCGCCCATGACCTTGTCGACGATGTCCTCGATCATCGCATTGAGCGGCCCGTCCAGCTCGCCGGCGATGCGCTCGGCATCCAGGCGCGCGAACATCTCTTCCTGCGTGATCAGGTGCTTGGTGATGGTGTCGACGCAGACCGATGCCATATGCGCGGCGCGCCGCGGAATGATGCCCTGCCAGCCGAGGATGTTGGGCCAGTTCTTCACCTTGATGCCGAAGAACTCCACCGGATGGAACATCATGTAGATCGCCACCACATTGGTGCCGTAACCCACGACAGCACTGATGACGGGCATCGACAGATAGACCCAGGGGTTGGCCAGAAAATCAGCGATTCCGGATTCCATAACGTCTCTTCAATCGTTCTCAGGCGGTGGGGCCGCCCTCCCTTTTGTTTTCTTGCGACCCAGCAGACGGCTGCGTGGTCGCGATATTCCCCCGATGATCCGGCTCAGCGCCGCATCTCGGCTTCCTGCCCAAGCGCGCAGAGCCGTGCACCCAGTAGGGTGATCACCACACTGAAGCGCTGCACGCGCGGGCGCAGCCGTAGCGTCTCCTCGATATGCCGCATTGCCTCGCGCACGCGCTCTTCGCTTTCCAGCATGGCGTAGCGATCGCCGGCTTCGCGGTCCTCCGGAGCGGTATGCACCAGGCCGAGTGCCAGCAGATGGGTCAGGTAATGCGGGACGTATTCGGGCAGCATCACTCCGGCATCGGCACCCACGCGACTCATATTGGCCAGCACGGGAACGCTGTCTCTGCCCACCAGCGAGGTCGCGACGACATGACAGGCCGGTACCGGCTCGCGGTCCGACATGGCGGACAGGATGCGCGCCTCGTCGCAACTGAGTTGCTCGACCAGACGACCAAGCAGGTCGATCTCCGCCGTGTCGCGGCGCTGATCGAGGGACTGTTCGAGCAATTGCTGAAAGGCGCTGCCTGGGTCCGGTGCGGACTGAAGCGCTGCCTTGGCGGTCGCGAGCGGCAGCGATGCCTTGCCAATGGCATCGTCCAGCCCGTCCAGCTTGCGCTTCAGCCCTTGCAGCAATCGCGATTCCGCGTACTGCGCCTGGCGGCGCGCAAACGCTGCGAAGGGAATGGACTCGACCAAGCGCGCGAAGTCTATGTCATCCTCCGGCGACAGCGTTTCCTCCGGCGCGGAATCGTGCCGTTGCTCCTCCTCCAACGCAGCCTCCTTAACGCGCCTGTGCGGGCGCTCTTTTCGTTATGACCTGATCGTCACCTGTTGCTACGATACCGCCGAGCGTGTACAAAGATCAATCGTCGAACGATGGCATCATGCCATCAATTGACGGAATAAATACGTCAACCGGAGGCACCACCGTCAGACACTGGGGCTTTCTGCGAGGGCCGCATGCGGGGTCGGTGGAGACAGGGAGAGAGACCGTGGGATCAGCCAAGCAACAACTTGAGCGTTGCCTGCACGCGGAAGGCAATATCGATTTCCTCGATTACGCCGACGCAGAAGTGGTCCAGGCGGTGGCGGACCGGGTGGAGACGACGGTGAACCAGGCAAGGAACGAACTCGAATCCGAGATCGCGCGCCGGCCCGAGCAGTTGCCCACTTTTCTTCGCGGCGTCGTCCGCTCCATTCTGCGCTGAGGACAGGCCATGGCGGATCTGCATACCCTGGAACTGACCCGACGCGCCGAAATCGGCAAGCTCGCTGTCCTCCTCGATGTCGCGCCCGAAAGCCTCGCCGAACTGGGAAGCGCATCCAGCGCGGATGAGCTCCAGCGCCTGCGGCGGCGCATCAACAAGACCTTGTTCGACGAGAAGCGCGACCGCTTCATTCGGTTGGAACGCTTCACGCGAATGCTGCCGGCAGGCTATGTGGCGCGCCTGGCCATGGAGAGTTTCGGGCCCTTGCTCAGTGCCCGCGTAGTCGCAGAGATGAACCCCCTGCGGGCGCGCAACATTGCCCGCCACGTGACGCCTGCCTTCGTGGCGGATGTCGCGCCCCTCATCGATCCCGAAAAGGTGGAACAGCTGATTCCGCGCCTGCCCCTTGACCTCGTCAAGGAGACCGCTTTGCTCTTGGTCGAGCGCAAGGACTACGTCACCATGGGCCGCTTTGGTGATGCCCTCTCCGCGCAGCAGCTCCGCGCCGTCATCGGCGCTATCGACGACGACACCGCGCTCTTGCAGACGGCCTTCTTCATTGAGCGCCGGGAGCAGCTCGGACGCATCGTGCACAACATCGACAATGCCCGCATCGCGCGCATCATGCAGCGCGGCACCGAGGCCAACATGCTCCCGCAGGCGCTGTTCATCATTGACCATGTCACCGATGAACTGAAGGGCCGGCTTGCCGACATCATGGGCGAACAGAGCGAGGACACCCTCGATACGCTGGTGTCAGTAGCGGATGAGCAGCGCCTGTGGGGCCCCATTCTGAGGGGCTTGTCGCATATCCACCCGCGCTATCGGCGCAAGATCGTCAACCTGCCCAAGGTGAAGGACGAGCGGCTGCTCGGCGACCTCGTCCGCGCCGCCTATGAGGAGGGTCTGCTGGCGGTGGCATTGCCGCTGGCGCGCGTCATGCGCCCGGACTACAAGCGCGTCGTTGCACACGCTGCCCTGAAACAGGGTCCGGAAGTCGCCGAAGCCGCGCTGGAGGCCGCCCACAGCGCCGGCGAGTGGAGCACCCTGCTCGACCTCGCCCGCTACGCGGATGAGAGCGAGCGCGCCCTGCTCGCCACGCTGCGCGTGTTGCGTCGACCGGAGGCCATGGAGGCGCTGCTCGAAGCACTCAACAGCGACGCCGCTGCGGACATGCTGCTCGACGTGGTCGGGCGCATGGATGAGGACGCTCAGCGCACCGTGGCGCACATCCTCGCTGCCGAGGGCGGCGCACTGCTCGAGCACCTGCTCGACCTAGCCGGCGGCCTGCACGAACGCTGGGGGACGGTTGCGTGCATCATCGCCACGCTCGATGGCGGCGCGCTGGAGGATGCCGGTCGGGTGCTTCGCCGCCGCAGCGACGCCGAAATCGCCTCTCTTCGAGATGGCGCCAAGCGTGAAAAGGTGTGGGACCGCTTGTCCCGACAGTTGGAGCAGCAGGCAGCTTGACAAGCTGTCCGAGTCACTCTGGAAAGCGCTGGCGGACCGAATAGAGTTCGTCAGTACAGCCTTCGCGATGCGTGGTGGCGGGGCTTTCCACCTGATGCGCCGGCGCGCTTCGCTTTGTGTCGCACTCCGTGTTTGGCTCTTCCGCGGCACCATTATGAGATAGCAAAAAGAAGGGCGCCCGATGGGCGCCCTTCTTGTGTACTACATGTATCGCGCGTTGCCTTAGTCGGTATCGTCGACCAGGGCACCGGCGCTGCAGTTGAACAGCACGTCGCCGTAGAGCAGCGTTTCGTCGAGCTCATCATCGACATCCAAGCAGCCGTCGCCGAAGGCACCGTTGTTGATGACGGTGTCATCGCCGTAGGCGGAGCGGTAGACCTGACCGCCAAAGCCTTCGCGGTGCAGTGCGGCTTCCGTGCCGCCTTCGTTGCCATTGTTGCCCAGGATGGTGATGTTGGCCAGGATCGGCTGGGTCTTCGGCAGCACGCCGAAGTTGTCGCCGTTGCTGTCCGACTCGATACCGCGGTCGCCGAAGTTGGCGCCCTGGATGACCAGCACATTCTGGACCACACCCTGGAAGCCGAGATCCATGTCGAGGGAGTCGTCGGTGACGCCCTGGATGACGCCGTAGCGCACGTTGGCGGCGCCGCCGAACCACTCGATGCCGTCGTCGTCAGAGTTGGTGATCTGGACGTACTCGATGGTCGTGCCGGAACCGGAGGCTTCGATCGTCAGACCCTGCACTTCTTCGTCCGGACGGAAGGCTTCACCGGTCTCGGCCAGGACGACGTAGCGCAGCGTGCCGCTGGAATCGCTGTTGTCGGTGCCGCCGAACCAGCGCGTCACACCATCCGGTACCGCCTCGGTGGTGGTCTGGTCGTTGTCGTCGCCGTTGTTGATTTCGCCGTAGCCCGAGAGCACGAGGCTGCCCCAGAGGCCGCGGCCATCAAGGTCGGTGACATCGTTCTGGATGGCGCCGCTTTCGAACTCCACCGCACCGAAGATGATCGGCAGATTTTCGGTACCGATGGCGTTGATCGTCGAACCACGCGTGATCACCAGCGACGGCGTGGTGCCGGTGTCGGCCATGATCTGCGTACCAGCTTCAATCGTCAGCACGTCATTACGCACGGTGCTCTGGTCGAACGCACCTTCGACGTCCCCGTTACCGACCTGCACCGTGCCGTCGAGCACATAGACGTGATCATTCGTCAGCGTGAAATCGCCGTCGAGGTCGCCGTCCGTGATGACGCAGACCGGGAAGGTCACACCGAACACGTCGGTGGTGCCGCCATCGGCCAGGCCGGCGGCGATATTCGCACAGTTGCTGGTGGCAGCCGGAGTCAGGCTGCCGCCGGTGATCTCAGCCTGCAGCGGGTGGAAGTCACCGCCGGGCAGATTGCCGTCAATACCGGACTGACGAACCGTCCAGTTGGCCCAGAAGGGCGTGCCCGTCGGGGCCACCGCTCCGAAGTAGTCCTCCGGCGTCACGGAGTTGCCGGCCGGCGTGGTGAACGGGCCGTCAAAGTCGCTGTCGGTGTTGCTGGCAGAGGAAATCGCCAGGGTGTTGGCGTCAATGGTGAAGTTCTCGACCGACACGTCGTAGCGGTCGGTCTGGCTGAACTGCTCCTGGAAGCTGGTGGGCGTACCGCCGTTGCCACCATTTCCACCGCCGTTACCACCACCGTTGCCACCATTACCGCCGTTACCAGCGCCACTGTTGCCGCCGCCGCCACCACCGCCACAGGCGGCGAGGCCGAATCCGGCTACGATGGCAAGCGCGATGGCGCTCTTCGCATTCTGCATTGTGCTCTCCATAGGAAGTCGCTTGAGGTACCGCAAATGTGGTCGGCAAACTACGGGAGTCGCGTTGCACCAATGCGACATTTTCATGACAGATAGATGACACCCGGCGGGGCAAATGAAGGCATCCCCGCAAAAGAAAAGGCCCGGTATCCGTAAGAAGACCGGGCCTGCACAGTCGCCGTCCGAAACGAGGTCGGACGGGCTTCATCAGGCAACCTCAGAAGTTGTATTTCAGTCCGAGCCCGGCATCGATTCCGGTTTCGTACGCGCGGAATACTTCACCGCCCTGCAGCCATTCGACTTCCTCGTTGAGCAGATTGCCGATGCTGGCCTCCACCTTCCAATCCTCGAAGAGGGTGATGGTGTACTTGAAGTCCACCACGGTGATCGGGCTCTGGAAGACATCCGGCTGACCCTGACGGCCCGTCAGCCGCAGCCGCTCACCGACGCGGTTCAGTGACACCGTCCAGTCCTGTCGTTCACCCTGGTATCCGAACTGGAAGTTCAGCGTCTGATCCGCCTGCCCTTGCAGAGTGCGGTTGACGTTGGTCTCCAGATTCTGCGCGGAAAGTGTGACGCTGGAATCGATCAAGGATGCGTTAGCCTGCAGGTAGACCTTGTCGGTCCATGCCCACTCGCGGTCCACGAAGCTGAGCAGTCGCGTCATCGTGGTACGCGCCGAGAATTCGAAGCCGGTGACTTCAGCGCTTTCGGCATTCTGATTCGTACGCAGCGGGTCCGAGCCACCGACGCCGGTGAAGGCCTGCTCGATGGGATTGGTGTAGTCCTTCAGAAAGGCACCGACCGACAGCACCTCTTCGTTGCTCGGATACCACTCCAGGCGTAGATCGAAGGCGTCGATTTCGGTCGGCTCCAGTTCCGGGTTACCCAGGAATTCGTCGCCGGAATCGGGATCGAAATAGCGCGCGGGTGAAAGTTCGTTCAGCACGGGACGGGACACGCTCTGCCCGAAATTGCCGCGCAGCTGCAGATCGTCGCGGATACGCCAGGTGAGACCCAGCGAGGCGAGCACATCGTCGGTATCGAAGGAGCCGGTGACGGACTGGCCACCTGCGCTTCCGCCCGCCACGAAGGTCTCGACCAGGAACTCCGCCTGCTCGAAGCGCACGCCGCCGACCACGCGCAGGACATCCAGCCAGTCAAAATCGAACTTGAGGTAGGCCGCGTTGACGTCGGCATCGCCGAAGTAGTTATCGTTGTCCTGGGTTTGGTCGGTGGGCGTCAGTCCGTTTCCGGTGCGCGCCGGGTCCAGCAGCACTTCAGGCGGCTGATTGAGGTCATCGCCGGGGGCTACATCGAGTTCGAGGCGCTGAGTCCGCGATTCACGCTCCTGCGCATAGGTCGACACACCGGTGCCGATATTCAGCACGGTCCGCTCGGTCTGCAGCACGGGGATGGTCAGGTCCAGCTCGAGGCTGACGACGCTGTCCTCACTGTCGTCCCAGCGGCGCGCCGCGCCATTCTGTCGGAAGAAGATGAAATTACCTTCCTCATCCTCACGACGGCGGTAGATGTAATCGCGACGGTCCGGCGCATCGCGCGAACTTTCCGCCACCATCGTGCGCCAGTCGAGCTTGGCGAGGGCGAATTCATGCTCGCCCGTGAACTGCTGCAGGAGCAGCTCGCGCTCGTTCCAATCGAGCAGGAATTCCCGCGCGAAGCGGTCATCACTGGTGGCATCAAAACCCTCGATGATCTCCGAACGCTGCTGGGTCTTGCGAATCACGAAGGTGTTACTGCGCAGCGCGTGACGGTCCCATTCCAGGCCCAGTCCGATAAGCCCACCCAGATCGACATTCATATCCGTGCGGAACTCGGTCTTGTCGTCGCGCAGCGCCAGATTGCCATCGCCCCCCAGGGAGTACGTCCTTCGTATGCGCTCCTGGGTGCGGTACTTCTGCGACCAGCTCACCGAGCCGATGGCACCGAAGGTGCCGCCAAGCCATTGCGTGTTGGTACCGGCGCCGAGGCCGAGACCAAGATCCGCTGGCGGCTTGAAGTCGCGGACTTCCCAGATATTGCTGAGTTGGCGCGCGCCCTCCACCAGATCGTCACCGGAACCGTTGCCGCCCAGCGCCGCATCGAGCTGCTCCGGCAGTTCCCGGGTCCCATCGTCAATACCGAGGAAATCGGTACCGCCCCCCTCATGATCGAGCCCATCCTCGCCGGTCGATACGGAGTTCACGCCAGTCTTGACGGACACATTGAGAAACGGGGATTCGGGAATCCCGACCGTCTCCAGATTGATCAGGCCGGCGCCGAAAGAGCCCGGCTGCGAGGCGTCATAGCTCTTGGATACCGAGATGCTCGACAGCACCCCGGTCGGAAACAAGTCCAGAGGCACGATCCGCTTGATCGGATCCGGACTGGGCAGCGGCGAGCCGTTGAACAACGTCTTGGTATAGCGCGACGGCGCGCCACGGACCACCACGAACTTGCCGTCCTCAATGGTCAGACCAGTGACGCGCGCCAGCGCATCGGCGGCGTTGGAATCCCCCGAGCGCGACATCTGCTCGGCGCCGAGCACGTCGACCACTGCGCTGGATTCCCGCTGTTCCGACAGTACCGAGGCGACCGAGCCCTCGATGTACGGCGCCGTCACGACGAACTCGCGCAACTCCAGGCCGCTGGGCGTCAGCGACACCATCTGCTCCACCGTCTCTTCGGGGGCAACCGAGATGTCCGTGATGGTCCGGGTGGTATAGCGCGGGTGAACGATGGAGATGGCGTAATTGCCCTCCGGCACCTGCAGACTGAAGCGGCCGTCCGCATCCGTGCGCGCGGATTCACGCGAACCGCTCACGAAGACCTGGGCGTTCTCGATGGGACTGTCGTCTTCCGCGGACACGATGCGCCCGGTCAGCGTGCCGGGTACGCCCTCCACTTCCTGCTGCACCGGCTGCGCACCGCTGCCGCCCTCGATGTCGGCATCGGCCTGGCCGGTGGGCTCCAGCGTCACGATGAGCTGGATGAAGTCATTGGCTTCCGCTTTGATGCGCTGCGAGTAGATCGGCGTTTCGCCGCCGGGTGCGGTCAGCTCTAGCAGATGCTCACCACTGGGGATATCCACAAAGGCCGCACCGTCGGCATCGGTCTTGCCCAGACGCTTGCCGTCCAGGCTCAGCTCCATGCCCTGCACGGCGCTCCCTTCCTGCAGCACGAAGATGCTGACCTGGGCATCGCTGGCGTACAGCGCGGCGGAAAAGAGACAGCCCACCACCGCGAACAGCCGGATGAAGAAGGTTTTCACAGACATGCCCACGGGCTTTCCTCGCAGCTGCTCATCGCGCTTCGGAGATTGGTGGCCTGCTTGAAGAGATCTGGGTCGGACAGACCGGCGAGATAGGATTCGGCCTTCTCGAAGCGCCCGGTCTTGAAGAAGGCGTAGGCCAGCGCGTAGCGCACCGAGCCTTCCTCGGTCAGGCCGACGCGCTGCAGATCGCGCTCCATGGCCGCGACCTGCTCAAAGGCCTCGAGTTGCACCAGCAACGCCAGGCGCTGCTTGAATTTCTTCTCCGAATCGGCCGTACGCGCGTTGAGGTTCAAGGCGTGCATGGGTTGGCCCGCCTCGCGGTACAGCTCGGAGGCTTCCGAGGTCAGTTCGGGGTAGAAGGCGGCGGCCTGCTCGAACAGATGTGCGGCGGCCAGTGTGCGCCGCGTCTCCAGATAGGTATGAGCCAGCTCGAGCATGGCCGACTTGCTGCCCGGATAGCGCAGATAGGCCTGCTCCAGGAAGGCCAGCGCCCGCTCCGGCTCACCGCTTTGCCGCAGGGCGCGACCGATGGCCAGCAGGTCGGGTTCCTCGGCGCCGAAGCGACCGATATAGTCAAGACCCAGGTCAGCGGCGGCCCGGTACATGCCCAGATCAATCAGCATGAAGACGCGGCGTCGCACGAACTCACCTTCATCGGGGAACTGCTCGGAGGCGTCGGCCAGCACGTCCCACGCCTTGAACTTCTCACCCAGCTGCCAGTGCGCCTGGGCGCGGAAGACGACGATCTCGGGCCGCCCCTGCGTTTCGGCACCGGCCTTCTGCAGCGCATCCAGAGTGGCACGGTACTCATTCAGGCCAAAGTGGGCCTGTGCCAGATAGAGGTAGACGACCGGATCTTCCTGCCCGGCGGCAATCGCCTCGTTCAGGGCCTGCTTTGCCTCGGCGTGCAGCTGATTGCGCAGCTTGATCAGGCCCTTGAGGGTGAAATAGCGCACGCGATCGAGGTCCTCGTCGGACTCGTCGACATTGGCCAGGGCGCCCTCGGCGCGATCATAGTGACCGTCCTTGAGCAGCAGCGAGGCGAGCCCGACGTAGTCGACTTCGTCGCTGGCCTGCACCGGCGCAAGCGTGGGCAGCACTGCCAGCAGGCAGAGCATGAGGAGTCGGCGGAGCATCATCGGATCAGCTCAGATCAAAGCGCACGCGCTGGTTCGCCCAGACCTTGACCTTTTCGCCCTTGTATTCGGCCGGGCTGAACTGCCACTGCCGGATCGCGCTGAGAACGACCTCATCGAAGACACCGCTGGGCTGCGCTTCGACGATGCGTGCGTCAGCGACTTCGCCGCGCTTGTTGATCAGCAGGCTGACCAGAACATAGCCTTCGACGCCCTTGGCGCGCGCTTCTGGCGGATAGGGCATGGCGCCTCTGGATTGTGGCCGGGGCGCGACATCCACCGTATCGCCGGTCATGACCACGTCGTCGTTCTGGCCGAGCAGGGACTCATCCACTGCGCCGAACTCCCAGGAGCCGAAGTTCAGCCCAAGGTCGACACCCGACAGGCCCTGCGACAGGCCGGACAGCGGAGGCGGCGGCGGCGCCTTGGCCTGCTGCGGTGGGGGTTCAGGCTGCCGCTCTGGCTTCGGCGGCGGAGGCGGTGGCTGCTTGCGCACCATCTCGATCTGCCGGCCCGTATCCTCCTGGTCCGGCGTCGGCGCGGAAGCGAGCTGATTGACCAGCGTCACACCGGCGAAGACGCCGACGGTGCCGACCACGGCCCAGGTGAAGGCACGCGAGTGCAAACGGAGGGGATTCATGTGATTCATACGCCAGACCCTGCTTCCTGCTCGGTGGCGACGCCGACATCTTCGGCGCCGGCCAAGCGACATTGATCCACGACTTCCACGAGGCGGCCCGAAGGCACCTCGGAATCGGTGACGACAAGCACACCCGGATTGCCGGCGGCGGCGAGCATGTCGCGCAAGCGGCTCTGGATGACCCAGACCCGAACCGGCTGGCCGTCGAGATAGGTGTTGCCCTGATTATCGATATAGACGCGAATCGCCTTGGTCGAGGACTGCTGCGCGGTCTGCGCACTGGGCCGGTTGATGTCCAGGTCCATGTCCTTCACGAAGGTCGTGCTGACCATGAAGAAGATCAACAGAATGAAGACCATGTCGATCAGCGGTGAAATATCGATGCCGCTGGGCTCGCGGCTCTTGCGGAAGCGACTGCTCATGCCCGCACCTCCTGTTTCTGGTTATCGGCGTCTTCCGCGCACAGCAGATCGGTGAGCTGGGCGAGGTCGACTTCGATGCGTTGGGCGCGCCGCGACAGGAAGCCGTGCACGACCAGGCCGGGAATGGCGATCGCGAGGCCGAACTGCGTGGTGATCAGCGCTTGTGAGATACCGCCGGCGATACCACCGGACTGGGAAAACAACTGCATGTCCTGCAGCGAATCAAAGGTCTCGACCATGCCCACCACCGTGCCGAGCAGACCCAGCAGCGGAGCAATGGCGATGATCGACTGGGTCATGATCGAGAAGCCCTTCATCATCTGCCGATACTGACCAAAGGCGACATCCAGGTGGTCACGAAGATTGGGCAGGCGGCGCGCCTGAGCTTCCAGACCCACGGCGACCGCATTCGGGACGATGCCACGCTTGGGAAGCGCATCCGCGCCCTTCTCGCGCACACGGTCGACCAGCAGCCGGATCGGATCATCGCTGCCGCGCTTGATGACGGCGATGCGATAACCCAGCCCGTACCACATGAGGACCGTTGCAATGACCAGCGGCGGCATGACGAAGCCGCCGGACCGGTAATAGAACATCAGGTCGCCGACAAAGTCGCCGAAGCTCATGCCCGGGCTCCGAGCTCCCGATACTTGTTCACCACATTGAGAGCGGCCTGCTCCATGCCATCCTTGATCCGCTCGGCCCAGCCGGAGAGCACGTTGCCCAGCAGCAGGGTCGGAATCGCCACGATGAGGCCAAGCTCCGTGGTCACCAGGGCGGTCGAAATGCCGCCCGAGAGCAACTTGGGATCGCCGGTACCGAATTCGGTGATGACGTCGAAGGTCGAGATCATGCCGGTGACGGTGCCGAGCAGGCCGAGCAGCGGCGAGATGGCCGCAATCACCAGCAGCAAGGTGCCGTAACGGTCGAGATAGTCGGACTCGCCGAGCGTGCTCTCGGAGATGATGTCGTCGAGGTGCTTGGGATCGCGGTCGAGATTGCGCAGGGCCGCGGCCACGACCTTGGCGGTGGCGCCGCCGGTCTTTTCGCAGACGGCCAGCGCCTCCTGGGGCTTGCCGCTGGCGACCAGATTGCCGACTTTCTCGGAGATGGTCTGGGTGTTGGCACCGGCGCGCGTCAGGAAGATGAAGCGCAGCAGGGCGAGCAAGGCCGCTATACCGCCGAGAACCACAATGATCCACGCGATCGCACCACCGCTCTCGATGACCTCGAGCACGGTCTTATCACCGCTGTCGGCCACCGCGCGGTTGCGGTTCTCGATCAGGAACAGGCCCAGGGTGTCCGGCTGCTGACCGGCGGCCAGCGCCTCGGCATCGGCCGCACTGGAATCAGGCCACAGCTTGAGCGCACCACCACCGGCCGGCGCCAGGGCACCGCTGCCCTGCTCGCTCACGCCGAAACTGGCGACCTGCCCGTAATGCACGACTTGGCCCTCGACTTCGGTACCGTCGGCAAGGAAGAAGGCGCCGTCTTCGACGCGGACCGTGCTGAACGCGCTCAATGCCTCCATCGCCGCGCCAAACCGGATTTGGGCGCGTTCCGGCAGTGAGGCGTCGGGCTGCTCCGCCGGCGCGAAGCCGGCGTCCTTGAGACTGGCGCGGGCCTGCTCCAGGGTGGCATCCAGAATGCCCTCGTCGCCGGTACGGGATTCCAGGGACTGGCGCGCGACACTGAGCTGATCATTCACGCGATCGGCCGTGGACTCCAGGCTGAGCAGCTGGCTCTCGAGCTGATCCGTGTCCTGCTGCAGCTCGGAGATCTCGTTCTGCGCCTCGGTGCGGAAGCTGCGCAGGCGCTGTTCGAGTTCGCGCTTCTGTGCCACCAGGAAGGCGTATTCGCGCTGGTAGGCCTTGCGCAGCTCGTGCTCGGCGTTAGCGGACGACGCCGCCTGCTGACTGGCATTGGGTGCAGCTGCCGCTGCACCACCCTCGGCCTGCGCCCAGACAGCGGTGCTCAGGCCAAGTGCGACGATGATTGCGGTAAGACGGATCACTGCGAGCCCTCCGCGAGCGGATTCGGAAGCTGGTAGTAGCCAGAGCGGATGTTCTTGTCGAGGGCATCGAACAGGGCCACGATCTGGTTCTGGTCGGCACCATCACTCACCGTCTGATAGCGCCACTGGCCGTCTTCCTCGACCGCCATGCCGACCTGCCCGTCTTCGGTACGGAAGAACAGACCGACCATGCCAAGCCGCGCCACATCCGCGAGCTGCTTCTGGCCACCCAGGTCCACCGACTGGCGGAACAGACCGGTTTCGCGGGCCAAGCGCAGTTCGTCTTCGTAGAAGCTCCACAGGCGGTTGACGCCCTTCGGCCCGGTCACGACCCCGGTGTCGAGCTGGGTCTGGATTTCATCCAGCGCCGCCAGACGCTCCGCACGCTTGAAGGGCAGCTCGGCTTCGATGTAGGCGCGCATCTGGGTGATGGCCGCGTCCAGCATCGGCAGCAGATCCTGGGCATCGGCGGTCGCGCTCTGTGCCTCGGTGCGTGCCTCGTCCAGAGCCTTGCGCAGACGCTCGATCTCCAGCTCCTGACGCCGGATCTCGTTGGTCAACTGCCCCTTGCGCGACAGCAACGCACGCATTTCCTGCTTGTGCGTTTCCTGCTCCTGATTGAGCTTGCTGTTGAGCGACTCCACGTCGCTGCGCAGGCTTACAAGATTGTCAGTCAGGGTATCGATGTCCTCGCTCTGCGCTGTGGCAGGCGAAGCAATACCCACGCCGACACCGATGAGCAGCGCAAAAAACGCGCGCCCGCGATGGATCCGAGTCATGGTTATGCGTCCAACTCCGCGAAAGTGGGCGCACGGTACCGCCGCAAGATGACGGTTTCGTGACAATGTTGTAACAATTCCGCGGAAGCCCCTGGCGACGGGGCTTTTCGACTAGCACAAGGGCCAGCGCGCCACAATCCGGTAAGGCCCCGGCTTGCCATGCGCGCCGGATTCCACCAGCACGAAGTCCTCCACCTGCCAAAAAGGTGCCGGTGCCACGGGCCCGCACAGCGGCCGGCAAATGTGCCGCTGCAGGGTCACGTGGGGTCGAAATGGCGCTTCGCTCAGATCGACCCCGGCCTCGCGGCACAGGGCGCACAGCGCTGATGCCAGGTGCGGAAGGGCATCCGGCACCCGGCGCGGACCGAGCCACTGCACACGCGCCTCGCGGAAGTGGTCGATCCAATCCAGCTGCAGGGCAAAAGCGAAGGCCCTGACCTCGGCGGCCATTTGATGGAGATGCTGCGCCTGCGCCTGGCTGACCGTCCCCGCAAAGGCGAGCGTCAGGTGCAAGTGATCGCTCGGAACCGGCCGACCTCCCGCGTCCGGTTGGCGCCGGTACCGAAGCAGCGCGCTGCGCGTGCGCTCATCGGGCCAGAGCGCGAAGAACAGGCGCCGCCTTGCATCGGGCGGCACGCCTCGCACGGTGTGCATTGTAGCCGTTAGGGCGCGCGCCTCTCCGCGTCCGCTCCCTCGTCGAAAAAAGGCACGCGAATGTCGGACAGCCCCTGTCGCATGGCATAGCGATGGGCCTCGGGCAAGGCCTCAAGGTCGGCGCGGCGGTAAGGCCGCTGCGCGCAATGCCGTTCGTAATGCGCCTTGAGCGCGTTCAGGGCGCGAACATCCGCGCGGAACTGCTGCATTTCCGCGTTAAAGGCTTCTGCACGTGCGTTGTAATCGGGGCGTGCGGACGGGTCGGCGGCCAGCGCCCGTCGCTGCTCGGCCAGAGAGGCGCGCTGGACGTCGTTGGCGTGCGATTGCTCCAACAGACGCAGCGATTCCGTACGCAACCGGTGCACCTCGCTGGCGCAGCGCGCGAGCGCCTCGGGCGACAGCGCCCCATCCCCAGCCGGCTGCGCCTGGGCAATGCCGGCCGTCAGCGCCAGCGCCACACCCCATAGAACACTTCTTTGCCACATGGTCTCGCTCCCGTTGATTCAGGCCGTTAGCTTGCAGGATTGTGGCGTCGCACTCACGGCAGACGTGCGGCCTGTGGCACGGCCTTCATCGCACCGACCCAGGCGCGCGCGCACTTACACGGTCAGATCGATCTGTTGCGCGGGACGAAGCCGGAATTGCTCGTCCAGGAAGTACCCGGTGCTGCGAATCACACCGAGCTCCTGGTTGTGACCGTCCTTCAGTGCGAAGGGCGAGCCAATGTGCTGCAGCCCGATGGCGCGCACACCGCGTTCGGCCAGGCTCGACAGGCGCTCCTTGCCACTGCCGTCGCGCTCCCAGAGTCGCAGGGTCTGAAAGGCCGGGTCCTGGGCGTCGATGAAGCCGTTGCCATCCGCGTCCAGCCGACGCAGGTCCGACCACGCATCGCCGCTGCGTGCGCCCAGAACCTCGCTGCCGTCATTGATGCGCCCGTCGCCGTTGCGGTCGGCAGTCAGCATGGCATTGCCCGGCGCGAGCACGGGCATGGCCACCATCGAGCCATCCGCCCTGAGGTCGAAGCCCAGCCGCTGATCGAGCAGCGCCACCCCCTGGCCATTGAAATTGAGCACCAAGGGATCCTGACGCCGGCCGGTCTCAAGCGAGAAGTGGCGTTCGCTGTAGAAGCTGCGGTCCATGCGCAGGAACAGCTCTCCATCCAGACGGCGGCCGTTGCCAAAGTCGAGCTGGGCGGTGATCCCGACCGTAATCGACTCGGCCTCGAAGAAGCGCTCTACCCGCTCGAAGCGAACACGTGGCGCGCGCTCTGTCTCCAGTGCCCCGAGTGCCAGCCGCCACCCCGCGTCCTTCTCCATTTTTGCGGACGGAGAAACCAGATCCTCGAGACGCACGCCGAACATCTTTTCCACAAATGCGACGAGGATGCGGATATTGAGCTGCTGCTGTGGACTTAGCTTGCGCTCGTCTGTGGACTCGGCCGCCAGCTCCTGCGACGGTGGCTCTGACGGCCGCTGGGCCGGCAGCGCGGCGGGCTCAATGATCAGCCGCTGCTGTACCTGACGCACGCTGGCGCGTGCACTCTGGCTGAGGAACTGATGAGTGGCATCGGTGATCTGCATGGCACGGCTCCACGGAACCCTGCCACGTTATCGACCAGTCTGAAGCCAGCTTGAGGCGACCGGACCGATGGCCTAGTTATTGCCGCGACAGGTGGTGGCCGCTTGCGACATCACCGCCCCATGCTGGCGCATGGCCTTGGCGATGGCGGGATGGCTATGGTCACCGCCCGCGGCCTGAGCCTCCAGCATCTTGATGTAGTCATCCACGGCCGTGGAGCCGGCCTCCTTCTCCATGACGGAGAGGATGCAGCGCACCTCGGCGCGCCGCGCCGATGCGGAGCCCGAGGCAGAGAGCTGGGCACGCTCGGCGAGCTTATGCGATGCCGCGATGGCCGCGTCCACCTCCTGCTCAGTCACCGCCTGGGCCTGGAAGGATGCTGCCACCAGCAGCACACTGGTGAATCCGGCCCAAATCCTGGCCAGACCTTGTTGCCGCAACCGCAACAACGATGTTCCGATCATCACGAATCGCTCATTTTTCCCGGAGGGGGACCACCGTGTGCACGGTATCAGGGCCTTCGGCGCGAACCAAGTGGGGGCGATAGTCGGCGGCCGCAGGCTGACGTTCAGACGGGGCGACAGCCCAACCGCTCGGCAGGGATGTCGGGCGCGGCCTCCACCGCCGCCGCGGCAAAGTACCATCCCTGAAAGAGATGAATGCCGGCGTCCCAAAGCGCATGGAGTTCTTCTCGGCTTTCAATGCCTTCCGCGATGACCGTGATGTCCAGATCCGCGCACATGCTCATCACCCCCTTCACGATGGCGCGGCGAGACCGGCAGGTGTCGACACCGCGGATCAGCGCCATGTCGAGCTTGATGTAGTCGGGGTGCACATCCGCCAGCAGATTCAGACCGGAAAATCCCGCGCCGAAATCGTCGATGGCCGTCTTCATGCCAATGGCCTGATAGTGATCGACGATATTGCGCAGATGGGCATGATCGAGGACCTGTTCGCCCTCATTGAATTCAAGAATGATGTTCGAAACCGGGAATCCGACGCGTTGGGCAGCGTCCAGCGTGGTCTGAATGCAACGCTCCGGCTGGTACACCGCGTTGGGCATGAAATTGATGCTGAGACCGCAGTCGAAACCCAACCGCGCCGCCCATTCCACCGCCATGACGCGGCAGCGCTGATCGAAGCGATAGCGATTGTCATCATTGACCTGAGCGATGACGGTCTGAGCGCCTTCGCCCCCTGGCCCGCGCACCAAGGCCTCCTGGGCGAAGATCGTGCCGGCAGCGACATCCACGATCGGCTGGAAGGCCATCGTGAAATCGAGATCGAGGCCCCCATTGCCGGTGCAGCCGCCGCAGCCTTGCCTGGAAACCGTATCGGAACCACTCTCTTTTGCCATGGCAGCAGTCTCCTCCGGCCAAGGCAGCACCACAAGGCGGGTTGAGCTGCGTACGCTGACCGACTATCGGATAGCACTGCCCATGTACGGTGGACGTCGCCGCACTGCGTTTTCATCATCCGCGAAGTGCGGTGCGACCACGGCCGTGCCGCAGGCTCTTGACCGCAAGCCTCGACTCCGCCTTAAGCTCTCGACGGGAGACCAAGGCCCGACAAGGGCAGGAGAGAACCATGACGACTCGCTTCACCATGCAACTGGGCGCCGCCCTCGCCACCAGCGTTGTGCTGGCGGCGTGTTCCAACGGAAACGACAAGGCCAAGGCAGACCAACCGACCGCAGCCCCCGCTACGGCTGCACTCGAAGGGGCCTGCGACCAGTATCTGGAAACCTATAACAAGGTGTCCGACACCGCGATGGAGCAGTTTTACACCCTCTATCGCGCCGCCGGAGAATCGGAGGCCAGCATCGAGTCTGCCCGTGACCATTGGCGCTTCCTGGGTGGACAGATTGAAGCTGCGATGCTCGAGGACGAGTGGGCGTCGCTCACCGCCTGGCACCGCAATCTGCAGGATCACCTGCACTCCATCGCCGTCCTGTCCGGAGAAAATATGTATGACTTCCCGGAGCAGGCCGAACAGGCGGTGACCATGAGCGATCAACTTGAAGCCGAATATGTTCGCTGCAAGTTTCTGCGCAGCCTGAGCGAAGATACGACCGCCAACTGAAGCAGGCGCAGCATCGCGAGCGGCCGACGGTGGGCGCCACGCCCGCCGATAAGGCGAGACCACCACAAAGAACGGCGGCGGACCCGATGGATCCGCCGCCGTTTTTGAGTCGCTTGGGGCCGGCATCCGCACGATGCCACTCCTTGCCGGGTCTAGCCGAGTGACTTGACCGCTTCGATCATCTGCACCATGACCTTCTGCGCGTCGCCGTAGACCATCTGCGTATTGTCGGCATAGAACAGCTCGTTCTCGACGCCGCTGTAGCCCTTGCCCTGTCCGCGCTTGACGACATAGGCCTGCTGCGCCATGTCGACGTTGAGAATGGGCATGCCGTAGATCGGGCTGCTCTTGTTGGTGCGCGCAGCCGGGTTCACGACGTCGTTGGCACCAATGACGATGGCCGCATCGGCCTGCGCGAACTCTTCATTGATGTCCTCGAGATCGTGAATGATGTCGTAGGGCACACCGGCTTCGGCGAGCAGCACGTTCATATGCCCCGGCATGCGGCCGGCCACGGGGTGAATGGCGAAGCTGACATCCACACCGTTCTTCTGCAGCAGCTTCACGAATTCGTAGAGCTTGTGCTGCGCCTGCGCCACCGCCAGACCGTAGCCCGGCACGATGATGACCTTCGAGCCGTAGTACATCGAGATCGCAGCATCAGACGGTTCGACCGACTTCATCGTGCCCTCGATGCCTTCGCCGCTGTCATCCTCGACACCGAAGTTCGAGAAGATGACGTTCTTGACCGAGCGGTTCATGGCCTTGGCCATCAGCAGCGTCAGAAGGGTACCGGCCGAACCGACCACCGTACCGGCAATGATCATCGCCGGGTTCTGCAGCACGAAGCCTTCGAAGGCAACAGCCAGGCCGGTGAAGGCGTTGTACAGCGAGATCACCACCGGCATGTCCGCACCGCCGATCGGCGTCGTCAGCAGCACGCCCAGGGCCAGCGACACCAGGAAGAACAGGGTGATCGAGAAGCCCGGGATGTCTTCGTAGCCCGCCGACAGCACGTAAAGCGCGAGCAGGACGGCGATGGCCAGCAGACTGCCATTGATGAGCTGCTGGGCGCCGAAGCGGATGGTCTTGTTGAGGCGGCCATCCAGCTTGGCCCAGGCGACGATGGAGCCGGACAGTGCCACGGCACCGATCAGACCACCCACCAGCGCCAGTACCGTGACAGTGAAGCCATGGTGCTGCGCGTTGCCGGAATACAGCTCGACAGCGGCAATGGCGGCGGCGGCGCCGCCACCCATGCCGTTGTACAGCGCCACCATCTGCGGCATGGCCGTCATGGCGACGGTCTTGCCACTCTTCCACGCCCAACCCACGCCAATGCCGAGGGCGATCAGGGCGAGGAAGATGTTGACGCCGAGCTGCGACTGCGCCTCCGGGCGCACATCAAAGGCGTAGAGGAAGGCGGCGGCCACGGCGAGCACCATGCCCCAGCCGGCTACCTTGATGCCCGAAGGCGCGGTCACCGGGCTGGCCATGCGCTTCAGGCCATAGATGAACAGCAGTGTCGCGGCGAAGAACGACGCCGCAATGATGAGATTGACGGACATGGGGCTCCCCTACTGGCTGTCGCTGGACTTGAACATGTCCAGCATTCGGTCGGTGACGACGTAGCCGCCGGCGGCGTTACCCGCGCCGAGCAGCACCCCGAAGAAGCCGATGGCCTGCTCGAGCAGGCTGCCGGCGTTGAGCAGCGCCCAGATCGCACCGACGACCACGATGCCGTGCACGAAGTTGGAGCCCGACATCAGCGGCGTATGCAGAATCGCCGGCACGCGGCCGATGATCTCGTAACCGGTAAAGGCCGCGAGCATGAAGATATAGAGCGCGACGAAGCCGGTGATAGCAGTGGTGGCATCCATGATCAGCTCCCGTTGATGGCGGCGGCCGCCGCTTCATTCTTGATCTCGCCGTCGTGCGTGAGGCAGGACTTGGCGACGACCTCGTCTTCCCAGTTCAGGTTGATCTCGCCGTCGGCGATGATCAGCTCGAGGAAGTTGAGGAGGTTCTTGGCGTAGAGCTCCGAGGCATGCTCGGCGAGCAGGCTCGGAATATTGAGCGGGGCAACAATGGTCACGCTCCCCACTTCGACGGTCTCGCCCGGCTTGGTCAGCGGCGTGTTGCCGCCGCCTTCGGCGGCGAGATCGACGATGACCGCACCCGGCTTCATGCCCTTGATCTGCTCTTCCGAGATGATCTTTGGGCTGTCCCGGCCCGGGATGGCCGCCGTGGTGATGATGGCGTCGGCATTCTGGATGTGCTTGGTCAGCACCTCGGCCGCCTTGGCCTTTTCCTCGTCGGTCAGTTCGCGCGCATAGCCGCCTTCGCCGGCTGCGGATACGCCGGTATCGACGAACTTGGCGCCCAGCGACTCGACCTGTTCGGCCACTTCCGAACGCACGTCGTAGCCTTCCACCATCGCACCCAGACGGCGCGCGGTGGCAATGGCCTGCAGGCCGGCAACGCCCGCACCCATGACCAGCACCTTGGCCGGACGGATCGAGCCGACGGCCGTGGTCATCATGGGCAGGATGCGATTCAGATTGGTGGCGGCCAGCAGCCCGCCGTAGTAGCCGGCCAGGGCAGCCTGCGACGACAGCGCGTCCATGGCCTGCGCACGCGTGATGCGCGGCACCAGCTCCATGGCGAAGCACGTGATCTTGGCGTCAGCCAGTGCCTTTACCGTTTCCGGTTCGCGGTTGGCGTAGACAAAGGAGAGCAGAATGCTGCCTTCCTTCATCTTCTTGATTTCGGCCGGGCTCGGCGGCTGCACACGCAGCAGGATGTCGGCCTTGCCCAGTTCGAGCTTGCCGACCTTGATTTCCGCCTTCTCGTACGAGGCGTCGGGAATGCGCGCGGCCTCGCCGGCACCCGACTGTACGCTGACTTCAGCGCCCAGTTTGGCGAGCTTGGCACCGACCGCGGGGACCACCGCGACGCGCCGCTCATTGGCCCGCGTTTCCTTGGGCGCGGTGATTTTCACCGTCATGATTGGGACTCCCTGTTTGCCATCCGGATCGACGGGTAACGGTTCTCAGTTCCCGTGATGAGCGCGCGAGTCTACTTGCGCGAGCAAATACTAATCAAACTGCGCCGCACATAGCAGACCCCCGCGTCCAGATTTGGCACCACGTAATGACAGCGCTCCGGGCGTGCGCTATGTTCGGAGCGTGGCAACCGCCACATCCTCATCATCCTTCTGTTTTCGGGGGTATTCATGTTTAAGAAGACGATTGCCGCAGCCGCTCTGGTTGCCATGCCATTTGGCGCCGCGCTGGCGGACAAGGACATCGGTTGCGGTGTCGGCACCATCATCTGGGAAGGCCAGTCGGGTGTTGCGCCCAAGGTACTGGGCGCCACCACCAACGGCACCTTCGGCAACCAGACTTTCGGCATCTCCACCGGCTCCCTGGGCTGCTCTGCCGACGGCGCCATTACCGTCGACGGTCGCACCAGCATGTTCACGTCCACCAACATGGACCAGCTGGCCGCCGAAATCGCCGCCGGCGAAGGGGAAACGCTGGACACGCTGGCCACGCTGTACAAGATCGAAGGGGCCGATCGCGAAGCCTTTGCCGCCATGGCGCAGTCCAACTACGGCGCGATCTTCAGCAGCACCGAAGTCACCGTCGCCGACGTGCTGGCGGGCCTGGAGAGCGCGATGCAGCGCCATCAGACGCTGGCGCGTTACGTCTAAGCGTCATCGCACAGCGACTATGATTCTGGCGGCGTCCGACAGGGCGCCGCTTTTTTTTGCCCCAGCCCTGAACCATGCGCCTACCGCTTTTCCTGTTGCTGATTGGCCTCGTCCTGCCTGGCCACGCCCACGCCGAAGACCAGGCAGCACCCAACGCCCTTGCCACGCTCCAGCAACGCGCCGACGCCGCCGCGCTGTGGTCGCTGCCCGCCTGGCAGAAGATGCTGCATATGGAGACAGGCGCTCTCGGGCGGAGGCGCAGCGCTGTGCATTCATCGTGGTTCTTTCTGGCCGAGGACGGCCGTCAAGACCCGCGTGCAGAGCTGCACGCCACCCTGCGTGCCTTCGTCGAGCAGCAAACGGTATCCGTGCGCGAGGAAAAGGCCGCCTGCGTCTTCGGGCTGCGCTGGCGCTTCCTGGATACGCATCTGGACCTGCGCGCGCACGGCGTGCCGATGCCGGACTGTGCGCGGCGCACGCAATGGTGGCAGGCGCTGAATCCGGAGCGGGCCTGGCTGGTCTTTCCCGCAGCCTATCTGAACAGCCCGGCCTCCATGTTCGGCCACACCCTGTTGCGCATCGACGGCACGCGCGGCTCGGAGCGCTCGCCACTTCTGGCCTACGCCGTCAACTTTGCCGCGCAGACCGACACGGAGAACAGCCTGGTCTACGCCTACAAAGGCCTCACCGGCGGCTATGTCGGGCGCTTCAGCGTCATGCCCTATTACGAAAAGGTGCGCGAGTACGGGCGCATCGAGGTGCGGGATCTGTGGGAGTACCCGCTGCAGCTACCGGAGGCAGCACTCGAGCGCGTCATGCTGCACCTGTGGGAGCTGCGCGGCGCCGGCTTCGACTACTACTTCTTTACCCGCAACTGCTCCTTTCAACTGTTGACGCTGCTGGAAGTCGCCATGCCCGAGCGCGACCTGCGCCAGGGGCTGGGCTGGCGCGCGATCCCGACCGACACCATCGGCGCGCTGCATCATCAGGATCTGCTCGGAGCACCGCGCTACCGCCCGTCGATGGGGACCACGTTGCGTCACCGCGCCGATCAGATCGGCGCCGACGATACTCGCCTCGCCCTTGCGGTGGCGCGCGGAGAGCGTGAGGCGGACACCCTGCCGGACTGGCCGGCGCAACGCCGGGCGCGCGCCCTGGATGTGGCCCACGACTGGCTGTACCACCGCACCCAGAACGGCCCGATCGACCGCGATACCGGGGTGGCGCGGGCGCGCGGCATTCTGGCGGCGCGGGCCGCGACAGGGGTGCGCAGCGATTTCCCTGCCCCCGCAGCACCTGCCACCGCGCCGCACGCGGGCCACCCCACCGCCCGCCTGTTCAGCGGCATGTTCACTGGCGAGGGCGGCGCCGGCCTGGCGGTGGGCTTGCGTGCTGCCTACCACGATGTGCTCGACCCGGTGGGCGGCTACGACCAGGGCAGCGAAGTGGCCTTCGGCGAAGTCGATGCACGCTGGGATACGCGCGGCGACCGCCTGCAGCTGCACCGCCTGACCCTGGTGCAGATCCTTTCCATGAGCCCGCGCGGCCTGCTCTTCCAGCCGGTGTCCTGGCGGGTGCAGTTCGGCGGTCGCCGCCTGTCCGGGGTAAACAGTCGCTTCGGCGGCTATCTGGATGGAGGGCCCGGCCTGGCATGGCGCTTCGGCCCGCTGACGACCTATGGCTTCGCGCGCATGGCCGTGGATGCGGCCCAGGATCTGGAGCAGGGCTACAGCCTGGGCGGTGGCGCGCGCATCGGCGCCGCCTGGGAGAGCAACGGACCCGCTTCGCTATTGATCGAAGCGCACAGTCGCAATGCCTTGCTCGGCGGCGACTTCGAGCGGCATCAGCTCGATCTGGGGGCGCAGTGGCATTGGGACCGCACCGTGGGCCTGCGGCTGCATGCCTACATCGCGCGCCAGGACGGCGAGGTGCGCCGCGGCCTGCGCCTCGGCATCACCCGCTACTTCGACCCGGGCTACGCTGCGTCGCCCGCAGGCTGAGCGGCCGCGAAGCAGGGTTCCGGCCGACCGGCAAGCGCATCGCGGGCGGCGGCAAAGAGCAGCGCGTGGCGCGCGGCCAGTGCGGCGATGTCGCGGTCGTAGCCGCCGCCGATGACGCAGGCCAGCGGGATGTCCCGCGCCCGCACCATCTCGATCACGGCGGCGTCGCGTCGGTACAGGCCGGCATCGCTGAGCATGAAATGCCCGAGGCGATCGTCGCGATGCACATCCACACCGGCGTCGTAAAGCACCAGCTCGGGCTGCAGACGGTCCAGCAAGTGCGGCACGTGTGCGTGCAGCGCCTGCAGATAGGCCGCGTCGCCGGTACCGCGCGGCAGACCGATATCACAGTCGGAGTCCGCCTTGCGGCTGGGGAAGTTCTGCGCGCAGTGCATCGATACCGTGAAGGCATCACGATCGTCGGCCAGCAGCCGCGCCGTGCCGTCACCCTGATGCACGTCGCAATCGAGGATCAGCACGCGCCGCACGCCAAGCTCGCGCGCATGGTGCACGGCCACCGCCAGGTCGTTGAGCAGGCAGTAGCCGCTGGCGAAATCGAAATGCGCGTGGTGGGTACCGCCGGCCGCGTTGCAGGCCAGACCGTGCGCCAGCGCCAGTTCTACGGTGCGGCAGGTCCCGCCGGTCTCCAGGGCGCAGCGCGCGAACAGCGCCGGTGTACAGAGGAAGCCAGCGCGGCGTTGCGCCTTGGCGTCCAGCGTGCCGGTGGAAAGCGCCTGCAGATAGCCCGCTGCGTGGCTCGTTTCGAGTTGCCGTGTCGTGGCGGGTTGTGGGGCGTGGAAGCAGGCGCCGCCGGCCGTCTCCAGCTGCTGGCGCAGCGCCGTGAACTTGGCCATGGGGAAGGGGTGCCCCTCGGGCAGCGGACAGTCGTAGCCGGGGGCGTGCACCACATGCAGCGGTGCACTACCAGGGAATGGGCTGTCCATCCCAGGCGAAGAAGCCACCGCTGTCATCGGGGTCCAGTCCATCGAGCACCTCAAGCAGTTGCCGGCTCGCGCGCTCCACGCTGAACAGCTTGTCCGGCTTGACCCGGCCCTGAAAGGGCTCCGACAACGCGGTATCCACGGTGCCTGGATGCAGTGTGACGCAGGTCAGCTCGGAGTGGCGGCGCGCCAACTCGATGGAGGCGGTGTGCACGAACTGGTTCTGTGCGGCCTTGGCGGCACGGTAGCTATACCAACCGCCGATGCGGTTGTCGCCGATCGACCCGACCCGCGCCGAGATGGACGCGAAGTAGGCAGGTCCGCCCGACTGGCGCAGCAGCGGCTCGGTGTGCTTGAGCACCAGCAAAGGCCCCAGTGCATTGACCCGAAAACTGCGCTCGGCAGCCGACACGTCGACGTCCGCAAGGCGGCGCTCCGGTCGCATACCCTCGTCGTGCAGCACACCTGCTGTGACAATGACGGCATGCAACGCGCCGCCAAAACGGTCGATCTCCGCAACGGCGTCAGCCAGGGTCTGTTCGTCCTCGACGTCCATGCGCATGGCGCGCAGACGACAGTCGTGCTCCGCCAATGCATGCAGATCGCTAGCGGAAGCAGGCTCCCGGCAGCCTGCGAAGATCTGCCCAACGCGCATGTCCTCGCACAGGTGGCGGACCATTCCGAGTCCGATGCCACGGCTGGCACCGACGACGAGTACATTGTGCGGGTTGGGTAACTTCGTCAGCATGCGCGCATGAGGCGCCTTGCGCCACGCGAAATCAAGGCTGCCGCGGGCGCGTCAAAGAAAGCCACACGTGCGCGCCGCTGGCAACCACTACCGTAGAATTCTGCTGCGCTTCCATTTTCTCCCCGCCGCCCATGGCCGATGACATCCCCCTCCAGTTCGTTCCGCCCACCGGCCACCGCCCCGAACGCACGGCCGACCCGCGTCGTGGAAAACGCGAGGCGGACAAGCGCGCCAAGCGATTGCGCCGTCTGACCGGCCAGGCCATCGGCGACTACGGCATGATCCGCGAGGGCGACCGCGTGCTCGTCTGTCTCTCCGGCGGCAAGGACAGCTACACCATGCTGGACATGCTGATGCAGCTACAGGCGGCGGCCCCGGTGCGCTTCGAGCTGCACGCCGTCAATCTGGACCAGAAGCAGCCCGATTTTCCAGAGCACGTACTGCCTGATTACCTGCGCCGTGTCGGCGTGCCCTTCACGATCCTTGAGCAGGACACCTATTCGGTGGTCAAGCGCAACATCCCCGAGGGCAAGACCATGTGCTCGTTGTGCTCACGGCTGCGCCGCGGCGCGCTGTACACCTTTGCTGCCGAGCACGGCTACACCAAAGTGGCGCTAGGTCACCACAAGGACGACATCGTGGCCACCTTCTTCCTCAATCTCTTCTTCGGCGGGCGCATGGCTGCGATGCCGCCTAAATTGAAGAGCGACGATGGGCGCAACATCGTCATCCGGCCCCTCGCCTACTGCCGCGAGCGCGATATTGCCGCCTATGCGGAAGCGCAGGGCTTCCCAATCATCCCCTGCAATCTGTGCGGCTCGCAGGACCACCTGCAGCGCAAGCAGGTCCAGCAGATGATGGCGCAATGGGAGCGGGAAGCACCGGGCCGCGTGGAACAGATCTTCCGCGCAATGTGCAACGTAGCGCCGTCGCAGCTGGCCGACCCCACCTTGTTTGATTTCGCGGGTCTCGACGGTGCCGAGGGCACCGCGCGCGATTGGTTTGCCGACGAACGGTCCTCTTCCTCGGCATAAGCGGTAGCGCGTTGCGGCGCAACATTCCGCGCTGTCACATCTCCGTAACCTGGCTGCAACACGTACTTTTTGACGGGGTGACCACCGCCTTGTGCACAAGCACAGTTCGCAGGTAACGGACAAGCGCAGAACGCGACCAAGCGCCGTGAGTAATGTTTATCCCCATGAAAATATTGGAATTATTTGTCGCCATTCAGTTCGGCAGGCAAGCGCATTACCGGAATGGGCACTAATGTGGTGCCTGCGGACATGAATTCCGCACAAAGTTATCCACAAGCCGTGTGGGCATGTATCTGATACCCGTAGCAATCAACAGGCCAATGCGCACCCACCTGGACTACCGCATCGCGCGCGCGCAGGTGGACCAGATTCGCCGTGGCATGCGTGTCCGGGTGCCCCTGGGCCGTCGCGAAGTGCTGGGCATCGTGCTCGATCAAGCGCGCACGGCGCAGGCGCAGGACCAGCACCGCTACAAGCCCGTATCCGCGGTGCTCGACGACGCACCGCTGCTCGGCAAGGAGTTGATGGACAGCCTGCAATGGTCAGCGGACTACTATCACCATCCCATTGGCGAGGTGATCGCCGCCGCCCTGCCGAGTGCCCTGCGGCAGGGCGCCCCGCGCCAGGAAGAGGCGCCGCAGTGGCTGTACCTGACCGATGAGGGCGCGGCCGTACCGGAGGACAAGCTGCGACGCGCGCCGGCCCAGGCGGCCTGTCTCGCCCAACTGCGCGGCACGCCCGCGCCGTGGTCGGATGTGGATCGACGCGCGGCCCGCGCGCTCATCGACAAGGGCCTATGTCGGCTGGGCCCGGCGCCGGAGATGGACCCAGCCGGTGCGGATAGCGGTCGCGCGATTACGCTGACATCCGAGCAACAGGCGGTCTGCGACGCCCTGCCGCATTCCGGTTTCTCGGTCAGCCTGCTGCAGGGCGTGACCGGCAGCGGCAAGACCGAAATCTATCTGGCCCAGGCCGCCGAAGATCTGCGCGCCGGCAAACAGGTGCTGCTGCTGGTGCCGGAAATCGGACTCACGCCGCAGTTGCTGGCGCGGGCGCGTGAACGGCTCGGGGGTCGGGTGATCAGCTACCACTCCGGCATGACCGATGCCGCGCGATTGGCCGCCTGGCGGCGCATCGACCGCGGCGAGGCATTGCTGGTGGTCGGCACCCGCTCCGCGGTCTGGCTGCCCTTCACGGCGCTGGGCCGCGTCTGGGTGGACGAGGAACACGACGCCTCCTTCAAGCAGCAGGATGGCTTTCGCTATTCCGCTCGCGATGTGGCCGTGGTGCGCGCCCGCGCCTTCGACGCCCCGGTCGGCCTTGGCAGTGCCACCCCGGCGCTGGAGACGCTGCACAACGCCCGCCAACAGCGCTACCGGCACTTCCGCCTGGATGCGCGTGCCCAGGATGCCCCCGGCGCCGATCTGCACGTGGTGGATGCGCGTGGGCAGCGCCTGCGCGGCGGCCTGACGCCGTCCCTCGCGCGCGCCATCCAGAGCCACGTCACCGAAGGTGGGCAGGTCCTGCTCTTCATCAACCGCCGCGGCTATGCGCCGGCATTGCTCTGTCGCGACTGCGGCTGGTCGGCCACCTGCAAGGCCTGCGACGCGCGCATGACCTGGCACAAGCAGCACCGCAGTCTGCTGTGCCATCACTGCGGCGCGCGCCAAGCGGTACCGGCGCAATGCCCGAGCTGCGGCGCCAGCGAGCTGCGCCCCGCCGGACATGGCACCGAGCGCATCGAAGAGGCCCTGCAGGCGATGCTGCCCCAGGCGCGCATCGCGCGCGCAGACTCGGATGTCATGCAGCGGGCCGGTGCCTGGCAGGAACTGCGCGCGCAGGTCCTGCGCGGCGACGTCGACATCCTGGTCGGCACACAGATGCTGGCCAAGGGCCACGATTTTCCGGGTATCAGTCTGGTCGGCATTGTCTCCGTGGACCAGGCGCTGTTCTCGGCCGACATCCGCGCCACCGAACGCATGGGCCAGCTGGTCACCCAGGTGGCCGGGCGCGCAGGACGCGGGCGCCGGGCCGGTACGGTGCTGCTGCAGACCCATGTTCCCGACCACCCGCTGCTCCGGCGCCTGCTGGATGAAGGCTATGACGCCTTTGCCGACGCCTTGCTCGAAGAGCGCACCACCAATGCCCTGCCCCCGGCGGTTCCGCTGGCGCTGCTGCGCGCCGAGAGCGTCGATGCGACAGCGGCCATGGCCTTTCTCGAGGCGGCCGCGCAACTGCTGCGCGCCCAGGGTGCCGAGGCCATCGGCCCGCTGCCGGCGCCGATGATGCGGCGCGCCGGGCGCACCCGCGCCCAGCTCTGGGTCCAGAACCCAAGCCGTGCAGCGCTGCAGCAGGCGCTGGCCGCCAGCTGCACCGCCATCGAGCGTCTGCCCGAGGCGCGACGCGTGCGCTGGGGCGTGGATGTCGATCCCGCGGACACCCTGTGACCGTCTGCCCGGCCGCCCGACACCGGCGCAAGGTTTACACTTGCGCGCCATCGCAGACCACCGACGCGCAACCGCGAGCCGCAGGCGATCATGAAAGCTGACGTTCAAGCCCTCCTTCTCACTGCCTGCCGTAGCCTGTTCGAGGAAGCGGGCCAGCCCGACGCCGCACCGGAAACGGCGCATATCGAGAATACGCGCGACCCGGAGCACGGCGATCTGGCATCCAACCTCGCGATGACGCTGGCCAAGCCGCTGAAGAAGGCGCCACGCCAGATCGCGGAAGCCCTGGTAGCCCGACTGCCGGAGCATCCGCACGTCGCCAAGGTGGAGATCGCCGGGCCTGGCTTCATCAATTTCTTCCTGTCGCCCAGCGCCTGGCAGGACACCGCGCGCGCCATTCTCGCCACCGGCGCCGAGTGGGGTTTCGATCGCAGCGGGGCCAAGGGCCGCGTTCTGGTGGAGTTCGTTTCGGCTAATCCGACCGGGCCGATGCATGTCGGCCATGGTCGCAACGCCGCCTATGGCGATGCGCTGGCCCGCATGCTCGCTGCCGTCGGCTGGGCGGTCAGCCGCGAGTATTACGTCAATGACGCCGGTCGCCAGGTGGACGTGCTCACCCTCAGTGCTTGGCTCCGTTATCTGGAAGCCTGCGGCGAACCGGTGCAACTGCCGGCGCGCGGCTACCCCGGCGACTATCTGGTGGCCACCGGCGCAGCACTGCACGCGGCGCAGGGCGACACCTATCGGGTGGCGGGCAGCAAGGTGTTTGACGGCCTGCCCGAGGAACCCACGGAAGGCGAGAAGGAAGCACTCAAGCGCGGCCAGGAGCAGTATCTGGACGCCCTGATCGCCCGCGCGCGCGCGCTGCTCGGCGACGCGCATTACGCCGCCGTGCGCGACTTTGCACTGGAAGCACAGCTGGGCACCATCCGCGACACGCTGGCGCGCTTCGGCGTAGCCTTTGACGCCTACGCCTCGGAGCGCGCGGTGGTCGCCTCCGGCGCCCCCAGCCGTGCGCTCGCGCGGCTGCGCGAGCAGGGCCACGTCTACGAGCAGGATGGCGCGGTCTGGCTGCGCACCTCCGCCCTCGGCGACGAGAAGGACCGGGTGCTGTACAAATCCGATGGCGCCGCCACCTACTTCGCCAACGATCTCGCCTATCACGAGGACAAGGTCGAGCGCGGCTTCGACACCCTGATCGACGTCTGGGGCGCGGACCACCACGGCTATATCGGACGCGTACGCGCGGCCATCCAGGCGTTGACCGGACGCACCGACGCGCTGGAGGTCACGCTGATCCAGTTCGTGTCCCTGTCCTCCGGGCGCATGGGCAAACGCAGCGGCAATTTCGTGACCCTTGCCGACCTGATCGAAGAGGTGGGCACTGATGCCACACGCTTTTTCTACCTGTCGCGTTCGCAGGACCAGCATCTCGAATTCGATCTCGAGCTGGCCAAGCGCCAGTCCAATGACAACCCCGTCTACTACGTGCAGTACGCCCATGCGCGCATCTGCTCGGTCTTCGCGCAGGCCCAGTCCCAGGGCATCAGCGTGCCCGCCCAGGTCAGCCTTGAGGCGCTGGCGCCGCTCACCACTCCGCACGAAATCGATCTGCTCAAGCAGCTGACCCGCTTCCCGGAACTGCTGCAGACCGCCGCCGACCAGCGCGCGCCGCACATGATCAGCTTTTATCTACGCGATCTCGCGGACGCCCTGCACAGCTACTACAACGCCCACAAGGTGCTCATCGACGACTGCGCGACCCGCGACGCCCGCCTCGCCCTGCTCGCCGCGACGCGGTCGGTGCTGGCCGCCGGATTGCAGTTACTCGGCGTGAGCGCACCGGAGTCGATGTAGCCATGGCGCGGGATTACGCCGCAAAGAAGCGAAGCCAGAAACGACGCAGCGGTACCGCCGCCAAGCGCCACACCGCACCCCCACGCGGCACGCCCGGATGGGTGTGGATGCTGCTGGGCATCGCCATCGGTATCTGCGTTGCGGTGGCGGTATGGGTCATGCGCCCCGCGGAGCGCAACGCACGCACGCAGGCCATCGCGCCCGCCGAGCGTGCGCCAGAGGACGCGAGCGACCGCACCAGCGGCGGCGTCAAGCTGCCGCCCAAGGAAGAGGCGCGCTTCTCCTTCTACGACATGCTGCCCAGCTACGAGGTCGTGATTCCGCGCGAGGAAATCGAGGGCAGCCGCGACGACGCGCGCAAGGCGAAACCGGACCCGCGCGAGGCCAGTCCGCAGAACACGCCGGCGCTGGCCGAAGAGGGCGATTACATCATCCAGGTCGGTTCCTACCGCAGCCGCGACGATGCCGAGAGCCAGCGCGCGCAACTGGCGCTGATCGGCCTGGAAGGCCGCGTCGAGACTGTGACCATCAACGACAACCAGACCTGGTATCGCGTCCGGGTAGGGCCCATCGCCGACGCACCACGCGTGCACAGCGTGATGATGCGTATGGAAGAGCACGGCATGGATGACGTGCTGGTGATGCGGGTCCGCAACTAGGGCCTGTTCACACGCAGTGGATCGCGGCGCGCGAGTCCGTATGCGTGCAGCGCAAGGAGTCAGGAGCGCGATGTACTTGACGACCATGCGCGGCGAGCGACGCGGCGGTGCGCGCATACGAGCCCTCAGCCATCGCCCCGTCCTTTGACAGGGGACTGACGGCCAGCGCTGACCGATGATTTAGGCGTTTTCACATTGCGCTATCCTTCGGCGCGCTGCATCAGAAAAAACGCACACCCCGCGCCCCAAGAGGAGACCCCATGAGCACGCTTTACGGCCAGATGATGGACATCCCGCTGTTGATCTCGAGCCTGCTTCGGCACGCCGAGAACAATCACAGCGACACGGAGATCGTGACCCGTCGCATCGAAGGCGATATCCACCGCTACACCTATGGCGACGCCGCCCAGCGCATCCGCAAGCTAGCCAATGCGCTCGAAGGCAGCGGCATCAAGCAGGGCGATCGCACCGCGACCCTTGCCTGGAACACCTACCGCCATTTCGAGCTGTATTACGCAGTTTCGGGCATGGGCGCGGTGCTGCACACCATCAACCCGCGCCTACACCCCGAGCAGGTGGCATGGATCGTCAACCACGCGGAAGACCGGATCCTGTTCTTCGATGCCACCTTCGCGCCCATCGTCGACGCCATCGCTGAGCACTGCCCGACCATTGAGCATTGGGTGGCGCTATGCGACGCCGACAAGATGCCCGAGCTGAAGAAGGTCAAGGCGATCAGCTACGAGGACTACATCCGCGACCACGCCGACCAGTACGAGTGGCCGGAGCTGGATGAGAATGCCGCGGCCGCTCTGTGCTACACCTCCGGCACCACGGGCAACCCCAAGGGCGTGCTCTATTCGCACCGCGCCCTGGTGCTACACACCTACGGCGCCTGCCTGCCCGATGCCTTCGCGGTCGACGCCACCGACATCGTGCTGCCGGTGGTCCCGATGTTCCACGTCAACGCCTGGAGCCTGCCCTACGTTGGCGCGCTGGCCGGCGTGAAGCTGGTCTTCCCCGGTGCCAAGCTGGACGGGGAAAGCCTCTACGAATTGTTCGAAGGCGAAAAGGTCACCATCAGCGCCGGTGTGCCGACCGTGTGGCTGCTGGTGCTGCAGTTCCTGCAGCAGAACAACAAGAAGCTGTCGACGCTCAAGCGCATGACCGTGGGCGGTTCCGCCTGCCCGCCCGCGCTGATGAAGACCTTCAAGCAGGACTACGGCGTCCAGCTCGAACATGCCTGGGGCATGACCGAAATGTCGCCGCTGGGTACCTACAACCACCCCAAGGCCAAGCATCTGGGCCTGTCGGAAGACGAACGCTTCAACGTCGCGCTGTCACAGGGCCGTGCCGTCTTCGGCGTCGAGATGAAGATCGTCGACGACCAGGGCAACCGCCAGCCGCAGGACGGCAAGTCGACGGGTGACCTCCACGTCCGCGGCCCGTGGGTGGTGAAGCAATACTTCAAGAAGGACGAGTCCCCGCTGGTCGAGGGCTGGTTCCCGACCGGCGACGTCGGGCACATCGACCCGGACGGCTATCTGACCATCACCGACCGCACCAAGGACGTCATCAAGTCGGGCGGCGAATGGATCGGTTCCATCGACCTCGAGAACATCGCCATGTCGCATCCGGCGGTGGCGATGGCGGCCTGCATTGCCGCCAAGCATGAGAAGTGGGATGAGCGACCGTTGCTGATCGTGCAGCTCAAGGAAGGCCAGTCGCCGTCCAAGGACGAGATCCTGGCGCACTTCGAGGGCAAGATCGCCAAGTGGTGGACGCCGGACGACGTGCTCTTCGTCGATGGACTGCCGCTGGGTGCCACCGGCAAGGTGCAGAAGAACAAGCTGCGCGACGAGTACGGCGACCACCTCATGAAGAAGGCCGGCTAGGCAGACACGCCTGCCCGGCGTCACGGCCGGGCAGCGGATGGCAGACTGCGGCAGCCCCCTTTCGCGACGTGATCCACCATGGATGTCCGAAGCTGCCTGTCTTCCTCTCCGCTGCTCGGCCAACTGCCTGCGGTTGCCCTTGATGCGCTGACCGCCGAGGCGGTCACCGTCAGCCTGCGCGGCGGCGATACGCTGTTCGAAGCGGGCGATCCGACCGACGCGGTCTACCTGGTGGCTGTCGGCCGACTGCGTATCGCACTGCCCCACGCACCGGTGGATATTGCCGCCGGTGACCTTGTGGGCGAAGTCGGCGCATTGACCGACGAGGCCCGCACCGCAACTGCATCGGCGCTGCGCGACACCCTGCTGCTCAAGATCGACGCCGAGGCGTTCCGGCGCGTGCTGTCGCGCCACGAGGATGCGCAACGCGCGCTGCTACGCATGGTGGTGGCGCGACTGCGCGGTGCGCACAGCGGGCGCAGCCCTCAACAGCGCAGCGCCCATGCGGTCACCGTACTCCCGCTGACCGAAGATGCCGACTACGCCGGGGTCGCGCGTGCACTGGCGCAATCCCTCGCTGCCGAACTGCGCGGTCATGTGCCGCTGCTCGACCGTCAGGCGGTGGACCGCGACCTTGGCCCTGGCGCCGCCCAGACCCGCTTCGATGCGGGTGCGGCGAATGCGCGGCTGGTGTCCTGGCTGCAGGCGCTGGAGGGCGACACGGCCCATCTGGTGGCGGCCGCGGACGGTGTGCCGGAACCGTGGACCCTGCGCGTGGCGCGCCAGGCGGACCGCATCCTGCTGGTGGCCGGCGACGGCCCCCTGCACACCGACACCCTGCAGGCGCTGGAGACTGCCGCCACACCGGCCCCGCGTGAACTGGTGCTGTGCGGTGCCAAGGCCCGTGCCGCCGAATTGATGGCGCGCAGCGGGGCAGGCTTTCTGCACCACTGTGACCCGAAACAGCCCCAGACATTGCGCCGCCTGGCGCGTCAGGTGGCGGGCAAGGCGACCGGCCTCGTGCTGGGCGGCGGCGGCGCGCGCGGCTTCGCGCATATCGGTCTGCTGCGCGCCCTGGAAGAGGCAAAGCTGGACATCGACATGATCGGCGGCACCAGCATGGGCGCCTTCATCGCCGCACTGCATGCCCAGGGCGCCAGCCCGCAGGCGATGCGCGACATCTGCGATGACGTCTTCGTGCAAAACAACCATCTCAACGATTGGGTGATTCCGCGCGTCTCCCTGATCCGTGGCCGCAAGTTCCTCAACAAGCTGCGCAGCGTCCTCGGCGAAGGGCTGATCGAGGACCTCCCCATCCCCTTCTACTGTGTTTCCACCAATCTCACGCGCGGTCAACCGCAGGTTCACCGCGAAGGCAAGCTGGCGAGCTGGGTCGGCACCAGCATGTGCGTACCCGGCATTGCCCCGCCCGTGGTCTACCAGGGCGAGCTGCTGGCCGATGGTGCCGTGGTCAACAGCGTGCCGGTGGATACCATGCATCACATGGATCGCGGCCCGGTGATTGCCTGCGATGTCGGCGCTCCCGGCGAGCTGTCGCTGCCCGGCATCAAGGGACCCGCACCGGAAGCGCTGCTGAAGGCACGGCGCAGCAAGCGCCCGCAGCTGTCGGACATCCTGATGCGCATGACCACCATGACCAGCGACCTGCGACTGGAAGAGAACGCGCGTCACGCCGACCTCTTCCTGCGCATGCCGGTGGATACGGTCAACATGTTCAGTTGGGATGCGCTGGACGAGACCATCGAGGCCGGCTACGCCCATGCCTGCAAGGTGCTGGAGGCGGCGGCAAACGACTGGCCAGGCGAAGAGGGGCCACCGAGTTTTCAACCGCCTGCGAGCTGGACGCGATAGCAGGCGTCCATGCATGCACTTGCCGAGCACCGCGCGGCCGGCTATAAAGCGCGGGCCGCGCATCTGCCGGCCTGCCCCTTCCTTGCCATCGATGAGCGCTTCCCACCCGTGCCTGCGTTGCGGCGCCTGCTGCGCGCACTTCCGTGCCTCCTTCTACTGGGCCGAAGCCGACGACGCCACGCCGGATGGCGTACCGGTTGCCATGACGCGCAAGCTGACGCCGCATCTCCGCGTGATGCGCGGGACCGAAGGGACAACACCGCGTTGCGTTGCGTTGATGGGCACCATCGGTGAGGCCGTGCGCTGCACCATCCATCCACGTCGCTCGACGGTATGCCGCGACTTTCCGCCCTCCTACGAGGATGGCGTTGGGGATCACAATCCACGCTGCGACGCCGCGCGCGCCGTCTGGGGTTTGCCGCCGCTCACCCCGGAAGACTGGGATGCCCCTGCCCCGACTGGCGCCCCGGAAGTACCGCCGCTGCCGCAGGTGGCTCAGGCATCATGAGCCTCGTCCTGTTGCCGGTAGGTGTGCGTGGCCCAGATCGATACCGCCCTGCTGCGAACCTTCGTCCACCTTGCGGATAGCCGCAGCTTCTCGCGCACCGCTGAAAGCATTGGACGTTCGCAGTCCTCAGTCAGCACGCAGATCCGAAAGCTCGAAGACACGCTCGATGTCCAGCTTTTCGCCCGTGATCGGCGCAATGTCCGGCTGACGCCAGAGGGCGAAAAGCTGCTCGGCTATGCCGAACAGATCCTGCGCCTCTCCGATGCGATGTTCGAGCGTTTCCGTCAGCCCGAGGTCAGCGGTGAAGTGCGCTTCGGCTCACCCGAGGATTTCGCGACGCACTATCTGCCCGAGATCCTGGCCGCCTTCGCGGACGCGCACCCCGATGTCTTTCTGCATGTCACCTGCGACCTGACCCTGCGCCTGATCGAGCAACAGCAGGGCGGCGCCCTTGACCTCATCATCATCAAACAGCATCCGGACGCACCGGCCACCGGGGCGCAACCGCTGTGGCGGGAGGCCTTGGTCTGGGTGGGAGGCGGCTTTCTGGAGCCCGGGATGGCAATGCGCGACGCCGCCGCCCGCTTCCCGCACGGGCGGGACTACCTTCCCTTGGTGGCTTCGCCGCCGCCTTGCGTGTATCGCAGTCGCGCCATCGAGGCACTGGACGCCGCCGGCATGGAGTGGACCTCGGTCTACGCCAGCCCCAGCTTTGCCGGCACTGTGGCTGCGGTGCGCGCCGGCCTGGGCGTGACCGTGCTGCCAGCCTCACTGGTTCCGGAAGGGCTGCTCGCCTTCAGCGAGAAGGACGATTGGCCGGCGCTGCGCGATGCCGAGATCAGCATGGTGGCCCGCACCACTGATCTGCCCGCGGTCGATGCCCTCGCCGCCTTCATCCGCGACCGCATGAGTTATCGGAAAAACAGATAAGTCCTATCGAAAAAATTCGATTTACTTATTCACTACGAGACCGGAAGATGCGGACATCCGGATTCTGGTGCGTGCCCATGCCGAAACACCTCATCTGGCCTGGCTGGCTGCTTTTCCTCGCCCTGTTCGCCCTTGCAGTACTGCGCTACCCCAGCGTCGTGCAGCTCGCGGGGCTGCGACTCGATGCGCTGTTCTGGCTGCTGGCCCCTTTCATCGCCTTTGTGGGCGCCAACGTCGCCCATTTCGCCGCGCGCTACATGGATGGCGAAGCCGAGGCACAGCGCTTCTGGTGGCGCCTCGCCGCCCTGCTGTTGACTGCCCTGCTCCTGGTGGCGGCCGACCACGTGCTGTGGTTCACCGCAGCGTGGACCGCCATGGCGTGGTGGCTGGCCGATCTCATCGGCTATCGGCGCAACCAGCCTGCTGCGCGTGCGGCCGGCCGCATGGCCCGCCGCTGGCTGCTCGCTGGGTCTCTCGCTATGGGGGTGGGTCTGCTGTGGCTGAGCGTCGCCGCCGGTACCGCGTCCCTGGTGGAGATTGGCCAGCACGCCAGTGCGCAGGCCCCGCCGCTGGCACCGCTGCTGCTGGTGATCCTCGCCGCGGTGATTCAATGTGCGCTGCCACCGGCCAGCCGCTGGCTGATGTCGTCGATGACCGCCCCCACGCCGGTATCGGCCCTGATGCACGCCGGCATGGTCAATGCGGGCGGCATTCTGGTGCTGCGGCTGGCGCCACCTTTGGCCGAAGTGCCGGGGCTGCTGCACGCCGTCTTCGTCGTCGGCGGACTCTCGGCGCTGCTTGGCAGCCTGTTTGCGCTGGTGCAGAGCGATATCAAGCGCACGCTGGCGGCCTCCACGGTGGCCCAGATGGGCTTCATGATCGCGCAGTGCGGTTTGGGGCTGTTCGGTGCGGCGGTCGCCCATCTGATGCTGCACGGCCTGTACAAGGCCAGGCTGTTCCTGGGTGCAGGCAACGCCGTGCTGGCCACTGCACCGACACCGCGCGCGCGACCTGCACCATGGCTGTGGGCCGTCATATTGCCGAGCGCACTCCTGGCAGCAGCCGTCTTTGCCCAGGTTAGCGGCAAGCGGTGGGACGATACCGGGGCGATCCTGGTGCTCTTCGCGGCCGTGTGCGCGGTGCGCGCCGCCTTCGCGGTGGCCACGGCGCAGCAGTTATCGGCGGGCACGCGCAGCCTTGCCATTCCTTTGCTGCTGCTGCCCGGCGCCGCGGTCTACGGCGCCATCGTCGCTGCCACCGATCACCTGCTGGCGCCGCTGGGACTGGCGGATTTCGCGCAGCCACTGCATGCCGCACACGGCGTGGTGGTGCTGGCGTTCGCCGCCGTGGCGCTGTGGGACCTGAGCGGGCGGCTGCGCAGCTCAGCGCGGGTCTATGCCTGGGTGCGCGCCGCCTCGGCACCGTCCTTTGCCACCATTTCCCCGCACCGGAGTCTGCACGATGCCTGAGCGGGCACGATTGATCGGTGAAGTTGAGGTGGCAGCACGCTCGCTGTCACCCTACTGGCCCCTTCCCGGATTCGTTGCCATCAACCCGCTGCGCGGCTGGGAGGACCGCCCCTTCGCAACCGCAGTGGCCACCGCCACACGCTATCAGGGTGGCCGCGGCTACTGGGGCGCTACCACCGAGCGCCTCGCAGATATTGACGCGCGCTGGCAGTCGGGCAGCGCCGAGGTCAACCGCCACCTCATCCAGGCACTCACGGCCTTCTGCGATCAGGGCCAGGCAGCGTGGAACATGCCCAACCGCCATCAGGGCCTGTATCGCGCCTGGCGCGCCGTGGCGCAGCACGACCCGCTGCTGCGCAGTCGTCGGCGACTGCGCACACTGCCGGATGCAGCACTGGCCTGCGTGCAGACGCTGACCGCCGATACCGCCGCGGGAGAGGCACGCATCGAGCGCCTGCGTGGCCACCTGCACGCGCTGCCTGGCTGGGCCTCCTTCGTGCGCTGGCGCGCACAGCGCGACAGCGACCCCTGGCAGCAGCATGCGCCGGTCACGGTGGTCGATTTCCTGGCCGTGCGCATGGCGCTATGTCATTGCCTGGACGTGGCGCCTGCCGAAGCCCTGGCGCATGCGCCGACGGTGGAGGATGGCATCGAGCAACTGCGCGCACGCGAGGCGCGCTGGCGGGCACCGCTGCTGCAACAGCTGGGCGCCCGCGCCCTCCCTGCGCCTTCCGACAAGCCCGCCACGGCGGCGCAGCTCGTGTTCTGCATCGATGTTCGCTCGGAGGTCTTGCGCAGACATATCGAAGCAACGGGGCCCTACGAAACCCTGGGTTTTGCCGGCTTCTTCGGCGTGCCGATGGCGTGGCAGGCGTTGGACGAATCCGATGCCGTTGCCTCCTGTCCGGTGCTGGTGGACCCGCAGCACCTGGTGCGCGAGCACGCCCATCAACGCGGCGGCAAGGCCATTCGGCAATGGCGCGGAAGACAGCGCTGGCGCCAACTCGGCAAGCGCCTGGCCGACAGCCTCAAGTCTGGGATTGCCGCCTCCTTCGCCTATGTCGAAGCCAGCGGCTGGGCCTTCGGGCTGTCCATGGCACAGGCCAATCTCGCACCACGCCGTGAACGGCCGCAGGCGCAGCCACCGAGTACCGCCACCCATATCCGCGTGGCCGAGAGCGACGGCCACGGCATCGCGCACGATCAGCAGATCTTCTATGCGGAAGCCGCGCTCAAGACGATGGGTCTGATTGCGGATTTCGCGCCGCTGGTGGTGCTGTGTGGCCATGGCGGCGAAACCGTCAACAACCCCTATGCCCGGGCACTCGACTGCGGCGCCTGCGGTGGGCAGTCGGGTGGGCCCAACGCCCGCGTCCTGACGCAGATCCTGAACCAGCGCCGTGTGCGCGCAGCACTAGCCACCCGTGGGATCGACATCCCGGAGACCACCGTCTTCCTGGCGGCCGAACACAACACCACCACCGATGAGGTGCGCCTGCTCGATGCCGAGGCCGTGCCACCTGACCATGCCACGGCCCTGCAGCAACTGCTCGCGGACCTGGCGCAGGCGCGCCGCCACGCCGCTGCGGAGCGCTGCCGGCAGCTACCGAATAGCGCCGGCGACCCGGTGGCGGTGGTCGAGCAGCGCTGCAGGGACTGGTCGGAAGTCCGCCCCGAATGGGGACTTGCCGGCAACGCCGCCTTCCTGGTGGGTCCCCGCTGGCTGAGCGCAGATCTGGACCTGGAGGGGCGGTGCTTCCTGCACTCCTATGACTGGCAAAGCGATGGCCGCGGCAGGGCGCTGGAGATCATCCTGACGGCGCCGATGGTGGTCGCCCACTGGATCAACAGCCAGTACTACTTCTCCACGGTCGACACCCAGGTTTTCGGCGCCGGCTCCAAGACCACCCAGACGGTCGTGGGCCGCCTCGGTGTTCTGCAAGGCAATGGCAGCGATCTGATGACCGGCCTGCCGGAACAATCCGTGCTGCGACCAGATGGCCAAGCCCAGCATGAGCCACTGCGCCTGCTGACCGTGGTGCACGCGCCCCCGGAGCGGATCGAATCCGTGATCCAGCGCAATGGCGTGCTGCAGCGGCTGTTCGACAATGAGTGGGTGGCGGTGGCGGCCATCGACCCCAGGAGCGGCGATGTCCGGCAACGCCAACCCGGCGGAAGCTGGTTGCTGCATGCTGCAGAAGAAGCGGGAGCTGCATCCACTTCACCGTCTCCATCCGCTTCCAGCCACTCAACCTCTGTCAGCGAGCACGCGCTATGAACACCGACCAGGACATCGTCTTTCACGCCGTCAAGAAGATCGAGATCATCGTGCACGGCGACGAGGAGCATTTTGTGCGCGAACTGCTGGAGTCATCCGGCAGCACCGGCTATACGATCATCCGTGACATCGCCGGCCGCGGTGCGCACGGCTTCCACGAAGGCCGCCTGCTGTTCAACGAGGAAGACAGCCTGATCATGTTCGTGGCGGTAGCCAGCCCCGACACCATTCGTCGTGCCGCAAGCGGTCTCAAACCGCTGTTCGAACGCGAGTCCGGCGTGATGTTCGTTTCCGATGTCCAAGTGGTGCGCCTGGAACGCTTCGTTCGCGACGGCGCAATGTACGGACCACAGAACTAGGTTTCCGATGAAAGACGTCATGCAGGACACGGCGCGCGACGACGCTGCGGACAAGGGAACAGCCGCCATCACGGTGGCACACGGCGATGGCATCGGACCCGAAATCATGGAGCAGACGCTGCGCCTGCTCGATGCCGCCCACGCACGTATCAGCGTCGAGGAGATTCGCATCGGCGAGACGCTCTACCAGGAGGGCTACAGCTCGGGCATCGCCCCCGAGGCCTGGGACACGTTGCGCCGCAATCCGGTCCTGCTCAAGGCGCCGATCACCACGCCGCAGGGCGGCGGCTACAAGAGCCTGAACGTCACCATCCGCAAAACCCTGGGCCTGTACGCCAATGTGCGCCCGGTGCGCGCCTTCGCCCCCTTCGTGCCGAGCGCCCATCCGGCCATGGATCTGATCATCGTGCGCGAGAACGAGGAGGATCTCTACGCCGGCATCGAGCACCAGCAGACCGCCGAGGTCGTGCAATGCCTGAAGCTGGTGTCGCGACCGGGCTGCGAGCGGCTGATCCGCTATGCCTTCGAACTGGCACGTCGGGCCGGTCGCCGCAAGCTCACCTGCATGACCAAGGACAACATCATGAAGCTCAGCGATGGCCTGTTCCATCGCGTCTTCGATGAGGTGGCCACGGAGTACCCAGAACTGGAGACAGAGCACTACATCATCGATATCGGTGCGGCGCGCCTTGCCGCCACCCCGGAACGCTTCGATGTAGTGGTCACCATGAATCTCTACGGCGACATCCTCTCCGACATCGTGGCCGAGATTGCCGGTTCGGTGGGCTTGGGCGGTTCGGCCAATGTCGGCGACACCGTTGCCATGTTCGAGGCCATCCACGGCTCGGCACCGGATATCGCCGGTCAGGGCAAGGCCAATCCAGCCGGGCTGATGCAGGCCGCCTGCCTGATGCTGACGCACCTTGGCCAGGCCGAGACCGCCTCGCACATGGGCAATGCCCTGCTGCGCACCCTCGAAGACGGCATCCACACGGCGGATCTGGGCCATTCAAGCCACACCAAGCGACGGGTCGGGACAAAGGCCTTCGCCGACGCGGTCATTGCCCGGCTGGGCGAGTCCCCGCGCCATCTTGCCTCCTTCCCCCCAGGCGACGACCGCGGCCCGATCCAGGTCCGGACGCGCGCGGCTACCAAGCCGAAGAAGCAGCTGGTGGGCGTCGATGTCTTTCTGGATTGGGACATGCCCAACCGGCAGGCGGCGGTGCTGGGCAAGGCGCTGGAAGCACTGACCGGCGACGAGTTCCAGCTAAAGATGGTCACCAACCGCGGCGTCAAGGTCTACCCGGGCGGTTTTCCCGAAACCTTCTGCACGGATCACTGGCGCTGTCGATTCGTATCGTGTGCGGCGCGACTGTCCGATGACGGCAGCACCATGCTGGAGTCTAAGCCGTTGGCACCGGAATGCATTCCGGCGCTGCTCCTGCGCATCGCCCAGGCTGGTTTCCACTGCATCAAGACCGAGCATCTCTACGAGTTCGACGGCGAGCGGGGCTACTCCCTCGGACAGGGCGAGTAGGCACGCGGCCTTGCTTGCACTTTGAGCCGACGCCGGCGCTCAGCGCAGCGCCGGCGGGAAAACGAGCCCCTTGGCTTCGAAACCGAAGTACTCGGCCAACAGCCGGTACAGCGCCGGGTGTACCGCATCCAGTGCCTCGGGGCGCTGGAAGAAGGCCTCGACGGCTACCGCGAAGAACTCGGCGGGCCCTTCCAGGGCGTAATCGTCCAGTACCGGCGACGCCGCCTGCTCGAAGTCTGCCCACGCTGCCTGCATGGTGTCGGACCAGCTCCGCGTCGGCGCCCCCACGGGCGCACCCTCGCCGCCGCTCATCGCATCAAGCTGGTGGGCGAACTCATGGACCGCCACGTTGTGCTCGGCGCCAGTGAGCGCCGCCTCGACCTCGTCCCAGGCCAGCAGCACGCGGCCATTGTCTTCGGACAGCCCGCTGTGCAGCACCTCCTCATCAGACACCAGACCGGCTTCGTCGGGGAAATCCTGCGGCACCCAGAAGGGGGCCGGATAGACCAGCAGGGCCCGCAGCTGCGGCATCGGTCGCCTGACGCGCAGGCACAGCAGCGCCGCCAGGCCGCACAACATCGCCGCCATGCGGGGGCTGAGTTCGAGACCATCGCAGCCATGCAGGTGCAGGCGTTGCAGCAGTTGCTGGGTATGCGCGAGGTGGCGATCGCGCTGGGCGGCTGTCAGCAGGGCGCGCCAGGGCAGAGATTCATCCAGCCAGACCTGCAGTGGGCGATCGGCGATGCGGCTGCGACGCCGCGCCCACCAGGCTGCCAGGCTACTGACGCCGTTTGAGCGCTGAGCTGCCACGACGTCACAGCGGCTCGAGGCGCGCCATCGAGGCGATCAGCCACTTGCTACCGCTGTCGGCAAAGGCCACCTCGACACGGGCGCGCTCACCCTCGCCGTCAAAGGCCGTGACCGTGCCTTCGCCGAAGCGTGCGTGGCGCACGCGGGCCCCCAGATAGAGGCCGGTCTGCGGAGGCGGCGCATCCGAAATCAGCGGCCGCGGCGGCGCGGCGCTGGCATAGCTGTCTGCGAAACGCCCCGCCAGCCGCGGACGCACCACCCCGGCACGGGGGCGCAGTTCATGCATGCTCTCGCTCGGCAGCTCGCGCAGAAAGCGGCTGGGTGCGCACAGATTCTCGACGCCATGGGTACGTCGTGCCTCGGCGTGCGTGATGTACAACTGCTCGCGGGCACGCGTGATGCCGACGTAGCACAGCCGGCGTTCCTCTTCGAGACTGCCCTCGTTGACCGCCCGCTGATGCGGGAACAGCCCTTCTTCGACGCCGACCAGGAAAACGAGCGGGAATTCCAGTCCCTTGGCAGCGTGCAGGGTCATCAGGTGCACGCAATCCGAGCCTTCGCCTGCCTGCTGCTCGCCCGCCTCGAGCGCGGCATGGGTGAGAAAAGCGGTCAAGGGATCAAGATCCGCAAGCACGACATCGTCGCCCTCGAAGGCCTTGGCGGCCGAGATCAATTCGTCGAGGTTGTCCAGACGCGCCTGTCCGGCCTCGCCCTTTTCCTTGCGGTAGTGCTCGCGCAGACCGGCTACGTCGATGACCCGCTCGATCATTTTGGATAGCGGGGTCGACTGCGACTCGCCGGCCAGCTGTTCGATGAGTTGGCAGAAGGCCCGCAGCTTGCCGGCCGTGCGCCCGATCACGCTCTCGGCCTGGGCGGAGGCGGCCCACAGGCTGGTACCGGCGTCGCGCGCGGCGGCACGCAGCTTTTCCAGCGAGGTGGCGCCCACACCGCGTGGGGGTGTACCGAGGGCGCGCTCGAAGGCAGTATCGTCGTCGCGATTGGACAGCAGCCGCATCCAGGCCAGGGTGTCGCGGATTTCCATGCGCTCGAAGAAGCGCAACCCGCCGTAGATGCGATAGGGAATGCGCTGCTGCACGAGGCGCTCTTCCAGTACGCGCGACTGTGCCGAGGTGCGGTAGAGAATCGCCATCTCGGTGTAGGCCCGCCCCTTGGCCGACTCTGCAGCAATGCGGCCTACGACGAAGTCCGCCTCGTCGAGATCGTTGAAGGCGGTGTAGACCTGGATCAGCTCGCCCTCGCCGGCGTCGGTCCACAGATTCTTGCCCATGCGCTCGGCATTGTGCGCGATCAGGGTATTGGCGGCGTTCAGAATGACGCTGGTGGAGCGGTAGTTCTGCTCCAGCCGGATGACCTCCAGATCGGAGTAATCGCGCTGCAGCTTGGTCATGTTCTCGACCTTGGCGCCGCGCCAGGAGTAGACCGACTGATCGTCGTCGCCGACGCAGAAGACGATGCCCTGCTCGCCCGCCACCAGGCGCAGCCAGCGGTATTGCAGCGTGTTGGTGTCCTGGAACTCGTCCACCAGGATGTGCCGGAAGCGCTGGTGATAATGGGCGCGCAGGTCGGCGTTGTCGCGCAGCAGCTCAAAGGCACGCAGCAGCAACTCGGCGAAATCCACCAGCCCGTTGTCGTCGCAGGTGCGCTGATAGGCGCTGTAGGCGCGTACCAGTGCGCGCTGGGCGATGTCGCCGCTGTCGCTGAAGTCCTCCGGCCGCAGCGCATCCTCCTTCTGCTTGTTGATCCAGCCGGCCACGGTCTTGGGCGGCCAGCGGTCCTCGGGCATGTCCAGGCCGCGCAGCACGCGCTTGACCTGGCGCACCTGGTCATCGGCATCCAGTATCTGGAAATTCTGCGTCAGGCCGGCATCCTTCCAGTGCAGTCGCAGCATGCGATGGGCAATCCCGTGGAAGGTCCCCACCCAGAGCGAACGCACGGGGATGTCCAGCAAGGCCTCGATCCGCCCGCGCATTTCGGCGGCCGCCTTGTTGGTGAAGGTCACCGCCAGTATGGAGTGCGGCGAGACATCTTCGGCGGCGACCAGCCAGGCGATGCGGTGGGTCAGCACCCGGGTCTTGCCCGATCCGGCACCGGCCAGTACCAGCCGGTGGGCCGGCGGCGCGGTCACTGCCTCGCGCTGGGCCTCGTTGAGTTCCGCAGTCAACAGGCGCGGATCGAATTCGGACATGGGCTTGCAACGGGGAGACGGAGACGACATTGTAACGGTCGGTTCGGGACTGGCCGACCGCCTGCGGCCCTCTTTTTCGCGTGCACATGCGCGCCCGACGCCGCCTCCCCCATTCGCCCCTCTGGAGCCCCATGGCTACGCGTGCGATCCCCTATGTGCTTCTGGCCAGCGCCTTCGTGCTGCTCTGGAACTCTGGCTTCATCGGTGCCGAATACGGCCTGCCCTACGCCGGCGCGCTGACGCTGCTGTTCTGGCGCTATCTGGCGCTGACGCTGCTGATGCTGGCCTGGGTCATTGCCCGGTCAGAGCCGTTGCTGCCCGATCGCGGCGAGGCCTTCCACGCCACCTGGACCGGCATTCTGGCGCACGCCGTCTGGCTGGGTTGTGCGCTGGGCGCCATCGAGGCCGATGTGCCGGCTGGCATCGTCGCGCTGGTGGTGGCGCTGCAGCCCTTGCTGACCGGGGCACTGTCGGGCGCCATCACCGGCGAAGGCACCAGCCCACTGCAGTGGGTGGGGCTGAGCGCCGGCTTCTGCGGGGTCGCCGTGGCGGTGATCGCCCGTATGCAGGGCGACCATGGTGCACCGCTCTGGGCCTACGTACTGCCCTTTGGCTCGGTCGTGGCCATCACCATTGCCAGCCTGTCACAGCGCCTGCGCACACACAGCGGACGCCGGCTCCCCATGGGCACCTTGCTGCTCTATCAGAGCGCCGGTTCGGCGGTGGCGCTGCTGATCCCGGCCCTGCTGCTGGAAGGGCTGCGTACGCAGTGGACCCTGCCCTTCATCGCAGCACTGGGTTGGGTCACCGTGCTGGTGTCGCTGGGCGCCTATGCCTTGATGTGGGTGTTGCTGGCCCGCGTCGACGCCACCCGCGTTGCCAGCCTGTTCTACTTCGGCCCGCCGGTGACCATGCTGATGGCCTGGCTGGCCTTTGGAGACGCGGTGCTGCTCACCGACTGGATCGCCCTCGCGATCACCGCCGTCGGGGTGGTGCTGGTGCAGCGTGCACCGGCAGCGCGAGTACAGCCTGGCTGAGGCGCACAACGGCTCGGGCGCAAATCGGTAGCCGCGTTCAGTCCATGAGTGTGGCGACGCGGGCGCGCAGCGCGGGGAGAACCTCGGCCTCGAACCAGGGGTTCCGGCGCAGCCAGCGCTGGTTGCGGGGGCTGGGATGGGGCAGCGGCAACTGCTGCGGCCACACTTGCCGCCAGGCGCGAACGCATTCAGTGACCGTGACCGGGGCCTCCGGCAGATGCCAGGCCTGGGCGTAGCGGCCGATGACCAGCGTCAGGGCGATCTGCGGCATTGCAGACAGCAGCGGCTGCCGCCATGCCGGCGCGCACTCGGGCCGGGGCGGCAGGTCGCCATTCTTGCCGGTACCCGGGTAACAGAAGGCCATGGGCACGATGGCGATGCGCGCGGCATCGTAGAAGCGCTGCCGGTCGATGCCCATCCAGGCGCGCAGGCGTTCGCCGCTGGGGTCGTCAAAGGGCAGGCCGGAGGCATGCACGCGCCGGCCCGGCGCCTGTCCCGCGATCAGGATGCGGGCGCTGGCGCTGGCCTGCAGCACCGGCCGCGGCCCGTGCGGCAGTTGCGCGCGGCAACGGTCACAGGCGCGCACCCGATCCAGCAGACCTGCCAATGTATCAACAGACATTCAGCGCACGACCGTGTCCGAGAAGCGAAAGATGACGCCTACGCCGACAGCGATGAAGGCAATGCCCACCAGCGCTGCCGCGTCGAGCTTCTGCCCCATGATCAGCCAGCCGATCAATGCAATCAGCGCCATGCCTGCACCACACCAGACGGCATAGGCGACACCCACGGGAATGACGCGCAAGGTGAGCGCCAGGAAGTAGAAGGAGCAGCCATAGCCGACCACCACGATGAGCGAAGGAATCAGCCGGGTGAAGCCGTCCGTCGCGCGCAACGCCGAGGTTGCAATCACCTCGCAGATGATTGCCAGTCCGAGGAAGAGCCAATGCCACATGCGCCAAAGACCCAAGCAGGAAAGCCGCATGATGCCAGTGGCGGCGCCGACCCAGGGTTCAGTAAGCCGGCTTTTGTATAGTCGGCAGATGGCTCGACGCGCATCCCGTATCCGACTGACGGATCACTGTCTCGCCGAGCGCGTATGCGCACGTGAGGAGGCCGCCGGTCACCCCGAGTACAGCCCCGAGGCGGATGCGCAGGCGCGCCTGGCCGGCGGTGATCTGCGCCACCGCATCCTGGTGCGGGCGCGCCATCTTCCGGATGCACCCCGCCAGCGCGCCACGTTGCGACGCAACGCCCAGGCCCTGCTGGGTCTGAGCCTCTTGCTCGCCGTGCTCTTTGCGATGGCGGGCGTGGCCGCAGCACGCGCGGCCCTGATTGCCAGCGGTCCGGTCAGCATTCCCCTGGCCCTGGCGCTGGTCACGGGGCCCAGCCTGCTCGCGCTGTTGCTCTGGCTGCTGCTCTTGCTAGGGGGACGGGGCCGGATCGCAGCGGCGGTTCCCGGCATGCTGGCGTCGCTAGGCACGCGCGTGGCAGCCCGATGGTCCGCCGGGCCGCACAAGCGCGCGCCCTGTCTGCGCAGCCCCGCCGGACCCTGGCTGCTGAGCAGCACCATGCATCTGGCGTGGCTGGCCTATCTCGTCAGCGCATGGATCACGCTCGCCCTGCTGCTCAGCGTCCGAAGCTATGGTCTGGCGTGGGAAACCACGCTGCTCAGTGACGCGAGCCTGCACCGCCTGGCCGAGGTGCTTTCGCTCGGCCCGGCCCTATTCGGCGTTGCAGGCGCGGAGTCGCTGCCACTGCGCGGACCGCTGCCCGACACGGCGCGCGAGGCCTGGGCGGGCTGGCTGCTGGTGGCCGTGGCGCTCTACGGCCTGCTGCCGAGGGCGTTGGCACTTGTCATCACCCTGGTGATGCTGCGGCACGGTGTTGTCGGCGCCACGCGCGACCTCCACCGCCCCGGCTACGCACGCCTGCGCGAGCGGCTGATGCCGGCGCATCGGTCGGCCGAGATGGGCACCGCCCCCGCGATGACCTCGAACGACCGCGGCCCATCCAACGACACGCCCGAGGCAGTGCAGTGGGATGACAGTCCCCGTCTGGTGGTGGCCGTTGAGACCGCGCCAGGTTCGCCGCCTGCGCTGCCGGCAGCGTGGCAGTGGCTCGGACGGGTGGACGACCTTGAGACACGCGACCGGATACTGGCGCAGATTCGCGCCAAAGGAGACCAGGGTTTGGTCATGCTGGTACGTGGCGCCGCTGTCGTGGACCGCGGGACGAAGACCCTGTTGCGGGAGCTGGTCGCGGCCACCTCGGGGCCCGGCGCGTTGATGCTGCTCGGTGGAGCCTCTGCAGCGCGTCTGCGCGACTGGCGCCAATGCGCGGCGGAATTGCAGATCGCCTGCGGGCACTGGCCCGGTGACGGGCCGCCTTCGGCGAAGGGAGGCCCGACCCCATGACACAGGAAGGCGCACCGCCACGCATTGCGGTCGTAGGCCATACCAATACCGGCAAGACCTCTTTGCTGCGCACCTTGGCACGCGAACCCCGCTTTGGCGAGGTGGACGATCGACCGGCGACGACGCGCGTGGTCGAAGCCATCGACCTGCTCGATGCCGAAGGGACGGCGATGCGGCTGTTCGACACACCCGGTCTGGAAGACGCCTTGTCACTGGCTGCGCAACTCCACGCTGAAATGGCCCCGGGCGACGATCCGGTGCCGCATATCCAGCGCTTCGTGGACGGCGATCATGACGACGGCCGCTTCGAGCAGGAAGCGCGGGTCCTGCGGCAGATGCTGCACAGCGACGCGGCGCTGTACGTCATCGATGCGCGCGAGCCCATCCTGCCGAAGCACCGCGCGGAGCTGCGCCTGCTGGCGGAGTGCGGCCGCCCGATCCTGCCGCTGCTGAATTTCGTGGCGGCGCCCGGAGCCCACCCTGACGCGTGGCACAGCCAGCTTGCACACAGCGGGCTGCACTGGGTGCGGGCCTTCGATACCGTCGTCTTTGATCTTGCGGCAGAAGAGCAGGTCTTCCAGGCACTGGCGGCCTTGCTCCCGCCGCACCGTGCAGGTATCGAAGGTCTCGTCGCGCACCGGCGTGCCCAGCGTCAGGCCCAACTGCAGGCCGCGACCCATGCCATTGCAGCGCTCCTCGTGGATGCCGCCGCCCTGCGCGCCGTCGTGCCACAGGGTACGGAGGATGCCCCCGTCCGAGAAGGACTTCGCACGCGGCTGCGCCAGTCGGAGGCCGCCTGCACTGCGTTGCTGCTGGAGCTGTTCGCCTTTGAATTGGGCGCCTATCAGCCGCCGACGCTGCCACTCAAGGAAGGACGCTGGCATCTTGATCTCTTTGACCCCGAAACCGCAAAAGTGCTGAGCAAGCGGGGCGGATCGGGCGCTGCCGCGGGGGGCGCGGCAGGCATGGGCGTGGACCTTCTCAGCGGCGGCCTCAGTCTCGGTACCGGGACCTTGGTGGGTGCCGCCGTAGGGGCCCTCTTCGGGGTGGGCGACGATCTCGGCCGCGCCATGCTCGACCGCGTGCGGGGTCAGCACACCTTGATGGTGGAGACCGAGACCGTGCAGATCCTCGCGCACCGCCAGCTGCAGTTGCTGGCGGCGCTATTGCAGCGCGGGCACGCCAGTCAGCACGCCATCGCGCTCGCCGAGGATCGAGACGCGCTGCCCGCGATCGACCGTCTGCTGCGGCGCGCCCGCGCGCATCCGGAGTGGTCACGGCTGAATGACCCGGACCATGCCTCGGCCGCAGCCGCGCGTGCCCGTGACGCGCTGGCGGCCGCGCTGGAGGCGTCGCTGCGGCAACCCATGCTGGTCCAGGAGGGGCAACGCGCCATCCATGCTGACGGCGGACCGGTACAGTACGGGCCTACGACCGAACCGAAGCCGCGCAAGCGGGCCGAACATGACGAGTGACGCCATTCCAGAGTGCGAGGACGCACCTTTTCTCGCCCGCAATGCCAGCGGCACTCTGTTGCGGCTTGCCGCGGGAGGAATGCTGCCCGCACGCTGGTTTGCACCACCGCCGCCGCCGGCTTCGGATCGCGCGGCCCGGCGGGGCCTGCTGTCGCTGGAGGTGGTCAGCCATTGCTGGCAGTACAGCCGCTTTCTTGCCTATCAGCTGAGTGCACTGGCCCAGTTTCCGCCACAGAAATTGCGCGTGACCATGACCGTGTTCTATGCCCGGGAGGACACGCAGACGCAGGCGTTGCTCGACTTCTTTGCGCAGCAATCGGTTCCGAATGTGACCTGGAACTGGCAGACCCTGCCCAAGGCATCCTTGTTCCGTCGCGGCATCGGCCGGAATCTTGCGGCGCGCGCCACTACAGCTGACTGGATCTGGTTCACCGACTGCGATGTGATGTTCCGTGCCGGCTGCCTGGATGCGCTGGCCGAGCAGTTGCAGGGTCGTACCGAGGCGCTGCTCTATCCGCGCGAAGAACGGGTGACTCCCTTGCTGAGCGAGGATGATCCGGTCCTGCTGCGCAGCGCGCAGGGACCGGCGCTGGTGGAGGTGGACGACCAGAACTTCACCACCCGCCGCATCGACCGGGCGACCGGCCCCCTTCAGATCACGCACGGCGACGTCGCCCGCGCCTGTGGCTACTGCCCGACGCTGCGGCTCTACCAGCAGCCGGCGGATCATTTCTGCAAGGCCTACGAGGACCGCGCCTTCCGCTGGCTGCTCGGCACCCAGGGCGTCGGCATTGACGTCCCGAATGTCTACCGCCTGCGCCACGCCACCAAGGGGCGCTATCGCGCGGGCTCCACGTCCGGCCAGTTGCGCGGCGCGATCCGACGCGCCAAATCATGGCTGAGCGAACGCATCGCCACGCCACGCGCACGCTGAGCCCCGCCCCGAGTTCGACGCGAGTACCGCATGCAAAGCATTTTCGTCTTCTCCTTCAATCGCGGGCCCTATCTGGAGAACTGCATTGCCTCCATCGCGCACTGCGCACCGGATGCAGAGGTCACCATCTATGACGACGCCAGTGATGACCCGGAAACACTGCGCGTGCTGGAGCGCCTGGAAGCGCGCTGCCAGATCATCCGCCGGACGCAGTCGACCAAAGCCCGCCACGGCAGCCTGTACGACAATATGCAGACCGCGTTGGATTCGGTGCGCGATGGGCGCGTCATTGCCTTTCTGCAGGACGACACGCAGATGATCCGGCCGCTCGAAGCGGCCGACCGTCAGTTCGTTGCACAACATTTCGAGCGCCACCCGGACGCGGCCTTTCTGGCCCCGGTCTTCTTGCGCGGCACGATCCGGCCCAAGCGGCTGGCGCAGTTCGAGTACGACGCCGAAGCGCAGGTCTATCGCTTCGTACAGGATGGACAGAAAGTGGCCGGCACCTACTACTCGGATATCGCGCTGCTGCATACGGGTCGGCTGCACGCTGTGGGCTGGCGCTTCCACGGCGACGAATTCGCGAACGAACTGCAGGCACAGCACCATTTTGGGCGCATGGGCTATCTACGCGATCCCTTCGCCATGTGGGTGCCCAATGCCCGGGCCTATCGCAATCGCAGCAAGACCCTGGCCTTCCGGCTCGGCGAGCATTTCAGCCGTTCCGGCTTGTATCCGCTGCGCATCCTCGACACCGAAGCCGTTGCGGCCATGCGCCAGCGCGATGCCGCCACCGACAAGCCGCTGCCGGAGCGCTTTCTTCACCTTGCGGAAGGCAGCCTGCCGGAGCCCTGGCCCTTCAACCCGCTCAAGCGCTCCCGGCTACTGCGCCGCTTGAACGAGTTCGAGGAGTGGCTCAAGCGGCTGCGTCGCAAAGCCTCGGAAGACGCCGCGCAGCCATGAGGCTCTTTGTCTTTTCCTACAACCGCGGCCCCTTTCTGGCCAACTGCATCGACTCGATTGAGCGGCTGGCACCGGAGCATCCGCTGACCGTGGTGGACGACGCCAGCGATGACCCCGAAACACAAGCCGTATTGTCCAGAGCGGCACAGCGACATACCGTCATCACCAGCGAAGCACTGTCCGGCCACAAGCACGGGGGCTTGTATCCGAATATGCAGGCTGCCTTCGACAGCGTGGCCGATGCCTCGATGTTCTGTTTCTTGCAGGACGACACGCAACTGGTGCGGCCACTCACACGCGGTGATGAAGCGTCGCTGCATCAGCAGTTCGACCGTGCGCCCACGCTGGGCTTCATCTCACCCGCCTTCATCCGCCAGATCTCGCTCAAGCACGCCGTAGATCGCGATTTCCGCTTCGACGAGGCGCTGGATCTGTGGTTCTGGCATCCGCAGCGACGCAGCACTGGCGCGTACTACTCGGATCTTCTCATCGCGCGCAGCGACCGGCTGCGGGCTGTGGGCTGGCGCTTCGAGAGCGGGGAATCCACCAACAATCAGCAGGCACAGCGTCACTTCATGCGCATGGGCCGGCTCCGCGTGCCCTTCGCCATGTGGCTGCCCAACGGACCGGCCTTTCGCGGCAAGCAGAAGTCCTGGGCCTTGCGCTTTGCCGAGCGGCGGCGCCAGTGCGGCCTGTATCCGCTCAAGGATCTGGCAGCAGAAGCCGAGGCGCGACTGCGTGAAGGCACCCCACCCCCGTTGCCCATTGCCGAAAGCTTTCTTGACGTGCGCGGGGAGCGTCGCCTGCCCGTACCCTGGACCTATGACCCCATGCAGGGACAACGCTGGCTCAAGTGGATGGATCGTTTGGCGGGGCGCCGGGGCCAATGAATGCAGGGTGATCGATAAGACGGGGCAGCGACATCATGACGACATTTGCCAGTATCTGATGAGGGCCTTTTCACCCAGGCGCGTTCCGAAGAGACGGTGAATGGCGGTGTACTTGGACGGCCAGTGCCGTCGGTAGTCACGGGGAGAAATGGCACGAGCAAACGCCAATGCCGCGTGCGCGTCCGCCAATTGGCCCAATTTTGCAGCGGATTTCGCAATCCGCATTGCGCGAAACGCGAAGGCAACATCCGTGCGCTCGGAACGGCCTATTGATTGACGCGTCCATTCGATCATATCGAGCTCCTTTCGAACAAAGTCACGCGTCTTGAACTTTTTGTTGGTGATGCGGCCAGCGTCACTTCTTCGATGTGCACAGTAGACGGCCTGCTCGTGGAATAGGAATTGTGCGCCCGATGCCGCGAGCCGAATATGGAGATTCCATTCCTGGTTCCAAGGGAACCGCTCGTCAAAGCCATTTACTCGCTCAAGCAAGTGCCTCCGGTGCAGCGGGCCCGAGGTCAGAATGTTTTGGATGATCAGGTTGGGGACTTGACCGCCGCCATCTCGCTGGCATCCGTGCCGTCGCTTTTGCCCCGCATCCGCGAGCACATACCAACCGCCCACGTGAATCTGCTCGGGCCCCAACTGATTGACCGCCTCGACCTGCTCAGTCAAGGCATCCGGCAAGAGTTCGTCATCGGCGTCCAGGAACTTGACGAGCGGGGCCTTCGTGGCCCTTAAACCGGCATTGCGTGCAGCGGCGGCACCGCGATTCGGTGTCGAGATGACTTGTACCTCGGAAAATGCTTTCGCACGATCGACCGAGCGATCCGTAGACCCGTCATCTACAACCACTATCTCCATGCTCAGCCCTGGCTGCGTCACCACGCTGCTCAAGGCGCGATCGATATGGTGCTCTCCGTTACAACAAGGAATGACCACCGCGACGTCGGCGACGTCTCCAGAGCCAATCATTACACTTTTCCCGGTCTATATTTCTATAGTCGATTGCGCTACCCCGGATGCATCACGAAGTGCGGCAAACGACAACAGCAATCTATCACTGATAGCTGGAAACACCTCGCCCCGAAAAGGCGCTACTTCACCATTGCGGAGTCGCGGTCGGGTTGGTAGCCCGTCTCGAGTAATTCGGCAATACCATGATCGGTGCGTGCAGCGCGCGACCGCTCGCGCTCGATCCGCAGCTGTTTGTTGGCACTGACAACGCTGTTGTCGCGGTAGCCACGACTGTGATCCAGGTGGACGCAGATGGCGTTATAGCGCACGTGGCGCGGTTTGACGCCGTGATTGCGCAGACGCACACCAAACTCGCGATCAAGGCCACCCCAGGCCATGCGCTCGTCAAAGCCATTGACAGCAATAGTGTCGTCGCTCCAGGCCGAGCCGTTCGCCCCTTTGAAATTGCAGCGGGTGGTGGTCAAGAGATTGAAGAGGGCCGCCCGCCGCGGCGGAGCGACCAGTTTCAGGTTCTTGCGATTGCGCTTGAGTCCATGGGCGCGCAGCCAGTCCATCTCGAAGCAGCGCCCGGCCAGGATGTCATCACGGGTGATGGCAAGGCTCGTCTCCATCGGCAGCTTGCAGTAACTGCCGGACAGGTAGTAGCCACGCTCGGCATTGCGTGCGTGCTCGGCGAGAAAATCCGAGCGAAGGATGCAATCTCCATCGGTGAAGACAAGGTACGGCGCGTCGGCATGCAGGATGGCCTTGTTCAGGATGCGACACTTCTGGAAGCCTTCGTCCGGCTGCCAAACGTGAAGCAGCTCAAGCCCGGTCTCGGCGCGCATCCGCTTGAGCAGATCCGCCGTTTCCCTGGTGGAGCCATCGTCGGCAATGATGACTTCGAAATCGCGATGTTGCTGGGTATACAGGCCCCACAGCACCTTCTCGAGCCAGATCGGGGAGTTGTAAGTGGTGATGATGACCGACAGTCGCATTGGAGGAACTCTCAATCGTGCCGAGCCGCCTGAAGTGCGGCGTCGCTCTGCCCAAGGTAGATAATGATGGCCCCCTTTTCGAGGGGGATCCGGCGCTGTACACCGCCAAACTCCTTCAACCATTGGGCAACCATCTTTTTCTCATCGGGACGGTCTGCGTCATCGACGAGGATGATGCAATCCTGAGACAGAAAGGGTGCCAACAAAGGGAGCGCTGGGTAACGGCTCATGGGGCAGGTTGCTGAGGGTGGCCCATCAACAATGAGTAAATCGATGGGCGGGCATTCGAAATTCTTCGGAAGCGCATACCAACGATAGGACCCTTGTGAAAGCTCCACTGGCTGTAGAGGTGCATCGACAACCCGAACCTGGGAATCAAGCCCGCGGACCCGAAGACGCGCTCTTGTCTGCTCGGCATACATTGGATCGTGGTCAAGCGAAGTGAGGTGAGTACCGCTATCTGCAGACAACATCTCGGCGAGAAAGACTGTCGATAGTCCACTACCCAGCTCCATGACATGCCTTGGCCGATGTGACTTCAGCGTTTCGCCGATCAGGGCGACAAAATCAGCTGAGGCTGCCCAGCCCCCAGAGGGTGGCAAGGGCATGGCTTGGCGGTCGATCAGCCGCCGAACGTCCATTGCCGCCTCGAACTGCCCTCGAAGCGTGACTAACCCGCGATTGATATCTTTGAATAGCTTGCGTGTTTCGCGCTCTCGCACACCTGCGTAGACCACAGCGGCAACTGCAGATACCAGCAGTCCCCACGACATTGGTATCCACACATAGGCTGCAAGTCCCACGAGGAATCCAGCGGCACAAAGCGCACGCATATTTCGATACTTCTTCACATCACCCCCGAAAGCAGCGGGGGACACGTGGTGCCACCACCCGCAACGCAGCATGAGCATAGTCATGCACATGCAATGAAAACCTACTAGCTAGTGGATTTTGTCACGATCCCGGGGCGTGCACTGTGAAGCTGACCTTTGCTGGTGATTTCAGTCTGGGTGATTGTTACCTACAGCAGTGGGAGGCGCGCAGACCATGGAGCCCACAGCACCAGCGACTGATCGAGGATCCATTCAGCTTCGTGCGCTTGCTGAAGCCCTTCTTTGATGACGGTCGCAACGGAATTATCAACCTTGAGACCGTGCTGACCAAGGCTGTCAGCAGTCCACTCGACGGGCGTAAGGATTTTGTCGGGCGGGATGATCCCGCACGCACGGTGTCGGTGTTGCGCGCTCTGGGGATCTACGCCGTATCGCTGGCCAACAATCACAGCAGGGACTACGCAGAGGCTGGCCTGCTCGAAACCATGCACCACCTGGCCTGCGGAGGTATCCGCTTCTTTGGAGCCGGAAGCAAGTCCGGCGCGAGTGCCCCACTGTGCATTGGCGAAGCGGGCAGTCGCCCGGTGTATGTGATCGGCTCCATGCAGTACCGCACTCGCTACGCCACGGAGTACGACTTTATCGCGCAGCATAGGCAGGTCGGTGTGGACGCATTCAGCGCGGCGAGCATGACGCAGCGTATTCGAAGGCTACGCGAAGACCAACCGCGTGCCTGGATCGTTGTGTTTCCGCACTGGGGGCGGAATTACCGCCGGCGCGACGAGGCCATGCGCACGGCGGCGGAACGCTGGGTGCAAGCTGGCGCGGATCTGATCCTGGGACACGGCGCGCACGCCCTACTGGAATGCGAGTGCATCGGAGGCGTCCCGGTCTGCTATTCCCTTGGCAATGCCGTGTTCAATTCCCCAGGGCGCTACGCGCACTACGACATGCACCCCTACAGCGCGATCGCCCACGTCGAGCTGGACGAAGCGGGGTGCACCCTGCGCTTGTACCCGACAGTGACTGATAACCGCCTGACGGACTTTCTGGTGAGACCGGTGCAGGCAGCTCAAGCTGAAGCTTGCGCATCTGCCGCGATGGGTCGCGATTTTGCGTTGCAAAAAGACGCTCTGGGCTGGTTCATGAGCCCACACTTATCCTGTAGAGAGCGACCACACAGCGCACTATAGCTCTGCCTTCCAGTCATTAGCAGGAGGCTGGACCTCCTGTATTAGACAATTGTTGCAGCGCAGCACTTTCCGGTGTATTTTGCGCCGCACTAACGGGAGTATGTGATGTCTGCTGATGTCCTTTCGGTTGCAGCATGGGCGGTTGTCCTGGTGAGCATGTCAACAGGATGTGTGCTGATCTTTGGTGCGAGCCTTCTCGGCAGACTGCGCGCTGCACGTCTAGAGAGGGCTCTCCAGATAAGCAGCGAGATCGAGGCCACCAGGATGGAAAGCGAGCCTGTGACGACCGATCGTGACCGATGGTCGGATGCGGCCTGAGCTCTGCTGGCCAAGCCACAGCTAATGGAAATCCCGCGAGCGAACGCGGAGACTTCCCAGCCAGTCGCTATGATCCTCGATGTGGTGAACGACAATATGCGTGACGCCGTCGGCACGCTGTAGCTGGCCCCCGACGATGACGAAGTCCGCCATCGCAGTCTGGCGCAAGCGCTTGAAGGTATCCCCCCAGACAATCAGGTTGTAACTGGCCTCTTCGTCTTCCAGGGTCATGAAGACCGTGCCTTTTGCGGTGGAGGGCCGTTGGCGATTGATGACCAGTCCGGCGACACGCAAGGCGCATCCATCCTGCAGGGCTGCAACACGGCCAGCGCGACACACGCCTAGACGATCCAGCCGCTGGCGAAGCAATGCCACAGGATGCCGTCTGAGACTTAGCCCGGTGCTGGCATAGTCGGCAAGGATGTCATTGCCCTCCATAGGGGGGGGCAATGCGGGCATTGACTCCGTGGCGGCGTGACCTGCGAGCATGCCTGGCAGCCGCTGTTCACCGGCAGCAGCCCAGTGGGCGTGATGGCGATGACCGCATAATGGGCGGAGCGCATCGGCACGCGCCAGTGCCTCGCGATCCTGTGCATTGAGGCCCGCGCGATGCACGAGATCCCCGAGCGACCGGAAAGGCTGCTGCTGTCGCGCCTGGACCACTCGGGCCGCGGCTTCATGGCTGAGGCCGCGCACCCGGTTCAGCCCCAGGCGCATTGCGGGGGGCTCGATGTCCGCTTCCAGACTGGATTCCACCTCGCTGCAGAGCACATCGACCGGACGGACCGTGACGCCCATGCGCCGCGCTTCCGCCACCAACTGCGCGGGGCCGTAGAAACCCATCGGTTGACTGTTGAGCATTGCCGCAAAGAAGGCGGCGGGTTCATGGCATTTCAGCCAGGACGAGGCATAAGCAAGCAGGGCAAAGCTTGCCGCGTGGGACTCGGGGAAGCCGTAGCTCCCGAAGCCGAGAATCTGCTCATAGATAGCCTCGGCAAAGGTATCGTCGTAGCCATTGCGGCGCATCCCACTGAGAAGGCGGTCGCGGAAATGCTCCAGCCCGCCGTGGCGCTTCCAGGCAGCCATGGAGCGGCGCACCTGATCGGCTTCGCCAGGGCTGAAATCCGCTGCGACGATGGCGATCTGCATAACCTGCTCCTGAAACAGGGGCACCCCAAGTGTGCGCTTCAGGACCTGTTCCAGGGCAGGACTCGGGTACTCGGCATTGTCGATGCCCTGCCGCCGGCGGAGATAGGGGTGCACCATGCCGCCCTGGATCGGGCCAGGGCGCACGATGGAGATCTGAATGACCAGATCGTAGAAGGTAGCGGGCTTCAAGCGCGGCAGCATGCTCATCTGCGCACGGGATTCAATCTGGAAGACACCGACGGTTTCGGCACGCTGGATCATGGCATAGGTATCCGGGTCTTCCGGGGGGATATCAGTGAGTGCGAAGGGCCTGCCCCGACGCTGCGCAACCATGGCCAATGCGCGACGGATGGCCGTGAGCATGCCGAGCGCCAGCACATCGACCTTCAGCAATCCCAGCGACTCCAGATCGTCCTTATCCCATTGAATGATGGTGCGATCGGGCATGGCCGCATTTTCGACCGGCACCAGAAAATGCAAGGGCTGGTCCGCGATGACGAAGCCGCCGACGTGCTGAGAGAGATGGCGCGGCAGCCCGATCAGTTGTTCGGTGATTCCGATCCAACGCCGGATGGCGTCCTGCTCCGGGTCCACTCCGATCGCCCGCAGGCGTTCGGCCAGGGTGTCGGCGCGGTCATGCCAATGCAGGGCTCTGCCCACGCCATCAATGAGCTCCTGCGAAATGCCCAAGGCAAAGCCGGCGTCTCGGAGCGCACTTTTGGTGCGGTAGCAGATGACGGTGGCGGCCAGTGCAGCCCGCTCGCGCCCATACTTCTGATAGACGTATTGAATGACTTCTTCGCGACGCTGGTGCTCGAAGTCGACATCGATATCGGGGGGTTCATCCCGTTCCTTGGAGACGAATCGCTCGAACAGCAACGTAGAGCGTGATGGGTCTACGGCGGTAATGCCGAGCGCGTAGCACACCGCGGAATTGGCGGCGGAGCCGCGGCCCTGGCAGAGGATGTCGCGACTGCGGGCAAAGCGCACGAGATCCGCCACGGTCAGAAAGAAATGTTCGTAGCCCAACTCGGCAATGATCGCCAGCTCACGCTCCACGAGCGCTCTCACCGACTCAGGCACCCCCGCCGGCCAGTGACGGTGCAGCCCTGCTTCGGTCAGTGCGCGAAGATGAGATTGCGCGGTCATGCCGGGGGGTACCAGCTCACGCGGATAGGTATAGCGCAGGCTGTTGAGCAGGAACTGGCACCGTTTCGCGATGTTCAGACTCTCATTCAGCCATTCCGGCTTGAACAGCTCGGCGAGTTCTTCTCTGGAGCGGAGATGGGCCTCGGCATTGGCCGCCAGCTTGGTGCCACAGGCCGGCAAAGGCTTGCGCAAACGCAAGGAAGTCATCACATCGGCCAGGGCGCGCTGGCCTTGGCTATGCATCAAGACGCCACCGACCGCGGTCACAGGGATGTCATGGCTGTTCGTTAAAGCCTCGGCCTGTTGACGCCGTGCCAGGTCTAGGCCATCGCGCAGCTGATGGAGCGCGATCCACAGCCGGTCAGCGAAGGTGGCTTTCAGCCAGAGGGCATCTTCGTCATTGGCAACATCGAGACGAGGGGGCCACAAGGCCAGCAGGTCCTCCGCATGCGAGGCCACTTCAGCCCGGCTCAGTGCGTAAGTCCCTTTGGTAGCGGCACGACGAGCACAGCTAATCAAGCGGCAGAGCGCACTGTAACCTGCGTGGTTCGGGGCGAGGAGAATGAGCTTCAAGCCGTCATCCAGCTGCAGTTCAGAGCCGATGATGAGTTGGATTCCCAGGCGGTGCGAAGCCTCAAAAGCACGTACGACCCCGGCCAGTGAGCACTCATCGGTGAGCGCCAGCGCGGAATAGCCCAAGGCGTGGGCGCGTTCAACCAGTGCAGCGGGCTGTGAGGCCCCTCGCTGAAAAGAAAAGGCACTCAGACAATGGAGCTCGGCATAGGCTGACTGCCGGGTCGGGGAGCGCTGCATCGCCGATCACGCCCACAAACCATGCAGATACCAGCGCAGGCTGGATCGGTCCTGATACACCCACAGTCGGGCGCCGGTGTCACTGGCCGCCACGAAATAGTCCCTGCGTATCTCCTCGCCCTCCCACCAGCCCGTTTCGATACGCTCCGTCGAACCCATCAGCGAGGGGGAACCCTGCAAGGGTCTAGGCGGATCGAAGAGCCAGAGCGGACGATCCGAGCTCAGCGGTGCCAATGATGCGGAGGATTTTGTGGTGGGGTTCTGCCGTTGCCAAGCGCATTCGGGACGATGGTCGTCAGCGAGTCCCATTTCCCAGACTGCTTCATCGCCGAGTCGCGCAATTAGTCGCTCAACCGTTTGGCGCCAGGCTTCCTCTTGCGCCCTTCCGGTGTCAAAGAGGTCCAATTGCGGGGCATCCAGTGAATGAAAGCTGTCGCAGTGCAAAGCGATGGCCGTCACATCCTCGGGAAGCTTCAGCCGAGCAAGATGCTCGCGGGTCATCAGCAGCCAGTAATCGGCATCCCGCGCCGGTGCGGAAAGCCCTATCGGGAGCTGCGTGTCAGGCGCACTTGGATGCTCTAAAGTGATGCGAATGTGCTGAGCGGCGCGGTCTCTTGCGCGCAAATCGAGTGCAAGTGCCCCGAACAGGTTGCGCAACGGGAATCGCAGCCCTTCCGTAGAATGGATGCATCCGTCAAATCGCAGCCGTTGTTCGAAGCGGCGCGGAAGGCGATGAGCAGGCTTAGTTTCTTTTGCGCGCCCGAGCAATCGATCCAGGTAGCGCGTCGTGTCCACATCGTATCGTCGTCCCAGTTGGTCACTGGGTACTGCAAAAAGGGCGTCACATTGCTCGATGCCCGATGCCCTGAGACTGTCTTTCACCCGATTCGGCAGACACAAGGCGGACACCGGCATGTCCTGCAGCCATTGACGGAGATCATTCATCGTTGGGATTGCGATGCCCGCGTCGTGCTGGGCGAGGAGACGGGCGCCTTCCATCGTGGGTGCGATGGCCAAACCGCACGCCATGCCGTACTCCGCGAGACTGCGCCGGGCAGCCTCCTGCACACCATCCAGTCCATCGAACAGCCGGGCACTGCGACCGACTTCCACCCAGACCGCAGCGTAACCCGCAGGGGCATCGATACTGGGTGCCTGATGGTCCATATGCACCGGTCCCCCGATGCAATGGCCCAAAGCCGCCAATTGCTGCAGGTATTGCGCTTCTGCCTCATGCCGGCGCTCAACAAATCGCAATTCTGGCCGCGCTGTTGCCACGGCAGCGAGATCGGCACCGGCAAATACGGGGGCCTTTGTGGCGACAATCCAAGCGCGCTTGCCCTGTCGCGTGATCACGGCCAGCTGCTCGGTATCAGGTAGCAGGAGGGCATCCAGTGCCAGCCGCTTCGGCACGAGACACAGCCATTGCTGCCTAGCCATCAAGCTGCTTGTAGCCATTGCCTACCCGCTTGACCTCCTCGGCATTTGTGGATGGTGACTTTCAGGCGATCTGGCCCGTCCACGATTTCCAAACGCAAGGCCGCCGGAGAGGCCTGCGCCACCGCCGAGAGATCGCGATAGAGGACCCCACTAGCATCACCCGCCTCCGCCGCGAGCTGAAGCTTACGAAGTTCCTGTGCTGTGATCTTTCCAGGCCAGCACAACACCGCGCTGAACCCGCCTGACCGCAAGGTCTGCTCGCAAGCCCACCGCGCCGCATCCTCAGTCTCGGGCTTGACAACCAGGAGCCTTGACAGGATCACGCCGGACTGCGCCAGAGCGGGTGCATAGGGCAGCAACGGGGGGCGAAGCAAGGCCACCCGGCCCCCGGCCTGGGTCAACCTCGCCAGCCAGGGGAGGACCAACTGTAACTCCCCACATCCAAGGCGTGGAATGAACACCTCGCTCAGTGAACCCACGGGCCAACCACCACCAGGGAGCAGATCGTCGAGCCCTTTGTGACCGGTCGACTGTGTACGTACCGACGCCTG
>NZ_OZ244162.1:305000-3344029 GCF_965216485.1 Algiphilus sp.
ACCTGTCTTGCGGTTCCCGAAGGCACCAAGGTATCTCTACCAAGTTCCACAGATGTCAAGGCCAGGTAAGGTTCTTCGCGTTGCATCGAATTAAACCACATACTCCACCGCTTGTGCGGGCCCCCGTCAATTCCTTTGAGTTTCAACCTTGCGGCCGTACTCCCCAGGCGGAGAACTTATCGCGTTAGCTACGGTACCGATCTGCTAAGCAGACCGACACCAAGTTCTCATCGTTTACGGCGTGGACTACCAGGGTATCTAATCCTGTTTGCTCCCCACGCTTTCGTGCCTCAGAGTCAGTTCAGGCCCAGGTGGTTGCCTTCGCCATTGGTGTTCCTTCCGATCTCTACGCATTTCACCGCTACACCGGAAATTCCACCACCCTCTACCGAACTCTAGCTTGCCAGTATCGACTGCAGTTCCCAGGTTGAGCCCGGGGATTTCACAACCGACTTAACAAGCCTCCTACGCACGCTTTACGCCCAGTAAATCCGATTAACGCTCGCACCCTCTGTATTACCGCGGCTGCTGGCACAGAGTTTGCCGGTGCTTATTCTTTCGGTACCGTCAGGGCTCAAGATATTAGCTTGAGCTTGTTCTTCCCGAATTAAAGTGCTTTACAACCCTAAGGCCTTCTTCACACACGCGGAATTGCTGGATCAGGCTTTCGCCCATTGTCCAATATTCCCCACTGCTGCCTCCCGTAGGAGTCTGGGCCGTGTCTCAGTCCCAGTGTGGCTGATCATCCTCTCAAACCAGCTACCGATCGTCGCCTTGGTGAGCCGTTACCTCACCAACAAGCTAATCGGCCATAGGCTCATCCCAGAGCGTGAGGTCCGAAGATCCCCCACTTTGCTCCAAAGAGATTATGCGGTATTAATCCGAGTTTCCCCGGGCTATCCCCCACTCTAGGGCAGATTCCTATGTATTACTCACCCGTCCGCCGCTCGCCATCACCCCGAAGGGCATGCTGCCGCTCGACTTGCATGTGTTAAGCATTCCGCCAGCGTTCAATCTGAGCCAGGATCAAACTCTCCAATTAAACCTAAAACGGTTTTGCGAGGACAAACCTCGCGAGAGTTCGCACACAAGCTCCAATTACTGCTTGGGCCGTGTTTGATACTCCAGTTTACTTCGTGGCTTTGCCACGAACCGGGAGCACCCACACAAATCACTTGCTTTTTTTCTTAAAGATCAGGCTGTTGCGTTACCCCGTTGGGGTGCTTCGCGTCAGCTGGGAGGGCGTATTCTAGGGGCTCGCACCGAACCGTCAACCCTATCACCCCCTCTTTTTTCTATGTGCCTGTTTTTAAATAGATCATTACAGTGAGATGACGCTTGCAACGGCTTGATTGCTGCAACTCGGCGCGCTAACCCGCCACCTTGACCAGTTCCACGAGGGCAATTTTTCGCTTGCCGACCTGCATCAGGAGCCGCTGGCCCGCCTCCAGGCGCAGCGCCGCATCTTCCACGCGTTGTTGGTCCAGCCGCACGGCCTTCTGCTTGATCTGGCGCTGCCCTTCACTATTGGAAGCGACCAGCCCCGCTTCGCGAAGAACCCAGGGCAAGGGCGCCCCGCCGGCGTCGACGGCAATGGTCACTTCAGGAATCTGTTCGGGGAGCCCCTTGTCTCGGAACCGGGCAATGAACGCCTCGCGCGCACGCTCGCCGGCCCCCGCACCATGAAAACGGTCCGCGATTTCCACGCCGAGCATCATCTTGGCGTCGCGCGGGTTGAGCCCCTCCTCAACCTGACGATGCAAGCGGGCCACCTCCTCCAGCGACCGGAAGGACAGCAGATCGAAGTAGCGCCACATCAACGAGTCGCTGATCGACATGATCTTTCCGAACATGTCGTCGGCGGATTCGGTGACACCAATATAGTTGCCGAGCGACTTGCTCATCTTCTGCACCCCGTCCAGCCCCTCGAGGATGGGCAGCGTCATGCAGGTCTGCGGTTTCTGACCCATGACCGACTGCAGGTGGCGACCGACGAGAAGGTTGAACTTCTGGTCGGTGCCGCCGAGTTCCACATCAGCCTTGAGTGCAACCGAGTCGTAGCCCTGCAGCAAGGGATAGAGGAACTCGTGGATCGCGATGGGTCGCTGGGACTGGTATCGCTTATGGAAGTCGTCCCGCTCAAGCATGCGGGCCACGGTGTGCTGAGCCGCCAAGCGAATCAGGCCCTCGGTCCCGAGTTCGTCGAGCCAGGAGGCGTTGTAGACCACCTCGGTCCGGTCAGGATCGAGGATCTTGAAGGCCTGCTCCTGGTAGCTTTGTGCGTTGGCGATGACCTCATCCCGGGTCAGCGGGGAACGGGTTTCGCTTTTTCCGGTCGGATCACCGATCATGGCGGTGAAGTCGCCGATCAGAAAAAGCACATGATGGCCTGCATCTTGCAAGGTCCTGAGCTTGTTCAGTAGCAGGGTGTGTCCGAGGTGCAGGTCGGCGGCCGTTGGATCGAATCCGGCCTTGATGCGCAGGCCACCCACACCGGACAACAGACGCTTTTCGATGTCCTCTTCCGGAATGACCTCTTCGGTTCCCCGAAGCAATTCCGGACGGCTGAGGGTTCTTGTTTTTTCGTCAGTCATGGTTCAACGCTGAAGTAACAGAGTAAGAATGGCCGCAAAGTGCTTGCAAACCCAGCGGTTTTGTGATTCCGTTAAGCATCAAGTCAGGGGCCATTGACCGCAAGATGCTGCGGCGTTGGGGAGACCACGAGGCACCCGCCTCTCAACGAACAAGGGTTATGTTCCGCGATTATAGTGTTCCAAGTCGGCCTCGCCGGCGCAGCGTGGGTGTTCATATTCCAGTCGCCGTGGTGATTGCCGGGGCTGCATTGATCGCCTTGGTCACACGTCCGGGCGACGCCTATCGGCACGAACCCGTTGAACTTACTCCCCTTCGTGCTGACATCGGAATCCTGCCAGCGGATGCTGCGGACTTTGCACTGCGTTGGGACACACCCGCTTCCGGCGGTGATGACGCGCCGGACACCCCCATTGTCATGACCGACCCGGTTGGCGCCTACGGCCTGCGCGCGGCCAGTGTGACCCCCGCGGATGTGGCGGACGCCTCGCCTCCCGCAGAGCAGTGGGATGTCATCGAGGTCGAAAGAGGCCAGACCCTGTCCGGCGCCTTCGATCAGCTGGGTCTGGGACCCAGCCAGTGGCTGCCGCTGCTGCAACTGGACAACGACGAGATCGGCCGCCTGGAGCGCCTGCGTGAAGGCGATGTGCTCAAGGTGCGGCGCGATGGCGAACGGCTTGCCGAGCTCCGGCTGAAGATCGACGAATTCAAGACCCTGCAGATCGAGCAGGGGCCCGACGGCCTTGAAGCCACCACCCTCACCGCAGACATCGAACGGCGGCAAGCCTTTGCCTACGGCACCATCGACTCCTCGCTCTTCCTGTCGGGCAAGGCCGCTGGCATGTCGGACCGGCTGATCATGTCGATGGTGCAGGTCCTCGCCTATGACGTTGACTTCGCCTACGACCTGCGGGAGGGCGACCGCTTCTCCGTGCTCTACGAGGAGCTGTATCGCGACGGGGAGAAACTGCGCGATGGCGACATCCTCGCGGTGGAGTTCATCAACCGGGACCGCACGGTGCAGGCCTTCCGCTTCGAGGATGACAAGGGGCGCGCCAGCTACTACCGCCCGGACGGCGAGGCGGTCAAGACTGCCTTCCTGCGCAACCCACTGAATGTTTTCCGCATCAGCTCGCACTTCAATCTGAATCGCCGCCATCCAGTACTTAACACCATTCGCGCCCACCGCGGCACGGATTACGCCGCGCCGCACGGCACGCCCATCCGGAGCACGGGCGATGGCAAGGTGGTCTTTGCCGGTCACCAGGGCGGCTTCGGCCGCGTCGTCATCATTCGACACGGCGGCACCTATCAGACCAAGTACGCGCACATGTCCCGCTTCCGTTCGGGTATCCGCACCGGGGCCCACGTGCGCCAGGGACAGGTGATTGGCTATGTTGGCAGCAGTGGGCTGGCCACCGGCCCCCACCTGCATTTCGAATTCCTGGTCAACGGCGTCCACCGCGACCCGCTGAAGGTGCCGTTGCCCCGAAGCGAACCGGTTCCCAAGGCGCAGATGGCGGCGTTCAAGGCGCAGACCGAAGCCTATATCGCGCGTCTGGAAAGCCTGCGGGAGACCTTCACCGCAGACGCCTCGGACAGTACGGCCATTCGTTAGCAGCTATGGCGTCGCCCCGGCTGGCAATGGGCCTGATGTCGGGGACAAGCGCCGACGGCATCGACGCCGTCGTGCTGCGCATCGCCCCGGAAGGCGCGATGCGCATCGTCGGACACCATTTCCTGCCTTACCCTGACAGCCTGCGCAATGCGCTGCTGGACTTCGGGAGCGAAGAGCACCGCATTTCGGCCCGAGACATGGCTGCGCTGGACGGGCGCGTTGGCGACCTCTACGCCGAGGCCGCACAAGCGTTGTGCGCGCGCTGTGCTGAAGCTGAGCAGGCCGAAGTCATCGGCATGCACGGCCAGACGGTGTGCCACACACCCCCCGATAACTCCACGCAGATCGGCAACCCCGCCCGGCTGCTGGCAGCGCTCGGGCGTCCGGTGGTGGCTGACTTCCGCCGCGCCGATATGGCCTTTGGCGGACAGGGAGCGCCGCTGGCGCCACTCTTTCACCAGGCAGCCTTTGCCTCGCCCACGCACTGGCGCGCAGTGATCAACCTGGGCGGCATCGCCAACATCAGCTGGCTCCCGCCACGGAGCAGCGGCGAATTACAGGGCTACGACACCGGGCCCGCCAACGGGCTCATGGACGCTTGGTTCAGCCAGCATCACACAGCGCCGGGATTCGACCGCAACGGCGCCTGGGCACGCTCTGGCACCATCCTGGCGCCGCTACTGGAACAATGGTTGGGCGACCCCTTCTTCCAGCAAGCACCGCCCAAAAGCACCGGGCGCGGTACTTTCCACCTGGATCGCGTTTTCGCACTGGGCGCACCGGATGAGACTAGCGCGCCCGAGGACGTGCAACGCACGCTGCTGGAGCTGACCGTGCGCAGCGTGGTGAAAGCCGTGAACGACACGGACACCACCCCGGACCGCGTTTTGCTGTGCGGGGGCGGCGCCTACAACACCTTTCTGGTAGAGCGGCTCAGCGCGCACCTCGCACCAATACCGGTACTACCCACCGGCGAGGCGGGTATCGCAGTAGAGCACGTTGAAGCCGCAGCGATGGCGTGGCTGGCCTTGCGTCGACTGGACGGACTTCCAGGAGCGGCGGCTTCCGTCACCGGCGCAAGGTGCGATGCCGTGTGCGGCGCGCTGTACGCCCCTCCGGTCTAGACCGAGAAGGAGTTGCCGCAGCCGCAACTGGTCTTCGCGTTGGGGTTGCGAATCACGAACTGGGCGCCTTCGACATCCTCGCGGTAGTCGATTTCCGCGCCACTCAGGTATTGCACGCTCATCGGATCCACCAGCAAGGTCACCCCGCATCGCTCGACGACCGTATCGTCATCTTCCTGCGATTCGTCGAAGGTGAAGCCGTACTGGAACCCTGAGCAGCCGCCTCCGGTCACGAAGACCCGCAACTTGAGGGCGTCGTTGTTCTCTTCCTCGATCAGCCCCTTGACTTTCAGGGCCGCGGGCTCGGTGAAGACAAGCGGGTGTTGGGTTTCTTGGATTTCAGCCATAGTGCGCTCCACAGATAGGGAAATTAGACCGTGGACGAAGCCGATGCGTTCTTCGCGCTGCCGTCCGTGTCGCCGATGTCGTGACTATCGGAGCGCGATGCTTCGGTACGCGAGAAGCTGGTGACGGTGCCGGTTGATTCTGCTGATTCGACTTCGTGCACCATCTGGCCATTCACCGTAGCACCGCTGGCCATTTCCATGGTCTTGTAATGCACGTTGCCCACCACGCGGGCACAGCTGTTCAGGGTGAGGCGTCCCATCGCGTGCACATCGCCGTGCACCGATCCGTTGATGATGACGTTGGCGACGTAGACATCGCCTTCGATACTGCCCGACTCGCTCACCGACAGCACGGCTTCCTTGTCCGAACCGGCACTGACCTTGCCCTTGACGACGCCGTCGACATGAAGCCCGCCCTTGAAATTGACATCCCCCAGCAGTTCAGTCTGCCGGCCGACCAGTGTGTCGACCGCGCCGCCGGAGCCACCCTGGCTACCGCCCTGCACGGGTTTTCCTTTCTGCTTGCTGAGCATGCATCACGCTCCCTTGTCGGCAACCACACGCTGCCATTCATAGCTGGTTTCGTTCGGTTCCTCAGCACCGTCCCGCTGAACGGTGATCAGGACCCGTCGTGGCGTAAAGCCTTCCGGAATCGCAAAGACGCCCGCGAACTCCTGAAAATGACGGAAAGAAAATAGCATGTCCTTCTCGCCTTCGGCGCCACGCACTTCCAAGGTCTCAGGCTTGCGCTTGCCGTCCTCCTGGGGCGCTCCCAGTCCCTCGATGCGCACCTGGAAGCGTCCACGCGCGCGCCGGTCGTGCTGCCCACTGCGCACCAGTACCAGTTCATAGCGCATGCCCGCGCTGGTGGGATAGACCACGAATTCGTGTACCCGCACCGCCTTGCCGCCCCCGGCGGGCGAGACGATGCCCCGATAGAAGGCCAACTGCTCCTGCGCATCGACCAGCTTGGCCTGCATGTCACGGAGCGACGACCGCAATTGCTGACAGGCCTCGCGGTCGATCTGCTGAGACTTCTCCAGATAGGCGAGTCGCTCGCGTAGCGCTTCGGTTTCCGCCTTCTCCTCCTGCAAGCGCTGGGAAAGCTCCCGCCGCAACTCCAGCAAGCGGGTGCGGTCGCCGGTCATGGCGGAATACCGCTCCGACAACTCGGTGCTGAGCAAGGTGAACACGCCATAGCCGCCGCCGATGGCCAGCACGACCGCCCCCACCACCACCAGCCAATGCAGCCAGCGCGGTCGCTCGTCACCCTCGGTGACGATGCGCGGACGATGCACCATCTAGGGCCACAGCCCCGGCTGGATGAGCGCGGTGCCTTCGTCGAATCCCATCATGAGGTTCATGTTCTGGATCGCCTGGCCAGAGGCCCCCTTGACCAGATTGTCGATCACCGAAAGCACGACCACGCGTTGGCCGGAAACGGGCACGATGCCGATCTGGCAGCGATTCGTCCCCCGCACATTGCGGGTTTCCGGCAGCTGCCCGGCGGGCAGCACATCCACGAAAGCTTCCTCGGCGTAGTATTCCTCGTACAAGGCCTGAAGATCGCAGGCCTCGCTGGTACGCATGTGCAGTGTCGCGAGAATGCCACGCTGGATCGGCAGCAGGTGCGGCGTGAACACGCAATCGATCTCGCCCCCTGCCAGCCCGCTGAGTTCTTGATTCACCTCCGGTCCATGGCGGTGGCCGGCCACGCCATAGGCACGGAAGGAGTCATTGTTCTCGCAGAACAGGCTCCCCGTCTTGGCTTCACGCCCTGCGCCCGTCACCCCCGACTTCACGTCGGCAACCAGGCTGGCGGGGTCCACCACCCCCGCTTTCAGCACCGGCGCTAGGCCCAGCTGGACCGCCGTGGGGTAGCAACCCGGATTGGCGGTCAACGCCGCCGCGCGGATGTGGTCGCGATGCGTCTCGGGAAGACCGTAGGCAGCACGCTCCAGCCAGTCCGTGGCCGTGTGCTCCATGCCGTACCACTGCGCGAACACGGCGGCATCACGCAGCCGGAAGTCCGCGGAGAGATCCACCACCTTGATGCCTGCATCCAGCAGCGCGGGGGCTTCCTGCATGGCGGTCCCGTGGGGCGTGGCGAAAAACACCACATCACAGCGGGACAGCTGACCGGCATCCGGCGTTTCGAAGGCGAGATCGACGTGGCCGCGCAGACTCGGGAAGCTGTCGGTCACACGCTGGCCGGCCAGCTTGCGGCTGGTGATGCAGACCAGCTCGACCTGCGGATGCGCGACCAGAAGTCGCATCAGCTCTGCGCCGGTGTAACCGGTTCCGCCGACGATGCCCACCCGGGCCTTGTTCATGGTGCTGCACTCCGCTTACTTGGGGCGCGTCATAATAGGCCCGTATCCCATTGATTTCGAGTGCACCGATGCTCTGGCTCAAAGCCCTTCACCTGATTTTCATGGTGACCTGGTTCGCCGGCCTGTTCTACCTGCCGCGCATCTACGTCTACCTCGCAGAGACACAGGAGCCGGCGGTCCGCCCGACGCTGCACACCATGGCACGCCGCCTGTACGCCATCATGACCATCGGCATGGTCGCCACCTGGCTGTTCGGCCTTGCCTTGCTGGTGTGGAATCCCGGCTACCTCAGCCAGGGCTGGATCCATGCCAAGCTGACCCTTCTCGTGCTGCTCTCCGGCTACCACGGCTGGCTCAAGGTGCAGTTGCGCCAGTTCCTTAACGGCACTTCCACCAAGAGTGGCAAGTTCTGGCGCATTGCCAACGAGGTGCCCGCCCTGTTCCTGGTTGGCATCATCCTGCTCGCGGTTCTCCGCCCCTTCTAGGTCCGGCTCCGCCAGGCGCACAACGAAAAAGGCCCCGGCATTCATGCCGGGGCCTTTGCATTCAGCGGCGCGCTCGACAAGACGCGCCGATTACCCCACCTGTGACTGCAGGAAGTTCGCCACGCCAAGCTGGTCGACCAACGCGAGCTGGGCTTCAAGGTAGTCGATGTGCTCTTCCTCGCTGTGCTGGATTTCCACCAGCAGGCGACGTGACACGTAGTCTTCCGCCTTTTCGCAGATGCCGATCGATTCCTTGTACATCGGATGCGCCTCGTGCTCGCGCTTGAGATCACAGCGCAGGATTTCGACCACGTCCTCACCGATATAGAGCGGGTCCAGGTCCTGCAGATTGGGCAGACCTTCCAGAAAGAGAATCCGCTCGATGAGCGCATCGGCGTGCTTCATCTCGTCGATGGATTCGTCGTATTCCTTCTTCGCCAGCTTCTCATAGCCCCAGCTCTGCAGCATCCGGTAGTGCAGGAAATACTGGTTGATGGCGGTCAGCTCCATGCGCAGAGCCTGATTCAATACCTCGATGACCTTCGGATCGCCTTTCATGGGGACCACTCCATTGGGAACAGCGCGAAAGAATACGCCCCAACGTTGCCCAGGTAAAGCCGTAACCCACTGTTTTTCTTATTATTTTTAATGCTTCTGCATGTGATTCACAACCGCAATCACGCAGAGTCCGGAGTCACTGTTTGGCGCCGGGCGACGGCGTATATGCGCCGTGGAGGTTCAAGCGGTCTGCCGCGCCATCCCAGCGGGTGCGGAAGCCCACAGCGCCGGTTCCATGCTGGCCTCAGCCGGCGCTTCGGTGCACCGCTCGCCGATGAGGCGGTGCGCATGGCGCAGGCAGCGCCCACAGCCCGTGCCGATACCCAGGGCGCGCACGGCATCGCCCAACCGAATGGTGCCCTTTTCGGCGCGCTCTGCCTTCAGCGCTTCAAGCTGCGCGTCCCGAATGCCTTTGCAACTGCATACGATCATTGACTCGGCCCTGTCCTGCCTGGTGCGTGCACTATAACACAATTTGTTTTGAGAATTATTCCTATTTGTGTTTACAATGCAAGCGTGGCGGCAAGGGGCTCGAAGTGTTCCGCTCATGGGGCCCTTCCGGTCCGCTGCTACAGCGAACGCCTCTTCTGGCGCGGTCGATTCGGCCGCGCCATTTTTTGTACCTCAGGGCGCAGGCAGAGCGGTCAAGGCCGGCGCACCGAAACGCTGGGCATAGCGCGCATCGCGCTCATACAGCGCTCGCTTGGCCGCCTCGTGCGCATCGCGCTCGGCTCTGGGCGTATCTCCGAAGCGTTCCTGATCGCGTGGCTTCAACTGCCCGACGCGCAGGTACTGCTCGATGTCGGCCAGACGGCGCTCGCTGGCCGCCAGCGCCTCGCGATGCAGATGCACCTCGTGGCCCGCATCGAAAGCGGCCCTCAGCGCATCGGTATCCGCATCGGTACAGCCATCTCGCCAGCGGCCACCGGCACGCGCATGCACATAATGGCCTGCCCGCGTACAGAAATAGGCGCGTCCTTCGGCATGCCCCTCCAGGAAGGCCGAGCGTGCGGCCTCTGGATCAGCGGCTTGGCAGGCGGCCAGATGCGACTCCACCACACCACTGCGTTCACCGCGCGCACCGGCGGTCTCACCGCGCAGTCGCCAGTCGTCAATACGGCAATCCAGACGTGCAGACAACTCACTACTCACCGCCGGCCGGGTGCCACCCCAGGGCAGCGTGCAGGCCGTCAGCAGCAGACCAAGGCCGACTGCAGCCATCCTTCGGAACCATCGCGGCTTGATCATCCCACCATCTTCCTTGCGCGCCGCCCGCGCGCCCCGCTCAGGCGCCGTGGCGGACGCTCGTCCAAACCCAGCATAGGGGCGAATTCATTCAAGGCGCAGCGATAGACTTCGCGCTTGAAGCCCACGACATCGCGCACGGCCTGGCTGAGTCCTACCCAGCGAAAGGCGTCAAACTCCGGGCGCGGCCCACGATCGAAGCGCGGCACGGCTTCGGGGTCGAGCAGCCGCAGCAGGAACCATTTCTGCTTCTGGCCAATGCATTGCGGCGTTCCGGCGCGCAAGAAGCGCTGCGGGAGGCGGTAGTGCAACCAACCGCGCGTACAGCCAATCACTTCCAGCTGATCGCGCTCAAAGCCGAGCTCCTCATAAAGCTCCCGCCAGAGTGCATCCTGCGGCCCTTCGCCCGGGTCGATCCCACCTTGCGGAAATTGCCAGGCGTTGCGACGAACACGCTTCCCCATGAGCAGTTCGCGGTGCGCGTTGGCCACCACGATGCCCACGTTGAGGCGATACCCGTCTGCGTCTATCACGCCTCCGCTCCGCAAACCCATTAACCTTTTGACAGCCTACCACCGCTGCCTGGGGATAACGGAATTTTTATGGCACTTGCAGTCTTCGATCTCGACCACACCCTGCTCCGTGGCGACAGCGACTACCTCTGGGGGGAATACCTCGCCGAGCAGGGGCTGGTGGATGCCGACAGCTACCGCGCCCGTAACCAGCGTTTCTACGCGGCCTACCAGGCCGGCACGCTGGATATTTACGACTTCTGTGCCTTCTCGTTCGAACCGCTGGTCGCGCACGGCCGCGCGCGTCTGGAACCGCTGCGCGAGCGTTTCGTGGCGGAGCGCATCGCGCCGCTGGTCGCGCCCGGCGCGCGGCCGCTCATCGCCCAGCATCGCGACCAGGGGGATCGCATCGTCATCACCACCGCCACCAACCGCTTCGTGACCGAACCGATTGCCGAGTTGCTCGGCATCGCGGATCTCATCGCCACCGACCCCGAGGAAGCCGCGCATGGCTTCACCGGGCGGGTGGCCGGCATTCCCAATTTCCGCGAAGGCAAGCCCGAACGACTTCGCGCCTGGCGCCTGGCGCACGGCCACGACGGCGACCCGATGACCTGCTACAGCGATTCGCGCAACGATATCCCGCTGCTGGAGATGGCGGATACCGCAGTCGCCGTCGACCCGGACGAGGCGCTGGAAGCCGTCGCCAAGGAACGCGGCTGGCAGCGCATTTCGCTGGCCTAGCGCAGCGCCTTCGTCAACGCGCGGTACAACTCCGGAGTCGCCGCGGCCAGCACGCCGCGCGTGTCCAGCGTCAGTTCCGCACCGTCGAGATCGGTGAACACGCCGCCCGCCTCGCGCACGATGACTGCCAGTGCGGCCACGTCGAGGATATTGATGTCGGACTCGACCACTGCATCTATCTTGGCATCGGCCAGCAGGTGATAGTGCAGGAAGTCGCCATAGCCACGGATACGCTGCAGCCGCGGGATGACGGAGGCCGCGAAGCGCGCGAAGCGTGGTTGTTGGGCCAGCGTCGCAATATTGCCCATGGACAGTGCCGTATCCGCAAAGGATTCCGCACGACCGACGCGCAATCGCCGTGCCGGCGCGCGACGGGCGTCCACACCATCAACCGCCCACGCGCCCATCCCCTCGGCGGCGTAGAACAGTTGGCCGTTGCCGAAGCAGGGCGCGCAGGACACGCCGACCACCAGTCGCCCCTTGTGCATCAGTGCGATCTGCGCTGAAAACATCGGATAGCCGCGCACGAAGGCCTTGGTGCCATCGATAGGATCGATCAGCCAGACATAGTCGGCATCGGCACGATCCAGCCCGTATTCCTCGCCGTAGAAGCCGTGGTCCGGAAAGCGCGCGGAAAGATGGGCCTTGATTGCGCGTTCGGCGGCTTCATCGACCTCGGTGACAGGGCTGGCGTCCGCCTTGGTCCGCACCCGGAAATTGCCGGCATAGCCGTCCTGAATGACCGCGGCGACCGCGGCGGCGGCGTCCAGAGCCGCATCGAGATACTGCTGCATGGGGATGCCCACTGCATGAATGAGGCTGCGCATGCTAGCCGGATTTGCTTGGACTCGCCGTCGCCCGGAGGGCCAGCGCCGTTATGATGCAGCCTCCCGAAGCTGACCAAAGACGCAACACATCATGGGACACCGACTGAGCAAGATCACGACACGTACCGGTGACGGCGGTGAAACCGGCCTCGGCACCGGCGCACGCGTGCCCAAGACCGCGGCGCGTGTCGTCGCCATGGGAGAGATCGACGAGCTCAACAGCCTGCTCGGCGTCGCGCTGAGCTATGCACTGCCCGAGCCTCTGCCGGCGCTGCTCAGTCCCATCCAGCATGAACTCTTCGATCTGGGCGGTGAGCTGGCCATGCCCGGCTACGAGCTGCTCGGCGAAGCCGCAGTAACCCGCATCGAAGAAGCCAGCGCCCAGCTCAACGACACCCTGCCGCCGCTACAGGAATTCATTCTGCCGGGCGGCAACGCCGAGGCCGCGCACCTCCATCTGGCGCGCGCCGTCGCGCGACGCTGCGAACGGGCACTGTGGAAACTGGCCGCGGAGGAAACGGTTGGGCAGGCGGCTCTGGCGTACATGAACCGGCTCAGCGACCTCTTCTTCAACGCTGCGCGCATTGCTGCCCGGACCGGCACCAATGACGAAATCACCTGGAAACGTCAGGGTGAACGCTAGCCACATCCCGCTTCAGCTGCGGTAGCGAAGCTCCGCCAGCAGACGCGTCCACTCGAAGCCAGGCCCCGGATCGGTCTTGCGCCCCGGCGCGATATCAGCATGTCCGACCAGGCGCGCGGGCGTGATGGCGGGGTAGGCGTTCATCAGCGCCCGGATCGCGCGCGCCAGTGCGGTGTACTGGGCATCGGTGAAGCCATCGTCATCACAGCCCTCCAGCTCGATGCCGATCGAGAAATCGTTGACCCGGGGACGGCCATCGAAGTCTGACGCACCCGCGTGCCAGGCACGGGCGTCGAAGCCAACGTACTGATGCAGCCCGCCATCGCGAAAAATGCAGAGATGGGCAGACACCCGCAGCCCCTGCAACGACGCGAAATACGGATGGGCGGAGGCAGGCAGATCCCCCTGGAACAGGCGGTCGATCCAACCGCCGCCGTACTCGCCAGGCGGCAGCGAAATAGCGTGCACAACGATGGTATCGATATCCCCGACGCCACCGGGACGCGCATCCTGATGCGGACTTTCCACCACGGTGGCCGCATCCAGGCGGTGGTGGACCGGATCAACCTGCCAGGCTTCGGGGACCAGCCCCTTCGGCAAAAGGCTGCGCGCGCTCATGACGCCCCCGATGTGCGCGCTACACTCGAAGGCATGCATTTGTCCTTATCGAAAACGCCATGTCGCGATTGCCCGCTATCGTTTGCTCGCTGCTTGCCCTCAGCCTTTCTGCCTGCGCCAGCCTGCCGCTGGGCTCCGGCCAGAGCGAAACAACCATGGCCAACCAGGCGCAGGCGGCCACCGAGCTGCCGCTGCCAGAGGTCACCTGGTCGAAGCATACCCTCGACAACGGGCTCACGCTGCTGGTCCACGAGGACGCCAAGGCCCCGGTCGCGGGCGTCTACGTCTGGTACCGCGTCGGCTCGAAGGACGAGCCCGAAGACCGCACCGGCTTCGCACATTTGTTCGAGCATTTGATGTTCACCGGGAGTGAGCACTACGACGGCGAGTATTTCGAGCCGCTGACCGAGGTGGGGGCTACCGCCATGAATGGCACCACCAGTACCGACCGCACGAACTACTACCAGACCGTGCCGACCCGGGCGCTGGATCGCGCCCTGTGGCTGGAGTCGGAACGCATGGGCTACTTCATCGATGCCGTCACCGAGGAAAAACTCGAGCGCGAGAAGGGCGTCGTCAAGAACGAGTTCAAGCAACGCCGGGACCGCCCCTACGGCACCATGTGGGACCACCTGGTGCAGGGCAGCTATCCCGAAGGGCACCCGTATTCCTGGCCGACCATTGGCGAAATCGAAGATATCGAGGCCGCAACCCTCGACGACGTCCGCGACTGGTTCAAGACGCACTACGGGCCGGACAACGCCGTTCTCGTGGTCGCCGGTGACGTCCAGACCGACGACGTCGTGGCGCGGGTCGAGCACTACTTTGGCGCCATTCCCGCTGGCCCCACGCTGCACCGCCCGACACGCGATATCGCCCCACTGGCCGGGGAACGGCGCGAGATTCTGGTGGACAAGGTGCCGCAGGCACGGCTGCTCATGGCGTGGAATATCCCGCCCGCCTACAGCGCGGACACCAATCTGCTGGAACTGGCCGGCAACCTGCTGAGCAGCGGCCGCTCCAGCCCGCTGCACCAGGTGCTGGTCGAGGAGCGCGAGATCGCCACACAGGTATCGGCCGGCGTGTGGCCCAAGCTGCTGGGCTCGCAATTCATCATCGACGCCACCGCCGCCGAGGGCGTGTCGCTGGAGGAGCTGGAATCCGCCATTGACGAGATCCTGGAGGCGTTCCGCACGGAAGGCCCCGACCCTGACGCCGTGCAGCGCAGCCGCGTGCGCCTCTACGCCGCCGCCATTCGCGGCCTGCAGGATGTCGGCGGCGGCGGCAAGGCCGATCTGCTGGCACGCTCCTATGCGCTGGGCGGCAGCCCGGATGCTTGGCGGGAGCAGCTCAAGCAATACCGCGCCGCCACGCCGGAACAGGTCCGTGACATGACGGCACGCTGGCTGCAGGACAACCGCTATGTGCTGGAAGTCCATCCTCGAGGCCCACGCAGCACCACGGCAGTGGCTGAAGATCGCAGCACCATGCCTGAACCGGTCGGCCCACCACCGGCGCTCACCCTGCCCGAGCGCGAGCGCTTCACGCTGTCCAACGGTCTGGAGGTGGTACTCGCCACCCGCCGCAGCGTACCGCAGGTGGAATTCCGCTTCATTGCCGATGCCGGTTATGCCACCGACGCCCCCGGTCGCTCGGGGCTCGCCAGCATGGCCGAATCGCTGCGCACGCGCGGCACCCCGACCCGTGACGCCATCGCCATCAGCGAGGACGCCGAGTCCCTTGGCGCCAGCCTGTCTTCGGGGGTCTCGCGCGATCATTCCACGATCAGTCTTGGCGCTGTACGGCCCTTCCTGGATGACAGCCTGGCGCTGTTCGCGGATGTTTTGCGCAATCCCACCTTCCCCAGTGAGCAATTCGCTCGTCTGCGCAAGCGCCGGGAAGCTGCCATTGCCCAGGAGAAGGCACAACCCTCCGGACTTGTCACCCGTACCCTTCCGGGGCTGCTCTACGGCGAGACACACCCCTACGCCCAGCCGCCCAGCGGCACGGGCACGGTGGCCAGTCTGGAGGCCATGACCGCGGAGGATTTCCACGCCTACCAGCAGCAATGGATCCGTCCGGACAACGCCACCCTGCTGGTCACCGGGGACATCGACCGCGCCGAGCTCACGCCCCTGCTGGAGCGCCATCTGGGTGACTGGCAGGCCGCGTCGCAGACCGCCGCACCGCGCAAGCGCAGCCTGGACGTACCGGAGCGGGAGGACGAACGCGTTTTCGTCATTGACCGCCCGGGGGCGGCGCAGTCCTATGTCGTGGCCGCACGCACCGCACCGCCGACGGGAGACCGTGACGACATTGCCTTCGAACTGCTCAACGAAGTCCTCGGCGGCACTTTTACGGCGCGCCTGAACCAGGAACTGCGCGTCAAGCGCGGTTGGTCCTACGGTGTCGGCTCCGCCCTCAGCGACGCACTGGGGCCGCGGCCATTCTACGTCTATGGCGCCATCCAGACCGACCGCACCGCCGAAGCCGCCGCGGTCATCCTTGACGAACTCACCAGCATCCGCGACAGCAAGCCCCCCACCGAAGAGGAGCTCGACCGTGCCGCGCGCAGCCTGACGCTCACGCTGCCCGGCAACAACCAGACCCTGACCCAGGTCACCGGCAGCATCGCCCACCTGCTGCGCCTCCAACTGCCCGATGACTACTACCAGCACTACGTGCCGCAGGTGAATGCCACCACGCCGCAGGAAACCATCGAGGCTGCGCGCCGGCTGATCCAACCCCAGGCCATGACCTGGCTCTTCGTCGGCGATCGCGCAAAGATCGAGGCACCGCTGCGCGCGCTGTTCGGCGACACCCTGCGCTTTCTGAACCGCGACGGCGAAGCGGTGGATGGCTAGCCCCCGCGTGCACACCATCTACGAGGCCGCCGACCCCATGGAAGCCGCCATCGTGCGGGATTACCTGCGCGAAGCGGGTCTCTCCGCGATCTGCCTGGACGAACACGCCTGGGGCGGGCGCGGCGATCTACCGGTCAATCTGTTTCCACGCGTGGCGGTGCGCTGGAAACAGGAGGTCCAACGTGCGCGCGAACTCATCGCGGAGTATGAGAGCCGTGCCCAGCGACCGGAGTGGCGCTGCCAGCACTGTGGCGAGACGGTGGCCGGCAGCATGGGGCTGTGCTGGAACTGCGGCGCGCAACCGCCGGGCTCCGGGCCATGAGCGCACCGCGCGGCATCCACGTCGCCCTCATCGAACCGGAAATCCCTGGCAACACTGGCAACATCATTCGCCTCTGCGCCAACACCGGCGCCCAGCTGCACCTTGTCGAGCCGCTGGGCTTCTCGCTGGAGGACCGCCTGCTACGGCGCGCGGGCCTCGACTATCACGAATACACGCGCATGCACGTCCACCGCGACTTCGATGCACTGCGTGCCGCCCTGCCGTCGGGCACACGCTGGGTGGCCTACTCCGCCCACGGCACGGGCCGCCACACCGACTGGCAATTCGCCGACGGCGATGTACTCGTCTTTGGGCCCGAAACCCGCGGCCTCACCGCGGAGCAGCGCAATGCCGCCGATGCCTGCCTGCGCATTCCGATGCGCGAAGGCGTTCGCAGCCTGAATCTATCCAATGCGGTAGCCATCGCGGTCTACGAAGCCTGGCGGCAGCGAGGTTTTGATGCGCACTGGTGCGACGCCTGACCGCGATGGCCCGATCTGCCTGCGATCTTCACAGCGGGCGACCGCATAGGAAATCCACCGCAGGGCTCTGCAAGGCCAGAGGTCCCGCTTGCGCTACTCCTGCTCGGCGCGCGGCGGGCGCGTAACCAGGGTGCGCAGCGCATCGTGCGGCGTCGTGTCGCCTCGCAGGATGGCGACAATCTGCGCGGTGATCGGCATGTCCACGCCCAGGCGCTCGGCAAGGCGCAACACTTCCGGTGCCACACGCACGCCTTCGACCACCTGTCGGATTTCCTTCTTTGCCGCGTCCAGAGACTTGCCGGCCGCCAGCGCCTTGCCCATGCGGCGGTTGCGCGACTGATCATCGGTACAGGTAAGCACCAGATCGCCCATGCCGGCGAGGCCCATCAAGGTGTCGCGTTTGCCGCCCAACGCTTCGGACAGGCGCATGATCTCGGCCAGCCCGCGCGTAATGACCGCGGTGCGGGTATTCGCACCCAGGCCGAGGCCATCAGTCAGGCCTGTGGCGATGGCGATGACGTTCTTGACCGCACCCCCGATCTCCACACCCACCACATCGTCGTTCCAGTAGGCGCGGAAGGCCCCATAGTGAAAGGCATTGACCACGTGCTCGGCGAAGGCTTCGTCGGTCGAGGCGATGGCCACCGCGGTGGGCAGCCCCAAACCGAGTTCCCGCGCGAAGGTGGGGCCGGACAGCACCGCCAGCGGATGGCCATCGCCCAGCACCGCGTGCACCACCTCGTGCGGCAGACGACCGGTCTCCGGTTCGAGGCCCTTGCAGGCCAGCACCAGGCCGCGCTGTGCATCCAGATGCGGGGCGATCTGCGCCAGCATGGCGGCCAGCGCATGACTGGGCACGGCAATTAGCACCGGACCATCGGTTGCCAATGCTGTGGCAAGGTCCGGCTCTGCGCGCAGCGCCTTGGGAAAGTGGCAGCCGGGAAGGTACTCGCTGTTCTCTCGCGCCGCATCCATGGCGCGCAGCGACTCCGCATCGCGTCCCCACAGGCGGACCTCCGGCAGATGCTGGGCCAGATGCACCGCCAACGCGGTGCCAAAGGAGCCCGCGCCGAGTACGGTCATGGCCTGTTGAACGGCCACCCCTATTGAACCGTGGCGGAAGGGGCCTCGTTGCTGGCGCCCTGCTGCTGACGCTCAAGATGCTGCCGATACAGCGCCTCGAAGTTGACCGGCTGCAGCAACAACTGCTGGAAGCCGCCGCGCTCGGCCAGATTCGAAATCGCCTCGCGTGCATAGGGGAACAGCACCTGCGGGCAATGGGTGTTCAACACCGAAGCGACGTCCTTCTCGTTGAAGCCTTCCAGCAGGAAGAGGCCCGCCTGTTCGATCTCGATGATGAACGCGACATCCTCCTCCAACTTGGCGGTCACAGTGATGCGCAAGGCCACCTGGAAATAGCCCGCCTGCTCCAGGGCATGCGTGGAGGTCGCCAGGTTGACGTCCACTGTCGGGTTCCAGGTGCGCTGGAAGATGGCAGGCGCCTTGGGGATTTCCAGCGAGGCGTCCTTGAGAAAGATTTTCTGCAGACTCAGTTGGCGTTGTTTCTGTTCTTCAGCCACGGTCGTTCTCCGAATTGCGGTAAGGCGCAAGCAGCGCGTCCAGTTCACCGGCGCGGTCCAGTGCGGCCAGATCGTCAAAACCACCGACATGACGCTTGCCGATGAAGATCTGGGGAACCGTGCGCGCGGCCGGGGCGCGGCGGCGCATCTCGTCGCGCGCCTGCGCGTTCTCATCGATGCGCAGGTCCTGGTACTGCACGCCCTTGCTGTCGAGAAGGCGCTTGGCCATCACGCAATAGGGGCAGACGCGGGTGCTATAGACGGCAATGCTCATGACGATGGGGTACGAATAGGTAAACCGGCACCTTGCCAGGCGTTGATGCCTCCACGCATGGCATAGGCTTCCTCGAAGCCGCGCTGACGGAGTTTTTCCACCACCGCGGGTGCCGTGCCACCGAGTGCGCAGTAGACGATGACCGGCTTGGTCTTCACCTTGTCGAGCACCTTCTTGTGCTCATCGAGCTTGGCAGACGGCACATTGACCGCGCCGATGACATGACCGCGCTTGAAATCGGCCGGAGACCGTACGTCGATGAACTGTGCGTCGCGGTCGTTGGACAGACGCACCGCCTCGGTAGGGGTCAACCGCTTGCCGCCGCGCAGAATGCCGTGCAATTCATTGGCAATCAGCAACAAGGTCACCACGCCGAACAGCGTGAACAGCACGGGGTTGCGCGCGACGAAGGAAAGAAACTCATCCATGGGGAGCGATCACAAGGGGTCGGAACGCGTCGGCCGGGCCGACGCACAATGGCATTATCGCACCTCTTGGCCCCACCTTCTGACTGCCGAACCCGCATGCACTTGCGCGCGATGCTGCTCCGCCCCTTTCTGCTGGCCACCCTGTGCGCGCTGACCCAGGCAGTGGCGGCGGATGACTACGCGCAGCGTCAGCAGGAACTGCGCAAGGTGCAGGAGCGCATTCAGGCCCTTGACGCCCAACTGGCGGAACAATCCGAACGGCAAAGCGCACTGCGCGAGGCGTTGGCGGATGTCGAACGCGCCGCATCGGCGGCCGCCGACAAGCTGGCCAAGACGCGCGAGGCCTTGCGCGACCTGCAGGCCCGACAGCGCCAGGCCTCCACTGCAGTGCGCGAGGCCGAGGCCGAACTGCGCCGGCGCGAGGAGGCCCTCGCCCAGCAGTTGCGCGCGGCCTGGCGCCTGGGCCGGCAACCGCAACTGAAGTTGCTGCTGCAGCAGGACGGCCCGGAACGGCTCAGCCGCATGCATGCCTACTTTGCGCGCATCGGCGAGGCCACCATGGAGGATATTGCCCGCACCCGGACGCTGCAGGCCGAGCACGAAGCCGCGGTCGCGCGACTGGCCGACACCCAGCAACGCCTGCAGGCCGCCGAGTCCGAACAGCAGGCCCTGCTCGCCGCACAGAAGCGGCGACGAGAACAGCGAGCCGCCACGCTCGACGCGTTGAAGCGGCGCATGGCGGACGATCGATCCGCGTTGGCCGATGCCCGCGCGGATCGCGAAGCGCTGGAACGTCTGGTCCAGGGCCTGCGCAACGCACTGGCGGACATTCCGGCGGATGTTGGCAAGGCCAAGCCGCTCACAACACTGCGCGGACAACTGCCCTGGCCGCTTCAGGGCCCGGTACTTGCAGCCTTCGGGTCCACGCGCCCCAGCGGCATGCCGTGGAAAGGCATCTGGGTGGGCGCGGAAACCGGCGCGCCCGCGCGTGCCATCGCCCCGGGCCGCGTCGCCTGGGCCGGCTGGATGCATCGCTACGGACTGGTGGTCATCGTTGAACACCAGGGCGGTTTCTACAGTCTGTACGGGCACGCCCAGCGCAGCCTGCGCACGGTGGGCGAATGGGTGGACACCGGCACAGTGCTGGTGACAGCCGGGGATTCCGGCGGTCAGGCGCGCAGCGGCATCTATCTGGAACTGCGCAAGGGGGCGGACCCGGTCGACCCCATCGCCTGGCTACGCGCACGCGGCTGAACACTCGTGCGAGAGCCATCCACCCTCTGTCCGGCGCAGGGCAATCGCACGCACGGGCTGTGCTAGGCTCGGCCCACTCGATTATTACGATTCCCCGACGAGTCCCATGGCATCAACGCACTCGCTGCGCACCGTCGCAGCCATCGCTTTCGGTACGGTCTTCGGCCTGTCCATCGCCCTGACGCACGGCGTGCTCGCCGACCGCAGCAGCGAAGAGGCCGCCAACGTCAAGGCAGCGGGTCTTCCAGTCGAAGACCTGCAGACCTTCGTCGAGATCCTGTCGCGCGTGCAGGACGGATACGTCGAGGACGTCACCGACAGCGAACTGCTAGAGAATGCCATCCGCGGCATGCTCAGCGGTCTCGACCCGCACTCGGCCTATTTGGACGCGCAGGAATTCGAGGACATCACCGCCTCCACCCAGGGCCAGTTTGGCGGGCTCGGCATCGAAGTGCAGATGCAGGATGGCCTGGTGCGCGTGGTCGCGCCCATCGACGACACCCCGGCGGCACGCGCTGGCGTCGAAGCTGGCGACCTTATCGTCAAGATCGACGACACCACGGTCAAGGGCATGACCCTCACCGAGGCCGTGCGCAAGATGCGCGGCGAGCCGGGCACGGATATCGAACTGACCATCGCCCGCGAAGGCGAGGCGCAGCCAGTCATCATCAGCATCACCCGCGACATCATCAAGGTGTCCAGCGTGCGTACCCGGATTCTGACCGACGACATCGGCTATATCCGCATCAGCACCTTCACCAACAACACCAGCGACAACCTGCGCGAGGAAATCGCCTCCATGCGCGAGGATTTGGGCGACACGCTGCGCGGCATCGTCATCGACCTGCGCAACAATCCGGGTGGCGTACTCAACGCGGCGGTCGAGGTCTCGGACGCCTTCCTGGACGGCGGCAAGGTGGTTTCCATTCGCGGCCGAAAGGAAGGCCAGGTACGCGATTTCAACGCGCAGAAGGGCGACCTGGTTGCCGGCATGCCCATCGTGGTGCTGGTTAACGGCGGCTCGGCCTCGGCCTCGGAGATCGTTGCCGGTGCCCTGCAGGACCATCGCCGCGCCGTCGTGGTCGGCAGCAAGACCTTCGGCAAGGGCTCGGTACAGACCATCCTGCCTCTATCCAACAACGGTGCCGTCAAGCTGACCACCGCGCGCTACTACACCCCGGACGGACGCAGCATCCAGGCAGAAGGCATCACGCCGGATATCGAACTGCAGTCCTACAAGCTGGAGCGCGTCGAGACCGGTCTTTCCATGCGCGAGGCCGACCTCGGCAACCGCCTGTCCAACGGTCAGGAAGATGCGGACAGCGAAGAGCAGCGCAAGGCGGTCGAGCGCGCCGAGGGCAAGGATGCCAAGGACGAGAGCGACAGCAAGCGCAAGCCGAAGAAGCTGGGTGATATCGCCAAGGAAGACTTCGCCCTCTACGAAGCCATCGTGGTGCTGCGCGGCCTGATCGTCGCCAATCGCGGCCGAGACTGAGCGCCTGCCGGTGCCCGGCATGCGCGCGCGGCGGCACCACGGGCTCGCCCTGGGTCTGCTCCTGACGCTCGCCGCCGCCACCGCCTCGGCCAACGGCCTGCGCGTGGCGGTGATCCTCGACGATCTCGGCGAGCAATACAGTGCGGGCGAACGCGCGCTGCAGCTGGACGACGCCGTCGCCCTTGCCTTTCTTCCCGGCGCCCGCCACGCCGCCACGCAGTCGGCACGCGCCGCAGCGCAGGGGCATGAAATTCTGCTGCACATGCCGATGGAACCCCAGCCCCATGCGCGCGCCCATCCGCAGGCGCTGCGTATGGGCAGTGATGTACAGCTGATCGCTCGGCGTCTGCATCAGGCCCTCGCGGATCTACCTCACGCCAGCGGCATCAACAACCACCAGGGCAGTCGCTTTACCGCGGATGCCGCCTCAGTGAACGCCTTCATGACGGCACTGCGCGCGCAGTCAGGGCTGTATTTCCTGGACAGCCGCACCACGGCTGCATCCCGTGCCTTCGACGGGGCACTGGCGCACGGCATTGCCGCCGGCAAGCGCGATGTCTTCATTGATCATGAGCGCGGTGCGGATGCTGTGGCCGCTGGTTGGCAGCGCCTGCTGCGCACCGTGCGCCGCCAGGGCAGTGCCATTGCCATCGTGCACCCCTATCCTGAAAGTCTGGAGCTGCTGGAGCGTGAATTGCCTCGCCTCGCGGCGCAGGGCATTCAGCTGGTGCCGCCTTCCCGTCTGCTGCAGCAGCCAGACGCGCTCAGCGCGCGCGCCACCAGCTCCACGCTGCCAGCCCTGCACTGAGCCAGACGGCACCGCTGCCCCCGGGCAGGGCAACATCCTGCGACAGCATCCAGCCGAGCGCCGCGGTGAGCAGGGTGAAGGTAGCAGCGACCACGGTGCGCCGCGTGCGCCGCTGCCCTTCAGCGAGCTGGCGTTCCAGCTGTGCCAGCCGCGCGGCAGTGCCGATCTCGTCCGCTCGCTCGGCACGCAGCAGGGATTGCTCGGCGAGCCGCGGCAGGGCTTCGATGACCAGTGGCAATTGCGCGCGCAGCGCCGAGGACAGCTTGGCTGGCGAAAGGCGGTCGCGCATCCAGTCCTCCATGATTGGCTTGGCCGTCTTCCACAGGTCGAGATCCGGATCGAGCTGGCGCCCCAACCCTTCGACCTGAAGCAGGGTCTTCTGCAGCAGCACCAGTTGCGGCTGTACCTCGTAGCGGAAACGGCGCGCAATCTGGAACAGCCGGAGCAGGAAGAAGCCGAAGGAAATGTCCTTGATCGGCTTGCCGAAGATGGGTTCGCAAACGGTGCGGATAGCTGACTCGAAGTCCTCCACCCGCGTATCCGGTGGAATCCAGCCGCTGTTGACATGCAGTTCCGCGACGCGCCGGTAGTCCTGATTGAAGAAGGCCAGGAAATTCTCGGCGAGGTAGCGCTGATCCTCCGGCGTCAGGCTGCCGACGATGCCGAAATCAATCGCCAGGTAGCTCGGCGATGCAGGATCGGAGGTGTCGACGATGATGTTGCCGGGGTGCATGTCGGCATGGAAGAAGTTGTCGCGGAAGACCTGCTTGAAGAAGATTTCCACGCCCCGCTCGGACAGCACCTTGAAGTCCACGCCCTTGGCGCGCAGCGCGTCCAGATCGCGGATCGAGGTTCCAAACACGCGCTCCTGCGTAAGCACTTCGGGGCGCGTGGCCTCCCAGATCACCTGGGGGTGATAGATCAGCTCGGAGCCCAGCCAGTTGCGGCGCAATTGGGCGCAGTTGGCGCCTTCGCGCATCATGTCGAGCTCGTCGAAGAGAATGCCTTCGAATTCCGCGACCACTGCCACCGGACGCAGCCGCGCACCTTCGGGGTGCACGCGTTGTACCCAGCGCGCCAGGGTGTACATCAGACCGACATCGCGGGCGATGGCTTCGCGCATGCCGGGGCGAAGAATCTTGACGATGACCGGCATCCCCGCGCTGCCGTCGGCTTCGCGCAGGCGGGCAGCGTGCACCTGCGCCACCGAGGCCGAGGCCAGCGGCTCGGTCTCGAATTCGGCGTAGAGCGCATCGATGGGCTGGCCGAGCGCCTGCTCGATGGCGGCACGGGCGGTGGCCGAATCGAAGGGCGGGACGCGGTCCTGCAGTTTAGCCAGCTCGGTGGCGATTTCGGGTGGCAGCAGATCGGGACGCGTCGACAGCGCCTGCCCGAATTTGACGAAGACCGGCCCCAGCGCCTCCAGCGCCAAGCGCAGCCGCTCTCCCTTGTCCTGAGCGTTGTCGCGGATGTCGCCGCGCAGCAGTTCGCGCAGCCGGTAACGCCGCACCACGCGCAGGATGTGCCAGAGCCGACGCAGATTCATGCGTGGCCCCGTCGCGGTTGGCCACCGCGGCGGCGTTCCAGGCGCTCGACGCGGGCACTGACGCGAGCGGCCCGATCACGCAAGGCGTCGACGTCGCGGATGAACTGCTCCACGCTCTGGCGGTCGGCGAGATCCTCTGTCTCGTACTGCAGATAGTCGACCGCCTGACGCGTGACGCTGTCGAAGGCCTGGCGCGCCCACTGGAACAGACCGCCGGCGGCATCGGCAACACGCTGGGCCGCAATATCTCCGAGGTAGGGCTCGAGGATCTCGGCGAGATCGAAGCCCACCTGCAGCAACAGTGCCTGGAATCGCTGCAGCAACTCCGGGTCCCCCTCCACGCGCAGACCGCGCGGCAGGGCGTTGCCGCGGCTCAGCTGTTCGCGGAACAAGGCGGCGAAAACCCCGGGCGTACCCTGCACCGTGGCATCCGGACGGGACTCCACCTCGGCAGCCACGCGCACGCGCTCGCCGATGAAATCGAAGACGATCCACCAGCCGGGCGGTTCCACATGCACGGCCAGCGCACGGCCATGCAGCTCTCTCAGCGCATCGAGGGCGGTCTCGTCCAGCGCGATATAGCGATTCAGCGCGACCTCGATGGCCCCGCACAAAGCCGCGGGTGTGCTCACAAGCGGTAGCCGCGATGGACGGCGACCACGCCGCCGGTGAGGTTGTAGACCTGGGTACGCGCGAAGCCCGCGTTTTCCATCATGCCCTTCAGGGTGGACTGGTCGGGATGCTTGCGGATCGACTCCGCGAGGTAGCGGTAGGACGCCTCGTCGCGCGCGACCACGCGCCCGAGCAGGGGCAGCACGCTGAAGGAATAGGCGTCATACACGCGCGAGAAGGTGGGATTCAGCGGTTTGGAGAATTCCAGCACCAGCAGGCGTCCACCCGGCTTGAGGCAGCGGTAGATGGAGCGCAGTGCGGCGTCCTTGTCGGTAACGTTACGCAGGCCGAAGGCCATGGTCACGCAGTCCAGGCTGGCATCCTCGAAGGGCAGGCACTCGGCGTTGGCCTGTACGTAATCCAGATGCTGGACAATGCCTTCGTCGTCGAGGCGCCGGCGGCCTTCCTGCAGCATCTCGGCATTGATGTCCGACAGCAGCACCAGGCCATCCGGCCCGACCTTGCCCGCGAAGTCGCGCGCCAGATCGCCCGTCCCGCCTGCAAGATCCAGCACCGTTTCGCCGGAGCGGACATCCGCCAGGTCGATGGTGAAGCGCTTCCAGATGCGGTGCACGCCCATCGACATCAGGTCATTCATGATGTCGTAGTTGCGTGCCACCGAGGAAAAGACGGCACCGACGCGCCGCGCCTTCTCGGCGACGGGCACCTCCTGATAGCCGAAATGGGTCGTGCCGGCGGGCTTGCTTTCACTCATGTGCGCAGTGTAGCCGAGGCGGCCCCGCCGCTTCCTTCTGGCTTCGCACGCGCGCTGAACGAAGTGCAGCACAGCCAGCTGCCTTTGCTGATGGCGAGCGGAAAGCATTGGCACGCGGCGTTGCCATCGCTCGCGGCAAGTACCTATTCTGCTTTGCACGAAGGCACCGCATAATCCGCCACCCGATCCCGCAGCCCGCCCTTGGACACCCGTCTCGCCCTCGACATCCCGCCGCAACCGGACGACGTCACCTGCGGCCCCACCTGCCTCAAGGCGCTCTACCGCTACTACGAGGAGGGGGATGCCGTGCCGGCGGCGCACCCGCCCCGCCCGGAGATGGATGCCCGCGATATCGCGCGGCTGACCGAGGAGATCCGCACCCTTCCCGACGGCGGCACGCTGGCGGTCTTTCTGGCCAACCACGCCCTCAAGCGAGGCTACGGCGCCACCATGTACACCTACAACCTGACGGTGTTCGACCCTAGCTGGTTCGCGCAGCCGGAGACGGACTTTGCCGCCAAGCTGGATGCCCAGCTTGCGGTCAAGCAGGGCGACCCACGCATTGCCGCCGCCACCGCCGGTTACCGCGAATTTCTGAAGCTGGGGGGCCGCCTGCGCTTCGAAGATCTCACCGGTGCTCTGATCGGCCGCATCCTGTCGAGCGGCAAACCCATCCTCACCGGGTTGTCCGCCACCTACCTGTATCGCGCCATGCGCGAGCGACCGGACACCTCGGAAGACGACGACGTGGCTGGCTGGCCCAGCGGGCACTTCGTGGTGCTCTGCGGCTACGACCCGAAGCACCGTCAGGTGCTGGTCGCCGACCCCTACGCCGCCAATCCGCTGGCTGACGGACAACGCTACACCGTCAAGCTGTCGCGCCTGATCGGTGCCATATTTCTGGGTGCTCTCACCCATGATGCCAATCTCCTGATCCTGGAGCCCCAACCCTGAAGACCATCCTTGTCGTCGACATGCTGTCGGACTGGACCACCGAGATCCCCGGCGTCACGGTGGTGGCCGCGCGCGACTATCTGGCCGCCGAGGACCGCAGCTACCCCCCTGGCCTGCGCGTCTACAACCTGTGCCGTTCCTATCGCTATCAGCGCAGCGGCTACTACGTCTCCCTTCTGGCGGCGGCACGCGGCCACCGCCCGCTGCCCGATGTCGCCACCATCCAGAACCTGAAGACCACCACGCTGGCGCGGCTGGCCGGCGACGAGCTGGAAGAGGCCATCGAGCGCAGCCTGCGGCCCATCGCCTCGGAGCAGTTCGAGCTGTCCATCTACTTCGGACAGAACCTGGCGGCGCGCCATCAGCGCCTGGCGCGGGCGTTGTACAATCTGTTCCCCTCACCCATGCTGCGCGCCCAGTTCCGACGCGGCAAAGCCTGGCGGCTGACCAGCCTGCGCGCCCTGGGCCTCGATGAAGTGCCCGATTCGCACCGCGCCTTTCTTGGCGATGCCGCCCGCGCCTGGCTGGGCAAGCGCCGACGCACCACCGCGCCAAAGCGAGAAGGCGGCTACGACATGGCCATGCTGGTGGCAGAGGCGGAACACGACGCGCCCTCCAATGCGCAGGCGTTGGCGGCCTTCGAGAAAGCAGCACGCCGCAACGGCTTTCAGATCGAACGCATCGACCGCAACGACTTCGCCGAGATTCCTGCCTACGACGCCCTCTTCATTCGCGAAACCACGCGGGTTAACCACCATACCTACCGCTTCGCCAGCCGCGCCGCTGCAGAAGGCCTTGTGGTCATGGACGATCCGGTATCCATCCTGCGCTGCACCAACAAGGTCTTTCTGGCCGAACGCCTGGCGCGGGCCGGCGTCGCCACGCCGCCCACGCTGATCGTGCATCGCGGCAATATGGATCAGGTCGAAGCCCGTCTGGGTCTGCCCTGCGTGCTGAAGCAGCCCGACAGCGCTTTCTCCCGCGGCGTGGTCAAGGCCGAGACGCGGCAGGAATTGCACAGCGCGCTGGAGCGTCTGCTTTCCGGCTCCGACCTCATCGTCGCCCAAGGTTTCGTGCCCACCGCCTTCGACTGGCGGGTGGGCATCCTTGCCGGCGTGCCGCTCTACGTCTGCCGCTATCACATGGCGGAGGCGCACTGGCAGATCGTGCGCCACGGGCCGGAAGGCAAGAAGGACGAGGGCAATACCGACACGCTACCGGTCGAGGCGGCGCCGCCGGCGCTGCTGCGCACCGCGGTGGCGGCGGCGCGCGTGATTGGCGACGGACTCTACGGGGTGGATATCAAGCAGGTGGGCAACCGATTCATGGTCATCGAAGTCAACGACAACCCCAGCATCGATGGCGGCATCGAGGACGAAGTGCTCGGCGACGCCCTCTACGACCGCATCATGGCGGAGTTCGCGCGCCGGGTGGCGGCGCGCAAGGCAGCCAGCGGCAATGGCGAGGGCAGCGACCGTGGCTGAGCGCGACGATCTTGACCTGTGGGAAGGCTATGGCATCGAGATCGAGTGGATGATCGTGGATGCGCACAGCCTGGATGTCCGCCCGGTGGCGGACCACCTGCTGGCCGGTGTCGCAGGCCACGGCGCCACCGAATTCGAAGACGGCGCGGTCACCTGGACCAACGAACTCGCACGCCACCTCATCGAAGCCAAATCCACCGGACCGCTATCCGCCCTTGACGGTGCGGACAGCCTCTTCGGCGAGGCCGCGCGCAAGATCAATGCCCGCCTGGCACCGGAGGGGCTCTGCCTACTCCCCGGGCCCATGCATCCCTGGATGCAACCGGAACGCGAGTTCCAGCAGTTCCCGCACGGGCAGGACGCCATTTACCGCCTCTTTGACCAGGTCTTCGACTGCCGCGGTCATGGCTGGTCCAATCTGCAGAGCCAGCAGATCAATCTGCCCTTTCACGGCGACGCGGCCTTTGGTCACTTGATGGCGGCGGTGCGCGTGCTGATGCCCTTGCTGCCGGCGCTGACAGCCGCCTCGCCCTTTGTGGAAGCCGCTGCCGCCCACACGCCCAACCATCGGCTCACGGTCTATGCCGGCAACTGCGCACGGGTACCTTCGATCACCGCGCAGGTCATCCCTGAACCCGTCTTCACCATCGATGCCTATCACGAACGCGTGCTGGCGCCGATCCTGCGCGACATGGCCGCGCACGATCCCGAGGGATTGCTGGAGGCCGAGTGGACCAATGCCCGCGGCGCCATCGTGCGCTTTTCGCGCAATTGCATCGAGATCCGGGTCATGGATACCCAGGAATCCCCGGCAGCCGACCTCGCCCTCGCCGAGCTGGTGGTGGCGGTGGCACGCGGGCTGGTGGAGGAACGCTGGTCCAGCGGCACTGCGCAGGCGCGCATGGCGCAGGACCGGCTGGTGCACTGGTATCAGCAATCGGTGCGCCACGCCGAAGGGGTACGGATCGAGGACCGCGCCTATCTGGCCTTGTTCGGCTATGGCGGCGACGCGGCTTCGGGCTGGCAGCTCTGGGAACGGCTGATCGAAGAGGCGGCCGCCGCCGGCGGCCTGTCTGCCGCGGCGGGCCGGCACTGCGAGCACTGGCTGCGCCACGGCACGCTGGCCAGCCGCCTCGTGCAGGCCGTGGGACCGTCGGTATCGCGCGAAACGCTGCGGCCGGTCTACCGGCGCATGGCGGATTGCCTGCAGCAGAACACGGCCTTCGACTGATGCCGGCCGGAGTGGTGGTGAGCTGCGAGCACGCCGCGCACGACCTGCCACCGGCCTATCGCGATCTGGTTCCGGAAGCGGTGCGCAACAGTCACCGCGGCTGGGATGCGGGCGCCCTCGACCTTGCCAAAGCCCTGGCCGTCGCCCTCGACGCGCCCCTGCACGCGGGCCAGTACAGCCGCCTGCTGGTGGACCTGAACCGCTCCACGCACCACCGTCAGCTATTTTCCACTGCGAGCCAAGCGCTGGGGGCTACCGAGCGGGCCGCCATCGTGGCGCGCTATTACCAGCCCTTCCGCCGCGCGGTTCGGGAGGCCGTGGAGGCACGCCTGCCCTGCCTGCACCTGTCCGTGCACAGTTTCACGCCCTGCCTCGATGGCGTCACGCGGCACACCGATATCGGCCTGCTCTATGACCCGCGCCGCCCACTCGAGCGGGCGCTGGCCAGCGCCCTCGTGCAGACACTGCGCGCTGCAGGCGCCTGGACCGTGCACCGCAATCAGCCCTATCGCGGCTGCGCCGACGGGCATACCACCGCGCTGCGCCGGCAGCTGCCGGGAACGGTTTATGCCGGGCTCGAAATCGAGATCAATCAGCGCTGGGTGGACCACCCGGAGTGGCCGCACCTGCAGCACGCCGTCTGCACGGCGCTGCGCGCTACTCCCTGGCCCGATGGTGCAGGGATTTGAGGCTGGCCACTTCGGATTCGCGCGACATGCCGAGCTCCTTCAGAGCCTGCAGATAGTGCTGCCAGAGATCGTCGCCCTCACGCCCGAATCGCTCGAGCAGTTCCCAGGTGTAGAGCCCGGTATCGTGGCCGTCGTCGAAGACGAGCTTGACCGCGTACTGGCCAACGGGCTCGATGCGGTCGAGCCCGACCTGCTTCTTGCCCGGCACCACCACGGGCCGACCATGGCCCTGCACTTCGGCCGAGGGGCTGTGCACGCGCAGGAACTCCCAGGACAGCTCGTCCTCCCGCCCATCGGCCCAGGTAACCTTGAGCGTGCGTGCCGACTTGCGGCGGGCGATGCGGACCGGCGGCTGCATCAGAGCACGTAGCGCGAGAGATCTTCGTCGGCCGCAACGTCGGCCAGGCGCTCGTCGACGTAGGCCGCGTCGATGGTGACCGTCCCGCTGGCGTGGTCCGGCGCATCGAAGGCCAACTGCTCCATCAGTCGCTCCAGTACGGTATGCAGCCGGCGCGCGCCGATGTTCTCGGTCGATTCGTTGACCCGCCAGGCCGTCTCGGCCAGACGCTGAATGCCGTCATCGGTGAAGGCAACCTCGACGCCCTCGGTGGACATCAACGCACGGTACTGCTGGGTGAGGGCGTGCCGCGGCTCGGTCAGAATGCGCTTGAAGTCGTCCACCTTGAGCGGCTTCAGTTCGACACGGATGGGCAGACGGCCCTGCAGCTCCGGGATCAGATCGGAAGGCTTGGCGACGTGGAAGGCACCGCTGGCGATGAACAGAATGTGATCGGTGTGCACCGAACCATACTTGGTGGAGACCGTGGAGCCTTCCACCAGCGGCAGCAGATCGCGCTGGACGCCTTCGCGCGAGACATCGCCGCCGCCGCTGTAGTCGCCGCGCTTGCAGACCTTGTCGATCTCGTCGAGGAAGACGATACCGTTCTCCTCGGCATTCTTGAGGCCCTCGCTCTTGATCGCGTCTTCGTCGATGAGGCGGGCCGCCTCCTCGTCGACCAGCGGCTTCCACGCCTTGCCGATGGTGATCTTGCGCGACTGCTGATGCTTGGACTGCATGCTCTGGAACATGGATTGCAGCTGCTGCGTCATTTCCTCCATGCCGGGCGGTCCCATGATCTCCATGCGCGGGTTGTTGCCCTGCAGGCTGAGCTCGACCTCCTTGTCGTTGAGCTTGCCCTCGCGCAGCTGCTTGCGGAAGACCTGGCGCGCCGCGCTGCCTTCGCTGCTGCTCTGATTGCTGCCGGACTCGCCGTACTGTTTGGCGGGCGGCACCAGGGCATCCAGGATGCGTTCCTCGGCCGCCTGCTCCGCCTGGGCGCGCACGCCTTCCATGGCGATCTCGCGCGCCTGCTTCACCGAGGCATCGACCAGATCACGGATGATCGACTCCACATCCTTGCCGACGTAGCCGACTTCGGTGAACTTGGTCGCTTCCACCTTGATGAAGGGCGCCTTGGCGAGCTTTGCGAGCCGGCGCGCGATCTCGGTCTTGCCAACACCGGTCGGCCCGATCATGAGGATGTTCTTGGGCGTGATTTCCGCGCGGATATCCTCGGCGATCTGCTGCCGGCGCCAGCGGTTGCGCAAGGCAATGGCAACGGCGCGCTTGGCTTCGGCCTGGCCGACGATGTGGCGATCCAGCTCGTCGACGATCTGGCGCGGCGTCATTACGGTGCCGGGTTGGGTGCCCGCTGCGGTGGGCGTCATGTCATTCATGGCGGTCCTAGGCCTGGTCCGCGGTGGGAATACGCTCCACCGTCAGGGAATGGTTGGTGTAGATGCAAATGTCGGCCGCGATGTGCATCGCCTTGTCGACGATGTCGGCGGCGGAAAGCTCGGTGTTGTCGAACAGGGCACGCGCGGCGGCCTGGGCGAAGGGGCCGCCGGAACCGATGGCCATGACGCCACCCTCGGGCTCCATGACATCGCCGTTGCCGGTGATCATCAGCGAGGTCTGGGCGTCGGCTACCAGCAGCATGGCCTCCAGTCGGCGCAGCATGCGATCGGTGCGCCAGTCCTTGGCCAGTTCCACCGCCGAGCGCAACAGATTGCCGCCGTGCTGTTCCAGCTTGCCCTCGAAACGCTCGAACAGGGTGAAGGCATCGGCCGTGCCGCCGGCAAAGCCGGCAATGACCTGTTCGTTATAGAGCCGGCGCACCTTGCGCGCATTGCCCTTGACGGTGGTATTGCCCATGCTGACCTGGCCGTCGCCGCCGATGGCAACTTCGTTGCCGCGACGTACGCAGAGAATGGTGGTGCCATCGAATTGCTGCATGCTCGCGCGCGCTCCTTCATGTCCGACCCGTCTACCTTGGGGCGGATGCCTGCAAATCAAGCGCGATCGTCGTCCGAATCCGGTTTCCGCCGCGCACGCGGGTGCGCATCGCGGTAGACACGAGACAAATGATCGAAGTCGAGCTGGGTATAGATCTGCGTACTGGACAGGCTGGCGTGGCCCAGCAGTTCCTGTACCGCGCGCAGATCGCCACTGCCTTCGAGCATGTGCGTGGCGAAGGCATGGCGCAGCCGATGCGGATGCACGCGCACGCCCAGGCCGGCGCGTTTGGCGCGCTGCGCCAGGCGTTGCTGGATGCTTCGGCGCGACAGACGCGTGCCACGGCTGGACACGAAGAGCGCCGCCTCGCCCGGCCGCGCCAGTCTGGCACGCTGCCGGCACCACGCCCGCAGCGCCTCGCGCGCCAGCCTTCCGACCGGGACAATGCGCGTCTTGTCCCCCTTGCCGGTGACACGCAGTTCACCGCCCGGATCGAGATCGTGCAAATCGATGGCGGCCAGTTCACTCAAGCGCAGACCGCTGGAGTAGAACAGTTCGACGATGGCGCGATCGCGACAGGCGATGGGGCTGTGGTCGTCCGGCTCTGCCTCGGCCAGCGCGCCCGCCTGCTCGCGCGACAGGGTGCGTGGCAGCCGCTTCTGCGCCTTGGGCGCGCGCACGCCCTGCGCCGGGTTGCGCTCGGCGGCGCCCCCTTCGATCAGCCACTGGTAGAAGCTGCGCACCGTCGACAGGTAGCGGGCGATGCTGGTCGGCTTGTGGCCGGCCCAGGCGCAATCGGCCACAAAGCGGCGCACGAGGTGGACATCGACCTGGTCGACCGTGTTAACCCCCTGGCCTTCGGCAAAGGCCTGGAAGCGCGCCAGGTCGCGCTCCGCGGCTGCGACGCTGTGCGGTGAGGCGCGCCGCAGATGGCGCAGGGCGTGCAGATACTCCGCGCCACCCGCCGCCAGATTCATGGCCTAGCCCAGGCGCGCACGCAGGCTGGCGGTCACCAGTTCGGCCAGCATTTCCAGGAAAAGCTTGCCCTGCTCCTCGGTGAAGCGCTTGGCGTCCTGGGTTCCCAGCACCAGCAGGCCGATGATCTCCTGCTTGTCGAGCGGCACCACGGCCGCCGAGGCCGGCAGCACCTTGGCGCGCGGGAAAACCAGGCGTGCGCGGGCGTCGTCGAGCGGACCGGTCTCAATCAGCCGCGTCCGGAAGCTGTTGTCGAAGGCGCGCGCGACACTGCCCTTGGCGTCGATGCGCGTCAGGCCGTCGATGTCGTTGCGGCGCAGCTTGGGAGCGAGCACACCCAGAAAGATATCGTCGATATCGAATTCCTCGCGCAGCAGCTTGCGCAACTGCACCACCATCACCGCCAGAGTCGGCGCGCGCAGCAGCATCTGTGCCACGCGCAGGATCTTGCGGGCGCGGGTCTCGTTGTCGCGCGCGGTGTCCATGAGCTGATGCAGCCGGGCGTCGAGCCGCGCGTTCTTGGCGCGCAGCCATTCCACCTGACGCTCGATCAGGGAGCTGGCGCTGCCGCTGGCGTGGTGCAGATCGGCGGCCTCGAGCACATCCGGACGGTGCGAGAAGAACTCGGGATGGGCCAGCAACCAGGCGTGCACGGCGTCCGCGTCGAGTTCGGGCGTATCGGCGTCGGTGCGCGGTGCTACGGATTCGGCCATGTCAGACAACCATCAAATACATGAGTGGCGGCACCGGTCATCGCGATCGGCGCATCCAGGGAGGATAGCGAACCCTCCCAGCCGATGCGCAGATCACCACCGCGCAGATGTAGGGTGGCCTCCGCATCCAGCACGCCGCGAAGCATGCCCGACACGGCGGCGGCGCAGGCGCCGCTGCCACAGGCCAGGGTCTCGCCGGCCCCGCGCTCGTAGACGCGCAGGCGAGCATGACGACGATCGAGCACCTGCAGGAAGCCCACATTCACCGACGCCGGGAACAGCGGCATGGCCTGCAGGGCACGCCCCAGCGCCTCCACCGGTGCCTGGTCCACATCGTCGACCAGGAGTACGGCGTGAGGATTTCCCACCTGCACCAGGCCGAGGCGCTGTACGCCATGGCCGGGAACCTCGACGGTGTATTCGGCGGCCGCCGTCTCGCGCAGCTGGCTGGGCAATGCGGCGGGATCAAGCGCCGGCGGCGCGAGTTCAACGCAGATCGGGCCATCATCGCAGCGACGCAGCCGCATGGTGGTATCGCTGGTACGTACCTGCACCTGATGCGCGTCGGACAGCCCGCGATGCTCGATGAAGCGCATCAGGCAGCGCGCCCCATTGCCGCACTGGCCGGAGGGGCTGCCGTCGGCGTTGTAGATGCGGTAGTCGAAATCCACGTCGGGCTGGCTCGGCGGATCCAGCACCAGCACCTGATCCGCACCGACGCCGCGATGGCGGTCGCACAGCCATTGCAGTTGCCCGGCATCCGGGGTGAAGGCCTGGGCGGTGGCGTCGACAACGACGAAGTCGTTGCCCAGCCCATGCATCTTGGAGAAGTGAAGGTTGCCGCTGGCGCTCATGACGGGAGTTCGGCTGTGTGCAGGGTGGTGGCACGAATGAGCGCAAGAATACGCTGCGCCAGCGCCGGACCCTGGTCCTCCTGGATGAAGTGCCCGCCCGGAAGCCGGTCGTGCGGCTGCCCGGCCGCGCCCGGCACATGGCGCTGCAGCGCGCGGTCGGCGCGGCCGAGAATCGGATCACCCGTGCCGAAAACCGTCAGGAAGGGCTTGTGGAAATTGCCCAGCACCTGCCAGGCAGCCCGGTTGGCCGGCACTGCGGGGTCATTGGCATGGGTCGGCACCAGCGCCGGGAAGGCACGCGCGCCGGCTTGATAGCGCGACGACGGAAAGGGGGCGTCATAGGCCTGGCGCTCTGCCTTGCTCAGCCTGCGCGCCGAGCCGATGTCGACAATACGGCCGGCGGGGAAGATGGGCGCGTAGAGGGCAAAGGCGCGCCACAGATGAAAGGCCAGCGGTACGCCATGCTCAGCCGTGGGCAGCATGCCGTTGCCGACCACGACGCGCGCGAAGCGCTCCGGATAGCTTCCGGCCAGGCGCAGCCCGATCAGCGAGCCCCAGTCCTGGCAGAACAGGGTGATCTCCCGCAGGCCCTGTGCCTCGACCCATTGCCACACCCAGTCGACATGGCGTTGATAGGAATAATCCGACACCCGGGTGGGCTTGTCGCTGCGCCCGAAACCGATCAGATCCGGCGCCATGGCGCGCATGCCGGCCTGAGCGAGCGGCGGAATCATATGCCGGTAGAGAAAGCTCCAGGTGGGCTCGCCGTGCAGCAGGAGCACCACCGGGCCATCCTTCGGGCCGTCCTCGACGTGGGCCATGCGCACGCCGTCCAGATCGGTGTAGTGCGGCGCGTAGGGGAAGTCCGGCAACCGGGCGAAGCGCTCCTCGGGGGTACGGAGCAGTTTCATGGGCGTTCTCGTCGACGATGCATGGAAGACCGGGCGCGTTGGCGCATGCGCAACGAGCGTGATAGAAGGCGTCATCCAATCGCAAGGGGCGCAGACATGCAAGTGGTCGGACTCGACATCGGTTTCGGCTTCACCAAGGCCACCGATGGCCGCAATCAGCAGATCTTCAAGTCGGTGGTCGGGGAAGCGGCCGAAGCCGCCTTCACCAATCCCATCTCGCTGGCCACCGAGAGCGCGCGCGCCCATCGGCAGATCACCATCGGCGATGAGGCCTATTTCATTGGCGAAACCGCCGAAGCCGGCTCGCGGGGTCGTGGCTTCACTCTCGACCAGCAACAGCTTCTGACCCGCTATGCCCGCGTCCTGGCTGCTGCTGCCCTCGCACCGATGGTGCCCTCCGGCGAGCCGCTGCGGGTGGTCACGGGTCTGCCGATCAGCTTCCTGCGCCGGCATCGTGACGGCCTGGCCGCCTTACTTCAGCAGCGTCATCAGGTCACGCTGACGAATGCCGACGGCAGCAAGGAAAGCAAGCAGATTCATGTCGAAAAGGTGCGCGTGATTCCGCAGCCCTTCGGCGCGCTGTTCCGCCACATGCTCAACGACCAGGGCAAGGGTGCGGTGCAGCGCTTCGTGACCGACAAGATCGGCATCATCGATATTGGCTTCCGCACTGCGGACTACGCCATCTCGGACCGTACGCGCTATTCCGAGCGCGGCTCGCAGTCCTCGGACGCCGGCATTTCGCTGGCCTACACCGCCATCGCCAACAACCTCACCGAACAGTCGGGGGTTCAGGTGGAGCTCTATCGCCTGTACGAGGCCATCGATCGCGGCAGCATCAAGATCAAGGGCAAACGCTACGACCTCAACAAGCTCACCGAGCGCGCCTTCAGCGCACTGGCAACGCGCGTAGCGACCGAGCTCAACCGCCTGTGGGCCGACGACTGGGACCTCGACGCCGTCATCATCGCTGGCGGCGGCGGCGCGGCCCTACTGCCCTATCTGCAGCCTTTGATCGAGCACGAACTGATCCCGGTCGACGCCGATGCCGACAGCCGCCTGCTCAACGTCCAGGGCTATTACCGCTACGGCCGGCATCTCTGGCCGAATACGCCGGCGCAACAGGGCGGCTAGCTACACAGGCGCTCGAGTTCGTCGAGCGCCTCGCTGGTATAGACCGCCAGCCGCTGCATGCTGGGCAGCGTGTCGCGACAGCCGGTAAAGCCGAAGTTGAGCGTGTCGACGTAGCTGACGCAGGTGATGTTCAGACCCTGCCCATGCGAAACCAGGGAGACCGGGTACATCGCCTCCAGCCGTGCACCACCGAGATAGAGCGTTTCCTTCGGCCCCGGCACATTGGAAATGGCCAGGTTGAACATGGGCGGCGTGCGACCGCCCAGATGCATCAGCAACTGCCAGATATAGGGCCCCATCAACAGCATGGTGTACTGATCGAGGGCTTCCTTGGGCAGTGCCTGCAGATGCTTCTTGGCGCGATCGGTGGAGGCCACGATGGCTTCCAGGCGCTTGCGCGGGTCGGCGATATCGGTGGCCAGCGAGGCGATGATGAAACTGATGGCAGTGCCCACCGCCACATCGTCCTTGGGGCGGACCGACACCGGGATGCCCGCGGTCAGCGAGCGCCGCGGCAGCTGATTGGCTTCCTTCAGATAGCGCCGCAGCGAGCCGGCACAGATGGCGAGGACGACGTCATTGATGGTGCCGCCGCAGCCCTCCGCCACTTTCTTGAGCCGGCGCATGTCGTATTGCTGGGTGGCAAAGCGGCGCTGCGCCGAGATGCGCTTGTTGAGCACCGAGCGCGGCGCATCGAAGGGCGCGACCTGGGCGTCACCGTCGCTGGAGCCGGCGCGATAGGAGGCGATCAGCGCGCGCGCGGCCGAAGGAATGCCGCTGGCGAATCCGCGCAGACTCGGCGTCGCCAGCGCGGCGCTGGAGGCCGTGCCCGTGTCGCGCTTCTTGGCGTAGTCGGCGCCAACGCTCCATGGCGGACGAAAGGATGCCGAGGGGTCGGTGCTCATTGCCCGCTGCACCATGCGCATGCCGCCGACGCCATCGACCAGCGCATGATGCATCTTGGTGTAGAGCGCGAAGCGCCCGCCTTCCAGGCCTTCGATCAGGTGGCACTCCCAGAGCGGCCGCGAGACATCCATCGGATGGCTATGCAGGCGCGAGATGAGCACGCCGAGTTCGCGCTCACCGCCCGGCGCCGGCAGCGCGGAGTGGCGGAAGTGATAGTCGATATCAAGATCGTCGTCCCGCTCCCACGCCGGCAACACACCGCGCAGCGGCGAAGGCTTGAGGCGCAGATTCCACGGCGGCGCGAAACTGCGTGAGGCGCGCGCTTCCTCTGAAAGATTGCGCAGGAAATCCTCAGGTGCGTCCTCCGGCAGGGAGAAAATCTGCAACCCGGCCACATGCATGGGCGTATTGGCGGTATCGACGTAGAGCCACGCCGCATCCATGGGCTTGAGGCGTTTCATGTCTTCTCCCTGTGCTTGAAGCGATGCCTATTTACTAGTGCGTGCAGTGTATGCAGCTTGGAGAAAAAAGTGCAGGTGCTTTCTCCTTGACACCAGGCAGTGGCATACTCATTGAACAAGCGTTAAGGCCGCATTGCAGGAGACCCGCATGAACAAGGCTGCCCAAGCCCTCGAAACCACCCCCGTCGCCTCGGCGGACCACGACGAAATCCGCCGCATCTTCGCGCAGCAGCGCGACACCATGCTGGCCTGGCGTCAGTCCACCGCCGAGGAACGCCTGGCGCGTATCCAGCGGCTGGTCGATGCGGTCGAAGCACATACCGATGAGATCGTCGCGGCCGGCGCCGCCGACTTCCGCAAGCCGGCGGAAGAGGTGCACATCACCGAAATCCTCCCGATCTACATGGAGGCCAAGGACGCCAAGCGCCACCTCAAGAAGTGGATGAAGTCCAAGAGCGTGCCGCCCACCCGCATGATGCTCGGCACCAAGGCCTACATGCAGTACGAGCCGAAGGGACGCGCGCTGATCATCTCGCCGTGGAACTACCCGCTCAATCTCAGCTTCGGGCCGCTGGTGTCCGCTCTCGCCGCAGGCTGTCCGACGATCCTCAAGCCCTCCGAGATGACGCCGAACATGAGCGCGCTGATGGCGAAGATCGTGCGCGAGACCTTCGACCCGAGCGAAGTCGCCCTGTTCGAAGGCGAAGTCGACGTCAGCCAGACGCTGCTCGATCTGCCCTTCGATCACATCTTCTTCACCGGCAGCCCGCAGGTCGGCAAGATCGTGATGGCGGCCGCTGCCAAGCATCTCACCAGCGTCACGCTGGAACTGGGCGGCAAGTCGCCCACCATCATCGATGAGAGCGCCGACGTCGATCTCGCCGCGCGCACCATCATGTGGGGCAAGTACACCAACAACGGCCAGACCTGTATCGCGCCGGATCACATCTATGTGCACAACAGCATCCGCGAGAAGTTCGTGCACGCCGCGGTCGAGACACTCAAGAAGTACTACGGCGATTCGGTCGAAAAGCACAAGGAATCGCCCTTCCTCGCGCGCATCGTCAATCACAACCACACGCATCGCATCTCCGGCCTGCTCGACGATGCCAAGACGCGCGGCGCGCGCGTGCTCTATGGCGACGATGTCGACCACGACGACCGCTACATCGCGCCCACGCTGCTGACCGACCTTCCGGCCGACGCCAAGATCATGGAAGAGGAGATCTTCGGCCCGCTGCTGCCCATCATCGGCTATGACGACATCGACGAAGTGATCGGCAAGATCAACGATGCGCCCAAGCCGCTGGCGCTCTACATCTGGAGCAAGAAGGACGACAACATCCGCGAGGTCATGCAGCGCACCAGTTCCGGCGGCGCCTGCATCAACCACGCCGTGGTCCACTTCCTGCACGGCAATCTGCCCTTTGGCGGCGTCAACAACTCCGGCATCGGCAGCGGCCACGGCGAATTCGGCTTCAAGGCCTTCTCGCACGAGCGCGCCGTGGTGCGCACCCGCTTCATGATGGCCCGGCTCTTCTTCCCGCCGTATACCAAGCTGAGCAATGCCATCATCAAGATTCTGCCGCGCAGCATCTAGCCACAGCCACGCAGTCTTTCCTTCAACAGGCCCTGCCCATGGCGGGGCCTTGTTGTGTGCGCTGGGGTTGCTCGCCGGCCTGCTGATCCCGGTCCCGCCGACGCAGGCGGGGGTCGAGGCCGCCCCCGCCAGGCACTGGTGGAACAACTGCACGGCGAGTGCGTCGCCGACCCCTACCGCTGGCTGGAAGATACGGATGCTGCTGAGGTCCAGGCGTGGGTGACGGCACAGAATGCCTATAGCGCCCACCATCTCGACGGCCTGCCCTTGCGCGACGCCTTCGCCCGACGTCTCGAAGCCATCTGGGACACTCCGCGACGCAGCCTGCCGCAGATCGCGGCCAGTGGCGCCCGCGTCTTCGAGGCCAACAGCGGCCTCCAGGAGCAGCCCGTGCTCTACTGGCAGGCCAGCGCCAAGGCCGAGGCCCGGGCGCTGCTTGACCCGAACGCCATGGCCACGGACCCGCCCGTGTCGGTGGGTGAATACGCCCTGTCTCCAGATGGTGGGCTGTTGGCCTATACGCTGTCGCAGTCTGGGTCGGACTGGCGGACGCTGCGCATCCGGCGCACCGACACCGGCGAGGATCTGCCCACGCGCATCGAGCGCGTCAAGTTTTCCTCGCTGGCCTGGACGGCCGACAGCCGCGGCATCTTCTACGCCCGCTATCCGGAAGCGCCGGCAAACGCCGACCCCTTGTTCGATCCGCTGGCCCACCAGCGCCTGCGCCTGCACCGCTTGAACGAGGATGGCGCGGACAGCGCGGGTGACCACCTCATTCGGGAGGCGCCCGAGCATCCGCGGCGGGGCTTCAGCGCGCAGACCTCCGAGGATGGCCAGTGGCTGTGGATTGCGGCCTGGGAGGGCACACGCCACAACCTGCTCTTCGCCCAGCCGGTGGATGCGACCGGCCGCGCCACCGCGGATGCCATCCCGCTGGTGACCCGCTTGCAACACGACTACGCGGTGGTTGGTCATCACCAGGAGACGGTCTTTGTGCTGACCGATGACGGCGCAGCACGCGGACGCATCGTCGCCATCGACCTGAATGCCCCGCAACGACGCCACTGGCGCACCCTCGTGCCGGAAAGTACGGAGGTCCTGCGTGATGCCCGCATGGTCGGCGGTCGACTGGTGGTGCACGCCCTGCGCGATGCCGCCTCCGTGCTGCGCGTGGTCTCGCTGCAGGGCGAGACTGTGCACAGTATTCCGTTGGCGGGACTGGGCACGGTGACCGGCCTGAGTGGACGCCAAAATCAGGCTGCCTTGCACTACGGATTCAGCACGACCACGGTTCCCACCCGAAGCTATCGGGTCGATCTATCGCAGACGCCGCTGGCACCCGCACTGGTACATGCGCCGCCGCCACGCTTTGATGCGGCTTCGGTCGTCACCACCCGCGCCTTTGCCACATCGCGCGACGGCACCCGCATCCCGGTCCTGCTTACCCACCGGCGCGATCTCGATCTTGACCGCACCCATCCCACGATCCTCTACGGTTATGGCGGTTTCAACATTGCGCTGACGCCGCGCTTTTCGACCCGCGCCGCGGCGTGGGTGGACGCCGGCGGCATCTGGGCGGTGGCCAACCTGCGCGGCGGCGGCGAATACGGCACACCCTGGCACGAGGCCGGCATCCGCGACAACAAGCCGCAGACCTTCGACGACGTCATCGCCGCGGCGGGCTGGCTGATCCACAACGGCTACACGCGCAGCGAGCAGTTGGCGCTGCACGGCGCCTCCAACGGCGGCATGGTGGTGGGCGCGGTGGTCAACCGGCGCCCCGACCTGTTTGCAGCGGCCGTGCCCGCGGTGGGTGTCATGGACATGCTGCGTTTCCATCGTTTCAGCATCGGCTGGGCGTGGAAGCCGGACTATGGCGACCCGGAGAAGGCCGAGGATTTCGCGGTACTGCGCAGCTATTCGCCGTATCACAACATCGCGCCGAATACCGACTATCCGGCAACGCTGATCACCACCGCCGACCACGACGATCGCGTCTCCCCCGCACACAGCTACAAATATGCCGCCCGCCTGCAATGGGCGCAGTCGGGGGAAGCGCCCATCCTGTTGCGCGTCGAACGCAAGGCGGGACACGGGGCCGGCAAGGGGACCCAGCAGCGCATCGCCGAAGCCCGCGACGTGCTGGCCTTTACTGCGCAGTTCACCGGATTGGCCCCGACGGTCAGCCCCGTCCGCAATACCAGCCCCACCAATCCCGACTAGGCCCCATCCTTGCACCTGGCTTGCAGGGGCGCGTTGCCCTATTGGAATATGACCGCCATGACGACAACACCGCGAACACTGGCGCGCGCGCTGGCTCTTCCCTTCCTGCTCGTGGTCAGCACGACGGTGGTGGCCCAGGGTTGGCGCGCCGAGCGCGTGACTGGCCCGGTGGAGAGCACGTCCGGTGAAGCACTCGCCGATGGCGCACCGCTGGCAGCGGATGCCCGCCTGCAGCTGCAGGAAGGTGGCGCCCTGACCCTCTGGCGCGCCGGCACCCGGCTGCGCCTGCGCGGTCCCGCCGAGCTTGCCCTGTTCCCCGCCGATCAACCTGAGGTCGCGCGCGTGCAATTGCGCGATGGCGCACTGCGCGCCGACGCCCCCGCAGGACGCGATCTGCGCGTCAACGCCGGCGCCCTGCGTCTGCGCCTGGTCAATGCCGAAGCCTGGATGGCGGCAGCCGGTGACGGCGACCGTGTATGCGCCCTCAGAGGCACCACGCAGGTGCAGGTACCGGACAGCAATCAGACGCTGATGCTGGAACGCACCGGCGCCTGTCTTCGCCGTCTGCAGGATGGCACCTTGTTGCACGAGCGCCCGACCCGAAGCGAACTCAATGCACGCCTGGCGCGCGCCGATGGCGGCAGCGACCCCGTGCCGGTGACCTTTAGGCCCGCGCCCATTCCGGAAGGCGCGCGCACGGCATCGAGCCCCGCGCCCTCCTCCACGCCCCCTGAAGAAAGTTCGATCCGTTCCGCCGACGCCGGGTCAGCGGCAGCCGCCGCCGCGCCCGCCGCACCGGATACGAATCCTGTACTCCAAACACCGGCACGCAGTGTCAAGCCGGTGGAGCGCGCGGCGCCCCCAGACCAGTACGAACAGGCCTGGTTTGTCGTGATTGGCGCCTTTACCGACGAAGCAAGCGCTCGCGCGGTATTGCGCAGGAATCAGGGCATTGCCCCGGATGAAGGCCATGTGTTGCGCATTGCCCGCGGCGGCCTGTTCCGCTCGGCAGTTGGGCCCTTTCCGGATCGCGCGGCCGCCGAAGCGCGCCGCGAGGCATTGCGGACGGACTACCCGGAAGCATGGTTGCTCCGGCCGGGCGCCCATCCGTAGAGGCGGAGCCGCACTCGATTCGTCTTGACAGGCCCCTTGCCGGCCCTGGCCCTCTTCTTGCTTTGCCAATCTGACACCCCTATATAGCGGTGCGAAGGCGGGCGGACGGCATGGTGCCCCGCGTGAAGCCTTCTGCAAGGCATGGAGCGGCAATGCGTGAGCAGGTTGTGGACACCGGTAGATCATGGCGGGCGCGCGTCCGGGATTTCATCGAAGGCCGCCGTGCAACGACAGTCATCATCACGCTGATCCTGATCAATGCCGTCACGCTTGGTCTGGAAACCGATTCCGAGATCATGGCGCGCTATGGCGCACTGCTCCATATCGTCGACCGCGCCATTCTCATGGTCTTCACGCTGGAACTCCTCCTGAAGGGCTACGCGCACCGTCTTGCCTTCTTCCGCTCCGGCTGGAACATCTTCGATCTGCTGATCGTCGGCATCGCCTGGCTGCCCGCCACCGGTCCGCTTGCCATCCTTCGCGCCTTGCGCATCCTGCGGGTGCTGCGCCTGCTGTCGGTGGTTCCGCAGATGCGGCGCGTCATCACCGCCATCGGCCACTCCATTCCCGGGATGACCTCGGTCATCGGGGTGCTGGCCGTGTTCTTCTACGTGTCCTCGGTGCTGGCCACCAAGCTTTTCGGCATGCATCCGGACCCCCAGATGCAGGAGTGGTTTGGCTCCATCGGGGCGTCCGCCTACACCCTGTTCCAGGTCATGACCCTGGAAAGCTGGTCGATGGGTATCGTGCGCCCCACCATGGAACTCTATCCGCTGGCCTGGGTGTTCTTCGTTCCCTTTATCGTCATCACCAGCTTTGCCGTCCTGAATCTCTTCATTGGCATCATTGTGGACGCCATGCAGACCACGCAGCGCGAAGCAAGCGCCATGGACGTGGATGTATCGAAGGATTCCGAATTGGACGGCGTACCGCCAGTGAACGCACAGCTGGCGCGGCTCGAGCAGGAATTCGCGGCGCTGCGCTCGCTACTGCTGCAAGCCGAGGCAGAGAAGCGCGAGGTGTCGCTACCCAAGCGCGAATCCTCTCCCCCATGAAAGCGGGACACGCCGGCATGGCGGCCTGTGCTACAACCCCCGGATTGCTTGTTCCACCCGGGGGTTTTCCATGCCGTACCGTTTTCTGACCGCGCTGCTCACCGCTGCCAGCGTCAGCTTCACCGCGCCCGCGCTGGCGGGCGGTAGCGCCACCATCGCTTCCCAGGACCAGTCCATGTCGTTGGAGTACGACGGTGATCGGGTGCGCATGAATGTGCAGGGAGAAGCCGATACCTACATGGTGATCCGCGACGGGCGCATGTATTCGGTCGCCGGCGGCATGGTCTTCGACGCCTCCAGCCTGATGCGCAGCTTTGCCGGCCAGGCCCCCGCGCCCGGCGACGATGTCGGCGACTTCCACGGCCTCAAGGCCACCGGTCGCAGCGAGACCGTGGCGGGTATTCCCGGCGAGGTCTATGTGATCGACTTTACCGACAGCGAAGGGCGCCGGCAGCAGAAGGAGGCGGTTCTGTCGCGCGACAAACGCGCCCGCGAGATGCAGCAGGCCTTCATGCACATGACGCAGGTGATGGCCGAAGCCACCAATACCAACACCTCGGGCGCCGCGGAAATGGATGCGGCGCTCGACGGTCGCGGCATCCTGCGCATGGGCAATGAGATGCGCGTGACTGCCATCAGCGGCAGCACGCCGCCGGCCGCGCGCTTCGAGCTCCCGTCGGAGCCGCAACAACTCGGTGGGGGAGGCAGTGAAGGGGAAGGCGGCATCGGTGCAGCCATCAGTGGTTTCTTCGGCGAGAAGGCGGAGCGGCAGCAGGATCGTGCCGCCGACCGGACCGAACAGGAAATCGATGAGCAGACCGACAAGGCCGCCGACAGCCTGATGGACAAGGCCTTCGACAAGCTCTTCGGCAACTGAAGCGCTCGCCGTCCTTCAGCGCTGGCATTCTCTGCCCGCGGCCTCACAGGCTGCGGGCTTTTTAATGTGCGCCAGAGCCGCGTTGACGCCAGCCGAGGGCATGCAGGGCCGGTACATAGACCTGCTGCCAGTCGCCTTCCACGGTCAGCAGAATGACCAGGTCGCCAGCGGTGAGGCGCATGAGCGGTTGCGACTGTATCGACGGACCGGCACGCAAGGCGGTGGGCTCGGCGAGACGGTAGCGCGGCAGATGCGCGCCCACCGTGGCGGCCATGTCGGGCGCGCGCCGCACCTTGTCGGCATCGAGGGCGACCAGCGCGCGCAGCGCCTGCGCCAGCTCGGCAGCATCCGGGATGGCCGCCCAGGCCGCTTCGGCCGGTGCGGCCCTTGCGAAGACCGGAATCGGCGTTGGCGCTTCCGCCTCGGCGGCAACCGGCTTGTCCGCTTCCTTGGCTTTGCCAATCGGAATGAAGATGGTGCCGCGCGTCGGTGGTCGATGCGGCTCACCCGCCTGCGCAACACTCAGTGCGCTGGCGCAGAGCCCCCCGAATAAAGCGACCGCGACGGCCATGCGCGCCTTGCCCTTGTCGTGCACAGCGACCTCACCATGTGAGTGTGACCCGCATGGTACGTCAGGCCCGACGCGCCCGGCCATCAGCCCTTGGCGGCGCGCTTGCGCTCGTGCTCCTTCAGCCAGCGCTTGCGGATACGAATCGCCTTGGGCGTGATCTCGACCAGTTCGTCGTCGTTGATGAACTCGAGGGCCTGCTCCAGGGACATGCGCACCGGCGGCGTCAGCAGCACGTTCTCGTCGGAGCCGGAGGCGCGCACATTGGTGAGCTTCTTGCCCTTGAGCACATTCACGACGAGGTCGTTGTCACGCGAATGGATGCCGACCACCTGGCCTTCATAGACCTGATCACCGGGGTCGACCATCATCTTGCCGCGGTCCTGCAGGTTGAAGATGGCATAGGCCAGCACCTTGCCCTGCTCGTTGGCAACCAGCACACCGTTGTGGCGATTGCCCACGGCCATGGCGGCGCGGCCGTCGAAGCGGTCGAAGTTGTGGGCCAGCAGCCCGGTGCCGGAGGTCAGCGACAGGAACTCCGTCTGGAAACCGATCAGGCCACGCGAGGGGATGGTGTATTCCAGGCGCACGCGGCCGGTGTCGTCCGTGACCATGTTCAGCATCTGGCCACCGCGCTCATTGAGGCGCTGGATGACCGCCCCCTGATACTGATCCTCGATGTCCGCGGTGAGGTTTTCCCACGGCTCCTGCACCACGCCGTCGACCTCGCGGGTGATGACCTGCGGCCGTGATACCGACATCTCATAGCCCTCGCGGCGCATGTTCTCCAGCAGCACGGACAGATGCAGCAGGCCGCGGCCGGAGACCTGGAACTGATCGCCCGAGGCCATCGGCTGCACGCGCATCGCGACATTGGTCTTGAGTTCACGCTGCAGGCGCTCGCCGATCTGACGGCTGGTGACGAACTTGCCCTCGGTGCCGGCGAAGGGCGACTTGTTGACTTCGAAGGTCATGCTCATGGTCGGCTCGTCGACCTCGAGCAGCGGTAGGGCTTCAGGGTGCGCCGGGTCGCATAGCGTCTCGGAGATGCCCAGATTCTCCACGCCGGTCACCGCGACGATGTCTCCGGCCGAGGCCTCGCTCACCTCGCGCCGTTCGAGGCCGAGGAAGCCGAGCACCTGCAGCACACGCGCCGAGCGGCGGGCGCCTTCGCGGTCGATCACGCTGACCGGGGTATTGGTCGCTATGCGTCCGCGCTTGATGCGCCCGGTGCCGATGACGCCGACATAGGTCGACCAGCTCAGCGAGATGATCTGCATCTGGAATGGGCCATCCGGGTCGACATCCGGGGCATTGACCCGGTCGACGATGGTCTCGAACAGCGGCCGCATGTCGCCGTCGCGCACGCCATCGTCCAGGCTGGCGTAGCCCTGCAGGGCCGAGGCATAGACGATGGGGAAATCGAGCTGCTCGTCGGTGGCGCCAAGATTGTCGAACAGGTCGAAGACCTGGTTGATCACCCAATCCGGGCGGGCGCCGGGACGGTCGATCTTGTTGACCACGACGATGGGCTTGAGACCGAGCGCGAAGGCCTTGGAGGTCACGAAGCGGGTCTGCGGCATTGGCCCGTCGACCGCATCCACCAGCAGCAGCACCGAATCGACCATCGACAGCACGCGCTCCACTTCGCCACCAAAGTCGGCGTGGCCCGGCGTGTCGACGATATTGATGCGGTACTCGGTATCGCTGCGCGTATCGCGCCAGTTGATCGCCGTGTTCTTGGAAAGGATGGTGATCCCACGCTCCTTCTCCAGGCTGTTCGAGTCCATGATGCGTTCGCCGTAATCGGTGCGCGCCTCCAGCGTGTTGGACTCGCGGAGCAGCTTGTCGACCAGGGTGGTCTTGCCGTGGTCAACGTGGGCGATGATGGCGATATTGCGGAGCGTGGACGTCATAGAGATGGTGCGTTGCACAAAAAGGCGATGCATGGTACGCCCAAGCCGCGAAAAGCGCGAGCATTCATTGCAGCATCAGGCCAACATGGCATGGTGTGCGATCCTCCAGCGAGCATCCCCCATGAAACGCCCTGGCATTGCCCTTTTCACCGCCTGCTGCCTGAGTATCGCCGCGCCGGCCCAGGCCGCCTGGTGGGACCGCTTCTTTGGCAGCCCCGAGCGGCCTGATGCAACGCCCGAATCCGCGCCCGTGCAGGTCGAGGACGGTAGCGCCACCGATACCGCACTACAGGGCGACACCATTGCACGCGCCCTGCGCGCCGCGCTTTCCCAGGGTGTGGACAGCGCCATCGCCGGGCTGGGGCGAGAAGACGGCTTCTGGCAGAGCGAGGCGGTCCGGGTGCCGATTCCGCAATCACTGCGCGGTCCGGTGGCGCTGCTACGCGAGGCCGGCATGGGCAACGCCGTGGAAGCCTTCCACCGCAGTCTGAACCGCGCTGCAGAGGCTGCCGTTCCGGCTGCAGCCGGCATCTTCAGCACCGCCCTGCAACAGATGAAACTGGAGGATGTACGCGGCATTCTGGCCGGCGGCGAACACGCGGCGACACAGTATTTTCGCGCGCGCACCGAAGGCGAACTGACAGAAGCCTTCCGGCCCATTGTGGCCGAGCGCATCACGCAAGCCGGCGTCGGCAGCGCCTATCGCGCCATGGTCAACGCAGCCGGACCCTATGCCGCCATGCTGGGCGCGCCGAAGGACCTCGACGGCTACGTCACCAGCCAGGCGCTCGATGCGCTCTTCCTGCGCATTGCCGAAGAGGAAACGCGCATTCGCCAGTCCGCGGCTGCCCGTGGCAGCGCAGTGCTGCAGGAGGTTTTCGGTCAGGCGTCGGGTGCGCCCTAGGTGCTATCGGCAGCGGTCGTATCCGCGTCCAGCGCGGGCGCCTGTGGCGGTGATTCCATCATCGCCGCGTTGTCGCTGATATTGCGCCGGGCGACATCGCTGACGGGATGTTTAGCGCCGAGCTGCTCTTCGAGCAGGGCATAGGCATCACGCAGCAGCGGGTCCGCCTTGGCGTATTCCTTCTTTTGATGGAAGGCCATGCCGAGGTTGTTCATCGCGATGCCGACATTGGCGTGGCGCTCGCCCTGCGCCTTGCGATAGGCCGCCAGCGAGCGTTCGTACCAGGCCACCGCGGCGTCCAGGTCGCCTGCGATTTCATGGGCCTCTGCGGTATCGCCCATGAGGGCGGCCATGGCTTCGCTGTCGGCCTCTCCCGCCTCCGCCAACAGCTCGGCCGCACGTTCGAGGCGCGGCAAGGCGGCTTCGGCATCGCCACGCTGCACGGCCATCAGGCCATAGTCCGAAAGCGTGCGTGCCAGCGGCCCGGGTTCGGCATCAGCGCGCGGCCTCTGCACCTCAAGGGCGCGCTCATAGAAGGCCACGGCCTGTTCGTAGTCACCATTCATCTGAAACAGGTAGGCCGCATTGTTGATCGCCCGCCCGTAGGCAACGCTGTCCTTGCCCGTCTCGGCGGCCCGCTCCAGCGCCTCCAGGCAGGCCGTCTGCGCCAGGTCACGCTGGGCGCGGTCGATGAGTTCGCGACAGCGCGTGTTGGCTTCGGCAAGGGCTTCCGGCGCAGCTGATGCCGTCGCGGTCTTCTCGGTCTCGGCGCTGCCGTCATTCAAGGCTTGGGGGGCCTCGCTGCCGCCGCAGGCTGTGAGCAGCATGCTCAGCGTGGCGCTGGCGAAAATCGCCTTGTTCATCAGTGACTCCTGGTCTCCATTCTTTGATCACAATGAAGTGCTGACGCCGGTCGCGCAAGCGCGGCTCAGACAGGGCATGCCCCGTACACTGTCGGGCATGCGACTGAAGCAGCGCTATCGCTATCTGCGGGCACGCGGCCATGCTTGGATGGTCCGCCACCCGCGCGTGCGGGCGGTGCTGGAGGCCAGTGGCTGCCTGCGCGGCGGCGCAGAAGCGGTGGCGCGCGGTGTCTTCATCGGCCTCTTCGTCGGTCTGACGCCGACGGTGGGCGCGCAGACCATCTTCATGATCAGCGGCTGCATCATCGTCCGCGGCAATTTCCCAGCCGCCTTCGCGGTGTCCTGGGTGAGCAACCCCTTCACGATGGCACCGCTGTATTGGGGGTTCCACGCCATTGGTCAAGTGGTCTTCGGGAGCCTGCCCTTCTTCGCCAGCGGCGCCTGGTATCTCAATGGCTTCATCGACGAGTGGCTCTTTGCTGTACTCGGCAGCCTGCTGATCGCGCTGCCTGCGGCCATGACCGGGTATGTCGTCTCCCACCGCCTGTCCGCGGTCCTTCGCGCCAGGCGGCTGGCGCGGGCGCAACGTCAGTCCTGAGTGGCGCTCTCAAGTGCGGCCAGCAGGTCGGGACCGTTCCAGTCGCGTCGCCCCCCGCCCTCGGCTTCCCGTACCAGGGCGACCAGCCGGGCGTTGACCGGCGCCGTGCGGCCAAGGCCCTCTGCCAGTCGCAGCAATTCGCCGTTGATCCAGTCGATTTCGGTACGCCGCCCGCGCTCGAGATCCTCCCACATGGAGGAGCGCGCCAAGGGGTCAATGCGCAACATGCGTTGCCCAAGGCGTTGAAAGATGGCATCGGGAACATCGAGCAACCGGGGCAGCCAGCGCGGCGGCACCGGCGTCAGCCGGGCTGGTCGGATGTCGGCGGCGGCGTAGAGCGCCAAGGCCTCGCGCTGCGCCAGTGCAATGCAACGGCGGAAGGCACGCTGACTGAGTTCTTCCTTGAGCGGCACCCCGGCCAGGGCGTTGATCGGGTTGTTGAGGTTGAGCAGGAGCTTGGCCCAAAGCACCGAGGCCATATCCTCGCGCAGCTGGATGGGAAGGCCGGCCGCAGCGAAGGTCCGCAGCCATGGCCTAAGGACCTCGTCGGCCTCGGCCTCGAGCGCGCCTTCGGAGCCGTGATGAAAATGGCCGGGACCGTGCTGCACCACATTGAAAGGCACCATGCCAGCCAGCACGCGCTGCTGGGGAAGCCATTCCTGCAAACGAGCGGCGTTGTTGACGCCGTTCTGCAGACTGAGGACGACGGTGCCGGGGGCCAGAACGGGTGCCAGCGCCCGGCCGGCCGCCTCGGTATCGGCGGACTTGACCGCTACCAGCACCAGTGCTGAGGCGTTCAGGGCATCCGCCTCGCTGAAGAAGGCAACCTGCGCCGCGCTGAGCTGATGGTCGAAGCCCTGCCAGTCGCTGATGTGCAGTCCATGCGTGGCGATCACCTCCCCCATGCGCGCCCGCCCAATCAGGCGGACATTCTCACCCGCAGCGATCAGACGACCGCCGATATAGCAGCCGATGCTCCCAGCGCCGAAAATGCCGATCGCGCCGGGCACCGCGGTACTAGCCGTCATCGCGGGTGACGCTGGCGCGACCGGCCTTGAGGGCACCCCGATGGCGCTTCTCCTGCAAACGGCGACGCTTGGCCGCGCGCGTCGGCTGGGTGGCGCGGCGCGCGCGCGGGGCATGGGCTCCCCGGAGCAGCAATTGGCGCAGCGCGACAAAGGCGTCTTCGCGGTTCATGGCCTGGCTGCGATGCCGTTGTGCCTTGATCACGATGCGCCCGTCCGGTGTGATGCGCCCGTCCTGCAGCTGCAGCAAGCGCTGGCGCCAGGCCTCCGGCAGACCGGATTCGTCAAGATCCAGGCGCAGGTGCACGGCCGTGGCACTGGTATTCACGTGCTGCCCGCCAGGCCCCTGTGCTCGCATGGCGTGCCAGTGCGCCGCCGCGAGGGCCGCGCGGAGGCATTCTTGGGTATGGTTCGACCTTGTCATGCAGAAGAACCTCGTGTGGTGAATCGCTCCACCCACGCTGCGGGCCATGCCGTGGTGTCCATGCGCATACCCCAGTGTACGACCTTGCCCGGTGCGCGATCGAGCGCCGCCGCGGCGCATGCACGCGTCCATGGCGGGATGCCCAGCGTACAGCGTGGCATGCGCCTGGCATTTCTCCTCGTATCCTTACTGCTGCTGCCGGCCGGTCATGCGGCCACGTATCTCCCTGAGAGCGACGACACAGTCCTGCTGCGCGTGGCGCCGTCGGAAGCGTCTGCCGTGCAGCGTCTGCGTCAGATGCGTGCGGCACTTGCCGATGCGCCGGAAGACGCCGAAGCCGCAACCGCCTTCGCTCAGGCCGCCATTACCTACGCCCGGCGCACGCAGGACCCACGTTGGTACGGCTATGCCGAAGGGGCGTTGCAGCATTGGCAAGGCGCCGAGGCGGTCCCGGCAGAGCTGCGCGTACTGCGTGCGACGCTGGCGCAGCATGACCACCGCTTCGCGGCGGCACTTCAGGACCTCGATCATGTACTCCGGGAACAGCCGCAGCACCTGCAGGCGCGCCTGACCCGCGCGGTGATTCACAGCGTCCAGGGTCGCTATGCGCAGGCGATCACCGACTGCCAGGTGGTACGGCGCTATCGGGTGCTGATGGGCACCGCCTGCCTGGCGACCCCACGCAGCCTGAGCGGTGAGGCCGAGCCGGCATTGCGCTCGCTGCAGACCCATCTCATGCTTTCCGAAGGCGATGCCGAGGCCCGGCTCTGGGCACACAGCGTGCGCGCCGACATCGGCTGGCGTCTTGGCAAGGCGGAGACGGAAGAGTGGTTCCGAGAGGCATTGGCAAGCCCGGGTGCCAGCCACGACATGGCGCTGCATCTGCAGTTCGCCGACTTTCTGCTGAGTCAGGGACGGGAGGCCGAAGCCGCCGAAATCGCACGTCCGTGGGAAGGCAGCAACGACGGGCTCATTCTGAGCCTGCGCGCGCGCCTGCACGGTGGTGCCGAGGACGCGCGCATCGAGCAGGACCGCCGCCGTCTTGAGGCACGCCTTGAGGCGGAGCGGGCACGTGGTGGGGCACGCCACTTTGGCACCGAGGCCGCAGCCGCGCTGCACGTCTGGCGAGAGCCGGAGCGCGCACTCTGGCTGGCGCAGCGCAACTGGGCCACGCAAAAGACGCCGGCCGATGCCCGCCTGCTGTTGCGCGCCGCCGTCGCGAGCCGTCAGGCCGAGGCGACCGCACCGGTACGACAATGGATGCGCGAGAACGGCGTCCAGGATCAGCGTCTCGAGGCGCTGCTGGCGCAGCTCGGGCAGACGGCAACGCGGCGGGCAGACGGCGCATGAGGCCTTTGATCCGTCTGGCGCTGCTCACCACGCTGCTGTCCGCTACTGCGCCCCCTGTGTGGGCACACAAGCCCAGCGACAGCTATCTGCAACTGACCGTGGCAGATGATCGCATTCAGGGGCGCTGGGATGTCGCCCTGCGCGACCTGCATGAACTCGTTGGGCTGGACCCGGATGGCGATGGCCAGGTGACCTGGGGCGAGGTGCGCGACAGCCACAGTGCGATCGTGGCGTCCGTGCTGCCACAGCTGACGCTCAGCAGCGCGGGCGAGGACTGCCCGTTGACCGCGGGCACGCTTCGCATCGCCGAGCACAGCGACGGGCCCTATGCCGCTCTGGCCTTCGACGGACGCTGCCCGGCGCCGGTGGAGCAACTCGGCGTGCACTACGCGCTGCTGTTCGACATCGACCCTTCGCATCGCGGCCTGCTGCGGCTGGAGCTGGGCGGCCGGACCTACAGCACGGTGCTGCAACCGAGCGCGCGCCAGTTCGCGGTACGCCTGGAGCAGCCCGCCCTGGGGCCGCTGTTCTGGACCTACTTGCAGCAGGGCGCCTGGCATATCTGGTCCGGCTTCGACCACCTGCTCTTTCTGCTCTGCCTCTTGCTGCCGGCGGTATTGCAACGACGGCGCGAGGGCTGGATTGCGGCCACCGACGCGCGGCGCGCCACCCTGGATCTGATCGCGGTCATCACTGCATTCACCGTGGCGCATGCGCTGTCGCTGTCGGCGGCAGCGCTTGATTGGCTGCAGCTACCCACCCGATGGGTGGAGTCGGCGGTCGCCGCCACCATTATCTTCGCGGCGCTCAACAACCTGTTCCCGCTGGTGCAACAGCGCTTGTGGATGGTGGCCTTCTTCTTTGGCCTGATCCATGGCGCCGGCTATGCCGGTGTTCTGGCCGGGCTGGGTTTCGAACCCGCGACCCTGGCGTTGACCTTGCTGGCCTTCAATCTGGGTGTGGAAGGTGGACAGATCCTGCTTGCCGCCTGTTGCCTGCCCCTTGCCTGGTGGGCAAGGCACCTGGCGCTGTATCGCCACATGGTGGTTGTCCCCGGCTCGGTGCTTGCCATTCTTCTTGGCAGCTGGTGGCTGGCGCAACGGCTGTTCCATATTCGATTGGAGGGCTTTCTGTGATTCGCTCGCCGCTTTTTCGCTGTTCCGCGATTGTGCTCTGGAGCAGCCTTGCAAGCACTGCCGCTTTCGCCCACGGCGCGCATTCCGAGCGCGTGACGGAGGCTCCTGCCGAGGTGGTGCGCTTCAGCTACACCGCAGGCCAGGCCATGGATGGAGCGCGCATCCGGGTGCGCATGCCGGAAACGCAGCAGGTCTTTCAGGTCGGCCGCACGGACGCGCAAGGCCAATTCGCCTTTGTGCCGGATCGCCCGGGCAACTGGATCGTGGAAGCCGATGACGAACGCGGCCACAAGTTGGAGGCCACCGTCACGGTGGGCGCCTCGGCCGCGGCTGCCGAGGACGAGCCGGAACGCGTTGTAGTGCCGCGCCAGATCCTCATGTGGGCGCTGCTAGGCAGCCTGCTGGCCAATGCCGGACTGATATCCGCCCTGATCGGAGCAAAAAAAAGAACCCCGTGACCTTCGTCACGGGGTTCCAAGCTCGTGAACGGTGCAGACCTTAACCGGTCACGAGATCGAGATTGACGGGGGTCGTGTCAATCTCGATGTTCAGATCATTGATGTTGATGGGCTGAGCGGTCGGCGACGTGTTGTTGTTGATGTTGTCGACCACCAGGTTGCGCAGTAGCACCGGCTGCTGCACGCCGCCGCCATTGCCACCGCCGTTGCCGGCATCGGGTGCCTCGTCGGCTGGCGCCAGCCGCGACGACGTTCCGTCGCAGGCGGCGAGCGCCAGGAGGGCGCCCGCCACGCTTGCTGCATAGAGTTTTCGCATCATGGACAGGTCCTCCTACTGGCCGTCCTGCACGGCACCCGGCAACGGGTGCGCGAGGTAGGGGAAGCCGGCCAGGAAGTCGTCAATCGACTCGGTGGTCTGATCGGTGAGAGGCGCATCGCCGACCGGCGCGTCTGAGGCGTCGCAATCGCGCGCTTCGATCAAGGGCCCGAAGGCCGGGGAGGTCTCCTCGGTCACGACGCAGAGGACGCCCATGGAGGCGCGCAGCGCGACGTCGGTGACGTCATCGACCGGTCGGCGGCCATTCGGGAATCCGGCCAGATCCAGCGCCAGCACGCCCAGCGGGCTCTGCTCAGCCGGCGCCGTGACATCAACGGCGGTGTTGAGTCGCAGCATCTCCGACGGCGTTGGATTTTCCGGTTGATTGAGGCCCGGAATGCCGGTCAGGAAGGTCAGAACCAAATCCGTACGCGGGATGTTGGAGGGCGCGATGCTGCTTTCGGCGCCGACGGCATCACGGAACAGGGTGTCGATCAGTGCCGGCAGAGTCGGGTTGGTGACGTAAGTGAGGAACTGACCGTCGTTGCTGGGATGGCTGGCGTTGAAGCGGTCCTTGTCATTGATGCCAATGACCACCTCGTTGACCAGTGGCATGCCCAGGCGGGAGACCTGCGTCCATGCACCCCCCTCAACGGCGGGGCCCTTGGTATCAGGCAGATCCGTATTCGGTCCCTGTGGCTCCGGGTTCAGCACGCGCATCTGCCGCTTGCTGGCCGTCGTCCAGCCACCGATCACGGTGCTGTCGCCCTCGGTCAAACAGCTCGTCGGCACTTCCAGCGCCAGCGAGGTGATGTTCTTGTCGTCCACGATGCTGGGCTTGTCGTCGCGATTGCCCAGAGGATTGAGGGCGATCAGGTCAAAGACTTCGCCCAGGTTGATCGCAAAACCTTCCTTGCGCTGACCCACAAAGACGCGGCCCGTGCCACAGCCAGGGATGGCCACGCTGTAGATGTGGTTGTTCGCGTAGGTGGGATAGTCCGCAATGGTTTTCTCGCCGATATTGTCGACCGGCTTGCGGAAGGTCGTCTGCCCAGCCAGCGGTCCACTGGTGATCTGCAGCGGCTGGGCATTGCCCGAGCGCGCGCCATCACGCACGACGTCGACGGTATAGGTCTCGACGCGATTCTGATTGCCGTCGTCGGTCACGCCAGGACCGATCGGCCCCGCCTGAATCAGCGGGATCGACACATTGGCGGCATTGTCCCCACTGCCGATGGGCAGGGAGACGTTGCGGAATTCCTGGTCGAACTGGAACTGGAAGGTGAGGTCTTCCATCGCGTCGCCATCGTTATCGATATGGATCTCGTACAGCGCCTCCGGATCCAGCGCGAAATAGTTTGGACCGCCGTAGGCGTCCTGCAACGGGTTGTAGTTCGCGATCAGGGTGACGAAACCTTCGCGGCCGGTCTCGTAACTGCGGAACATGTAGAAGTCGGTGCCGTCCACGCGCGGCGTGCCGGCAATGAACGGGGCCTCGCGGTGGCTCGATGCCCCCGCCTGAAACGATGTGCCAACGGCCGCCGCAGCAACCGCTGCAACGGCAAAATGCCGAGCTTGCATTCCCTTCTCCCGATGGTTTTGTGTGACTACGGAAGCTCTTACGCAGCGCGCGCGACGTTGGATGCAGGGCAGCGAACATCTGTGGGAGGTGGCGGGAGCAACCCTGGCGCAGGGCACCGTTGATCGACCGCTCGTCGGAATTCAAGAAATTGACGCAGAAATGGCGTATATTCGGTGCTGCAGTTGCTTCAAGAAGAGTGTTATCAGCGTGAACTGTCGTACCTCAGCCTTCACGGCTGCTACCGAACGACCGGTCGGCAATGATGCGTTCCTTGATGGCTTGCACCCAATGGGCTCCAGGGCCCGTTTTCTACACTTTAGTTTGAGGAATGTTTCATGAGCGATGTTTCCACCGGTACCGTGAAGTGGTTCAATGACGCCAAGGGCTTCGGGTTCATCACCCCGGCCGACGGCGGCGACGATCTCTTCGCCCATTTCAAGGAAATCCAGGGCAGCGGCTTCCGCAGCCTGGCGGAAGGTCAGCGCGTAGAGTACGTGGCGCAGCGTGGCCCGAAGGGCATGCAGGCGACACAGATTCGCGCGGTCTAAGACCTCCGAATTCTGAAAAGAGCCGCGACCTTCGGGTCGCGGCTTTTTTTGTCCGCTGGTCGGCGGCTCAACCCATGTGGAAGAAGTTCAGCTTGTGGCCGTCGAGATCGCGGAAATAGCCCGCGTAGAAACCACTCATGCGCTCACCGGGTGCGCCTTCGTCGGTGGCACCCAATGACAAGGCCTTGGCGTAGAGAGCATCCACCTTCTCACGGGAACCTGGTGCCAGGGCGACCATGACCCCGTTGCCCACCGTTGCCGCCTTGCCATCGTTTGGACGAATGACGCTCAACATCGGCGCCCCTGGGCCGGTCGCCCAGACGATGATGCGTTCGTCATTCATGAAACGCTGTGCGCCCAGCTCGCCGAGCAGCGCATCGTAGAAAGCGCCGGCGCGCTGAAGGTCGTTACTGCCCAGGGTGACGTATCCAATCATTTTCTTGCTCCTCCATCGTGTTTGCTGTTGACTGCGCCGCGATGGTAGCCCCGAATGCAGCGGTCCGGCGCCTGGCTCTCTACAATGCCTGTCATGTTGATCGGTTTCCTCATCGGCGGCATCCTCGGCGCCCTCTTCGGTGGATTCACCGGCTTCGCGGTGGGTGGCCTGCTTGGCTATTTCCTGGCGCGCCCACTGATCGGCGGGCTCATCCGCAAGCGCATCACCCAGGTGCAGACGCGCTTCCTGGATGCTGTCTTTGCCGTCATGGGCGCGCTGTGCAAGGCAGACGGGCAAGTCACTCGGGACGAGATTCAAGTCGCCGAAGCGCTGTTTGACCGCCTGCGCTTGAACGAGCAGGCGCGTGCACAGGCGCGCCAGGCCTTTCATCGCGGCAAGCAGGCAGACTTCGATCTTGACGCCGAGGTTGCGAACTTCGCACAGGCCGCGCGCGGCCAGCGGCCGTTGTTGATGATGTTCATGCAGGTACAGCTCGCCGCCGTGGGCGCGGATGGGCAGGTGCATCCCGCCGAACACGAGATGCTGCTGCGCATTGCCCGCGGGCTCGGCCTGCCGGAGATCGAAGTCGAGCGCATGGAGGCCATGCTGCGCGGCGCGGCCGGCGGCACCCAGCGTGGACGGAGCCAACCCGACCTGGATTGGGCCTACCAGGTCCTGGGCGTCTCGCCGGACGCCAGCGACGATACGGTGAAGAAGGCCTACCGCAAGCTGATGAGCGAAAACCACCCGGACAAGCTGGCCTCCAAGGGCCTGCCGGAAAGCATGCGCGCCATGGCCGAGGAAAAGACGCGCGACATCACCACTGCCTACGACCGCATCAAGGAAGCACGCGCATTGTCCTGAGCGCTGGACGCACATTGCAGCGTCATCTGCGCGCGCTATTCTGGACGGCTCGCCCCGCAGTTCAGACCGCCATGCGCTCCGACTCCCCCGACCCGCAACGCCGAGACATCCTGCGCCTGCTGTTTCTGTCGGGCGGCATGCTGTCGACGGCCCCGCTGCTGAACGCCTGCAAGAGCCTCTCGCTGCGCGACGATGCTTCCGCTATGCCGGCACCCACGGGAGAGCTGCGACTGCCGCGCGGACCGCTGGCCGACGTCGGCGCACTCTACGACAGCGGTGTCGACGGAATTTTCCTGCCAGAAGGCTTCACCGTACGCGCGGTGGCCCGCCACCTGAGCAACCCCGTCACCGGCGCCTTCGATCCGCTCGGACTGGCAGGCTACAACTGGCATGAGGCACCGGACGGCGGGGCCTGCTTCGCCGCCAATGACGGTGGCTGGATCTACGTGTCGAACAGCGAACATCGCCAGCGCGGCGGCGTGGGTGCGCTGCGTTTCGCGCCGGATGGCCGAATCACGGACGCCTACCGCATCCTCGACCACACCCGCCGCAACTGCGCTGGAGGGGCCACGCCGTGGCAGACCTGGCTGTCCTGCGAGGAGGTCGCCGACGGCCAGGTCTATGAGTGCGAGCCAAGTGGCAGCCCCGAGAGCGCGCGCGTCTTGCCCGCACTCGGCCGCTTCGCGCATGAGGCCGCCGCGGTGGACCTGCCAACGCGCAGCGTCTTCCTCACCGAGGACACCCCCGACGGCCGCCTCTACCGCTTTGTGGCGGATACCGACGATGTCACCGACAGCACCGAGGGGCCGCGTCTGCGCATGCGCTCCGGTCGCCTGCAGGTACTCAATATTGAAGGCTTTGCCGATGATGACTACGTCAGCGACGACCTCCGCCTGCGCCAGTTGCACGCCACGCAATGGGTGGATGCCATCGGCACCGACCAGCCGCAGGCCGCCTTGCGTGCGGAACGCCGCGAGGCGCGCAAGCGCGTGCCGGGCACCATCTTCCGAGGCGGCGAAGGCATGTGGATCTATACGCTGCCACAGGCGCTACGCAGCGTGCCGCCCGGCGGCACGGTCCCGACGCGTGCAGTGCTCTTCTTCGCGACCAAGGGCGACAACCGGGTACATGCCCTTGATGTCGACAATGGCCTGATCGAAACCATCTTCGACAACCGGCTGATCGATCCCGTCTTCGATGACGTCGACAATGTGGTGGTCAGCCCCGCCGGAGACGTGGTGGTGGCGGAGGATGGCGACGCCATGCGCCTCATGGTGGTGGTGCCGAATGCACCCGCCAAGACCCTGCTACAGGTGCGTCTGGGCAGCGATTCCGAGCTGACGGGCCCGGCCTTTTCGCCGGACGGCAGCCGCCTCTACTTCAGTTCGCAGCGCGGGCCGAACCTGCCGCTGGGCAAGAACGGGAGCGGGGTGACCTACGAGGTCACCCTGCCCGCGTCCATTCAGGCTGCTTTCCGCGCTGCCTAGCTCTGCGACTCGTCGAAGTCGCTGCGCTCGCTGGGCCGGCTCGCTTCGTCCGGCAGCGGCGCATCCGCGGCGGGGGCTTGAGCCGGGTGCGGCGCGCGACGGTCGCGACCCTCGAGCACCCGCACATTGGCGGGCGGAGCGTAGCCGGCGCGATCCTCGCCAAAGTAGAGCGTGGTGTGCGGAAAGGGAATCTCGATGCCGGCGGCATCGAAATGCTGCTTGACCAGGCGGTTGTACTCGCGGCCAACACCCCACTGCGACCCGGGCAGCGTCTTGATGCGGATGCGCACATTGACCGCGCTGTCGGCGAGTTCCGTGACGCCGTGCACCTCCAGCGGCTCCAGCACTTTCTCCGCGAAGTTCGGGTCGGCAATGAGTGCACTGTAGGCGGCCTGGAGTTGCTCGATGACCGCGCTGATGTCCTCGCGATAGGCCACCCCGTAGACACCCACGTGGTAGGCGAAATCGCGCATGAAGTTGGACACCGTATCCACGCTCGAGAAGGGCACTACGTGGTAGGTGCCCGACAGATCGCGAATGCCAACCGACCGCACCGTGATCTTCTCGGCCGTGCCGGTAATGGCACCGGCAGTGACGACTTCGCCAGTGTTGATCGCGTTCTCCAGCTGAATGAAGACGCCGGTGATGACGTCCTGCACCAGCTTCTGCGCGCCGAAGCCGATGGCCAGTCCCAGCACGCCGGCGCCGGCGATCAACGGCCCGATATTGATGCCGAGTTCGGATAGCACAATCATCGCGGTCATCACGACCAGCACGATCAGGAAGGCACTGCGGAACAGCGCGAGCAGGGTCTGCTCGCGGGCACTGGCGCCGCCGCGGTCATTGTCGGGGTTGAGACGCAATTCAATCCAGCTGGCAAAGGCGATCCAGATGCCCTTTGCCACCAGCAGGATCAACGCGATGGAAATGGCCGCAGCGAGGGCTGTGGTCCCTGCTTCCGAGCCGATCCATTCCGGAAGATTGAATAACTGCCAGGCGTCGAGTACCAGCAACACCACCACCACGAGAATGATGGCTCTGAGCACCTGAAGCACCCCCGGGATCGCGCCATTGAGCCGGTCTTCCAGTTGCGGGAAACGGCGGCGCGTGTCTTCGGGCAGGCGGATGCGCTTGCTGATCACCTGCGTCAGCACCACCGCGAGGAAGATGCCCCCGCCGACAGCCAGCAGGGTCTGTACGGTTGCCTTCAGCATGAAGGGCAGCGTCTCTTCGGGCTGCAGGATGGCAACGACGGCCAGGCCGGCGAAATAGGCGATGGCCAACGCGTGCCAGACGCGTGCCAGCACAAAGACACCGACGCGGGCGAAGGTCGAATGCGCCTGCTTGGCCTGCCCTTCCAGACGCGCCCGCACCTGCGTCTTGTTCTGGCTGATCACGATCAGCGCGTAGAGGAAGGCCAGGCCCATGACGATAAAGGTCAGCGCACGCCCGGCGTCCGTCGAGATATTGATGTTGGCAATGGGCACGGCGACCAGCAAGCCATAGCCGATGAAGCCCGAGATGCGCGCAAACCAGGTATTCCAGTAGGCCGCATTCTCGGCCGACATCGGCAGCAGACGCAGTCCCTCGTAACGCGTGGCAAAGAGCGTTCGGATGAGTGCCTTGAAGATCTCGATCATCAGGAAGGCGTTGAGGAACATCGTCTGCCGGGTATCCATCGCGCCAGGCTCGCTGAGCGCATAGATCGCCAGCAGGAAGCCGATCACCCACGACACTACAATCAACACGGCATCAACGCCGGCAGCCAGCAAGACCGCGACGGCCTTGCGCAGCAGCGCGCTGGTCTGGGCCGGCTCCTGCGACCATGCATCCAGTTTTCGGTAGACGGGAATGCATAGCCGGCGCAGCAACATGAAGGCCGCGATGACCGCAATGACGACCACGACGAGATCCACGCTGGCCGCTCCTAGCGCCTGCCAGTCAACGCCGGCGGCCGCTTCACCCGCCTGCGTGAAAGCGCCAAAGGCGCTGGAGAATTCCGCCGCGAGATCCTCGGCGATGGATTCCGTGGCGAGCGCAATGCGCCGCGAGAGACTGATGGCTTCGCCTTCGGCCGCATCGGCGGTTGCCGGAGCAGCGTCTTCAGCGGGCGCCGCCTGGCGACGCAGCGCCTGGATCAGCTCCGTCCGGGTGGTCTCGTTTTCAAGCAGATCCGCAAGCTGCTGCGCCGTCTCCGCGCTCAGCGGCTCTCCAGATTCGATGTCCGCGTTCTGCTGTGCCTGGGCGATGGTCAGCGGCATACACAGCAGACCCAGCCAGAGCCAGTGGCGGATGCTTCGGGCGATCGATGTCACGTACTCCCCCCTCGGTGCGGCGACCATTACGCCGCCTGTTCGAACTCACGAAGCACGCCACCCTAACGCAAAGCGCCAGAGACGACAGCGACGTCGCCCCGTTTTTGTGCAGCTTCCGTAGAGCTTTCTGCCCGCTGGCCTTTGTCGACCGCATCATGCAACCCTAGGCTGTTACCACCATCAGGAGTCCCCCTTGTCAGCACGCTTCTTCCGCTCGGCCAACCCCCTCCCCGGGGTCCTGCGGGCTTCTGCACTCGTGCTGTCCGCATGGGTCTGGGCGCTGCATCCAGCCGCGGCCCAGGCGGTGGAAACCAACGATGAATACACCGCGCAGCCGCCGCGCGAAGGCGCAGACGGGGTGGCGTCTTCGGATACGGGCACCGCCACTCCCATTGCGCCGCGCACACTGGATGAGTCCTTGCACGGCATGGACCCGCCGCAGGAGGCGGCCGCGGAGGGCATGCACAGCTTCCGCATTCTGGACGGCAGCATTCCTCCCGGTGAAACCCTGCAGGTGCCGTGGTACGCCAGCGATTCCTTCACTGGCCTGGCAGAACCCACCCCGGTCCTGGTGGCGCATGGCACACAGCCCGGGCCTGTGCTCTGCGTCACGGCAGCGGTGCATGGCGACGAGCTGAACGGCATCGAGATGGTGCGTCGCCTGCTCTATGAAGTGGACGCCTCCGAGTTGCGCGGCACCTTGATCGGTGTGCCCATCGTCAATCTCTTCGGCTTTCGCCAGGGTTCGCGCTATCTGCCGGACCGCCGCGACCTCAACCGCCACTTCCCGGGCCATCCACAGGGCAGTGCCGCCTCGCGTATCGCCTATTCGCTTTTCAACAATGTCATTCGCCGCTGCAGTGCGCTGGTGGACCTGCACACAGGCTCCTTCCACCGCACCAATCTGCCGCAACTCCGGGCGGATCTGAACAACCCGCAGATCGCCGACCTGACCCGCGGCTTTGGCGCCACGGTCGTCCTCAACAGCGAGCCACCGGAGGGCACGCTGCGCCAGGCGGCCACGGTCGCCGGCGTGCCGACCATCACCGTGGAAGCCGGGGAGCCGATGCGCTTTCAGCCCGAGGAAGTGCGCCATGGCGTGCGCGCGCTGCGCAGCCTGATGAGCCATATGGGCATGCTGGATACCAACCGGCTGTGGAGCGCGCCGCAGCCGGTGTACTACGAGTCACACTGGGTACGCGCCGACGATGGCGGCATTCTCACCAGTGAAGTGGCCCTGGGTGACATGGTGGGCGAGGGCGACATCCTGGGCAGCATCACGGACCCGATTACCAATCGGCGCGTGCATCTGACCTCGCCCTACCACGGCCGGGTCATCGGCATGGCACTCAATCAGGCGGTCATTCCCGGCTTCGCCGCCTACCATATCGGGGTGCAGCGCGAGGAACGCGCCGCCCGCGACCCCGAAGCGCAAGCGCCGGAGGCCGCCACCGAAGCGGGAGATCCCGTGGAGCCGGAACCGCGCGAACCGGCTTCGCCAGCGATCGAGGTTCCCACACCGGCCGTGGGGGGAGATACCGAAACGCGGCCGGACTGAGCGCCGGCCAGCGTTGCACAACCTGTTCCAGCCGCAGACGAACTATTCGCCTTCTTCGTCGAAGGTGTAGCGCGGGCTGTCCTCGTCGCAGCGCGCTTCGGTGACGAAGGTACGCGTCACGTCGACGACGCCCAGATGCTGGATGGTGCGCCGCCCGAGCAGCACGGGGTACAGCATGTCGCTGCGGTCTTCCAGACTGAACTGTTCTTCATAGATCGCGCTTCCAATGCAGACGGCCATCAGCACAACCGGACGGCGGTCCTCGCCGCCCGCGCCGCGCAGGATGACGTTGCGATAGAGCGGACGCTCGAACAGCTTCTGTACGGATTCCTCGTTGCGCTCGTCTTCGACATCGACCATGAAGCGCACCCACTTCTCGCCGTCCTGCTCGAAGCGCTCGATATGGGTGGCATGCATCGAAGAGGTCAACGCACCGGTATCGACCTTGGCCTTGACTTCCACGCCCCATTCGTCGAATTGAATCTTCTCAACCCAGCCCAGCACGTGATTGGTGCTTTGGGCGTGCGCCGCGACCGGCAAGACCATGCCGAAAGCGATCAGAAAATGCAGGGCGGGACGGCGAAAAATCATGGGTGAAGCTCCCTTGGGGTAGGCGCGGCAGTCGCCGCAATCAGTTCGGCGCTACCAGGTGAATACTGTCGCCCGCGCGGCGGGCGCGGGCGCGGGCGATCTCGATGTCGTCCCCTAACGCCAACGTCACGCCCATGCGCCGACGGCCGCCCCCGAGTTCGGGCTTTCCGAACAGACGCAGGTGCACATCGGGCACCGCGAGGGCCTCATCCAGACCGCCGAATCGCGGTGCGACGGTGTCTCCTTCGAACACCAGCGCACGCGATGCCGCCGCACCGTAGCTGCGGATGGCCGGCACAGGCAGCCCAAGGATAGCGCGGGCGTGCAAAGCGAACTCTGATAAATCCTGACTGATCAGCGTCACCAGACCGGTGTCATGGGGCCGCGGCGACACTTCGGAGAACAGCACCTCATCGCCGCGCACAAAGAGCTCAACGCCGAAGACGCCATAGCCGCCGAGATTGGCGGTCACGCTAGCCGCGATTTCCTGAGCATGCGCCAGCGCTGCGTCCGACATCGGCTGCGGTTGCCATGACTCGCGGTAATCGCCATCGATCTGCAGATGGCCAATGGGCGGGCAGAAGTTGGTGCCCGAGACCGAGCGCACGGTCAGCAGGGTGATCTCGTAATCGAAAGGGACGAAGCCTTCAACAATGCAGCGGCCCGCGCCGGCGCGACCGCCCGCCTGCGCGTAGGACCAGGCCGTGTCGATGTCCGCTACGCTTCGGATGGTGGACTGTCCCTTGCCGGAGCTGCTCATGATCGGCTTCAGCACGCACGGCAGCCCCACCGCCTGCACCGCCTCGCGGCAGTCATCAAGGCTATCGACAAAGCGATAGGGCGAGGTAGGCAGCGCCAGCTCCTCCGCCGCCAGACGGCGAATGCCCTCCCGGTTCATTGTCAGTCGGGCGGCACGGGCGGTAGGCACCACGGGCCAGCCTTCCGCCTCCAAGGCTTCCAGGGTATCGGTGGCAATCGCCTCGATTTCCGGGACGATGAGCGCGGGTCGCTCCTGCTCCACCACCGCGCGAAGACGTGCACCATCGAGCATCGGAAAGACATGGGAACGATGCGCGACCTGCATGGCAGGGGCATTCGCATAGCGATCACAGGCGATCACTTCGACGCCCAGCCGTTGCAGTTCGATGGCGACTTCCTTGCCCAATTCCCCGCTGCCAAGCAGCAGGACGCGCTTGGCGGCGGGACTCAGTGGTGTAGCGATGGTGGTATCCATCGCGTCATTGTCCCACTACTGGAAGTTGAAGTCGGTTCCGATCTCTAGCACGAAGGCATCGACATCGCCGGTGTAGCGTGCGTACAGTAATTCGACGCCGATGGGGCTTGAGCCGTAGCGATAGCCGGCGCCCACCTGCCAGGCAAAGCCTTCGCGATCGTCATCCAGCTCGGGGATATTGGTGTCGGTGTAGGCATAGCCGGCCTTGGCAATGCCGTACAGCGTAGTGGGCGTGCGATAGGACACAAAAGCGCCCAGCGACTGCATGATGAATTCTTCATTGCTGCGGGTGTTATTCCCGCCACCACCGCTGTCGCCGTCACCGGGCAGAAGGCCGCCGCCTCCACCGCCCAAGCCACCGGTGCCTTCATTCTCGCCGGGCCGAATGGTCTGCACGAAGCTCAGGCCAATGCCGAGACCCTTGATGCCGATGCCGGGCAGGCGACCGAACTGCACGCCGAAGGTGCCGCCGATATTGATGGCCTCGCCTAGATTGTCGAAGTCGCTTTCTGCGCGTTGCACCCCGAAGGTACTGAACAAGCCGCCGCCGCCATCCTGGATTTCCGGCTGGCCGGTATCGCTGTCCTGCGCCAGAGCCGCAGTCGCTAACGCAAACAGCAGCGGTGCAACGAGGACCGACACCCGTCGGCTGGGTTGGAATGCTTGATGCTCGGTCATTGCGATGCTCTTCATTTCCGTTCAGAAAACACTACGTACGCTTTCACGTTGCGGATGAAAATCGCCTGAACATCATGGGCCGCACGCTGCGCGTAGAGTATTGCCATGCCAGAACACCATCGACGCCGTACCCGCATTCTCGCCACCCTCGGCCCCGCCACCGATGCGCCCGAGGCCTTGATGGCGCTGCTGAGCGCGGGCACCGATGCTGTACGCATCAATTATTCGCACGGTTCACAGGACGACCAGGCGCGCCGCGTCCAGCAGGTTCGCAGTGCGGCAGCGGAGATCGACCGCGACATCGCCATCCTCGCCGATCTGCAAGGCCCGAAGATTCGAATCGAGCGCTTCGCCGAGGGTCCCGTCACTCTGCGCGCAGGCGCCCATTTTTGCCTGGACACCGCGCACCCGGCCGATGCCGGCAATGACACGGTGGTCGGTTGCGCCTATCGCGACCTGCCCAAGGATGTGGTGCCGGGGGATGCCCTGCTGCTCAACGACGGCGCCATCCGGGTCGAAGTCATGGCCGTCGAAGGGACGCGCATCGAGACGCAGGTCATCATCGGCGGGGTGCTGGCGGACCGCAAGGGCATCAATAAGGCAGGCGGTGGTCTGTCTGCGGCGGCGCTCACCGACAAGGATCTCGACGACCTGCGGCACGCCGCCAGCCTGGATGTCGATTTTGTGGCCGTCTCCTTCCCGCGCAACGCCGATGACATGAAGCACGCGCGCAATCTGCTGCGCGAGCACAACAGCCATGCCGCGCTCATCGCCAAGATCGAGCGCGCCGAGGCGCTGCATGCGCTCGAAGAGATCGCAGAGGCATCGGACGGGCTGATGATCGCGCGTGGTGATCTTGGGGTGGAGATCGGCGACGCCGAGCTGCCCGCGTGGCAGAAGCGCATCACGCACGTGGCGCGCGAGGGCAATCGCCTGGTGATCACGGCCACGCAGATGATGGAGTCGATGATCAGCAGCCCCATTCCGACCCGCGCCGAGGTGCTCGACGTGGCCAATGCCGTCATGGATGGCACCGACGCCGTCATGCTCTCGGCGGAAACGGCGGCCGGCCAGCATCCCGCACGGGTGGTGGAGGCCATGGCCCGGGTCTGCGCGGGGGCCGAGGCCGCCATGCCGGAACCTCGCACGCGCGACCGCATGGACAGCCACTTCGTGCGGACCGACGAGGCCGTGGCCATGGCCACGATCTGGACGGCGCAGCACATGCACGCCAACGCCATCGTCGCCCTCACCGAGTCGGGCGCCACCGCCTTGATGATGTCGCGCAGCGATACCCAGATCCCGATCTACGCGCTCACCCAGCACGAGCGCACCCGGCGACGCATGCGGCTGTGCCGTGGCGTCTTTCCCTGCGCCTTCGTGCCCACCGACCTGGACAGCGGCCGGCCGGCGCAGGAAGCCATCGAGCTGCTGCTCAACGTTGGCTGGCTGCAGAAAGGCGATCGCGTCCTGCTGACCAAGGGCGACTACAACGGACCGGGCGGCACCAACACGATGAAGATCATCCCCGTCGGCGAATGAAACCGCGCCCCGCCTTCGATCCGCAATTCACCATCTTCGGGCACCGCGGGGCGGCCGGCTGCGCACCGGAGAACACCCTGCTCGGTTTCCATACCGCCATCGCGCAGGGCGTGGCGTGGATCGAGTGCGACGTACAGGCGCATCCAGAAGCCCTGCTGCTGTTCCATGACGATCGCCTGCGCCGCACCACTGGGGCGCGCGGCCGCCTGCTGGACACACCGCTGGCCACACTGAAAACCCTGGATGCGGGAGGCGGCAGCACGATCCCGACGCTGCAGGAGGCCTTGGCCGCGCTGCAGGGCAGGGTCGCCCTCAACATCGAGCTCAAGGCGGGGGACGCCGTGGCGGAACGCACGGGAGAAGCGCTGTGCAGGGCGGTGGAAGAGGGATGGGACCCGGCGCAGCTCCTGGTGTCGGCCTTCGATCACACGGCCCTGCAGCGCTTCTGTCTGGCCGCACCGCAGATCCCGGTGGCCCCGCTGTTCGACCGTCCGAGCCCGCGCATGGTGGAGGTCGCGCGATCGCTTGACGCCGCGGCCATCCACATCGGCCTGGCCGTGGCCACCCCCATCGTGCTGTCGGCACTGGACGAAGCGGGCTTGCCGATTCATGTCTACACCATCAACCAGCCGGCATTGGCGGATCGGCTGCGCGAACGTGGAGTGTCCGGCATTTTTACCGATTACCCGCAGCGCTTTATCCTTCGAGACTGAGCAGTCACATCGGCGTCATGCCAACGCGCTGGAATAGCGACCATGAATACCCAAAGCACGAGTTCTTCCAAGGTGGAGACGCTGCCCGCCGAGGTGACGGACACTCCCGACCTCACCGCGCCGGAGCTGTACATCAACCGCGAGCTGAGCCTGCTCGCCTTCAATCGTCGCGTGCTCGAACAGGCGCTGGACGAAAGCATTCCGCTGCTGGAACGGCTCAAATTCGTCTGTATCGCCAGCTCCAATCTCGACGAGTTCTTCGAGATCCGTGTCGCCGGCCTCAAGAAAATGGCTGAGCTCAATCCGAATCAGCGCGCCGCCGACGGCCAGCCCCCGCAGGAGCTGCTGCGCGAGATCGCCGATCGCGCGCACGAGCTGGTGGACGAGCAATACCGCATCTTCAACGACATCCTGCTGCCGGCGATGCAGGACAAGGACATCCGCTTTCTGCGTCGATCCGAGTGGACCGCAGAACAGGACAGCTGGCTGGCCGCCTACTTCCACGAAGAGTTGATGCCAGTGCTGTCGCCGTTGGGTCTGGACCCGGCCCACCCCTTCCCGCGCATTCTCAACAAGTCGCTGAACTTCATCGTGCAGCTGCAGGGCAAGGACGCCTTTGGCCGCAACAGCGGCTTTGCCATCGTGCAGGCACCGCGGGCACTGCCGCGTCTGATCCAGATTCCGCGCGACATTGCCGGCTCGGGGCCGAGCGACTTCGTGTTCCTCAGTTCGGTGATTCACGCCTACGTCGATGACCTTTTCCCGGGCATGCAGGCTACCGGCTGCTATCAGTTCCGCATTACGCGCAACTCCGACCTGCTGGTGGACGAGGAGGAGACCGAGGATCTGCTCGAAGCCCTTGAAGGCGAACTGGCCCAACGTCAATGGGGCGATGCGGTACGCCTCGAAGTAGCGCAGAACTGCCCGGAGCACCTCTGGCGCTATCTGATGGAGACGGTCCAGCTCTCGCCCGCGGATGTCTACCAGGTCAACGGCCCGGTCAACCTCAACCGACTGATGGCCCTGCCCGACCTCATCGATCGGCCCGAGCTGAAGTACGCGGCCTTCACGCCGCGCGTACACAAGGGCATGGCGCAGGACGTGTTCAACACGCTGCGCGAGCGCGATGTGCTGGTGCACCACCCCTTCGATTCCTTTGCGCCGGTACTGGAGTTCCTGCGCCAGGCGGCGCGCGACCCGAATGTGCTCGCCATCAAGCAGACGCTCTATCGCACCGGCGCCAAGAGCCCGGTGGTGGACGCCCTCATCGAGGCCGCGCGGGCGGGCAAGGAAGTCACGGTGGTGGTCGAGCTGCGTGCCCGCTTCGACGAAGCCGAGAACATCGATCTGGCCGAAGCGCTGCAGGAAGTCGGCGCCCATGTCGTCTACGGTGTCGTCGGCTACAAGACCCACGCCAAAATGAGCATGGTGGTGCGGCGCGAGGAAAGCGGGCTGCGCCAGTACGTGCATCTTGGCACGGGGAATTACCACCCCAAGACCGCCCGGCTCTATACCGACTATGGTCTGTTCACCGCCGACACCAAGATCGGGCACGACGTCCACAACCTCTTCCTGCAGCTGACCTCGCTGGGCAAAGTGACCCAGATGCACCGACTGCTGCATTCGCCTTTCACCCTGCAGAAATGCCAGGTCGAGCGCATTGACCGGGAGGCCGAGAATCACCGTGCCGGCCGGCCGGCACGCATTCGCGCCAAAATGAATGCGCTGGTGGATGCGCAGATGATCCAGGCCCTGTATCGCGCGTCCTGTGCCGGCGTGCCCATCGAACTGGTGGTCCGCGGCATGTGTTGTCTGCGTCCGGGCATTCCCGGCATATCGGAGAACATCCGTGTCATTTCAGTGGTGGGTCGCTTCCTCGAACACACCCGGGTGTTCTGCTTCGAGAACGGCGGTGAGCCGGAGGTGTGGCTGTCTTCCGCCGACTGGATGGAACGCAATCTCTACAAGCGCGTCGAAACCGCGTTCCCGGTGCTGGACGCACGCCTTCGTAACCGTGTCATCAATGAACTGCAGAGCTACATCGACGACCGTGCCCGCGCCTGGCAGCTCAACGCGGATGGCAGCTACACACGCATCGGCTATCCCGATGAGGAACATCCTGGTGCGCAGCAGCTACTGCTCGATGCGGCAACGTCTTCCTAGGCGGCCAGGGGCTGCGCAGTGAATGGCCCCAAGCCAGCACGCAAGCGGATCGCGCCCGAGCTCTCCACGGTGGCCTCCCAGTTCCGGCGCTGGTGGCGGCGGCGGCAGCGTCCTGCATCGGATGAGGCACAGCCCCCGCTGCTGCAGACCGATGACGGTAACCCGCGGCGGCTGGGCGTCGAGTTCGAGTTTTCCGGATTGTCGCTGGCCAGGCTATCGGAACTCGTACCGCAGTGCACCGGTGGCCATCTCCATGTGGTTTCCGATTACGAAGCAGAGGTGCGCGATACGCCGTGGGGCAGCTTCGTCATCGAGCTCGACTTCGCCTTTCTGAAGGAGCTCGGCCGCGCGCAGTCGGACCCGACCGTGGAGCGCAACAGTCTGGAAGAGCTGTCGGAGAGCCTCCTCGCCGCACTCGCCAAGCAGGTCGTCCCGTTTGAAATCGTGACACCCCCCATTCCCTTCGAGGAACTGGCAGTTGTCGACCGGTTGGTTGCGCAGCTGCGCCGCGCGGGTGCCCGCGGCACGGGCCACTCGCCGCTGTACGCCTTCGGCCTGCACCTGAACATCGAGTTGCCCGCCCTCGACGCCCAGACCATTACACGCTACGTACAGGCCTTCGGCCTGCTCTTCGACTGGTTGCGCGAGCGTTGCCACCCGGATTTCTCGCGCCGGCTGTCGCCCTACATCGAGCCGTTTCCCAGCGACTATCTGCGCCACATTCTGCAGCCCGACTACGCCCCGTCCGTGGATCAGCTGATCGACGATTACCTGGCACACAATCCCACCCGCAATCGGGCACTGGACATGCTGCCGACCTTTGCCCACCTCGACGAGGAAAGGGTGCGCAACACGGTGAAGGATCCGCGCGTCAAGGCGCGGCCGGCACTGCACTATCGACTGCCCAATTGCCAGATCGACGAGCCAGATTGGCGCTGGCGCGACCTCTGGCGAGACTGGCTGCAGGTGGAGCACCTGGCCAACGATCCGGAGCGACTACAGTCGATGGCGGCCGCTTATCTTGACGCCCACGACGGCATGGTGGGGCGTCTGGTCAGCGACTGGGCCCGGCAATCACGCGCATGGCTACTGGACGACGACGCACTGGCCGGCCGCTGATCGGCATCACCGGCGGTGACAGCCGATTGCCCTGGGGCTGGTGGTTTGCCCGCGCGGCGGTGCGTGCGCATGGCGGCGAGCCGGTACGCATCACGCCCAAGCGTCCCCAGCCTGCGAGGCACCTCGATGGCCTCATCGTCGGCGGCGGCGACGATATCGACCCGGCGCTGTACAGCGGCGACGACAGTGGCGCGCCCGCTGCGGATCCGGCACGCGACCGTCTGGAACTGGCCTTGCTGCAGCAGGCATTGGATACCGGTATTCCCATCATCGGCATCTGCCGCGGTGCACAACTGTTGAATGTGGCGCTGGGCGGCTCGCTATATCCGGACATTCGGCAGCGCCGACGACATACCAGCAATCGCCGCAGCGTCCTGCCGAGCAAGAAGGCCGTCCTGCGACGCGGCAGCCGATTGGCCCGCATTCTCGGGCGCAACCCCGTGCCGATCAACAGCCTGCACCACCAGGCGGTGCATCGTCTCGGACACGGCCTGCGCACCGTGGCGCGCGACGCCGACGGCATCACGCAGGGCATTGAGAGCCGCGGCGCGGCGCTCATCATCGGCGTGCAATGGCACCCGGAATATCTCCCGCAGCAACGCGCGCAGCGCCGGCTGATTGCCATGCTGGTGCGCCGATCACGGCGACTTCGACAGCAACGACTGTCAAGATAACAGCCATAACCAAAATCAGGGATTGACAGCCGCGGTGCACTAAATTATCGTTCAACTAAACGATTGTTTAGTGAGGATGCGTTATGAGCACCGCGACGCTGAATGCGGGCAACTGGGTCGACCAGAAGAAATTCCTGTGGCTGCTGGGTGCGCCGGTGATGCTGCTGCCAATCATCGGTTACGCCCTGTTCGAGCTCACTGGGCTCGGACTGTTCTGGTGGTTCTCCCCGCTATTCGTCTACGGCATCGTGCCCCTTGCCGACTACCTCATCGGGGAAGACACGAGCAATCCGCCGGAATCGGTGGTGCCGCGCCTGGAAAAGGAGCGCTACTACCGCTATGCCACCTACCTGGCCGTGCCGCTGCAGTATGTCTCGCTGGTGTGGGGCTGCTGGGCCGTTGCCACGCTCGACCTCGCGTGGTGGGCCTATCTGGGCGCCGCCATCTCGGTTGGCATGGTGTCCGGGCTGGCAATCAATACCGGCCACGAGCTCGGCCACAAGACCGACGGCTTCGAGCAGTGGCTCGCCAAGATCGCGCTGGCAAGCTCCTGGTACGGGCACTTCTTCGTAGAGCACAACCGCGGTCACCATGTGCGCGTAGCGACGCCGGAGGATCCGGCCTCCTCGCGCATGGGCGAAAGCTTCTATGCATTCCTGCCACGCACGGTCATCGGTAGCCTGCGCTCGGCCTGGGAGATCGAGGCCAAGCGCTTGCAGCGCAACGGCCACTCGGTGTGGTCGATCCATAACAACAACCTGCAGGCGTGGTCGATGAGTCTGGTGCTTTTTGTTGGCCTGACCGCCTATTTCGGCTGGATCGCGCTGCCCTTCCTGATCATCCAGGCGGTCTATGGCTTCTCGCTGCTCGAGGTGGTGAACTATCTGGAGCACTATGGTCTGCGCCGAGAGAAGCTCGAGAGCGGGCGCTACGAGCGCTGTCAGCCGCGCCACTCGTGGAACAGCAACCACACCGTGACCAACCTGCTGCTCTATCAGTTGCAGCGGCACTCCGACCACCACGCCAATCCGACACGGTCCTACCAGGCCCTACGCCATTTCGACGAAGCACCCCAGCTGCCCAGCGGCTACGCTTCGATGATCGTGCTGGCCTATATCCCGCAGCTCTGGTTCCGGGTCATGGATCCGAAGGTTGTCGCCCATCACGGTGGTGACCTGACGAAGGCCTCCCTGCAGCCCGGCAAGGAAGCAGCCCTGATGGCGCGCTACCACCAAGCCTAGGCGAAAGAGGGCACAATATCCGGCGGCGCGCGCAAGCGCGCCGTCTTTTTTTGGTCAATGAAAAGGTAGTACACCCATGCGCAAGTGGCGTTGCATGATCTGCGATTTCATCTACGACGAGGCCAAGGGCCTGCCGGAAGAAGGCATCGAACCCGGCACCAAGTGGGAGGACATTCCGGACACCTGGACCTGCCCGGACTGTGGTGCCTCGAAGGACGACTTCGAAATGGTGCCGATCGACTAAATGGCCGCCAGCTCCGCCTCCATCGTCATCGTCGGTAGCGGTCATGCCGGCTATACCCTGGCGCGCGAATTCCGCAAGCTCGACACCGAGACGCCGATCCACCTCGTCACCCGCGACGATGGCTGCGCCTACTACAAGCCGAATCTGTCCAAGGCTTTGGCCATGGACAAGGATGCCGACGGGCTCGTCCAGCAGCCGCCCGACCAGGCCGCGGCCGGTGTCGGGGCGCAACTGCACGCCCATGCCACCGTCACTGCCATTGATGCCGACGCCCATCGCATCGAACTGGACAATGGCGTCGCCCTCGACTACGGCAAGCTGGTACTCGCCACGGGTGCCACCCCGATCCGCCTGTCCGCTCTCGGGCCGGACGCGATTTCGGTGAACACCATCGACGACTACCGACGCTTTCGCGCGGCCCTTCCGGAAAAGGCCCGCGTTCTGATTGCCGGCGCCGGGCTGATCGGCTGTGAATTCGCCAATGATCTGGCCGCGGCCGGGTACCAGGTCGATGTCGTCGACCTTTGCACCTGGCCGTTGCCCCGACTGTTGCCGGAAGCCCAGGGTCAGGCACTGCAGGCCGGCCTGGAGGCACTGGGGGTCCGCTTTCACCTGGGTGCGGGCGTGAAGCAGGTGGCGGATGGCGTCGCCGAACTGGAGGATGGCACCACCGTCGCCTTCGATGTGCTGCTATCGGCCATCGGCCTGGCGCCGAATACCACGCTCGCCAAGGCTGCCGGCCTGAACTGTGGTCGGGGCATCAGCGTCGATGCCGCCTTCCAGACATCGGCCAGCGATATCTATGCACTGGGCGATTGCGTCGACGTGCCTGCCGATGCGGGGGCACAGCCCATGCCGTACATCCTCCCCATCGCGCATGCCGCGCGGGCACTGGCCAAGACGCTCGCGGGCGAGCACACCGAGGCGCCACTGCCGGCCATGCCCGTCATCGTCAAGACGCCCGCCTGCCCGACGCTGGTCTGCCCGCCGCTGGACAACACGGGGCACTGGCAGGTCGCGGGCGAAGCGCCGGATCTGGAAGCCGTGTTCACGTCGGAGGATGGTCGCGAGACCGGCTTTGCCCTCACCGGCGCGGCGACCAAGAAGCGCGGCGAATTCGCCGGGCGCATGCCGCCGGTCCATCACGTCGACTGAAGCATGGCGCGCACCCTCCCGTTGATCGAAGGTGCGCGCCATGGATGATCTGCTGCACTGGCTGGGCCGCTTTTTCGGCGAGGCCATCAGGGTATTGGTGGAAGCGCTGCAGGACTTCTTCGCTACCCTGTTTGGCTGGCTTGACCAATTCCTGCAGGGGCTGGCTTCGGCCCTGGGCATCGACGTGTCTGTCGTCTCCTTCCTGGTACTGGCGCTGGGCCTATGGCTGCTCTACAGCGGCGCGCGCGGCATGGTCCGCCGTCGCTGGGTCGGTGGATTGATTCGGCTTCTGCTCGGAATGTTTCTGCTCGGCGCCCTGATCGACTAGGCGCGATCGCGCCCGCTGTCGCACTTTCGCAGTGCAAATCGTGCAGGATGGGCACAACCACAACTTAGGGAGCGCAGCATGGATCAATTCGTACAGCGCATGATCGGCGCCGCCAAGCTGGATGTCGCCACCTTCGAGGCCGTCGAGCACGACCAGAACGCCACAATGCACGCCCTTGCCGTGGTCGTGCTGGTAGCCATTGCGACCGGACTCGGCAGCATGGCAGCAGCCGGCTTCACCGGGCTGATCGTGGGCGTCATCGCCGCGGTCGTCGGCTGGGCCATCTGGGCAGGCCTGATCTGGCTGATCGGCACCAAGCTGTTGCCAGAGAAAAGCACCGAAGCCGATTGGGGGCAGGTGGCACGTACCACGGGTTTCGCGCAGAGCCCGGGCCTGCTGCGCCTGTTCGGATTCATTCCCGCTGTTGGCCCGTTGATCGTCCTTGTGGCGAGCATCTGGCAGCTGGTTGCGGTGGTGGTTGCCATCCGTCAGGCGCTCGACTACACCCAGACCTGGCGGGCCGTGGTGGTCGTGCTCATCGGCTGGCTGATCAACCTTGCCATCTTCATGCTGCTCGGCACGGCCATGGCCCCCGTAGCCAACGGGTAGGAACCAGGGCAGCGCGCAAGGTCGGCCCCGACGTGGCGCTGGCTTAAGGCATCAGCCACCAGGCGAGAATGCCGCCCGCCAGCACCAGGACGCTCACCAGCACACCCCACCTCCAAGCGCCGCTGCGCTTGGCTGGGGGACGCTCGGCCGATTCCGCCGACATTTCAAAGACGAAATCGATGCGTCCGATACGCAGGTGATCGCCGGGCTGCAAGGCGGAGCGGCTGACCCGCTTGCCGTTGACGAAGGTGCCGTTGCTGGAGAGCAGATTGGCGACATACCAGGCGCCGTCATCCTCGCGTGTAAGCCGCGCGTGCTCGCGCGAGACGCTGGGTTCATCCAGGCTCAGGTCGCAATGCGATGCGCGCCCGATCAGCATGCGCGCCTTGTCCAGCCCGAACACCCGGCCCGCCACGGTTTCGGAGGCCCCGCGCAGCGCTACGGGCGCAGGCAAGCCCGAGCGGGTGGCCGCTTCGGCAATCATGCGGTCCAGATCGTCGCGCGAGAAGATCTGCGTGCCCTGCGGCCCGCGACGCGGCTCGGCATCCTGCGGTGTCTGTGCCATGTGGTTCCCCATGTCAGCGGGCGCGCATGCGCTGCGCCGGTCGTCCCATTCCCTCGCATTCCCAGGGGACATCTTCCGGTAGCAATGCGTCATGGGCAAGCCGAAGCATGCTGGCGCACGAGCGTGGCGACCGGATGACGGATGGCGCCGTGCGGCGCGCGCCAACCGACCACTGGCACTACGCGCGCAACGCGCTACCTGGTGCGCTCCAACAGCGTGGGAACCGCAACAGCAAAGCTTGACGGGGCGGGCGCGCCCTCCGCCAGCATTGGCCACCACCAGGACAATGCCAGCAAGGCGGCGTGGGCCTGATGCTGGGCCACATCGACGCGCAGTAGCGCCTCGTTGCGTGCATTCTGCACCCCACCCCGCGCCTGGTGATCGTCGGGCGCCGCACCCCGCACGAAGGCATTGGCCAGTGGATGCCCCACCTGCCAGCGCAACAACTGGCGCAGCCCGATGCGAACGACATTGCTCAACTTGCGCGCCCGCGGATCATCACGGAAGCGGGCGGTGGCGTAGGCGCAGACAATGCCTTCGAAGGCGTAGGCGGTATTGCGACGGCGGCGGAGGACGCGATGCGTGTCGATCATCCAGCACGCCAGCTCAATGAGACGTTCTGACCAGAGTTCCGCGTCACATCGCCCGCTGCCAATCATCTCGAACCAGCTCATCGACGCCCACTGGTAGTAGCCCTTGGTCACCGGCGAGTCGGCATCCTGCTGTCGCGCAATGCGCACGTGATCGCGATAGCCTGCTTCGGCCAGTAGTTCGATGGCGGGCCAAAGTTGATGATGGCCGCAGTAACGGGCGCTCTGCGCCATGGCCAGCAACACCTCGCCGTCCGCATAGGGTGAAATCGGGCCGAATCCATCACCGCTGTCCGAATCGATGGCATCAAAGAAGTGGCCTGTTTCGGTCTGCAGATGCAGGCACTGCGCCAGGCCCGCGTCCAGCCAACCTTCGAGCGCTTGCCGCTGGTCTGTCGCCACTCCACGCGTGCGCAACTGCGCGATGCAGCTCAACAGCACCAAGGCCAGCGCCCCGGTCCGCCCTTCGCCAGCACCGGGGTACACAAACCAGCAGCGCCCCCCATCGGCATAGCGCGCCGCATCGGACCAGAAGGCCCGCGCTGCGTCCAGGGCCGCCGCCGTGGGGGCATCGGGCTGCGCCCGCTGCAGCTGCGCCAATCCCCAGTAGGCGCCGGCCTGGCGGACGGCATTGTCTTCATCGATCACGTCCCGGCGCTGCCAGTCGTAGGCATAGACGAAATTGCCGGCGGGCCGTTGATTGGCGAGCAGATGCGCGCGCGCCAGAGCGCAGCACTGCTGCAGATGCACGGCGGTCAGCGGGGGGCCCAGCCATTGGCTTTCACCGGTCCACCAATCCTCGGGCCGATCCGCCCCCTGTTCAATGCTGCCTTGCTCGCGCACCTTCCCTTCCGATGAACGCCCCAATGGCCTGCATTGTGCCGCCTGAATGATGTCGGCGGATGACCGGCGCTGCCGTATCGTCGCGGGGGCGGGGTCGGCATACTGCAGATCATGGAACGCGCCGCACCGCTCGACGACGAGCCCATCCCCTTCATCACCCTGCCCAACTGGGTCAAGGCGGCGGCACGCTGCGGTTTCAATATCGAACCGGTGTTCGAAGAACTCGGTATCACGACGGATCTGCTCAATCTGGAAACCGCCACCATCGAACGCCCCAAGCTGGAACGGGCCATGGAACGCTGCGTGGCCTTGGCCGAGGACGCGCATTTTCCCTTTGTGCTGGGCGATACCTTCGATTTCGATTACCTGCCGGATCTCGAAACCTTTCTTTCCACCAGCCCGAATCTGCGCGCGGCGTTGCGCGTGTTCGACTGGGTGCGTGAGTTGGTCAATCCGTTCCTGGACCTGCGTCTGCGCGAACACAAGGACGCGGCCAGCATCGTCTTGCACTTCAGCGTCATGGAGAGTCCGCCCAAGCCCTGGTTCAGCGAGACCGCCTTTGCGACCGTGGTGAAGTTCGGGCGACGTCTGCTGGGTGAAGAAGCGCCCATGCGGGGGCTGCGATTCCGGCATCCGGCGCCCGAACACGCGGCGGCCTACCCGGATTTCTTTCGCCTGCCGGTGCAGTTTTCCGCCACCGAGTACGCGCTGGATATTGACCGTGCAGTGCTGGATGCGCCGCTGCCCGGCGCCTACGACGCATTACATGCCCAGGCGCGCGAGCGCATCGAGCGCCGCCTGCGCGCCCTGCCTCGCCAACAGCGTCTGGTCGCGCTGGTGGAACGCAGCTTCGCACGCCACCCCGCTCTGCTTGGGCTTGGGATACACGCCATGGCGGAAGAGATCGGGCTGCACCCGCGCACCCTGCAGCGACGGCTGGCCGAGGAGAACACCCACTTCGCGGATTTGCAGACACAGGTTCGCCAGCGCCTGGCACGGCGCTACCTCGAAGACCCAAATACGCATATCGATCAGGTCAGCGAATGGCTTGGCTTCTCGGACCGGCGCAGTTTCACGCGCGCCTTCTCGCGCTGGACGGGCATGACGCCTTCGGCCTACCGCCGGCAGCGATAGCGCATCTGTCGCCGATGGTTCCCTGCGGTCGCTGCGCGTCATAGGCAGTGCCAGACGCAAGGCGTAGCGTGGCATGGCGATCAAAGGAGACGCCCTATGGCAACGCACTCGCACAGGATCGTCCCGCGTCAAGGCCCGGATTTCGGGCTGGACGGCGATATTCCGCGCCACTGGTTCGATGGTGATCCCTTCAAGAGCCGCTTTTTCGACGCCATGTCGCTGCTGTTCCCGGAGGGTGAGAAGTTCTTCATCGCCTGCGTGCGCGATTTCCGCGATGACATCCAGGACCCGCAGTTGCTGGCGCAGGTCAAGGACTTCATCTACCAGGAAGGACAACATGGCGCGGTCCACACCCAGTTCAACAACCGCCTGAAGGCGCAGGGCATTGCCGTCGATCACGCCCTGCAGCGCCAGCGCGAGATCATGTTCGGCACCTTCCGCACGCGTTTTTCGCGCCGTTTCACGCTGGCCCAGACGGTGGCTTCCGAGCATCTCACGGCCATGATGGCGCACGGCTTCTTCGGCAGGCACGGCCTGTTCGACAAGGCCGACGCGCGTATCCGCGCGATGTACGCCTGGCATGCAGTGGAGGAAATCGAGCACAAGGCGGTGGCCTTCGACGTCTATCGCACGGCGGCCAAGGGCGGCTACTTCACGCGCGTCGGCGCCATGCTGCTGACCTCCTTCAGCTTTCCGATGCATGTCTTCCTGCTCATGCGCCACATGTTCGAGCAAGACGGGATCGAGCAGCGCGGCCGGCTTTGGCTGAAGGGGCTGTGGTGGCTGTACGGTCCGGGCGGCCTGTTCCCGCGGCTGCTGCCGCACTATCTGCGCTACTTCAAGCCCGGATTCCACCCCTGGCAGCATGGCGACATGCACGTCTATCAGCGCTGGACGGAATGCTTTGAAGAAACCAACGGCGACGCCGTCGCCGCCGCCGAGGCCGTGATGCACGCGTCGCAGTCGCGCGCTGCCTAATTGGGGGGGCTACAGCACCCAGCGTCCGGGCATACTCGGCGCCACGGGCGGCTGGCCGGCGCGCGCCGTCGTGGCGCTGTCCACCAATCGGAGATGGTTGGTGCCGGGCTGGCCAGCCGCACCGTGCCATGCCTCGGCCGCCGCGTCGAAGCGGGCATCGTCGTCAGGGCCGAATCGTTGATTGTTGGGCCCCGTCTGCCAGAACTCGCCGCGAACCCGCTCGGGAGTGAAATCGATCAGCACGAAGCCATGAATCGCCGCGTTGTGATGCACGACATTGGGATTCAGCGTCTCCACGACCAGCCGATTGTAGGCTTCGACCACCGAGGCCACGGTGTCGGCGTTATCCGGTGAGAAATCGATGGCGTTACTGGACGTCACGCTCATCGCGACGAACTCCACAGCGGTGGCGCCAGCGCCAGTGAGTGCGTTGTAGCCCGGGACTCCGGTCAGACCGGAGGTCAGCGGATTGAACGGGGTGTACGGATCCTCCACCACGTCGGCCGCCCAGGCGGTGTGGATATCGCCGGTGAGCACCACGTTGTTGGTAATTCCTTCATCGCGCCAGAAGGCCATCAACGCGTTGCGCTCCGCGGCATAAGCAGACCAGTTGTCGGTGCCTTCGCTCCCCCCGCCTTGGCGGATGCCCATCGGGCGCGCGACGTCTTCCGGCAGATAGGGGAAGGGCACCTCCCCCTGCGTAAAGCCGCGATGCGGCGCCATCATGGTTTGCTGGCCAAGCACACGCCAGGCGGTCCCGCGGCGCTGCGACGCCTGCATCTGCTGCCGCACCCACTGCAATTGGTCCGCGCCCAGCATGCTGCGCGTTGGATCATCCGCCGCGGCGTCGTAGATATCGGCGATCTCGGGGGCGTTGCGCTGCAGGCGGGTATCGAGCATGAACAGATCGACCAAATCGCCGAAGGCAAACTGGCGCCAGATCGTCAATGGATCCTGTGCATCGGGAAGGCGCAGCGGCATCCATTCCGCGTAGGCGCGGGCTGCGGCGCGCTTGCGCAGCTGCCAGTCGCCTTCCGTTTCGGGATCGTGCGCCTGGGCGCCGCCAATCCAGGCGTTGTTGGCCGACTCGTGGTCGTCCCACACCGTAATGAAGGGATGCTGGCGCATGGCCTCGGCGAGATCCGGGTCGGTGCGGTACTGGGCATGCCGGCGGCGATAATCGTCCAATGTGACAGTTTCACGCGGCGGATCGTGTGGTCTTCCGATGGCACTGCTGCTGCCGGCGCCTTCGTAGAACCAGTCGCCGACATGAAGGACCGCATCCACATCGCGCGTGGCCAGTACGCGATAGGCATTGAACCAGCCGACGCTGTAGTTGGAGCAGGCACAAAGCGCGAGGCGGACGCGGTCGACCGCGCCAATGGGCAGGGTCTTGGTCCGGCCGATGGGCGAGCGGCTGCCGGCCACGGCGAAGTCGTAGTAGTAGGTAGTGCCCGGCTCCAGCCCCGCGACATCGATCTTGAAGCAGTAGTCAGTCGCGGCCGAAAGGCGACGCGGTCCGCCGAAGTCGAAGCCGTCGCCCGCCGTGCGTACGACCTGTTGCATCTCGGGATCGCGGGCGACGCGCCAATGCACCAGGGCACCCTCGGCCACGCCCGTGACGCGCGTCCACAGAATGACGCGGTCGCTCAACGGATCACCGCTGGCCACCCCATGACGGAAACGGCTCGCATCGGGACCCTCTGTCTCGACCCCGTTGTCGCTGCCGCCGCAAGCGGGAAGCAGGACAGCAGTGCCCAGTACAGCGGAGGTTCTCAGAAGCAGCGCTCTACGGGTCGGAGGCATGGCCACATCCACGGAAAGCCGGCAATCCTAGGGCTGCTCGATGACGCCGGAGTGACAGCACGCGGGTGCTTGCCTCTGCCAGGGCCCCGCCTTGCGTACGGCCGCTTCGACACGTACAAAGGAGGGGCAGCCGCGCACGGCGGTCAACCTTGGGGGAGTGGACATGGGCATCATTTCGTGGATCGTGCTCGGCCTGATCGCCGGCGCACTGGCCAAATGGATCATGCCGGGCAAGGATCCGGGCGGTTTCATCGTGACCATTCTGATCGGCATTGCCGGCGCCTTCGTCGGCGGTTTCGTCGGCTCGTTGGTCGGCCTGGGCACGGTGGGCGGGCTCAGCCTGGGCAGCATCGTGACGGCCATCGTCGGCGCCCTGATCCTGCTCTTTGCCTATCGCTTGATCGCGAATCGGGGCGGCTGAGGCCGCCCTACAGGGGCCGAAGCCAGGCAGTAGAAGGCTCGGAGGCGCTGGCCCTCCAACCGTCGGGCTCGGGTTAGGCTAGCGGCTGGTCCATTCCATGCCGCTATGCCATGCGCCCCTTTGCCGTTCTCCTGTGTAGCGCCGCCATCAGCGGCTGTCTGGCCCACCAGCCCGCATCCATCGCCGCCGAAGCGCCTGCGACGGCCACTCCGATGGGCGCCTCTTCTGCGGAGGCGCCGTCATCGACGCGCGGTGACACGGATTTCCGCAACTGGCTGCAGCAGATGCGGGAGCAGGCGCGCGCCGAGGGCGTCGGCGCGGACACCTTGTCGAAGGCGCTTGATCCGGCGGAATATCTGCCCGAAGTCATCGAGCGCGACCGCTCTCAGCCCGAGTTCACCCGCCAGATCTGGGAATACCTCGATACCGCGGTCTCCGACGCACGCATTCGCAACGGGCGCAGCCAGCTCGCCGAGCACCGAGAAGCCGCCGCTTCGGCCGGCGCGCGCTACGGCGTTGCTCCCGAAATTCTTGTGGCGATTTGGGGCATGGAAAGCAACTACGGCAGCCACTTCGGCAGTTTCCGCACCATCGACGCCCTGGCCACGCTGGGATACGAGGGCCGGCGAACGGCATTCGCGCGTCGGGAACTGCTGGCGGCGTTGAAGATCATCGACAGCGGCGACATCGACCGGGAGCGCATGCGCGGCTCATGGGCAGGCGCGATGGGCCACACCCAGTTCCTCCCCAGCAGTTTCCGCGCCTATGCGGTGGATGCCGATGGCGATGGCCGGCGCGATATCTGGGGCAGCATTCCGGACGTAATGGCCTCGACGGCGCATTATCTTGAGCGCGCGGGCTGGATCGAAGGCGAGCCCTGGGGCGTGGAGGTGCACTTGCCTGAGGGGTTTGACTACACACTGAGTGGCCGTGACCAACGCCGCCCGGTGGCGGCATGGGTGCGCATGGGGGTACGCCCCGTGCAAGGTGACGCGCTGCCGGAGCTCAGCCGCGCGGCGATTCTGCTACCCGCCGGTGCGGAAGGGCCGGCCTTCCTCATCGGGCGCAATTTCGACGCCATCCTGCGCTACAACAACGCCACCAGCTATGCGTTGGGGGTCGGCCTGCTCGCCGACCGCATCGCGGGCCGGCCGGGCCTGCAGGCTTCGTGGCCGCGCAGCCTGTCGGCCTTGTCGCGCCAGCAGGTCAAGGAAATGCAGACCCTGCTCAACCGGCTCGGCTTCGAGGTGGGCACGCCCGACGGCATCGTCGGCCCCAATACGCGCAGCGGGCTGCGCGCCTTCCAACGCCAGATTGGTGAGACGCCCGACGCCTTCCCGACCTATGCGTTGCTCGAAGCCTTGCGGGCGCGCGTCAACCGCTAGGCCAGCCCCCACGGCGACGGCATGACCGTCGCCGCGGGGGCCTGCCTCAGTTTCCGGCGCAGCTCTCGGAGCCCGGATAGCGACTGTCGTCGGCCACCACCACGTTATTGATCCAGTTGCGGATCAAATCGTAGGCCTGGGTATGCACCACGCTGCGCGCGATGGGTGGCATCTGCGCCGCTGGCGTATCGGCTTCCGGCCCCAGCCGGTAGGGCAGGATGGAGCCATCCGCATCCATCGGTTTGATATCGACGGTGCGGCCGCCGCTGCCCTCGGCACCTGTGGCCGTCGGCCCCTTGCAGATGCCGTAGCTGGTATCGACGGGGCGGAAGACGTCCAGGTAGTAACCCGTATTGGCGGCGAAGCCGCGCGGGTTGTGACAGTGCTGGCAATTCACCTCCAGCCAGGCACGGGTGCGCGCCTCAATGTCCTCGTCGGAACCCGCCGGGAAGCCAGCATCCCCGGGCACGTTGAACTTGGGCAAACGCCCCAGATTGGTGGCGATCTGCGAAGTGGCATCCACACCCAGGTCCGAGGGGCATCCCGACATATAGCCGTTCTCACACAGCCAGGCAATCTGGTTGTTGCCCGCGATGGGATGGCGGCTCTGATCCGTGACCACCATCGACTCCGAGGCATAGGGGCGATTGAAGTTGCGCACCTTGGGCCCGATTGGCGCCGAGCCCGCTTCCAGGTCCTGGTTGGCGTGGCAGCTCAGGCACTGGTTGGCGGTGGGCACGCTATAGCTGTCCGTGGCGCCCTGCAGGCGTTCGCCGGTATTGACGTCCTCGAAGTTCCAGCTTGCCTGAATCCCGTTCTGGCCGCGCATCTGCAGTTCGGCAACGCGCTCGCCGTTGGCCTTGGTGCGCCAGATATAGGGCAGGCCCACCCAGCGCGTGCCGCCGCTGCTCGTGTCGCGCTTGATCAGAAGCCGCGTTTCGATGTGGTCTTCAGAGCCGTCGCTGGCGAAGGAGAAGGTCTTGGCGATGATCGTGCCGGTGGGGAAGACCAGCGTACCGGAGGGCTGGGTGGCCTCCGGCGCCGTATAGGTCATCGTCTCGCCGGGCGGCAGGTATGCCACGCGGTACTTCACGGAGTAATCCGAGAAGAGCTTGGTGTTCAGCACGAAGGGGAAGCCACGGCCATTCGGCTCGCTGGTCGGATCCTCGTCATCCTGGAACAGGTGGTACTGCGACAGCGTCGGGCAGTTCACCGCGGCGGCGGCGAAATTGACCTCGCCGGGGGCGACATCGGCATTGCAGAGGGCCGCCACTTCCTCGTCGCTGGGCGCCGGGTCGAGTTCGCCACTGGGCACGAAGGGCGGGATCACCACCGGTTCAATCTGCGGCAGATTCGCGCCGTACTGGGTCTCGCAGTCATGCGGTGACATGTCCAGATCGGCGGGGAATTCGGCGACCCCCGTCACCACACTCTGCAGACCCTCGGGGCTGAGCAGGTCACCGACCGGATCGTCACCAAGCAGGGCGAGTACCGCTTCCAGACCCCGCGTGCCGTGGAAGTTGCTGTAGGTGATGCTGTCGGCACCGAAGTCGTTGCTGCTGTCGATGCAGGAAGAAAAGAACTGCGGCACCTTGCGGGGATTGTCCGGCTGATCGGTGCGGAACTTGTAGGCGTTGTAGTGACACGCCGGCTGCGGTTCCTCGTTGGTATGGCGCGGCTTGCCCGGGAAATTCTCCTCTTCGGGGAGCGGCTGGCCGTTGGCATCGGTGGGATAGGGGCAGTCCGGGTCGTATTCCGGCAGCAAACCATCCCAGATGATATGCGCACCACGGATCGGGTTGGCGCCCGGCGGGCAGCTGCCCGGGCTGGTCAGACAGCCGGCCGCCGTCTTGACGCCAAGGATGGCGGGCAGCAGCCGCGCCACATCCTGATTTGCGAGATCATTGGTCGTGGGCAGCGGAATGCCGTTGCCATTGTTGCGGAAGGTGTTGCGGAAGATGCGCATGCCCTCGGTATAGAAGTCGATCTTCTTGTCCGTGGGCCGGCCGGCGCCTTCCGGGAACAACTCGTAACTGACGTGGATGATGCCGCCGGTATTGTTGTCGATGAACTCGTTGTCGTAGACATCGATCCGGTCGTAGGCCAGCGTGATCATGCCGCTGCCCGGCGGCACATTGGCGACGAAGCCGCCCTCGGTGAAGTTGTAGGTGTTGTTCATGCGCGAGATGTTGTTGCGCATGATCGTGCGCTCACCATATTGGGTGAGGTTGTCCAGATCGTAGATCAGGAAGCCGCCGGTATTGCACTCGGCCAGATTGTTCGAATACTCGCCATGACGGACGTTCTCGATCTCCAGACCGAAGACGTTATAGGCCGCGCGCGAGTTGCGGATGATGGCGTTGGAGGTCTGACCGACATAGATGCCCGCGTCGGAGGCCCCGATGGATTCCGCGCCATCGACCAGAATGTTCTTGGATTTGACCGGATAGATGCCGTAGCGGCCGGCCTTGTCGCTCACCGTGTAGTCCGGAGACGTGGTATCGGCGCCGGGGAACTGGTTCTCCGGCGCGCTCGGGTCGAGTGTCGCGGGGTCGGTGCAGGCCACCTGCAGCGGACTGTCTTCGCCGCGATAGTTGTCTGCCGTCACAGGATTGGGCGATTCGCGACCGCCGCCCGAGGACCAGAAGGTGCGCACCCGACGCACGGTGCCGTGATCGACATTGCGCATCTCGATGCCATTGCCGGCCGAATCGGCGACCGTCAGATCCTCGATGACCACGCCGCGCACCTCGTCGACCAGAATGCCTTCCACGCCATCGCTGTTGCGGAAGGACAGCACCGTCTCGTCCATGCCGCAGCCCTTGATGGTGACTGCCTCGGTCTGGGTCAGCAGCAAGGTCGACGTCAGATCATAGAAGCCGCAGTCGAAGCGGATCGTGTCACCCGGTCGCGCGCGAATGAAGGCTTCGATGGCCTGGTCCGTGGCGTTGGCCCCGATGGGCACATCCAGCGTTCGTCCCGGTGCAGAACCGCCGCCGTTTCCGCCGCCATTGCCGCCACCGCCGCCGCTACCACCCGAGCCGGCGTTATCGGACGAGCCGCTACCGCCACATCCAGCGGCAAGAATGGCTACGAAAAAGGGCACCGCGAGCGAGCGAATGAGGGTCTGCATCGCTTTCCTCCTGGCTTGTGCCGCCAAGTTGATCAGCACGTTGTCATGAACAAGTCGTGCAGCATGCCAGCGGCTGCGCGTGCTGCGCATCGCAATTCCTTAGTAATTTGCCCTACTTTGCCGAATCATTGTCGATATCCGGCTTGCAAGGGGGCGCGAAATGCGATTCAGCCAGCCGTGTCGCCGTAGCGCGTCACACGGAGAATCTCGGCCATCTTGTCGCGGTCGATTTCGAGCACATTGCCACCCTCGGCCTCATATCTCCGCCAGGCAATCTGGATCGGACTCTGCCCGTCCGTGACCAGCGGATGACGCCGGGGGTCATAACCGCGCCGGAAGGCGGGCAACGCGTTCTTGAGAAAGATGCCACCAAGACGCAGGAAGAAGCCCACACAGCGCAGAGCGCGGCGTGGACGCCGCAGCCAGCCCTCGACGCGCGCCATGTGGAAGTAGGCCGTGAAGGTCTCGCGAAAGATGTGAGTGAGCGCGACCAGCACCATCCACTTGCGGTACCACTCGTGTTCGCCGTAGAGATGGCGGTAGACGTCAATGGCCACCGCGCCGTGCTCCACCTCTTCCACCTGATGCCAGACCCAGAGCGCGTTCATGAGCGGCTGCGCATCGGCCAGCCAGCGCGGATGGTTTTGCAGAATGATCCCACCCGCGAGAAAGGTGAAAGTCTCATAACCGGCGGTGAAACCGGTCAGCCGCTTGAGGCTGTCCCGGTTGGCGGCACCTTCAAAGTATTTCTTGTTCGCCGCCTCGAATTCGGGCATGCGCGGATAGCGCTCTGCCAGGCGGGCGTTGAGCTTCAGGAAGTTATTGGCGTGGTGCGCTTCCTGACCGATGATGGCGGTGGCGTCGCGCTTGAGTTCGGGGTCGGTGATGTGCTCCCGCGCCTTGCGCATGCTGTGCACCAGATAGCGCTCGAAGTAGGGCACATGCACGCCAAGGGCGTTCAGGAAGACCGCGAATTCGGGTACGCGCGGACTCCAGACGAAATCCGCCTGCGTCAGTTCGTCGATCGTGAACTTCAGCGGCCGGACCGGAAAACCCTGCATGGGATGGGTGGCAACGCTCGCCATGGTCTCCTCCTGCACCACTTCAGGGTGCTTTCAAGGCGCGTAATGCGGACTACGCATACGCAATACATGCAGCATAATCCTTCTTGCCGCAGGAATGAAGCCTGCTTCGGTGCATCGGAACACAACACACAAAGGGGACGCCATGAACCACGAGCACGCACACCGCATGATGAAGAACGGCATCGCTTCGATGCTGCTTGCCATGATCGGTGGATTCTTTCTCACCTTCGAGATGCTCGGCGGCATCTCCTTTTCGCCGGTTCCGGTCTTCATGGACATGGAGATCCCCGGCACGGCGCGCGGCTGGCGCATCCTGCATATCGGCATGCTGATGAACGGCATCATGGCCATCGCCCTGGCTGCCGCGCTCAAGGCCGTGGTGCTACCCAGCGGGCGCGCGGCGATGGTGAGCTGGGGCGTGGTCATCGCAGTCTGGGGCAACGCGATGTTCTATCTGTTCGGCATGTTCGCCGAGAATCATGGCCTCAGCCTGCATGACTCCCCGCTGGGCGAGGCCAGCCTGGCCGGCGCACTGGCCTTCGTGCCCGCCATTATTGGCGCGGTCACCCTGTTCGCCGCCCTCCTGTTCCTGCTCGGGGCAAAAGCGCGATCGGGGGCCAACGGATAGCGCGCGACCGAGAGGACCTTGCAGGGCATCATGGAACACTGCGGCAGGGGCGCGCTCTAAGCAGAACCCCTTGCGACGAGAAGGACATGAGAAGCGCCGTTCTATGCCTTGCCCTGCTGTTCGTCACCGCCTGCGCCACCGGCCCCACACCGTATCAGCCGCGACCGGAGGATGGCCTGCACGGCTACAGTGAGCAGGCACTGGAGCCAGACCGCGTGCGCGTGGTCTTCCGAGGCAACTTTCTGACGCCACAGGAGACCGTGGAAAACTATCTGCTCTACCGTGCTGCGGAGATCACTGTGGAGCGGGGTTACCGCTACTTCGTACCGAGTCTGCACAAGGTAGAAGAGGATCGCCCCCATCAGACCGTGGTGACTGGCATCACCACCGGCTTCGGGTGGCATGGCGACCCCTTTGGCACCAGCCTGATCATCGTCGACCGGGTCCCCGCGCAGGGCGGAGAGAGTTATCGGGCCTCGGCCATCTTCAAGCTGCTGCAGGAAGCCCCCGCACAGCACGCCATCGACGCCTTCGATGCCCGTGAGGTCCTCGAAACCCTCGGCCCCAGCATCATGCGGCCTTCCGAGGACGCGTCCACCGCCACCACATCCTAGTCGGCCAGCGTTACACCTCAGCCAGTCCGACCAGACCAACCGCCAAGGGCCACCACATCGACAGCCGTGTGTCGCTGCGTCCCGCCACCGGCTCGGAGGCGGCTGCCCGCGCGCGCAAGACGATCAAGCGGTAGCTCTTCCAATGCGAAAATGCTTGCGGATTGCGCTCACCACTCAGGTACTTGCGCCGAAAGCGCTCCAGACGTCGGCGCATGAACCAGGCAGCAAGGCGGCTGATCCTGGGATAGTGCGCACGCGCATACTGGCCGATGATGGCGGAGCCAGGGCCCACCAGCTCGGCGCGCAGCTGATCGTAGACCGCCATCGTAGGCGCTACACGCGCGGTGATATCCATACCCACGGCGGCTTCCAGACCCGCATCCCGCACAGCAGGCGCAAATCGCGTGTAACGATGGCCGCCGCCCATGGGCCCCTTGCCCGCGGCTTCGGTCTTGAAGAAATCGCAGATCACAATTTTGCCGCCCGGTCGCAGCAGGGCGCGGGCACGCGGCAATGCAATGTCCATAGGAATGTACTGGAAGCTCTCGCTGAACAGCACCACGTCGAACTGCGCCTGCGTTTCCAGTGCCTCGAAGCGACATTCGTGGACCTCCACCGCATCACCCAGGCGTTCGCGCGTGCGCGCGGCGAGCACCGCGGAAGGAGAAACGCAGGTCACCGTATGTCCGCGCTCGACGAGCCGCTGTGCCACCACACCTGCACCGCAACCCACATCCAGTACCGAGGTCGCTTCGGTCGGAATATGGGTGAGGAGAAACTCGGTATAGCGTCGCTGCGCCTCCGCAATGTTGCCGAGACAGGGCGGCAGGTCTTCATCCCACAGCCCATAGTGCAGGGCATCGGTCCCCGCAAAATAACGTAGCGCGAGCAAGCCCAGTTCAAGCCCCAGTTCGCGCGTATCGGCAGCGACAGGCGTTGGCATCTAGACAAGGCTCCGAACTTGGGGGTTGCCCATCATTGCTCAGATCGCTGCACTGCAGCAATCATCGGTCAAACACGGCGCAATAAGTCCGCGTGCCCCCGTGGTACGGCCCACGAGGGGGGCTGCGCCCCGCACTCCATGACGGAGCGGCTCAACCCATGGCGATCACGGGACGTCCGGCGATCCAGGGATGCACGACGATGAGCAAGGCAGCCAGGACCAGGCCGATGATGGCGCTGACCGTGGTGCGCACCGCGCCCACCGGTTCCGGCTTGACCCAGGCACCGTCGCGGCGCTTGATGAAGATCACCTCCAGCACCGCCCAGGCCAGAAAGCCGCCGAAGAGGATCAGCGAACGCCACTCGCCATTGGCGAGCAGATGCGCCACTGCCCACAGCTTGACGCCGGTGAGCTGCGGGTGCCGGATGATCCGCTTGATGTCGGTGGGCGCACGCGCGCTGATGAAGAGCACCACAGCGATGGGCACAAGCAGCAGAGTGGCGTGACGCAGACCGATGGGAGGCACATAGGCCGAGGTAGGCGGCATGGCCTGCCAGCCAAGCACGATGATGACCAGCGACAGCACGATCACGAGCGAGAACAGCCCCTTGTAGGGCCCCAGCCCCAGCGTGTCGACAAGGTGCTGCCGTGCCGACGGCGCAACCGCCACGAACAGATGCGTCACCGCCCACAGCACGATACCTAGACTGAGCAGCATCGTTTCGCTCCTTCCGCTCCCTGAATGACAGGCAGCCTAGCAGCATTCCGGCACTATCCGTACGGACGCCACGCAGGCGCCGTTATGCGCTACCGCGGGGGCGACACAGAAGCGAGCGTGATGGGCGGGTCACGTGAAAGGGCCGATGAGAGCGGCCACACAGGCGATGCGCCTGATCCGGGCGATGTCCCCAAACGCACCTGCCGGCGACCACAATCACGCCTGCCCGCGCCCACGCGCGGGCGGATTACAAGCCGGTCGCGTTGCCGAGTCCGCCGAGGGGCTGATTGATCGCACCCTCCAGCGTGGAGGTCGGCGCGCTAAGCGGCCCGGCGCTGCGCTCAGAGGGGCAGGCCTGCCGCGGCTGCGCTGCGGGGTCGCGTGCATTCTCCGGGCAGCGCCTGCTCCGATCAGCGCGCAGCGCCTCCTCCGTCATCGCGCGACGCTCTGCCTGTTCGCTGTCCGTGGCATTCGCTTGATCCTGCGCGTCGGGGGTCGTGGCGCAGGCTGCCAACAGCGTGGCGGCCAACAATGTGCAGCTGATACGCAAAGCATGGGGCATGGGCTGCCTCCTTGTTCGATTCCTCAATGACGGTTGCCATGTAGACATTGCGGCATTGGGCGTGTTCCATCCGCGCGCCGGTGCTCTTGGCACCCCGCGCTCAAAGCGCGGCGTAGTCCTCAATCCTGCGGAGCTCGCGCTTGTCCCCGCTGAAGACCTCGAAGAGCGCACGATGGCGGATCAGGCCATACTCGTCCCGGCGCTCGGGATAGGCCCGCACCCAGGCGATGAGGGCGTCCAGATGGGCGTCCTGTTCAGCCGCGCTGGCGAATTTGTCCGGCTCCCAGGGCCGTCGGCGGCAATGGGCAACACAGACCTCCACGCCCGGATTGAGGAACAGCAGATGATCGCAATCCGGCAGCAGCGCCTCGGCGATGTCGGCATAGCAGCCTTCGATCACGCGATGCACCTGCCCTTGGACCAGCGCCTGCAGTGCTGCCACGCTGGCCTGAACGGGGTGGCGCTGCGTGCCTTCGGCGAAGGCGACACGGTCCATGGACAAAGGCGCCACCCCCAGTTCGGCGGCGAGACGCCGCGCCAGCGTGGTCTTGCCCGACCCACTGTTGCCGATGATGAGGATATTCACCGACCTGGCTCCGGATCGGCACCGTCAGCGGCGTCAGTGGTCGGCGACGCGTCGCCTGTCGACGATGGCAGCGCCCGATCCTCCGCCGTAGGAAGCGGCTGCATCTCCGGAGCAAGCAGCGGGCGCGCGGCATGGTCGATGGGTTCCACTTCGGACAGGGCCTCGCCCCCCACCTGCAGGTCGCGGAACTTGCGCGCCGAACTCAGCACGCGGGTTTCCAGCGATCCCACGGCCTTGTTGTAGGCGTCCACGGCGTTGTCAAGGCTCTTGCCGACTTTCTGCCAATGGCCCGCCAGGGTACCGATGCGGTCGTAGATCTCCCGGCCCAGCTTGGCCACCTTTTCGGCATTCTCGGCAAGGTCCTCCTGGCGCCAGCCGTAGGACACCGCCTTGAGCAGGGCGATGAAGCTGGTCGGCGAGGCGACGATGACCTTGCGCTCGGCGCCGTACTCAATGAGGCTGGGGTCGGCCTTCAACGCCTCAGAGAAGAAGACCTCGCCCGGTACGAAAAGGACGACGAACTCCGGCGTGCGGTCAAACTGTTCGAAATACTGCTTGCCGCCCAGCTGCTGGATATGACTGCGCAGCTGCTGGGCATGCTGTTTCAGGCGTGCGTTGCGGCTGTCTTCGTCGGGGGCTTCGATGGCCTCCAGGTAGGCGGCGACCGGCGCCTTGGAATCGACCACGATGCGCCGTCCGCCAGGCAGGTGCACGGTCATGTCGGGGCGCAAACGCCCACCCTGATCCGTACTCACGCTCTCCTGCTCGGAAAAGTCGATGTGCTCGGTCATGCCGGCCATCTCGGCAACGCGCTTGAGCTGGACTTCTCCCCAGCGACCGCGGGTATGCGGCTGGCGCAGCGCCTTGACGAGTCGGTCGGTTTCCCCCTTCAGAGCAGGCAGGTGGGTATCGATCAGGGCCTTCATCTGCTGGTTGAGCGCGCCGTAGGCCTCGCTGCGTGCTGCCTCCAGCTTCTGGTTCTGCCCTTCCAGCTTGGCCAATGATTCGCGCAGCGGCTTGACCAGCTCATCCACCGCCTGCCGGCGCTTGTCGAGGTCGTTGCGGGCCAGCTGCTCCTGCTGCTGAAAGCGCTGTTCGGCCAATTGCAGCAGGGACTTCTTGTTGGCCTCCAGCGCTTCCGCGGAAAGGATCTTGAAGCGCTCCTCGAGCTGCTCACGCGTGCTCTCGAGCAACTTCTGCTTTTCCTGTGCCGCTTTCTGCTCTGCTTCAAGGCGTGTACGCAGCTCCGCAGCGGCCGTGCGCTCACGCTGTAATTGTTCGCGCAGCGTTTCCTGCATCTGATGCAGCTCGGCGATCCGCTGCTCACGCTCCGCCAACCGCTGTTGCATGGATTCGGCCTGGGCCTCATAGCCGACGCGCTCGCTGCGCAGCGTCTGCACGTCCTGCACCAACCCGGCGATGCGGCGACCGCGCCCTAGCGCGAGCAACAGAAGCCCCACCGCCAGGGCGGCAAGGCCACCGGCCAGCCAGGGCAATAACAAGGAAAGCAGTTCGGTGTGTGTCATTGCCTGCATGCTGCCACGCCGGGGACCGCGGCGGTTGTGGCCGCCGACTCAGCGGGCAAGTGCTACCGGCGATCAGCCGATCGGATGGTCTGTTGAAGCGCCGTCGACATACTGGCAATGACGTCCCCCGCACGGCCAGCAGTGGTCGGGTCCCGGAGGGCGATAGCTTATCGCAGCAGGAATCGCATGATCGAACGCGCTCTTGTCATTGAAGCGGCGGAAGCCCACGCCGTGATCCAGAATCAGCGGGATGCAGCCGTCGCGGCGCTGGTCGAGGTATTCCGCAACCGTGCAGCCCAGGCATGGCGCGAGTTCGGCGAGGACGCCGTGCGCGAGATGCGCGACGAGGCCCATCGGCTGCTGGATCACTTTGAGGCATCCATCGCCGGGTACACCAGCAGCCCGCTGGTGCGCTATCTGCTGTGGTTGCGCGACGTGCTGACGGCGCGACAGGCAGCCCCGGATGCCGTGCCGCTCTGTCTGGACCGCCTCGATGCGGTCTTCGGCGACACCGCCTCAGCCAGTGCGCGTGCCGCACTGTACGGCGTCCTGCGCGAAGTGCAATACGCCCTGCGCTGGCACCGCCACGCCACCGACTGGCGCATTCATTCTCCGCCGGACAGCCGCGGCTATGCCGAGTTCGAGGCGGCCCTCGTCGCCGGCGATCACGTTCTGGCGCAGCAGCTGTTCCGGGCCGCACTGGAACGGCAGCGCGACCCGGTGGCCGCCGCTGTCGAGCTCGTCCAGCCCGCGCTCTACAGCATCGGCCGCAAATGGCAAGACAATCAGATTTCCGTGGCCCAGGAGCATCTGGCGACGGCGATCGTCGAAGCTCTGCTTGCAGAGACGGCCCATGCACACGGGCGCGGTGGCCCGGAAGACTCGTCATCGATGCTCGCGCTGGCACCGGGGAACCGGCACAGCGTGGGACTGCGTATTGTCGCCGATGCCCTCGCCGAAGCCGGATGGAACACGCACACGCTGCCCGCGGGCGGGGATGTGCACGCCATCCTCGAAGCGGTCGCGCGGGAGCGGCCGCAGGTACTGGCCGTGTCGGTGTCGCTGGCGCATCACCTGCTCACGACGCGCGCCCTGTTCACGCGCGTTCGCAGCCGCCTGGGGCCGGCTGCGCCGCAGCTTCTGCTCGGCGGCCTGGCCGTTGCCGAGTACCCCGATATCGCGCGCAGCATGGAAGACATTATTCTGGTGCCCGACGTCCGCGACCTCGGCCAAACCTTGCGCACGCTCGCCAAGGTGGCATGACGCAGGACGCGCTCCCGATGGAGTGGCTGGCGCCGATGCGCAGCATCGCGTTCGCCCGCATCGCCGACGACGGTGCGCTGCAATGGGCCAACGAAGGCTTTCGCCGATTGCTGCCAGACGCCGTACGCAATGCATCGCATCTCCACGTAGCGCCCTACTTGCTGTCCCCCCGGCTGGATGCCTTGCAGCGTCTGGCGGGGACGGCGGCCGCGCCCTGCTATCGCGGTTTGCTCACCATCGGCGACCCGGAAGGCCAGGCTCGGAGCCTGCGCGGCCATGTGCGATTTCAGAGCGATGGATGGCTGCTGATGGCGGAGCACGATATCGAGGACATCATGCGCGTGTCGGATGCGGCCATGCGACTCAGCGCCGATCTGGCCCAGAGTCAGCGCGAGCTGATCGTCATGAACCGTCGATTGTCCGAGCGAGAGGCGGAGATCCACAGCCTCTCGGTCACTGACCAGCTCACCGGCGTCGGCAACCGGCGTCAACTGGACCAATGCCTGGAAGCGGCGGTCATGACTGCGCGAACGGAACACATCCCCTTCAGCCTGGTCATGATCGACATCGATCACTTCAAGGCGGTCAATGATGTCTTCGGGCACGCCATCGGCGATCGTCTGCTGCAGCATCTCGCACGGACCCTGCAGGAAGGGCTGCGCAACACGGATACCGTCTGCCGCTTTGGAGGCGAGGAATTCGCCATTGTCATGCCGGACTGTGATCTCGATGCCGCCGGCGCCTGCAGCGAAGCGATGCGCACCCGCATCGCACAGTTGCCGGGAGTGGAGCAGGCACCGCGCGTCACTGCCACCTTCGGGGTGGCGCAATGGCGCGAGGGCGATACCGCTGACAGCCTGCTGCAACGTGCCGACGATGCGCTCTACCAGGGCAAGTCCGACGGTCGCAATCGGGTGGTATGCGCCGATGCGCCGTGCGCGCCGATGCGGCCCTCGGGCGCGGGCGAGCGATCGCGGCAAGCGTGGCCGGCATCCATCGAGCGACGCAGACGCGGCGGCCACTGGCATCCGGCTTCGGGCGGCGCAGAGCACTCGCGCGGCGGCAGCGGCTGATCGCTCTTAGCCGCCGGAGCGCGTCTGGCCGAAACGCGACCTGAGCGGTACCGCTAGTCCAGACGGGGCGCCCGCACAACACGGCGTGCCAGCACTTGGCGCCTATCTCGCGTAGGATGCGCCGAACATCTGTTTATGTGGTACCAACCGTGCAAATCACCGACAAGACCGTCGCCGAGTTCCATTACACGCTCACCAACGACAACAAGGAAGTCATCGATTCCTCGCGCGAGCGCGAGCCGATGCGCTATCTCCACGGCGCCAGCACCATCGTTGCCGGTCTCGAGGAAGAGATGGAAGGCAAGCAGGCGGGCGACAAGTTCCAGGTGGCCGTGACACCGGAAAATGGCTACGGCGAACGCGTCGAGCAACTGGTGCAGACCGTGCCGCGCTCGGCCTTCGAAGGCGTCGATGAAGTGGCGCCCGGCATGCGCTTCCGTGCGGAGACCCAGCAGGGCCCGGTGACCGTCATGGTCACGGAAGTGGGCGACGAGGAAGTGACCGTCGATGGCAACCATCCGCTCGCCGGCGAGAATCTGAATTTCGACGTCGAAGTCGTGTCCGTGCGCGAAGCCACGCCGGAAGAGATCGAACACGGTCATCCGCACAACGACGACGGCAGTCATCCGGACGACTGAGTCGATCGGGCCGTTTTCGGCCGTTTGTCTGTTGAAAGGCCGCGTCGGGCAGCCCCGGCGCGGCCTTCTTGTTGCACCCACTTGCACTTGGCCGCCGTCGGCGTAGTCTCGATGTTGGGTTTCCACGAGGAGTGTGCCCATGCATCACAAGGATCACCTGGGTGAACGCCTGCGTCTGCGGGAAAAGGTCGAGGAAGACCGCTACTTTGCCAACCTGGAACGCCTGCGCCGCGAAGGCGGCGCGCCGGCAGCCGCGATGACCGGGCATGCCATGGCGCAGGCCCCGGAGGAAGGCGCCTGCCCACGCTGCGGTATCCGTCTCGTGCCGGCGCAGATTCGCGCCCTTGAGGTCCACGAGTGCGCCCGCTGCGGTGGCATCTGGCTCGACCGCATGGCGCTACGGCCCTTCCCGAGCCAGCATCGCAGGCCTCTGCTGGATTACGTCGCGGAGTATTTCCGCGCCCACTGAAGCGGTTCGCCCGCCTGCCTGGGGTGATCGCCGCCAGGCAGGCGGAGGCATCGCTAGAGCGCGGCTTCCAGTTCTTCCAGTGCCTCGGCGCTGTAGACCGCCATGCGCTGCAGATGGGGCACGCTGTCGCGGCAGCCGGTGAAGCCAAAGTCCAGTTTGTCGACGTAGCTCACCACGGTGACATTGAGTCCGTAGCCGTGGAAGGGAATCGACATCGGATAGTAGGCGTCCAGCTTCCAGCCACGGAAATACAGCGGCTCCCGCGGACCGGGGACGTTGGATACCACCAGATTGAAGGCCGGGCGCACCCGACCGACCGCGCCGGGCACCTGCGCCAGCAGCAGCGGCGCCATCAACAGCGCGCTGTATTGCATGATGCCGGCGCGCGTCATGCCCTTGAGTTGCGCCTTGGCGCTCGTGGTGGAGGCGATGATCGCCTCAAAGCGCGCCACCGGATCCTCGATATCGGTCGCAAGCGACGCCAGAATGGTGCCCACGGCGTTGCCGCCACCCGGATCGTCCTTGGGGCGGATATTGACCGGCAGCATGGCCGTCATCGCCTCGCGCGGCAGCGCATTTTGCTCCTGCAGCAGACGGCGCAGGGAGGCACTGCTGACCGCGAGCACGACGTCGTTGATGGTGCCGCCGAAGTGCTCCCCGACCCGCTTGAAGCGTTCCAGCGCGAATTCCTGCGTCGCAAAGCGGCGGTTGCGACTGACGCGCTGATTGACGATCGACTTCGGCGCGCGCATGGGCGCCGCGAGTTCATTGTGATCGCGCTGATAGGAGCGGAACAGCGACTTGCTGATGCTGCGCGTGGTGCCCAGCTGCTCGCGTGCGACCCGCATCAGACTTTCCAGCACCGGCGGCGCTTCGCTGCCTTCGCTGCGTGGGCGCTTGTCCGGTGCACGCGCGAAGAACATCGGCGAATCACGATCCTCGGGCGATCGGCTCAGGCTGCGCGACAGCAACTGAATGCCGGTATAGCCGTCGATAAGGCTGTGGTGCACCTTGAAGTACATCGCGAAGCGGCCGCCTTCCAGGCCTTCGATGAAATGCACCTCCCACGGCGGACGATGGAAGTCGATGCTGTGGCTGTGCAGGCGCGAAACCAGCACCCCCAGCTTGCGCTCGTCACCCGGCGCCGGCAAGGCGGAGTGGCGCACGTGGTAGTCGATGTCGAAATCCTCGTCCTCGATCCAGCGCTGCAGGGGATGGGCCGGCACATTCGGGAAGCGCAGTTTCAGATTCCACGGCGGGTAGACCCGGACCTCATTGCGGATCTCCTCCATCAAGGTGCTGAGATCTTCCGGATCCTCGCCGGGGGCAGCGGAGCAGGTCATCATCGACCCGACGTGCATCATGGACTCGCGCGTCTCGTTGGCGAGAAAGGTCCAGTCCAGCGCGTTCAACCGCTTCCCGGCCATGGCGTGCTCCTCTTTTTGTTGTCGTAGGGTCACCTTAGCAGGCGCACGCCGGGGACTGCGCCCCTATTCCAGAAAACGGTCGCGCAGGCGCTCCACCAGGCCACTGCCCACACCGAAGGGCGCCAGATACTGCGCCACGCTGCCGTGCGCCGCGCGCAGGCCCTGCAGGAAGGCCACCATGTGTTCCGGGCGCGCGTTGAGGGCATCGGGCGGCGCACCGTGCTGACGATACTGCGCAAAGGCCGCGGCACGATCCGCTTCCGGAATGGCCTGACCGACCAGCTCGGTGAGGGCATAATCGGCGGCGATGGTTTCGTCCGGCACGCCCAGCAGGGTCATCAAGGTGGCCGCCACGATGCCGGTGCGGTCCTTGCCGGCGGCACAGTGGAACACCATCGGCGTGGCGTCATCGGCAGCGATGCATTGCAGCACGCGCGCCAGTACCGGGCCGACGCCGCGCGAGATCCAGAGATAGACGATGCCCAGGTCGTCCAGGTCGGGCAGCGGATCGTCGTCCGGTACATCTTCGCGATTGAGCGGCAGGTGAAACAGGCGCACATCCACGCCATCGGCGATGGGGGCCACGCCCTTGCGCTCGCATTCGCGGGCATGGCGCAGGTCGACCACGCTGCAGATGCCCAGTCCGTCGCGCAGCAGCGTGCTGTCCGCTGACGTCAGTCCGCCCAGGGCGTCGCTGCGATAAAGCTGCCGCCAGCGCAGGCGCGCGCCGTCACGGGTGCGATAGCCGCCGATGTCACGGAAATTCCGGCTGCCTTCCAGTGGAATCCAGCGCTCGGCGATGGAGAGTTCGTCATCAAGAAACATCGGAAAAAGCATGCCTGCCTGCGCCGGCCATTCGCGCATTGTCGAAGCAAAGGTGCCGCTGAGGGGCACGCATTGCATTATCTCTCAGCCGCTGGCGCGGGTGCGCTGGCGTCGCACTGCTCACCCGTTGCCGCCCATGCTTCGATCCGCATCCTCCGACCGCTGTGCACTCTGCGACCGCACGGTGCCGCTGAGCTTTCACCATCTCGTGCCTCGCAAGAACCACCGCAAGCCGTGGTTCCAACGGCATTTCAGCAAAGAGGACATGCGTCGCCGTGGGATCTGGCTGTGCAGGGAATGCCACCGCGCCGTGCATCGCTTTCACGATGAACAGACCCTGGGCCGACAGTTGAACACGCTGGAGGCCCTGCGCGAGGATCCGCAGATTCAGCGGCACGTGGCCTGGGCGCGCAAGCTGCGTGCGCGCTAGGCGCAGGCGCGGCTAACCGCGCACCACCAGCAGCGCGCCCAGCACCAGCAGAAGCGCACCCGCCACGCGCACCAGATTGGCGGGGCGCTGCGCCAAGCCCAACAGGCCGAAATGATCCATCACCAGGGCGGCGATGAGCTGCGCCGCAACCAGCGTGGCAAAGAAGGCCGCCACCCCGACCTTGGGCGCGGCCCAGGTGGCGGTGGCCACAAAGCTGGCTCCCAGCGTGCCTCCGGCAAGCCAGAGATGCGTGGGCACCTGCGTCAGCATGCGCATGTCCGGCACGCCCTGGCGCGGCATGAGCAGCATCACCAGCACGCCAAGCACGCTGGCACCCGCGAGGAAGTTCACCAGCGCCGCACGCAAGGGAGATCCGAGATGGCTGGCGAGCTGACCGTTGAAGGCCGGCTGGGCCGCCACCGCGGCACCGGCGAGGGCAATCAGCACGATGGGAAGCAGCAGGGAAGGCATGGGATCTCCGTCGATCGATGCGGCTAGTCAGAGCGGCTTTCCAGCCAATCGGCCACGATGCGCCAGGTACCCCGCGGCGCCTTACCCCCGGCGAAGACGCCGGCATGACCGCCATCGGCCATCTGGAAGGTCTTGTCGTTGGAATTCACGACATCCATGACACGGCGCGCGCTGCCTTCGCCGACGAGGGTATCGCCGCGCCCCGCGATGGCCAGCAAGGCACAGGAGATCCGCTGGAAGTCGGCCTCGCTGTCGCCGAACTGGATGCGCCCCGTGGCCAGCGCGTTGTCCAGGCCGACCTTGATGATGAAGTCCTGCACGATCCCGCCGGGGTAATCGAGCATGCGATCGAACCAGCGGCTGGTGGTGGTGTGCACCTCAACGTATTCACGGTCCGCAAGATGGATCAGCAGGTCCCAGTAGGTCATCAGACTGCCCACCGGGTTGGTCATCTTGAACATCAGGGAATTGGCCCACCCGGGCATCTGCAGGTAGCGCGGATTGACGTCGTGCACGCGAAACGGGGTGTAGCGCCGCACCAGATAGGTGGGGTAGTTGAGCAACTCCAGCACCTTGGCGGCCAGGGTGGAGTCGTGCATGTCGATCGGGCTGGCAACGGTGACCAGATTGCGGATGTGCGGATCCCCGGTCACGCCGGCGTAGATCAGCGCGAACAGGCCGCCCATGCAATAGCCGAATAGGGTGATGTCCTGTTCGCCGGAATGGGCGCGCGCCGCCTCCAGCGCGGAGGGCAGCAGCTGCGTGGTGTACTCGCGTACCCCGTAATGGGCGTGGGCGCGGTGCGGCTCCCCGAAATCCACCAGATAGACCGGGTAGCCCTGCGCCAACAGGAAGCGCACCAGGCTGCGTTCCGGCAGCAGGTCGAAGATGAGCGTGCTGGCGGCCAGCGGCGGCACGAGCACGATAGGCGTGCGATGGGGCTTTTTCGAGACCGCCACGGTGTCGTCGCCGACCTGGATATGGCTGACATCCAGCGGGGGGTAATAGCGCAGCTTGAGCAGCCCGTTCTGATGGATCACCTCATAAGGCGTGCGGTCGGCCTTGACCAGGGCATCCGTACGGAACAGCCGATCAAAACCGTTGGTCAGCGCCTGACCGAGATCGTGCGCCGTACGGCGTCGCGCTCTGGCATCGCGTTCGAAGCGACGATGAAACACGGGCGTCCTCTCATTCTTCTGTGCCGGAGTCGATGACGGCATCGACCGGCTTACAGACTACACCGGCGGATCAGCTACGCGCCGCGTGCGAGACCTAAGCAAAAACAACGATTGAGACGCAGCCGTCATGCGCGCGTAATAAACGGTTCCATTGTGTTCTGACGGACCCCGCACCGATGCGCCTTCTCTCCCTTGCCGCTGTGCTGATGACCGCCCTGCTGCTGCCGGCCTGCGGTGGCAGCAACAACAACCCTTCCGCACCGGACAACGGCAGCGACAATCCCAGCGATGTGAGCGCGGCCGAAAACCGGCGCGTCGAGATTCCCTCGCCGGTCGAAGGCAGCATCGTCTTCCAACTGTTCACGCCGGAACGCATGGAACCGGGGATGCGCTACCCGCTGGTGCTGCACAGCCACGGTTTCGGCGGCAGCCGCCAGACCGAGTCGACCGGATTGATTGGAAGTTTGGTGAACAACGGCTACTACGTGATCAGCATTGATCAGCGCGGCTTCGGCGAGTCCACCGGACCGGTACGCGTCATGGACCCGGACGCCGAGGGACGCGACCTAGTGGCCATTCTGGACTGGGCGGAGACGGCCCTGCCGCAGCTGCAGCGCGATGCCAGCGGCACGATGATGGTGGGCGCCTACGGCTCCAGCTACGGCGGCGGATACCAGTTGCTGCTGCAGGCCGTCGACCCGAAGGCACGCCTGCGCGCGCTGGTACCGGACATCACCTGGCATGACCTGACCGAGTCGCTCAATCCAGGCGATGCCATCAAGTCGGGATGGGCGCTGGTGCTGGTGGCCGGAGGTGAATCGGGTTCGCAGGGGGATCTCGACAACGTCATCCGCGAAACCCTGTTGCGCGGCCTGACCACCAACCGCTTCCCGGAACCCGGCCTCGACTTCTTCCGCTACCACAGCCCGCGCTATTTCTGCGATGGGGAAGCCATTCCCGAAATCGCCTTCGCCCAGGGCACCGAAGTCCCGATGACGCCGCCGAGCACGCCCCCGGCGGCCGACATCCTGCTCTGGCAGGGCTTCCCCGACACCCTGTTCAACGTCACCGAAGCCTTCGACAACCTGCGCTGTCTGCGGGCACGCGGCGGTGACGTGCGACTGCTGACGCACCAGTCGGGGCATATTCTTCCGCTGAGTGTCGAGACGCTGAGCGCCGATCTGGATAGCGCGCTCGCCGCCCTTTCCGGCGCCGTGGTCGTGCCTGAATTTCAGGGCCCGGGCGGGCAAAACGCCTGCGGCAGCATCGACCGCGACACCGCCACCCTCGCCTGGTTTGAGGCCAAGCTCAAGGGGCGCGACGCCGCACTGGAAGAAGCCCTACCCACCGGCGACGCCATCTGCCTGTCGCTGGCCGAGGGCGACGCCGTGGCCGTCTCGGACATCCCCGAAGGCGGCAGCGACTTCCCGGTCGAGGCGAGCACGCCTGCCGTCAGCGGGCTCATCGGCGTGGCGACCAGCGCACTGGGTCCGGACTTGCCCGGCGGCATCCAGGCCATACCGCTGCAAACCATCGGCGAGGATGGTGCCGTGCTTGCCGGGCAGCCGACCATGCAATTGACCCTATCTCCGGTCAACGAGGCGCTCGCCCAGGCGGAATGCCTGAGCGCCTTTCTCCCGCTCGCCTGCGATCCGATCATCTATGTCGGTGTGGGCTATCAGCGCGACGGCCAGTGGCAACTGATCGATGATCAACTCAAGCCCCTGCGCGGCTACGGCGCCCACGGCACGCCCCAGGCACCGGAGCGTCTGGTCGCGGTTGCCGAGCGGCTCCAGCCCGGTGATACCTTGGGTCTGCTGGTCTACGGCTTTCATCCGCAGTATCTCGGCACCTTCTCGCGCGACATCCTGGTGCCGGCACTGACCCTCAGTGGCCGCGTTCAGCTGCCGCTGCTGTCGGCGCAGGACATCGTCGCCGAAGGCTTCTAGCGGCTCGCCGGTTCAGCTGCCCGGTGTCCGATGCACGAGAACCGGGCAGCGGGCGTGCTGGACGACGCGATCCGCGGTACTGCCGAGGAAGATGCGTCCCAGCGCGCCGTGTCCGCTCGCCCCGACCACCAGCAGGTCGGCGCCGTGTGCCTTGACCGACTCGAGCAGTTCGAGATGCGCGCGCCCGCTGCGCACTTCACGCCGCGGGTTCACCGCCAGCCCCAAACCGTCGAGAAAGCGCTCAAGCGCTGTCTCCGCCGCGGCGTGATCCGGCGACTCCAGCACCTGCTGCACATCGTAGGGGGTAGCCATGGGCGGAACCAGCACGTAGCTGACGATGAGTTCGGCCTTGTATTCGCTGGCGAGTTCAGCGGCGTGCCGCAGCGCATCGGCTGATGTGTCCGACAGGTCGGTGCCTACCACGATGCGCTGCACCCCGGTCAGTGCTGCGGCCTCGTTGCCATTGACCAGGACCGGCGCACGGCTGCCATGCAACACCTTGAGCACGGCGCTGCCGGTGAGATAGCGCTCCGGGCTGGTGACGTGGTCGGTCCCCAGGACGATCAGATCGATGCCGTGCTGATCGGCGTAATGGAGGATGGCGCGCCCGGGCGATTCGTCGGTGATGACACTGCGTTCGATGGTGAGGTCGGGCTGGTCGGGCACTTCCTGCAGAGAAGCGCGACAGGCGGCCAGTACCGATTGCACGTAGTCGTCCGCCTTCTGCAGGCCTCGATATTCCATGTGAAGGGCCGACAGCACGTTCACATGCAGCAGGTGCAGCGTGGCGCCATGCTCGCGCGCCAGGCGGAACGCCGCTTCCTGCGCGTGCTGCGCCTTTGGTGTCAGATCGGTCGCAAACAGAATCTTGTTGTAGATCGCCATGGTGGTCGTGCTCCCCTTCTTGTCGTGCCCGCCGCTTACGGTCTCCAGAATGTACTGCGGCGTGATGGGCACTACCTTGTCGCAGGCCGCTCCTCAGCGCAAACCATCGCCGATGTCGAAGGCCCGTCGCATCCGCGCATTGCGAAAGGCGATGCCCTCGCGCCGTACCACCTGACGGAAGCACAGCGCAAAGCCGTGGCGCCGGAAGAAAGCCTCCGCGCTCAGGCTGACATCGGCCTGCACATAGGGCAGGCGGCGTTGCTCCGCACGGTGGAGGAGGGCCTGCATCAAATGATCGGCCAGGCGTTGACCGCGCACGCCCGGATCGACAAAGAACTGATCGATCCATCCATCCGGCTGCAGATCGGCAAAGCCGGCCGCATCGCCTTGCCATTCGATAACCCACGGCTGATTCGCCAACAGGCGATTGCGCCATGCCGCCCGTTGCTGCGCGGTCGGGTGGTGCGGCGCCCAGACGGCACATTGCGCCGCCGAGTAGTCGCGGATGGCGCGCGCATGCACCGCGCGATGGAAGAGCCGCCACAGCGCCTCCACATCCCCAGGGTGCATCGGACGGATCACCGGCAGCTGAGAGCGCATGGGGCTGGCGAGGGTGTGCGAGAAGCAAGATACTAGACCGAAACAACCCGATTCCGCGTGCCGACCGTAGCCGGATGCCTACCGCTCGGAGATCACGGCGCGCCTACCCTCAGCGCGTGGCAGCATGCTTGAACGATCCTGTCTGACCTTCCGGCACGGCACCGCCGAACGAGACCGCGTGTGACGACCCTCAACGAGCGCAATATCGGGCCCATCCTGTTCTTCCGCGGCTTCGCCGCAGGGCGTTTGCAGCTAGCGGCTCTGGTGATCCAGTGCGGTCACTGTCCCGTGCCCAGCGTGAGCGACGACACCGGGCCCGTCGCCGCCGAATCGCTGGCGCAGTGCCGAGACATCCAGGTGCTGCGCTACTGCTTGTCGCTGCCGGCGCGTAGTGGTGCAGCCTACCGCTACAACGGGGCGCGCTATGCGCTCAATGCCGACTTCCAGAATGATCTGCGCATCGCTTTCGTGGCCTGCAATGGCAAGGAGCGCGGAGACCAGGAGCGCGACCCGGTCACACGCAATGCGCTCTGGCGGCGGCTCGGCTCGGAGCATGCGCGCGCCCCCTTCCAGCTGTTGCTGCACGGTGGAGACCAGCTCTACGCCGATGAAATGCTGGACGCCCATGCGGTTGCACAGGACTGGATTCGTCAACGCGATCTTTCGCCTCCGGATTCCGGCACGCTGGCCATCATGGAACAGCGCCTGCGTGCCGACCTTTTCCAGCGCTACGCCCAGCTCTATGCGCAGAACGATCCCTCCTGGCTGATGGCCCGCGTTCCTTCGCTGTGCATCTGGGACGACCACGACATCTGCGACGGCTGGGGTTCGCTCACCCCCGAACAGCTGGACCATCCGGTGGGGCAGAGCGTGTTCCGGGTCGCGCGCGAATGCTTCCTGCTGTTCCAGCAGGCCAGCACAGCCGAGGCCCTGCCACAACACTTCCTCGACCGCAGCGGGACGAGCCTGAGCTGGTCCGTACGCACGCCCGGGCTGTCCATCATCGCCCCGGATCTGCGCTCGGAGCGCCGGCCGGACCGCGTGATGGGGCCGCACGGTCATCGCGCACTGCGCCAGGCCCTGCACGCGGCACGAGGCGATCGCATCCTGCTGCTGTCCAGCGTTCCCGCCCTCGGTCCGCGCCTGTCCTGGATCGAAAAGCTCCTGATGTGGATCCCCAAGCTACAGAAGTACGAGGACGATCTGCGCGATCAATGGCAGAGCCGTGCCCATCGCGTGGAATGGCAATCCTTCCTGCGCGACCTCATCGAAAGCCACGGACCCAAGCCGGCTGCCGTCACCGCACTGTCCGGCGAGATCCATCTCGCCACACGCGGAACACTGGACAGCGCTGCGGGTCCGCTGCACCAGTTGGTGTCTTCCGGCGTAGCCCACCCGCCTCCGCCTGAGGCCTACGCCCGGGCGCTGGGCTGGCTGGCGCGCTTCGGCGAGTCGCCGCTGCCCAACCACCGACTGCGTCTGCTGCCGTTGCCCGGTCTGCGCGACGTCTACACCGCCGAGCGCAACTACCTCGTGCTGGAACGCCAGCGCGACGCGTGGAGCGCCGCCTGGGAGCTGGAGCACAGCGGCCGCACGCCGGCCCTGCGCATCTAGCATCTTTGCCTGCAAAGGCACTCGCCACCTAGACTGGCGCGACACGGACACCAACGTCGTCATGGCAGCGCTACAACCCCTGCATACGCAAGTGCTGGATGTGATGCGCGCCGAGCTCGGCGAAGCGATGGCTGCGATTCCGGCCGACGTGCATGGCGCGCGCAAGCGCTGCAAGAAACTGCGCGCCACGCTCCGCCTGCTGCGCGGACCCCTAGGCGAACGCTACGGCCCCCTTAATCGCGCAATTCGCGACGCCGCCCGTGCCCTTTCCGGACAACGCGACGACGATGTCGTGGCCGCGCTCTGCACCCAGCTGGACAAGGACGCGCCCGAGCTGGCCTGGGGCCATCTCCCCGACGCCCTGCCGGCAGCGCGCCCCGGCTCGGCGGGTTTCGAAGAAGCACACGCGTTGCTGCAGGCAGTCGATGACCAGCTTGCCGCCGAGGGGCTTCCGCCCATCACGCCGGAGGACCTCGCCAACGGGCTGCGCAACGGATATCGCCGCGCGCGCAAGCGCTGGCGTCGCGCGCTGCCGAACCCGAAAGACGCCCCGCCTCTGCACGAGTGGCGCAAAGAAGTGAAGTACCACATGCATCACTGCCAGCTACTGACTCCGCTCTGGCCCAGCTTGAAGGCGAGGCGCAAGGCACTCAGCCGCCTCGCCGACGGCCTCGGCGATCACCACGACCGCTACATGCTGGAGCAGCGCATCAAGGCACTGGGTACGCACGCCGATGCGGAGCACGCGCACCGTCTCGATCAGCTCGCGCGGGAACAGGAATGGCTTGCCAAGCGCGCGCTGCGTCAGGCGGAGGCGCTGTTCGCCCTGTCGCCAGGGGCCTGGTGGCACCGGCAGACGCAGCCGGCGTGAGATTCAGGCGGCGCGCGCCAGATGCGGCGCGTCCGGCGACTGGCGCGGAATGCTGCCGCCAATGGTGGCCATCAGCTGCATGAGTCGGTAGAGCGCACTCGGGGCCAGCGTCTTGCCGGTGGTAAGCAGCGCTGCGGAGATCTCGCGCGCCGGATCCGCCCAGCAGACGATGTTCATGAAACCGAGGTGGCCATAGGCGCCCCGGCAGTCCGGCCCGTAGAGGCCGAAAGGCTTTTCACCCAGGATCATGCCCATCGAGAAGCGCACGGGCATCAGCAGTGTGCGGTCGAGGCGGATGCGTCCCACCGGCGTCACTGCCCGCGCGATGGTCTCCGGCGCGAAGATCTGCTTGCCCTGGTACCGGCCCCCCGCGCGCAGCATCTCGAAGAAGCGCGAGGCCTCTTCCGCCGTAGCGTAGAGATTGCCCGCCGGGATGACCGCATTCATGAACTCGGGACTGTTCGAGATCGGCGGTACGCGATCGAAATCCACGCCCAGCACGCGGCGCGCGATCGGCCGCAGCGGTGCCGGCAGCGGCCCGCCGGTGAAGGCGTTGCGCGCCACCTCGGCATGGCGCGCGGCCGGGAGGCCGTAGTGAAAATTGTGCATGCCCATGGGCTCGGCGATATGGCGGGCGAGATAGTCATTGAGCGACAGGCCCGAAACCCGCTGCACAATCTCACCGAGGATGAAGCCGGCGGTGATGGCGTGATAGGCCTGCTGCTCGCCAGAACCATGGATGGGCTTGGCCGCGCACAAGGTGGCGACGGCACGGTCCCAGTCCCACAGCAGGCTGGGGTCGGGACGCTTCATCGGGATGCGCGGAATGCCGGCCTGGTGCGCCAGCAGATGCTTGACCGTGGTGGTGTGCTTGCCGCACTGGCCGTATTCGGGAATGGTGTCGGTGACGAGCGCGTCGAGGTCAACCAAGCCATCCTCGGCACATTTGTGCACCAGCATGGCGGTCACCGCCTTGGACGACGAAAACAGGCAGACCGGTGTGTCGCGGCGCATTTCGCGCAGCGCCCCCTGCAGCGGGTCGTCACTGGCCACACCGGCGGCATAGCCGATGGCGCGGTCGAACAGGATGTCGCCGCGGCGCCGGATGCAGAGCTGAATACCCGGGTGCAGGCCGGTGCGATAGAGATCGACGAAGGCCTGGTGAATGGCCTGCGGCACCGAAGGCTCCAGGCCGAGATGCTCGGCCGGCACTTCGTGGGGGTTGCGGTCCGTCACCAGATCCAGATTGCGCCGGATGTGGACGCGGTTGCGACGGCTCGGATTCATGCGCTGCCTCCTAATCTGCGGGCGCCTGTTGTTCTTGCATGACCGCGCAGACCTGTGCGCGTAGCCAGCGGTTGGCGGCGTCCTCGTCTGCGGCATGATGCCAGTAAAGCTGACCACGCAGGGATGGCAGCGGTACCGGCGGTTCGGATCGCACGATCGGCGCGAGTTCGGCCTGGGTGCTGGCCACTCGACGCGGCAGCGCCAGCAACAGGTCGCTGGCGGCTACCGCGCGGCAGGCGGTCTGGTAGTTCTGGCAGCGCAGGGCAATACGCCGATGCAGCCCGGCCCGACGCAACGCATCATCCTCCAGCGACAGTCCGCTTGGACGTCCCGAGACAACGACGTGATCGGCCGCCAGCCAGTCGTCCCGCCGCAGCGGCGCGGCCGCCAGCGGATGATCGCGCCGCATGACGATGCAGAGCGGGTCGTCATACAGCGGGGTGCGCAGAATCTCGCTCCCCAAGGGCAGCGGTACATCGATGACGACATCGAGTTGGCCACGCGCCAGGGCAGGCGCCACCGTCTCGCGGGCGAAGGAGACGGCTTCGAGGATCACGCCGGGGGCCTGCTGACGCAGGCGCTGCGCCAGCTCCGGCAAGGCCGCTGACTCGATGGCTTCGCGTACGCCGATGATGAAGCGGCGTGTGCTGCGCGCCGGCTCGAACGGGGCGCTGCCCTGACGGCTGCCGTCGAGCAGGGCGAGTGCCTGGCGTACGTCCGCGGCAAGGGCGTGCGCCCGCGGCGTGGCCACCATGCCACGACCCTCGCGCCGAAACAGGGGATCGCCCAGGCCATCGCGCAACCGGGACAGGGCATGGCTCACGGCCGGCTGACTCAGATTCAGCGTCTCGGCGGCACGCGTCAGACTGCCGCTGCGGTAGATGGCGTCGAAGACGCGGAACAGGTTGAGATCCATGCGCACACGACAAGTATGCACTTTGTGCATGGGTCAGCATGAAAAACCATCATTGGATGCATGATTGGCTGCGCGGTACGGTACCGCTTTGCCGTCAGAGGAGACGACCGTGGACTTCAGCCATAGCCCCAAGACCAAGGATTACTTGAAGCGCATCGAGACCTTCATGCGTGAGCGTGTTGCGCCGGTGGAAGCGGCGCATTTCAGCGAGATGATGAACGCCCAGCGCGGCGGCGACTGGACACGCTGGAAGATCAATCCCGAGATCGAGCGGCTCAAGAAGGAAGCCCAGGCCGAAGGTCTGTGGAACCTTTTCCTGCCCGAGGAGGGCGTTGGCGCGGGGCTTAGCAACGTCGACTATGCGCCGCTGTGCGAGGCCATGGGGCGCAGCCTGATCGCACCGGAAATCTTCAACTGCAATGCGCCGGACACCGGCAACATGGAAGTGCTGTGGAAGTACGGCAGCGAGGAGCAGAAGGCCACCTGGCTGGAGCCGCTGCTGCGCGGGGAAATCCGTTCCGCCTTCTGCATGACCGAGCCGGCAGTGGCCTCGAGTGACGCCACCAATATGCAGGCCACCGCTACGGTCGAGGGCGACGAAGTCGTGCTCAACGGCCGCAAGTGGTGGTCTTCCGGCATCGGCCACCCGCACTGCCGCGTCGCCATCTTCATGGGGCTGACGGACCCGGAAGCGGATCGCCACCACCGCCACAGCATGGTGCTGGTGCCGCTGGATACGCCGGGCGTGAAGATCGAGCGCATGCTGCCGGTGTTCAATGAATACGACGAACCCTTCGGCCATGGCGAGGTGCTGTTCGACAATGTGCGCCTGCCCAAGAGCGCCTTCATCCAGGGGCCGGGCAAGGGCTTCGAGATTGCGCAGGGGCGTCTCGGACCGGGCCGCATCCACCACTGCATGCGTGCCCTGGGCGCAGCCGAACGCGCCCTGCAGCTGATGATCGAGCGCGGGCTGTCGCGCGAGGCCTTCGGCAAGTCGATCATCCATCTGGGCGGTAACCGGGAGCGCATTGCCGATCTGCGTGCCGCCATCGACCAGGCGCGTCTGCTCACGCTGTACGCGGCATGGAAGATCGATCAGGTCGGCGCACTGGCCGCGCTTACCGAGATCTCCGCGATCAAGGTGGTCGCACCCAATGTGCTGCAGCAGGTGATCGACGAAGCGATCCAGATGCATGGTGGCTGCGGCGTTTCCAACGACGTTCCGCTGGCGGCCATGTATGCGCAGGCCCGCGTATTGCGCATCGTCGACGGTCCGGATGCCGTGCACCGCGGCATGATGGCGCGCATGGAGCTGGGCAAGTACGGCCATAGCGGCAGCCGATCGCGCAAGTGAGGGCGCAGACGCTCTTGCCGCCGGCGCTCCCGGCGGCACGCTTGGCCTTTGCCGACAGGCGGCGGCATCATGCCCACTGGGGAGACGCCGCACCTGCCGGTGCAGATGACACGACGATGCTGGGACAAGCCTTCGATGCCGTGATGTATTACGGGCTGCGCAAGCAACGCGCGGTCGCCGTCCTGCCGGATGACACCCGCTGGCTGGATCTCCCGAGTGGCGACCGGCTGTGCCTGCGCGACAGCGGTGGTGACTTGCCTCCGCTGATCATCGCCACCGCCAGCCCCTGCGGCATCGCGCACTACGACGCGATCTATGAACGGCTGCGCGGCCGCTACCGGGTCATCGTCTTCGATATGCCCGGCTTCGGCTTCTCGCCGCCGCGCATGGCCTATCGGCATGATCTGCAGGATGGCGCCAGTGCAATCCGCGGCCTGATCGAAACGCTGGACCTGCAGCAGGTGACGCTGGTCTGCTCCTCCATCAATGGCCTCTATGCCCTGGCCGCCAGCCGCCAGCTCGGCCCGCGCCTGGCGCGTCTGGTGCTGCTGCAGACGCCGGATCACGCCAACATGCTGGCCTGGTTTGCGCGCACGACGCAGACCTCGATTCGCACGCCGATGGTGGGGCAGTACCTCAATTTCGTCAGCCGGCGACGCTTTCCGCCCGCCTGGTTTCGCGTCACGCTGGCCGACCGGAACCTGCATGCGTCCTTCAGCGACATGGCCTTGCGCGCCCTTGACCAGGGCGCCTGCTACTGCTTTGCCAGCTTCGTGCAGGGCATGCGCAAGACGCGGGCCGATGACGCCCTACTGCATGCGCCGCCGCGCTTGCCGGTCACGGTCATCTGGGGTGGGCGCGACCGCACCCACCGTCATACCAAACCAACCTCGGTGCGCCAGCATTGCCCGCAGGCCGATCTGGTGACCTTTGACCAGGCCGGCCATTTTCCGGATCTGGAAGCACCTGACGCCTTCGCCGCCATCATTTCGACCCCCGCTCCGGCGGTCGCACTCGCACACTGATCCATGACCAACGAACGCATTGACGTCGCGGGCGATGTCCGCGACGGGGAAGCCCTCGACATCGACGCCGTGGATGCTTGGCTCAAGCCACGCATCGAGGGCCTGAACGGGCGCCCCGAAGTCACCCAGTACAGCGGCGGCGCCTCGAACTGGACCTATCGCCTGGCCTATCCCAGCCATGACCTGATCCTGCGCCGGCCACCGGCCGGAACCAAGGCGGCCTCCGCGCACGACATGTCGCGGGAATACCGGGTGCAGGCTGGTCTGCACCCGGTCTATCCCTATGTTCCGAAAATGATGGCGCTGTGCGAGGACGAGGCGGTCATCGGTTGCCCGTTCTACGTCATGCGCCGCATTGAGGGCATCATTCCGCGCGCTGGCATGCCGCGCGGCCTCCCCTTCTCGGCCGAGCAGGCGCGGGCCCTGTGCCACTCGGCCATCGACAAACTCATTGCGCTGCACAGCGTGGATGTGGATCAGGCCGGCTTGCGCGACCTGGGCAAGGGAGCCGGCTACGTACAGCGTCAGATCGAAGGCTGGACCGAGCGCTACGCCAGCGCCCGCACCTGGAACGTGCCGCGTTTCCAGTATGTGTCGCGTTGGCTGGAAGCGAACCGGCCGATGGATGTGGCCACCTGCGTCATCCACAACGACTTCCGGCTGGACAACTGCGTACTCAACGCCGAGGACCCGACGCGCGTCATCGGTATCCTCGACTGGGAAATGGCGACGCTGGGCGATCCGCTGATGGATCTGGGCAATACGCTGGCCTACTGGATTCAGGCCGACGACGACCGCATCGCGCGCGCCACGCGACGGCAGCCGACACACCTGCCCGGCATGATGACGCGCGAGGAGATCGTCGCCTATTACTGCGAGCGTACCGGCTGGAAGCCCGACAACTGGCCCTTCTACGAGGTCTATGGGCTGTTCCGGCTGGCCGTGATCGGGCAGCAGATCTATTACCGCTACCACCATCGCCAGACGCGCAATCCCGCCTTCCGCAACATCTGGATCCTGGTGCATTACCTGTACTGGCGCTGCCGCGGCGTGATCCGGAGGGCCACCTGATGGGCGCGATCTATCTGATCCGGCACGGCCAGGCGAGCTTCGGAAAGGCGGACTATGACCAGCTCTCCAGCACCGGCATGCAGCAGGCCAGCCGCCTGGGCGAAGCGCTGTCGATGCGGCTACCGCACCCGGATGTGGTAGTGGCCGGCGCCATGCTGCGTCACCAGCAGACTGCGGCCAAGGCGCTCACGGCCATGGGCCTGCCGCCCGAATGGGAGACCGACGCGCGCTGGAACGAGTTCGATCACGACGAGATCATCCGCGTCTTCGAGCCGCGCTATGCCAGCCACGCTGCACTGACCGCGGACATGGCGCGTACGCTGAAGCCACGGCGCGCCTTCCAGGACATGTTCAGCAAGGCCGTGGGCCGATGGGTCGACGGCGCCCACGACGACGACTACAACGAAACCTGGCCCGATTTCTGCGCTCGCGCACGCACGGCGCGCGACGATCTGCGCGAGCGCCTCGGTCGGGGTCGCAGCGCCCTGGTCTTCACCTCCGGCGGCGTCATCACCAGCATCGCCGCCGAACTCATGCGGCTTGGTACGCGCGAAACGCTGCGCCTGAACTGGACCATCGCCAACGCCAGCGTGACCAAGCTGATCTATTCCGATCGCGGTGTCTATCTGAGTACGCTCAACGAGCACGCCCATTTCGAGGGCATGCACCGCGACCTGATCACTTACCGCTAACCGTCAGGACACACACCATGCGCAAATCCATCCTCATTACCGGCGCATCCTCCGGCCTCGGTGCCGGCATGGCGCGCGAATTCGCCGCCAAGGGACGCGACCTGGCGCTCTGCGCCCGCCGCACCGAACGCCTGGAGGCGCTGCGCGACGAACTGACACGCGACCATCCCGAGTGCCGCGTCGTCATCCGCCCCCTGGATGTCAACGACCACGACGCCGTCTTTGAAACCTTCCGCGCCTTCGCCAGCGATCTCGGCGGCCTGGACCGCATCATCGTCAATGCCGGCATGGGCAAGGGGCAGCCCCTGGGCACCGGCTATTTCTATGCCAACAAGCAGACGGCGGAAACCAACTTCGTGTCTGCGCTGGCGCAGATGGAAGCGGCCATGGAACTGTTCCGCGAGGCCAACGCCGGCCACCTGGTGGTCATTTCGTCGATCAGCGCCTTCCGCGGCATGCCCAAGAACCTGACCACCTATGCCGCCAGCAAGGCCGGCGTGGCGGCGCTGGCCGAAGGCCTGCGCGCCGAGCTGCTGGATTCACCGATTACGGTGAGTACGATCTTCCCCGGCTATATCCGTTCGGAAATCAACGAGAAGGTGAAGAACACTCCCTTCATGGTCGACACCGAAACCGGATGCCGCGCTATGGTGCGCGCCATCGAGCAGGAGCGGGCCGAAGCTTCGGTTCCGCCCTGGCCGTGGATCCCGATCGGGGCTGCGATGCGTCACCTGCCGCTGCGCGCGGTGACGCGCCTCTCCTGATCTCTTGCCATCAACGGAGACTTAACCATGACGCGACCCCAGAAGCTGGGCCCGCAGCGGGTGCATTTCACCACCGACACCGCCCTTGACCGCGACGCGGTGTTCGCATTCTTTGCCGACCACGAGCGCTTCGGAACCCTGTTCGCGCCGTCCTTTGCGGCCAAGCCGGGCGCGCTGATCAAGCGCACCGGTACCGCCACCGAAGGCCAGGACCCGAACGGTGTCGGTTCCGTGCGCAGCGCCAAGCTCGGCCCTTTCACCCTGCTTGAAGAAGTGATCGTGACCTTCGAGCCGGGTGTCTGCATTGAGTACACCGCGACGCGCGGTCCCATTCGCAATCATCTCGGGCGCATCGAATTCAGCGACAACGCCGATGGTGGCACCCACATCGACTACCGCATCTGGTTCGACACCGTCCTTCCGGGGCTGGGCAAGCTGCTCGCACTGCAGCTGGGCAACGCACTCAACGGCGGCTGGAAGCGCACCGAGCGCCAGTTCGCCACTGCCTGAGGCGGCAGCGCGATACAAAGAAATGGCCCGCCGTGCCTGCGCACGACGGGCCATGCGTCGCTCAAACCGTGTCCGGCGTGATCAGGCTGCGCGTGCGAGCTGATCCACCTGCGCCACGAAGTCGTCCATTTCCTTCAGGAAAGCGCGGTTGTCGTGGTCCCACGGATGGAAGCCGGGGCGGAAATAGTCGAGGTAGTCGAAGAAGGCGCGCCGGAAGACTCCGGGCGAGCGCCCCAGAAGGAAACCGCCCAGCTGACGCCAGCCGCGCAGGCTACCAAGGGGCTTGGTTTCGGGATCGGCGCGCAGCGCACGCAGATACATCTCTCCCAGCTTGCTGAACAGAACCACCGTGGCCAGCACCTGCCCCGCGTAGCGGATGGCCTCGGCGCGCAGGCCACTGCCTTCGACCGCGCGGTAGACATCGAAGGCCACCGCCTTGTGCTCGGTTTCCTCCAGGGCGTGCCAACGCCACATTGCGGACATGGCCGGGTCTTTCGAGCCGCCCACGACGCGCGCATCGTCCAGGGCTTGATGCGCCAGGATGGCGGTGAAGTGTTCCAGCGCTACGGTACCGGAGAGCTGTACCGCACGCGGGGTGTGCCTGCGGAAGAAGTCGAGCAGGCTCTTGACCTCTGCCTCCATTTTCTCCGCCGGGATTCCAGCTTCCTGCAGCGCGGCGTTATAGATCTCATGCTCGCGCCCATGCATGGCTTCCTGGCCAATGAAGGCGCGCACGGCTTCGCGCAGTCTGGGGTCGGTGATGTCTTCCTGGTAGTTGCGCACACTGCTGATGAAGAAGCGCTCTCCCACCGGGAACAGGATGGACATGCAGTTCATGAACAGACCGACCTGACGGCCGGCCGGGTGCCAGTCGAGGATGTTCTGCTTGTCAATCGGAAAGCTCAGATCACGCCGAACGGGCTGCATCACAAATCTCCTGCAATGGTGTCATTGATTAATGACAATATTGCACGGGGCCATGGCCGGCAATGCCGTTCATCGCTGTCAAAGTCACCGTCCAGTTGTCGTTTCCGATACGCGGTGCCGTAGACTGCGTTGCGACAAGCAATCGCATCGCTTGCGCCAACGAAACAGAGTCTGGAGACCGTGGAACCGATGAGCAGTCACAACGCGGCCGATGCCGAAACGGACACCATCAGCGCGCATAAGGTGGAGCGGGAATACACCATTGACCAGCTTGCACGCGCTGCCGACACCACGGTACGCAATGTGCGTGCCTATCAGGACCGGGGTCTGATCCCCCCACCGGAGCGCCGCGGACGTACCGGCTATTACGGATCAGAGCATCTGTCGCGCCTGCGCATCATCGGGCAGATGATCAACCGCGGCTATACGCTCACCTCGATCGGCGAGCTGCTCGAAGCTGGGAACACGGTCGTGACATCGCTCAGGTGATGGGCCTGGAAGCCGCCGTCACCAGTCCATGGACCGATGAGACGGGCGGCTATTTCACGCTGCCGCAACTGGTGAAGATGTTTGGCGGCAGATTCGAACCGCGCTGGCTGGTCAAGGCCAGCGAGCTGGGCATTCTGCGCTCCGAGGGCGCGCGCTTCTACGCGCCCAGCCCGCGCATGCTCCGCGCCGGCGCTGAACTGGTGAAGACCGGCATCCCGCTCGATGAGATGCTGGATGTGGTGGCCAAGCTGCGCGACAACGTCGAACGTGCCGCCAATGACATGGTGCGGCTGGTCGAGCACCATATCTTCGACCGCTTCGGTCCGGGGCTGCCACCCTCCGACGAAATTCCCGCGCTGGGTGACGCGATCTGGCGGCTGCGCCCGCTGGTGGAAGTCGCGGTGCACGCCGAGGTGGCGCGCGCCATGGAGCGCGCCGCCACGCGCCACCTGGGCGACCGGCTGGCCTACGTGCTCGACCATCTGCACGACCACAGCGAGACGGAAAGCGCCACCGCCCCCGTATCGGACAAGGCATCGGGCCGCAAGCGCGCCACCGCGAAGAAGAGCACCAGCCGGAAAGCATCCGCGAAGAAGGGCACCGCGGCCGGCGCTGCCAGGAAGGCTGGCGGCCGGCGCAAGAGCCGCGCCTAGAACCTACTCCCCGCCCTGCATCAATCGACGCGCCCCGGCACTGACCAGACGCTGATAGGTCGTCGGCATCAGCCGCTGCATGGCATCGACGGCATAGGCATCTGGTCCGATCAGCACGCGACGCGCGTTGCGTGCCACGCCGCGCAGGATGACGTCGGCCGCCTTCTCCGGCGTGGTGATGAATAACTTGCTGAAGCGCGCCTTGCTTTCTGTGACATCACTGGCACCCATGGATGCCATGTTGTCCGTGAAGCGGGCCGCCTGCGCAATATTGGTCTTGATGCCGCCTGGATGCACCGAGGTCGCGCTGGCGCCGCTGTGGGCAATATCCAGCTCCTGACGCAGCGCCTCGGTATAGCCGCGGACCGCGAATTTGGCCGCGTTGTAGGCCCCCTGTGAGGGCACAGCGATCAGGCCGAAGATGCTCGACACGTTGACCACGTGGCCTTCGCCGGTCTGCTTGAGATAGGGCAGGAAGGCCTGCGTGCCGTAGACGACGCCCCAGAAGTCGATGTCCATCAACCAGCGTAGATCGTCGTCCGACATGCCATCGATGGGGCTGCCCATCGCGACCCCGGCATTGTTGAAGATGAAGTGGACTGCGCCCAACTCAGACGCGGTGGATTCGGCCCATTGCTGCACCTGCGCCTTGTCCGCAACATCCACAGCGGTGGAGGTCACGCGTACACCGCGATCGGCCAATTCAGCGGCAACGGCGTCGACGCTCGCCTTGTTCACGTCCGAAAGCGCCAGGTGACAGCCGAGTCCCGCCAACTGGTGCGCGAGCGCGCGACCGATACCGCTACCCGCGCCCGTGATGGCCGCCACCCGGCCCTGATACCGCTTTGCAAGACGGCTCATAGTGTCCTTTCCTGAATGATAGTCCGTCGCACCGTGCGACCCCCGAGTGCATGCCACGCAAGCTGGCGGCGGCGCCTTTGAGGCGCCGCCCAGGACGGTCGTCGATCACTCCGCTTGTCCGCAGCATGCATTCCCAATGTAGCAGCTTCGGCGCAGGCTTTTGTCTGCGCATCATGGCTCGCTGAATGCCATCCCACTGGTGGACAACACATTTTTTCAGCAAACCGTCACATCCATCGGCAACGCCCGCCACATGGGGCTTTGCGCCAACAACCCAGCGGTGAAGGCGCGCGCCGGAGCCGTGAGAAAGTTTCCTTTCGTACCCAGCCGCGGTATGGTAACGGGAGTTTGTGGCCATTTTTCTGGCCCGACGAGGCGCCGCGGCCGCACTGCGGCCGCCGTCCCTGATGGCGAAATGTGCTTGCTGGGTAGCGCCCTGGCCGCGTTTCGTTGTTGATCATGCACCGCCACGGGAATTAACGATGAAAGCAGAACACAAGCAAGATTTTGGGGCGGATCCAATTGCCGTCCGCGACTCGGATCATTTCACCGAGGAATACACCAAGTCCTTCGCCGAAAAGTGGGACGAACTCATCGACTGGGAGAGCCGCGCCGAATCCGAAGGCCGCTTCTTCATCGATCTTCTGAAGGAGAAGGGTAAGCACAAGATCCTGGACGCGGCGGCTGGCACGGGCTTCCATTCGGTGCGCCTCATGCGCGAGGGCTTTGACGTGGTCACCTCCGACGGCGCCCCCGAGATGCTGTCGATGGCCTTCGACAACGGGCGCAAGTACGGCCTGATCCTGCGTACGGTGCAGGCCGACTGGCGTTGGCTCAACCGCGATGTACACGGCAAGTACGACGCTGTCATCGTGCTGGGCAACAGCTTCACGCACCTGTTCGACGAACGCGATCGCCGCAAGGCACTGGCCGAGTTCTACGCCGCGCTCAAGCACGACGGCATCCTGATCCTCGATCAGCGCAACTACGACCGCATTCTGGACAAGGGCTTCTCGTCCAAACATAAGTACTACTACTGCGGCGACCAGGTGTCGGCCGAGCCCGAGCACGTCGACGACGGGCTGGCGCGCTTTTGCTACAGCTTCCCCGACGGCTCGCAGTACCACCTCAACATGTTCCCGCTGCGCAAGGAATACACGCGCGGGCTCATGAAGGATGTCGGCTTCCAGAAGATCGAAACCTTCGGTGACTTCAAGGAAACCCACAAGGAAGAAGAGCCGGACTTCTACATCCACGTCGCCTACAAGGACTACCACACCGGGGATCCGGCGTAATGTCGAAGTACGACGACGAAGCCATCAACACCGCTCGCGATTACTACAACAGCGAGGACGCGGATAATTTCTATTTCCACGTCTGGGGTGGCGAAGACCTTCACGTCGGTATCTACAAGGACGACAACGAGTCGATCTTTGACGCCAGCCGCCGCACCGTCGAGCGCATGGCTGAGCGCCTGCAGACGCTGTCCAAGGACAGCAAGGTGCTCGACATCGGCGGCGGCTACGGCGGTTCGATGCGCCACCTGGCCCGAACCGTGGGCTGCCACTGCACCGTGCTCAATCTGAGCGAGGTCGAGAACGAACGCGACCGGGCGATGAATCGCGAGCAGGGACTGGATGCGCTGATGGATGTGGTCGATGGGGCTTTCGAGCACCTCGACTTCCCGGACAACAGCTTCGACGTGGTGTGGTCGCAGGACGCCATCCTGCACAGCGCTGAGCGCGAGAAGGTACTCACCGAAGTGGCGCGTGTGCTCAAGCCCGGCGGCGAGTTCGTGATGACCGACCCGATGGCGGCAGACAGCTGCCCGGAGGGCGTGCTCGATCCCATTCTCGAACGCATTCATCTTTCCAGCCTCGGCACGCCGGATTTCTACATCCGCACGGCCGAAAAGCTCGGCATGAAGGACTGCGGCTTCGAGAACCACAGCGACCAGCTGCCGCGGCACTACGCCCGGGTGCGCGCTGAACTCACCCGCATGGCACCCGAACTCAAGGGCAAGGTCAGCGACGCGTACATCGAGCGCATGAAGACCGGCCTGACCAATTGGGTCAACGGCGGCAACAACGGCTATCTGGCCTGGGGCATCTTCCTGTTCCGCAAGCAATAGATCCACCGCGGCTGCGCCTTTGATCGGCAACGATCAGGCGTGTCAGGATGGATTCACCTGGACGTGGCAATCTGGAGGCCGGTCGACATCGTCGTCCGGCCTTTTTCGTTCCTGACGCACCATGAAACCGATCACCGACTGGTTCCAGCAACAACTCTCCAACCCGCAGGTCATCAGCCTGTTGCTGGTGCTGCTGCTGTTCTGGGCCTTGGTGACCTTCCTGCCGGGCACCTTCATGCCGGTGTTCGCAGCCGTGGTGATTGCCTACCTGCTGGAAGGCCCCACCGGCGCGCTGGAACGCATCCTGCCGCGCTGGGCCGCGTCCATGATCATCTGGACCCTGTTCGTCACGGTCGCCATGGCCGGCTTGTTCACCATCCTGCCGCTGCTCACCCGCCAGATCACACAGCTCATTACGGAAATTCCGGCGGTGATCCGTGCGCTGCAGAACTGGATGATGACGCTGCCCGAGGAGTATCCGAACATCTTCTCGGCCCAGCAGCTGCAGGAATTCGCGGACGGGCTGAACATCAACTTCTCGCGGCTGAGCGACGAAGTGCTGGCACGCAGTTACATGGTGGGCACCGGTATCACGCTGGCGATGATCTATGGCGTGCTGGTGCCATTGATGGTGTTCTTCCTGCTCAAGGACAAGACGCGCATCCTGCGCTGGATGCGCGGCTTCCTCCCGCGCGACATCTCCCTCATTCAGAGCGTCTGGAGTGAGGTCGATCAGCAGATTGCGAACTACGTGCGCGGCAAGGCCATGGAAATCGCCATCGTCTGGGCGGTGACCTATGTGGTCTTCGCCATCCTGGGCCTCAACTATGCCGCCTTGCTGGGCGCCATCACGGGTTTCTCGGTCCTGATTCCCTATGTGGGCGCCATCCTGGTGACCTTCCCGGTGGCCGCGGTGGCCTACTCCCAATTCGGTATCGGCCCGGAATTCGCCTGGGTGGTGGTGGCCTATGGCGTCATCCAGGCGCTGGACGGCAACGTGCTGGTACCAGTGATCTTCTCCGAGACCAATGACCTGCATCCGGTAGCCATCATCGTGGCGGTGATGTTCTTCGGCACGCTCTACGGCTTCTGGGGCGTGTTTTTTGCCATCCCGCTGGCCACCCTGGTGGCGTCGATTCTGAAGGCCTGGCCGCGGGCACGGCAGGAGGACGCCGCCAATACCGGCGAGGGTTCCAGCAAGGAAGCCGCCGCGCCCTAGCGAATTGGCCGAACGGTCAACTGCTGCATAATGCGCCCCTGCCCACGGGAGCCCGAAAGCCGATGCGCGAAGCCCTCACCAAGAATGCCCTGCGGCTGCTGTTCAAGCCGGTCATGCGACCGGAAGTACCGATCGGCTTCCAGCGCGCATGGGTGCAGGCGCTGACCCTGATCAATCTGCCCGCGCCCAGCATCGACAGCGAGTACGCCCTCTTCGGCGGAGTGCCTTGCGAGATCCTGCTTCCCAAGCAGGCACCGCGTCGCACCATCGTTTTTCTGCACGGCGGCGCCTATGTGCTCGGCTCCCCGTCCACGCATCGCGCCATAACCACGCACCTCGCCGCTGACGGGCAGGCGCGCGTGATCGTGCCCGACTACCGCCTGGCGCCCGAGCACCCGTGGCCCGCCGCCCTTGAAGATGCGGTGGCCACCTTCACGGAGGTCTGCAAACGTTTCGGGAGCGCTACCTTGAGCGGTGACTCGGCCGGCGGCGGGCTGGCGCTGTCCTGCGCACAGAAACTGCGCGACGAGGCCGCTGCGCTGCCCGAGGCGCTGCTGTTGATTTCCCCATGGGCGGACATGAGCAACAGTCAGCCCAGCCACGTCGAACGCGCCCAGCGCGAACCCATGCTGCGCGGCGACTGGTCACGGTTCTCGATGAAGGCCTTCGTCAACGGCCAGGGTGCGCCGGAGGATCCGCGCTGGTCCCCCTTGTTCGCCGATATGGCGGGCCTGCCGCCGACACGCATCCACGTCGGCAGCGAAGAAATCCTCTACGACGACGCGGTGGCGCTGGAGGCTGCCATGCAGAAGGCTGGCGTCGCAGCGTCGCTGCGCGTCTTCGACGGGCTTTGGCATGACTTCCACATGCATGCGCGCACCTTGCCGCGCGCCCGCGATGGCGTGCGCGACCTTGCCGCCTTTCTGAACGAGCACGCGCCCGTCCGCTGAACGACCACGCTTGCGGCCCCAGCCCCGGGCGGTCCGTTCAGCGCTTGGGGCGCGCGAAGACCAGAAGGTTCTGGAAGGCTTCGCCGCAGTGCCCGCGGTGGTCAAAGAGCTGGGATTGCGCCATGCCGCTGCCGTCGCGCGCAACGCGGGTACGCGCGGCCACGCCCAGCCAGTCGCCTTCCGGTGGCCGTTCCAGGAAGACGGTCAGATCGCTGTTGACGAAAATGGTGTCCGCAAAGGGCGTCTCCCAGCTCAGCCCGTTGCCGAAGTCCGACGCGGCACATGCCAGCATCGTTGCTGAAGGCGCACGACCCGACACCAGCGGCCTTTCTGCACGAAACCAGGCGGTAGCCGGACCCGGCTGCTCCGAATCGCCATCGGCCAGGCGGATATGCATACCGGTGGTGTGGAAAGCGGGACGATCCGGCATGCCGCCAAAGCGCACCCGGGTGGTGCAGGCCTCGGCCGATGGCACCGGCGGCGCAGCAGGCACCTGACCGAAAGCGGGCATCCCGCTGTCGGCGCGCCGTTGCATCAGCAGCAGGGCACTGGCGACTTCGCTCCCTGCCGCGTCGTGCAGGGTCACGCGCACCCGTTTCACCGATCGCCCGCCACTAATCGCCTGGGTCACGCGCAGCGGCTGCATCGGCACTGGCTTGGGCAGCTCCAGACTGAGGCGGCGCAAAGACCAATCCCCTTCCCAGCCTTCCGCTGCCGCTTCGGCCACCGCCACGCTCAGTGCCGCTGGCACCCCGCCGTGCTGAGCGGCGTCGTCCCACGGGCCGGTGGCGTGCACGGACGGATGGGCCCACTCGCCGTCCCAGCGAAGCACCGCCTCACGCTCCGTCATGCGCGCGCGGCCACGTCCACGACGACGCGGTAATGCGGGGATCCGTTACGCAGGCGATCCACCGCCTGATTGACGTCCGCGATGGGGTAATGCTCGGTACGCGGGGCGATGCCGTGGCGTGCACAGAAATCCAGCATGGTGGCCATGGTGGCCGGCGAGCCGGTCGGTGAGCCGGAAATGCTGCGCTGGCCGCCGATCAGCGAAAAGGCACGGAATGCGACAGGCTCCAGCACGGCACCCACGAAATGCAGCCGGCCGCGCGGCGCCAATGCCGCGATATAGCGATGCCACGGCAGCGTCACGTTGACGGTGACCAGGAGCAGGTCGAAGGTGCCCGTGAGGCGCTTGAGCGCCGATTCATCGGTGGAGGTCACAACCTGATGAGCGCCCAGGGCCTTGGCCTCGTCGGCCTTGGCCGCACTGGAGGTGAAGGCGGTGACTTCGCAACCCCAGGCGCGCGCGAACTGCACGGCGAGATGGCCGAGACCGCCGATCCCAACCACACCGACGCGATCTGTTGGCCGGATACCGAATTCCACCAGTGGCGAAAAAACCGTGATGCCGCCGCAGAACAGCGGCCCCGCGCTGGCCGCATCGAGACCTTCGGGCAGCGGCGTGACCCAGCGCCAATGCGCACGCACGGCTTCTGCAAATCCGCCGTGCCGACCGACGATGGTCTCTTCCACCGTCGAGCAGAGATGATGGTCGCCATGCGTGCAGGGCGCGCAGTGCAGACAGCTGCCGGACAGCCAGCCGAGTCCGACGCGCTGGCCTTCGCGCAAGCCCCGAGCATTGCGGCCGAGAGCGCTGATGCGACCCACCACTTCATGTCCCGGGACCAGGGGATAGACGCTCCGCCCCCATTCGTTGTCCAGCATGGAGAGATCGGAATGGCACAGGCCGCAGGCTTCCACGGCGATCTCGACCGCATCGTCGGGCAGAGGCCCGGCGTCATAGCTGAAGGGTTCCAGTGGCGCCGCGGCAGAGGGTGCGGCCCAGGCATTGATGGTGGACATGGTGTGTCTCCCTGACGTTATCGCTGCAGGATAGCGCGGCTTGCCGCCGGCCTCCTGAGCGTGTTGAATGAGCGCGGCCGCAGCCGGCGCGCACTAGGGAGAGACGAGCATCGCCAAGCAAGCACCCGATCTTCGTGGTCGTACCGCCATGGTGACGGGCGCGGTCCATCCACTGGCCGCCGCATTGGCCGATCAGCTTGCCGCCAGCGGCGCCGATCTGGTGCTGGTCGCCCGGGAACACGAGCGGCTGGCCATGCTGGCGGAATCGCTGCAGCAGCGCTACGACACCTCCGTGATGGTGCTGGCGGCCGAGCTGAGTCAGCCTGGAACGCCACGGATGCTGTTCGACACCGTGCAACCACAGCGCCCCGTGGACATGCTGATTCAGCATCCCGATGACGTGCCGGCCGACAACGATGCCTCATCCACCGAGGAAGCCCGGAGCCACGCCATCGTGCAACGCCGCGTCGTTGCCCTTTGCGAGCTTACACAGCGCTTCGCCGCAGGCATCGATGATCAGGGTTGGGGCCGGGTGCTGTTTATCAGCACGCCCAGCCACCATCGGGACGCCGCGCACACCGACGCCGTCACCGCCGCATCCGAGGCCTTCGTCCAGCAGTATGCTCGCTCGCTGCATCGCCGCTGGCGCGGCAGTGGGCTGGCCTGCACGCTGATGACGAGCGCCGCCCCGCGATCGGGGCAGGATGCCGGGGCGCCCCGGCAGCAGGCGGCCACGCCTTCCGCACAGTCGGATGCTGCCACCACGCGATTGGCGCGCCGGGCACTGCAGGCACTGCTGCACGGCGCCGAGCGGGTACCTTCGCGACGACTTCGCTGGCTCTAGACATGCCCGGCACGCCGCCACAATGCGACTCTCACCATCATCCTTGGACACCCTGCAGGAGACACACACGATGCTGACTTCGATCTACGCCGGCCTACTCGCACTGGTATTTCTCGTGCTTTCGATCCGCGTCATCCAGGGGCGGAGCACCGCAGGCGTCAGCCTGGGCGACGGGGGAGACGGGCGGCTGAACCGGCGCATCCGTGCGCACGCCAATTTCGCCGAGTATGTGCCGCTGTGCCTGGGGTTGATCGCACTGCTTGAGGTAGGTGGTGCCCCGGCCTGGCTGCTGCACACTCTGGGCGCCGGGCTGGTTGTCGGCCGCATCGGGCACGGCTACGCCCTGGCCTTTGCCGAGCACTTTCCCCCCGGGCGCATGGTGGGTACGCTGCTCACTTTCCTGGTGCTGCTCATCGGTGGTGTCGGCTGTCTGCTGCTTCCCTTCCTCCCAGTGTGAACAGCGATCTGCAGCTCGCCCAACTCGTCGCCGACCAGCTCAGTGAATGGGCTCCGGTACGGCCGCGGCGCATGTTCGGTGGGGTCGGCCTGTTCCGCGAGGGCCGCATGTTCGCGCTGGTGTACGACGGCGCGCTGTACCTGAAATGCGATGCGCAGAATGCACCCGCCTTCGATGCCGTGCAGGCGCCCGCCTTCCGTTATCAACGACAGGGACGCACCATCGCCCTGTCCTATCGCCAGGCACCGGAGGCGGCCATCGATGACGCCGACGACCTTTGCGCCTGGGCCGACCACGCATGGCGCGCGGCCCTGTCAAAATCTCACGACGCACACTAGGAGACACGCATGTCCTTTGATTATTCCGGGAAGACCGTATTCGTTGCCGGTGGCACCAGTGGCATCAATCTTGGCGTTGCCAAGGCCTTTGCCAAGGCAGGCGCACGCGTCAGCGTGCTGTCCCGACGCCAGGAGAAGGTCGACGCCACGGTCGAAGCGCTCAAGGCCCTGGGCGCAGAAGCCAACGGCTATGCCGCCGACGTCCGCGACTATCCCGCCGTTGAGGCAGCACTGCAGGCCGCGCACGGGCAATTCGGCGCCTTTGACGTGCTCGTGTCCGGCGCCGCGGGCAACTTCCCGGCAAAGGCCACCGGCATGTCGGCCAACGCCTTCAAGAGCGTGGTCGACATCGACCTGCTCGGGACCTACCACGTGCTGCGCGCCGCCCATCCGCTGATGAAGAAGCCCGGCGGCTCGATCATCAACATTTCGGCCCCGCAAGCCTTTCTGCCCATGAACATGCAGATGCACGTCTGTTCGGCAAAGGCCGGCGTCGACATGGTGACCCGTGTCGGTGCACTCGAATGGGGCCCCGAAGGCCTGCGCGTCAACTCCGTTGTCCCCGGCCCCATCGAAGGCACCGAAGGCATGGAGCGCCTCGCCCCCACCGAGGCTGCGCGTAAAGCGGTCATCGACAGCGTGCCGATGAAGCGCTATGGCCAGGCCAGCGAAATTGCCGACTGCTGCCTGTGGCTAGGCAGCGACATGGCGGCCTACGTCACCGGCGCGGTCATCCCCGTCGATGGTGGTTGGGCGCTCGGGGGGGCGACCAGTCTTGGGCAGGGGTTTGAGCAGTTGGCGGGGGGATAGGCGTCACTGCTGAGGCGTGCCAACGGCATCGTCGCGATGTTGCGCAACGACGAGCCGTTTGGAGTCCCCTTCACCCGCGCCGGTAGGGGCCCGGCCCGACAGGGCCGGCGCGGGTGTGGGGTGCGGTCTTTTGGTTACTTTTCTATCGCACAATAGAAAAGTAACCCACACCGAGCAGATTGATCAGTCCGGAGCTTTGAGCATCACAGGTGCGGAACCACGAGCAAAGGTGCTGATTGAAGCGCCCTCTGATGACTCCTTTCCGCCAAGGATTCCGCGCTCTGAAGCAATCCACTCACGAGTGATTCACACAGAACGCGCGGGTCCCTTTGGTTACGGCCAAAGGAACCAAAGCCAGGGTGCCCACGGGTGGCCTGGCGCGGCTACGCCGCACCAGGTGCCCGGATCGGACGTCGTGCTCGGGGTACGCGCCGACACGACGTCCCTGTCGTGACGGCGCTTGCTCGACGTCCTGTCTCGCACCCCCTCCGCGCGCCACCCGATCCGGCCACCCGCCAAGGGCACATTTCCTACTGGCTCGCCGCTGCGCGGCATCGCTGCGATGTCGCGAAGCGACGAGCCGTATGGAGTCCCCTGCACCCGCGCCGGAGTAGCGCCTGCGCGCAGGGGATGGCTGGCCAGGGACGGCCCGCCAAGGCCTGTCACGACAGGGACGTCGTGTCAGGCCGACCCCGAGCACAGGTGCTACGCAGGGGCCCGGCCCGACAGGGCCGGCGCGGGTGTGGGGTGCCCTCTCTTTGGTTCCTTTCTCTGGGCAAGCAGAGAAAGGAACCCGCACCGGGCAGAGTGATCAGTCCGGAGCGCTATCCATAACAGGTGCGGAACTTTGAGCGAAGACGGCCATTGGAGCGGCCAATGCTGAAACCCGATCGCCAAATGCACGGAGACTGGCTTGCCGCTACGCAGCATCGCTGCGAGCAACCTCAGAGATACGACGAAAACAACCAGAAAAAGGCATCCCTCAACCGCACCGGCAATGGCCGCGCCCTCAGCGCGGAAGCCTGAATTTCATGCCCCCTACGCTCGACCGCGTGAAAGCGCTCCACCAGTTGCGCGGCCAGGGCCGGATCATAGGCTTCCACAGCGAGTTCGAAATTGAGGCGCAGGCTGCGCGGATCGATATTCGCGGTACCGAGCTGGACATAGTGCTCGTCCACCACAAACAGCTTGCTGTGCGCAAAGGGGGGCGGCTGTTGTATGACACGAACCCCGGAAGAAAGCAGGGGCTGCAACATGTTCTGGGTGGCCCAATCGACGAAGCGGAGGTTGCTGCGTGCGGGCAGAACGATCGTCACCTCGACGCCACGCAGCGCGGCCGCCTGCAAGGCCGCGGTAAGTTCGGGCGAGGGCAGGAAATAGGGCGTCATGATCCGCACCGAGCGCTGGGCCACCCCCACGGCGGCCAGAATCATGAAGGCCAGCTTGTCGAGGTCGTCGTCGGGCCCGTCGGTGATCAGACGGGCGATGGCGCCATTGGGCTCGGCGGCGGGAACGTTGTGCAGCACCAGCGCTTCGCCGGCTGCCATGCGCCAGTCCTCGGCAAAAGCCCGTGCCAACTGATCCACCACCGGGCCGCGGATGCGGAAATGCACGTCGACGACCGGCTTGCGCACGGTGGCTTCGCTGACGATATGGTACTCGGCGATGTTGAGGCCGCCGGTGAAGGCCATTTCTCCATCGACCATCAGCAGCTTGCGGTGGTTGCGCAGATTGATGTGCAGCATGGGCGGGATCAATCGCGGTGGCAGAAAGCGCACCGCGCGGACGCCATGCCGACGGAGCCAGAACACCGGAAAGCTCAGCCCATAGACCGCGCCGATGCCGTCCACCAGCACGCGCACGGTCACGCCTCGCTGAACCGCCTCGGCCAGCGCGCGCATGAAGCGCTTGCCGGTGGCGTCATTGCGGAAAATGTAGCTCGCCAGCCAGACGGAGTGCTTGGCATTGGCAATGGCTTCCAGCATCGCCGGGTAGGCCTGCTCGCCGTTGAACAGCGCCTCGATCCGGTTCCCCGAGAGTGCAGGGCGGCCGGTCAGTACGTCACCAGTTGCCGACAACGCCTGAAAGCTATCGGGTATGGGCGGCAGGGATCGCGGGTGGCCCCGCGCACCGGGAACAGCCGGCACATCCAGCAGCGAACGCGCGCGGCGCCGGACACGGTTGATGCCGAACAGGTAGTACAGCAAGGCGCCTGCGAGTGGGAACAACAGGCAGACGGCGATCCAGCCCCAGGCGGCCCGAGGGTCGCGCGCATTGAGCAGGGCGTGTCCGCCGGCCCAGAAGGCCGCCAGCGGATAGCCCGCGGCGGCGACGTAGGTCAAAGCCGAAAGCAGTTGCGCGCTATCGATGGGGGCGATCAAGGACTTCCACGTCAACAGCCAATGGCATGTGATCGGAGAGGTGGATCGGCAGCGCGGCCACGCGCCGCGCCTGCAAGCCCGGTCCAAGCAACACCTGATCCAGCGCGCGCCGGGGCCGCCAGCTTGGATAGGTTTTCGGCGCATCCGGCACGGGGCGCAGCCCCTTCTCGTGCAGATCGGGATGATGCCGCAGAAATTCGTTGCCGCTGTTCAGATCGCCCAGCATGACGACGCGCTCTCCTGCCCCGGCCATGCCCGCAATGTAGCGCAACTGCTTGCGCCGGTCCTCTCCGCCGAGGGAGAGATGTGCCGCCAGAATGGTGAGACCACCCAGCTCTTCGCCGTAGCGCAGGCGCATGGCGGCGCGGCCCGGAATGCGCGAGGGCAGGCTGTGCGCCTGCTGCTCGATCGGTGCGGCACGGGACATCCAGCCATGGCAATGGCGGGCCACCGGATGCAGATCACGGGTGACGATGAATCCGCAATGGTCGAAGCCAGCCGCGCGGGCCAGAAACTCGATCTGGTTGCGACTACGGGTACGCAGGCTGCCGGCATCGGCTTCCTGAATGGCGACGAAGTCGAAGCCGGACAGCATTTCCGCAATGCGCTCAAGGTTGCTGTGCTGATCCTTCGATGGCCATAGGTGGCGCCAGGCACCACTGACCATGTGTCCATAATCGCGGGTGTGCAGGCCAACCTGGATGTTGTAGGTCAGCAGGCGATACGGCGGCGATTGCGATTCTGCCATCGCTGGATTGTAAGGGCTGTGCCTTCGCCAGCGTGCAGCTGGTCAGCACGGTCGCGGCGCCACGCCCGTCGAGCGCAGCACTCTTGTAGTGTCCCGAGCGTCGTTGCGGCAACCGCCGGCAGCAGGCCGCCAACCGTCAGGCGGCGGCCTGCTCCAGGCTGGCGCGGGTATCGGCATCAATGCTGCGCACCATGGCGGGCACATCCAGAATCAGTGCGACTTCCCCGGTACCGAGAATGGTGGCACCACCGATGCCTGGAACGCCGGCGAAAAGACGCCCGAGCGGCTTGATGACGGTCTGTGATTCACCGAGCAACCGATCCACCACCAACCCGACATAGCGGTCGCCCACCTGTGCCACCACCATGTTGGGTCGCTTGTTGTCACTGTCGGGACGATTGAACCAACGCGAGAGGCGCACAAAGGGCAGAACGGCACCGCGCACATTGCAGATGCCGAAGCCACCGGAGTCGCTCTGCAACGTGGGTACCTCGATGCATTCCCGGATCAGTTCGACCGGAATCACATACTTCTCGGTGCCGACGGTCACCAGGAAGCCATCGATGATGGCCAGCGTGAGTGGCAGGCGCAGGGTGAAGGTGCTGCCCTTGCCTACGGCCGAATTCAGCCCGACCGTGCCACGAACCTGCTTGAGGTTCTTGCGCACCACGTCGAGGCCAACGCCGCGACCGGAGATATTGGTTACGGCACTGGCCGTCGAAAAGCCCGGTTCAAAAAGCATGTCCTGCAGCTGTTCATCCGGCACGGCCTGATCCTCATCGATGAGACCAAGGCTGAGGGCCTTCTTGCGGATCTTTTCGGGATTGACGCCACGACCATCATCCGAAATTTCAATGACGACGCTGCCGGAATCATAGTAGGCCTTCATCTTGATACGGCCCATCGGATCCTTGCCCGCGGCTTCGCGATCTACTGGGGGCTCGATGCCATGATCGGCCGCATTGCGCACCAGATGAATCAAGGGATCGCTGATACGCTCGATCAAGCTGCGGTCGATTTCGGTCTCGCCGCCTTCAAAGTCGATCGTGATGTTCTTGCCGAGATCATGGGAGATCTCGCGTACCACGCGGGTAAACCGGCTGAAAATGGTTTCCAGCGGGACGGTACGCAGGGACAGGGAAGAGTCCCGCACATCCTCGACCAGCTGCTGAAATTGCTCATTGGCCTCGATCAGCGCTTCGTTACCGGTTTCATCGGCCAGCATGCGCGCCCCGGATCCGGCGATGACCAGTTCGCCGACGAGATTGATCAGATGATCCAGGCGGCGGGAATCGATGCGGATGAAGCGTGTTTCACCGTCACTGCGGCTGGCCTTGGCCGCTTTGGCTTTGCTTGCCACTTCCTGTGAGGTGGCCTGTGTCTCCTTGGGGTGCGCTTCGACGGCCGGGGTGTCATCCTTGGGCGCACCGCGCAGTATGGCGGCGGCTTTGGCATCGATCACTGCGCACTGCTCCCAGGCTGCGATGACTTCCGCTGGGTCCCCGGGGAGCTCCAGCAGGCGCTTGGCGAGGGCCTCGGTGGTGGGCTGCGGGCCGAGCACGGCGATGTTGGAGTCATCAGCTACCCATTCGAAGACCGCCTCCAGTTCCTGCTTCGTGGCATCGCTCAACATTGCGATCTCGAAACCAAGATACAGGCGACTTGCGTCAAAGGCGTCGGCGTCGAGGGCTTGCGTCTCCACCGGGACGACATGCATCACGGTGCCCAGTTCCCGCAGATAGCGCAGCAGACCCAGCGGGTTGTTCCCGGATTTGGCGATATCCGGATCGAACCGGATCGACAGCAGCCAGCGCCCCTGCTGTCCGGCATCGTCCCCGTTGGCGGTCGCGGCTTTGCTGGCGGCGCCTGGCGCTGACTTTCCGATGGCCGCCAGTCGGCGTGCCATGGCCGCGATCAGGTCATCCTTCTCGGTATGGGGCGAGGGAGGATCCTCGTGTCGTGAGGCGCAGTCGATAAGCACGCGCAGCACGTCGACCACGCGCAGCAGTTCGCTGATCAACTCGGCGTCGACATGCAGCTGGCCGTGGCGGAGCGCATCCAGGAGGTTCTCGGCCGTGTGCGTGAATTCGATGACGGTTTCCAGCGCAAACAGTCCCGCCGACCCCTTGATGGTATGCGCCGCGCGGAAGACGGTATTGAGCAGCTCGGCATCGTCGGGCGCCTGCTCGAGGGCGAAGAGACTGCGCTCCATTTCCTCGATCTGGTCGCGGCTTTCCGCGATGAAGGTTGCGAAGATCTCTTCCATGCTCATGCGCCGCACTCCTCTTCGATTCCGAGCCATTCATTGAGGCCCGCCATGTGGGCCGCGTCCCGCACACACTCCGGGACGTCCTGAAAGTCGCATTGACCCAATGCCCGCTGCGTGCGACGGCGCAGCAGCACGAGCAGCTGAAGACCGCACAGATCGACGGCCTGAATGCTTCCCAGTCTGGGCGCCTTGTCCAGCTTCCAGCCTTCACGGGTGAAGTGTTGCTGCATTTCCGGCATGTGCGCGGCGACCCACTGACTGCCAGCACTCGCGAGGGCGTTAGCGGGCGGAGGTGCATCGGTGGTGGTGGTGGTGGTCATGCCATTTCTCGATCAGTTGCGCGACGCCTTGAGCGGCACACGCGGAATCCATTGCTGGAGCCAACTATCCACCTGCGCCAGTGGTAGCGGCCGTGTGTAGTAGTAGCCTTGGGCCATCTCGCACCCGAGTCGGCGAACCTCTTCCTGATCGGCTGCAGTTTCGACGCCTTCGGCGATGACATTGAGGCCCAGCCGGTGTGCGAGCTGCACGCTGTATTCGATGATGCCGCGCTTGTCGTCATCGCTGGCGGCACCAGTCACGAAGGAGCGATCCACCTTGAGATCCGTGAACGGAATGCGCTGAAAGCGTTCTAGGGTCGACTGACCCGTCCCGAAGTCATCGATGGCCACACGAAAATCCTTGAGGCGGAAACGGGCCACACTTTCGATGACGTCCTCGATGCGATGTTGGGCCGCCGTCGATTCCGTCAACTCGATCATGATGTGCTGCGGCATGACGCCAGCGGCCGCTGCTGCATCGAGAATGATGCTGGGCATGGCGGGCTCGACCAGCAGCGAGGTCGACAGGTTGACCGAGACGTCGATCATGCGCCCTCGCTGATGCCAGGTCTGTACCGCACGGAACAGCTTGCGCATCAACTGCTGGGTCAAGGGTGCGATGAGGCCGCTGGCTTCCGCGACCGGTATGAAACGAAAAGGCGCGATCAGACCATCCTCGGATTCGATTCGCGCCAAGGCCTCCATAGCGACGAGGGCACCATCCCGTAACCGGACCTGCGGCTCGACGACGACCGCCACGCGGTCCTCATCAATGGCCGCGCGCAGTGCATCGACGCTGAGCTGTGCCGCGCCCTTTGCGCGGGGTCGGGCGGCGGGCCGGCCAAGGCGGGCAACACGCAGGAGCTCGACCAACTGGTCTTCTGCAAAGGGCTTGGCCATCGAACCAACCACGGAGTGGCCGGCGTCGCGCGCGACCTTGGAAACGATGTCGAGGACACGCCGGTCCTTGCCGCTGACCAGCACAATGGCGGCCGGATAACCGAGACGTTGAATTTCGCGCACGACCTCGACGCCATCCATGCCGGGCATGGCGAGATCGCAGAACACGACGCACTCCCGACCACGCATGCATTCGATTACGGACAGCCCAGTGGCACCGTCGCTGGCGGTATAGACATCATGAATGCCCTGCCGCTTGAGCATTTCGGCCAGGGACACCCTTACCGCTTCGGCGTCATCGATGATCAGTGCCGCCAGATCTCCCGCTTCCGCAAGAGGGGGCAGGCCACCGGCACCTGCTGCATCACTGCCTGTACCACTGTAGGTGTCGGTGGCCATCACGCGCCTTACCCCGCTTCTCGCAGTGCTTCCCGCTCGTAGCGACGCAGGTTGGATAGGTAGGTGGCGATCTCGCCCACGCTGAGAGCCGGGCAACGCGGATGACGTGCCAGCGCCGCCTTCGGCATGCCAAAGACCACGCAGCTGGCTTCGTCCTGCACCAGGGTGGTGGCACCGCGCGCATGCAGGCGCTCGATGCCGCGCGCGCCGTCATCGCCCATACCTGTCATCAGCACGCCCACCGCCCTTGCACGGAGCTGGTCCGCCATTGAATCGAACAGCACATCCACCGAAGGCATGTGATGGCGCACCCGCACGCCCGATTCAACCTCGAAGGTCACGCGATCTCCGGCGCGACGGCGCAGTCGGGTATGTAAGCCGGCGGGGGCAATATAGGCGTGATTGGCTTGCAGCACCATGCCGTGCGCGGCTTCCTGCACGGTCAAGGCCGACACGCGATCCAGGCGTTCCGCCAATGGCGCGGTGAAGCCGTTTGGCATGTGCTGCACGATGACGATGGGTGGCACCGGAAGCTGAATATCGCGCAGCAGCTTGGCCAGTGTACGAGGACCACCGGTGGAGATGCCGATGCCTATGACCGCGGCGCTGTGGCGGTTCCGCATGGGCAACGGTCGACCGCTGCGGCTGGCGGGTCGGCGCTGAACCTCACGTGCGCGGTCCGCGTCCACGTCCAGACACTCACGCACCGTGCGTCGCAGATCTTCCGCCTGAGGATCGCCCAGACCGGCGTCCAGCGCAGCGGGGCGATAGATCATGGCGATGGCCCCGTTGTTCAGCGCTTCCAGCGCGAGTTGCTTGTTGCGTTCTGTGAAGGCAGAGCAGATCACCACCGGCGTCGGGCGCTTGCGCATGATCTGGCGAAGAAAGGACATGCCATCCATATGCTCCATGGCCACGTCCAGAATCACCAGATCCGGCCAGCACAGACGCATGCGCTCCCAGGCGGTGTAGGCGTCCGGTGCTTCGTCAAAGACCGCGATGGCACCTTCTTCCGCGAGAATGCGGCGAATGGAAGTCCGCACCTGCGCGGACTCGTGCACCAGCAGGACACGGCGTCCCTGCCGGGCACGTGTAGAGACCATGCTGTCGATTGCGTGGACCATGGCTAAGCGGCCGCCGCCTCGTTGCGCATCAGCCCACTTTGCAATGCCGAGAGCTCGTCGATATCGAGCACCTTGTCGACATTCAGAACGATGACGAAGTGATCTTCGAGCTTGCCGATCTTCTGGATGAAGTCCTGGCGAATCCGCCCCCCAAAGGAGGGCGGTGCTTCGGTGTCGTCATCATCGATGTCGGAAACTTCATTGACGGCGTCGACGATCACACCGATCTCGACAATGCCGCCGTCCTCTTCGATTTCAGCGATGACAATGCAGGTCTTGGGCGTGACCTCAGTGGCGACCTTGGTAAAGCGCTTGCCAAGGTCAAGCACCGGAACCACGGATCCGCGCAGGTTGATGATGCCGCGAACGCAGTCAGGCATACGGGGCACTGGCGTCACTTTCCCGTATTCGATGATCTCGCGGACCCGCAGGATATCGATGCCGTACAGCTCGTCGTGCAGACGGAACGTCAGGTATTGGCGCATATCGTCCTCGTTACGCCCTTGATCCTCTCTGGTGGAATCGGTCATGACAGCACCTCCTTAGAAGCTGGCCCACACGTCGTCGGGGTGGTTTTCTCCATTGGCGACCGGGTACTGGGCTGCGGCCCCGTTCCCCTTTCCTTTGCTCTTGCCAGAGGCGGCTGCGCCGGATTGCGAGAAGTTGGCCTTGCTGAGGTCGGCTTTCGCAGCGGCCGCCTTTTCCTGTGCCTTCTTGTCGAAGCGGATGACGTCGCCACCGGCACCGTCGCCACTCTTGAAGAAGGCCATCAAGGTCTGCAGCTGACTGGCATGCGCACTCATGGAGTTCGAGGTTTCGGCCAGGCCGACCGCGGCATGCGAGTTCTTCTGGGTGAGGGTGTTGAGGTGGGTCATCGCCTCGCTGGCCTGAGCCACACCGGATGCCTGTTCTTCCGAAGCGCGGGTGATGTCCTGCACCAGGTCGGAGGTGCGCTTGATGGATGGCACGATCTCGTCGAGCAGCGTGCCCGCCTTTTCGGCCAGATTCACGCTGGAACCGGCGAGCTGGCCGATCTCCTGCGCGGCGACTTGGCTACGCTCGGCGAGCTTGCGGACCTCGGCAGCCACCACCGCGAAGCCCTTGCCGTGTTCACCGGCACGGGCCGCTTCGATCGCGGCGTTCAGAGCGAGAAGGTTGGTCTGATAGGCGATGTCGTCGATGATCGAGATCTTGCTGGCGATCTCCTTCATCGCGGACACCGTCTGACCCACGGCCTCGCCACCCTCGACCGCCTCGTTGGCCGCCTTGCGGGCGATCTCGTCCGTGACCTTCGCATTCTCGGCGTTCTGATTGATCGACGCCGACATCTGCTCGACCGAGGTCCTGGTGTGATCCACACTGGTGGACTGCTCGTTGGCCGCCTGCGACAGCCCCTGTGCGGTCTGGTTGACCTGCTCGGTGGCCGCGGCCAGCGCGCTCGCGGTGTCGCGAATCTCTGCCACCGTATGCGCCAGTCGTCCCACCGTATTCATCACCGCATCGCGCAGCTGCACCATGTCGCCACGGCACTCGGCGGTGACTTCCTGTGTCAGGTCACCGCTTTCCACCGCACTCATCACCCGCATGACGTCGTTGATGGGCTGCACCACCGCGTCGAGCGTGTTGTTGATGGCGTTGCGCAGTGTCTGCAGGTCGCCCTGGAATTCCGCAGTAATACGCCGGCTGAGATCACCGGTCTCGATCACGGTCATGACGCTCATGATCTCGTTGATCGGCTCGATGACCGCATCCAGGGTGTCGTTGACGCCCTGCACAATGGCGCGGAACTTGCCTTCATGCTTGGTGGCGTCGGCACGGGTATCAAGTGCACCCTCGACGGCTGCCTGCGACAGCTTGTTGGCATCGGCAATCATCTTGTTGACGTTGTCGATGGCTCGGTTGAGGTTGTTCTTGATGGTGTTGAAGTCGCCGTTGTAGGTGTCGGTGATTGGTTCGGGGATATCGCCGCGCGAGATGCGGTCGACGTAGTTGGCGGCCACGTTCAATGGCCCGATGACCGCATCCAGCGTGTCGTTGACACCCTGCACAATGGCGCGGAACTTGCCCTCGTGGCGGTCAGCATTGGCACGGGTATCAAGCGCGCCCTCCACCGCGGCCTTGGACAGCATGTTGGCGTCGTCAATCATCTTGTTGACGTTGTCGATGGCGCGGTTGAGGTTGTTCTTGATGGTGTTGAAATCCCCGTTGTAGGTGTCGGTGATCGGCTCGGGGATATCACCCTTCGAGATCCTGTCGACGTAGTCGGCCGCCACATTCAGCGGGCCGATGACCGCGTCCAGCGTGTCGTTGACGCCCTGCACAATGGCGCGGAACTTGCCCTCGTGCTTGGTCGCATCCGCTCGGGTATCAAGCGCACCCTCGACGGCTGCCTTCGACAGCATGTTGGCGTCGTCGATCATCTTGTTGACGGCGTCAATACAGGTGTTGAGGTTGTTCTTGATGGTGTTGAAGTCACCGTTGTAGGTATCGGTGATCTTCTCCGGAATATCGCCGCGCGAGATCTGATCGACGTAACGCGCTGCCACGTTCAGCGGCCCGATAACCGCGTCCAGGGTGTCGTTGACGCCCTGCACGATGGCCTGGAACTTGCCTTCGTGCTTGTCAGCGTCGGCGCGGGTGTCGAGCTGGCCCTCCACCGCGGCCTGAGACAGCATGTTGGCGTCATCGATCATCTTGTTGACGTTGTCGATGGCCCGGTTGAGGTTGTTCTTGATGGTGTTGAAATCCCCGTTGTAGGTGTCGGTGATCGGTTCGGGGATATCGCCGCGCGAAATCCGGTCGACGTAGTCGGCCGCCACATTCAGCGGGCCGATGACCGCGTCCAGCGTGTCGTTGACGCCCTGCACAATGGCGCGGAACTTGCCCTCGTGCTTGGTCGCATCCGCTCGGGTATCAAGCGCACCCTCGACGGCTGCCTTCGACAGCATGTTGGCGTCGTCGATCATCTTGTTGACGGCGTCAATACAGGTGTTGAGGTTGTTCTTGATGGTGTTGAAGTCACCGTTGTAGGTATCGGTGATCTTCTCCGGAATGTCGCCGCGCGAGATCTGATCGACGTAACGCGCTGCCACGTTCAACGGCCCGATGACCGCGTCCAGCGTATCGTTGACGCCCTGCACAATGGCGCGGAACTGGCCTTCGTGCTTGCTGGCGTCGGCGCGGGTGTCGAGGGCACCTTCGACGGCGGCCTTGGCCAGCATGTTGGCGTCGTCGATCATCTTGTTGACGGCGTCGATGCAGGTGTTGAGGTTGTTCTTGATGGTATTGAAGTCGCCGTTGTACTGATCGGTGATCGGCTCCGGAATATCGCCATTGGAGATGCGATCCACGTATTCGGCGGCCACATTCAGCGGGCCGATGACCGCGTCCAGGGTGTCATTGACGCCCTGCACAATGGCCTGGAACTTGCCCTCGTGCTTGCTGGCATCGGCGCGGGTGCTGAGCGCACCCTCGACCGCGGCATTGGACAGCATGTTGGCGTCGTCAATCATTTTGTTGACGGCGGCAATGGCCCGGTTGAGGTTGTTCTTGATGGTGTTGAAATCGCCGTTGTAGTCGTCGGTGATCGGCTCGGGGATATCCCCGCGGGAGATGCGGTCGACGTAGTTGGCCGCAACGTTCAGCGGTCCGATGACGGCATCCAGCGTGTCGTTGACGCCCTGCACAATGGCCTGGAATTTGCCCTCGTGCTTGCTCGCATCCGCGCGGGTATCGAGTGCACCCTCCACCGCCGCTTTGGACAGCATGTTGGCGTCGTCGATCATCTTGTTGACGGCGTCAATACAGGTGTTGAGGTTGTTCTTGATGGTGTTGAAGTCACCGTTGTAGGTATCGGTGATCTTCTCCGGAATGTCGCCGCGCGAGATCTGGTCGACGTAACGCGCTGCCACGTTCAACGGCCCGATGACCGCATCCAGCGTGTCGTTGACGCCCTGCACGATGGTCTTGAACTTGCCCTCGTGCTTGCTGGCGTCGGCGCGGGTATCGAGTGCACCCTCCACCGCCGCCTTGGACAGCATATTGGCGTCGTCGATCATCTTGTTGACGGCGTCAATACAGGTGTTGAGGTTGTTCTTGATGGTGTTGAAGTCACCGTTGTAGGTATCGGTGATCTTCTCCGGAATATCGCCGCGCGAGATGCGGTCGACGTAGTTTGCCGCCACATTGAGCGGGCCGATGACGGCATCCAGCGTGTCATTGACGCCCTGGACAATCGTCCTGAACTTGCCCTCGTGCTTGCTGGCATCCGCGCGGGTATCGAGGGCACCCTCCACCGCCGCCTTGGACAGCATGTTGGCGTCGTCGATCATCTTGTTGACGGCGTCGATGCAGGTGTTGAGGTTGTTCTTGATCTCGTTGAAGTCACCGCGATAGTCGTCGGTGATCTTCTCTGGAATGTCGCCCGCGGCGATACGCTTCACATAGGTGGAAGCCACCGTCAGCGGTGCCAGGATCAGATCGAGAATCTGGTTGACCTGCATGCCCAAGGCCTGAATCAGACCGTCGGTCGCGCTGGTGTCGACGCGCCGCGTCAGATCGCCATCCTTCACCGACTGCACGATGGAATCGACTTCGTTGATGGCCTTTTCCTCCACCGTGCGATCCACCCACTCCACCACCGAGCCAAGCCGTTCGCCGCTTGGGCTTTTGACCGGGTTGACGCGCAGGAGGAAGTGGCGGTCGCCCAGCTTCAGATTGGCCTCGTGGGTGCCGTCCAGATTGTCGAGGATGCCGCGCTGATGTTCAGGATCGCGGTGATAGCGGTCGATGCTGCCCTGAAGCAGGTCGGCCGCCTTGAAGCCGGGGAGCGACTTCTGCAGCTCGCTCTCGGCGTCGGTGAGCATCTTCACGACCGCGGGATTCGTGTACACGATCTGACGATCTTTGTCGGCCACCATGACGTTGACCGACATTGCATTCACCGCCTGCTCGATGCGCTCGGTCTGGGAGGCCTTCTCCTTCATGGCGTGCTTCTCGTGCTCGAGCGAGCGGATGCGCGCGACCGCACTCTGCATGGCAGTACGCATGGCCTCGGGAATCAGGTCCATCTTGGGGGCTTCCTGATCTTCGAGAGTAGGGTCGAGTGCGTGTTGCAGCCACTGCGCGGCAGCTTGCTGCTGCTGACGAAGCGCACGGTTGGATGCGAAATTGAACATGGCGGCGTTGCTCCGGATCGGTGGTAGTGTCAGCACCCTTCGGTGCCTTCCCCTTCTGCCGGGGTCTCACGCCTTGATTGCCATGCCAGCCTTGGCAACGCGCTTAGCGCGAAACACCAGCAAACGACGAATCCCTGACGGGCTCGCGATCAAGACTGCGCCCGTCTTGTTCGCAAGGGGGTACCACTGGTACGGGTTGTCTATGCCGTTCGTCTGCCTCCGCCAAGAACACTGGTATCGCTCGCGTCCGAGGTTCCACCGGTCGGTCTGGAGCCACCGCTCGTCCCTGCAGTGGCGGGCCGATCAGGTCAAAGCTAGACAAAAAAAAGGCCGGCATGTATGACATGCCGGCCCGATGCCGTTCGGCTTGATGAGAGACGGGTGGCTCAGTCTTCCGGCTCGTAGGCCAGATTCGGGGCCAACCAGCGCTCGGCCTCACTCTGCTCCCAGCCCTTGCGCTTAGCGTAGTCCGCCACCTGGTCGCGGTTGATGCGACCCACGACGAAGTAGCGCGACTCGGGGTGGGCAAAGTACAGGCCGGACACCGCCGCACCCGGCCACATGGCCATGGACTCGGTCAGCTTCATGCCCGTGTTGTTCTCCACATCGAGCAGCTCCCAGATGCCCTGCTTTTCGGTGTGCTCCGGGCAGGCCGGGTAGCCGGGGGCAGGACGGATGCCCTGATATTTCTCCTTGATGAGCGCATCGTTGTCGAGTGCTTCCTCCGGTGCGTAGCCCCAGAACTCCTTGCGCACGCGCTCGTGCATGCGTTCGGCAAAGGCTTCGGCCAGTCGGTCCGCCAGCGACTCCAGCAGGATCGCGCTGTAGTCGTCGTTGGCCTTCTTGAATTCCTCAGCCTTCTCGGCACTGCCCAGACCGGCGGTGACAGCAAAGGCGCCCACGTAGTCCTTAAGGCCAGTGTCCACAGGGGCGACGTAATCAGCCAGCGAGCGATTGGGCACACCCTCGCGATGCTGTGACTGCTGCCGCAGACAATGCAGGCGTGCCAGTTCCGTCTCGCGCGACTCGTCGGCATAGACGGCAATATCGTCTTCATCGACCTGATTGGCAGGAAACAGGCCAATGACGCCGTTGGCCTGAATCCACTTCTCCTCGATCATCTTGTCGAGCATCTCGTTGGCTTCTTCGTAGAGCTTGCGCGCCGTCTCGCCAGTGGAGGGATTGTTGAGCACGTCCGGGAAGCGGCCCTTGATCTCCCAGGCCGAGAAGAAGGGACCCCAGTCGATGCAGTCACGGAGTTCCTCAAGAGGGTAGTCCTCGAAGACCTTCACGAACTTCGCCTTGCCTTCGCTCTTGGACTGCTCTGCAAGAAGCTTCGGCTGCGGCGGCTCGTAGTCGCTCCAGTCCGGAACACTGCGATTGGCGCGTGCCTTGTCGATGGGCAGCAGTTTTTCCTGCTTGCCCTGCCCAGCGTGGCGCTCGCGCAGCTTGGCGTACTCGTCCTTCAGCTCCTCCATCAGCGTCTTGCGCGCGTCCTTGTCCAGCAGCTTGGCGACCGTTGGCACGGAACGCGACGCGTCCTTCACCCAGACAACGGGTCCGTGGTAGTTCGGTTCGATCTTGACCGCGGTGTGCGCACGCGAAGTAGTCGCGCCACCGACAAGCAGCGGGATGTCGAGGCCCTGACGTTCCATCTCCTTGGCGAAGTGCACCATCTCGTCGAGGCTGGGGGTAATCAGGCCCGAGAGGCCGATGATGTCGGCGTCGTGTTCCTTGGCCGCATCGAGGATTTTCTGCGCCGGGCACATCACGCCGAGGTCGATGACCTCGAAATTGTTGCACTGGAGCACGACGCCGACGATGTTCTTTCCGATATCGTGGACGTCACCCTTGACGGTGGCCATGATCACCGTGCCGTTGTCGGAAGGATCCTCCCCTTCCTCCTTTTCGGCCTCGATATACGGGATGAGATAGGCCACCGCCTTCTTCATGACGCGCGCGGATTTCACCACCTGCGGCAGGAACATCTTGCCGGCACCGAAGAGATCGCCGACGACGTTCATGCCGTCCATCAGCGGGCCTTCGATCACCTCAAGCGGTTTGCCGCCACGGTCGGAAATCTCCTTACGCAGCTCTTCGGTATCTTCCTCGACGAATTGATCGATGCCCTTGATGAGGGCGTGCTTGATGCGCTCGCGCGCATCGTTGTCGCGCCAGGCGAGACGGTCGCCCTGGTCGGCCTCGGAGGCGTCGCCCTTGTACTTCTCGGCGAGCTCGAGCAGCTTTTCAGTGGACTCCTGCGGATCCTCCTTGCGGTTGAGGATGACGTCCTCGATGGCGTCGCGCAGCTCTTCCTCGATGTCCTCGTAGACCGTGAGCTGACCGGCATTGACGATGCCCATGTCCATGCCCGCCTTGGTGGCGTGGTAGAGGAACACCGAGTGGATGGCTTCGCGCACCTTGTTATTGCCACGGAAGGAGAAGGAGATATTCGACACGCCGCCCGAGATGTGGGCGTGCGGGCAGTTTTCCTTGATCCACGCACAGGCCTCGATGAAATCCAGACCGTAGCGGGCGTGCTCTTCGATACCGGTGGCGACCGCGAAGATGTTCGGGTCGAAGATGATGTCTTCCGGCGGGAAGTTCAGCTTCTCGGTGAGCAGCTTGTAGGCACGGCCGCAGATTTCCTTGCGGCGCTCCAGATTGTCGGCCTGGCCGTCCTCATCGAAGGCCATGACCACGACAGCCGCACCATAGTGCCGGCACATATTGGCTTCGTGCAGGAACTTCTCTTCACCTTCCTTCAGCGAGATGGAGTTGACGATGCACTTGCCCTGCAGACACTGCAGTCCGGTTTCGATCACCTCCCACTTGGAGGAGTCGACCATCATCGGCACGCGCGAGATGTCCGGCTCGGAGGCGACGAGGTTGCAGAAGGTGCGCATGGCCTCGACCCCGTCGAGCATGCCCTCGTCCATGTTGATGTCCATGATCGCGGCGCCGTTTTCGACCTGCGAGCGTGCGACATCGAGGGCGGTGGTGTAGTCGCCGTCCTTGATGAGATTGCGGAACTTCGCACTGCCGGTCACGTTGGTGCGCTCGCCGACGTTGATGAAGCCCTTCTCCGGGGTGATGTTCAGCGGCTCAAGGCCCGACAGGCGGGTGATCGGCACGTGCTTCGGGGGGGTGCGCGGCGAATGCTTGCCGGCCTTCTCGGCGATGGCGGCAATGTGTTCGGGCTGGGTACCGCAGCAGCCACCCACCAGATTGATGAATCCAGCCTCGGCGAACTCGGCGACGATCTCAGCGGTTTCATCCGGCTGCTCGTCGTATTCGCCGAAGGCATTCGGCAGTCCAGCGTTGGGATAGCAGGAGATGTAGCAATCCGCCAGGCTGGACAGCTCCTCGATATACGGGCGCATATCCTTGCCGCCGAGGGCGCAGTTCAGACCCACCGCCAGCGGTTCGGCGTGCCGGATCGAGTTCCAGAAGGCCTCGGCCACCTGGCCGGACAGGGTGCGACCCGAGGCGTCGGTGATCGTGCCCGAAATGATGATGGGCAGCTTGAAGCCGTATTCCTGGAAGACGCGGTAGGCAGCGAAGATGGCCGCCTTGGCATTGAGGGTGTCGAAGATGGTTTCGATCAGCAGCAGGTCCACGCCGCCGTCGATAAGCCCACGGGTCTGCTCGGCATAGGCCTCCACCAGCTCCATGAAGCTGGTGTTGCGCTTGCCGGGGTCGTTGACGTCGGGGCTGATGGAAGCCGTGCGGTTGGTCGGCCCGATGTTGCCCGACACAAAGCGCGGCCGATCAGCGGTCGCGCGCGAATCGGCGGCTTCGCAGGCCAGTCGTGCTGCGGCCACGTTCAACTCGTAGGCCAGCGATTCCATGTGGTAGTCGGCCATCGAGATGACCTGACAGTTGAAGGTGTTGGTCCCGATGATGTCGGCACCGGCATCCAGATAGGCGCAGTGCACTTCCTTGATCAGCTCGGGTTGGGTCAGGACCAGCAGATCGTTATTGCCGGACAGGTCGGATTCCCAGTCCTTGAAGCGCTCGCCGCGATAGTCGGCTTCGCTCAGCTTGTAGGACTGGATGCGCGTACCCATGCCCCCATCGAGGATGAGGATGCGCTCCTCAATCGCCTTGCGAATGGTCTCTTCGGAATGGCGGGTGCGCTGGGTCTGGCGTGGGTCGTCCATGAATTCGGTCGGTACAGAGTGAACCGTTGATTATATATCCTGTTATCCGGATAAGCGAATAGCTAACAAGGGGCCGCGCCCAGTGTCGGGACGCAACAACCTGTCTACAAGGCCGCCCGGCCGGTCGAGCTCCAGCCGGCAGGAGTGATGCCCTGTCGACGCAGCCAGTCAGCCACCGCCTCACCAGTGGCCGCAGGCCACGGTTTTAGCCTGGCCGGCGGGATGCGTTTGTAGTCGTCCAACTCCTCATTAAGATGAATCACGCCTTCGGCGATCACGTGATACGCGATGATCAGCTGGTTCATCGCCGGGAAGGTGTAATGCCCGACAAAATCACGGATCTCGCCGCGCAGGGCGAGTTCTTCCTCCACCTCGCGCAGCACACCACTCTCAGGGGATTCGTCGCGTTCGAGGAAACCCGTGATCAGGCCATACCAGTGCGCCGGCCAACTGCGGTTGTGGGCGAGGATGACTTCCCCTTCGTGTTCGACAATCGCCGCCACCACCGGCGTCGGGTTGTTCCAGTGGATGTAGCCACAGGCGTCTTGCGTGCAGACCCGGCGCCACGCGTCGCCTCGGTGCTCGTCGACCAGCGGTTGGGCACAGCGGGGACAGAATCGAAATTGTGTCTTCATAGGGGAATCGCGACAAAGCGGCTGTCTTGGCGGATGGCTGCGGCGTCGGCGTCACCCGCGCGGCATTGGATGGTGATGTCGGCCTTGCGGCCCGCCGCCAACTGCGCTCGATAGCGTTTGCCGTCGTCGGCGCGCCAGTGCGCCTCGATCAACAGGTCGCCACGCAGTGGTCGCAGATAACGGGTGTGCGAATCGGCGATCACGATGTTGGTGGTCGGCTCGTCAACGTCCTGACCGACATAGGCGAGCAACCAGCCGGCGACGATGCCGAGCATCGAAAGACTGCCACCGAAAGCCGTCCCGTGATGATTGCCATTGGCCGCCAGCGGCGCACTGAGCTGCACCGCATCCCGTTGGAGGGCCGTCACCCGGACGTCCGTATGCCGTAGCAGCGGCACCTGGCGGTAGAGCAATTGCGTGGCGGCTTCGAGCTGCATGGTCAACACGCTAGCGCACCGCGGCGGCGGGCTCCACCGCCGGCGGTCATTTGCCGATACAGAAGCGACTAAAGATGGCGCCCAGCAGGTCTTCGCTGTCGACGGCGCCCGTAATGCCAGCAAGGGCCTGCTGCGCTTCGGCCAGTTCCGCTGCAACCATATCGAGGGCAAGATCGCCGTCGAGGGCGCCATCGGCGCGTTGCAGCGCGCTCAACGCGCGATCGATCGCTTCAACGTGGCGCGCGCGCGCGCTGAACGGCGCCTCCTCAGCGCTGAACCCGGCCCGTTCGAGAATCATCGCGCGCAAGGCGTCCATCCCGGCTCCTGTGGCGGCACTGATGCGTACGGCATCGCTGTCCATGCGACCCGGTGCACGCCCGCTGAGATCGCACTTGGTGTACACGTGGAGGTAGGGTGCTTCCAATTCGGACGCGGATTCGGCGGCGGCGAAGGGAGCCTCCCAACAGTCATCACCCAGCAGAAGGACCAGATCGGCAGAGGCCATGCGGGCACGACTGCGCCGGACGCCTTCACGTTCGACCACATCCTCCGTCAGACGCAGACCCGCTGTATCGACGAGGCGGATCGGCAAGCCATCGATCACCAGATCGAACTGCAGCATATCGCGGGTCGTACCGGCAACTTCGGTAACAATCGCGACATCATCACCGCACATTGCATTCAGAAGCGTGGATTTCCCGCTATTGGGTGCGCCCGCCAAGACCACCTCCAGCCCCTGGGCGAGACGGGCGCCATTGACCGCCTGCGCGCGCACCTGCTGGAGCGCCTGCCGGACCTCCTGCAGGCGCTCGTGCACCCGGCCTCTCGCCATCCAGTCAATGTCTTCGTCGCTGAAGTCGAGTGCACCTTCGACCTGGACGCGGAGATCCATCAAGGTATCGCTGAAGGCCACCACCTGCTGCGAAAAGCGGCCACTGAGACTTGCCCGCGCGGCACGCGCGGCTGAAAGGCTGGCGGCATCGACCAAATCGGCGATGGCCTCGGCCTGGGCCAGATCGATGCGGTCATTGAGAAAGGCCCGCTCGCTGAATTCGCCGGGGCGCGCGCGACGTGCGCCCAGGCAACAGGCGGCGTCCACGATGGCTTCGAGCACCACCGGTGCGCCGTGACCCTGGATCTCGACCACCTCTTCGCCGGTGAAGGAGTGCGGTGCGGGAAAAAGCAGGACCACCGCTTCGTCAAGGTCACGTCCCTGGGCATCCACGATGCGACGAAGTCCCGCCGTACGTGGAGGTGGGAGGCCACCGCACAGGCGCGCGGCAATGGCGGCAGCCTCACCGCCGGATAGACGAACAATGCCCACCGCACCGCGACCGCCGGCGGTGGCGACGGCGGCAATGGTGTCGGCGCGGATCATGGCGCCATCAGCGCTTGACGGCGCGGCCGATGCCTTCCCGGTCGAGCTTGCGATTGATGTACCACTGCTGGGCAATGCTGACCAGGTTGCTCACGAACCAGTACAGCACCAGACCGGCCGGGAAGAGCGTGAAGAAGGCGGTCAGCATGATGGGCATGGCCATCATGATGCGCTGCTGCATCGGCTCCATGGTCGCCATCTGGCCGGAGAGCTTCTGCTGCAGGAACATGCTGATGCCGAACAGGATCGGCAGCACGTAGTACGGATCGGGGGTGGATAGGTTGGTGATCCACCCGATGAAGGGCGCCTGCCGCAGCTCCACCGACTCGAGCAAGACCCAGTACAGCGCAATGAAAACCGGAAACTGGACCAGCATGGGCAAACAGCCGCCGAGTGGATTGAACCCTTCCTTCTTGTAGAGATCCATCATCGCCTGGTTCAGCTTCTGGCGATCGTCTCCGTAGCGTTCGCGCAGTTCCTGGATGCGCGGGCCGAAATGACGCATCTTGCCGAAGGAGCGGAACTGCGCCTCGGACAGCTTGTACATGGCCGTCTTGACCAGGAGGGTGAGCACGACGATCGCCCAGCCCCAGTTGCCAAGCAGGCTGTGCAGCAGGTCGAGGACCCAGAAAAGGGGCGCAGACAGCGGGGTGAGGATGCCGTAGTCAATCGTCAGATCGAAACCGGGGGCAACATCGTCCAGCCGCTTCTGCAGCTTCGGACCGGCAAAAAGTTCCATGTGGAACACTTCGCTGCTGCCGGGGGCAATGGTGCGGGCGTCACCCACCACTTGGCCAAGGTAGCCAAAGCGGCTGCTCGGCTTGGCGGTGAAGTTGAGCTGGCTCTCCTGTGGCGGGAGGGCGGCAACGATGAAATAGTGCTGCATCATTGCCAGCCAGCCTCCGCGCTGATCGACGCGCACCGGGCTGTCGCGGACATCCTTGAAGTCAATCTTCTCGAAGCCGTACTTCTCCCCACCTTCGCGCGCCTCGTAGAAGCCGTAGCCGGTGAAGGTAGGTGCAAAGGGGGGCTGATCGCCGAGTGTATGGTCGTTCCGCCAGAGCTGCGTGAAGGCCGAAGCGTCGATGGCACTATCGCTGTCGTTGATGACTTCATGCGACAGATCAACCACATAGCGCCCACGATGGAAGGTATAGCGCTTGATGACAGTGATGCCGGTCTCGGAAATGGTGCGCAGTTGGACGGTCAGGCTGTCCTCGCCGTCGGCCAGCACCCCCTTCTCGATGTCACTGGTGTACACGCTGCGTTGCGTCGCCGGGTTGCCCTGCGGCGCCAGAACGCCGCTCTGCACGATGGACCAGGTGTCACGACGGTCATCGAGAATGGGCAGCGGACGCGGGTTGGCTTCGGATTCCGGATAGTCGAGCAGCAACAATTGGCGGAGGTCACCGCCTTTGAGGGCGATCTTGGCGCGCACGACATCCGTCTCAACCCGCACGAAGCCGGACGCATTCTCGGCATCTGGAGCTTCACTCGGCCCCGTTTGGGCAGGCCGCGCCGGCTGCGGCGTATCGTCCATTGCTACCGCGTCGTCCGGCGCTGGCTGGGCTGCCTCGGGCATGTCGGCATCAGGCGGGATACGGTCCGTCTGGGCAACCGGCGCAGCCGCCTGTCGTGCTTGATCACTCTGCCACGCCTGAAAAATGAGGAAGAGGAGCACGCCAAAGGCGCAAATCAGGATGAAACGCCGGTTTTCCATGAGCGATCAGTGAGAAGAGGAACGGTGAGCGGGAGCGTGTAATTCGCGATCCGGGACCGGATCATGCCCACCCGGGTGCAGAGGATGGCAGCGCAGGATGCGGCGCATGGCGAGCCAGCCGCCGCGACGCAGGCCGAATCGGCGAATCGCCGTGTCCGCATATTGGGAACAGCTTGGGTGGAAGCGACAGCGCGGCGGAATCAGAGGGCTGATGAGCCGCCGATAGGCAGCGATGACACCCAGGATCAGTCGGCTTAGGACGAACTCAACGTACGCCATAGCTGATCGAGATCGGCAACGATGTCTCCGTCGTCGCGCAGGCCAGCGCCCGGTCTCGCCATGACGACGTACCAGCCCGAAGCGGGCAGGGCGCGCAGAAAGCTGGCGCGGGTGAGACGCTTGATGCGATTGCGTCGAACGGCATTGGGAGCGGCTTTTTTGCTGATGGCAAGACCAAGCCGCGGTGGTACATCGGCGCGCGGCAACGCAACGATAGTACAGATGCGGCCGCGATGCCGGCGGCCGCGCCCGAGGACCTGCGCGAATTCCCTAGGAAGACGCAGGCGCATCGTGCGCGGCGGATTCGACAATTACGGCGCCAGGCGCTTGCGGCCCTTGGCGCGGCGACGGGCGATCACGCGACGACCACCGGTGGTCGCCATGCGAGCGCGAAAACCGTGGGTGCGGCTCCGGCGAAGGCGCTTCGGCTGATAGGTGCGTTTCATGGGTCTATTCCGGAATACATGGAAAAAAGGCGCGCAAGTGTACTCGCGGCCCTAGCCTGGGGGCAAGTTGAAGATGGCTGTGGATAAGCTCAGGATAGATCGCTAGACTCCCGTCCCCCTTTTGCCGCCGAGACGCCGTGACCAACGAGCTCTGGAACCGTTGTCTTCGATTCATGGAACGCGAGCTCGACGAGCGTGACGTCATGGCATGGCTGCAGCCGCTGCGGCCAGTTGCGGACGGTCAGCATCTCAGGCTGGATGCGCCCAACGCCGCCGTACAGGCACGCGTACAACGCGATTTCTCAGCGCTCATCGAACGCGCACTCGCTGCCAGCGATAGCGCCCAGACCTGGTCCTTCGAGATCTCCGTGGGAGGCGGTACCTCCCACTTCGAGCCCCAGAGCGAGGACAGCGGTGAAATCGTCATCTCCAGCGGGGACATCAAGAGCCGCCGGGTCGATGATCGCTACACCTTCGAGAACTTCATCGAAGGCAAATCCAATGCACAGGCACGTGCGGCGGCTCTGCAGGTTGCCGAAGCGCCGGGTGAGCGCTTCAACCCGCTATTGATCTACGGCGAATCGGGCCTCGGCAAGACCCATCTGATGCATGCCATCGGCAATCACATTGCCAGCAACAAGGAACGCGCCCACGTGCTCTATGTGGGCGCCGAGAAGTTCGTGCGCGATTTGATCACGTCCATCCGCGGCAACACCACGGAGCAGTTCAAGGCGCACTACCGCTCGGTCGACGCTCTGCTGATTGACGATATCCATTTCTTCGTGGGCAAATCAGGCTCCCAGGAAGAGTTCTTCCATACCTTCAACGAGTTGCTCGACGGGCGACAACAGATGGTGATGACCTGCGACCGGTACCCGGCCGAGCTCGATGGCCTCGACTCCCGTCTCAAGTCGCGCTTTACGTGGGGTCTGACCGTGCCGGTCGAAGCGCCGGAGCTCGAAACCCGCGTAGCCATCCTGCTCAACAAGGCCGAGGAACGCGGCATTGTGCTGCAGGAAAAGGTCGCCTTCTTCGTTGCGCAACGCGTGCGATCCAATGTCCGCGAGCTGGAGGGCACGCTCAACCGCCTCGTCGCCAGTTCTCGCTTTCTGGGAAGGGAGATCACCGAGGATTTCGCCCGGGAAACGCTCTACGACATCTTTTCCAGCTATGAGCGGCTGGTAACGATCGACAATATCAAGCGCGTGGTGGCGACCTACTTCAAGATTCGCGTCAGCGATCTCAACTCGGTCCGCCGTACCCGGACTGTGGCACGCCCCCGCCAGATCGCCATGGCCCTGTGCAAGGAACTCACCCAGCACAGCCTGCCCGAGATTGGCGCCGCTTTCGGGAAGGACCACACCACCGTCATGCATGCCTGTCGCAAGGTCCGTGACCTGCGCGCGAACGATACGCGGGTGCGCGAAGACTGGGAAAACCTCCTCCGCCAGCTGGGCGGATGATCTGCGCATAAATCTCTGCACAACAGGGCGTACCATCCTGTGGATAAAGTGGTGACATTTTCAGGGTCCGAAGTTATGCACATCTCATCCCACGGATGATGCGTCCATTATCAGCAGGCTTTGACGTCAGCTAAGACCCTGATTTGAAAAAGGCATGCGGACTTATGCGCAGTTTTTGTCCGACCCAGCTACCATCGCTGTAAATCAATAGATAAGTAAAGAGTGAGATAGGTCGGCATGAAGATCGAGATTCCCCGCGATACGCTCTTCGAAGCACTCAGCGCCATCATCGGCGTCGTGGAACGGCGACAGACGCTGCCGATTCTTGGCAATGTGCTGGTGACGGCCGACGAAAACACGCTGTCGCTGTTGGCAACCGATCTGGAACTGCAGCTATCCAGTGCCGTTCCGGTGACGGTGCTGCAACCCGGCAGCATTACCTTGCCCGCCCGCAAGATCTTCGATATTTGCCGCGGCCTTCCCGAGGGCGCCCAGATCACGCTGGAAATTGCCGAAGGTCGGGCGGTTCTCAGTTCCTCGGGTTCACGCTTTACCCTGTCGACACTGCCGGCGGAGGAATTTCCTCGTCTGGATGTCGAGAGTGACGGTGACCCCTTAACGCTGAAGCAACAGGATTTGCTGCGTCTCCTCGACAAGACCCATTTCGCGATGGCGGCGCAGGATGTGCGTTACTACCTCAATGGCCTCTGCCTCCATCTTTCGGACCGGATGTTGCGCGCTGTCGCCACCGATGGACACCGGCTTGCTTTGAGCGAATGCGAGCTCAGTGAACGCTTCGAAGACCGGCAGGTGCTGGTACCACGCAAGGGTGTGCAGGAACTGCAGCGGCTGTTGGATGACAGCGAAGCGACGGTAGAGCTGAGGTTATCGGCCCACCAGGTCGCGCTCGAAGTAGGGTCCATTGCCTTTGTGTGCAAGCTCATCGATGGACGTTTCCCGGAGTATCAGCGGGTGATCCCCGATGCGGATGGCATGCAGCTCAGCGGTGACCGGGAGCGCGTTCGCCAGGCCTTGGCGCGTGCGGCCATCCTGGCCAATGAAAAGTTTCGCGGCGTTCGACTGCAACTCGCAGAGAATGAACTGCGCCTGCAGACGCATAATCCGGAACACGAAGAGGCTGAAGAAGTCGTTGAAGTGTACTACAACGGCACGCCCCTGGAAATTGGCTTCAATGTCACCTACCTACTGGATGCCCTTGGGGCGATGGATGGCGACGCTTTCCGCCTGAATCTGAAGGCAGCCGATGCCAGCGGATTGCTGACCGACCCGAGCGATGACCACACACGCTACGTGGTCATGCCGATGCGGCTCTAGCTCGTCATCAGGCCGCACAGCAGCAGCGCAACCGTCGTGCACGGTCATCAGGCGTTGTGTGCTGCTTTCTTGCCAGGTGATTCGTCGTGACCTATCTCGCGGATTGCACGATCCGCCAGTTCCGATGCCTGTCGGATAGCCGCATTGACCTCGATCCATCGCTGAACTGGTTCGTTGGTGACAACGGTGCCGGAAAGACCAGCGTACTGGAATCGCTGTATTGGCTGGCGCGGGGAAAATCCTTTCGCGGTGCGCCCGCCGGGCGCTGCGCGCGATCCGGGACCTCGGCATGGAATGTGACCGCTCGCGTACGGCACGGAGAAGCGCCTGCCGATCGGCTGTCCTTGCAATTTGAGCAGGGAGGGCTACAGGCACGGTGCAACGACGGGGTGACGACGCTTGTTGAGCAGGCACGACAACTCCCGCTGCAAATGATCGAGCCAGGGCTGCACCGGGTGGTCGAAGATGGACCTGCCTACCGTCGCCGTTTTTTGGATTGGGGAATGTTTCACGTGGAACATTCCTACCTCGACGCCTGGCGCGCCTATGCGCGCGCCCTCAAGCAGCGCAATGCCGCGCTGCGATCAGGGCAGGCCTCGGCACACCTTCAGGCGTGGACCAATGAACTTGCGCAAAGCGGGAGTCGGCTGGCGCAGCTTCGACGGCGAGGTGTAGACGCCTTGCAGGAACCTTTCCAGCAACGCTGTGCCGCTCTCGGTCTGGAGGCCGCAACACTGAGCTTGCTGCCAGGTTGGGATGCAGAGCAATCGCTTGCGGAGGCTCTTGCTGCGCGGGCGGAGCAGGACCAGCGCCAGCGCATCACGACCGTGGGGCCGCACCGCAGCGAACTGCGCATCAGTGTCGCCGGGGAGTCGGCACGCGATCGCATTAGCCGTGGACAGCAAAAAGTACTCCTGGTTGCCCTCAGCCTGGCGCAGGCCGATGTGCTGCGCGAGGCGGCAGGAATCGTACCGGTTCTGCTCATGGATGATTTCACAGCCGAACTGGGTGCCGACTTCCAGTCGCGTGTGGCGTGGGCACTGCATGAATATCCTGGTCAGAGCATCGTGACCAGTCTGGAGCATAGCCCCGCCATGCTCGGGCCCGGCGGCGCGCGATGGTTCCACGTGGAACAGGGCCGGATTCGGCGCAGCGACTAAAGCAATCCTGCGCCAAGTTATCGAGGGTGCTGGTTCTTTCCTGCCATGCGGCGGTACCAAATGCTGCGGCGGTACCGCGGCTGGGCGGGCTATACTATGCGATCGCCTAGGGATGATTTGCCTTGACCGAAACCGCCTACAACGCCAGCAGCATCCGCGTCCTCCGGGGACTAGAAGCCGTACGCGAGCGTCCGGGTATGTACATCGGCGACACCGACGATGGCACCGGTCTGCATCACATGGTCTTCGAAGTGGTCGACAATGCCATCGACGAAGCCCTTGCCGGCTACTGCACCGAAATCGTGGTGACACTGCACGCAGACGATAGCGTCTCTGTGAGCGACAACGGCCGCGGCATTCCCGTGGACGAGCATCCGGAAGAGGGTTGCTCGGCTGCTGAAGTCATCATGACCGTCCTGCACGCAGGCGGAAAATTTGGCGGCGACGGATACAAGGTTTCGGGCGGACTGCATGGCGTGGGTGTATCGGTGGTCAATGCCCTGTCGCGCACGCTGAAACTGGATATCTACCGCGATAACAAGCAGTACTGCATTCGCTTCCACGATGGCATCCCCGAAGCGCCGTTGTACGAGGTGGGCCCGACAGATCTGCGCGGCACCTTGGTCCGTTTCTGGCCGAGCAGCGACGTCTTCTCGAGCTGCGAATTCCATTACGACGTACTCGCAAAGAAGCTGCGCGAACTGTCCTTTCTCAACGCGGGCGTCCGCATCGTACTGCGCGATGAACGCGACGAGCGCGAAGATGTATTCGAGTACGAAGGTGGTACCGCTGCCTTCGTCAGCTATCTGAATCGCAGCCGCGACGCACTGCACCCCACCGTCATCCAGATGTCCGGCGAAGATGGCGATACGGCTGTGGATTGCTCGCTGCAATGGAGCGATACCTACCAGGAAAACGTCTTCTGCTTCACCAACACCATCCCGCAGAAGGATGGCGGCACGCACATGACGGGCTTGCGCAACGCGCTGACGCGTACGTTGAGCGAGTATCTGGAAAGCGAAGGTGTGGCCAAGAAGGAGAAGGTCACGGTCCAGGGCGAGGATATCCGCGAGGGGCTGACGGCGATTCTTTCGGTCAAGCTGCGCGAGCCCCGCTTCTCCTCGCAGACCAAGGAAAAGCTCGTATCCAGCGAAGTGACGCCGGTGGTGCAGTCCATTGTGACCGAGCGTCTGCGCGACTTCCTGCTCGAGAACCCGCGCGAAGGCAAGCTGATTGCCGCCAAGATCGTGGAGGCCGCTCGTGCCCGTGATGCCGCGCGCAAGGCCAAGGAGCTGAATCGCCGCAAGAGCGTGCTCGATGTCGCTGGCTTGCCGGGCAAGCTGGCCGACTGTCAGGAAAAGGATCCGCAGAAATCCGAGTTGTTCCTGGTCGAGGGTGATTCCGCCGGTGGATCCGCCAAGCAGGGACGCGATCGACACTTCCAGGCGATTCTCCCGCTCAAGGGTAAGATCCTGAATGTCGAGCGCGCGCGCGTCGAGAAGATGCTGTCTTCGACCGAAGTCGCCACCCTCATCACGGCACTGGGCTGCGGCATCGGCAGCGAAGAAATGCGGCCGGAGAAGCTGCGCTACCACCGCATCATCATCATGACCGATGCCGACGTCGACGGTTCACACATCCGCACCTTGCTGCTGACCTTCTTCTATCGGCACATGCTCAGCCTGATCGAGAACGGTTACATCTACATCGCGCAGCCGCCGCTATACAAGGTAAAAGCAGGAAAATCAGAGACCTACGTCAAGGATGAGGCGGAAATGCAGGAGTACCTGCTGCGCCACGCCTTGCAGGATGCCCATTGGCAGTCGGAAGCCAGCAGCGCCGATCCGATAAGCCCGGAGGCCTTTGCCGAGATCGTGCGCGAATGGCATGCCAGCGATGTTCATATCGATCGCCTGGCGCGGCGCTATGACAACGAGCTGCTGCGCGGTCTGCGCGACATGCCAGTGCCGCCGCCGGCCGGAGAGCGCGCGCAGTGGATCGAGCAATTGAGCGCTCGCGTCAACGAACGTGGTGCCTACAAGGGGCAGTACCGCATCGAAGAGACGGCCGATGGTGGCATGCTGGTGCATCGGCGCGCCCATGGGCTGGTACACACCCATACCATTGCCCCCGGCTTTTTTGATGGACCCGACTATTCGCGCCTTGCCCGACTGCACGCCAAGGTCGCGGAACTCTCCATGCCGGGTACCGTCACCCGCGGAGAGCGTAGTCAGCAGACGGATCGCTTCGAAACGGCGTATGAGTGGCTGGTCCAGGAGGCCAAGCGCGGCCTCAATATCCAGCGCTACAAGGGTCTTGGAGAAATGAATCCCTCCCAGCTCTGGGAAACCACGCTGGACCCCAGCAAGCGGCGCCTGGTCCAGGTCAAGATCGACGATGCCGTGGCATCTGATCAGATCTTCACCACGCTGATGGGCGAACACGTCGAGCCACGACGCGAGTTCATCGAGCAGCATGCCCTCCAGGTCGGCAATCTCGACGTCTAGGTACAGAGCGGCTAGGCTGCGCGCATGCATTGTCTGGCCGTCTATCAGCTGAAGGGTGGCGTCGGAAAGACCACGACGGCGGTGAATCTTGCTGCCCTCGCCGCCCGCGACGGATGGCCCACGCTCATCTGGGATCTCGATCCACAGGGTGCCGCCGGCCATGTACTCGGCGCCGATCCGGCCGGTATCAAGGTCAAGAAACTGCTGCGCGGAGAGCAAGCCGCGGGGCGCCTGGTCGAGTCCACACCCTGGCGCCATCTTGATGTACTCCCCTCCAATCGCAAGCTGCGCAACGTGGATGCCCACCTCGGCAGTGGCCACACGGATGGACGCTGGGTGCAGACCTGGCTGAAGCGATTTTCGGAAAACTACCGGCTGGTGGTGATCGATTGCCCGCCTGCCCTCGGGGGCCTTGCCGAAAGCATTCTGCGTACCGCCGATTTGCTGTTGCTTCCAACCGAGCCGGGACCCCTGGCGCGACGTGCGGTGGATCAAGTGCGCGAGCATCTGGAGGAACTGGGTGTCAAGAAGCCGCCGTTACGCACCTTTTTCAACCAGGTGGACCGGCGACGCCGCCTGCACCGAGAGATCGCGGAGAATCCCTCCCAGTTTCTTCCCTTTGCCAGCCCGGTGACGGTGCCCGCTTCGGCTGTGGTGGAACGCATGGGGCTGGAATGTGCGCCGCTGTACGCCTATGCCGGCGCGAACCATCCCGCCGTTCAGGCTTTTGAAGCGCTTTGGCAGGATACCCGCAAGGTTCTGGAAAAACCGGCCCGCAAGGGCAAGGCCTGATCCGGATTCAGTCTGCGTGGTTCCCCGTGGAACCTCGCAGCAGCGCCAGCACTGCCGCCTCGTTCTCCTTGAGGGCAGCCATGTCGGCAGCTGTCAGCGTGATGTGGCCCACTTTCCGCCCCGGCCGAGGTGCCTTGCCGTAGTGGTGAAGATGGGCGCCCGGCACGCCCATCACCGCGCGACGCTCCGGGACGCGACCAATCAGATTGATCATCACGCAGGCTCCGCGCGTGCCGGTGTCGCCAAGGGGGAGGCCAGTCACGGCACGGATATGGTTTTCGAACTGCGAGCAATGCGCCCCTTCGATGGTCCAGTGGCCACTGTTGTGTACCCTCGGCGCAATCTCGTTTGCCAAAAGCTGCTCATCGGGTCCGACGAAGAACTCAAAGGCCATGACGCCGACATAGCCCAGTGCCTCCATGACCGCGCCGGTGTGCGACCGCGCGGCAGCGGCAAGGGCTTCGTCGGGCCGAGGCTGAGCGCGGACCAGCATCCCGTTGCGATGCAGGTTCTCGCTGGCATCGTAGAAACGCATCTCGCCGTCCTGGGCGCGCACCGCAATCATGGAGATCTCCCGCTGCAGTGAGATTCGACCCTCCAACACGGCAGGCGCCTCTCCAATGGTCTGCCAGGCCTGCGGCAGTTCCTCGGCGCGCTCCACCATTGCCTGCCCTTTGCCGTCGTAGCCCATGCGTCGTGATTTCAGGATGGCAGGCAGGCCCACAGCGTCCACCGCAGCACTAAAGTCCTGCGGACCGTCAATGGTGGCAAAGGGGCCGACCGGAATGCCCAGGCGCTGGAACAGTTGCTTCTCCAGCAAGCGATCCTGTGCCACGGCCAGAGCCTGCTGAGGTGGCCACACCGTGGTGTGGGCACTCAGCGCATCCAGGGTAGCCGCGGGTACATTCTCGAATTCCAGGGTGACGACCGGGCAGGCCGCCGCCAGACTCTGAAGCACCTTGGTGTCGTCGAACTCGGCGCGCAGGCGCTTGCCGACGTCCACTGCACAGGCCGATTCCGCCGGGTCCAGAAAGATGCACTCGATGTCCAGCGGATGGGCGGCCAAGGCCAGCATGCGGCCGAGCTGGCCTGCGCCCAGCACGCCCAGGCGCGCTGCCTCACTGCCGCCAAAGATCGAGGATGCGGTCATTGTGCTGGGGGCAGCTGGTCGTTGGCTTCCACCGCCTCGCGCAGCGACTGGCGATAGCGATCAAGCGCCGCGGCCACTTCAGCATCGCGGAGCCCTACGATAGCGGCCGCCAACAGGGCGGCGTTGATGGCGCCTGCCTTGCCGATGGCCAGTGTGCCCACCGGGATGCCCGCGGGCATCTGCACGATGGAGAGCAGCGAATCCATCCCCGACAGGGCCTTGGATTGCACCGGTACGCCGAGGATGGGAACGCGTGTCTTCGCCGCCAGCATGCCGGGCAGATGGGCGGCCCCGCCCGCGCCGGCAATGATCGCCTGCAGACCGCGATCGACGGCGGATTCGGCGTAGGCGAAGAGCCGATCCGGTGTGCGATGCGCCGATACCACCCGCGCTTCGTAGGGGATGTGCAGCGTCTCCAGCTGCTGCGCCGCATGCTGCATCGTTTCCCAGTCGGACACGGAGCCCATCACTACGCCTACGACCGGTGCTGTCTCTGCCATGATTTTGCCTGCTTTGCGCCGCGCATCGCCGCGGAAAAATCGCGCATTATTCCGGCGCGCAGCGCGCTTGGCAATGCCTCGGGCTCAAGGCATGAAGGCGAAGCGCGCGCGCAGGCGTGCGCGGTAGACGATTTCACCCGCCGAGAAAGCCGAAGCCTCCTGCGATTCCATCTGATCGGCAGAGGCACGCATCATCGCGCGCGGCTCGACGGGGTAATGCTGCTCGTCGCGCGCATCGACGCTGATCACGCCTCCCAACTCCTTGCCCGATGCCGCCGCAATGGCTTCCGCATTGGCCCGCGCATCGCCCATGGCGAGGCGCAAGGCTTCGCGCTGATGCAGCTTGGCCTCATGCGCATACAAGCGCGGTGGCGCAATATGCGTCATCCCTGCTTCCGTGGCTGCCTTGAGAAATTCGGGCAAGCGCTCGAGCTGTTCGATCTGCACACTGATGTCGCGCCGCGCGCGGTAGCCGATCTGCACCTGCTGCCGGCGCTCTTCATCCCAGCGGTACTCGGGCGACAAGCGCAGCGAAGTGCTCTGGATGGCGCGATCCTCGGCACCCAGCGCGCGCGCGGCCGCAAGAAAGCGGGCGGCGGCGGCTTCGGCGGCCTTGCTGGCAGCATCCGCTTCCGCCTTCTGTGCCTCTACGGCCACCGACAACTCTGCCCGGTCCGGCAGCACCCGGACCTCCGCCTCACCCTGCACGGCGATGCCGCTTGCGGCTTCCGCGGAAGCGGCGTGCGCCATCCCAGCGCCCAGGGTCATGACACAGGCTGCCCATACCGCCTGCCAAACGAATCGATGCATCATCTCGCTCCTTTCGACCTTTGAGGGGTCCGCGCGCGACGGGAACACTGCACCGCAGCGCGCAGTCTTATTACACTGCCAGCCCTGATCCTGATGGACCGATACTGAATGCCCGCCGAAGAGGAAGTTGTCTCCCTGCAACGCGACGTGATTGCCGCGCTGGTGCCCTCTGGGCAACGCGTGGAACTGCCCGAAGGGACCGAGGCCCGCATCACGCAGGCGTTGGGCGGCAGCTTTACGGTGATCGTGCAGGGCCACATGTTTCGCATCGAAGGCAGCGATGCCGATTGTCTGGGCAAGGAACCGCCCGCGCTGCCAAGCGTGCCGGACAACGCCAGCGCCGAGGATGTCGAGAAGGCCGTCTACGAACAGCTGTCGACGGTCTATGACCCGGAAATTCCGGTCGACATCGTCGAACTGGGTCTGATCTACCGCTGCGATATCGAGCCAAGCGAACAGGGCGGTTTCCGTGTCGACATCGACATGACGCTGACGGCGCCCGGCTGCGGCATGGGCGACTTTCTGGTCAACGACGTGCGCAGCAAGGTGGCCAACCTGCCCGTGGTCGAAGCGGTCAACGTCAACCTCGTCTTCGACCCGCCCTGGCGCCAGGACATGATGTCCGAGACCGCGCAGCTCGCCGTCGGCCTGTTCTAGACGAGACCGACGGCGTTGCAGCTCCGCTTTGCTAGGCCACTTTCTCGGCCTTGCGGCGGCTGCGATGGACACGCCACGCGGTACTGATCTCGTCAACGAAATAGCGCATGAAGGCGCCGAGCAGGCCCAGCCGCATATTCACGCCACGGCCGCCGGCGATGCGCTGCAGCTGCTGGTAGTACCAGGCCTGCGCGCCGAAGACGTTGACGATCTTGATGAAATAGATCGGGCTGGCGCCGGATAGCCAGCGCTTGTCGGACAGCTTGAGTCGGCCCTCGTGACGGATGGCTTCGGCCGTGTCGCCGGCCAGCCACCGCGCCGGCAACTGCATATCCGTGGTCATCGGCCGCCCGATGCCAATCACGTCGCAATGACCAGCGGCCAGCACTTCCTCGACGAAATCGGGGGAGCGGAAACCGCCGGTGACCATCATCGGCATGGTGGCGACCTTGCGGATCGACTGGGCGTAGTCGATGAAATAGGCCTCGCGCTTGCGCGTACTCTCGCGCATCGGTGTCTCGTCCCGACTATCCTCGCGGCCGTCGAAACCGAGCAGGCGCGGTTGCTCATAGGTGCCTCCGGACACCTCCAGCAGATCAATGCCCTCATCGTTGAGCATCTGCACCACCTGCAGGCAGTCCTCGTGCGAGAAGCCGCCCTTGCGGAAATCATCGGAGTTCAGCTTGACCGATACCGGAAAGCCCGGACCCACCGTCCGGCGCACCGCGCGGATGCTTTCGATCAGCATGCGCGCCCGGTTTTCCAGTGACCCACCCCACTGGTCGGTGCGCTGATTGGTGGCCGGCGACAGAAAGCTTGAAAGCAGATAGCCGTGTGCCGCGTGAATCTGCACCCCGGTGAAGCCGGTTTCCTTGGCGATGCCCGCGACATAGCCGAAACGCTCGATGAAATCGCGGATCTCGTCGTCGCGCAAGGCGCGCGGCCGCGCATAGTTGCCCAGAATCTGCAGGCCAACCTCGCTCGGCGCCAGCGGTTCGCTGGTCACGTAGCGCGGCGACTGGCGTCCCGCATGGCTGATCTGCATCCACAGGTGATTGCCGCCTCTCGTGCCGGCTTCGGCCCAGCGCCGAAGCGCGGCCATGCCTTCCGCATCGGGCGGTGCGCTCCGGTCGATGGCGACATTGCCCGGGCGTTCCAGCACACGGCGGTCGATCATCACGTTGCCGGTCAGCAGCAAGCCGGCGCCACCGTCGGACCACTGCCCGTAAAGCTCGGCGTGCCGCGGCGTGGCGTTCAGCCGATCATCGGCTACGCCCTCGGTCATTGCGGCCTTGCACAGGCGGTTGGGTAATTGTTGTCCGCACGGCAGGGTGAGCGGCTCGGCCATTCTCATGGGATGCTCCTCATTGGCACATTAAACGCTCGGTAGGCTACCGCAGCCGGTAGCGGCTGTCGCGTGACAGCCTCAGCGCGGCTGACAGTGCGCGCACCAGGTGGTGCTGCGACCAGTGATCCGGGTCAGACGCAGCGCTGCCCCGCAGCGACGGCAGGGCCGACCGGCGCGGCCGTAGACGTGCAGATCCTGCTGAAAATAGCCCGGCGCGCCATCGGCACCGGTGAAGTCGCGCAGGGTGGTACCTCCCGCCTCCACCGCCTGTTCGAGCACTGCCTTGACTGAAGCCACCAGCCGATGGCAATCAGGCCGGCTCAGCCGGCCGGCAGCACGGCCTGGTCTTATGCCCGCGGTGAACAGGGCTTCCTGTGCGTAGATATTGCCCACGCCCACAACCAGGCGGGCATCCATCAGCAGGCTCTTGATGCAGGCGCTGCGGCCGCGCAGCCGCCCATACAGATAATCGCCGTCGAAGGCGGCCTCCAGCGGCTCGGGTCCCAGATGCGTCAGCAGTGGGATGTCGCCCGCATCGCGGCCGTGCACCTGCATGAACCCAAAGCGGCGCGGATCGTGGTAGCGCAGGATGACGCCGCTGTCGAGCACGATGTCGACATGATCGTGCTTGCGCAGCGCTACCGCTTCCGGCAACACGTGCAGTCGACCCGACATGCCGAGGTGCACCAGCAGCGTGTCGCGCTCGCCATCGAGCAGCAGGTACTTGCTGCGCCGACGCACGGCCTCAATGCGCTGCCCATGGAGGGACGCCATGCCTTCGGCCTCGACCGGGAAACGCAGACGGGGCTCGCGCACCACGCAGTGGCTTACCCGCTGTCCGATGACGTGCGGACTCACGCCGCGTCGTATGGTCTCGACCTCTGGCAACTCCGGCATCAGTTGCCTGCCGGGGCCATGATCCCCTCGCCCGGTGGTGTCGCCTGGGCGCCTTCGGCGCCGGCTTCGGGTGGGGCCTCCAGATCAAGCAGCAGCCCCGTCAGGTTGCGCGCAACGTGGTACTGGACCGCAAAGTCAGTACGCTGCAGCAGCAACTGCTGGCCGCGCAGTGCCACCAGTTCCACGGCCTCTCCATCCGCAAAGTGCAGCACCACCTTTTCCTCTCCCACTTCGGGATCGCGGCTGGGTTCGGCGGTCCACATGGCGCGCGCTTCCGTCCAGGCCTCGCCCGCCGCTTCCGCACGTTCGGTGGACACAGGCTCTGCAACGCCATCGCGACGCTCCACGCGCCAGCCTTCCTCATCGCGGTGCAGCGTCCATCCGGGGCGCTCGACGCGCACCAGCCGCCGGCCCGGCGGCACGATCGCCTTGTGCACCAGCTTGACGTGGCTGTGATAACTCGACGCACCGGCCGGATCGCGGATCAGCAGCACGCTGTCATCCATCAAAACATAGCGCTTCTTGGTCACCGGATTGATGGCGCCGAAGGCGATCTCGACGTCATCGAACTGCATGTAGCGTTCGGGTTGATCAAAACCCATCTGCGTCAGATCGACTTCCTGCGCCGGAATGCGGTCGGCGATCGGTGCACGCACCGCCGCCAGCAAACTGTTGATGACACCGTTGTCCGCCGGCGCGGACACCGGCTCGGTCAGCCGCCAGCCGTCCCCGCTGCGCGCGGCCATGACGGTCTCACCGCCGGGAATGCGGAAGCCGACGCGCTGGATGCTTTCGGTGCTCTCGGCCAGCAGCGGCTCGGGCGGTGGTGCCGGCGGCTCCTGGCGCATCCACACCAGCGCGGCCACGGCGCCAATCAGAAAGAGCAGAACAAGATTGATGATGTGACGGCGCATGAGGTTCCCCGAGATCAGCGACGGCGACGCACAACCCAGCGGGCAACGCCGAAGAGCAAGAGCAGCAGTGGAAGGCCGATGACGAAGGTCGCGGCGATGACGGTCAGCCAGAAGCCGGACATATGCAGCGAGGCATCCGGCACGGTAGGTACATCGATGCTGAGCTGACGGTCCCGCGTCGCTGCCCATTGAAAAATATTTTGCGCCAGCTGGCGGTTGCCGACTTCCTCGAAATAGACATCGGCAAGAAAATCAGCATCGCCGAACAGCACCACGCGTTGCTGGATGCTGCCCTCGCCCGAGGGATGGGCGTGTTCCCGCGTTAGCGTGGCACCGACGGTGATCGGGCCGCGAATATCCCCCGCCGCCTGCTCGAAGGCCAGGTCTCCCTCGATCGGACCCGTTTCCAGCCAGGCGCTGTCGCGCGTGACGACCAGCGGCATGCCGCGCCACTCGCTGTCCATGTCCCAATCCAGGCCACGCACCAGCGGGAACACGGTGATGTCTTCCAGCCGCTGGGTGATCGGGTTGGGTGGGTAGTCGGTCACCAGCAGGATACCGGGATGCCCCGAGGTGGCCTCGTAGTCCGGAAACACCGCCACGCCGGGTTGCCACTGCACACCGAGGGCGTCGTTGACAGGTCCCAGGTCGGCGGCGCTGTCCGGGTCAGCGAACCAGAGTAGATTGCCGCCATCGTCGATCCATTGGGCCACCTGCTGTTGTTCGCCCTGCAGCAGGGCGCGCTGCGGGCTGAGCAGAACGAGGGCGGTGGCGTTCTCGGGGATGGCGCCCGCCTCGGCCAGGTTCAATGCCTGCACGCGCAGACCGGTGTCGCGTAGCGCCCCGACGAGGCGCTGGATACCGAGGTCGCCGCCGTCATCCAGCCGCCGCTCGCCGTGCCCCTGCAGGACATAGAGCACCTTCTTCTCGGGCTCCGCCAGTCGCTGCAGCGCACTGGTCACCGAAGGCTCTCCCAGATCGCTGATCACCTCGGCGTTGCCCTGGTACTGCACCTGCACTTCGTTGAAGCGGCGGATGCCGGCGCTGCGCGCCACCTGGGGCTGGCGGGACGGGTCGACGAAGCGGATCTCGATATCGTCCTTCACCCGACGATAGCGCGCGAGGTCGGCCATGACGCTGCGTTTGACCTCGGCATCGCTGGAAGTAAAGGCGGTGAAGGTGATCGGCCCCGGCATGCGTTGCAGCAAGGCTACGCTGGCCTCGGACAGGCTGTTGCGGTTGCCGTAGGTCCAGTCGAAGGTGTGCTTGTAGAGCTGGCTGGCGGTCCCGATCAGGGCGACCAGCGCCAGCACCAGCACAATGCGCAGCAGATGCTGCCAACGCGCGAAAAGGCGAGCAGTCGTCATGAGGCGCGTCCTAGTTCCGTTCCATTTCCAGGCGCTGCACCGCGGCCCACAGGAAGGTGCCGGTGAACAGCAGGTAGTAGGCGAGATCGGCGGTATCGAAGACACCCCGCCGCAGGTTCTGGTAGTGGCCGATCAGCGACAGCTGCCGGAACAGATCGGCGAAGGGCATGTCCTGATAGGCCAGGACATCCACCAGCCAGAGCAGCAGCAGCAGCCCGAAGCCACCGACCGCCGCAATGGTGGGCTCGCGCGTCAAGGTGGAAACGAACAGGCCGGCCGCGCCGAAGGCCATCAGCATGAGGAGCAGACCGAGCAAGCCCGCGGCCAGGCGGCCGTAGTCCAGATCGGTACTGAAGGCGAGCGAAACCGGCATCAATGCCAGCAGTACCAGCATGGCCAGCATGAAGCTCATCAGCCCGAAGAATTTGCCCAGGACGATCTGAGTCAGCGATACCGGCGCCGAAAAGAGCAGCGTGATGGCCCCGCTTTTGCGCTCTTCGGCGAACAGGCGCATGGTCATCAAGGGCATCACCAGAAGGAACAGCAGCGTGGCAAAGCCGAAGACGCCGGCGCTGACGTAATCCGATACGCCCATGTAATCGGAGAGTGCGCGCGGGTCCTGCTGCAGGCTCACCAGCAGGGTGATGAAAATGAAGCCGCTGATGCCGCCGACGATGGCCAGCACGGTCCAGGCCAGCGGCGAGGTGAAGATGCGGCGGGCTTCGTTGCCCGCGATACTCATCGTGCCCGAGATCATGCGGTCTGCTCCGTCGTGTTGGTTTCGCTCGCGGCTGGGCGGTCGCCGGCGGTGAGTTCGACAAAGACATCCTCCAGCGTCCTGCGCTCCGGATGCAGTTCGAACAGGCCCCAGTCGTGCCGGACCGCGGCGGCGGCCCAGGCTTCGCGCGCGCTGCTGTCGGTGCGACAGTGCAATCGGAAGCGATGCGCATCGAGCGGCTCGACCTGCCGCACGTCGGCCAGCGCTGCCAGCATGTCCAGCGAAGGCGGGCGCTGCAGTCCGATCACCACGCTGTCGAAACGGGCGCGGGCCGCTTCGGCCACGGTGTCGGCATAGACCACGCGCCCGCCCGCCACAATCATGACGCGGTCACAGACCGCCTGGATTTCGGGAAGAATGTGGCTCGACAGCAACACCGAGTGATCTCGCCCGAGCTCGGCGATCAGGGCGCGGATCTCGCGGATCTGGATCGGATCGAGGCCGATGGTTGGCTCGTCGAGCACGATGACGTCCGGGTTGTGAATGATGGCCTGGGCCAGGCCGACGCGCTGCTGATAGCCCTTGGAGAGATTGCTGACCAGGCGGCGACGCATGTCCTGCAGGCCGCAGCTGGCGATGGCGCGTTCCACCGCGGCGCGACGCTGCGCTCTGGTTACGCCGTGCAGGCGGGCAGCAAAGCCCAGCATTTCCTCGACGCTGAGCTCGGGGTAGAGCGGCGGAATCTCGGGCATGTAGCCGAGATGGCGCTTGGCGGCCTCCGGTTGCGTCTGCATGTCGTAGCCACAGATGCGCACCCGGCCCGTGCTCGGCGCCAGGCAACCGGTCAGCATCTTCATGGTGGTGGACTTGCCGGCGCCATTCGGGCCGAGCAGGCCTAGGATTTCTCCCTTGCGCAGGCGAAGGTCAATGCCGTCCACCGCCAGGGTCGGGCCATAGCGTCGGCTCAGCCCCTCCGCCTGTATGAGGTTCTGTTGGTCCATGCGTCGCTCTTGTGATCCGCTTCGATCGACCGCCGCGTCGGCGGTCGGAGGCAAAAAGGCTTATGGGGTCGCGCGCATCGGCCCTCAAGTGCCCAGTCGGCGTCGGCCCAGCTGCGCGCTGTCATTGAGCCTCGTGCTTTCGGCAATCGATTGCAGGAAGGGACGGTACGCATCCCAGACCTTGCGTGCAAAGGGATCGCGCTCGGCCAGGGCCTCGACCACCTCGCCTGCCTTGGCGTGGAGGGCGTCGAGCACCGTATCCGGGAAGCGCAGGATCTCTACATCGTGTTCCTCGCGCAGCTCACGCAGGGCCTCGGCGTTGCGCGCATTGATCTCCGCCCGCATCGTGTGCGAGGCGGCCTTGCAGGCGGTGTCGACGATCGCCTGCAGGTCCTTGGGCAGCGCATCCCAGGCGTCCTTGTTGACGATGGCTTCCAGCGTTGCGCCGGGTTCCTGCCAGCCGGGGTAGTAGTAGTACTGCGCGATCTTCTGGAAGCCGAAGGCGAGATCGTTGTAGGGGCCGACCCATTCAGCCGCGTCGATGGCACCGGTGGATAGCGCCTGATAAAGCTCTCCGCCCGGGATGTTCACCGTGGCGACGCCCAGCCGCGCCATGACATCACCGCCCAGTCCGGGAATGCGCATGCGCAGACCGTCGAGGTCCTCGACCGAGTTGATGCGCTTGTTGAACCAGCCTCCCATCTGCGCACTGGTGTTGCCGGCATCGAAAGGCACCAGATTGAAGTCGCTGTACAGCTCTCGCCACAGCTCCATGCCCCCGCCCCAGTGCAGCCAGGCGGTCATTTCGTCGGCCGTCATGCCGAAGGGCAGGGCCGTGAAGAAGGGCATGGCTGGCGATTTGCCTTTCCAGTAGTAGGCGGCGCCATGGCCCATTTGCGCGCTGCCGCGCGACACGGCATCGAAGACCTCCATGGCCGGCACGCGCTCGCCAGCGCCGAAGACTTCCACCTGCAGGCGGCCCTCGGACATGGTGTTGATGGTTTCCGCCAGACGTGCCGCGCCGCTGCCCAGGCCGGGGAAATTGCGCGGCCAGGTGGTGTACATGGTCCAGCGGAAGGAGGCACGCTGCTTGCTGGTAGCGGTTGCGCCCTCCTGCGAGGCGGGGCTGCAGCCGGCGAGGCCGGCTCCTGCGGCGAGGCCGGCGACGATGAGGTCGCGTCTTTGCATGCTTGGGTCTCCTGATTCGGGTGCTAGCGCGGGTAGAAACGCGGCTGGCCCTCGGGCCGACGGCGGAAGCGACGGTACGACCACCAGTACTGTCCGGGCAAGTGCAACACCACCTTCTCCACCGCACGGTTCAGCGCTTCGACACTGTTTCCGGCCGAGGGCGCCGGCACAATGTGAAAGCGGAAGCGCCGCCAGCCGACGCGTTCGGCATAGCAGAACAGCACCCGTGCCTGCGTGCGTCGGGCCAGGCCGTGCACCAGTGTCGGGGTATGGGCCGGGATGCCGAACAACGGTGCGAAGGCGCCCGCACCTTCCGGCGGGTCTTGATCCGGCAGGATGCCAACGCGTTCACCGCGACGCAGTGCCATCAGCAGTGCGCGTACGCCAGCGCCGCCGTCGCTGGATACCAGCCGCGCCCCCAGTCGCTGGCGACCGCGCAGGATCAGGGCATCCACCGCGCCGGGCTGCGGCTTGTACAGCGACGTGATGCCGCCATGCAGCGCACAGAACATGCCGGCCAGCTCCCAGGAGCCGATGTGCGGACACAGCACAATGGCGCCGCCGGGATGCTGATCGGCCAGCGCGCGCAGTCGTGCCGCGGCTGCCGGCGCATGCAACCAGCGCCGAAGTCGCCGCTCCGGGCCGAACCAGATGGCGGGGGATTCGATCACGGCCGTGCAGAAGGCGCGCAGGGACTGCCGCACGAGGCGCCGGCGGCTCGCTTCAGGAAGGTCGGGAAAACAACGCGCGATATGCGTCAGCGCATCACGTCGAGGTCGGCCGCCGCTCCACCACAGAAACCAGCCTGCTACCGTACCGAGCAGCCGTATCAACGGTTGAGGAAGAGAGCCGACGCACTGCAGCGCGGCATGCGACAGCGACGCTTTCATGGGGCCGCATCATACGATCCGCATGGGCGCCGTGCCGTCCATGGCGTGACTACCTGCCTGCGCGTCCGTGCGTGGGGGCTTCCGTGGCGGTCACTGACGTTAGAGTGCGCAAGACGGCGGGCGGGGGGTATCGGTCGGATGTCGGCGCGGCTTGTAGGAAAATGTGGACAGGGCAGACATGATCGGATTTCTGCAACGGGTGACGCGGGCCGAGGTGATCATCGATGGCGACTGCGTTGGGCGGATTGATACCGGGCTCATGGTGTTGGTGGGCATCCGGCCCGAGGATGGGGTGAGCCAGGCCAAGGCCCTGATCGAGCGCCTGCTTGCCTACCGCGTCTTCCCGGATGCCCAGGGACGCATGAATCGCAGCCTGCGCGACATCGCCGGCGGTCTGCTGCTGGTACCGCAGTTCACCCTGTGCGCCGATACACGCCGCGGTCTGCGCCCCGGATTTGAAGGCGCGGCCAAGCCGGCGCAGGCGCAACCGCTGTTCGATGCCGCCTGCGCCCACGCCCATGCGGTGCACACCGGTGCAGTGGCGAGTGGCCGCTTTGGTGCCAATATGCAAGTGACGCTAACCAACGATGGACCGGTCAGCTTCTGGATCGAGGTCTGATCGGGATCCTTTGACGCGCCTCCCGGTCGCCTGCGTCGGCATGTTTCTGCACGGCTTGCCGTCACACAGCAGGCAGAGCGCGCAACCATGCGCTCTCGCCGCTGATCCGCCGGGGAGTTGCGTCGTGCACCAAGCGGAGTATCCTACGCGGCCTTACTAACCGGCTGGCCGCCATGAACGCGCGCACTGCCCGCGTGCAGCGGGACACACAAGAGACCCAGATCACCGTCGACATCAACCTGGACGGTAGTGGGCAGGCCCGGCTTGAAACCCCGGCCCCCTTCCTCAACCACATGATCGATCAGATTGCCCGCCATGGACTGATCGATCTGAGCATCACCGCCGTGGGCGATACCGACATCGACCTTCACCACACCGTGGAGGACATCGGCATCACGCTGGGTCAGGCCTTGATGAAGGCCGTGGGCGACAAGAAGGGTATCCGCCGCTATGGCCACGCCTACGTTCCGCTCGACGAAGCGCTGTCCCGCGTGGTGCTGGATCTTTCCGGCCGACCGGGCCTGGAGTGGTTTGTCGACTTCCCACGGGCGCGCATCGGCGATTTCGATGTCGACCTGCTGCGTGAGTTCTTCCAGGGCATGGTCAATCACAGCCTGCTGACCCTGCACGTGGATGCGCTGCGTGGCCGCAACGCCCATCACATTGCCGAGACCATCTTCAAGGCCTTCGGCCGGGCGTTGCGCGCGGCGGTGGAACGCGATCCGCGCTCGGACGCCATTCCATCCACCAAGGGAACGCTCTAGCCGGAGCCCTCGATGTCGGCCATTGGTGTCATTGATTACGGAATGGGGAACCTGCATTCGCTGGCCAAGGCGCTCGAGCGTTCGGCCGGTTCGCAGCGGGTGGAAGTTACCTACGACCCCGACAAGCTCGCCAAGTGCGAGCGTCTGGTGCTGCCCGGTGTGGGCGGCGTGCGCGCCTGCATGGCGGAGCTGCAGCGGCTGGAATTGGACGCCTTCGTACGCGAGCAGTCCAAGACGAAACCGCTGCTCGGCATCTGCCTGGGTATGCAGGTACTGCTCGACCACTCCGAGGAGAACGACGGCGTCGATGCCCTCGGCCTGATCCCCGGTCGGGTGGTGCGCTTCCCGGATCCGCCCGCGCCCAAGCCGGGCGAACAGCGGCTCAAGGTGCCGCACATGGGCTGGAACAAGGTGCATCAGCGTCAGCCGCACGCCTTGTGGCAGGGCATCCCTGACGCGTCCTGGTTCTACTTCGTGCACAGCTACTACGCCGAGCCGGTTTCGCCGGAGCATGTCCTGGGCGAGGCCACCTACACGCATCGCTTTGCCGCTGCCATCGGACGCGACAATGTGGCAGCCTTCCAGTTCCATCCCGAAAAATCGCAGCAAGCCGGTATGATGCTGCTCAACAACTTCATCCAGTGGGAGCCATGAGCGCCTAATGGCGCCGCGCTACCCTTTCTCGCCCGCGCCCCGCTCTCGCGCCCCTCGAGCATTTCCCACGCCTCGCCAATCCCCGTCACGTCATCATGTTTCTTATTCCCGCAATCGATCTCAAGAACGGGCAGTGTGTCCGCCTCCGTCAGGGCAAGATGGACGATGTGACGGTGTTTTCGGATGACCCCGTCGCCGTCGCCCGTCGCTGGAGCGAAGCCGGCGCGAAGCGCCTGCACATCGTCGATCTCGACGGTGCTGCCACGGGTCGTCCCGCGCATGCCGACATCATTCATCGCATCTGCGAGAGCTGCCCGGATCTCACGGTCCAGGTCGGCGGTGGCATTCGCGACGAGGACACGGTGCAGCGCTATCTGGATGCCGGCGCCGAGTGGATCATCATCGGCACGCGCGCCGTTACCGCACCGCACTTCCTGCGCGATCTCTGCGTCGAATACCCGCGTCGCATCGTCGTCGGTCTGGACGCGCGCGATGGCCGCGTCGCCGTCGATGGCTGGAGCAAGCTGTCGCAGCACACCGTGCTCGAGCTGGCACAGCAGTTCGAGGAAGACGGCGTGGAAGCCATCGTCTACACCGATATCGGTCGCGACGGCATGATGAAGGGCGTCAACACCGAAGCAACCCGCGAACTCGCCTCGCAGATCCGTACCCCGGTGATTGCCTCCGGTGGCGTGTCTTCCATGGACGATATTCGCGCCCTGCACGAGATTGAAAGTGACGGGGTCATCGGTGCCATCATCGGGCGTGCCCTCTACGAGGGCGGCATTGATTTCAAGCAGGCCACCCTGGAAGTGGCCGGGACCTGAGCCATGTTGGCCAAACGCATCATTCCCTGTCTCGACATCGATCGCGGTCGCGTCGTCAAGGGAGTGAAGTTCCGCGACATCATCGACGCCGGCGATCCGGTCGAGGTCGCGGGTCGCTATGACGCGCAGGGCGCGGACGAACTCGTCTTTCTCGACATCACCGCCAGCCACGAGGACCGCCCCACCCTGTTTGCCACCGTCGAGCAGGTGGCGCGCCAGATCTATATCCCGTTTACGGTCGGCGGCGGCGTTCGCACCTGCGCCGACGTGCGCGCCTTGCTTTCGGCGGGTGCCGACAAGGTGTCAATCAACACCGCGGCAGTGATCGATCCCGATTTCGTCACCGAGGCCGCGGGTCGCTACGGTGTGCAATGCATCGTCGTTGCCGTCGACGCCAAGCGCGTCAACAAGCGCAAGGAACCGCCGCGCTGGGAAGTCTTCACCCACGGCGGCCGCAAGAGCACCGGTCTGGATGCGGTCGAGTGGTGTGCGACCATGGTGGAGAAGGGCGCTGGCGAGCTGCTGCTTACCAGCATGGACCGCGATGGCACCAAGTCCGGTTACGACACCGAATTGCTGCGCGCGATCTCGGCCAATATCCCGGTTCCGCTCATTGCCTCGGGCGGTGTCGGCTCCCTCGACCATCTCTACGAGGGCCTGGCCGAAGGCGAGGCGGACGCGGTATTGGCAGCGAGCATCTTCCACCAGGGCACGCACACCGTAGGCGAGGCCAAGGAATTTCTTGCCGGTCGCGGCATCAACGTCCGTCTGCCACCGCGCGCCGCCTAGGCGCCATCACCGGCCATCGCGATGCATCCCCCCGCCGACGTGACCGCCCTTGAGGCGCTGCAGGCCACCATCCGCGCCCGCCTGGACGCGGACCCGGAGCAGTCCTATGTGGCGCGGCTGCATCACAAGGGCATGGATGCCATTCTCAAGAAGGTCGGCGAGGAAGCAGCCGAAGTGCTGCTCGCGGCGAAGAATGAAGATTCAGTGAATCTCGTTCACGAATTGGCCGACCTGTGGTTTCATTGTGCAGTTCTGATGGCGCATGCCGGCATCGAGCCCGAACAGCTCTACGGCGAACTCGCACGGCGTGCAGGCACCTCCGGTTTGGCCGAGAAAGCGGCCCGGGGGCAATCTTCTAATGGAGCGTAGCTATGGCACCGAGTTTGTGGCAGTTGTTGATCGTATTGGGCATCGTCATCGTGGTTTTCGGCACCAAGCGGCTGCGTGGCATGGGCAGTGATCTCGGTTCCGCCATTCGCGGCTTCAAGGATTCGATGAAGACCGGTGAGAAGGATGCCCAGGATCATGTCCAGCATCTCACCACCGAAGACAGCGAGAACCAGGACAGCAGCACCAGCAGCGAGACGCACAAGTCGGAAGACCGGACGCGTAGCTAACCCCCTGCACGGACACCGTCCATGTTCGATCTCGGCTTCTGGGAACTGCTCTTCGTCGGTGTCATCGCGCTGGTCGTGCTCGGCCCGGAGCGCCTGCCGGTGGCAGCGCGCACGGTGGGACGCTGGGTCGGTCAGGCGCGCTCCTACGCCCGCAGCCTGTCCAACGAACTGGACCGCGAGGTGCACATCAAGGAAATCCGCCAGCAGGTGCGCAGCACCGAGAGCGAAATCCGATCCGGGTTCCAGTCTGCTGACCGGGAAGTGCGCGCACTGGCGCAGAGCGATGAGACCCCACCCGCTACCGGTACTGCAAGCCCCGCTGCGGAAGCCGCACCCGCAGTAGAGGACCGGACGCCGGAGGCCGCGGATGACACACCGCCCAAGGCCGAGCCACCGGCGGATCGCCACTGACACCGATGAGCCAGAAAGGCAGTGGCACTGGGCGCAAGGACGCCTCGCAACCCGATAGCGAACAGCCGCTGATCGCGCATCTGATCGAGCTGCGCGATCGTGTACTGCGCGCACTCATTGGGATCCTGATCGCCTTCGTTCCCCTCGCCTTCTTCGCGCAGGAGCTATACAGCTTTGCGGCCGCACCGCTGATGGCCCTGCTGCCGGAAGGTGCCAGCATGATTGCCACCGACGTGGCATCGCCCTTCTTCGCCCCCTTCAAGCTGGCTGCACTGGCCGCGCTGGTGGTCGCACTGCCCTGGGTGCTCTATCAGATCTGGGCCTTCGTCGCGCCCGGCCTCTACCTGCAGGAGCAGCGTCTGGTGCTGCCGCTGCTGGCGAGCAGCACCCTGCTGTTCTACGCCGGCATGCTGTTCGCCTATTTCGTCGTATTCCCGGTGGTCTTCGGCTTCTTCATCTCTGTCGCCCCCGAAGGCGTGGCGGTGATGACCGACATCTCGCGCTATCTGAATTTCGCCCTCGGCATGTTCCTGGCCTTTGGCATTGCCTTTGAAATGCCGATCGCCATCGTGCTCATGGTGTGGAGCGGCTTCACCACGCCGGGGCAGCTGGCCGCGAAGCGGCCGTATGTGCTGGTCGGACTGTTCGTGCTCGGCGCCTTCCTGACGCCGCCCGATATCGTGTCGCAGACCATGCTCGCGCTGCCGGCCTATGCCCTGTTCGAACTGGGCATCCTGGCCGCGCGTTGGTTCGTGCCGGGCAGCGCCGACGTCGACGCGCAGCGTCAGTCCGACGAGCCCTGAGCGAGCCAGACCGCTCAGGGTGGCTGGCTCGCCCGCCATGATTCGCGATCACGTCCTGGTGTACGGCAGCCTGATGCACGACCAGCCCGCGCATCGGCACTTCGGCCTGCACCGTCACGCGCGCTGGATCGGCCAGGTCTGTCTGCGTGGATGGCTCTACGACCTGGGAGCCTATCCAGGCTTCCGCCCCGGCTGGGGATGGGTCTGCGCAGAGCTCTACGCGCTGACTCGGCCAGGGCTGTTGGCAGCGCTGGACGCCTACGAAGGCTTTGATCCGGCCCGCCCGCTGCGGTCGGAGTATGTGCGCCGGCCCTGGCCCTGTCGGGCGGGTCCAGGCTGGGCGTGGCTCTATGTGTATCAGGGACCGGTGGCCGGCAAGCGCCGCGGTGGTCTGCGTTGGGGCGCGAGTGGCTATCGCATGACCGTGGAGGACATCGTGGATCGCTCCACCCACGCGGGCGGATTGCCTTGGCGATCGGCACGCAATGCCCCCCTGCTAGAATCCCCGACCAACCCGCCCTGAGCAGCCGCCATGTCCGCCGAAGCGTCGACCGACCGTCTCGTCCTGCGCCGACCCGACGACTGGCACGTGCATCTGCGCGACGGCGACATGCTGGCGGCCGTGGCACGGCATACCGCCTGGCCCTTCGCCCGCGCCATCGTCATGCCCAATCTGGTGCCGCCGATCACCACGGTCGAGGCCGCGCGGCGCTACCGCGAGCGCATCCTGGCTGCGCTCCCCGGTGATTGCGATTTCGAGCCGTTGATGACGGCCTATCTCACCGATGAAATCGATCCGGACGAGATCGCACGCGGCCATGCCGAAGGCGTGTTCACCGCCTGCAAGCTGTACCCGGCCGGCGCAACCACCAATTCTGCCTCCGGGGTGACCGATATCCGGCGTCTGGACCGCGTCCTTGAGCGCATGCAATGCATCGGCATGCCACTGCTGGTGCACGGTGAAGTGGTCGACCACGACATCGACATCTTCGACCGGGAAGCCGTCTTCATCGAGCGCATCCTGGCTCCGACGCTGGAGCGCTTTCCGGCCCTGAAGGTTGTGTTCGAGCACATCACCACGCGCGAGGCCGTGGACTTCGTGCGTGCCTCCAACGAGCGGGTAGCGGCAACCATCACCGCCCACCACCTCGAGTTCAACCGCAACGCGCTGCTGGTCGGCGGCATCCGCCCGCACCACTACTGCCTGCCGGTGGCCAAGCGCGAGCATCATCGACAGGCGCTGCGCGCAGCGGCCACCTCCGGCAATCCCAAGTTCTTTCTCGGTACCGACACTGCGCCGCACGGCATCGCCGAAAAGGAAAGCGCCTGTGGTTGCGCGGGCATTTTCAGTGCGCCTGTGGCGCTGGAAAGCTATGCCAAGACCTTCGAGGAGGAAGGCGCGCTGGAAAAGCTGGAGGGATTCGCCTCCGAATACGGACCGCGCTTCTATGGCCTGCCGCTGAACGCGGGCACGGTCACGCTGCAGCGCACGTCCTGGACGGTACCCGAGACCATGGAGGCGGGATCGGTGCGCATCCGCCCCTTCCACGCCGGAAATCCGCTTGCCTGGCGCCTGCAGCAGGCGGGCACGGTTGAGGCCGCCCAGGCCCGCTGAGCGCGTGCCTGCCTAGGCGGATGCCTGGCGGGATTCCGCGCGCAGGGTCGCAATCAGGGCGTCGGTGCGCGGCAGCAGGTCGTTCCAGCACTGGAAGCTGACCGCCGCCTGCTCGACCAGCATGCCGAGCCCGTCGTGGACCACAGCTGCGTCCTGCGCTTGCGCCCAGGCGGCAAAGGGGGCGTGAGCAGCGCCATAGCTGAGGTCGTAGGCCACGGCCGCCGCGTCGAACAGTCCTTCCGGCAAGCGCGGGAAGCTGCCGCTGTGGCCCACCGACATGGCATTGATGACCAGATCGAAACAGTCGCCCTTGAGCGCAAGATGGGTGCTTGGCCGGATTCGCCCGTGTTCTGCCATGGCCTCGGCAATGGCTTCCGGTTTCCAGGGAGTGCGGCTGGACAGCACCAGTTCGGCCGGGCGGCGCTGCAGCAGTGGCAGCAGGATGCCGCGCGCTGCCCCACCGGCGCCCAGCACCAGGATGCGCTGATCGGCGATGGCCACGTCGAGGTTGTCGACCAGATCGCGTAGCAGGCCTTCGCCGTCGGTGTTTTCGCCATACCAGCCGTCCTCTCGCCAGCACAGGGTGTTGACCGCCTGGGCGACCTCCGCGCGTGGGCTGCGGGCGACGCAGGCGGATGGCACCTCGGTCTTGTGCGGCAGCGTCACGTTGAAGCCGGACCATTGGTCACGATGCCACGCGGCCAGCTGCTCGACGAGGGCGTCTGGTGTCACTTCAATGGCCTCGTAGGACAGCGCGATGTCGCACTGCTCGGCAAAGTGACGATGGATACGGGGCGACAGCGAGTGGGCCACAGGCTGTCCAATGACGGCGAAGCGCTTCATGCCCCGCGCTCCTCGCGCAGCCAGGCGGCGGCCTCGGCGGCGTGATAACTGAGGATCATGTCCGCGCCGGCCCTGCGGAAGCAGGTCAGTGTCTCGAGAATGATGCGGCGCCGGTCGAAAGCCCCCTGCGCTGCGGCCGCTTCCAGCATGGCGTACTCGCCGGAGACCTGATAGGCCGCTACCGGTACACCAAATTCGGCCTTCGCCCGGCGTACGATATCCAGGTAGGGCATGCCTGGCTTGACCATGACCCAGTCCGCGCCCTCGCGCAGGTCCAGGGCGATTTCTCGCATGGCCTCGTCGCTTCCCGCCGGATCCATCTGATAGCTGCGCTTGTCGCCGATGAGTGCCGTGCGACTACCCACCGCATCGCGAAAGGGGCCATAGAAGGCGGAGGCGTACTTAGCTGCGTAGGACAGGATCAGCACATCGAAGCGCCGGTCGCGTTCGAGCGCGGTGCGCAGGGCGCCCACGCGGCCGTCCATCATGTCGGAGGGTGCCAGCACGTCGGCCCCCGCGCGGGCATAGACGATGGCCTGTTTGGTCAGCAACTCCACCGTCGCGTCGTTGTCGACCGAGCCGTCGGTACGCAGCACGCCATCGTGACCGTGGTCGGTGAAGGGATCGAGGGCGATGTCGACGATGATGCCCAGGCCGGGAGCCGCCTCCCTGGCGGCTGCAATGGCACGCGGCACCAGACCATTCGGGTCCAGCGCCGCACTGCCGGTGTCATCCTTGGCTTCCGGCGGCAGCACCGGGAACAGCGCCACTGCGGGAATGCCGAGGGCCTGCACCCGGCGACACTCTGCGCCCAACTGATCCAGCGCATGCCGTTGAATACCGGGCATGCTGGCCACCGGCCCCACCTGGGCGCCTTCTGCCACGAACAGCGGCTGGATCAGATCCGCGGGTGACAGACGATGCTCGCAGGTGAGCTGGCGGGCAAATTCCTGCATGCGGCTTCGACGCATGCGTGTGGCGGGAAAGCGTTCTTCGACCATGCCGTCATTATAGGGGGGTCGGGGCCTGTTCCCCGTTGTGCGCAAGGCAACCGAATGCGCGCAATGCGGTCCCATGCACAGAGCTTGAAGCGACCCTGCCATGGAGTTTGAGACCACCATCCGCCTAGCCCTTTTCGTGGGTGGCATCGCTGCCTTCGGCTGGCTGGAGCGGGCCTATCCCCGCCGGCCGCGTACGGCGACGGCCCATCGCTGGCCCGTGCACGCGGGCATGGCCCTGGTGGGTGCCGCCGCCACCGCCCTGGTGCCGCTCGGCGTGGCCGGCGCCGCCCTGTGGGCCCAGGCGGAGGGCATTGGCCTGCTGCAGCAGTTTCCGCTGCCGTGGTGGCTGGCCGTCGCGTTGGCCTGGCTGTTGCTGGACGCTGCGATCTACTGGCAGCACCGCTTGATGCATCGCTTTGGCTGGCTCTGGCGCTGGCACCGTGTGCACCACACCGACACCGAACTCGACGCCAGTAGCGCGCTGCGCTTTCATCCCGGGGAATTGCTGCTGTCGGCGGGCTACAAGATGGCAGTGGTCGTGCTGCTCGGCGCGCCACCACTGGCGGTGTTGCTGTTCGAGGCGCTGCTGGCTTTCGCCGCCCTGTTCAATCACGCCAACTGGGCCTTGCGCCCGGGCGTCGATCGCTGGCTCCGTCGGTGGCTGGTGACACCCGACATGCACCGCGTCCACCACAGCACCGTGCGCGACGAGACCGACAGCAACTTTGGCAATGTGCTGTCGATCTGGGACCATCTTTTCGGGAGTTATCGCGCTGCACCCAAGGACGGCCAACTGGGCATGCGCATCGGTCAGGACGCGGACCGCGATCCGGAATCGCAGCGACTGCGCGCTCTTCTGATGCAGCCCTGGCGGCGGAACGCTAGGATGTAACCCCCGTAACCGGTTGAGTTCGACCGCCTTGTCCCAAGACGACGTTCAGCGCCTGGAATCGCTGCTGCTCGCGACTGCCGAGGGCAGCAGTACCGCCTTCGCCGAGTTGTATTCGGAAACCAGTGCGCATCTTTTTGCACTTCTGCTGCGTATTTTGCGCAGGAGGGATCTCGCTGAGGAGGCCCTGCAGGATTGCTATGTACGTATCTGGAACAAAGCGAAGAGTTACAACGCCGAGCGCGGTTCGCCCAATGTCTGGCTGGCCAGCATTGCACGCTACCGTGCGCTCGACATGCTGCGCGCGCGGCGTCCGGAAGTCTCGGAATACAGCAGCGAGTCAGGCGAGCCGTTGCCCAGCCATGTCGACGAAACGGTCAATATCGAACAGCAGGCCGAGGACCAGAGCGACCTGGAACGGCTGCATGATTGTCTGGACGAACTCGCTGACGACCAGCGGGATGCGCTGATGCTGGCTTATTACGAGGGCTACACCCACCCCGAGCTGTCGGAGCGCTTCGCGGCGCCTCTGGGCACCGTCAAGAGCTGGGTGCGTCGCGGTCTGCAGCGGCTTCGTGAGTGCCTGGAACGATGAGATCACTCGATCCGCAAACGCGTTCCCTGCTCGCGGCCGAGTACGTGCTCGGTACCCTGCAGGGCCGTGCCCGCCGCCGTTTCGAACGCTGGCTGCAGGCGTCGGAGACGCTGCAGCGCGACGTGGCGCAGTGGGAGGCCCATCTGCATCAGGTGATGACGCGGTCGCTTCAGCCGGTGACCCCACCGGACGCAGTACGCCAACGCATCATGGCGCGTATCGGCGCCCAGGGCGCCTTGTCCAGCGGTGGCAGTATGTCCACGCCACGCGCAGGCACCGCCGCACCGTCGGCTGGTGGACGCCGTCGCCGACAGCGCCGCATGGGCGGGCTGGCGGCTGCCGCCGCGGTGATGCTTGCTGTCATCGCGTTCTTTTTGCCGGAGCGCGTCCATCAACCGGAGCCGCCGGTCATTGCCGAACCGACGCCCTCACCGATCCAGCCGCTCAAGGAGCTGGCCATCGCCGACGGCGCCCGTCGCTGGACGGTGGGTCTGCGCGACGGACAGCCGGTGGTGGCGGCTGCCGAAGGACTGCAGCCGCCGCCGCCGAATACCGACTACGAACTGTGGTGGATCGGCGATGGTGCGCCGGTCTCCCTCGGCGTGCTGCCGCGCAGCGGTGCGCGTCCCGTCACGGTTCCGGCGGAAGCCGCCGGCCTCGATACGGGCGCACTCGCGATCAGCCGTGAACCCGAGGGTGGCGCGCCGGAGGGCACGCCGGGCGAGGTGGTCGAGGTCTTCCCGCTGGAATCCTGATCCATTGGCTGGACAGCGCCGTCGACTGCGCTAGCATGGGGCCAAAAGGGGATTCAGGAAGCCGATGACCTATCTACTCGCGGTCGATCAGGGCACGACCAGTACGCGCGCCATTCTCTATGACACGCGGGCCCAAGCCGTGGCCAGTGCGTCCCGCGAGCTGCAGCAGTTCTATCCCGGTGCCGGCTGGGTCGAGCACGACCCCGGTCAGCTCTGGCGTGACAGTCGCGACTGCGTACGCGAGGCGATGGCCAAGGCGGGCGTCGAGGCCAAGCAGGTGGCCGGCCTTGGTATCACCAACCAGCGCGAGACGGTCATCGTCTGGGATCGCGCCACTGGCGAGGCCATCCACCCCGCCATCGTCTGGCAGGATCGCCGCACCACCGATTTCTGCAAGCAGCACCACAGCGCCGCCCGCGATGGCTGGTTGCAGCAGAAGACGGGCCTGCTTCTGGACCCCTATTTTTCCGCGACCAAGGCGGCGTGGATTCTCGATCACGTCGAGGGCGCGCGCGCCCGCGCCGAGGCCGGCGAACTGGCCTTCGGCACGGTCGACAGCTGGCTGATCTACAAGCTCACCGGCGGCCGCGTGCACGCCACCGACGCGACCAACGCCTCGCGCACGCTGCTGTTCAATATCCGGCTGCAGCGCTGGGACGACGAATTGCTGGAATTCTTCCGCGTGCCGCGCGCGATGCTGCCCGACGTGCACGACAGCGCCCATGCTTTCGGCAGTACCGACAGCGCCCTCTTCGGCGGCCCTATCCCGGTGGCCGGCGTGGCCGGCGATCAGCAGGCAGCGACGGTCGGCCAGGCCTGCTTCGAGCCGGGCATGATCAAGTCCACCTACGGGACCGGCTGCTTCATGGTGCTGAATCTTGGCAGCGAGTTCGTGCGCTCCAAGAATCGCCTGCTGACCACGACGGCCTATCGTCTTAACGGGGAGGTGACCTACGGCTTGGAGGGCAGCATCTTCATTGCCGGGGCCGCGGTGCAGTGGCTGCGCGATGCCGCCCGGCTGATCCGTCACGCCGCGGATACCGAAGACATCGCGCGCTCGATTCCGGACACGGGCGGTGTCTACCTCGTACCCGCCTTCACCGGCTTGGGCGCGCCCTACTGGGATCCGGAGGCGCGCGGCGCCGTGCTGGGCCTGACCCGCGATACGGGTATGGCGCATATCGTGCGCGCGGCGCTGGAATCGGTCTGCTATCAGACGCGCGACCTCATCGGCGCCATGCGTGAGGATGCCTATGCGCCGAGTGAGCTCCGTGTCGACGGCGGCATGGTGGTAAACGATTGGGTGGTGCAGTTCCTGGCCGATATCCTTGGCATCCCGGTGGTGCGGCCCTCGGTCATCGAAACCACCGCCCTGGGTGCTGCCTTCCTCGCCGGTTTGCAGACGGGGGTGTACGACTCCCTCGACACCATTGCCCAGCTCTGGGAGTCGGACAAGCGGGTCAGCCCGGAGCGTCCGAAGGCCGACGCGGATCGTCTCTATGAGGGCTGGCAGCGCGCGGTCGAACGCGTACGCAGCGGCTAGGGCCTGCTAACCCTCAGTCGGTCGCGGCCCGCATACGGGCCGCGTCCTACTGATTTCCGGGGCCAACGCCACGACCGACTGCGTGTGAACAGGCCCTAGTGGCGATGGCGCGGCACTAGCCGCGCAGCAGCACCTCGCACTCGAGCATCAGGTCCGGGCGGCAGATGTCGCCCTGCAGCACCGTGCAGGCCCCGCTCGCCGGGCGCAGCGCCTTCACCGCCGCCAGATCCTTCGGCTCGCGCACATAGATGATGGTGCGCTCGGCCTGCCAGTCGGCGGGCGACTGCGCCAGCAATGCCTGCACGTTATCCCGCGTGGTGGCCGCCTGTGCCTGCGCGTCGCCCGGGAAGCGGCTGTCGTGCCCCACCACCGAGGCGGTCCCCGATACCAGCAGATCGCGCCAGGGGGTGCGCATGGCGCGCACGAAGCTGGGCGGCTGCGGCCCGTAGCGCCGTGGGTAGTCGAAGGCGCTGGTCTGGCGCGGATTCTCGATGGCCTCGCCGGCCGTGGTCGCGGCAAGAAAATGAATGGAACCGCCGCCGCCGCTGGGCCGGCCAATGGCAGTGGCGGCCGGAAACTCCATCGGCCCGCTGGTATGTTCCGCCAGGACGCGGGCCCGGCCTACGCAGAACTGCCGGTAGCGCTCGGCATCGTCAGCGCCACGGTGAATGTCGGCGAGGTAGATCCAGGTTCGCAACAGCCAGGGGTAGCCGTTCGCCTTGATGGCCTCCAGCAGGGCGGCGAAAGCCCCCTGCGCGGCCGCCGCCGGGTCGGCCCGCAGCCTGTCCTCGTCCAGGTAGACGCAGCCCATCGCAATATCGCGGTTGCCGCGCAGTGCCGCACCGGCGTGCTCGAAGCGCCGTACCGGATCGGGTGACAGCCACCACTCCTCTGCGGGGCCATCGAGCACCGGAAGACCTGAGCGCACGATTGCGCCTTGCGGGCGGTCGTCGATCGTTCCGTCGTGCACGACGTGCAGCAATAGGTGTGCCTGCGCATCGGCGTCGGCGGGTGCTGCCGTCAGCAGACGGTAGGGTCTGTCCATCAAATAGATACGGCGGCGGTACGCATCACTGCAGGAGGATGCGCACCGCCGCCGTTACCAGAATCAACCGAGCAGATCCTCGATGGCTGCGCGTTCTTCACGAAGCTCGTTTTCCGTCTCGGTCATGCGGCCGCGCGAGAAGTCGTCGATCGGCAGGTCCTGCACGATGCGGTAATCACCGTTCTCGCAGACCACCGGATAGGAGTAGACGATGCCCGGGGCAATGCCGTAGGAGCCATCGGAAGGCACCGCCATGCTGACCCACTTGCCCTTCGAACCCAGCGCCCAGTCGCGCATGTGGTCAATGGCCGAGGACGCGGCGGAAGCGGCCGAACTCGCGCCGCGCGCCTTGATGATGGCGGCACCGCGCTGCTGCACGGTGGGAATGAAATCGTTCTCGATCCAGGCCTGGTCGACCAGATTCTTGGCAGCCTTGCCGTCGACGGTGCAGTGCGACAGGTCCGGATACTGGGTGGCGCTGTGGTTGCCCCAGACGATCAGGTTGTTGACCTGATTGACATGGCTGCTGGTCTTGTTGGCCAGCTGCGCCTCGGCACGGTTGTGGTCCAGCCGGGTCATGGCCGTGATCTGGCGCGGGTCGATCTTGGGCGCATTCGAGGCCGTGATCAGCGCATTGGTATTGGCCGGGTTGCCGACCACCAGTACCTTGACGCTGGGCTTGGCGACATCGGAGAGCGCCTTGCCCTGCACCGAGAAGATCTTGGCATTGGCCTGCAGCAGGTCCTTGCGCTCCATGCCGGGGCCACGCGGACGTGCACCCACCAGCAGCGCGTAATCGATGTCGGCGAAGGCTTCGTTCGGGTCGGCGGAGGCGGTAATGCCATGCACCAGCGGGAAGGCGCAGTCATCGATCTCCATGACCGTGCCCTGCAGCTTCTCCAACGCATCGGGAATGTCGAGCAGCTGAAGAATGACCGGCTGGTCCTTGCCGAGCATGTCGCCGGCAGCAATGCGGAAGATAAGCGAATAAGCGATCTGGCCGGCGGCGCCGGTGATTGCGACACGTACGGGGTCAGCCATGGTTGTCATGCTCCCAAGATCCGTTGAATGGCTTTGTGCGCCGTTTTGGCGGGCCAATTATGCCCGAAGGTGCCCGATGGCCCATTTTGCGCGGTGTCAGCGGCATCAGCCCTCCGTGTGCAGGCGCAGCATGCGATCGGGAGGCACCTGCGTCACCCCACGCAGGGCCAGCCAGCCAAGCGCGCCGACCAGCGAGGCACCCAACAGCGGTCCGGCAAGCCACGGCCACAGCGAGGGGGTGTAGGGCATCTCGAAGACGCGCTGCGCCAGCTGCCACGACACCAGCTGGGCAATCCCGCTTGCAAGCAGGCCGGCAGTGGCGCCAAGGGTGCCGTATTCCATCAGCAGGGCACGTGCGATGAAGCGCCGGCGGGCCCCCAGGGTGCGCAGCAGTGCGACCTCGTGTTCGCGTTCACTGCGTGAGGTCTCGATCGCAGCCAGCAGTACCAGCAGGCCCGCTGCCAGGGCAAAGGCGAGCAGGAAGGCAATCGCTTCGACCACGCGATCGATGACCTGACGCACCTGTGCCAGCAGTGCGTCGATATCGATGGCGGTGATGTTGGGGAAGCGCTCCACCAACGCCCGCAGAAGACCGCTGTCCTGCTCCGGCACGAACAGGCTGGTCAGCCAGTTGGTGGCGACACGGTCGCCCGCCAGCACTTCGGGTGGCGCCAGCAGAAAGAAGTTGGGGCGGAAGCTGCCCCACTCCACTTCGCGCAGGTTGTGTACGGTGAAGGTCACATCGCGGTCGGCGAAGCGCAGCGTCAGCGTGTCCCCAATCTCCAGCGCCAGGCGCTCGACGGCGTAGTCGTCCGCGGATAGCAGCGCCTGGTCGTACTGCTCCTCGTTCCACCACTGCCCCTCGATCAAGCGGTTATCGCTGGGCAGTTGTGCACTCCAGGAGAGATTGAAGTCGCGGTTGATCCAGCGTCGCGTCTCCGGATCATCAAAATCGGCTGCGCTGACGGCTTCTCCGTTGAGGCCCACCAGGCGCCCACGCGCCATGGGCCAGAGTTGAATGTCCGGGTAACCGCGTTGCGCGAGAAAGTCCGTCAGCGCGGCGCGCTGGTCGCTCTGCACGTTGATGAGGAATACATTGGGTGTGCCCGCTGGCAGGCTGGTGCGCCACTGATCGAGCAGCTCCAGGCGCACGATGGCCATGAGCAGCAGCGCGAGCAGAACCAGGCCAAGGGAGGCGGCAAGGCCGCCGGCGCTGCGCCCGCGGCGGGCCAGATTGGCCAGCCCAAGCCGCCAGGCGGCACCCGCGGCGCCACTGCGGCGCAGTCCGCCCAGTGCACGCAGCATCAGGCGGGCGATCACGAACAGGGACACGGCCCCTACCGCTCCACCACCGATAACCACCGCGGTCAGCGTGACGCTCTTGGCCTGTACGGCGATCAGCGCCACCAGCGCCGCCACCGCCAGGCCGCGTACCAGCCAGACCGCTGCGCGCCGGTCGTCGACGGCGCGCTGGAAGACGCGCATTGGCGAGACATCGCGTACAGCCAGGACCGAGGGCATCGCAAAGCCGACCAGCAGCAGCGCGCCCAGACCGGCAGCGGTCAGTGCGGGTAGCACACCCGCGGCAGGGAGCGCGGCACCGAACAGGCTGCCGGCAATGGCGGCGATGGCTGCCTGACCGAGCCAGGCCAGCACCAGCCCGGTGACGATACCGATACCGCCGAGCAACAGCAGCAGACTGAACAGCGCGCGCCCGATGAAGGCGCGCGAGGCGCCCATCACGCGCAGCAGTGCCGCTTCGTCGCGCAGGCTGCGCCCGAAGTTGTCGGCGGCGATCATGGCCGCCGCGGCGGCCAGCAGCAGGGCGGCGACCACCGCCAGGTCGAGAAAGACATCAGCGCGGTCCAGCGCCGCCGCCAGCTCGCGTCGTGCCTCGGCGGGCGTCTGCATGTCGACGCCCTCTGCCCGCGCGCGCTCGGCCAGTGCCTGCAGCGCCGGTTGGGGGCCTGCCAGCTGCAGGCTGTAGCGCAGGCGCGCGCCGGGGCCAGTCAGACCGGAAGCGGCAAGATCGTCGCGATGCATCATCAAGCGGGGCCCGAGATCGCGAAAGCCACTGCCGCGATCCGGCTCGAAGGCGAGTACCCCGGCCACGCGCAACTCGATACGACCGACCTCGATACGCGCTCCGGGAGACAGGCCCAGTTCCGCCCACAGCCGATTGTCGACATAGGCTGTGCCAGCCTCGGGAGGTGTGGCGGGACCGGCCGCGCCGAAGGGACGATCCGCTGTCTGCAGCGCGCTGCGCAGCGGGTAGTGGTCATCCACTGCCTTGAGCGAGACCAGTGCGCTGCGATCGTCAGGCCCGAAGGCGACTGTGGGCATGGTCACGAAGGCGGCAGTGCGCAGACCTGCCGACTGGGCTGCCTCGCGCAGCGCATCGGGAATGGGGCGCGGCGCACGCAACACGGCATCGGCCCCTAGTGCCTCACCGCTCTCGGCTACCAAGGCGGCGCGCACGCGGTCCGAGAACAAGCCAACTGCGCCAGCGGCGGCCACGGCCACCGCCAGCGCAGCTACCAGCAGCCAGGCACCTCGGCTGCGCCAGCCGTGGCGGACTCGGCGCAACGCATAGCGCATCGGTGCGGCGAAAGCACTCATGAGCGCGCGCGCTGGGGCGTGGCGTCGCTGATCTGTCCGTCGGCGAGGTGCATGCGGCGGTGACAGCGGCCCGCCAGCTGATGATCGTGCGTCACCAGCACCAGCGTGGTGCCGTGCTCCTGGTTGAGTGCGAACAGCAGTTCGATTACGCGGGCCCCGGTGTCGGCGTCCAGACTGCCGGTGGGCTCATCGGCGAAGAGCACCGCTGGCTGGGTGACCCAGGCGCGGGCCAGCGCCACCCGCTGCTGCTCGCCGCCACTGAGTTGATGCGGGTAATGGCTGCAGCGCGCTGCCAGACCCACGCGCTCCAGGCTCTGGCGGGCGCGTTCGCGCGCGTCCTGCTGGCCGGCCAGCTCTGCCGGCAGCATGACGTTCTCCAGTGCGGTGAAGCCGGGAAGCAGATGAAAGGACTGGAAGACGAAACCGACCTTGCGCGCGCGCGCCATGGCGCGAGCCTCCTCGTCCATCTGGGTAATGTCGCGCCCATCGAGCAGCACGCGGCCGCTGGTGGGCGTGTCGAGGCCGGCGAGCAGCGCGAGGAGGGTCGTTTTGCCCGATCCGCTGGCACCAACGATGGACAAGGATTCGCCACGATCTACACGAAGGTTCACCCCGCGCAGAATGTCAAGAGGCGCGTTGCCGCTGGTTACGCGCTTGCAAAGGGATTCGGCGACAATCATTGGCGTCATGGCAAAGACTTTCTGGGTGCTCGGCGTTTTCGTTCTGTGGTTGCCGCTCGTGAGCGCAGCGGCCCCAAAACTCCTTGTGCTCGGTGATTCGCTGTCGGCGGCGTACGGTATCCCGCTGGAGTCGGGGTGGGTGCATCTGTTGCAGGAGCGTATACGCAGTCATGATCTGCCGCACACCGTCATCAACGCCAGTGTCAGTGGCGAGACCGCGCGCGGCGGACGCGAGCGGTTGCCCGAGCTGCTGGCGCGTCACGAGCCGAGCCTGGTCCTGATCGAGCTTGGCGGCAATGACGGCTTGCGCGGGCTGGCGCCGGGCACGCTTCGCGAGCATTTGTCCGCCATGGTGCGCATGGTGCAGCAAAGCGACGCGCAGCCGGTGCTGTTCGCAATGCGCATTCCATCCAACTATGGGCCTGCCTATACCGAGCGCTTTCGCCAGAGCTTCGAAACCGTCGCCGAAAGCCATGACGTTCCGTTGGTGCCTTTTCTGCTGACCCCCATCGCCGAAGACCGCTCCGCCTTCCTGGACGATGGCATCCACCCTTCTGCCGAGGCGCAACCGCGCATCCTCGACTTTGTCTGGCCCTATATCGAGCCGCTGCTGCACGCATCCAAACGCGCAGCCGTCCGTAATTAGGACCGGAAAGCAACAGGACACTTATGGACATCGCGGTTATAGGTTCGGGCATCACAGGCCTCTCGGCCGCCTACTGCCTCGGCAAGCAACATCAAGTCACCGTCTTCGAGGCGAGTCATCGCTTTGGTGGTCACAGCAACACGGTGACGGTGGATACCGCCGTCGGCGAGCAGGCCGTTGATACCGGCTTCATTGTCTGTAATCCGGTCAACTACCCGAACTTCTACAATCTGATGGGCGAGCTGCGCGTGCCGCTGCAGGACAGCGACATGTCGCTGGGCGTATCGGTGGAGCAGGGGCGTGTGGAATGGTCCGGCTCGGACAGCCTGCTGAGCGTCTTCGCCCAGCCGAGCTTGACCGTGTCCCCCACCCATATCGGCATGCTGCTGTCGGTGATTCGCTTCAATCGCCACGTCAAGCGGCTGCTGGCGGAAAACGCCCTGCCGGAGATCACGCTGGGTGATTTCCTGGAACAGCATCGTTATCCGATGGCCCTGCGTGTGCGCTACGTCGCAGCCATGGCCGGTCCAATCTGGAGCATGTCCACGGCCGGAGTGATGGATTTTCCCTTCCCGACCTTCGCGCGCTTCTTCCAGAGCCACGGCCTGCTCAATGTGGTCGATCGGCCGCAATGGATGACCGTGGCGGGCGGGTCGCAGCGCTATGTCGAACGCCTGCGCCAGCGCACAGCCGCCCGCTTCCACGCAGATGCACCGGTACAGCGCCTGCGCCGCGCCGATGATGGCGTCCACGTGCGCACACCCGAGGGTGAGCGGCGCTTCGATGCGGTGGTCTGCGCCACCCATAGTGATCAGGCGCTGGCCATGCTCGATCAGCCCTCGGCTGAAGAAAGGGAGGTCCTGGGTGCCGTGCCCTTCGCACGCAATCGCGCTGTACTGCACAGCGATACCAGCCTGATGCCGCGCCGACGTCGCGCCTGGTCGAGCTGGAACGCACTGCTCGATGCAGACGCACTCAACGATCAGCCCATTGCGGTCAGCTACTGGATGAATCGCCTGCAGAACCTGCGCGGCGACCAGCCCTACATCATGACGCTGAATCCACCGCGCGAGCCCGACCCGGCCACGGTGGTCTATCAGACCGAGTACACCCACCCTCAGTATCGTCCGGAAACGGTGGCAGCCCAGCAGCGACTGCCCACGATTCAGGGACGTGGCGGCATCTGGTGGGCGGGTGCCTGGACGGGTTACGGCTTCCATGAGGATGGTCTCAAGGCTGGGCTGCGCGCAGCGGCCGGCATCGATCCCCAGTGTGCACCGCACTGGGCGGAGGGGCTGTGAACGCGCAGCGCACACAGCGCGAGGAGGCGGTGCTGTACCGCGCGCGCGTGATCCATCGCCGGCGCGTGGAGCCCTTCTACCGTTTTGTCTACGCCATTTTCTATGTGCTGCTGGACATCGATCGGCTGGCGGACACCGCGCGCCGCCACCGCCTGTTCTCCTACAACCGCTTCAATCTGTTCAGCTTTCACGACCGCGATCATGGTGTTGCCCCGGGTGAACTGCGCGCCTGGGTGGACGCCACCCTGGCTCAGCGGGGCGTGCGCCTGCACGGCGGCCGGGTGCGCGTGCTGTGCATGCCGCGCATCCTCGGCTATGTCTTCAACCCGCTGAGCCTGTTCTATTGCGAAGACAACGACGGTGTGCTGCGCGCGGTCATCGCCGAAGTGCGCAACACCTTTGGCGAGCGGCACTGCTATGTGCTGGATGCCCAGGGGCAGGCGTTGCCCTGGGAGACACCGCAGCACGTCGCTAAAACCTTCCACGTGTCACCCTTTTTTGCGGTGGAAGGCGGCTATCGATTTCAACTGCGGGCGCCCGGCGAGGGTGTGCGCGTTGCCATCGGCGTTTACAACGCCGATGGCCCCTTACTCGACGCGGTCCTGAGCGGTCAGCGTCGTCCCTTCACGAGCCGCAGCATCGCGCTGGCGACGGCGCGCATGCCTTGGGCCACCCTGAAGGTTGTTGCCGCGATCCATTGGCAGGCCTTGAAGATCTGGTTGCGCGGCGCCCGTTATCACCCTAAACCTGAACCGCCGATACAGGAGTCTCACTAATGCCCCGTCATGAGTCGCGATCGCAAGACCGCCACGAAGAGCCGCTGATGCGCGTCCTCACCGAACCCATGCAGAGCGCTACCCAGCCGCTGACCCGGCTTACGCCAGGGCTACGCCTGCTGGTGTACATGCTGGGCGGCCTGCGCGTGGGCAGTCTGGACCTGACGCTACCCGACGGCTCAAGTCGCCATTTCGCCGGTAGCGAGGACGGCCCCCATGGCGTGTTGCACGTCAAGCGTGCGGACATCATCCGCCACGTACTGCGCGGCGGCGAAGTGGGCTTCGGTGAGGCCTACATGGCCGGCTGCTGGGATTCGCCGGATCTCACGTCACTGCTGCGCGTGCTCTACGTCAACGAGCCGCATTACAAGGGGCCGTACAGCAAGAACCCGCTCGGGCAGCTGGCGGGCTTCATCCAGCATCGTCTGCGCCTGCGGCAGTCCAAGGCGCGCGATAACATTGCGCACCACTACGACCTCGGCAATGCCTTCTATCGGCTCTGGCTGGACAACACGATGGCCTACTCCAGCGCCGTCTTCGCCGATGAGAACCAGACGCTGCGCGATGCGCAGATCAACAAGTTCCGCCACCTGGCCGAGCGACTCGAGCTGCAACCCGAGCACCACATGCTCGAGATCGGCTCGGGCTGGGGCGGCTTCGCGATCTGGTGTGCGCAGCAATATGGCTGCCGTGTCACCGGCTTGACCCTCTCCACCGAGCAGCTCGAGGAAGCCCGCGCCCGCGCCCGCGACGCCGGCGTGGAAGATCGCGTCCAGTTCCTGCTGCAGGACTATCGCGACCACACCGGGCACTATGACCGTCTGGTCTCCATCGAGATGTACGAGGCCGTGGGCGAGAATCACTGGAAGGGCTATCTCGACGCCATCCACAACCTGCTGGTGCCTGGCGGGCGCGCGGCTATCCAGGGCATCACCATTCATCCGGACATCTTCGACAGCTACCGGCGCAAGCGGGACTTCATCCAGAAGTACATCTTCCCCGGCGGCATGCTGTGCCCACCCGAGCGCTTCCGTGCCATCGCCGAATCCGCCGGCCTGCAGACTTCGGACGCCCGCTTCTACGGTGCCGACTACGCGCGCACGCTGGCCATCTGGCACCGCAATGTCGTGGCCTGCGCCAATGACATCGTCAAGACCTTTGACCAGCGCTTCCTGCGCATGTGGCGGTACTACCTGTCCTATTGCGAGTGCGGCTTCGAAACCGGCTCCATCGATCTGATGCAGCTCACTTTGACGCGTCCTGCCACCTAGGGCAGGTCGCTCAGGCGACGCGACGCGATGGCGGGGAGGGCTCGTCGTCGGTGTCGTGGTTCGCCGCCAGCAGCGCCTGCACGTCGCCGCGATCCAGCCGTTTCACCGGCTGGCCGTCGGTGGGTGACAGCGGCACCTGTCGGCGGCCCAGTTCCGAAAAGATGGCGACGTCCACGCCGACGTCGCCGGCCTGGAAGCTGAGCATGGGGATGTCGCGCGTGCGCCCGTCGGCGAAGCGGTAGCGACGTTCGCCCGTATCGAAATCGATGCCGCGCTCCATGCAGAAGATATCCAGGTCCTCGGGGGCGTCGGTAAAACAGTGCAGCTGCAGGCGATGCCCGGGATGGGCGGCGCCGGTGGCGGCCGCACCCACCATGCGCGGCGTGAAGGGCGCCAGCATCTCCATGGCCTGCAAGGCCGTGCGACGCAGGCGTTCCAGGTGCTTGGCGTAGGCGTGGCCACCGAACAGTTGCTGGTATTCCAGCACCGCCGCCTGGATGTCGGCATTGGAGGGCATCGCCGTGTGCAGACTCAGCCCCAGCCGCTTCGTGGCCTTCTGCTTGGCGAGGCGATAGTCGGTCAGCCGCTCCTCGCACAGGATGCGCGCGGCTTCTCGTACCAGGTCGTGACCTTCAAGGGCGGCTGATCGCTTCCCCATGGCTCGGCGCGCTCCATCAATGTGAAGAACTGCAAGTTACGTAGCTGCCACCACTGACGTCAATCGTGTTGTATCGACTCAGTACAGCGCATCCAGTGCCGAACTGTCGTCCCGTTTTTCCTGGCGTTGCGCTTCCATGCGCGGGATCAATTCCTCGGGCAGGGTTTCGAACACGACCTCGGTGGATTCGGGGTGGGCAAGGAGCCCGCTTTCGGGGTCGACACGCACATCGGTCAGCCCCGGTGGCCGCGCGGGAATGCTTTCTTCCACGCCGGCCAGCGCGGTGCGCATGAAGTCGATCCAGACCGGCAGCGCGGCTCGCGAACCGCCTTCGCCATAACCCAGCCGCTGGGGTTGGTCGTAGCCCATCCACACCGCAGTGGCCACCTCGCGCTGATAGCCGACAAACCAGGCATCGGCTTCTTCGTTCGTGGTGCCGGTCTTGCCGGCGATGTCGCGACGGCCGAGTTCGCTGCCGGCGCGGGCGCCGGTGCCGCGTCGCGCCACGTCCCGCATCATGTCCGACAGCATCCAGGCGACGCGAGCATTGACCGTGCGCGGACTGCACGCGGCGTCCGCATCGCCTTCCGCCGCAATCGGCTCTGGCATGGGGGCAGGCTCCAGCGGGGCTTCCGAACGTGGGGTTTCGGGCACGTCATCGGCCCCCATCTCCGGGAGCGGCGCCTCGACCAGGGTCTCGAAATGGGCGGGCTGCGGGTTCTCGCAGAGCGGCGGCGCTTCGGCAGTCTCCAGCGTCTCTCCGGCGGCCTCACGAATCTCGGCGATGAAGTACGGCGTCACCAGATGCCCGCCATTGGCGAAGACGGCAAAGGCGCGTGCCATTTCCAGCGGTGTGAAGACCGGGCTGCCGAGGGCAAGGGAGAGATTGTTCGGCATGCGTGCCTCGGGCAGGCCGAAACGGGTCGCGTAGTCGCGTCCGGTGTCCACGCCGATGGCGCGCAGCAGCTTGATCGACACGATGTTGCGCGAATGCACCAGCGCTTCGCGCAGGCGGGTCGGTCCGTAGAACTTGCCCGAGTAGTTGCGCGGCCGCCACTTGTCCTCAAGGGCGTAGTCCTCCATCACGATGGGCGCATCGATGATGACGGACGCCGGGGTATAGCCCTGATCGAGGGCTGCTGCATAGATGATGGGCTTCATGGCGCTGCCCGGCTGGCGCTCGGCCTGGGTGACGCGATTGAAGCGCCCGTTGAAGAAGTCATAGCCGCCGACCAGCGCGCGGATGGCCCCACTCTGCGGCGACAGGGCAACGAGCGCGGATTCGGCCTTGGGCTCCGCCGCGAGCTGCCAGTCGGGTCGGTGGTCCTCGGGTAGCGGCGCGGCACCCTCGTTGCCGGCGGCGTCACGCAGATAGACCAGCGCGCCGGGCTGCAGCCGCTGGCTGCCGAATTCTGCCCAGCTGTAGCTGTCCGCCGTCAGGCGCACGCTTTGGCCGTCTTCGAGAAACAGCGCCATGCCCTCGCCGTCATGGCGACGCACGACGGCGCGGACCAGGCCGGCGAGCGGCGCGAACTCTCGGATAGCAGCCACCGCCGCCTGCGGCAGCGCATCGCCGTTCATCTCGGCGCGCACATCCTCGGGCAATCGTGGGCGATCGACGCTGTAGCCGGTACGCGCGCTGTGCTGGCGCAGGTTGCTGCGCACGGCCTTCACCGCCGCAATCTGCTCGTTGCTGTCGATGGTGGTGACGACTTCATAACCGTCCTCGTAGACCGCTTCGCCGTAGCGCGCCACCATTTCCTGACGCACCATTTCGGCGACATAGTGCGCGTCGAGCTCGACGGTGTATTCCTCAGGCGTGACGAGAATCGCCTCCTCGCGCGCGGCCTCGTAGCGCCCCTGATCGATGAAGTCGAGGGCGAGCATCCGGCCCAGCACATAGTCGCGCCGCTCGCGGGCGCGATCCGGGTTGTTCGCCGGGTTGTCGCGCGATGGGGCCTTGGGCAGTCCGGCCAGCACCGCCATCTGCGACAGGCTCAGTTCCTCCACCGGTACGCCGAAATACACACGCGCGGCTGCGCCCACGCCATAGGCGCGCTCACCGAGATAGATCTTGTTGAGATAGCTCTCCATGATCTGCTGCTTGGTGAGCACCTCTTCCATGCGCAGCGCGAGGAAAATCTCGCGGATCTTGCGGTCGTAGGTGCGCTCGCGCGTCAGAAAATAGTTGCGCGCCAACTGCATGGTGATGGTGCTGCCGCCCTGGGAGCGTTCACCGGTCACCGCCAGATTCACGGCCGCGCGCAGAATGCCGCGCCAGTCCACGCCCGGGTGCGAGAAATAGCGCGCATCCTCGGCGGCGATGAAGGCATTGATGAGCTGTTCCGGCATCTCGTCGTAGGCCAGCGGGATACGTCGCTGCGTGCCGAATTCGCCGATGAGCTTGCCGTCCCGGGAGTAGATGCGCAGCGGGACCTGCAGTGGCAACTCGCGCACCGCTTCCACCGGCGGCAATTGCGGTTCGTAGACCGCGCGCGCCGTGAAGAACGCCGCGACCGTGAACAGCACGCCCGCGATCAGTACAAAGGCCAGTACCATGGCCAGACGCAGGGCGATGCGGGCAGAAAAAGACATGGGAGTCAGGGCTTCGCTGGCGGCTTCCGACCGGTGGACCTAGCCGAATGAGCCGGTTATCGGGCTTACATATCAGTGATTTGGGATGAACATCTAGTGTTGCATCCAGCTTTGCCCGCGTTATATTAACGAACACAGGCTGTCCAGGGCGTACGCCGTCATGTGCAGCGGGAGCAATCTGGGGCCACCATGGGCGTTTTATCGTCGCTGTTCAAGCGTAGGAGCCAGCCGCTCGTTGGCGTGGATGTCAGTGCGTCGGCGATCAAGCTGGTCGAGCTGTCCGGCGACTTCGACAATCCGGAAGTTGTTGCCTTCGCGGTGGAACCCGTGCCCGAGGGCGCGATCGTGGATCGTCAGATCAACGAGCCGGAAGCCCTGGCCGCAGCCCTTCGCCGTACCTTCCAGCGCGCGCACACGAAGACGCGGCGCGTTGCCATGGCAGTCCCCGGCGCCTCGGTGATATCCAAGGTCATCCCGATGCCTGCGGTGATGAATGAGTCGGACATGGAGGAGCAGATCGCCGTCGAAGCCGATCAATACATCCCCTATCCGATCTCGGAGGTCAGCCTAGACTTCGAAGTCATCGGCCCCAGCGCGTCGGACCCGGATGCCATGGACGTGCTGCTCGCCGCCTGTCGCCGTGATCAGGTCGACAACCTGACGCGAGTACTCGAACTGGCGGAACTGGTGCCGGCCGTGGTCGACGCCGAGCCTTTTGCGCTGGAAAACGCCTGCACCTTCCTGCGTGGCCAGATGCCGAATCACGGCAAGGACTGCACGGTGGCGGTGGCCGATATCGGCAACACCACGATGCAGATCAATGTCCTGCACAACGGCGACAGCATTTTTTCGAGAGAGCACAACATCGGCGGACGCATGCTCACCGAGGAGATCGCGCGCGCCTACGAAATGGACATCCCTGAGGCGGCCCGCGCCAAGAAGGAAGGCGGCCTGCCCGAGGATTATGAAACCACCATCCTGCAGCCCTTTCTGGATGAGCTCGCGGTGCAGATCGACCGCAGCTTCCAGATGTTCTTCTCGGGCGGTCAGGTCACCCACCAGATCGATCAGTTGCTGGTTGCTGGAGGCAGTGCCTACCTCAATGGCATGATCGAGCGCTTTGCGCTGCGGCTGCAGATTCCCGTCGAGCGCGCCCTGCCGCTGAGCACCATGAAGATGGCGCGTCAGCTGAAGAAGACGACCCTCGAGCAGAACGAGTGCGCACTGTTGCTGGCACTGGGTCTGGCCTCTCGCACTTTCGACGCGCCGCGCTAAGGATTCGCCGTGGGAACGCATATCAACCTTCTGGACTGGCGCGCGGCACGCCGTGAACGCCGGCTCCAGGACTTCAAACGCCAGATGGTGGCTGCCGCCGCCATCGGCGTTGCCATCGCGCTGCTGTGGTACATGCAGGCCAGCGGCGTGCGCGAGGACCAGGAGGCGCGCAACGATCTTCTGCGTTCCGAGATCAAGGCGCTGGATCAGAAGATCAAGGAGATCGCGGATCTCGAGAAGGTGCAGGACAATCTGCTCGCGCGCATGGAGGTCATCGAATCGCTGCAGGCCTCCCGTTCAGCCAGCGTGCATCTCTTCGATGAGCTGGTGGCAACGCTCCCAGAGGGCGTGCACCTGAATCGCGCCAATCAGAACGGGGAGCAGGTGCAGCTTGAGGGCGTCGCCGAATCCAATGCGCGCGTCTCGCAATACATGAAGAATCTCGAGGCCTCCCAGTGGTTCGAGAACCCGCGCCTGATCGTGATCCGCAGTCGCGACCAGGGTCGCCTGCGGCTGTCCGAGTTCACGCTGCAGGTGCGCGCCCTGCGCAAGCCGCCGGAAGAAGACGGCAAGGGAGGCGGCAATGGCAATTGATCTGCGTGCGCGCTTTCAGGAACTGCAGACGCTCGATGTGCAGAACCCCGGCGCCTGGCCGGACTGGGTGCGCGGTTTCACCGCCCTGCTGCTGGTCATCGCCCTCGTCGGCGGCAGCTACTGGTTCCTGATCAAGGAGCAGTACGAGCAGGCGGCACGCGCGGCACAGACGGAGCAGGAATTGCGTTCCAGCTTCGAGACGAAGCAGCGCCGCGCTGCTGCTCTCGACGACTATCGTGCGCGGCTCGAGGCCATGGAACGCGAGTTCGGCCAGATGCTGCGCCAGCTGCCTGGCCGCGCCGAAGTGGCCAATCTGCTCAATGACATCTCGCAGACGCGCAGCGCCAACAACCTCGAAGAAGAAATCTTCGAGCCGCAAAACGAGATCATCCGCGACTTCTACGCCGAACTGCCCAATCGCATCGTCGTGGTCGGGGCGTTCCACGATATCGCGCGCTTTGTCTCCGACATCGCCTCGCTGTCGCGCATTGTCACCGTCGAGGACATCACGCTGGCGCCGGTGGACGGCAAGAAGGTGGGCGAGGCGGAGGGGCGCGAACTGCGCATGTCGGCCACCGCCAAGACCTATCGTTACCTCGACGACGAGGAAGTGTCGCGCGGCAATCGGAGGCGGCGATGATGCACAGTTCCGTCACCGCTGCACTGCGCCTGACCGTGGGCGTCCTGTTCGCGCTGAGCCTTAGTGCCTGCGACGACGGACGCGACGATCTGCGCAGCTATATCGAGCGCATCAAGGCGCGCCCGGCGCAGCCGCTGGAGCCGCTGCCCGAGCCGAAGACCTACCAGCCCTACACCTATCGGGAGGCAGGACGGCGCAATCCCTTCATCCCGATCGAACCCGAACTCGGTGCGGGGAACCGCAACGACGACCTGCGCCCGGATCAGAGCCGGCCGCGTGAGCCACTGGAAGCCTTCCCCCTCGATGCCTTGCGCATGGTCGGGGTGGTCACCAAGGGCGGCGTACGCTATGCACTGATCCGCGATCCGGAAGGGGTCATCCATCGCGTTCCCGCTGGCGCCTACGCCGGTCAGAACTACGGCCGTGTCACGGCCATTACATCCACCGAAGTGCAGCTGGTCGAGATCGTCCCTGACGGTTTCGGTGGCTGGACCGAACGGCCCGCGACCATTCCGCTGGCCGAGTGAACGGAATTTGCAGGAGACCGTAGCCATGTATCGACGCCCTCTCGCACAGCACAGGACCCAGTGGGCCATCGGCCTGCTGATGGTCTCGCTGGCAGGCGCCGTCCAGGCGCAGACCACGCCCAGCGTGCAGTCGGTCGAGCATGTCGCGCTCGGCACCAATGCCGTGCGCATCACGGTGGCCCTCGACGGACCGGTACCGGAGCCGCGCAGCTTCTTCGTCGAGCAGCCGGCGCGTCTGTCCATCGATCTGCCCCAGACCGGCATCGCCCCGGCGACGAAGCGGGTGCATCCCATCAACATCGGTGCGACCCGTTCGCTGGCCCTTGCGGAAGCGCAGGGCCGTACCCGCGCGGTGGTCGAACTGACCGAGGCCCTGCCCTACAGCCTGCAGCGCGAAGGCAACGACCTTGTCATCCTGATCAACGCCGAAGCGGCGGGCGGTGCCCCCGAGGCCGACGCCGCGACCCCGGCTACCGCGGCGCCGACCGCCGCGCCGGCGGTAGCGCAGACTCGCATCCGTGCCGTCGATTTCCGTCGCGGCGAGGACGGCAGTGGTCGCGTCATTATCGATCTCAACCGGGCCGATGCACGCATTTCCACGCGCGAGTCGGGCGGACGGGTCGTTGCCCGCTTCAGCGACGTCACCGCCAAGGAAAGCCTCTATCAGCGACTGGACGTGCTCGATTTCGCCACGCCGGTCAAGTTCATCGACCTTCGGCCCAAGGGCGACGACAGCGAACTGGTCGTCATTCCGGTCGACGATGCCCGCTTCGAGCAGGTCGCCTACCAGGCTGGCACGCAGTACACCATCGAGTTGAAGCCGCTTACGGTTGAGACCGAGGACGAGCGCGACGCCACGCAGCCGAACTACACCGGCGAACGCGTTTCGCTGTCCTTCCAGGACGTGGAAGTACGGGCGCTGCTGCAGATCATCGCCGACGTGGCCGAAGTGAATCTGGTGGTGTCCGACTCGGTCGACGGCAGCATGACGCTGCGGCTCGACAATGTGCCCTGGGACCAGGCGCTGGACATCGTGCTGCGTCAGCAGGGGCTGGGCATGGAGCAGCAGGGCAATGTCATGCTGGTGGCGCCCAACGAGGAGATTTCCGACCGCGCCGAAGAAGCGCGCGAGGCTCGCCAGGCGCGCGCTGAGCTGGCCCCGCTGCGCACCGAAGTCATCCAGGTCAATTATTCCCGCGCGACCGAGCTGGCTGCCATCATTCGCGAGGCCTCCCAACAGTCGGGCGGCGGCAACAACAGCGGCGGCAACGTCGGCACCGAATCCGAGCTGCTCAGCCGACGCGGCAAGATCACCGTGGACGAGCGCACCAATACCCTGATCGTGCAGGAGGCCCGCACCAACCTCGACGCTATCCGCCGGCTGGTGAGTCGGCTCGACGTGCCGGTGCGACAGGTGCTGATCGAATCCCGCATCGCCATCGTCAACGACGACTTCCAGAAGGAGCTGGGCGTGCAGGCGGGCTTTACCAGTATCGGCACCAGCGGTGACGTCACCATCGGCGCCAGTGGCACCAATGTCGGTGCCGATACCGTGATCAACGGCGGCATTCCGGCGCTGACCAACCGCCTGGGCGTGCGGCTGCCGGTCGCCAGCCCCACCGGCAGCTTTGGCCTGGCCGTGCTGGGTAACGATTTTCTGGTCGACCTCGAACTCTCCGCCATGCAGAGCGAAGGGCGAGGCGAGCTTGTGTCGACACCGCGCGTGGTGACCGCCGATCGCAGCGAGGCCACCATCAAGCAGGGTCTGCAGGTGCCAATCACCACTCGCAGCCAGCAGGATGCGAACTCCACGACCACCGAATTCGTGGATGCCCTGCTCGAATTGCGCGTCACCCCCGAGATCACGCCCGACGATGGCGTCTTCCTGAACCTCTTCGTGACCCGCAACGAACCGGACTTCACGCAGGTCAACGTCGACGGCAACCCCGCCATCGCCACCCGCGAGGTCTCGACCCGGGTGCTGGTGCGTACCGGCGAGACCTTGGTGCTGGGCGGCGCATACCAGTCGGAAAAGACGGAAAACGTGTTCAAGGTGCCACTGCTCGGCGATATCCCGATCATCGGTCGCCTGTTCCGCCGCGAAGCGAATATGCGCAGTCAGCGCGAACTGCTCGTCTTCGTCACGCCCAAGATCCTGGCCGAGGGCCTCAGCATCGGCGACGACAACCCGTAGCCGCAGGCGAACCCGGCGCAAAGCGGGCAGCCGATATACTGCGGGCCTGACTGGTCCGCGCCATGATTGTGTCTGTCCGACCCCCCTTCCGCCTCCTGCAGCGCCGCAAGCCGCGAGAGGAGCGGCCACCGCGCGCCGCGCTCCACCGGCGCATCTTCCTCGTCGGCCCGATGGGCGCGGGCAAGACCACCCTCGGCCGTCGACTTGCCGCCCTGGGGCGCATGGAGTTCGTCGATAGCGATCATGAGATCGAGCGGCGCACCGGCGTCGATATTCCCTTCATTTTCGAGAAGGAGGGCGAGGCCGGCTTCCGCAAGCGAGAGCACGACATCCTGGCGGAGCTTGCCGAGCGCGAGGGTGTGGTGGTGGCGACCGGGGGCGGTGCCGTGCTCAATGCCGATACCCGTCAACGCTTGCACGAAAAGGGCTTGGTGATCTATCTGCACGCGTCGGTCGATCAGCAACTGCGCCGCACTGCGCGCAGCAGCCATCGCCCTCTGCTGCGCTCCGGTGACCGAAGGGCCACGCTGGAGCGACTGTTGGCGGAACGTGATCCGCTGTATCGTGAGATCGCGCATCGGATCGTGGAGACCGATGGGCGCAACACCCGCGCCCTGGCGCAGGAAATCTTCCGGAATTTGCGCAAGGAGACTGCTGAATCGTGACTGCTTCCACGCGTCGTCACGGCACGCGCCAGCTGCAGGTCGAGCTGGGTGCCCGTTCCTATCCGATCCGCATCGGCAACGATCTGTTCGCAGATGCCGCCGTCTGGCGCGAAGTGCGCGACCGGCCGCTGCGTCTGCTGTGCGACGAGAACGTGGCGCGTGACTGGCTCAAGCCGCTGGTGGCGCGGCTCGGGATTGCGCCCGAGCATGTGCGCATTGTGGCGCCGGGCGAGGCGAGCAAATCAATGGCCCAGGTGAGCGCCTGTCTGGACTGGCTGCTGGAGACGCATACCCCGCGCGATGGCGCGCTGGTCGCCCTCGGCGGTGGGGTCGTCGGTGATCTGGCGGGCTTCGTGGCGGCCATTTATCTGCGCGGTATCGACTTCGTGCAGGTACCCACCACGTTGCTCGCGCAGGTGGACTCCAGCGTGGGCGGCAAGACTGGGGTCAACCACGCCCGCGGCAAGAATCTCATCGGCGCCTTCCATCAGCCGCGTCTGGTGATCGCCGACAGCGATACGCTCTCCACGCTGCCGGCGCGTGAATTCCGTGCCGGCATCGCCGAGGTCATCAAGTACGGCATGCTCGGCGATGCCGAGTTCTTTGCCTGGCTCGAGGACAACATGGCGCGGTTGCTCGCACTCGATGCCCAGCGCATCACCGACGTGGTGGAGCGCTGCTGTGGCATGAAGGCACAGATCGTGGCCGCCGACGAGCGCGAATCCGGTCGCCGCGCGCTACTCAATCTGGGGCACACGTTTGCCCACGCCATCGAGACGCACACCGACTACGCGCGTTACCTGCACGGCGAGGCGGTCGCCATCGGCCTGTACATGGCGGCGGACCTCTCGCAGCGGCTGGGTTGGCTGGCACAGCAGGACCTGCAGCGCGTGCAGGCGCTCATCCGCGCCGCCGAGCTGCCCACCGACGTGCCCGAGGGCATGACGCCGGAGGATTTCCTGCGCCACATGGCGCACGACAAGAAAGTGGCCGCCGGACGGATTCGTTTCGTGCTGCTGCGGCGGTTGGGGGAGGCGCTGGTCACCGCCGAAGTGGCGCCGGAGCAGCTCGACGAATTGCTGCAGGCCCACTGCGCCACGCACACGGCCTGATGCAGCTCGCGCCCTGGGCTTCCGATGCCGCCCACACGCGCGGCCGTCGCTATCCCGAGGACGCCCCGAGTGGGCGCAGCGACTACCAGCGGGACCGAGACCGCATTGTGCACAGCGGTGCCTTCCGGCGCCTGGAGTACAAGACGCAGGTCTTCCTCAATCATGAGGGTGACTGGTTCCGTACCCGACTGACGCACTCCCTGGAAGTGGCGCAGATCGCGCGCAGTCTGGCCCGATCGCTGTCGCTCAACGAGGACCTGGTGGAGGCCATCTGTCTCGCCCACGACCTCGGCCATACGCCCTTCGGTCATGCCGGGCAGGATGCCCTCAACCAGTGCATGCGCGACTACGGCGGCTTCGAGCACAACCTGCAGTCGCTGCGCGTGGTCGACGAATTGGAGGACAAGTACGCCGATTTCCGCGGCCTCAATCTCACCTTCGAGACCCGCGAAGGCATCCTCAAGCACTGCTCGAAGGCGCGGGCACGCGGGCTTGGCGATCTCGGCCGCCGTTTTCTCGACGGCACCCAGCCCAGCCTGGAGGCGCAGCTGGCCAACCTCGCCGACGAGATCGCCTACAACAATCACGACATCGATGACGGTATCCGCGCCGGCCTGATCACGCTGGACGAACTCGAAGCACTTCCGCTGGTGGCCAAGCCGCTGGACGCCGTACGCAGCCGCCACCCCGACGCCACGCCCCGTCAGCGTCAGCATGAAGTCATCCGGCGCTTGATCACGCTGCTGGTGGACGATCTGCGCGCGGCCACCGAAGCGCGTCTGGCTGAGGTAACGCCCACCGATGCCGACGCCGTGCGCGCCCAATCCAGGCCCATCGTGGCCTTCTCCGATGAGATGCGGGCACAGGCCACCGAGCTCAAGCGCTTCCTGTACCGACGCGTCTATCGCCACCACCGCGTCTATCGCATGACGCGCAAGGCGCAGCGCGTCGTGCGCGATCTATTCGAGGTCCTGCTCGATGATCCTCTGCTGCTACCACCCGAGCACCAGGCGCGGGCGGCGGCGGGGCGCGAGGCCGAGGGCGATGCCGGTAGTGCCCGTGCCGTGGCTGACTACATTGCCGGCATGACCGACCGCTACGCCCTGCACGCCCATGGATCTTTGTTCAATCTCCGGCAGGTGGACTGAGAAAGAGCGATAATACGGTTTGTGTGCCGGCTGAAACGGCACATCCGGTGCACCGTCGACAGTGGCACAAGCCTTGACAGGCCCCGCGCACTGGTTGATAGTCGCCGGTCGCGCTGCGGCGAGTACCGACGTCTGATCCCGATTTGGGCGCCCATCTTGAGCCGATGGCGCGTCACGGGTGAGTGTCGCCGCCGCGGCTTCCATGCGTCTTTTACATGGATTGGCTTATGTCGATGCAGACCCCCGCTCGCGGCCTCTACAACCCCGCCTTCGAGCACGACAATTGCGGTTTCGGCCTGATCGCGAACATGGACGGGCAGGCCAGCCATTGGCTGGTCGAGACCGCCATCACCGCGCTGGCGCGAATGACCCATCGTGGCGCTATTGCCGCCGACGGCAAGACCGGCGACGGCTGTGGCCTGCTCATGCGTAAACCGGACACCTTCCTGCGCGCCGAAGCCGAGCGGCTCGGCATCACCCTGGGTGCGCAATACGCCGCCGGCAACGTCTTCCTCGCCACCGACGAGACCACGCGCGCGACTCAGCGCCAAGTCATCGAGGAGGCGGCCGTGCGCTATGGCCTGCAGGTCGCGGGTTGGCGCGAGGTCCCCACCGACCCCAGTGTGTGCGGTGAAGAGGCGCTGAATACCCTCCCCGCCATCGAGCAGGTGTTCGTCGTGCCCGCCGAGGCGATGGAAGATCGCAGCTTCGAAGTGCGCCTGTTCAAGGCGCGGCGCAGCGCCGAGCGTCACATGGCCTCGCTCGGTGACGAAGACTTCTACATCACGCATCTGTCGGCCCACGCACTGGTCTACAAGGGCCTGGTCATGCCGGAGCATCTGCCCGCCTTCTACCAGGACCTGTCGAATCCGAAGCTGGAAACCGCGATCTGCGTCTTCCATCAGCGCTTCTCGACCAACACCATGCCGCGCTGGAAGCTGGCGCAGCCCTTCCGGTTCCTCGCCCACAACGGCGAGATCAACACCATTCAAGGCAACCGCAAGTGGGCGGTGGCGCGCGCCAAGAAGTTCGCCTGCGAGGCACTGGGCGAAGTTGACGACATTACCCCGCTGGTGGGCCAGACCGGTTCGGACTCCGAATCGCTGGACAACATGCTGGAAGTGCTGCTGGCCGGTGGCAAGGATGTCTTCGCCGCCATGCGCGCGCTCATTCCGCCGGCATGGCAGAACGTCGAGCACCTCGACCCGAATGTCCGCGCCTTCTTCGAGTACAGCTCGATGAATCTCGAGCCCTGGGACGGCCCTGCCGGCGTGGTGCTCACCGATGGTCGTTATGCGGCCTGCTGTCTGGATCGCAACGGTCTGCGCCCGGCGCGCTACGTCATCACCCGTGATCGCCACATCACGCTGGCCTCGGAAGTCGGCGTCTGGGATTACCAGCCCGAGGACGTGGTCGAGAAGGGCCGTCTGCGCCCGGGTCAGATGATTGCCGTCGACACCACCAACGGCGACATCCTGCAGCCCGAGGACATCGACGCCAAGCTGGCGCAGCGCGCGCCCTACAAGGATTGGCTGCGCAACAACGTGCAGCGCCTGCACGCGCGTCTGGCCGACAGCCCCGAGCTGCTTGATCGCATCAGTTCCGAGTCGGTGGCGATCTACCAGAAGCTGTTCAACCTGACCTACGAGGAGCGCGAGCAGGTCGTGCGCGTGCTGGCCGAAGCCGGCGCCGAGGCGATCGGTTCCATGGGCGACGATACGCCGATGGCGGTGTTGTCCGAGCGCCAGCGCTCGCTGTACGACTACTTCCGTCAGGTCTTCGCGCAGGTCACCAATCCGCCCATCGACCCGCTGCGCGAGCAGATCGTGATGTCGCTCGAGTGCCAGCTGGGCGTCGAGAGCGGCGTCTTCGACGAGACTGCCGAAGGCGCCTCGCGCCTGCTGGTGGACTCGCCGGTGCTGTCCGAAGGCAAGTTCAAGCAGCTGCTCGCGCTGGGTGCGGACAACACGGATTACGCCCATCAGATCATCGATCTGAACTTCGATCCGAAGACCACGGAGCTGTCCAGCGCCATCGCCGATGTCTGCGAGCGCGCGGTGGAAGCGGTGCGCAAGGGCAAGGTGATCCTGGTGCTGTCCGATCGCGGCGTCGGTCGCGAAAAGCTGCCGATCCATGCCCTGCTGGCCACCGGTGCGGTACATAACCGGCTCATCCAGGAAGGGCTGCGTACCGACTGCAATCTGATCGTGGAGACGGCCACTGCGCGCGATCCGCATCACTTCGCCTGCCTGCTCGGCTACGGCGCCTCCTGCATCTACCCGTATCTGGCCTACGCCTCGCTTTACGACCTGCGCGCGCGCGGCGAGATCCAGGGACGGGAGGACGTCGATCTGGCACGTGCCTACCGCAAGGGCATCAACAAGGGTCTGTACAAGATCATGTCGAAGATGGGCATCTCGACGGTCGCCAGCTATCGCGGTGCCCAGCTGTTCGAGATCGTGGGCCTGTCGGATGAAGTGGTCGAGCAGTGCTTTACCGGCTCGATTTCCCGCATCGGCGGCAGCCGCTTCGTCGACATCCAGAACGACACGGCGGCACTGGCCTGGCGTGCCTGGAATCCGCGCAAGCGCATCGATCAGGGCGGGCAGTACAAGTACGTCCATGATTCCGAGTACCACGCCTACAACCCGGACGTCATCGGCGTGCTGCATCAGGCGGTGCAGCACAGTGACGTCGAGAAATACCGCGAATTCGCCGATCTCGTGAACAACCGCCCGGTCGCCACGGTGCGCGACCTGTTTACGCTCAAGCTGGCCGACAAGCCACTGCCGTTGGACGAGGTCGAGCCACTCGAGCGCATCTTCACGCGTTTCGATTCCGCGGGCATGAGCCTGGGCGCGCTGTCGCCCGAGGCGCACGAGGCACTGGCCATTGCCATGAACCGCATCGGCGGCCGCAGCAACTCGGGCGAAGGCGGCGAGGATCCGGAGCGCTACGGCACCGAGCGCACCTCCAAGATCAAGCAGGTGGCCTCGGGCCGCTTCGGCGTCACGCCGCACTACCTGGTCAATGCCGAAGTCATCCAGATCAAGATCGCGCAGGGCGCCAAGCCCGGCGAAGGCGGCCAGCTGCCCGGCGACAAGGTGGACGCGCGCATCGCCAAGCTGCGCTTTTCCATGCCCGGCGTGGCGCTGATCAGCCCGCCGCCGCACCACGACATCTACTCCATCGAAGACCTCGCCCAGCTGATCTTCGACCTCAAGCAGGTCAATCCAGAGGCCATGGTGTCGGTGAAGCTGGTGTCGGGCCCCGGCGTGGGCACGATCGCGGCCGGCGTGGCCAAGGCCTATGCCGACTTCATCACCATTTCCGGCTATGACGGCGGCACCGGCGCCAGTCCGCTGACCTCGGTCAAGTATGCCGGCACGCCGTGGGAACTGGGCCTGGCCGAAACGCACCAGACCCTGCGCATGAACAATCTGCGCGAGAAGGTGCGCGTGCAGACCGACGGCGGCCTCAAGACCGGCCTGGATGTGGTCAAGGCAGCCATCCTCGGTGCCGAGAGCTTCGGCTTCGGGACCGCACCGATGGTGGCGCTGGGCTGCAAGTACCTGCGCATCTGCCATCTCAACAACTGCGCCACTGGCGTGGCCACGCAGAACAAGGTGCTGCGTCTGCAGCACTTCATCGGTCTGCCCGAGATGGTCGAGAACTACTTCCGCTTCGTCGGTGAAGAAACCCGCGAGTGGATGGCCAAGCTCGGTGTGCGCACCATCGAAGAGCTGATCGGGCGCACCGACCTGCTCGACATCCTGCCCGGCGAAACCGAGAAGCAGAAGCACCTCAAGCTGCAGCCCATCCTCGAGGCTGCCGGCATGGTGGCGGACAGCGGGCACTACTGCACCGGCCCGAACCCGCCCTTTGACCGCGGCGAACTGGCCGAGGAGATGGTGCGCGCCACCCTGCCAGCCATCGAGAAGCAGAGTGGCGGTACCTTCGAGTTCGCCATCAAGAACAACAATCGTTCCATTGGCGCTCGGATCTCCGGTGAGATCGCCCGCCGCTGGGGCAACCAGGGTATGGCCGAGAATCCCATCACGCTGCGTCTGACCGGCACCGCCGGCCAGAGCTTCGGCGTGTGGAACGCCGGTGGCCTGCATCTGGAGCTCGACGGCGACGCCAACGACTATGTTGGCAAGGGCATGACCGGTGGCCGTATCGTCATCCGGCCGCCGCAGGGCTCGACCTTTGATACCCGCAAGACCGCCATCGTCGGCAACACCTGCCTCTATGGCGCCACCGGCGGCACGCTGTATGCCGCGGGCATGGCGGGCGAACGCTTCGCGGTGCGCAACTCCGGCGCCACGGCCGTGGTGGAGTCCCTCGGGGATCACGGCTGCGAGTACATGACCGGCGGCGTCGTCGCCGTACTCGGCAACGTGGGCGTCAACTTCGGTGCGGGCATGACCGGCGGTTTCGCCTACATCCTCGACGAGGAACGCACCTTCGTGGATCGCTATAACCACGAACTGATCGATATTCACCGCATCGTCGCCGAGCACATGGAGGCGCATCAGCACTATCTGAAGGGGCTGATCGAGGACTTTGTCGCGGCCACCGGTTCAAGCTGGGGGCAGACCCTGCTCGACGAGTGGCGGGACTACCTCGGCCGCTTCTGGCTGGTCAAGCCCAAGGCGCTCGAGTTGGCGGAACTGTTCAGCGCGGTGAAGGCCGCCGCCTGAGGCAAAGGAATTCATGAGCAAGAACAATCTTCATTTCCTCGATGTCCCCCGCACCGACCCGGAGAAGCTGTCGGTCGAGGTACGCTCGAACAACTACGACGAGATCTACGGCGGCTTCGACGAGGAAACCGCCAAGTCCCAGTCGGCGCGCTGCCTGGATTGCGGCAACCCCTACTGCGAATGGAAGTGCCCGGTGCACAACTACATTCCGCAGTGGCTGGAGCTGGTCGAGCAGGGCAATCTCTTTGCCGCCGCCGAGCTGTCGCATGCCACCAACTCGCTGCCCGAAATCTGCGGTCGCGTCTGCCCGCAGGATCGCCTGTGCGAAGGCGCCTGCACCCTCAATGACGGCTTCGGCGCGGTGACCATCGGTTCGGTCGAGAAGTACATCTCCGACGAGGCCTTCAAGCAGGGCTGGCGGCCGGATATGTCCAAGGTCAAGGCCACCGGCAAGCGCGTGGCCGTGGTCGGTGCCGGGCCCGCGGGCCTGGGCTGTGCCGACGTGCTGGCGCGCAACGGCGTGCAGGCCGTGGTCTACGATCGCTATCCCGAGATCGGAGGGCTGCTAACCTTCGGGATTCCGCCCTTCAAGCTGGAGAAGGAGGTCGTGCTGACCCGTCGCGAGATCCTCGAGTACATGGGCGTGCAGTTCCGCCTGGGCGTGGATGTCGGCAAGGATGTGGCCTTCGAAGACCTGATGAAGGAATACGACGCGGTCTTTCTGGGCACCGGCACCTACACCTATATGAAGGGCGGCTTCCCGGGCGAGGATCTGCCGGGTGTGTACGACGCGCTGCCCTTCCTGGTGTCGAACATCAACCGCATCATGGGCTACGAGAAGAGCCCGTCGGACTGGATCAACCTCGAGGGCCGGCGCGTGGCCGTGCTCGGTGGCGGCGACACCGCCATGGACTGCACGCGCAGCTCCATCCGTCAGGGCGCGGAAGAGGTCTACTGCGTCTATCGCCGCGACGAGGCCAACATGCCCGGCTCGCGCCGCGAGGTGGCCAACGCCAAGGAAGAGGGCGTGCAGTTCCTGTTCAACCGCCAGCCCATCGAGATCGTCGGTGATGGCCGGGTCGAGGGTGTGCGCGTGGTCGAAACCCGCCTCGGCGCACCGGACAACCGGGGCCGTCGCCGCCCCGAGCCCGTGCCGGGTTCCGAATCGGTGATCGAGTGCGACAACGTCATCATCGCCTTTGGCTTCCGGCCAAGCCCGGGCGACTGGCTGGCGCAGTACAACGTCGCGCAGCACGAGGACGGCCGCATCTTCGTCGGCAACGGCAAGAACGGCAGCATCGCCTACCAGACCACCAACCCGAAGATCTTCGCCGGCGGCGACATGGTGCGTGGCTCCGACCTGGTGGTGACCGCCGTCTACGAAGGCCGGGGCGCGGCCGAGGGCATTCTCGAAACCCTCGGCGTGTGATCGAGGGCCAACGCCACGACCGACTGAATATGAGCAGGCCCTAGCCTGGATACCCAGCGAGACAGCGACCTTCGCGGCTGGCTGGCCGCCTTCACCGCGGTCGGGATCTGGACCGGCTTCATTCTGGTGACGCGCTATTCCGAGCGCGGCACCCTGCTGCCGACGGACCTGGCCGCACTGCGCTTCTTTGCCGCCGGGCTCATCATGCTGCCCTGGCTGTGGGCTTATCGATGGCGCATGCCGAGCCTGCCGCGCATGGTCGTGCTGGCCCTGTGCGGCGGCCTGGGCTATGCCGGCTTTGCCTACCACGGATTCGCCTACGCGCCTGCCGCGCATGCGGCCGTGCTGCTGCCCGGCATGATGCCCTTCCTGGTGGCGCTGGTCGCCATGGCACTGCTTGGCGAGCAGCCTTCGCGCCAGCGCAGCATCGGCCTGGCCGTCATTGGCGCCGGCATGCTCTGCGTGGCCATCGAGGGTGTCGCGCCCGGTCTTGGCCTGGGACAGACCTGGCGCGGCGACGCCCTCTTCGTTGCCGCCTCGTTGAGCTGGTCCACCTTCACCGTGCTGCTACGGCGCTGGCAGGTGCAGCCCTGGGATGCGGTGGCCATCACCGCGAGCGTATCGGCGGTGCTCTATCTGCCGCTCTACCTGACGCTGCTGCCGCGCCAGCTGCTTGCGGCCCCGCTGTCGGAAATCGCCCTGCAGGGGGTTTATCAGGGCTTTCTCGCCGTCATCGTCGCCATGGTGCTTTTCGCCCGCGCGGTGAGCGGCATCGGACCGACCCGCATGGGCGTTCTCATGGCGCTGGTGCCGGTGGCGGCTTCCCTGCTTGCCGTGCCGATTTTGGGCGAACCGCTGACCTGGCTGGCTGCCAGTGGCGTAGTACTGGCCAGCACCGGCGCCATCCTGGCCGCGCGTGCGCAGGCCCGGTAAGGACAGCGACGCAGGTCGGGTCCGCAACAGGGCACAATCGGCGGCGCCACTGTCGGCCAGCCTTTTCGGTCTCTCATGTCTTCCAGCCTGTTGCTCACTGAAACCCAAGCCCGCGTCCTTGCCTGCCTTGTCGAGAAGGGGGTGACCACGCCGGCTTATTACCCGATGACCGTGAACGGCGTCATGACCGCGGCCAATCAGAAGAGCAACCGGGCGCCCGTGATGCAGCTGCGGGAAACAGATGTGGGCGGTGCACTGACCGATCTTGAAACCATGAAACTGGTCGCCCGGGACGAATCCAGCAGCCGCGCCACCAAATGGCGCCACCGCTTCGAGCATGAGACCTTGCTGCCCAAGCCCGTGCTGGCGGTCTTGGTCGCCTTGATGCTGCGCGGTCCGCAGACAATCGCCGAACTCAAGAGCCACGGTGCTCCACTGGGCGGCCCCGATGACGCCGACGGCGTGCGTGCCGCGCTGGATCGCATGGCGGATCGCGCCGATCCCTTGGTCCGCGAATTGCCGCGCGCGCCCGGCCAGTCGGCCACCCGCTGGGCGCATCTGCTCTGCGGCGAGCCGGTCATTCCGGAGCCCAGCGCGGCCCCCAGCGCCGGCAGCGCCCGCGGCCATCAGCAGGAACTGATCGAGGCCCTGCAGGCGCGCGTCGCCACGCTGGAGGAAGAAGTGGCAGCGCTCAAGGCCGCCCTCGGTATCTGAGGGGCGCGCCGCCGTGGCCATCCGCATCGTCCGTCTCGGCAGCCCGCGACTGGCCGATGAGGGTCTGCGTATCGGCGCCGTGCGCCGCCCGCCGCGCGGCGTGCCCAAGGCGGAAGTCGCCAGCCGCGACCTCTACGACTGCTGGTTCCCCAATCTCGCACCCAGCGAAGCCTTGCTCAAGGCCTTCGCGCCCCTCGACCCTGCCGAGTGGAAAGGCTTCGAGCGGCGCTATCGCCAGGAAATGAAGACGCCGGAGGCGCGCCACGCCATCGCCTTGCTGGCAGCGCTCTCGCACCAGACGCACTTCTCCGTCGGCTGCTACTGCGCCGAGGAAGCGCTCTGCCACCGCTCCATCCTGCGCGCACTGCTCGAACAGCAGGGCGCCCTGCTGCGCTGAGAGGCGGGGCCGACGCCCGCTCTCGCCGTCGGGCGGCAACAAGGGCGGGAAGCAAGCGCCATTGGTGCGACAATTCGGTGGGCGGCGCGCTGCCCCGACCCGGCATCACGAGCCCGGCGCGCATGGCCTGACGTTGCGTCCGCGCCGACCTCCTGTCCCACCTGCACCTGCTCAATGACGCGTTCCCATCGCAGCCATCTCCAGCAACTGCTCCGCGAGGCGGAGCCAGAACTGCTGGTGCGTGATGTGCGGCGCCTGCGCGGCAAGGCGCGGCGTGTGCGCGGTGATACGCGGCCGCTGATGCAGGAGCTGCACGCGGCCCGGCAGCGCGCGGTGCAGCGCCAGCAGCGGATTCCGCTGCGCATCGACTACCCGCCCGAGCTGCCGGTCAGCGCGGCACGCACCGAACTGCTCGACGCGATCCGCAGCCATCAGGTCCTGGTGGTCTGCGGCGATACCGGCTCGGGCAAATCCACCCAGTTGCCCAAGCTGTGCCTGGAGGCGGGCCGGGGCCGACGCGGCATGATTGCGCACACCCAGCCCCGTCGCGTTGCCGCGCGCGCCCTGGCCGGACGCATCGCCGACGAAATGCAGACGCCGCTGGGCGATCTGGTCGGTTTCGAGACGCGCTTCGAGAAGCAGCTGGCCGAGGACGGCGGGCTGATCAAGCTGATGACGGACGGCATTTTGCTGAATGAACTGTCGCGTGACCGCGATCTGGCCGCCTACGACACCATCATCATCGACGAGGCGCACGAGCGCAGTCTCAACATCGACTTCCTGCTCGGCTACCTCAAGCGCCTGCTGCCGCGCCGCCCCGAGCTGAAGCTGATCATCACCTCGGCCACCCTCGATCCCGAAAGCCTGAGCCGGCATTTCGACGGCGCGCCGGTGCACCACGTCGAAGGCCGCAGCTATCCGGTCAGCGTGCACTACCGGCCCCCGGCCGAGAATGCCGACCCCGCCGAGGCGGTCGCCGACGCCATCGACGCAGCCTGGGGTGCGCGCCCGGATGGCGATGCATTGGTCTTCCTGCCCGGCGAGCGCGAGATCCGCGATGCCGCCCGCGTGCTGCGCGGCCGGCGCAAGGACGCGGAAGTGCTGCCGCTCTATGCGCGCCTCGGCAGCCGCGCACAGGACGCAGTCTTCCGCAAGGCGCCCCGACAGCGCGTGGTGCTCGCCACCAATGTCGCGGAGACCTCGCTCACCGTGCCGGGCATCCGCTATGTGGTGGATACCGGCACCGCGCGCGTGGCCCGCTTCCAGCCGCGTTCGGGCGTGCAGTCGCTCAAGATCGAACCCATCAGCCAGGCCGCCGCCGCGCAGCGCGCCGGCCGCTGCGGCCGGGTCGGCCCCGGCATCTGCATCCGCCTGTATAGCGAGGACGACTTTCAGCGGCGTCCCGCCTTCACCGATCCGGAAATCCGGCGCGCCAATCTTGCCGGCGTGATCCTGCAGATGGCGGCGCTGAAGCTGGGCGCTGTGGTCGATTTTCCCTGGCTGGACGCCCCCGAGCAGCGCCATCTGCGCGAAGGCGAGCGCCTGTTGCGCGAACTGGGCGCCCTCGACGAGAGCGGGGGCCTGACCCGCACCGGGCAGCAGCTTGCGCGCCTGCCGCTGGACCCGCGCATGGCGCGCATCGCGCTGGCAGCCAAGGGCCATGTCGCGGAGGACGCCGCCCTCATTCTGGCGGCCGCGCTGGCGGTGGCCGACCCGCACGAGCAGCCGCCCGATCAGCGCGACGTCGCCAAATCCGCCCACGGCCAGTGGCGCCACCCCCGCTCCGATTTCCTCACCCTGCTCAATCTCTGGGATCGCACCCGCGCGCTCCGGCGCGACGAGGGTACGGCGGCGCTGCGGCGCTGGTGCGAAAAGCATTTCGTCAGCTTCAATCGTCTGCGCGAATGGGGCCTGGTGGTCACGCAGTTGCGCCAGGCCCTCGGCGTGCGGGCGGCGGCGGACCGGCCGCTGGACGATGCCGGCCGCGCCCAGGCGCTCAAGCAGCTCTACGCGCCGCTGCATCAGGCGCTGCTTGCCGGGCTGGTGGATCACATCGGCATGCGCCAGCCGGAAAAGAACGGCTATCAGGGTCCCAGAGGCCGGCAATTCGAGATCTTTCCCGGCTCCGGCGTGGCACGCAAGGCACCGCCCTGGGTGATGTGCGCCGAACTGGCGCAGACCCGCAAGCTGTTTGCGCGCACCGTGGCGGGCATCGAACCGGCCTGGCTGGAAGAGGTGGCCCCGCATCTGGTGCGGCGCAGTCTGGAGCACCCGGAATTCAATCCGAAACGGGGGGAGGTCTCGGCCACCGAGGTGGTGCGCTTCCACGGTCTGACGCTGTCCAGCCGCGCCCGCCACTATGGCAGTCAGCATCCGGAGGAGGCGCGCGCCCTTTTCATCCGGGAAGCACTGGTGCGCGGTGCGCTGCGCAATCCGCCGGCCTTCCTGCGCGACAACCTCGCGCTGGTGGAGGCCGTGCGCGAGAAGGAGGCGCGCATGCGCCGTCCGGACCTGCTCGCCGACGAGGATCAGCTGTTCGCCTTCTATGACGCCCGTCTGCCGGCCGATGTCTGCACGCAGGCCGCGCTTGAGCGCTGGCTGAAGCGCACCGGCCAGAGCGAGCGGCGCGCGGGCGGCGACTCGCCGTTGGCGGCGCTCAAGCAGCAGCTGTCCACGCGCGGTCCGCTGCATATGCGCGAGCCGGACGTGCTGCGGCCCGGCGCCGATGCCGATGTCGAGGCACTCTTTCCCGAAGTGATCGACGTCGATGGCCACACCATCGCGCTGGAGTATCGCCACGACCCCGGTGCCGAGGCGGACGGCGTCACCTTCATCCTCGATCTGCCGGCACTGTTCGCGCTGCCGGCCTCGCGTTTCGACTGGCTGGTGCGCGGGCTGCGCCCGGCGCTGTTCGAGGCACTGCTGCGCAGCCTGCCCAAGAAGCTACGCGGCCGGGTCACGCCGGCGGCGCATTACGCGGACGCGCTGACCGAACGCCTCGGGCCGGGCGATGGCCCTCTGCTGCCCGCCATCGGCCATGCCTTGCAGGCGATGTGCGGCGTGCAAGTGACGCCGGAGGACTTCGACCGCGAGCGCCTGCCGCCGCATCTGTGCCCGCGCCTCCGGCTGCTCGACGCCCAGGGCGCCCAGCTGGGGGAGGCCGACAGCCTGGAGGCCTTGCGCGCCCGCTTTGGTGCCTTGGCGCGATCGGCGGTGGCCGAGGCCGCCTCTGGATCGGAATGGGTGCGCGATCACTTGCGCGACTGGGATTTCGACGCACTGCCCGAACAGGTCACGCTGCCCAACGGCCTCCCCGCCTATCCGGCGCTGGTGGCGGAGGGCAACCACGTGCACCTTCGACCCTTCGAGTCACGCCAGGCTGCCGACCAGGCGCACGCGGCGGGCTGCCGCCAGTTGCTGCTCAACGCCGTCGGCAGCCGCGCGCGCAATGTCGCCAAGACGGTGAGCAAGCGCTTCGGCCTGCAACTGGCCACCACCGCGCACCGCCCGGAGACGCTGGCGCAGGCCGTCGTGCGGCGCTGTGCCGACGAGATCTTCGAACCGCCCGCGATCCGCAGCCGCGCGGCCTTCGAGGCAGCCGTGGCAAGACGTACCGACTTCAGTCTGCGCGCGCAGCAGGTGATGGACGATCTGGCCGACTGGTTCGGCCGTGCGGTGAGGTTGCGCGGACGGCTCAAGGACCTGCAGCGCGCCTTTCCCGAGGCCATCGCCGATGCGCGCGCGCAGCTCGACAGCCTGCTCGCCGAGGATTGCGTGGAGCGCATTCCGAGCGCGCACTGGGCGCGGGTCACGGTCTATCTGCAGGCGCTGGAGCGCCGGCTGGAGCGACTGGCCAACAAGCCGCAGCGCGACGCGCAGTGCCAGCAGCAGATCCACGCCGTGCGCGGCAAGGAGGCCCTGCCGCTGACCACCGCCGCGCGCTGGATCGAGGAGGAATGGCGCGTCGCCCTGTTCGCGCAGGAACTCAAGGCCCAGAACGCGCCTAGCGCAGAGGCTTTGCGGCGCGCAATCGACGCGACGCCGCGCAGCACCTAGGGCGCTTGCCGTGGCCCCTGAGCCGCGCCACTATCGGGGTTCCGGTTCCGGCTTGGAGGAGACGCCATGCCTGCATCCCCGCGCACCGCGCGCGCAACCCCAGGACCCGATGGCCGCACGGCAGGCTCCATTCCTGCCCGGCACGGCGCCGATGTGGCCGCGCAGCGTCGACTTGCCGCGCCCATCGGATGGCTGATTCGCGGCAACCCCGAGCCCGACCCCGCCCGCTGGCGTGCACTGGGCGAAGCCTTGATGCACGGCGACCCGCTGGCTGATGCGGTGGTCGACTGGATGCATGCGGTGGGCATGCGCGAAGGCTGGCGCGTCTTTCAACGCGCGCTCGACGACGGCCTCGATGCCATCGAGGATCCACCCGAAGCACTTACGGCCCTGCTGCGTCACTGCGAGCAATGGCCGGCCTGGGTGGAGCCGCAGACCATGGCGCGGGGCGCGCAGGTGGTGCACGAACTGGGGATGACCTCGCACTACGTGCTGCGCGACGTGGCCCTGATGGGCGGCTATCAGGCGGCGGCCATTAATCCGCCCTTGATTCTCACCGGTGCCCTCGATGGCGGCACCGCACGGCGCATCGCCGAGACCATGCAGTGGGTGGTGGATGCCACCGCCAGTGGCGGCCTGGAACGCTTTGCGCCGGGCTTCAAGAGCACGCTGCACGTGCGCGTGCTGCACGCCCTCATTCGCCAGCGCCTCAGCCAACGGGCGGACTGGGACATGGCCGAGTTGGGGCTGCCCATCAATCAGACGGATATGGCCGCGACCTTTCTCGGTTTCAGCGTGGTTCAGCTGTTCGCGGTGCGATTCATGGGTGTTCCGCTGCAGCGGCGCGACGCCCGCGCCGTCATGCACCTCTGGAAGGCCATCGCCTGGCTGATCGGCACCGACGAGTGCTGGCTCACCGACGATGAGCAGGAAGGGCGCCGGTTGCTCTACCAGATCACGCTGTCGCAGAAGCCCCCTGACGAGAGCTCGCGCAAGCTGGGGCGCTCCTTGATGGAGGAGACGCTGGGCGTGCCCTATCCCTTCCCGCGTCGTCTGCGCGCGCGCTTCGAGCAGGCGCGCCATCTCAGCGTCACCCGCTTTTTCGTGGGGCGGGAAGGCATGCGGCATCTCGGCCTGCCGGCATGGATGCCGCCCTGGTATCCGCTGCTGTCAGCCCCGGTCACCTTTGGCTGGCACCTCGGCCACCGCTTGCTGCCCGGCGGGCGCGCGCGGCTGGCGCGGCGCGGCCGCAAGGCGCATGAGGAGCTTGTGGCATTGCATTTCGCGGGTCAGCAGCGCGCGCTGGCGCGTCCGGCTGCCGAGAGCTGACGCGGGCGCTCAGGCGGCCTTTGCGTGTCGCGGGCGCGGCGCGGGAGCCGGCATCAGCCGGCCGCGCCGCGTCGGCGAGGGCAGACGCCGCGCCAGCCAGTGCGGCAACCGCTGCAGCCCGAGCACGTTGTCTTCATGGGCATCCGCCGTCATGAATTCGCGCGTGCCCATCACGTAGTCGAACCAGGGCCGGGTCACGCACCAGTTGGCGTTGGGATTGCGGCCCATGTGGTGGTCGTAATGCCAGCGCAGATGCTGCCGCCCCCATTGCGGGTCCTGATGCGCGCGCTTGTGCACGCGATAGTAGTTGGCAGCCGAATACCACAGGGTGCCGACGAAGAAGGGCGCGACCGGGAACAGCGGCGCCACCGCCGCAGCGCCGGCCATCAGGGCCCAGGCCTCCTTCCCCTGCGCGTGCAGGCCCAGCGGAAAGCGCTGGTAGTTGGGGTCGTGAAAGTCGTGCTCGCGTACGGCGCGGTGATGCTCATGAAAGTGGAAGGCCCAGAAAGTGCCTCGTTTGCGGCCCCAACCGTGCAGCATGTGCTTGTGCACGACCCATTCCACCGCGTTGGCCGTGACCAGTCCCACGGGTATGCCCAGCATGTCTAATGCCCCCCTTCTTGGGCCGCGTCGTGTGCGTCGAGCAAGGCGTCCATGGCCTTGCTGCCGATCTCGATATGGGCGCGTGCCAGGCCTTCGGCGTCCGCGCTGCGACCCTCGCGCACCGCTGCGTTCAGTGCCTGCAGCGTGGCGGTATCGCGAAACTCGGCATCCAGCACCGGGCGCAGCAGAGCCCAGATCGGGCGGTAGGTCTGCTCCATGGCGTTGAAGGCAAGTCGAAAGCCGAGGTTGTCGCTGCCGTCCACCAGCATGGACCAGTAGCGCAGCGCCTGTGCCTGCCGCTGTTCGGCATCCGGTGCTGCCTGCAGCGCGCGCAATGCTTCATCCAGTCGGTCGGCGGTATCCGTGTCCGCGCGCCGGGCCGCGGCTGCCGCCACGCTGGGCGCCAGGGACTGGCGCAGCGCGATGATGCCGCGCGCGGCCGACGTGCGCAGTTGACCGTCGGCGCGCACCAGCAGGTGTGGCAGCAGGTCCAGTCCCGCGCTGCGCCGCCAGTCCAGCACCTCGGTGGCGCCACCGTGGCGGACCCGCACCAGCTGCGCCTGCTGCAGCCGCTTCAGGCCCTCGCGGACGGCGCCGCGGTTGACGCCCAGTTGCTCGGCCAGCACGCGTTCGGAGGGCAGGCTGTCGCCCTGTCGCATCTCGTCGGCAAGGATGCGGTCGCGTAGCTGCGCAAAGACCCCTTCGGACAGGGAGCCGCGGGCGAGCGGAGAAAATGTCATGATCAGGAGCCCTAAGTGGTCAACTGATCATACCAGTTAGCTGGGCCGCTGCAAGCGCCATTGGTGGAGCCCGGCGATAATCCGCGCTCTGACCTTTTCTCCGGAGCGGCACGTGTCCCGCATCGACCCCCGCGACCGACTCATCGTCGCCCTCGATCTCCCCAGCGCGCAGCAGGCGCGCACGCTGGTGCATCAGCTTGGCGACAGCGTGCGCTTCTACAAGATCGGCATGGAATTGGCGATGGCGCCGGGTTTCTTTGATCTCCTGGATTGGCTCAAGGCCGAGGGCAAGCAGGTCTTCGTCGACCTGAAGTTTTTCGACATCCCGGAAACCGTGGGGCGCGCGGTGCGCAATCTGTCCGAGCGCGGCGCCGACCTGTGTACCGTGCACGGCAATCAGTCGATCATGGAGGCAGCCGCCGCGGCCAAGACAGGCGGCACCCGCGTCCTCGCCGTGACCGCGCTGACCAGCCTGGACCAGGGCGATATCGACGATCTCGGCTTCCAGGTATCGATTGCGGATCTGGTGCTGTCACGCGCGCGCCGCGCCCTGGAAGCGGGCTGCGACGGCGTCGTCTCCTCCGGGCTGGAAGTCGCCCGGCTGAAGGCCGAGGCCGGCGACAAGCTGGTCTGCGTAACGCCCGGCATCCGTCCGGTGGAGAACCGCCTGGAGGCTGACCAGAAGCGCATCATGACGCCAGCCGACGCGATTCGCGCCGGCGCGGACTATCTCGTGGTTGGCCGTCCGGTGCGCGATGCCGACGATCCCCGCGCCACCGCCGATGCCATGGTCGCCGACATTGCCGCCGCCGCTTCCTGACAGCCACCCGCCGCGGCCGCGCTGCCGTGGGCGCCGCAAAAGGCACCGGCATGCATCCGGCACGGGCATTATCTTCCGGGACGCTGCGTCACAGATGGCACACCCGTCCTGCGCAGGGTGGTCGCACCGCACTAGGATGTCGGCATGGGCGTTGGTGCCCGCTGCAACCGACCAGCGATACCTGACGCTAGCCCCAACCCTTAGGCATGCTTCGCCGCAGCCAGCGATGCACTGCCGATTGCCACCAGGAGTTTGAATTGAGCGCGCCCCTGCAGAACGACCGCTTCCTCCGCGCCCTGGCGCGGCAGCCCGTGGACCGTACGCCGGTCTGGATCATGCGCCAGGCAGGTCGCTATCTCCCCGAGTACCGCGCCACCCGCGCTCAGGCCGGGGATTTCATGAGCCTGTGCCGCAATCCCGAGCTAGCCTGCGAAGTCACCCTGCAGCCGCTGCGTCGCTTTGCACTGGATGCCGCCATCCTGTTCTCCGACATCCTCACAGTGCCGGATGCGATGGGTCTGGGCCTGTACTTCTCGGAAGGCGAAGGGCCGCGCTTCGAGCGCCCGGTGCAGGACGAAAAGGCCATCCGCGCTCTGGGCGTGCCCGACCCGAACGACACGCTCGGCTACGTCATGGAGGCGGTGCGCACCATTCGCGAGGCCCTCGCCGGCAGCGTGCCGCTGATCGGTTTCGGCGGTAGTCCATGGACGCTGGCGACCTACATGGTCGAGGGAGGCTCCAGCAAGGACTTCGCGCGCATCAAGACGCTGATCTATGACCGACCGGAGCTGGCGGATGAATTGCTATCCACCCTCGCCGAGGCCAGCGCGCAGTATCTGAGCGCGCAGGTGGCGGCCGGCGCCCAGGCCGTGATGGTGTTCGATACCTGGGGCGGCGCCCTGCCGCCGGGGGCCTACCGCCGCTTCTCGCTGCAACCGATGGCGCACATCGTGCAGCGCATCCGCCGCGATCATCCGGGCGTTCCGGTGACGCTGTTCACCAAGAACGGTGGCCAGCACCTGGAGATCATGGCGGACACCGGCTGCGACGCCCTCGGACTGGACTGGACCACCGAACTGGGTGATGCCCGCCGCCGCGTCGGCGACCGCGTTGCGCTGCAAGGCAATCTGGACCCCGCCATGCTGCACGCCAGCCCGCAGCGCATTCGCGAAGGCGTGGCCGAGGTGCTGGCCAGCTACGGGCAGGGCCCCGGACATATCTTCAATCTGGGGCATGGCATCACGCCGGGCGTGGACCCGGAGCACGCGCAGGCCTTGGTCGAAGCCGTACACGCGCTGTCACCGGCCTATCACCAGGACGACTGAGCGATGGGGCGCGGGCTGATCATCGCCGGTCTGTTGCTGGTTGGTGTTGGCCTGCTGCTGCACTTCGCGCCGGGGCTGCTGAGCTGGTTCGGTCGGCTGCCGGGCGATATCCGCATCGAAAGCGAGAACGGCCGCGTCTTCATCCCGATCACCTCGATGATCCTCATCAGTCTGGCGCTGACGCTGATCCTCAATCTGTTCAACCGCTAGGCCGCCGGCTCGGCCAGGGGCTGGCGTCAATGGTCTGCCGGTAGCCGTGCCAGGTGGCGTGGCCGATCCAGGGCAGCAGTAGCGCGAAGCCGAGGTAGGCGGTGAGCGTGCCGACCACCACGAAGACACCGATGCAAATCGCCCAGACCGCCATGGCCGGCTTGTTGCGCAGCGTGGCGTTAACGCTTGTGATCACCGCGGTCACGGTGTCGGCCTTGCGGTCCAACATCATCGGTAGCGAAAAGGCGCTGGCCATGAAGACAAAGGCGCAGAACAGCGCGCCAACGCTCGTGCCGATGCCGAAGAAGGTCAGCCAGTCGCGCCAGTCGGGTTCACCGCCGACCGGGAAGAAGACATGGATCATGGTCGCGGCCCGCGCCCAGACCAGAAAGACCACCAGCAGAATCAGCGCGAAGACGGCGGCATCGCCCAGCGTGCGGCCGGCGTCGTTGAGACTGCGCCGGATCGAGACCGGCGCGCCCGCCGCCAGCCGCGCACTGGTGGCGTAGAGGGTCATTGCCAGAATGGGGCCGAGGAAGACGAAGCCGCTGAGCACTCCGAGGTACAGCCCCAGATTGCCCAGATACCAGGCCGCCGCCGTGATGGCGTAGCTCAGCAGCACCATGATCAGGCCGAAGCTGATGCTGGTGCCCGGTGCGCTCCAGAGGTCCTGCCAGCCCAGGCGCAGCCACTGCAGTGGCGCGTGCCAGGGCAGCGCTCGGTGCTCCGCACAGAAAGGCAGGCCCTCATCGTTCTGCTTTGGTACCGGCATGGCGTTGTCCCCCTGCGTCCATCGCGCGTGTCTGCATCATAGGCCGCCTGCTGCGGCCGAGCCGGGGCCAGCGGGGGCGTCAGGCGTCCTTGGTGCCGGGGCGTGTCGCGGCTGGAGTCTCGACCGTCGCGCGCGGCGTGAAGTTCGCACACAGGCGCTGGAAATCCTCGTCGCTGAGCAGCGTCCCGGTGCAGCGGCACTGAAAGGGGCAGCCCGCCTGCTCGGCCGCGCCGAGGAAGCCGCATTCACCGCAGCTGCCAAAGGCCTGGCCGTCGCGGTCCTGCGCCAAGGCGCCGGCGAGCTGCTGCAGGGCTTCGGACAGGGTGTGCTGCTGCTCCGGTGGCAGCGCCTCGATGGCTGCACTCAGTGTGTTGAGCGGATCCGCGGCCAGCTGCGCCCAGCCGGAAGGCGTCAGATCGAAGACCACGCTACGGCCGTCCACGTCGGCGCGGCGACGCTCGAGATAGCCCGCCGTTTCCAGCGACTTCACCGTCTGGGAGGCCGTGCCCCGGGTAGTGGCGTGAAAGCGCGCGAAGGCGGAAGGGGTGCGTGACATCCGATTGGCATGGGCGAAGAAGCGCAGCGCCGACCATTGTGCAGGGGTCAGACTTGGCGTCTGCGCTTCGCAGCGGGCAATGCGCCCGACATGCACCAGCATTTCGGCGGTGCGTTGCGCGTCTGCGGCGGAGGTCGTCTCGTTCATACCCGGATGATCGCGTCTCGAATCCGTATTGACAAGGCGATCCCCGGCCCATAGTGTCGTTTCGCTATTAGTCCGGCCCAGTCCGGACACGACCCTGTACACCGAATTCGGAGCCTGATCCATGAGTGATGCATCCACCCACGACCGTATCGACGCCCTGGTGCGTTCCGACGACGTCGTCCTCTTCATGAAAGGCACGCGCGATTTCCCGCAATGCGGCTTTTCCGCAGTGGTCGTGAAGGCCCTCAAGCTGCTCGACCAGCCCTTCACCGAAATCAACGTGCTGGAAGACCCGGACATCCGCGAGGGCGTCAAGGCCTATGCCAACTGGCAGACCATTCCGCAGCTCTATGTCCGCGGCGAGTTCGTCGGTGGCTGCGACATCGTGCGCGAAATGTACGAGTCCGGCGAGCTGCAGACCCTGCTCGCCCAGAAGGAAGGCAGCGCGCAGAGCTGAGCGCTCACGGGTAGCGCGCGACGATCGGCGGCATGGAAGACGAGCTTCTGCACAGCGAGGCGCTTCGCTTCGACAACAGCTATGCGCGGCTGTCCGAGGCCCTGTTCCATCGCCAGTCGCCGCAGGCGGTCCGTGCCCCCGAGCTGCTGCGGCTGAACCGGCCGCTGGCACAGACCCTGGGCCTCGATCCGGAAGCCCACAGCGACGCCGAGTGGGCCGAGATCTTCGCCGGCAATCGCCTGCTCCCGGGCATGGAGCCGCTGGCGATGGCCTATGCCGGTCACCAGTTCGGCAATTTCGTGCCGCAGCTTGGAGACGGCCGTGCATTGCTCATGGGCGAGGTGATCGGGCGTGACGGCCAGCGCCGCGACATCCAGCTCAAGGGCTCCGGCCGTACCCCCTTCTCACGCGGTGGAGACGGCCGCGCCGCGCTCGGGCCGGTGCTGCGCGAGTACATCGTCAGCGAGGCCATGCACGCGCTGGGTGTGCCCACCACACGCGCATTGGCGGCCGTGCGCACCGGCGAGTCCGTCATGCGGGACCGCATCCTGCCGGGCGGTATCGTCACCCGCGTTGCGCGCTCGCATATCCGCGTGGGTACCTTCGAGTACTTTGCGGCCCGACGGGATCAGGACAGCGTGCGTCTGCTTGCAGACCATGTGATCCAGCGCCACTATCCCGGCGTCGCCGAGAGCGAAAACCCCTATCTGGAACTGCTGCGCGCCGCGGCGCGGGCGCAGGCGGAGCTCGTCGCGCAATGGCTGGGCGTGGGCTTCATCCACGGCGTGATGAATACCGACAACGTCTCGCTGGCGGGGGAAACCATCGACTATGGTCCCTGCGCCTTCATGGACAGCTACCACCCCGACACGGTCTTCAGTTCCATCGACCAGCACGGCCGTTACGCCTTCGGCAACCAGCCCCGCATCGCGCAATGGAATATGGCGCGCTTCGCCGAGTGTCTGCTGCCGCTGATCGACAGCGACGAAGAGCAGGCCGTTACACGCGCCACCGAAGTGCTTGAAGCCAATACCGATATCCTCGATGCGGCGTGGATGGGCGTGATGCGCGCCAAGCTCGGCTTGCAGCAGGCGGAGGAAGGCGACAAGACCCTCGTCCAGGATCTGCTCGCCCTGATGCGGGATCAGGCGGCGGATTACACGCTGGCCTTCCGCGGGCTTGCGGATGCCGTGGGCGCGGCCGGGCCGGAACAGGTACCCGCCCTGCTCGAAGGCTTTCCCGATCCGCAGGCGTTGACGGATTGGCTGCAGGCTTGGCAGCGGCGACTGCACGCCGAGGCGCAGCCACAGGCCAGCGTGCAGGCCGCCATGCGCGCGCGGAATCCGCGCTATATCCCGCGCAATCACCGGGTGGAGCAGGCCCTTGCCGCTGCGGTGGACGACGGCGATCTGGCGCCCTTCCATCGGCTGGTGGATGTGGTCTGCGACCCCTATACCGAGCGCCGCGAGGCGGAATATTGCGCCACGCCGCCCGCCGATCACGAACGCGTCACCCAGACCTTCTGCGGTACCTGAGCGGCGCGCACGGCGGCTGACTTCCGCGCCCCCGGCGCGAGGCCTATCATGCGCGGCATAGACCGAAGGATGGCCGAGCGATGCTGTCGTTGTTCCTGCCGCGGGCGTTGATCGGGGTGCTCACGCTGCTGGCGCTGTGTACCTCCCTGCTGCTGCACTTTCTGGTGTTTCTGCCCTTTGCGGTGTGCAAGCTATGCATGCCGTGGCATGCCGCGCGCGTGTTCTGGACGCGGGTCATGGTGGCCATCGCCGAGCAGTTCATCCGCAACAACGCCCTGCTGATGCGCGCGCTGATGCCGGTGCGCTGGGAGGTGCGCATCAACGGCACGCTCGACCCCACGCGCAACTACCTGCTGATCTCGAACCACCAGAGCTGGGCGGACATCGTGCTGCTGTTCGATGTCTTTCGTGACCGCGTGCCCTGGTTGCGCTTCTTCCTCAAGAAGCAGCTGATCTGGGTGCCGGTCATCGGCTTCGTCTGCTGGGCGCTGGATTTCCCGTTCATGGCGCGCCATTCACGCGAGGCCATTCGGCGCAATCCCGAACTCGCCAAGGAAGATCTGGAGCGAACCCGCCGCGCCTGCGAACGCTTCCGGAATGTGCCGGTCACGGTGGTCAATTTCCTCGAAGGCACGCGCTTCACGCCGGCCAAGCACATGGCCAGGCAATCCAGCTACAAGCACCTGCTGCCGCCGAAATCGGGTGGGCTGGCCTTTGCCATCAACGCCATGGGCCGGGAAGTGGCGGGTCTGCTGGATGTCACCATCGCCTATCGCCCGACCAAGCACCGACTGGTATGGAGCTTCGTCACCGGCGAACAGGCCACGCTCATCGTCGAGGCGCAGGTGCATGCCATTCCGGAAGACATCCTGGCCGGCGACTACCAGGGTGACAGCGCCTTTCGCGCGCGCTTCCAGCGCTGGGTGGCCGATTTCTGGCATGCCAAGGATGCACGGCTGGAGCGCCTGCTGGCCGAACACGCTGCTCGCGCGGCAGAAGCCGAAGCCGGAGGCCGCGAGCTGCGTTGAGGGCTGCTGCCGCCTGATCGGTCACAATCCGGGGCACAACATCACACCGGAGACAGCATGGCCCGCATCCCGCGCAGCAAGGAAGACGATTACACCGACGACATGGCCCGCGCCCGACGCGACTTTGTCGAGGAGCAGACCGGCGTGGCCATGCCGCATACCGGCAGCTATAGCTTCGATGCCGCCACCACGCGTGGCAACATCGAGCACTTCACCGGCGTCTGCCAGATCCCCCTCGGCCTGGCAGGCCCGGTGCTGGTCAACGGCGAGGCCGCCAGCGGCGAGTTCTATGTGCCGATGACCACCACTGAAGGCACCCTGGTGGGCAGCTACAACCGAGGCATGCGACTGACCCGCGAGGCGGGCGGCATCACAGTCTCGGTCATCGACGACGTCATGCAGCGGGCGCCGGTCTTCATCTTTGCCAATGCCCGCGAAGCGCGCGATTTCGGCGCATGGCTGGAAGCCAATCTGGATGCCGTCCGCGCCGCCGCCGAGGCGACGACCAGCGTCGGCAAGCTGCAGTTCGTACAACAGTTCGCCGCCGCCCGTTTCCGCTATCTGCGCTTCAACTACTCCACCGGTGACGCTGCCGGTCAGAACATGTGCGGTCGGGCCACGCGGGCGGCCTGTTTGTGGATCGCGGAGCACTATCCCGGCCCGATGGAACGCTGGGTGCTGTCCGGCAACATGGATACCGACAAGAAGCACAGCCAGATCAACACGCTGTATAGCCGCGGCAAGCGCGTGGTAGCGGAATGTGTGATTCCCGATGCCCTGCTGCGCGAGCAGATGCACGTCTCTGCCGAACAGTTCTTCGTGCAACGGCACATCTCCAACATCGGCGCGCAGATGGCGGGCAGCAGCAATAACGGCAGCCATGCCGCCAACGGCATCGCTGCCGTCTTCATCGCCACCGGGCAGGACGAAGCCAATGTGGCCGAGTCCCAGGCAGCCATCGTGCACAGCGAGCTTACCCCCTCGGGCGACCTCTACTACAGCATCACGCTGCCGAGCCTGATCGTGGCCACCCATGGCGGTGGTACCGGCCTGCCGACGCAGCGTGAATGCCTGGAAGTGCTGGGCTGCTTCGGCAAGGGCAAGGCGCGCAAGCTGGCCGAAATCATCGGTGCCACCGTGCTGTGCGGCGAACTGTCGCTAGGCGCCGCTGTGCTGGCGGACGAGTGGGTCAGTTCCCATGAGCAGTACGGGCGCAATCGCTGAGGCCAGTCGCCGCTGTCGAAGACAGCAAACAAACAACACATGGACATGGTTTGGCCTTGTCGACTTTGTGCCGCACGGTAATTGCACATTCGATGTAAGGACACGTCATGAATATCGACGAACGTCACAATCTGCGCCATTCGCTCACCGGCCTCGGCGGCGTCTTCTATCCGCGTGACTATGTGCTCGGCGCCTTCGCCGAGCCGGCAGCGGCAGCGGCAGCGCGCGATGACCTGCTTGCCGGGGGCTATGACGAGACCGAAGTGGAAGCCCTCAATCCGGATCGCTTCGTACGCGAGGCCGAGGATATCGTCGAGCAGTCCAACAGTCTGCTGGCCGGCGCCGGAGCGGAAAACAAAGTCACCATCACCTACGAGAAGCACGCCGAGGACGGCCACGGGCTGCTGATCGCCTATGCGCCCAGCGCCGCGGAAACCGACCGCGCCATGCGCGTCTTCCGCCGCCACGGGGTGCTGGATGCGCACAAGTACCACCGTTTCGCCATCGAGGCGCTGATCTAGCGCGACCCGCATCGTCGTACCCGCCCCTTGCGTCGCCACTGGGTGCTGTCGATAGTGCAGGCCTCAACGCGCAGCGGGCCGTGATGGACACCACACCAAGGCAGGATTGGCAGCTGCAGGCGCAGCCCGGGCGCGACGGCGCGCCCCTGCGCCTGCGGTTATTGTATCGAGGCGCGCCCGTTGATCTTGCGGCGGCCTTCGATGCGCTGGCGGAGGATGCCGATTGCCGCACCGCCTTCAATGCCGGGCTGGCTGTGGCGCCTTTCGCCGCCTTCCGCTGGGAATGCCCGCCTTTGCAGCAGACACTGACGCCCAGCACCGCCTTCGAGTGCATGGTGATCGACGCGCCCGAGCTGCAGCGGCCGGCGGACCCCTCAGCCTTTGGTGACTACTTTGATGACTTTGATGAAGCCTTGGTCACCACTTTCTGGAATCTCGGGCGTGACGCGCAGCTGATCGTGCCCCTGCCTGTGGGCGATGATGCCGCCTATCCCCACCTCGCTTCCTTTGTACGCGCAGCTCCAAAGGCGCAGCGCGATGCCTTTTGGCGGCGTGTTGGACGCGAAGTGCAGTGTGCACGCCATGGCGGACCGCTATGGGTGAGTACAGCGGGCGACGGTGTGCCCTGGCTCCATGTCCGCCTTGACCAGCGGCCGAAGTACTACCGCACGTCGCGCTATCGCGACCGGTAGTGGGCCGTCTGAAAGCGATTCCGTATTCGTTCAGTCCGCAAGCAACAACATGGCCCGACCCGTTAGAAGGGCAGCCCACCTGGAGACACTGCGGAGTCTGATCATGAGAGCCACCCTCCAAAACATCGCGATTGCCTTTGCTGCTGCGCTGCTCCTCGGTACGAGCGCAATGGCAGCCAAGCCCGTTAATCCAGGCAACAGCGGTCAGAAGCACGCACCGCCCTTCAGCGAAGGCAGCCATCCGTCAGCCAATGCCAAGCAGGCGGGCCCGTCCAGCACCGCCCGGGGTTATTTCGATGCGACCCGTCGCAGCCTGATCGCCGACTATTACCAAGAACGCGGCCGCAACAGTTTCTGCCCACCGGGACTTGCCAAGAAGCAGAATGGCTGCCTGCCCCCCGGCCAGGCGCGCAAGTGGCAACGCAGCCAGCGACTGCCGGATGACGTGCGTCCCTATCCCATCAGCGAGGACCTCCGTCACATTCTCGGGACGATTCCTGCGGATCACCGCATCGTGCGCGTAGGCAACGATCTGTTGCTGATCCAGGCGGGTTCGCGGATCGTCATCGATGCCCTCGAGAATCTGAGCGAATTGTTCTAGCCGTCGCGGGAAGCAGTCGCGCGCGGCTTGCACGATCGCGCGGCTGCGCAGAGCATGGACCCCTCTCCCGTGGAGGGGCGAAGATGAATCGACGCATCGTGGAAAGCAGCGCGGCGCGGTTGGCCGCCCTCCTGCAAAAGCGTGCCGCACACGCGCAGGACAACTTCTATCTTGAAGGCCCCTATGCCCCGGTGGAGGCAGAGCGCACCGAGACGGAACTCGCCGTCAGCGGCACCATCCCCGATGCCCTCGATGGGCTTTTCGCCCAGATCGGCCCCAATCCGCTGCAGGTGCCCAACCCGGCCACGCATCACTGGTTCGTGGGCGATGGCATGGTCCACGGCGTACGCCTGCAGGCGGGCAAGGCCTGCTGGTACCGCAACCGCTGGGTAGGAACGGATGCGGCTAACGACCACCTTGGCCGTGCCCGCGTCCCCGGCCCGCGACGCGGCATCTTCGATGTCGTCAACACCAATGTCTTCGCGCATGCGGGCAGTATCTGGGCGACGGTGGAGGCCGGGCCGCTGCCCGCCGAACTCGACGCCGAGCTCAATACGCTGCGGCGCGCCCTCTTCAACAGCGACGAGCGCCTCCCCTTCACGGCGCATCCGCACCGCGATCCTAAGACGGGGGAGCTGCACGCGGTCTGCTACGACGCGCTGCAGCGCAAGCGGCTGATCTATCAATGCATCGATGCCAAGGGCGTCCTGCGCCGGCGCGTTGCCATCCCGGTCGCCCACGGGCCGATGGTCCACGACTGTGCGATCACGGGGCGCTACGTCGTCATCTTCGATCTGCCCGTCACCTTCTCCTTCCGCGCCCTGCTGGCAGGCGCGGCATTGCCCTATCGCTGGAATCCGCATCATCGCGCCCGCGTGGGGCTGCTGCCGCGCGACGGCAGCTCGGATCGCGTGCAATGGTTCCCGGTGGCGCCCTGCTATGTCTTCCACGCCTGCAACGCCTTCGACAACGCGGATGGCAGCGTCACGGTCGACGTCGTCACGCACGCGCGCATGTTCGACCGCTCGCAGCAGGGGCCCGAGGCGCAGCCGGTGGCCTTCGAACGTTGGCAACTCGGGGCAGGCCTTGGCGCGGTGCAGCGCCAGGTGTTCTCCTCTGAGTCACAGGAATTTCCACGCTGCGACGAACGCCGCACCGGCCAGCACTATCGCTACGCCTACGCCGTGGGGGGCGCTGCCATGTCGACCGAAGGCTCGCGCCTGCTGCGCCACGATCTGGAGCGCGGCACCACGGTCGCGCACGACTTCGGGCCGGGCCAGATGATGGGCGAGGCCATCTTCGTGCCCGCTCACTCCGATGCTGCTGAGGATGAGGGTTGGCTGCTTGCCTATGTCCAGGATCAGCGGCGGCAGTGCAGCCGCCTCGTCATCCTGGACGCGCAAGCGGTGGATCGACAGGCGCAGGCCATCGTGCACCTCCCGGTGCGCGTCCCGTTAGGCTTTCACAGCAATTGGATTCCGCTGGCCGCCTGATGGCTTCGAAGGCGGTCGGCAGCCTCCATCTCCCCACACCGCTCGTCGGGTCACGGGGGGACGTTGGCAACCCGCAAAACATGAATGGCGGTTCGCCCGTGGCACATTCGGCGTCCCTTCATTGCGTCGGACCGGGCACAACCACCGAGGATCTCGCTGCATGTCCTTCCCCATGTACAGGCTCGCCCCCCTTCTTCTCGCGCTGCCCCTTTCGCTCGTCGCGTGCTCTGCGGAGCAGGCGGATGCGCCATCGGCGAAGCCTAGTGCCGAGTCGGCTTCTGCGCAGCGCGCCTATGTCGATCCCGAAACGGGCGCATTGACGGTGCCGCCCGATACCAAGGCGGCGCGTTCCGCTTCCAGCGGCGAGACCGAGCACCCGGCCTATCGCCGCGAGGAGCGCACGGACGGCACCGTCATGCTGCGCCCCAAACAACCGGCGCGCCACAGCATCGAAGGCCACGTCGACGACGAGGGCCGGCTGCACATTGAGGAACGCGACCGCCATGCCCATTAGTGCCGCACTGCGCGGCCTGGTGGTGCTGGGCCTGGGCATGAGCGCGGCCCAGGCAGCCACCATCACGATCGTGCCCACCGACGCACCGGGCGAAGGCTTCTTTGACCCTACCCCCTTCACCCCCGAGGGCGGCAACAACGCCACGACCCTGGGCGAGGCCCGGCTTAATGTATTCCGCGCGGCAGCGGAGCACTGGGGGTCGGTTGTTGCCAGTGACGTCGAGATCATCGTCGAGGCCTCCTTCGCTCCCGCGCCGGAAACCGAGTGCTCGCCCAGCAGCGGCACCCTGGGTGCCGCCGGCCCAGGAAACTTCATCGCCGGCTTTCGCGGGGCCCCGCAGGCCAATACCTTCTACCCGGTGGCGCTGGCCAACGCGCTGGCGGGCGAGGATCTGGACCCGGGCTTCGCCGACATCTTCGCCAACTTCAATGGCGCGGTCGATACCGACCCCAACTGCCTGACCGGTGTGCGCTTCTACTACGGATTCGACCACCAGGGCGGCAGCCGTGCGGTCGATTTCTACAACACGGTCATGCACGAAATCGGCCATGGCCTCGGCTTTTCCACCCTGATCGCCAACGACGGAACCAATCTCGCCGCGCCCGGCTTCACGGTGCTCGACCGCCTCATCTTCGATAACGACCGCGGCCTTTTCTGGGACGAGATGACCAACGCGCAGCGTTCCGCGTCGGTGGTCAACGAGGGCGACGTGGTGAATGCGGGCAATGCCAGCTTCTCCGGAGCGCGGGCGCGCGGCCTCGGCGCGGGCAACGGCACCGATGCCGCCGGGCGGCCGCTCATCTATACGCCCAACCCGGCGGAGCCCGGCTCTTCCATTGCGCACTGGGACACCGCGCCCGCCCCCAGTCTGTTGATGGAGCCCTTCTCGACGGGCGATATTCGAGTGAATACCGGGGTGGATCTGACCAGCTGCCTGCTGAGCGACATCGGCTGGCGGCTCGAGCCTGGTGTCGGTTGCCCGGACCAGCACGCCGCGGACACACCGCCGGAGATATCCGCCATCGCCGATCAAAGCACCGAGGCTGGTCGCACCACCGGCGCGATCGGGTTCACGGTCACGGACAATGGCCGCGTCGCCCCGGCCGACAATCTCAGCCTGCGCGCCTTCTCGGACAACGTGGCCGTAGTTCCGGACAGTGGCATCGTGATCAGCGGCAGCGGCGCCAACCGCAGCGTCGAGATCACTCCCAGCAATATGCCCGGCCGTGCAGCAATCACAGTTGTCGTCAGCGACGGTGTCTTCAGCGCGCGCACGGCCTTCGAGCTGACGGTGACCGAGGCGCAGAATCAACCACCGCTGGCGCGCAATGATCTCCTGCGCCTTGCTTCCAGCGCGATCGGCAACGGCAATGTCATCGCCGGCATCGGATCGGCGGCCGACAGTGACCCCGACAGGGATCCGCTGCAGGTCGTGGCCATCGACGGCGATGCGGCCGCGGTGGCTACCTCAATCACCACCGCCAAGGGGTCGACGCTGCGCATCGCATCCGATGGCGCGCTGCGCTACGAGCCGGGCGGCAGCATGGTCGCACTCCAGCCGAGCCGCAGCGATCAGGAAAGCGTGCGCTACACCATCGTCGACGACAGTGGCGCTAGCGATAGCGCCATCGTCACCATCGAAGTGACCGGCGATCCTGGCACCGATCAGCACGGCGACAGCGCACAGACCGCCACGCCCCTCAGCCTGACCGACACCCAGGAGCGCCTCGATGCCGCCGTCAACGTGCCGGGGGACGCCGATGCCTTTGGCTTCACGCTGGCGTCCGCGGCCACCGTCTTCTTCGCCACCGAGGGCGATACCGACACGGTCGGGCGGATTCGCAGCCCGGACGGCGCCTTGCTCGCCGAGGGGGACGATCACGCCGAGAACGACAGCACGGACCCCAATTTCGTCATCGAGCAGGAACTGCCGGCGGGAGACTACGTGCTCTTTGTGACCGGATTTCAGGATACCGCCACCGGCAATTACCGCTTGCGCTACGCCGCGGAGCCCCGGGCCGAACCCGAGCCCGAACCGCCATCCGAGCCCGCCCCGGACGAAGCACCGGATGACGCGGACACAGGCAACGAGGAAGGGCTGTCGGCGCCGGTATCCGGTAATTCCGGGGGCTCCAGCGGGGGTGGGAGTTTCTCATCAAGCTTCTTGCTCGCCATGGCCCTGGCGGCGGTGGGGATGCGGTATCGTCGCAGCCTCCCACCCCGCTCGTTGGCCCAAGCAACCGATGAGAATCTGCGTGTATTGCGCTTCTAGCTCGCAGGCGCCCGCCGAATACGGTGACGCCGCCTTTGCGCTGGGCCATCTGCTGGCCTCGGCTGGGCATACCGTGGTCTTTGGCGGGGGCGCGACGGGCTCGATGGGGCGCCTCGCCGATGGTGCGGCCGCTGCGGGCGGCGATATCGAAGGCATCATGCCCGACTTCATGAAGGCGCTGGAGTGGGCACACCCCAAGGTGGAGCGCTTCTCCTGGACGCGCGACATGGCCGAGCGCAAGGCCCTGCTGCTGCAGGGCTCGGATGCGGCGGTGGCCCTGCCGGGAGGATGCGGCACCTTCGAGGAACTGCTCGAGGCGATCACCCTCAAGCGTCTTGGCCTCTATCTGCAGCCCATCGTCATCGTGAATCAGCTTGGCTACTACGATCCGCTGCTGGCGCAGCTCCGGCGCAGTGTCGACGAGGCCTTCATGCGCGAGGACCATCTGCGCATCTTCTCGGTGGTGGACGAGGTCACCGCGGTGCTTGACGCCATCGCCCAGGCGCCGGATTGGAACGACGATGCCCGGGCGCGGGCACTGCAACCCTGAAGAGGCGGGTGCGCGCACACATTCGCGTACATTTGCCCCAATATGGGACACTACGCGCCAGAAAGGGCGCAGTCACAGGGGTGAGTCCGCTGCGCCGTCGAATGACACGCGGAGCGCGCATGGCGGCGCGCCACCGCGCGAGAGGACACTATGGTAATCCTGTATTTCGCGGTGCTGCTCTACGCCGCTTCCATCGCTTTCATCCGGTACCGCGGCCACGCGCACTTTCCCTTCGTGCGCCAGTTGTCGGATTTCTCGACCTTCATGGTGCCTTTCAACCTCCCGGCCTACGCGCTGTCGAAGGTGCCCAACGGGCCGCGCATGGGCGCGGAACAGTTTCCCCAGCTGAAACTGCTGGAAGACAACTGGGAGACGATCCGCGACGAGGCGCTGGCCCTTTACGGCCAGGGGCACATTGCCACCAAGGATGATCTGCCGGGCAGCAGCTTCTACCGCGACAACCGCTGGAAGAGCTTCTATCTCAAGATCTACGACAACGATATCCCCTCCGCCTGGGCGCTGGCGCCCAAGACCCGTGCCCTCATCGAGCAGGTACCGGGCATGAATCTGGCGCTGTTCGCCATGCTGATGCCGGGCAAGCGGCTCAATCAGCACCACGACCCCTTCGCCTTCACGCTGCGCTACTCCCTTGGACTGTCGACACCGAATTCCGAAAACTGCGGTCTGATGGTCGACGGCAGGCCCTATCACTGGAAGGATGGCGACAGCATCGTCTTCGACGAGACCTATCTGCACTCGGCCTACAACGATGCGGAAGTCCCGCGCATCATTCTGATGACCGACATCGACCGTCCGCTCAAGTCGCGCATCGTGCAAAAGGCCTATTACCTGTTCGGCCGCTTCTTCAACAGCCTGTTCTATGTCGACAATGTCGACCCCAGCATCACGGGCCTGGGGAACCGCATGACACAGCCGGTTGTCCGCTACAAGGCCTTCATGAAGGGGCTCAAGCGGCGCAATCGCCGACTCTACAAATCCGGCAAATGGGCGCTTGGCCTCGGCATCATGGCTTCATTGGGCTACGCGCTGGTGTGAGCGCGCGCCATGACCTTCCGGCAGCACCGCCGGCCCTGCATGCGGGCAACGGTCGCGCCGCCCTCAACGGGCGCTATCTGGGCGCCATCGAGGATCTGTCCACCGCAGTCTGGGGTCGGGGCGGTCGCCGCCGTCTGCAGCGCAAGGGCTGGCTCTACTTCGGCGCCTTTTCCGAGCGCACCATGGTCGGGTATGCGGTGGCCGATGCCGGGCTGATTGCCACGGCCTTCGTATACGTCTACGACCGCCAGACCGATACCCTGGTGGAAGAGGCCATCACCCGGCCGATGGGTTTCGCCGCCGACTTCGCGCCGGACTGGCGCCAGCCCTGGCACCTGTCCGCGGGCGGGCGGCAGTGGTCGGTGCAGCGCAGTGGAGATGGCTGGCATGTCTCCTTTCAGGGACGGCGTCTGCAGCTGGCGTTGACCATCCACGACGGGAGTGAGGGGCTGACCGCCGTCTGCGCAAGCCCGGGCCGGCCCTTTCACCACACCTACAAGGTGGCTGGCCTGCACGCCGATATCAGCGGCAGCGTCGATGGCGAAACGCTGCAAACAGAGGCAGGCGCCAGCGTGGATTTCTCGCTGGGCTATCCGCCGCGGGAAACGCAGTGGAACTGGCTCAGCGTGGACGGCCGTTGCGCCAGTGGGGAACACATTGCCATCAATGGCGTTGCGCACTTTCTGAACGGCTTCGAGAACGCGCTCTGGTGCGATGGCAAGGTCACGCCACTGTCGCAGATGGTTTTTGACTACGACCCGGCGCAGCTGATGCAGCCGTGGCGGATCCGCTCCCTCGATGGTCAGGTGGATATCGTCTTCACGCCCGAGGCGCGACGGGGTGAGCACCGTCATGTGGGACTGCTCGCCAGCCGTTTCACGCAACCCTGCGGCCGCTTCGAAGGCACCGTCCAGACCGCCCAGGGGCTGCAGTCCGTCCAGGGTTTCGGCGTGGTTGAGGAACACTGGGCGCGTTGGTGAAACCTGAATAAACAGCATGATTTCAATAGCCTGAGATGCTTCCTGCTCGACGTTGACATCAAACAGTGGCATCGTGTGAGATATTCCTGATAGGCTGCGCGCCTGCTCCGGTGGTGGCGTGGGCCAAGAACTGCCGTTGGATCGCGTTTGCGTTCCGGCCCCATGAACATCAACACTGCGCAGGAGCCCCCCGCCCACCTCGCGGGGACGGCGCCAGCAGTCGCAGCGCTTTTTCGCATCTGAACGAGGACGAAAACCATGCAGCACGAACACCTCGACGTATTGATCCTGGGCGCCGGCCTGTCCGGCGTCGGCGCCGCCTGTCATCTCAAGCGCGAATGCCCCGGCAAGCGCTTCGCCATCGTGGAACGCCGCAGCCGCATCGGCGGCACCTGGGATCTGTTCCGCTATCCGGGCATCCGCTCCGATTCGGACATGTACACTTTCGGCTACAACTTCAAGCCGTGGAATGGCACCAAGATTCTGGCGGACGGGTCCTCCATCCGGAGTTACATCCGCGAAACCGCACAGGAATACAACGTTGAGAAGGACATCCACTTCGGCCTGAAGATCGAACGCGTGGAATGGTCGAGCGACGATGCCTGCTGGACTGCGCACGCGGTAGAGGAAGCCAGCGGCGAGAAGCACCGCTTTACCGCCAATTTCCTGTTCGGCTGCACCGGCTACTACAACTACGACAAGGGCCACCGCCCCGACTTCCCGGGCGAATCGCGCTTCAAGGGCGAAATCATCCATCCGCAGAAGTGGCCGGAAGACAAGGATTACGCCGGCAAGAACGTGGTCATCATCGGCAGTGGCGCCACTGCCATCACGATGGTGCCGGCCATGGCGGGCACGGCCAAGCACGTCACCATGCTGCAGCGCTCGCCCACCTACATCGCTTCGATCCCGTCAGAGGACAAGCTGTCGGGCACGCTGCGCCGCTTCCTGCCGGACAAGCTGGTCTATCACATGGGCCGCGCGCGCAATATCGCCCTCCAGCGCGCCATCTTTGCCGCGAGCCGTTCGCGGCCGGGCGTCGTCGCACGTGCGCTGCGCATGGGCGTGCGCCGCTACATGGGCAAGGATTTCAACCCCAAGGACTTCACGCCCAGCTACAACCCGTGGGACGAGCGCCTGTGCGTGGTGCCCAACGGCGACCTGTTCAAGGCGCTTCGTGGCGGCAATGCCTCCATCGTCACCGACCACATCGACACCTTCACCGAGAACGGCATCCGCCTGCAGTCGGGCAAGGAGATCGAGGCGGACATCATCGTCAGCGCCACCGGCCTGGATCTGCAGATTCTGGGCGGTGCGGAAATGTACGTCGACGGCCAGTTCCAGGACCCCGGCCAGGCGCTGAACTACAAGGGCGTCATGATGGAGGGCGTCCCGAACTTTGCGCTGGTCTTTGGCTACACCAATGCCTCGTGGACGCTGAAGGCCGATATCGCCAGCGAATTCGTCTGCCGTCTGCTCAACTACATGGATGCGCACAAGCTGGGTGTGGTCACGCCGCGGGACCACGAAGGCTGCAAGACCGATCAGGCCTTCCTCGACCTGCAATCCGGCTACATCCAGCGTGCGGTGGATCGCCTGCCCAAGCAGGGCAGCAAGGGCCCCTGGCGTGTACTTCAGAACTACTACTTCGACCTGCCGCGCTTGCGCCACGGCCGCATCAACGATGGTGTGCTCGAGTTCAAGCCGGCGACGGCGGTACGCAAGCCCAAGCGCAGCGTGCCCAAGGCCGCCAACAGCGAGGCGCCGGCGCGCTCCGCCGCCCCCTGAGGCGACGCGGTTTCGCGCAACGCGCGACGCCCGTCCGTGGTCCAAGGCCTGGGTTCATGACGAACCCAGGCCTTTTTTCTGCGATCACGGAGTCCATTGCCATGAAGTGTCCGATTGACGAGGAAATGCTGGTCATGACCGAGCGCAACGGCGTCGAAATCGATTACTGCCCCAAGTGCCGCGGTGTCTGGCTGGACCGCGGCGAGCTGGACAAGATCATCGAGCGCGCCGCGGATACGCCACCGCCAACCTCGCGGGGCGCGTCGGGTCACGACGACCGTGGTCGAGACGCCTCGCATCGCAGTGATACGGACTACCGCCATGGTGGCGACTACCGCAAGCGCAAGAAGCATTCGCTGCTCGGCGAACTCTTTGATTTCTGAGCCCTTGGCAGACGGGCCGCAGCTTTACCGCCGCGGCCCGTTGACCGACTACTGGCCGTCGTCGCGCGGGGCTGCAGCCGCCTGATGCAGCACGAAGGCGTAGTCGCGCGCGTACTCGTGCAGCTGCTCGAAGCGACCCGAGCGCCCGCCGTGGCCAGCCTCCATTTCGGTATGCAGCAAGATGGGCCCGTCGCCGCGCTGGTGATCGCGCAGCTTCGCCACCCATTTGGTCGGCTCCCAATACTGCACCTGTGAATCCCACAGGCCGGAGGTCACCAGCATGGCGGGGTAGGCCTGCGCGCGAACATTGTCGTAGGGGCCGTAGTCTTCAATGACGCGGTAATCCTCCACCCGCTGCGGATTGCCCCACTCGTCGTACTCGTTGGTGGTGAGCGGAATGCTGGGGTCGAGCATCGTGGTGAGAATGTCCACGAAAGGCACATGCGCCGAAATGGTGCGATAGCGCGCCGCATGCTCGTTGGCGATCACGCCCATGAGCAGCCCGCCGGCGGAGCCGCCAGTGGCATGGATCTGATCCGCCGCGCAGACGCCGTTGGCCGCCAGTGCGTCGCTCACATCCATGAAGTCCTGAAAGGTGTTGCGCTTGTGCTGCAGCCGGCCGGCGTCGTACCAGCCGCGCCCCAGCTCTTCACCGCCACGGATATGGGCAATGGCCACCACCCAGCCACGGTCAAGCAGCGACAGGCGATGGCTGGAAAAGGCCAGGTCCAGGCACAGGCCGTAGGCGCCGTAGCCGGTCAGCAGCATCGGCGCTGTGCCGTTGAGGGGCGTGTCGCGGTGATGCACCAGCGATACCGGCACGCGCGCGCCATCGCGTACGGTGATCCAGCGGTAGTCTGACCGGTAGTGAGCCGCATCGAAATCGCCTTCCACCGGCTGCTGCTTGACCAGCGTGCGCGCGCCGCTGCCAAGCTCGTGGTCGTAGACCGTCTGCGGTGTGGTTAGGCTGCTCTCCACATAGCGCACGTTGGGGCTGGAAGGTTCGGCAGCGCCGATCAGATGGATGCCGGAAGGTGTCGCATCGCCGCGGATGATGCGTTCCTCGCCGCCGGCCCAGGGCATCAGGCGCAGGCGCAGCAGCCCGTCCACGCGTTCGTTGACCGCCAGCCAGTCATCGAAGACCTCGAAGCTGTCCACCAGCGCATCTTCGCGATGCGCCAGCCATTCGCGCCAGCCATTCCGGTCTGCCGCCGCGGTCATGGGCGCGCGCAGCAGCCGGAAATTGGGTGCGTTTTCGTTGCTGCGTAACAGGATGTCGTCGTCGTCGATATCTTCGATGTCGTATTCATGGCCTGCGCTGCGCGGGATGACGGGGGCGAAGGCGAGGGCCTCGTTGTCGGCGCGGGCGGCACGCCACTCGGAGGTCTCCGTGCTCTGCAGCACGATGAAGAGGTAACGGCCCGAGCGGCTGCGCTCCACACCCATGAAGAAGGCGTCGTCCTCTTCCTCGTAGATGAGGCGCGGCGGCGCCTCGGGCGCATCGCGGCGCAGCGCGAAAACCTGGCTGCCCAGCAGCGTGGTTGCGTCCTGCTGGATGTAGAGCAGGGTGCGGCTGTCGGAGGCCCAGGCGAGATCCGGCTGGATATTGCTGGCCAGCGGCGCGCTGCATTCGCCGGTCTCCAGATCGCGCAGATAGAGCTGATACTGGCGGCGCCCGACAGTGTCCTCGGTCCAGGCCAGCCAGCGGTTATCGGGCGACACCTCCAGGCTGCCGAGCTGGTAGTAGGCCAGGCCCTCGGCGCGCGCGTTGCCGTCGAGCAGAATTGCTTCGGGCTCGTACATCGTGCCGGCGCGACGGGCGTGGATCGCGTAGTCGCGACCCGGTTCGTAGCGGCTGTAGTACCAGTAGCCGTTGTCAAAGGCGGGCGGGCTGGCGTCGTCTTCGCGCAGGCGCGCGCGCATCTCGGCGTAGAGCTGCTCCCGGGTCGTCGCCTGGTCGGCGGTCATTGCCTCGAAGTAGCGATTCTCCGCTTCCAGATGCGCCAGTACGTCGGGATCGGCGCGGTCGTCGTCGCGCAGCCAGTAGTAGGGGTCGGTGCGCGTACCGCCAGCGGCGCTGATGGTGTGAGGACGCGGCTCGGGGCGCGGTGGCGCCGGCGTTTGACGGTTTTCAGATGGGGGCGCTTTCGGCATAGCATCGCAACAGCACAGGGGCGGGCATTGTGCCGTGCTCCTCCGCTGCAGGATTTTCCGGCGGGCTGTGTATCAAAAGGGAAGGCGCACCACACGGGTGTGCCCCCTCGAATCGGAGAAGCAGATATGCCACGCATTCCCAGATTGCAGCCCGCCCTGCGTCGCACCCCGTTGCTGGCCGCCGCGGCCTTGCTCGGCCTGTCCAGCGTCGCCCTGGCACAGCCCGGCGCCATGTTCGACAAGCTCGACCGCAACGGCGACGGCGCCATCAGCAGCGAGGAAGCGGCCGCTGCGCGCGCCAAGGCCTTCGAACGCCTCGACAGCGATGGCGATGGCGTCATCACGCGCGCGGAAATCGACGCCCGCCGCGACCTTGCCCAGCAGCGGGGCGAGATGATGTTCAGCAAGGCGGACGCCAACAGCGATGGCCAGATCTCGCGCGACGAATTCATGGCCCACGGCGGCATGATGCAACGCGCCGACAGCGACGGCGATGGCAGAGTCACCCGCGAGGAAGCCGACGCCCTGCGCGCCCGCATGCAGTCTCAGCGCGGGCAGCAGCCCTAGTACGGCAGCGCGGGGCCATGCCGCAAGCAAGCCAGCCCACCGGATCGCTGCGCCCTGACGGTCAGGCGGTCCGGTGACGCATGCCAGCGATGACATCCTGCTGGCGGCAACGGCGCGGGGTGACAGCCGCGCCTTTGCCATCCTCGTGGAGCGGCACGCGCCGCGCGTGCTCCGCTTCGCGCAGAGCGTGCTGTCGGATCGCGCCGAGGCCGAGGACGTCACCCAGGAGGTCTTCGTCAAACTCTGGCAGCAGGCCGACGCCTGGCAGGCCGAACGCGCCAAGCTGTCCACCTGGCTGTTTCGCGTCACGCGCAATGCCGCCCTGAACTATCGGCAGCGTGTGCGACCGCGCGAGCAAGCCTGGACCGAGCAGACGCCGGACCCCGCCACCGAGCCGCTGGAAGCCGGCATTGAGCGCGACGAAGAGCGCGCGCGTCTGGATGCGGCCATTGCCAGCCTGCCCGAGCAGCAGCGCAGCGCGATGCATCTGGTCTACGGCCAGGGCCTGCGTCAGAAGGAGGCGGCGCAGGCCATGGCGCTGTCGTTGAAGGCCTTCGAGGCCGTGTTGTTGCGGGCGCGCCGGCGTCTGCGTGAATCCCTTGCACCCCCATCCGGCACGGCGAGAGAGGATATCCAGCCATGAATCATCAGCAACTGCGTGACCACCTCGACCGATACGGCAGCGACTGCGCGCAGTGGCCATGGCCTGCGCGCTGGCAGATGCGTGCCCTGCTGAAACGCGACGCCCGCGCGGGCGATCTGCTGGCCGAGGCGCAACGGCGTGACGCGGCGCTGAAGCAAGCGCTGAGCGACGCGGGTCCGGCCTTGCCGGACACGCTGCACGCCCGGCTGTTGAGCATTCCGCAGGCCTACCCGCGGCCCGCTCCCGCAGCCTCGCTGCCCAGCGCTGCCGTGATCGCGCCCTGGGTGTGGCGCGGGGCGGCGCTGTCCGGCACCGCCGCCGTGATCGGTTTCGTGGCCGGCGTCTCCGGCGTGATGGCGCCGGAATGGGCCGTGGACTGGACCCTGCTGGCCTACGGCAGCTATTGAGCAAGGAGCCCATATGAAAAAAATGCTCACCCTTCCCAGAGCGCTGGTACTCGGCCTCGCCGTGGCGCTCCTGGCCTCGCTGGCGGTCAATCTGCTGGCAGCCGGCTGGGTGCTCGGCCAGCGCGTGGCGGCCCCGCAGCATATGGAGCGGGGCATGCTGCGCCACATGGCGCGCCACCTGCCGGCGGAAGTACGGGCGCCATTGCGCGAGGCCATGCGCGAGCGCCGGCGCCCGCTGTTCGATGCCTTCCGGGACGTGCGCCAGGCGCGGCAGGCGGTGCGTGCCGCGCTGGCGCGCGAGCCTTTCGACGCGGCGGCGCTGGAAGCGGCCCTGGCCCGCCAGCGCGCCGGCACGGCGGCACTGCAGCAATTGATGCACGGTGCGATGGTGCAAACCGCCACCCGCCTGCCGCCCGAGCAGCGCCAGCGCTGGAGTGAGGCGCCGCTGTGGGCGCCCGGACAGGCGCCCGCCGGAATGCTGGAGGACCGCCCGCCGCGGCCCTGAACGCCCTAGCGCTTGCGCAGAAAGTAGGCGGATTCCAGCAGCGCGCTGAGTCCGCGATCCTGCAACTGGGGATTGCCCGCCAGCGCGTCGTTGCATTCGAGAGGAATGACCTGCCAGCTTGGTTCGAAGCGCTGCCCGATTTCGTCTTCGGTGACGCTGAAGGGCGGGCCGTCCATCTCCTCTTCCGGATAGCAGATGCTGATCAGCAGTCCGCGCGCATCGGCCGGCATGGCGCGCGTGAGCTGGTCGGCAAAGCTATGGCGCATCGGCGGCGGCAAGGCGATCAGCGAGGCACGGTCATACAGGCCGCTGCATTCGGCCAGCACCGCATCCGGCATGGCGAAGAAATCTCCCACCCAGATATCCACCCCTGCACCCGACAGCACCGTGAATCCATCGCAGCGGCGCTGTTGCGGTGTTACGCCGTGCTCGCGAAAGAAGTCGGTTGCGGCCTTCTCGCTCAGCTCCACACCCACCACCGCATGCCCCTGGCGCGCCAGCCAGGCGAGGTCGGGCGTCTTGCCGCACAGCGGCACCAGCACGCGTGCCTCCGAGGTCAGCCCCAGGCGCTCCCAGTGCCGCGGCAGCAGCGCATTGCCGTCGGGCTGGTGAAAGCCGATTTCGTCCCTCTCCCAGCGGGCAAACCAGAACTCCTGCTGCATGCTGCTCTCTTCCTTCTGTGCGCCGGATGCGGTGGATGGATGGTACGTGCTTGGCGTCTCCGCAGGCGCCCGCGCTTCGCGGCGCGCACCACGGCCCAGCGCCACCGTGTTGCGTCACCTTCCTGCGGGCTCGTTATGCTGGCCGCCGATCTCCGTCCATCATCCGCGCCATGTCGCCACTGTTGAATTCCGCGCAGCTCCTGCTCCCGCTGCTGCTCATCGCCTGGATTCTGTTGCTGCCACCCAAAGCGCAATTGACGCTGTGGGTACAAGGCCTTGGCACGGCCGCCCTGCTACTGGCCATGGCGTGGATCGCGCTGTGGGCCGCACCGCCATGGTGGACGCCCTGGGTGCTCGGAGCCGGGCTGGTCATGGCCTGGACGCGCGCCCTGCGACGCTTATGGCGCGACAAGGCACCCTGGCTTCCCTCCGGCGGGCTGGCCTGGCTGCGCTTCAGCCTGTTCCTGTTGCTGGGGACTTTCGGTGCCTTTTACGCCGGTCAGGCCTGGGAGGCAGGGCGCGCGCCCATGGGTGTGCCGGTGGCGGATATCGCACCGCCGCTGGGCGCCGGCCAGTATCTGGTGGTGCATGGTGGTTCGCAGCCGCTGCTCAATGGCCACCTGAAAACCCTCGACCCGGAGATCGAGCGCTTTGCGCCCTGGCGTGGGCAGTCCTATGCCGTGGATCTGATCGCGCTTGATCCCGTGCGCAGCATGCTGCTGTGGTCCCAGCCCGAGGACCCATCGGCCTACGCAATCTATGGCACGCCGGTACTGGCGCCCTGTGCCGGCACGGTCATCGCCACCGCCAATGATCGGCCGGACATGCCGGTTCCGAGGATGGATCGCGAGCACATGCTGGGCAATTTTGTGTTGCTGCGCTGCCGCGATTTCTCGGTGGTGCTGGCGCACCTGCAGCCGGGCTCGCTCAGCGTGTCGCCCGGCGTGGCGGTGATTCCCGGCGACCGGCTTGGGCTGGTCGGCAATTCGGGCAACAGCTCGCGCCCGCATCTGCATGTGCATGCCCAGCAAGGCGGCACGGCTGCCGACCCGGTGCGCGCCGAGCCCATGGCGCTGCGCATTGGCGGTCACTACCCGGTACGCAACCACCGCATGATCTTCAAGGCGCGCTAGGCGCTCAGCCCTCGCCGCCCGCCTTGCGGGCGCGGCGTTGCGACCACCAGCGCCACAGCCAGCCGTCCGGGTGGTCCACGCCGTGCAGCAGATAGGCCAGTTCCTTGGCGTCGTAAAGCGCGCGCTCCACGCAGCGGCGCGTGCCCGGCCGCGCGGCCAGCAGAATGGCATCGCCCGGCTGCAGCGCCAGGTCGCGCTGCGGTTGCAGAAAATCCTCCTCCGCGCGGTGCAGCATGAGAGGCATGCAGTGCAGGTTGGTGTTGCGGTCCGAGGGATTGCGCAGCAGCGTGCCAAGCGTCACCGTCTCGCCGTCCCGCAGTGCCGCCAGCAGCGCGGGCGCGCTGGTGGCATCGAGCGAAATGGTCCAGGTTTCGGGTGTGACATCGTCGGTAAGCGCACGCAGGCGGCCCATCAGCGACTGGGCGCGATGCTCGTCGATGGTGCGCATGTACTCCAGAAAACGGGCCAGCAGCGGCGCCTTGATCAGCGGCAGGACGCGCCATACCGTCAAGCGGCTCACCTCCATGATGAGGTCGATCTTGGCGGCGCCGTAGATCGTGCTGTCCGCACGGCGGTCCTGCCGCGCGATCACGTAGATATCCGGGTTGAGCGCGCGTGCCGTCAGCACCGCGGACAGCGTGTTCGGGTCCGAGTCGGTGCCGCAGACAATGCCCACCGCATCGCGGACTCCGGCCTCGCACAGCGGGCCGGATTCGGTGCCCAGCCCGACGATGGCGCCGGGCGGCGCCTTGTCCGGATTGCGCTCGATGACGGTGACCTCGTTGCCGCAGTCCTCCAGCGCCACCGTTGCTGCCCGCCCGAAGCGGCCGTAACCGCAGACGATCCAGCGCCCTTGCGGTGGCGGCGTGGGGCCCTCGATGGGGCGATTCGGTGGGCTGATCAGCGCGGCGTGCAGCAGATGCAGGCTGGGGCGCTGCTGCACCATCGCCAGGTGTTCGCTGAACACCGTGTAGGGGTGAATGACGTGGTCAGTATCAAAGGAGGCCAGATTGTCGGCCGCCTCGCGCGTGCCGGCGCGCGCGATCACCGTCAGTTCCGGACGAATCAGCTTGGCCGTCACCGAGATGCGGATGTTGTCGTCGTTGTCGTCGGTCATCGCGATCACGCCGTAGCACAGGCGTCGGCGCATGCCGGCTTCCAGCAACTGCAGCGTGTCAGTGGCGCTGCCACAGAGGGCGGGCGTGCTCGCGCCGTAGGGCTCCAGGCGCAGTTGGTTGATGGCGCTTTCTTCCGGGTCCATCACCACGCACTGGATACCGCGCCGGTGCAGCGCGCGCACCAGCAGCGTGCCGGTTTCGCCGTAGCCGCAGATGACCCAGAAAGGTTCGGTGATCTTGCGCACGGCGCGTACAAAGCCGGCCTCCGCGATTGCACTGCGAAAGCGCGGCTCCTGAATCAGCGAGATGATGCGGCCGATGGCGTAGAGCCAGGCGATCACCGTGAGGAAGATGCACAGCGTCACCCACAGCCGCTGCGCCGGCGTGAAGGGATGTGGAATCTCGCCAAAGCCGATGGTCGAGCCCATGTAGGACACGAAATAGAAGGCGTGCAGGAAATCCAGGCGCGTAGGTTCGCCGTTCTCGTCCATGCCCGGAATCAGCACCAGCCCGGCGATGGAGATCGAGTAGGTGACGATCAGCAGGATCAGCGGCGCGCGGATGCGCCGCACCACGATCCAGATGATCCCTTCCACAGTTGCTGCCTAGCGGCGCAGCGTGAAGCTCTCGATGATCAGCACGATCACCGACGCGATATTGGCCAGCAGGGCCCCCGCCGCCAGCGACACCACGCTGGCGATCAGCTCCGGGGAGGCGCCGCTGTCCCACACATGCACGCCCAGCCCCCAGACAATGGCGGCGGCAATCAACTGCAGGTCCGCCACCAGACTGCTGGCCAGCAGAAAAGCGCCGATCTGCGTGCGGTCGCCCAGCTTGAGCACGGTGGCGATCAGGCTCACCACCAAGGCGGCGAACAGCTCAAACGGGTGATGGTGCGCGGGGTTGTCGATATCCCCCAGCACGAAGCCAAAGTTCAGCGTCAACGCCAGCAAAACGAAGAAACCGAAGATGACCTTCTCGGTGTTCATGCAGAGTCCCCTTGTCCCTTGTCGCGGTTGCAGCGCCTAGGGTTCAGAGGGTACCCGCTGATGGCGCCACGTGCGCGGTGCCATCAGCCGCTACTAGACCCGCTGCAATGTCAAAGCGGATCGCCGTTGGCATCCACCGCAAAGAGCCGCAGTCCATCCGGGTCCACGTCGTCCTCGGCGGGAATCCACTGGCTCAGGCAGGCGCGGTCTTCCACGCATGGGTCCGTGAGCGCGGTAAGGAAGGCCACCACATCGTCGATGGCCTGTTCGCTCAGCGTTACCGGCGCAATCCGGTTCAGTCCGGCGCTGCGGTCCGCGCGCAGCTGGTCCAGGGCCGCTTGGGTGTTGGCCTGCGCATTCGGGTACAGGATTCGGCCCTGGCCAGCGATCTGCGGCACGTTTGCCAGATCCCAGTCGAAAGCCGCGATGGCCGCCTCAGGGTCCAGGTGGTGCACCACCGCTTCGCGCAGCGTGGCGTAGGCACCGGCGTGCCCGTAAGGTCCGGTTACCTCCACATTGAGCAGGCTCGGCGTGCGGAAGGCGAAGCGCATGGCCTCTTCGCCGCTTTCGCGGAAGCGCCCGAAATCGTTATCGCCCGTCGGGCCGTCGCCCTTGCCGGGGCCGATCTGCGGCATGGCGAGGTTGTGGAAGTCCTCGTCGGTAAAGAAGTCCCCGCTATGGCAGCTGGCGCAGTTCGCACCGCCCGCCTCGACGCCGTTGAAGAAGACCAGCGCACCGCGCTTCTGCGCCGGCGAGAGGGCAGAGGCATCGCCCTGCACATAGGCTTTCCAGGGCGTGTCCACGAATAGCTGCGAGCGCTGATAGGCGGCCAGCGCTTCGGCCACATTGTCGTAACGGACCAGGCTTTCGGCATCCGCGCTGCTGTTGAAGGCGGTCTGGAAGCGTTGCAACCAGCCGTTGCCGGGCAGCTCATCGCTGGCCGCCCCATAGTTGCCGAGCCGTTGCGCCAGATGCGCGCGCACAGCCCCATTGCCGTTGCCGGCTTCGAAATGCTCGCCGCGCATCTCCTCGACCGAAGTCACCGGGAAACGCGCCTGAGCGGCGCTCAGGTCAACGCCAGCCTGTGCATCAGCCATGTCGAAAGCGCTGTCCGGCGTGCGGATGGCGCTGGCGCGGCCGCCCTGCCCGGCTTCCTTGCCCAGGCTTTCCACACGCCCATCGTGGAACAGGTACTGATCCCACAGCACGATGTTGAACGTGGTGGGTGCATTGCGCGGTACGGTCGGCGCATTGCTCGGGTGGCGCCGGCCCGGGCCGAGCAGATCGACGTCCAGGGCGCCCACGCCGATGGGAAGCGCCAGATCATCGCCGCCGCCCAGCGTCGGGTGGTGGCAGGTCACACAGGCGGAATCCATATCGCCGCCGAGCCCCTTGGTGAAGAACAGCGCCATGCCCAACTGCGCCACCGGATCCTCGATACCCGGGATCACGCGGCCAAGGCTGGGGTCACCTTGCAGATCATGCGCGGCAATGAGCGCGCGCAGTTCGGCATCGATGCCTGGCGCGCCCACTTGGCGGTCGGTCACACCGTCGCAGGCGCTGAGAAAGGTGTAGGTAGCAAGCAGCGCAACCGCGGTGCGCCCGCGGTGGAAAGACAAAGCAGGCATGACAAATGACTCCAGACGTAGTTATAGGTATTCCAGAGCGGTCGTCATGCAACAACGGGCAACTGGTGCGTCGATGGTAGGTATCGCACCCGCCGCCAACAACGCCATTGGAACGGCGTTATGGGACCGTTGGTCCTTGTCGCTTGCGCTAGCCGGGAGCGTGCTCCCGCCCACGTGCCACCGCCGCCGCCTGTATCACCGCACCCAGCGCTTCGGTGAAGGCGAACAGGCCGAAAATCGGGCTGATCGGATAGGCCATCAGAAAGCCCAGGAACAGCACCGCCACCGCCAGCCGGCCGATGCAGTCCATCGCCAGCAGCAAAGGCAGCGGCCGCCACAGCCGCGCCGCGTTCCACAGCATGCCGAGAATGCCCGCCAGGTGCAGAAACAACAGCCCCAGTGGCGACAGCACCACGGCATGCTGCGGCATGAAGCCGAAGCCGCCCATCAAGGCGTTGATCCAGACCGCACCCAGCACCGGAATCGCCAGCGGCAGCGTTACCGCCAGATCAAAGGCGGCCACAATCCGCGCGGCCAAGCCGTAGCCGCCCTGCAATGGGGGGGAAGTCACGATGGACATGGCGTCTCCTCAGAATGGTCTGCCCGGATTACAACAGTTGCCTGGTGGCGCGTCGACAGATGCCTGCCACGGCGAAAGCGTGCCGGCGTGGAACGGACGAAGCGGGTCTTGTACGTCAGGGAAGGTGGGTGTGCTTGCCCAGCTCGACCACACTCACGATCCGTTGCCCATCGAAGTGGAAGGAGAAATGCTTGGACTGGCGCACGGCGCTCATCGCCGGCGGCCGGAACAGGGCCGCACACTGTCCGCCAGGATCGCGCACGGAGGGATAGCTCAATCCCCAGGATTGGGCCTTCCGCAGTGCGGCGCCCAAGGCTTGCCCAGCCGCATAGCTCTCGGGGTCCAGCACCTCCGCAGGCAGCCGCCCATCGAGGCCGTCATGCAGCGGGCGCTGAATCTTGCCGACGTATTGCCGCATCTCCACCTGGCACCCGGCTTCCTTCGTGGCCCGCAGAAAGCGGGCGCGATGATGCGCGCTTTCCCGGATCGCGGTGTGGCTGCTCGCCGCACAGTAGTAGACCCCGAAGCGTCCGTCGCTGAAGCGCGACCCCTCGGGGTTGGGATGCGTGAAGGCCGCCATCACCGGGGTTGTGCCGGGGCCAACGATGCGGTCGCCCGGCTCGACCAGCCCCAGCAGCCCCAGATCATCGCTCAGCCGGTCATTGGTCCTTGCCTCGATGGCGTGAAGCGTGTCGAGCTCGTCAGCGTCGACCAGCTGATCAAAGATGCCCACCGGCGGATACCGGCTGGACACCAGGCGGTAGGCCGTGGTGAAACGCGGTGGTCCCACCGGCAGGTCATCTATCCGCGCCATGCATCCAGATAGCGGCGCACCGTCATCAGATCCCGCATGGAGCCCTGCAGCATCACATCCATCGCAGAACGCCCACCAAAGGGCAGCCCGTCATTCGGCTTATGGACCCAGGCATCCGCCTGCGCGGCATCCGGGAACAGCATATGCAATGCCTTGTAGATGCCGAGCAGATAGCTCACCCGGTCCAGCGTGTCCACGTTGATGTCTGCCCGCGGCGTGCCACCGTCGCGCAGCGCGCTGCGCCAACGCCGCAGACTCGCCACCGAAATCCCCCCCAACAGAACCCCCAGATCCCGGTCCGACAACTGCCAGCACGCCGCAATGCGCAAGGCGGCCTTGATGGCAACGCTGGCTTCCTGAGGGCTGACCCGGTGTCCGGCTTCCGCAGGACTTGTCGCTGATTTCGCGGCCATGTGGTACCTCCGTTGTGGCGATCACATGATAGCGCAAACAACAATCCTTATCACATGATATTCCTAACCAATGGCAGGAAAATGAGGGGAGCCGGTGAAGATGAATCCCGAAACGCTTCCACGCGCTATTGCGCGAATTGATGCGGTGCGCCCCAGCTAATTCCCCGTGAACCGAAGCCCTGTGGCATCGTTCCTACTTGACAATCAAGAGACAGGTCGCACGGCATGGAGGGGAGCGCGGTGTACACCAGCGCAGGCTGTGAACGGATGGGCCGAGGGGAGAACAACCCGCCCAGGAGCGAGCGATGATTTCGCGCAAAAAGAAGCACTCACACGAATACAGAGCCAATCCAGCCGGGAACGCTCAATACCATGATTCTATGGAATTTCTTGCGCCTTCCAGCGCCAAGGTGTACCGGAGTTCTGAAGCGCGCTTCGTGATTGAATCATTAAGCGTGCGGTGTATTCACTGTTAGGCTTTCGGGGGGAAGGACGTGAAGATCAGTGATTTCGTTTTCCAGTTCCCTACTTCTGGGTTGGGAAGACACGACGCCCTTTGTCGAGTGCGAATCTTTTTAGGGGCCAACCGGAAGGTTGTCTCAGTACTGACCGACCTCGCGGATATGAACCCGGGTTCGTCAGTTACCAACTCCGTCGAGCACATACACAAGGCCTTAGTCGACCGAGGTTTCATCGGTGATGGTGCCTTGATCCTAGAGCACTATGACCATGAGTGGCTCGGGGGGCAAACGTTTGACTGGGTTCGGTGCAACAACGGCGCCAGAACGGAGTGGCAACGTGCGGAGGCCCAGGAAGTTTTCGCTGCGCTTGACTGCGACGAGTCGGAGTTCTCGTGTCCTTCGCTTGAGGTTAAGAACATCTTCGATGCGGTCCAGAGAATGCGCCATCAACTGGACCCTCATATCGGAGAGCCGTTGCCCGAGTCTTTCGACGTCATCAACAGAAGAGAAGATATCGCTCGCCAAATGGTGCCCATGTCGGCCTTGTGGGACGCTGTCAACCGAGGTGCGGGCGAGCGCGCCCTACAGTCGCTGATAGAGTCTGACCTATCCCTCCTGGGCGACTTTTACTCCGCGCCGAAAGAAGAGTACGTCGCTATCGCCCAGTTTCCACTAGATGGCGGTTACGTCGATTTCGCCGTCCTCTCCGGGCGGTCCAGGATGGAAGTCACCCTAATAGAAATAAAGGGCTCTGACTACAAGCTAATCAACGGCAATAGCTACCAAGACTTCTCTGCCAAAACGAATCAAGCCGTTCAACAGATCCGGAGGAGACTCGGCTACGTTACCAGAAACTATGAGGCTTTCCGGAAGCACGTCCATACGCTTCGAGAGGCTGCTGAGCGCAATGGCGAGGGGTTGGTCGCGCTCGTCGGCCCCCATGGGTGCCTGAGGGTGGACCCCGACAAGGATGTAAACATTCATACAGTAGTAATAGGTGGCCGGAGCGTCGACGATCTGAACGAAAGCCGATTACGACACGAGTACGAGCGAGGGAACTCTCCGTCGATTCGCGTTGAGTCATGGGATAGCTGGCTGAAAAAAGTGCCGCGGTGATGCTTCATCCCGAACGAGAAGCTTGCTGCAATACAGAAGCGCCTAACCATGAGTTAGATGGGGCAACGGCCATGTTCTTCTTCGTGGATGAGAGTGGACATACAGGAGTGAATCTTTTCGACGAGAACCAGCCAGTTCTTTACTACGGCGTTCTTAGCGCAAAGACGAACATCGATGTATTGGCAGAACCAATAGTTCGGACGGCTAGAAGGAGAAGGGGCGTCGAAAGACTCCATGCGTCAGAGCTAGGCCTCGGAGGTCTCGTTCAGATCAGTGAGTGCCTGGTGGCCATTCAGAAGAAGTACCAGCCACGGTTTGACATTTACCGCGTCGCAAAGGCGGACTATGCGATCATCTGCTTCTTTGATCAGGTCTTTGATCAAGCCATGAATCCCGCAATGACATGGACTGGATATTGGACGCCGCTGCGCTACATGCTTCTCGTGAAACTGGCGTCTTTATTCGATGAGGATCTCGCCAAACGCGCATGGAAAGCCAGAATTGAAACCAATGACGCCACGGCCGAAGCGGAATTAGTGTATGTATGCCAAGCATTGCTCCCACGGCTCTCAGCACTCCCAGACGCACGGTCGCGTCAACTAATCGGCGATTCACTTAGGTGGGCTATCGACAACCCAGGCGCGCTTCACTACAACTGCAAGTCGGCGAAAGAGGTTCTTACAGTCACGCCTAATATCATTGGCTTTCAAACAGTAATGCACGGCATTGCATCGAGGCTAAAAAGTCCAAAGGCTTTCGCCAGCATCACCGTAGATCAGCAATCCCAGTTCAACAAAGCCCAACGAGGTTTGGCTGAGTTCTACGCCAATGCGCGAGAGGTGCCGTGGCTAAGTGGCCCCGGTCTCCCCACAATGGACCTATCGAAGATACCAACTGCCCCGATTGCATTCCGGTCGAGCAAGGACTGCGTGGGCCTCGAACTTGTTGATTGCTACCTCTGGATATTCAAAAGGGTTCTAGAAGGAAAAGAGCTTGCTCCCGAACTGTTTCCAATCATCAAGGCGCAGGTCAATCGCGGAAGAACGGACGAAGTGTCTTTAAACGCAATCGCCGCGCGATGGTCGCGCGTGTTTGATGAAATGCCCAAACCAACGGAAGATCAAATTCAAATTGCAAAGGAAATGCTCGCGAAGGATGAGGAAAGGAGGCTGCGTGCGGTCAAACCCGTCTAACCAAATCATCAAGCCGAGGTCCACGCCGCCGATGCGTTCCGGCGCGGCCGCGGCTTATGCTCGTCGTTGGGCCTTTGGAGAAATAACTAGCTATGAATGTGCCTGATTGGGCAGATGAGGTCTTGTCGAAGGACCTGCCGGTTCTTAGAGCTCGCGGAGAGAGTCAGGAACTCGAATACAAGCGCGATTTTCCTTCAAATACACGCGACCTCGGGAAAGAAATCGCCGCTTTCGCAACGTCCAATACCGGGACCATCCTGGTTGGCGTTGATGACTCAGGCGAATTAGTTGGATTGCCGGAGTGTGGCACATCTGAAGGGCGTGATCAGATGATTAGGCGCCTAGAGGGAATTTCCAAAGGCACTGTAAAACCTTCAATTACGCCAACCGCAAAATTTGCGGTTGAAGGTGAGAAGGTGGTTCTTGTGATTCTTGTTCCGAAAGGCGCCCAGCCGGTTTACTACAGCAGCAATTCACCATATATCAGGCATCTTACCCAAGCCTGCCCGGCCGAACCGCACGAAGTAATTGAGCGAGTCGCCACTCACTTGCAGGCGTCCCCAACTCCCGCAGGAAACGACGCTGATGATGAGATGTCACAGTTTTATTCCGGATTGTCCAGAGTGTTAGCAGACATCTTAGTAGTAACGGATGAGGCCGACGAACGCCAATTCAATCCTTGGTTGGATATGTGGCGGTCTGACCTCGGCTATGCAGCATCGGAGCTACGAGAGATGGCGGTACTCGAAATTGCTCAAACGGAAGGGGTTGAGAGTGACCTAAGAGAACTCGCAAATGCGCTCGATGAAGTAGCAAATATGAGGCTCTACCTAGGTTCGGGTGCAGATTTGAAACAAGCTGTAACTGATGTCGCCGAGTTGGCTACGGGCATGATGGATAGTTATTTCGCGGATGCGCCGCTCGCTGATGGTGCGCTAAATCAAGTTCGAGAACTCATCCGTACTTCAGCGCTAAAGCTTCAGGATCTATACGAACGAGCTGGTGAGATGGTCGAATCGGGACGCATTGAGGAACTTCAGGGCCAGGCCTCTGAGTTGGCCCGTCCACTGACTCGCGTCTGTTGGTACAACATTGACCCAATTGGAACTGACGTCAGGTCGGAGTTGAAGGACGTCGCGAGAACACTCCATTTGACGGAAACGATGCAGCTGTATATGGATGGTGGTGCATCAATGCGCGCCGTGGTTGATCGCATTAAGGAATCGGCGGACAAACTTGCGGAACTGTCTGAAAAGACCAAACTGTAAAGATTTTCGGTCGCGAAATTCAGCATAGGGCTAACAAATCGCTGCAGGTTACGTTTGGCTCGTCACCCACTTTTGCTACCGCAAAAGCGGGCGTCGCCTCAAACGCACCTGAGAACAGGCGTTAGGCGAATTACCCATGCTCATAGTTAATCCGTTGACCGAACATCAGGCGGCGACGCGATCACTTGCTGGGAGCTTGGCGAATTACGATGTCACGTTACTAAATGCACTATTTGCATCGACCGCTCTGCAATCGGGGTCAACCCTAGTTTTCTCGTTCCTACACCGCTGGAAAAATCCGCCGGCCCTGCATGGTCGCTGGCCGGAAGTCGGTCCCGCGTGACGCACGCTGATGCGGGGGCGTCCCCAGCCCTATGCGGAGGTGGCAGAACGCGAGCCTTAGGGATGCCGCGTCGTTATCGCGACATTACGGTGACAGGTTATCGAACACGCCGATCAAGCGAATTCCGAAGAAGTGCAGGCGTCTGACGGGCCCGCTGCTGCTCGACAGGAGTGAACGCGCCCGCAGCGCGCAACGCTTCTCGAAACTGATGGTTTGTGCGCATAGAGTTGGCGCATGCATTTGCGTGGGGGAAAAGGTGATGAACACCGATGTTGCAGCTGAAGAAAAATCTCCAGTGAATCTGCGTATCCGCACTGCTCTCAAGGAAAAGGCGAGAAACCTCGGGATCAACCTCTCGCAGACGCTGGAGCAGTCCCTTGAGGACGAAATCCGTCGCCGGGAACAGCTCGAGTGGTTGAAGGCAAATCGTGATGCAATCGAGGCTTACAACCGACGCATCAGTGAACGCGGCCCCGCCTTGGCTGCGTATCGCAGCTTCTGAAATCGGCATGGCTCAGTCCGATTACTACGCAAACCCCAACCCGCAAACAAGTGCGTGGGCGCCGTATATCGTTGATCTTCAGCACGAGATGCTCAGCTCGCTTAGCACCCGAGTCATGGCGCCATTGGTGGTCTCGGAACCTTCGGGGGAGCCAACCATGCAGCGACTCAATCCGGTGCTGACCATCGAGGGTCGGGAATATTTCCTGTCCACAACGGAAATGGCTTCGGTCCCCGTAAGGGAGCTCGCTCCGCGCTGCGGTAATCTCGCCAAACATCGCGGCGAGTTGCTGGCGGCAGTCGATCTCTTGTTCACTGCGGTATAGGGGTGGCGCGATGAGAGGGGCCAGGCTCGATTTGCGCGGCTTTGGCACTAGCGTTGCGGTGACACGTTACCAATCGCACCAATTTCCAACGCGTACCTAAAGGGCCTGGCTGATCGGGTGTATTGAATGGTCTGTCGCCGTAATACGAGGCAGCAGTTCATGGGCACGTCATGAGTCAAACCCGATACAACCGAGATCTGCCCTCCCGTATGCGCCCAGGCAAAGCTTTGCCTATGTCGCGCGTCGAATGTCATCCGGCTGCGCCGGGAATGCTCGCCATCACTTGCGTGTGCGTTCTGCGCGTTGCGATGCGGTCCTTAGGTGCCGCCGCTAATGCACTTTGCGTGAGCGGCCAAGCTGGCGCTCGGCGTCTTTCATCGGTCGGCCGATGGCCTTGGAGATTCCACGCGGCAGGTCCGGGCGGCCGCCGGTCTTCGGCACGCTTTCGGGCAGCCGGATGGGACTCTTCTTTTTCTTTTCCGGCTTTTTGCGCGACATGGCGTTGGGAGGGGCGGTGAGGGGCGCGGCAGCGTAGCGGCGCGCGGGACAACTGGCAACTGGCAACTGCGCTTGGCGGCTATTGTGCGCGCTTCCGCCAGCCCGTTGTGATGCGCTCGGGTGTTCGCGCCGCTCTGCCTCGCTGGCGGCAGCTTTTGCGACTATCGTAGGTCTCGGTCATTCACGAGCCCCGCGCCATGATGCGTCTCCTACTCTCGACTTTCTTCTTTCGACGCACGGCCTCGTCTGGGTTATTGGGAAGCGGGACCGCATCGCAATGTGCCGTGGTGTTGGGATGCTTCCTCCTCCCGGCCTTTGTGGCGGCGGCTCAGGATGGATCCCGCTTGGCGGAACTCATCGTTCACAATGCGGAGGTCACGACGCTGTGGGATGAGCAACCGGAAGCTGAGGCTATCGCGGTCCGAGATGGTCGGGTCCTCGCCGTCGGCTCCAGCGAAGAGATATTGGCGCTGGGCGGGCCGGATACCCGCGTGCTCGACGCCAACGGGCGCCGCCTCATCCCCGGCCTCGTAGACAGTCACATGCACCCCACGCGTGGGGGCCGTTTCTACGCCGCCGAACTCCGGTGGGATGGAGTGCCCTCGCTTGCACGTGGTTTGGAGATGGTTCGCACGCAGGCCAAGCGCACACCCGACGGTGAGTGGGTCCGTGTTATCGGAGGGTGGAGCCCGTTCCAGTTCGAAGAGCGCCGGATGCCGACGCCAGCAGAGCTCACCGCCGCCGCGCCTGACGTGCCTGTCTACGTCCTCTATCTCTACAGCCAGGGCTTCCTCAACGCCGCTGGTGTCAAAGCGCTTGGCCTCTCCAAGGCTACGGAGGTCCCGCCGGGCACGCGCTACGAGTTCACCGAAGAGGGCGGAGCCATCATTCACGCAGAACCCCACCCCGCTCTTCTCTACGGCACCATCGCAGCGCTCCCATCCCTGAGCGAGGAGCACCAAGCACTCTCAACCCGGCACTTCTACCGCGAGCTCAACCGCTTTGGTCTTACGAGCGTGATCGACGCGGGCGGTGGCGGGCACCAGTTCCCGGAGGATTACGTGGGTACCGCTCGGCTGGCCGAGGCCGGGGAAATGCCGTTGCGAATCTCGAACTACCTCTTCCCTCAGCGGCCGGGGCGGGAGGCCGAGGATTTCGAACGTTGGATCGAGGCGTATGACGCTGGCCGGAGTGCAGCCCCGGGTGTGACCGGGGACCTCAAGCACGGCTTCGAGCTTGAGGGAGGCGGGGAGTTTCTGGTGTGGTCGGCCGGCGACTTCGAGAACTTCATGGCGCCGCGGCCTGATCTCGGCGATCGCGACTACTACGAGGACCTCAAGGCCGTGACGAAGAAGCTGGTGCGGGAGGGTTGGCCGCTCCGCATTCATGCCACGTATGACGAGTCAATTTCGCGCATCCTCAAGGTGTTCGAGGAGGTGCATGCGGCTGAGCGAGCAGCCGGGCGACCCGGATTCGGCGAGGCGGGCGGCGGCATTCGCTGGGCCGTCGACCACGCCGAAACCATCTCGGAGGAGAACGTCGCTCGGATCGCCGCGCTTGGCGGCGGTGTGGCTGTCCAAGCGCGGATGGCGTACGCCGGGGAGTATTTCGCCAAGCGCTACGGGGCAGAGACCGCCGCGCATGCCCCACCGCTGCGGATGCTCCTCGATGCGGAGATACCGCTCGGAGCCGGGACGGACGGCACACGCGTGGCGAGTTACAACCCGTGGGTGGCGCTCTACTGGCTCACGACGGGCCGAACGGCAGGAGGCACGCAGCTCGCCGCCCCAGAGAATCGGCTCAGCCGGGAGGAAGCACTCCGTCTGTACACGGTGGACGCCGCATGGTTCAGCCAGGAGGAGGACGTCAAAGGAACGCTCGAACCGGGCCGCTTTGCCGACTTCGTCGTGCTGTCGAAAGATTTCTTCGGCGTGGAAGAAGAGGAGATTCCGGAGATCGAGGCCGTGCTGACCGTCCTGGACGGAGACGTCGTTTATGGCGCCGAGGCGTTCGTCAGCTTGATGCCGGCCCTGCCACCCATCCAGCCTGCCTGGTCGCCCGTACGCGTCTTCGGGGGCTTCCACCGTGCAGAGTAGGGTGAGGCCTCGTCAGCCACGAAGTGAGGCGAGAAAAGCCTCGCCTCCGTGGTGTGCCCCTTTGCTCGCTGCACGTCGCGCTGACCGGAGGACAACCCGAACATGAACCGTTCCATCATCCGCCACGGCTTCGTGCTGATTCTGCTGGCCCTGCTCACGGGCTTCCTGTTGCCGGCCGTGGAGATTCCAAGGCTGGGTTTGTCCGCCCACACCATTGCCATACTCGGTGGTGTGTTGCTGATCGGCATCGGGGCGGTGTGGCCGGTGTTCCAGCTTTCCGCACGGCAATGCCAGGTCATGTACTGGACCTGGGTGTACGCCAGCTATGCAAACTGGCTGGGCTGCCTGATCGGGGCGTTCACCGGCGCCGGGCGGATGACGCCGGTGGCCTCTGCCGGCGCGGAGGCCGGTGCCGTCGCGGAGGCGGTTGTGACTGCGCTGCTGATCAGTGTGGCCCTGACATCGCTGGTTGCGGTAGGGCTTGCCATCTGGGGGTTGAGGGGGCGGGGTGCCGAGGACGCAGCGCGCTGAGGGCCGCGTGTTGTGCCCTGCCGACTGAATCACCGGCGGAGCACTCACACGGCGTTCTTTTCCCCTATGCCGCCAAGCCACCCCGATTGCGCCTCGGCGAGGTCGGCCATCCAATCGGCAACGGCGCGGAAGCGTGGTACCCGCGTGGCGTCCCGATGGCGAAGCAGCCAGAGCTCACGGCGTAGCTCCACGCCTTCGCTTAGCCGGCACAGCCCCGCCGCCTCTGCGGCAAAGCACGGCAGGAGCCCGATGCCTAGCCCGGCCTGGCAGGCCCTTAGCAAGGTCGAGGCCGAACTGGAACGGAAGCGATAGCTGGCGCTAGGCGCAACCTGTTTCAGCCACTGCATTTCTTGAACCTCGGCAAGGTCGTCGTCGAAGGCCAACCAGGGGACATCCCCCCAACGGCTTTTCGGAATGTCGCTGTATTGGCGTGCACCGTAGACGGCCATGCCGATATGGCCCACACGCCGCATCAGGATCGCGGCATCGGCGGTGGGGCGCGCGATGCGCAGGGCGAGGTCTGCCTCCGAGTGCGTGAAGGACAGCACCTGGTTATCCGGAATCATGCGGAGGCCAATGTCCGGATGGCTTTCGAGCAACTGCGGAATACGCGGGGTTAGCCAGTGGTCGATCAGGATATCGACCGAGGTGATGCGTACTTCCCCCGCATGGCTCTCGGACTCGGCGCGTGTGACATCGATCAGCGCCCGCACATCGCCTTCGATGGCGGCAGCCTTCTCCATGAAGATGCGCCCGGCGTCCGTGGCTTCGTAGCCCTCGGGGCTGCGGATGAACAGGCGGGTCTGCAAGCGTGACTCTGCCGCGGCAAGACGCCTGCTGATGGTGGATACATCCACACCAAGCTGCTCGGCGGCCCCGCGCATGGACTTCCGCTGTGCCAGGGCCAACAGCACGGGGATATCGTTCCAGTCGAAGCCTCGTTGCAAGCCCACCACCCGCTGTTGCAAAAGTGCAATTCCACTTTGCAGGTTAACAGCTTTGCTACCCCGCCCCGCCCTTGTAGCGTGCCGGCATTGCAAGTGAGCAAACCGACCGCAGCGCCGATGCGGCCAACCCCTCTGTGAGGAGAAGGTGAATGACCACCCACCCAGAAAATGCGCATTCCTCTGATCAGCAAGCATCCGGTCATTGCGGCCATGGGTGCGCTGCGCACGCGCCGGAAGCCGTTCGCAAGGCCGCCGCGTCGGCGAACGGCGCAGAGTGCGACCGGGAATCACTGCGGCCCCGCGAGATCATTCATCACTTTCCGCTCATTGATGAATTGCTGGAGGCGCGTCGGGTCGTGTTCGGGGGCGACGATCAAGAGCCCGTTTTTCAGGGCTACCGTGCGCATGCCTATCACATTCTGAACTTCGGCCGGCAATGGATGACCGCGCAACCGGAGCGGGATGAGAAGCTGGCAATCGCCGCCGTATTCCACGACATTGCCGCGTGGCCCAATGACAACCTGGACTACCTGCGGCCGTCAGCGGATCAGGCGGACGCCTACCTGGACGCGATCGGTCGGTCGGAGTGGAAACCCGAGATGCGGCTGATGATCGAGATGCACCACAAGCTGCGGCCCTATCGGAAGGCGCACGCCGAGTGGGTGGAGCCCGTCCGGCGCGCGGACTGGTGCGACGTCTCTTTCAATCTCTTGCGCTTCGGGCTGCCGAAAAGCTTCATCAAGGAAGTCAACGCCAGCTTTCCGCTGGGCAAGTTCTATCCGGGCCACGTCTACAAGGTGTCCGCCAAGTGGATGCTGCGCCATCCGCTGAACCCGATTCCCATTCTTCGCTGGTAGAGCGCAGGCGGGCGCAGCGGGCGCGCCTCTTTGTGCCCGTTAGCGTGGCACGTCTTTCGGAAAGCCTTGGGTGTGGCGCATCCGCGCGTATTCCTGGCGGAAGACCGGGCGCCCCGCGAGCGTGTCCAGGGTGTCGATGAGGGAGTCGAGTTCGTCGTGGTTGCGGCGGCAGCACTGCAAGTATTGGCTGAGTACTCCTTGCAGGCTTCTGCCGTGGTCGCGCAGGGCGGCGTCGACGCGGCGGAAGTACACCGCGCCGCCCCAGTACATGGTCGGGTAGCGGCCTTCGGCGCGGAGCTGCGGCACGGCTTCGATGAAGCTGATGTTGTGCCGGCGGTAGTTGCGCTGGGCACGCGCGATTTGGCTTTGGTAGCGGCTTTCAACTTCGGCGGCATTGAGCACGCCTTTGGTCTGCATCACCTGGTATTGCATGTAGCTGGCAAAGCCTTCGGCGAACCAGGCGTGGCGGCTGCCGAGATAGGGCAGAACCAAATGACTGAATTCATGGGCGGCGGTCCAGTCACTGCGAAAGGCCTGGAGCGAAAAGCGCGGGTCAATGTAGAAATCCGCACCCTGCGGCTTACCCCGCCGGGTCTGCGCCCAGGGCACGGGCTCGTCGGCGGGGGCCTTGCGGTGGATATGCACGTGCACCGGCAGTGGCAATGTACCCACGTGGGCTTCCAGGGCCGCAAAGCTTTCGGAGAGCCAGTCGCGCACCATCGCCTGCGTGGCGGCATCGAAACCGTCCTGCCAATGAAATTGCAGATCGGCGCGGCTGGGCGCGCTGAACAGGCTTGCGCTCAGCAACAGCGTGGCGGTGAAGTATCGGCGAGTGGCGATGCTCGGCATGGGTGCAGCATGCGCGGCGGCGGAGGGGCTTCGCAGCCTTGTCCAATGCGCGCTGCCGTCGACTGCGGATACTCTGCACGCACCCTTCCTTAAGGAAACCCGCATGTCCGGCCCGACGCCCCTGCTGCACCATTACTGGCTGTCCCCCTTTTCCGAGAAGATGCGTCTGATGCTGGGGCACTGCGACATCGCCTGGGGTTCGGTGGAACACAGCATGCGCCTGCCGCGGCCCGAGCTGATGCTGCTGACCGGGGGCTATCGCAAGATGCCGGTGCTGCAGCAGGGCGCGGATATCTACTGCGATACGCGCCTGATGTCGGCGCAGCTGATGGCGTGGTCAGGCCGGAATGACCTGCTGCCCGACGCGCGCCGCCAGGAGGTGGAAGCGCTCTCTGCCTTCGCGGATTCGCGGCTGTTCTTTGTGGTGATCACGGCCTCGATGGGTGGCTCCGCCATTCGCGCGCTGCGCCGCGATCACGGCGCCACCTGGGGGGAGCTTCTGCGGGTGGTGTGGGACCGCGTGCGCATGATGCGCGGCGCGGAGGTGCCACGCATTCCGCCCAAGGTGGCGAAGCGTGAGCTGCACGCCTTCCTGCAGCGCTTCGAGCAGGAACTGGAAGGCCCCTTCCGTTTTGGCGATGGACCGACGCTGGCGGATTTCTCGGTGTACCACGTGCTGCGCTTCGGCCACGAGACGCTGCGCGCGGATTTTTTGCGCGATACCCCACGGTTGCTGGACTGGATGGCGCGCATGGCGTCCATCGGCCACGGCAAGTACCACGATGTGCCGATCCGCGATGCGCTGGAGGAAGCTGCGGTGCACAGCCCCGCCGAGCCTGGCCCGTTGGTGGCGCCGCCGTCGGACTGCGAAATCGGCGATGCGGTCACGATCCGCCCCGCCGACTATGGCACCGATCCCGCCCACGGCACGCTGGCGGGGGCGCCTGCGGGTAGCTGGGTGCTGCGCCGCGAGGTGGACGGTCTGGGGACGCTGCACGTGCACTTTCCGCGCGAAGGCTTTCGGCTGCGTCCGGCCTGATCCGCCGCGACGCAGCCACAGCGCCGTGTAGTCCAACGCCGTCAATTTATTGGGAATTGCTGTGCGTAGTTCCACAACTACCCGTTCGGGTGGTGCCAGTGGACATGCGCAGGCTTAGCGTTAGCGCACAACGAGGCTCAGGTGGTGTGCGTTGCGCATCACCCAGACAAATGAAGTCGCCAACACAGGCGACAGCTAGCGAGGAGACAACGTGGAATTGAGATACGGCCCCAACAGCGTGCCCCTCACCTGGACTGCCGATCGGCGGCACGTCCCTGCCTGCATTCCCTCTGTCCATGGAGCGTGCCCAGCGCCGCGCTAGGCGCGATGGCTTTTCACGCAATGGACGTCGGTACGCACTCGTGCGGCCGATTCATAAACGGACTTAGGGACAGGATTTAGGCAATGGATTCGATTCGCGCGCGTATCGCCCGCTGGGTCATGGACAACCGCGCTGCCATGGCGGTCGTCTTCGTGTTGATCACGGTGTTCTTCGCCGTGGGCATGCGGAATGTGGAATTCCGCACGGTGTTTTCCGACCTGCTGCCGAAGGACGATCCCTTCGTACAGGTGTACAAGGACCACCCCGGATTCGGTGATCCGCTGACCATGACGATCATGGTGCAGCGCACTGACGGCGGCACCATCTACAACACCGACACGCTGCAGAAAGTCTGGGACCTCACGCGCGACATCGACCTCGCCCCCGGGGTCGATCACGACCAGATTCTGTCCATCACCACGGAGAAGGCGCGCTACGCCGAGGCCACGCCCTACGGCATCGACATGCGCCCGCTGATGGACGACAGCGTGCCGTCCACGCCCGAGGAGCTGAAGGATTTTCGCCGCCGCATCGAGCAGTCGCCGGACGCGCGCACCTTCCTGGTGTCCGAGGACGAAACGGCCACCATCATCAACGCCACCTTCATCGAACGCCTGCTCGAGTACGACAAGGCTTTCTCCTACGCGCAGGGGCTGGTGGAAGCGGCTCGCGATGAAAACCATGACGTGCATCTGGCGGGCCAGCCCGCGTTGACGGGCTGGGTCTTCAAGTACCAGATGGAGATGCGCTGGATCTTCGGCGTCACGCTGGCCGCCTTGATCCTCGCGCTCATCATCTACATGCGCAACACGGTGGGCGTGGTCACCCCTGTTCTCTGCAGCGGTGTGGCGGCCATTTGGGGCCTTGGCCTGGTGGGCTGGATGTCCTCGCCCATCGAGCCGCTGCTGATGGTGGTGCCGCTGCTCCTTGTGGCGCGATCTTTCTCGCACTGCGTGCAGTTCACCGAGCGCTATTACGAGATCTATGCGCAGGTGCGCGACCGTCGCAAGGCCTGCGAACTCACCATGAGCGTGATGATGGCGCCCAGCATTCTGGGCATCATCACCGACACCGCCGGCATTCTGCTCATTGCCGTGGCGCCGATTCCGGCGATGGAGCGCTTTGCCCTCTTCGTGGGCTTCTGGTCGCTGGCCATCATCCCGACCGGCGTTTTCCTCATCTCCGTGGTGCTGTCCTACCTGCCGGCGCCGAAGAACATCGATGAGCTGACCGCCGACGACGCCACCAAGGGCGGCATTCACTCGAAGTTCCGCAACGGCCTGTCCGCGCTGTCCACCATCACCAACGGCAAGCGCGGCGTGGTCACCGCCTGCGTGGTGGGTGCGCTGATGGTGGCCTCCACCTACACCGCACTGCAGATCAAGATTGGCAACCCGGTGGAAGGCAGCGGCCTGTTATGGCCGGACTCGGAATACAACGTCGCGGTGCGCAACATCAACGACAACTTCCCCGGCGTGAACACGCTGGAGATCATTCTGGAAGCCAATCAGCGCGATACCAACAACCGCGTCGCGCGTCTGCCGGAAACGGCCGCCGCCGCTCTGCAGATCCAGGCATTGATGGAGTCGGACGACACCCTGCCACCGCGGCAGACCCTGTCCTTCGCCGACTACATGATGGAAGGCAACCGGCTGTTCTCCGGAGGCCATCCCAAGTGGATGCCGCTGGACATGAACATGCAGGCCACCAACGCGGCGGCCAATGCCGTCACCTTCGGTACCAACCCGAAGAACTTCTCGCATATCGTCGGCTTCGAGTTCCAGGATTCCACGGTGTCGCTGTGGTATCGCGACAACAAGCAGGAAACCCTGGACGCCGCACTGGCCAGTGCGCGCGAGGCGGTCGACAAGGTCGGTACGCAGTTCGAGAACTTCACCGTACGACTGGGCTCGGGCACGATCGCGCTGGAGCACGCCACCAATGATGTGGTTAGCCGCTATCACTGGGTGGTGCTCGGCCTGCTCAATCTCGTGATCCTGCTGGTGGCGTCCTTCGCCTACAAGTCGCTGGTGGCGGGATTCATCCTGCTGGTGCCGGTGAACTTCGCCAACATGCTGCTGACCTCGGTCATGCATCTGCTCGGCATCGGTCTGGACATCAACTCGATGATGGTTGCGGTCATCGGTGTGGGCGTCGGCATCGACTACGGCATCTACCTGCTGTCGCGCATCTGCGAGGAATACACCGCGCACAAGGGCGACTGGGCCGAAACGCTGCGCGCCTCGCTGACCACCACCGGCAAGGCCATCACCTTCACTGCCTCGATCATGCTCATCGGCATCCTGCCGTGGTACTTCCTGTCGCCCATCAAGTTCATGGCCGACATGGGGCTGCTGCTTGTGTCGATCATGCTCATCAACATGGTCCTGGCCCTGGTCGTGCTGCCGCTGCTGACCTGGCTTATCAAGCCCAAGTTCGTCGGTCGCGAAGATTTGATGGTCGGCGAAAGCATCGATTTGAGCGATCACGTCGTACCTAATCGAACTGCGGAGGCTTTCTGATGGCAGCCGCAGCCCGAGAAGCACATATAACAAGAAGCGGGGGTCTTACTGGTGGCTTGATGGAGCCTGGTGTTCCTGAAACCGCCACAACCGCTCAACCCCGCAACGGCCTAGCCGCTTACGCGTGGGCAGACGTTTTCCGTCGCACCTAGGAGGATTGACATGCGCATCAAGAAATACGACTTCAACTATGGCCGCCGTCAGCTCATGGGCAAAACCGCTCATGCCGCCGCCGCCGCCTACACCGCGGGTGTTCTGGCACCCCTCTGGCCGATGATCGGCAACGCTGCCGATATCACCAAGGCCTACCCCGAGGAACTGCTCTCGATCGACGCCTACACCAAGGGCAAGATCAAGACGGGCGACTACATCACGGCCGAGAATGTCGACATCGTCAAGGACATGATCGACCCGATCGCCTACGAGCAGATCAAGAACATGGGACGCCGCATCAAGATCCGGCCGACCACCACCGATACCTCGAAGCTGTTTGGCGCCGAGTACCTCGAAGCCACCCTGCGCAATCAGGGGCAGGCGACCTTTGATGAGGCCGGCAACATCCGCACCAAGGATGGCAAGCCCTGGATTGGCGGTAACCCCTTCCCTGATCCGAAGGACGCCCACCAGGCCATTGCCAACCTGACGCTGAGCTGGGGCCGCAACGATTACACCCTCTACGCCATCCGCGAGCGCGACCTGAATCCGGACGGCAACGTGGCCTACAACTACGACTTCATCTGGAGCGAGTTGGCCGCCGCCAATCGTCTGGACGGCACCATCTTCCGCGATGATCCGAGCATGCTGCGCTATCAGACGGTGTTCTTCACCTCGACGCGCGACGTGGCGGGAAGCTCCTTCCTCAACAACTGGCACTACGACCAGCGCAAGTTCCCGGATCTGTATGGCTACCTGCCGCAGTTCCGCCGCGTGCGCCAGTTCCCCACCAACCAGCGCTTCGAACCACTGATTCCGGGTGTGACCTGGATTCTGTCCGACGCCTGGGCGGCGGGCGATCCGATGCTCACCTGGGGCAACTACAAGGTCGTGGGCAGCAAGCCATGGCTGGGCGCGGTATCGGGCAACTGGCGCCCGGATAACAACCGGGAAACGCCGGTGCACGGTGGGCCGCAGGGCCAGAGCTTCTTCGACACCGAGTTCGAGATGATTCCGGAAGTGCTGGTGCTCGACGCCGAGCCGACCGAATACCCGCGTGCGCCGGTCGGCAAGAAGCGCATCTGGGTGGACGTGCGCAACGGCATGTTCCTGTCCTACGTGCGTTACGACCGCAACGGCAAGCCCTGGGTCTCCTTCGAGGCGGGCTTTGGTCAGCAGACGGACGGTGACGCCGCCATGATGGAAGCGAGCGGCAAGTCTCCGGTGTGGACCTGGAACTACGTGCTGGCGCACGACATCCAGGGCAACCGCATCAGCCTGATCGACCACGTCGACGAGGTCACCGGCGGCTACAAGAGCCACTTCGATGCCGACCCAGAAGAGGCCTTCGATCGCTTCTTCACGCAGCAGGCCATTACCCGACTCGGGCAGGTCTGATCCAGATCGGGCGGCGGCTTCGGCCGCCGCCCGACTTCTTTCCACCTTCTGCGAATGAAGAACTCGATGATCGAGAAACTCAAGCATTCTGGCTTGGCTGCTGGCCTGGTATTCGCCCTTCTGGCGGGACCGGCGGCGGCCGAGCAATACCCGATCGAAGTCATGCGGTCGGGCATCCCGCACGATGCCTTCTTTGCCGTCGACTTCGACGGGGAAAAGGGCGTTGCGGTAGGCGCCAGCCCGTTGTCCGGAGCGCTGCTCTATCGCAGCACTGACGGCGGCAAGACGTGGTCACCGGATTCGGTGAAGAGCCCGCTTGCGGCGCTGGGCGTGACCTTGGAAAACGGCCGCGCCGTCGCCGTAGGCCAGCAAGGCCTGGTGATGATCGCGGACGAGGCCGGCGAATGGCAGACCCTCGAAACATTCACACCTGAGCGTCTGATGAACGTGGATGCCAACCGGAATGGATTGGCGGTCGCTGTCGGCGCTTTCGGTAGTGTTTTTGTCTCCCGCGATGGCGGCAAGCAATGGTCCAACGCCGCACCGGACTGGATGGCCGTCGCCGATAGCGAAGAAGGCATCACCCAGACGGGGCCGAATCTCTACGGCGTGTCCGTCGAGGACGACGGCCGCATCACGATTGCTGGCGAGTGGGGGCTCGTGCTCCGTTCCACCGATGCTGGTGCCACCTGGCGTGTGCTGCACGCGGGCGACACGGTGAATCAGAAGGAAGACGCCTCGCTGTTCAACATCCACGTCGGCGACAACGGTCGCATGGTCGCTGTCGGCCAGGTCGGCCAGGTGCTGTATAGCGAAGACGACGGCGCCACCTGGAAGAGCAAGGACGCGGGCACGGTCGCCAATCTGCTCAGCGTGACGCGCACCTCCGGCGGTACCTATGTGGCCACCGCGATGCGCGACATGCGCATCAGCAGAGACGGCGGCCGTAGTTGGGCGCCCATCAAGGGCTCGGACTTCGCCATCGGCTGGTACAGCGGATCGGGCACCGTCCCAGGACAGGAGCGCGTGTTCGCGGCAGGACACAGCGGCCGCATCGTGGCCATCGATGTGGGCGAAGAGTTGGCAGGGGATACCAGGAAGGCGCAGCCCTAGCGGCTGAGAACACGAATAAAGGGACTTCAGGAGGAGAAGACAATGCAGATCACCAACCGAGGTGTGGCGCTTCTGGCAGGGTGGGTTGCGGTTGCCATGCACGCGCCCTTGCAGGCGCAGGGCTTTTTCGGGGACATGTTCGACGACGTGGGTGTGGACTTCAGCGGTTTCATCCGCGCCGAGGGCACGTACAAGACGACATCCGACGAGAACCCCAACAACCAGCCGGGTAATCTGTTCAACGACCGCACGGTTGAGCGCAACGCCTTCGCGCCGCCCAATCTGACCCAGAACCAGCTCGACAATCTCGGCCTCGGCGGTCTGGTCAATGTGGGCGAGGTGGGGACCTGGAACACATTGCCCTTGGCCGTATTCGACGACGAGGTCCGTCGTGGCGACATCATCCGCAGTCAGACCAACGACACCAACTACACGATTCTGCGCGCCGAAGGCGAAATGAATCTGCGCTTCTCGCGCAACTTCCGTTTCGTCGCCAAGCCGCGCGTGCTCTACGATCCGGGCATCTACAACGACTTCGATGCGCGCAGCGTCGAAGACGTGCAGAGCGGCATTTCCGGTGGTGATCCAGCCCTCTATCACGGCGATGTGAATTACTTCGAGTATCGCGTCGAAGACGGCAGTGGTGGTTTTACCAATGGCAATCCGCTGGAGTTCACCGGCAAGAACTACTTCGTCGATTTCCCGGCGCTGCTGTTCGAATACACCAACGGTCCGATGACGCTGCGTCTGGGCAATCAGCAGATCGCCTGGGGCCAGGCCATCTTCTTCCGCGTGCTCGACGTTCCGAACGGCCTCGATCTGCGCCGCCACTCCATTCTGGACCGCTCGCTGGAGGAATTCTCCGACAAGCGCGTGCCGATGCTGTCGGCGCGTCTGACCTACCAGTTGCCTTTCAGCATCATCGCCGATGCCTATGTGGGCCGTTTCCAGCCGACGGTCTTCGGCAACCCGAACACCGCCTTCAATGTCATCCCGGTGCAGTTCACGGTGCGTGACATGTTCAAGGAAGGCGGCTTCGACGACAAGTACAGCTACGGTCTGCGCCTGCGCGCCGACTACGGCAGCTGGGGCTGGCAGGCCATTGCGGTGCGGCGCTGGAACCCGGACGGCACTTTCCGCTGGACCAAGAGCGGCGTCAATCAGAGCCTGGAAGGCGATGGTCTGGGCGCTTTGGTCAATGCTGCCTATGCGCTCAATCCGCGTGACGGCTGCGGCGGTACCACGGGTGAAGCGCTAGCTCAGACCGCCTTCGAAGTGGCGCCGGGCGGTGTCTACTCGGCTGAAGAGTGGTTCACCTACGCCGCACAAGTCCGGCTCTCGGGTATCGAGGGTCTCAACGCGAGCATCGCAGACTTTGATTGTGCGCAGGCGCTCAACGCCTCCACCATCGACCCAAACGACGCCGATGCGCAGCAGCAGGCTGAAAACCAGCTCGATACCTTCTTCATTGCTGCCGGCGGCAGCCTGCGGGGCCACATCGCACGTGAGTATCACCAGGAGAATGTATTCGGCCTGGGCCTGAACTACGTCACGACCAGCGATATCGACTTCCTCAACCAGATCATCATCAACCTGGAAGTCAGCTATCAGCCGAAGCGCGCCTTCACCGACATCGCGCTGCGTCAGGACCCGCTGATTCAGGATGAGACCACGGTCGCGCTGATCATGGACAAGTGGCATCGATTCACGCCGGGCTTCCCGGGCACCTACATGGTGTTCCAGGCGCTGTGGAAGAACCGCAGCGATCTGGTGGGTCGCCACCTGTCCGGCTACGGCGCCACGCCGGATAACGGATTGCCGCCGGGGATCGACAATGCGACCTATCTCGTCTTCGGCTTCCAGCAGCCGCTGCCGAACCGCATCTTCGACGTTGAGTTCGCTTCTCTGTATGACCCGCAGGGCGGTCTCTTCATGCAGCCGATGCTGCGCTGGAACCCCGGCAATAACATCGGTGTAGAGGCCTTCTACAACTTCATCGACGGAGAGTTGTCGGGGAATCCGAACGACAACCTGCTCAGCACACTGGGCTTTGCAGATGAAATCGGATTGCGTGTGACCTATCAGTTCTAGGAGAAAACCCTAGCCACCTATCCCGGGGCGCCTAGTGTGCCCCGGGATCTCTTTATTCACAGGAGCCCGAATGGCAGTTATTCCTTCCATGCGCCGACGGGACTTCCTTGCCAGAACCGCCGGCTATGCGGCCGGCGCCGGCATGCTCATGCCGCTCTGGGAGGCGATTGGCGCCAACGGCGAAATCAACCGCGCCTACCCGGACGAATTGCTCTCGATCGAGGCCTACACCAAGGGCCGGATCAAGCCCGGTGATCTGATCACGGCCGACAACGTCGACGTCGTCAAGGATCTGCTGGAGCCCGTGACCTACGAGCAGGTGCGCGAGATGGGGCGCCAGCTACGCGTGGCACCCACCACCACCGACATCATGCGCCTCAGTCCATGGGAATACATGGAAGCCACGGTGCGCAATCGGGGCCAGGCGCGCTTCGACGAGAAGGGCAACGTCGTCACCCAGGACGGCCGCCCATGGATTGGCGGGCATCCCTTTCCGGATGCCACCAAGGCGGTCGAGCTCTTCGCCGGCCTGACGATGAGCTGGGGGCGGCACGACGCCTCTGTCTATGCCATCCGGCAGTACTCCCTGTCGCCCGAAGGCCAGGTGCAATACCAGTACGACCTCGGCTGGGCAGAGCTGGCGCCGGTCGGGCGACTGGTGCTGGAGCCCACACCGTACTGGGACGGGCACGAGGATTTTCTGCGCTATCAAAGTGTCTTCTTCCTCAGCCCGCGCAGCGAGCGGGGGACCTCCTTCCTCAACATCTGGCCCTACGACCAGAATGCCTTCCCGGATCTGTACGGCTATCTGCCGCATTTCCGCCGCATTCGCCAGTTCCCGACCAACCAACGCTTCGAGCCGCTGGTGCCTGGTTCAACCCTGTACCTGTCCGACGCCTGGGCGGCCGGCGACCCGCTGCATACCTGGGGCAACTACCGCATCGTGGGCCGTGGGCCGATGCTGGCCGGCGTTTCCAATGGCTGGAATCCGGACCATCCCAACTGGGAACACGGAACCCATGGCGGACCGGAGGGCAACACCTTCTGGGATTCCACGGTGGAGCTGGTGCCGGAGGCGATCCTGACCGAGGCTGAACCGGTGGCCTTCACGCGGGCACCGGTGAGCAAGAAGCGCGTGTGGTTTGACGCGCGCAACATGATGCCCATCGGCATGGTGACCTATGACCGCAAGGGCGAGCTGTTCCGCTCCTTCGACGGCAACTACTCGCTCTACGAATCCGGTGGCAAGGCCTTCATGGATGGAGACCATCCGTACTGGTCGTGGACACATGTGCATGCCTTCGACGTGCAGACCCGGCGCATGACGCGCCTGGAGCAGGTCCGCGAGATCAGCGACGGCGTGACCACCCGCGTCAACGAACCGGGCATGTACGAGCAGTATCTGACGCGCAACGCCATCCTGCGCATGGGCCGCATCTAAGGCGACGACGCTGCGCGGCGCCTCGGCGCCGCGCCTTTTCTCTCAAGCCAAGAATGGACGCGGGTGCTCTGCCACCCTGCGACCAGGGTGCGCACGTCCTGCCGTTGCGCGCACAAAAAAGCCGGCAGGCCATAAGGGCGCTGCCGGCATTGGGGTGTCAACGCACCGGGATCAGCTGATGGCGAAGCCCTCGTAGTTCTTGGCGGCGATGTCGTCGCAGGTCTGCCGATAGGTGTTGACGCCGCCCAGATAGGACAGCATGCGCCGGGTACCGTCGCCATTGCGCTTGACGTACCAGGACGCGGTGCTCATGACGATGGTGTGGTCCGCCAACTCGTCGTGATGCTGTACCCACTGCTGCTCCAGCGCTTCGGTCGGCTCGATCACTTGCTTGCCCTGCTCGCGCACGTAGCGGATGCATTCGGAAATCCAGTCCACCTGGTGCTGCAGGCAGGTCGGCACATTGCAGAAGGCAGATGCCGGCGCCAGCGGCGCCATGGTGGTAAACAGGTTCGGGAAGCCATGGACCTGCAACCCCATGGTGGTGCGGACGTTGCGCTCCCAGAGATCGCGCAGCAGCTCGCCGGTGCGCCCACGGATATCGATGCGGTTCATGGCGCCGGTGCCGGCGTCGAAGCCGGTGGCAAAGATCAGGGTATCCAGCGGGACCTCGCCTTCGGCGGTCTGCACACCGTGGGCGGTGATCTTCTGGATCGGATTGGCGCGGATGTCGACGAGGTCGACGGTGTCGCGGTTGTAGGCCTCGAAGTACTTCGTCTCCAGCGGAATGCGCCGGGTGCCAAAGCCGTGGTCCTTGGGGATCAGCTTGTCGGCGGTCTCCGGGTCGTTGACGCGGGCGCGGATCTTCTCGGCTACGAACTCGCCAAACTGCTTGCTGACCTCCGGATCGAAGAACACTTCCTTGCAGGTGCCCACCCAGAAGCTGAGCGAACCGTCCCTCCAGATCTCCTCCATCATCTCGCGGCGCTCTTCATCGCTCATCGAGTACCAGTCCTTGTCCTGGAAATCGAAGGCGAAGCCCGTGAAGGTGTCAAAGACGCGTTGCTTCAGCTCCGGATACTTGGCCTTGAGCTCGGCGCGCTTGGCGTCGTCGAACTCCGGATTGCGCATCGGAATCGCGAAGGTCGGTGTGCGCTGGAAGACGGTGAGGTGCTTGGCCAGCGGCGCCAGCGACTGGATGACCTGAATACCGGTTGCGCCGGTCCCGATGACACCCACGCGCTTGTCACTGACGTCGATGCCTTCCTTCGGCCAGCGCGCGGTATGGAGCAACTCGCCCTGGAAGTCGTCGATGCCCGGGATGTCCGGCAGGGAGGGCGCCGACAGGCCACCCGTGCAGGCCACAAGGAACTGCGTGTCGTAACGCTCGTCCTTGTCGGTGACCACGGTCCAGCGGCCGGTTTCCTTGTGGTAGGTCGCCTCGGTCACGCGCGTCTCGAAGGCGTAGTGCTTGCGCAGGTCGCATTCGTCGGCCACGAAATTCAGATAGCGCTCGACCTCGGGTTGCGAGGGAAAGCGCTCGCTCCAGTTCCACTTGTTGAGGATGTCGTCCGAGAACCAGTACTGATAGACGTAGGATTGTGAATCCACGCGCGCACCGGGGTAGCGGTTCCAGTACCAGGTACCACCCACGCCGTCACCGGCCTCGAACGCCTGGACCTTCATGCCCTGCTCGCGCAGGCGATAGGTCGCGTACAGGCCACCGAAACCGGCGCCGATCACGACCGCGTCTACCCGCGTGTTGTTGTCTCGAATGCCGTCCGCCATCGTCTGTCCTCCAATCGCGCTTTTATCGTCGTCTTGTCGCGTTCCGGTACGCGCGGAATCGCGCCCGAAACGGCTCATCTTGTTAGCGTTCGGGCGCAATTCCAGGGGCGCCATGCGCCCGGTCGCGCCGCGAACCTGAAAAAGAGTATTGGTCAGCCCCTGGGGTGAAACAACTCCCCGATCGGGTAGGTTTTGGGCCCCTTCAAGCTGCTTCTTCTTGCGTCTTTCTCCAGCCTCTGCTGCGCGCTTGCGTGCTTCTTGCCGCACAACTACCCGATTGGGTGGCGCAGCCCGCTTCCGCCTGCGCATAGCGTCTTGAATGGGAGCGGCGCGCGTGCCCAATGCGGGTCGTCGCGCTGTCACCGAAAGAAGAATTCGACGCTATCGACGATCGGAGGAGACCAAGACAATGGCAACGTTGAACGCAAATGCTGCGCAAGTGCTCGCGCTGATGGAACAGGCCGGCCAGCCACCGTTGGAATCACTGCAGCCGGTGGAGGCGCGCGCCGCCATCGCGCAGGGCCTGGCGGCACTGCAGGGCACGCCCACCCCGGTAGAAGAAGTCGAACGCGTCACGGCGCGCTGCACCCATGCGGACATCCCGTTGCGCATCTACCGGAACGACGGCGGTGCCGATACGCCCTCGCCGGCCATCATTTTCTTCCATGGCGGCGGCTTCGTGCTCGGCGACCTGGACCTTTATGACCGCTTCTGTCGCCGGCTCTGCGTGGCGTCGCATGCGGCCGTGATCTCGGTGGATTACCGTCTGGCACCGGAGCACCCCTTCCCTGCTGCGGTGGAGGATGCTGCCGCGGTCGTACGCTGGGTACACGGCCATGCGGACTCCCTGGGTGTCTGCCCCGACAGCCTGAGCGTGGCAGGCGATTCCGCCGGCGCCAACCTGGCCACTGTGGCCGCGCTGTCCGTTCGCGACGATGACAACCTCCAGCTCGTCCACCAGCTACTGTTCTACCCGGTGACTGACCTGTCGCAGGAATCCGAGGGCTACGAGCGCTGCGGCGAGGGATACTTCCTGACCACCGAGCTAATGCGTTATTTCAAACAGCACTATCTGGACAGTCCGCGCACGGCCCGCGACGAGCGGGCGTCCCCGCTGCTGGCCTCCGATCTATCGGGTCTGCCCAGCGCGACGGTGCTCGTCTGCGGCTTCGACCCGCTCCGTGATGAAGGCCTCGCCTATGCCGAGGCGCTGAAGGCCGCCGGAGTATCCGTCGATGTGCTCAATATCGACGATCAAATTCACGCCTTCCCCTTGATGGATGGCGCCATCCCCGAAGCCACGGAAATTCTCGACACCGTTGGGCACGCGCTGCGTCCGGTGCTGGCCGCACGCCAGCCGGTCGCCTCCTAGACCTGCCGCGCCAAGGAGACCGCAATGCATACCTGCAGCTTCATTGAACGCAATGCCATCCGCTATCCCGACGATACCGCCACCGAAGAGGCGGGGGTTCGCCAGAGCTGGCGTGCCTTTCGGGACCGCATCACCGCACTGGCCGGGGGGCTCGCCGCAAAGGGCGTCGCACCCGGCGACCGCGTCGCCATCCTTGCCGAGAACTCCGTGGCCTACATGGAGATCACCTATGCCACGCAGTGGCTCGGTGCGGTCTCCGTGCCCATCAATACCCGCTGGACGCCGGACGAGGTCGCCTTCGCACTGCAGGACAGCAGTGCGCAATGGATCTTCATCGATCAGCTCGGCGCGGGCTGCTACGCCAAGATGCCGGCCGAGGTGCGCAAGGCCGTCGGGCCGGTCGCACTGGATGCGGCGGCGCAATCCGTCGACGGCGCGCTGACCCTGGACAGCCTGCTGTCGGCGGAGCCGGTGAGCGCCCTGCGCCACGCCGATGATGATGTCGCCAGCATCTTCTACACCGGTGGCACGACGGGCCGCTCCAAGGGCGTGCAGCTCACGCATTCCAACCACGTGCTGCACAGCCTCGCCTTCGCCGCGGAGCTCAGCCTGACGCATCGCATGCGCCATCTGCATGTGGCGCCGATGTTCCACATCGCCGACGCGCTGTTCTTCCATGTGGTAACCGCCCTCGGCGGTGTGCACCACGTCATTCCGCGCTTCGAGCCCTCGGCATGCGCCCAGGCCATCCTCGACCAGGACATCGACCAGACCATTCTGGTGCCGACGATGATCGGCATGATGATGAACGAGGAAGCGGGCCGCGCCGGCCTCAAGAAGCTCCGCCGCCTGCTGTATGGCGCCTCCCCCATGCCGCAGGCCCTGCTGGATCGTGTGATGAAGGAGTGCCCCTCCCTCGAGCTGATCCAGGCCTACGGACAGACCGAGTCCTCGCCGGTGCTGACGCTGCTCAGCGGGGACGACCATCGCAACCCCACCGGTGACATCACGCGCTCGGCGGGCCGCGCCATGCTGGGATGCGAGGTCGCGATCTTCGACGCCAATGATCAGCCGCTGCCCCCCGGGGCACATGGAGAGATCGTCGCGCGCGGCCCGCAGGTCACGCCGGGCTATCTCAATCGCCCCGACGAGAACCGCGACACCTTCCGTGGCGGCTGGCTGCATACCGGCGATGCTGGCGTGATGGACGAGCGCGGCTATGTCTATGTCACCGATCGCATCAAGGACATGATCGTGACCGGTGGAGAAAACGTGTATTCGGTGGAAGTCGAGCAGGTGCTGTACGCCCTCGACGGCGTCGACCAGTGCTGCGTGGTGGGCATTCCGCACGAAAAATGGGGCGAAGCCGTGCACGCGGTCATCGTCAAAAAACCCGGCAGCCCTCTCGATCGGCAGGGGGTTTTGGATCACTGCGCCGCCAAACTAGCGAACTACAAGCGGCCACTCGATGTGACCTTCCGTGACGAACCCCTTCCGATTTCCGGCGCCGGGAAGATACTCAAGCGCGTGGTACGCGACGAGATTCGCGAGGTGGAAACAGCCTAGTGCTGGATGGCCGTTTCGACGGCTGGATGGACGCTGTACACAAAACATAAACACACACCGCGGCGGCGGGCCCGATGGGCCCGTTGTCGCGAAGCAACATCAAAACGACAAATCTGAGGAGCCTCTCATGCGCTACCGAATGCCAGCGGCGTTGCTTGCCGCTTTGTGCAGTTCGCTCATTGCCTGTTCCAGTCCCGATGCCGACAGCGCAAAGACGGAGACCGCCGCACCCGCTTCGCAGGCTGCGGCCGATCAAGGCACGGACCCTGTCGCCGAGCGCCGCGCCGCGGTCGAGCGGGTGGACGACGCTGCCATCATGGCCAATGCCGCGCATAGCCGTGAATGGCTGACCTACAACCACGGCTTCTCCGAGCAGCGCTACAGCCGACTCCAGCAGATCAATGTCGACAATGTCGACCGCCTCGGCCTCGCGTGGAGCTACGACCTGGGATCCACCCGCGGCGTGGAAGCCACACCGGTGGTGGTGGGCGGCACGATGTATGTGACCGCGCCCTGGAGCGTGGTGCATGCCCTCGACGCACGCACCGGTGAAATGCTCTGGAAGTACGACCCGCAGGTGCCCCGCGAATACGGCGCCCGTGCCTGCTGTGACGTGGTCAATCGCGGTGTGGCGGTGGCCAAGGGCAAGGTCTTCGTCGGTACGCTCGACGGCTATCTGGTGGCTCTCGATCCGGCCACGGGCGAGGTGCTCTGGCGCAAGGACACCTTTGGCCACATGCGCGAGAAGAAGCTCCAGACGATCACCGGCGCGCCGCGCGTCTTCGGTGATCTGGTGGTCATCGGCAACGGTGGCGCCGAACTGCAGACACGTGGCTATCTGACCGCCTACAACGTGCACACCGGCGAGCAGGAATGGCGCTGGTACTCGGTGCCGGAAGACCCGGAACCGCCCTTCGCCGATGCCTCCATGGAGATGGCCGCCAAGACCTGGGATCCGGATGGCGCGTGGCGGGAAACCGGTGGTGGCGGCACGATGTGGGATTCCATGGCCTACGACCCGGAGCTTGGCCTGCTCTACGTCGGGGTCGGCAACGGCAATCCCTGGAACCGCGATGTGCGCAGCCCCAAGGGCGGCGACAACCTGTTCCTGTCGTCCATCGTCGCGCTCAAGGCCAAGACCGGCGAATACGTCTGGCACTACCAGGAAGTGCCGGGCGATACCTGGGACTTCACCGCCGCGCAGCACATCATCCTGGCCGATCTTGAGATCGACGGCGAGCCGCGCAAGGTGCTGATGCATGCGCCGAAGAATGGGTTCTTCTTCGTCATCGATCGTACCGACGGAAGCTTCATTTCGGCCGAGCCCTTCGTCGATGTGAACTGGGCCGAAGGCTATGACGAGAACGGCCGGCCGATCATCGCCGAAGGCGCACGCGCGCAGGACGCCGCCTGGGAAACCCGGCCCAGCGCCTACGGTGCGCACAATTGGCACCCGATGTCCTTCAACCCGGAGACCGGGCTGGTCTACATCCCGGCCCAGGGTGTGCCGCTGGCGCTGGAGAGCGACCCCAGCTTCGAGCCGAACACGCACCAGCCCGGGCATCCGATGAGCAACCTCGGCTGGAACCTCGGCCACCTGGTCAACACCATCACGCCGGAAGCCAAGCCTTTCGGGCATCTGCTGGCGTGGGACCCGGTCGCGCAGAAGGAGGTGTGGCGGCAGGAGTATCTGTCGCCGTGGAATGGCGGCACCACCACCACCGCCGGCGGCCTGGTCTTCCAGGGATCGGCGGACGCCCGCTTCATCGCCTATGACGCCAAGACCGGCGACGCGCTGTGGCAGGCCCCGGTCAGTTCGGGCGTGATCGCCGGGCCGTCCACCTACGAGATCGACGGCACCCAGTACGTCAGCATCGCGGTGGGCTGGGGCGGGGTCTACGGCCTGGCGCAGCGCCACAGCGAGCGCATGGGTACCGGCCGTGTCTACACCTTCCGACTCGATGGCAAGGCGGAAATGCCGGAGATTCCCAGCGCATCGGAGGTGCGCAGCACCACGCTGGTGTCCGGCTACGACTACGAGGCGGAGGATGTCGGTCCGGGTGCACAGCTCTATGTGAGCAGCTGCATCTTCTGCCACGGCGTTCCCGGTGTGAACAACGGCGGCAGCCTGCCCAACCCCGGCTATGTCGACGCCAGCGTCCTGGAGTCGCTGCCCACCCTGCTGATTGAAGGCGCCTGGTCCAGCCGCGGCATGCCCAGCTTCAAGGGCAAGTTGACCGAACGCGAGGCAGAGCAGATCGCGGCCTTCATCCAGAACACGGCGGAAAGCGTCGCCAAACAGAGCAAGTGACCCCTTTTTCGGGCGTCGTGCGCGGCGCCTGCACTGGCCAACGAGGAGACAAGCATGAACAAGATGATGTCCGGTTTCGAAGTGCAACCCGCGGTGACGAGCTTCCTCAAGGGACCGCTGAAGATGCTGATCGGCGGCGAATGGGTGGATGCCCAGTCGGGCGAGACCATTGAGGTCTTCGACCCCGCCACCGGTGAGCGGCTGGGTGCCGTACCGTCCGCCGGTGAGGCCGATGTCGACAAGGCCGTGCGCGCTGCGCGTACCGCCTTCGAGTCGGGCCCCTGGCGCAGCATGCAGCCCGCGGAGCGCGCCCGCATTGTCTGGCGCATCGGCGAACTGCTGCTGGAAAACGCCGCCGAGCTGGCGGAGATCGAGTCCATCGACAACGGCAAGCCCGCTGCCATCGCGCAGGCGGCAGATATTCCGATTGCCGCGGACGTCTTCCAGTACCACGCTGGCTGGGCCACCAAGCTCTACGGACGCTCGGTAGAGCCGTCGGTGTCCTACATGCCGGGCATGCGCTGGCACGCCTACACCCGGCGCGAGCCGGTGGGGGTCTGCGGCCAGATCATTCCGTGGAACTTCCCCTTGCTGATGGCCGCCTTCAAGCTGGCGCCTGCCCTGGCCACCGGCAACGTGGTGGTGCTGAAAGTGGCGGAAGACACCCCGTTGTCCGCCATCCGCATGGGCCAACTCATGCAGGAGGCGGGCGTGCCCGATGGGGTGGTCAACATCATCACGGGCTATGGCGAGACCGCTGGCGCCGCCGTGGCGGGGCATCCGGACGTGGACAAGGTGGCCTTCACCGGTTCGACCGAAGTCGGCAAGCTCATCGTCAATGCCGCCAAGGGCAACCTCAAGAACGTGTCGCTGGAGCTGGGCGGCAAGTCGCCGAACATCATCCTCAACGACGCGGATCTGGAAAGGGCGATTCCCGGCGCAGCCGAAGCCATCTTCTTCAACCACGGGCAGTGCTGTACCGCGGGCTCGCGCCTGTTCGTGCAGTCGGACATCTATGACAAGGTCATGGAAGGGCTCACCGACTACGCCAAGAGCATCAAGCTTGGGCCCGGCCTCGACCCGGACACGGCGATGGGTCCGCTCGTATCCGCCAAGCAGCTCGAACGCGTCCAGGGCTATGTCGAGAACGGCAAGAAGGCCGGCGCCCAAGCCATCACCGGCGGCCAGCGCGTGGGCGAAAAGGGCCACTTCTTTGCACCGACGCTGATGGCCGATGTCGACGACAAGATGGAGGTCTACCGCGAAGAGATCTTCGGCCCGGTGGTCTGCGTCACCCGCTTCGACGAGGCCGATGCACAGCTCCTTGCGCGCGCCAACGACAGCATCTACGGGCTCGCTGCCGGTGTCTGGACGCGTGACCTCGAGAAGGCGCACCGGCTGGCCGCCGGCCTGCGTGCCGGTACCGTCTGGGTGAATACCTACAACGCCTTCGATCCCTCCTTGCCCTTCGGTGGCTTCAAGCAGTCCGGCTGGGGACGTGAGAACGGTGATGAGGTGTTGGAGCACTACCTGGAGCCCAAGGCGGTGGCGATTGCGCTTGGGGAATAGTTCTTCTTTGCTTTTGTGACCTTGGGGCCCGCTTCTGGCGGGCCCTTTTCGTTCCCCCTCCACCCGCGCCGGAGTAGCGCCTGCGCGCAGGGGGTGGCTGGCCAGGGACGGCCAGCCAAGGCCTGTCACGACAGGGACGTCGTGTCAGGCCGACCCCGAGCACAGGCGCTACGTAGGGGCCCGGCCCGACAGGGTCGGCGCGGGTGTGGGGTGCCTTCTCTTTGGTTCCTTTCTCTGGGCAAGCAGAGAAAGGGACCCGCACCGGGCAGGGTGCTCAGATCAGAGCTCAAAGCATCACAGGTGCGGAACCAAGAGCGATGGTGGTTAATGGAGCAACCGCCACTGCAACTGAATCGCCAAGTGTTCCGCGCTCTGAAGCAATTCACTGACGGATGAATCACTGAGAACGCGCGGGTTCCTTTGGTTACGACCAAAGGAACCAAAGCCATAGTGCCCACGGGTGGCCTGGGCCGGCTAACGCCGACCCAGGTGCCCGGATCGAGCGTCGTGCTCGGGGTCGGGCTGAGGCGGCGTCCATGCCGCCCCAGCCCTTGCTCGACGTCCTGTCTCGCACCCCCTGCGCGCGCCGCCCAATCCGGCCACCCGCCAAGGGCACAGGGACTGGCTCGCTGCTTCGCAGCATCGCCGCGTCGGCTGCGATGTCGCGGAGCGACGAGCCGTATGGAGTCCCCTGCACCCGCGCCGGAGTAGCGCCTGCGCGCAGGGGGTGGCTGGCCACGGATGGCCAGCCAAGGCCTGTCACGACACGGACGTCGTGTCAGGCCGACCCCGAGCACAGGCGCTACGGAGGGGCCCGGCCCGACAGGGCCGGCGCGGGTGTGGGGTGCGGTCTTTTGGTTACTTTTCTATCGCACAATAGAAAAGTAACCCGCACCGGGCAGAGTGATCAGACCGGAGCGCTATCCATAACAGGTGCGGAACTCTGAGCGCTGGTGGTCGTTGAGCCACCCCAGAATCTGGACCTCACTGCCACAGATTCCGCGCTCTGTAGCAATCCACTGTCGAGTGGATCACTGAGAACGCGCGGGTTCCTTTGGTTACGGCCAAAGGAACCAAAGCCATGGTGCCCACGGGTGGCCTGGGCCGGCTACGCCGACCCAGGTGCCCGGATCAGGCGTCGTGCTCGGGGTACGCGCCGACACGACGTCCCTGTCGTGACGGCGCTTGCTCGACGTCCTGTCTCGCACCCCCTGCGCGCGCCACCCGATCCGGCCACCCGCCAAGGGCACAGGGACTGGCTCGCCGCTGCGCGGCATCGCTGCGGATTGCCGCAACGGGGGCTGGGACGGAAGGCTAGTACGTCAGGCAGATCTTCCCAAAGTGCTTCTGCGATTCCTGATGGCGGAAGGCATCCGCAATCTTCTCCAGCGGGAAGCTGGAATCGATGACCGGCTTGATGCCAGTGGCATTCAGCCCGGCGACCATATTGAGCTGATGCTCACGGCTGCCTACGGTGATGCCTTTCAGGCGGATCTGCTTGACCATCATGGCCGCGGTGGGAATGTCGCCGCTCATACCGGTCAGCACGCCGATGAGGGAGACATGGCCGTCGTCGCGGCTGGCGGCGAAGGAGTTCGCTAGGTTGCCGGGGCCGCCCACATCCACCACATGATCGACGCCGCCGGCGGGACACAGGGCGGCGACGGCTTCGCCCCATTTCGGGGTGTTCTTGTAGTTGACAGTGTGATCCGCACCCAGCGCGCGCAGACGCTCCAGTTTCTCGTCGGAGGAGGAGGTGGCGATGACGGTGGCGCCTGCCGCCTTGGCCATCTGCAGTGCGAAGATGGACACGCCACCGGTGCCCTGCACCAGCACCGTTTCACCGGGCTGCAGGCCGCCTTCGACGAAGAGCGCGCGCCAGGCGGTCAGCCCGGCACAGGGCAGGGTAGCGGCTTCTTCGAAGCTGTAGCCGTCCGGGATGGGCGTGAAGGCGGTCTCTGCGTTGCAGACGTATTCGGCGGCATAGCCCTGGGCGGTGTCACCGGGGATGCACGCCCAGCACTTGGCGAAGGCCGGGCGCCCGGACTGCCACAGTGGGAAGAAGGTGCTCATGACGCGGTCGCCCGGTGCAAACAGCGTGACGCCTTCGCCCACGGCTTCGACCTCACCCGCGACATCGGACATCGGGATGCGGCCGTCCTCGGTGGGGGCCGCGCCGGTGACGACGAGGTAGTCGTGAAAGTTCAGGGAACTGGCGCGGGCCCGGACGAGAATCTGGCCCGGACCAGGCTCCGGTTTGGGCATGTCGACCACTTCGAGGGTGTCGAGGCTGGCGGGCTGGGGCAGACGGATCGCCTTCATGATCGGTGGGTCTCCTTGCGGGTCTTGTTGTGGGTGCGGCCGTTCACGGCGTACACCCATGGTAGGAATAAAGAGCTGTCCCGCGTGGGGCCTGAGATACGCGGCGCGTGGGGACAGAAGGGGGAGACACGGCGAAGGCGCCCGCAGGCGGCCCCCGCCGGTCGCACAGCATTCATTCGATGGTGCCGGCCGTTCACCCGGCGCTGAGTCCGTTGTCGACGGGCATGGCGGCGCCGTTGACGAAACTGGCGGCATCCGAGGCGAGGAAGAGTGCGCAATCCGCGACTTCCTCCACCGTTCCCAGCCTTCCCTGACGCGCGTTGATGGCATCGGTCATCGGGATGCCGTGGCCTTGCTCGTAGCGGTCCAGGAAGCGGCTGCCCATATCGGTCTGGATCACCGCTGGGCAGAGCGCATTGACGCGGATGCCGGTATCGCGCAGCTCCTGCGCCAGCGAGCGCGAGATCTGAACAACGGCGCCTTTGGAGGCGCAATACAGGGACAGCAAGGGCCATCCGACGAGACCGGCCACCGAAGCCAGGTTGACGATGCTGCCCTTGGTTGGGGCCAGGTGGGGCACGGCGTGCTTGCAGCCAAGCAGTACGCCACGCACGTTGATGGCCAATAGCTGGTCGATCTCGTCGACGTCGAGTTCGGTGATCGCCTTGATGATCTCGATGCCGGCGTTGTTCACCAGGCAGTCCAGCCGGCCCTGCTGCGCCATGGTGGCCTCCAGCGCGGCCTGCCACTGTGCGTTCTCGCGCACGTCCAGCGCCAGCGCCTGATGCGACTGCCGCCCATCGTTCGGTAATGCGTCCACGACGGCCTGAGCTTGTTCCTGCTTCAGGTCGCTCGCCACGACCGTCGCGCCCGCGGCGGCGAAAGTCTGGGCGCAGGCCTTGCCAATGCCGCTACCGGCGCCGGTGATGAAGACCACCTTGCCGTGAAATTCGTGCTTCGCCATGTCGTTCTCTCCTCTTGGGGCTGCGCGGCGTCAGGCGGTCTGGCCGCCGTCGATGACCAGATCAGCGCCGGTCATGAAACTGGCTTCATCCGAGGCGAGGAAGAGAATGCCGTTGGCAATCTCTTCGGGCTGGGCCAGCCGCCCCATCGGGATGGACGACAGCACCTTCTGGGTGAAGGCCTCGGCCACCGAGGTTTCCATCGCTGCAATGGCGTTGGACACCAGCACGGTTTCAGTGAAGCCGGGGCAGATGCAATTGATGCGAATGCCATAGCCCTCGGCGGCGCAATGCTTGGCAGCCGACTTGGAGGCGATGCGGACCCCGCCCTTCGAAGCGTTGTAGGCCATGGCCAGCGGTTCACCGATCATGCCTTCGATGCTGGCGACATTGACGATGGCGCCGCCGCCGGTCTTCTGCATGTGGGCAATCGCAGTCTGCATGCCCTTGATCACCGCACGCAGATTGGTGGCGAGAATGGCGTCCCACTCGGCGTCACTCTGTGTCTCGATGCTGCCTGGCCGCACAATGCCGGCGTTGTTGACCAGCACATCGACGCCGCCCCACAGGCTGTGCGCGTGCTCGAAGGTGCGTGGCCAGGATGCGTCGTCGGTCACGTCCTGCGCCATCGCGTGTACCTGCCCGTCGATGGCTTCGCTGGCTGCCTGTGCGGCCTCGGCATCCACGTCGGTCAGCAGGACATTCGCGCCCTCGGCCGCCAGTCGGGTGACGGCGGCGCGGCCGATGCCCTGCGCACCGCCCGTGACGATGCAGCGCTTTCCGCTCATCCGGCCCATGTCTCCTCCATCCTTAGTTTTTCTTTTGTTGTGCACTTTTGTGCAGCTTGGAGTCTAGCCGTCGTCAAGGCATGCGAAACCACACGAACGGGTAGTGTGTGTGTGCACTGCAGCGAGCAAGGTGCGGGATGCACAACGCCCCGTGGCCTTGGTTGAGTTGGGCCGCGCTTGGGCGCATGCTTGCCTGCTCGCGTCAACGCCAGTACCGCTGCCAGGTGATCGATGATTTATGGCTATTTCTGACCCATCCGACGTGGCTGCCGACGCATCGGTATTGCCTGCCCGCCCAGTCGGGATTCACCCGACCGGTGCCGTGGTGCGTTCGGACCTGCTGGCCCGGGTCTTCTCCGAGCCGATGCCGCGGGTGGTGCTGTTGCAGGCGCCGGCAGGGCATGGCAAGACCACTTTCATGCAGCAGGCGCGCGCGCACTGGCAGGCGCAGGGCGCGGCCATCGGCTGGGTGTCGCTGGATGAGGGCGATAACGACACCAGCCGGCTGTTTGGCCATCTGCAGAGTCTGCTCAAGCGACTTGAGGCGCAGTCGGCATCGAGCCAGGGCAGTGGGGGTGCGGTGCCCAAGGTGCAGGCGGGACGCGCGCCGCGTTCGGACTGGGTGGTGGATCGGCTGGAGCAGCTCGACCGCAGGGTGGTGGTATTCCTCGACGAATTCCAGGTGCTGACTAACCGCTCCATCCTCGATTTTTTCCGAACCTTGCTGGAGCGGCTGCCGGAGAATGCGGTCTTCGTCATCGGCTCGCGGACCGTGCCGGAAATCGGCATGGCGCGGTTGACCGTGAATGGCCACGCCGAAGTGCTGCGCGCACAGGACCTGCGTTTTTCGCTATCCGAAGCGGAGATGTTCTTTGCCGGTGTGGAGGGCCTGAATCTCAGCCGCAAGGAGCTTGAGTCGATTCATGAACGCAGCGAAGGCTGGCCGGCCGCCTTGCAGCTCTATCGCCTGTCGCTCGCCAGCCCCAGCGTGCGTGAATCGCTGACCAATATCGCGACCTTCCGTCCACGGGATCTGGCCGACTACCTGGCCGACAATGTGCTCGATCTGCAGGATGCCGAGGTGCAGCAATTCCTGCGCGAAACGGCCCTGCTCAAGCGCGTCTGTGCACCGCTGTGCGACACCGTCACCGGCCGCACGGATTCCCAGGCCATGTTGCAGTACCTGGAGCGGGCGGGTCTTTTCCTGCGCAGCCTCGATGCGGACGATTACTGGTTCAAGTACCACACGCTGTTCTCCGGCTTTCTCGCCCGCCAGCTGAGCGAACACGACCCGGAGCGCGCCAGCGAGATTCACGCCCGCGCGGCCCAATGGTTCGCCGAGCAGGCGGACTACGACCCGGCGATGTACCACGCCCTGGCCGGTGGTGACGTCGGGCTTGCCGCGGAAATCCTCGATCACTGGGCTACCCGGCTGACCATGGACGGCAATCTGGTAACAGTGGAGCGCTGGTACGACAGCCTCCCCATTGACGAGATCGAGAAGCGTCCGGATCTGGTGGTCAAGGTGGCCTATGCATTGGCCTTCCTCCGGCGCCGCCAGAAGCTGGAGCCCATTCAGGCCATTCTGGAGCGTTTTGCAGCTTCCGGAGATGCCGATCTGGTCGCGCGCAGTTCCGTCGTGCGTTCGATGATCCTGATCATTCAGGACGATATCGCCGGCGCCAGCGAGGTCGTTCGCACGGTGCAGGTACGCGACGACACGGCCACAGGCTTCCGTGCATTCGAACTGGGTGCGGGCGCCAATCTGGAGGGGTACCTGGCGATTGCGGCCGGTGAGCCCGAGGCCGCCCACGAGTATCTTTCGCTCGGCCGCGCGCACAGTGAACGCGCCGGCGCCGCCTTCAGCTGGGGTTATGCGGTCAGTACGGCGGGCGCAAATCTTCTGGTTCAGGGTTATCTGCAGGAGGCGCTGGAGAAGTTCCGTCAGGGCATGACCGACCCCGGCATCAGCCTCGACGAGTCGGTGACCTCTGCCGTGCTGGTCGCCTGCCACGTGCACGCCCTCTACGAAGTCGACGCCCTTGAAGAGGCACGTGCCCAGTTCGAGCAGTACCAAAGCGTGATCCGCAATGCCGCCTTGCTGGATTACATGGCACTGTCGTATATCGCTCTGGCCCGGATTCACGATGCGCAGGGCGAATTCGCACAGGCGCAGGAGAAGCTCGACGAGCTCGAATCCATTGCCTACACCAGCAACTGGCCGCGCATGGTGCGCAACATCAACTGGGAGCGGGTGCGCCGGGCGCTGGCATCGGGAGAACTCGACCGGGCCAAATCCATTGCCAGCCGCATTGAAGCCCGTCCAAGCCAGGACCGCTCACTCTGGATTCCTTTTTCGGAAGCGGCCGAGGGCGATCTCATTGGCTGGGCCCGGCTCGATATCGCCGACGGCCGCAGCGACCGGGCACTGGACAGCCTGCACCGCGCCCTCACCGACGCGGCCGACCGGCGCCGGGTGCGCCGCCAGATCAAGCTGCGCATTCTCGAAGCATTGGCCTACCGTGCGCAGGGGGAGGACAACTCGGCGCGGCGGGCCATGCAGAAAGCACTCAGCCTGGCCGCGCCGGGCGGCTTCATCCGCACCTTCATCGAGGAAGGCCGCGAGGCCGTCCAGCTATTGCGCGACATGTCCGGGGCCAGCACCGGCCTGAGCGTGATCGCCCCCGCTGCCGAGCGCTGCGATGCCACCACGCCCGGCGCCGAGCAGCTGCACAATCTCATGCACCGCATCCTACGTGGTGCCGGCATCGAACGCGCGCAGAGCGCGCCGCTCGAAGGCGAGGCCTTTCAGCCGCTCGAACCGCTCACCGAACGCGAGCAGCAGATCCTCACGCTGCTGGCCAACGGCGCCTCCAACCGCGCCATGGCCGAAGCCATCTTCGTGTCCGAGAACACGATCAAGTTCCACCTCAAGAACATCTACTCCAAGCTCGCCGTCTCCAGCCGCGCCCAGGCCATCAATGCCGCGCATCAGATGGGCTTGGTCTGAACCACCCGCGATTGCTCTGAGAGCAGGCAGCTCTGCTCAGGCGTGTTCCCTGAGGCGGCGAGCGATCTGCGCGAAGTAGTCTTCCGCCAAGTAGGGCGAAAGTAGGAAGGCAATCTGTTCGAGGCCGCGCCAGATATCGGCCTCTCGGACAGTGCTGTGATTGCCGTCGATTTCGGTGTATCGCGGCCAGCTGATCCAGAGCACCCACATGTTCTCGGCCAGTCGCTCGCATTCATCTGGCGTGGCGGAACAGCGACCAGGCGCGCGTCGCAGGGCACCGCGAATGATGATGTGCATGTAGGCCTTGCACTTGTGACTGAGCGCGCGATAGCTCTCCGCAAGCGCTTCATCCCTGCGGATGAAATCCACGGCAAAGAAAAACCGATAGCGCCAGAGCACCCTCGCCCCTCCGGTGAAACACGAAGCGAGGTAATCAGCGGTGATGTCGTCCTGCTCCGCGGTGCGGAGCACTTGCGTGAGTTCGTCAGTGAGCCGCAGGAACAACTCCCGCATGATCGCTTCGCGATTGCGGAAGTGGTAGTAGAGGTTGCCTGGGCTGATCCCCAGATGATTCGCGATCTGTGACGTTCCGACGGCGCCGCCGTGCTCGTTCATGAGCGCGATCGCGGCCTCGAGAATGCGCTCCCGGTTGTCGTTTTGCGGCTTGCTTCTTGGCAGTGCCATGGCGTGTTGACGCTCCCCAAAATAGAGTATACGCTCTAGATGAAATACTCTAGAACGCAAAGTTGTAGGAAAGGGTACCCCCGGAACCTGCAGCCTGCTGCCCAGAGGCCTGATGCCCCGAAGAGGGCGCGCGAAGAGGCCCGAACCTCGCGGTCGCTTCGTGAAGAGCGAGTAGGAGGAGAGGAAATGGCTGAGCCGCTTGAAGGACGGCGGGTGGTGATCACTGGCGCGTCCTCCGGGATTGGAAGTGCAACGGCGCGATCGCTCGCGGCCGCAGGTGCGGAACTGGCGCTGTGGGATGTGGATGCCGATGGGGTGCGAGCGCTTGCTGAAACGCTCGACCGCAAAAATCAGCGATGCCTCTCCTTTGTCGTCGACGTGCGCTCAGACGCCGCTGTGCAACAGGCGATCACACAGACCATTGACGGGTTGGGAGGGCTCGACGGCGCGTTCAACAATGCAGGCATTGGGGCGCCAACGGTTCCGTTCGAGCAACTTGAAGAAAATGACTTCGACCAGACCCTGGCCGCCAATCTGAAGGGTGTGTGGCTGTGCATGCGGCATCAGTTGCGCCACATGCTTGCTCAAGGCAGTGGCTCCATCGTGAATAACGCCTCAATTTCGGGCCTCGTCGGCCTGGCCGGCCAGGCGGCCTATACGGCGAGCAAGCACGGAGTGGTCGGGCTGACCAAAGCAGCCTCCGTTGAGGCTGCAGAGGGCGGGGTCCGGGTGAACGCCATCTGCCCCGGCGCAGTTCGAACCCGCATCCTCCAGCACTTGGAGGCCGCCGGCATCACGGAAGAAGTGCTCGCCGGCATGTCGCCGCAAGCGCGTATCGCAGACCCGACGGAGATTGCGGGCGCCGTGCTGTGGCTCCTGTCCGGTCAATCCACTTTTGTCACAGGGGCCGCCATCCCGATTGATGGCGGCTGGACCGCGCGGTGATCGATCAGACGGAGGCACACGACATGGCGACAACAACGAAGAACGCAGTCCCGGACGCGGGTGATTGGTGCGGCGCCGACCCTTTCGCCCCCGACTTCCGCGATAACCCTTATCCCGCATTGCATCGTCTGCGCACGGCGGATCCGGTGAATCTCACTCCGGTCGGTACCTGGCGGATCAGCCGCTACGCGGACGTGGCGGATGTTTTCAAGAATGCCAAGACGAGCCAGACCCTTTCCGACGGTACCGCCCCCAACTTTGATCCTTTGGATCAAAGGGGCAGCTTCCTGGAATTCATGCTGAACAAGGATGGCCCGGCGCACCGACGACTGCGGAATATGGCGATGCAGTCGCTGGGTGGTGCCAAGACGGTCCGCCAAATGGAGTCAGAGGTACAGCAAACCGTGACTCAGGCTATGGACCAGGCACTGGCCCAAGGCGGCATGGAAATCGTCGAGGACATGGCCAGCCTTGTGCCGTCGCGCATGATGTGTCACATCATGGGGGTGCCTTTGGCCGACCGTCCGTTGTTCAACGAGTGGACCGCGGCGAGAACCAATGCCTTCTTCGCCCGCTTCCTGCCTCCTGAGGTCCAGCAGAGGACGCGCGACGCCGGTGTTGCAATGGCTGACTATTTCGAGGCGCTGGTGCGCGAGCGGCGCGCCAAGCCTGGAGAGGATCTGGTCAGCGCATTGATCCGGGCTGAAGAGCAAGATGACAGCCTCGGCGACGTCGAGCTTGCTGTACAGGCGATCGGCATCATTATCGCAGGCTACGAAACGACCATCGGCCTCATCAGCAATGGGCTGAGGGCCTTGCTCGACCATCCCGATCAGATGGAGCGGCTCCGTCAGGAGCCCGTCCTGATTCGTAACGCCATTGAGGAATGCCTGCGCTACGACACCCCGATTCTGTTCAATTGGCGTGTCCTTGCCGAGCCCTGGGAGGTCGGCGGCCGTGTGCTGCCGGCAGATGCCGTGCTCTGGATGATGCTCGGATCGGCCAATCGCGACCCGGCACGCTTCCCGGAGCCGGACCGCTTCGATATCGGTCGTCAGGATGTGGCGCACCAAGCTTTCGGCGGTGGCGTGCACTTCTGTCTGGGCAACCAGCTGGCGCGCATGGAAGCGCGGTATGCCCTGACCGAATTCGCGCAGCGAACGGCAGGGATGGATATCCGTCAGGGCGATATCGAGTGGTCGCACTCCTTCTTCCGAGTCATGGCTAAGCTGCCCATCACATTTCATTAGAGGAGATTTCTCATGGCCGAACCGACGCTTGAAACCCGATGGCTCATGCGCTTGCGCGGTGCCATTGAACAGCCGGTTGTTGTCGGGGATTCATTGATGGTGTTCAACGTGCTTGAAGCCAGCATCGAGAGTCCGCGGATCACGGCACAGCTGGCGCACCCGAGTGGAGATTGGGTGCGCGTGCAGCCCAATGGCAACTGGAAATTGGACGTACGCCTGCTGATGATGGCGGACGACGGCATGCCCATCTATTCGCACTACAACGGGGTGCTGCGTATGGATCCGGGGCTCAGCGAGCGTATTGCCTCAGGCGAGTCCATTCCGGGATCGGATATCTACTTTCGCAGCGCGCCCTACTTCGAGACCGCGTCCGAGAAATACGGCTGGCTCAACGATCTCCTCACCATCGGGAAAATCGCGAGCTTCGGCGGCGGAGAAGTGCTCTACGACGTGTTCGAAGTGCTCTGAACGAGACACCCAGGGGGTGGTTTATGGAAGGTCACGCTCAACACCAGCGCATGCCACGCGTACTGATCATAGGCGCGGGAATGTCCGGGCTTCTGGTCGCCATCAAGCTCAAGGAACAGGGCTTCACTGATTTCTCGATCATCGAGAAGGGGTCAGAACTGGGCGGCACCTGGCGGGACAACACCTACCCCGGCATTGCCTGCGACGTGGCGTCCCACTACTACACCTACAGCTTCGAACCGAACCCTTCATGGAGCAGCAGGCTCCCGGGGGGCGGAGAGATTCAGGACTACCTTGTTTCTGTTGCCGAGAAGTATGACCTCCGCCGCTCCATACGCTTCAACCAAGAGGTGGTGGATGCCCACCATGACGGCCAGTGCTGGACCTTGCGTACGGCCGACGGGGAGGCACTGAGTGCCGACATCGTGGTGGCCTGCTGTGGCCTCTTGCACCACCCGCGCTACCCCACCATCAAGGGGCTCGAGGATTTCGCAGGCGCCGCCTTCCACTCCGCGCGCTGGAACCATGATGTGGACCTTGACGGCAAGCGCGTGGGAATCATTGGAAACGGTTCGACGGGCGTGCAGATCATTGCCGCGCTCGCGCAGCGCCCGCTGGAATTGACAGTGTTCCAGCGCAGTGCGCAGTGGATCTTTCCGCTCCCGGACCGGCAATACACCAAGCTCGAGAAGCGACTGTTGCGGCGGTTCCCGCGCCTCGCCAAGGGGCTCCACAAGAGCTACCGCTGGTTGTATGAGCACACCTTCGCGAAGGCGGTGATCCGGCCGGGCTGGCAGCGGTCACTGCTCAGCAGCCTGTGCCGATGGAATCTGCGCACCGTGAAGGACAAGGCGCTGCGGGCGAAGCTGACGCCCACCGATGCCCCGCTGTGCAAACGCATGGTGATGTCCACCAGTTTCTATCCCGCCATGCAGCGCGACAACGTCTCCTTGGTGGTAGAGGACATCGCCCACATCGAGACCGACGCGGTCGTGACCAAGGACGGTGTGCGACATGCGATCGACGTACTGGTGCTGGCCACCGGATTCGATGCGCACGCCTACGTACGGCCCATGAAGCTGACCAATGCAGCGGGAGAAAGTCTGGATGAGGCCTGGGCGGGCGGTCCCTATGCGCATCGTACGGTCACGATTCCCGGTTTCCCCAACTTCTTTCTTACGCTTGGGCCCCAGAGCCCCATCGGCAATTACTCCGCGATCGATATTGCGGAAACCCAGGTGGATTACATCCTCGGGTGCATCGCCCACTTCGCGCAGGGTTCCGCGCCGGCCATGCAAGCAAAGCCGCAGGCCGCCGAGGCCTTCAACGCACGCGTGCGCGAGGCCATGGAAGGCACGACCTGGGTACAAGGCTGTTCGAGTTGGTACATCGCGCCCAATGGCGTGCCTTCGGCATGGCCCTTCGAGCCGCGCCGCTTCCGTGCTGAGCTCGAAGTGCCTGATTTCAGGGAATTCGAGAGCCTCTAGCACAACCACCGATGCGCGCACTGCGATCCGGCAGTTGGTGTGGGCGCGCCCTTCTCTTATGACAACCGGTCCCTACGATGAATGCCTCAGCACGTACCAATACCCGCGTTGTTCTCGCCCGTCGACCGCAAGGCGCGGTTCGTCCAGAGCACTTCCGAGTCGAGCACGCGCCTGTTCCAGATATCGGCGATGGCGAGATGCTTCTGGAAACCTGCTTCCTGTCACTGGATCCGTACATGCGCTTGCGCATGAACGATGGCCCCTCCTACGCAGAGCCGGTTCAGGTTGGAGAGCCGATGTGCGGTGGTACCGTCTGTCGCGTGGTGCAATCTCGCCATCCCCGCTATGAAGCGGGCGATCTCGCCCTGGCCTTCACCGGTTGGCAGCACTATGCGGTGTCCAATGGGGACGGCGTGATGCCTCTGGACAAGGCGCTGGAACATCCGTCCTACGCCCTCGGCATCCTCGGGATGCCGGGATTCACGGCATACCACGGGCTGCTCAATATCGGTCAACCCCGCTCCGGAGAAACGGTAGTGGTCGCCGCGGCTACGGGGGCGGTCGGGTCCGCAGTGGGCCAGATTGCGAAGATCAAGGGATGCCGTACGGTGGGCGTGGCCGGAGGCGCCGAGAAATGCCGCTTCGCCGTGGAATCGCTCGGCTTCGATGCGTGCGTTGACCACGCTTCCGATGATTTCCAGCGGCAACTGACCGCGGCTGCTCCGGAAGGCATTGATGTTTACTTCGAGAACGTCGGCGGCGCTGTCTTCGATGCGGTCCTGCCGCTGCTGAATGAAGGCGCGCGTATTCCATTGTGCGGCGTCATTGCCTGGTATGACGCCGATGGCGTGCCAGATGGGCCGAATCAGCTCCCTGGCCTCATGCGCGCGATGCTGGTGCAGCGCATCAAGATGCAGGGTTTCGTCATTCTCGATGAGTACGAGCGGCACTACGGTGCATTCCTCAAGGATATGGGGCAGTGGCTGGCGAGCGGACAGATCACGGTGCGGGAAGACATTGTCGCGGGCCTCGAAGCCGCACCGGAGGCTTTCGTCGGTCTGTTGCATGGGCGCAACTTCGGCAAGCTTGTGGTGCGCGTGGCTGAGCCCTGACGGGCGGCACCTTCGACCGGACACCATGGGGAGCGGGCAATGGGTAAGGTGATTTTTGTCGGAACCGACGGCCAAAGCCGGTGCCTGGAGGCGGCCGAGGGGCAGAACCTCATGCAATGCGCAGTCGATCACATGCTTCCTGGCATCGCCGGGGACTGTGGTGGTTGCTGCAGTTGCGCCACCTGTCACGCCTATGTTGATCCTTCCTGGCTGGCCGCTTCCGGCGTGCCGGGCGAGGAGGAGCACATGATGATTGAAGGCGCCGTCGAGCCGAAGCCGAACAGTCGACTGCTCTGCCAGATCACCATGTCCGAGGCGCTCGACGGGGTGGTCATTCACCTGCCCGAGTCGGCCTTGTAAGCGATGCGCACGCCATCGCCAGCTGCTCAGTGTTCCTGGATGCGTCAAGCGTGATGACTCCGTCCGCCGGACCCGGGGCGCAGGCTGCGGTGTCCCGTCATCCCGAGCCCCGACACGCCGCGTCGCCGCGCTCCCGAGGGTCGGATGTCGCGCAGGGTGTGGCGGATGCCCCACTCATCATCGAGGCGCTGGAGATGCGGCGAAAGGGCGATATGGACAGCGCGCACGCCGCGCTGGACGCGCTTCTGCGCCACATGGTTCCAGAGGCGGAAATGACCCGCCTGTGCAAGGCGGAGGGCGACATGGCTGCGCTATTGATGGAGCACGTGGACTATCTGGCGTCGCGCCCCTGCCATCGTCGGCATGCGCAGTTGCGGCAATTGCTTCCTCTTGCATTGACCATGCTGAGGGCCGTTGCGGAGGCATCGGAAAGCGAGCCGGCTGTCCCGGTCACCTTGACCGCGCGCGAGGCCGAGATACTGCATCTGCTTGCAACCGGAGCATCGAACGAGACCATCAGCCGCCAGGCGCATGTTTCCTTGAATACGGTGAAATATCACCTCAAGAACATCTATTCCAAACTCGGGGCCGGTTCCCGGCTGGAGGCCATTCAGCGCGCCCGCCGTGCCGGTATCGCCATCCAGGAGTGATACCACTCAGCCATCATCCGAAGGCCCGCGCCACAGGACTTCATAGAGGTCGTGGCGGCGGTCCTTCCAGTTCTGCACGGTGCCGGCCTGGCGTGCCTGATAGAGCGCGTCGAGATCCAGATCAGCGAAGGCCAGCTGTTCGACATTGGGGGTGGTGTCTGCCGCTACGCCATCGCGCGCGAAGGGAAAGTCACAGGGCGTGATGATGGCGCTCTGGGCGTAATGGATGTCCATGTTGTGGAACCGCGGCAAATTGCCGACGTTGCCTGCAATGGCCACATAGACCTGGTTCTCGACGGCGCGGGCGTGCGCCGAGTAGCGCACGCGCAGATAGCCATTGCGCTCTTCGGTGGAGAAGGGCACGAACAGCATGGTTGCGCCCTGATTCACCAGATGGCGCCCCAGCTCTGGGAACTCGCTGTCGTAGCAGGTCAGCACGCCGATGGTGCCGCAGTCGGTGTCGATGGCACGCACCACGTCACCGCCTTCGATCTGCCACCAGTAGCGTTCGCCCGGGGTGGGCTGAATCTTGGGCTGCTCGTGCACGGAGCCATCGCGCAGGAAGACGTGCGCGACATTCTGCAGTACGCCGGTGGAGCTGAACTGTGGGTGGCTGCCCGCAATGATGTTGACGTTGTAGCGGATGGCCAGGTCCTGGAAGAGTTCCTCCAGCGCGTCGTTGTAGTCCGCCAGCCGCCGGATGGAGTCGCGCGGCGACATCTCGCGGTCCTCGATGGATAGCAACTGGAAGGCGAAGTACTCCGGGAACAGCACGAAATCCGATTTGACGTCGGCCACCGCGTCCACGAAGTGGCGCACGATCTTGGCGAATTCATCGAAGGATTCGATGCCGCGCTGGAGGTACTGCACGATGGCGATGCGCACCACCGAGGCCGGGCGGTCCGGGGCGGAGACCGTCTTGGTGGTCTGCGTCTCGGCACCGCGGTTGCGCCAGATCATGTGCGTGGCGAAGCCGCAGGATTCGGTGTCCGAGGGCAGGTAATTCTGCAGCACGCCCACGCATTCGAAGCCTTGCTGCAGCTGGAAGCTCATCACTGGATCGCGGATCTGGCGTTCGCGCACGGCTTCGCAATAGGCTTCCACGCTCTCGAAACGGCGCCGGCGCCGGCCGTAGCCGGGGATGCGTCCACCGAAGGCAATGCCCTTCAGCATCTCGTCGATGCACAGCTTGCGGCGTGCCGCATACAGCCGATGGCCAATGCGCAATCCGCGGTAGTCGGGATCGACGCAGACTTCGTAGGCGTAGAGCCAATCACCATTCGGGTTGTCGGTGGTGCCGAAGCCGCCGCCGGTGATCTCCCGCCAGGTGTGCTTGGACAGTGCGCGTTCCTCCGACACGCGCAGCGACGCGGAGTAGCCGACGATCTGGTCCTCGTAGATCGCCACCATGTGGCCGGGCGGATAGTGGTTGAGCTGTCCGCGTAGCTCGTCCTTGCTGTACGGCCCCATCTCGGCATAGACCTTGGCGGTCAGCGCGATGATGGCCGGAATGTCTTCCGGAACGGCTTGGCGAATGAAGAGTTTCTGGCCACGCTTGGGCATGATTCAGGCTCGTTGCGGAAAGTAGGCTGTCATACAAGAGTCACCGGACTGTCACGGCGCGACAACGCATGCGTCATAAGCTGCGCCCTGCTTCAATGAGCCGGAGACCGCTAATGCGCATAGCTTACGGTGTGATGGGCTACGGACGCGGGCACGCCATGCGGACCATGAGCGTTTTGCCCGCGCTGATGGCAGAACACGAGGTTACCGTGTACGCGGGGGGGGATGCCTTTGATGTACTGGCGCCGCTCTTCCCGACCGTGCGCATCCCGACGATCGGCTACCGCTACAACAATCGCGGCGGCCACTCGCTGCCGCGCACGTTCAGCGAGAACCTGGCGCCGATGGCCGATCTGCTGCTGGGTGGGCCGGGCACCGAAGCGCTGGAGCGCGAGATGCGCAGCCGCGGCACCCAGCTGATCATCTCCGATTCCGAGGCCTGGACGCACCGCGCCGGCGCGCGTCTCGGCATCCCGCGCATCAGCTTCGATCATGTCGGCATCATCGCCTGGTGCAAGCCGAATTTTCCGGCCGATCTCTGGCTCGCGGGTCAGCGCGACGCCATCGGCTATCGCACCTTGATGGGCGAACCGGATCGGGTGCTGATCTCCAGTTTCTATCCGGCCGAGCCCTACCGCGACGATGCCCGCGTGGTGGGCCCGATGTTGCGCGATGTGGTGAAGGGACTGAAACCGAAGCGTGGCGACTTCCTGCTGGTCTACTTCAACAAGGGCATCCACCAGTACCGCGCCCATGTCGACCGCACGCTGCGCCTGCTCGACATGCCGGTCAAGGTCTATGGCACGCCGTGGAAGGGCCAGAGCGAGAACCTGGAATTCTGTGCGCCCAGCAACGAATGGTTCGCGCACGATCTGGCGGCCTGCCGCGCCGTGCTGTCCACCGCCGGCAATCAGCTTATTGGCGAGGCGCTGCATTTCGGCAAGCCCATTCTTGCTGTGCCAGAGGATGCTTTCGAGCAACGCCTGAATGCGACCATGGTGGAGCGCATGGGCATCGGCATGCGAGTGGCCGCCAGCCAGCTCTCGCCTTCGCATGTGGACCGGCTGCTGTCGCACGAGGATCAATTTGCGAGCCGCACCGCCGAGTACGCTTCTGATGGCCGCGCCGAGGCCATTTCCACGCTCGAGCGCTATATCGACGAACTGGGCAGCAGCGTAGTGGCGGTCAGTGCCGGAAAGTCGCGCGCGGCGCGGAGCCGGCTGTCGCGCACCGCACTGGTGGCGGCGCGCTAGCTGCTCAGCAACAGGCGCCCGCCACACAGAGCGAGGCGGCCGCTACTATGCGGCCTTTGTTTTCATGAGGGTTGCCGATGCGCGCACCGCATCCGCGCGATGTCTGCCTGTGCTCGCGGCGATGGCCGCTGTTGCCGGTGGTTGCACTGTCGGTGCTGCTGTCGGGCTGCACGGTCAATGCCGCCGGCTTCGTGCAAGGCGTCTATACCCTCAATGATCCCGAACTGAAGGAAATCTCCGGTCTGGCACCAGCAGCCACCGGCGATTTCTGGGGGCACAACGATCACGGCAACCGCGCGCGGCTCTTTCGACTCGGCCGGGAGGGGCAGGCGCTGGGGCGCGTGGTGATCAAGGGCAGCAGCAATCTGGATTGGGAGGATATCGCACGCATGCCCACTGCCCGCGGTGGCTGTCTGCTGGTGGGCGACATTGGCGACAATCTGGCGCGCCGCGACAGCGTGCATATCGAGTTCATTCCCGAGCCCGGTGTCGATGCACGCGAGGCCCGTGTGGCCGGGCACCTGGTGTTCCGCTATCCGGACGGGCCGCGCGACGCCGAAGGCTTGGCCTTTGATCAACGCGACCGCCAGATCTACGTGCTGAGCAAGCGCGAGACGCCGCCGGCGCTCTACCGCTTGCCGGCGCCGCCGGATTGCAACGGCATGGCGGCCGCCGAGGACGGCGATCCTGTGCTGGCCGAGTACGTGGGCGACGTCGAGCTGCCGCCTCCGCCGATGTCGACCTTCTTCGAGGGGCCACGCCGGGCCCTGGGCTTCAATCTGCCCACCGGCCTGGACATCACACCGGATGGACAGCGGATGGCCGTGCTGAGCTACGGCGCGGTTTTCGTCTACGACCGTGCGCCGGGGGAACGCTGGGAAGAGGCGCTGCGGCGCTATCCCGGACGGCGCGTGTTGCCGATGATGGAGCAGGCGGAGTCCATCATTCTGAGCTCCGATGGCAGCCTCGCCGTGGTCGCCAGCGAGGGGCGCCAGGGGCAGATGGTGCACATCACGCTGCCCGACATCGACCCCACACGCCCTCGCCTGCCGGGTGGTGCTGCCACTCCCTGAGGCGCCGCGCCAGAGCGTTCAGCCTCGTGCCGCTTTCAGCCTGCTAGCATGCCGTTCTTTCATTCTTCACGGATGCAACGATGCATACGCTTCGCGCCTGTACCGCAGGCTTGTTGCTGACGCTGCTCGTGCCTGGGGCCTTCGCAGCCCCGCGCGACGCGGGCGTCCTCGAAGACCGCATGCAGCCCATGGTGGACCCGGGCGATGACTTCTACCGTTACGTCAATGGCCGCTGGCTGGACCGCACCGCCATCCCGCCCGACCGCTCCAATTACGGCACCTTCACCATCATCCACGAGCGTACCCAGGAGCAGTTGAGAGACCTCATCGACTGCCTACCCTGCATTGGAGACAGCGAGGATCCGGAAGTCCAGGAGGCGCGCAAGATCAGTGCCCTCTATCGCAGCTACATGGATATGGCGACGATCGAGGAACGCGGTGTGACACCGATCCAGCCCACGCTGGAGCGCATTCTGAAGGTGGATGATCGGGCCGCCCTGCCCGCGCTATTTGCCGAACTGCAGCAGATCGGCATCGACCTGCCGGTGGGGCTCTCCATCTTCCGCGATGCGCGTATGCCGTCGCAGTACGCGCTCTATGTCAGCCAGGCGGGGCTTGGCATGCCGGAGCGAACCTATTACCTCTCCGACAAGGCGCGCTTTGCCGAATTGCGTCCGGCCTATCGTGCGCATGTTGCCGATATGCTGGCCTTGGCGGGTCTGGACCAGGCTGAGCGGCGCGCCGAGGCGGTCTGGGCGCTGGAAAGCGCACTGGCCGAAGCGCACTGGACGCGGGTGCGCTCGCGCGACCGGCAGGCGACCTACAATCCCTCCCCACTGACGGATCTCTCCGAACTGGCGCCGGGTTTCGATTGGACGGCCTTCTTCGAGGCGCTGGGTCCGATCACCCCCGAGCGCGTCATCATCCGCCAGCCCGAGGCCTTCACCGCCACGGCACGCGTTCTGGCGGAACGGCCCTTGTTCCAGCTGCAGTCCTGGATTGCCTACCACGTGCTGGCCAGCTACGCGCCCTATCTGAGTTCTCCGCTGGTGGCCGAACACTTCGATTTCCATCAGTCCGCCTTGAGTGGCATCGAGCAGCCCAAGGCGCGCTGGAAGCGCGCGCTGGGGCTGGTCGAACGCGGCATGGGCGAGGCGCTCGGCAAGCGCTACGTCGCGGAGCACTTTCCGGCGGCCTACCGGGCGCGTGTGCAGCGCATGGTCGATTATCTGACCCGCGCCTACCGCAGTCGCATCCAGTCGCTGTCCTGGATGGGGGAGCGTACGCGCGAGGAGGCGCTGGAGAAGCTCGATCAGTTCTCCACCAAGATCGGCTATCCGGAGCACTGGCGGGACTACAGCGCACTCGCCATTGAGGAAGACGATCTGCTGGGCAATGTCATGCGTATCCAGCGACACGAATTCGACTTCCACTACGGCAAGCTCGGCCAACCGGTGGATGAGGACGAGTGGTTCATGACCCCGCAGACGGTCAATGCCTACTACAGCCCCGGCGGTAACGAGATCGTCTTTCCGGCGGCGATTCTGCAGCCGCCTTTCTTCGATCCGGCAGCCGACGACGCGGTCAATTACGGCGCCATCGGTGCCGTCATCGGACACGAAATCGGTCACGGCTTCGATGACCAAGGTTCGCGCTTCGACGGCGAGGGGCGGATGCGCAACTGGTGGACCGACGCGGATCGGGAGCGCTTCGAACAGCGTACGGCGGCCCTCGTCGAGCAGTACAACGCCTTCTGCCCGCTGCCCGATCACTGCGTCAACGGTGCTCTGTCGCTGGGCGAGAATATTGGGGATCTGGGTGGGCTGAGCATCGCCTACGTCGCCCTGCAGATGGCGCTTGAGGATGCGCATCAGTCACCGCAGCGCGAGGAACTGCACAGCGGTGAGATCGGCATTGCCCGGCCCAATCCGAGCCGTGCCCGCATCGACGGCTGGAGCGCGTCGCAGCGCTTCTTCATCGGCTGGGGCCAGATCTGGGCACGTAAGTACCGCGAGGATGAACTGATCAACCGGCTCAACAATGGCCCGCACGCGCCGGACCGTTATCGCACCAATGGCGTTGTGCGCAATATCGATGCCTGGTATGAGGCCTTCGACGTGACACCCGAGGATGCGCTCTACCTGGCCCCCGAGGCGCGGGTTTCCATCTGGTGAAGGTCAGCGCGCTATGGCCGGAAGGCGCCATGCGCTAGGCTCGCGATAGCCAATAGGGGCGAGGGGGCCCTGTGGCAATGCACAACAATATGAACGACACACACGCGGCCCGTCGGCACAGGCGGGCATGGCCGGAGCGAGGCGCATGAGGCTGCACGTTGGCTTGCTCGCGCTCGCGCTCACGGTCATTGGCTTGTCCCTGGCCTGGTACAAACACCATTCGCTGGGCTTCCCACTGTCGCCGGATGCGACCACGGACGCCTGGATCATCGAGGCACGACTCGGCTTCGAGCCGATCGGCGGAGCGGTCAAGGCACAGCTCAAGCTGCCTGAGGCACCTCCCGGCTATCGTGTGCTCGAGGAGAATTTCATCTCCCGGGGCTATGGCATTGCCGTCGAGGAAGTGGACGGTCAGCGCACGGCGATCTGGACCCAGCGCCGCCCGAGTGGCCGCCAAGCGCTGTTCTACCGTGCGACCTTGATGCCCAAGGACGAGCCGGAGGCTGCAATGGAGGACGAGCCTGCGCCCTTGCCGCCACCCGTTCCCGAATACGAGGAACCCTATCTGCAGGCGGTGAATTCAGTGCTCGATGAGGTGCGGAGTCGGTCCGCTGATGTCGCCACCTTCGCCGCGATGCTGATGCAGATGCTGAACAATCCCGAGGCCAACGACAACATCCGCCTCATGCTGGAAGGCAAGCGCTCCGATGTGGATCGGGTGGCCACAGCCATCTACATGCTCAAGGGCGCGCGCATCCCTGCGCGCATGGTGCGTGGCATCACGCTGCAGGACGGCGCCCGCGATCTGCAGCCAACCGCCTGGCTGGAAGTCCACAACGGGCAGCGCTGGGTCCCCATCGATCCGAGCACCGGCAAGACGGGCTATCCCGACGGTTTCGTGAAGTGGTGGCGAAGCGCGGGAGACCCGGCCGAGGTGACGCGCGCGCGCAATGTCAACGTGCGCTTTGCCTCCAAGCGGAGCCAGCTCGACGCACTCAAGGCTGCGGCGGACGGCGCCCAGGGCGAGCAGTCGGCTATGGTGGCCTTCTCCCTGCTCAATCTGCCGGTACAGACCCAGAATCTTTACCGCATCCTGCTTTTGCTGCCGCTGGGCGTTCTGCTCATTGTGGTGCTGCGCAACATCGTCGGCGTGAAGACCTTCGGGACCTTCATGCCGGTGCTGATTGCGATCAGCTTCCGCGAAACCCAGCTGATTGGCGGCGTGGTGCTGTTCACGCTGGTCACGGCGCTGGGGCTCTCCGTGCGCTTCTATCTGGAGCGGCTCAAGCTGCTGCTGGTACCGCGACTGGCCGCAGTGGTCATTGTGGTGATCCTGCTCATTGCCATGCTGAGCGTGCTCAGCAACCAGCTCGGGTTGCCGGCGGGACTGTCCGTATCGCTGTTCCCCATCGTCATCCTGGCGATGACCATCGAGCGCATGTCCATTGTCTGGGAGGAGCACGGTCCGGGGGAATCGTTGCGACAGGGCCTCGGCAGCATGCTGGTGGCCATTCTGAGTTACCTGCTCATGTTCAAGACCGGCATGGAACACCTCATGCTCGTCTTCCCGGAACTCTTGCTGGTCGTGCTCGCGGTGGTGCTGCTGGTGGGCCGCTATACCGGCTATCGGGTCAGTGAACTGGTGCGCTTCCGCAATATGGATACCGGTCCATGAAATGGTTCGCCTCGCCTCGGGCGCTGCGGCGGGCGGGTATCGCCGGCATGAACTGGCGCAACGCGGCGCTGATCGCGGAGCAGAACCCGCGCCGCTTCTATCCGCGTGTGGACGACAAGCTGCTGACCAAGAAGCTGGCGCAGGGCGCAGGTATTGCGGTGCCCGAACTCTATGCGCAGGTACGCACCAACCATGACGCCTCCGACATGCATCAGATCCTCGATGCACTGGACGGCTTCGTCATCAAGCCAGCGCACGGCTCCGGCGGCGAGGGCATCGTGGTAGTCCTGGGCCGCTCTGGAGCGATGTTTCGCAAATCCAGCGGTGCCCTCATCGATCACGAAGGCCTGACGCATCATGTGTCCAATATCCTGTCCGGGATGTACAGCCTTGGTGGCCAGCCGGATACGGCAATGATCGAACAGCGGGTCATCTTCGACCCGCTGTTCGAGCGGATCACCCATCAGGGGGTGCCGGATATCCGCACCGTGGTCTATCGCGGCGTGCCTATCCTCGCCATGGTGCGTCTGCCGACCCGGCTATCCGACGGCAAGGCGAATCTGCATCAGGGTGCCGTAGGCGCGGGCGTGGACATGGCAACCGGCGCGCTGACCACGGGTATCTGGCATAACCAGCCGGTGGATGTGCATCCGGATTCACACAATGTCATCGCCGGTCTGCAGATACCGAGCTGGGAGCGCCTGCTGGAAATCGCCGCGCGCTGCTACGAACTGACGGGGCTGGGCTATCTCGGCGTCGACGTCGTGCTCGATGCGGACCGTGGCCCCTTGATGCTCGAGCTCAACGCGCGGCCGGGCCTGAGCATTCAGCTCGCCAATCGCGTCGGCCTGCGTCACCGTGTTGCCGAGGTCGACCGCGCGGCGCCCGTGGGCGCACCGGCGGCGGCGCGTGTGGCCTTTGCCATGCAGACCTTTGGCGGTGTCGTGCCACCACGCCCGGTCTAGCAGCTTCCTCAAGGGGTGGGTGTTCCGGCGTAATCCGACAATACGGACCAGGCCTGCTGGCGGTCCTGTAGGGGAATTGACTGATTCGCCGGGCTGGTCGACGGCAGGGCATGAATGTGAAGCGCGGGCCGCAGCTGTAGGCACTCTGCCTGCAAATGGCGCCGGAAGCTGGTCGCGGCGCGCTGACCGTTGAGCACGATGGCGCGCAATGCGGGCTGCGTGGCGATCAAATTCGGGATCGCGTTGGGGACTTCACTGGCGCGCACGATGGCGCCGTCCAGACTGCCCTTGCGCTCGCAATGCTGAAGCACGTCCCACAGGGCGACGCCGTGCTGCTGCAGGGCCGCCAGGCGCTGCTCGTAGGGCTGCGTTGCAGCGATGCCGAGGAAGCGCTCCACCATCGGCCAGAACAGGTTGCGCGGATGGGCGTAGTAGCGCTGCGCCTGCAGCGAGGCTACGCCCGGCATCGAACCCAGCACCAGCAGCCGCGCCTGTGGCGGCACCACCGGCGCAAGGCTGCTGCGACGCGTGGAGGCCGCGGCGGCTGCGCTACTGGAAGCGGCCGTCGACGATGCGCCCTTCGTCATTGAGCTCGGCAAAGAAGCGGCTGTTGTTCAGGCGCAGTTCCTTGGTGGCGATCTCACCCGGCATGACCAGCGTGATATCCGGATACACCTGCCGGAACTGCTTCTCGGTGGGCTGGTAGGCATCCAGGAATTCGCGGAATTCCGCCACATTCTGGACGTTGCCACTGTGCGGCGGCGGAAGTTCGGCCTGTTCACTCATGCCGGCGCAACCCGCGCTGAGGGCGAGCAGCAGGGCGAGCAAGGGGGCGAGCAATCGCGAGGGAATCGTCTTCATGAGCAGGCGCGTCCACGGCGGGGGCTGAAAGTCTCTGCATTATGCGTCAGGCGAAGCGGAAGACGTGCGCGCTTCTTGCGCCCGAGGCAAGGCAACCGCGTCTCCCAACGGCAGGGTCTGGAAGCGGACGGCCGGGTAGCGCGTTCGCGCCTGCGCAAAGAAAGCCGGCAGATCGACCCCCACCGGCAATGGTCGCAGCGGCTCGGACAGCGGCCGGGTGAAATCGTCCCAGTGAACGGCGTAGACGCGCGCCGGAGCAACCTGGCCCACCACGGCGTCGAGATAAGCCGGGAGGTTGTCGATCAGCGCCACGCCCAGCAGTACGGTGTCGACCCGGACGCCCTCCAGGGCTCCCGGCTCAAAGCCGGCGCTGCCGTGGTGCAGCAGACGCGTGCGCGGGTGGTCGACGACGATCGACCAGGTCTGGTCCATGCGGTAGGCCAGCGGACCGGCGGGCGGGACCAAGGGTTCGGCGATGGTCCCGCGCGGCCTGCCGCCGGTGGCGCCGGCATGGCGCGAGGCCAGGAAGCGCAGCCGGAATCGCCCGGCCTGTACCTGCGTGCCGGCTTCCACGAAGATGATTCGCTTATCATCGAGGCCGGCGCCACGCCCGATCTGTGCCGTGCTCTGCGAGCCCAGCAGTTGTGCGTCGGTCAGCCGCGCCACCACGCCCGCGTCGAGGGCATGGTCGTAGTGGGCGTGGGACACCACAACGGCGTCGAGATGGTCGATCTGCAGCCGCTCCAGCCAGTCGCGGATGCGCGCCTCGTCGGGGCGCACCGGACGATTGGTGAGTAGCCCCAGTTTGGCCGGCTTGCGTGTAAAGAAGGGGTCGATGAGGATCGCGCTGTCGCCGTCTCGCAGCAGCACGGCCGACACGCCGAGCCAGGTCACTGTGACCGGGCCGCTGCCGGGCGCGGCTACATCCTCGCCGCTGGGTGGGGTTCGAGGCCACTGCGCCCACAGTGCGGCGCCCGCCACGATGGCGACCAGCACCACGACGGTGAACAGCAGGGCACGGCGCAGAAAACGCATCTCAGGCGCCCGGGCAATGCGCGTGGGCGCTGGCGCGCACGATGCGAACCCGGCGCGCACCGGCTCGATCAGCCATCGCACCGTCCAGGCCCAGCTCGCTGCAACGCACGACTTCCGCATGACGCCAGCCATCCCGATGCGCGCGGGCAACCAGTCCCTCTGCATTCTCGAAATGCAGCCGGACGGGGCCTCGCACCGCCAGCGACAGGGCGCCTAGGAAGGCGCGCGTCATCAGGTCGGCATTGTCTTCGGCGAGATAGCAATCGGACAGGTAGAGCGAGTGGGCGAAGGAGCGCATGCGCATGGCAGCACTCTGCCAGAGCAGATCCACAGCCTGCATCGGCAGGTAGTTCAGAAGACCTTCGCTGATCACCGCCACGCCGGCCGCTGCCGGCAGCGTATCCAGCAGGGCGGGCAAGCTGTTGGCACCGGCCGAGACGCCGGCATCCAAGGCGCGCACCTCGTGCTGCGGACTCAACAGGCCAGCCCGCGAAAGCAGCGCTTCCTTTTCCTCGGCCATGGCGGGAAGGTCCGTCTCGATGTAGTGCAGGCCGGGGCCAAAGCGCTGCTTCATGCGCCAGCCTCGCGCCGAATGCCCTGCGGCAAGTTCCACTACGTGCGTGATGGAACCGCTGACGATGGCACGCTCCAGCAGCCGGTCGATGGCGCAGTGGCGCGCGTGGAGCATATCGTCGAGCAGCAAGTGCCGGCCCACGGGCGCGCCCAGGCGCAAAACCTCCGCCAGCCAACGTTCGCTGCGCGGGTGCAGCCCCTCAGGCGACAGGCCGTGGCGCCGCCAGGTGGCGCCGGTGAAACGAGCGGTAGGCGAAACGCGCCCGAAGCCGACCATACTCCTCCCCAAAATGGTGCGTGCACGCGGGGGAGCATACTCGGCAACGCCCTTGCCGTGCGCCTGCTACTTGATGGTGCGCCCGCGATAGACACGCACGAAACCGGGCGAGGCCGGCGCAGAAGCGGTGCGTTCCTCGTTTTGTGGCTTTATGCTGCTGACCTCTTCGCGACCGCGGTAGACGCGTCGCACGACCTGCTCCGGCGAAGGCTGTCGCCGGGCAAGCGCCTGCTCCAGTGCCCAGCTCAGGGCTTCCTGCAGCACCGACATGCGCAGGGGGCGCGAGATGCCGGTGGCTGGTACGGCACCGGTGGCGCGGTACGGCACGATCACCGCTTCGTCCCGCAGCGCGGGCCAATCGGCGGATGGTGCGTCCAGATTGCGCACCACGACGTCTGCCTGATCCGGTGCATCGAACCAGTCCACCAGCGCGGGAAGCCGGCCTTCGAGCACCCGTGTGGCCGCGATCAGCGCCCGCGACTCCGCGGGACAGATGCCCAGCGTGGCGAGGACGATGCTTTCTGCTTTCATAATGCGCTCGCGGGTGTGTGTCCCCGCGTTGGAAGCAAGAATTACGCCATGTAAAGCATTTTGTCGGGCGTCGAGGCCGCTGGTGCCCTCATGCGCCGGCGTTGTTCAGCGCACGGGTCATCACGAAGGCATCGACCCAGCCATGGCGCGGGTGGCGAAAGGCTTCCGGCAGGCGGCCGACGGTCTGAAAGCCCATGGAATGCCATAGCCGCAGCGCGGACGTGTTGGTGGCCACCACCAAGTTGTACTGCATGGCGCGGTAGCCACGCCGGCGGGCCGTCTCCAGGGAATGCAGGCACAGCGCCCGGCCCACCCCCTGGTGCCGTGCCGACTGCGCCACGATATAGCCACAGTTGCACACATGGGCGCCCAGCCCCGGCTGGTTCGGCTTGATCAGATAGGTGCCCACCAAGGCGCCGTCGCACTCGGCCACGAAGGTCGCCTCAGGGGCCTCGATCCAGCTCTGGTGGGCTGCGGCCTCACTGATATCCGGGGCCTGTGGGTGGCTCTCCCCCGTCGCGAACTCGGCCTGCAGCAGGGGCCAGAGTGCGTCCCAGTCGGTGGCTCGGTAGGCGCGGATGCACAGCCCTTCCGCGCTCATGGCCCGTCTCCTGCGCCAATGCCGGGCGGCACGACGCTTTGCATAAGGCGATGGGTCATGGCGTCTCCAACTCGGTTCCGGGCCATGCTGCCATGCTGCGACGCGAGCGCGCCGCCCGCGCTTTGGCACGAGACCTGCTTCTGTCCGGTAAGGAGGCTGTGATGAAACGCATACGTGACAACACCGGCTATGCCTTGTGGACCGCGGGGCTGATTGCGGGACTGCCGCTGTTTGCTTTGCAGGCCGCCCGCATGCGGCGCGACACGCCGCGCCTGGAAGAGGCGCCCGGTCCGCGTGAGGGGCGCATCGACGGGGAAGGCCCGGCCCTGCAGCTGGCCGCGGTGGGCGAATCCACCGTGGCCGGAGTCGGGGCGCCCGATCACGCCAGTGCACTCGCTGGGCAGTGTGCGAAGGCGTTGGCCGCGCGTAGCGCGCGCCCGGTGGAGTGGCAGGCCTGTGGCGCCAATGGCGCGACCGCGCGACAGACCCGCTACAAGCAGGTGCCGCTGATCGCGGTCGATTGCGATGTCGTGGTGGTGGCGCTGGGCGTCAATGACGTGCTGTCCGGCTGCACACCGGAGACCTGGTACACCAACCTCACCAAGCTCATGGCGTCCATTCGCCGGCGCGCGCCGCATGCAGTTGTTGCGGTGAGCGCCGTTCCGCCCATGGGCGCCTTTCCGGCCATTCCCCAGCCGCTGCGCACCATGCTGGGGGTACGCGCCCGCGCCTTCGACCGCATCATCGGCCTGGTGGCAGCCAAGGCGCCCCACGCCGTCTATGTACCCATCCCTTTCGAGGGGGGCGATCAGTATTTCTGCACGGACCGCTTCCATCCCTCGCCGCTCGGCTATACCCGTTGGGGCGCCCTCATCGGCGAGGCCACGGCCCACCGTCTTCAGCCGGCGATGTCCGAATAGGCATCCACCCGGAACGGCGGCGTACAGATGGCCAGAAAGACCAGGTCAGCGTCGCCCTCGTTGCGAATGCGCTGCGCGCTCTGAGGTGGGATCATCAGCGTATCGCCGGGCCGTAGCTGGAAGGTCTTGCCGTCGACCTCGGCCGTACCCTGGCCTTCGAGGATGACGTAGCGTTCGACGATGCCCTGCAAGGCGTGCAGCCGGGTGGTACCGCCGTGGGGTACCCGCGCCTGCGCGACGGAGATGGCGTCGTCGTCATCGCGGTTCCACCACTCGCTTATCCAGCAGCCTTCCTCGAACCAGTAAGCCTCCGGGGGCTGCGCGTGCACGGTGTCGCGGCGGCGCGGACGGATGCCGCGATAGAGTCCCGAGATGTCGTCATCGCCATGCCCTTCGGCTACCAGGCGGGCGTAGTCGGCGGCAGTGCGGTCGACCACCGGCATCGGCAGACCGCGCTCGGTGGCCATGTGCTGGGCGATGCGCAGATCCTTCAGGTGCAGCGCCATGCGGAAGCCGGGTTCGAAGTGTCCCGCAGTCATGGTCTTGCCGCGGTTCTGCACGAACCAGGAGCCGGCGGCGCCACTGCCTACCACGTCGACCACCTGCGCTGGATCGAGGCCCGCAGCCTCGGCCAGGGCCAGGCCTTCGCAGACCGCCTGGTTGATGCCGGCCGCCATCACCTGGTTGACCGCCTTGCAGGCCTGGCCGGCACCCACCGGGCCGAGATGCACGGTGCGAGCACCCATGGCATCGAACAGCGGGGCGGCCTCGGCGATATCCGCTTCGGCGCCACCGACCATGAAGGTCAGCCGGGCCTGACGTGCACCTTCGGCACCGCCGGTGATAGGGGCATCGATGAAGCGGGCCCCGACGCCCGCCAGGCGTTCGGCGGCAGTGCGTGCCGTGTCATCGGCCACGGTCGAGGTATCAATCACGAGTTTTCCGCGGGCGGCCTCCACGCAGAGCGCGTCCACGACGGAGAGCACTTCCGCGTCGGCGCGCACGCAGAGCACCACGGCGTCGGCGTCCTGCCAGAGTGCCTCCGGTGTCGCCGCGCAGGGCACGCCCAGGCTATGCCCATGCGTTTCCGCCTTGCTGGTGGTGTGGCTCCATACGCCGCTGAGCAGACCGGCTGCCTGCAGATGGCCCGCCATCGGGCTGCCCATGGTGCCTAGACCAATGAATCCCGCGCGCATTGCTGTCCTCCGCATTGTGGGGCCGTCGGCTTGCAATAATCCTGTTTACGGGCATGCTCAAGTCATGGCCAGAATGCAGATGCGCGACGGCGCAAAACTCCACTATATCGACGTCGGACGCGGCGAACCGGTAGTGCTTCTGCACGGCTTTGCCATGCAGGGGGCCCTCTGGCTCCCCTTTGCGCTGCGCCATGCGCATCGCTACCGCTTCATCCTTCCCGATCTGCGCGGCTTTGGGCGCTCGCATGGACTGGCCCTGGCCACTCCGGTGCTGCTCGACCAGCATGCCAATGATCTCGCGGACCTGGTGCGTGGGCTGGGGCTGCACGACTTCCGGCTGGGCGGACTGTCCATGGGGGCCTGCACCGCATTGCAGTACCACCGCCGCTATGGATTCGAAGGCGTGCGCGCCTATCTGCACATCGATCAGGCGCCGCGCGTGCTCAACGCCAGCGACTGGCAATGTGGCTTGATGGGCGATGAGCAGGACCAGCGTCTGTCCGAATGGGCATCCGTGATGGAGCAGCTCGAACCTTGGCGCGGGCGCTCCTTCCGCGCCATTCCGGTGCGGCTGCGCCAGCGCTTCTGGCATGTGCTGTCGGATTTCTACGGCAGCGCCTTCCATCGTCGCGGCTGGAAGCACACGACGCGCCTGGCGCGCTATGAGCGCTTTGTGCAGGCCGTTGCGCCGACCCGGAACTGGACCATCTACCTCGACTGCATGCGTTCCTATCTGCACGACAACTACGATTGGCGGGAGTCGCTGAAGTCCCTCGATACGCCGCTGACGGCCATGGTCGGCATGCAGTCGGCCATGTATCCGGCCGAGGGCCAGCTGCACATCCAGGACCTCGTGCCGCATGCGCGTATCGAACGCTTCGAGCAGTGCGGCCACGCCATTCCCTTCGATGCCCCCATCCGCTTTCAGCGCGGGCTGGGGCGCTTCCTGCGCGAGACCGCGGACGTCGGTCAGGCGCGTCCGGGCCGCAAGGCGGATTGGTCGCGCGCGGCCTGAGGCGAGGTCTCAGGTCTCGCTGAGGTAGGTGTATCCGGACAGGCCCGCTTCCAGCTCGGCGAGCAGCGCGGCGCCTTCGCGGCGCGGCAGACCGAGGGCGTTGATCTTGCTGCGATAGGTGCGTGTCAGCGCCTCGGGCGCGAAATGCACGTAGCGCAGCAGGTCGCTGGCGGCGTCGCCTTCCTCCGGCGACTCCAGCCGCCAACCTTCTGCACTGGCGTCATCCAGCACCACATTGACGGCGTTGGTGTCGCCGAAGAGGTTGTGCATGTCCCCCAGGATTTCCTGGTAGGCGCCCACCATGAAGAAGGCCAGCCAGTAGGGCTCGCCCGGCCGCAGACTGTGCGCGGCCATGGTGGCCTCGACACCGCGACGGTCGACGTAGCGGTCGATGCGGCCGTCCGAGTCGCATGTCAGGTCGCAGACCGAGATGCGCTGATCGGGCGGCTCGTCGAGGCGCGCGATAGGCAGAATCGGGAATACCTGATCGATGGCCCAGATGTCGGGCAGAGATTGGAATACCGAAAAGTTGCAGAAATACTTGCGCGCCAGCCGCTCTTCGAGCTCGTCCAGGGCGTCGCGGTGGGCGCGGATGGTGGGGTCCAGGCGGGCGCGCACGCCGAAGCAGATGGCGGCGTAGAGCTGTTCGGCTCGGGCGCGCGCGGCCAGGTCCAGTACGCCGTGGGTGTATTGGCTCTGCACATCGGCCAGCCAGGCGGCGGCGTCGTGCCAGACCTCGAGTGGCGGGCGGTGGTCCAGTTCGTCGGCCAGGCCGTGGAGCTCCTGCAGGGTGTGCGGCTCTTCCGCATCGGCTTTGGGCGGGCTGATTTCGGGTGTGGCCTCGACATCGACCACATCCGTGATCAGTACGGCATGGTGCGCCGTCAGGGCGCGTCCGGATTCGGAGATGACGTCGGGTTCCGGGGCGCCGGTCTGGGCGCAGGCATCCTTCAAGGTGCGCAGGATGGCGGTGGCGTACTCGCGTTGCGAATAGTTCATCGAGCAGTCGCTGCGCGAGCGGGTGCCCTCATAGTCCACGCCGAGGCCGCCGCCCACATCCATGACCGCCACCGGGGCCCCGAGCTGGCGCAGCTCGGTGTAGAAGCGGGCGGCCTCGCGCATGCCGCGGTGGATATCGCCGACATTGGCGACCTGCGAGCCCAGATGGAAGTGCAGCATCTGCACGCAATCCAGGCGCTGCGCTTCGCGCAGTGTGTCCAAAGCGCTCAGCACCTGCGCGGCGGAGAGACCGAACTTGGAGCGCTCGCCGCCGGTGTTCTGCCATTTGCCTGCACTGATCGCCGCCAGGCGCACGCGCAGGCCGATGCGTGGCGCCACGCCCAGCGCATCGGCCTCGCGCATCACGATGGCGAGTTCCGACAGCTTCTCAATGACGATGTAGACCTGATGCCCGAGCTTTTCGCCGATGAGGGCGCGGCGGATGTAGGTGCGGTCCTTGTAGCCGTTGCAGACGATGACCGATCCGGGCGCGGCAATGCCGAGCACCGCAGCCAGTTCCGGCTTGCTGCCCGCCTCCAGACCGATGCGGCTGCCGCCGGCGCGCACGATGCGCTCCACCACGCTGTGCTGCTGGTTGACCTTGATCGGATAGACGGCGCGGTAGCGCCCCTGGTAGTCGAGCGCCTCACGCGCACTGTCGAAGGCGCCTACGAGGGCATCGATGCGGTCGGCAATGATGTCCTGAAAGCGCAGCAGCACCGGCAGTTCAAGACCGACCTCCGGCAGGCGGCGCGTCAGCTCCGCCAGGTCGATGGCGGGGCCATCGGCGCCGCGCGGACGCATGTGCAGGTGCCCGTTGGCACCCACGTCGACGTAGCCTTCGCTCCATTGCGGGATGTTGTAGAGCGCTGCGGCATCGGCCGTGCGCCAGGGGCGATCATGCATCATGAGATGTTCCGCAGCCTTTGCTTATACTCGACGGCCGTTTTGGGGGGAATTCCGTTATGACGCTGGCGAACAACTGGTTCTCGGAACTGGACGAAAAAACCGGAACCGCATTGTCGCTCAGACTGGGGGCGCACGTGCATGGCGAGCAGACGCCGTACCAGCGCATCGACATCTACGAGACGGACACCTTCGGCCATCTGATGGTGATCGACGGCTGCACCATGGTCAGTACGCGCGACAATTTTCTCTATCACGAGATGATGGCGCACCCGGTGCTGAACGCCCACCCGGCGCCGAAACGCGTTGCCATCATCGGTGGTGGCGATTGCGGCACCCTGAACGAGGTGCTCAAGCATGGCGAAGTCGAGTCGGCAGTGCAGATCGAGATCGACGAGCGCGTCACCCGACTGGCGGAGCAGTACTTTCCGGAGCTGTGCGCGCGCAATGACGATCCGCGCGCCGAACTCTTCTTCGGCGATGGCATTCAGTGGATGAAGGACGCCGAAGCGGGCAGTCTGGATGTGGTCATCATCGACTCCACCGACCCGGTGGGTCCGGCCGAGGGTCTGTTCGGCAAGCAGTTCTATGCTGACGTGCTACGCGCGCTGGGAGAAGGCGGACTCATGGTGCAGCAGTCCGAATCGCCGCTGCTGCATCTCGACCTGATTCGCGACATGCACAGCGCCATGCGCGAGACCGGCTTTGCGCAGACGCACCTGCTGCACTTTCCGCAACCGATCTACCCCTCGGGCTGGTGGAGCGCCACCATGGCCTGTACGCCCGCGGCTACCCTGGAGGAGCGCCTGGACGACCGCGCCATCGCTGCGCTCGAGACGCGCTATTACAACGCCTGCACGCATCGCGCCGCCTTTGCCTTGCCGAACTACGTGCGCGAGGTCCTGGACGCACTCTGACAGCGCCGCGAACGACCGCGCTGCGCTACTCGTCGCAGGCGCGCTCGACGATGCGTTCCTGGCGGGCGATCAGGCGGGTGCGCTGGGCCTCGCTCAGCTCGCGTTCCTCGCCGAGCAGATCGGTCTCGATGATGCGACTGGCGGACTGGTAGCCAGTGAGCGTGTCGCGCGCCTGGGCGCAGCTTGGAATGTCACGGTCGCGCAGTGGCGGCTCTGCTTCAGCCGCGGCCTGTTGCTGCGGCGCATCGCCGCGCTTCGAGGATGCAGGCGGAATCTCGCCCAGCCGACTGCCCGGCTGCAGGCGCTCGGCCTGGACGCCGGGCGGGGGTCGGTCGCCAAAATGCAGCTGGCCCTTGGCGTCGGTCCAGCGATAGACGCCGGCCGTGGCCTGCGTCGCGGCGCCCAGGGCGGCCAGCAGCACCATGGGAACGAGGCGGCGGTAGGTTGTTCGTGAGAGCGGCATGGCCGTAGTCTAGCCTCCCATGTCCGATTCACACCAAGGCGCACGCCAACCGCTGCTCATCAAGCCGACAGCCGGTACGCATCGCGCCTGCGGATGCGGTGACAGCACGACGTGGCCGCTGTGCCCCGACGCATGCCGGCGCAGCGAGGCTTCCCCGACATTCCGCGTGCGGCGCGATGGCGCCCGTGTCTGGTTGTGCCGCTGTGGTCAAAGTCGGCGATTCCCCCACTGCGACGGCCGACACAACCAATTGCCGCCCTAGGCGACCCGCTGGTTGGCAAAGCCGATCTCTTCGGCGGCATGGTCCGCGAGGCCGGCGCCGGCTTCCGAATAGACGTGGAAGACCGAATCCGCACCGCGATCGCGCAGCGGCTGGATTTCGTCTTCGTAATTGACTACGGCGGCGATATGGCCTGAGAAGTCGCGGTCGCGCAGCTGCTCGATGGCAAACAGGTTGCCGGCGTGGTGCGGCATGGCGAGCACGACAAGATCCACCGTGGGCGAGACCAGCAGCTTGTCCCAGAAGTCCGAGTCCGCGGCATCCCCTTCGATGACATGGAACCCGCTTTGCTGCAGTTCGCGCACGCGTTTGGTCATGTTGTCGACGCCGAGTACGCGTCGGCCGAAGGCGTAGGCGAAGCGGTCGTAGGCACCACGGCCGATGCGGCCCATGCCCAGAATCACCACTTCGGCATCGCCCAGGTCGATGGGCCGGTCCTTGACGTGCAGGTGCTTCGACTCGAAGCGGTTCAGTAGCCGCCCGAAGCGGCGGTAGAGCACTTCCCCGCCCTTGTTGAGCGGGGAACTGAGCACGAAGCTTGCCGCCACCACCAGCGACAACACGGTAAGCCACTCCGTACCCAGCAAGCCCTGCGAGGTTGCCACTGCTGCGACGATCAGTCCGAACTCGGAGAAATTCGACAGTCCCAGGGTGGCCAGCACGCTGCTGCGCGCGCGCATCCGGAACAGCACGAAGGTGAACAGATAGACCGCGCTCTTGATCAACAGGGCAATGAGCAGCAGGGCGGCGATGCCGACCGACTCCCAGGTGGGCATGGCCTGCAGGCCGAGATTGACGAAGAAGCAGATCAGGAACAGGTCCTTGAGGTTGAACAGGGCGCGCGCGAGTGCACCGGAGGCGGTGTGCGGCGCCAGCAGCATGCCCGCAACCAGTGCACCGAAGTCGCCCTTGATGCCCAGGAATTCAAACAGCCCGTAGCCCACCACCAAGGCGAAGGTGACGCCGAACAACACCTGTACCTCGCCATGGCCGGCGCGTTCCATGAGCTTCTGCAGCAGGGGCGCGGCCGGAATCAGCAGCAAAAGAAGCAGTGCCCAGGGGCTGGGCGCCTGTCCGCTGGAGGCCGCCATGAAACCCACCGCGAAGATGTCCTGCATGATCAGGACACCGATGGCGACGCGTCCGTAGAAGGAATTGCTCTCGCTGCGGTCTTCCAGCGCCTTGACCACGAAGACCGTGCTCGAGAAGGACAACGCAAAGGCCAGCAACAGGACTTGCATGCCCTCTATCTGGCTGAGCAGCGGCAGCGCCACCAGCTTGCTGACCACAACGATGAAGACCGCGATGGCGCTGGTGCTGAGCGCCATATGCACGGTGGCCGAACCCCACACCGTGCGATCCAGCAGCGTGCGGATATTGAGCTTCAGGCCGATGGTGAACAGCAGCAGCGTGACGCCGATATCGGCCAGCTTGGCGATGGCTTCTGAGGGCTCGAATCCAAACAGGTTGAGGGCGAACCCGGCCGCCAGAAATCCAAGCAGCGGCGGCATGCGCAGAACGTGGGCGATAAAGCCCCCGATGAATGCCACCCCGATGATGACTGGGTCCAAGGACCGTTCCCCCTATCGTTGCTGCCGCGCCCACCCAGGCACCGCGCGCCAGGGCATGCGCCGGCTGGACTCAGACGGCGCCGTCTCCGGTTTCTCCAGTGCGGATGCGAACGGTCTGTTCCAACGAGGAAATGAAGATCTTGCCGTCGCCGATCTGGCCGGTCTTGGCTGCATTCTGGATGGCTTCGATGGCCGCTTCGACCATGTCCTCGGGCAGCGCGACTTCGAGCTTGATCTTGGGCAGCAGGTCGACGGTGTACTCGGCGCCGCGGTAGAGCTCGGTATGGCCCTTCTGGCGACCGAAGCCGCGAACCTCGGTGACGGTCATGCCCTGCACGCCCATGTCGGCGAGGGCTTCGCGCACGGCATCGAGCTTGAACGGTTTGATGATGGCGGTGAGCATTTTCATCGCGGTATTCCCATATGCCTTTGGTAGCAGTGTAGCAGTCGGCTGGCGCTCTTCCGCCAGCCATCAAAAAAGGCCAGCCCGTTTCCGGGCCGGCCTTGTGGCTTTCAAGCCAGCGCGGTGTCAGGCGACCTGACGCTGATCCTCTTCAACGTCCGTATGCGACGTCGTGACCGCAAACTGCGCCACATAGTCCTTCGGGAAGGCGTCGGTCTGGATGGCGTCGTAGCGTGCCGCATCGTACTCGGCCACCAGCTCGCGCTCGTCAGGCGTGAGCACGTTCTGCTTGACGGCGTCATCCAGCTTCTCAGCCGGCGAGTTGCCGGTGAGCTTGCCGGCCGACAGCGCCTTGAAGTACTTCAGATACGGCGCTTCAGCACGCAGACACAGATCGAAGGTGTGCTCCATGCGCCCGATGGCGTCTTCCGGTCCGCCATTGATGTAGACCAGTGACGTCAGCTCGTCGCGCAGACGGCTCGGCTCCATCATGCTGTCGGCCAACTCGCCGGTCAGCGTATCGGACGGTTCGCGGTAGGGGCGCCCGAAGGGGAAGACCACAAAGCGCATCAGGCGTGCCGCCACCCGGTTGGGGAAGTTGGCGAAGAAGCCGTTGAAGGCCTTGTCGATCTCGGCCAAGCAGTTATCCAGCGCCCAGCGTGCGTGCGCCACGTGATCGTCGCGCTCGCCCTGGTGGCGGAAGTACCACAGCACACCCGAGGCAATGTAGAGCTGCGACAGCACATCGCCCAGCCGTGCCGACAGTCGTTCCTTGCGCTTCAGGTCACCGCCCAGCATGCCCATGGTGACGTCGGACACAAAGGCCAGCGAGGCACTCATGCGCTCTAGCTGACGGTAGTAGTCCTTGAGCGCGTGGTTGACCGGGGTCTTGGCCAGCTTGGCGCCCGTCAGGCCCAGCGTAAGCGCGCGCGCACCACGATTCACCGAATAGCCGATGTGCGACCACAGCTCGGTGTCGAAGGCGTTCAGATCATTGTTGCGCGCCGCTTCCATCTCCGGGAAGACGTGGGGATGGCAGCGGATGGCGCCCTGACCAAAGATCATCAGATTGCGGGTCAGGATGTTGGCGCCTTCCACCGTGATGGCGATGGGCACTGCCTTGTAGGCGGAGGCCAGGTAGTTACGCGGACCCTGCTGCACGCCACGGCCGCTGTGGATGTCCATGGCATCGATGATGATGCGACGCATCATCTCCGTCATGTGGTACTTCGCCATGGCGGTGACCACCGACGGGGCGCAGTGATCCACACCCGAGGCCGTCAGCAGACGCATGGATTCCAGCGTATAGGTCAGACCGCCAATGCGACCGCTGGCTTCCTGTACGCCTTCGAACTTGCCGATGGCGAGCTTGAACTGGCGACGCACGCGGCCATAGGCACCCGTCATGCGGTAGGCGGCCTGGCCGGCAGCAGCCGCCAGCGCGGGCAGCGAGATGCCTCGGCCCGCCGACAGACACTCAACCAGCATGCGCCAGCCGCCCCCCGCCTTCTGCGGGCCACCGATGATCCAGTCGATCGGGATGAAGACGTCCTGGCCAAAGATCGGGCCGTTCATGAAGGCCGAGCCGGGGTAGTGGCGCTTGCCGATCTCAACCCCGGGGTGATCGGCCGGGATCAGCGCGCAGGTAATGCCATAGTCCTGCTTGGACTTGTCGCCGAGCAGTCCATCCGGATCCTGCAGCTTGAAGGCCAGGCCCACGACCGTGGCGATCGGGGCCAACGTGATCCAGCGCTTGGAGAAGTTCAGACGAATGCCGAGCGTGCGCTCACCGTTGTGTTCGCCATAGCAGACCACGCCGTTGTCCGGCATGGCGGTGGCATCCGAGCCCACTTCCGGGCCGGTCAGACCGAAGCAGGGGATTTCCTCGCCCGTGACCAGGCGCGGCAGCCACTTCTTCTGCTGTTCGGGCGTACCGTAGTGCACCAGCAACTCGCCCGGGCCGAGGGAGTTCGGCACCATGACCGTCACGGCCACGGCGATCGACTTGGTCGCGATCTTCGTGACCACTGCCGACTGCGCCACTGCCGAGAAGCCAAGGCCGCCGTGTTCCTTCGGAATGAGCATGGCGAGGAAGCCCTGCTCGCGGATGTAGGCCATTACCGGCTCGGGAATGTCGCGCGATTCGAACTCGATCTCCCAGTCGTCGACCATGCTGCACAAGGTCTCGACCTCGTTTTCGAGGAAGCGCTGCTCCTCGTCGGTGAGCGGCGTGCAAGGGAATTCGTGCAGCTGGTTCCAGTCCGGGCGGCCGCGGAACATTTCCGCTTCCCACCAGACGTCACCGGCTTCCAATGCCTCGCGCTCGGTGTCCGACATTTCCGGCAGAACCTTCTTGAAGCCGGCAAAGATCGGTGCGGTCACCAGCGATTTGCGCAGCGGCTTCAGCGTGAAGAAGGCAAAGCCGACCAGTACGGCGCCCAGCACACTGAGACCGACGGGGCCAAAGAAGCCCGTGAAGGCGCTTGCCACAAAGGCGGCGGCGAGAACACCTGTCCACACGACCAGCGGCGCGCCGGTGTAAGCCAGCACCCAGACGGCAGCGACGGCGATTACAGCAATGATCAAGCTCGTCATGATTACACTCCGGATATCAATCCATGATCAACCCACGGCACGCAGCGTCGTATCGTTCTCTGCGACCGGGGTTTGCGGTGTCTCCTCGCGAACGCGGGGGATGAGCGTCTGGATCATCAGACGCAAATAGTCATTGAATTGTTGGTTTTCGGGGATGGCCTCGGGGACATCCCGGCGGATCTGAAGATTGCCCATGAAGGTGGCGTAGGCAAAGGTCGACCAGCGTCGGGCATCCGCCTCCGACAGTCCCAGGGCGCGATAGCAGTCCAGCAGAAAGGACAATCGCCGTTCCGAGACACGGCGGACGACCTGTTGGATCGAGGGCCGATCGCTTGCCGCGGCCAGCGCGAGATAGAGGCGACCCGAGCGATAGCTGGCGTTGGCGGCCTTGAACACGCGGACAATGCGTTCGTAGGGATCGCGCTCGTCACCGACTCGCGCCATGATGTCATCGGTCTCCTCGCGCTCCCAGCGCTCCAGCGCGGCTTCGATCAGGGCGTCGCGATTGGCGAAATGCCAATAGAAACTGCCCTTGGTGACACCGAGCTGGCGTGCCAGTGGCTCGATCGCAACCGCACTCAGCCCGCCTGCGGCCATGGCGTCCAGGGCGGCGGATGCCCAGTCGTCGGCAGTAAGGCTCTGGCGGTCCGATGTTTGTGGAGATGGTCCGTGCACAGCTGTTCCCATACGCTTTCGTATGGAGTCTAGGCATACGGTGGCGTATGGTCAAGTGGGGCCTGAATCTTGTCGAGCCAGAGGCACCGCACATCCGCTCGAATTACTATCGCGTTTACAGACGCATGGCGCGAAGATTACTGTTGGCCCCTACCGTAGAAAGGAGACACCGAATGAATCGAATGAGCCGCGGCCTGCTTTGGTCGGCGATGGTGTTGATTACCCCCATGCTGGCCCACGCTGGCGTATCGAAAGAAAAGGCAGCGGAACTCGATGCGGGCGGTTCGCTGACGCCGGTCGGTGCGACCCGCGCAGGCAACGCTGACGGCACCATCCCGGCCTGGGAAGGTGGCCTGAAGGAATCGCAGATCCCGGACTGCTACGAGGGCGAGGGCTCGCGCTACTGCAACCCCTTCCCCAATGACAAGCCGGTCTACACCGTCACGGCGGAAAACATGGAGCAATACGCCAACCTGCTCAGCGAAGGGCAGAAGGCAATGTTCAAGCTGCACCCCGAGACCTACAAGATGCCGGTCTACGAGACGCGGCGCACCTTTGCCAATCCGGAATGGATTTACGAAGCTACCCGCAAGAATGCGGTGGAAGCAGAGCTCGGTGGCAATGGTGAAGCCCTGCAGGGGGCCATCAACGGCTACCCCTTCCCCATCCCGGAAAACGGGCATGAGGTCATCTGGAATCACAAGGTGCGCTATCTGGGCCGTTGGGTGCAGCGCTGGAACAATCAGTTCGCCGTCACCCAGGGCGGGCGCTACAACCAGGTCACCATCCGCGAGGACGTGTACTTCCCGTACAACGATCCCGAGAACGAGATCGAAGACCTGGAAAACGTCATCATCTACTTCCTGCAGGTGGTCACCGATCCGCCTCGCCTGGCCGGTACCATCACCCTGGTGCACGAGACAATGGACCAGGTCACCGAACCGCGCCGTGCCTGGCAGTACAACCCGGGCCAGCGCCGTCTGCGCCGTGCGCCGAACGTGGGTTATGACAACCCCGGTACCGCTGCCGACGGTCTGCGCACCAACGACCAGACCGACACCTTCAACGGTGCCATGGACCGCTACACCTGGAAGCTGGTGGGCAAGCAGGAAATGCTGGTGCCTGCGAACAGCTACGAGCTGCACAGCGACGAGTACAAGTACAGCGACATCATCAAGGAAGGCCACATCAACCAGGATCTGACCCGCTACGAGCGGCGCCGCGTCTGGGTGGTTGATGCCGAAACCAAGCCGGGTACCACGCACATCTACAAGCGGCGCAAGTTCTACGTCGACGAGGATGGCTGGCAGATCCGCGCGGTGGACATCTACGATCGCCGCGATGAGCTGTGGCGCTATCAGGAAGCACACAGCGTGCTGGCCTATGACAAGCCCTTCGTGATGCCGATGGGCGAAACAATCTACGACCTGCAGAATGGTCGCTATCTGGGGCAGGCCTTCAACAACCAGCACCCGGAGAACGTCGAGCGTGAATTCGATCGCGACTACTTCCAGCCGTCGAATGTTTCTCGCCAGGCCACGCAGTAAGGTCTGATTTGTCGGTGGCATGAAAAAGCCCCGGATCCTTCAGGGATCCGGGGCTTCTTTTTTGCGTAAGACCGATTCGGCCAGCCGCTGGGGACGGGCCTAATCCTTCCTGTTGCGCTTGACGTCGGGGTCCTGCGTCCAGTTGGTGCCGCCCTTGCGACGATCGACCCCGGAACGGCGCGGCTCCTTGTCGAGTTCGAAGCGGATATTGCCCCGACGGTCCTCAGTATTCTGCCGGCGGTCCTTGCCGGAGCGCCGTTCAACGGTGCGGCGAATGGTCTTTCCAGTGAATCCATCCGATGGATCGGTGCTCATGGCCTGCAGTCCCTGCGGTATTCATCGAGCAACATACACCCTGCCGCGCCATCTGACGAGCCGCTTTCATCGCGTTGCTGCCACCCTTGGTCTGATCAATCGTCGCAGGCAGTGCGGCGCGCCTGCCAGAGGGCGTCATGGCGCCGCTGCAGGTCGCCCAGTGTGTGGGCCAGACTCTCGGGCCCGTGCCACACCTGGTTGCGGAAATCGGCCACCGACTGAGAGAAGCTGAGCATCTCGGCACTTTGTGCCGTCCACAGCTGCTCAAGTGGTGTGCTGGCCTCGCGCATGGCGCGTGCGAGCAGCTGCACATGCGGTCCCACTCGCGTGCGATAGAGCTGCTCGGCGTCCACCCAGGCGCCCTCGCGTTCTGCATGGCAGATGCCGGACGCGGTGGCCGCAACCAGCATGGGTTGGGCGCGTTCCAGCGCCCACACGGCCCGCTGGGCTGCGAGCAGCCAGGCGCCGCCGCCCCTGCTCTGCTCGAAACGTTGGTAGGCCGACGAGAAGGCGGCCTGCGCCTGCGCGACCTCGCCGTCACGCGCTGCTGAAATGGCCTGCAGCAGTGTGTCTACTGGCGCAGCGATGTTGTGTGTCTGCGCCTCCGGCACAACGGGCTGCGTCGCCAGACTCCACCACTGGGCAAAAGCCGCGCTGCCAAAACTGGCGTTCCAGCGCAGGGCCTGCAGCGCGGGGCGCTTTTCTTCGATCAGGGTGTCGAGCCGGTCGTGCAGCTCGTCCTCTGCCTCCAGATCCCGTCGACATTCCTGCAGACGCGCCATGACGGCAGAGCCAAGGGCAACATGGCTGGCACTGTCAGCGTGTCGCCCGAGAATGCTGTTGCGCTGTGCGATGAACTGGGTAACGTCGCAGCGCGACAGACTGAAAAGCTCCAATACGCCCCCGCGCACCTCGGGCACCTCGGCAGTACGTTGCCGCGCGCGTGGATAGCGAGGGGGCAGCGCAGAGCGCTGGATTGCATCGGCCTCCCCCGTCGATTCGGTGGCGTGGGCAAGCGCCTCTAGGTAGCGCGCAAACAATGCATCGCCTGGGTCCGGCGTGCAGCCATGAAGGCCCAGCAGAATGATGGCGAGCAGGCAGCAGAGCTTGGACATGGCGGCATGGTAGGGGCTGTGTGCCCATTGCCGTCGGGTTGTCCAAAAAGAAAAGCCCCGGCACCTGGCTGGGGCTTGACGGTGCGCAGCGCCCAATGGCGCTGCGCAGGACAGCCAGAGCCTAGCCCGCGTCCTCTTCCCCGCTCTCGGCATCGCCTTCTTCGGCACCGTCGTCCTGAACTTCGATCAGTTCCACCTCGAAGACCAGGGTTTCGTTCGGGCCGATGCGGTTGCCGGCACCCTGCTTGCCGTAGGCCAGATCCGGCGGAATCACCAGGCGAGCCTTGCCGCCTTCCTGCATCTTCTGCAGCGCTTCCGTCCAGCCAGGAATGACGTTGCCCAGCGGGAAGGTGGCAGGTTCGCCGCGCTGATAGGAGCTATCGAATTCGGTGCCGTCGATGAGTTCGCCGCGATAGTGCACGGTGACGGTATCTTCGGCCGTCGGCGATGCGCCCTCACCCTTCTCAAGCGATTCGAATTGCAGCCCGGATTCGGTGACTTCGACGCCTTCGCGTGCGGCGTTCTCTTCCTGGAAGGCCTTGCCCTTGCTGGCAGCTTCTTCGCCGGCCTTGGCCTGTTCTTCCGCGCGTTCTTTCTGCAGACGCTGGGCAACGGCGTTCTTGATTTCCGTGCGCTCAGCCTCGTCCAGCGCCAGTTCTTCGCCAGCGAAGGCTTCCTGGATGCCGCGCTCCAGCGCGTCCAGATCGACATCGTCCTTCACGGCCTGAAGGGAATTGCCGAGGTCGACGCCCACGGCATAACTGAACTTGGCGGATTCACTGTCCAGCGAGACTTCCTTGGCGTCGGAGCTGCTGTCGGTCTGCGCCTGGCAGGCGGTGATGGCGAGGGCCGCCGCAATGGCGGTCAGTCGAAACTTCCACATATCGATGACGTTCCCGGTTTGAATGTGATTTGGAATGGAAGCCCGTAACTTCCAGTGCGCGACAGCCTACACGGATTGCTCCTGCGGTGTCGTATGCGGCTGGCGATGCGCGGCCAGCTGCAGGATGGTCTGTTGTGCTTCGGGGCTCAGCAGTGCCAGCGCCGAGCGCGCCAGCTCATCGATGTTGTCGCCAACCCGAATCGCGCCATCCTCCGTTTCGCTGATCAGAGCGAGATCAATGAGGGTGTCGAGATAGCCCTGGAACAGCGCCCGGTCGAAGAACTCAGGCGCCATGCGCCCGGTCAGCACCGCGATCCGCTCGGCCAGACTGCGGCAGTTTTCCTCGAACTCCTTACGTTCGATCGGCCCCTTGCGCGCCTCTGCCGAGAGCATGACCGCGGTCATGCAGTAGCGCTCCAGGGTCTCGCCCATGACGCGCGAAAGCATGGAAAGCGCCGGGAACATCGCCGAAGTGATGTCGGGTCGTACCAGGGCGTCGCCGTTACGCTCGAGCAGGCCCAGTTCCACCATGCGCTGGATGGTTTCGGCCAGAATCCTTCGGCTCTGCGCGTCTGGCCAACGCAGGAAGAATTCCGTGCGCAGGAAGGGATACAGGGCTTCGGCGGCATCAAGCACCTTCTGTTCGGGCGCCTCCGCCTGCGTGCGGAAGAAGGTGGCGATGAGCGAGGGCACTGCAAAAAGGTGCTGGATGTTGTTGCGGTAGTAGGTCAGCAGAGTGGCCTGCTTGCCCTCGGCGAGCAGAATGTCGCCCCAGTCATGCGGGATCCGGGAGAGTCGCGCGATGGGCGTCGCCCACTCCAAAGTCTGCGCCGCATCGGTCACCGGCAGGGTCACCTCCTCGTCGTAGGGGTGCTCCTGCAACAGGCGTAGCAGCAGGGCCACCTGCGCGTGCAGATCGCTTTCTGCCACCGCTTTCTGCGGGGCGGCCAGCAGCGCCACTGAGGTGACCGCGACCGGGGAGGCCACTGCCGCGCGGTTGATGCGCCGCATGATTTCCTGCGCCAGCGCCGAGACCAGATCGTTGAAGCCATCCGGGCGTATCGGCACTGTACTGCTGCCGAAGCCGTCGCGCCAGCCGCGAAGCTGTCGATCCGCGAACTCCTGCAGCCGCAACGGTTCGCCGAAGGAGAGGTAGGGCTTGCCGAAGGACTTGGTGAGGACCTTGGTGGCCTTCAGCAGGCCTTGCGCCGACTCCTTCTGTTTCTGCGCCCCGCGCAGTTCGCGGGCGTAGGTCGCGCCCTCCGGTACGCGGTCATAGCCGACATAGATCGGGACGACGGCCACCTTGCGCGCCCGCTGCCGCAAGGCGGATTCGGTGATCATCGCCATCAGGCCGGTCTTGGGGCGCAGCAGTCTTCCGGTCCGCGAGCGCCCGCCTTCCGGATAGAAGCTGATCGAATAGCCCCGTGCGATCAGCATGTCGACATAGGCGCGGAAGATGGCGGTGTAGAGGGCGTCACCCTTGAAGCTTCGGCGAATGTAGAAGGCGCCGCCGCGACGCAGGAGGCCGCCGATGGGCCAGAAATTGAGATTGACGCCTGCGGCAATGTGCGGCGGCACAATGCCGGCGCGGTAGAGCACATAGGAAATCAGCAGATAATCCAGGTGGCTGCGATGCGAGGCGGTGAACACGATCTCGTGGGTCTGCGCCAGTTGGCGTACCCGTTCCAGATTGCGGACGTCGATGCCGCGGAATATCCGGTTGAATACCGGCGTCATCAGCCGCTCAAGGAAGGAAAGGGTCGTCGTCGAGTAATTGGCGGCAATCTCATGGGCGATGCGCCGGGCGCGCTTGCGCACGGCGGCGGCATCCTTCTTCGAACTGGCGATCTCGCTGTCGATGGCATTGCGCACCGCCGAGGTGCGCAGGATGCCGTCGATGAGCACCGGTCGGCGGACCAGCCGCGGCCCGAGGGTGGCCGTGCGCATGCGCAGGAAGTGAATGTGGAAGACGCGCGCCAGCTTGCGCATGGTGTGGCGCGGCCGTGGCGTTTCCGCCATGAAGTCGCGCAGCGAGACGCGCGGTGAGAACTGCGCCAGCAGGTTGCGTCCATTGAACAGCGCGATGAACAGCTTGTGCAGCCGCCCGGCACCGACGCTGTCGGAAAACAGAATGCGGAAGAGCGAGGTTTCCTTGTCGGGCTGGCGCCCCCAGAAGAGCGAGACCGGGACCAGCTGCACGTCGTAGCCACGGTAGGATTGGGCTTCGCCGAACAAGGCTTCCAGCGCATCGGTATCGCGTTCGGGGCGTAGCAGGATCGGTAGATACAGAAAGGTGGCGGTCTCGGCTGTCGGCAGTTTCATGCCGATGCGCTTGGGAACAGGCAATCCGCGCATCTGGCAGATGCGCTGGAGCGCAAAAAGATCGAGCCAGCTGCGCTCGGGCAGGACGTAGCAGACCGGCTTGTCGGTCTCGATATCCAGTTCGTCGGGTAGATGCTCGGGCGTCGTTCTGAAGTGCAGCCACCACATCAAGGGCCGGCTCAACAGCCAGCACAACCAGAACATCGCGGCTTGAATCATCCTTCCCCCTGGTCGTATGCGTTCTGATGCGGATGACGACAAGCCGTATGATGCGCGCAAGCGGGCGCCCTTGCAGCCACCGCTTCCATTGTCTCTCCGCATCGCCATGCCCTCTCCCGCCGCCACACCTCCGGGTCAACCCAGCCCTGAGCAGATCGCATCCGCCCGTCGCTTTGCCCGGCGCGCAGCGTGGTTTCTCGACAGCAGTATCCGCCTTCCCTTTGTCGGCATCCGCATCGGTGTGCAGCCGATCATCTCGCTGATACCGGTGGCGGGCGACGTGGCCGGCTTCGTCGTCACACTGGGCATCATCGGGCAGGCGGTGCGCATGAAGGCGCCGCCGCGCACCCTGGCGCGCATGGCCGGCTACGCGGTGCTGGACCTCTTTGTCGGACTGGTGCCGGTGGCCGGGGATGCGGCCGACTTCTTCCTGCGTGCCAACACGCGCAACTGTGCCCTGCTTGAGCGCCACCTCGATGCACTGGAAGGCAAGCCGGTGCAGCCGGCGTGGCAGCGCCGTCTCGGCGTCCTTCTGCTGGTAGTGACCCTTGCCGGTGCGGCCTGGTTGGCATGGGTCCTGGGCAGTGCGGTGGTCGGTGCTCTATTCGCTTAGTGCATCGCGCGCCGAGTCCGGAGCAAAGCACATGACGTGTTCCAGATTCAGGCGGATGCCGATGGCCTCACCGAGGCGGTGATTGTGATGCGACGGCACCAGCGACAGCAAGCGCGTGCCCGAGGACAGCTCCAGGCCGTACAGGAAGGAGGCGCCCCGAAAGCTCTTGTGCACGATGCGCGCCTTCCACGGGCTGTGGTCGTCGTGCAGGACATCGTCGGGGCGCAGCAGCACATCGACTTCGGGGCCCTTGGGTTGCGGTCCCGGTGAGGGCGGGAGGGCGCCCAGCTCGGTCTCCACCTCGCTGCCGTCCGCACGCACGCTGCCGCGGATGAACACCCCCTCACCCACGAAATCGGCGACGAAGCGCGTGCTGGGTCGGTGATAGACGTTATAGGGCGTATCCCACTGGTGCAGGGCACCATCGCGCAGTACGCCGACCCACTGGCCAAAGGCGAAGGCCTCAAGATGCGAGTGCGTCACCAGCAGCGCCGTGATGCCGAGTTGATTGAGAAGGGCGCGCAATTCCTCGCGCAGCTGCAGGCGCAGCTCTTCATCCAGGCTGGAGAACGGCTCGTCGAGCAGCAACAGGCGCGGGCGTGCCGCCAGTGCGCGCGCCACGGCGACGCGTTGCAGCTGGCCGCCGGAGAGTGCGTGTGGGCGGCGCTCCGCGAAGCGCGTCAGACCAACCATGTCGAGTGCTTCCAGTGCCCGCTGGCGAGCCTCCGAGCGCTTCAGGCGGTGCAGACCAAACTGGACGTTGTCGACGGCGCTGAGGTGCGGCAGCAGCGCCAGATCCTGAAACACCATCGCGAAATCGCGCGCCTCGGGCGGAACATGGTGGTGCGTGTCGTTCAGCACGCCGCCGTCGAAGCGCACGCTGCCGCCGGTGGGTGTCTCGAAGCCGGCCAGGATGCGCAGCAGCGTGGTCTTGCCGGAGCCACTGGGCCCGAGCAGCGCGCCCGTATCGCCTCGTGGCAGGGCCAGGGACACGGCGTCCAGCACGGGCGTGTCGCCGTAGGCGGTGCTGAGGTCTCGAAGTTCAAGCATGCGGGGTGTCGTTCTTTTGGCCGGTCTGGCGCTGCAGCAGCCACACCGGAATCGTGCCCACCGCGATCAGCAGCAACGCGGGCACGGCGGCCTGCTCCCACTGTCCTTCGCTGGTGTACTCGAACACGCGGGTGGCCAGGGTATCCCAGCCGAACGGTCGCATCATCAGCGTGATCGGCATTTCCTTCATGATGTCGACGAAGACCAGCAGCGCGCCAACCGCCATGCTCCGCCGCAGCATGGGCCAGTAGACGGCGCCCAGTATCCGCCGCTGCGGCATTCCGCTGAGCCGTGCGCTGTCGAGGATCGACGGCGACAGGCGCATGGTGCTGGAGGCCACCGGCGCATGCGCCACTGCCAGGAAGCGAACCGCGTAGCCGGCAAGCAGCAGGGCCACGCCGCCACCCGCAAGGCTGGCGGCCAGTCCCCCGCCGATGCTCTGCGAGGCCTGACTCAGCGGGACATAGATGCCGACTGCCAGCAAGGCGCCCGGAAAGGCGTAGCCCAGCGTGGCGATGCGTTGCGCCGCGCGCAGCGCGGGGCTGGGCGCGAAATGCACCGAGGTGGCGAGGAAGGTTGCAGCGGCCACCACCAGGGCGGCCCCCATGAGTGCGAGCAGCGCACTGTTCTTGGCCCACTCGATGAAGCGCGCGTCGATCAGATCGAGATGCTGCAGCCCGGCCCAGAGCAGCCAGCTCACTGGCAGCCCGAAGGCAAGCAGGAAGACCGCAGTGCACCAGGCCGTTGCCAGCCAGCGACCGCGCCGCGACAGGGGCAGCCGGCGTACGCTGCCCACGCCCATGGCCGTGAAACGCATGCGTCGGCGCGCCTGGGACTCCAGGGTGAGGAGCAGCACGACGAAGACCAGCATGAGGCTGGCGATCTGCAGGGCCGACTGCGGCGAAAACAGGCCGTACCAGGCTTTGTAGATGGCCACCGACAGGGTGTCGTGGTTGAAGGCGGCCACCGTGCCGAAGTCGGCGAGCACTTCCATCAGCGCCAGGCTGGCGCCGGCCGCAATCCAGGGCAGGGCCATCGGCAAGGCCACCTTCACGAAGGCCTGACGCGGTCGCAGGCCCACGCTGCGCGCGGCTTCGATGGCGCGCAGTCCCTGAGACTGAAAGGCCTCACGCGTGATCAGGAAGACATAGGGATAGAGCGAGGCCGTCAACACCATACTGAGGCCGTAACGGTTGCGCACCTCCGGCATCCACGCAGGCAGGCCGGGAAGAAAGCCGCCGCCCTGATCCAGCAGGCCGAGAAAGGCGATGGCCACCACGTAGCCCGGCAGGGCGAGCGGCAACAGCAGCAGAAAGGAGAACAGTGCGCGGCCCGGAAAGTCGGTCAAGGCCACCAGCCCGGCGGAGACCACGCCGACCACCAGGACCCCGACCAGTACCAGCACGAGCAGAACGGCGGTATTGGCAACGGCCGCCGGCAGCACGTAGCTGCGCAGATGCTCGAGCAGCGCGGTGTCGACGGCGGTCCATGACCAGAGGGCCGCGCCCAGTGGCACCAGCGTGGGCACGCACAGCAACAGCGCCGCGAGCTGCCATGCCCGCGGCCGGCCTACGCGGCGCTGTGGCGCTGCGCTAGCGGTAGCCGGCACGGTCCATGAGCTTCACGGCGTCGCGCTGCAGCGTGCCGGCCTGCTCGATGGGCATGTCATCGGCGCGGAAATCACCCCATTGCTGGACCTGCTCGGCCGGCGCAATCGCTGGATTGGCCGGGAACTCGAGGTTCAGCTCAGCGTACAGCCGCTGGGCTTCGCCCTGGGCGAGCCATTCGATCAGTGCCTGGGCGCGTTCGGGGTGTGCGGCGTGGCGCGTGATGCCGGCGCCAGAGACATTGACGTGCGTGCCACCGGCGCCCTCGGCCTGATTGGCCCAGAACAGCGCCACGGGAATCTCTGGATTCTGCTTCTGCAGGCGGCCGAAGTAGTAGGTATTCACCACACCCACGTCGCAGCTGCCCTCGACGATGGCTTCCACCACCGCCGTGTCGTTGGCGTGCGGCGCCTCGGCGAGGTTCTCCACCCAGCCCCTCACCACTGCTTCGGTCTTGTCCTCGCCCAGGCGCGTGATCATCGCGGCGACCAGGGACTGGTTGTAGACCTTCTTCGAGGTGCGCAGGCAGAGACGGTCCTTCCACTGCGCATCGGCCAGCGCGGCGTAGGTGGACAGCGATGCCGGGTCGACGCGTTCGGTGCTGTAGACCATGGTGCGGGCGCGCAGCGACAGCGCGGTCCAGCGTTCCTCGCTGTCGCGGTACTTGGCCGGAACGGCATTGCGCACGATCTCGGAGTCCATCGGCTGCAGCAGACCCAGGTCCGCAGCACGCCAGAGGTTGCCCGCGTCCACCGTCATGAGCAGGTCGGCGGGGGTGTGCTCGCCCTCGGCCTGCAGGCGCGCGATCAAAGCGCCGTCAGAATCAGTGAGGTACTGGATCGTTTCGCCGGTTTCTTCCTCGTAGCGTTCGAACAGCGGACGGATCAGCTGATCGTTGCGTGAGGAGTAGACCACAAGCGGCTTGGCATCGGTGGATGCAGCCTCGCCCTCGGAAGGGGCGTCCTCGGTCTGCGAGGAACAGGCGGCAAGGAGCGCCGCGGCGAACAGGAGGGAGAGGCTGCGCATCGGAAGAGACCAGAAATAGGAACTGTTCTCATTATGACGAGGCGCTGCCCTCCCGTCCACTTGCTTCGCCGCGTGCTGGGCGCTAGCCGAGCTTGAGCGCGTCCAGCAGGTTCTTGGTGGGGTTGGCCTGGTTCAGGGTGTAGAAGTGGATCGACGGCACCTTGCGGTCGAGCAGCTTCTGGCACAGCTTGGTGACGACGTCGTGCCCGTAGGCGCGCAGCGCGTCGTTGTCGTCCTTGTAGCGCTCCATCCCGTAGTACAGCCAACGTGGGACATCGGCGCCGCAGGCGCGCGAGAAGCGCACGATCTGTTCGAAGTTGACGATCGGCATGATGCCCGGGATGACGGGAATCTTGATGTCCGCCGCCTGGCAGCGGTCCATGAAGTCGTCAAAGGCGTCGATGTTGAAGAAATACTGCGTGATGGCAGCGTCGGCCCCGGCGTCAACCTTGCGCTTGAAATTGGCGAAGTCGTCGTCGACGTTGTCTGCCTGCGGATGCATCTCGGGATAGGCGCCGACTTCGAGCTCGAAATGGTCGCCGTGCTCCTGGCGGATGAATTCGACGAGTTCATTGGCATAGTGCAGGTCGCCCGGCGCGTCGCGGTGATGGGCGGTCGCCGGAAGATCGCCGCGCAGCGCGACGATGCGCTTGACGCCAGCCTCGCGGTAGCGCTTGAGCTGATCGCGGATGCGGTCGCGCGAGGAGCTGATGCAGCTCAGATGGGGCGCGGCTTCCTTGCCGGTGGTCTCCATCACCATCTGCACCGTTTCGAAGGTGCCTTCCTGGGTGGAGCCGCCCGCGCCAAAGGTCACGGAGAAATATTCGGGATTGCGTTCCGCCAGTGTGTTGACGGTTTTCTTGAGTTTTTCCGCGCCGGCATCCGTCTTGGGCGGAAATAATTCAAACGAGTAGGTGGTGTCTGGCATGGCTTATCCAAAAAAATGGGCGCGGCGCTGCGCGCGCCGCGCCCATGTTCAACAAGGTGAACGCTGACCGCCTTAGTAGCGGTAGTGCTCCGGCTTGTACGGGCCGTCGACCGGCACGCCGATGTAGTCGGCCTGGGCCTGCGACAGCTTGGTCAGCTTCACGCCGATCTGGCCGAGGTGCAGCGCGGCAACCTCTTCGTCCAGCTTCTTCGGCAGGCGGTAGACCGTCTTCTCGTACTTGTCCTTGTTGTTCCAGAGCTCGATCTGGGCGAGGGTCTGGTTCGAGAAGGAGTTCGACATGACGTAGGCCGGGTGACCGTTGGCGCAGCCGAGGTTGATCAGGCGGCCTTCGGCCAGCAGGTACATCACGCGGCCGTCCGGGAAGGTGTAGCGGTCGACCTGCGGCTTGACCGTTTCGCGCTTGATGTCACTGGCAGCATTCAGCGCATCGACCTGGATCTCGTTGTCGAAGTGGCCGATGTTGCAGACCAGCGCGTTGTTCTTCATCTTGCGCATGTGGTCCAGCGTGATGACGTCGAAGTTGCCGGTGGTGGTGACGTAGATGTCACCCTCGTGCAGCACGTCTTCAACCGTCTTCACCTCAAAGCCTTCCATCGCCGCCTGCAGGGCGTTGATGGGGTCGATTTCGGTGACGATCACGCGGGCGCCGAGGCCACGCAGCGAGTGGGCCGAACCCTTGCCGACGTCGCCATAACCGCAGACCACGGCAACCTTGCCCGCGATCATGAGGTCGGTGGCGCGCTTGATGCCGTCAGCCAGCGACTCGCGGCAGCCATAGAGGTTGTCAAACTTCGACTTGGTGACCGAGTCGTTGACGTTGATGCAGGGCACCAGCAGCTCACCCGACTGGGCCAGCTGATACAGACGGTGCACGCCCGTGGTGGTTTCCTCGGAGATGCCGCGCAGGCCTTCGGCGACCTTCTTCCAGAAGCCGGGGCGCTCGTCACGCGTGCGGCGAAGGATAGCCTTCACGCACTTTTCTTCTTCGTTGCCGCCTTCGCTGTCGCACCAGGTGTCGCCATTCTCCATGGCCACGCCCTTGTGGATCAGCAGGGTGGCGTCACCGCCGTCGTCGACGATCAGCTGCGGACCTTCCTGACCCGGGTGGGTCAGCGCGTCCAGCGTGCACTCCCAGTATTCCATCAGCGTCTCGCCCTTCCAGGCGAAGACCGGGATACCGGCAGCGGCGATGGCAGCAGCGGCGTCGTCGGTGGTGGAGAAGATGTTGCACGAGGCCCAGCGCACGCTGGCGCCCAGCTTGGCAAGGGTCTCGATCAGGACCGCGGTCTCCTTCGTCATATGGAGACTGCCGGTCACGCGCACGCCGTCAAGCGGCTTTTCCGGCGCGTACTTCTCGCGAATCGCCATCAGGCCCGGCATTTCCTCTTCGGCCATGCGGATGCGCTGGCGACCGAGGTCGGCGAGGCCGATATCGGCAATCTTGTAATCGGTGAACTGTTCCTTGTTCACGGGGGATACGGATGCGTTCATAACGTCACTCCTATTGGGTGAGAATGGGGATCAAAGGCCGGCTGCGGCACGCAGCGCTTCTGCCTTGTCCGTGCGCTCCCAGGGGAAGCTGTTGAAGGTCGTCGTCTTTTCGACTTCCTTGCCGTTTTCGATGACCGTGTACTTGTAGGTCTCCTGCTTCGATTCGCGACCGAAGTGCCCGTAGGATGCAGTGGCCTGATACATGGGGTGCAACAGGTCGAGCATGCGTTGAATGGCGTACGGGCGGAGATCGAAGTGCTCGCGCACCAGTTGTTCGATCTTCTGTTCGTCGATCTTGCCGGTGCCAAAGGTGGTCACGTACACGGAGGTCGGCTCGGCCACGCCGATGGCGTAGCTGATCTGAATCTCGCACTTCGAGGCCAGTCCAGCGGCCACGATGTTCTTGGCCACATAGCGGCCAGCGTAGGCGGCCGAACGGTCCACCTTGGACGGGTCCTTGCCGGAGAAGGCGCCGCCGCCGTGGCGTGCCATGCCGCCGTAGGTGTCGACGATGATCTTGCGGCCAGTCAGGCCACAGTCGCCCACCGGGCCACCGATCACGAAGTTGCCGGTCGGGTTGATGTGGATCTTGGTGTCGCTCTTGATCCAGTCGGCGGGCAGCACGGCCTTGACGATCTTCTCCATGACCGCTTCCTTCAGGTCCTTCTGGGAGATGTCCGGATCGTGCTGGGTCGACAGGACGATGGCGTCGATGCCCGAAGGCTTGCCGTCAACGTAGCGGATGCTGACCTGCGACTTGGCGTCGGGACGCAGCCAGGCGAGTTCGCCCGACTTGCGCAGTTCGGCCTGCTTCTCGACCATGCGGTGCGAGAACTGGATCGGCGCCGGCATCAGTTCCGGCGTCTCGTCGCAGGCGTAGCCGAACATCAGGCCCTGGTCGCCCGCGCCCTGGTCTTCCGGCTTGGCGCGGTCAACGCCCTGGGCGATGTCCGGGCTCTGCTTGCCGAGACCATTGAGGACACCACAGGTGGTGCCGTCGAAACCGACCGCCGACGAGGTGTAACCGATGCCATTGATGACTTCGCGTACCAGCTCTTCGAAATCGACGGTGGCCGTGGTCGTGACCTCGCCTGCCAGCATGGCAATACCGGTCTTGACCAGCGACTCGCACGCGATACGGGCGTGCGGGTCCTGCGCGAGGATGGCGTCCACCACCGCGTCAGAAATCTGATCCGCCATTTTGTCGGGATGGCCTTCGGAGACGGACTCCGAGGTGAATAGATACTCTGTCACTCCACTTCTCCTGCAGTTTTCGCTTATGCGGATAAGCGGATATCCTAACTCATTCGCACACTGTATTGCCAACCCGCGGCGCGATAGACTCCGCGAGAAACCCATCCGCTTCGGAGGAGCCGCCTTATGGCACTGACGCCATCGTCGATGCTGCCGCTGGGGACGCAAGCACCCGATTTCGCGCTCCCTGAGCCGCTGAGCCAAAGCACACGCACGCGCGATGAACTGGCCGGAGACAAGGGCCTGCTCGTCATGTTCATCTGCAATCATTGCCCTTACGTGAAGCACATCCGCGACCAGCTGATCCGCCTCGGGCGCGACGCGATGACGCAGGGGGTCGGGGTGGTGGCGATTTCGGCGAATGACGCCGAGCATTACCCCGACGACGCGCCCGAAAAGATGGCCGAGGAGGCTCGGCGCTACGAATACCCCTTTCCTTATTTATATGACGCGGACCAATCCGTAGCGCGTGCCTATCAGGCAGCCTGTACCCCGGATTTCTTCCTGTTCGATGCCGCGCATGCGCTGTACTACCGCGGGCGACTCGATGGCGCGACCCCGGGGAACAGCGAGGTCAACGATGGTCGCGACCTGCGTGCCGCGCTAGCGGCCATGCTCGAAGGCAAGGCCCCGCCCGAGCCACAACAGCCGAGCATGGGCTGCAATATCAAATGGCGCGCGGCGGCGTGATGCGTCTGTTCGGCTGCACAGGCCTCCCAAGTCACTGCAATATCCACCGGATGCGATGCTGATGGATCCGGTCCAGCGGCTGATCAGCCGCCTCTATCGCACCGGGGTGGAGCGTCCAGCGGAAGGCTTTCAGCACTGGGCGCTGCAGCAGCTCAAGGCGGTCGTGCCACACGATGCCGCGGTCTGGGGCATGGGGCACGCGGGTCGCGCGCGCTTTCACAACGTCAAGGTGATTGGCGTGGATGCCGGTTACTCCCGCGCCCTGGAGCGCTGGGTGGAGCACAACCCGATCTATCCGCGACTGGCGGCCAGCGAGGGCGTGCCGGTGGATATGCGAGACGTGCTCGATGACGACACCTTCTATCGCAGCAAGCTGTACCGGAAGTGCTTCCGCCCATACGGCATCGAGCGCATCCTGAGTTCGGGGCACATGGACCCGCGATGCGGCTTGTATACCCTGCTGTCGCTGTATCGCTTCGATCGCAGCCACCCGTTCAGCGATACTGATCGCGAGCGCTTCCGCACCGTCGCCTTTCATCTGGTGCATGCCTGCTCGCACAACTACTTTCTGCACATTGCGCGTCCGGCCTCGGAGCAATCCCACCGGCCGGCCGCGGTGGTGGACGCCGAAGGCGTGCTGCACGAAGCCGAGCCCGACTTCATTGCCCTGCTCGCCAAGCATTTCCCGGACTGGGAGGGCATGCATCTGCCGGAACTGATCGCGCGCGAGATCGGACGCGGCGGCCAGTTTTCGGTGGAGGCGCTGCGCGTCTCCGTGGAGCCGCTGTCCGACATCCACCTGCTGCGCATCTGGGAGGAAACGCCCCTCGACCGCCTCACGACGCGCGAGCGCGAAGTGGTGGAAGCGGTCAGTCGAGGCCTGTCCCACAAGGAGGCAGGGCGCGAACTGGGCCTGGCGCCCACCACCGTATCCAGTCACCTGTATCGCGCCTACGCCAAGCTGGAAGTCAGCTCGCGCAGCGCGCTTGCGCGACTGGTGCACGGCACGCACTAAGCGGAAGCTTGCCGCCAGCCTACCGGGCAGGCGACAATATTCGACTGCATTCCTAACGCAACGCGTGTCGCACCTCCCCACGTGCGACCGGGGGACTTACGTCAATTGAGCAGTCTTCAGAACACAATGGCCAACGCCATCCGGGCGTTGTCAATGGATGCCGTGCAGGCAGCGAATTCCGGCCACCCTGGCATGCCGATGGGCATGGCCGACATCGCGACCGTGCTGTGGCGGGATTTCCTGCGCCACAATCCGGAAGATCCGCACTGGCCGGCGCGCGACCGCTTCGTCGTGTCCAACGGCCACGGCTCGATGCTGCTGTACTCTCTGTTGCATCTCAACGGCTACGCGCTGTCACTCGACGAGCTGCGTAACTTCCGCCAACTGCACTCCAAAACGCCGGGGCATCCCGAGAACGGCATTACACCGGGCGTGGAAACGACCACCGGGCCCCTGGGCCAGGGGCTTGCCAATGCAGTGGGCATGGCGCTGGCGGAATTCATGCTGGCGCGGCGCTTCAATCACGGCTCGCACCGCGTGGTGGACCATTACACCTACTGCTTCATCGGCGACGGCTGCCTGATGGAGGGCATCTCCCACGAAGCCTGTTCCCTGGCCGGCTCCTTCGGGCTCGACAAGCTGATCGTCTTCTATGACGACAATGGCATTTCCATCGATGGCGAATGCGCCGACTGGTTTGGCGATGACACCGTAGGCCGCTTCGAAGCCTATGGCTGGCGCGTCATCCGCAATGTCGACGGGCACAGCCAGGCGGAAGTGCAGGCGGCCATCGAGAACGCCCGCGAGGGCACCGGCCAGCCCACCCTGATCCAGTGCAAGACCATCATTGGCTGGGGTGCCCCGAACCGTCAGGGTACCGCCAAGGCCCATGGTGAGCCGCTCGGCGACGAGGAGATCCGCGCCGCGCGCACGGAACTGGGCTGGGCGCACGGTCCCTTCGAGATCCCGGACGATGTCTACGCCGCCTGGGATGCGCGCGAAGCCGGCGCACAGCGCCAGCGCGAGTGGCAGGCGGCCTTCGAAGCCTACCGCCGCGAACACCCGGAGGATGCCGCCGAGTTCGAAAGACGCATGAAGGGCGCGCTGCCGGACAACTGGGGTGAGCTCGTCGAACAGCTGGTGGAAAGCGGCCTGGCGGCCGACAAGCCGCTGGCCACGCGCAAGGCCTCCAATGCCATCCTCGATGTGCTCGGGCCGCAGATGCCGGAACTGCTGGGTGGCTCAGCGGATCTGACGCCGTCCAATGGCACGCAATGGAAGGGGTCCAGCGCCCTGCGCCCGACGGACCCGGATGGCAACTATATCCATTACGGCGTCCGCGAATTCGGCATGAGCGCCATGATGAATGGCATGGCCCTGCACGGGGGGTTCATCCCCTACGGCGGAACCTTCCTGACCTTCTCCGACTATGCGCGCAACGCGGTGCGCATGGCAGCGCTGATGCGCCAGCGCAGCATCTTCGTTTACACCCACGACTCCATCGGTCTGGGCGAGGACGGCCCGACCCATCAGGCGGTGGAGCACACCGCTGCTTTGCGGCTCATCCCGCAGCTCGATGTCTGGCGTCCGGCGGATCTGCTGGAATCCACTGTCGCCTGGCAGGCTGCCATCGAGCGCCAGGATGGTCCCAGCGCGCTGCTGTTCACGCGCCAGAACGTCGATCCGCTGCCGCATAGTGCGGATCAGGTGGAGGCCATCCGTCGCGGTGGCTACATCGTGCACGAGCCGGAAGGCACACCCGAGGGGCTGATCATCGCCACCGGTTCGGAAGTGCCGCTGGCGCTGGGTGCCGCCAAGATGCTGGCGGGCGAAGGCCGCGCCGTCCGCGTCGTGTCCATGCCCTGCGTGGAGCGCTTCATGGCGCAGGACGCCGAGTATCGCGAGCAGGTGCTGCCCGCGGCGATCCGCAGCCGCCTGGCCGTGGAGGCCGGGGTGTCGCACTACTGGCGCGGCGTGGTCGGCCTGGACGGTGACGTACTGGGCGTGGATCGCTTTGGCGAATCCGCACCCGCCAGCGAAGTGTTTGCTCTCTTTGGTTTCGACGTGGATACCGTGGCGCAGCGCATGCGCGCACTGCTCGGATAGACACACGACACCATCATCCATACCGCGCGTCGGTGCCGATGACGCGCCACAACACGGGGAAGATTCATGGCAGTGAAGGTTGGCATCAACGGATACGGGCGCATTGGACGCAACACGCTGCGGGCGCTGTTCGAAAGCGGACGCGATGACATCGAGATTGTCGCCATCAACGATCTCGGCTCGGCCGAGACCAATGCGCATCTGACGATGGTGGACACCGCACACGGCCGCTTCCCCGGGACGGTGTCGGTGGAAGGCGATTTCATGGTCGTCAACGGCAAGAAGATCAAGGTGCTCGCCGAGCGCGATCCGGCCAAGCTTCCCTGGGGAGAACTCGGTGTCGACATCGTGCTGGAGTGCACGGGCTTCTTCGCCAGCAAGGACAAGGCTTCTGCGCACCTGCAGGGCGGTGCCAAGAAGGTGGTGATTTCCGCGCCGGCCGGCAAGGACCTGAAGACCATCGTCTACGGTGTCAACCACAACACGCTGACCGCCGACGACAAGGTCATCTCCAACGCCTCCTGCACGACCAACTGTCTGGCACCGCTGGTCAAGCCGCTGCACGACGGCATCGGCATCGAATCCGGGCTGATGACCACCATCCACGCCTACACCAATGACCAGGTCCTGACCGACGTCTACCACTCGGACCTGCGTCGCGCGCGCTCGGCCACCCACTCCATGATCCCGACCAAGACCGGCGCTGCTGCCGCGGTGGGCCTGGTGATGCCGGAACTCGACGGCAAGCTCGACGGCTACGCCGTGCGCGTGCCCACCATCAATGTCTCGATGGTGGACCTCGGCTTCATCGCCAAGCGTGATACCAGCGTGGAAGAAGTCGACAAGCTGCTGCGTGACGCCGCCAATGGGCCGCTGAAGGGCATTCTCAACGTGTCCGACGGTCCCTTCGTGTCCATCGACTTCAACCACGATCCGGCTTCCAGCACCTACGACGCCACGCTCACCAAGGTGATCGGCCGCAACGTCAAGGTCTGTGCCTGGTACGACAACGAGTGGGGCTTCTCCAACCGCATGCTCGACACCGCCGTGGCCCTCGCCGCCGCCGGCTGAGCCGCGCCGTACCAAGGGGAGAGCAGCATGGCCATCCTGCGCATGACCGACCTGGACCTGGCCGGAAAGCGGGTACTGATCCGTCAGGATCTCAATGTCCCGATTTCCGGTGGCCGGATCACCTCGGATGCGCGCTTGCGCGCGTCGCTGCCGACGCTGAAGCAGGCGCTGGATGCCGGCGCTTCGGTGCTGGTGCTCTCCCATCTCGGACGGCCCAAGCCGGGCCGCCTTGACCCCGACAATTCGCTGACCCTGGTGGCCGCCTGGCTGTCCGAGGCGCTGGACCGCGTCGTGCCCCTGGTCTCGAACTGGATCGATGGGGTCGATCTGGAGCCCGGGCAGATCGCGCTGGGCGAGAACACGCGCTTCGCCGAGGGCGAGAAGAAGGACGACGAGGCGCTGGCGCGACGTATGGCGAAGCTGTGCGACATCTACGTCAATGACGCCTTTGGCACGGCCCACCGCGCCGAAGCGTCCACGCACGGCGTGGCGCGCTTTGCCGATGTCGCCTGTGCCGGCCCCTTGCTGGCGGCAGAGCTGGAAGCGCTGGGCAAAGCCGTGGCCAGCCCGCGCCGACCGCAGGTCGTCATCGTGGGCGGCTCCAAGGTATCCACCAAGCTCGATCTGCTGACCAATCTTGCAGACAAGGCGGATCAGCTCATCGTCGGCGGCGGCATCGCCAATACCTTCCTGGCGGCGGCCGGCTACAACGTGGGCAAGTCGCTGTGCGAGATGGACATGCTCGACACCGCGCGCAACATCCATGAGCGCATCCGGGCCAATGGCGGCGACATCCCGCTGCCCGAGGACGTCATCGTCGCCACTGAGATCTCGTCGGAAGCGCGCGCGGAAGTACGCGCCGTCGGCGATATCATGGACGACGAAATGATCCTCGACATCGGCCCCAAGACCGCGCGCAAGTGCGGCGCCATGCTCAAGAATGCCGCCAGCATCGTCTGGAATGGGCCGGTCGGCGTCTTCGAGTACGACGCCTTTTCGCACGGTACCGAGGCGCTGGCCAAGGCCATCGCCGAGAGCGAAGCCTTTTCGCTGGCAGGCGGCGGCGACACGCTGGCTGCGATCGATACCTTCGGCGTGGCCGACCGCATCAGCTATATCTCCACCGGTGGCGGCGCCTTCCTCGAATTTCTCGAGGGCAAGACGCTGCCCGCCGTGGCCGTGCTGGAAGCGCGCGCCGAGGGCTAGCGGGCCCTGGCAATCCCGTCGGCAGGCCCGGTTTTCGCCTGTCGCTTCGGGTGCACCCAGCACGCGTCGCCTGAACGCGTCTGCCGCAACGCCCCCGGGCGCGCCTGCATCAGTACACTACGCCGTTCTTCCAAACAGCAATGCAAGGGTGCGCCGTGCGCTTCGAAGGGACGGAAAACTACGTATCGACCGATGATCTCGCCATGGCCGTCAACGCGGCCGTGACGCTGGAACGCCCGCTTCTCGTGAAGGGCGAGCCGGGGACCGGCAAGACGCAGTTGGCCATCGAAGTGGCGCGCGCCTTGGACAAGCCTATCTACGACTGGGCGATCAAGTCCACCACGAAGGCGCAGCAGGGCCTGTACGAATACGATGCAGTATCCCGACTGCGCGATTCGCAACTCGGCGATGACCGCGTGCATGACATTGCCAACTACATCGTCAAGGGAAAGCTGTGGGAATGCTTCGAGTCGGATGTGCAGCCCGTCCTGCTGATCGATGAGATCGACAAGGCCGACATCGAATTCCCCAACGATCTGCTGCGCGAACTCGACCAGATGGAGTTCTACGTCTACGAGACGCAGAAGACCATTCGCGCCAAGCACCGGCCGATCATCATCATCACCTCCAACAATGAGAAGGAGCTGCCTGACGCCTTCCTGCGCCGCTGCTTCTTCCACTACATCAAGTTCCCCGACCGGGACACGATGCAGCAGATCGTGGATGTGCATTTCCCCGACCTGAAGCCGAAGCTGCTCAAGGAAGCGATGGAGGTCTTCTTCGGGCTGCGTGAACTGCCCGGCCTGAAGAAGAAGCCCAGTACTTCGGAAATGCTCGACTGGCTCAAGCTGCTGCTGGCGGACGACATCCCGCCGGAAACGCTGCGCGAAGCCAGCGTCAAGAAGAGCCTGCCGCCGCTGTACGGGGCGCTGCTCAAGAATGAGCAGGACGTGCACCTCTTCGAGCGGCTCGCCTTCATGGCGCGGCGGAATTCGTAACGCCATTTCTGGGAAAGGCGCGGTATGCGTCGCCTCCGTTGGGGTCTGTTGGCGCTGATTCTCATCGTCCCACCCTCGGCGGCAGCGCCGGTGGAAGAGATTCGCGCACTGATCGAAGATGTGGCCGCATCTGACTGTCGCTTCTACCGCAACGGGGAGTGGCATACGGCCGAGGCCGCCGCCGCCCACCTCAGGCGCAAGCTGCGCATCGCGCGCTGGATGGGGCGGTCCGGTACGGCCGAGGACTTCATCGAGCAGGCCGGCAGCAGGAGCAGCGTGAGCGGCGAGCGCTACCGCGTGCAGTGCACCGACGAGGCGCCACGCGATAGTGCCGACTGGCTCAGGGAGCTGCTGCGCGCCGTACGCGCCACCGACGACGCGGGCGCTGCGGCCCGCTAGAGTGTTCGGCGGACGCCATCGGTGCGAACAAGGAAGTCGGGATGAGCGAACTCAGCAAGACGGCGGCCCATGCCTTGGAGGCCTACGGTGGTGTCACGCTGTGGCGGCAGGCGCAGTGGCTGGAGGCCAGCGTCAGTGTACGAGGGCTCGCTTTCACGTTAAAGCAACGGCCTTTCTTCCGCCGTGCCTCCCTGCGCGTGGCGGTACCGTACTGCTGGAGCCGCCTGCAGCCGATCGGACGGCAGCCACATATTGCCGGCGTACTCGACGGGCCCGGCGTCTATCTGGAGGATCAGGAAGGACAGCGGGTGGCCGAAAGGGTGCAGGCGCGCAGTGCGTTCCCCTCCATGCGACGCCATGTCCGCTGGGATGATCTGGACATGGCCTACTTTGCGAATTACGCCTTCTGGAATTACCTGACACTACCGGCGCTGCTCCTGTCCGATGCCGTGCATTGGAAGGAGGCCGCCCCCGGGGTGCTCGATGCGCTCTTCCCGGACAGCCTGCCTACGCACTGCCGCCGTCAGCGCTTTCACTTCGACCAAGACACCGGTTTGCTGCGCCAGCACGATTACACCGCGGAAATCATCGGTGGCTTTGCGCGCGCAGCGCATGTCATCGAAGCGCATGCGACGCAGGGTGGTCTCCGTTTCCCGAGCCGCCGACGCGTGACGCCGCGCGCGCCGAGCGGCAGGCCGTTGGCGGGGCCGACCCTCATCGCTATCGATGTGCACGCGTTGCGCGTCGACGTCGCTTAGCGCGCCGCGCGTGCGGTGTCGACGCTCAATGCGATCAGGGCTAGGCTACGCGCTGTCTCGAAACCACGGTGCGCGTCATGGAAGAACCGGATATCGCATTGGTCGATCTCGTGCTGGAACCCTGGCGGGAGGTCATCGGCGAGGACTGGACGGCGTATCGCAATCATGTGGTGCGGATGCTGCACTTCTGCCTGGCCATCAGCCCCTGCGGCGTCGTCGAACGGCAGAAGCTGGAAATCGCCGGCTGCTTCCACGACATCGGCCTCTGGACCCATCAAACTCTGGATTATCTGGAACCGTCGGTGCCCCCCGCCCGCGCCTATCTGGCCGAGAAGGGCCTCGATGACTGGGGCGACGAGGTCGCCCTGATGATCACCGAACACCACAAGCTGCGCCCCTTCAAGGACGAGCGCTATCCGCTGGTGGAGCTCTTCCGGAAGGGCGATTTGGTCGACTTCTCCTGAGGTGCCGTGCGCTTCGGCATCCCGCGCGAGACGGTGCGAATGGTGCAGAGCCGCTTCCCGAACAGCGGTTTTCACCGCCTTCTCGCGCGCAGGGCCGGTGCCTGGTTCCTGCGCCATCCGCTGCGACCGGCACCGATGATGAAGTGGTAGCACAGACTGCGCTCTTGGTATCACCCTCCATTGTCGCGAGCCGGTGATACGTTAAGCTCGCGGCTCGCGCTCCCCTCCGGAATTGACGACCATGTTCACGCGTAACCGCGCCCCGCAGAAGCGGCTGACCCAGGAAGCCCACCTGTTTTCCTACGGCACCCTGGAGCGCCAAAGTGTGGATTTGAATTGCGGTCGGGTGCGCTATCTGCGCCACGGCAACGGTGCGCCACTGCTGTTGGTGCACGGCGTGCCGACCTCGGCCCGGCTGTGGGAGCCCCTGCTCGGTTACCTTGGGTCGCACTACGACTGCATCGTCCCCGACCTCCTCGGCCTGGGATGCTCGGAGCCGGCCTCGGACGGCATCGAAGTCGCCAGTCCTGGGCAGGCGGATATGTTCGCGGAGCTGCTCGACGCACTGGGCGTGGATCACTGCTATGCCGTCTTCCATGACCAGGGCGGCGCGCACGGCATGGAAATGCTGCGCCGACACGGGGCGCGCATCGACAAGGTCGTCTTCACCAACTGTGTCTGCTACGACAATTGGCCCGTGCCACTGATCGACCAGTCGGCGGCAATGGCGCGTTCGGGTGCGCTGCCCTGGCTGGCCAAGCTGCGCATCATGCAGTGGACACTGCGTCTGGCCTTGCCGATGACCATTACCCGCGGGCCCTTTCCCCCCGCCCTGCGCGAGGACTGGTTTCGCGCCCTCGATGTCGGTGGCCCGTCGCTGGAGTACTGGCAGCGCTATGTCATGGCGCAGTCGGCACGCTATACCCAGGAGGCCGTCGACGTGCTGCGTGCCTGGGACAAGCCGGCACATGTGCTGTGGGCAGCCGATGACCGCTTTCTCCCACCGTCCTGGGCAGCCTATCTCGCCAGGGACCTGGTGGGCCCGGAGGCGAACCCTGAGCTGCTGCCCTTCGCCGGCCACTTCTGGCAGATCGAGGTGCCCGAGAGCGGCGCAGCCGCACTGCATCGCTTTTTCTCCACGGAGCACTAGGGCTTCCTGCAGCGTTGACGGGGGCGGTTGTCCCCCCCCTGCAGCTTGGGCGCTGGAGGCGCGCTTGGAACTGAACTTCAGTCTGTCGATGGTCGATGCGCTGGCCCTCACCGCGGCCATGGCGGTGCTGGCGGCGGTGCCCAGCACCAGCGTGATGGCGGTGGTGGCGCGCGCCGCTAGCAGTGGCTTTGGTCATGGCGCGGCGATGGCCCTGGGCGTGGTCGCCGGCGACCTCGTCTTCATTGCCCTTGCACTGGTCGGCCTGGCGGTCCTGGTCGAGTGGCTGGGCCCCTTTTTCGTCGTGGTCCGCTGGGCGGCTGCGCTCTATCTTGTGGTCCTGGCCGTGCAGCTATGGCGGAGCGCTTCGCGCGCGGCGCAGCTGAGTGCGCCTGTGCATGACAGCACGCGGCTCGGCAGCTTCTCGGCGGGGTTGATGATCACGCTTGCGGATCAGAAGGCGGTGTTCTTCTATCTGGGCTTTCTGCCCGCCTTCGTCTCGCTGGAGTACGTGACCGCACTGGATACGGCGGCCCTCATGGTCATCGCCCTGATCGCGGTCGGGGGCGTCAAGCTCGTTTATGTCGCATTGGCGGATCGGTTGCGGCACCGACTGCGCGGTGGGGGTGTCGGCTTCGTGCAACGCTTGGCCGCAGTGGTGCTGGGCCTCGCCGCGGTCCTGGTCGCGGTGCGCGGCTGAGACCGTCGCCGACCTCAGCCACGCCGTGCTTCCTTAGGGGAAGACTGGCTTGTGCGGCTCGGCCGCGCCGATCTCGACTTCCGGGTGATGGTTGCGCACCATCTCGACGACCTCCTCCATGAAGTCTTTGTTGACGTCGACCATCATCAGCAGTTCGCCGCGCTCGATTGCCTCCTGATACTGCTTGATTTCGCGGTTCGGTAGCCGGATGCCGATCATGCTCGATACCCAGGCGCCGAAGCCGGCGCCGGCGAGGGTGGTCGCCGCGACCATCCCGCCGCCCAGCGCGAGGCCCGCAGGCGGAAAGGTCACGGCAGCTACGCCGGCGAGGATGCCAATGACACCACCCGCGGCGAGTCCGTGCTCAGCCGATTCCACAAGATCGGTTTTCTGACGCAGATCCGCCTCGGGCAGTTGCCCCATGGGCGTGCCCTCCCGCGCCAGCACATGGATGTGGCGTTCCTCGATGCGCTTGAGCAGCAACTCGTCAACGATGGTCTCAGCGAGTTCGAGGTCGGGGACCAGGAAGTACAGACGGTGTTTCATGGGAGTCTCCTTTCCGGTTACGCCGCTTCTCACCCTACGCCGCTGAGATCGACACGCCAACCCCGCGCACGCGGGCCTGCCCCGTCGCGTCTCAAGCCATGGTCATGGAAGGGCAACGCTTGCAGTGCTACACAGGGCGCGAGACCCAACCCGGAGCATCGGCATGATTGACCCGTACCTCTTTTTCGACGGCTGCTGCGAGGAGGCCCTGCACTTTTATCGCAAGGTGCTGAATGCCGAGATCTCCATGCTCATGCGCTTCCGCGAGAGTCCGGAGGCGGATGCCTTTCCACCGGAACAAGCTGACAAGATCATGCATGCGCACTTTCATGTCGCCGGTGGCTCCATCATGGCCTCGGACAGCATGGAGGACGGCGCCAAGGGCTTTGCTGGATTCGCACTCTCACTGCCGACCGCCGATCCAGCGGCCGCGCGCTCTACCTTCGACGCCCTGGCCGAAGGCGGGACCGTCCAGATGGCGCTGCAGGCTACCTTCTGGTCGCCCGCCTTCGGGATCGTGCGCGATCGCTTTGGCGTTCCGTGGATGGTCAGCGCGCCGGCGCAAAGCTAGTCGTTGCTGCGCTCTTCGTCGTCAGGGGCGTCCGCTCCCGCATGGTGCCTGCGCGCAAGCCGCGCTGCCGCTGCCGTGGCCAGACCCACCGCGGCGGTACCGACGGCGAAGCTGCCGCCACCGTCGCCCGTGCTGGCGCTGTCGTCCGCGGGCGCCGGCTCGGGTGAAGGCGCTGGCGCGGGAGCAGGTTCCGGGTCGATACTGCCGGTCTGCCGGAAGGAGGGCGGAATCAGCATCTCGTAGGTCGTACCGCCGTTATCGCTGCCGTCGGCGCCGCTCGGCCCGCGCTGGCTGCTGAAGTACAGCCGCGAGCCGTCCGGCGTGAAAGCGGGCCCGGTGATTTCGGAGCCACCTTTGCGGATCTGCATGAGCACCTTGGCAGCACCGTTCGGCACGATGACGACTAGACGCATGAGCTGCCCGTCCTCGGCCACCAGGACATCGCCGGCCGGGCTGACCACGACGTTGTCGACGTCGTCGAAGCCGGTTTCGAGCTGCATGTTCTCGTTATCGTAGATCAGCTCGATCAGCTCGTTCTCGATGTCGTAGGCGTGCACGCGGTTGTCGCGCTTGGTGGCAAAGAACATCACGCCGCGTGTAGGCACGGTTCCCTGTGCCGGTATTGTCCGCAGGGCCTCGGGAATCTCGTAGTACCAGATGCCCTCGGCAGCCGCGAAGAAAGTGCCACGGCGGGTCACGGTGGGAATGCGGGGACGGTCAATGCGCGGTGCCGGCAAGGTGGGTACATCGGTCCACATCACTCGACGCGGCAGGCGCAACTCGGTCTCGCTGGGTTCGCCGCCGTCCTCGAAACCCGCGATATTCATCACCTGGAGGCGGCCGCGTTCCAGCCCCATGCGAATGACGCCGTCCGCCGTTTCGGACAGATCATCGTCATCGGAAACAAAGCGCCAGAAGCGGTTGCTGCCACCGTCTTCCGTCATATAGCAGGCGTGGTGGCGCGGGTCGATGGCGGCGGCTTCGTGCGGAAAGGCGCCAAGGCTGCCCTTGCGCACGGCGGTTTCTGGAGCGCCGAAGGGATCGCACTCATAGACTTCGCCGCCGCCCGTCTCCTCGCAGGAGAGCCAGGTGCCCCACGGCGTGGCGCCACCGGCGCAGTTGTTCTCGGTGCCTTCCAGAATGGGGTAGGCCTCGATGAGGTTGCCGCTTGCATCAAAACGCAGCGCGCCCACACCGCCCGGCGTCTCCTCCGAGTTCGACACGTAGACCCAGCCACCATCCTCCTTGGCGGGGAAGACCGCGCCGCCATCGGGGTCGCGGTGCCAGTTGTAGCCTCCGTCACCGGCGGCTTGGCCGGTCAGTGGGTTGAGGCCGTGGCGTGCCACCACACGAACGTCGAAGCCAGCGGGGGCGAACAGTTCTTCATCAATGCCGGGCAGCGTACCTGCGGTCAGGGTCTTCTTCTCCAGGGGCCCGATGTGGGCGAGCGCCCCGGCGGGCAACTGCAGTTCAGTGGCCTGGGGGTTGGCATGCGCGCGCTGCGGCAGCCAGGCGCTGGTATGTGCGGCGGCAGCACCGAGGAAGAGGCTGCGCAATAGCGAGCGGCGGGAGAGATCAACGGCGGCGGTGGGGGAGCGGGCGTCAGCCATGAAGGATCGAGCTGGCAGGAGCGATTGTTCAGCCTACGGCGTGGCGATGACGGCGCCATGAAAGCCGCTTGCGTATGCCCACAAAAAACGCCCGGTGGCGGAGCCACCGGGCGTGGAAGGCCACATTGCCTGCTGCGATTCAGGCGGCCAGGGCCGGGGCTTCTGCCTGGATGGGGCTGGACGGGGAATCGCTGTCCGCCGACTTGCGCTTGCCGAAGCTCGGCAGCGACAGGCGGGCGATGCGCTTCCAGGTGGACAGCGTCTGCTTCCAGAACGGCCCGGTGTTGTAAGGCAGTCCGTGCTTCTCGCAGATGGCACGCACTTCCGGTGCGATTTCCTGGTAGCGGTGGGCGGGCAGATCCGGGAACAGATGGTGCTCGATCTGGAAACTCAGGTTGCCGCTCATGACGTGCATCAGCTTGCCGCCTTCGAAGTTGGCCGAGCCGAGCAGCTGGCGAACGTACCAGTGGCCGCGCGTTTCGTTGTCCAGCACGGCTTCGTCGAACTGTTCGACCTGTTCCGGAAAGTGGCCGTTGAAGATGACGGCGCAGGCCCAGACGTTGCGCGCCAGATTGGAGGCCACGTTGCCGACAAAGACCAGCGGTGCCAGCGGCCCCGCCAGCGCCGGGAACACGGCGTAATCCTTGGCGAGCTGCTTGCGCATCTTCTTCCACATCGGCTTGAACTCTTCGGCCAGCTCGGCGCGCGACTTCGTCTTGTACACCAGGAAATCCTCAAGCTTGAGGTTCTGAATGGCCACGAAGTGCTGGAAGAAGGTGTGCAGGATCACAGCCAGCGGGATGTTGAACAGGAAGCGTGGCTCCCAAGGCTGGTCTTCCGACATCCGGAGCAGACCATAACCGACGTCGTGGTCCTGCCCGAGCACGTTGGTAAAGGTGTGATGCTCGTAGTTGTGCGTGCGCTTCCACTGTTCGGCGCTGTTTGCCGTATCCCAGTCAAAGTGCTTGGAGTGCACGGCCGGGTCGCCCATCCAGTCGTACTGACCGTGCATGACGTTGTGGCCGATCTCCATGTTGTCGAGGATCTTTGAACTCGCCAGCGCGGCGATGCCACCGAGCCAGGTCGGCGGCAGCATCATCATCACGCGGCCGGCGGTTTCGAGCTGGCGTTGCCGCTTGATCAGGCCGTGAATGTAGTTGGCGTCGCGTTCGCCGAGGTCGGCCAGTACGCGTTCGCGGATGGCGTCGAGTTCGGCGCCGATCGCTTCGAAATCCTGTTTCGTCAGCTTGCTGTAGTTGCTCATGGGAAAAACCTCTTGATAGGGAATGGGGTGAGCGCCAGCGGCGGTTAGAGGTCCAGTGCGACCGTGCCGACCGGCACGCTGACGCACAGCTGGATTTCCTCTTCACCGGCATCGCTGATGGCGCCGTTGCGCAGGTCGCGGACCCGGCCGGCGGTCTTCGTGCAGGTGCAGGCATGGCAGATGCCCATGCGGCAGCCTGAGTCCGGGCGCAGACCCGCGGCTTCCGCCTGATTGAGCAGGGTGTCGCCGTCGTTGGGCGCCAGGCGCTCGCTTTTGAGAAAGCGCACCTCGCCCTCGGCGTCTTCGCCCTCCGGCAGCACGATGGGGGCCGCCGTGAAGCGCTCCATGTGCAGGCGATCCGCAATGCCGTCCGACTTCCAGGCCGCTTCGACCCGATCCATCAGACCCGGTGGGCCGCACAGGAAGGTTTCGGCCGCCGCGTAGTCCGGAACGGCCTCGGCCAACTGCTGCTGGCTGAACAGGCCCGAGAGCTCGCCGCCTTCACCGTCGGCGTAGGCGCGCAGCAATTCGACGTTGGCGTGCCGCTCGGCAATGGCGCCAAGCTCGTCGGCATAAAGCTGTGCCGACGCGCTGTTGGCGTAGTGCAGGAAGGTGATGCGGCCGGCATAGCCCTCGTCGCACAGGGTGCGCAGCATTGACATCACCGGCGTGATGCCGCTGCCGCCGCTGATCAGCAGGACGCGTTCCGGACGCTGCTCCGGCAGCGCGAAGCTGCCGTCGGCTTCGGACAGTGTGACCACCATCCCGGGCGCGGCATGATCGCGCAGATGGCGCGTCAGTACACCGTCGGGATTGATCTTCGCTGTCAGCTCAATGCGACCGTCGGCGGCGTGGACCGAATTGGCTGGAGAAAAGCAGCGCGTATAGCGCTTGCCGTCGATGCGCGCGGTGAGCCGCACGTACTGACCCGCGCGGAAGCCCTGCCACTGAGCATTCGGCTGAAGGCTCAGGGTTACGGTGTCTTCGGTCTGACGACGGACTGCAGTGACGCGCGCCCGCGTCTCGAACACGGACCAGCTCGGGTTGAATGCCTCGAGATAGCGGTCGATGCCGTGGGGTGTGGTCAGACGCTCCACGAGCGTGGAGCGCAAGGCCTGCTGGATGCGGGCCTGAATCGTGTTTGGAAGTGAATGCATCGGGGTCATCGCAGGAACCCTGGTGTGAACATATGTGCACGTTAATGTGAACAAGTGTTCCCTGTCAACATATGTTCACAATATATTATCAAGCATATGTATATGAACGAAAAAATTTCCTATCGATCCCGGATTCACACGGGATCATTGCGAAACAAGGAGGTGATGCGGTGTCCTTTGTGTACGGTTGATCTTGTCGAACAAGCCGCCCCAGTCCCGTGTTTACGTGACGGAGCCCGCGTTGCGCCAGGCGCATCGAGAAGGAAAGATTGCAGTCTCTTTAATGATGATCGGGGGAAGCGATGGCGAAGTGGCGCTTGGTGTTGTTGGTGGCAGTGTTCGGATTGGCGGCCTGCGATGGCGTGCAGGACCGGCTTGCCAGTGGGGACAATGTGTTTGCCGATCCGGACCAGACCGACGATGGCGGTAACGGCGGTAACGGCGGTAACGGTGGCTCTGCCCCCGACGATGGCAATGGCGGCGGCGCCGGTAATGGAGGGGCCGGCGATGACAGCGGGAGCGATAGCGACGGCGGCACCGACGACGGTGCCAGCGGCAATGGGGGCAGCGATGGCGCCCTCGATACACCCCAGCGCCAGTCGGCTGCTGTCATTACTTCCCTCGCCAAGCTCGGGGTGAGTCTCGCGGATGCCAATGCCACTGCGCAGGATGCCGGCAGCAACGAGCCGACGACCGCCTCGCTGACGACGAAGCAGGCCTTCATGGTGCCCTGCGAATCCGGGTCCGCCAGCGGTGATTCCGACTTCAGCAGTGACTTCACGACGATCACGACACGTTTCGACTACAGCGACTGTCGTCTCGGCGATGCGATCTTCGATGGGGTGCTGGTCAGCCAGACCACCTTCGATTCGCCGCCGACGGGGGGCACGCCGCCGGAACGCTTTTCGGGCACCAATACGTCGGGTGAAGGGGATGCCCCCTTCTTCATCGAAGTGGTGGCGCCGGAAGCCGATCGTGTGCGTATCGGGCAGCTCGGCACGGTCGATTTCGAGTTCGTTCTCGATGGCCAGGAGCCGGATACGGCAGAGTTCTTCTACCGTGAGACGGTGGATATCGTGAACACGGCCGACCCCGCCCTGCCTGCCGTGCGCAGCACGCTCGGGAATGCGTCGACGCCCTATCGCACCTTCGTGGACTTCATGGGCGACCAGGCGAGCCTGATTTCCGAAGGGCCCTTTGTCACCGCCGGCGACTGCGGCGAAGGAAGCGGCACCGTCAGTACGCCGACGCCGGTCATTGTCGACCTCGACACCGGGCTGGCGCACGCCGGTCAGATCGTGGTCAACAGTACGGAGGGTACGGTGACCGCGACCTACAACGACGACGGCACGGTGACGATCGATACCCCGACGGGGTCACAGACCTTCACGCCGGAGGAGCTGGAAGCGCTCTGTCCGGTCTGAGCGCGAACGCGGCATTGCAGCAAGGCCCGGCTTATGCCGGGCCTTTTGCGTTGAGTGCGGTGGTTACTGCGACGGTCATCACGCGCGCTGCCGAACGCTGGCTTCGGTCTTTTGGCGCCAGGATGGTCACGCGTGGAGCTGCATGCGCCACGCTCAGCCGGGCCTGGTCGCGTCCACGACGGTCCGGTCTCCCTCGGTGAGCCTGATGGCCCGGTAGGTGCAGGCGCCTTCACCGCGTTGGAACAGCGAGTTGGCAATCAGCCAGATGCCGACGACGCGTTCCGGGCGCGGGCCACCGATGGCGACCTCGTAGTCGTCCACCAGGTTGCGTGATTCGTCGAGCCACCTCTGCAGGGGGTCGTCGCCCGCGCGGCGGATCACCCAGTGTGTCTCGCGCTCCTTCCACCAGGGCAGTGGGCATTGAAAGACCGTGTCGTGCGGCAGACTCGCGCTCCACATGTAGGTCAGATCGAGGCCGTTGTCGAATTCCACCGCAATCGAAAGATAGTCGTGGGTCAGGTCGATGTGCTCGTCCACCTGCGAAGGCAACTGGTCAGCGCGCCACGACCACTGCAGGCGGGTTGAAGGCGAAAGCGGTTGATCAACGGGATACTGCAGAATCCCCACGTCGCCCCGCGTGTGGCAGCAGATCTCGCATGCCCCGTCGTCGTGGGAGCGGGATGCGTACAACTCGCCGTCGCCCAGCCGCCAGAGGTAGTGCCAGCCGTCCGGTGTGCGCGCGGGGGATTGCAGCCGCTGTCGTGCCGCCTCAAAGAGGGCCGGGTCGCTCTCGCAGGCCGCACGCAGTTGCTGCTCGGGGTCTTCGCGCCAACGGATGGCTGCCACCGTCAAACCGCCCGTGGTGAAGCGGTTGAGCGGTGAGGGCTCAATGTGGCCGGCACGATCGGCGAAGGCCCCTGGTGGCGCAGCCGCCAGGCGGAGTGGCCCGTCCGTGTCAGCGGTAAAGGTGTGCGCCGCCGCCGGCGCGCGTTGGATGGTGCCGTCGCCAATGCGGTACCAGCAGCAGGCGTGCGGCCCCAGGCTGACGCGCAGCGCGCGCAACATATGGACGGCGCCGTCAGCAATCAGTGTGACCGTATCTCCGCGGCGAAGCTCCAGCGCGGTCGTCTGCCAACGCAGCCCCTTGGCGGGCACCCAGAGCACGGTCGAATCATTGGTGGCCTGGCGTTCTCCGAGTGCGGCGCGCAGGCGCGCGTCCACGGCCTCCGTGGCAGGGGCATGTTCCGCCAAGGGGGGAACCCGGCCGCGCAGGCGCTGGGCGATGTTGATGATCTTGGCCTTGGTCGCGGACGGGGCGTTACGAAGGGGCATGGTGGGCACGCTGCGAGAAGGGATGCTCAGGCTATCGGTCCATTGCCACCGACGCCAAACCGGAGTGGCTACTGCCAGGTCCCGACTTCACCGTCGGTGAGCCGCCATAGGTACCACGATCCGATCGAGCGCCAGGGGCTCCAGCGGTCGGTGATCCGGCGTGTCGCCTTGGCATCCAGCTTCTCGCCGTCGGCATAGAGTCGGTTGACCGCGTTGCGCAAACCGATATCTCCCATCGAAAAGACATCGGGACGATGCAGCACGAAGATCAGGAACATCTCCGCTGTCCACGGGCCCACGCCGTGAATGCGAGTCAGTGTCGCCACCACCTCGCGGTCCTCCAGCGGTGCGAGATGTGATCGGGTGATCTCGTCGGAGGCTTCAGTAAGCGCGCGCAGGTAGCGCGCCTTGGCGGCGCTGAGACCGGCAGCGCGCAACACCGCGTCCGGAGCGGCCCGGATGCGGTCCGGCGCCAGCGCACCGCCGAGTGCGTCCACCAACCGCGCCTCCACCGTGGCAGCGGCGCGCGCGGAGATCTGCTGCCCGATGATGGCGCTGCACAGGGTCGGAAAGGGCTCTCGCTGGCGCAGCCCGAGGGTGCAGGGGCCGAAGCGCGCGACCAGCCCGGCCATAGTGTCATCGGCGGCGGCCAGCGCCTGTTCGGCGCGTGCGTGCGGTCGGTCGTTCTGAGCCGATACACTCTCGCTGCTCTGTCTCATGGATGCGTCATGCTCTTTGGCTTCTTCTTCGCAATGCGTGACGCCGGACTCAAGCCATCGCTCTCCGAGTTTCTGATGCTGCTGGAGGCGATGTCCCGGCGGCTCGTCGTATTCAACGTCGACGATTTCTACCATCTTTCGCGCGCCGCGCTGGTCAAGGATGAATCCCAGTTCGACCGCTTCGACCGCGCCTTTGCCGCCTATTTCGAAGGCGTTCAAGCCGCCGGCGAGGAGCTGTTCGGGAACATTCCCGAGGAATGGCTGCGCAAGATGGCCGAGAAGCACTTTACTGCCGAGGACATGGCAAAGGCTCAGTCCCTGGGTGGACTGGACAAGCTGCTCGAAACCCTGAAGCAGCGTCTGGAAGAACAGACCGAACGCCACGAGGGTGGCAACAAGTGGATCGGGACCGGCGGTACCTCGCCCTTCGGGCACGGTGGCTACAACCCGGAAGGCGTCCGCATCGGCGGCGAGGGCGGCCAGAAGAAGGCGGCGAAGGTCTGGGAAAAGCGCGAATTTGCGAATCTCGATGACCAGCTCGAACTGGGTACCCGCAATATCAAGGTCGCACTGCGCCGTCTGCGCCGCTTTGCGCGCGAGGGTGCCGCAGACCAGCTCGATATCGACGACACCATTCGCAGCACGGCGCGCAACGCCGGCTATCTGGACCTCAAGATGGTGCCGGAGCGGCATAACGCCGTGAAGGTGCTGCTTTTTCTCGACGTCGGGGGCTCAATGGACCCGCACGTGCGGGTCTGTGAAGAACTCTTCTCCGCGGCGCGCAGCGAGTTCAAGCACCTCGAATACTTCTATTTCCACAACTTCCTGTATGAATCGGTGTGGAAGGACAATCGGCGGCGCCATAACGAACGTCTTTCGACCTTCGACGTGCTGCACCGCTTCCCGCCCGACTACAAAGTGATCTTCGTGGGAGACGCCATGATGGCACCCTACGAGATCACACACCCCGGCGGCAGCGTGGAGCACTGGAACGAGGAAGCCGGGGCGGTCTGGATGCAGCGTCTGATGGACGTCTACGAGCGCCTGATCTGGCTGAATCCCGAGCCGGAATCGCAGTGGGAATACTCCCACTCGGTACAGATCACGCGCCAGCTGATCGGCGCGGACCGCATGTTTCCGATGACCTTGGAAGGCCTCGACGCCGCCATGCGTCGTTTGAGCAAGTAAGATGCGTGGCGCTGCAACGCATCGCCTATACAAACCAAGGAGACACCGGAGATGACACCTTCACTCACCGCGGTTGCACTGTTCGCTGCCTGGGCCCTGCTGCTGGTCTGCATTCCCGTCGGCTATCGCGTCTTCGCCGTGCTGGCCCAAGGCAAGGCGGCACACTCCTGGACGCGCGGCCGCCAGCAGGAATCCGAACCGAGCCTGGTGGAACGCGCCGCCCACGCGCACCTCAACACGCTGGAGAATCTGCCGGTCTTCGCGGCATTGGTGCTCGCCGGTGTGGCCTCCGGCCAAGGCGCGGCCATCGACCCGCTGGCGCCCTGGGTGCTCTACGCCCGCATGGCGCAGTCGGTGGTGCACCTCATCGGTGTGAATCACTGGCTGGTGCTGGTTCGCGCCGGATTCTTCGCTGCCCAGTTGGTGCTCTTCCTGGTCATGCTGTTCCGACTCATCTAAACCGTGACACTGCGCGCCAAACGACTGCTTCGCCGCTGGATTCCGATTGCCTTCTTCCTGTTTGCCCTCACCGTGCTGCTGGGCAATCGCTGGGTGATCAACAGCACCGACTCGTACATCTATGACAACGTCGGTCTGCTGCCGGAGAATCGTGTGGGTATTGTGCTCGGCACCAGTCCCTACACGCGCGGCGGCGGGCGAAGCGACGATTTCTTTGGCCGCATCGAAGCTGCCGCAAAGCTCTACGAGGCCGGAAAGATTCGACACATCATCGTCTCGGGTGCCAATCCGGATGCCACCTACAACGAGCCACGGCGCATGTGGCAGGAGCTGGTGAAGCGCGGTGTCCCCCAGGATGCGCTGACCATGGATTTCGCCGGCTTTCGCACCTTCGATACGGTGGCGCGCGCGCACCGGGTCTTCGGCCTTGAGCGTTACACGCTCGTCACGCAGAAGTACCACACCTATCGAGCCGTGTTTCTGGCGCGCAAGATGGAGGTGCCGGCCGTGGCCTACATCGCGCCGGGCACGCAGTACCGCCACCCCTGGCGCGAGATCTTCGCCCGCGTCAAGGCGATCCTCGATCTCTTTGTGCTGCGTACGGAACCGCGTTTCGTCGGTGAACCCGAGCGCCTGCCTCCGGAGGGGCGCGGGGAGGAAGACCTGCTGGCGCGCCTCGATCGTCCATAAAAAAAGCTGGGGCGATGTCGCGACCCCAGCTTCAAGTCCTCACGGAGTGCAGCGCTAGAAGGCGTATCCCACAGAGGTCTGGATGAAGTCGCGATCGGAGATGAGGTTCTGGCTGCCGCCACCGAAGAAGGCGGTGTAGCCCAGGTTCCACTCCCAGCGCGCGAGATAGTCGAAGGTCACGCCCGCTGCCAGACGCTGGCGGCCTTCCACGAAGTTGCCCAGCGGCTGCGGTGTCATGCCGTTGACGTCGTGGTCGTAGCGCAGGGTGGTCGTGACGTTGTACTGGTTGAGGACATTGTTGTAGGTCGCTGCCAGCACCATGCGGTAGCCCCAGGAGCTGGTGGTGGCGAACTGCCCCGTCTCGACGATCGGCCGACCGTTGGCATCCGTGAGGTTGCCCACGATGGCGCCACGGGCGTCGCCGGGCAGCGGTGTGCCGGGTGCCTCGTAGCGCAGCTCGTCCGTGTCGGGCAATCCATTCACCCGTGTGTAGCCGACTTCCAACAGGCCAACGGTGGATTCCGCCCCCGGAATCGTGTTCGGGGAGAACAGCTTGGTCATTGCCAGAATGCCCTGCTGCACGTCGTGCCGGCGCCAGCCTCGGATGTACTGATTCCCGAGCGAGGTCGGCAGGGGCACGTTGTCCACGATCTGGTTGGGCGCGCCCAGGCCGGCGAGCAGCAATTCGACGTCGTCGAGCTGCAGCGGCTGGTCCATCTTGTAGCTGTATTCCGCCTGCAGTGAGGTGCCGAAGGGCCCCTGCATGGAGATGGAGGAGCCGTACATCTGGATGTCCTCCGGATATTCCACGCGGAAGGCGGCCGTCTGCGAGGACGCGGTACCGTCGGTACGCGAGATGCCGGAGATCAGCGGCAGCCGGCTGTGGTACTGCGTGCCGTAGATGCCGATATCCGCGCCTGCCAATGCGGGCACGAAGATACGCAGTGCCCCACCGAACTGGCCGTGGTCATCCGGATGGCTGTCAGCCGCACTCGGGATGCTGGAACCGAAAGCCACGCAGTTGGGCTGCGTGGTGGGTTCTTCGCAGGGGGTTCCGGCCGGGCTGTTCTCGGTCACGCGACCGAAGCCCAGATTGGCGCGGGTACCCCCTCGGGCGACGAAGTCATTGGTCGAGAAGAAGGTGCCGGACACGAAGGGTTCGGTGCGCTCCCATTCCAGCTGATACCAGCCCTCGGCGGTGATGTTGGAACTGACGTCCATCGCCACCCAGAGGTTGTTGGAGGGGATGAAGACTTCTTCCAGCTCGGCACCCGGTACCCCGGCACGATTGGCGTTGGCCGCAACGATGGCATTGAGCCCGTTCTGGATGAAGGTGGACTCGCCCCAGTTGATGATCTGGCGACCCAGCTTCCAGGAGATGTAGCGCCCGAAGACCTCGTGCGATGCGGAGAGGTGCAGGTCGAGCACTTCCGCATAGCGGCCGACTTCCGTGGCCACTGCGTCGTTCTTGTCTTCCAGCTCGGCCAGGCTGGCTTCACGGCCTGGGCCGTAGTCGTCCGGGTCGAAGTTGCCGCGCCGATGCAGGACGCCGTCGAAGCCGAAATTGCCGCGGGCGAACAGTGTGTATTCCCCCCACTGTGCGGTGAAGTCGGACAGCAGCTTCACCGGCGCGCTGAAGGGTTCCCAGGCCTCGTCGAAATTCTTGTTGGCGTCGTCGTAGTTGGTGGAAAAGGCCCTTCCTCCGTTGGCGATCGCCAGCAGATCGGGATCCGGATCTTCGGTGCGAATGGCGATACCAACCGACATCCGGTTCTGCAGGCGCATGGTGACGTCGCCTACCTCGGTGCTCCATGCGTGCGCGCTATTGGTCACGGCAGCCGCTGCGAGCGCCACACCGAGCGTCAGGGCGGACAACCGCGCAGTAGGGGTAGATACGTGAGTCATGTCGTGCTCCTTGAGCCGGTGGGCGTGCGTGGCGGTGCGAATGGGTTCTTGCACGCTCATTGGCAGCTCCCGCGGATAGGCAGGCATTGGCCGTCACTGGCCAGGAAGTTCACGATCTCGTTCTGCATCTCCTGATTGATGGGGCTGCTCGCCGGGGTCAGAACGACGCTGTGGTCACCTTCCGTGAATCGCACTGCGGCCGACGCTTCCGCTCCGGTGCGGATGATCGGGTCGCCGTCGACGTTGTCGACTGTGACGATGTCGAGGCCGATGCTCTCGATCAACGGTGTACTGCCCGATAGCGGGCCCGCGACGACGACGCGGTCGAGCGTGGGATCGTGTCCTTCTTCACCAGGCGCGGGGTTCCTGGGCACGGTGTTGGGGACGACGAGGTCATTGACCACTTCGATGAAGTGCACACGGCGGTCGGACAATGCGCTGCCAAAGTTGATCGGATCTGTTGTGTCGACAACTTGCTGCGCGAAGCGCAGGAAGGATTCGTAATTGTCGGTGCCTTCCTCGACGCCGGCTGCAGCGGCGAGTCCGCCACTGATCTGCGGACCGATTGAGCGTGACCCGTCCAGCAGCTTGCCGATGCCTCCACCGGGATTGGCCAGGGTGGCAGCGCGCACATTGTCGTCCAACGCGACAAAGGTGGCGCCGACAATGCCGCCAAGCGAATGGCCAACGAAGTAGACCCGGTTCCCATCAATGTCGCCGCCGGGGCTCTGGTCCAGATTCAGGCGTGGCAGTGTGGCGCGCAGGTGAAGCAGGTCCGCGACCGCTTGCCGGTTGTTGTCGCGCGCGGTCAGCAGGCTCGCCAGGTTGATGTAGTTCGCACCTGAGGCGTCGACGCCCTCGGGAGGAACTTGGTCGACGTCGAAGGTGCGCTCACGTGCTCCGAACAATGCGTTCGCGCCACGAAGCTGCTGTCGTGCTGGGCACAGCGCATTCTCGCTGGTGCTGCAGTCGGCCGGCGGAATCCCGTGCAGAGGGAGGTCGATTGCAACGGTGACGAAGCCAGCTGCGGACAGTCGGGGGGCCAACGCCAGCATCGCGGTGCGGTCGGAGGTGATGCCATGCTGGAAGATTACTACCGGCCACCCTGCGTCGGGTCGCGGTGCCTGGCTCGGTACCGTGATCAGCATGGGCAGCCTTTCCACGGATTGCTCAACAGGCTGCGGGAAGCAGCGTGTCGTGCTCGTGCTGGGCTCGAACCCCATTGCCCCGGCCGCAAAGGCCCCACAGGGCACCTGCCCCAGGAATGTGGTCGGGTTTTCCGCCGTTCCCAGATTAGGTGCGGTCGGGTCTGCCTGCCAGACGCCCGAGTTCACGACGCTGTCGGGGTTGCCGTTGCCCGGCGCTTGCAGGTAATACGGCACATCTACGGCGCCGACGAAGATCTGCGCCAGATCCGGCGCTCCGATGTCGGCCAGGGTTAACCCGCTTGGTGCGGCGGTAATCGTGAGCGGTGTGCTCGCGTCTGCTGCCGCACGTGCGTCCGCTTGCGAGGCCAAGCGCTCCAGGCTCTCGCCGATGGACTGCGTGGTGAAAGGCCATGCCACCACGATGTCGTCGCGGCTCAGGCCTGTGACTGCCGTAACGCCGTCAAGCGTCGGCCCGATGATCTGCTGCTGCAGGCTTTCCAGCGTCGCAATCTGCGCGGCCGAGAGTACCTGGACTTCGGGCGTGTCCTGCGCCGAGACCGGGGTCTGTTTGCGGACGATACGGAACTCCGTTGAAGGTACCGCTGCTACGCCATTGACGTCGCGCAATGCGTCCGTCGCGACGACGACATGCTGCGTGGCCGGAGCAAGTGGTTTCAACGGTTCTATCAGAAGGCGCGTGCGATAGCTGTTGATCGGCAGTACCACGGGCGGATTCGTGCCGGGAATGGGGCTTGTCGCCGGGTAGTCGACTACGCGGTAATCCTCGCCTTCCACCAATACGCGTGGCGCGGCGCCTTCCGGCAACGCCACGAAGAGCAGGCCTTCGGCGGTGGTGGAGAAATCGAGGAAGCCGATGAAATCGGTAAAGATGCTGCCGGTCGTGGACCAGCCATCGATCTCATTGCCTGCCAAGGCGGGTGGCGAGTTGCTCGGAATATTGACCGTGGGGTCGGTAAACCCGGCAAACAAGCCGTCAAAGGGAAATGGAACCGTCCCAGTGGTCGGTTCGAACAGTGACACCAGATTCCCCTTCGGGATGCCGCCGTCCTCGCTCTCCTCGACCCGACTGCAACCCCCCAGAGTAAGGGCCATGACGGCCAATGCCATCGGCACCAAGCGCTGTGCGCGCATACCAGCCTCCTTGCGTCGTCTCGCACGGTGCAGCATCCGGAATGCTGCACTCTCGTCTTGCGCGCGGGTCTGGGTCGGACGTTGGCTGTAGACCGACCGCGTCAATTTCAGGTGATCGACACGACGCACAAAACGTTGTTATGCCAACGCGTTGATCGTACGCCCAAATGTCCCCCTTGTGACTACCGTTGATCGACCAATAATCGACGCAGGTAAGGCGAGGGCCTGATCAGCGTGGAAAGAGACCCTCGATGGCCGCGCGTGCGGCGGCGCGGTCTCGTCCGACAAGATCGAGAGGAAGCCGGCGACGCAGCACGTCATCCGGAGTCATGGCCATTTCCTCATCAATGGCGACGGCGGCCTCCACGAGCGCAAAGGGGCATTCACTATCAATGCGCTGTGCAAGGGTGGTGTCCTCGCGGAGCCGCTCGCGCAGACGCTCGAAGCGTTTGCCGTGACGGAGCGCGGCTTGCAGCGCGCACTCTTCGTCGAGACCTGCCGCCATCAACTGACGTTGCGCGTCCTCGATCCACGCGCCGAGCAGGTTGTCGGCCGTGGGCGCTCCGGGAAGGGGCGTCTGGTCGGTCGAGGAGGGGGCTTTGCAGCCAAGGCTGTGCGCCACGCGGTCGATGACTTCGGCAGCGTCCAGGCGCGCAGTGGTGTACTTGCCGCCGATGGGGGTGGTGAGCCCCGGCCTGGGCTGGCGAATCTCGAATTCGCGCGTGACGCTCGACAGGCTGTTCGCGTCCTGGGCCTGGAGCGTGCGAATGCCGGCGAAGCGCTGGATGACATCTGACTCGCTCCACGACAGACCCGGCATCCAGGCGTGGGCGGCGGCCAGCAGGTAGCGCGCTTCCTCGTCGCTCGGCGTGGCGTCCGCCGGCCGCTCGACGCTGACCTCCGTCGTGCCGACCAGGGTCCGGTTGTAATAGGGGATGACGAAGAAGACGCGTCCGTCCTGAGGAGCATTTAACAGAAAGGCCGCATGGCACTGCGGGATGCCCGGTACCACCAGATGGGTGCCCTTCACGAACTGCACGGCCGGTGCCGTCTCACCAGCCAGCTCCTTCAGCCAGGGGCCGACGGTGGCCACGGTATGTCGGGCGCGGACTGACCAGCGCTGGCGGTCGATCTGGTCGCTGAGTTCTGCCCCGACGACTGTGCCGTTGTCTTCGATCAGCGACTCGGCGCGGACGTGGTTGGCGCAGATCGCGCCTGCGGCCTGCGCTGCTGCAACAACCAGCATGGTCAAGCGCGCATCGTCCTCCTGGCAGTCGCCGTAGCGGAAGCCACCGCGGAGGCCGGCCTCCGCCAGGAAGGGGTAGCGATGCAACAGGCGCTCACGGTTGTAGCGCTTGTGACGCTGCACCGGCTGGCGACCCCAGGCCAGCGTGTCGTAGAGCATGAGCCCGGCGCGCAGGCGGGTCATGCCTACCCTTGCACCCTGCCAGACCGGGAGCACGAAGTTCACCGGTCGCACCATATGAGGGGCCAAGCGCGCCAGTACCCGTCGCTCGGTGAGGGCGTGGCGTACCAGGCCGAACTCGAAGTTCTCCAGATAGCGCAAGCCGCCGTGGATGAGCTTGGAGGAGGCCGAGGATGTCCCCGAGGCCCAGTCCTCGGCATCGATCAATGCGGTCCGCAAGCCGCGGCGTGCGGCATCCAGCGCGGCCCAAGCGCCATAGATGCCGCCGCCGATGATGAGCACGTCAAAAGGGGTGTCGCCGCGCAGGTCGTCTACCTTGCGCCGCAGGGGGAAGGCGTGGTCTGTCATGCGAGTTAGTGTGCCTTCCCCATCACGGCAGTGACACCGTGCTACAGCGGCGTCGGGGGTGGGGCGCGCGCGAAAGCCACTACACTGCACGCATTCCAACCCAGCCGTAAGGCACACACAGGCAATCAAAAGGAAGCGCCATGGCACTCAGTCTCGAAAAGCTCACAGACCCTGTAGCACTCGCGGATGCGGCACTGCCCCTGCTGATCAACGTGATCGCCGCCCTGCTGATCTTCTTCATCGGCAAATGGGTCGTGGCACGGATCGTTGATCTGATGAAGAAGGCGCTGCGCCGCCGCAATGTGGATGAAACCCTGAGCAACTTCATTGGCAACATCGCCTTCGCATTGGGTGTGGCGGTGGTTGTCATTTCCGCCCTCGGCCGCATCGGCGTAGACACCACCTCGGCCGCTGCGGTGCTGGGCGGTGCTGCTCTGGCCGTGGGCCTTGCGCTGCAGGGGCAGCTCTCCAGCTTTGCCGCCGGCGTGATGCTGATCCTCTTCCGCCCCTTCCAGAAGGGACACTTCGTGGAGGTGGCGGGCAAGATGGGTACCGTAGAGGAGATCACCATCGTGGCGACTCGGCTGGCATCCACGGACAATCAGGAATTGACCATCCCGAATGCGCAGGTCTGGTCGAACGTCATCACCAATTACAGTGCCAAGCCCACACGGCGCGTGGATCTGCTGGTCAACATTGCCTATTCCGCGGATCTGCGGCGCGCCAAGGACATCCTGATGGGCATCATGCAGGAGGAGTCCCGGCTGCTAGCCGAACCGGCGCCTTCAGTGCTGGTGACCAACCTCGGCGACAACGCGGTGGATCTCGCGGTGCGCGGCTACTGCAATACCTCGGAGTGGTGGGCAACCCGCTGCGATCTCATCGAGCGCATCAAGCTTGCCCTGGACGACGAGGGCATTGAAATTCCCTTCCCGCAGATGGATCTCCACGTTCGGGATATGGCGCCGGCAGCCAACGCATAGATCTCTGGCGTCGAGCCGGATGAAGCGGCCGGGCCTGTGCGCCCGGCCGCTTCATGTCGCGGCCGACCTGCCGCCTGACGGGAACAGCATGCACCCGACCAGGCGCACGAATTCGTCCACCATGCGGCTGCGCTCCTTTTCTTCCAGATCAGCAAAGCCGATTTCGAGCGCGGTGTTGTAGGTCATTTGCCAGATCAACCAGGTGTCCCGTTCGAAGTCGGGCAGCTGCCGCGCCTCCGGTGCCTGTGCACTTGCTGCACGTGCGTGCGAAAAGGCTTTTTCCTGCAACTGCAGAATGCGTGGCAGCCGTGCCACGAATGGAATTTCGCGCAACAACACCCGATAGAGCGCCGCCTTGGCATGCACCTCCTCCACCGTGGTTGCGAGCAGGTGATGCAGGCCTGCCTGTCCGCCCATCGCCACGACGCGCGGAAGATGGGCCGCCACACGCTCCACGAAGGCGTCCAGTTCCTGCACAGCAAGTGTCGCCACGATGGCCTCCTTGCCGGGGAAATATTCGTAGACACTGGCGATGCCGACCCCGGCGATGTGCGCGATATGATTGGTGGTGAGCCCCGCGTATCCCTCCGTCATCAGAATCCGAGCCGCGGCGTCCAGAATGGCCTGAAAGGTGGCTCTGGAACGCGCCTGGTTGGGCTGCTTCTTCGGTTCGTAATCAGGGACTTGCATCCGCCGAGCGCTCCGCCGCGCCTTTTGCGCCAAACCCGAGTATATCCGAGCAATTGCTTGGTTTAAGCTGACCCAGCGCGGCGTGATTGGCGTCCGAGGTCATCCACATCCATCCGTAATCAAGGCACAGCCCTGCGATGTCCCCCGCTGACAGCACATCAGCCATGACCGCATCCGACGATCAGCCCGTACCACGGCCGCTGGGTCCGGACTCGCATACCTGGGCGGATTTCGGTTCCCTCATGTTCCACCTCATGCTGCCGCAGGCCTTCGTCATGCAGGTCGCCCATCCCACCATCGACGCGGGCGTGGGTGAGCATTCGGTCTACAAGACAGACCCGTGGGGGCGTATCCAGCGCTCGCACCGGATGCTCTGGCCGGTGGTCTACGCACGCCCTGACACTGCCGTACGCAAGGGGGCGGCACTTCGCGCCTACCACCGCGCCATCAAAGGCGTAGACCGGCACGGCAGGCCTTATCACGCCCTCGAGCCGGAGGCCTATGGCTGGGTGCATATGACGGGCTTCGACGCCACCGTGCGTATGCACGCTCTGTTTGGAACCCCTTTGAGTGAAGATGCGCGACGCGAGGTCTTTCAGGAATGGCGTCGTATGGGGTTGATCCTGGGCCTGCGCGAGCAGGATCTGCCGGCTACCGAAGCCGCGTACTGGTCGCATCTGCACCGCATGATCGATGAGCGCCTGCAGCTGGGTGATGTCGCGTGTGATCTGCTGGATGTGCGCGCCTTTTCCCACTACCCGCGCCCGCCGGGGTCGCGCATCCCCAAGCCAATGTGGCGCCTGCTGCTGAAGGCGGTTGCGCCCGCAGTACGGCGCATGGTGGTGGGCACGGCCAATCCGCGCTTCCGCAGCCGTTTCCAGCTGCGGTGGACGCGCTGGGACGCGCTATGGTTTTCAGCCTACGTCCACGTGCTGCGGGTGGTGCTGCGCCTGCTGCCGGAGCGCTGGCGCTACATCCCCCAGGCGCACGACGCCATGCTGGATGCCCGGCAGAACCCGGAGGCCTTCCTTTGGGAGCGCGACGTGGCGCACTCCCAAGGCGACACCCTCCCTCGCGTGCTGTCTTCGTCAATGGAAGTGCGCCGCTGAGGCATCGGCATTGTGTCCGCCGCCCGGCGGTGCAAAGCTGCGGTCCAACATCGACCATTGAGAGGCAGCCATGTCCAACGAGGCATTGCCGGGCTTCACTACAGAACGCTTCACCCACGAGGGCGAAACCCGCACGGTATTCCGGGCTGGAGAAGGCCCCGTCGTCATTGTCATGACTGAAGTCCCCGGGATTACACCTGCAGTTCATCAGTTCGCTTGTCGCGTCCGCGACGCCGGGTTCACCGTCTATGTGCCCCAGCTCTTCGGCACGCCGATGAAGGACTTCTCTCTTGCCTACGCCGCGCGCACTCTTTCGCGCGTCTGCATCTCCAAGACCTTCCGTGTGCTCGCATCCCGCGAGTCAAGCCCCATCGTCGATTGGCTGCGCGCGCTGGCGCGTCATCTGCACGACCGGCACGGCGGTGCGGGTGTGGGCGCCATGGGTATGTGCCTCACTGGCAATTTCGGGCTGGCGATGATGCTTGACGCGCCCGTGATCGCGCCCGTGCTGTCACAGCCCTCCCTTCCCTTTCCCATCGGTGCCGAGCGTCGGCAAGGGCTGCATGCCTCGGACGCCGCCATCGCCGCAGCGCACGACAAGATCGACAATGAAGGAGCGGCTATCCTCGCCCTGCGCTTCAAAGGCGACCCCGCCTGTCCCGGAGAACGCTTTGAGCGGCTGCGCCGCGAGTTCGGGAATGCTTTCGAGGGCATCGAGATCGACGACAAGCACGCCAACCCCGAGGGACCCAAGCCCCCGCACAGCGTGCTGACCAACCATCTCATCGACAAGCAGGGCGAGCCCACCCGCGAAGCACTGGACCGCACCCTCGCCTTCCTGCGCGAACACCTGTACGCCGACACCGCTTCGTTACAATAGCGCCCCTTGCCGGCGTAGCTCAGCTGGGCCGAAGCCATGTGCTTCGGCGGGCAGAGCAGGGCCGGCCGCAACGCGGTCGGCGGGTGTACAGAAAGTACACCCAGGGCTTTCGCGCGGCGCAGGACGCACAGCGCGAAAGGTCTGCCCCGGGTCACTTTGCGAGGGCGTGACGCGACCGAATACCCAGTGGGTATTCGCAGCGCGTTGCGCGGGCGGGCCAAGGATGGCCCGGCCAGGGTTGCTTGGCGAGACAGGAGTCGAGCCTAGAACCGAGCCGAGCTTAGTGACTGCGGCCAAGTTTGCGCGGCAGTTAGTATTGGCAACCCACGCCGGCGTAGCTCAGCAGGGCCGAAGCCATGGGCTTCGGCGGGCAGACCAGGACGGTCTGCCCCGGGTCACTTTGCGAGGCAGGAGCCGAGCTTAGTGACTGCGGCCAAGTTTGCGCGGCAGTTAGTATTGGCAACCCACGCCGGCGTAGCTCAGCAGGTAGAGCAGCGCACTTGTAATGCGAAGGTCGGGAGTTCGATTCTCTCCGCCGGCACCAATGGGGTGAGGCCCGCCGCGGCGTGTTGCCGTGATCGAGCGCTTCAATACGGGACCTTCGATTACTCGCCCCGCTGATAGCGCCTGAGTTCTTCGAGGTCGTAGCCGGTATCGTTGTCGATGAATTCGTCCGCCATGAAGTCGTCCTTCTTGGGCACGACGAAGACCTGACTCACGATCGAACGCGCGATCCGGTCAAAGACGGTGCGGTTGCGCGCGCCGCGATGGGCAAGCGCAATCATGAGCTTGCCTACCAAGTCCGCGCGCCAGGCATTAAGCAACCGGAATAGCATCGGCGGTTCCTTTCGCTTCGGCGTGTTCGGTCGTCAGCTTATTGATGCGGCAGGGAATGCCCTTCAGGTGCGGGATGCCCTGCTCCTGGTCGAAGTAGTCGGGGTCGTCCCGGCAAAGCTGGGCATCGGCGTGCAGGATGGCACCGGAGAGTTTGCCGGCGCCGCGTTCCATCTCCGGTTTCCACCATCCATGCGGGATGCGTAGCAAATCATCCGGCATCGAGGGGTTGATCTCGATCTGCATGCGGATCGAGGCCAGCTCATTCGCGACATCAACCCATTCATCGTGCACGACGCCCCAGTCTCTGGCGGTCTTCTCGCTGAGATAGGCTCGCGGCTCGGGGACTCTGGCGCGCATTTCGGGAATATGCCGGCCGCTGGTTTGGAAGTACGGATCCTCGCGAACGCCCGTGAACATCATCAGCGGATAGTCCTCGGGCATGGCGGGATCTTCACGGAAATAGGGCAGCGGGTCGAAACCGAGGTTCTCAAGAATCGAGGATTTGAGTTCCACCTTGCCGGAAGGCGTTGCAAAGCCGGTCTGTTCGTATTTCTTGTACTTGACCGGCTCGAAGTGCACATCCGTCGTTGCGCAGAATTCCTTGAAGGACTTGCCCAGCCCTTTCAACCGATAGTCGTAGAACTCGTAGATATCCTTCCACGGAACGAGCTCGGGCTTGCCGAGGGCGTTGGCTAACAGCTTCCAGAATTCCCAGGTGCTCTTGGCCTCCCCCATCGGTTCCATGCTCTGTTCGGAAGGCCGCACGAAGCTGATCCACTCGAACAAGTCGGACAGCCAAGGCCGCTCGTGCCAGGTGTCGCCGGGCAGGACGTAATCGGCGAGCTGCGCACTCGGGGTCATGAAGTGGTCCTGAACCACAATGAGGTCCTGATTCATCATGCCCTTGATGATCCGATTCATGTTCGAGTAACTCATGACCGGATTGTTGCCGATGACGAAGAAGGCCTTGACCGCATAAGGCCCTTCACCCGCCATCGCCTTGAAGACGGCAGGTGGGTTGGCCATGTAGCAACCCACGACCTGATTGATGTATTCGTGCCCCCAGACCCGTTTCATGGGCCCGCGCAGGGCTTCCTGCCCACGGTAGGTGTAGACCGGGTGCGCGTCGCTGCCGAGCTGTTTCATTTGCTGTTCGCGTGGCAGGACGTGGTGCATCTCGATCTGCGAATCGTTGATGACCCCGGATACGAGACCGTGGAAGGTTTCCCCACCGCGCACATCGAGATAGCCACAGATGGCGCGCAGAATGCTCTGCAGTCGGATGGCGGACGTCGAGTTGCGCTGCATGTCGGTGATCGGCGTCCACGGGATAATCGACGGTCCCTCGGTGGCGTACATGCGCGCCGCCTTGGCGATCATTTCGGGGTCGCAGCCGGTGAGCTTGGCAACACGTTCGAGTGGGAATTCGTTGACACGCTCGCGCAGTTCATCGAAGCCCTCGCACCATTTCTCGACGAAGGCCTTGTCGTAAAGCCCCTCATCGATGATGACCTTCAGCCAGCCAAACATCATGGCAGCGTCACTACCCACCTTGAGCGGCAGGTAGATGTCTGCGCGCTTGGCACTGCTGCTCTCGCGCGGATCCAGCACGATGAGTTTGGCACCGCGAGCCTGGGCCAGGCGGATGTAGTTGTAGATCATCACCCAGCTGTGCCGGCGCGGGTTGTGGCCGAACAGCACAATGCATTTGGTGGAGTGGAAATCGCCTAAAGGGAACCAGCCGTACGTCAGGCGATTGACCGCGGCCGTATTGCCGGCACAGAGCGAGACTCCGGAGATCCAGTTCGGCGAACCCACATGATTCATGATGCGGCGACCGAGGCCGTGGTCCGTTCCGCTGTTCCACTGACTGGTGGACACCGCCCAGGCCTCGGGTCCGTGCTCTTCGATGACGGCGGACAGACGCGCACCGATGTCTTCCATCGCCTCTTCCCAACTGACGCGCTCCCATTGGTTGGAACCGCGTGGGCCCACGCGTTTCAACGGGTAGAGCACGCGGTCCGGGTGCGAGAAGCCCTTGGGCGTGACAATGCCTTTCATGCAAATGTGGTCTCGGAATATCGGGTTATCCGAGGAGCGCACGCGCACGACCTGTCCGTCGATGGACTCAGTCACCACCGCACATTGCATGTCGCAGCTCTGACAGAGCGCGCGCTTGGATACCACCCCTTTTCGCGCGTCCCGAATGACCGGCTTGGTGTAAGGATGCGCTTCTTCTCCAATCGGAATCGGTGCCGGCATGCTGTCTCCTTCTCGTCGGGTCAACGCGCAATTCAAGGGAGTGTTTCACGGCTGGCATGACGTGGGCATCACTTCCACCCGTTGGCCCGGCACGGGGTACGTCCGGTCCACTCGTCACCATGCCTCTTCGACGGCGGGATTGCACCTTTCGGAAGAAGGGGCCCAGGGCGCTAAGAGCGCCCTAGGAGCGATACCGCGCGCCCATGCAGCGGGCGTGCCCATCGGCGCGGCGCCTCCGTCAGAAATTTATTTTCTTTTCATGTGGCTCACAGGATTTGCTCACCGTCCTGGGGGCATTCTGCACGCGTGCTGGATCACTGCGTTTCTGACCAACAAAAGGAGTGTGAAATGAAAAACAAGCGTATGACTGTGATGGCCGTTGGTGGCGGTGCGGTTGCGCTGGCGGCAGTAATGACGGTGGGTGCAGCTAAGAAGGATATGGCCTTTACGCCCGCCGAGATCGAGGCCGCGCAGACCGCCTGGGCGGAAGGCATTGTCGCCATCGGTGCGACCAAGACCGAAGGCGGTGACTACAGCGCCCGTGCCGCTGAGCACATTCGCACCTTATATGCATATGGCAAGGCGCCGGTGCTGTTCAAGCCCACCAAGGCGGCGGAAGAGCAGTTCCGCGATACCTACGAAGAGGCGCATTCCTACTTCGTCGGTGGTGACATCAAGGAAGACGGCGGCTTTGCCATCAACCCGTGGACCGCGGTGCGCTTCGAGAATGAAGGCCTGTACATCGACTCCGACTCCGCCGTGGCGATGGGCAACTATTACTTCACCACCCCGGAAGGACAGGAAGTGAAGGTCGAATACACCTTTGGCTACATCCCGGGCAAAGATGGCCAGCCGCTGATCAACGTGCATCATTCCTCGCTGCCGTTTTCGCCCTGATGAGTACTTCTCCTCTCTGAGAAGGGCGGACCTTGACTGTGCGTGGAGCCCTAGGGCTCCACGCACAAGGCGCGGTCTCCCCGAACAGCCCCTGCGCTAGCCCGAAGCATCGGCAGCGCACGACACGTATCTTCGTGCGAAGCCGCACTGTCATCGGCGCGATCTATCCTGAAGCCTGATCCCTGGCTGTGGATGTGCTTCAGTGACGACTCGTGTGACCAGGCGGTCCGCCCACATCACCTTGCTCCTCGTGGCGGGTACGCTTGCCGTTGGCTGCAGTGGCGACGCTGCACGCGACCCACCGGGCGATGCACCGCGCACCGCGCAGCCGTTGCGCGCAGTGACCTTCAATACCGGGACCCCGCAGTGTTCTCGCGCGCCAGACTCCGAATACAGTTGCGAGGATGCAGAAACGGCCAGCGAGTGGTACGGCACGGGCCTGGCGCATTTGGCCTTGATGGCCGACGTACGCGCCTTCTTCGATGCGCTTGCGCCGGACATCGTGGCGATCCAGGAAATTTTTCACGCTCCGAACTGCCTGGAGATTCCTGAGGCCCACCACGCCGGGTTCATCTGCGAGGAATGGGCGCCGGGGGATGACACGGTCATCACGCGCGTGCTGGGCCCTGATTATCAGGTGGCCTGTCATCAAGGCCGACCCGACAAATGCCTTGCGGTGCGAAGGGATGTGGGCCGTTTTCGCGGTTGCCAAGACCGCTTTTGCCCGGACCGGCTCGCAGGCGGTATCACCGAAGATTGCGGCGGCGGTACGCGCATCGGGCGGGGCGTCATTGACCTCGTCGCTGGCGAGTCGCTGACCGTGGTGAACATCCATGGCACGTCGGGTGCGACCGTGGAGGATCAGAACTGTCGGGTGGAACAATTCGAGCAGGTCTTCGTCGACCTGCGTGATGGCTCCGGCATGCCAGCCGCCAACGGGCTGCGCAATATTGTGCTGGGCGACCTCAATACCGACCCCGGGCGCCTGGCATTGATCGATCCCAGTGCCCGCACCTGGAATACCTACGTCGGCGAGGGGCGTGCCTTCGTGCAAATCTCCGAGACGGGGCTGCTGGCGGCCCCCACCTACGCCAATCTGCTGAACATCGACCATGTGGCCAGCGATGCCTTCCGTGGCGATTGTTTTGCCGGCACCGCCACCGAGACCACTGCGTTTGATCATGTGCCGATCGTTTGTGATCTGCGTCCTCTTGGTAGCGCAGAGCTGGCAGCGCCCTAGCCGCAGGCCCCCACCCAGCCGCAAGCGGTGCAAGCGTCGCAGCCGTCGCGCTTGATCACCGCATGCGTGCCGCAGTCGGGACAGGGGGCGCCCGGTAGTGGTCTGGACTTGGCGGGGTCCTTCAACGTGGTTGGATCCGTCACCGGGTCACGCGCCGCCAGTACGCCCATCGGGTTGAGCGGGCGGCCCTCCTCGTCGAGCAGGCCGAGCATGCCGTAGCGGTGCAGCATAAGTGCGGCGATATAAGCCACCGTGGAGGGATAGCGCAGCATCTTCTTGCTGCCCGGTCGGCGGGCCAGGAAATCACCGTGCGGCTCGGCATAGTTGAGCAGCTTGCGCAGCTTTTCCCCGATCCAGGCCGGGTCAATGACCCGCATGTCCAGTGACAGCAGCTTGCAGAGTCCGTCGAGATCACGCGGATAGTCGCCGGACAGCCACACGCTGTAGGGCCGACGATTGCCGTCCGGCATCACGAGCTCCTTCAGCCCGAGCACGAAATCGTCCCCCGTCTGGGCATTGGCCACATCCACCGTCCAGCTCATCGTGCCGTCGGTGTCGGCCTTGGGCTCCTTGTCGGACATCAGCGCATCGAGTACCGGTGTGGGGCCGGTTGCTTCGAAGGCGCCGAGCTGCTGGCAGCGCAGCTTGACCAGCCGTGCCACCACGGCCGTGGCAGAGGCCATCACGACTTCGCCCTGGCCGGGCATGACGGCGCGGATCGGCGCGCCGCGGGTCTTCAGCAGCGCATCCAGCTTCTTCTCCAGCCAGCCGCGATCCTGGCTGCGCATATCCATCGACAACAGCTTGGCGGTGGCACCCAGACCGGGTGGCTGTTCGACGCCATTGACCCATACCTCGAAGGGCGAGGCCGAGCCATTCTCGGTATGGCCGATGACCACGGCAAAACGGGCGGTATCGCCATCCACGAAATAGGTCCAGGACGGATTGCCTTCGGCGATCTCCGGTCGGCCGGGCCAGCGCAGGCTGGACAATGCGGGTGCGGGAACCTGATCCAGGCGGATGCGCCGGTCGGATTCGTCGACGAAGGAGGCCGGTGTCTGGCGTGCCGTCGGCGCGGTCACGCGCAGCACGGCGCCGGTGCTGTCGTTCGGCCGGTAGGTGGTGCAGCCCTTGCACCCAGCGGCAAAGGCATCGGCATAGACCTGCTTGAAGGTCTCGAAGTCATAGTCCGCCGGCACGTTGATGGTCTTGGAAATCGAGGAGTCGACGTGCTTCTGTACCGCCGCCTGCGTAGCAAGATGGGCAGCCACCGGCAGGGTCTGTGCGTTGACGAAATACTCGGGCAGTTGCTCTGGGTCCCCGCCCTGTTCGAGGAACAGGCGATAGCCCCGGTCCTGGACCTCGTAGGCTTGCCGCTCGCCGTCCTGCTGACGCTTGTAGCGGGTGTAGGCCCAGGCAAAGGGGGGCTCGATACCGTTCGACACATTGCGCCCGAAGGCCAGCGAGATGGTGCCGGTGGGGGCAATGGACAGCACGTGCGAGTTGCGGATGCCGTGCTGGGCGATGGCCTCGCGCAGCTCCGTCGGCATGCGTTGCATGAAGCCCGATTGCAGGTATTTTTCGGCGTCGAAGGCGGGGAAGGCGCCCTTCTCCTTGCCCAGTTCGACCGACGCCATATAGGCGTGACGCTTGATGAAGTCGGCCAGCGCATCAGCCAGCTTCACCCCTTCATCGCTGCCGTACACCTGCTTCATCATTGCGGTGGCCGTGCCCAGCCCAGTCATACCAAGGCCGATGCGCCGCTTCTGCATGGCTTCATCCCGCTGGGCGGGCAGTGGCCAGTAGGTCGCATCGAGCACATCGTCCAGCATGCGCACGGCGGTGCGTACGGTGTCCCCCAGAAGCTCGTAATCCACGTAGGGTGCGTCGCCAAAGGCGTCGCGCACAAAGGCGGATAGATTGATGCTGCCCAGGCAGCAGCAGCCGTAGTCGGGCAGCGGCTGTTCGCCGCAGTTGTGGGCCACGAGCCCGTTTGCATCGAAACGGCTCTTGCCGGGGATCTGGGCGTCGTACACCGTTTCGACGCCTTCGGCGATGATGTCGACCACTTCGTCGACAAAACGCTCCCGATTCAGTGCGCGTCGATAGCTTCCCATGGCTGCAGACAACTTCCGGGCCTTGGTGGTGTCGCTGAAGCCAACGCGCTCAGCAAAGACTGGCAGGTTGTCGCCGGAGATGCAGAGTTCATGCTGTGCGCGGGTGTGGTACGCCTTTGTACCTCCACGTCCATCAGGCAATTGGCTTACGCCTGCCGGTCGCCGTTCACGATAGATGGTCGCTGCGATGCCCAGGCTCAGCAGCATGCGTTGAACCGCCTCGAGCGATTCGATGTTGCTTTGCGACAGGCGTACCGATACGCCTTTTTGTTGGCTGCCCTGTACCGATCCATCTGCATCGAAGAGTCCGCGCAGCAGGCCGCGGACGAAGCTGTAATCCATAGCCTCGATGGCTGGTGTAATGCGCTTGTTGCCGGGGGTCAGGCCGAGTTCGCGCGCAGTGCGCACAATGCCTGAAGTAGCCATGCGGTATTCGGTAAAGCCGCCCGTTGTCCTCGCGGGATACCAGCCGGCAAAGTCAGCACGAGGCGACTGCGAGCGTGCTGCCGCCTCCGCCGCCGCCATGATGGCGTCGGCACCTGAAGCGATCTCCGGCCCATGCGCTACCTTCGCCTCTTTCCAGACAGATAGCACCGTCTTGTCAGCCTTGAGCGTGCCGTCACCAATGAGAAGCCCGATCAAGTAGCCCTTCTGGTGTTGCCCCTCGTCATGGCGATGGGACGCCGCACGTTGATTCGAAAGCGCGAGGGTGTCGCCAACCTTGAAGTCTCCCGCCGCCTTCCATGCACAATTCAGCGAGAAGCGCGTGCTGCTAGTGATCGCCTGCAGCAGATGGTCATCCGTCACGCGAAGGCTGAACCCTCGACGCGTGCGGATACGCAATATCGGTTTTTCACCAGTGGCAAAGAAACCTTCCGGGCCGGAGGCACAGGCTGAGCCGTCCACCAACGCGTCGAACGGGCTTCCAACGAGATCCTTGATCTGGCGGCGACCATCGACCGTCGTGATCCAGGTATCGGCAGCGAGACACGGGTTCGTGGCCTCGATGCTTTCCGCGTACCAGAGATTGTTGTCCGCATTCATGCGGTCGATGAAGACCACGCCGGGCTCAGCGGTGTCATAGGTCTGGCGGATGATGCGGTCCCACAGCTCGCGGGCGGGCAGGCGTCGGTAGACCCACATGCCGTCGCTGTCGCGGCGGTAGGCACCGTCGGCCTTCAGCGCATCGCTGGGTTCAACGGCATGGACCAGTTCAAAGTCGTCGTCGGCTTCAACCGCGGCCATCAGCGCATCCGTGACCGCGACGCTGAGGTTGAAGTTGGAGAGGCTGCGCACGCGGTTGCGCAGGGCTTCGGCTTCTTCCCAGCCAAGATCCAGGCGCGCGATGAGCGCATTGAATGCGCTGAGGTCCTTGGCGGTGACAAAGGCTTCGATGTCCGGGTGGTCGCAACGCAGGACGCCCATCTGCGCGCCGCGGCGCGCACCGGCGGATTCGACGGTCTCGCAACTGCGGTCGAAGACGCGCATGTAGGACAGTGGGCCACTGGCGCGCGAGTGCGTGCCCTTGACCTGGGCGCCGCGCGGGCGGATACGCGAAAAATCGTAGCCGACGCCGCCACCGCGGCGCATGGTCTCGGCGGCTTCGCGCAGAGCGGTGTAGATCGCGACCTTGTCGTCACTGTCCTCGGAGATCGAGTCGCCGACCGGCTGGACGAAGCAGTTGATCAGCGTGGCGCGGATGTCGGTGCCGCAGGCACTCGCGATGCGCCCGGCGGGATAGAAGCCGGCTTCCTGGGCGTGCAGGAAGCGGGTGTAGAAGGCCTGTTCGATGGCGCCTGGGGTGGCATCGTCGATGCCGAGTGTCTTGGCAAGACGACGTCGGTCGGCGGTGGACCCCGCTTCCGCGCGCTCGCGTTCCACGTGTGCAAGGCCGGCCGCTACGCGCCGGAAGATCTCCTCCCGGCTACGCTCTCCCGACTTGCAGTACTTCTCCTGCAGAACGCTGTCGTAGAAGTCGTCCTGGTCGAAGCTGGTCTTGAAGCTGGTATCGGGAATGGCACACCTCCTGCCGGACACGCTCGGGCGTGTCATCTGTGGCCAGACTAATACGCTGGCGCCTTGGCCGCGACCCCGGGATTTCCACTATGTAGACACCCACCATGTTGTGGATCGACTGAGAGCGACACCCACGATGTAGGTGAAGATCAGTAGTGCAGCCACGAAGGCGGTGCGTCGTTGACCGGTACTGCGCCCGCGCTTGAGGGCAATACTGCCGGCGATCACGTAGGCCGGCAGCGCGATCAGCTTGGCGTACAGCCAGGGCTGGCCCAGTGGTTGGCCATGCAGCACTACCAGCAGGCCGACCGCCGCCGCCAGAAGCACGCTGTCGACGACATGCGGCACGACCCGCCACAGGCCGCGTTGATGCCAGTCGGCGCCGGCCAGCATGGCACTGCCGCGGATGAGAAAAAGCCCCCCGCTCAGCACGACGGCAGTGACATGCAGGTGAAGCAGCACGGCATAGTGCATCGGGATCAAGCACCTTGTGGCACGGGCAATGGCGGCATCGGCAGCGCCGCCGCACGCAGGCACGTGCCGTGCGGCGGGACTGCCTCAGAGATCGCTACGCAGCCCACTAATCCTCATCAACGATCTCGGGCATGAAGCTGCCCGCTCCGCCCGCGATGGCCGAGAGGCGCGCGCCCATGCGCAGGGCGATCTGCCGGTAGTGCTGCGCAATGCTGCCTTCGGGGTCCGCCACCACGCTGGGGTGACCGGCGTCGGCGTTCTCGCGGATACTGATGTCCAGCGGTAGCGCGCCGAGCAGCGGCACCTGATAGTCGTGCGCAACGCGCTCGCCACCACCGCTGCCGAAGATGTGCTCTTCGTGCCCGCAGTGGGAGCACACGTGCAGGCTCATGTTCTCGACGATACCCAGCACGGGAACGTTCACCTTGTTGAACATCTGCAGCCCCTTGCGGGCGTCGAGTGTGGCGATGTCCTGCGGTGTGGTGACGATGACCGCCCCCGCCAGTGGCACGCGCTGCGAGAGCGTGAGCTGGGTATCGCCCGTACCCGGCGGCATATCAACGATGAGGTAGTCCAGTGCCCGCCAATTGGTTTCATTGAGCAGCTGCTGCAGCGCCTGGGTCACCATCGGGCCACGCCAGACCATCGGTTGCTCTTCATCGATGAGGTAGCCGATGGACATCGACTGGATGCCATGGCTCATCATGGGCTCGAAGGTTTTGTTGTCCTTTGTCTCGGGCTTGCCGCGTACACCCAGCATGCGCGGCTGGCTGGGGCCGTAGATGTCGGCATCGAGCATGCCGACCGCGGCGCCTTCCGACGCCAGTGCCAGCGCCAGATTGGCCGCGACAGTGGACTTGCCTACCCCGCCCTTGGCCGATGAGACCGCAACGATGTTCTTGATGCCGCGGAAGGCATCCAGCCCCGGCTGCGCAGTGTGACTGGGGATGGCCTGCGTCAGGCCCACCTTGGCCTCGCTGACACCGGGCAGGGCGCCAATGGCGGCCTTGAGCCCGTCTGCCAGCGCGGTGCTGTAGCGCGCCGCCGGAAAGCCCAGCTCCAGCACCACGCGTACGCGATCGCCGTCGATCTCAATGCTTTCGATGCGGCTGCCCAGGGCGAAGTGCTCGCCGAGCAAGGTGTCGTCGAATGCGCGGAGCGTGGCGTGGATGCGGGCGCGGAGATCGTCTTCCATCGAAAGCGTGTGACCCGGGTGTTTTTTGCAGGACCGCAATGATGCCAGTGCGCAGCAGTGGTGTATGCAGCATCCAGGCACCACGCGCGCGGCCAAGTGCTGCTGGCTGCCGCGCTTGTGCTAGCGTGCCGGCCCAGATTGGCCCCTGCGTGTGGCAGGACGGGCCTGGAGTGATGATGACGGTAGAACAGCATCTGGCGGCGCTGCGCGCCGACATCCCCGAGATCACGCCCCGGCAGGCACAGGCGCTGCTGCGCCAGGGCATCCCGCTGATCGATGTGCGCGAGGCGGAAGAGCATGCGCAGGGGATGCCGGAAGGCGCGCTGGCACTGGGGCGCAGCTTTCTGGAGCTGCGCATTGGTGAGGCGGTGCCCGACATGGATACGCCGGTGTTGCTGATGTGTGGCTCCGGCACGCGCTCGCTACTGGCGGCCGACGACCTTCGTCGGCTGGGCTACCGCGACGTGCGTTCCGTTGCGGGCGGCTTCACGCGCTGGAAGGACGAGGGCCTGGCCTGGACCCTGCCGGCCATGGCCGATGCCGACGCGCGCATCCGCTATGCGCGCCAGATCGCACTGCCGGAGCTGGGCGAAGCGGGACAGGCGGCGCTGCAGCAGGCACGCGTACTGGTCATCGGTGCCGGTGGCTTGGGGTCGCCGGCGGCGCTGTATCTGGCAGCGGCCGGGGTGGGTACGCTGGGCCTGGTCGACGACGACAGCGTGGAGCGCAGCAATCTGCATCGCCAGGTGCTACACCGCGATGACCGCGTCGGCCAGTCGAAGACTGCATCGGCGCAGGCCACCCTGAACGCGCTGAATCCAAAGGTGCGGGTGCATGCACACGCGCTGCGTCTCGACGCCAGCCAGGTGGAAGCGCTGTTCGCCGACTATGACGTGATCGTCGACGGTTCGGACAACTTCCCGACGCGCTATCTCGTCAACGACGCCTGCATCAAGCTCGGCCTGCCCAACGTCTACGGTGCGGTCCAGGGCTTCGAGGGGCAGGTGGCTGTGTTTGGCGCCGGCGGGCAGCCGTGCTACCGCTGTCTCTTTCCCGAGCCGCCGCCCGCGGGTGCTGCTCCGCCCTGCAGTGAAGCGGGGGTTCTGGGCGTGGTACCGGGCGTGATCGGCCTGTTGCAGGCGCTGGAGGCCATGAAGTGCATTGCCGGTTTCGGCGAATCACTGCGCGGTCGCCTGTTGCGCTTCGATGCACTGCGCATGCGTTTTCGCATGCTGTCGATCCCGATCGACACCGACTGCCGCTATTGCGCCCCCGGCCGCGCCTTTCCGGGCTACACCGATTACGCCGCCTTTTGCGCAGGCGGCTGAATAGCGTCCGGCGATCGAGGCGATGCCCGCTGTGGCGGCGTTAGATCGCCAGCAAGGTCTTGACCAGTTCGACCAGTTCCGGGAGGTTCTTGACCACGCCGTGCGGTGCGTGGGGGTGACGCGTGGTCTGCGGAAAGATGTGGTCGATCCAGTCCTGGCTCCAGTTCGCCCCGTTGTAGAAGATGGGCGTCACGCCGGCCTCGGCGGCTGAGATCACGTCAGTGGTGCTGTCGCCAACATACCAGCAGTTGGTGGTGGCTGGTGCATCGAGGTTTTCCAGCGCCTTGAGGATGAGATCGGGCGCTGGCTTGCGGTGCTCGACGTCATCACCACAGACCATCGTGTCGAAGAGCTCGACCCAACCAGTGCCGTCGACGACGAAGAGCTCGTGCGCCATGAAGGTCCGGCTGCGGTTGGACAGCACGCCCACCTGCAAGCCGAGGTCGCGCAGCGCCTGCAGGTGCTGACGCGCGTCGGCTTCGAGCGGGTGCACCTCCCCGAAGACCTTGGCATAGCTGGCGTCGAAGGCCTTGTGCACGATGCGTTTGGCCTCCTGGTCCGCACCGAACAGCACCTCGAAGATGTCCGTGCGCGAAATTTTGCGCTCCGCCCGGATCTTCGGGTGCAGCTTGGCGTTCTTGCGGACGTATTTAACGAGCTTCGCATCTTCGACCGTTTTGGAATCCTCTGGCTTGACCAGGCGCTCGACCAGGCCCAGTTCATCCAGGCGCGGCAGCACGTCATCGACGGCGTGGTACATCGCGTCGAGGGTGTCGACCAGGGTCGCGTGCCAGTCGAACAGCAGGATGTGCGGCCGCGCATGCGGCAAGTGGAGCAGGCTCATGGGGCGGGAGCATAGCGCGCTCGCGCCGGTACATCCGCTTCAGGCCGTGCCTTCCGCCGCATGGCGGGAATCGGCCGCAGCCGTCGCGTGCCAGACGCTGTTCTCGGTCCCGTGGCGGCCGCGCCGCGCGCTGGCCCAAGCCATCAGCGCGAAGGCGATGGCGCCCGCCGCAGCAACGGCATCAACGCCGAAAATGGGCCACAGACCACTTGCCGCGCTCTGCCACAGCCAGTCCCCGGTAGTGATGCCATTGGTGATGGGAATCAGCGCCGTCGCCAGCGCGGTGGCCGCCAGCAGCTCGGTTGCGGCGCGGATCGGCGGTCGCCACAGCGCCCACGCGATGGCGCCAAAGAAGGCGATGAAGTAGACACGGGTCTCCCACAGTGCGCGCATGGGCAGATCGACTGGCAGCAAACGGTTGGCCACGAAGGCAGCGGACAAGCCCAGCATGCAGCCGACACAGACGCCAACGGTGGCGCCGGCCAGCCAGCGGTGATGACGCGGCTGCTCCGCGTGCCGCCGGCGCCGGCGCGATTCGATCCACAGCAGATTGCCGGTATAGAACAGCCAGGCGCCGGACAGGCCCAGGAAGAAGTACAGCCAACGCACTACTGGGCCGCCAAAATCACCGAAATGCAGCGATTGCACGCTATTGACTGCAATCTGGCTGGGTCGGGAGTCAGCGGGGTGGTCGTAGCCGCGCACCTCGCCCGTCGCGCCGTCAAAGATCACCAAGGCTTCGTGGAGCATGGTGCGCGGTACCGCACCGCGCACCGTGATGTCGGTGTGTTGGTCCCCGTAGTGCTCGGCGATGACGGTGTCAGGCTGCAGGTCCGGAATCACCGTGCGCGCCTTTTCGACCAGCGCGTCGATGGAGACCATCGGTACCTTGACGCCAGTTTCCTCGCGGTGGTGGGCGATCTCGGTGAGCTCGTCGATGGCGGGGCCCAGGGCGTTGTGATAGACGAGGGTATTCGCGCCCAGAATGGCCACGATATTGATCGTGAACAGCGCGCTCGTGATCATGAACATCAAGTGGAAGGGTAGCCCAAGGATGCCCACCACGTTGTGTGCATCCAGCCAGAAGCGCTTGCGGTTCCGGCCGGGGCGCAGCGCAAAGAGGTCGCGCACCAGGCGTGGCAGATGAATGACGATGCCGGACACCAATGCCACGCCAAAGACGATGCAGATCACGCCCAGCAGATAGCGGCCGAATTGCACCGGCAGGCCCAGGGTGAAGTGCAGCTCGTCGACGAAGTCGGCCAGCCGGGTGTGTGCTTCGTGGTCGCGCTCGACCGGCTCGGCACCGGGGCTCGTGATGGTGTAGGCGTTGACTTCCCGACCAATGCCGTCGCGCCACTCGAGAATGGGTTGCGTCACGCCCGGTCCAGGCAGGTGCAGGAAGAAGCGTTCGCCGATGGCTTCCGGGTAGCGCGCGTAGGCATCGCTGACCAGGCGCTGCAATGCGTCGTCCGCGACCGGTTGTTCGTAGCGCTGTTCGGGGTCCGACCAGCGCTGGATGCTGCCGTAAAACATATCCAGGGCACCGGCGTAGAAGGCAATGAACAGCGCCATTCCAGCGATCAGGCCCGACCAGGTGTGTACCGTGGTGAACACGCGCAGGGTCTCTGCCCGGATCTTCATGCCGGCATCTCCAACCATCCTGCCACCTGGGTGCCCCACAGCAGCCCGAAGGCGCAGAGATTCAATGCCAGCAGCCAGACCCAGGCACGCCATCCGGGGGGTGCCATGAAAGCAGCACAGATCACCCCGATCCACACCGGCAGTATCAGCACGATGATCAGTACCGCGCTGGCCTCAAGACCCAGCGGCAACGGCGCTACCAGCAAGCCGCTCATTGCCGCCGAGAGAGGGAATCCGGCCAGTACGCCAGCACTCAGTCGTCCCCACATCAGCCGCTGACTCCGCGCAGGCTCAGATAGGGCAGGCTCATGCAGCCGAACTGCAACAGGCAGACGCCCGCAATCAGGCCGGGGCCGATCCCCAGGCCGACGGCGAGCAGCACCAGGCTGCACACTGCGAGGCCATGGCCGACCCAGCGCCAGGGGCGCGCTACGGGCTGTGCGCGCAGACGCTGGTTGGGATGTGCGGCGTACCAGAGCCAACAGGCGAGTCCGCCCGCCACGCAGCCGATTGCGGTGGAGAGCAGCGCCATCACAGGCGGATGTCCAGCTGCAGGCCGATGACGCGGGGGGCGCCGTAGGTCACCAGGAAGCCATCGTCCTCGCGGCCGAGCTGATTCTCGGCTTCAAGGCGTTGGCGGAAGGTGGCGAAGCGTCGGTCCGTCAGATTGCTCGCCACCAGGCTGAGCGTGGCATTGCGCAGGGCGTAGCCCACACGCAGGTTCAGCACGGCGTAGCGATCCGAGCGCGATGGCGCGTCATTCTCCGGCTGCAGGAAATAGCCATCGCTCACGTTGATGCTGCTGGCTGCGAACCAGCCGAGGCTGCCCGGGGTGGTGTTCCAGCGCGCGCTGAGGCTGCCGCTGTAGTGCGGGGCGCGTGGGAATTCATTGCCCGAAAAATCATTGCGGCCGTCACGGAAGTCCTCGAAGCGCGTGTCAGTCAGGCCGAGCGCAGCGCCCAGCCGAAGTCTGCGCGTCAAACGCCAGGCGACATCGGCTTCCGCGCCATAAACACGCGATTGCGCCGCATTGTCGGTGAAGCTGTCGCTGCCGTCCTCGGTGATGCGCTGCACCTGCTGGTCCTGCCAGTCGATGTAATAGAGGGTCAGGTCGGTGCGCAGGGCGCCATCCAGCCAGGCGGCACGCAGACCGGTCTCGTAGTTGCGCGTGAACTCGGGGTCAAAGGTATTGATGTCGCCGGTGGTGAACAACACCTCCGCGCCACCGGCGCGGTATCCCTCGGTATAGGTCAGGAAGGCGGCCAAGTCGGGCGTGAAGGCGTAGCGGACACCCAGACGCGGTAGGAGGGCGTTGTAGGTGGCTTCGGCGACGTCGTCGCCGGCGCCCGGAACGAAAGGTGTCTGCGCCAGTACCGGGCGGACGTCGATGCCCGGCGCGCATCGGTCGATGCCGGGCAGGAGCGCGGATAGGGCATCGAGTGCTTCGGGGGTACAGCCCACCAGGTCGGCGCGGGTGGTCTCGAAGGGGGCCTGCGTGCGCCGGCTTTCCCGGTCGAAACGCAGTCCGGCGGTCAGGGTCAGCCGGGCATTCCAGGCGTAGTCGACATTGGCAAAGATGGCCATGTTCTCGACGCGTTCATCGACCCGGGTCTCGATATCGGCCTGCACGAAGAGCGGCAGCCCGGAAACGGCGGGCAGGAGACTGTCCAGGGCCACCGGGACGTCGGTATTGCGTGCGTCGAAGACCTCATCGAAGCGGCCGGCATAAACGCCGATCACACCGCGTAAGCCTCTCCAGCCGTCCATGTTGAGGCGGGTTTCCTGCGTCAGGGTGTCGCCGGAGCCGCGTACCGTCAGCAGGCCGGCGTCGGCGGCGCTGAAGTCCCGGTCGCGCCGGCTGTCCTGGGTGCTGTCGAGAAAGGCGCTGGTGGCGCGCAGCGACCAGCGCGGCGCAAGGTCGTAGTGGATGTCGAGCGCGGCAGTGCGGAGATCGATGCGATCCACGCTGCGCTCATTGGCCTCGGCCGTGCGTGGTCGGGCGCCGTCGGCTTCGAAATTGCGGTCTGGGCCTTCGCTGCGCTCGGTGCGTGTGACGGTGAAGACCGTGCCCAGCGCCGGCAGTGCGCGCGGCTGCCAACCCAGGCGCAGACGGCCCTGCTGGCTGTCCTGACGCGCCCAGTCGGCTTCGTCGCGGGTGATGTTGGTGACGAAACCGTCCTGCGCCCGGTCGTCATAAATCAGCCGGAACGGCACCGGCCCGAGTGGACCACCACCGGCGAAGGCGAGCTGATGATCGCCCTCGCGGTTGAGGCGGGCGCGCGCCTCGGCATCCCAGATCAGGGTCGGCGCGCGCGTCTCAATGACGACGGCGCCGGCCAGGGCGTTGCGCCCCTGGGTCGTGGATTGCGGTCCGCGCAGGATCTCGATCTGTTCGATGTCGTACAGATCGGCGCCGCCGAATTGCTGACCAATGCGATCCAGTGCCACGCCGTCGACGTAGATGCTGGCAACCGGTTCGGCAAATTCGTTGGTGTCGGGGCCGCTGGAGTTGATGCCGCGAATGCTGAACTGACCGTTGTCCGTGGCCACCACGTTGGCGGTGCGGGCCAGCACATCGTCAATGGTCTGATCGCTGAAGGCCTCGATCTCGGCGCGGGTGGTCACCGCCACTGAACTGACGGTATCCATGGCCGTCCTCCCCACCTTTTCGCCGCGCACCACCACCTGTTCAAGCTGGACAGCGGGGCGGGATTCGGATGCCTCGGGCGTGACGCGCACGAAGTCGACGGCGTCCTCGCTGTCTGGCGCAGCGCTTGTCTGCTGTGCCGTTGCCGTCAGGCTGAGCAGCAGGCAGATCAAGGCGGCGGCCCACAGCGACAGGCGCTGCATCAGAAATCCACCCTCAGCGAGGCCACCCAGGTCCGTGGTGCCCCCGGAACCACCGAAGCCAGACTGTTGCCGGCGACGTAGTACTCCTCGTCGAAGATGTTGGCGATGCCGATCCGTGGCGTAATGACCGTGCGGTTGTAGCGCCAGCCCCAGAACAGGGCAGCGTCGGTGACCGTGTAGCTGGGCAGCACGAAGCTGTTGCGATTGTCGCCCTGACGCTCGTCGCTGGCGAAATAGCTCACGGTGCCGCCAAGGCCGCGCAGCACGCCGTCGAGCAGGCGGTAGGTGATCACCAGGCCGCCGGCATGACGCGGTACGCCACGCACGCTGCCACCTTTGGGCGTGACATCCGAGCGGATGGTCTCACTGTCGGTAAAGCCGTAGTTGAGCAGCAGGTCGAGGCCGCGGATCGGGTTGCCGCTGAGATCGAATTCGACGCCACGGCTGCGAAATTCGCCGCCGTTGGTGACGCGGCCGCCCGCGACGCTGCGATCGATGATGGCGACGTTCTCCTTGTCGATCTGATAGAGCGCCAGCGTGGCACCGAGACGGTCATCGAAAAGACGAAACTTGCCGCCAATCTCGTATTGCACGCCGGTCTCCGGGTCCAGCTCCTCGTCGGCCTGCGATTGCAGCGCAATCGAGGCGGGCCGGAAGGAGGTGCTGAAACTGGCGAAGGGCGAGAGCCAACCGGTCCATTCGTACAGCGCCGCGGCCCGGTAGGTGAAAGCATCGTCTTCCACCGAGCGAACTGAAGGCGTCGGCGGTGGCGCCGTGGGGTTGGCCACGGAGGTCAGCTGATCCACGGCGCGCAGCGTGCGTTCATCGGCGTCGACCTGGTCGTAGCGCAGGCCGAGCAGGATATTGAGACGTTCATCCGGGGTGCGCAGCCGGTTCTGCAGAAAGGTGCCGGTGAATTGCTGGCGCGTGTCCGAGAAGCCGTCCGCCGTGAGCTGGGTGGGGACGGCGTCGCCGTATTCGGGATTGACGATGTCGATCTTCTGCGGGAACAGACCATCCGGCCCGATCAGATCGAGACCACGGAATTCGTCGACAAAGCCATCCTCGTCGCGATGGTCCACGCCCAGCAGGAATTCGTGACGCAGGCCGAGAAAGGCGGTATCCCATTCGATATCGGCGCGGTACTGGCGCGCGTCGAAGCGAATGCTGGTGCGGTCGTAAAAGCGCGACATTTCCGTCGGGCCGACCGGGTCGGTCACCTCGGCGAGGAGATTGCCCAGGCCGGGAATCGCGTTCAGCGCGGCCAGCTGATTGAGCACGGGGATGGGAAGTGGCTCCTCGCCCGGCTCGAGGAAGGGGCGGAAGGCTTCGAAATCGTGCAGGAAGCGCTGATCCAGCATGCCGACGCGAATGTTGACCTGCTCACTGGCGGCAAACTCGAGGCGCACGGTGGCCAGATCGGAATCGAAGTCGCTGCCGCGCGTGGCGGGTTCGCCCAGGTAGGTGCTGATGTCCGCGATGGGCTTGCCGTCCACACTGAAGGCCACGCCTTCGTCGAAGGGGCGGCGCTCGTCCTGGCGCATGTAGGTCATGGCCAGCTCGGTACGATCTCCCAGCTTGACCGCTGCCGTCGGCATCGCGAAATCGCGCTCGACGAAGACGAAATCGCGGAAGCTGTCGTCCACCTCGCGCGCGCCCACCAGGCGGCCCGAGACCCCCGGAATGTCAGGGCTGCCATGCAGATCCACCGTGACCCGGTCGCTGTCGAAGCGGCCCTGCTCGCCCTCCACCTGACCGCCGAAGGTGTCGAGGGGGCGCTTGCTGACGATATTGAGGATGCCGCCCGGCTCAACCTGTCCGTACAGGATCGAGGCTGGACCCTTCAGTACCTCAAGCCGTTCGACACCAGCCAGGTCGAAAGTCGGCGCGGCAGACAGACGGAAACCGTCGAAATACACGTCCGACTGCAGAAAGCCGCGCACGACCACCGACTCGCGGGCCGAGATCAGGGTCACGCCCTCGCTGGGGGCAACGCCACTAACGTAGCGCGTGGCGGTGGCGATGTCCTGGGTGTCGGTATCGCGCAACAGGTCCTCGGAAAGCACCTGGATCGACACCGGCGTGCGTTCCAGCGGCGCATCGGTACGGGTTGCCGTGGCTGAGCGCTGCGCCCGATAGCCGACCACGGCGCCAAAGGGGTCTTCGCCGACGCCGATGACCTCCACCGGCGAGAGCTGATCGGCGCCCTGTCGCGGCGTGGCCGCTTCGGTGGACGCAGCCGTGCTCGTTTGCTGCGCGTGCAGAGGGCCGTGGGCGAGGAGACACAGCAATGCGCCGGTGCATAGGCGATTCATGGGGGTCCCGAGATGGCGCGGCGTCTTCGCGCGCGGAGGAGATCAACGGTCGCGCTAACTTTAACGCGAAGCATTCGTATCCGCTACCGGTTTTTCTGCAGCGCAGCAGGGGGTCAATCGTTCAGGGCAGCCAGTCCTTCGAGCACGAGATGTTCGCGCAGGGTCCAGGCATCCGATGCCAGGAAGGGCTGCAGTGTGGTGGCATCGCCGCCACCGACGAAGCCGGGCAGTCGATGGCGCGTCTGTACCCGTTCCAGCAAGCCGAGCGCCGCCGCCAGGGCAGCCTCAGCCACGCAGGATTCCGTATCCGTGCCAGGTTGGTCGTGGGCAGGCGCGTCGAAGACATGGGGGAACTGCGTGCGGTCGAGCACGGCCGTGCGCATGGCGTGCAGGCCGGGGGCAATGAAGCCGCCCAGATGCTGTCCGCGGTCATCGACGATGTCCACCGTCAGGGCGGTGCCGGCGCTGACCGCGATAAAGCCCGCGCGGCGTTCGCGCCAGAGGGCGGCCATTGCCAGGAAGCGATCCACCCCCATGCGCTGCGGTTGGGCGTAGGCCAGCCGCAGACCGTCGTGTTCGGCCTTGGTCCGCGCGAAGCGGATCTCGCGTGCGCCGCCGGTCACGGCCGCGGCGCGCAGCGCCTCCTCGACATCGGCGCCGAAGACGTGGGCGACGTACAGCGCGCCCTGCGTGTGGGAGAGCATCTGTGCCAGAGCCGTTGCCGGGTCGCCGCCATGCATGCAATACGTAACCGCATCGCTGCCGCGTAGCCGCCACTTCAGGCGGGTATTGCCGATATCGACATCCACAAAGCTCATGCGCGGCGCACCGAGACGTCGCCGGCGTGCACCCGTTGGAGCTGGCCGTTCTCGTCCTCCACCTGGAGCGCTCCGTTTCGATCGACGCCACGGGCGATGCCCGTCCATTGCGCTGCGTCGTGCACCACGATGGCACGATCGCGCAGGGCGTCGTGGGCGTCGAAGACCGCCAGAAAGGCGGGCAGTCCTTGGCTGTTGAAGCGCTGACAGCCGTGGGCAAGGGCCGTGGCCAGGCGGGCGCAGAGCATGTTGCGCGCCGGCAGTGTGGCCGTCTCCGTGCATTCGCTGAGCGCGATGGCGGGTTGATCCAGGCCCTCCAGCCCGGCGTGCCGGTGCAGGTTCAGGCCCAGGCCCATGACCACGCGGAAGCTGCCGCCCATCTCGCCGCGTGCCTCGATCAACAGGCCGCCGAGCTTGCCGCGTTCGGTGATGAGGTCGTTGGGCCACTTCAGGGCAAGCCCCTGTGCGCCCAGCGCCTCCAGCGTCTGACAGCAGACGCAGCCGATGGCAAGCGGCAGCGCGCCGAGGGCATCTGCCGGGTGGTCAAAGCGCCACGACAGCGACAGATAGAGGCTCTGTCCGAAGGGAGATGCCCAGGCGCGCCCGCGTCGTCCGCGGCCCGCAGTCTGGTGTTCGGCTACACACAGGTGAGGGTCTGCCGTGGACGGGGCATCCAGCAACCAGCGGTTGGTGGAGTCCACGCTGGGCAGGACGGTCACGCGCTTGATGGGTGCGTCGAGGTGTGCGCGAATCGCGGCCTCGTCGAGCAGGTCGATGGGTGTGGCCAGACGGTAGCCGCGACCGGCCTGGGCTTCGACGCTCAGTGCGTAGCGTTCGCGCAGACGCGCCACCCGCTTGGCCAGCCCGGCGCGGGTGCAACCGGCCTCAGTGGCGAGGCGCTCGCCGGAGTGCCATTCGCCGTCGGACAGCGTGCGCAGCAGCGCACTCAGCTCTGGCGCTTGCGCATCCATTGGCGGATCAGGGCCAGTCGCTCCATGCGGGTTTCGGTGCCGTTACGCAGGCGTTTGAGATTGTCGCGGTGCTTGAACAGCACCAGGGCCGCCATGGCGAGCACAAAGGGCAGGCTCCCGGTAGGCAAGGCCGTTGCCGGAGCAACCAGGACGACCACCACAGCAGCACAGGCGGCCAGCATGCTGGCCGCACCCACGTAGCCGGTGGTCAGCACGACCAGCACGAAGGCTGCAAGCAGGAGGGCGAAGACGCCCGGCAACAGCACCGCGAAGACACCGGCCAATGTGGCCACGCCCTTGCCCCCATGAAAGCCCATCCATACCGGGTAGCAGTGGCCGATGGCGGCGGCGACCCCCGCCACGAAGGCGAGGCGCTGCGGGTCGGCAAAGGCGCCGAGCCACAGCGGCAACAATGTGACGGCCACCACCCCTTTGAGCACATCGATCAACAGCACCGGCAGCGCCATGCGCACGCCGCCGGTGCGCAGGGCGTTGGTGGCACCGATGTTGCCCGAGCCGCTTTCACGCAGTCGGATGCCGCGCAGACTGGCTACCAGCGGGCCCCCCACGATGGTGCCCAACAGATAGCCGAGCAGTCCCGTCAGGACGAATGCCATCCAGGCGCTCATGCGGCCTCGCTACCCAACCATGCGGCGCGCAGGGCGCGGGTGTCGCTATCCGCATCCTCGCGCAGTCGCAATTGCCAGCGATCAGCGACGGGCACTTCCGGCATGACCAGGGTCTCGTACAGTTGGTGGTCGCGGAAGTAGTGCACGGTGGCACTGCGCCGCGGCTTCAAGCGCAGCAGGCGGCGTTCGAGGTTGTGTGCGGTCACGCGCGCCCCATCGATGGCGACGATCTCGTCGCCGCCGCCGAGGCCTGCGTGCTGCGCCGGGCTGCCCTCGTGTACGCCGGCCAACACGGTGCTCTGTGGTTGCATGCGCAGTCCGACACGGGCGTTGCGTTCCATGTGCTTGCCATCAACGATGGCCTCGCAACGCAGGCCCATGCGCTGCAGCAAGGCGGGTAGTGCGATGTCGCCGGGTTGACGCAGCCACTGGTCGAAGTCGTGCGCGAGATCGGGCAGGCCGGCCAATTCACAGGCCACGGCCTCCAGCGCACCCTCGGGTGCCGCAATGGCCTGCTTGCCGTAGCGCTGCCAGAGTGCACGCATGACGTCATCCAGGCAGATGCGGCTGTCGAGGCGTAGACGCAGGTCCAGGGCCAGGGCCGCCAGTGCGCCCTTGGAGTAATAGCTGACCGTGGCGTTGGGCAGGTTCTCGTCGGGTTGATAGAACTTGGTCCAGGCCTCGAAGCTGGATTCGGCCAGACTCTGTACATGTCTTCCGGCGGTGCGACCAACGCGCGTCATCTGCTCGCCCACAGCGTCCAGGTACTGCTGCACGCTCAGGCAGCCAGCCCGGCGCAGCATGTAATCGTCGTAGTAGCTGGTGACCCCTTCATAGGCCCAAAGATCGCGCGTATAGGCCTCGCTGCCCAGGTCGGAGCTGGCAAAGGCTTCAGGCGTGATGCGCTTGACGTTCCACAGGTGAAAGTATTCGTGGCTGCACAGGCCGAGAAAGCCACAGTAGCGGGTACTGCGCTCACCGCTGTCGCGTAGCGGCAGGTCGTCGCGCGCGCAGACCAGGGCGCAGGAGTCGCGATGTTCGAGGCCGCCGTAGCTGTCGGCGGTCACCGCGGCCTGGAACTGGTACCCACTGAGGGCGGGCTCGTTGCCGAAGAGGGCGCGCTGCGCCTCGCAGATGCGCGTCAGGTCTTCGCGCAGTCGGTTTTCGTCTAGGTCGGCGGGAGGGTCGCCGGTGAACACCAATTCATGGTCGATGCCGTCGACGCCAAAGCGGACGTGACGCAGCGGGCCGACCGTGATCGGGTGGTCGATCAGCTGTTCCCAGTCTTCGGCCCGGTAATCGCCAAAGCCGCGTCGGTCGGTGTCGACCGCCGGCAGGGTCGTGGCCACGCACCAGTCCTCCAGTGGCGTGGCCTCCAGCGTCACCCCACAGGGGCCGTCCTGTTGCTCGGCGTGCCAGAACACGGAGGTGCCGTTGATGAAGGCGCGGCGCTCGTCCAGGTAGGCCTTGCGCACGCTCGGGTCGAAGGCATGGATCTCATATTCAATGCGCAGCGGACCGTCACAGGGCTCGCAGCGGATGCTGCGCTTGTCCAGCCGCTCCCAGCAGATCGGCGCGCCGCGGCAGTCGGCGCGAATCCAGGTGATGTGGCGTGAGAAATCGCGGATCAGGTAGCTGCCGCGCGTCCACGAAGCCAGGCGCAGGATCTGTCCCGTTGCTTGCGGTGCGTCGATCCGGCACTGCACCCGCAGGCGATGGGCCTTGGGGTCCGCCAGTCGAATATGGAAGTGCAGCGGGTAGTGAGCCAAGGGAGAATCCGGCGCCAAAAAACGGTTCGCATTGTAGCGTTGTGCCTGCACTGCGGCGCCGTGGCCGCTCGGCTACACTCGCACCCACATCCGCGCGGCTTTGAGGAGGGCTGATGCGCGCCGTCGTCTGTAAATCGTTGGGACCACCCGACAACCTGGTAGTGGAAGAAAAGGACGATCTCACCCCCAAGGCCAACGAGGTCTGTATCAAGGTGCACGCCTGCGGGGTCAACTTTCCCGATACGCTGATTGTCGAGGGCAAGTATCAGCTGCGTCCCGAGCCGCCCTTCATTCCGGGGGCCGAGGTTGCCGGCGAAGTACTCTCGGTTGGCGAGAAGGTGCGCCATGTGCGCCCGGGGGATCGCGTCACTGCGCTCGTGCAGGTGGGCGGTTTTGCGGATCAGGCCTGCGCCGCCGGCGAAGCCGTGATGCCGATTCCGAACGAGATGAACTACACCCAGGCCTCGGCCTTTCCGCTGGTCTACGGCACGGTCATGCATGCGCTGCGGCAACGCGGTGCGCTGCAGGCGGGCGAGACCCTGCTGGTACTCGGCGCCGGCGGTGGTGTGGGTCTGGCCGCCGTGCAGCTCGGCAAGATCATGGGCGCGAAGGTGATCGCCGCGGCCGGCACGCAGGAAAAGCTGTCGCTGGCCAAGCACTACGGTGCGGACGAGGCCATCAACTATTCCTATGGCTCCTTCAAGGACAACGTCAAGAAGCTGACCAATGGCCAGGGCGCCGATGTCATCTTCGACCCGGTGGGCGGCGATCTCGGGCAGGAATGCCTGTCCTGCATCAACTGGCGCGGCCGCTATCTCGTCATCGGCTTTGCTGCCGGCGACATTCCGCACATCGCGGCCAATCGTCTGCTGCTCAAGGGGGCGTCGGCCGTGGGTGTGTTCTGGGGCGCCTTCGTGGCGCGTGAGCCGAAGGTCAATTTCGAGAACTTTGAGCAGCTCTTCGAGTGGTTCAGCGAAGGCAAGCTGCGTCCGCACATTTCCAAGACCTACCCGCTGGAGGACGCTGCCCAGGCATTGGCCGATATGCGTGCCCGGCGCGTGACCGGCAAGGTGGCCCTGTTGCCCTGATGTTCTCCCGCGTCTGTATCATCTGTACCGGCAATATCTGCCGCAGTCCCATGGGAGAGGTGCTGCTGCGCGAGCGCGCCGGCGACCGCCTGAGCGAGGTCTATTCCGCCGGTACGGGGGCTTTGATCGGTCATCCGGCCGACCCGATGGCAGTGGAGCTGATGCAGGCACGCGGTCTGGACATCGGCTCGCACCGTGCGCAGCAGGCGACCGGCGGCGTGCTGCAGCGCGCCGATCTGCTGCTGGTACTCGATGGCAGTCATCTGTCATGGATCCACCATCAACATCCGCAGATGCGCGGGCGCAGCTTTCGCCTGCTGCACTGGCGCGGCGAAGCCGATGTACCGGATCCTTACCGCCAGCCGCGCCAGGCCTTCGAGCACGCGCTGGAATTGATCGAGCAGGGCGTGGACGACTGGCTGGCCCGGATCTGAGCCCCCGGCTGGTTGCGCCCGCCGGCTCTGCTGTACAATTTTTGGCCACTTAACGGATCCGGGCCCGCGCCCGCATCGATGTCCACCCCGACGACGCCTGACACCGACTCGCACCGCACGCCCCCACAGGCCGGGAAGCCGGCACCGAAGCTCTTTATCAAGACCTTCGGCTGCCAGATGAACGAGTACGACTCGCGCAAGATGGCCGACGTGCTCGCCGCCTCCGACGGCTATGTGCGCACCACGGAACCCGACGAGGCCGATCTGCTGCTGCTCAACACCTGCTCGGTGCGCGAAAAGGCGCAGGAGAAGGTGTTTTCGGAGCTGGGCCGCTGGCGGGAATGGAAGGCTGCACGGCCCGAGCGCCAGGTTGCCGTGGGCGGCTGCGTCGCCTCCCAGGAGGGCGAGGCCATCGCCACGCGCGAGTCGCTGGTGGATGTGGTCTTCGGTCCGCAGACCCTGCACCGCCTGCCTTCGCTGCTGGAGCAGACCAGGGCCACGGGCAGACCGTCGGTGGATGTGAGCTTTCCGGAGATCGAGAAGTTCGACCGCCTGCCCGAACCGCAGGCCGATGGCCCGACGGCCTTCGTCTCGATCATGGAGGGCTGCAGCAAGTACTGCAGCTTCTGCGTGGTGCCCTACACACGCGGCGAAGAAGTCTCGCGACCGGTCGATGATGTGCTGGTCGAATGCGCCCAGCTCGCCGACCGTGGCGTGCGCGAAATCACCCTGCTCGGACAGAATGTGAATGGCTATCGTGGCGCCCTGCGCGACGGCGGGAGCTGCGATCTGGCGCTGCTGATCCACTACGTGGCCCGTCTGGAAGGGGTGGAACGCATCCGCTTCACCACCTCGCATCCGATGGAATTCGACGACGGTCTGATTGAAGCCTTCGCGGACGAGCCGAAGCTGGCGAACTATCTCCATCTACCGGTGCAATCGGGTTCGGAGCGCATCCTCAAGCTCATGAAGCGGCCGCACACCATCGATGGCTATGTCGACAAGATCCGCCGCCTGCGCATGGTGCGACCGGATATCGCGCTGTCCTCCGATTTCATCGTCGGCTTTCCCAGCGAAACCGACGAGGACTTCGAGGCCACCATGAATCTGATCGCCGAAGTAGGCTTCGACAGCGCCTTCTCCTTCATCTACAGCCCGCGGCCCGGCACGCCGGCTTCCAACCTGCGCGATGGCGTGGCCACGGAAGTCAAGCAGGCGCGTCTGCGCATCCTGCAGGGCCGCATCAAGCAGCTCTCGGACGCGTACTGCCGCGCGCTGGTCGGGCAGACCCACAAGGTGCTGGTCGAGCGTCCCAGCCGCCGCGGCAATGGCCAGATGGCCGGGCGACTGTCCAACAACCGTTGGGTGAACTTCGACGCGCCGGAACATCTGGTGGGCACCTTTGTCGACGTGACCGTGACCGAATCGCTCAATAACTCCCTGCGCGGGCGTCTGGCGGAGGCAGCTTCTCCGGCTTGAACACGCCCCTTCGCAGTCTCGATATCGAATTGGCGCCGGACGATGCGCAGCGACTGGCAAGCCTCAGCGGCCCCTTCGATGCCCATATCCGGCAGGTGGAATTGCGCCTGGGCGTGGAGATCCGCAACCGAGGCAGCCGCTTTCGCCTGCTTGGGCCGGATGACGGCATTGCCCGTGCCGAGGATGTGCTGCGCCGGTTGTATGCCCAGACCGAGTCGCAGACGCTGACCACCGAAAACGTCCATCTCGCGCTGGCCGAGGCGCTCGATGCCGATGCCAAGCCGCTTGAGGCGCCGCAGCGTCCTGCACCGGATGCCGATGCGGCCTTCGTCGACAGCGACGACGCCGAGGACGAGGACGAGGCCGCCGAGGCTGCGCAGCCGGCGGGCAGTGAAGTCGTCATTCGTACGCGGCGGGGCATCGTGCGCGGGCGCACCGCGCGCCAGCGTGAATACCTCTCTGCCATCGCCACCAACGATGTGAATTTCGGCATTGGTCCCGCCGGCACCGGCAAGACCTATCTGGCGGTGGCGAGTGCGGTGCATGCACTGGAACGCGACCGCGTGCGCCGCATCGTGCTCACCCGCCCGGCGGTGGAAGCCGGTGAGAAGCTTGGCTTTCTGCCCGGCGATCTGTCGCAGAAGGTCGATCCCTACCTGCGTCCACTCTACGACGCCCTCTACGAGATGCTGGGCTTCGAGCGCGTGGCGCGCCTGATCGACAAGCAGGTCATCGAGATCGCGCCGCTGGCCTTCATGCGCGGGCGAACGCTCAACGAGTCCTACGTCATTCTGGACGAGGCGCAGAACACGACCCGCGAGCAGATGAAGATGTTCCTCACGCGCATCGGCTTTTCGTCGGTGGCGGTGGTTACTGGTGACGTCACTCAGATCGATCTGCCGCGCAATATGGAATCCGGCTTGCGTCACGCCCTGCGCGTGCTCGACGGCGTACCCGGCATCGGCATGACCTTCTTCGGGCGCGCCGATGTGGTCCGCCATCCGCTGGTGCAAGCCATCGTCCAGGCCTATGAAGCGCATGAGGAGGAGGGCGATGACCGTGGAGCCTCGCCCGGCTCGTGAACGCCATCGCGGTACAGCGGGCGGTGCCGCCACGCGGCATTCCCTCCGCCCGCAGTCTGCGTTGCTTCGCCGAAGCCGCAGGCGCCCGCGGTGCCCTCTGTCTGCGCGTGGTCGACGCCGAGGAGTCGCGTGCCCTCAACCATCAATTCCGAGGGCGCGACAAGCCGACCAACGTGCTCTCCTTTCCGGCGGCATCGCCGCTGCCCGAGCTCCCGCAGCTGGGCGATATCGTGCTGTGCGCACCGGTGATACAGCTCGAGGCCGAAGTGCAGGGCAAGGCGCCGCGCGCCCACTGGGCGCACATGGTGGTACACGGCGTGCTGCATCTGCGCGGATACGATCACCAGAACAGCGACGAGGCCGAGGCGATGGAGGCGCTGGAGCGGGGCATCCTCGCCAAACTCGGTTTTGCTGATCCATACTGACTTGCCCATGCCGCGGCATTGCCGTGACCAACACGAACAATGAACGACGAAGCAGACAGTACCAACGGCCAGACGGCCGAACGTCAGAACGAATCGGCGGGCTGGTTCCGCCGACTCGGTAAATCCATCGCCGGCGGACCGCGCAATCGAGGGGACATCCTCGAATTCCTCGGTGAGGCTTCCAACGAGGGGCTGCTCGACGTCGATGCCCTGCCCATGATCGAGGGCGTGCTCGAAACGGCCGACCTGCAGGCGCGCGACATCATGATTCCGCGTGCGCAGATGGTAGTGCTCGAGGACGACTGGGATCTCGACCAGGTGCTGGAAGCCGTGGTCGAGTCCGGCCACTCCCGCTTTCCGGTCGTGGGGCATTCGCGTGACGAGATCACCGGCATCCTGCTGGCGAAGGATCTGTTGCGCTTTTCGCGCTCGGACGCCCCGGGTTTCGAGGTCGCGCAGTTGCTGCGGCCCGCCGTCTTTGTGCCGGAATCCAAGCGCGTCAACGTCATGCTCCAGGAATTCCGATCCGGCCGGAACCACATGGCCATCGTCGTCGACGAATATGGCGGGGTAGCGGGCATCGTCACCATTGAGGACGTCATCGAGCAGATCGTCGGCGAGATCGACGATGAGTACGATGAGGCCGAGGGGGCGATGATTCTCAAGCAAGACGAACGTCGTTTTCTGGTGCAGGGGCTGACCCCCATCGAGGATTTCAACGGCTACTTTCAGGCTGATTTCTCGGACGAGGAATTCGATACCGTGGGCGGGCTGGTAGCGCATCACTTCGGGCACATGCCGCGTCGCGGCGAGAGTCTTCGCATCCAGAAGTTCGTCTTCAATGTCCAGCGCGCCGATTCCCGTCGCGTGCACGTGCTGCAGGTCACGCTGAGCCACGACGAATGAGCCGCCGGCCGGGCGCCGGCTGGCTCGGCGCGTGCATCGCACTGGGTCTGCTGCTGGCGGTCGGCAGTACGGCGGTGCGGGCGCAGGATGCCGCGGCATCCGCACCGCGCATCAGTCTGCTGACCTTCGGGCCGGGCTCGATCTACTGGCAGCGTTTCGGGCATAACGCCTTGCTGGTGCGTGACCGCAGCGGGTATGGCGGAACGGTCTACAACTACGGCTATTTCGACTTTGCGCAGGAGAACTTCTTCCAGAATTTCATCTTCGGGCGCATGCAGTACCGTCTGGCTACCGGCCGGCTCGACCAGACCCTCTCCCAGTATCACTACGAAGGGCGCGAGGTGCGCGAGCAGCTTCTCGACCTCTCCCCCGCACAGGCACGCGCGCTGGAAGCCTTTCTGCGCTGGAACGCGCGACCGGAGAACGCGGACTATCGCTACGACTACTTCCTGGAAGCCTGCTCCACGCGCATCCGCGACGCCCTCGACCGCATCACCGGTGGCGCGTTGCAGCCCTTGCAGCAGGTCCCGGCGCGTCTGACCCTGCGCGAGCAGGTGCTGCGGCTGACCGCGCCCGACCCGCTGCTGATGCTGGGTCTTGACCTCATTCTCGGACCCGCTGCTGACGCCCCGCGCAGCCTGTGGGAGGAAAGTTTTGTCCCGGAAGTGCTCGAACAGGCGCTGCGCAGTGTGCAACTGCCCGCCACCGAGGCGCTGGCGCCGCGCTCCATTGTGAAGAGCGAGCGCATTCTGGTGGCACGCGACCCGGGGCGCGGTGCCGTGCTGCCACCCGAGGATCCTCCGCCCTTGGCAGGCTGGTTCCTCGGCGCCGGGCTGCTATGGGTCGGCCTTCTGCTGTTGGCGCGGCGCTACAGCCGGGTGGCGTGGGCCGGTCTTGCCAGTCTGCAACTGCTGATCGCGGGGGCCGCCGGGCTGATCATGGTCTTCATCACGGCCGCCACGGCGCATTGGGCGGGCTGGTACAACCTCAGTGCCGCCTTCTACAACCCGCTGGCATGGCTGGCGCTGCCCGCGGTCTGGGCCGCTGCGCGCGGGCGTGAGCTCGGTCGCGGTCACCGCACCCTGTTGTGGATGCTGCCGGCAGTGGCCGCAGTGGGGCTGCTCGCGCCGCTGTGGCAGCACAATCTGCACCATGCGCTGTTCTGGGGTCCGGCGCATCTTGCGCTCGCCTGGAGCGCGCTTCGAATGGCGAGACCGCAGCAGAAGCGCATGCTGGCTGCCACCTGATCCACGGACTACTCGATGCCGAGCTTGCGGATCTTGTAGCGCAGCTGGCGGAAAGTGAGACCGAGCTTCTCGGCGGCACGGGTGCGGTTCCAGCGGGTGGCCTCCAGTGCCTCGATGATGGCTTGGCGCTCCACGCTCTGCAGCCGCGATTCGAGGCTGTCCCCGTGTTCTGTGGTGCTTTCAGTCGTTGGCTGGGCTGCGGGCGGTTGCGAGGTGGCAGGCGCTGGGCTGGCCGAGGTCGGCACGCCTCCCCCGGCGGCTTCGACCGCTTCGAGTTGCAGCGCCTCCTCGGTGATGGTGCTGTCTTCGCACAAGGTGACGGCGCGTTCCAGGATGTTCTCGAGTTCGCGGACATTGCCCGGAAACGGGTGCGCCACCAGCCGGCGCAACGCGCATTCGGACAGCAGAGGCACCTCGCTGCGCTGATGCCGGTGCGCGATCTGCTCGAGGATGTAGTCGGCCAGCTGCGGGATATCTTCCGGGTGCTGCCGCAAGGGCGGCGTGCGCACGCCCACGACATTGAGCCGGTAGTAGAGATCCTGCCGGAAACGTCCGTCGCTGACGCACTGGGCAAGATCGAGATTGGTGGCCGAGATGATGCGCACGTTGACCGGCTGCTCGTCGCGTGCACCGACCGGACGGACTACGCGCTCCTGGATGGCGCGCAGCAGTTTCACCTGCATGGGTAGCGGTAGCTCCGCCACCTCGTCCAGAAACAGGGTGCCCCCCTCGGCGGCGCGAAACAGCCCTTCGTTGTCCTGCAAGGCACCGGTAAAGGCCCCCTTGATATGGCCGAAGAGCTCGCTTTCCATCAGCTCCGAGGGAATGGCGCCGCAGTTGACCGGTACAAAGGGGCCATCCTTGCGCGCGCTGCGCTGGTGGACCAGGCGCGCGACGCGCTCCTTGCCGGTCCCGGACTCGCCACTGATGTGCAAGGGCGCCTGACTGCGCGCGACGCGGCCGATGAGGCCGCGCAGCTGCTGCATGACCGGTGCATCCCCGATCAGGCAATCGCCGTCGTCGCTGGCCTCGGGGCTGCCCGCACCGGGCAGCTTGAGGGCGTCATCGACCAGGCGACGCAGATCGTCTAGTTGCAGTGGCTTGCTGACGAAATCGAAGGCGCCTGCCTTGAGGCTGTCGACTGCGGCCTGGGCGTTGCCGTAGGCGGTGATGACGGCCACTGGCAAGCCCGGATGGTGTTGCTGGATGGTTTCCACCAGCTGGATGCCGTTGCCATCGGGCAGCCGCATGTCGGTCAGACAGAGGCGGAAATTGTGTTGACCGAGCAGGCGCCGGGCCTGATCAACGGTTTCCGCGGGGACCGCTTCGAGGCCCATGCGTGTCAGTGCAACGCCGAGCAGATCGCGGATGTCCTGCTCGTCGTCCACCACCAGGACGCGGGCGCGACTCATGCCGCCACGCCGCGGGTGGAAGCGGGCATTTGCAGCACGAAATGGGCACCCGGGCCGTCGTGCGGCTGCAGGAAGAGCAGTGCGCCGTTGGCCTCGCACAGGGTGCGCGCCAGATACAGGCCAAGGCCGGTGCCCTTGGTGCTGGTGGTGTAGAAGGGCTCGAAGATCGTTTCGCTCATGCCCGGCTCGATGCCTTTGCCATCGTCGCGGATGTGCAGAAGGATACGCGCGGTGGCGGGCAATGCGCGCATGCGGACGCTGCGCGCACCGTGCTCTACGCTGTTGCGCCACAGATTGTGCAGGATGCGGCAGAAGTGGTCGCTGTCGAAGTGCACGATGGTCTGACTGCTGACCGCGTCCGTGTCCAGATGCAGGGTGAGTTGCTGCGCACTGGCCTGATCACCCTCCTGAAATTGGCGGTAGGCGAGGCCCAGAAGCTCGGCCAGGGGGCGGTGGTCCGGTTCGGGTGGGCGGCCGCGGCTGATGTCGCTGACATCCTGCACGATGCCGTCGATGCGCTTCGCGTGGCGACGAATGACGCGGCGCAGGGCGTCGGCTTCCTGGGCGTCCTTGGCGGAATCCAGCAGTTCGGCCGCCTGTGTGATGGCGGACAGCGGATTGCGGATTTCATGGGCAATCGAGGCAGACAGCCGACCCAGTGCGGCGAGCTTGAGCCTCTGCGCTTCGTCGCGAGCGCGTTGGGCATCCTCGAGGAGCACCAGTACGGGCGACTGCGCACCCGGGCCCAGGGCCGTATAGCGCAGAACCAGGTCGCGTGTGCCCATGCGCACCGAGGCGCTGGTCATGCCTTGGCGCCAGCGTTCGATGTCCTGGGCGATATCGGGGGCGAACTGATCGAGTGATTGTCCGGTGACCCCGCCGTGGGTGCGCAGCAGATCGCGCGCCGCCTCGTTCAGGGTGCGTACGCGCAGCGCCTCGTCCACGACCATGACACCCGAGCGCATGGTGGCCACGATGGTGTCGTTGATGCGCGACAGGTCGCTGAGCGCACTGCCGGCCTGCGCGGCACGCGCCTCGCTGCGCCGGGCCCGCACGGCCACGGTGCTGGCCGAGATCGCGATCACGAACATGGCCGCGCCGAGGACACCCGCCTCGGTCAGCGGCCCGGCCGTCCAGTTGTTGGGGTACTGGCGGCTGAGTTCGACCGCGAACAGAGCCACGGTCCCGATGGCCGCCGCCAGCGTGGCCAGACGGGGCGGTAGCACCATGCCAAGGCCCAGCACCGGGATCAGAAGCAGCATCCCGAGGCCGCTGCCGATGCCGGAGCTGGCGAAGAGCAGGCCACTGACGGCGGTCAGATCGCTGATGCCGTGCAGCACGATCTGATGCTCGAAGGGCGGCGTGCGGCTCACCAGCGCGATCATCAACAGACTGCCGGCCGCGAACCAGGCGTAGGTCATGGCCTGAAACAGGCCAGGACGGCCGATGCTCAGGAAATCCGGCGCCTGCCCGCTGAAGAAGACGGCCGCCAGAATCGGCGCCATGATCAGTCGGTGTACGCAGAGCGCGCGCAGTACGCGCCACTCTTCGTCGGAGTGCTCAGTCATCCTGCCCGGAGGCATGGCAGGCCGGGCATCGCGATTGCGGATCGAGCTGGCTGTATTCGACGAAAGTACCGCAGTCACGACAGGCCCTGAGGTCCGATACTTCGGGGGGTCGCTCGTCCGGGTTGGTGGGACGCGCGGGCGGAAACAGAGAACGCAGCCCGCGGTACACCAAATAGCCGAGGACGAGCAGTAGCAGTAGACGTAGCATGGAACGAACGCGGTCAGAGAATTCCGGTATTGTGCGCGCTGCGCCAATCCTCTGGAACTTCGGGCGCGCGATCGATCGGGATCACTCAGCAGGGAGACTGCATGAATCTGCACGAATACCAGGCCAAGGAGCTCTTTGAGCGCTACGGCATTCCTGTTCCGAAGGGCAAGCTCGCCGATCAGCCGAATGCCGTGCGCCAGGCTGCCAAGGAACTTGGTGGCCGCGTTGTCGTCAAGGCACAGGTTCATGCCGGCGGCCGTGGCAAGGCGGGCGGCGTGAAGCTGGTGGACGACCCGGATGCGGCCTCGGATGCAGCCAACGCCATGCTCGGCGAGCGGCTGGTCACGCATCAGACCGGGCCCGGTGGCCTGCCAATCGGTAGCGTCTGGGTGGAAGAGCCTTCCGAAATTGCGCGCGAGCTGTACCTCTCGGCCCTGGTGGATCGTGGCTCGGAGCGCATCGTGTTCATGGCCTCGCCTGACGGCGGCATGGACATCGAGGAAGTGGCCGCCAAGACGCCGGAGCGGATTCGTTCGGTGTACGTGGATCCCGCGGCGGGTCTGCAGGCCTTTCAGGCGCGCGAGCTGGGCTTCTTCCTGGATCTGAACAAGGAGCAAGTGGGCCAGTTCACGCGCATTCTCGATGGTCTCTATCGTCTGTTCACCGAGCTGGATGCCAGCCTGGTCGAGATCAATCCGCTGATCGTGACCGGCACGGGTGACCTGCGCGCCCTCGATGCGAAGCTGAATTTTGACGATAACGCGCTATTCCGCCACAAGGAGATCGCCGCCATGCGCGATCTCAGCCAGGAAGACGAGCGCGAGCGTATCGCGCTGCAGCACGATCTGAACTACGTGCCTCTCGACGGCAATATCGGCTGCATGGTCAACGGCGCCGGTCTGGCCATGGCGACGATGGACATCATCCAGTTGCACGGCGGCGCGCCGGCCAACTTCCTCGACGTGGGCGGTGGTGCTACCGCCGAGCGCGTCACCAACGCCTTCAAGCTGATCACCAGCTCCTCCGACGTCAAGGCCATTCTGGTCAATATCTTCGGCGGCATCGTGCGCTGCGACCTGATCGCCGAGGGCATCATCGAAGCCGTCAAGCAGGTCGGCCTCAAGGTTCCGGTGGTCGCCCGCCTGCAGGGTACGAATATGGAAAAGGGGCAGGAGCTGCTGCGCAACAGCGGACTCAAGATCACCCCGGTCGATGACCTCACCGAAGCGGCCGAGACGGTCGTTGCACTTGCCCGCAAGGAAGGCTGAATCGTGAGCATTCTCGTAGATAGCAAGACGCGCGTGATCTGCCAGGGTTTCACTGGCAAGCAGGGCACCTTTCACGCCGAGCAGTCCCTGAGTTACGGCACCAATCTGGTGGGCGGCGTCAGCCCCGGCAAGGGCGGCACCAAGCATCTCGACAAGCCGGTGTTCAACACCTGCCACGACGCCGTGCGCGAGACCGGCGCCGAGGCGTCGATGATCTACGTGCCGGCCGCCGGTGCAGCCGACGCCATCCTTGAGGCCGCAGACGCCGGAGTGAAGGTGATCGTCTGCATCACCGAAGGCATTCCGGTCCTCGACATGGTGCGCGTCAAGGCCGCGCTCAAGAATTATCCGGACGCCATCCTCATCGGTCCCAACTGCCCGGGCATCATCACGCCGGACAGCTGCAAGATCGGCATCATGCCGGGCCACATCCACAAGGCGGGTCGGGTCGGTATCGTCTCGCGTTCCGGCACGCTGACCTACGAAGCCGTCTGGCAGACCACACAGAATGGTCTGGGGCAGTCCACCTGCGTCGGTATCGGCGGCGACCCGGTTCGCGGCATGGGATTCATCGATTGCATCAAGCTCTTCGAGGAGGATCCGCAGACCGAGGCCGTGATCATGGTCGGTGAGATTGGTGGCACCTCTGAGGAAGAAGCCGCCGAGTACATCAAGGCGCATATCAGCAAGCCGGTGGTTGCCTACATCGCCGGTGTGACGGCCCCGCCGGGCAAGCGCATGGGGCACGCCGGTGCCATTGTGTCTGGTGGCAAGGGCACAGCCGACGACAAGTTTGCGGCCCTCGAAGCGGCGGGTGTCACTACGGTGCGCTCGCCGGCCGATCTGGGTGCCGCCATCGCCAAGGAGCTCGGCGCCTAGCGACGTCGCTGGATTCCCGGCCAGATGCCGAACAGTCTGCGCATCGTCGTTGTCCAGCGCCCCTTCTGTGTTGGGGACGTTTCGGGCAACGCCGATGCGATCATTGCCGACGCTGCGCGTGCACGTACCGAGCACGCGGCGGACGTCGTGGTCTTTCCCGAACTCGCATTGGTGGGTTATCCACCGGATGACCTCCTGTTGCGTACCGGTCTCCCTGACGCCGTGCGCGATGCGCAGGCGCGCATCGCCGCCTCAGTTCCTGGCGAGGTCACCGTGGTCTACGGCCACCCCAGCTACGAAGAGGGTGTCTGCCGCAACAGCGCCAGTGTGGTGCAGGGCGGCGTGCAGTGTGCGACCACGCACAAGCAGGCGCTGCCGAACTACGGTGTCTTCGACGAAAAGCGGCATTTCTCGGCGGGCGACCGCTCGCTATGCTTCGACTGCAAGGGGGTCCGCATCGGCCTGCTGGTGTGCGAAGACCTGTGGGTGCCGGAGCCGAGCGCGCAGGCGCTCGCTGACGGTGCCGAGCTGCTGATCAGCATCAACGCCTCGCCCTATACGCGCGGCAAGGCGCAGCAGCGTGCGGAGATCATCCGCAGCCGCGGACGGGAAACACGGCTGCCCATCGTCTACGCGAATCTGGTGGGTGGCCAGGATGACCTGCTGTTCGACGGCGCCTCGCAGGCCATCGACGCCCATGGCAACAGCTGCTTCGTGGCGCCCTCCTTCGCCGATGGGCTCTACACCCTTCACTTCTCCGAAGGTCAACTCCAGGGGCCGATCTGCGAGGGCGAGGAGTCGCTGGGCGTGCTCTATCAGGGGTTGGTGCGCGCGGTGCGCGACTATGTCGACCGCAATGGCTTTCCTGGTGCCATTGTGGGGTTGTCCGGCGGGATCGACTCGGCACTGGTGGCTGCGCTGGCCAGCGATGCGCTCGGGCCCGAACGGGTGCGCACCGTTGCCATGCCCTCGCGCTATACCGCGGATATGTCGAACGACGACGCCGCCGAACAGGCGCGCCGGCTCGGCACGCGGCATTCGGTCATCCCGGTGGAGCCCGCATTCACGGCTTACAGCGACATGCTGGCCGAGTCCTTTGCCGGACGCACTGCGGATGTCACCGAGGAGAATCTGCAGTCGCGCATTCGCGGCACCTTGCTGATGGCACTCTCTAACAAGTTCGGCAACGTGGTGTTGACCACCGGCAACAAGTCCGAAATGGCCGTGGGATACGCCACGCTCTACGGCGATATGTGTGGCGGCTTTGCGCCTCTCAAGGATGTCTACAAGGGGGATGTCTGGCGTCTGGCGCGTTGGCGCAATCGCGAGCAGGAGGTGATCCCGCAGCGCGTGATCGACCGTCCGCCCAGTGCCGAACTCCGCGCCGACCAGACCGACGAGGACTCACTCCCGCCTTACAGCGTGCTTGACGAAGTGCTGCGCCTCTATGTCGAAGAGCAGTGCGCCGCGGCCGATATCGTTGCGCGCGGCTTTGACCCCGAGGTTGTGGAGCAGATCACCGCTCTGGTGCGTCGCGCCGAATACAAGCGGCGGCAGGCGCCGCCAGGGCCCAAGGTCACGCCGGTGGCTTTCGGCCGTGACCGGCGCTTTCCGATCACGGCTCGCTACGACGCACTCTAGGCAGGCTTCAGCCTGCCGGCATGGCCTCGGGCGCGGGGGCGCCGGAGGCCTGGGTCTTGCCGCCGAATGGCCACAGCATTTTCCACCAGGGCTGTTCTGGCTCCACCGGCACGCGCTTGGCGCGTTCCGGCTCGACTTGCGCCAGCAGCTTGCGCGCCTGCTCGGCCTGTTCGCGCAGCCCCAATTCGCCATAGGAGCGCGCCAGCATCTCCACTGCATCGAGGGTGGCGGGCGCCCCGGGGTACTCGGCGATGACGTCCTCAGCGCGCCGGGCGGCGGCCAGCCAGGCACCGCGGTCGAAGTAGTAGCGCACCACGTGCATTTCGTTGCTGGCGATGCGGTTGCGCAGGTAGATCATGCGCTGGCGTGCGTCTGCCACAAAGGGGCTGTCGGGATAGCGGCCGATGAGCTGGGAAAAGTCATCGAATGCGCGCCGCAGGGAGGCGACATCGCGCTTGGTGGTGTCGACCAGATCCGAACCGTCGAAGAAACTCTTGTTGCGCTCGAAATTGATCATCCCGCGCAGATAGAGCATGTAGGGCACGGCGTCGTCGCGGGGGTGCTCGCGCAGAAAGCGATCCGCTTCGGCGATGGCCTGTTCCGGTTGGAAGCTGCGGTAGTGCGCGAACACGCTTTCCAGCTGTGCCTGCGTGGCAAAGTCGGAGAAGGGGTAGCGGGCCCGCAACTGCTCGTACTGTTCCAGCGCACCCAGATAGTCGCCGCTGTCGAGGCGGCCGCGCGCGGATCGATAGAGTTCATCCGCCTCCAGCCGTAGTTCCCGCTGGCTGAGCCGGTTGGAATCACTGAAGGGGTTGTCGACGATGGGCGGCGGCGTCCCGTCGCTCGCGCAGGCGGCGAGCAGGGTGCTGGTGCACAATACGGCGATCGTGCGTCTGGCGTGCGATATCAAGCGCGCAACGGTCATAGTGAAGAGGCTCTAGTGGAGCAATCGGGCAGTATATCGGAGGCAGCCGAAGTGCCTGAAACGCTAGCCGGCAAGCGCCTGGACGCGGTTGCCGCGCAGCTGTTTCCAGACTATTCCCGCGCTCGGCTGCAGGCCTGGATACAGGTCGGACGGCTGCGCGTCAATGGTGCTGTCGCCTCGCGGCCGCGCGTCGCGGTGGCAGCCGGGGATCGGCTCGACCTCGACCCGGAACCTCTAGCCGACGAGTCGGATGGTGAGCGCGCCCAGGCGATCGCTCTCGACGTGCTGTACGAGGATGCGGATCTGGCGGTGATCAACAAGCCCGCGGGGCTCACGGTTCATCCGGGGGCGGGCATCGCCGACGGTACGCTGCAGAATGCCTTGCTCTACCGTTATCCGGAGTCGGTCGACCTGCCGCGCGCCGGCATCATTCACCGGCTCGACAAACACACCAGCGGCATCATGGTGGTGGCACGCAGTCTGCGCGCCCACACCCATCTGGTGCGCATGATGCAGACGCGGGACATTCATCGCGGGTACGAGGCCATCGTCTGGGGGCGCCTGGTCTCCGGCGGTACGGTGGACGCCCCCATCGGCCGCGATCCGCGCTCGCGGACCCGCATGGCAGTGAATGAATCCGGGCGCAATGCCGTGACGCACTACCGTATCCAGCAGCGCTTCGCCTGGCACACACTGCTGGATGTCCAGCTCGAAACGGGTCGCACACACCAGATCCGCGTCCATATGCGTCATATCCACCATCCCATCGTCGGCGATGACGCTTACGGTGGGCGCCGTGGCCATGGCAAGGGCATTCCCCAGGTGTTGCGGGATCATCTCGAGACTTTTCCGCGGCAGGCACTGCATGCCCGGCGTCTGCAATTTGCCCATCCCGTACACGGGACGCCGATTGATCTCGCTGCCCCCATTCCCGCGGACTTCCGCGTCCTCGTCGAGGCCCTGGCGCAGCACGCCCCGGATCGCGGCGCCTGAGCCTGATGATGGCTGATGATCCATTGCTGCTCTGGCCGGCCTGGCCGGCGCCCGGCAATGTCCGCGCCTGCATGTCAACGCGACTGGGCGGCGTCAGCGAGGGGGCCTACGCCAGCCTGAACCTGGGGCTGCACAGCGGGGACGCCCCGACCCGCGTGCAGGAGAACCGGAAGCGGCTGATGCATGCGGCGGCCGTTCCCACGGAGCCCCGGTGGCTGAAGCAGGTCCACGGCACCCATGTCGAAGCGGCCCATACCCTCGACGCCGGAGCGACACCCGAAGCCGATGGCACCTGGACCGATCGGGCGCAAGTTCCCTGTGTCGTGATGGCGGCGGACTGTCTTCCTGTGCTGCTGGCGCATCGCGACGGCACGGCGGTGGCTGCCGTGCACGCGGGCTGGCGCGGCCTTGCTGCCGGCGTGCTGGAGGCGGGGTTGGCCGCATTGCCTGGCAATGCTCGTGATTACATCGCCTGGCTGGGCGCGCGCATCGGCCCACAGGCCTTTGTCGTGCGCGAGGACGTCCGTGCCGCCTTCCAGGGGCAGAACGACGAGGCGGCTTTCGAAGCACTTGCCGGGGGCCAATGGCGGGCGGATCTGGGCCGGCTTGCCGCGCTCCGCCTGCGCGCGCAGGGCGTGGCGGTGTATGACAGCGGCCTCTGCACGGCAAGTGATCCGGAGCATTACTTCTCACATCGGCGCGATGGCAAATGCGGGCGCATGGCTGCCCTTATCTGGCGTGCGCATTGAGGTGCTGCATCCTGCCGTGTGTCGCCTCATGAATAATCACGAGGCGAAACTTATTGCGGTGGTGCAGAGGCTTCTGCTAAAACCTTGAACATTCTATGAAGTGCCGCCAACGCACGGATGGCGGCCATGCTCGACACGGATGTTGGGCACCGTTCAAGGTTCTCGGGGGAGACATTGCATGTCTGCATCAGTCAAGGGTGTTCGCGCGGTATTCTGTCGTCTGGGTGTGATAGCACTGGCCGCTGGCGTCAGCGCTCCGGCCGCGGCTATCGAAATGCCGATTGGCGACTACACCGAAATCTCGCTGTCCAATCTCTTCACGGTCGGTGCGCGCTGGCGTACGCAGGGTCGTGACCCGTCGCTGGTCAGCAAGTCGACCCTGAACCCAGGGATCTGTGTGTTCCGCACCCAGGGCGACTTCGACAGCCCGGACCGCATGTTCATGGGCGACACCTGTAGCGCGACCATCGATGATCCGGAGTTTGGCGACGCCAACCAGCGCTACCTGGCACAGCCCGGCAGTTTTGGCCCCAACGCGGATAACGGCAACACCAACTTCGATAAGGGCGACATTGTCAACGCAGCCGCCAAGCTGCAGACCGACATCCGCTTTACCCTGCCCGTTGCGGGTATCGATTTCGACTTTTTCGCGCGCACCCTGGTGCTCTTCGATGACACCTACGTCGATCTCGACGAGACCAATTTCGATACGACTCACCTTCCACGCCGAACCCCGTTTGCCAATGCCGGTAAAAGCCGTTTAGGCGCCAGCACACAGTTGCTGGACGGCTTCGTTTCTTTCGACCTGCCCTTCATCGGAGACCGCTATCTCACAATGAAGGTGGGTCGCCAGGTCATCAACTGGGGCGAGTCGGCCTTCCTGGTCTCCAACAGCCTGAACTTCATCAACCCGCCGAATCAGGCCTTGTTGCGCGTGCCCGGATTCGATATCGCGGAACTGTTGCGGCCGCAGGGCATGGTACAGGTGCAGACCCGGCTGTTCGGCGATGTGTCGCTGGAGGCCTTCTATCAGTATGAGTTCCGCCCAGTCGTGGTCGATCCAGTAGGCAGCTTCTTCTCGCAAAGCGACATTGTGGGTGACGGTGGCCGAGGTGCGATGCTGGCCTTTGGTAAGTCACCCGAGGATCCGCTGCAGCTCTACGAGCCCTACCGCAACCCGGAGGATCCAGCGGCGATTCTCGGCTCCACCTCCTCCCGCTTTGTGCCGCGCGACTACGCTGAGGAAAACCGTCGCGAACCCAGCGATACCGGCCAGTACGGCTTCGCTCTCCGTCAGTTCTTCCCGGACCTGATTGGCGGGACCGAGATCGGCTTGTACTTTGCGAACTATCACAACCGCTTCCCCGTGGTGAGCGCAACGGCCGCAGATGCAACCTGTATTGGCAGCGGGGGGTCGGTTGGTGGTGTGCAGCTGCCCGACCCATTGCAAGGCCTGGTGGATACGGTGGTGGGTTCATTGCCGGCCAATCCGGCGACCAACCTTGTGCAGCTGCTGGCCGATTGCGACGAGGTGGCTATTGCCAACAACCTCGCCGCCTCGCAGGGCCTGGGCTCCTTTGCTCCAGCCGATCAGGAAGCCTTGCCTTTGGACTCGGCCCGCGTCTTCCTGGAATACCCGGAGGACATCAAGCTCTACGGCATCTCCTTCAACACCAATATCTTCGGCACCGCTTTCTCGGGTGAGTACGCCTACCGTCCACGCCTGCCGACCCAGATCCATTCCACCGACCTGGTCTTTGCTGCGCTGCAGCCCGCCTTCCCCGAACAGGATCTCGATCTCGGCATTGCGACCCTGCCTGGGCGGCGGACCGCAGTCCCGGACTTCATCTCGCAGTTCCGCGGCGAGCCGATCGAAGCCAACCAATATGTTCGTGGTTTCGAGTACCTGAAGACCGGACAGCTCAACCTGAACTTCATCCGCTTCGTGGGTGGTAGCGGCAACCCCATCGGCGCGACCCAGGTCACCCTGTTGCTGGAGGTCGGGCTGCAGCACGTCATCGATATGCCGAAGCTGGATGAACTCCAGTTCAACGGCGGTCAGGCTGACACGCACATCTCGCACGGTGCCGATGGCAGCCGAGGCATTCAGCCTGCCGATCAGCGTCCGCAGGATCCAGGTGATCCCAACAACCCGGACAACTTCGAGCGCCGCGGCCGCCAAAACCCGACCGCCATCGCGGATCTGGATACCTTCGGCACGGATGTCTCCTACGGCTATCGCGCCGTCATCCTGCCGCGTTATGACAACCTCTTCCTGGGGATGAACGTGAGCCCGTTGCTGGCCTTTTTCCATGATGTGGAAGGTACGACCCCGGGTATTGGCGGCAATTTCATTGAAGGTCGTCAGCAGGTGATTGCTGGTCTGTCCTTCGACTATCTGAACGCGTTCGAAGCGAACGTACGCTACACTTGGTTTACCGGTGGTGGTAGCCGAGATCTTCAGCGGGATCGCGATAACGTTCAGTTCTTCCTCGGCTACGAGTTCTGATCGTCGTTACTGGAACAACAATGCGCAACGCGCGACGTTGCGTCAGGGTGCGAGATATGACGAGCAATTTCTGGAAGCCGGTCTTCCGACCGGCTGTTGGGGTGGTTTTCGCGTGTGCGCTACCGCTCACTGCCGCAGCGCAGATGGGGGGCAAAGTGGACTTTGACGCCCTCCCACCGCAGACCTACGACGCGGAAATCATGCCGCGAGCGGATGAGGATCTTGCCCTGGATGTCACCTGGACGGGCTCGCGCTATATCGCCGTTGGCGATCGCGGCCATGTGCTCGTTTCCTCGGACGGCAAGGATTGGGTACAGATCCCCATGCCTACACGGGCGGCATTGACCTCGCTCTACTTTGTCGACGAGGACCACGGCTGGGCCGTGGGGCACGATGCCGTCATTCTGCACACGACCGATGGCGGCCGGAATTGGGAGCTGCAGCAGTTCGAACCTGGCCTCGAGGAACCGCTGCACGATGTCTTCTTCCTGGATCGTGAACGCGGTCTTGCGGTAGGCGCCTATGGCCTCGCCTTCAAGACCGAAGATGGTGGTGAGACCTGGGAAGACTACGAAGCGCCCGCTATTCGTGACGACGAGTTCCACATCAATCGCATCTTCCCGCTCAGCGATGGCCGCCTCTTCGCCGTGGGCGAGTACGGCATGCTCGCCGTGGCCGATGGCTGGGACGGCGAATGGCGCCGTCTGCAACCGCCCTACGACAGCTCCTTCTTTGGCGGCATGGCGCTGAAGGACGGTGGCGTACTGGTCTATGGACTGCGCGGCACCGCCTATATCTCCCGCGACCTGTCGGAAGTGCCCGATATCGATCCGGATTTCGATCCGGTGCTCGGCGGTGGCGAGTCGCTGATTGGCAAGGGTTGGACCGAGATCGAGACTGGTACGACGAATTCGATGTTTGGAGGCGTGGATATCCCCGACGGCGGCTACGTCCTTGTGGGCTTGAATGGCGAAATACTGCGCCTGTCCCCCGAACTGACGGTGAAGGCCCGCAAGAATACCGAGTCCGAGTCGCCGCTGTCAGCAGCGCAGCTCGGCCCCAATAGCGAGCTGATTCTCGTCGGGGAAGGCGGGATCGAAAGCGCCCAGCTGCCCTGAGTCGCGCTTCGCGCACTGCAGGCAATTAAACGACGATACGGGAACCCTCAACGATGGCCGCAGAAAAACCGAGTTCGCCGACGACCGAAAAAATTCTGGACTTCCTGGTCCCTCTGATCTACGGCAAGCGCCTTCTGCTGTTGCTGGTGCTGATCGGCCTGACCGTATTCTTTGGCTATCAGACGGCCCAGGTTCGACCGGATGCGGGTTTCGACAAGTCGATTCCGCTCGAGCACCCCTACATGGAGGTGTACAAGCAGTACGAGAAGCAGTTCGGTGGCGCCAACCAGGTTCTGGTCGCGCTCATCCAGCAGAATGACGAGGACATCTATAACGAGAAGTTCCTCGGTCGGCTGAAGGAAGTGACCGACGAAGTCTTCTTCCTCGAAGGCGTCGACCGCTCTCGCGTGTCCTCCCTGTTCACGCCCGATGTGCGCTACCTCGAAGTGGTGGAGGGCGGCTTCCAGGGCGGCAACGTCATTCCGGCTGACTATCAGCCCACTGAAGAGATGTTCGAGACCGTGCGCAACAACGTCGCACGTGCCGGCATCGTCGGGCGTTATACGACCAAGGATCAGACTGGCGCGATGATCTACGCCGAGCTGGTCGAGACCGACCCGGTCACCGGCGAGAAGCTGAATTATTCGCAGGTTGCCGACAGCCTCGAGCAGATCCGCGAGAAGTACGAAGACGACGAAATCAAGGTCCACATCATTGGCTTCGCCAAGGTCGTCGGCAATGTCACTGACGCGACCCTGGAAGTGGCCGGCTTCTTCCTGATCGCGCTGATCGGTACCGCGCTGGCGCTGTGGTGGTACACCGGCAGCGCCATGCTGGCCACAATCTCCCTGGTGTCATCGATCATCGCGGTGATCTGGGAGTTTGGCCTGCTGCACAGTTTCGGTTTCGGGCTGGATCCTTTCGCCATCCTGGTGCCCTTCCTCATCCTCGCGGTCAGTACCTCGCACGGCGTGCAGTACACCAATACCTGGGCCGACCAGGTACTTAAGGGGATGAACGGCTACGACGCCTCGGTGGAGACCTTCCGCCGACTTGCGATTCCCGGAACGATCGCGCTGATCACCGACATGACGGGCTTCCTCACGATCCAGTTCGTGCCCATCGACATCGTGCGCGAGATGTCGTGGAACGCCGCCTTCGGCATGATGGCGGTAATCATCACCAATAAGGTGTTGCTCCCGATCTGGTTGTCCTATCTGACGATCAAGGATCAGGAAGGCTTCGCAGCCCAGCGCCAGCGCAAGATGGAGGCCAGCGACAAGATCTGGCGCCCGATGACCATCATCACGACCACGCCGGTGGCCGGTGGCCTGCTGGTTCTGGCGACGGTCGTGCTGGGCGCCTCGATCTATCTGCAGCAGAACCGCATCATCGGCGACGCCGATGCGGGCGTGCCCGAGCTGCGTCCGGATTCGCGCTATAACCAGGATTCCCGCGCCATTGCCCGTAATTTCGAGATGGGAACCGACATCCTGCGCGTGGTGGCTGAAACCGATCCCGAAGCCTGCATCCAGTACGACGTGATGGAGCAGATCGATCGCTTCGGCTGGCATATGCGCAACGTCGATGGTGTGCAGTCCACGGTCTCGCTGCCGCAGGTGGCGCGCCAGGTGAATGCGGCCTTCTCCGAGGCCAATCCGATGTACAGCGTGCTGCCGCGCAATCGCTACACCATGGTGCAGGCCATTACGCCGGTGCCGACCTCCTCCGGTCTGCTCAACCCGGACTGTTCCGCGATGGCAGTGCTGATCTTCACCGAGGATCACAAGGCGGAAACCATCGAACGCGTCCTTAACGCGGTGGAACGCTTTGATCAGGAGAATGCGGAGACCTACTTCAAGGTGGCGGAGCACGATGTCGACATGGCTTACTGCGACGCGCGCACCGAGGCGCGGCGTGAAATCGGTCGCCGTCAGCAGGAGCTGCGTCAATACCGCAGCAAGATGCACGCCCAGGGCCTGAGCGATGTCGACATCGAGGCGACCGACCGCTTCACTGCGCTGACCCAGCAGATCGAGCAGGCAGAAAAGGCACACGCCGAATACAACAAGACCTGCCCGGTCAATTTCGCCTTGGCGTCAGGCAACGTCGGCGTCATGGGCGCCACCAATGAAGTGGTACACGAGAAGGAATTCGCGACCATCTTCTGGGTCTACGTCACCATCACCATCTTCCTGCTGCTGTCCTATCAGACGGTGGCAGCCGTGGTGGCCGTCGTCACGCCACTACTGATGGTCACCTTCCTGGCCAATGCGCTGATGGCGATTTTCGAAATCGGCCTGAAGACGGCGACCTTGCCCGTGGTCGCTCTGGCGGTCGGTATCGGTGTGGACTACGGCATCTACATCTATGACGTCATCGAACGTGAGGTGAAGCAGAACGGCAAGAGTCTGCGGCAGGCCTATCTGGACACACTGCGTCAGACCGGCAAGGCCGTTGTCTTCACCGGCGTCTGCTTGTCCGGCGGTGTCGCGACCTGGTTGTTCTCGGACCTGCAGTTCCAGCGCGACATGGGCCTGCTGCTCGTCTTCATGTTCTCGGCGAATATGCTGGGCGCGGTGCTGCTCTGCCCGGCACTATGCCGTTTTGTCCTGCCGCTGAACGCGGAGGCCGAACGCGCCGACAAGGAGTCGGGCGGACGGCTTGTCTAGACCGATCGTCCAGGCTTGATGCACAAAGGGCCATCGCAGTGCGATGGCCCTTTGCTTTGGGGCGCCGTGTAGGCCTGTTAACGTTCAGTTGATCGCGGCGCGTCTACGCTGGAGGCGTAAATGGCGTGGCTATGGTGTTCCGCCGGCTCCCATAGGGCGATGCCGCGGCCAATCGCCACATCGTCGATGAGATCGTTGCGCGATGTCGCCCCCGTGGCGGTTTCCACAAAGGCCGCTTCCAGCGTGCGGATGAGGGCGCGGACGTTGCCATGCCAGCGGCAATCACGGATGCGCTGCCAAGCAGCCGGATCGACGCCCGTGGGCGGATCCCAGGTGGTGCAGGGAGACGCCAGGCGGGCAAGCGTGGTGGCTGTCACCGCGATGAGGTCCTCTTCGCGCTCGCACAACTCCGGAACCTGCAGCGTGGCCGCCCCCAGCCGCGTGAACTCGTCGATGTTCACAGAACTGAGCAGATGCTCCCAGCTTCGGTTAGTGGCAAAGATGAGGGCGCACTTGAGGGGGCGCTTGGCCGCCGCGCCGTAGGGCATGTACTGCCCGTTGTCGAGGGCCTCCATCAGCGTTTCCATCACTGCGCCCATCACGCCGTGGCTTTCGTCAAGAAAGCAGACGCCGTCCTGCGCGATGTCGAAGGCACCCGCGCGTGCGCCAGCGCCCGGAAAGGCGCCCGGCACATGTCCGCAGAGCAGGGACTTGACCGCGGACTTGTCGCCGGTGTCCTCGGCGAGCAGGTTGACGGATACGAAGCGTCCCTTGCGGCGGCTCAGGTAATAGTAGTAAGCGAGTGAAGTCTTGCCGCTGCCGGGGCCGCCCAGAAGATAGGCGCGCGTGATGCCGTTGTCGGCAAAGGCACGGATGCGTCGGATCAAATCCTGAATCTGCGGGCTGAAGGTGAAGAAGCTGCTCTTCGGCGCGTTCTCGATTTCGGTACTTTGCGGCATGCGGATGACGTTGCATTCCTGCACGGGAATCAGGCGCCGCGGCAACTGCTCGATGACCTCAATGATCGTGCTTGCGACCATGAGGCGCGTCCCCACGAGCCGCTCGCTTTCGGCGCGTTGGCTGAGCCAGCGCCCGAGCGCGGCCAATGCCGAGGGTTGCACCACGAGGATCAGCGTCGTGGTGCCGCCGCCCTCGCGTACCTGCTGCACGGCATCGGCAAGCCGGTCCATTGCTTGCGCGTCGGCAAACAAGGCAAGGACGAACTGCGCGTTGGCGAGGTCGCGCCCCTTGATGGCGGCGCTATCTCGCAAAGTGCAGCGCGCGTTCTCAGGCAATACCGCCTGCAGCGCACGTTGATCCTCGGCCGTCGCGTGCCTGCCATCGTCGACCGCGATCAGAAAATTGCCTTGCTGTGGTCCTGCACCGGCGTCAATGGCCGGACGTTGCTTACGCGCGAACACGGAACTCTCCGGTGATTCCAGATTGGTAGCCTGCATCCTGAACCGTGCGTCACCTCAGCACAATGCGCGCCGGACGAGCCGGAAGAGCGGCCCGACAAACGGGCGTCCGCGCGTCGAAGGGGGTGCAGAAAAAAGCTAGCCTTCCGGTGTGCGGCCCTCGCCGGGAGCCGTCGGCACCGAGTGCAGGCTTTCCGAGTGCAGATCGCAGGCGGTGAGCCGATTGCCCCAGACGCAGCCGGTATCCAGGCCGAGCACGCGGTACTGCGGCCACTTCACTGTTCCCAGTGTCGACCAATGGCCAAAGAACACCCGACTCTGTGCCGGGCGATGATGAGGTGCGGCGAACCAGGGAATGCACCCCTCCGGTGGGGACTCGGCGCTGCCTTTGGCCTTCAGCATGAGCGCATGCTGCTTGCGATGGACAAAGCGCATGCGCGTGAAGCTGTTGACCGCAAAGCGCTGCCGCGCCTCCGCCGAAGTGCAGTCGCGCCAGCGGGAAGGTTCATTGCCGTACATGCGGGCAAAAAAGGCCGTGCGCTGCGTGCCAGCCAGCTCGGCTTCCACTTCCCGTGCGCAAAGCGTGGCGGTGTCCAGGTCCCAGTCCGGGTGCAGGCCCGCGTGGACGATGCAGTCATCGCCGCGCCTCAGAAGCAAAGGCTGGCGAGCGAGCCAGTCGAGCAGGCTTGTGCGGTCTCGTGCGCGCAGAATATCGTCCAAGGTATCGCCGTCATTGGCCTTGCGCTTGCCAGCCGCCACGGCGAGCAGATGGAGATCATGGTTACCAAGTACGCACTGCGCCGAACCGCGCTCGCACTGCTCTTGTACCCAGCGCAGGCAGGCCTCGGAACCAGGGCCGCGGTTAACCAGATCGCCCACGAAAATGAGTTCGTCGCTGCGCGATTCGAAGGCAATCTGGTCGAGCAAGCGCATCAAGCTGTCGTAGCACCCTTGCAGGTCGCCGATGATCCACGTCGTCATCGCCCAAGCCTATCAATTGCCGCTGATCATGGGGCCTCGACCTTATGTACCGGTCGCCACCATGTAACAGCAAGTGTGGAACGAGACTTGCCGTTGTGGTCGCGTATTCTTGGCTTTCCCACCCCATGCCGCCATCTCATGACCACCTGCTGGTGTCAGCGCCGACCACGACCCCGGCACATTCGCCCGTGCGCCTTCGCTTGACCGCTGCGTCGCGCGAACACCTCTTTTTGGCGGCGATCATCGCCCTACACGCCGCCGTGGCCTTCGGCGTGGCCGCGCTCCATGGACTTGAAGGCGCGATACGCATCAGTCTGTACGGCGAAGGCATGGTGCTGATGGTGTTGGCAGCCGCCACAGGCTTTGTCGTCGCCTGGTTGCTGCGGATTGCGCTGGTCGTGCGCCCCCAGCGTCCGTTGGCCTTTGCCTTGTACGAGGCGCGCCACTTCCACTTCCGCGCTCGGCTTGCCGCAGGACTGCCTTCGCTGGTGCTGCTGGCAGTGCTGATCAGTGTGTATTCGTCATGGAAGGTGATGATTCCGGCCCTTTCCCCCTTTTCCTGGGACGCACTCTTCCACCAATGGGACACCGCCCTTCATGGTGGCCGCCCGCCGTGGCATTGGCTGCAGCCGCTGGTCGGCACGCCGCTGGTGACCAGTGCCATCAACGCCGTGTACCACCTGTGGCTGTTCGTCATCTACTTTGCCTTTATCTGGCAGGCCTTCAGCCTGCAGCAGCCGGTGCTGCGGACGCAGTTCATGGTGTGCTTCGTGTTGCTGTGGATGGTGCTGGGGAATGTGCTCGCCACTGGGCTGTCGTCGGCAGGGCCCTGCTACTACGGCTTGATCGTCGGCCAGCCTGACCCCTACGCACCCTTGATGGAGTACCTGCGATGGGCCGATACGCATTTGCCGGTTTGGGCACTTGAGGTACAGAGCATGCTGTGGAGGGACTACGAAGCCGGCGCGCTGGCGGTCGGGCGCGGGATCTCGGCAATGCCGAGCCTGCACGTGGCGACTTCTGCGCTCGTCTTTCTTCTCGCCCGTCACTACGGCCGGCTGGCGAAGTGGTGCGCCGGTATCTTCCTGTTCTTCGTCCTGATCGGTTCCGTCCACCTCGCCTGGCACTACGCCATCGATGGGTATCTTGCACTGGTGTTGACGCTGCTGATCTGGAAGGCTTCGGGTGTCATTGCACGCAGAGTGCATCGCGGCACTGTGGACGCAGCTCAGGGTGTCACGCCGGTCGGCAGGGCCGAGAGCGGGTCGTGATGATGGGGCCGAGCACGCCACGTTCATCGCGTACAGGCAGCCTCCGCCAATGCCGCGCCTGAATCCCTGGACGGTACTGGTTGCCAAAGCCAGCCAGGCGCGATGGATGATCCGGCGCGACCCCGTGGCAGGGGATCGCCTCTTGCTGCTGGTGGTCGGCAGTTATGGGATCAGCCTGGTTGTCTTGCTGGCCCTTGCCGGGCATAGCCCGGGTGAGGCCCTCCGATGGACCGCCCTGAACACTCTGCCAACGGCCGCAGTCACGGTGCTGGGCGGCGCGGTGCTCTTTTATTTGGTGTGTCTTGTTGCAGTGCGGCGTCCCGCCTCTCCTTTTGCCACGCTGCGCCGGGACATCGCCTTTGTGATTGCGAACCCGCAGCGATCATTGCCCATCGCTTGGCTGTTGCTGCTGATGGTGTTCTTTACGGCCTTCTTTTCGGCCTGGAAGGCGATGATTCCGCAGCTTCAGCCCTTTGCATGGGATCCAGCTTTCTCTCAGATGGATCGTTGGCTGCACGGTGGGACGCATCCGTGGCGATATACACACGCTGTCTTTTCCAGTGCGCTGGCCACTTCGATCATCAATCTGATCTATCACCTGTGGTTTGTCGTGATCCACTTCAGTGTCATCTGGGTTGCGGTCTCCAGAGGGCATTCGCAACTTCGTCTGCAATATTTGCTGAGCTTCTTTCTGGCTTGGATCATCGTCGGCACGATCCTGGCCATTGCGTTTTCTTCTGCCGGCCCCTGTTATTTCGAACGGGTTACCGGATTGGCCTCGCCCTATGCGGACCTGATGCAGCGCCTAGAGCTGCAGCAGCTGCGATATCCCGTCTGGGCGCTTGGCGTCCAGGAACTGCTCTGGGCGAATCATGTGCGCGGCGCCAACGGCATGACCAGCGGCATCTCGGCGATGCCAAGCATGCATGTCGGCACGTGTGTCCTGCTCGTGCTGCTGGCTTGTCGACTTGGCAGTCGGCGGGCTGTTGTGTGTGCCACGTTCTTCCTGTTCTGCATCCTGGTCGGGAGCGTGCATCTCGGCTGGCACTACGCCGTCGATGGCTATGCCGCCGGGCTCATCATGCTTCCCATCTGGTGGATTGCCGGTAAAGTGACACGTCACCGGCTGGATTCCCTTCATGGCGAAACGATGAATCAGGATAAGCGGTAGAAAATGCCGGGACATACGGCTTTGACACCCGAACCGCCCTGCGCCTAATGTTTGTTGCATCCGCGGCCTAGCCGCGTTCACGTCGCCCTGGAGGCCGAAAATGTTGGATTTCCTTTCCGCTTGGATCCGTTCCTTCCTTTCTGATGAAGAAGGTGCGAGTGCTATTGAATACGGGCTGATTCTGGGTCTGATTGCCATTGTCCTGATTATTGCGCTCGGTCAGATCGGTACTGGTCTCAATTCGCTCTTCCAGAGCGCAGCAACCTCGATTGGTAGCGCAGGCTAGCGGTCCAGCCATTCACGCGGGTACGCGCATGACGGTCGAATATGCCTTGGCATGCCTGCTCGTTGCGGTGACGGCCATCGCCGCCTTGCGTGATTGGCAGCAACGGCGAATCCCAAACCTTCTGCCGCTCTTGCTGATCGCAGGTGGCAGCGTTGCACTGCTGCTTCGGTCTGGAGGAAGCGATAGCCTCCTGTCCAGCACACTGCAGTCTGTCGCAGGCTTGGGCATTGCGGCGGCGGCGACCTTGCCGGGGTACTGGTCGGGCGCGATGGGGGCGGGTGATGTGAAGCTGCTCGCCTCCATCGGATGGGCCCTGGCATGGCCCGGCGCGTTCGCTCTGGTCCTGCTGTGGGCCATCGCCTTTGCTATCTGGTGCGGCGTGGCATGGTGTGTACGCAGACGTACCCGACAGCCGGTGGCGCCCAGCATCCTTGTCGGGCACGCTGCAGTCGTTGCGATGGCCGTGCCATGAACCTGCGTATGCATGCTGTGAGCAGCAGGCGGCGCTCCCCGCGCGCTGCCAGCCTTCGGGGGCAGTCGGGCGCTTCGGTGGTTGAGTTCGCCTTTGTGTTCCCCATCCTGTTTCTGCTGATCTACGGCGCCATCGTCTACAGCTATGTCTTCGTAATCAACGAGTCCATCCACTATGCCGCGAAGACGGCGGCTGAGTCCGCGGTGCGCGTGGACCCTCAGGCGGCGGATTACGAAACCCTGGTGCGGACCACGGCACGCAATGCTGCCAGCAACACCCTGGCATGGATGCCGGTGTCCCAGAGGGCCCGCTTTGCAGACCAGGAGGATGATCTCTTCGGTACCGTGACCATCGAGGAACTCGATGGCAATCCCATCGTTCGGGTCGTGCTCGATTTCGATGTCAGCGCGACTTCGCCCGCCATTTTTCCGGTCATCAGCCTGCCACTCGTCGGCGATGTGCCACCCCTGCCAGCGCGCATGCAAGCGTCGGCAGTGGCGTTACTCTAGTATTCGCCGCATCAGGCACAAGGGGGAAGCATGAGCAGTACGGCGCTTAAAATCGCAGCGGTGGTGACCGTCTTGCTGGCCATCATCCTGGCTGTGGTCGCCTTCCAGATGACGCGCAGCTACACGGCCGCGCCGACCGCCCCAGCAGCCGGTGCGGAAACCGGTGACGCGGCGGCCGCGAAAGAGAAGGAAAGCTTCCCCGAAGCCGTGGTGGCGGTGGCGCCGCTCGCGGCCTATCAGCCGATTCAGGCGGAGCAGGTGCGCATCGCGCCTGTGGCGGTGAAAACCGAGGGGCAGTTCGACAGCATTGAGGACGTCGTCAACCGGATTCCTCTGGTGGATGTCGATGCGGGCGCACCCGTGACCGGAAGGCATTTCAAGGATGCCAACGAACTCGCGCGCATCGTGCCCGAAGGCCACAAGGCCATGTCGCTGGAAGTCAACGACGTGATCGCGGTGGGCGGCTTCCTGCGCCCCGGCGATATTGTCGACATCCTGGTCTATCTGCGCGGTGGCTCGGATATCGAAGCCGTGCAGGCGCGAATCCTGCTACGCGAAATTCGCGTCCTCGCGCTGGAGGATCGCATCGTCGACCGCCCGGAGGGGGTCGAGGACGACAAGGAAGAGGATCGACGTCGCCGGCAGCGCACGGTGGTGCTGGCCGTTCCGGATGACAAGACAACCCGCCTGATGCTGGGTTCCAACCTGGGCGAGATCCGCCTTGCGATGCACGGCCAGGTGCCAGAAGTCGCCCAACTCGATGCGCTGTCCGACGAGGCCCTTCTGGAGGCTGGCGAAGGCGCAGCCTCGTCTGGCAGTGACGCCGCGCAAACCGCAGTGGAAAGGGCGGATGCGGAGGACAACAGCGACCAGCCGCTGACAGCGGCACAGCTCTCGAGCGTGGAAGTGCCCAAGAAAAAGCAGCAGGCCCAGCAATCGCGTGAGCCAAGGCATCGCATCTACGTCTATCGCGGCGCCGATGTCGAGACGGTTTACGATTGATGACGCGCCAGTTCAGCCAGGAACCGCCGGTGCACGCAAAGAGCACGAGCATGATGACCCGACTTTCGTCCGCGCACCTTTTCTTCGCCACGCTGCTGTTGCTGTTGTCAGCGACGACATGGGCAGCCGGCGATCCGCCGCAACGCAGTGGCTTCGAAGTCGAAAACGGAACCCATGAGTTGCTCCGGCGAGAACGCGCCGTCGTACGCGTGGCCGTCGGGAATCCCGAAATCGCTGCGGTCAACGTGATCAATCGCAAGGAGCTGCTCGTGACCGGCCGCAAGCTGGGAGAGACCAGCCTGCTGATCTGGTCGGAAGGCAGCCGCGAGCCTGAGCGTCTGTTGCTCCGTGTGGTGCCCATCGCATCCGCGCGGACCGCACCCGACGAAGCGCTGGCGGCTGCTGAAATCCGGCCCGGCGTCGGCCTTTCGGGGCCGTTACCGAATGTACTTGCGCATCGGCGAGCACGTGCACAGGCAGGCCAGGGGGCGGACGACGAAGCCCTGAATGACACCAGTCAGGTCACACTGGAAACCCAGGTGCTGACCGAAATCCGGATCGCCGAAGTCAGCCGCCGCACGGCGCAGCGCTATGGCTTCAATTTCTCGCGCAGCATCGGCGATACCACGGCCTCCGTGGTGACCCCTGGGGGCCTCAATGGGGTGGCGAGCACACAGAACGGATTTGCGCTCGATTCCGGGTTCGTTCCGCTGTCGAATGCCTTCAACCTGGTGTTGGGCGATGCCGCCAACAATGTGCTGGGCGTGCTCAGTGTGCTGGAGTCCAAGGGCATGGCGCGGACATTGGCAGAGCCCAGCCTGACGGCAACCAGCGGGCAGACCGCCAGTTTTCTCGCTGGCGGAGAGTTCCCGGTACCGGTCTCTCAAGGCGGTGCCACGGCAGGCGGCATCACCGTGGAATTCAAGGAGTTCGGCGTACGACTCAATCTGACGCCCACCGTACTGTCCAAGGATCGCATCGCGCTGAAAGTAGCGCCCGAGGTCAGCGAACTCGACTTCACTGCCGGCATACAGATCAGCGGGACCAGTGTTCCGGCATTGGTGACGCGGCGCACCGATACCTCGGTGGAACTCGGTGACGGCGAGAGCTTCGTGATTTCCGGTTTGGTCAGCTCGACGCAGGTCAACGATCTCGACAAGGTGCCCTGGCTCGGCGACGTTCCCATCCTCGGCAGCTTCTTCAAGTCTGCGGAGCGCCGCAAGGAAGAGCGCGAGCTCATCATGGTCGTGACCCCGCATCTGGTGCGCCCATTGGGTGCCAATGCACAGGTGCCGAGACTGCCGGGCAGCGAGGAGGATCGTTACGACCCGCGCTTCGATCAGCTGTTCTTCCAGGAAACCGGGGAATTCGACCAGTCCAGCTTCGGCTTCTCACGCTGACAGGCGCGCGACGATGAAGACGCAGGGGGTGGTGATTGCGGATGATCCGGTCTTCGTCAACTGGCTGCAGAACGGGGTGGGCAGCGCGGCGGAGTTCACATTGGTGCGCGCAGGCACCACCGAGGACCTGATCGAACGGGTCAGCAATATCGGTCGCATCGACGTGGCCTGCTTCGAGTTCTCCGCGGCCAATCAGGACACCCGGGCACGGCTGGTGGAAGCCTTTATTGACCGTTTCCCCGATGTGCCGGTGGTCGGCATGGGGGCAGACGGTGCGCAGGACATCGTGCTCTCCGCCATGCGTAGCGGCGCGCGGGACTTCTTCGTGCTTCAGCGCGATGACGAGTATCTGCCCAATCTGCTTTCCAAGGTATTGCGACGCTCGCTCGGCAGCGGACCGAGGCCGCAGCACGGTGCGCAAGGCAAGGTGGTGACCGTGTTTTCCGCGGCCGCCTACGAAGGAACAGCCTTTGCGGCCGAGCACCTCGCCCTGCGCTTTCTCGAACGCAAGCTTGACGGAGAGCGCGGCCTGCTTGTGGATCTTTCGGCACCTCCCGGCGCGGCGTCCGTGTTTCTCAATCTGCACCCCTCCTACACCTTGCTGGATGCGGTACAGGACGTCTATCGCTGCGATCAGACACTCGTGGACACTGCCTTCGCGCGTCACGGCAGCGGCCTGTATGTGCTGACCCTGCCGGAGGAACGCATCGGCTATCCGCGGCTGGAAGGCGAAGAACTGGTCAAGCTGCTGGAGGTCCTGCGCACCCTGTTCGGTTTCATCGTGGTGTCCATGGATGGCCATATCGGTACGGACACCATTGGCGACATTCTGGGCATGAGCGAGAGCAGTCTGCTCATCACCGATCAATCCATTCTCAAGTCGCGCCACAGCAAGTATCTGCTGCGCGAATTGCGGATGCACGATGGCGCGCTGAATCATACGCGGCTGGTGGTGGACAACTACCAGCGGCGCTTCGGGCTGGAGGGGGAGAATCTGGCGCAGTTGCTGGAGTTGCCGCTGGCCGGCACCCTCAGTGGCCAACCCTTGAACCGCGTCCAGGCGATGAATTCCGGGGAGCCCTTGTCCGTGGTTGCGCCCAAGGACCCTTATCTCCGCGAGATTGAAGAGCTTGCCGACCTGCTGTGGGGTGGCGGTGGCATGAGCGCATCGGAAGGCAGGGGAGGCTTGTTCGCGCGCTGGCTCGGTAAGGTATGAAGCAGGAAGGCGCCCGGTCCGACCACTTCCGGCTCTCGGATCAGTACCAGGAGCTAAAGGGCAATCTGCACCGCCATTTGATCCAGCTGATCGAGGAGCGGGATCTCGATTTCGACAGTTGGTCGTCGGAGCGCGTGGAACGTTTCGTCACCGACCAGGTGCGGCGGTATGTGGTCGATCAGCGTCTGCCGGTCAATGCGCGCGAGACCGAATGGCTGGCCCGGGATGCGCGCGATGAATTGGTGGGTTTCGGTCCTCTGCAGGAGTTGGTGGATGACGATTCCATCAACGATATCGTCGTCAACGGCCCGAATCGTGTTTTTGTCGAGCGCAATGGCGTGCTGGAATCGGTGGCAATTCGCTTTGCCAATGACGCCCACGTGCTACGCGTGATCCAGCGGATTCTGTCTCCACTCGGACGACGCGTGGACGAATCGACGCCGATGGTGGATGCGCGCCTGTCGGACGGCTCCCGTGTCAACGCCATCATTCCGCCCATTGCGCTTGATGGTCCCTGCCTGTCGATTCGCAAGTTCCGCAAGAACGCCCTCACTGCCGAAGACCTTATCGAGTACGGAACCGTCTCGCGCGCCGTTGTCGACTATCTGAGCGAGCGGGTACGCCATCGCACCAACACCCTCATTCTGGGCGGTACCGGTTCGGGCAAGACCACCTTCCTCAATCTGCTGTCACAGTGGATTCCCGAGGTCGAACGTATCGTGACCGTCGAGGATGCGGCCGAACTGCGCCTCGAACATCCGCACGTCGTGCGTCTCGAGACGCGGCCCCCCAACCTCGAGGGAAGCCGCGCCGTCACCGCCCGCGATCTGGTACGCAACGCGTTGCGCATGCGACCGGATCGGATCATTGTCGGCGAGGTGCGCGGCGATGAGGTGCTCGACATGCTGCAGGCCATGAACACGGGGCACGACGGGTCGATGACGACCATTCACGCCAATGGCATCGACGACGCCATCCACCGGCTGGAAATGCTCGCGGGCTTTGCAGGTTACTCGGGTAGCGAGGTCACGCTGCGCGGGCAGATCGTTTCCGGCGTCGAGTTGCTGGTGCATGTCAGCCGCCTGCCGCATGGGGCACGCAAGCTGATGGCGATTGCCGAAGTGCAGGGCCTGCGCGGTGGCGACGTGCAGTTGCGTTACCTGTTCCGCTTCGATCAGGAAGCGGATGCCATTATCGATCTACGGGAACAGCCATGAGCCAGCTCGCCTCCATCGGCCTTTTCCTGGCGGCGGTCGTGGCCGTTTTCGGCGCCATGCTGCTCTGGACGCGGGCACGCACGCGCGAACGGCAGGAAGACGTGTTGATGCGTCTTCGCGCCGGCGACGATGCCCTGATTGCCTCCAGCGGATTCGGCGAAGACGAGGCCATTTCCAATCCGGTGCTGCGTTGGGCCTGTCATCTGGTGTGGCGCACCGGTGCCGAGACCGAGCCCTCCATGGTGGCCCGCTGGATGATCGCCTTCGCCCTCCTGGTGCCGATCGCGCTGGTCTTGATGGGGGTTCTGGCTGGTCTGGTCGCCATCGTGATCGTTCTGGTGGTGACCTGGGCCGTACTCTCCAGACAGGCTGCCCGTCAGCGGGCACGCATCATCGAACAGCTTCCGGACTTCCTGGAGAGCGTTTCGCGCGTGCTGTCGGCGGGCAACTCCCTGGAGGAAGCACTGATCTCCGCTGCCCAGGAGTCCAACGACCCGCTGCGCGGTCTCTTTGTCAGCGTCGGGCGACAGGTGCGACTGGGGGCGTCGGTGGAAGTCGTACTCACCGACATGGCCGACATCCATCGCATCCGCGACCTGCGCGTCATGGCCATGGCGGCGTCGATCAACCGCAAGTATGGCGGCAGTCTGCGCGAGATCTTCCGCAGCCTGGTGCAGGCGATCCGTTCGCGCGATATGGCCGCGCGCGAGTTGCGCGCCTTGACCGCCGAAACACGCTTCTCGGCGGTAGTGCTCGCGGTCATCCCCGTGGGCCTGATGCTGTACATCCTGGCGCGCAACCCCGAGTACTACACCACCATGTGGGCCGATACCGGTGGCCGCTACATGCTGATTGGCTCGGCGCTCTTGCAGGCGGCGGGCGTATTCGTCATCTGGCGCATGCTGGCCAAGGTGCAGGAGGGTGACGCATGAACCCCGCCCTGCTCCCCGTTCTTGTCGCGGCTGCATTGTTCATCGCCATTCTGGCCGTCGGATTGACAGTGCTATTGCTCCTGCGGGCGCGCCAGGAACGCCGCCTGCGCCGGCGACTGGTGGCCGATGAGCCGAGCCACGGTGATGTGGATCCACGCTCCGAGGGCTTTCTGAGCGAGCTGGCCGACAGCGGGCGGGCCATCGAGAAGCTGGTCGACACGGACAACGAGACACCGCGGCTCTTGGTTCAGGCCGGTTGGCGTCAGAGCAAGCAACAGAGCCTCTACTATCTTGCGCAGTTGCTGGTACCGGTATGCGCGGCGCTGATTGCGGGCATTTTCTGGCTGGGTAAGCCGGCCGAGGCACCGCATCTGAACTATTTGATGTATTTTCTGCTGGCAGTGATCATCGGCCTGCTCGCCCCGCGCTTTTATCTGCGCCGCCGCGCCGAGGCGCGACGCGAGCGCATAGCGAGCGAAGTCCCGCTGTTCATCCACCTGCTTGTCCTGCTGTTCGAAGCAGGCCTGTCGACCCGGCAGGCTCTTTCCAGTCTGGTGCGTGAGGGACGGGGAACGCTCCCGGAGCTGAACCGCGAATTCGCGGTGGTGACGCGACAACTCGATGCCGGTGGCGATTCGACCGAGGTTCTTCGCAACCTTGAACAGGCGCTTCAGGTTTCGGATCTGGGCAATGTGCTGGGCGTGCTGCGCCAGGTGGATCGCTATGGTGGTGAAGTGCGCGAGCCACTCATGGAAACGCTGGCCAATCTCGAAGAGCGACGCACGATGGATATGCGCGAGAAGGTCAATGCCACCTCGGGCCGAATGACAGTGGTCATGGTGCTGTTCTTCTTTCCGGCACTGCTGATCTTCGTCGCCGGTCCGGCATTCGTGTCGGTGATCAAGGCGCTTGGCAATGTGGCGGGCTAGTCCGGTGTGTAGAAGCGCGATTTGTGTCGCGATGGCGGCATTGCTTGCCGCCTGCAGTGGCAGCGGCTTTGTCCGGGAAGTGGAGCGCGAAACCGAGTTGCGCAGCCCCGCCGATGCGGAAGACGCGGTCTATCGCGATCTCATTGCCCAGCTTCTGCAGCAGGAGAAGTACTACGCGGCCCTTGCGCACATCGAGGAACATCAGCGCAGCGTGGGCGACGACGACCCACGCCTTTCGCTGTACGAGGCCCGAGCGCTCTATGGCCTGCGCCTGGATGGGCAGGCGAAGGCCATCTTCCTGAACCTGCGCGGTACGCGCTACGACGCCGAAGCCCATCATGGGCTGGGGCTGATCGATGCCCGCGATGCCGAACTCGAGAAGGCCATCGAGCACTTCATCCTCGCCGTGCGCGCACGGCCGACCAATGTCGCGATGCGCAACGATCTTGGCTTTGCACTGTTGCGCGCCGGGCGCCCCGAAGATGCCCGCCTGCAATTGTCGACGGCGCTGGAACTGGAGCCGAGCAATCAGCGCGCGCGAACCAACCTCATGCTGCTGATGCTGATCCGGGGGGATGAGCAGTCGGCGCGCCAGTTGGCCGAATCGGTGGGCATGACCGATCGGGAATTGGCGCAAATGCGCGATCAGGCCGAACGCCTGCGTGCCACCATCCTTCCATCAACCGGAGGTTAAAGATGCCCTGTTTGTCTACACCATGGCTTCGTCTTACTGCAGCGAGCGCTGTGATCGCGATCAGCGCTCCACTTTTCGCCCAGCCGGTTACACAGGACGAGGAAGAATCCGCGCGCTTTGGCCAGCACACCCGGGACTGGGTCCAGCTGCAGGTCAGCGGTGATGCGGCCGACGGGCCGCCCGAGGGCTTCAGTGCGGAAATCGCAGACCGTGTCTGGAAGCGCTACAGCAAGAGCTTCGACAATGAAATTCCTGAGTCCTTCGAGCGGCAGAGCTTCGCCGAAGGCCAGCGCTAGCGCACCTTTTCACGATGCACCGGCATCGACAACGGGGCGCGGCAGCGGTATTCGCGGCCATCGCGCTGACCGCGCTGCTTGCGGCCATGGCGCTGACGGTCGATATCGGGCGGCTCTATTTCGCCCAGCGCGATCTGCAGAACGCCGCCAATCTTGCGGCCCTTGACGCCAGTCGCAAGGCCAGCGGTTGCTATGGCCCTATCCAGGACAGCCCGCTCGCGACCGCCAACACCGTCGCCATCGATAGCCTGATAAGAAATGGCTTCGATGCGGGCAACCTCACCACCGTGCGCGTGGGCGGCATCAATCGCACACCGGATGCGCTTCGCTTCTTCGATCCGGATGCGGACAACCGCAGCTTCGCCGTGCAGGTCGGCCTGCAGCGCCCGGCACCGCCGCGACTGCTACCCCTTTTTGTCGAGAGTTCACCCCAGACGGATACGGATGCGGCCCAGCAAGCGCCCGATGAGCGGCGGTTGTTTGCGGACGCCAGCGCCTCGGTCCGCAACGATGTGGCCTTGTCCCTGGGCAGCTACGGCGCGCGCATCAATCCGCAGGCTCCCGGCACCCTGTTGCAGGCCCTGCCCGGAAATCTCAGCATCACGGCTCTGGATTACGCCGCCTTGGTCGATGCCGAGATCAATCTGCTTGATGTGCTCGAGCCCGGTTCGCTGTCCGAGATCACGGAAGTGCTGGCGGAGGAAACGACGCTCCCGGCCTTTCTTGATGGCATCAGCGATGCCCTTTTGGCGGCCAACGAACTGGTTGCCGCCAGTGTGACGAGTGCCCTCGCTGCGGCAGCGCAAGGCTTGAATCAGACGCTGATCCCTGCCGAGCTCGTCAATCTCGAGGGTCAGATCGCGCCTGCGATCAATGGCGTGACGGTGTCCGCGGGCGCGTTGGTCGAAGCCGCCATCCAGTCCGTGCTGATCGATGGCTTCTTCGAAGCCTTGATCCAGCTCGGCGGTGGCCGCGAGGTCGCCGTCCGCCTGCGCGAAGCGGCGCAGGTGGTGGAAGGTCCCCCAGGATTTCGAGAGGACGGCGAGGAACTGACCGAGGCCCGTACGGCGCAGGCGCGGGTGAGCACACAGGTGCCGCTGACCGGCTTGTTGCCCACCGGGACCAGCATTGAGCTCTTCGCAGAGGCGGCCAGCGCGCGTGCAGCGGTGACTGGTGTGCGCTGCCCCAGTGCTGGCAATCCCCTGCGGGAGGCACGCATTCGCACGCGCACCAGCGTCACCAGCATCGGATTGGAACCGATCACGGTCACACTCTCACTGGCCCAGCTCCAGGCCTCGCTGGAGGACTCCGCCGCCCCGCTGGCGGGCGTGCTGCAGCAGCTCACCGGCCTCAGTTGCGGGTTGCTGGGGCTTCTCTCCCCGCAGCAGAACGCGCTGTGCGATCTGCTTCAGGACAATCCCGTCATTGAGATCCGGATCGCGCTGGCAGCGCCGGTCACCTTGCCGGGCGCGGACGAGGAGTTCTGGGTGCAAGAGCCCTTCCCAAAATCCTTCAGCGTGGCGGCCCCGATGACGGCCACGCTGTCGCAGTTGCTGGATCAGGCCATAGAGATCGAACTCTCGGTCGCCGGCACGCCTCCGGTCGGTCTCGCCGGGACCGTGCTCAACAGCGTGCTGGCCGCCGCAAGGCCGGTGCTGCAGAGCACCCTTGTGACGGCCCTTGTCGATACCGTGGATGAGGTACTCACCCCTGCACTGGAAGGCCTGGGCGTTTCCCTGGCCGGTGCCGATGTCACCGTGACCGAGATGACGGTGCAGCGACCGAAGATCTTCTCGGCGGCGCGCTAGCTGGCGGCGCGCACGAACTATCGCACGGCGCTCTCGAGGGCTACACTGCCATCATGAGCCGTTCGCCATTCAGCGTCCTGTCCCAGTCCACGCGGCCCGCTTCGCTGGGGCGCGGTGCCCTGCTGGCATGGATGGCGGTGGCGGTGGTGCTGATCGTGGCAGGGGTGGTGGCATTGCTGCAGTCCGGCCGTCTGAGCGACAGCATTGGTGCCGATGAAAGCGAGCGGCAACTGCGCGCGGCGATTGAAACGCGACTGGCCGAAAGAGGGTCGGAAGATCTCCAGGGTTTCGTGCGCACGCTGGTGAATCGCGGCACGATCGGGATGCGATATCTGTCGATTTCGGTGCCAGGCGGTACCACCGTGGCGGAGGCCAGCGCCTATGAAGGCTTCTCCATTCCCATGATCTCGCCGCTCTATATCGACCGCCTGCGGAGCTTCATGCTGGACCAGTCGGGCGAGCGCCGCCGCTTCGATATACGCCGCGATGGTCGCAGCGTCGCCTCCGTGGAATACGTAAGCGCTCCCGATAGGGTGGCCATCGCTCGCGCGGATGCCATTACCCAACTCTACTGGCAGGGATGGATGCTCCTGCTCGGTGGCATGGTGCTGCTGGGTTCGGGTGTCACCCTGTATCTGCGTCCGGTGCGGTTACCTGCCGCGCACCTGGCCGAGCGTGCGCGCGGCGGTTCGGCGACTGCAGAAAGCCCTCGCACCGACCGGCCACCGCCAGAGCAATCCTTCGATGGCCGTGCCGCACAGGCACTGAATCGCCTGCAGCGCGGCGTCATCATCGTGGACGCCGATATCCGGATCCGCGAGATCAACAAGGTCGCGGAGCAGCTTACCGGCTGGTCGCGAGAAGACGCCATCGGCCGTCTGGTGTATTCCGTCTTCCATCCCCTGGCGGAAGACGATCAACCCCTGACCACGCCGGCGGAAACGGCCGTGCGGGAGAACTGCGAGACCTTTGCCGAGGAATGCCGGCTGCGCGCACGGGATGGCGCCATTCACGCCATTGAAATGCAGGCTGCGGCGCTGGAAGGCGGTGGCGGCAAGTCTGATGGTGCGGTGCTGTTCTTCCACGATATCAGCGACCGTCGCGAAAACGTTGATCGCCTGCGCGCAGACGCCCGTCGCACACAGGACATCGTTGACCACCTGGACGAGGGTGTGCTGACCACCGACGCAGCGGGCGTCATCAATTTTGCCAATGCGCGCGCTGCCCGCATGTTCGGCTACAAGCGCGGCGCGCTGATCGGGGCGACGGTCACCAAGCTGATGCCAGTGCCTTTTCTCAACATGCCCGAAGTCCATGTCCGCGACTACAGCGACAATCAGGCGGGAGCGCGTCTGCCTCGTGTGGTCGGCTGGCGTCAGGACGCCACCACCTTCCCGGTGGAGCTGCTCGCACAGCCTCTGGGAGAGGAATCCGACGGGCATCTCGTGCTGGTGCTGCGCGATCTCACCCAGCAGCTGCGCAAGGACAATCTGTCGCTGCGCATGGGCCGGCTGTTCGACTACGCGGCGGAGGAAATCTACGTCTTCGATGCGCAATCGCTGTACTTCACCGAGGTGAACCGCGCCGCCCAGCGCAACCTCGGACTGGAGGACGAGCAACTCGCGCGCATGACGCCGGTCATGATCACCGAGGGCGTCGATGCAGACACGCTGCAGGACTACTACGTCCACCTGCGCAGCGGACAGACCGAGCACGTGCGCTACCGCGCGCGCCATCGACGCGGCGATGGCACAAGCTATCCGGTCGAGGTCCGGCTGAGCTATTCCCGCTCCGAGGAGCCCCCCGTCTTCATGGCCATGGCCACCGACTGCAGCGAGCAGGAGGCGGCCGAGTCGCGTCTTGCGCGCCAGGCGCGGCAGGACGAACTCACGGGTCTCGCCAACCGCGCGGCGGTCATGCATGCCCTGCGCGACGCCCTGCGCGAAGCAGTGCAGGCCGGTGACCACTTGGCCCTGCTGTTCCTGGATATCGACCATTTCAAGCGCGTCAATGACCGCTATGGTCACGAGACTGGCGATGCCTTGCTGCGCGCGATTGGTCAGCGACTCGAAGGCATGCGTGGAGAAGGGGTCACCGTGGCACGCCTGTCCGGGGATGAGTTCGTCGTGCTACGGCCACAGGCGGGGGATCGCGCACAGGTCGAGGCCTTCGTCGAGCGAGTGAGAGAGGCCATGTCCGAGCCCTTCTCCGTGGGCGACCGCTCGATCCGCATTACTGCCAGCTTCGGTGTGGCCGTCTTCCGGGGCGACACCGAAGATCCGGTGGAAGCCGGTGATTTGCTATCGCAGGCCGATCGCGCCATGTATCTGGCCAAGAAGGCCGGCCGTGACCGTGTGCACGTCTACTTCGGTGCAGACAGTGGTCAGGGTCCTGCTCAACGGGAAAATCGCCAGGCCAACTGAGGGCGGCCGCGACGCACGGGCTAATCGAGATGCATGGCCAGGACGTCGCAGTGCGCATGATGCAGCACGCCATCGTCGGTCGAGCTGAACAGCGCAGCCAAGCCACGGCGGGAGCGGTGCCCGATGACAATCAGGTCCGCCTCCACCGCCTCGCGTGCGCGGATGATTTCCTGTGTCGTGCTGCCCACGGTCACCCAGGTATGGGCGGTGACGATCTTGGCGTCCGTGCACCACTGCTTCAGACGTGCTTCGGCTTGCTCTCGCCGCTCCTGCGTCAGATCCAGGGGCGTGGCAAGCAGGGCGTCGCCGGCGGGGTCGATCGGGATGTACTCCACAACGTGGACCACCGACAACTGCGCTTCGAATCGGCGCGCGATATCCCAGGCATGGTGCAAGACGCGAGGGCCATCCGTTTCCTGGGCTTCGACGGCAGCCAGTACGTGGCGATAGGCATCCATGGGGACTTCCTCGGCTTAGGACTTCCCGATAGTGCCGGATGTGGCCGGGCGCTCCAAGTCCTCGCTGGCTGCCGGCGTGCCCAGCGCATTGGCGAGGCCGATCCAGGCTGCAGGCGTCACCGTCTCCGCACGGGCCCGCGGATCGATACCACAGTCACTCAGCAGCGTTTTGGGGCATACCCCGGAGAGCGCATTGGCCAGGGTCTTGCGCCGTTGCGAGAAGCCGGCACGCAGCAAACGGTCGAGGGCTTGCGGTGCCAGTAGCCGCGGCTTCGGCGGTCTGGGGCGCAAGCGCACCACGGTCGAGGTGACCTTCGGCGCGGGGCGGAAGGAACCCGGTGCCACATCAAACAAGGGTTCCACCGCGGTGTGGGCGGCAAGCGCGACCGTCAGGCGGCCGTACTGCTTGGAGCCTACGTCTGCCCCCATGCGGTCAACGACTTCCTTCTGCAGCATGAAGTGCATGTCGTCGATGCGGTGGGCAAACCGCAGCACATGGAAGAGCAGGGGCGTGGAAATGTTGTACGGCAGGTTGCCCACCAGGCGAATCCGGTCACCGTTGCGGGCCAAGGCATCCAGATCGACGCGGAGCGCGTCCTGATGCAGCAAGGTGAAGCGATCTGCGAAGCGCGCCTGCAGCCCGAGTAGCAGGCGCTCATCGAGCTCGATGGCCGTGACGGTGGCGCCCGAATCGATGAGGGCGCCGGTGAGGGCGCCCTCACCTGGACCGATCTCGACGATGCAGTCGCCTTCGCGAGGTGCGATCGCGCGAATGATGCGATCTACGACGCGGCGATCGTGCAGGTAGTTCTGGCCGAAGCGCTTGTCGGCGCGCGCGCGCTCGATGGTCATCATGCGCGGCGCCGGTGGCAGAGTTCGGCAGCCATGGCGATGGCCGCCGAAAAGCTCCCGCCATCGGCTGTGCCTGTGCCTGCCAGATCCAGCGCTGTGCCGTGGTCCACCGACGCGCGCAGGATCGGCAAGCCCAGTGTGAGATTGACGGCCGTGCCGAAGCCGGCGTACTTCAGCACCGGGAGGCCCTGGTCGTGGTACATGGTCAGTACGGCGTCGAAGGCCTGAAGGTGCCGCGGCGTGAACAGCGTATCTGCTGGCAGCGGACCCTCGACCTGCGCGCCCTCAGCGCGCAGCGCGTGGATCACCGGGGCAATGCAATCGATCTCCTCGCGGCCAAGATGGCCGGACTCGCCGGCGTGCGGATTGAGGCCGGTCACCGCCACGCGTGGCTGCGCGATGCCAAAGCTCGCTTGCAAATCGTGGAGGAGAACCTGCAGCGACTGTTTCAGCAGCGCCGGCGTGAGCGCCTCGGGTACGGCGCGTAGCGGAAGATGCGTGGTCACCAGTGCCACGCGCAGCGGTCCGGGCTGTGCATGGGGGGCGACCAGCATCATCACAGGGAGGGGGGCGCCGGTGACGTGAGCAAGGTATTCGGTATGGCCGCTGAAGTCGGCATAGCCGCCCTCGATGATCGCGGATTTCTGAATCGGCCCTGTCACCATGGCCTCAGCGGTTCCGTCGCGGCAGGCGGCAACCGCAAGATCCAGTGTCGCGAGCACGTGCCGCGCGTTACCGGCCGCGGGCCGGCCCGGCTGCACTGGCTGATAACCCGGTACCGGCCAGACGCAGAGAGCTTGGTCGAGATCCTCTGCGCTGGGCACCTGACCCGCGGGCACAGAACGCACCGTGATGTCTACGCCAAGCTGACGGGCGCGTGTCTGCAGCAGGGCGGGGTCGCTCGCAATCACCAGCCGCGCCCGCTCCTGACCGGTCCGCGCGAGTGCGCTGGCAATGACCAGATCGGGGCCGATACCGGCCGGCTCGCCGGGGGTGACGACGAGCAGCGGCGCGCGGGAATCAGGCCTCGTCTTCACCCAGGCGATACTCGATGTAGGCCTCGTCGCGCAGGCGACGCAGCCAGATCTCGTATTCCTCCTGCATGCGTCGTTCGCCAATGACCTGGCGCGCGCGTTGGCGGCGCAGCTCCTCGGTGGCGTCCCGCTCGCGACGATCCACGACCTCGGCGATATGCCAGCCGAATTCGCTGCGGAAGGGACGGGAGCGCTCACCCGGCTCCAGTGCATCGATCTGACGCTGGAAGGCATCGACCATCTGCCCGGGGGCCTGCCAGCCGAGATCGCCGCCGTCGTTCTTCGAACCGGGGTCGTCGGAGAATTCACGGGCCAGCTCCGCGAAATCGGCCCCTTCGTTCAGCCGCTCACTGAGTTCGAAGGCGCGCTCGCGCGCCGCCTCCTCGTCCATCAGCTCGTCGGGTTGAATGAGGATGTGGCGCGCCCGTGTTTCAGTCACCATCTGGCGATCACTGTTGCCGCGACGTTCCTCGACGCGAAGGATGTGATAGCCGCTGGTGGCTTCCACGATGGGCGCGAGCCCACCGATATCGACGGAGCTGATGGCGCGGGCAAAGGCGGGCGGTAATTCAGCCAGCCGTCGCCAGCCGAGGTCGCCGCCCTCGAGGGCCTGCTGGCCATCCGACTGGGCGGCGGCAAGTGCCGCGAAGTCGGCGCCTTCCTGCAGCTGGTTGCGAATGGCTTCGGCCTTGTCGCGCGCGGCCTGGCGTTCCTCCGGGCTGGCGCCGTCCCCTACCGAGATGAGGATGTGCGACAGGCGGACTTCGCTATCGCCGACATCGTCTTCCTGGGCAAGATAGGCATCGACATCGTCCTCGCTGATATTGATGCGCGCCTGCAGCTCGCGCTGGCGCAGGCGCTGGGTGATGATTTCGTCGCGGATGCGTTCGCGGACCTCCAGATAGTCGCGCCCTTCCTGGCGCAACTGACGCGCAAACTCCGCCTGCGTCATGCCATTGCGTTGGGCGATGCCGCTGATGACATCATTGAGCTCACGGTCATCGACCCGGATGCCTGCCTCGCGTGCGCGCTGGGTCTGGATGCGGGTGAGCACCAGGCGTTCTAGCACCTGGTCGCGCAGTTCGGCGCGCGGGATGGTCTGCACGCCGCGCTGCCGGAGCTGGTCGCGGGCATCCGCCATTGCGGATTCGAGTTCGCTCTTCAGGATCACGCCGTCGTTGACCACGACAATAATGCGGTCGATCGGGGTGGCGGCATGAGCCTGTAAAGCCATCAAAACGGGGAACAGGGCCAGCAGGAAAGGGCGCAATGGCATGGAAATGCAGGGGCAAGAGGCTGAACCCGCAACGATAGCATGGGCCTCGCCCCTTCCTCCTAGAATCCACTGTAGCTGTTGCGCCCTCCATTGCCGCTGCCGAAGCCGCCCAGCCCCTTGAGTTGGAACTGCAGCAGGACGCCACTATCGAATTCGCCGTCGTTGGTGGCGATATGGCGACGATAGGTGAGTTGCGCACTCCAGCAGCAGCTTTCGTAGGCAATGCCGGCCAGCGTTTCCAGGCTTTGCTCGAAGCGCAGCGAGGTCCGCCAACGACCGGTCACCGCGAAACCGGCGGCCAATGGCCAGCGCGCCTGCAGATCGGCCTGCTCAAGCTGATCCCGCCGGTAGCGATAGGCAATGCTGGCGCGCCGACCGCCATCGTCGAAGCGCAGGCGCGACAGGGTGCGGTTGAATGCCGTGTCCTCTGGTGACCACAGCGAGAGTACTTCCGCCGAGAAGCGTCGCGACAGCCGGTAATCGAAGGCGGTGATCACGTCGGTCACGCCGCTGGGCGCTGCGCCGATGCCGTCCAGGGTGACGCGCGATCGCTCGAAGCGGACCAGCTGCCCCACCGTCGCGCTCCAGCGGACGTCGCCGCTCTCGGCATCGAGCAGGCGGCTCGTGACGGAGGCCGCCATCTGGTTCGCGTCGGCGATACGGTCGATGCCGCTGAAGCGGTTGTTGGCAAAGATCTGGATGATGTCGAAGTCAGTTTCGCCGCTGTCGAAGACCGGAATGCGGTCCTGCTCGCGAAAGGGTGTGTAGAGATAGAACAGCTGCGGTTCCAGTGTCTGGCGACTACCCCCTTTGGTGCGGCGATCGAAGCGCAATCCGGTTTCGGCGCTGATGCTGGGCAGACTGCGGGTGATGTGGTCCGGCTGGCCGGGCTCTGTGTCGCGCAGGTTGTAGTCGGTGTAGCGCCATTCCACGCGCGTGCCGGCAAACCAGCCGTTGCGATCGATGAAAGTCCGCAGATAGGGGTTGAGGTGGTAGCGCTGCCCCTCCACCAGTCCGTCGGCATCGAAGTTGACATAGCGCGCGTCGAGGCCGGCGCGGGTATATAGCAGGCGTCCGGGGGTGACCGCGGTGAAGCGCAGCTGCGGCAGTCGTCGATAGGGGCGCTCCTGGCGCGCAAGGCTGGGGTCGAGCGTCTGGTAGTCCGAGATCCGCATCATCGCGGTGTACTCGGCCGGCGCGTTGTAGACCATGCGCAGCTCGCGCGGCAAAAAGGTCAGGGCGCTTTCGTTCAATTCGGAACCGAGGTCGTCGAAGTAGGCCGAATCGCTGACCTCGGCATAGTCGATATCCAGCGACAGGCGGTCGTTGATGAGACCGCGGTGGCGGAGTCGCCCATAGGCGCGATCCTCGTCGGTGCGGCTGTCGTTGCCCAGGTATTCGTATTCCAGCGACGCCGTTCGCTGGCTGCCCAGATAGCGGAAGGTCGAGCCCATCTGCAGACCCCTGCGGGTCAGCCAGCGCGGATCAATCTGCAGATCGTAGTTGGGGGCCAGATTGACGTAGAGCGGCCAGGTCACGTCCACCCCGTTGCGCGAGGAGGTGCCGATGCTCGGATAGAGCCAGCCGGTGCGGCGCGCATTGTCCAGCGGGAACTGCAGCCAGGGGAGGTACAGCACGGGTACATCGAAGATGCGCAGGCGCGCGTGGGTGGCGGTACCCAGGCCCGAGGCGCGGTCCAACTCGATCTCCGCGGCCTGCAGGGACCAGGCCTGGCTGTCCGGTGCGCAGGTGGTATAGCGCACCCCCGAAAGCGTGGCCGTGCCTGTCTCCGACAGGGTCATGCGTGCCGCGCCGGCGCGCGCCCGCGAATCGCTCAGAATGATCTGGGTCTGATCGAAGGTGCCAGTGCCGCCTTCAATGTCGAAGCGCATGCCCTCACTGCTGACATACAGATCCTCCTCGCGGAATTGGCTGCGGCTGTCGATCTCCACCAGTTTCCGGCTGGTGTCGAAACGCAGTCGCTCCGCCTGGAAGGCGCGACGCCCATCGGTGACACGCACATCACCGCGCAGGGTGGAAAGCCCGTCGCGGATGAGCTCTGCCGAGTCGGCATCGAGCTGAATGCCTTCCGTGCTGCTTGCCAGAGCCGGCGCATCGTCCGGCAGCGGCTGTTCGCACTGCCCCGCCGCGGCCACGGCCTGAGCTGACCAGCAGAGGCAGCAGGCTGCCGCCAGAAAGGGTGGTCGTAACCCCAGCATTGCACCCCTGTCGATGCTCGGAAAGCGGAGCCGCGGAGTATCGCACGCCACGGCGGCGGCAATTGCGCGCGAGGCCGCGTGCGCATAGGCTTGCTCGCCACATGAGCCAAGCTGACATCTCTCCAGCCGGTCTGGATACGCTGCCGGATGATCGTGCGCGTGCCGCTGTGCAGTGGGCCGCGACGCGCATGGATGCCCCCGTGAACGCGGTCGCAACCGCATCGGCGGACGCCAGTTTCCGACGCTATTTCCGGGTGCACACGGCAGCCGAGTCGCGCATCGTCATGGATGCACCGCCCGCGCAGGAGGACAGCACGCCCTTCCTGCAGGTGGCGGAACTGATGCGTCAGGCCGGGCTGCGCGTTCCCGTGATTTACGCAGCCGATCTGGCGCAAGGTTTCCTGCTGCTCAGTGATCTGGGGACCCGCACCTTCCTCGACGTGATGACGCTGGACAATGCCGAGGACTATTTCGCACGTGCTCAGTCGGCCTTGCTGTCGTGGCAGCAGGCAACTAGACGCGGCGCACTGCCGGCCTACAGCCGTGTGCTGCTCGCACGCGAGCTTGCGTTGTTCGGCGAGTGGTATCTGGGGCGCCACCTGCAGGTGCGGCTGGATGCGGAGGAAGCGGAAGCCCTGCAGCAGGTCGAGCATGCACTGGTAGAGCGTGCACTGGCGCAAGGGCAGGTCTTCGTGCACCGCGACTTCATGCCTCGCAATCTGATGGATACAGACGACGAGGTAGCGGGGGTGCTCGACTTCCAGGATGCGGTCGTCGGGCCGGTGAGCTATGACGTCATTTCGCTCTATCGCGACGCCTTCGCCAGCTGGCCGGAGGAGACAGTACAGGACGGGCTGACGCGCTACTACGAGGCCGCATGCCATATGGCGCTGCCCGTGCCGTCGACGCGCGAGGCCTTCATCACCGACTGCGACTGGATGGGGCTGCAGCGTCATCTCAAAGTGCTCGGCATCTTTGCGCGGCTGACGCTGCGCGACGGCAAACCGAAATATCTTGCCGATACGCCGCGCTTCGTGCGCTATGTCATGGCCGTGGCGCCGGCCTATCCGGAGCTTGTTCCGCTGGCGCGGATCGTGGAGCGCCACGTGCTGCCGCGGATGCCATGAAGGCGATGATCCTCGCCGCCGGGCGCGGCCATCGTCTGCGCCCCGAAACCGACCATACGCCCAAGCCGCTGCTGCCCGTGGCGGGCGAGCCCTTGATTGCACATCACCTGCGCAAGCTGGCGCAGGCCGGCTGCCGCGAAGTGGTGATCAATACCGGTTGGCTCGGGGAGCAGCTTCCCGCCGTCCTGGGTGATGGCGCCGCATGGGGATTGCGTATCCGCTATTCGCCGGAGGGATGGCCCGCCCTCGAGACAGGGGGTGGCATCCATCACGCCCTGCCCTTGCTGGGCGACGCACCCTTCCTGCTGGTCAATGGCGATGTCTGGACGGATGCGGATTACCGACTGCTGCTGCAGAAGGCACTCGTGGACGACGATGATGCCCACCTGTGGCTGGTGGACAATCCGGAGAATCACGTCGAGGGCGACTTTGCGCTCGAGGGCGGCCGCCTGCGCAACACCGGCAGCCGCAACACTTACAGCGGGATCGCGCAGTTGCGTCCCGCGCTGCTCGCAGCGGCGCCGGCAGGAAGTTTTCCGCTCGCGCCCTGGCTGCGCCGGGCTGCGGATGCAGACCGCGCCTCCGCGGCCATGTTGCCCGGCAAGTGGTGCGACGTCGGCACGCCGGAGCGCCGCGCCGCGCTGGAAGCCGCGCTGACCGCGCCCTAGACTGCCGCCCGTTGGGCGAGCAACGGTTCGGCTTGCTCGTCGGCGTGATAGGAGCTGCGCACCATGGGCCCGCTGGCGACATGCGCGAAGCCCATCGCTTCTCCGGTCGCTTTCAGCTGCGCGAATTCGTCCGGGTGCACATAGCGCTCCACCGGGTGGTGGTGCTTGGTCGGCTGCAGATACTGCCCGAGTGTCAGCATGTCCACGCCGTGGGCGCGCAGGTCGCGCATGACGGCCTCCACTTCCTCGTTGGTTTCCCCCAGCCCCAGCATCAATCCGGATTTGGTGGGTACTTCCGGATGCACGGCCTTGAAGCGCTCGAGCAGGTCGAGGGACCACTCGTAATCGGAACCGGGTCGCGCCTGACGATAGAGTCGCGGCACGGTTTCGAGGTTGTGGTTGAAGACATCGGGTGGATGGTCGTTGAAGATGGCCATCGCCGGGTCCATGCGGCCGCGGAAGTCCGGAACCAGCACTTCGATGCGCACCTGGGGGGAACGCGCCCGGATCTCGTCGATGCAGGCGGCGAAGTGCCCGGCCCCGCCATCGCGCAGATCGTCGCGATCCACGCTGGTGATCACCACATAGTTCAGTCCCAGACGGGCGATGGTGTCGGCCAGATGGGCCGGCTCGTCGGGGTCGAGTGCATCGGGTCGGCCATGCGAGACATCGCAGAAGGGGCAGCGCCGCGTGCAGATGTCGCCCATGATCATGAAGGTGGCCGTGCCCTTCGAAAAGCATTCGCCCAGATTGGGGCAGGAGGCTTCTTCACACACTGAGTGCAGTTTCTGCTCGCGCAGCAACGATTTGATGCGCGCCACTTCGGCGGCATTGCCCATGCGCGAACGAATCCAGGAGGGCTTGCGCTCGCGCTGCTGGGTCGCTTCGATCTTTACGGGGATGCGCGCCATCTTTTCGGCGGCATCCATCTTGGTACCCGGCGCCATCGAGGGGCGGCGTGTACGCGGGGTGTCTACGGCGGAGCTCACGGCAGGCCTCGCAATCGTGCGTGGACCGCAGAGTTTACCGCGACTGGCCCGCCTGCCGCAGGTCTTCCGCCGCCGTGTCCGAATGTTGTAGGGGGCTTGGGACTGTCGCTGTCGCCTTTCGCCGGATGCTTTCCGTACGCGCCTGCACGGCTTCGTCGCGCAGATCGAGCGCGGCCAGCACCGCCTGCCGGGCCTGGCGGCTCATCGGAGCACGCCCGCCTTCGCAGGCGACTGCGGGCAGCAACGTCGCCTCCACCTGCAGTGCCGGGGTGGCAAGAATGCGCAGCAGATGCGGGAAGAAATCATCGTCCCCAATGAAGGGGGCGACAGCGGTTCCATCCGGCGCCCGGCCGTACCGCAAGGCCAGTGGCTGCGCCGGAGACTGGCTTGCCACTGCCGCGTCGAAAATGCGCGCATGGAAGACGCGGACCGTGGAGCCGTCCGTGGTGGTTCCTTCGGGGAACAGGACCACCGATCCGCCCGACTGCATATGGGGCTGCAGCCGTTCGACCAGCGCCTTGGAGCTTCCGCTGCCCCGACGGATGAAGAAGGCGCCAGCAGCCTGCGCCAGCCAACCGATGACGGGCCAGTCACGCACCTCGCGTTTGGCGATGAAGCGTGCCGGTACCTGCGCCCCGATGACGACAATGTCCAGCCAGGAGACGTGATTTGCCACCACCAGACGAGCGCTAGGGTCGCGTTCGCCCTTCCATTGCACATGGATCTGCAGCACACCGAGCAGCCGCCGATACCACCATTGCGCCAAAGGCTCAGGGCGGATACGCCGGAAGCTGAGGCCGACCAAGAGCGCAAGAAGGAAGGCAAGCAGCAGCAGCAGGACGACCCGCGCACCCCGCCACCAGCGCCGGGGCGCAGAAATGCGTGCCGTATCGTTCACGCGTCAGGCGGCCAGGCGCTTCGCGTTGCTGGCCTCGGCGCGCTTGAGGAAATGGCGCGCATAGCGGGGGTTCAACTCGCTGACGTTGAGCAGCATGAAGACGTCGGCACACTGGAAGTCGCGATCCCAGTAGGGCTCTCCGCAGGCCTTCGCGCCCAGGCTGAGGTAGGCCTTGAGCAAGGGCGGCATGCGCACCTTGAGGGCATCGACATCGCTTTTCGGCTGATCGGCGCGGGGTAGCGGCTGGTATGGGCGCACATGGTGGCGTGCTTCCGCCATGTGGCGGCGACGAATGGTGTCGAGCATCGAGTGCGCGCGCGCGCCTCCATCGTCGAGGCCAATGCTGGCGCAGCCGAACAGATAGTCGAAGCCTTCGCCCGTGATGATGCGCGCCACGCCCTGCCACAGCGCCGCTATGACCGTGCCGTTGCGGTAGTCCGCGTCGACACAGGTGCGGCCGAGTTCGAGCACGCGACCTGGCAGGCTGTGGATCATCTCCAGATCGAATTCGCTGGCGGAATAGAAGCCGCCGGCGCGCGCAGCCTGCTCATCGCTGAGCAAGCGCGTACTGGCGACGACCGCTCCGGTCTGGGTATCGCGTACCAGCAGGTGGCGGCAGAAATCGTCGTAGCGGTCCCGGTCCAGCATGCTGCCGCCATCGTCGATGTCGGCGCCGAGTTCACCGGCGAAGACGCGATAGCGCAACTGCTGACTTTCGGTGACGTCGTCGACATCGCGCGCGAGCGCGACGTGAAAGCGGGAACCCGAAGCGTCCGGGGCGAAGCAGGTCACGGACATAGCGCACAACCTTAAAGAGAATGGTGCGCACTCTATGAACCCCTGGTTGCTTCAACGTGACGCGATCATGAAGATTGCGTGACGCTTACTGCGCGGTCAGCTGGGCAGTATCGACGCGCCAGTCAGCGCCACAGGGCGTTGGTTAATCCTCGTCCTGCTTGCTACCGAAGGCCGCGCTGAAGCGGTTCACCAGCAGGCAGAACAGGTCGGCTGTGCGCTCGGCATCGTACAGGGCCGAGTGCGCCTCATTGGCGTCATAGGGCAGGTCGGCGGCTTCCAGCGCCCGTGCCAGTACGGTCTGCCCCAAGGCGGCACCGGCCAATGTGACGGTGTCGAACACCGAGAAGGGGTGGAAGGGGCTGCGCTTGTAGTTGGTGCGAGCGATGGCGGCATTCATGAAGCCGAGATCGAAGTGCGCGTTGTGGCCGACAAGAATCGCGCGCCGGCAGCCGCACTCCGAGACCGCGCGCCGAATCGGGCGGAAAATGCGGTCGAGGGCTTCGCGTTCGGCCAAGGCCATGCGCAGCGGGTTGTCGACCTTGATGCCGTTCACTTCCAGCGCGGCCTGCTCGATATTTGCGCCGGCGAAGGGCTGGACATGCGTGGCGAGGCTCTCGCGCGGGACTACCCGCCCATCCTGCTCCACGCCAAGGATGACCGCCCCGATCTCCAGCAGCGCGTCGGTGTCCTTGTTGAAGCCACCGGTCTCGACGTCGACCACCACCGGCAGAAAGCCGCGGAAGCGGTTGGCGATCACACGGTTTTCATTGGACGGCATGGGGCGGGGACGGACGCGGTGGACAGTGAGACTCTAGCACCCGTCCTATAATTCCCGATTCCTCAGCATTCCCGGAATCCTCATGAGCGGCATCACAAAGGTTGCGCTGGCCTACTCTGGCGGCCTGGACACCTCGGTCATTCTCAAGTGGCTGGCGGATACCTACCACTGCGAGGTCGTGACCTTTACGGCGGACCTCGGCCAGAAGGAAGACCTGTCGCATATACGCGGCAAGGCGGAATCACTGGGTGTGCGCGAAATCTACGTGGACGATCTGCGCGAGGAGTTCGTGCGCGACTACGTGTTTCCGATGTTTCGCGCCAATGCCATCTATGAGGGCGAATATCTGCTCGGTACCTCGATTGCGCGTCCGCTCATCGCCAAGCGGCTGGCCGATATTGCGCGCGAGACCGGCTGCGAGGCCATTGCCCACGGCGCAACCGGCAAGGGCAACGACCAGGTGCGTTTCGAGCTGGGTGTGGCCGCGCTGACGCCGGATGTGCGCATCATTGCGCCGTGGCGCGAATGGGATCTGAATTCGCGCGAGCGCCTGCTGGCCTACGCTGCTGAGCACGGCATCGAGATCGAGAAGAAGAAGGGCGGTGGCTCGCCCTACTCGATGGATGCCAATGCACTGCACATTTCCTACGAAGGGGGCGGCCTCGAGGATCCGGATTGGACGCCCGAAGAGGACATGTGGCGCTGGACCGTGTCGCCCGAGGCAGCCCCGGATGCCGCGGAAATCATCACCATCGACTTCGAAGGTGGCGATCCGGTGGCTCTGAACGGGCAGACCCTCAGCCCCTACGCTCTACTCGATGCGCTGAACGCGCTGGGTGGCCGTCATGGCATCGGGCGTCAGGATCTGGTCGAGAACCGTTATGTCGGCATCAAGTCACGCGGCTGCTATGAGACGCCCGGCGGCACCATCCTGCTGCGCGCGCACCGCGCCATTGAATCGCTGACACTCGACCGCGAAGCCGCCCATCTCAAGGATGAGCTGATGCCGCGCTACGCCGAGCTGATCTACAACGGCTACTGGTGGAGTCCGGAGCGCGAGATGTTGCAGGCCGCCATCGATGCCTCGCAGCGCAATGTGCGCGGGCGGGTACGCGTCAAGCTGTACAAGGGCAATGTCATCATCGAAGGGCGCAGCTCGAGCGCGTCGCTGTTCGACGCCAAGCTGTCCACCTTCGAGGACGATGAAGGGGCTTACAACCAGAAGGACGCTGAAGGTTTCATCCGGCTGAATGCGTTGCGCCTGCGCGCTGCCGCTCAGCGGGATCGCTGAGCCCGCGCCGTCACCAAAAAAACCGGGGCCAACTCGGCCCCGGTTGCACAACGGCGCTGTCTACGGTGTGTGTCTCGGGCCTTTTAACACTCAGTTGATCGCGGCGAGCGCCTTGCCTGGCGCGATGTCCGGGGCCAACGCCACGACCGGCCGCGTGTGAACAGGCCCTAGCGAATCTCGGACAGCAACGAGGCTTCGGTGACCAGTTCGCGCACGCCATGCGGCGCCTTCTCCTCGAAGACGTTGTCCTTGCACCACGCACTCAGGCTGTTGATGTCGAGCTTGGCGCACTGCGGGCGGACACTCCAATGCACCTGCAGCGGGGAACAGGTCGCCTCGTCATAGCTCGGGCCAGTCGTCGAACCGAGGTATTCCACGGGCGTGCCCGTTCCGATGGGCAGTGATTTGGGTTGCGGCTTGCCGTTGACCGTGTGCCCCTGATAAGCCGCTTCCATGAAGTTCAGCGCATTCGGGTCGTTGACAAGCGTGTAGACCTGGGCTTCCACGCGCAGGGTTGGGTTGACGCAGTTTTCGGTCAGGCAGGCGCCGAGACCCTTGCCGGGGGTGGCGGGGCAGGAACTGAACACCCAGTGCACCTCGACCGTATCGCCAGGCTGCAGGTCGGTGCAGTGGTTGACCTTCGGGGCCTTGAGTTCCGCTTTGGTGAGGGTGGTGGCCATTCCGCACTGATAGCCGGCCCCGACGCCGTCGTCGCGGTCGGTGGTCTTGAGAATGGCGTAGTCGGGCGCGCGGTGCTCGGCATTCTCGTGCAGGTGGATATTGCAGAGATGCAGTTCCGCGGGCGCGGGTGCCTCACCGAAGATGAGGGGGTTCTCGCCGGTGGGCGAGGCGATGTCGCGGGGGGATTGCGGGCCGAAACCGCTGCACACCTCCGCTGCAGCGGCGATCGGAAACAGCAGGGCGAGGCCGAGGGTACAGCGGGCCAGTGTTGTACGGTCAGGCATGGTCGCTCCCTATTCACACGTGTTTGAACATCGCACTTTCCGACCATGGGCCTGAAAAGGGCCTATCTGTTTCATGAAAATCAGATGAACAACGCACTGTCGATGTCGGACCCTGGCACTGCCCGGGAGCGACCGGGCGCTGGCGTATAGTGACCGCAAATCGGGAGGACGGCGGTGGTCGAGGGCAATCTCCAGGCGTATTTGTTGGTGGCACTGGTGTGTTCCGGTATGGGCATTGCCTTCTTCATCGCCGATCGCAGAACGCCAAGCAGTCGCGCCCTCGCACTGGCCTTTGCGTCCATCGGGCTGACCTTGTTGCTCCATACGGTTCTGCCCCAGCGGGTGGCGGTGCCGATGTGGCTCTTCCGCAGTTTTGTGGCAGTGGACAGCGTGGCCATGATCGCCTTGCTGCAATGGATCTTCTGCGTGCGCGCCACTCTGCCTTCGGCCGAACTGCGGACCCGCACCGGCGATGTGCTGGTCCGTCTCGGGCAGGCCGCGGCGGTGGTCTACGGTCTGCTCGGCATGCTGGCGCCGGCGGCCCGCGATGCCCATTTCCTGAACGCCCTGGCGCAGGAGGGCTCGGCGCACAATCTCTGGTTCTGGGCTTTTGCGACACCGGTCATCGTCACCAGCAGCACCGGCACACTGTCCCTGCTGCTGCTGTTGAACCGGCGGCCAGATGCCCTGGAGCAGTTGCGCGTGTTCGCCATGCTGCTGGCCATCCCCCTGTTGGGCGCGAGCTTTGCACTCTCTCCGCAATGGGCGCCGATCTCCCTCTTGCTGGGCGCGATCGTCTTTCTGATCGGCGCCATGCGCTACCACGTCGAGCAGGGTAGACGCGGCGAATTCATGGCCCAGTTCCTGTCGCCCCAGGTTGCAGATCTGGTGCGTCGACACGGCCTGCAGGGCGCTACGGCCGCCGCCAAGATGGAGATCAGCGCCGTCTGCATCGATCTGCGTGGATTCACCAGCGTGACCGCGGAAACCGATTCCGAAACGGTGCTCGCCGTCCTGCGGCGGTACTACGCCGCGGTCGGGCAGGTCGCCGCGCGCTACGGCGGCACGATCAAGGATCAGGCGGGAGACGGCGTGCTCATCCTGGTGGGTGCGCCGGTTGCCGATCCGGAGCACCGGCGCCATGCCATCGACATGGCGCGCGCGCTTCGTTCACTGGGCGATGCGCTCAGCGCAGAGTGGCGGGCGCGCGGGCTCGACCTGGGCGTTGGTGTAGGCGCGGCCAGCGGTACCGTCACCGTCGGCGTCATCGGGGAAGGTGCGCGGCGCGAGTACACGGCGGTCGGTACGGCAGTCAATCTGGCGGCCCGCCTCTGCGCGCAGGCCGCTGACGGCGAGGCGCTGATTGCGCCGGATATGGTTGATGGGGTGGCGCGTGAGGGTGATCGGCACTACGAGCACGTCAATACGCCCTTGTCGCTCAAGGGGCTGCCGGAAGCGATCCAGCCGCTGCGGCTGCGCTAGGTCTCGCTGTCTGACGCATCGAGCGCCTTCAGCACGCGGTCCACGGTCAGCAACTGCGGCAGCACTTCCGGTGCGCTGCCAGGGCGGTACACCACGTACAGCGGGACGCCATTGCGTCCGAATTCGGCCAGGGCCCGCGTGATGCGGGGGTCGCTGCGCGTCCAGTCCGCTTTCAGATAGTGCACCTCCTCACGTGCCAGCGCCGCGCGCACCGCCTGCGAGGCCAGCGTTGTGCGCTCGTTGGCCAGGCAGGTGATGCACCAGTCCGCGGTGAAGTTGACGAAGACCGTCTGACCCTGCGCGCGCAGTTCGGACACCCGCTCGGGTGACCATGTCTGCTCCGAATCATCGGTCGCCACGGCGTCCGGAGCGCTGCGCATGTTGGGAGCCGCCAGCAGGGCCACGGCGATGAGTAGTGCGACGATGCGCAGCAGGCGTGGCACGAGGTGCTGCCGGTGCCATAGCCAGGCAGCGAAGGCCACCAGCACCATGCCGATCATGACCAGCAGCAATGCCTCGGTGCCAGCCTGTCGGGCGAGTACCCAGAGCAGCCAGACCACCGACAGATAGAGCGGGAAGGCCATGGCCTGCTTGAAGTGCTCCATCCACGGTCCCGGGCGCGGCAGTCGCTGCGCCAACTGTGGAACGAAGCCGATGATCAGGAAGGGGCTGGCCAGACCCAGACCGAGGGCGGCAAAGATGGCCAGTGCGACCAGCGGAGGTTGCGTGACGGCGTAGCCGAGGGCGCTGCCCATGAACGGGGCCGTGCACGGACTGGCGACGACCACGGCCAGCACGCCCGTGGCGAAGGAGCCGCCGAGCCCCTGACGCTCGGTGAGCGATTGCCCGATCCCCATGATGCGTGTACCGACCGTGAATACGCCAGACAGGGACAGGCCGAAGGCAAAGAACAGGTAGGCAAGTGCGCCCACGAAGACCGGAGACTGCAGCTGAAAGCCCCAGCCAAGGGCTTCGCCGGTGGCGCGCAGCGCCAGCAGCAGGCCGGCTGCCGCCAGACAGCTGACCACCACGCCCGCGGTGTAGACAAGGCCATGGGCACGCTGATGGCGACGCGTCTCGCCGGCGGCATGCATCACCCCGAGCGCCTTGATGGCGAGGACCGGGAAGACACAAGGCATGAGGTTGAGGATGAGCCCGCCGAGGAAGGCGGCCGCCAGTACGAGCAATAGCTGCTGGCCCGCTGTCGAAGCGGCTGCGGGCGTTGTTTCGGGATTCTCTGCAGAAGGGGCGTTGTAGTTGCCCGACGCGGCAGATACCGCGGTTTCCGGCGCCTCCGGCACGGCGCCCTGTTCGGCGGTGATGCGCCAGGCCTTGCCGTCGGTCGTGCCTCCATTTCCGACGATGACCCATTGCGACTGAGGCGGCAGTTGCTCGAAGAAGGGATGCTCGGGCTGCTCCAGCCACAGCGTATTGCCCATGCGGACGATGCGCTGTGCGCGTGAGTGGTGGACCACCTCGCGTTCGATCGGAAAGATCGTGAAGCGCCCATCCGTGACCGCGTCGGGCAGTTGCACCTGAAGATGGACGCGACCGTCGCGGTGTTCGACCCGGCTCGGCCAGTCGGCCGCCACCGGAATGGCCTCGAAGGCCGCGTCGAAGGCGTCCGACCAGATGCCGTCGACAGATGCTGCCGCGCTGGCCGTCGGCACGGTCAGTGACAGCGTGGCGGACTCGGGCACGCAGATATCGCTGCAGATCAGCCAATTCGCCGTGGCGGACAGTTGAATCGGCGTGCCCACGGGCCAGTCGGCCGGGACCTCCATATCCACGATATGCAGGGTTTCCTGGCCGTAGCCATAGTTGACGATATTGGCGAGCCGGTAGGTTTCCGGCCGCGGCCAGCGGATCGCGCTGAAGCGGATGCCTTCCGGCGCCTCCCAGTCCAGCGTGGTGGGCAATCCCGAGTCGCCCGGGTTGCGCCAGTAGGTATGCCATCCCGGCTCGGGCAGCAGCCGCAGTGCAAGCGGGAGGGATTCGCCCGGCACGGCATGGCTGCGGTAGGCGTGGAGATCGGCCTCCGCATGATGCGTCCGCACCGGTTCCGCAGCCGCCAATGGCACGACGAGAAGGCAGGCCAGAGCCAGAATCAGGCGGTAGACTGAACGCATAGACGGTATCTGGAGGCGGGTCCGTGATGGACACGGGCGTGGGGCTAACGACCGCAAGGGTGCTTGACAAGTTCCGACGGGGCATCCGGCGGATGTCCATAGTGTGCCTGAGTGCCCTCTGTCTCCTGGTCGTCAGCACGCCGGCGACTGCCACCCTGCGCTGCAGCGGCGGCATTGTCGAAGAAGGCGATAGCGCATCCCAGGTGCGCAATCTTTGTGGCCCGCCGGATCATGTCGAAGCGTGGCAGGGCGAGCCCCCGGCGATGCCGGGCGCGGTCTGGTTCTATGATCGCGGCGCCTCGCGCCTGCTGCGGGTGCTGCGCTTCCGCGCACAGCGGCTCGTGCGTATCGACAGCGATGGCTACGGCTTCGGGGCTGGTGGGGGGCGCAGCAACTGCCGACCGGGAGAGCCCATGCCGGGGTGGTCGGCCTACCGTCTGCTGGTGGCGTGTGGTGCACCCCAGACGCGGACAGTGATCGGTCATATTGCCGCACCACCGCCTCCCGATTCGATCAAGGCGCCAGCGCGCACTGGACAACGACTCGTATACCGGGAACGCTGGCACTATCCATTCGGCCCTCGGGCCCACACGCGGGAGATCACGCTTGATAACGCCATCGTCACTTTCATTCGCACGCACGGGCCCGGCACTTAGTCTGCTCGCTGTTCTGGTTCTCGCCGGCTGCAGCGCCGGCAGTGGCCGCCTCATGCAGCAGCACGGCGAACTCGGCGATTGTTCCGGCCCGCCACGCTGTGTCTCGTCACAGGCCGCGGACGCGGAACGCAAGGTGAAGCCACTACGTTACGCGGGCAGCGCGGCAGCGGCGCGAGAGACGTTGGTAGCGCATATCACCGCTCAGCCGCGAACCGAGATCGTCACCAATAGCGCCTGCTATGTGCACGCCACCTACACCAGCGCCGTCATGGGGTACACCGACGACGTCGAGCTCTGGTTCTGCAACGAGCCGGGCAAGGTCGAGGTGCGCTCTTCGAGCCGCATCGGCTACTACGACTTCGACGTCAACAGGGAACGCGTGGAGCGTCTGCGCGAAGCCCTCGCGGTGGATGTGGAAGCGCCCATCGGTGCCCAGGGCGGTAGCAGCCAGTAGTGGGGCGATGCGACTAGACTGCAGGCCTCGAAACCTCAACAACACCGATATCCATGCAGGACAACGACCCCTCTGAATCCGCTCCGGCGCAGCCCGCGGCTGCGACCACCAAGGCGAGCAAGAAGGCCGCGGGCCGCGCGCGTGCGGCGGCCAAGAAGCGCACTGCCTCCAAGGCAGCGGCCAAGAAGAAGACTGCCAAGAAGACGAGCGGTGGCCGAGCCGCCCGCAAAGGCGCTGCCGCCTCATCCCGCGCAACCGGCCGCCGCCGCTATGACTTCGTGCTGCTCGGAGCGACGGGCTACACCGGTGGGCTCACTGCGGAGTATCTCGCCGAGCGCGCTCCGCAGGGGGCGCGCTGGGCCATCGCCGGACGCGATATGCGCAAGCTGGAGGACGTGCGTGCGCACCTGGAGCGGGTGAACCCCACGGCTGAGGCGGTGGATTGCGTGGCAGTCGATATCAAGGACAGTGCGGCTTTGCGCCAGCTGGCGCGCGATACCCGCGTGCTGGCCACCACCGTCGGGCCCTACGTGCTGCACGGGGAGCCGGTCGTGGCGGCCTGTGCGGCGGAAGGCACGCACTACCTCGACCTCACCGGGGAGCCGGAGTTCGTCGATACCATGTGGCTGCGCCACCACAAGACCGCCCAGCAGAGCGGCGCCAAGATCGTGCACTGCTGCGGCTTCGACAGCATTCCGCACGATCTCGGTGCCCTGTTCACTGCCCAGCAGTTGCCGGCCGAGGCGCCCAAGCGCATCGAAGGCTACGTGCGTGCCGGAGGTACCTTTTCCGGGGGTACCTTCCATTCGGCACTGCTGGCCTTTTCCCGACTGCGTGCGACGGCCGCCGCGCATCGCGAGCGCGCGCGGCGTGAAACCGTGACGACCGCACGCAGCGTGCGCGGCGAGGTCATGCGACCCCGCTTCGACAAGCGTCTGGATACCTGGGTGCTGCCCTTTCCCAGCGTCGATCCGCAGATCGTCATGCGTTCGGCGCGCGCCCTTCCCGTCTATGGCCCCACCTTCCGTTACGGCCACTACGTGCAGATTCGCGAGTGGTACAACGTCGCCAAGCTGCTTGCCGGGGTCAGCACACTGATGGCCGCGGCGCAGCTGCCGCCGGCACGGCGCTGGCTGATGGGGCGCAAGCCCGCCGGCCAGGGCCCCAGCGACGAGCAGCGCCGACGTGGCTGGTTCCGCGTGCGCTTCTTCGGTGAAGGGGGCGGCCGTTCGGTCATCGTCGATGTCACCGGAGGCGATCCAGGATACGGCGAGACCGCGCGCATGCTGGGAGAATCGGTGTTGTGCATGGCCTTTGACGATCTGCCCGACGTTGCCGGGCAGACGACGCCGGCCATCGCCATGGGTGACGCGTTGCGTCAGCGGCTGGATGCCATCGGTATTCGATTCTCGCTGGTGGAATCCAAATGATCACGGCTTCGCGCGCTTTCTTGATTGTCATGGGGCTCGGCTTCATCGCGCTGGGCCTCAACGGCTTGCTCAACCCGCTCGGGCACCTTGCACCCTATGGCCTGGATTACCAGACACCCGGCTGGATCGGGGAAATCCGCGCCAACTACGGCGGCATGCATATCGGTATCGGCGTGTTGACCACGCTGGGCGCGCTGCATCACGCCTGGCGGCGCAATGCCCTTGCCGTGCAACTGGTCTTCCTCGGAGGGCTGGCCATCGGACGCACGCTCTCGGTCTTTCTGGATGGCATGCCGCCGACCTTCGCGCTGATCTTCATCGCCATTGAATGGGTTGGCGCCGGCCTGGCGCTCTTGTTCCTGCGGAGCAGCAGCTGATGGCAGGGCTGTGGCTGGGTCTGGGCGCTGCCTTCGGGTTACTTGGCGTAGCCGCTGGCGCCTTCGGTGCGCATGCACTGCGCGGCAGGCTGAGCGAGGAGCTGATGGCCGTGTTCCGCACTGCGGTGGAATACCAGTTCTATCACGTGGCAGCCCTGCTGGCGGTGGGCCTGTTGGCGCGCCAGGCACCGGGCCCCTGGCTCAGTGCCTCCGGTATCGGCTTTGCCTTCGGCGTGGCCGTCTTCTCCGGCAGCCTCTACATCCTGGCGCTGTCGGGTGTCCGCGCCTGGGGCGCGGTCACGCCCATCGGCGGACTCGCTCTGATGGTCGGTTGGCTGTGCCTCATCGTGCACGTGGCGCGGCTCTGATCCGGGAACCCTGCCTGCGGTCACCGGTCTATGCGCTGCGGGGGTCGTATCGAACAGGAGCAGCCGATGCAACGACGCACACTTCTTGGCGGCCTCGCGGTCGCGTCCACCATCCCACTAGGAGCGATCTCCATGCGACTCGGAGCGAACAAGCCATCCCATAAGGACTACTGGAAGCAGGTGCTGGAAGCGGACGCCTACCACATCCTGTTCGAGGAAGGCACCGAGCGCGCAGGCACCTCGCCACTGAACCATGAAAAGCGCGCGGGCACCTTCGTCTGCGCGGCCTGCTATCTGCCGCTGTTCAAGCACACGCAGAAGTACGACAGCGGTACCGGTTGGCCCAGCTTCTTCGATACGCTGCCCGACGCTGTCGACACGAAGCGCGACTTCAAGCTGATCCTGCCGCGCACGGAGTATCACTGCGCCCGCTGCGGTGGCCATCAGGGCCACGTCTTCGAAGACGGGCCGGAGCCCACCGGCCTGCGCTACTGCAACAACGGCCTGGCGCTGCGCTTCGTGCCCGAGGAAGAGGCGCTGCCGGAGGCGCGACTGCCTGAAGGGGCCTCCAGTTGAGCCCGCGTAGCGTCCTGGGGCTGGTGCTGGTGACGATGCTCGGCACCGCCTGCGCGCAGGCGGACGACAAGGCCCTTGTGCCCTCGGCCAAGGCCGAATTGGAGACGGCCTATTTTGCGGGCGGCTGCTTCTGGTGCACCGAGGCCGATTTCGAAAAGCTGGACGGTGTGGCTGAAGCGGTCTCCGGGTACATGGGGGGCGAGGTCGCCTCACCGAGCTACAAGGAGGTCAGTCGCGGCAATACCGGGCACACCGAAGCTGTGCGCGTGCACTACGACCCGGACGTGATCAGCTACCGCGCCCTAGTGGCATTTCATTGGCGCAATATCGACCCCACCGTGGCCAATCGGCAGTTCTGCGACCGCGGCAGCCAGTATCGCAGCGGCATCTACTACCTTAATGACGCCCAGGAACGCATTGCCCGCGACAGCCTGGAGACGATGCAGCAACGCTTCGACACGGTCCATACCGAGGTCGAGAAGGCCACCACCTTCTACCCGGCCGAGGATTATCACCAGGATTACGCCGACAAGAATCCGCTGCGCTATCAGGCCTACCGCTTCAACTGTGGCCGGGACGCGCGTCTCAAGAAGCTGTGGGGTGACGAAGCCGGCAAGCTGCCCGCAGACGCCGGCTGATGGGGCAGACCTGACAGGCCGACCCGGCGGTGTGACAATGCAGGCCCCTTGGATCACTGGCCGCCTGCGTTGTCCACTGCCGCTCCCGCCCTGTTGCTTGCCTCCCAGTCGCCGCGCCGTCGCGCCATGCTGGCAGAGCTCGGCTTCGCCTTCGAGACGGCGGCCGCGGATATCGACGAGACGCCGCAGCCACAGGAATCCGGCGCCGACTTCGCGCGCCGCATGGCCGAGACCAAGGCCCGCACATTGGCGCGGCCTGGAATGACGGTGCTGGCAGCGGATACCGATGTCACCCTCGACGGCGTCATCCTCGGCAAGCCGCGCGACCGCGCACACGGCCTCGACATGCTGCGCTCGCTCTCGGGACGCAGCCACCATGTGCACAGTGCCGTGGCAGTGATGCATGAAACGGTGATGGAAGTGATTCAGACCACGACCCAGGTCGACATGGGCGAAATTGCGCCGGCGGAAGCCGAGGCCTATTGGGCCAGCGGTGAACCTGCCGACAAGGCGGGTGGATACGCCATCCAGGGCTTCGCTGCGCGCTGGGTACGCCGCATTGACGGCAGCATCAGTGGTGTCATCGGGCTGCCGATGGTCGAGACGGTGGAGCTGCTGCGCCGCTTCGGCGTCACGCCACAGCCGGTGGCTGCGGCGTGAGCACGGAGATCCTGGTCAACATCGCGCCGCAGGAAACCCGCGTCGCGCTGGTGGAGAGCGGGGTCGTGCAGGAGGCCTACGTTCAGCGCGCGCTGCGCCATGGCCTGGTCGGGAATCTCTACGTGGGCCAGGTGCAGCGCGTGCTGCCCGGCATGCAGGCCGCCTTCGTGGACATCGGTCTGGAGCGCACAGGCTTCCTGCACGCCTCCGACATGGTGCGCCTCAACGAAGCAGCCGATGGCGCCCTGCCGCTGATCTCCAGCCTGCTGCACGAGGGGCAGCGCGTTCTCGTCCAGGTGCTCAAGGATCCACTGGGCAGCAAGGGCGCGCGCCTGACGACGCTGCCGTCCATTCCTTCGCGCTATCTGGTGCTGCTGCCCTACGATCAGCATGTCGGCGTCTCGGCCCGGATCGAGGATGACGCCGAGCGCGAGCGTCTGCGCAAGGTGGTCACCGCGCTGGTGGCGGAGATGACGCCAGATCTCGGCGTGATCGTGCGCACCGCGGGCGAGGGCGCCACGGAAGAGGCCCTGCGCAACGATCTGCGCTTTCTGCAGCGCCTGTGGACGTCCATTCAGGCCGCCGGCAACGAGGCACCGTCGCGTAGCCTGGTGCATGGCGATCTGCCGCTGTCGATGCGCATCCTGCGTGATCTGCTCGGGGTGGATGTCGATAGAGTGCGGGTCGACAGTGCCGAGGAGTGGGGGCGACTGCGCACCTTCGCGCGCACCTTCATCCCGGATGCGGTCGACATCATCGAACACTACGACGGCGCCGCCCCCATCTTCGACCTGTTCGGCGTCGAGGACGACCTCAATCGCGCCCTGGATCGCCGTGTGCCGTTGAAATCCGGTGGCCACCTGGTCATCGACCAGACCGAGGCGATGACCACGGTCGACGTCAATACCGGCGCCTACACTGGACACCGCAACCTCGAGGAAACCGCGCTCAAGACCAATCTGGAAGCCGCGCAGGCAATTGCACGCCAGCTACGGCTGCGCAATCTGGGCGGCATCATCATCATCGACTTCATCGACATGCACGACCCGCAGCATCGCGAGCAGATCACGCGCCTGCTCGAACGCTGCCTGGCGCGCGACCCGGCACGCAGCGTGGTCTGCCCGCTGTCGCCGCTGGGGTTGGTGGAGATGACGCGCAAGCGCACACGCGAATCGCTGGGGCACATCCTGTGTGAGCCCTGCCCCGCATGCGAAGGACGCGGTTACCTCAAGACCGTGGAAACGGTGTGCTACGAGATCTTCCGGGAAGTACAGCGCTCGGCCCGCCAGTTCGAGGCGCAGGCCTTTCTGGTGCTGGCGGCGGTGCCGGTCATCGAACGCCTGCGCGATGATCTTTCGGTGGGGCTGGCGGAGCTGGAGGAACAGCTCTCCCGGCCGGTACGCCTGCAGCCCGAGCCCCAGTATCTGCAGGAAAGCTTCGACGTCGTTCCCATATGACGCAGCGCAGTAGCTGGAGCCCAAGGCGCTGGCAGCGGGGACACACCGGAACGGCGGCGCTGCTCGCCATTCTGTTTGGTGCCGGCGCCTCGATGGCCCTGCACTTTGGTGCCAGCGCCTGGGTGGCCAGCGAACGTCCCGCACTCGAGAAACTGCTTGCGGAAGCCACGCGTGCGCCGGCGCGCATTGGCAGCGTGCGCCTGGTCTGGGAGGGCTTGGAACCCACTCTGGAGTTGCACGACGCCCGCCTGCTGATGGTCGAGTCCGGGACTGCGCCGCTGCGTATCGGCGGCATGCGACTGGGTGTCGACTGGATGCCCTTGCTGCGCGGCGAGATCGTGCCGCGCAATCTGAAGGTGCGGGGGCTGTCCATCCGCATCAATGAGGATGCCGACGGACACTGGCGCATCGGTCTGCGCGAGCGGCGCGTGCGTCCCGAGCTGGACACCGTTCTGCGCTTCATCGCTCGCTTCGAGCAGATTGAGCTCGAAGCGATCCAGGTGCAGCTGCGTGCCTTCGACAGCAGCCAGGCCGTGCCGGTCTTCGTGCAGCAGGCCACGTTGGGCACCGAACGCGGTGGCTGGCGGGTCCATGCAGAAGCGCTGGACGGCGCCCGAAGCGGGCGCCTGACGGTGGACGGTTTCGTGCGAGGCACAGCGCAGGCGCCGGCGCAATGGCGGCACAGTTGGCAGCTCACCTTCTCCGGTAGCCACGACTTTGCCGCCTCGGTCGGTGGCGTGCTGCCCGACCTGCGGGGCTTGCCCGAGCTCGTGGGCGCCCAGTTGCGGCTGGACGTGCAACGTCAGGGCCGCCGGAGCGATGGTCCCTGGCTGATCGACATGCAGGGGCGCAGCCGCCATCTGCGAGTGGCGCATGGCCAGCCGCTCGACGATGTGCGCCTGGACGGCAACCTGCGCGTGCATGCCGAAGGTCTCGAACTGAGCGTGCCTTCCATCGAAAGCAACGGCCAGCAGCAGGCCGCGCAGCTGCAAGTGGCCCTCAGCGACGCCGGGCAACGTCTCAATGTCAGTGCGCAGCGGCTGCAGGGGCGCCTGATCTCGCCGTGGCTGCGGGCATGGACGCAAGGCAGCGCGCCGCGTCTCAGCGGTGAACTGTCCGGCTTTCGTCTTCGGCTGGAGCGTGCTGCCGAGGCTGCTTCCTGGGCACTGTCCAGTGCCAGCGCACAGGTGCATGGCCTGGGTGCCGTGGGCGATGGCTACGCCCTCGAAGGGCTTCAAGGGCAGCTGCAGGCGGACGCCGATGGTGGCCGCCTGGATGTTGACCCGGGCGCGCTGACCATCCGCTTGCCCGAGCACCTCTACACCCCGCTGCGCTTCGATCAGGCGAGCGGCAGCGTGCATTGGCAGCCGCTGATGGATGAGGCCACGGGCTGGCAGGTCGCATTGGATGACCTCCGCCTGCAAATGGGCAGTCTGCAGGCCGACGGCGGAGGGCGCCTGCGCCTGCCTGCGGGGGCGTCTCCCGAACTCGTGCTGGATATCGGACTGGCGGCAGAGGATGTCAATGACGCCAAGCCCTTCATGCCACAGGTCTGGCGGCCCGCTCTGCGTGATTACCTGGCGCGCGCCATCGAAGCCGGTACGGTGCGCTCCGGACGGCTGCAGTTCGAGGCGCAGCTGGCAGACGGTTTCTGGAAGGCGGATGACACCCGATTCGCGATCAATCTGAGCGTCGAGGCGGCGCGCATGCGCTTTCAGCGGCGTTGGCCGGTGCTGTCGGACATTCAGGCGGAGATTGCCATCGCGCGCGATGGGCTTCGCATCGACGCCCAGCGTGCCAGCATCGAAGGCATGCGCGTGCGGGACGCACAGGTCGCCATCGAGCGCTTCCGGGATGGTGAACTGACGGCCGCCGTCACCCACGAAGCCAGCCTCCCGGCCTGGTATGCCCTGCTGCGCGCGACGCCGCTCGCGGGCAATCTGCGCGGCCTGCTCGAAGAAACCCAACCGGAAGGGCGCGCGCGGCTGAAGCTTGATCTCAGCATTCCGTTGCGCGAACCCGATTCGGCAGTCGCGCGCGGCGAGGTGACATTGGACGGCGCCCATCTCTTCGTCGACGCCATCGATGCCACCGTGCGCGACATCCGCGGCACGCTGTTCTTCGCCAACCATGCCGTCGCGGCCGACGCCATGCAGGCGCGCCTGCATGGTCGTACCGTCCGCGTCGGCCTGGACACCGACGAAGGCATTCAGCGCCTGTCGGCGCAGACGCAGGTCGATATCGGCGATCCCAACGGTCTGGCCCGCTTCCTGCCGGATTGGTTGCAGCCTTATCTGGAGGGTGTACTGCCCCTGGATGTGCGCCTGAACCTGCGTGCCATCGATGGGCAGAATGCCCTCAGCCTGCGCCTCGGTAGCGAGGCACTGCGGTCCCGATTGCCTCCGCCGCTGGCCATGCAGCCGGAAAAGGCCCGTGAGGCCATTCGCATCGATGCGCAGCTCGCCCAGGGAGCGGTGGAATCCCTGGTTTTGCGCTGGCCGGGCAAACTCACCGTTGCTCGCGACCCACAGCAGATCCGCGTTCATCTAGGACCGGGTAGTGCGCCGCCCGCCGATGCGCCGGGCCTGCATCTGAGCGGTCATGCCCAGCAGCTGGCGCTGCTCGAATGGTTTGCGCCGGTCCAGGCTATGCGCACGCCATCCGCGCAGGCGCAGGAATCTGCCCAGGAGGCACAGGACGGGGGATTGGCCTCGGTGCGACTGACCGTGTCGCGTCTGGGCGTCGGCCCCTTCGTCCTGCCCGATCTGGCCTTCCGCTTGGGAATGGACGACAACCGGCGGCGTCTGAATGTGGACGGCAGCAGCCGCGGAACCTTGCTCTTCCAGGACAGCGGCCGCGGTCAGATCGAGGCGCGCATGGAACGACTCAAGCTGGCGCGTGCCAGCATCGACACGCGTGCCGCCACGCCATCCGACGCTTCGGCGGCAGAACCTCAGGTCGCTGCATCCGCGGCCGCTCCGGTCTGGCGTCCTGAGCGGCTGCCAGGGCTCGATCTGCTGGTGGGCGACATCCTGTTCGAGGATTTTCAGCTTGGCGCCCTCGACCTGCGTCTGGAACCGCGCCCGGAGGGCGTGGCGCTGACCAAGCTGCGCCTCAGCGAAGGCGGGTTGAACGTGAGCGCCACTGGGCATTGGTACGGTGCCGAAGCAGCGGCGTCGGGGGAAATGGCACGCGGCATGCGCCTCGACGCCGAAGTGCAGACGCGCGCCATTGACCCTTTGCTCACCGCGCTGGGCTATGCGCGCACGCTGCGCGCCGAGCAGTTTCGGGCCGATGCCGAACTGCAATGGGACCGGTTGGATGGCATGGCGCGCCTCGCCAAGGCCGAGGGCACGCTGCGCGTGCGGGCCGCCAACGGCAGCATCGCTGCCGTTGAGCCCGGCGCCGGGCGAGTCCTCGGCCTGTTCAATTTCTTCGCCCTGCCGCGCCGTTTCGGGCTCGACTTCCGTGATGTCACGGCCACGGGGCTCGCCTTCGATACGCTGTCCGGCAGCTTCGCTCTGGGCGGCGGCAATGCCGTCACCGATGACCTCATCGTTGATGGCCCGTCGCTGCGCGTCGAAGTCGACGGCCGCATCGGGCTGGCCGCGCAGGACTACGACCAGCGTATCCGCATCTATCCCGACATCTCGGGGGGCATGACCATTGGCGGCGCGGTGCTGGGCGGGCCGCTCGGCGTCGGTCTGGCGCTGCTGGCGCGCGAAGTCTTCGAGACACCGATCGACGAGGTCACGCGGATCAGTTACCGCCTTGTCGGACCCTGGGATGATCCCCAGATTGTCCCCGAAGCCATTGCCACTGCGAACGAAGAGGACAACCGCCCATGAGCCGCCTGACCGCTGCCGTGCTGCAGATGAACAGCGCCGCGGATGTCGACGCCAACCTGGCGACGGTGCGCGGCGCGGCAGCGGAAGCCGCCGCCGCTGGCGTGCGACTGCTCGTACTGCCGGAAAATTTCGCCTTCATGGGCGCTCATGCACGCGACAAGCTGGCCATCGCCGAAGCCCCCGGCGAAGGGCCGATTCAGCGGTGCTGCGCCCAGTTGGCGCAGCATCACCGCCTGTGGATCGTGGCTGGCACCATTGCGCTGCGCGCGCCGGCCGAGCCGCAGCGCATCATCGCGGCCTCCATCGTCTACGACGCGGAGGGCCGGGTGCGCGCGCGCTACGACAAGGCGCACCTCTTTGACGTCACGCTGCCGGAAGGCAGCTACCGCGAATCGGCAACCATCGCGCCGGGCGCCCCCGTCGCAGTAGTCAGCGACGGCCCGGCAGCGGCGCGCGGCGGCTTGTCGGTGTGCTACGACCTGCGCTTCCCCGAGCTGTATCGCCGCCACGCGCAGGAGGGGGCCTGCTGGCTGACGGTGCCCTCAGCCTTCACCCATGCCACTGGACAGGCCCACTGGGCGCCGCTGCTGACCGCCCGCGCCATCGAGAATCAGTGCTTCGTGCTGGCGCCGAATCAGTGCGGTACGCACGCTGACGGCCGCAGCACCTGGGGCCACAGCGCCATCATCGACCCCTGGGGCCGCTGGCTGGCCGCCTGCGAGGAACAGCCCGGACTCGCCATTGCCGAACTCGACCTCGGCGCCCAGGCCGAGCAGCGTCGACGTTTCCCGGTACTGGCGCATCGTCGCATTTACACTTGATGGCACCTTCTGCCGCCTGCCTTGTCTACCCGGCGGCCTCACGACAGAGTTGATGATGCAAGAGCCCCTGCAATTCGCCGAATCCCGCCTTCTCGAACCGGCCAGCCTTGGCATGGTCGATATCGAGCGTGCGCTGGGCGCACTGATGAAGCCGGGGGTGGACGCCGCCGATCTCTATTTCTCGGAAGGCCAGAGCGAGAGCTGGCTGTTCGAGGACGGCATCGTGCGTCGCGGCACCCATGGCAGCGAGCGCGGGGTTGGTGTGCGCGCCATTGCCGGCGAGAAGGCAGGGCTCGCCTACAGCGACGAGATCACCGCGCCCATGCTGATGAATGCCGCCGGCCAGGCGCGCGCCATCGTCGATCACGGCCAGGCCGGGCGCGTGGCGGCTCTGGCGCCGCGCCGCGTCCGCCCCATCTACACTGCCGACAGCCCGCTCGAGAGTCTGCCCACCGAGGACAAGCTGGAACTGCTGCGGCGCGCCGACGCGGCTGCACGTGCCGCCGACCCGCGCGTGGCGCAGGTCCAGGTCTCGTTGACCGGGGCCCGCAAGACCGTCCTGATCGCGCGCAGCGACGGCCTGGTCGCCAGCGATGTCCGGCCGATGGTGCGCCTCAATGTCAATGTCACGGTCGAGCACCAGGGACGGCGGGAGCAGGCCTCGGCCGGCGGCGGCGGCCGCAGCGGCTACGCCTTCTTCCTGGACGGCGACAAGCCGGAGGCCTATGCCCGCGAAGCCGTACGTATCGCCTGTGTGCTGCTGGAGGCCGATGCGGCACCGGCTGGCACCATGCCGGTGGTGCTCGGTGCCGGCTGGCCCGGCATCCTGCTGCACGAGGCCGTGGGTCATGGGCTGGAGGGCGACTTCAACCGCAAGGGCAGTTCGGTGTACAGCGGCAAGGTGGGGCAGAAGGTGGCCTCCGATCTGTGCACGGTGGTGGATGAGGGCTGCATTCCGCATCGGCGTGGCTCGCTCACCGTGGATGACGAAGGCACACCGTCGGCACGCAACGTCCTGATCGAGAACGGCGTGCTGCGCGGCTACATGCAGGACACCATCAACGCGCGTCTGATGGGCGCGGAGTCCACCGGCAATGGGCGCCGGGAGTCCTATGCGCATCTGCCCATGCCGCGCATGACCAACACCTATCTCATGCCCGGGCCGCATGATCCGCAAGAGATTATCGCGTCCGTCGATCGTGGTCTCTATGCGGTCAACTTCAACGGCGGACAGGTCGACATCACCTCCGGCAATTTCGTGTTCTCGACCTCCGAGGCCTATCTCATCGAGAACGGCAAGGTGACCCGTCCGGTCAAGGGCGCGACCCTCATCGGCAATGGACCGGATGCGCTGTCCCAGGTCGACATGCTCGGCAATGATCTGATGCTGGATCCTGGCATCGGCGTCTGCGGCAAGGAAGGCCAGGGCGTGCCGGTGGGGGTGGGGCAGCCCACGCTGCGCATCGGCGGCCTGACTGTCGGTGGTACGCAGACGGACTAAGGCGTGGCCCAGCGGCGTCCGCGCGGCGAACTGCGCATCATCGGCGGTACCTGGCGCTCGCGGCGCGTCCGTTTCGCCGACAGCACCGTGCGCCCGACGCCCGACCGTGTGCGCCAGACCACCTTCGACTGGCTGGCGCCGCGCATTCGCGGCGCGCGCGTGCTCGATCTCTGCGCCGGCAGCGGCGCGATGGGCTTGGAAGCCCTGTCGCGCGGCGCCGCCGAGGCGGTCTTCGTGGACGCAGGGCGCGCCCAGATCGCGGCCATCCAGGCCGCCCTCGACCTGCTGCAGGCCGGCGCGGGTGCGCGCGTCGTGCAGCAGGATGCACTGCAGTGGCTACAAGGTGCATCTGGGCAGAAGCACTTCGATATCGCCTTTGTCGACCCGCCCTATGCGGCCGACCTGTGGTCGCGGCTGTTGCCGCCGCTGGCCGGCTGCATTGCAGCGGACCATCGCCTCTACATCGAGTGGCCGCGCGCGCAGACGCCGGATTTCGGCGTCGCGCTGCAGTGGCACCGGACATCCAGGGCGGCTGCGGTAAGCTACGGCCTCGCAAGCTTTTCGGACGGCACCCATCCCGACGTGGAAGGAGGAACGGCATGCCCGGAGTGACGGCAGCCTATAGCGGGACATTCGATCCGGTGACTTTCGGTCACACCGACATCATCGCGCGCGCCGCGGTCATGTTCGAGCGTCTGATCGTGGCCGTGGGCCTGAACCCGTCGAAGAATCCACGTTTTTCCATCGACGAGCGCGTGGCGCTGATCGAGGCCACGGTCGAGGAAGCGGGTCTACACAACGTGTCGGTGAAGCCCTTCGATGGTCTGATCGTGGACTTTGCCCGCGAGAACAATGTCAGTGTGCTGGTGCGCGGCGTGCGCACGGTCACGGATGTCGACTACGAGAAGCAAATGGCGATCATGAATCGCGATCTCTTCCCGCAACTCGATACCGTCATGCTGGCGCCGTCTCCGGAATACGCGCATCTGTCCTCGTCGCTGGTGCGCGAGCTGACCGGCCTCGGCGCGCCGGTGGAGAAATTCGTTCCCAAGCCGGTCCTGCCGGAGCTGCTCGCCCGTTTCGGCCGGCAAAGCTGAACCTATGGCACTGAAGATCACCGACGCCTGCATCAATTGCGATGTCTGCGAGCCCGTGTGCCCGAACGGCGCGATCTATCAGGGCGAGGAAATCTATGAAATCGACCCGGCGCTGTGCACCGAGTGCGTCGGTCATTTCGATGAGCCGCAGTGTCAGCAGCTCTGCCCGGTGGATTGCATCCCGCTTGACCCGGACCATCCGGAGACGCAGGACCAGCTCATGGCAAAGTACCGGCGTCTCACGCAGGACAGCAGCAACTAGCCCTCGTCGATGTCCGTATCGGCGATCCCCAGTCCAACGCACCATGTATCTCCTGGAGTCTTCATGCGAGCCGTGATTGCGCGCGCCACCTTTGCCCTTGTCCTTTGCCTGAGCACGCAGACCGTTCTGGCCCGCACGGTGGAGGTCTACCGCCCGCCTGCGGAAGCCGTGGCCACGGCCCACCCGATTGCCACCCAGGCCGGACTGGACGTACTCGCCGCCGGCGGCAACGCCTTTGACGCCGCGGTCGCCGTGGCGGCGACCCTGGCGGTGGTGGAGCCCTACGGCTCCGGCATTGGCGGCGGCGGCTTCTTCCTGCTGCATCGCAATGGCGCGGACCTGGACGTGATGATCGACGCCCGCGAGACCGCGCCGGGGGCCGCCACCGGTGACATGTATCTGGATGCGGATGGCAAGCCGGTGGAGGATCTGTCGCGCGACGGGCCACTGGCGGCGGGCATTCCCGGCATTCCGGCCGCGCTCGACCACATCACCAAATCCTTCGGTGTGCGCAGCATCGAGCAGAATCTGGCACCGGCGATTCGGGCAGCACGCGAGGGTTTCCCGGTCAATGAGAAGCTTGCCGGCCGCATCACCGCCTCCGCGCATCGCTTCTCACCGGCCGCCGAGGCCGTGTTCCTGCCGGGGGGCACGCTGCCCTCGGTGGGGGATCAGCTCAAGCAGGAAGATCTGGCGCAGACGCTGGAGCAGATTGCGCGCAAGGGGCGCGCCGGCTTCTATGAAGGGCCGGTGGCCAAGAAGCTGCAGCAGGGCGCCTATCGCGATGGTGGCATCTGGTCGCTTGAGGACCTTGCGGGTTACCGCATCAAGGAACGCGAGCCGACCAAGATCCAGTACCGCGGCTACGAGATCACCACGGCGTCGTTGCCGTCCGCCGGCGGCGTCACGCTGTCGCAGGTCTTCAATATCCTCGAAGCGCGAGACTGGCCGCCGGCGGGGGATATCGCGGCCCGTCACGAGTTAATCGAGGCCATGCGTCTGGCCTACCGCGACCGTGCCATCTATCTGGGTGATCCAGACTTCGTCGACGTACCGGTGGAGCGGCTGACCAGCGACGCCTATGCCCAGGAATTGGCCGCACGCATCGGTCCCAAGGCGTTGGACAGCGACGATCTCGAAGTGCCTTCGCTGCAGGCGGCGCGGGCGCGCGGCGAGAACACCACGCATTTCTCGGTCCTCGACCGCGACGGCAACCGCGTGTCCGCGACGCTGTCGATCAATACCTGGTTCGGCTCCGGTTACATGGCACCGGGCACCGGCGTGCTGTTCAACAATGAGATGGACGATTTCGCGACCGCGCCACTGGTGCCCAATGCCTACGGGCTGGTGCACACCGAGGCCAATGCGGTCCAGCCGCACAAGCGACCGCTGTCGAGCATGAGCCCCACCTTCGTGGAAGGGCCGCGCGGCGTCTTCATTACCGGCACGCCGGGTGGCAGCCGCATCATCACGATGGTGCTGCTGTCCTCACTGGCGCACATGAACGGGCTGAATGCGCAGCAGGCCGTCACGGCCCCGCGCTTTCACCACCAGTTCCTGCCGGATGCGGTCTATTTCGAAGCGGCGGCGCTCACCGAAGCGCAGCAGGCGGCGCTGCAGGCGCGCGGCCACGAATTGCACAGCTCGTCGCGGCGCTATGGCGATATGCAGGCGATTCACTGGAATATCCGCTACGACACCGTAGAGGCCGCCTCCGACCCGCGCGGCATCGGCAGCGCCAACGTGCGCGCGACACGCAAGGACTAGGGCCTTTTCACATTCGGTCGATCACGGCGCGCATACGGGCCGCGTCCTTCGGATTCGCCACGACTGACTGCGTGTTCACAGGCCCTAGTCGAGGCGCGCAATCACCGGCGCGTGATCGGAAGGCCGCTCCAGCCGGCGCGGCGCGAGGTCGACCTCCCATCCGGTCACGCGCTCGGCCAGCGGCTGGCTGAGCAGGACGTGGTCAATGCGCAGGCCAAGATTGCGGCGAAAGCCGGCGGCGCGGTAGTCCCACCAGGTGTAGCGCTGCTCCGGCGTGGGGACCTTGGTGAAGCTGTCGGTCAGTCCGAGTTCGAGCAGGGCCTCGAAACCGGCGCGCTCCGGGCCGGAACACAGGATGCGGCCTTCCCAGGACTCGGGGTCATGGGTGTCTTCCGGCGTGGGCGCGATATTGAAATCCCCGACCACCGCCACTTCCGGGTGGGCGCGCGCCTCGGCGGCGACGAAGTCGCGGAACTGCTGTAGCCACTCGATCTTGTAGTGGTATTTCTGTGAATCGACTGACTGCCCATTGGGCACATAGGCGCAGATGATGCGAATGCCGTCGACCGTCGCGGCAATGACCCGCTTCTGCGGATCCTCGACCTCCGGCATGTCACGCTGCAGGGCCGTGGGCTCGCTGCGCGCCAGAATCGCCACACCGTTGTAAGTCTTCTGGCCGTTGCAGACGGCGTACCAGCCGGCCTCACGCAGTGCCTCGAAAGGAAAGTCCTCGTCCGCCAGCTTCAGTTCCTGCAGGCCGACGACGGTGTCGCTCTGGCCTTCCAGCCATTCAAGTACGTGCGGCAGCCGTACGCGAAGCGAGTTCAGATTCCAGGTGGCGATGTGCATGGGCGAAAGATGACGCGGGTTTGAGAACGGCGGCGCGCATTGTGGCGGTTCACGACATCGATGCCCTCATCCGGCTGAACGATCGGTTGACGGGGCGCCATTGCCGCGACCTGCTAGGAGTCGGGCGGCGGCTTTTGGCATCATGAAGTGCTTGGATGACGGGAGAGGGAACATCAAAGGATTCAGCCATCGCGTATCGGCAGCCTTGGCACTGCCCATTATGCTCAGTGCATGTTCCGGCGTGCCGGTGCTCTGGTCAGACCCCGAGCCGCAAGCGATGCAGGTGCGCCAGGTGGGTGCGCTGCGCGATTGCGCCTCGCCCCAGGAGGGTGCGCGGGTCCAGCTCTTCGAGAGCGGCGAAGCCGCCCGCGCCTGGGCGGCATCACGCCAGCGCGACCGTCTGGTACGCGATGTCCGTCCCGGTCGACCCTATGTCGTGATCGAACTGGGGACCGCATCGAGTCTTGGCAGCGGCATTGCCGTGCGCAGTCAGGCGGAGCGTATTGGCAAGCGCGTGCGCCTGGAAGCGAGCCTTTTCCAGGGTGACGCGGCGACGGCACCCTGTGTGGTGGTGGCGCTGCCGCCGGGCATTGACGCCAGCCATACCGTTGCCGTCTATGACGCCGGCGGCCAGCGCATCGCCGCTAGTCAACCCTGAGGCCACTGCCGTCAATCTGGCCTGTCCGGCCATTACTTCAACAAGGAGTCGAACCCACTCATGCTGCGATTTCTGCCGAGTCCCCTGAGCGCGGCCATCATGTTTCTGCTGTTTGTGCTCAACCTGCTGCTGTGGGCGATCCCGGTCTACACCATGATTCTGGTCAAGCTCCTGACCTGGGGCAGCTGGAGTCGGTGGTCGACGCGCACGATGGCGAACTTCGCGCAGGGCTGGGCCGCCAGCAACGTCTGGCTCGGGGATCATCTGCTGGGAACCGAGTGGGACATTGAGGGCGTCTCGCGCCTCGACCTGAAAGGGCAGTACCTGGTGACCTCCAATCATCAGACCTGGAATGACATCTACGTGCTGATGAAGGCCTTCGGCCGCAATGCGCCCTTCTTCAAGTTCTTTCTCAAGCAGCAGCTCATCTGGGTGCCGGTATTGGGGCCGGTCTGGTGGGCACTCGACTACCCCTTCATGAAGCGGCACTCGCGCGAGGCCATCAAGGCCAACCCTGCCCTCGCCAGCCAGGATTTCGAGGCGACCCGGCGCGCCTGCGACCGCTACCAGGGCCAGCCGGTCATGATTCTCAACTTTCTGGAAGGCACGCGCTTCACCGCCGAGAAGCACAGTCGGCAGGCGTCCTCCTATCGCCATCTGCTGCGCCCGAAGGCGGGTGGCCTGATCTTCGCGCTGCAGGCCATGGGCGAGAAGCTCTCGTCCATCCTCGATGTCACCATCGTCTATCCCGACGGCGCCTGTGGATTCATGGCCTTTTTCGGCGGCAAGATGCGCAAGGTCATCGTGCGGGTGCGCGAAATCCCGGTACCCAAGGACTTCTATCACGGCGACTACGCGGGCGACGCCGCCTTCCGGCAACGCGTGCACGCCTGGGTGAGTGAGATCTGGGCCGACAAGGACCAGCTCATCGACCGTCTTCTGGCAAACCCAGAGGCCGAGCGCGCTGCCTAAGCGCCTTTCAACAGGGTGATTCCACATGAACCGTTCCGTTGTCGTAGCGCTGTTGCTGATCGCCGTTGCCGCGGCCGGCGGCTATTGGTGGTGGAGTCAGTCTGAGGACGGCGTCGGCGACAGCCCGGAAACCGCCGTGGACTATCGCGACCCGGCGCAGACCGAGAAAGCCGCCGCCGAGCCGGAGCCGCCCCAATACCCGGTAGGCGACACTGCCGCGGAAAGCGCAGACGCCGGCGCCGCCGAGAGCGATGCACCCGCCGGCGCGGAAGCCACGGATGCCCAGTCTTCATCCCTGCCGCCCCTGGATGAGAGCGACGAGGCCGTACGCGCCGATCTGCGCGCACTCACCGGAGACATCCCGATCGAAGGCCGCCTGGTGCCGCGCCGGCTGGTGCAGAGATTCGTGGTCTGGGTCAACAGCCTGGACGGCCAGATCGTGCCGGTGACCAAATGGCCGGTGCAGCACGTGCCGGGCCGGCCGCTGGTGGAGGCGGTTGGCAATAACCGCTTCGAATGGCTGCCCGCCAACGCCCAACGCTACGCGCCCTACGTGCGTGCTTTCACTGCGCCGGACACCGACACCATGGTGGACCTCTACCTGCGCTACTACCCGCTGCTGCAGCGGGCCTTCGCTGCCCTGGGCGAGGAGGAGGACTACTTCAACGACCGGCTGATCGCAATCATCGATCACCTGCTGGCCGCACCACCCGCGCGGGAACGCTATCTGCTGGTGCAGCCGGAAGTGCTCTACGCATTTGCCGACCCGGATCTGGAGGCGCTGTCCTCCGGGCAGAAGATCCTGCTGCGCCTGGGTCCCGAGGCCTCGCGAGCCGTGCGCGACAAGCTGCGGGACTTCCGGGCGGTCTTGCTGGCGCGCATCGCGCCCGAGGCAACGCCGGCCGCTGGCGACTGACCTGGCGCCGATGATGGGGGCATCGCGGCCATGACCGACCCCACCCGCTTTGCCTTCAGCCTGCAGGGGGCGGTCAGCGCGGCCATGGCCTTGCTGCTAGCGGTCTATCTCACCAAGTTCTACGTCGATGTGGTGGCCCTGCCAGCGGGCGTGATGGCCCTGGCCATTGCCGCCGGTCGCGCCTTCGACGCCATCACCGACCCCTTGATGGGGTGGCTGTCGGACCGCACCCGTAGTCGCTTTGGCCGGCGCATGCCCTATATCGCCATCGGCGTGCTGGGCAACACCGCCATGTTCGTTCTGCTGCTGAATCCGCCCGAGGCGCTCCCCGAGGTCGGCCTGGCGGGCTGGGCGGTGGCAGCGCTGCTGCTGTCCTTTCTCTTCCTCACCATCTCGGCGGTGCCGCGGCAGGCCCTGGCCATGGAACTGACCCAGGATCAGGGGCAGCGACAGGACTTGTTCGCCGCCATCGCCGGCTTCGTAGCCATCGGCACCATCGTGGGTGCGGTCATGCCCAATGTGCTGTCTGGCATGGGCATTGAGGACGGCCGCGAGCAGATGTTCTGGCAGTCAATGATGTACGGCGGCGCCTATCTCGCCGCCAATCTCCTCTTTCTGCTGGTCATCCGCGAGCCCCGCGTCGATGCAGTACGCGGCCGCGTGCCCCTGGTCCCGGGCGTGCGCCGCGCGCTGCGCAATCCGGCCTTTCGCATCACCTTCGCCTCGCACATCATCACGGCCATCCCCTTTGCCATTCCGGCAACCATGCTGCCCTTCTACACCGAGCATGTGCTGCAAGCGGAGGGCGTGTGGGTGGGCTATTTCCTGCTGGCCTATCTGCTGTCGGGCCTTCTAGCGCTCCCCATCTGGCTGATCGTTGCGCATGCTCAGGGCAAGCGGGTGGTCTGGCTGTCGGCCGGCGCCATTGCCGTCGTCGGCGGCAGCGCGTTGTTCTTTGCCGGGCCGGGCGACGAACGTCTGGTGCTGTTCATTCACATGATGGTGGGCCTGCAATCCGCAGTATGGCTGTTCGTCGGCGGGGCCATGCACGCCGATGTCGTCGACTACGACGAGTTGCTGACCGGCAAACGCCGCGAAGCCCAGTTCGCCGCACTGTGGAGCATCATCCCCAAGTTCGCGCTGATTCCCGGCGCCGCCCTTCCGCTGGCCGTACTCGGCAGTGTGGGGTACGTCCCGGATGCCGCCACGCAGAGCCCCGAGGTGGTGTTCGCCATCAAGACGCTGCATGCCCTCGTCCCTGCAGTGCTCAATGCCATCGGGCTGGGCCTGATGTGGTGGTATCCGCTGTCCGAGGCGCGACACGCGGCCGTGCAGCGCGCGGTGGCCGCCCATAGCCGGGGTGAAACCGTGGTCGATCCGATCACGGGCGCGTTGCTGCCGCCACCGTCGCGTCGAGCGGTGGACGAGGCCACAGCCTGGCGGTTGGACAGCTTTTCCCCCGCCGAACTGGTGCGTATAGCCGGCGGCGCGTGGCGCACGGTGACCGTTGCTGTGGTCGCCCGCGTTGTGGCTTGGGCAGCATTGTCGCTTGGCCTGCTGGCCAGTCTGTGGCCGCAGCTACGGAGTTTGGAGCAGGATCCCGGCGCTTTGCCGGCACTGACCATCGTGGTGGCGGGGCTGACGCTGACTGCAAGCCTGTTCCACGCGGCGCGGCTACCGGCACTGTGGCGCCTGCGTAGGGATCCTTTGCCTCCCGCTACGATATTGGCGCACCTCGAGGCGGTGGCCCCGCGCTCGCTGGCGACGCATCGCCTGCGTGGTGCCATCGGCCTGTCGCTTTGAAGCAAGATGCCGTGGCGGCGGCGCCCTTGCCAGGGTGCCAGCCGCCACGGCAGTGCATCACCAGTCGAGGCGGTAGTTGAGGCCCACCATGCGTCCGGGACCGCTGGAGAAGGCGCTCGGAATGTTGAAGGCCTGATTGATCATCGGCACGTAGTCCTTGTTCAGCAGATTGCTGACCGATAGCTGCAGCGTGCCGGGTCCGACCGCGAAGCTGCTGACCAGGTCGACCAGCGTGTAGCCGTCGATTTCACCCTCGCCGAAGCCGGCAAAGCTCTCAGGCCCGTCCGCATTGGGGAATTCGTCGCGGTCACCGATATGCGTCAGTTGTAGGCGGTTGTCCCAGCCCGGCAGTGGGGAGTGGCTGAAGTAGGCCGTGACCTTGAGCGGTGCGATGCGTGTGCCATCGAGCTTGACCTCGGTGCCGTCGGCGCTTTCCCGTTCACCCTTGGCGCGGCTCACCGTCCCGCCGAAGGTGGTCATGTCGCTGACCGTGTAGTCAAAGGTCAGTTCGGCACCGTGAATGTCTTCGGCAAACTTGCGAATCTGCGCATCGTCATCAAAGGTTGTGCCGTTGTCCGACCGGCTGTAGAACACGGCCAGCGAGGTGGATAGGCGCCCATCAGACCAGCGCAGCCCCAGCTCATAGTTGTCGGTTTTTTGTGCTTCCGACTCGAAGTCCTCGGCCTGGAAAGTCACGCGTTCCTCGAAGGGGCCGGCATCGGCCAGCACACGCCCGATATCGGCCAGCGAGAAGCCCTGCGAGAAGCTGGCGAACAGGTCGAACTGCGGGCTGAGATAGAGTACCCCGCCGAGGTTGAACAGGGTTTCGTCATAGTCGAGGGTGCCCGCTTCCACGCGGTTGCCGCTGCGGTTGCTGTCCACCGTTGCCGTATCCACCGAGATGACTTCATGACGAAGACCGCCACGAATCAGGCCGGCGTCCCCTAGGGGAATCTCTACTTCCGCGAATCCAGCAAAGGCGTCCTGTTCCATAGCCGGCACTGCGTCCGGAGCCTGGAAGCTCACCGGGTCGGTTTCATCGCGTAGGTAGTCCGCACCCCAGATCAGATGAAGCGCGCCGGGAAGCAACGTCAGTGGTGTATCGATGGTAGTCCGGCTACCGAATTTCTCGGAGGCGATTCCGCCCTGCGAGAAGCCGGGGAACTTGCCAAAGACGATTTCCTGATCACCGTAGTAGCTGTTGAGCCGAAGCGTGCTGCCCGCCAGATTGGCATGCGAGTAGCTGATGTTGGCGACGGTGTTGCGCGTACCTGGCGATCTCACGAAGCGCGCATCATCGGGCGCTTCGCTGAGCGGAATGGCCGGCGTTCTTCCGTCGCGCAACTCGGTGTCGAAGGTGAAGTCAGATTCCTGCTCGTTGTCCAGGTGGTTGACCATGAACTGGACACGCTGCAGGTCGTCGATGGCGTAGCCCACCTTGCCGAGCAGACTGTATTCGGTGCTGTCGGCAAAGCCACCCTGCGAGCCAAGCGGGTCGGGCGGAATGCGGCGGCCTTCGGCATCGAACAGCCCCTGTCGCTCCACAAGAGAGCCGGAGAAGAGATAGTCCCAGGCGCCACGTGTGCCGGAAACGCCATGTTCGGTTTCAAAGATGCCGGAATCGTCGAATTCTTCCGTGGAGTAGCGCACGCCAACCGCCGAGTAGCCCGCGGTGGGAGCGTCTTCCGACTTCTTGGTGATGATGTTGATCAGTCCCCCGGTTGCGCCGAAACCGTAAGCCGCCGTACCGCCGCGTACGACTTCCACGCGTTCGATCGAAGCGGGGGAGATGGTGTTGAGGTCGCGCGAGGCGTCTCGCAGAGGCGTGGACTGTGGAATGCCGTCAATCAATACCAGAAAGTTGCGGCCACGCAGTGTCTGGCCGAAATTCGTTGCCGCTTGGGTGCTGGGCCCAAGGCCGGGGACCTCGGACGCCAGGATCGTGCTCAGGTTGCGATCCAGGCTCGCCTGCCTCTGGATCGTTTCGGCATCGATGATGGTGACCGAACGCGCGGTCTGCGACACCGTGCTTTCGGTGCGGGTGGCCGAAACGACCACCGGATCGAATGTGGCTTCGTCTGCCGGCGCTTCCTGCGCCATGGCCGGCGTCCAGGCGGTGGCGGTCATGCAGACAGCCGCGAACAGCCCGGTACGCGGGCAGCGATTGTGAAAGGTCATGTCGAATCCCCAGTCTGTGTGGCTCGTTGAGCCTTATAAGAACCGTAACGCTAATGCGTACGATTCTCATATTTTAGCGGGGTGGATGGAGCTGCGCTGTCCGCGCGCAGAAGGCGCTACGGTGCGGCATTGCTGCCAACGTGCAGGCCATGGAGCACCGCAACGGCCATGCCGGCCAGCCCAATGCCCAACAGCCAGAAGAGAGTGGCGTAGCCGGGTGAAAGGCCGGCAAAGGCCAACGGCAGGGCTGCGCTGCCACAGAGCAGGCCCAGGCCACGGCGCAGACGACGCTGAGCCACAGGCAAGACCGCTCGATGGCGGCGTCGGCGCTGCCGGGGATCGGTGCTCACCAGCAGCGCCATGCAAAGCAGCAGAAGGAAGGTGCTGAGCAGCAGCATGTCAGGCCGCCACGGTGCGATATGTTGCCCGCTGGCGCCGCTCGGCGCGGCGGAGGCCATGGACTGCATACAGCGCCGTCACGGCCGTGAGCAGCATGACCAGGTCCACGCCGGCAATCTGCCATTGGCCTCGCGCAATGGTCAGGGGGAGCGCGTCCCCAGTAGTGATGGCGTTCAGTACAGGCAATGACAACGCCAGCGCGGCCACGGCCAGCAGTTGTCGCCCAAGACCAGTAAGGCCAGGTTGTAGCCAGGCATGCAGCAGGCTGGCGATCCAGGCGGTAAAGAAGATGCCTACTTCGAACTCGGCACGCGCGGCCGGGCCAGCGGGCAGCAGGCGATTGGCGGCCAGCATGGCCAGGGTGGCCATGAGCAGGCCGACGGTGGAGGCCCCTGCCATGGCTTGCGCGCAACGAAATGCGCGCTGTCCAGTGCGCTGCGCACGCTTCTCAAGCCAGACCAGGAAGCCGGAAGCGATGACCACACAGCCGGCAACCCCCATCAGGAAGTACAGCCAGCGCACCGCCCAACTGTCAGCCACCACGATATGCAGCCCGGTCAGGAACTGATAGGTCTGCATGGCGGGGCCAAGGCGCTGCTGATGCAGCAACGTGCCATCGGTGGCGTCGAAATCAAGCTGTTCGTAGCGATAGGCGATCTCGCGGGGCGTGTCCCGATAGGCGGCCACGTAGGCATGGGCATCACCCGCGAGGTGAATACCCAGCACCATGACCTCCCCGCCCTGCCAGATGCTGCGGGCCTGCGCCGCAATGTGGTCGAGGGATACGCGCTCGGCGGGCATGTCGGCCGCATTACGGTCGACGTGCGGCAACACGTCGTGGAAGAAGTCCTCGCTGTTGGAGTAGCTCGCCAGCACATTCACCGGCATATAGGTATAGACGAAGATGGCCACCCCGCTGAAGGCCATGAACACCAGAAAAGGCAGGCTCATGACCCCGCTGATGTTGTGTACGTCGAGTAGTGCCCGACCGCGCGCGCGCTCCAGTCGCAGGCTGAAGAAGTCGCGCAGCAGGCGGCGATGGACCACGATCCCGCTAACCACCATGGCCAGCACCATCATGCCGGCCAGACCTACCAGCCAGTAGCCCAGAGTGGCCATGCCAAAGGCACCGAAGTGCAGGGAATAGTGCAGCGGAAAGAAGAACTCGCTGGCGCCGAAGGTGCCGGGGTCGGCAATGGGTTGACCATCCCGGCTAATGAAGGCGTGCTGGTCGGCGCCGGCGGCATCGTGATAATGGGCGGCATAGACCGGCCGGCGGGGTGTCGGTGGGTAGAGAAATACGCCGTGAGGGCCTAGTTCATGGGCCGACTGCAGCGCCTGGAAGGCGCCCTCGAAGCCGACATCCTCGCCGCTGGCGATGGTCCGCGTGTCCGGCATCATCCAGCGGTCGATGCTCTGCTCGAAGACGACCAGTGAGCCGGTGAAGAAAACGAAGAAGATCAGCGAGCCAGCCACGAGGCCGCCCCAGGTGTGCAGCACATTGAGCGACTGACGCAGCGAACGGGTCATAGCGCGCCGCCTGCATCGAATTGCCAGACCAAAAGCGCACCAACTGCCGCCAGGCTGGTCGGGAGCAGCCAAGCCTGAAGCAGCCGGCGGGCCGCCACTGCATGGATTGCCAGCGCGAGCCAGAGCAACAGGCCTGCGAGCATCAGCCAGACAGTGGTCTCCGCCCGCGGCAAGCCGCCGGCAACCAGCACGCTCGTCAGCCCCGCCGTGCTCAGGGTGGCGGCGAGCCACGCCAGTGGCAGTGCGGCCAGGCTGCGCACTGTCGCCTCCCGTCGCGGTGAGGGGCTCTGCGGGGACGCGGCGTGCTTCACAGGCGATTCATCAACGCGAAATAGGGCGCGAATGGTAACGCTTCGCGATTCTCTATGTCGGTAGGCTGTCAGGCCTCCTCAGGCAGCGTCGAGCAGACCGTCCTGACGCAGCAGGGCGTCGATCTCGGGGTCGCGGCCGCGGAAGGCGCGGAACAGGCTGCCGGCATCGCGGGTACCGCCGCGGGCGAGGATGCAGTCGCGGAAGCGATGCCCGGTCTCCGGATCGAGCACGCCGGCCTCTTCGAAGGCAGCGAAGGCATCCGCTGACAGCACCTCGGCCCACTTGTAGCTGTAGTAGCCGGCGGCATAGCCGCCCGCAAAGATGTGCGAGAAGCTGTTTGGAAAGCGGTTATAGGTCGGCGGCTGGATCACCGCGACTTCGTCGCGCACTGCCTGCAGTGTCTCCAGCACCCGGCCGCCGCGGGCGGGGTCGAAGTCGCGGTGCAGGCGCAGGTCGAAGAGCGCGAACTCCACCTGGCGCAAGGTTGCCAGCCCGGCGCCGAACTGGCGATCGGCCTGCAGCTTCTCGAGCAGGTGGTCCGGCAAGGGCTTGCCGCTGTCGACGTGTCGGCTCATGCGCTGCACAAAGCGGCGGTCGTAGCAGAAGTTCTCCATGAACTGGCTGGGCAGCTCGACGGCGTCCCAGGCCACGTTGTTGATGCCGGAGACAGCCGCCACATCGATCTGCGTCAGCAGATGGTGCAGGCCGTGGCCGGCCTCGTGGAACAGGGTGAGCACTTCCTGATGGGTGAGCTGCGGCGCCTGTCCGGCCAGGGGCGGTGTGAAGTTGCCGACGAGATAGGCCACCGGCGTCTGCAGGCCCTCGGGGCTGCGGCGACGCGAGCGGCCGTCGTTCATCCAGGCGCCACCGCGCTTGTGTTCGCGCGCGTAGGGATCCAGATAGAACAGACCGATGGTCTCGCCATCGGCGTCGAACAGCCGATAGACCGTCACGCTGTCGTGCCATACCCTGACGTCGTCAATGGCTTCGGCGCGCACGCCGTACAGGGTCTCGATCAGGTCGAACAGTCCGGCAATCACCGCGTCGAGTGGAAAGTAGGGCTTGAGGATCTCGTCCGAGAGGCCCAGCTGCTGCTCGCGCAGTTTTTCGCTGTAGTACGGAAGATCCCAGGGCTGCAGGTGTTCGATGCCGTTGCGCTCGCGGGCAAAGGCGGTGAGCTCGGCCAGTTCCTGTTCTGCGCGTGGCCGTGCCCGATGCGCCAGGTCGAGCAGGAAGCGCTCCACGGTGTCGGCGTCATCGGCCATCTTGGGCGCCAGCGAAAGGGCGGCGTAATTCGGGTAGCCAAGCAACTGCGCCTGTTCGTGGCGCGCGCCGAGAATCTGCTCCATCAGCGGGCTGTTGTCGAAGCGGGCGTCGTGCGGACCGGCATCGGAGGCGCGCGTGCTCCACGCCTCGTACAGGCATTCGCGCAGCGCGCGATCATCGGCATGACTGATGACCGTATTGAAGCTGGGGAAATCAAGCGTCAGTCGATAGCCGGCCTCGCCCTTGGCTTCGGCGCGCTGGCGGGCGGCGGCAATGGCGCCTTCGCTCATGCCACTCAGTCGCTGCGCGTCGGGCAGGGTCAGTGACCAGGCCTGGCTGGTGTCGAGCAGATGCTCCTCAAAGCGCGTCCCCCATTCGGACAGCTGCATGGCCAGGGCGCGATAGCGCTGCCGCGGCTGCTCGTCCAGCGCGACGCCCGCAAGCCGGTAATCGCGTAGATGATGTTCGACGGCCGCCTGCTGCGCCTCGGTGAGGGCGTCAAAGGCTTCGCTGTTGCGCAGGCGCTGCCAGGCCTCGAACAGCGGACGGGACTGCGACAGTTCCAGCGAGTAGTCGGTGAGCTTGGGCAGGCAGGCGTTGTAGGCGGCGCGCCAGGCCTCGGTGGAACAGACCGAGAACAGATGACCCACCGGGCCGAAGACGCGATGTACACGCTCGTCCAGGGCCTCCAGCGGCTCCGCGAGTTCATGCCAATGGGTGGCGTTGCTGGCGATGAGCGCGTCGATGCGCGCCCGGTTCTCGGCCAGGATGGCATCCAGCGCCGTTTCGGCGTGTTCGGGGCGGATGGCGCTGAAATCGGGGAGGTCGCAGCGGCCTTCGGCGAGGTCGAGCAGGGGGTTGTTGGTTGTCATGCCTGCATTGTAGGACGCTGCATGATTGCGGGAAGCGATGGTCGCAATAGGCCACCCGCCGCTGCACCTCATCATGCGCTCAGACGCAATACCAGCGACAGGATCAGCAGGACCGAGGCCGCTGCACAGAGTACGAGCAGCGGGAAGGCAATCATCCGCTTGTAGCGCGCGAGCTTGGCCTGTGGCCAGGTGGACAGCACGAAGGGGCGACGGTCCGCTGGCCGGCGCAGTACGTGGACGTCCTGCGGCGGCGGCTCCTGCGCACGCTCGCGGCGAATCTGCGCGCGGGCGGCCTCGCGTGCACGCGCCCATTCCTGCATGTCGATCTCGCCGTCACCGTTTGCGTCGAAGCGCGCCATCAGCGCGGCGCGATCCTGCTTCCAGGCGACCAGCAGCTCGCGCACATCCTGCTCGTCGTCTTCTTCGCGAATGGCACGGGCCGTGTCGAAGCGCCCCATGGCGTGCAGTGGCGCATTCAGGCTGATGAGCTGCTCGCGGTAGCGATAGCGGCCAAAGGAAAAGCCAATGACATCAAACCAATGCTGTTGCGGTTGCGGGACGCGCATCGGGCGCTCGGTGGCACCGCGCCAGCTCCGCCGGACATCGGCGTAGACGCGGGCCGCCTCCGGGTCGATGACGCACACGCCGGTACCGTCATCAAGGGCAAAAAGGTCGTCGCTGGTGCCGGATTCAATGCGGTGCCAGCGCGCATCGCGCCCGCTGCCCTGCCGGCGTTCGATGCTGTAGCGCCACCAGACGCAGGGCTGGCGCGACAGGGGCGAGTGAATCTGCGGCCCCGGAATCCAGCGCGCCTTGCCCTCCAATTCGACATAGCCCTGGGCTGCCGAACGGATGCGCTGGGTCGGGGTGTCCTCGATCATGCGCGCCCGCCGCAGATGGGCGAAGCCGGTGATGCCGCCGATCAGGACCACCACGGCGATCAGTGCGATGCTCCACCAGAAGGTGTCATCCGGCGCGCTCAGCGCCCACTGCTCAAGCGCGGTCAGAGGGCCACCCACGACGCGATCAGCCGCTGAAGAGGCCGCGCACGTCGACGTCGGCGGTCTCCTCTTCGGAGAAGACCAGCAGATCCTTGGCGCCGAAGCCCAGCATGCGCGCCACCAGCACATCCGGGAACTGCTCGATGCGGACGTTGTTGGCGTTCACGGCCGCGTTGTAGAACTCGCGGCGGTCGGCAATGGTGTCTTCCAGATTGCTGATGCGACTGAGCAGGTTGTTGAAGCTTTCGTTGGCCTTGAGTTCGGGATAGGCCTCGACCGTCGCCATGATTTTGCCCAGGCCGGCGCGCAGCATGGTCTCGGCGCCGCCAACACCCTTGACGTCCCCCTGCTGGCGGGCCGTGTCGGCTGCGGCACGGGCTTCGGTGACCTTCTGCAAGGTCTCTTTCTCGAACTGCATGTACTGGCGGCAGGTTTCCACCAGCTTGGGCAGCTCATCGTGGCGCTGGCGCAGCAGCACATCAATGTTGGACCAGGCCTGCGCCACGGCGTGCTTCAGCCGAACCAGCCCGTTGTAGATGATGATCGTGTAGCCCAGCAGGACCACCGCCACCACGCCAAAGACAATCCATCCGATCATCGCGGTTCCCCATCACAACGCAGCATCTTCGAGCGGGTCGATGCGCCCGCGCCCCCGGCTGCAGAAGGTATGATTCTGGCGTTTTCCCACCTCCCGTGCACGGACCTCCTATGCGCCTATTCACCGTCCTGCTGCTGAGCGCCCTGATCGCGGGCTGCTCCGGCCTGTCGCTGCTCAATGCCGTGACACCGGATCGCGGTTACGAAGCGGCCGCGAATATTGCCTACGCCTCGGGCGAGGGGCGCCGTCTGGACATCTATGCCCCGAAGAACCTCGATCAGCGCGCGCCGGTGGTGGTCTTTTTTCACGGCGGGCGCTGGAGTCAGGGCAGCAAAGACGAATACAAGTTCGTCGGCGAGGCGCTCAGCTCACGCGGCATCGTCGCGGTGGTGGCGGACTACCGGAAGTATCCTGATGTGCGCATGGCCGGTTTCATGGACGATGCCGCCAAGGCGGTCGCCTGGGTGCACGACAACATCAGCAGCTATGGCGGCAATCCGCAGCAGCTCTTCGTGATGGGCCATTCCTCCGGCGCCCATATGGCGGCCCTGCTGGCACTGGATGACCGCTACCTCGACAGCGCCGGCATGCGTGCGCCGTTGGCCGGCTTCATCGGTCTTGCCGGCGCCTATGATTTCCTGCCGATTCGTGCCGCCGACCTGCAGGACATCTTCGGCCCGGCGTCGCGCTATCCGATGTCGCAACCCGTGAACTTCGCCAATGCCGAGGCGCCGCCGACCCTGCTCATTCACAGCAAGGATGACGTCACCACCGCCATCAACAACGCCAACAGCCTGGCGCAGGCGCTGCGTGGCAAGGGGGCACCGGTGACCACGGTGTTCTACGAGACCATCAACTGCAGCCCCGGGGTGAGTAGTCACGCCTGTACCGTGGCGGTGCTGGCGCGTCCTTTCCGCACCACCATTGATCTCCTTGATCAGATCGCCCGATTCGTGGAAACACAGACGGGTACACCGGAACAGACGCCGAGCACGCCTGCTCCCATGGAGCGCAGTGCGCCGCGCGCGCTTGGTGACGACAACGTCGAGCTGAAGGAATGATCCGGGACTTCGAGGGCCACCGGCCGCAACTCGGCGAGGGCGCCTGGGTCGACCCGCAGGCGCTGGTACTGGGCCAGGTCACACTCGGAGCGGATGTATCGATCTGGCCCATGGCCGTCGTGCGTGGCGACGTCAACAGCATCACCATCGGCGCGCGCAGCAACATCCAGGACAACAGCACCCTGCACGTCACCCATGACGGGCCCTATACCCCCGGCGGCGTGCCGCTGGTCATCGGCGAGGATGTGACAGTGGGGCATGGCGTGACGCTGCACGCCTGCACGATCGGGGATCGCTGCCTCATTGGCATGGGCGCACTGGTGCTCGACCAGGCGGTGCTGGAAGACGAAGTCTTTCTGGCGGCAGGCAGCCTCGTTCCGCCCGGAAAGCGGTTGGCATCGGGCTGGCTCTATCGCGGCGCACCGGCGCAGCCCGTACGCGCCATCAGCGATACCGAGCGCGAATCCCTGCGCTACTCAGCCGCGCATTATGTGCGGCTCAAGCGCCGCCACAGCGAAGGCTGAGCGCACCACGGCGCTGCACGTCGACTGGTTGAAGGCCACAAGGGCGGCCGCGCCAAGTATCCTTGCGCCCCGACAAGGCCGGCACGCGGACGTTGAGACCGCTTTGGGCTTCGGCCTGGGCTACATCCCGGACATATCGAGGGCACCACAATGACGCATCAACTCGTACTACTGCGCCACGGGCAGAGCCAGTGGAATCTGGAAAACCGCTTTACCGGCTGGGTGGATGTCGACCTGACCGACAAGGGGCGCGAGGAGGCCGCAGAGGCTGGCCGTCTCATGACGCAGGAAGGCTTCCAGTTCGACGTCGCGCATACCTCCCTGCTGCTGCGCGCCATTCGCACCCTCAACACCGCGCTGGATGCCATGGGGCAGCAATGGCTGCCGGTTCACAAGAGCTGGCGTCTGAACGAGCGCCACTATGGCGCGCTGCAGGGGCTGGACAAGGCCGAAACCACGGCCAAGCACGGCGAGGACCAGGTCAAGGTGTGGCGTCGCAGCTACGACATTCCGCCGCCGCCCATGGCCGACGATGACGCCGGGCACCCGCGCTTCGACCGGCGCTACCACGGCCTGGATGCACGCGTATTGCCCGCCACCGAGTCCCTGGCCACCACCCTGGAGCGCGTGCTGCCCTACTGGCACGACCATATCGCGCCCCAGCTCGCCAGCGGCAGGACGGTACTGGTCACGGCGCATGGCAACTCGCTGCGCGCCCTGTACAAGTATCTGCTCGATGTGCCCGAAGACGAGATCACCGAGGTCAACATCCCCACCGGCATCCCGCTGCTGTTCGAGCTGGATGCGGCGCTCGAGGTGAAGGACTACCGCTATCTGGGTGATCCGGAGGCCGCGAAGAAGGCCGCCGCCGCCGTCGCTGCACAGGCCACGGCTGGCAGCAAGTAAGCGACTGCGCGCGGCCATCGCGCGCCCGACCCGAAAGCAAGAAAAAAGCCCCGCAGCCCATCCAGGCGCTGCGGGGCTCGCTGCCATTCAGGCGGTGTCGCGATCAGTTGGTGGAAGCGCTTTCCGTTGGTTCAGCGGTGTCCTGGCCGTCGTCTTCCGACGCGATGGGCCCGAAATCGGCTGTCGCGGTTGCACCCGCCGTGACCGCAACGTTCTGGGGTTCCGAGAAGACAATGGCGTCATCGGCTTCATTGTCATCACCGGCGGCCTGGCAGGTGAATGCGGCCCGGTAACGCTCGGGCGCAAGGAAGGCCGCGGTGTATTCGAAGACACCCGTGGACTCGTTCAGCGTCAGCGTCGCGGTGCTCATCGGTGCATTCGCCGAGCCCAGGTCGTCCGGCGCGGCGCTGGTGTCGTCGTAGACATAGATCGCCGCGCCGTCACCGGTCGCCGGATCGGCCGTGCATTCCTCAGCGGCAAGACGGCTGCTGTCGACGCTGCCGGCAATGCTGCCTGCCTCAGAGACTTCCACGATGCGCAGGGTTGGCCGCATCAGGTAGTCCGAAAAGCCCTGGGGGTTCTTGATGGACTTGCGCAGGTCGAAGTCCACGACATAGCGCGCGCCCTGATTGGCGCTGATCTCGAAGGGGCCGTTCAGCTGCAAGCCACGCTGCGCACCGCTGGGGATGAACAGCGAGACCTGGCCGCCGTCCTTGCGCGTCACGAAGGAATCCAGCATGCCGCGCTCAGCGTCCACCTCGAGCCGGATCCATTCATAGCGGCCGGTCGGGATGGCTTCGTCAATCAGGATATCGGTTCGGCCGCCGGTGAGCGCCAGTAAGTCGATCTGACGCGGCGTATCGAAGGTGAAGCGGATGAAGTCGTTGTCGCCTTCGCCGGCGTCGTCATCATCGTCGTCCACGGCGCCTGCATTGCCACCGTTGCCATTGCCGGCATTCTCCGGCGGCCCGTTGTCCTCTTCAGTGGCGTCGTCGTCGGTACCATCCAGGTCGTCAGCCGGGTTGAAGACCACGCCGGTGAACTGCACGGTCACCGCGGAGAGGTCGTCCACCGGCGCGTCGGTGACTTCCAGCTGCACGCGGCGTGTCTCGGTGCTGTTGCTCCCCGAGCCGCCGCCGCTATCACTGCAGCCGACAAGGCCAAGGGTCGCGACGCTGCCGAGTGCGAGGGCAAGAAGGGTGGGGCTGTGGCGGGTTGACATGAATGCGCTCCTGTCGAAATCTAGCTCTTACACGTCCGGCAGGGCCATATCGTTCCACTGTGTACCGCAACGGCGCGAGATGTGCGCGCACAAGCGGTACCATCGGCTTCGTGGCAGCAAATGGCGAGTGTGATCCGCTCGCTTGCCAGCCAAACGTTGCATGGAGCGCAGCAATGTCCGAATTGTCGGATGGCAAGGTGATTGCGGAGGCGGAGGCAGGAAGCGTCCAGCGCCGTGTGCAGATATTGGCGAGCCTGTTCATGCTCGTCAGTGCCATTTCGGGAGTGTTGGTACTGGCCAGCTATGGGCCGGAAGCGCGCCTGGCCGCCTTCCTGATGTTCGCGATGACCATACCTTTCATTGCGGCTTTTCTGGCCGCGCTCCGCCCGGTCCAGGCGGCCCATCGCGAGTGGCTTTCCGATGGCTTGTCGGCCGGAATGGTCGTGGGCTATGCCGTCCCGGTTGTATTCAGTTCCTGGGGCGCGCCGATACAGGATCCCGGCCTGAGTGTGTTCCGCCCCATCTATGGCTTCACGCCCTTCGTCTACGTCGGGCTGGTGCTGTTGCGTACTCAGGTCGGTCTGCGTCGTTGCTGGCTTGTCTTTGCGGTTCAGGCCGTGCTGGTGTTGGCAGGTGTGGCCTGGCATACCGGCTTCGATCTGTCGCGCGACGGGATGATGGCTCTGCTGCTCTGGCTCGTCTTTGGCAACGCCTTCTTCCTGTTGCTGTTGCGAACCATCTCCGACTATGGCCGCATAGCGAGGCGCTCCAGCCACAATGCGGCCGAGGCCGAGATGCTGCGCATGAGCGAACAGACCCTGCAGCTCGTGCTCTATAGCATCCAGGCCGGTGCCTGGGGCTGGCGATTCGAGGATGGGGTCGTCACTCGCTGGACGTCCCCTCGGTTCCGCGAACTGCTCGGTTACCCGCCTGATCGTGAAGGGCTTGATCTAGAATTCATCGAGCTCGTGCATCCCGACGAACGCGAAGTCTACGGCACCAAGATCGCGCAGGATCTGCAAAAGGGCGACCGCTTCGATGCAACTGGACGGCTGCAACTCGCCAACGGGCGCTACCGGTGGTTTAACGTCCGCGGTCACGCGGAGCGCGCGCCGGATGGCACGGTGCATAGCGTGGTGGGCGCCATCGAGGATGTCGACGAGCGGGTACGCGCGCAGCAGGAACTGGCAGAAAGTCATGCGCAGCTCGAGTATTTGGCCTACCACGACCCGCTCACCGGACTGCGTAATCGGCGCTTCTTCATGCAGCACTTCGAACATGAGCTGCGCCGGGCCCAACGCGAGAAACAGCCGCTGTCGCTACTCATCGCCGATATCGATCACTTCAAGTCCTACAACGATCATTACGGGCACTCGGCTGGCGATGAAGCCCTGAAGCACGCTGCGCAGGTGCTGGCGGACGGGGTTCATCGTGATATCGACGTCGCAGCCCGGCTGGGGGGTGAAGAGTTCGCCCTGCTGCTCCAGAACACCCCGGCGCATGGTGGATTGCAGGTTGCGCGACGCATCTGCAAGCAATTGCATGGGCGCGCTGTTCCTCATGCGCGGTCCCCGCTGGGCTGCCTGACGGTCAGCATCGGCGTCACCACCTTTGATGCGGCCAAAGATGCATGGACCTCCACCGGACTGCTGATCGAAGAGGCTGACGCTGCGCTCTACATGCTCAAGTCCGGCACGCGCAACGATGCGCGACACTACCTGGAGCAGGTCAACGCGGTGGCCGTGAATCAGTCGGCCGCCGTCAACAAATCCGATCGGGTTTGATTCACGAGGGCGCGCAGCGCCGGTGAGAGCTGCAGTCCGGCGAGGTGGGCCCTGGCGTCCTCGGCGTCGTACTTGAACCATGCTTGGGCGCTGCCCAGCCGGAAGCTGTAGCCCCAGGCGTCCATGTCGGCAAACAGCCGATTCCGGTCGTAGCCCGGGATGGCATCGGCCAGCAGACACTGCAGGTAGCACACGGCAGCTTCTTCCAGGTCCGTGCCGCCACAGTCGGTGTGCAGCCGGGCGCGTCTTTCTTCGGACATGCACAGCACATGACAGGCCGTGTGCAGGATGGAATGCACCGGTGTGTCGCCGCGGGCATACAGGCAGTCGCCGATCACACCGGCTTCCGGCGCTCCCCAGTAGCTCGCCGGGATGACTTCGTCGTCGCCGATGCGTTGCAAACGGACGCCCAGCGTCGCCAACAGGGCAACCACATCGGCTTCGGAGAGATCTGCCAGGCAGGTCACTTGGTGCATTTTCACGATGGTCACGGCGTCACAGGCGCGTCATATTGTCCGATGCCCCTCGGGGCGTTGCACACAGAACATAGAGAGGAGCACCGATGATCCCCAGATTTGCCCGCAGCCTGCCCGCTGCGGCTGCCCTGTTGCTGTTGGCAGCCTGCGGAACCAGTGACGCCCCGAATGTGGCCGATACCGATCCTGGGGCCGGGAGCGGTGGGTCTGCCGGCGAGCGGGAAACACCGGGCAGGAGCATCTTCCTCAACGCTGTGCCGCCGGGCAACAACGGCAACTCCGCCGGTGGTGTGGGCGCACCGGTCGGTCCGGTGGTCAGCTATCCCGACAATTTCAATGACCAGTTGGCGCTCTACGGCAATCTCGCCTACGCCGAGGAGAACTTGAAGGCGGCGCCCTGTACGCCGCCCTTCGATATCAGCGCGCACGAAACGCGTTCCGACGAGGCCTGCAACTACTACAAGCCTGCCGGGCTGGAGCCGGACACTGTCACCGAGACCGTGACGCTGACCACGCCCTTCGGCGGCAATGTGACGATCGAACGCGATGGCTGGGGCGTTCCCTTCATCGATGGCGATACCCGGCGCGATGCCATGTATGGCTTTGGCTTTGCCTCCGCCCAGGATCGGCTCTGGCTGCATGATGCGCTGCGCGCCATCGGTCGCGGGCGTTTCAGCGAATTCCTCGGTGCCGCGCCGGATACGCTCGGTTTCGATGCCGATCTGGCCGCCTTTGCCGGCTACAACGAGGAAGAGCTTGAAGCGATGGTCGAGTCCGCGCGTGCCAAATACGGCACCCTGGGCGATCTTGTCATCCAGGATGTGGATGCCATGGTCGATGGCATCAATGCCTATCTCGACACGCTGAACAGCACGGCCATCAACGAGATTCCGCCCGAGTACGCGAGCCTGGCGTTGCAGGTCGGCGACTTGCCGACGCTACCGCCCGTCTTTCCGCCGCGGGATTGGACGCGCACCGACATCGTGGCGTCGGCCACGCTGATTCAGTCGATCTTCGCCATCGGTGGCGGTGGCGAGCACCAGAACCTGCGATTGATTCAGGCGCTGGATGCCAGCTTTGGCCCCGACAGCGCCGCGGTTCCGGAGGCCGCCTGCAAGCTCTGGCGCGACCTGCGTCACGCCACCGATCCGGACACGCACTACAGCATTAATGCCGAGCGTTTCGAGACCCAGTCCCCGGGCTCGGTGAGCGAGGCCTGCCCGCAGGCGCTGCCGCAGGGCGCCGCCATCTTCGACCCTGGGAGCTTCGAGACGCGGCCCACCTTCCTCGTGGGCGACGCCAGCGGCGGAGAGACCCTCGGCACCATTACCGGAAACGTCCTGGGCGGGCTGACCGGCGATGCCGTCAGTTCGCTGCCGTTGTTGCCCAACCTGCCCACCGTGAGTCCGCTGCTGGATTGCCTGATCGACAACAGCACGGCGCTGGATGCCTGCCTGCTCGGGCTGAACCCGACGGCCCGCCTGCAACCGACACAGGATATGTGGCGTCAGGCGACCACGCCGCCGTTGCGCGCTGGCGCCTCGCGGCGCGCGCCCCAGCAACTTCGCGCGGCGGTCGATCCGGGCGAGGGGGCGCGCCAGCATCTGGCGGCGGCGGGCCTGCCGCTGCCACGCACCATGTCGAATGGGGTGGTGGTGCCGGCTTCGGAAACCAGTGATGGCGCTCCCATCGCGGTCTTCGGTCCGCAGACCAGCTATTTCGCGCCGCAGTTGCTGTGGGAGGTGGCCATCCGATCGGGTGGCGACAACCCTGGGCCGCTGGACTTCAACGGTCGCGGCGTGGTCTTCGGCGATCTGCCCTACATCAACATCGGTCGCGGAGATGACTACGCCTGGAGCGCGACCTCGGGCAACTCCGACCTGGTCGACGTCCGCGTCTCCAAGCTCTGCAATCTCGACGGCAGCCCGGCCTCGCGCGACACCGACGCCGAGGGCAATCTGATGGCCGACGGCTATCTGGTCGATGCCGGCGACGGTCAGGGCATGCAGTGTCGCGCCCTGTATCGACGCCAGGACGAATGGACCGCGCTGCCGACGGTGGCCTCGGTGGCCCTGGGCGGTCCGCCACAGCCGCAGCGTGTCAAGCGGTCCATCGTGCGCACCCATTACGGCCCCATGTTCGCGACCGCTACCGTCCGTGGCGCGCCGGTCGGCTTGTCGCTGCAGCGCTCGACCTTCTTCGGCGAACTGGAAACGGCGCCGCCCTTCGCGCTGGCAACCACCAATATCGTCGAGGACTTCGACAGCTTCCGGAAGCTATTCAACAGTGTCAGTGGCTCCTTCAACTGGATGTACGTGGACGCCGAAGACGCCGCCGTCTTCCACAGCGGCCTCTACCCCAAGCGCCACCCGGAACAGCACCCCGAACTGCCCGCCTGGGGCGACGGCCGTTTTGAATGGGAAGGCCAGATCAAGAGCGCCAGCGTGCCCTTCAACGGCGGCTTCTTCGACACCTATGGCGGCGATGCGGCGAACGGCGCCGTCAGCTTCCCGAACCCGGCCACGCCCGTCGCCCAGAACGATCCCCTGCGCGACGGCTTCTTCGAGTTCGACGGCTATCTGACGATGGAGGAGCACCCGCAGGTCAAGAACCAGCCCTATATCGCGCAATGGAACAATGCGCCGGCCAAGGGATGGTGGGCTTCGGATGCCAATGGCAGCTATGGCCCCACCCACCGCGTCGACATGCTGGTCGAGCGTCTGGATGCCTTCCGCGCCGCTGGCCGCAAGCACGATATCGGCACGATGACCGAGATTCTGGCCGATGCCGCTTTCACCGACCTGCGTGGCCAGACCGTGCTGCCCTTGCTGCTCCAACTGATGGAAACCGGCGCGCTCAGCGATGCACAGCAGCAGGTCATCAGCCTGATGCGCGATTGGCAGGCCGAAGGTTCACGCCGCTGGATCGACGGAGGTGACGGCCTCGGTGCCTATCGCCGCGACCGGGACAATGACGGCGTCTACGACCACCGCGCCGCGGTGGTGCTGATGGATGCCTGGTTCGAGCGCCTCATCCCGACCATGCTGCCCCAGTTCGAAGGCCTGCCGACCGTGCTGCAGGGCCGCTATGACGCGCCCAGGGCGCAGGGCTCCGCCTTCCAGGCTGGCTGGTACGAGCACATGAAGCGCCTGCTGCAGACCGCACTGGATGCGCCGGGGCATACGCCTTATCGCGCCCTGCAGTGTGCGGGCAGCAACGATGCGTCGGCGTGTCGCAACGCCGTGCTGACGGCGCTGGATCAGGCACTCACGGATCTGGGTGGTATTGCCAACCAGGCCAACTGGGATGGCTCACAGCTCGACAGCTACGCCAAGGGTTCCGGCTGCGGGGTCGTGGAGGATTGCGACGCGGTCGAACATGTGCCGCTGACCTTCCTGCCGGTGGATCCCATCCACTGGACCAACCGGCCCACTTTCCAGCAGGTCGTACAAGTCAAGGCTGCTGCGGAGCAACAGGCACCGCAGTAGCACGTCCGCGTTGGGGGTCTTGCCGGCGGCATTTGCCGCCGGTTTTTTTTGGCTGTTGCCCGCGCGCTGAGTCAGCGCGAAGCCGCGAGATCCTGATAGGCGTGCCAGCTGGCGTGGCCAAGCAGCGGGAAGATCAGGATCATGGCCACCAGCATGGTTGCGAATCCAATGGCGGTGAGCAGCGCGATGCTGGCTGCCCATACCACCATGGACGGCAGATTGGCGAAGAACACCCGCACGCTCTGCCGCATTGCCGTCTTCGCGGTCATGTCGCCGCGATCCACCAGCATGGGTACGGTGACCACGGAAAGGGCGAAGACCAGCATCGCCAGGGCGCCGCCGACGAGGGTATAGGCCTGTAATTGCTCAGCACTCAGCATGGCGAAGACGTCCTGCCACATGGCGAGCTCTACCGAGGGCGCAGCATTGCCCAGCATGGTCGCCAGCATCAGCGTCGACAGCACCGTCCAAACCGCACCGATGGCGAGCAGGGTGCCGGCGAAGTGCAGCAAGCCATCGCGATTGCGACCAAGGGCCTCCAGCGAGGATTCAAAATCCGCGTAGGCATCCTGCGAGCGGCGTCGAGAGAGTTCGCACAGGCCGGTGGATAGAATCGGTCCGACCAGCAGGAAGACAGTCACCGCAGCGGCAACGAAGAAGGGGTGGTCGCCGAAGGCGAAGATCAACCAGCCGCCAAGGGTGACCACCACCCCATAGCGCAGACTGGCGCCCGGCATGGCTGTCAGATCGTCCCAGGCGCGGGCAATCCAGCGTAGCGGTTGCATGGGCGATACGTGTCCGACGCCAGTACCGCCTTGGCTGCGATGCGCGGTTGTCGTGGCATTCATGGCGATCTCCTATGTCACCGGAACATAGGGCCTGCATACGCTTCTTACCGGTCATTTGCAAGCGGTGGAGCGGGCCCATCAAGGGGCCTCGGCCAGGCTGTGGCCGCTCAAAGTGGCCGGCTCGACCTGCGATAATGGGGCTTTCGGGCGCCTTCCGGCCACGGCATGACAGACAACCCCTATCAGACGATGGCGCAACGCTTTCTTGAGGCCATTCCGCACAATCAGGCCCTGGGCATCGCACTGGTGGATCTTCAGCGTGGACGCGCCCGCTGCCGCCTTCCTGGCAAACCCGCCTTGCAAGGCGATCCCGAGCGCGGCCTGTATTTTCCCAGCGTGCTGCTCACCTTGGCGGACGCTGCCAGTGGCGTGGCCTTCGTTTCGGCACTCAACGAGATGGTGTCCGTCGCCACCCTGGATCTACGCATCGACTATCTGCGCCCGGTCTCGGTGGCCGAGGCATTGGTAGTGGATGCGCACTGCTATCGCTGCTCGGGGGATGTGGGCTTCGTGCAATGCGATATCCACGCTGAAGACGCAGGGGCACATGCTGCGCGCGTCACGGCCAGCTTCATGCGCCGCGCGACCCGGCCGGGCGCTGCCCGATGAGCGCGTCGGCCACCACGCTGGCTGCCCTGCGCGAGCAGCGCGACTATCAGGGGGTGATCGACCGCATTCCCTATACCGCCCATCTCGGTATCCGGGTGGAAGCAGGCGAGGGTGTCGGGCCGCTGTTCGTGCTCCCCTTTCGGCAGGATCTGGTGGGCAATCCGCGACTGCCGGCCATCCACGGCGGTGCGGTGGCCGCGCTGATAGAGGCCGCCGCGCTGGTGGTTACCCTTGTCGATGAAGCGCAATCGCGGCTGCCCAAGCCCATCGACTTTTCGCTCGACTATCTGCGTTCGGCCCGCGCCGCACCGCTGTACGCCGCATGTCAGGTACTGCGCCAGGGGCGACGCGTGGTCGCCGTGCGCGTCGATGCCTGGCAGGACAACCGCGAACACCTCACAGCGAGCGGACGCGCGCACTTGTTGCTTGCATCCGCGGACTAGGCGTCTGCCTGTCGCGCCTCCAGTGGGTGCCAATGCAGCCGCTGCAACTGGGAGCCGTCTTCGGGCACGCGTGCAACTGCCATGCGCCAGCGCCCAATCCGGCTGGTATCTAGCAGCGGGCGGAGGCGCCGGGCGATGGTCTGCTCGCTGTCGGAGTGCGAGGGGTTCGGGAAGGCAAGAATGTAGAGATGACCGTGACCGCGCATGTCTTCGCCGATCATGTCGCCCGTGCGCAGAGTCTTGCGCAAGCCATTGGCGAGGTCGAGCACGGCCTTCTGTAGGGTGCTGGTGTCGTGTGCAGTATCGCCTTCGACCAGGGCGCAGATTGCAATGGTGTAGACCAGTGCCGGTTCCTTGCGGCCGGTGAGGTGGTGTTCTGCCAGATGCTGCTGGATGCGGCGATCGATGGCGCGCGGTGTCGGCAGCAGGCTCCAGTCGGACACATCCATGGCCGACTGCACCTGGGGCAACTGCAGCAGGATATGCAGGCGCGTGGCCCGCATCTGATAGAGGCGGGTCATCGCCAGTCCCAGAGGGCACAGCGGCAATAGCGCGTAGCCGCCGTAGACCCAGAAACTGCCAAGACCAAGGCCGTGGATATGGAGCACCACTGGCAGCAGCGCGAGCGCTCCGCCCACGCCCACTGAGAATGCGGCCCACGGCGATAGAAAGGCACCACTCAACGCCAGCAGGCAGGCACCGATCCAGAGTGCGTGCAGCGGCGCGCTGGTCAGCACAAGGCCCAACGCAGAGAGAAGCACGACGCACAGCATCGGCCACGCCAGATGGGCATAGAGTGTGCGGTGGAAGTTGCGCTGGTAGTCCAGCCGTGGCCGGTGCCCGGCGCGAGGGCGCGGAATCCGAAAGCCACCGCGCAGGCGGCTCACGAGGACATTTCCATGGAGCGCGTTGCGTACGCCCGCGCGTGGTGGACGGCACGGAAACACCGCCCTTTGCAAGACCATGCAACAGGTTGCGCTGGCAAGCCCGCCTGCATCATGCGCTACCGCCTTACAGCCAAGGCTGCGCTGTGGGTTTGTCTCGATGCTAGGCGGCAGTGCGGCCTGTGCGACGCCTGTAGCGGTCGAGCGGTGTCGACGGCCTGCGCAAGTGGCCATGCCTTCACGCGGCGCCGTGCGAGATGCGCATGCCGGTATCCTTTGTGCATGGGTATGCAAGCGACCAAGCCCACGGATCTGCGCATCGGCGTGGATCTCGGGGGAACCAAGATCGAAGTGGCCTTGCTGGATGGTGGTGGGAGCATTCGTTGCCGTCGCCGCGAGGCCACTCCCGCGGGCGACTACCCCGCCATCGTGCGGCAGGTTGCGGAAATGGTGCGTGCCGTCGAAGCCGAACAGGATGTCAGCGGATTGCCTGTGGGCGCCGGTACGCCGGGCGCTGTGTCGCGGTTGACCGGACGCATGAAGAATTCCAATTCCCTGTGTCTCAACGGCGAGGCGCTGCGTGAAGACTTGTCTCAAGCTCTCGGCCGCGAGGTCCGCATTGCCAACGACGCCGACTGCTTCGCGCTGTCGGAAGCGATGGATGGGGCGGCCGCGGGCGCAGGCACGGTATTCGGCGTCATCCTTGGGACCGGTGTCGGCGGCGGGGTGGTGGTCGGGCAGAGGCTGCTTGCCGGCCCGAACGGCATTGCGGGCGAATGGGGGCACAACCCGTTGCCCTGGCCGCGCCCGGAATGGGATGAGGTGCCAGGGCCCAAGGGCTGGGATGGCCGCCATGGCTCCATTGAGACCTGGTGCTGCGGTCCCGGCATGGTGCTCGACCATCGTCGCGCCGGCGGCGAGGCGCAGGATGTGCAGGCGATCTGCCGACAGGCCGCCGCGGGCGATGTCGTGGCGCAGGCCACGCTGGAACGTTGGGAGGATCGTCTGGCGCGCAGCCTCGCCGCCATCATCAATGTGCTGGATCCTGATGTCATCGTGCTGGGCGGCGGACTGTCGCAGATCGACAGCGTCTATGAGCAGGTGCCGCTGCGTTGGCGCGACTGGGTCTTCTCCGACGCGGTGGAGACGCGGCTGGTGCGCGCCCGGCACGGTGACGCCTCCGGCGTACGCGGTGCGGCCTGGCTGTGGCCACTGGGTGGCAGTCGGGGATGACGACCTGTCAATCCCCCTTCGTCGTGCTGGCGCTGATCGGCTTGCCGGGTTGCGGCAAGTCCACGCTGGCCCGTGCCCTGTCGCAGGATGCCGGGCTGGCTGTCATCGATCGCGATGCCATCCGTGCGGGCATGTTCCCGCCCTACGTCATGGGCGTGCAGGAGAAGCCCGCGGCAACCGCTGCGCTGTGGCTGGCAGTGCGCGCCATGCTGGAGAGCGGACAGGGGGTGATCATCGATGGCATGACCTTTGCCCACCGGGCCGACCGCAATACCGCACGCGGTCTGGCACATGCCTTTGGCGCAGCGTGGATGCCCGTCGAGGTACGCGTCAGCGTGCGCGAGGCCATGGCGCGTATCCGGGCGCAAGGGGTGCACCCCTCCAAGGAGCGCACGCCGCGCCTGGTGCGCCAGGTGGCGTCGCGTTTTGCGCCGGTGGATGCCGAAACCCTGGTGGTTGACGGCCGTCTACCGCTGGCAGAGCAACGCGCGCAGGTTGAAGCGCTTATGCGGGAGATCGCGCCGGCTGGCGCTCGCTCCAGCGAAGGAAGCGACGGATCAGCCGCAGCAGAATGAGGATGCCAATGAGCGCGCTGATGATGGCGTGGGTCGCCAGCCAGAGAAAGCCGCCCGCGACATTGGCGGCGAACACCGGCGACGGATCACGCAGCTGATCGGCGGCCCACAGCTTGAACCAGAGTACGATGGCCTCCGGGTCACGCGTACCCAGCACGGCGGCCAGTTCGGACTGCGGGTCCAGTGCCGAGAACAGCCACACCAGCGGCAGCGCGTAGAGCAGCAGCAACAAACTTCCGTGCCAGAGGTAGTTCTTCAGCAGGAAGACCTCGTGCGAGTGGCTGAGGGCATCGCGGTCCGTCAGACAGCGCAGGCCATGCCAGAGCAACAGCAGGGGAATGCACAGCAGGATCAGCCAACCAAGACTGAACAGCGTCGCAGCCGCGGCCGCCCCGGCCAGCAGGTAGCCCGCGGTCACCGCGCGCATGGACGCCTATCTCGGCAGCGGGAGCGGCTTGCGCTCGCTGAAAGCGAGCAGGCCGCGGACGATGCGGTAGATCCACCAGATGGCGAGGATGCCGTAGCCGATCAGGCCGATGAAGATGACGGTGAGCGCGGCACACACCAGCCACCAGAACAGGCCCCACCAGAAGGTGCGCAGCAGCCAGCGATGGTGCTCGCGGATGAAGACGCTCTGGGTGTCGTTGACCTTGAGGTGGCCGACGATGACGGCGATGACCGCGATGACCCCGGCGGTGAGCACACCTAGGGCATGCAGAATGTAGGCGGCGATGACGACGTTACGTTCGCTCTCGGTGCCGTAATCGCCGTAGTAGGGGCCGCCGGCCGGCTGCGGGTGGTCGCTCGTACTGATCTCGGTCATGGGAACTCCCGGTTATTGTGACGAGACACAACGCCCCGCAGCCTGCCGTGGGTGGGATTAACCCTTGTTGAAGGCCTCGATCGACTTGCTGATCTCGGCGCGGGCGGCGGCGGCGTCGCGCCAGCCGGACACCTTCACCCACTTGCCTTCCTCGAGATCCTTGTAGCGCTCGAAGAAGTGACGGATCTCGTTCTGCAGACGTTCCGGAACATCGGAGAGATCCTTGACGTCGCGGTAGTAGTTGGTGGACACCTTGTCCGTGGGCACGGCCAGAATCTTGGCGTCCAGGCCGGATTCGTCCTCGGTATCTAGCACGGCCACGGCGCGGCACTTGATGGCGCTCCCAGGCACGATGTCGTGCGGCGTCAGCACCAGCACGTCAACCGGATCGCCGTCGTCATACAGCGTGCCGGGTACATAGCCGTAGTTGGCCGGATAGTGCATGGCCACATTCATGAAGCGATCCACGATGAGCAGGCCGGTGTCCTTGTCCACCTCGTACTTCACCGGTCCGGCGTTGGCGGCAATTTCGATGATGACGAGAAATTCGTCCGGGGCCTTCTTGCCCGGACCGACGTCCTTGAAGCTCATGTGATGTTCTCCCTGGTCTGACTGGTTGGGGTGCTGTGCGTTCGCGACTGGTATCAGGCGACTTCGAAGATGCGTTCAGTTCTGGGTGCAACAAGCGTCGGGCGGAAACGCAGGTAGCGCGGCAGCCCATTTTCGAAAGGCGGCGGCGCCTCGCCCTGAATCAGCGGCAGCATGTACCGACGGCAGGCCTCGGTGATGTGGAAACCATCGTCGCTGATGAATTCCCGGGGCATCATGCGTTCCGTATTGGCGACCTTCTCCAGAGGCGCCTCACCCACGGACCAAGCGTAAGGGCTGTCACTGTCACGCTGCACGGTCACCATGATGCCACTGGCGCCGGCCACCGCCTTTTCCACTGCAGCACGACCCACGGCATAGCTCTGTTCGAGGTCCGTGGCAGAGGCAATATGGCGCGCGGCGCGCATCAGGTAATCCGCCACCGCGAAATGGTGTTTGTATCCCAGCCGCTCCTTCACCAGCGCCGCCAGCCTCGCCGCCACGCCCCCGAGCTGCTTGTGGCCGAAGGCGTCGGTGCCCCCAGCCTCGGCGAAGAGGGTGCCGTCGGCATTGGTGATGCCTTCGGAGGCCACCACGGTGCACCAGCCGTAACGTTTTACCGTGTCCTCGACCTTGGCGAGGAAGCGTTCGGGGTCGAAGGTGACTTCGGGGAAGAGCAGGATCTGCGGCCCGTCGCCTGGTTGCTGCGCGGCGAGTCCACCGGCGGCGGCGGTCCAGCCGGCATGGCGTCCCATGACTTCCAGGATGAAGACCTTGGTGGAGCTGCGCGCCATCGAGGCAATATCCAGGCTGGCCTCGGCAATTGACACGGCCGTGTACTTGGCCACCGAGCCGAAGCCGGGGCAGGTGTCGGTCAGCGGCAGATCGTTGTCCATCGTCTTCGGTACGTGGACGGCCTGGATGGGATAGCCCATGCGGCTGCCCAGCTGGCTGATCTTCAGGCAGGTATCGGCCGAATCTCCGCCACCGTTATAAAAGAAGTAGCCGATATCGAAGGCCTTGAAGACTTCGATGAGACGCTCGTATTCGGCCTGATTGCGGTCGAAGCCCTTGAGCTTGTAGCGGCAGGAGCCGAAGACCCCGGCCGGGGTGTGGCGCAGCGCCGCCACGTCGGCGTCGCTCATCTGGCTGGTATCGATCAGCTCCTCGTGCAGCGCGCCGAGAATGCCGTTGGAGCCGGCATACAACGTGCCGATGGCCTCGGGATGCGCGCGCGCCGCTTCGATGACACCCGCTGCCGAAGCATTGATGACGGCAGTGACGCCTCCGGATTGAGCGTAAAAAGCGTTACGTGGCTGGGGCATGCGAAAACTTTTTGGCGAAATGGAACTGAAATTGCGGCGCGGATATGGTACTAGAAAGTTTCTCCCACTAACGCAGTGCAACATTGACCTGCGCACAACGCCGCATTACGGTTGCGCCGCGCGACCTGGTGGGGCTTTGACCACGTCGTCTCTCAGGGCAGCCGCCCGCCTGAATCCCAGACCTTATTAACTATGAGCAAACGAATCGTTCTGCTGGGTGCGCCCGGCTCCGGCAAGGGCACGCAAGGCCAGATGCTGATGGAACGCCGCGGCATTCCGCAGATTTCCACGGGCGATCTGCTCCGTGCGGCCGTTGCGGCGGGCTCGGACCTCGGCCTCAAGGCAAAGGCCGCCATGGATGCCGGCGAGCTGGTGGCCGACGAGGTTGTCATCGGCATGATCCGCGAGCGACTCAACGAAGCGGATACGGCCAATGGCTACATCCTCGATGGCTTCCCGCGTACCCGTGCCCAGGCGGAGGCGCTCGACAGTCTGTTGGTCGACCTCGGCAAGCCCCTCGACCGGGTAGTGCATCTGGATGTGGATGAGGAGGAGATCGTCAAGCGCTTGCTTGAACGCGGCCGCTCGGACGACACCGAGGACACCATCCGCAACCGCATGAAGGTCTTCCGCGACCAGACGCACCCGCTGCTCGAGTACTACAGCGAGCGCGGCCTGCTGGTCACGGTGAAGGGCAGCGGTGACCTCGAAGCGATCTACAGCAGCATCGTCGAGGCGCTCGACGCCTGAAGCGTCCTCGTCACTCGCTGTCGAGGGCGGCCAGCAGGGCTTCCCCGACAGCGGGACGCCGCCAGCCGCGCAGCGCTGGGTTCTCCGCACTAGCGCCGAACCGGGCCAGCATTTCCAGGCTGGCGCGGGCAGCCAGCAGGCTTGGCGGAACGCCAAGACTGTCGGCCCGACTGCGCACGGTGTTGCCCAGCCGCTTGACCAGGGCGCGATGCGCCGGGTCCGGACGAAAATCGTCGACCAGCGCCGGGGCGCCCGTCGGCGCCTGCTGCATGCAGGCAATCCAGGTCTTGCCGTCCCGCTCCAGATTGCGCGCCGGAATATCGGCATACTCGGCCAGTTCCGCCAGTGACTGCGGTCGCCGTTCCGCGATGGCGAGCAGGACCTCGTCGGCCAGAATCCAGCGCCGCGGGCGGTTGCTGGCCAGCGCGCGCTCCTCGCGCCAGCGTGCCAGCGCGGCAGCGGCGTGCTGGGCGTCGGCGTCGAGTCGCCCCAGTCCCTTGAGTCGCTGCCAGGCCTGTTCCGGATCGGGCCGGTAGCGATCCGCCTGCGTGATGGCCGCGCAGTCCTCGCGCAGCCAATCCTCGCGTTCCGCAGCCTCCAGGGCCTCGCGTAATGCCGGGAACAAGGCGGCCAGATGGCGTACATCGTCGACGGCATAGCTCAACTGGGACGCGCTCAGCGGGCGCTTGGACCAGTCGGTACGTGACTGGGACTTGTCGATGTGGATACCCAGCCGGGCCTCCACCAGCGCGGCATAGCTGATCTGGTCCCCCAGCCCCAGCAGGGCGGCGGCTACCTGCGTGTCGAACAGCGGTCGAGGGCAGTCGCCGGCGTGTTCGACGAAGATTTCCATGTCCTGCGAGGCCGAGTGCAACACCTTGATGCGAGCCGGGTCGAGCAGGAATTGCCAGAGCGGGGCGAGGTCGACCGCCAGTGCATCGATGCAGGCCACTTCATTGGCATCGCCGATCTGCACCAGACAGAGCTGGGCATAGTAGGTGCGCTCGCGCACGAATTCGGTATCGACCGCAACCCAGGGCGCGGGCGCCAGGCGATCGAGCAATGCCGGTAATGCCGCGTCATTAGCGATAAGCGTGGGCGTCATGGTGCGTAGAATACTCGCATCGTTCATCTTGCTCCGGCGCCATGTTCTTCTCCGTCATCGCTACTTCCTGGCGTATCTGTCTGTTCCGCGCCGGGCCCCAGGACTACCCCGCATCGAACCAGGCTGTGGCCCACGCCATCATGCTGGCGCTGGCGGTCCACGTCGTGCAGTTCCAGTTGTCGCTGCCGGTGTTTGCGGCCATCGTGCAGGCCATCGTGGCCGTGCTGGTGATGTGGTCCTTCACCACGGCGGTGCTGACGATGCGCAAGAAGCCGGAACGGGTGCCGCAGACGGTCAGCGCGCTGCTCGTCACTAATGCCATCTTCTCGCTGTTGCTGGTGCCCTTTCTGATCCCGATGCTGCCCGCCATGGAACAGGCGGCGCAGAACCCCGATGCCCAGATCGATGTACCGGCGCTGTCGCTGATCGGGACCCTCGGCCTGTCGCTGTGGAGCCTGGCGGTGTCCATCTGGATCTACCGCAACGCGCTGGAGTCGCGCAGTGGCTTGGCCATCCTGGCCGCCGTCGGCATGGCGGCGGTGGTGTACATCATTGCCGGCGGCGTCGGCACCATGCTGGTCCCGCAGGGCAGCTAGCCGGTGCACGTCCATATTCTGGGCATCTGCGGCACCTTCATGGCCGGCATCGCCGCCATTGCGCGCGAGGCCGGTCATCGCGTTACCGGATCGGATGCCAACGCCTGGCCGCCGATGTCCACCCAGCTCGAACAACTCGGCATCGAGGTGATGCGCGGCTACGCGCCCGAACACCTGGAGCCGGCGCCGGACGCCATCATCTGCGGCAACGTCATGACGCGGGGCAACATCCTCGTCGAGCATCTGCTGGCCACCGACGCGCCGCTGGTATCGGGCCCACAATGGCTGGCGGAGCATGTTCTGCGTGGCCGCCATGTGCTGGCCGTGGCCGGCACCCACGGCAAGACCACCACCTCCGCCATGCTGACCCATATCCTGCGCGCCACGGGCCAGGATCCGGGCTGGCTGGTGGGCGGATTCGCGGCCGATCTGGGCGTGTCGGCGGCCCTCGGCAGCGGTCCCTGCTTCGTGATCGAAGCGGATGAATACGACACAGCCTTTTTCGACAAGCGCTCCAAGTTCGTGCACTACCGGCCGCGGACCCTGGTGCTGAACAATCTCGAATTCGATCACGCCGATATCTTCGACGATCTACGCGCCATCGAGCGCCAGTTCCAGCACCTGCTGCGCACGGTGCCGGCGCACGGCCAGATCATCGTCAATGGGGCGGATGACAATCTGGCCCGCGTCCTTGCCGCCGGCTGCTGGACACCCACCATTGCCTTTGGCGATGACCAGCCCTGGCGCGTCGATGACGACGGCCAGCTCTGGCAGGCGGCCCGCTGCATTGGGCCGCTGACGCTGGCCCAACCGGGCGCGCACAACCGCAGCAATGCGGTGGCGGCGGTGGCGGCGGCCACGGATGTTGGCGTGGACCCGGAGGACGCGCTGGCGGCGCTGGCCACCTTCCGCGGGGTGCGTCGCCGCATGGAGTTGCGCGGTACCGTCGCGGGCGTGCAGGTCTTCGACGACTTCGCGCATCACCCCACCGCCATTCAGGCGACCCTCGATGCGGCACGCGATCTCGATGCCGGCCGCGTACTCGCCGTGCTCGAGCCGCGGTCCAACACCATGCGCATGGGGACCCACGCGCAGGCCTTGGCAGCCTCGCTGCAGGCCGCGACGCACAGTTTCGTCTACGCGCCGCCTGGCCTGGGCTGGGATGCCAGTCAGGCACTCGCGTCACTGGGTGCCCGTCTGACCGTGGCCACGGAGCTGGATGCACTGGTCGAGGCGGTTGTGGCCGAGGCCCGGAGCGGTGATGCCGTGCTGGTGATGAGCAACGGTGATTTCGGTGGTATCCACCAGCGCCTGCTCGACGCGCTGCAGGCCAAGGCATGACTGCCACAGCAGCGGCGGCCTCCGCCCGGCATTGCGTAGACTGCGCGGCATGACACAGGAAACCGTCGTGCATGACGCCGCCGAGGAGCGCGTCGCGGATACCCAGACCGCGCAGTCCATGGTCCAGCGTGCGCTTGACGCTGCGCGCGCGGCGGGCGCCGACACGGCCGAAGCGGGGGCCAGTCTGTCGCGGGCGCTTACCGTCACGGTGCGCAATCATGAGGTGGAGTCGCTGCAGTTCCAGCGCGACCGTGACCTCGCCCTGACGGTCTATTGCGGCCAGCGCATGGGCAGCGCCACCACGGCCGATTGGTCAGACGATGGCCTCCGCGCCGCGGCGGAAGCCGCGGTGGCCATCGCCCGTGCCAGTGGTGAAGACCGCTGCAACGGACTCCCGGACGCCGCGGATATGGCAACGGCAATGCCGGATCTGGACCTGTTCCACCCCTGGATGGTCGACGCCGACAGCGCCGTGGAACAGGCGCGCGCCTGCGAGCAGGCCGGGCTGGATGCGGACGCGCGCATTGTGCAAAGCGAGGGCGCCACCCTGGATACCGGCGGTGGTGTCACCGTGCTGGGCAATACCCACGGTTTTCTCGGCATCAGCGCCGGCACCCGACACAGCCTGTCCTGCGCCGTGATTGCACGCAGCGGTGACGACATGCAGCGGGACTACTGGTATACCGCAGGCCGCGTCCCCTCCGGCCTGCTGGCGGCCGAGGTCGTCGGGCGGCGCGCCGGTGAGCGTGCCGCGGCGCGCCTTGGGGCCAGCAAGATCAGTACCCGGCAATGTCCGGTGCTGTTCCCGCCGGAGTTGGCACGCGGGCTGTGGGGCTCTTTGCTCGGCGCCATCAGTGGTGGCGCCCTGTACCGTCGCGCCAGCTTCCTGCTTGACCGCGCCGGCACCCGCATCGCCGCACCCATCGTGCATCTGGAGCAGCAGCCTTTCATCCGGCAGGCCATCGCCAGTGCCGCCTTCGACGAGGAAGGGGTGGCCACCCAGGAGCGCGTATTGGTCGACGAAGGTGTACTGCAGGGCTATTTGCTATCCACCTACAGTGCGCGTCGGCTAGGGCTGCGCAGCACCGGCAACGCCGGTGGCGTGTTCAACCTCGTTGCCCGCCCGACTACCGAGCACGGTCTGGACGGGCTTGCCCGCGAAATGGGCGAAGGCCTGCTGGTCACCGAGCTGATGGGCCAGGGCGTCAATACGGTGACCGGTGACTACTCGCGCGGCGCGGCGGGTTATCTGGTGCGGGGCGGCGAGATCGCCGAGCCGGTGGATGAAATCACCGTCGCGGGCAATATGCTCGACATGCTCGATCAGGTACAGGCCGTGGGCGTGGACGTCGACGTCAGCGGTGGCGTACGCACCGGCAGCGTGCTGATCGGCCGCATGACGGTGGCCGGCAACTAGCTGGCGGCTGCAGGCCGCTCTTCGCGAGGGCTCAGCGCGGCTGCCACACGCTGTGCAGCCGGAAGCCGGTGCGCTCGAAGGCCAGGGCGGTCAGCGGGTAGAGGGCGACCATCAGCAGGGCGTACCACCACTCCAGCACGTTGAGCCAGGCGTCCTGCTCGGCTTCGGTGATGTCCATGAACTGCAGCGGCAGAGACGCCAGTCCCAGCAGCAGCAGCAGCGCGAGGATGGTGACGAAGCCCTGACGCATGCGCGCCCCCAGTACCCGCGCCGAGGCGGCAACCGAAATCAGCAGCATCTGCGCCAGCACGGTCATCGAAAAATAGAGATTGATGCCGTAGCGACGCAGCAGAGAGGGAATCTCGCCGGATTCCCCCAGATAGGTGGCGTACAGCGTGTAGAACACCGCGCCAACGGCGCCACAACCAAGCAACGCCCAGCGCCGGATGCGCGCTGCCGGATGGATGTGCGCACACCACACGGCCGCGAAGGCCCAGAAGGCGATCAGCAGCCAGCCATAGGGCTGCATGGTGAAGCGGAACCAGAAAATGACGGGTTCCTGCCGGCAGGCGCCGCTGATCGAGGTACAGCCCTCCCAGTACGGGTTGCAGGCGGGAATCAGCTGATAGTGCAGTGACAACAGCCAGGCCACGTGCACGCTGATCAACGGCAGCGCGGCGGCGGCAATGGCCACCAGGGTTGGTGCTCCTGGTCGCTTCATGCTTGCCCCCCGCGCCGCGCTGCCGCTGCGGAGCGCCTAGACGCGCTCCACCGCCACCGCGACGGCTTCGCCGCCGCCGATGCACAGGCTGGCCACACCGCGCTGTTCGCCGCGCCGATGCATGGCATGCAGCAGGGTCACCAGGATGCGGGCGCCGGAGGCACCGATGGGGTGGCCAAGGGCGCAGGCGCCGCCGTTGACGTTGACACGCGCGTGGTCGAGCTTGTGCTCCTGCATGGCCGCCATCGTGACGCAGGCGAAGGCCTCGTTGATTTCCCACAGGCCGACATCGGCGGCTTTCCAGCCGCAGCCGTCGAGCAGCTTGCTGATGGCATGTACCGGGGCGACAGTGAACTCCGCCGGCAGGCGCGCGTGGCTGGCCTGGCCGACGATGCGTGCAACCGGCTGCAGGCCTCGGCGCTCGGCTTCGGAGGCGCGCATCAGCACCAGCGCGGCGGCGCCGTCCGAAATCGAACTGGCATTGGCCGCGGTCACCGTGCCGTCCTTCTTGAAGGCGGGCTTGAGTTGCGGAATCTTGTCGGGGCGGCCCTTGAAGGGTTGCTCGTCCTTGTCGATGGTCTGCGTGCCGCCGCGTACCGGAATTTCCAGCGGCGCGATCTCGTCCGCAAAGCTGCCGTCCTCGTTGGCGCGCTTGGCACGCGACAGGGATTCAATGGCGAAGGCGTCCTGTGCTTCGCGCGTGAACTGGTAGGCCTCGACCGTACGCTCGGCGAAAACGCCCATCGGCAGATCAGCCTCGTAGGCGTCATTCAGGCCATCGAGTGCCATGTGGTCGTAGATGCGGTCGTTGCCGTAGCGATAGCCGCTGCGCGCCTTGCTGAGCAGGAAGGGCGCGTTGGACATGCTTTCCATGCCGCCCGCCACCATCACCTTGGCAGTGCCGGCCGTAAGCATGGTCTCGGCCAGCATGACGGCCTTCAGGCCGGAGCCACACATCTTGCTGAGCTGGGTCGCGCCCACGCTATCAGGCAGTTGGGCGCCGCGCACGGCCTGGCGCGCCGGCGCCTGCCCCTGGCCGGCGATCAGGCAGCAGCCGAGGATGGCCTCATCGATGTCCGCCCCGTCGACGCCCGCGCGCTCGACGGCAGCCCGCACCGCAGCCGCACCCAGCTGATGGCCGGCCATGGCGGTGAGTTCGCCGAGCATGCCGCCGATGGGCGTGCGCGCGGCGGAGACGATAACGATGGGATCACTGCTGCTCATGAGGGACCTCGTAAAGAAAGCGCAAGACGGAACAATGGAGGCGCCGATTATCGCCCAGCCGGTCCGGCGGCGCTGACGCCTACAATAGGATTCGCACAACGTTGCTAGAGGGCTGCGGTCACCACCGATGTCGTTATTTGACCACCCGGAATTTGACCAACACGAAAGCGTGCTGTTCGGCTTTGATGCGGACAGCGGTCTGCGCGCCTTGATCGCCGTGCACAGCACGCGCCTGGGGCCGTCGCTCGGCGGTTGCCGCATGTTTCCCTACCCGGATGACGATGCCGCGCTGACCGATGCCCTGCGCCTCAGCCGGGGTATGAGCTACAAGGCGGCGCTGGCCGGCCTCCCCCAGGGCGGCGGCAAGAGCGTGATCATCGGCGATCCGCGTGCCCACAAGAGCGATGCATTGATGCGCGCCATGGGCCGGCTGGTCGAGCGCGCCGCCGGCTGCTATATCGTCGCCGAGGATTCGGGCATCAGCGTGGCAGATGTCATGCGCATGTCCGAGACCACGCGCCACGTCGCCGGTGTCCCTGTGCCTGGTTCGCCGGTCGACGGCGATCCCTCGCCGGCGACGGCGCGCGGGGTGTGGATGGCCCTGCGCGCCGCGTGGCAACGGCTCGCGGGCAGCGAAGGCGGCACCGGTGGCGCCGCGTTGCGCGATGTGGGCGTAGCGGTGCAGGGCTGCGGCAAGGTCGGGGCGCGGCTGGTGCAGTATCTGGTCGACGCGGGGGCGCGGGTCTGGATTTGCGACGCGCATGCGCCCACCGCCGAGGCCTGCGCGGCGGCCACCGGCGCCGAGATTGTCGCACCAGAGGCGATCTATGACGTGCCAGCCGACATCTTCGCGCCCTGCGCACTGGGTGCCGTGCTGAATGCGGCCACGATCCCGCGGCTGCGCGCCCGCCTGGTGGTGGGCGCCGCCAACAACCAGTTGGCGACGGCCGAAGATGACGACCGCCTGCGCGCCGCCGGTGTGGTCTATGCGCCGGATTACGTGGTCAACGCCGGCGGCATCATCGACATTCACTACCAGCGACAGTCGCGCTATGACCCCGACGCCATGCAGGCGCATCTGGCGCGCATCCCCGAGGTGCTGTTGCGCATTCTGGACAGTGCCGATGCACAGGCGCGTGGTCCCGCGGCGGTGGCGGATGCGATGGCACGCGATGTGATCGCCGGCGTCGCCATCTAGGCGGTGGCGTAACCCCTGATTCCGCCCCTCAAGAAAGGCGCAGCGCATGCCCGAGAAGAAGAGTGATCCAGTGGCCAAGAGCGGCGCCCAGGAAGCCGCCCCACCGCCGCTGGTGGAATGCGCGCTGCTGGTCACCGCCTCGGCCGAAGGCGAACGTGACAGCGCGGTGGCCCAGGCCTGCGAAGGTGCCTGGGAGTTCGCCGAAGCGCACGGCATCCACGTGCAGGAAGTGGCACTGGAGACGCTGCTCGACGACGTGCCGGGCTTCCTGAATACCGCCACCCACTGGGTGGTCATCGGCGACGACGCCGTTATGCTGAAGGCCATTGACGCGGCCGAAGCCCATGAGGCCGGTCTGGGCTTGGTGCCGGTGGGGCGTCCGACCCGCTGCCAGTCCTTCTACGATCTGCCTGGCGACACCGCCTCTGCCCTGGCGCTCGCCTTTCGCGCACCTGCATCCGGCATCGATGTCCTGCGCTGCAACGGCGAGCTGGTGCAGGGGCAGGCCGCCATTGGCGATGTACCCTTTCTCGATCGGCGGGGCCACGCCGTGGTGCATGCGCAGGACCGCCTCTGGCGCCGCTGGGCGATCGCGGCGCGGCTGTTCTGGACGGCGGCGCGGCGGGTATTCCAGATCGCGCCCAGCATGGTGCGCCTGCATCTCAACCGGGAAGACAACCCGCGCCGCTGTGCGGTCACCGGCATCGTGCTGTTGGAGAACGACGTGGAAAACGTCGCCGGGCGACTGGTGGGCGAAGGGCTCTCCGCGCGCGACGGCAGGCTCACCGCCTTGCTGGTGGCGCCGACCTCCATCGTGCGCTATCTCGGCTTCCTGCTGGCCACCGTCTTCGCCCGGAAGAGCAATGGGCGCCTGCCTGGTGCGCTCAGCTATGTGAAGACCGAGCGGCTGGTCATCGAATCGGATCGCGAACTGGAGTACCGCATTGACGGTACACGCCGGCGAGGCAAGCGCATCGAAGTCACGGTCAATCCTCAAGGGTTGCGGCTCAACGCGGGCGCGCGCTTCGACGGCATGGCCGGTCCGGACGAGACGGGGAAGGACACGCTCAAGCTCGGCAACCTGCCCGAGAACGAGGCACGGCTGGCGCTGATCCGTCACCGGCTGCCCCTGTTCACCCATGCCCTGGAGGAGGATTTCAAAGATCTCTTCCTGTTGCTCAAGGACAGCGCACGCATCGGGCCGGACTATTTCACGCTCAGCATTCTCTCGGCGCTGATCGGTACCCTCGGCCTGCTGCTGGACAGCGCGGCCGTGATCATCGGGGCGATGGTGCTGGCGCCACTGATGGCGCCTATCATCTGTGTGTCGATGGCGGCACTGCGCCGCGACGTGCAGTTGCTCAAGCCGGCCCTGGTGGCCATCGGCGCGGGGGTGGGCCTGTCCATGGCCTTTGCCGCCCTGGTGGCGATCCTGATCCCGATGCGCATGGTCAATCCGGAGATCGAGGCGCGGCTCGAACCCAGCCTGCTGGATCTGGGCGTGGCCGTCTTCTCCGGCGTGGCCGGTGCCTACGCCTATGCCCGCGAAAGCGTCATGCGGAGTCTGCCCGGCGTCGCCATCGCCGTGGCCCTGGTGCCGCCGCTGGCGGTGATCGGCATCGGCATCGGCTGGTGGGATCCGCGCATCATGCTGGGTGCCTCGCTGCTGTTTGCGACCAACCTTGTGGGCATCGCGCTCGCCGGTGCGTTCACCTTCATGGTGCTGGGCTACGGGCCGGTGCGCAGTGCCAAACACGGCCTGATCTACCCCACGCTGGCGGCGGTGGTGGTGGCGATCCCGCTGGCGCTGTCCTTTATGCGCATGCACGTGGTGTGGCAGGCCGAGAATACTTTGCGCGATCAGGCCTTTATGCTGGAATCGGGTCCGGTACGGCTGGAGGCGACGCAGGTACGCTACATCGACGGCACCCTGCACGTGCGTGCCGACGTCTACGCTGCGCAGTGGCCCGGGCCGGAGACCTTGCGCGATCTGCGCGGCCATGTCGCCGAGGCGGTGGGCCGCCCCGTGCAGCTTGATGTCACGCCGCGCTACCGCTACTGAGGGGCGAGGGCAGGCCGAGCTCAGGCGGCGATGCAGTCGCGCAGCAGGGCCGCAAAGCCATCCTCCAGGGCGCCCAGATGGCGACGCCAGTGGCGCGTGGCGGCAAGCAGGCGTTTCGGGTCGCGGGCGCGCTGGCTGATGCGCTGCAGGGCACGGTCAATCCCCTCAAGCGCCGCGCAGTCGGCCAGTATCGCGGCAAAGCGCTCCGGTTGTGGTGGCGGACGGCCGATAGCGGCAAAGGCTGCGCTGTTTGCGGCAATGGCCTGTGCCTGAGCCTGGCAGAAGTCGGTCAGAGGATCGCGATGCCACTGTGCCCAGTCGCGCGCCAGCAGGTGATCGGCACAGAGATCGAGCACGATCCCGGCATAGCGGCGTGGCCCCACCGGAAACTGCTGCAGAGCCTGGCGCGTGCTGGGATGGCGGTCGCAGACGGCATCAATACGGCGATGCAGGCGGATCGAATGCGCCACCGCTTCGGGCAGGTGGCTGAGATCGCGGCCACGTACGACATCGCCCAGCACCGCACCGGCCGGATCGGCGGCGCGCTGCTCGGCGATATACAGGTGGGCAAGGAAATTCACGACGCACCGGCTAGCAGCAGGTCCAGCTCGCCTCGCCCAGGGATTCGCCTGACATCGTGATGGTGTCACCGGGCTGCAGGGCACCGACGCCCGCGGGCGTGCCGGTATAGACGATGTCGCCGGCGCGCAGCGTCCAGGTCTGCGCCAGGATGTGCAGCAGCCGTGTCACTGGGAACAGCATCTGCGCGGTGTCCGCGTGCTGGCGAGGCTCGCCGTTGACCGTGCAGGTGAACTGCAGGGCCTGCAGATCCTGGCCCTCGAAGGGCTGCCACGGACCGAGTGGCGCCGCCCCGTCAAAGGCCTTGCACAATTCCCAGGGGGCGCCCCGTGCGCGCAGCGTGTTCTGGAGTTCGCGCAGCGTCAGATCGAGCCCCAGCCCGATAGCGTCAATGTGGGCCAGGGCGTCGTCGGGGTCCAGACCACCCTCGGTGTCCCGACCGAGGCGTACTGTCATCTCCGCCTCGAAGTGCACTTCGCCGCGGTTACGCGGCAGCATGATCGGGCTACCCACCGGCGTGATGCAGCTGGCCGGCTTCATGAACACCAGACACTCACCGTCGTCGACGTGGCCTAGTTCTGCGATGTGGGCGGCGTAATTGCGTCCGATGCAGAAGATGCGCGGTGCCGCTGTCACGAGGCGGAATCCTCGGCTTTGGCGCCGCCGTGCGCCTGCGGGCGGGACATGCCGGCAGTGACCACGAAGCGCATGCCTTCCTCCAGGGACATATCCACCGGCTCCAGATACTGGCGGGGGATCAGCGCCATGTAGCCTCCGATTTGATAGCTGAGCGGCAGATAGACCGCGACCTCGCCTTCGGCCACCTCGAGATCGAGGCGTGAGAAGTCCTCCACCGTGATGAAGCCGAACAGGCGCAGCGGCACGCCCGGCCAGGCTACGGCCACCATCTTCGAGAATTTGGCGTCCTGCCCCTGGCGCGAGAACAGGTCCATCAGGTCACGTGCCGCGCCATAGAGCGTCTTCACCAGCGGGATGCGGTTGAGCAGTTTCTCGAAGGCATCGACCAGCGACTGGAACAGCAGCACGCGCGTGGCCAGACCGACGCCGAAGATCACCGCCAGTCCCGTGACCAGACCCATGCCGGTGACGTAGGCCCCCTGCGGCAGCAGCAATTGCAGTGCCGATCCCATGACCGACTCCGCGGCCACAAACAGCCAGACGATGACCGCGATGGTCACCACGATGGGCAGCGAGATGGCCAGGCCACTGAGAAAGGTCTTGAGGATGGTGCTGGGGTTCACGGGGCGTCCTTCATGGCAGCGCAGCCGCGGCTGACGCGGCATTCCGTCGAAACGCCAGTGTGCGCGGCGCACGGTTCGGCTGCAAGATCAAAAAAGCCCGGCGCAAGGCCGGGCTTTCGAGTACCGCGTGCGGTCGACCGGTCGGCCTAGATACGCGCTTCGATGCCGAAGGCGGCAAAGCCCTTGGATTCGAAATTCTGGCGGAACATGTCGCGCAGCTTGATGGCGGCGCGGTCGTAGGCGTCCTTGTCGTCCCAGGTCTGGCGCGGGTTGAGCATTTCGCTCGGAACGCCGGGGCATTCCGTGGGCATGCGCAGCTTGAGCACCTCGTGGGTCTCGGTAGGCACGTCGTCGAGCTTGCCTTCCAGCGCAGCATTGAGCAGGGCGCGCGTCAGCTTGATGCTGATGCGCTGACCCACCCCGTAAGGACCGCCGGTCCAGCCGGTGTTGAGCAGCACGCAGCGCGCCTTGTTCTGCTGCATCTTCTCCGCGAGCAGCTTGGCGTAGACATTGGGCTTCTGCGCCATGAAGGGGCCGCCGAAGCATGCCGAGAACGTCGGCTGCGGCTCGGTCACGCCCACCTCGGTGCCGGCAACGCGCGAAGTGAAGCCGGACACGAAGTGATACATCACGTCTTCCGGCTCCAGCATGGAAATCGGCGGCAGCACGCCGAAGGCATCGGCGGTGAGCAGCACGATGGTCTGCGGGTGCGGGCCCTGGCCATTGGGCATGACGTTGGGATTGGCCGACAGCGGGTAGGAGAAGCGGGTGTTCTCCGCGATCGAGCGGTCGCTCAGATCCAGCTCGTCGGGATGGCATTCCGCCATCGTCTTGCCCGGTAGCGGCGGCACGTTCTCGATGATCGTCCCGGGCTTGGACAGCGCCCCGGCGATGACCGGCTCAGCCTGCTTGTCGAGATCGATCAGCTTGGCATAGCAGCCATCCTCGAGATTGCATAGGCCGTTGCCCGACCAGATCGTCTCGTCGTCACCGATCAGGCGGCGATTCGGGTCCGCCGACAGCGTGGTCTTGCCCGTGCCGGACAGGCCGAACAGGATGGCGGCGTCGTCCTTGGGGCCGACATTGGCCGAGCAGTGCATCGACAGTCGGCCTTCCTTCGGCAGCAGATAGTTGCCGACGGTGAAGATGGTCTTCTTGTTGACGCCGCAGTAGTCGGCACGGCCCGCCACCAGGCAGATGCGGTTGCGGGTATCAATGATGACCGCGGCCTCCGAGCGGCTGCCATCGCGTTCCGGAACGCATTCGAAGCTCGGCACGTTGAGCATCGTCCAGCGGCGTGCGTCCACATCGGCCACGCCCTGCAGGTCCTTCGGGAACATGTTGTGCACGAACATCGCATGCGTGGCGTATTCGCCCACGAAGCGGTAGGGCACCGCGAATTCCGGGTCCGAACCCATGAACACGTTCTTGACGTAGAGTTCGGCCTTCTTTTCGTTGAGGTGCGCGACCACGCGCTTCAACAGTCCTTCGTAGTCGTCCGGCTTGTAGGGGCTCAGGTCCGCCTTGAACCAGATCTCGTCCTCGACTTCCGGCCACTGCACGGCGAAGGTGTCCTTGGTGCGGCGGCCCGTGCAGTCAGGGTCGGTGTAGTACACCAGCGGGCCGTTGACGCCGAGGCTGGTGGGAAAGGCCTTCTGCGCGTCCGAGGGGCCGCCGTGCGTGACACGGCCGCGGTCGTTGGCGATGGCTTCGTGAAACAGCTCTTCCTTGGAGAGATCAACCTTGTAGCTGACACTGTCCAGGCCGAGGAGGGTATTGAGATCAGCCACAAGACTCATCGAGACAATACTCCGGTCCGGTTGCAAGTGAGCCGCACATTATACGGACTCGCGCGAACAGCCCCGTATCGTGCTCAGGCGCTTTGCTGCTGGACCTCTACAGCACCTTCATCATCAGCCGCGATGGCCTCCTCCGTCGGCAGCGTGAAGCCCGCGACGGACTCGCGCAGACGTGCACTGAGTTCGTTCAGCTTGCCCACATCCTGTGCCGTCTGACGCGACGAACCGGCGGTCTTGACCGCAACCTCGCGGATCTTCTGCATCGTACCGGCCACCTCCGTGCCTTCACCGGCGCGGCTGCGGACCGAGGTGGCGATCTCGTCAATGAGCTGGGCTAGCTGGGTGGACGCCTGCTCGATTTGCGACAGCGCCTGGCCGGCCTCTTCGGCCGTGCTCGCGCCCGAGACCACGTTCGAGGTCGAGCGCTCCATCGAGACAATGGCCTCGTTGGTGTCGGCCTGAATGGTCTTGACCAGATTCTCGATCTGGCGCGTGGCGTTGGTGGCGCGCTCGGCCAGTCGCTGCACTTCGTCGGCGACGACGGCGAAGCCGCGCCCCGCCTCGCCCGCCATGGCGGCCTGGATCGAGGCATTGAGTGCCAGGGTGTTGGTCTGCTCGGCGATATCGTTGATCAATTCGGTGATGTTGCCGATCTCCTGCGAGGATTCGCCGAGGCGCTTCATCCGCTTCGACGTGTCCTGAATCTGTTCGCGCAGCGTGTTCATGCCGGTGATGGTGCGGTCCACCGTTTCGGCGCCGGTATGCGCCACCCGCACGGATTCTTCGGCCTGACGCGAAGCCATGGTTGCGCGTTCCGCGGTTTCTTCGAGGGACTTCGAGACGCTGGTGATGGTGTTGGTGGCGTCGGCGGTCTGCTGCGCCTGCTCCTCGGAGGAGCGGCTCATCTCCTGCACGGAGGTCTGCGTCTTCTGTGCCGCCTGGGCGATCTGTGCAGACGCGGCATTGATCTGGCCGACCAGACCGCGCATGTTCTCCACGGTGAAGTTGATCGAGTCGGCGATGGCGCCGGTGAAATCCTCGGTCACCGTGACGCCCACGGTCAGGTCACCATCAGCGAGATTGGTGATGTCGTCGAGCAGGGTCAGGATGGCGTCCTGCTGGCGCCGGTCGCGTTCCTGCGCGGCGCGAGCCTCGCGACGCAACTGGAAGATGAACAGCCCGGTGAAGGCCAGCAGTGCCAGCAGGGCGGCGGCACCCATGGCATAGCTGGGCAGCGGTGACGGCCGATTGCCACGGATGTCCTGCAGCAGCATGTTCTCGATGGCGCCCGCAGCGGTTTCGATGCTGGTAGCGCTGCGATAGAAATCGATGCTGGCGTCGTTGAAGGCATCCAAGGCCGGCGCGGCCTCGACCAGCGCCTCAGCGTTGTCGCGCATTGGGCCGAGGGCTTCGCCTATCGCCTGTAGCGGGCCGCTGAGTGCGGCACCGGCAAGACGCTGCACGCGCCCGAATTCCTCCTCGAGCTGAACGATCACGTCGGCCAGCGCTTCCGCCTCGCGCGTGGCGATGGCGTTGAGCGAGACCATGCGATTGGCGACGCTGCGAAGCTGTTCCAGGCGCGCCCGAAAGAGTGCGGCAGAGGCGCGTGCATTGGATGGCGCATCCGCAACCAGGCTGTCGGCGGCCTCACGCAGACCGTCCACCGTGGCGTTGATGGCAGCGGCATTGGCCTTGGCCGATTGTGCGACCGGCAGTCCGGCGAGAATGTTGTCGATGACCGGCGCCAGCTGTTGCCAGGCACGGTCGAGATCGGCGATGGCCCCGTCGTAGCGTCCGGGCAGGGCCGGTATGCCGCGCACCGGATCGCCTTCGGTCAGGGTGGCGTACAGACTCTCGTAGTTGGCCTGCATGGCAAACAGTGCAGCGCGGTCGGGCTCCAAACCCTGCGAGGACTCGCGCGCGCTCTGCGTGACGTTTTCGTAGAAGCTGCGCAGGTCGAAGGCGAGCGATTCGAGCGCGGCGTTGCGCTCCGCGCTCTGCTGAACGTAGAGGAAGTTGGCGATGGCGCCGGCGATAAGCACGGCGGCGACGATGATCAGCCCGACCTGAAGCCGGGGCAGGGTGCGTTGTGCGGTCGAAGTGGCCACGGGCGCCTCAGCCTTCCAGCACGGCGCGGATCTTGGCGAGCAGATCCGCTTGCTTGATCGGCTTCACGATGTACTCGCGGGCCCCCTGGCGCAGCGCCCAGAGCCGATCAGTGTCCTGGCTCTTGCTGCTGATCACGATGATCGGGATGTTCTGCGTTGCGGTGTCCTTGGAGATGGCCCGGGTGGCCTGGAAACCGTTCATGCCTGGCATCACGACATCCATCAACACGCAGTCGGGTTGGGTGCTGCGTACGGTTTCGAGTGCGCTGCCGCCCTCGGTAAGTTCCACCACCTCATGCCCATCGGACTCGAGCATCTTGCGGATCGCAGCAAGGTCTGTCGGCGAGTCGTCGACTACCAGTACACGCGCCATTGATTTTTCTCCCCTAGTACAACCCCGATCCAATCCCGAGCCTAACGGTGCAGGCGATGGGCGTCCAGCGACTCCTGCTCAATCACCCCGGCCACACAACTCAGGGCTACGCTGCCCCCTGTGGGCAGGCCGGTCAATGGTGTGTTCCTGCCGCGGCTGACAAAGTGCTGTGGCTCGACTGTGGCGCGCTGCGTCCGGTCAAGAAGCACCACGTCCGCGCGCGCCCCGACGGCGAACCCCTGCGCCGGCTGGCCGAGGATATCCAGCGGCTGGCTGTGGCAGGCGCGGATCAACTGCGGGCCATCGATGATCGATGCATCGATCAGGCTGAGCGCCATGCTCCAGGCCGTATCCAGCCCGGAAGCGCCCGCCTCCGACAGATCGAAGGGCGCATTCTTGGCGTCAAATTCGTGCGGTTGGTGGTCGCAGCAAAGGGCGGCAATGCCCTCCTGCGCGAGCAGGCTGCAGAGCGTGGCGCGGTCGGTCTCGCTGCGCAGCGGTGGCTGCACGTGGGCGGCGGTGTCGAAGCCGCGCAGTGCGGTATCGGTCAGCAGCAACTGGTGCAGGGCGACATCGGCGCTGACCGGCAGTCCGGCAGCACGCGCCTGCGCCACCATCTCAGCGCCGCGCGCGCTCGACAGGCGTCCGAAATGCACGCGCGCGCCGGTGGCCTCGACCAAGGACAGCCATTGCCCCACGGCGCAGGTTTCGGCAGCCACCGGCACCGGCGGCAGTCCCATGCGCGTCGCCATGGCGCCTTCGTGCGCGCAGCCTTCGCCGGCGAGCGCTGCGTCCACTGGCTGCACGTGCAAGGTCAGACCGAAGCTGGCGGCGTATTCCAGCACACGCCGCATCACTGCCGTGTCGCGCAGGGCTTCGCCGCATTGGGCGATGCCGGCGCAGCCAGCGTTGGCGAGAGCACCCATCTCGCTGATGTCGGTCCCGGCGAGATTGACGGTGGCCGCACCCAGTACGTGCACCCTCACTGGCGAGCCGGTGCCGTGGACCCGCGTGCGGATCCAGTCCACCACAGCGGGGCGGTCAACCACTGGCCGCGTGTCGGGCGGCAGGGTCACCGCGGCTATTCCGCAGCGGGCGGCAGCGCGCAGCTCCGAGGTGATGTCGGCCTTGTGCGTGGCACCCGGCTCGCGCAGCCGCGCGGCCAACTCGATCCAGGCAGGCGCCAGCAACAGGCCCTCGGCGTCGATGTCGATGTCCCAGAGCCCATCCGGGGGTGTGGCGTCGGCATGCACGATCCGCCCGTCGCGGATACCGAGGCTCAGGCGCTCGTATTCGCCCTCGGCGTCGATGGCGCGGGCATGGGTGATGCGGATGCTTGCGCTCATGCCGCGGGTCCCCGGCCGATGATCATGGCCATCACTGCCATGCGGATGGCAATGCCGTGCTCCACCTGTTGCAGAATCAGCGACTGCGGGCTGTAGGCGATGTCGCCGGACAGCTCCACGCCGCGGTTGATCGGACCCGGATGCATGACCAGCGCATCGCTGCCGAGTTGTTCCAAGCGTCGTGCGGTGAGTCCGAAGGCGCGATGGAACTCTCCCGGCGAGGCGAGCAGGGAGCCGCGCATGCGTTCGCGCTGCAGGCGCAGCAGCATGACGACATCGACCCCATCCAGGCCCCGATCCATGTCGGTGTAGGGGGTGACACCCAGCGACTCGATGCCTGAAGGCATCAGCGTGCGCGGGGCGATGACGCGGATTTCGCGCGCACCGAGCGCACGCAGGGCGTGGATATCGGAGCGCGCCACGCGCGAGTGCATCAGATCGCCGACGATGGCCACGGATAGCTGCGAGATATCCGGCCGATGGCAGCGCAGGGTGTACATGTCGAGCAGGGCCTGCGTCGGGTGGGCGTGACGCCCGTCCCCGGCATTGAGCACGGAGACGCCCGGAGCCGCATGCTGCGCAAAGAAGTGCGCCGCGCCGCTGGAGCCGTGACGGATCACGAACATGTCCACCTGCATCGCTTCCAGGGTGCGCTGCATGTCGAACAGGGTCTCGCCCTTGGACGTGCTCGAGGTCTGCGCGTCGATGTTGAGCACGTCGGCGGACAGTCGCGTGGCCGCCAGTTCGAAGGTGGTGCGCGTGCGTGTCGATGCCTCGAAGAAGAGGTTGAGCACCGTGCGCCCGCGCAGCAACGGCACCTTTTTGACCGGCGCGCCCGCCACCGGCGCGAATTGCGCGGCGGTATCCAGAATCTCGGTGAGCAGCTCGCGCGACATGCCCTCGGTGGTGAGGAGGTGGCGCAGGCGGCCATCGTCGTCGAGTTGCAGTTCGGCCGAGGTCTTCATCGCGGCCCTTCCTCGATGCGGATGCGCAGCGGATATTCCTCCACGGCGACATGCGTATCGCCGCGCACGGTCAAGGCCACGCCCACCACATCAGGCTGGATCGGCAGCTGGCGGCCAGGGCGTGTGGCCAGTGCGGCCAGCAGTACCCGCGCCGGCCGACCGCGCTCGAACAGCACCTCCATGGCGGCGCGGGCGGTGCGCCCGGTCTGCAGGACATCGTCCACCAGCACCACCACGGCGTCTTCCAGCGAGTGCGGCAGATCGGAGGGGCGCGCCGTGCGCAGCCCGCGGCGGGCATAGTCGTCGCGATGAAAGCTGACATCCACGGTACCGAAGCCGACATGTGCCGGCAGCTGTGCGCGCAGCGCCTCGGCCACGGCGACCCCACCCCGCTCGATGCCGACCAGCACGCAGTTGGTGGGCGGCGCGGGCAGCTCGGCGGCAATGGCCTGCGCCATGCCGGCGATCAGCCGTGCGGTGGTGTCTGGGTCGCGGTCGTTGCTTCCTGACTCAGCCATTGTTCGAGGATGATGCGCGCCGCCTCGGCGTCGTTATCGTTGGGTTTGGGGCGTCCACTCAGTGCGCTGTCGGCCGCGAGGGATGAGTAGCGCTCATCGCAAGTGTATACGGGCAGGCGGCTGCGCTGCGCCAGCGCCCGCGCATAGCGCTGCACGCGCCGGGTCAGCGGCTGCTCGGAGCCGTCTTCGGCCAGCGGCAGCCCCACAACCAGCGCTTCGGGTTGCCACTCGGCAATCAGCGCGTCGAGCGCCTCCCAGTCGCGCGGGCCGATGCGCGTCAGCGGACGCGCCGAGCAGGTCACGCGCTGGCCCACCGCGACGCCGACCTTTTCGGTGCCGAAGTCGAAGCCCAGGAGGGTGCTCAAGAGGCCACGGTGTCAGGCATGCCCCGCCGTGGCCGACAGTTGCGTGCTGTCGACGCCAAGCAGCCGGGTCGCTTCCCGCCAGCGCTCGGTGGTGGGGGTACGGAACAGAATCTGCTGATCGACCGGAGTGTTGAGCCAGGCGTTGTGCAGGATTTCACTCTCGAGCTGGCCGGCATCCCAACCCGCGTAGCCGAGCAGGACCAGGTACTGGCGTGGGCCCTCGCCGGCGGCGATGGCGTCGAGGATATCGCGCGAGGTGGTGACGAACAGGGCATCGTCGATGGCCATGGTCGACTCCCAGTCACCGCACTCGACGTGCACAACGAAACCGCGTTCCGGCTGCACCGGGCCACCCCAGAACACGGGTGAGTCGCGATCGCCCAGCTCGGAGGCATCAAGCCCCAGGTGCGCCAGCATGTCCGTCACCTTGAGGTCAGTCGGGCGATTCACGACCAGCCCCAGGGCCCCCTCGTCGTTGTGCTCGCACAGCAGGGTGACGGTCTGTCCGAAGTGGTCATCGTCACCCAGGCCGGGCATGGCGATGAGGAACTGATTACGCAAGTAGCCCATGTTGCCGGCGGTGTCGTGTTCCGCGTCCATTGTGGCCTCCATAGCGAGTACGTCCCAGAACGGCTTCAGTATCCGCCCGCTTCGGGGGGATGCTCAAGCCGTCGCATTCTGTCCAACACGCGCAGTGCCACCAGTCCCGAAACCAGGCCGAAGACCAGCGCGGCGGCGAGCAGCACCGGCAGCAGCACGGTCAGGCCGGCGTGCGGCAGAAAGACGGTCCAGGCGACCATGAATTGACCCGTCATATGCGCCATGGCCGCCAGCACGGACAAGCCCACGGCCGACAGGCGCAGGGCTGGCAGCACGCGTCCCACGGCATAGGTGGCCGCCAGCACCACGAAGGCCGCGACCGCACCGGTGGCGGACAGCCAGAAGGTCGGGGTCAGGAAACTGCCCACCAGCAGCGAGCCGACCAGCACGCGCAGCCCCGCCACCCAGGCGGCGCAGGCCACCCCGTGGCGCAGCAGGGCGACCAGGGTCACCACATTGGCCAGACCGGGCTTGATGCCGGGGATTGGGCTCGGAAAGCCGGCCTCCAGCACATGAATGGCGATGGCCACGGCCGCCAGGCCGGCAACCTGCCGGTCCATGGCGTCCGGTCGGTAGGGCGTATCAGCTGGCAATGCCGTCGAAGGTGGCCGAGCCACCCAGCATCTGCAGCGACAGGCCGTTGGGCACGCAGGCGGCGACGGCGCCGCCGTACTGCTGCCAGCCCATATGAATGCAGACCTTGCGTTGACAGGGGCTGTGCACGAAGCGCGCGCGTCCGTCCTCGATGTGGATATGTGCGGTCCCAATACGGCCTTCCACCGCCACCCGCTGGCGCTGTTGCACATCGTGAACGGCGATGCGCTCGCCGCCGCGATAGATGGCGACGGCAGTGGCGGTGGTGCGGCCCTGCCACTGCGCCATGGCGACCCAGCCGACGATCACGGCCAGCAGCAGGATGACGACCCCGTCGGCGCGCGTCATGGCGCTGGGCGCAACTCGGCGTCGGCGATGCGGTTGAAGCGTGCACGCGCCGCCTCGGTCATGCCCAGGGTTCCGTCGTCATAGACCACCACGACGGTGTCCATGCCGAGCTGGCGTGCCATCTGCCGCCATTCGTCGCCGGCAACGAACAGCGCGGTGCTGGCGGCGTCGGCATCCACGCCGGAGTCGGTGACAACGGTGACCGATTGCAGGCCGCGTGCCGGCTGTCCGGTGGCCGGGTCCAGGATGTGGTGATAGCGCGTGCCTTCATGCGTGAACCAGCGTTCGTAATCGCCGCTGGTGAACACCGCCTCATCCTCGACCTCGATCGCCGCCAGCAATTGCTGGGTGGCGCTGGGCCGGGGGTGGCGTACGGCGATACGCCAGGCGCGGTCGCTGCGGCTGCCGCGCACCACCAGGTCGCCGCCGGCATTGACGATGTGATTGCCAAATCCGGCCGCCTTCAGGCGGTCGCTGGCCTGGGCTACCGCATCGCCCTTGGCGATAGCGCCGAAATTCCAGATCACGCCGGGCGCCGGCCCGTAGCGTGGTCCGTCGTAGACAGGCGCCTCGGCCAGTTGCTGGCGGATGCGGCGGATCGCGGCATCGGGCGGCGGCGTGTCGCGGAAGGCTTCTTCCAGGTGGAAGCCCCAGAGCTCCACCAGCGCACCAACGCGCGCGTCGAAGGCACCGCCGCTGCGCGCCCGCCACTGGGCGGCCTGCGCGAACAGCGGTTGCATATCCTCAGGCACGTCAATGACCGCACCCTCAGCCAGCTGTGCGTTGAGTGCGCCCAGGGCACCCTCGCCCTCGGGTTGCCAGCGCCGGGTGTAGGCGTGGAGCGCGCGCTCGACGCCGCGCACGGCTTCCTGCGCCGCCGGGCGCTGCTCCGGCGTGTCCAGCCAGATGGAGACCGTGAACCAGGTCCCCATGGCAGCAAACTGCTCCTGCACGAGCTGCTGGTCCTCTCCCCCAGGTGGCGGCGGGCGGAACAGCAGATAGGTCAGCAGCACCAGCGCCACGCCGCCGAACAGGATGCGCCGCAACAGCACGACTACAGCCCCTGGCTCATGCAGGCGAAGGCACGCGCGGCGATATCCTGACCCGTTTCGCGCTGAATCTCGCGCAGGCAGGTGGGGCTGGTGATGTTGATCTCGGTGAGGCAGTCGCCGATCACGTCCAGGCCGGCGAACAGAACGCCGCGCGCGCGCAGATGAGGGCCGACGGCTTCCGCAATGGTCCGGTCGCGGGCATTCAACGGTTGCACCACGCCACGGCCGCCAGCGGCCAGATTGCCGCGCGTCTCGCCCTCGGCGGGGATGCGCGCCAGGACGTGGTCCACCGGCTCGCCGTCGATCATCAGGATGCGCTTGTCGCCGTCGCGGATGGCGGGCAAATAGCGCTGCGCCATGATGCTGCGTCGCCCCATGTCGCTGAGGGTATCGATGACCGCGCCCAGGTTGCGCCCGTCGGCGCCAATGGCGAAAACGCCCTGACCGCCCATGCCATCCAGTGGCTTGAGCACGATCTCTCCCTGCTCGGCGTGGAAGGCGCGCAGGGCTTTGGCATCCCGACTGATCAGGGTGGGGGCGATCCATTCGGGAAAGCGGGTGATGAAGCCCTTTTCATTGCAATCGCGCAGTGCGCGCGGCGCGTTGACCACGCGCACGCCGGCGACTTCAGCCAATTCGAGCCAGTAGGTGGCGTAGATATATTCCTGGTCGAAGGGCGGATCCTTGCGCATCAGGATCAAGGGAAAAGCGGTCAGCACGGTTTCGAAGGCTTCGCCCAGTTGGTACCAGTCGGTGGTGCTGTCGCATACCGCAACGCTTCGAGCACGCACCCGCGCTTGGCCGTCGCGCACAGACAGCGCGTCGGTATCGGCGCAGGCCAGCTGCCATCCGGCCTCCTGCGCGGCCAGCATCAGCGCGAGGGTGGTGTCCTTGACCGGTTTGATGCCTTGGATCGGGTCCATCACCACCAGCAGCGTACGCGCCGCGATGGTCTGACTCATGCGGCGGCCTCTTGGCGGGTGCTCTGGATCTCGCGCGCGGCGGCCAGCATCGCCAGCCGCGCGACCACGCCGTAGGCGTAGAAGCGGTTGGGCGTTTCGTCCGGGCCACACCGATTATCCGGTGCCACGCCGGCATCTTCGAAGGCCAGTTGATGAAAGCGCGCGCCGGGGGCATTCAGGTTTTCGTCGATGCCACGTTCGGCGTGGACGCGGTAGAAACCGCCCACGACGTAGTGATCGATCATGTAAACCACTGGCTCGGCGACCGCGGGCGGCTCGCCGATGGTTTCAAAGGTGTAGATGCCCTCCTGGATGATGGCACCGGTGACTTCGCCGCCGCCCTTGGCCGAGGCCATCTTCTTGCGCATGTTGCGGTTGAGCTGGCGCAGTTCATCAGGGTGCTTGGCCGTCATCACGCCCATGCCGTAGGTGCCGGCATCCGCCTTGACCACCACAAAGGGTTCGTGCTCGATCCCGTACTCGGCGTACTTCTTCCGAATCTCCTGCAGCAGGCCATCGACATTGGCGGCCAGGCAGTCTTCGCCCTCGCGCTTGAGGAAATTGATGTTGCCGCAGTTGCGGAAGGCCGGCGTGATCAGCCAGGGGTCGATGCCGAGCATGTCGGCGAATTCACGCGTGACTTCGCGATAGTGCGCGAAGTGTTGCGATTTCAGGCGCTGTGCCCAGCTCACCTCGGCTGGCGGCAGCAGCGGCTGGGCGGTGCCACGCAGGATCTCGGGCACACCCGATGATAGATCGTTGTTGAGCACCACGGCGCATGGCGAAAAGCCGCCGATATGCAGCCGATCGCCGTTGCGCTCCAGCGGTTCGAGCAGCAATTCGCCGCCGGAGTCGAGCTCGATGCGAGTGGGTGCGGTCACCTCGGGAGAGACCGAGCCGATGCGCACCATGAAGCCGGCGCGTTCGAGCAGGCGCTTCAGTCGTGCCACCGACTCCATGTAGAAGCGATTGCGCGTGTGGTTTTCCGGCACCAGCACCAGATTGGCGGCGGTGGGACAGGTGCGCTCAACTGCGGTCTGCAGCGCCTGAATGCAGAGGCTGTCGAAGCCGTCACTCAGGTTGTTGAAGCCTGCCGGGAACAGATTGGTATCCACCGGTGCCAGCTTGAAGCCCGCATTGCGCAGATCGACTGAGCAATAGAAGGGCGCAGTGGTGTCCGCCCACTGTCGGCGCAGCCAGCTTTCGATGGCAGCTTGCGACTCGAGGAAGCGCGATTCGAGCGCAAGGACCGGCCCTGCGGCCACGGCAAGATTGGGGACGGCACGTGTCATGCGGACCTGCGGCTATCAGGAAGGGATGCATGGTAGCGCAGTGCGGTATGCGACCGAACGCGTTTGTGCTACAACCAAGACAACACCAAATGCAGCGAAAACCGCGTCGGGGGACAGACGGTGACAGGCAAGATAATGGTCATTGACGACAGTCAGACGATCCGGCGCACCGCCGAGACGCTGCTGTCGCGGGCCGGTTATGAAGTGATCACGGCTCAGGATGGCTTTGAAGCGCTGGCAAAGATTGCCGACCACACGCCCGACCTGATCTTCATCGATATCATGATGCCGCGCCTGGATGGCTATCAGGCCTGTGCGCTGATCAAGGGCAACCCCTCCTTCTCCAGGACGCCGGTCATCATGCTGTCGTCGAAGGACGGTTTGTTTGACCGTGCGCGGGGGCGCATTGTGGGGTCCGACCAATACCTCACCAAGCCCTTCACCAAGGACGAGTTGATGGCAGCCGTGCAGGCACACCTGGTACAGGAAGGTGGCGCGTGAGTGACGCGCTGCGCGCACTGCGGAACCAACCCTTTGCGTTGCTCGCGCAGCTCGACCAGCAGATGCGCGCGGCGCGCTTCGAGGCGGGCGAAGGACAGTTCTGGACGGGCTTGGCCTTCCGCCTGGGAGACGACGCCTTTGTCATTCCGCGCAGCGAAGCCGGCGAAGTGCTCGCCCTGCCCACCATGACCCGTGTGCCCGGTGCATCCGACTGGTTGCTGGGCGTGGCCAATGTGCGCGGCGACCTGCTGACGGTATGCGATCTGCGCCGGCTGGCGGGCTACCCGCCCACACCGCCCGCACGTGAGACCCGGGTCATCGTGTTCAACCAGCCCGATGCGGCGATGGGCTTTGTGGTGGACGCCGTGTTCGGTCATCGGCAATTCGTGCCGGCTGATCAGAAGCATGGTCTGGCCGACGCGACCGACCCGCCGCTGCGGGATTGGCTGCTGGGCGCTTTCGTGCGGGACGGCGTGTCGTGGCGGGTGCTCAGTCTGCATCGCCTCGCGGCGGCCGAATTGCTGACCCAGGTGGCAGCGTAACCATGGTCTACGCGCGCCCCAATCTCGTGGCCGGCATGCACTGGGTGCGCCCGCAGTTCGGCCAGAATCTGACCCGCGCGCGCCATCTGGTCGAGCAGTACGTCGAAGAGCGCACCAACGCCGTGACGCTGCGCGAAGCGGTGCACGCCCTGCAGGAAGTGGGCAGTTCCGCGCGCGTCGTGCAGTGCGCTGGCATCAGCATCGCCGCCGCTGAGGTAGCCGACGCCCTGGATGCGCTCAGCCGCGGTGATGTCGAGGATATTTCAGCCTGCGGCACCGCCGTCATGAGTGCGATCATGCAGCTTGACGACTATGCCGATGCGGTGATCAGCGGCCTGCCCGACCATCCGCTGGTGTTGCATCCGCTGCTCAACGAGCTGCGCGTCGCGCGTGGTCAGCCGGTGCTGACCGAAGCGGAGATCTTCGCGCGCCAGCTCGAGACGCGGGGTCTGCAGCCCGAATGGGTCGAACCCGACGCCAGTGCGCCTCCGGCGCAGGCCATCGCACAGAAATACGAAGCCGTGTTTCAGCAGGCGCTGGCGCAATGGCTGCGGCACGATGCCCGCGAGGGCATGGCGCGCATCGGCAAGCTCAGCGAGGCCTTCGCCCGTGGCACCCGTGACGCCGAACAGCACGCGCTGTGGCGCACTGTCGCTGCGGTCGCCGAATGCGGACTCGCTGGTGGTCTGGATGACTCGATCGATCTCAAGCGTCTGCTCGGCCGCACCGCGGCCGGCGTGCGCGCGCTCAGCGGCGGACAAGCCTTTGCGGAAGCCCTGAGCCTGGCGCGTTCGCTGCTGCTCTACGTTGCCCGCGCCTCTGCAGGCGGGAGCCGCGCGCGCGATCTCGATGAGGCCCTCGGTCTCCGCGAGCAGCTGCCCACGAGCCAGGAAAGCGCGCGCATCCAGAGTCGTTTGCGGGGTACCAACACGGCGCTGATCGAACAGCTGTCGAAGGAGCTGCGTAGCGATCTGGGCAAGGTCAAAGACCACATCGATCTACGGGTGCGCGCTGGCGCTGGGGATATGGAAGCCGCCCGCGCACTGCTCGACCAGATCGCTCATACGCTGTCCATGCTCGGCCTACCCGCCCTTTCGCGCGTGGCACGCAATCAGATGTCGCTGCTGTCCACGCTGCTTGCCGAAGATGCTGACGCCACCCATGAAGGCTGGATCGACATCGCCAGCGCCCTGCTGCGTATCGAGGTCAGTCTGGACGAGGCACTGTTCCGACAGATCAATCGTGCGGCGGACAGCGAAGATGCAGTGGCCCTCGGCGAAGAGATTCCCAATGCTGCTGACCTGCAGGACAGCGCACAGGCGCTGCTGCGCGAGGCGCAGGTCAATCTGTCGCGGGTGAAGACGGCGGTTGACGGGCTGATTCGCAAGGGCAGTACCGAGGGCCTCGATGAGGCGCCGCAGCAGATCGCGCAGGTCGCAGCCGCCCTGCGGGTGGTCCAGCACGAAGCCATTGCCGAGCGTATCGCACGCCTCGCCGAGATCGCCCGCGAGCGCGGATTGCAGACACTGTGCGCCAGTGAAGAAGGCGCGGACCGTTTCGCCGACGCCGTGGCGGTCGTGGATTTCTACATCGAACGCCTGATGGAGCGCAGCGCTCCTGGGCAGCATCTGCTCGATGCCCTCAGCGGCCTGCTCGCCGGATTCGATGAGGCTGAAGAAGCGGTCCTGGATGCTGAGACGCCGCCTTCGCAGGAGCGGGTGACCGTCGACGTGCCGGCTGCCGACGAGGTGGATCCGGATATCCGTGAGGTCTTCCTTGAAGAGGCGCGCGAAGTCCAGGAGACCATCGAGGCCGCCTTCGCCCGCTGGCAGCGAAACCCGGACGACAGCGAGGCCATGCTCGAAGTCCGCCGCGGTTTCCATACCCTGAAGGGCAGCGGTCGCATGGTGGAGGCCACTGCACTGGGTGAATTCGCCTGGGCCTGCGAACGCCTTCTGAACGCCTGTCGCGATGGCGAAATCGCGGTCTCGCCGGACATCGTGGCCTGCATCGGCGAGGCCATCGCCTTCGTCCCGGAAATGGTGGCAGCCTTTGCCGAATCACGTCCGATTGCCGATCAGGCCACGCATGACGCGCTCATCGAGCGCACCGAGCGCCTGCGGCTCGGAGGCGTCACCGATGCCGAGCGGGAGGATCTGCTCGCCACCTTCCATGAGGACGCCGCGGCCCAGCTCGGCCTGTTGAGCCGTTGGCTGCGCGCGTCGCCAGAAGGTGGTCAACCTGTGGAAGCCGACGCCGCGCGCGCCTTCCACACACTACGCGGTTCCGCAGCCGCGGTCGGGCATGAGCGCTTCAGTCGTATCACTGGCACCGCTGAACAGTACGTCAATGCGCTGCAGCGTGGCAGCGCCGTGCTCCCCAGTGAGGCACAGCGCGTCCTGTCCGAGATCATTGATGCGCTGCGAGCAGGGGTGGATGCGCGCAATGCCGAACCCGATGCCGAGCAGACAGAGGCCTGGCTGCAGGCGCTGCGGGAACTGCACGACACGCTGCCCGCAGAGGATCGGGCCGCGGCCGAAGACCAGGCCATCAGCGATGCCTTCTGCATGGAAGCCCTGGATGCGCTGCAGGCCATCGACTCCCGAACGCGCGCCTGGCGAAATGATCCGGAAGGTCAGCACGTGCCAGCGCTACGCGATGGCTGGCGGAATCTCGCCGCCACGGCGGCCAATGCGGGCAGCGTGGCACTCGTCGCGCCGGCGCGGGCCTTCGAGCGGCAGCTGGCCCAGGCCGAAGCTGATGGCATCGTGCCGGATGCGGCGGTCTTCGATGCCCTCGATGCGCGCGTGGAAGCCTTCTTTCAATTGCTCGATGCCTTCCGTGAGCAGGGCGGCAATGTCGATGGCAGCGCTCTGGCCGAGCAGATCAACGCGCTGCGATGGGATGGCGGTGCCGCATCGGCCGTGTCGGCCGAGGCATTGCCGGAAGCGGACAACATCCAGGTCGACAACCATGCTGATGAGGATGCCGCCGAACTGCGCGAACTCTTTATCGGCGAAGCCCAGGAACTGATCGAAGCCATCGACAGTGATCTCGATCAGCTGGACCGCCAGCCGGATGCGATCGAGCCGCTGCGTGATCTGGCGCGTTCCCTGCACACGCTCAAGGGCAGTGCCCGCATGGCCGGCTTCGAGGCCTTCGGTGACGTCGCGCATCGCTGCGAGACGCTGACCAGCCGCCTCGAGAGCGACGGTGGGCAACTCGACACCAGCACGCGGTCACGGCTGCACAATGTCTGCGATGGTCTCTACCGGGCGGTGGAGACGCTGCGCGCGGGTGGAACACCGGACCTGCACACGCTGCTGGAGGATCTGGAGGGGGATGCGCCAGCGGGAACCGCGCCAGCGCCTGCGGAGGACGCAGCGACCGCTTCCGAGGCCGATGCGCTACCAGGACAGGCGGCCGAAGGCAGCCTCGATGACATTGCTGCCGCCGTGTCCGACCACCCCGCGCTGCAGGACACGGCCCCCGAATTAACGGACCAGGTCACCGCTGAGGAGGATGCCGACGCGCCGCCGGCGCCATCGTCGGAGGCCTTGCAGACACTGCCGCAGTGGCCAGCCTGGTCGGGTGAGACCTTCGAACGACTTCCGCCGGGGCCGGATGCCGCTGAGCACGCGGTCTCCGACGAGGGCGTCGATGAAGAATCGCAGGACATCTTCCGCGAAGAGGCCACGGACCTGCTCGATACGATTGCGCAGGCTCTGTCGCGCTGGTCAGGCGATATCGCCGCCGGCGTTCCGGCCTCGGAAGCGGGAGCGGTCATCGACCTCCGCCGCGCGCTGCATACGCTCAAGGGCAGCGCCTATCTTGTCGGTGCCAATGCAATGGGCGCGGCCGCGCACGAAATGGAGTCGCTGGTCGAGGAGGTCGTCCAGGGCGATCTCGATGCCGACAGCGGCACCGTCATGCAGCTGCAGACGCGGCTCGATCAGCTGCAGGCTATCCACGACGGCACGCAGCCGGTGTCGAGCGGCGAGACTGCCGACGACAGCACCTATTACGACGACGCCGACATCGCGCAACTGCAGCAGCCCTGGGCGCCGCCCGAGCCGGACGAGACTGGGCCTGTGCCCGAGACGGTAGAGACGTGGACGGCGGTCGCGGACGTGCCCTCCTCGGCCCCCGACGACGCGTCCCTGGCGCCGATGGCAGATGCTGCGCCGTCTATCTCCGGCGCGCAGCCCACGGCGCCGGGTGGCGACGGAGAGAGCGGCTGGGATCCGCGCGTGCTGTGGCAGCCGCCCCAGGAAGACGAGAACCGGCTGGGCCTGAAGCGCGAAGTCGCGCGAGTGCCGGTACCCGACCTGGAAAGCCTGCTCAACAAGGCGGGGGAGATTTCCGTGCTCCGCGCCCGTCTCGACGAGCAGAACGCCGGCATCGCCCATCAGCTCGAGGAAGTGGTCGAAACCGTCAACCGACTGCGCGACCAGCTGCGTCAGCTCGATGGCGAGACCGAAGCGCAGATCGAGGCCCGTGGCCTGCAGGGCAGCGCCAGCGAGGCCGTCCCCGACCGCTACGGCAAGGATTTCGATCCGCTGGAAATGGACCGTTACTCGCGCATGCAGGAGCTGTCGCGTGCGCTGGCCGAGACCGTGGGCGACATCGATGTCCTGCAGGAGTCGATGCGCGCCAACTCCGGCGAGACGGAAGCACTCCTGCTGCAGCAGCAGCGCATCAACAGCGATCTGCAGCAGGGCCTGATGGGCACCCTGATGGTGCCCTTCGCGCGCCAGACGCAGCGCCTGCAGCGTGTGGTCCGGCAGACCGCGCAGGAAAGCGACAAGGAGGTCCGCGCGCATTTCGAAGGCGAAGCCATCGAGGTCGACCGCAATGTGCTGGAGCGCATGACGGCGCCGCTGGAGCACACCCTGCGCAACGCCGTGGTGCATGGCATCGAGGCACCGGCGCTGCGCACGCAGCGCGGCAAGCCGTCGACGGGAACGGTTTCGGTCACGCTGTCGCGCGAAGGCCAACAGTTGCGTCTTGAGGTGGCTGACGATGGCGGTGGCCTGGACTTCGAGGCCATCCGGCGCGCGGCGGTGGATCGCGGCCTGATGCACGACCATGCCCAGCTCACCCAGCGGCAGCTCGCGCTTTTCATTCTTGAGCCTGGTTTCTCGACGGCTCCCAAGCTGACGCAAAGCGCCGGTCGCGGCGTCGGCATGGATGTAGTCGCCGCCGAGGTGCGCCAGCTGGGTGGCTCGCTGGAAATCGAATCCGAGCCCGAGCAGGGGACCCGCTTCATCATCCGCCTGCCGATCACGCTCGGGCTGACCCAGGCGCTGATGTTCGAGGCGGGGGGCGAGACCTTTGCCGTGCCGCTGACCAATATCGAGGGCATTGCACGCGTCAGCCGGTCGCAGGCCATGCCTGCCGATGGCAGCGAAGGCGTCATGCAGTACGGCGATGCCGAATACCGCATTGGCTTCGCCGCCGACTTCCTGGGCTTGCCTCGTACCAATGACAGCGATGCACGCGCGCTGCCGGTAGTACTGCTGCGGCTGCCGGAGGGCGTGACCGATGGCTCGCACCACCTCGCCCTGGTGATGGATCACATCATCGGCAACCGGGAAGTGGTGTCGAAGACCATTGGGCCCGTCGTGGCTGCGCTGCCGGGCATGACCGGCGCCACGGTCCTGCCGGATGGCCGCATCGTGCTGCTGCTGGATCTGCTGACGCTGGTCCAGGATCGCATCCGACGGGAGCGCATCCGCGAGGCGCCGGTCGACACGGCGGAGGCGCAGTCCACGACACCGTTGGTCATGGTGGTGGACGACTCGATCACCATGCGTCGTGTCGCCGAGCGCCTGTTGTTGCGCAATGGGTACGAGGTGCAACTCGCGCGCGACGGCGTGGATGCCATGGCACAGCTCGCCACGGCGCGGCCGCAGGTCGTGCTGCTTGATATCGAGATGCCGCGCGCCGACGGCTTCGAGGTGGCCAGCTATATGCGCAACTCCGACGCGCTGCGCGCGGTACCCATCATCATGATCACCTCGCGCTCGGGCGATAAGCACCGTGAGCGCGCCAAAGCCTTCGGCGTTCAGCGCTACCTCATCAAGCCCTACCAGGAGGCGGATTTGCTCAATGAAATCCGCGCGGTTCGCGCCGAGGCCGAGGCATGAGCGCGCAGCGAGACAGTGGCGGTACGCCGCAGAGCATCTTCGCCGTGCTGCTCACCCAGGAGAACGGTGACCACCTGCTGCTTCCCAATGTGGCAGTGCTGGAGGTGGGCAACATCTATCACGCACCGGCGGGGGAAGAGCCCGCGCGTTGGCTGCGCGGCACCATCGATCACGACGGCATCGCAGTGCCGGCGCTGGATTTCGAGCAGCTCAATGCCGGCGGGTCCTCGGAGGCAAGGCGCGCCCGCCCGGTCTTCGTGCAGACCTACGGCCGGCTGCTGCAGAACCCCGTCATCGCGCTGCTCTGCCGCGGTCATCCTCATCTGGTCGACGTCGAAGCCGCTGCCCTTAGGCCCGAGCCACTGGCCAGCGGCGATCGCGACGATCTCGTGCTCAGTCGCGTCCGGCTCGGAAATACCGTTGCAGTGATTCCCGACCTCTACACCATCGAAGCCGAACTGGCGCGCGCCGGAGTGGCTGCGCGCTGATTGTCCATTGCCGGAGAAGAACACCGCATGAGTCAGGATCGCGTTCAGGAATTGCTGCGTCAGCTGCGAGAGGAACTCGAGGATTCCGAGCGCGGTGCCGACGCGGAAACGCGCGAGCGCATACGCGCGCTGGAGGCCGACATTCAGGCGCTGCTGGCGGAGCACTCGGATGCACCGGACGCGCAGTCAATCATGGAACGGGCGCGCGCTGCCGAAGTCGAATTCGCCAATCGTCACCCGGTTGCGGAGGGCTTTGTGCGACAGCTCATCGATACCCTCTCCCGCATGGGCATCTGACAGCCACGTAGCGCACCCGGCGGAGCCGCCATGAAGTTCATCTTCGAAGTGCGCGTCAAGCCCGGTTACAGCGTCGAGCAGTATGCCGATGCCTGGATGGAAGCCAGTCGCATCATCCAGCAGACCCCGGGGGCGCGCGGCACCTATCTGCATCGCAAGATTGGCGAGCCGGATACCGTGCTTGCCATCGCGCACTGGGACTCCAAGGCCGCGCGCGACGCCAAGGACGATCGACGCGATGCCCGCGTCCGCGAAATCCTCGAGCGCCATGCGCGGACCTGCGACATCACGCTGATCGGCGAATTCGAGGATCCGGAATGGGAGGTACTGCCGCCGCGCGGAGATGCCTGATGCCGTCATCGGCGCGTCAACCCGCTGCGCTATAAGCCACGTACTGCCGTTTGACACGGCGCCGCGAGACCACCGCATGACCCGCGCCGTTGCGCACGACCGACTTCCCATGGCGCCGCCGCAGGGGCTCGCCCGTTTGCGTCAGATGGCCGCTGTGCAGGGCTATCGTCTGGCCGCCAGTGGAACCGTGCCGGCACGATGGTTCGGCACGCCACCACCGCGCCTGAAGCCGGCGCCGGTGGCCCAGCAGCTTGAGATCGTCAGTCATTGTTGGCGTTATCACCGCCTGCTGGCCTGTCAGCTCGCGTCACTGGCCAACCATCCGCCGCAGCGGCTCCATCTCACCATGACGGTGTTCTATGCCGAAGAGGATGGCGCCACTGCAGAGCTGCTCGCCGCCTGGTGCCGCCAGTCCATTCCCAATGTGTCACTGCGGCCCTGGCCTCTGGCGCCCAGTCAGCTGTTCCGGCGCAGCATCGGGCGCAATCTGGCGGGGCGCGCCACGCAAGCGGACTGGATCTGGTTCACCGACTGCGATGTCCTGTTCGGACCGGGCGCGCTGGATGCCCTGGCGACAGCGGTCGAGGGCCGCTGCGCCGCCCTGGTGTATCCGGCCACCGAATATGTCACGCCGGTACTCGACCAGGCGGCGCTGCACGCCATCGAGGGCGATCGAACGCGGGAGCCGCTGACTCCGGTGGCCTGTATCCGCCGTTCGCTGACACGGGCCACCGGCCCCATGCAGATCACTCGCGGAGAGGTCGCCCGCGCGCTGGGCTATTGCGCCAGCCTGGCGGCGTTTCAGCAGCCAGCGCGGTCGTGGTGCAAGGCCCATGAGGATCGCGCCTTTCGTTGGCAGTTGGGCAGCCCAGGGGAAGCCGTTGAGCTGCCGCCCGTCTTTCGGGTCCGCCATGCGGACAAAGGGCGTGATGCCGGTCGGCGCCGGCCACTACGGGCACAGCTGCGCCGGTGGCGCAGTCGCTGGCAGGATCGGCACCAGGCGGTCTCCTGATGCCTTCACCCGGACGTCATGGGGGTGAGAAAAAGCCGTCACGCGCGCGTTCCATACTGCCGGCATGCGCATCCAGCTCTTCTATAACAGCCCCAAGGCAAGACGCTATTTTCGTGCGATACGCGATGGCCTGAACGAGGACACGGTGGCGCTGGCGCCCATCGGACTGTCTAGTGCCCCCGCGCTGCCGGAAGCGGAACTGGCCTGGATGACGGCCTACAGTACGGCGCGCAAGGCCGCTCGCCCCGATCTGTCCGAGGCGCGCCTCCGCCAGTACACGCAGGTTCTGCGACGGTTTGCGCGCTGGCACTACGGCGCCGTCCACCAACGCATGCGCCTCATGCGCCCCGACGTGGTCGGGGTGTGGGGTGGCCAAGGAGTGGACACGCGCGCGGTCCGTAGGGCGGCCGCTGCGCTCGGCATCCCTTGCATGCTGTTCGAGACCGGATTGCTGCCTTCGACCACCACCGCCGATACGCGCGGCGTCAACTTCGAGAACTCGGTACCGCGCGACCCGCAGTTCTATGCCCGCTACACAGCCCCCGCCGAGCTTCCACGGCACTTTGTGCCACGCCGGGCACCGCAGGGGGAAGCGGAGCCGTTGCCGGCGCGCTATGTCTTCATGCCCTTTCAGGTCGCGCTCGACAGCCAGGTGCTGTTGTACTCCCCCTGGATTCGCAGCATGGCGCAGTTCTACTGGGTGATGGAGAACTGTCTGCGCGAAGTGCCCGAGCCGCTACATCTGGTATGCAAGCCCCATCCCAGCTGCAAGCAGGCGCACAACGAACTGCGGCGCCACGCGGCATCACACCCCCGCTTGCACATTGTTGACAACCACAGCTCCGAAGACCTGATTCGCGGCGCCGAAGGCGTGGTCACGCTGAATTCCAGCGTCGGCATCGAGGCGCTGCTGCTGGACTGCCCCGTGCTGTGCCTGGGCGATGCCTGTTACGCAATCCCTGGCGTGGCCGAGCGCTCGCGCAGCCCGGAGCGGGTCCGGGAGTGGCTGCATGCGCTGGCACTGGGCCGGCCGCCTGCGGCGCCACTGCGGCAACCCTTTCTGCATTGGCTGGCCAATGCGTATGTGATTCCCGGGAGCCATAAAGCACCGGAAGACCCGCATTTTCGTCGCCTGCGCGCGCGCTTTGCTGCCGCTGTCTCCGAAGCCGGGCACGGGCTTTCGGCCTGGGCAGCGGCTGCCTGAGTCCGGTTGCATCGATCGGCTGGCCTTCCTCTGCCATCGATTGGCCTGGGCTGAGCCTCGGCGTAGGCTGCGCACGTCTGGCCCCACAGGGGCAGATGGCCTACTGTGGAAGCTTGTAAACGGCAGGCCACGGGGGTGGCGGCAGGCATGATGGCAAGGGGCGAGAAGGCCGGGAGGTACCCATGACAGCTTCGCGACTGGAGCGCACGCGACTGGCGCTGAGGCGCCTGCTGCACGAGCCCGAGTCGCGCCCCGGGCGCATTTTCGACAGTGTGCTGCAGGTGTTGATCCTGCTGTCGTTGACGGCGCTAACAATTGCATCACTGCAGGGGCTGGCAGGCTGGGCCGTGCAGCTGCTGTTCGTCATCGAGGTGGTGACGATGGGGATTTTCACCGTCGAGTATCTACTGCGGGTGGCAAGCGCACCCAGCGCCCATCGCTACATCTTGAGCTTCTGGGGTGTGGTCGACTTTCTGGCGGTGTTCCCTTACTACATCTTCAATGAATCGCAGTGGGTGCGCGCCTTGCGCTTTCTGCGCATTTTCCGGTTGCTGCGCTTCAACCGCTCGCTGGGCCGCTTTGCCGCGGCATTCCGCGCCTCCAAACATGAGCTCATTGTCTTCGGCACCACCGCGGTGATCATGCTGTTCATCGCCGCGGCGGGCATCTACCAGTTCGAGCACGAGGCACAGCCCGAGGCTTTCGGGTCGATCCCGGAAAGCCTTTGGTGGGCCATCGTCACCCTGACCACAGTGGGCTACGGGGATGTCTATCCGATCACCCCCATGGGCCGGATTTTTACCGGCTTCATCATGATCATCGGCCTGGGGGTGGTGGCCGGCTTCACCGGCGTCATCGCCAGCGCGCTGTCGCGCATCCGGGACGACCAGTAGCCTTTCACGCAGTGTTCATCGCCGCCGTGCTCACCTATCCTCGAACCAACGACATACGAGAGGTGAACAATGCGAGCACAACGTGCAGCGGTAATGATCCTGGTCGGCGCGATGGGCATGGGTGGCGCCGCCTTTGCGCAACAGGAACAGAGCGAGGCCGAGCAGGGCAGCTTCAAGCAGTCGGTGGAAGGCGCGGCCGAACGGGCCGCCGACTATCTGTCCGACACCGCGCTGACCGCGCGCGTGAAAGCCGCCTTGACCACCGAATCGGCGCTCGGCCCCTTCCGCGTCGGCGTTGAATCCACCCGTGGCGTGGTCACGTTGACCGGCGACGTAGGCAGCAAGGCCGAGCGCAAGCTGGCGGAGCGCGTCGCGGCAGACGTCGAAGGCGTCATCGCCGTACACAATGCGCTGCGCGTCAATGAGGACGCAGAGGCCCAGCCCTGAGGCGGTGACGAAGGCTTGGATCCATCAAGCCTGAAGGGCGCGATGCCTGCGCGCTGCGCCGTAGGGCTTGATGCAAAGCGACCTCGACGTTGGCAGCAAGGTCCACCCTGGCGGCTGCGTTGTTCGGTCGGACCCGACTGTGCGCGACGAAATCTGGCAGGCTCCGGCCTGATCTGATGCCTCCTGCCGCCGCACGCCATGGCCTCCACACCCTCGCTCTGCCTGCTGACGCCGACCTGGTCGGGAGATCGCCAGCATTTTGATGTGCTCAGCGCCTCGCTGGCGCGGTCCGCCCTCGCCGAGCTTCCGCATTTTGCGGTGGTACAGAGCGAAGACATGGACGCCTTTGCGGGGTCAGGTGGGCCATCCACGCGGCTGGTGCCCTCCAGCGACATTCTGCCCAGCGGCGTGGACAGACGCCGCCAACAGGCGCGTCGCTGGGCATCGGCGCTGGGCCGCGCGGGCACACGCCTGAGCGGAAGCCTGGCGCTGCGCACGGGGGGATGGCCGTCGTGGGTGCACTACACCGGATGGCACACCCAGCAGATCACCAAACTCGCCTTCGCCGCGCAGAGCGATTTCGATACCGTGGTGGTGATGGATTCCGACGTGGTGGTGCTGCCGCACGCCAGCACGAGCGACTTTGTTTCCGAGAACGCGCGCGCGCTCTGCTACCAGGCGGATCAGCCGGCGAGCGCCTTTGGCGGCAAGCGAGGCAACTGGAATCGTCAGGCGCATGCGCTGCTCGACGTGCCCTACGATCCTCAGAACTACTTCGATACTTCCTTCGAGACCCCATTCGTTCTGCATACGGAGAGTCTGCGCGCGCTGATGCGCTGGTTGGAAAAGCGCTATGACCAGCCCTGGTGGCAGGTGCTGCTCGCACAGCCCGTACGGCGTTGGTCCGAGTTTGCAACCTACCGCCTCTTTCTCAAGCGGCACATGCCTACCGATGCCGTGGAATGGCGCAGTGACGCGCTGATCCGCTATCTCTTCGATGCCGCCGATCCGGAGGCCGTAGGCCGCGAGGTGCGCGCACTGACGCAGGACCCCGCGGCGCACTTCGTGACGATTCATTCACAGAGTTCAGGGCGCCAGCTATGGGGTGCCGAGGGCTATGCGCCGCATGTCATGGACGCACTGGAGGCGGCCACCGCAGCGTCCGGCTGAGCGCGATGGCAACGGAGGGAGCCTGCGGTTTGCGTCCCGAAGGTGCGACTCGCACCATGTCAGGGTCGATCAGCAGAGGAGCACCGGCATGCAGCATCAAGCAGCGCGGGCCGCGATCGAATGTGTGCGCGGCGATATCACCCAACAGCCAGACATGGACGCGGTGGTCAACGCGGCCAATGCCGAGCTGCGTCCTGGGGGTGGTGTGGCCGGTGCCATCCACCGCGCCGCCGGGCCCGATCTGGATGCCGCCTGCCGTGCCTACGCTCCAATCGCCCCCGGTCAGGCGGTGATCACCGAGGCCTTTGCGCTGCCCAACCGCTTTGTGATCCATTGCCTCGGGCCGGTTTACGGACGCGATTATCCGGCCGACACATTGCTGGCCGAATGCCATCGGCGCGCGCTGGCCCTCGCCGCGGAAAAGGCACTGGAATCGGTGGCTTTCCCGGCCTTGTCCACGGGTGCCTTCGGCTACCCCGTTGCGGAGGCTGCCGAGATCGCGATGCGGGCGGTGATCGAGTGCCTCGGCGATGCGCCTTCGGTGCAGCGGCTGCGCTTCGTGCTTTTTGGCGCCGATGATCTTGCGGCCTTTGAAAGCGCCCTGCAGAGCACCGCACAGTAGGGCAGACACTGCACGTGCGCGGGCATGGCTGCCGTCGTTGCCTGCAAGGAGCCCCAGCCAGTCATGGTGACGGAAACCGACAGCAGGAAGGGTGAACACAGCAGCGCGGTGTGGGTCGGAGACGGGCTGTTCACGGACCTGTACGAACTCAGCATGCTGCAGGCCTATCACGCCGAGGGCATGAATCAGGAGGCGGTCTTCAGCTTGTCGGTGCGCCAGCTCCCGCCACAGCGCAACTATCTGATCGCCTGCGGCCTGGATACCGTACTGGAGCATCTGCAGCGGCTGCGCTTCGGCGATGCGGATATCGCTTATCTGCGCAGCCTTGGACACTTTTCGGAATCGTTTCTGGACTGGCTGCACCATTTCCGTTTCCGCGGTCGCGTCCGCGCCGTACCCGAGGGCACACCGGTGTTTGCCCATGAACCGATCCTCGAGATCGAGGCACCACTGCCCGATGCCCAGCTGGTGGAGACCCTGGTGATGAACCAGATCCAGTTGCAGACCGTGCTGGCCACCAAGGCGGAGCGGGTGGTCCGTGCCGCGCAGGGCCGACGCGTGCTGGACTTTGCGGCACGGCGCATGCATGGCATCGACGCTGCGGTGCAGGGCGCACGCGCCTTTTACGTCGGAGGCGTGGACGCCACCTCGAATCTGCGCGCCGGTCAGCGTTACGGCATCCCCGTGGCCGGCACCATGGCGCACAGCTATGTGCAGGCCCACGCCAGCGAGCGTGCGGCCTTCGAAGCCTTTCTGGCGACCTACCCCGAGACTGTCCTGCTGGTCGATACCTACGATACTCATGCGGCCGTCGACTGCATCATCGACCTCGCTCACACGATGGGTACCGACTTCCGCGTGCGCGCCCTGCGTCTGGACTCGGGCGATCTGGTGGCGGAATCGCAACGCGTGCGGCATCGGCTCGATGCGGCGGGCCTGAACAGCGTCCAGCTCATGGCCAGCGGTGGACTGGACGAGCACGAGATCGCGCGCCTGCTGGGTGCCGGGGCCGCTCTGGATGGCTTTGGCGTCGGCACATCCATGGGCGTGTCGGAGGATGCCCCGCATCTGGATATCGTCTACAAGCTGTGCGCCTACGCCGGGGTGGGGCGCATGAAGCTGTCCACGGGCAAGACGGTGCTGCCGGGTCCGAAGCAGATCTTCCGGTCCGATTCGGGCGGCCGCGACACGCACGACACCATTGCGCGCGCGCACGAATCCTTGCCGGGACGGCCCCTGCTCGCGACCGTCATGGACGATGGCCGGCGGCTCGGTGAGGCACCGACGCTGGACACCGTGCGCACGCACACGCAGGCGGCGCTGGCGCGTCTGCCTTCCGCACTGCGGGGGCTGTCCCCGCCCGAAGCGCCTTATCCCGTGCATGTCAGCGCCGCACTCGCGGCCTACCGTCGCGATATTGCAGGAAACATCGCCTAGGCAGCGGTGTCCCATTCGGTAGGAAAGTCACCGCAGCAGGAGGTCTGTCATGACCGATCCCACCAAGGTGCTGCAACAGGGCGACGCCCTCATCGTGGTCGATGTGCAGAACGATTTCTGTCCCGGTGGGGCGCTGCCCATCGAACAAGGCGATCGCGTCGTCCCCGTGCTCAACGCGTGGATGGCGGCGGCCGAGGCGCGTGGCGTGCCGATCTTCGCTTCGCGCGACTGGCATCCGCAGGAGCACGTCAGCTTTCAGACGCGCGGCGGACCCTGGCCGCCGCATTGTGTGCAGGACACGGAAGGCGCCGCCTTTCATCCGGAGCTGCAGCTGCCGGCGAGCACCGTCAAGGTCACCAAGGGCACGCGTTTCGACCAGGACCAGAATTCCGCCTTCGAGCAGACCGGACTGGCACAGGAACTGCTCGCGCGCGCCGTGGAGCGCTTGTGGGTCGGTGGTCTGGCCGAGGACGTCTGCGTGCGTGCCACCGTGCTGGATGGCCGTGCGGCCGGCTTCGATGTCCATCTGATCAACGACGCCACGCGGCCGGTCAGCCATTCCGGCGGGGCAGCCGCGCGCGCGGAAATGGAGGCCGCGGGCGCGGATCTTGCCGCCTGAAGATCCGCAGTCCACGCGGGACGGCCAGCGGCGCAGACGGTGCAGAGCATGCGCCTGCCAAGGGCGGGTGCGTTCTGCCGACCTCCTTCAAATTTGCGATGCATGGCCACGCAGCCGGGCCGCTATGCTGAGGGTCTGAGGAAGGAGACCCACAATGACAAGCATGGCCCCATGGTGGTTGGGTGCCGTCGCGCTCTGCGCGGGCGGCCTGGCCGGAGCGCAGCAGGCGCCCACTTCACCCGAATACCCCTCGCAGGCATGGTTCGAGCGCGAAGCGGACAATTACGCGCGCACGCTGGAAGGCCCCACTGAACAGGTCGGCCAGTCGGCCTTCGTGACGCGGCTGACGCAGCAGAGCCTGGCCAATATTGCGGATTTCAGCGCGCGCGCCGCCGCCGACCCAAGCTGGCTGCTGGCCAGTTCGGAGGCGGTACGAAACCTGCTCAACCAGCTGGACGCGCCGCAGGTGGCGCTGGCCGAGTTGGATGCGCTGCTGCGGACCCTCGCCGAGGATCCGGCTGCAGCGGCGCAGTTCTCGCTGAATACGCCAATCACGCCCCTGTGCGCCAGCTACGCCCTGCAGTGCGCCGGGGATCCCTTCCGCTACCCCGGGGTGGATGCCTTCTACGGCAGCGAAGGCCTGCGCGAGCCCGTGGTGTTCTACGACCGCGGCTGCGCGCGCATCAGCGGCCATGTCTGGCAGCCGGTGGAGACGGCCGGGCGGCTGCCCAGCGTGGTGATCGAGAACGGCTCGATCCAGGCGCCGGAGCCGCTCTACTGGTGGTTTGCGCAACGTCTGGTCCGCGCTGGCTACACCGTCATGACTTTTGATCCTCGCGGCCAGGGCCGTTCCGATCAGCAGACACCGGACTTCGAACAGGGCAGCAATGCCAACAGCACCGTGTTTTGGAACGGGCTGGTGGACGCCATCGACTTCTTCCGCTCCACGCCGCAGCGGCCCTATCCGCATAACGAAGCCTGCGCGGGCACCTACCCGACGCCGACCACGCCGCACAACCCCTATTTCGCGGTCCAGGATCGCGATCGCCTGGGTCTGGCCGGCCATTCGTTGGGAGCGACCGGCGTGGCTGTGGTGCAATCCTACGGCGCGCCGGGCGCCGAGCCATGGCCGGGCGTGCTGGATGCCAGCAATCCGGTGGATGCCGTGGTGGCCTGGGATGGTCTGCCGACGCCGGCGCCGGCCAGCGAGGGCCGGCCGGCAGTGGTGCCGCGCGTCCCCGCCATGGGGCAGACCAGTGAGTACGGCATCTTCGGCGGTCCCCACACCGAGCCGCCCGACCCGGAAAGCCACAAGGGCGGTTTCGAGGGGTGGCGGGCCGCCGGGGTGCCCGTATCGCAGTTCACTATTCGCGGTAGCACCCACTTCGAATGGTCGAATATCCCCACCTTTCCATCGACCTCCTGGTGCCCGGATGCGGCCAGCGGCCGTTGCAGTGGTGGATGGGGTTTGCCCATGGCCGAGCACTACTCGCTGGCCTGGCTGGATCGCTGGCTGAAGCGCCCCGGAGAGCCCGGCCACACCGACGCCGACGCGCGCTTGCTCGACGATGCGCAATGGGCCGACCGGTTCAGCTTCTACTATCGCTCCGCGCGCGACTTTCCGACTCGGGGAGGGGCTCCGGCCCGCTGCGAGGACGTGGCGGCGGGGTGCAGCAACGAAGCCGCTCAGGCGGCCGGAGTGGCTGCGACGAATGCCACCGACGGTGGTGGCGCGGTATCGCCGTGGAGTCTGTTGCTGGCGCTGATGGCGGGCGTGACGGGCGCCATTGCCAGACGGCTTCGCGCGATTCCGGGTTAGCGCAGCACGGCGAGCACCTGCGGCGCACCTGCGCCGCCGCAGGATGCTAGCGTGGCGCGCTTTGGATGCCGGCGCTGACCGCCTCTGGGCTGCACCGCGTCGCATCTGCTCCACGAGGACGGCGGCAATGCGCATACTCTTCTACGGCTTGGCCTGGTTGCCATTGCCGGTCCTGCAACTCCTGGGCAGCAGTGTGGGTGCGCTGCTCTGGTTGGGCCGTTCCTCGCGACGGCGGGTCGCGCTGGCCAACATCGCTGCCTGCATGCCGGAGCTGTCGGCGCGCGAACAGGCGCGCATCGCGCGGATCTCGCTGCGTCACGAGTTCATGACCTATGTCGAAACGGCGCGCTACTGGCTCGGACCGGCGACGTCGGTCAAGCGCTCCGTGCGCGCCTGGCGGAATCTTCACTTGCTGGACGAGGCTTTCGCCCACGGTAGGGGCGTGATCCTGCTGACGCTGCATATGGGCGCCTTCGAGGCGGTGGCCATTCCCATGTCCGCGCGCTACCCCTTCTACGGCCTGTACAAGCCGCAGAAGGGCGTGATCAACGCACTCTCGCTGAAGGGGCGCAAGCGCTTCGGCGGCCGTATGCAGATCGCCGAAGCCGGCGTGCGCCGCGCCTCCCTGCCACTGTTGGCGGAGGGCTATGGCGTGTACTACATGCCGGATCATGACCCGCCCGCCGGGCGCGGCATCTTCGTTCCCTTCATGGGCGTGCCGGCGCACACGCCGACGCTGATCGCGCGCATGGCGCAGGAATCCGGTGCTCCAGTGTTGTTACTGGTGGGGGAACGGCTGTCCTGGGCGCGCGGCTATGTCGCGCACTATCTGCCGGCCCCAGAGGGGGTCTACAGCGCGGATGTCGAGACCGCCACCGCAGCGGTGAACGAGGGTCTGGAGCGCTGCGTGCGGCTGCGTCCGGAGCAATACTGGTGGAGCTACAAGCGCTTCCGCAGACGACCGGAAGGCGCACCGGCCTTCTATCGGTGAGTCTTTACCGCGTCGCCGGCCTGGTCGACGCCAAACCCAGAGGGATGCGGCGTCGCGTCCATGCGTCGGCATGATCCGTGCAGTCCCTGTGCCATCATTGAACGGCGCGGTAAGCCGCGACCCCTGAATGCTTCCTGTCACCGACCCAACCATGCCCTCCGAAACCGTCCCGAATCCGCTGGCACGCCTGCATGCCCACGGCCAGAGCTTCTGGCTCGACTACATCCGTCGTCAGATGCTGCACGACGGCGCCCTGCAGCGCCTGATCGACGACGACGGCCTGCGTGGCATGACCTCGAATCCGGCCATCTTCGAAAAAGCCATCGCCGGTTCGGATGACTATGACGAGCAGCTGCGCACACTGGCGCGCGCGGGGGCAGATCGCGATACGGCCTATGAGGCCCTGGTGCTCCAGGACATCGCGCGTGCCGCCGATGTGCTCGCTCCGGTGCATTCCGCCAGTGGCGGTATCGACGGCTGCGTCAGCATCGAAGTCTCGCCGCACCTGGCGCGCAATACCGAAGGTACCCTCGCCGAGGCACGCCGGCTCTGGTCGCGGCTGGACCGGGCCAACATCATGATCAAGGTGCCCGGTACCCCGGAGGGCGTACCGGCCATCGAAACGCTGATTGCCGAAGGCATCAGCGTCAATGTGACCTTGCTGTTCTCGGTGTCGCGCTATGCCGAGGTGCTGGATGCCTTCATGCGGGGCCTGGAACAGCGGCGCGCCAAAGGCAAGCCCATCGATAAGGTGACGTCGGTGGCGAGCTTCTTCCTGTCGCGCATTGACTCGCTGGTCGACGCCCGGCTTGACCGTTATGGCACCGAGCCGGCGCAGGCCCTGCGCGGGCAGGCGGCCATCGCCTGCGCGCGCCTGGCCTATGCGCACTTCTGCTCGCAGCGGCGCAGCGCGCGCTGGGAGGCGCTGGCCGAGGCCGGCGCCAGGCCGCAACGCCTGCTTTGGGCCTCGACCAGCGCCAAGGATCCGGCCTATTCGGACGTGAAATACGTCGAGCCGCTGATCGGGCCCGACACGGTCACCACGCTGCCGCCGGAGACCGTGACGGCCTTCCGCGATCACGGCCATTGCGCACATACCCTCGGGGAGAGCGCCGACGACGCGCACGACATCCTGCAGCGTCTGGCCGATCTCGATATCGACACCGACGTGCTGGCTGATCAACTCGAAGCGGAAGGCATCGACAAATTCGTGCAGCCCTTCGACGCCCTGCTCGACACGATTCAACAGCGCCTGAACGCGGCGGGCTGAAGGCCGCCCGCGGGGGATTGAGGCGCCGCCCGCGCCGCTATGGGGAGATAGTGTGGATCTGTTGCTGCTCGTTCTGCTCGCCCTGATTCAGGGCATCACCGAGTTCTTGCCGATCAGTTCCTCGGCGCATCTGGTGCTCTTTCCGATGCTGCTGGGGGTCGAGGATCAGGGTCTGGGAATTGACCTCGCGTTGCACGCCGGCACGCTGGTGGCGGTGATGGCCTATTTCCGCAACGAGACCGGCCAGCTTTTCCGCGGCGGGGTGCAGCTGCTGCAGCCGGGGCGGCAGAGCGCCGAGCGGACATTGGCGTTGCAGGTCGCGGTGGCCACACTGCCGGTGGTATTTGCGGGGCTGCTGCTGCGCGAGTTCATTGCCCAGGATCTGCGGGCCCTGCCAGTGATCGCGACCACCACGCTGGTCTTCGGTCTGCTGCTCGGCTACGCCGACTGGCGCGGGCGCGGCAACGCGCCCGAGGTCACGCTGACGCTGACCATGGCCCTGCTCATCGGTCTGGCGCAGACGCTGGCGCTGATTCCCGGTGTCTCGCGCTCCGGCATCACCATTACCGCGGCTCTGCTGGTCGGCCTGGCCCGACCCGAGGCAGCGCGCTTTGCGTTGTTGCTGGCCATCCCCACCACGGCCGCCGCCACCTTGCTGGGTACCATCGAGCTGCTGCGCGGGACCGAGGGCTTCGACGCCGATCCCGCGGATGCCGCCACTGCGGCCGGGCTGGCCATGCTGTCCGCCTATCTGGCCATCTTCTGGCTGATGCGCTTCGTGCGGCGGGCCAGCTTCATGCCCTTCGTCTACTACCGTGTGGTGCTGGGCCTAGTGCTCTTCGGCTGGTGGGCGTCGACGCTGTAGGCGCGGCGGCGGACTTCAACAAGGCGGCGTGCTGGCCGCAGGGCTGCGGCCGGCGGTGTAGGCTGCGCCGGCTATGGAGATTCTGCGCGCCGACAATCTGATCAAGTCCTTCCCCAGCCGGGGTGGCGAGGTGCGCGCCGTCGATGGCGTCAGCCTGCGCGTACGCAGCGGCAGCTGCTTCGGATTGCTGGGGCCCAATGGCGCCGGCAAGTCCACCACCATCGAAATGCTGGAAGGCATCTCGCGGCCGAGTGGCGGCAGCATCCACTACCGCGGTGCGCCGCTGGATGCGCGCTATCGCGAACGGGTCGGCATCCAGTTCCAGGCCACGGCGCTGCAGGAAAATCTCACCGTGCGCGAGAATCTGCGCTTCTTCTCGCGCCTGTACCGGCACCGCGCCGCGCTCGACAGCGTGGTCGAGCGCTGTCATCTCGGCGCCTTCCTCGACCGCGACACGCGACGGCTGTCGGGTGGTCAGCGGCAGCGTGTGCTGCTCGGCATTGCATTGGTGAACGACCCCGAGATCCTGTTTCTCGATGAACCGACCACCGGCCTTGATCCACAGGCGCGACGCAATTTCTGGTCGCTGATCGATGATGTCATTGCCGCCGGCAAGACGGTGGTGCTGACCACGCACTACATGGACGAGGCGGAGCGCCTGTGCGATCACCTCGCCATCATGGACCACGGCCGCGTCATTGCCGAAGGCAGCCCACGCGCACTGCTCGATCAGCACTTTGGCGAGGTGGTGCTGGAATTGCCCGCCGGCGCACTCAACGGTACCGGCGAGGCCATCGCCCATACCGTCAAAGGCGAGTGGGCGGAAGTCGTCACCGATGACGTCAACGCCACGCTGTCTCATCTCATGCAGGCGGGCGTGCCGCTGGCGCAGCTGTCGGTGCGGCCGCGTACGCTGGAGGATCTGTTCCTGCACCTGACCGGAAAGGCGTTGCGCGCATGAATCGCCTGACCGCCTCGCTGCAGCGCTTCACCGCCACCACACGCGCGCGCACCCTCGAATTCCTGCGTGACCGCTCGGCGCTGAGCTGGAATCTGCTGTTCCCGATCGTGCTCGTCGGCGGCTTCGCCATGATCTTCTCGGGCGAACCGGAGCCTTTGTTCCGCGTCGCGGTGATGGGCGAGCCCACGCCGGCTACGGCTGGCTTTCTGGAAACGCCCGGTGTCGCCACCGAGCAGGTGCAGGCCCAGGACACGGCCATCCAGCGGGTGTCGCGCCAGCGCATCGACATGCTGCTCGATGTCGAGGCGCAGCCGGTGCGCTACTGGATCAACCCCAACGCACAGTCCGGTGCGCTGCTCGAGCATCTGCTGCGCGCCACCCTGACCGCGGAGCCGCCGCAGCGCGTCGTGGTGGCGGGCGATCCCATCCGCTATGTCGATTGGGTGCTGCCCGGCATCCTGGCCATGAACGTGATGTTCTCCTCCCTGTGGGGCGTTGGCTACGGCATCGTGCGCTATCGCAAGAACGGCTATCTCAAGCGGCTGAATGCGACGCCGCTGACGGCGCTGGAATTCATCTGCGCACAGCTGGTCTCCCGCCTGGGGCTGGTCTTACTGATGACCTCCATCATGTTCCTCGGCTGCCAGTGGCTGATCGGATTCCGCATGGCCGGAAGCGCGCTGGATCTGCTGGTGGTGGCCGTGCTGGGTAGCGTGGTCATGATCGCGCTCGGGCTGATCATCGCAGCGCGGGTGACCAGCGAAGAGCTCGCCAGCGGCATGCTCAACATCTTCTCGTGGCCGATGCTGGTCCTTTCGGGCGTTTTCTATTCCATCGACGAGGCGCCACAATGGCTGCAGGGCCTCGCGCAATGGCTGCCCCTGACGCATATCCTCGATGCCGCGCGCGCCATCATGCTCGACGGTGCGGGCTTGTGGGAGCTTCGCGGGGCGCTGCTGACGCTGGCCGCAATGAGCATCGCGCTGCTGGTGCTTGGTGCTAGCCTGTTCAAATGGACGCCAGAAGGATGATGTTGTGATGACCCCGGTCGAGCCCGCCCCCTACCGCACCCTGTCCGACCACCTGTGGTGCATCGATACCCAGCAGCTGCGCGAACAGCTGGCCGCCTGCTATCTGGTGGGCGACGGCACGCACTATGCCTTCATCGAATGCGGCACCAATCACAGCGTGCCGCAGTTGCTGGCGCTGCTCGATCATCTCGGCATCCAGCGTGCGCAGGTGCGCTACGTTATCCCCACCCACGTGCACCTGGATCACGCCGGCGGCGCCGGGCTGCTGATGCAGGAGCTGCCCGAAGCCACGCTGGTGATGCATCCGCGCGGTGCGCGACACATGGTGGACCCCAGCGCGTTGTGGAAAGGGGTATGTGCGGTCTATGGCGACGACGAGGCTGAACGCATGTATGGCGCGCTGGTTCCGGTGCCCGAAGAGCGGGTGCGCATTGCCGACAGCGGTGAGCAGATTGCGATAGGTAGCCGTGTTCTGGAAGTCCTCGACAGTCCCGGTCATGCGCGGCACCACTTCAGCCTGTGGGACGCCGCCACGCGTGGCTGGTTCACCGGAGATACCTTCGGGCTGTCCTACCGTGAATTCGACAGCGAATATGGCGCCTTCGTGATTCCCACGACGACGCCGGTGCAGTTTGACCCGGACGCCTGGAAGACCACGCTGGATGCCTATCTGGCGCGCGATCCGGCCTGCATGTACCTGACGCATTACTGTCGCGTGGAGGATGTGCAGCGCCTGGCGGATGACCTGCGCACCGCCATCGATGACTACGTCACCATCGCCCGCTCGCTCAAGGACAGCCATCACCGCCACGACGCCATCGTCGACGCCCTTTTGGCGCACGCGGTGGGCGCGGCGCAGCGCCATGCGGCACCGCTCAGCGAACAGACGGTACGCGAGCTGCTGGCCCACGACATCGAGCTGAATGCCCAGGGGCTGGAAGTGTGGCTCGACCGCGAGGCCGCATAGAGCGTCTGCCGGGCGTGCGCGTACTGCTTGTCGCCGGCCTTGGCCTCTGGCTGAGCGGCTGCGCTTCGATGGCCTACTACGGGCATCTGATCAAGGGACAGACCGAAGTGCTGGCGGCGCGCACGCCGATTGCCGAGGTCGTTGCCGACCCGGACACGGACGAGACCCTGCGCAGGCGACTGCAGCGCGTTGATCAGGCGCGCGGTTTTGCCGTGGCGCAGCTTGCGCTGCCGGAAAGCGGCAGCTATCGCAGCTACGTCGAACTCGACCGCCGCTACGTACTGTGGAATGTCTTCGCCGCGCCCGAGTTCTCGATGCAGGCCTATCGGTGGTGCAACTGGCTCTATGGGTGCTTTGCCTACCGCGGCTATTACCGCGAGGCACCGGCACAGCGCGAGGCCGAGCGGCTTGAGGCGCAAGGCATGGACACGCATATCGGCGGGGTGCCGGCCTATTCAACGCTGGGATGGTTCGACGACCCATTGCTGTGGTCGATGATGTACTGGGACGACGACACCTTGCTCGAAACCCTGTTTCACGAACTGGCGCACGAGCGCCTGTTCGTGAAGGGCGACACCGCCTTCAACGAGTCCTACGCCAGCTTCGTCGGCGAGGAGGGACTGCGCCAGTGGGCTGCGTCGCGTGGCCTGCCGCCGCCGTCTGCCAGCGTGCAGCGGCAGCGGCGCAGCGGCTTTGTCGCCCTGGTGGAAGACACCCGTAGGCAGCTGGAATCACTGTATAGCCAGCCTCTGTCCACCGAAGCCATGCGAGCACGCAAGACCGAGATCATCGACGCGATGCGCGCGCGCTATCGCAGGCTGCGCGATGTGCAATGGGACGGCTGGGGTGGCTATGACCATTGGTTCGATGCACCCATCAACAACGCCAAGCTGCTGACCATTGGTCTCTATCACCAATGGGTGCCGGCCTTTGCCGCCTTGTTCGCGGAGATGGGGGAGGACTGGTCGGCATTCCACGACGCGGTGGAAGCACTGGCCGACGCACCCCGGGACGAACGTCGGAACCGGCTGGAGCAATTGGCGGCACAGCAGCCTGGCGCTCGCGCGCCGCGCTGAAGCGCGCCTTCGGGAACTCAGGCGCTTTGGGCTGTAGAGGATGTGTCCGTCGGCGCTTGGTCGAGGCGCAGCGTCTCGCCCAGGGCCACGGTGGTGAAGGCTTCTTCCGGCACCCCGGCGGCCGCCACCGCGCGCCGCAGTCGCTGAGGTGGCTCGTTCATGGGCTCCGTGGTCAGCCGGAAGGTGCCCCAGTGCATGCCGATCGAACGCCGCGCCCCCAGTTCCTGGTGCATGCGTACGGCTTCCTCGGGGTTGGCGTGCACCGGCGCCATGAAGGCACGCGGTTCGTAGGCGCCGATGGGAAGGAGCGCCAGATCAATGGGTGCGAAACGCGAGCCGATATCCGCGAAGTCGCGCGAATAGCCGCTGTCACCGGCGAAGAAGCAGCGCCATCCGGGGCTCTCGATGATGAAGCCGGCCCACAGCCGCTGGTTGCGATCCAGCGCGGCGCGCCCTGAGAAATGCTGTACCGGCACGGCGTGGATGTGCAGCGTCTGATGGCGGTGCTGCTCCCACCAGTCGAGTTCGACCCAGTGATCGAAACCGCGCCGGCCAAGCCACTGCCCCAGACGCAACGGCGCGACGATGAGCGGATCGTCGCGCTGGCGCAGCGCCTTCAGTGTGGGCAGATCGCAGTGGTCGTAGTGGTCGTGCGACAGCAGTACCAGATCAATCGGCGGCAGCGTCTCCAGCGTCAGACCCGGCGCCTGCAGCCGCTTGGGGCCGGCAAAGCCAAAGGGGGAGGCGCGCTCGCTGAGCACCGGGTCAGTCAGGATGTTGTATCCGCCCTGCTGCAGCAGGAAGCTGGCGTGGCCGATCCAGGTCGCGGTGCTTGTGCTCCGGTTGCGGCGCAGCGCATCGACCTCGGGGGTGACGCGCGCGACATCGGGCGGCTCGAAGGGGCGCAAGGCCAGTTCGGCCACAAACTTGAGCAGGGCCCAGCTCGGGCCGTGGTGGGCGCGGCTGTAACGGTTGTGAAAGCGCGCCTGATGCCGCCGATTCCGGGAATCGCTCATCGCCGGGAGCTATCGCCAGCGCGGGCCGATGATCCAGGCCACCAGACTGAAGCGTTCGCCCCGGGTGACTGGGGTGACGCGGTGCATGACGAAGCTCGGGAAGGCCACGATGGCGCCGCGTTCGCGCGAGGCGGCGATGCCGCGCATCTTGTACCAGAGTTCCAGGTTGCCGCCTTCGTAGTCATCTGCATGACTGAGCTGCACCGAGAAACTGATCTTGCGACCGCTATTCTTATCGCCGTTGTCCATATGCCAGTTGTAGAAGCCTTCATCGCTGGCGTCATAGCGGGCCAATTGGATGGCGCCGTTGAAATCGGTGATATCGAAGCCGAATACCTCGCGGTTCATCTTCTCGATCTGTGCCCAGATGCGCTCGTAGAGCCAGCCATGGCCGTCGGCGCGCCGCAGCCACATCACCTGTGAACGGCGGATGCGCGGGTCATTGCCACCACCGGAGGTCGTCCCTGCGGTCAATCCTTCACTGCGCGCCAGTGCGATCAGCCCGTCCATCTCCTCATCTTCGAGGATGCGCGGGATGCAGTACATGCGCGTAAAACCTTCGGGCGTGGCGGTCATGGTCGAGACGGTCGAGCGGTGGACGAGGGCGTTAGGGTAGCGCTGTTGCGGTGGCAGCGACGGCGGTGCGATCGGCACTTCAATGACCGGAGAGGGCATCGAGCAGTGCCTCGCCGTAGCGCGCGATCTTGGCAGCACCCAGACCAGGAACCTCGCGCAGAGCGTCAAGGCTGTCCGGTCGTCGCTCGGCGATGGCGCGCAGCGTGCGATCGTGCGCCACCACGTAGGCGGGCACGCCTTCCTGCTGGGCGATGGCCAGCCGCGCTGCGCGCAGGGCGTCGAAGGCCGCCTGGCTGGCGGCGTCCAGGCTGGCTTCCGCGGCGGCAGGGGCACGCCGCCCGCCGGGCGCGCGGCGCTGTGAAGGCGTGCCTTGTGCTGGTGGCAGCCAGCGTGCGGGCTGGGCGCCACGCATCACGGCACCGCCCTCCTCGGTCAGGCGCAGGACCGGATAGTCGTCACCGCTGAAGCTGATCCACCCGGCGGTGACGCAGCGCCCCAGCGCACGCTGGATCCACTCCCGTGGGCGCTCGGCGAGCAGACCATAAGTGCGCACCTGGGTCAGCCCCATGCGCTCAAGTTTGGCGTCGTGCTCACCGCGCAGCAGGGCGACGGCCATCTTCATGCCGAGCCGGCCATGGACGCGCGCTACGGCCGACAGAAGCTGCTGCGCCAGCAGCGTGGCGTCTTCGTCCGTGCCGCCGTCGTCCAGCGTCAGGCAGACGTCGCAGCGACCGCAGCCGGCAAGGGTTTCGGCTTCATCGCCGAAATAGCGAAGGATGGCGTCGTGGCGGCAGGAGCCGCCCTCGGCCCAGCGGATCAGCTCGAGAAAGAGATTCCATTTGTGCTCGACGATCTCGCCCTGGTCTGAGGCCTGCTCACCGCCGGGGGATTCGAGCAGGCGTCGCCGCTGTGGCAGATCGGATTGCGCCCAGCACAGCACGCCGATGGCATCCTTGCCGTCGCGGCCAGCACGACCGACTTCCTGATAGTAGGCCTCGATGGAGCCAGGCGGCGCGAAGTGCACCACGGCGCGGACATCGGCGCGGTCAATGCCCATGCCAAAGGCGTTGGTGGCGCAGATCAAGTCGATGTGCCCTTGGGCGAAATCCTCCTGCGCGAGCTGGCGGTCCTCGGCTGGCAGCCCCGCATGGTAGCTGCGGGTGCGCCAACCCAGGCCGGCAAGCCGGCCGGCTTCGCTCTCGGCCAGCTTGCGTGTCGGCGTATAGACAATGGCCAGGCCGCGCTTGCCCCCGGGCGCACCCAGCGCCTCCTTGAGGGCGGCATCCACCACCCGCTGGCGCTCGCGCTGGCCGTTCACCTCGGTGGCGCGCAGCGCCAGATTGGGGCGGGCGAAGCCATGGATGAGCTGTGGTGTGTCGGCTCCCAGTCCGAGGCGGTTGACGATTTCGTCGCGCACCACGGGTGTGGCGGTGGCAGTGCAGGCAAGCACGTGCGGCGGCGCGAGTTCGCGGACCAGATCGCCGATCTGCATGTATTCGGGACGGAAATCGTGCCCCCATTCACTGATGCAGTGCGCCTCGTCCACGGCAATCAACGGGCAGTCGATCTGTGCCAGTCGGTTGCGAAAACCGGGCGCCGCCAGCCGCTCGGGGGCGATGTAGACCAGCCGGAAGGCGCCGGACCACAGGCCTTCCAGCCGGCGCTGCAGTTCGTCCGGCGACAAGGTGGCGGCGAGATAGGTGGCGGCGACGCCGCGCGCCTGCAGCGCCGCCACCTGGTCGGCCATCAGAGCCACCAGCGGTGACACGACCACGGTCGTACCCGGCATCATCAGCGCGGGCACCTGATAGCAGAGGGATTTACCGCCACCGGTGGGCGCGACCAGCAAGGTGCGTCCGTGCTCCAGCAGGGTGTCGATGGCCTTTTGCTGTCCGGGGCGGAACCCGGCATAGCCCAGGGTGGTGAGGACCTGTTCGGCTTCGGCGAGACGATGCATGGCGCGCAGTGTAAGGTCACAGCCACTGACACGGTTCGCGCACGGCGTTAGCCTTGCCGCAACCGTCACCACGGAGGCATCAGGCGCAATGGCACGGTCGGAAGCGCGCAGTCAGCTTTGCGACGATCCGCGCATCGAAATGGCGCAGTACTTCCTGTCGCCCGACGAAGCAGCCCACGTCATTGCGTTGGCGCGCGACGATCTCGGCGAAGCCGGCGTCAGTCTCGACAGCGGCATTGGCAAGAGCAGTGGGCGCACGGCCTGGAATGCCTGGATTCAGCACGACCATGACGCGGTAGTCCACGCCCTGTGCGAGCGGTTGGCTGAGCTGGCGGGCCATCCGCTGGCCCACGCAGAATCCCTGCAGGTGGTGTACTACGCGCCGGGCGGCGAGTATCGCGCCCACTATGACGCCTACGATGTCAGCACCGAGCGCGGTCAGCGCTACACCGCGCGCGGCGGTCAGCGTCTGTGTACCGCCATCCTCTATCTCAACAACGTGGACGCCGGCGGCAGGACGCGCTTCCCGCGCCTTGATCTCGCCATTCGTCCCGAGTTGGGCAACGTCCTGGTGTTCGACAGCTGCGAAGCCGGTTCGCGGCGGGTGCATCCCCTGTCGCTGCACGCCTCCGAACCGCTGGAGGCGGGGGAGAAGTGGATCGCGAATCTCTGGTTTCGCGAGCGGCCGTATCGGGCCGACGGGGCCGCGACCGGGCCTGCTGCCTAGCCGCGACGCCGGTCCGGATCAGGCAGTGGCGCCCAAAGCATCCGCTTGGGTGCGTTCGCCCAGTCGGTCGGCAGCCTTGCGCAGGTGTTCGATCATCTGTCGAGTGGCGCGTACCTGTTCAAGCCTCGCGTGGACTTCGCCCGTAGTGATGCGACCTGCGACCGCCGCCTGTAACAGTGCCTCGCGGGCCAGTCGGGCCAAGGGTTTCAAATCAATTTCCGTGTCTGGGGCGGCGGGCATTGATTTCACCCCGCTCAGTACCTGGATGCTGGCGCGCTGAAACGCGCCGACGGAGCCATCGTCGCCTGCCAAGGTGACGAGAGCCGCAGAACGCGTATGTGCGAGGGCATCCCGCAGTTCATGGGCGGCGCGCAGAACATCGGTCAATTCGACCGCGAGCGCTGCCGTCAGCCGCTGCAGTTCGAGCTTGGAGACCGCGGTCTCCACACAGTCCAGCAGGGTCGCTATTGACCCTTGCAGACGCTCCAGTCGAGCCCGGTCCACCTCCTTCTGCATCGTCAGCAGTGCGGCGTCCCGGGTCATCCCGATCATCCTTCGCAGTTCCAGTCGCATGGCCTCAAGCGCGAGGGCCGGCGTCCCGGCTGTTGTGGCGTCCAGATAACGCGGCTTGCCCAGTAGCTCTTCGGCGGTGGCGAAGCGTTGCCCCAACCACTGCGAGAGCCGCCCCGTGAGTGGCCAGAGCAGCAGAACGCCGAGAACGTTGAACAGTGTGTGGAAGACGGCCAGCGCAACCGCAGGCGCGGCATCCAGAGCGAGGAGGCGGCTGGTCTGGCTGACCAGCCACAGCATGATCGGCAACAGCGCCAGGGCCACGGCGCCGGTGAGAACATTGAAGACGACGTGTGCGCTTGCCACGCGACGCGCGTTGGCCGTGGCGCCCAACGTGGCCAGTACGGCCGTTGACGTGGTGCCCACGTTCGCGCCAATGACCATCGCAGCCGCCGCCGCGAGATCGACAAGCCCGCCCGTGGCAGCCGTCAACGTGATCGCAATGGCGGCACTTGAGGATTGCGTGACCAGCGTCATGAAGAAGCCGATCCCCACGAAAAGCAGCAGACCGACCACAGAGCCCGACGGGATGGCACTCAGATCAACGACCTGTGCCAATCCTTCGAAGGCGCCGCGCAAGAAGTCGATACCGATGAAGAACAGGCCGAAGCCGGCCAGCGCTTCGCCCAAGGCACCGCGACGCGATCGAGAGCCGCTCAGGCGCAGCGCCATGCCAATGCCGATCAAGGGCAGCGCGAAGGCTTCTACCTTGATCTTGAATCCGACGGCGGCCACCAGCCAACCTGTCATCGTCGTGCCGATGTTGGCGCCGTACACCACGCCCAATGCCTGATGTAGGGTGAGCAGATTGGCATTGACGAAGCCGATCGTGGCAACGGTGACCGCGCTGGATGATTGCACGACCCCGGTAATCAGCGCCCCCGAAGCAATGCCGCGCAGTGGCGTGCTGGTCCACCGGCCCAGCAGCTCCTTCAATGCGTCGCCGGCAGCGAGTCGGAGGCCATCCGAGATCATGCCAACGGCGAGCAGGAAAAGCCCAAGACCACCAACGAGCGCGCCGAGAGTGTCGAATGAGAGGGCGGATTCCATTGCTGGATTGTGCCGCATCAGATGCCCGGTGAAGGACTTCGCAAAGGTCCAAGAGGAAGGCTCGTATGGGGCAGGCGCGAATTCCTGTTGCAGGTGCGACAGTGCGACGGCATGCACGGCGGCGGCTCGAAGGAATGCCCGATGCGCGTTTCACAGGCACCGCAACCGAACGCCTGTTCAGGCTTCACTCATGGCGCATGCATAGCCTCCTCTCCGTCGCGACGATGACTCATTTGCAATGGAGAGAATCAATGAAGACGTTCACGACCTATCTTTCCGGCTTGGCGCTTGCGGGTGGCTTGACCGCCATTCCGAGCACTGTGCTGGCCCAGAACGAAGAAGTTGGGGCCTACCTCGGCGGTGGTGTTGGTTATTTCCGCATCAACGACGAGGACTTTCCCGACAGCGAGGACGAATTGAAGGACAACCGCTGGTCCTGGCGCGGCCAGGCCGGTATCCAATTCAATCCCGTGTTCAGCGTCGAGGGTGGCTATACCGACTTTGGTGAAGTTGAGGACGGTTCGCTCGAGCTGGATGCCGACGGCAGCTTCGTCGCGGCCCTGGTGCACCTGCCGCTGGCCAATGGCGTTGCCCCCTACGGCAAGGTCGGCCAGCTCTGGTGGGATGTCGAGCGCAGGGCCACCACCACCAGTAGCGGCTTTCTGGGCGGTGGCGAGACCACCGTGTCGCGCAGCAGCGAGGACGGCAACGACACCTTCTACGGCGTCGGCATTCGCTTCGGCGAAGGGCCGGGGCTGCAGATGCGCGTCGAGTACGACCGCTTCGCGCTGGACGATGCCGATGTCGATATGGCGTCGGTCAACCTGCAGTATCGCTTCTGAGTGGTGCCGGGGAGATGCGACTGCATCTCCCCATCCAGCTGTCTCCCTAGGCCCTCTGTTGCGCAGAGGGCCTACTGCTTTTGGCGCATCGCAGGCGCCAGCGCGCGCGCTAGGCTTGGTAAGAGCGCTGCAGCGTTTAGAATCCACAACCCCACACAAGCGCCGCCCCCCGGCGGGTAGCCAGATCACGAGAAAGGAAACCTTGGAATGAGCGTAACGATACACACCGTTCAGGCGGAAAAGACCAGCGGAGACCTGGCACGCGAACAGCAACTGGCCTGGAAGCTGGCTGAGCTTGCCACCCGCGCGAAGGACGCCCCCCAGGATGCCGACGCCATCGCGATGGCCAAGAACCGGATCATCGACAACGCAGCCATTGCACTGGGCGCCGCGAACGAAACCGCCGTCAAGGTGGCGCGCGCCGATGCACTCGCATCCAAGGGCACGGGCAAGGCCACGATCTGGGGTCTGAAGGAGCACTTCGCGCCGGTACCGGCTGCCTTCGCCAATGCGGTGGCCGTGCGCTTCCTCGACAACGACGATTGCTACCTGGCGGCCGAGTATTCCCACCCGGACGACAACATTTCGCCGATCATCGCCGTCGGTCAGCATCTGGGCGTCAGCGGCGCCGACATCCTGCGCGGCATCGTCGTGGCCTACGAAGTCCATGTGGCGCTGGTTGGTACGGGGGATGGCACCGGTATCTGCCTGCATAAGCACAAGGTCGACCACATGACGCACATCGCCGCGGGCACGGCGGCGGGTCTGTCCTCCATGCTGGGCCTGAGCACCGAGCAGGCCTATCACGCCATCAACTTTGCCGTGCACAACGCCATTTCCTCGCGCCAGTCGCGCAAGGGCGACATTGGCGCGCAGAAGGAATTCGTGCCGGGCTTCTCGGCGGAGATTTCCATCAAGGCCGTGCACCACGCCATGCACGGCCTCAAGGGGCCGAACCCGGTCTACGAAGGCGTCGACAGCATCATCCGCCGCTTCCTCAATGGCCGCGATGACGAAAAAGCCGTCTACAAGGTGGCGCTGGTGGCGCCGGGCGCCGATCCGCTCCGCAACATCCTGAAGACCTACCCCAAGCAGCACGCCTTCGAGTATCAGGGCCAGGCGATCATCGACCTCGCGCTGCAACTGCGTGAAAAGCTGCCGAAGAAGGGCGACGGCGTGGATCTGGACCAGATCAAGAAGATCGTGCTGGAAACCAGCCATCACACGCACCATGTCATCGGCACCGACGCCAAGGACCCGCAGAAGATCGACCCCGATTCCCCGCGTGGCACGCTGGACCACAGCATCATGTTCGCCATTGCGCGCTGCATCCAGACCGGCGAGTTCCACAAGGATCGCGCCTATCAGATGACCCAGGCCGAAAAGGATGAGCTGCGCACGCTGATGGCGCGCATCGAAACCCAGTTCGATCAGCGTTGGGAAGACCTCTACCACGACCAGGACCCGAACGTGCAGGCCTATGGCGGCCGCATGATCGTGACCCTGGCCGATGGCTCAGAGGTGGCGGACGAGAAGACCCGCGCCAATGCCCACCCGGGCGGCGACACCCCCTGGCAGCGCCCGGACTACGAGGCCAAGCTGGCCGACTACACCCAGGGGCTCGTCAGCGACGCCGAGCGTGCCCGTTTCATCGAGGCCGTCAACGGCATGGACAGCCTCAAGGGTGACGAGCTGGCCACGGTCAACCTGATCGTGGACGCAGGCAAGCTGGACGCCCCGGACACGCGCGGGATTTACTGATCGCAGTTCCGCTGGCGGCTCGCCTGCCAGATTGAAATGGAAACCCGCCCGGAGCCAACCGGGCGGGTTTTCTTTTGTGCGTCGGTCGCTCGGGAGCCGTGGGGTATTCCGAAACAAGTGCATCGACCGACACGGTCCGCAGATGAAGCAGCTGCCAGTCGGCCAGCAGACAGACATTGCCGCTGTGCGCATGACGCCGCAACGCAAGCAAGGCCAGCGCCGACCGGCAAGCGGGCGGCGCCTCAGAGAACGCCCAGCAGTAGAACCAACGTCCCGCCAATTTCACCCACGATGAGCAGGGTCATGTAGACGGCCAGAAGGGCGCCGGAAACGGTCATGGAGCCCAGCTTGTGCGGACGGCGCAATTGGTTGTCGGTGTCCTGTAGCCAGCCGTGTACCGCGTAGGCAAAGACGGCGGTGGCAAACCACAGGATGGGAATCGCCACGGCGGCCAGATTCACGGCCGCGGACCAGCGGCTATGCAGGGCGAGCTGCTGGAGCACGAGGCAGGCAAAGGCATACATCAGCGCGGTGCGATGGCAGATATCCACATAGACCGGCGCTTGGGCGTCCTCGCTGCGCATCATGTGGCGGTACTTCCAGATGCCGGTGAGCATGCCAACGAGCAGAAAGACACCGGCTGACACCAGGGCGAAGTGATCGGCGCTGGGAAGATGATTCATGTGGAGGTTCTCTTGGGTTGCGCGGCGGGGTGGCTATCCAGGGCGGCATGGCAGGCCGCGCCCTCCAGACCGAGTCGACGACCGCGACGTTGGTAGACGGGGCGATTGGCCCAGTTCTGCTGGTGCCAGTACAGGCGCATCAGTTTGGGCAGCCGGGGAATCCAGAACCCGCTCCCGACCCCGGCCGGGACGGGAGCGGCGCGTGGAATGTCGATATCGGCATAGACGATGCCCGAGCCTTGCTGCGTTCTGCGCAGGGCGAGCACCTCACCCTGGGCATTCACGATTTGCGTGGCGCCGACAAAGTGGCTGCGGTAGCGCAGAGCAATATCGCGGCCGGCCAGCAGTCGAAAGCGGCCTTCGAAGTAGCCGCAATGGCTGGCCTGGATCACCGGTACCTGCAGATGGCGCGCAAAGACGGCCGGCGCCGACTCGCTGAGCTGGGCGTTCCGGCGGGCCAGTCTGCGCAGCAGCAGGCTGTCGGGGCCCAGTCCGGGCCAGTTGTGCGGCAGTGTCCACCAGTGCGTGCCGGTGATCACCCACTGCACCCGACCGGCCATGCGGCGCAGGCTCTGCTGCCGGATCAGCTCCCAGCACATGGCGGCGCCGGCCGTGCCCAGCTCGGTTTCCCATACCCCGTCGTCGTGCCCGCCGGCGTAGAAGGCGTTTTCCCACATGGTGGGAAGGTCCTTGTCGTGGCAATGCGTGGCCTGGCTGGGCTCCACCAGTACATAGCGGTTCACGATCTGGTCCTGCGCCTGCTGCAGTAGAGAGCCGCCAATCCAGATTTTGTGCTTGTGCGCCAGGTGTTGCAGCAGCCTCACCGCACGATTGTCTTCCCCCAGCACAGCCGCGTAGGAGCGCTCGTCCGGTGTGATGGCGCTGGTGAAGAATTCGGGCAGGGCCACGATGCGTGCACCCTTGGCGGCCGCTTCCACCACCATCGTCTCCACCAGCGCCAGGTTGTGCGCCACATCGCCGACGCGGGTTTCGAGCGCAATGGCGGCAGCTTTGATGCTCATGCCCACACCGCCAGCGCGATGATTGCACCCAGCCCCAACAGCTGCCCGGCGAAGAACAGACCGCGGAGGAATACCAGGGCCGGCGGCGTGCCCAGCAGGTGGGTCAGCGATTGCGCCAGCCGCAGGGCGAAGAGCCAGGGCAGAAGCCAGCCCCAGGCTTCCAGGCTGGTCGGGTCATGGCTCAGCACCAGGAGCGCAACCAGCCAGAGCGGAAAGCTCTCCACGCAATTCTTGTGTGCGTCGTGGGCGCGCTGCACCAGCGCCGGCTCAGCAGCGGGCTGGCTGCGCGGCCAGACATTGGCCGGGGTGCGTCTGAACATCACCTGTGTGCTGCGGTATGCAAAGACCACCGCCACCAGAGCTGCGGTGAGCAGGGCATACAGGCACAGAATCAGCAATACGGTGTCCGGGAGCATCGATGGGTTCCATGAGGGTTCGGCGGCAAGACTGCCGCAGCCCTTCATGGCCGACTTGCAGAAATCTGTTGCGGCGCTACCAGGGCGTGGTCCAGAGCCGGAAGCTGCCCTGGAGGATGCCGGCTCCGCGCGCACTTACCCCGAACATGCTGCGAAAGGCGTTGCTGAAATGGGAGGAGTCGCTGAATCCGCCCTCAAGGGCGGCGTCGGTGAGCGTGCCCCATTGGCCCATGGCCTGTATTGCACCGCGAAATCGGACCCAGTGCTGCACCCGCTTGTAGCTCACGCCCAGCTCCTTCAGGAAGAGGTGCTGCACTCGACTGGTGGACAGCTGCATGCGGGCGGCCAAGCCATCGAGCGTGAGGTCGGGAGACTGCTGCAGATAGTCGTCCAGCGCGATCTGCAGCCGACTGCGCGCCGTCGACGGGGTGCCCAGCGACGCTATCAGGCGCGTTCCGAGCTGGTGCTCCAGCTCGGGTGTCCAGGTCGCGCACTCGGCGACCTCGATCAGGGAGCTTCGTAGTGCGGCGTCAAGCGGCAGTTCGGACAATGGATTCTGGCCTGGCTGCATGGCCTGCCAGCAGGGCGCATGGATGTCTGCGTACATCACGGCACAGCGTGCCTGCTGCGGGTCCAGCTCGTGCCGAGTACCGGCCGGAATCAACGCACTGCCGTGCTCCATCCAGTCACCACCGGAAAGCCGCAACAGCAATGGCCGATCCAGGGCCACCAGTGCCACGTTGGCGGCATGGGTATGCGGCAGCCCGCGCCCCAGGGGGCCCACATAGATAAGGCTGCGAGGTCCAAGCAGAACAGTGGGCGGGACAGGGCTGGGCAATGCAGCAGAGGCCGGTCGGGTCGTTAGCTCTTCACATTCTAGTTCGGTGCGCCCTCTTGGCTGCCAACAGAGTCACGTTATCCAATAAGAGTGCGTGCAGCATTATTTGGCGACGCTTCTGGGACCTATCGCGTCTATCTGTGAACAGGGCCTTCTCACCGTGGCCTGACACTTGCTCCGTGTCTCGTGGTGACAGGGAAGTGCGATGACCCTGACCGTGTCCTGTCTTCCATTGTGCGCCTGCCTATCAGCGCGGCGGCTGTCATCGACAGGCACTGACGTGCATGGCTTCGCTGCGCGCCAGCTTTCTCGAGTGGCGCTATCCGCACCTTGCACCCCGCGTGGCCGCTCTCCTGATCGTGCATTCCCATGGAGTTTCTGCATAAGCGCTTTGTCATGGAAAGAGCGCACCTTGTAATTTACACTGTAAATTCTGAGGTTGAATGAAGCGGTAGAAACCGCGGAGGAGACAAATGCGAGCAATTTTCTGGGGCCTGGCCGGCATCGGCGCGGCACTGTGCGTGGGGAAGGCCAGCCTGGTATCCGCGCAAGCCTTGCCGATCGAGGTTCCTGATGGGCGTATCGATCTGGTGCTGCAGCCCAACGCAAGCGACGGTGGTCTGGAGTTGTGTCTGCTGGGTGACTTGGGATCGCTGGGGCTGGATAACTGCGTGCGCCTGGGCACCGGCGGCTTGGAACTGACTAACCCGCCTATGGGGGACTCGCTGCTGCTCTCACCAGAGGGTTTCGAGCTGACTGAAAACGAAACCTATGGCCCGCGCGCGGCCAACGCCTCGCTGGGGACGGGCGGTCTCACTGCCGGCATCAACCGGGACGGCCGGCTGACCAGCCTTGGCTGGCCCGGGCCGGGCCTGTACGACCACATCAACTACCTGAATCTTTCGCAGGGACTGCCCAACAAGGGCGCCTTCCGCAATGCGGGTTCCTTCGGTGGTGTGGATGGCGAATGGCTGATCGGAAGCGACGGCTGGGAGGTCATCGACCAACGCTACGCCAACAGCAATACCCAAACGCTAATCACGAAGCTGGAAAACATCGAGAGCGGACTGCGCGTGACGATCACCGACATCGTGCACCCCGAAAAGGACCTGATGGCGCGCAACTTCACCTTCTCACGGCCGCCGCAACAAGGCTTCCACTACTACGCCAATATGAACCCGACCACGTCGCGCATCCCGCGCGTCCCGTCGGTGACCGATGCCTTCCTCGATCCGGCAACCGACTTTGCCACCGTCTACACGGCCTCCGACGGTGCGCTATTGCACTTTCGGCCCTTCCAGGTCGATCCGACGTCGCTGACGCGGATCGCAACCTCGCAGCTTAATACCGAAAATGCGCTGGACGCCGTCGCCGGTAGCTTCGGTCGCGGCGTCTACGTTGCGGTGGCCGGGCAGAGCATGCCGAGCAGCTTCCAGGCGGGTACCGACACCTTGGGTCTGCTGCGCAGCGAAGTCGAAGGCACGCCGCTGATCGATCCCTTCTACGATATCGAGGACGGCCAACTCTCCGGCGCACCCATGGCCGTGGGCAAGACCGCGGGCGGCCTTGCAGGGCTGGCGCCGGATGCCGACGGCTCCTACACCGTGTATATCGCGGCGAGCGACCGGCCCAATGACGCCTTGCGATTGATCCGCGAAGCGCGACAGCAAGGCTTTACGGCCATGCGTGCGGCCTCCGAGGCGGATTGGAGGCATTGGATCAGCCGCGCCCGGCTGCCGGCGACGCAGGATCAGCGCACCCGTGACGTCTCCAAGCGCGCCCTCATCACCATCCGCACCGCTGCCGACCGCGAAACCGGCGCGATTCTCGCCGCCACCACGCCGCAGACGCCCTATCGTCAGGACTGGGTGCGCGACGGCGCCTTCTTCAAGTACGCGCTGCTGATTGCAGGCTACAGCGATATACCGAAGGCAAACAGCCGATTTCTGACCGGCATCTACCGCGATCTACCGATTCTTGACGGCACCTGGGATACCTTCTACTACCCCGATGGCGCCGAAGCAGGCGCGGTCTTCCCCTACGAAATCGACGCGCAGGGCCTGGTGATCTGGAGCCTGTGGCTGCCCTATGCCATCGGCGAGCGTGACATTGCCTATCTGGAAGCCGTCTATCCCGCGATGGAAGACACCGCAAACGCGCTGCTGCGGTGCTACGACCCGCGCAACGGCCTGCAATGCACGGCACCGGAGGACGATGTGCTCGTGCCAAGCCAGGGCGCCCAGGGCGCGGCGGCGGTCCATCTCGGCTACCAGACCGCGATCCGTGCCGCCGAGGCGCTAGGGCGTGCACCCAACCCCCAATGGCAGGCGCGTGCCGACGAGCTCAAGGCGGCCGTGCTGGACAATCTTTGCGACGATGATGGCTGCCAGGGCGGCCGCGGCGGCATCTATCTCGCCTGGCCCTCGGAAGTGCTCGAAGCGGACAACCCGGATACGGCGGAATTGCTGCAGCGCCATTATCAGCAGTTCGCTGAGCAACTCGATCGCCGCAGCGGCTTTCAGGCACCCGAGGTCGGTGGCTTCTTCCAGTACCCGATGGAGTCGATCATGGCACTGGGGCTGGACTGGAAGAATCCGCGTCGCGCCGCACGGCTCGATGGCTGGATCAAGTGGCTGACGCACGACGTCGCCGAACCCGGTGTCCTGCACTACGGCGAGCGCATCTTCCGCGACGGAGAGCGCAGCTACCGTCATTCGGTGGGCTTTCCGCACATCTGGTCCGGCGCCGAGGTCTATATCGCGGCAGCGCACGTATACGGGCTGGAAGGCTGTCCCGGCGGAGTCGATCGCATTGGCGATGCGCCCTGCAGCCGCAGTCGCGGTGGGGTCGCCTCAGGCAACGCGGGTGTTGCCGGTACGGAGAGCGGCGGCGGTGGCAGCATCTGGCTTCTGGCGCTGGCAGCGGTTCTTGGGGTGCGATATCGCGCTGCACGTCGCCTGTTTCGCACTGCACGTTGCTAAGGTCATTCGATGCCCTGAGCGAAGGCGGGGCAGTGTCCTATTGCTACTGATAAAGGTCTTGGAAAGGAGGCGCTCGGTTTCCGTCGCCCGATTGACGGGCTTAGACCCCTAGCGCGAAACGCCGCAAGTTCGCTTCCACTTCTCTCCACGCAGCGGTCCACTGACTAGGTTCTCGCGCGATGCTGGAGGTTCGTATCGTGTTACGCGCCAACGGCGACGAGATGATTTGTGCCCTGCAGCACAATTAGCGGGCGCGAGGTGTGTGTCCTTGACGCCTGTTTTCCTCATCGTCAATGGAATCAAAGCTAGACCCCTACGCTGTGGCTTTTCGCGTGCCATTCAGGAATCATCGAGGCAAGCAGGCCTCGCGTGCAGATCGAGAGGTGTTCTGCATCTAGAACCGAGAGTGAAATGCGATGACCTATCCGGCCAAAGAAGCAAGAATCCGGCCGAACGCTAGTGTGCGATCGTCCCTAAGCCGGACCGACGCGCCGCCGAACTACATGAGCTTCTATGCACAAGTGGTCATCTGCGTGGTGACTGTTGCCATGCTTCTGGGATGCGAGGACGCCGGTCCACGCACATCGGGCAATCCATCGATACCAGGGAACGAAGGTTCTATTGATGTGGAGCCCGGCGCGACCCTGCCGCCTTCACAGCCTACCCCGCCCAACGTCATTCTCTTCTTCACGGATGACCATGGCTTTGCCGATCTGGGGATACATGGCCAGGAGGCCGATGTACAGACCCCCCACACGGACCAGTTGGCGCGGGAAGGCGTGCTGTTCGAGCAGGGCTATGTCACCGCGCCGCAGTGTTCGCCGTCGCGTGCGGGTTTGATGACGGGGGTGTTCCAGGCACGCTTTGGCATGGACAACAATCGCCAGGGGCCATTGCCGCTGGAGCTGCAGACGATGGCGGATCACATGCGCGCGCTGGGCTATCGCACGGGCATGGCTGGCAAATGGCATCTGGACGTGGACCAGAACAACCGCCAGAACCTTCCCGATTCCACGGATGAAGGTCTGTACAGGCCGGGCGCGCGCGGTTTCGATGAATTCTTCGAAGGGCGTCGCCACACCTGGATTGCGAGTCATACCGCGGAAGGAGAGGTCGTTCCGCATCCGGAACACCCCATCCAGGACCAGCGGGACCGCATCGAGTTGGCGACGGCGTGGAGTCAGGCCTTCATCCGTCGGCACCACGAACAACCGTTCTTCCTCTACGTTCCGTACTTCGCACCCCATGTTCCGCTGGAAGCGCCGGCAGAGGATCTCGATGTTTTCGCGGGTGTCTCCGAGGAGAAGCGACGCACCGCACTGGCGATGATCCACGCCATGGACCGCGGGGTTGGGGCCATCCGGGACACGCTCGAGGGGCTCGAACTGACGGATCGCACGTTGATTATCTACGCCGGCGACAACGGCGCCCCCACCATCGATCACCTGGCCAATGGCTCGGTGAATACGCCCCTCGCGGGAGAGAAGGGCATGTTGACCGAGGGCGGGATTCGCGTGCCCTTCATCCTCAGTTGGCCGGGCACGCTGCCCGAGGGCGCGCGCTACCCGCATATGGTCAGCACCTTGGACCTGTTGCCCACCATGCGGGCTGCGGCATCGGCCGATCCGGCACCGGGGCTGGATGGCAAGAATCTGCTCCCGGCGCTGCAATCGACGCCCCCCACGCCCGTGCATGAACGGCTGTATTGGCGCTTCCTCACCCAGAGTGCGGTGCGGGAAGCGGACTGGAAGCTGATTGTCCTCAGCGATGGCACCGAGCTGCTCTTCGACATGCGTGCGCCGTTGCTGGAGCGGGAGAATCTGGCAACGGAACATGCGGACGTAGTCGACCGCCTGCGCACCGATCTGCAGGCATGGGCCGATGGCCTGCAGCCAGCCGGCCTGCCTTCCGGGCCGCTCCACCCGGGAGACCGGCAGTTCTTTGCCCACCACGGGTATATCCCCGAGGCAGCGCCTTAGGGGCGTGATTTCCTTTCCAACCTCGATTCAATGGCTTGCGGATGCGCTTTGTCACCGCATGACCGCCGGCTCTACCGGCCGCTCGAGCGTGGCTCGGCTTCCGGTACATCGCAGGACCATCGGTCTACAATTCCGGGCTGGGGGATACGTGTCCTTTGCTCTGGCGCCCAACGCTGCGCCTAGGCAGTCGGGCCGCATCCAGTGTTGGGGCAGGGTTCGGGGAGGCTATCGCGGTGGTTCACGCGTGGCCTGACGCCATCCAGCGACGTTCCCGTCATCTTCGAAGGAGAGCGCATCGTGGTGGAAGAAAAGGCCGTTCGCTTCCGCGTCGCCTTGCCGTCGCGCATCGGGTGGATCTCCGAGGCGCCGCGCGATGCCGTGGCACGGCGATGCTTGAGGGGCGCATGAGCAGACAGGCTCCGCCGGGGGAGGCGCGCAAGCAGGCCTCTGTTCGACCGCGCCTCGAAAGTGGGCTCCGTGAGGTGCTCGGCGACGATGCGTTGGCCGACCCGCTGATGGCCTATCTGCAGGAATTGCTGCGCTGGAATCGTGCCTACAACCTTACGGCAGTGCGCGATCCCGCCGAGATGGTGACGCGACATGTGCTGGATTCCCTGGCCGCGCTGCCGGGCGAGCGGGATCTGCCGCAAGGCGCGAGGGTCTGCGATGTCGGCGCGGGCGCCGGTCTGCCCGGCATTCCGTGGGCGCTGGCACGTCCCGACATTCACGTCACGCTGATCGACAGTGTGGGCAAGAAGGTGCGCTTCATGCGCCACGCCATCCGAACGCTGTCCCTCGACAACGCCGAAGCGCATCAGGTCCGTGCCGAAGCTTTCGATGGGACGGAACCCTTCGATGTGGTGGTCTGTCGCGCCTTCGCGTCGTTGCACGATTTTATCGAGATGACCGCGCATCTGGCCGGCGGTGATGGTCGTTGGCTGGCCATGAAGGGTAAGCTAGTGGATTCCGAGCTTGCGCAACTACCGGAGGGCTTCAAGGTGAGCCGCGCTGACGCCCTACATGTCCCCGGTCTCCGGGAAGACCGCCACCTCGTCGTGATCGAACGCGCCGCCCCCGTGGCCCGCGCGGAGTCGGCATGACCCGCATCCTCGCCGTCGCCAATCAGAAGGGGGGGGTGGGCAAGACCACGACCGCCGTGAATGTGGCGGCGTCGCTGGCCTCGGCCAAGCGGCGCGTGCTGCTCGTGGATCTGGATGCCCAGGGCAACGCCACCATGGGGGTCGGGGTGGACAAGGACGACTGCGCCGTCACCGTCCGGGATGTGCTGCTCGAGGCCTGTCCGCCCAAGCGCGCGGTCGTGCATCTCGATCGCCTGAACATGGATCTGTTGCCCGCCAACGGGGATCTCACCGAGGCGGAAGTCCGACTGCGCGACCAGGCGGTGGGGGATTTCGCTTTGAAGTCGGCCCTGAGCGAGCTGCAGGATGACTACGACTATATCTTTCTCGACTGTCCGCCAGCGCTCTCCAAGCTCACCGTCAACGCCCTGGTGGCTGCGGATGGGGTGCTGGTGCCGATGCAGTGCGAATACTACGCCCTGGAAGGCCTGACGGCACTGCTCGACACGATCGAGCGCATTCGCAAGGTGATCAATCCGTCGCTCGGCATCGACGGCTTGCTGCGGACGATGTTCGATCCGCGCAACAATCTGGCCAACGATGTGTCGGCGCAGCTCACTCAGCATTTTGGCGACCGCGTCTATCGCACCATCGTGCCGCGCAATGTCCGACTCGCCGAGGCGCCCAGTCACGGTTTGCCGGCAATGGTCTACGATGCGCAGTCCTCCGGCGCCCGCGCCTACCTCGCGCTTGCCGGTGAATTGGTACGCCGCCACGGCCAGGGCCGCAGCGCGGCCTAAGCAGGAACACACAGCAACGATGAGCACGAAGAAGCGCGGACTCGGCCGCGGACTGGATGCACTGCTGGGCAGTGCCCCGGAAGGCCATCAGGATAGCGATGCCCTGTCGGAAGATGCACGCGCCGCATTGCAGGCCGTATCCGTCGACCGCCTCCAGCCGGGACCGCATCAACCGCGCCAGTATTTCGACGAAGAGGCGCTGCAGGCGTTGGCGGAGTCCATCCGCAGCCAGGGTGTCATCCAGCCCCTGTTGGTGCGGCCGGCTGGTGGCAAGCGCTTCGAGATCATCGCCGGCGAGCGCCGCTGGCGCGCCGCCAAGCTGGCCGGGCTGCCCGAGCTGCCGGTCATCGTGCGCGAGATCGACGAACAGAGCGCGATGGCGGTGGCGCTGGTCGAGAATATCCAGCGCGCGGACCTCAATCCGCTGGAAGAGGCCGACGCGATTCATCGCCTCATCGAAGAGTGCGGCCTGACCCATGCCAAGGCGGCCGAGGCGGTAGGTCGCTCGCGCGCCGCCATCAGCAATCTGCTACGGCTCTTCGATCTGCCGCGGGAAGTCCAGCAGATGGTGCGCGAAGGCCAGATCAGCTTCGGACACGCCAGAGCGCTGTTGCAGGCCCCCGATGCGGCCCAGTTGGCCTTGGCGCAGCGGGTGGCGGCACAGGGCCTGACCGTACGCCAGACCGAGGCCCTGGCGCGCAAGGCGGGGACGCCTGAATCGCCGGCCCCTGCGCCGCGCCCTGCGGCGCCCTCCTACCGCTGGGCCGAGAACGCGCTGTCCGAAGGCGTGGGCTTGCCAGTGAGCATCAAGGCCAAGGAGTCGGGGCGCGGGCAGGTCACCATCGCTTTTCGCGATCAGAGCGAGTTTGACGCACTTATGGCCCTGTTCACGAAAAATTCCTGAGTTTTGTGCGCACTGTTGCGGTGCAAAACCATTTTGCTTGACCCGATCCCGGCCGACCCTTAGACTCCGCACCGCGTTTTCGCGGCACTACGTGATTTGCCCGCGCCGGAACACATGATGTCTTTAACTCGATGGGGCCAATGGCCCATCCCGGTGCGCCTGGTCACTGTGCAACTCGGTCTCGGAATGGTGATCGCTGTCGGCTGGATGCTGGCGCGGGGAATCGAGGACGGCGTTGCGGCACTGATCGGGGCTGCCATCGCGGCGGCGGGTAACGGTTTCTTTGCGTTGCGGCTCTTCTTGCGGCCGGCGCAGGAGCCGGGCGGCATGCTGCGCAGCTTCATGGCTGCGGAGGTGCTGAAAATCGCGCTGGTCGTCGCTCTCCTCGCCATGGCGATGACGGCGTTGCCGGGGAGAGTGGTACCGGTCATCACGAGCTTCTTCGTGCTGCAACTCGCGCATTTATGGGCGCTCCTCTGGAGCGAGTCGAATCGAAAAACGGACCAGGGAGCTTGACGCAAGCGATGGCAGCCAAATCAGATGCGCCAACTTCAGCCGAATACATCACGCACCACCTCACGCATTTGACGGTGGGCGAGGGTTTTTGGACGCTGAATCTGGACACGATCTTCTTCTCCATCGTCCTTGGCGTCGGTTTCCTCTATTTCTTCCGCAAGGCGGCGTTGCGTGCCACCACCGACACGCCGAGCGGGCTGCTTTCCTTCTGTGAGTTGCTGGTCAATTTCGTGGACGGGGCAGTGAAGGAGTCCTTCCACGGACAGTCCAAGCTGATCGCGCCATTGGCGCTGACCATCTTCGTCTGGGTGTTGCTGTGGAACATCATGGACATCGTGCCCATCGATCTGCTGCCGACGATCTTCTATGCCTTCGGGGTGGAGTACCTCAAGGTCGTGCCTTCGGCGGATATGAGCGCGACCTTCGCGCTGTCGATCAGTGTCTTCGTCCTGATCCTTGTCTACAGCGTGCTGGGCAAGGGTGTGGGCGGCTTCATCAAGGAGTTCCTGACGCACCCCTTCGGCCCGGTGCTGATGCCGTTCAACATCATCCTCAATGTGGTGGAGCTGCTCGCCAAGCCGCTGTCTCTGGCGCTGCGACTCTTCGGCAACCTCTATGCCGGCGAGTTGATCTTCATCCTCATTGCGCTATTTACGCTGGGCACCTCGTTGACCGAGGCGCTGACCAGCGTGAGTGGTTGGGCGTCCATCCTTGGACAGGCGCTCCTCCAATTTGCCTGGGCGGTTTTCCACATCCTGGTCATTCCGTTGCAGGCGTTCATCTTCATGACCCTCACCATCGTCTACCTGGGGATGGCCTACGAGAGTCACGAGGATCACTAGGAGGCAGCGTTCCTCCCCCCTGTTTCTTTTTGTTCCACTTCGTCATAACCCTTCTGGAGAGCTTTCATGGAACTCATCATCGGCAACACCGCGCTCGCCATCGGCATCATCTTCGGCCTCGCGGCGCTCGGTACCGGTATCGGCTTCGGCCTTCTCGGCGGCAAGTTTCTCGAGGGCGCGGCCCGTCAGCCGGAAATGGCCGGCATGCTGCAGACGCGCATGTTCATTATCGCCGGTCTGCTCGACGCGGTTGCGATTATCGGTGTGGCCATGGCGCTCCTCATGCTGTTTGCCAACCCTCTGCTTGGCCAGCTCGGCGGATAAGACCCTTTAGCGGAAGCACGCCGTACTTTGATTCAAGCAAAACGGAGGCTTAGGCCGTGGGAGTAAACGCGACCCTTATTGTCCAGGTCATCACCTTTGCGGTGTTTGTCTGGTTCACCATGAAGTTCGTGTGGCCGCCGATCATGCAAGCCATGCGCGAGCGCGAAGCGCGTATTGCCGATGGCCTGGCCGCCGCCGACAAAGGCAATAAGTCGCTCGAGGAAGCGGAGGCCGAGAAGGCACGCACGCTTCAGGAAGCCCGCAGTCAGGCGCAGGACATCCTGACCAACGCCAACCGCCAGGCCGCCCAGGTGGTCGAGCAGGCGCAGGCGAAGGCGCAGAGCGAGGCGGAGCGCATCCGTTCGGAAGCGCATCAGGAAGCCGAGCGCGAGATCGAGAAGGCCAAGGAAGCGCTGCGCAAGCAGGTCGGTGACCTCGCCGTCCTCGGCGCTGCGCGCATCGTCAAGCGCGAGATCGACGCGTCCAAGCACGCGGAAGTCCTGTCTGACGTCGCGGCGCAGCTCTAGGAGTCGATATGAGCCAGACGACGACTGCCGCCCGCCCCTACGCCCGCGCTGCCTTTGACCTTGCGCGTCAGACGGAGCGTGTCGAGGCCTGGGCGGAATTCCTGGCACGGCTGGATGTACTGTCAGAAATGGCAGAGGTTCAGAAGCTGATCGCGCAGCCGGGTGTCGACAAGACGCGCCTGGCCAGTGTGCTGGCCGAGGCCGCGCAGGCCGACGACAGCAGTGCGCAGAACTTCATCCGCCTGCTTGCCGAGAATCGCCGTCTGGCACTCCTGCCGGCCATTCGCTCGACCTTCGACGCTTTACGCCGTGAGGCTGAGGATGTCGTCGATGTGACGATCACCACCGCCGCGGCGGTGGAGGACGCGCAGCGCGATGCCCTCCGCACCGCCATTGAAAAGCACTTCGGTCGCAAGACCGAGTTGCACTGGGCGGTGGACGAAGCGCTCATTGCCGGCGCACGAATCCGTGCGGGCGACCATGTAATCGATGCGAGTGCCGCTGGTGCGCTGGAACAGCTCCGCGACGCCGTGACTGTCTAAGCAAGCTGCCACTGCATTTACCCGAGGATATTTAGACCATGCAACTCAACCCTTCCGAGATCAGCGACCTCATCAAGTCGCGCATCGAGAACTTCGACGCCTCGGCGGAAGCGCGCAATACCGGCACGATCGTTTCGTTGCAGGACGGCATTGTTCGCATCCACGGCCTGTCCGAAGCCCTGCTCGGCGAAATGCTCGAGTTCCCCGGCGTCGACGGTGAATCCACCTATGGTCTGGCGCTGAACCTCGAGCGGGACTCGGTGGGCGCCGTGGTCATGGGCGACTACAAGCACCTCAAGGAAGGCGATACCGTCAAGGCCACCCAGCGCATTCTGGAAGTGCCGGTGGGTGAGGCGCTGCTCGGCCGCGTTGTCGACGCGCTGGGTCGCCCCATTGACGGCAAGGGCCCGATCAACGCCGAACAGACTGCGCCGGTCGAGAAGGTGGCGCCGGGCGTGATCTGGCGTAAGTCGGTCGACCAGCCGGTGCAGACCGGTTACAAGGCCGTCGACTCCATGGTCCCGGTGGGTCGCGGTCAGCGCGAGCTGATCATTGGTGACCGTCAGACCGGCAAGACCGCGCTGGCCGTCGACACCATCATCAACCAGAAGAACTCGGGCATTAAGTGCATCTACGTGGCCATCGGCCAGAAGAACAGCACGATTGCCAACGTGGTACGCAAGCTCGAAGAGCACGGCGCCATGGACCACACCATCGTGGTCTCGGCTGCCGCCGCCGAATCGCCGGCGCTGCAGTTCATCGCGCCCTATGCCGGCTGCTCCATGGGCGAGTACTTCATGGACAACGGGCAGGACGCCCTGATCATCTACGACGACCTCTCCAAGCAGGCCGTCGCCTATCGTCAGGTCTCCCTGCTGCTGCGTCGTCCGCCGGGCCGTGAAGCCTTCCCGGGCGACGTCTTCTATCTGCACTCCCGTCTGCTTGAGCGCGCCGCGCGCGTGTCGGCGGAATACGTCGAGAAGATCACCGACGGCCGCGTCAAGGGCCAGACCGGCTCGCTGACCGCGCTGCCGATCATCGAAACCCAGGCCGGTGACGTTTCCGCCTTCGTTCCGACCAACGTGATTTCCATTACCGACGGTCAGATCTTCCTTGAGACCGACCTGTTCAACGCCGGTATCCGCCCGGCCATGAACGCCGGTATCTCGGTATCGCGCGTGGGTGGTGCGGCGCAGACCAAGATCATCAAGAAGCTCGGCGGCGGTGTCCGTCTGGCCCTGGCGCAGTACCGCGAACTCGCGGCCTTTGCGCAGTTCGCCTCGGATCTCGATCCGGCGACCCGTGCCCAGCTCGACCGCGGTCAGCGCGTCACTGAGCTGATGAAGCAGAAGGAATACTCACCGCTGTCCGTGGGCCTGATGGCCAGCTCGCTGTTCGCCATTGAAGAAGGCTACCTGGACAAGGTCGCGGTCGAGAAGATTCAGGCCTGGGAGGCCGGTCTGCACCAGTTCCTGTCCAGCGAACACGGTGCCCTGGTCGACGAGCTGAACAAGGGTGACTGGAACGACGATCTCAAGAAGCGTCTGACCGACGCCATGGACGCCTACGTCAAGCAGGCTGCGGTCTGATCCGGATCGAGATGTTGCTTCCCCGCCCAATGGAGGACCGCTAAGTGTCAGCAGCCAAGGAAATCCGCGGCAAGATCAAGAGCGTCCAGAACACGCAGAAGATCACGCGTGCGATGGAAAAAGTGGCCATGTCGAAAATGCGCAAGGCGCAGGAACGCATGGCCCAGGCACGCCCCTATGCGCACAAGATGACGGAAGTCATGCAGCGCGTCGCGGCGGCCAGCTCGGACTACACCCATCCGCTGATGGCAGAGCGTCCGGTCAAGCGGGTGACCTACCTGCTCGTGACCACCGATCGCGGTCTGTGTGGCGGCCTCAACATCAACATCTTCCGCAAGGTGTTGGCCGAGATGAAGCGACACCGCGACGAAGGCGTCGAGGTACAGTTCGCGCTGCTCGGCAGCAAGGGCCTCGCCTACTTCAGGCGGCTCGGCGGCAAGGTGCTGGCGTCGGCCACCGGTCTCGGTGACAAGCCGACCATGCAGGACATGCTGGGCGTGATCAATGCGGTCACCACCTCCTACGAACAGGGCGAGACCGACCGCGTCTATCTGGTGTCCTCGAAGTTCGTGAACACCATGACGCAAAAGGCGGAAATCGCGCAGCTGCTGCCGGCCAAGGCACCGGAAGCCGAGATGACCACCGAAGGCGGCTTCGGTTGGGACTACATCTACGAGCCCTCGGCACCCGAGCTGATGGATACCGTGGTCCAGCGCTATGTCGAGTCGCTGGTCTACACCGCGGTGGTCGAGAACGCAGCCTGCGAACAGTCCGCCCGAATGGTGGCGATGAAGGCCGCCTCGGACAACGCCGGCAAGATCATCGACGACCTGCAGCTCGCCTACAACAAGGCGCGTCAGGCCAACATCACGAAGGAGCTCGCCGAGATCGTCGGCGGCGCCGCGGCGATCGAATAAGTCTTCGGTCGCGTACACCCAAATAGCAATACTTTACGTACAGGACGAATCAAGATGAGCTCTGGAAAGGTCGTACAGGTCATCGGCGCGGTTATCGACGTTGAATTTCCGCGAGACGCTATCCCGAACATCTTCGACGCATTGGTCGTCGACGAGAATGGCCTCACCCTTGAGGTCCAGCAGCAGCTTGGCGACGGCATCGTGCGCACCATTGCGCTCGGCGTCAGTGAAGGCATTAAGCGGGGTCTGGCTGTCAGCAACACCGGCCGCGCCATCTCGGTTCCGGTCGGCGAGAAGACCCTCGGCCGCATCATGAACGTGCTGGGCGAGCCCATCGACGAAGCCGGCGATGTCGGTTCCGAGCAGACCTGGGGCATCCACCGCGCGCCGCCGAGCTACGAAGACCAGTCCGGTTCCACCGAACTGCTCGAAACCGGCATCAAGGTCATCGATCTGCTCTGTCCCTTCGCCAAGGGCGGCAAGGTCGGCCTCTTCGGCGGTGCCGGTGTGGGCAAGACCGTGAACATGATGGAGCTCATCAACAACATCGCCAAGGCGCACTCGGGTCTGTCCGTGTTCGCCGGCGTGGGTGAGCGTACCCGTGAAGGCAACGACTTCTATCACGAAATGCAGGAGTCGAAGGTCATCGACAAGGTGGCGATGGTCTACGGCCAGATGAACGAGCCGCCCGGCAACCGTCTGCGCGTGGCACTGACCGGCCTGACCATGGCCGAGTACTTCCGCGACGAAGGCCGCGACGTGCTGCTCTTCATCGACAACATCTATCGCTACACGCTGGCCGGTACCGAGGTGTCCGCGCTGCTCGGCCGTATGCCGTCGGCGGTGGGCTACCAGCCGACCCTGGCCGAGGAAATGGGCGTTCTGCAGGAGCGCATCACCTCCACCAAGACCGGTTCCATCACCTCCATCCAGGCCGTGTATGTGCCCGCGGACGACCTCACCGACCCGTCGCCGGCCACGACCTTCGCGCACTTGGACGCCACCGTCGTGCTGTCGCGTGACATCGCCTCCCTGGGTATCTACCCGGCGGTGGACCCGCTCGACTCGACCTCGCGCCAGCTCGACCCGAATGTCATCGGCGAGGAGCACTACAACTGCACCCGCGACGTGCAGGGTGTGCTGCAGCGCTACAAGGAGCTGAAGGACATCATCGCCATTCTCGGCATGGACGAACTGTCCGAAGACGACAAGCTGGCTGTGTCGCGCGCTCGTAAGATCCAGCGCTTCCTGTCGCAGCCCTTCCACGTCGCCGAAGTCTTCACCGGTTCGCCGGGCGTGTACGTCTCGCTCGCCGAAACCATCCGCGCTTTCCGTGGCATCGTCGACGGCGAATACGACCACCTGCCCGAGCAGGCCTTCTACATGGTCGGCACTATCGACGAAGCGATCGAGAAGGCGAAGAAGCTCGAAGGCCAGGCGGCCTGATCCGCGGACGATTAGCTCATGGCAGAACTCCAGCTCGACATCGTCGCCAACGAAGGCGAGATCCATTCCGGCAAGGCGGTCATGGTGGTCGCACCGGCGGCACAGGGTGAGGTCGGTATCGCGCCGCGCCACGCCCCCCTGCTGACCTCCCTCAAGCCGGGCGAAATGCGGGTGGAGACCACTGACGGCCAGCGTCTGACCTTCTTTGTCGGTGGTGGCATCCTCGAGGTGCAGCCGGATCGCGTGTCGGTGCTCGCCGACACCGCGCTGCGCAGCGAAGATGCCGATGAAGCCGCCGCGGCCGAAGCTAAGAAGGCCGCCGAGGCCTCCATGGAAGGCGCGGAGTCGGAATCCGATCTCGAACGCGCCCAGGCCGAACTGGCCGCCGCGGCCGCGCGACTTGAGTTCGTACGCAAGCTCAAGGGCAGCACCCACAAGTAATCCCGAGGCCGCCAGCATCTGCTGGCGGCGCCTCAGCCCGCGCTCCCCTACACTGGCGGGTCATGGATAGTCGCAACCCCCTACACGTCATCGTCCTTGCGGCGGGCCAGGGCACGCGCATGCAAAGCGCATTGCCCAAGGTGCTGCATCCCGTCGCCGGACGCCCCATGCTCGCGCACGTACTGACGACTGTCGCACGCCTGAAGGCGGCGGCCTGTCATGTCGTGATCGGCCACGGTGGTGACATCGTGCAGCGTGAAATCCAGCCGCCCGAAGGCCTGGCGCTGTGCTGGGCCGAACAGCACGAGCAGCTCGGTACGGCCCACGCCGTGGCGCAGGCCATACCGGCGGTGCCCGATGCGGCACAGGTGCTCGTCATGTACGGCGATGTGCCGCTGGTCCAGCCCGAGACGCTGGCGCAACTGCTGGAGGCGGGCGATACCACCGGCGCCCTGCTCGCCACCGAACTCGCAGACCCCAGCGGCTACGGCCGCTTGCTGCGCACCGTCGACGGCCGACTCGCGGCCGTCGTCGAGGACAAGGACGCGACCGCCGAGCAGCGCCAGGTCCGAGAGATCAACACCGGCTTCGTCTGCGCCCCTGCGCGCAAGCTGCGCGATTGGCTGGCCCGCATCGATAACGACAACGCCAAGGGCGAGTACTACCTGACCGATCTCGTGGCCCTGGCCGCGGGAGAGGGAGCACCGCTGGCGGTTGCCACGGCCGCGGAGGCCGCCGATGTCGAAGGCGTCAACGACCGTGTGCAACTGGCGCGCGCCGAGCGCCGTTTCCAGGCGCGTCAGGCCGAGGCGGTGATGCGCGCGGGCGTCAGTCTGCGCGATCCGGCGCGCTTTGATCTGCGCGGCACGCTGGAAGCGGGCCGCGACGTGGTCATCGATGCCGGTGTGATCATCGAGGGCCATGTGGTGCTCGCCGATGGCGTGCAGGTGGGTCCCTTCGTGCATCTGCGCAATGTCGAAGTCGGTGCGGGCAGCCGCATCCATTCGCACAGCGTGCTGGAATCCGCTGTGGTGGGGGCCGATTGCGATATTGGTCCCTTTGCACGGCTGCGGCCGGGGACGGAGTGCGCGGACGGCGCCCGGGTCGGCAACTTCGTCGAGATCAAGAACGCTTCCCTCGGGCCCGGCGCCAAGGCCAACCATCTGAGCTATCTCGGCGACGCCAGTGTCGGCGCGCGCGCCAATATCGGCGCGGGCACCATCACCTGCAACTACGACGGGGCCAACAAGCATCGCACACGCATTGGTGAGGCCGCTTTCATCGGCAGTAATACCGCCCTGGTGGCACCGGTGGAAATCGGCGATCGCGCCACCATCGCGGCCGGCTCCACGATCACCAGGAATGCACCGGCCGACGCGCTGACCCTGGCGCGTGCCCGCGAGCAGAAGTCATTGAGTGGCTGGAAGCGCCCGCAGAAGCGGTCTGCCAATGACCCGAGCGAGGGGCCGCAAGGCGGTCGCTGAGCAAACCGGCGACAGGACGAGAGAGAACAGCATGTGTGGCATTGTCGGGGCAAGCGCCCAACGCAACGTTCGTGACATCCTGATCGAGGGCCTTCGCCGCCTGGAGTACCGCGGCTACGATTCCGCCGGCTTCGCGGTGGTGGATGGCGAAGGGAGCCTGCGTCTGGTCCGTGCCCAGGGCAAGGTGACCGCGCTGGCGGAGGCCGCCGAAGCGGTTGGCCACGATGGCCACTTCGGCATAGCCCATACGCGCTGGGCCACCCACGGCGTGCCCGCCGAACACAACGCGCACCCCCATATCTCGGGCGATGTCGCGGTGGTGCACAACGGCATCATCGAGAACCACGCCGCGCTGCGGGCGGCGCTGGAGGCCGATGGCTACCGCTTCGTCTCCGATACAGATACCGAAGTCGTTGCGCACCTGTTGCACCGTGCGCTTGAGCACGGGACGACGCTCATTGAGGGTTTGCAGACAGTCGTTGCGCAACTGGAGGGGGCCTACGCCCTGGCCGTCACCTGTGCCCGGCATCCGGACACGCTGGCGGTGGCCCGCAAGGGCTCACCGCTGACCATCGGCGTGGGTATCGGCGAGCATTTCTGTGCCTCCGATGCACTGGCGCTGCTGCCGGTGACCAGCCGCTTCGTCTATCTCGAAGAAGGCGATATTGCCGAGCTGCGCCCGGAGAGCTACCGCGTGCTCAACGGTGGCGTAGCGGTGGAACGCCCTGTGCAGCAGTCCACCCAATCCGCCGCCGCGGTGGAGAAGGGCGCCTATCGCCACTTCATGCTCAAGGAGATCCACGAGCAACCCACCGCCATCGCGCAGACGCTCGAAGGCCGCATCGGCGACGGCCGCGTGCTCGATGCGATCCTCGGGCCCGATACCGCCCGGGTGCTGGCCAAGGTGCAACGCATCCATATCGTCGCCTGCGGCACCTCCGCCCACGCGGGCCAGGTGGCTGCCTACTGGTTCGAGCAGATCGCGCGCATGCCCTGCCGCGTCGAGCTGGCCAGCGAATTCCGTTATCGCGAGCCGCTGATCGAGGACGGCACTCTGATCATCACGATCTCTCAATCGGGCGAAACCGCCGACACGCTGGAAGCGCTGCGCCATGCGCGCCAGTACCCGCTGGCCGGCGCACTCGCGATCTGCAATGCCCCGGAGTCCAGCCTGGTGCGGGAATCCGATCTGGTGCTGATGACGCATGCCGGCCCGGAACGCTCGGTGGCAAGCACCAAGGCCTTTACGACGCAGCTCACCGCCCTGGCTCTGGTCATGCTGCTGATGGCGCGCCGCTTCGGCATGGCGGCAGAGGTCGAGGCCGACTATGTGGCGCAGTTGGTCGCCGTGCCACGGATCATTGAGGAGGTCCTGGAACTCGACAGTGAAGTGCGGGCATTGGCCGAGCGCCTGGTCGACAAGCACCACGCCCTGTTCCTGGGGCGCAACACGATGTTCCCGGTGGCGCTGGAAGGCGCGCTGAAGCTCAAGGAAATCTCCTACATCCACGCCGAGGCCTACGCCGCTGGCGAGCTCAAGCACGGCCCGCTGGCATTGGTCGACGAAGACATGCCGGTCATCGCCGTGGCGCCGGACACCGGGCTCCTGGAGAAGCTGCGTTCCAACCTGCAGGAAGTCCGCGCCCGCGGCGGGCGGTTGTTCGTCTTCGGCGACATCCAGGCGGGCTTCTCCGAGGACGACACCACCTCCGTGCTGAGCATCCCGGCTTCCGGTCCGCTGGCCCATCCGCTGGTCTACACCGTCCCGCTGCAGCTCCTGGCCTATCACGTCGCCGTGCTCAAGGGCACGGACGTGGACCAGCCGCGCAATCTGGCGAAGTCCGTCACGGTGGAGTAGGGCCGCGCGCCCTCGGGGCGGCGTCCAAAAGTGCGCTAAGGTCGGTGCCCGTGTCGCAGCCGGCCACAGACCGCGTCGCACACGGCTATCGTCTGGAGGAGATTACCCATGCCCCGTTTCCTGTCTGCGGCAATCGCCGCCGTCCTTGTTCTTGGAATGTCCGCCTGCGGGCGTTCTGAGGCTCCCGATGCGCCGGATAACCAAAGCGCACCGGATCGGCTGGTCAACGAAGAGACCGGCGATGTGGTCCCGCGTCAGCCCATGCGCGTACGCAACGCCTTGCCGCCCGGCCAGAGTGGTTTCGTTTCGCTGACCGGCCAGGTCCAGGGTGCCGCAAGCGGTCAGCCGGGAGACTACGGTGCCCATCTCGACGATCAGCGCCTGATGTACTGGAGCTTCCAGCTCAAGCCGGGCGGTTTTGCAGATATTTCCGAGTTGACGCCCGAACAGCCGCGTGAGGGCGTGCGTATCTACCGTGACGCGTTCGGCATCCCCATCGTCTATGCCGACGGCATGGCGAACGTGGGCTTCGGCACCGGCTATGCGCTGGCCCAGGATCGGCTCTTTCTGCAGGACGCCGGCCGCCGCCTGGCGCGCGGCACGCTGGCCGAACTCACCGGCAACGGCGATGTGCCCAACGACATCCAGACCCGCGTGCTGACCTACTCCGAGGCCGAATACCAGGCCATGTTCGACCGTCAGAGCGAAGCGGTGCGCACCCTGGTGCAGGGCTTCGTGGATGGCACCAATGCCTGGATCGCCGAGGCACGGGCCAATCCCACGTTGCTGCCGGCCGAATATGCCTTGCTGCAGACGCTGCCCGAGCCGGTGACAGTCACCGACGTGATGGCCGCGGGCGTACTCATCACCCGTTCGGTGGCCTCCGCGGGGGGCAATGAATTCGACAATGTGCGCGCACTGAAGGCGCTCACGGCGCAGCACGGTGCAGAGACCGCGAGCGCCATTTTCCGCGACGTGTTGTGGTTCGACGATCGCAAGGCGGCCGTCACCGTTCCGCTGGAAGAGGGCACTTTCAGCAACGTCACGACGCCGACCGATCAGCGCGAAACCGTCTTCAACGCCATGGCGGATTTCGCGCTCGGTCTGCCCGATGATCTCGCCGAAGGGCCGGGGACCGGCGCCGCGCCGGTGCCTGCACTGCCCGATGCCGTTGGCGACCTGAGCCCCGATGGCCTCGGCACGGTGCTGGCGCGCCGCGTTCGCCAGATGTTCGATGTATCCGGCGGTGCCTCCTACATGCTGGCGGTCACCCCCGAGCGCAGTGCCAATGGCCGGCCACTGCTGTTCAACGGTCCTCAGCTCGGCTACTCCTATCCGAGCCAGCTCATGGAGATCGAGGTGCACGGCGCAGGCATTGATGCGCGCGGCGCCACGGCGCCGCTGCTTCCCGTGGTGGGTATCGGCTACGGCGAACGTACGGCCTTCGGCGTCACCACCGGCAACTCCAAGACCATCGACTCCTTCATCGAGACCTTGGCCGAGGACAACCCCAAGCAGTACCTGCACAACGGGGAGTTCAAGGACATGGCCTGCCGCATGGAGACCGTGCGTTACCGCCAGGCGCAGCAGGGGGTGCCGCTTGGTCCCGACCTCTTCGCGGTGGAGGTGGAAGTCTGTCGCACCGTGCACGGCCCGGTGGTGGCACGCTCTGAAGATGGACGCTTCGCGCGCACGCTGAACTACGCCATGTGGAATCGCGAGGTCGACACCATCAACGGCGTCATGAAGTGGGGCATGGTCGATACCTTTGAGGCATTCGATGCCGCCATGCGCGAAGTGACCTGGAACGAGAACACCATGTACGTCGATGCCGATGGCAAGGTCGCCTATTACCACCCGGGCCTGCATCCGCTGCGTGCACCGGAAGGTGACCAGCGCTTCCCGCTGCCCGGCACGGGGGCTTTCGACCACGACGGCTTCATGGCTTTTGAACAACTGCCGCGCGTGGTCGATCCCAAGCAGGGCTACATCGCCAACTGGAACGAGAAACCGGCCTTTAGCTGGGGTGAGGGCGTGGGCGGCAATGCCCAGTCACTGCCCGCCGGACCGGCACACCGCGTCACCAACTGGACGCAGCAGGCGGCGGCGGACGGGCAGATCAGCTTCGAGGACATCCTCGCCTTCGACAAGGAGGCCGGCATTCGCGACCCGCGCGCCGAAGCCGTGCTCCCCATCCTGCAGGCCCTGCGCGCCGACGCCACGCTGAGTGACCGTCAGACCGCGCTGATCGACACCGTACTGGCTTGGGACCGCAATCACTATCGGGAAGACATCGACATCGAGGATGAAGACGCCACCGATACCCCCGGCGCGACGGTCTTCGACACCCTGGTCCGTGCCCTCATCGACGCACTCTTCGCCGATGACCTCCCGGAAAGTCTGATGGCCCGCATGACGGCGGTGGGCAATCACGAGTATGACGCGCCGCCTCTGTTGAACCTGGCCATCCGCATCCTGGACCCGGCGCAGTCGACGTTGAACACCCGCTTCGATTTCACCAACGGTCAGGGCACGGAAGCCACCCTCATCGCTGCCATCGACGCCGCCGATCAGCGCCTGCAGGCGCAATTCGAAACGACCGATATCGCGCGTTACACCCGCGTGCATCATCGCGACGAGGTGTGTTCTCTCACCGGCGGCATCATCGGCCCCTGCCTGACCATGCCGCACCAGGATCGCGGCTCCTGGAATCAGGCCATCGGTTTCGAGTAGGCCCGGGCCGCCCCCTCTGGTCCGTCTGGCGGCGGGATGCCGCCAGACGGGCGAGTGGGCTTATTCGCTCAGCCGCTCGACGGTGAGGTTCGGGTCGGCCGCGATCTCCGCTTCCGTGAAGGGAAAGCGCACCCAGTCCTTCGCCGAGTAGCGTCGGGTCTGGTCCTTGTAGTGCGGGTTGGCCGGATCGGTGGACTGCGAGTAGGTCACGAAACCCTCCGCAATCGGGGTGCAGTCATTGCTGCAGCCCGGCTCCCAGGTCACGGTCTGGATGTAGCTGTTGCCGAATTTCACCGGGTACCCGGTCTCGTCCAGCGGTGCATCGCCGACCACGGTGAAGGAGCCAGTCGGGTTGCCCAGGCCGCCGAAGATCGGAATCCGTTCATCCGGATGGATACCGGAATACTGGATATCGCCCATGGGCGTATCCGGCGCGAAGCCCGCCGCATTGATGGCATTGATGGCATCGCCGAAGGCCAGCTGGACCTGCGGGTTCAGCACGTTCAGATCCCGCGGTGTGTTGACGGGGTCATTGGCGTCGAAGGGTGTCAGCCAGATCGGAACACTGGCCTGCTGGGCGCGGGTGAAGAATTCGCGCCACAGATGCCCGCCGCGGGAATCCAGATTGGTCGCCAGATCCCAGTCGGCCAGGGTCTGACAGGCTGTGGTGGCATCCACCGGACCATTCGACGACAACACGGTACCCGTGGGATTGCAGAGCTGGTCGACCACGGTGTCACGCGCCAGCCGGGCCGAGTAGAGATGGCTGGACAGGGCAATGTCCTGCAGCTGTTCCAGGGTGAAGCCGGTGTTGCCCTCCAGGCCGTCGACGACGTTGCCGATGGTCTGCGCATCGCTGCCATCGATGCGCTCTTCGGCGTGCAGGATGCACAAGCGGGTGCGCAGACTGCGCTCGGTCTCCTCGGCGCCGATGATGCGCGCGAAGCCGGTGATCGGTTCGGCCGGATTGGTCAGCCAGTAGCTGTCATTGCAGTTGGTGACATAGTCGCTGCGCCGCTGCGTGGGCAGGTTCGATGGGCCGAAAATGCCGTCTGCCGGGGCGTCATCGTCGCTGTCCCAATCGCATTCAGAGCGCGAGCCGTCGAGCACAGGAAGACCAGGCAGAAGCTGAGCAAAGACGGGGGTCAGCAGCGAAGGGCAGGTCTGGACCTTGCTGTCGGGCACATTGGGCACCACGCTCACATCGCCGTAGTACGGGTCCTGTCCCGGGCCGACTGCCACCGTGTTGACCCAAGGAATACCGAGCACGTCGCCGTGCAAGTCGATGAATTCCTCCAGGCTGTCGGCGCGGTTCCAGCGGAAGAACTGCTCGATGAGCCGGGTGTTCTCCAGATTCGCATCGCGCAGCGTATAGGCGGTGACGCCGTTCCAGGACAGTACCGGCACCCCGGATACCGAGAGTTCCAGCATCGGGCCGAAGCGCGAGCGGTACAGCGTGCGGGTCGACTCGGTCAGCGAGCCATCTGTTTCCTGGATCTGAATGCGGATGTCCTCGCTTTCCATGTCGACGAACTCGCCGTCGAAGAGGTACTGCGTGGGGTCGGCGGGGTTGAGCTTGAGTTCATAGAAACTGAAGCGGAAGGCGGTGGAGACCGTGTGGCTCCAGGCCAGATGCTCATTGAAGCCGATGAGGACCGCCGGAACGCCGTAGAGCGAGGAGCCGAAGATGTTGGCCGACGTATCGCCGGTCAGCGTGAGCTGCATCTGATACAGACGCTCGGTTCCGCGCCATGGAAAATGCGGGTTGCCGAACAGCATCGACTGCCCGTTCTGGGTGGCATCCGCGCCGAAGCCGTACATATTGCTGCCCAGGTTCTCCGGCAGCTCGAAAGGCAGCGCGTCCGCGGGAAGGGCGTCGAGCAGATCCTGCGGGTCCGGCGCGCCGCCCCCTGTTCCCGTGGCAGGGGGCGCCGCATTGGCGATTTCCGTGGGGAACACCGAACTGCTTGCCAGCACGCCCAGGCGGATGTAGCGCCGATACATGTCGCTCAGATCGATGGGTCGGACCCAGGCGGCGTTGCGGCAGCTCTGGTGGCGGCCGGCGTGCTGGCCCCGTTTGATCTCCTTCACATAGCGCGAGAAGCCGGCGGCATAGCCGCGGCTCGCCGCCTCCGCCTCGGGAAGGGCGGCATCGGCCAGCTCCTGCAGGCGCTCATCGCTGATCAGAAAGCGCCAGAAGAAATCGGAATCCACGTTGCCTGCCGTGGCGCCATTGGCATGGATGGTGTAGCTGCCGTCGCGTCCCAGAAACTCGGCGCGCTGCCCCTTGATGGTCAGGAACTCCTCGGCCAGCACGCAGAGGTTGTCGCGTGCCTGCACATAGCCGATGCCGTAGCCCAGGCTGCCGTAGTCCGCGGCCTTGATGTGCGGGATGCCTCCCGTCGTGGTGCGCACGGTGGCATCGAAACCGTCATCGCTGGCGGACCCACCATTGCCGCCGCAACCGATCATGGTGGTTGTCAGCAGCGCAGCCGCCGCCATACGGAATGTCCGTCTCCCCATCATTGCTTGCTCCTTCGCGCTTCGTTCGAGCGCTTTGTTTCGTTGATATGACAGTGCCGCATGAGCCTAGCGCATTCGTGCCGCGGAGCGCGTCGCGCTGGCACGGTCGGGCTGGATGGATTATTGTGGACCGAACGTTCCATAAAGAACTTCCCATGGCGCGACCTTTGGCCTTTGACCGTGACCGTGCGCTGCGCAGCGCCACGCGCCTGTTCTGGACGCGCGGATATCACGCCACGGCGATGCCGGCCTTGCTCGAGCAGATGGGTATCGCCCGCAGCAGCCTCTACGCCAGCTTCGGCGACAAGCGGCATCTGTTCATCGAGTGCCTGGATCTCTTCGGCCAGCAGACGGCACGTCTGGCGGATGCACCGCCGGGGGCGCCCGCGACCGACATCATCTGGGGCTTCTTCCACGCCACCCTGCGGCAGGTACCGCAAGAGCAGTTGCGCAAGGGTTGCTTGCTGGTCAACAGCACGCTCGAACTCGCGGACAGTGAGCCGGCCTTGCGCGCGCGGGCCTCGGCGCAGTTGGAGTGCATCGAAAGGCGCTTTGCTCAGGCCTTCGAAGCGGCGGAGGCAGCGGGCACACTCAAGGCGCCGCTGGATGCCGTTGCGCTGGCGCGCTACGTCATGACTGTCAATCAGGGCCTGCGTGTGCGCAGCCGTCAAGGCATGCCGCGCGAGGCGCTGTGGGAGATCCTGACCACCAGTCTGGGCCTCATCGGTCTTGCACCACCACAACCACAGGGAGACCCATCACATGCCCACTGAAGCGCCCACCGCGCCACCCATCGAGAAGCGCTACGCCACCGTCGACGGACGCCAGATCGCCTATGTCGAGCGTGGCAGTGGCGACCCCATCGTGCTACTACACGGCAACCCGACCTCTTCCTACCTCTGGCGCAATGTGTGGCCGGAGCTGGACGGCCTGGGCCGCGTCATCGTGCCCGACCTCATCGGCCAGGGCGATTCGGAGAAGCTGCCCGCTGAGGAAGGCCCGGATCGCTACAGCTTCGACGTGGCCTATCACTATCTCGATGGCCTGCTGCGCCATCTCGGCGCCGATCGCAAGGTGACCCTGGTGCTGCACGACTGGGGCAGTGGCCTGGGTTTCCATTGGGCCGCGCAGCATCCCGAAGCGGTCCAAGCCATTGCCTATATGGAGGCCATCGTCATGCCGGTGTCCTGGTCGGATTGGCCGGAGGATGCCGTTGGCATCTTCAAGGGCTTCCGATCCGACAAGGGCGAGTCGCTGATCCTGGAGCGCAACATGTTCGTCGAAGGCGTGCTGCCGAGTTCGATCATGCGCACGCTGAGCGCGGAAGAGATGGAGGCGTACCGCCGTCCCTTCCGCACGCCACAGGATCGTCAGCCCACGCTCAACTGGCCCCGTCAGATTCCCATCGACGGCGAACCGGAGCACATGGTGCGTCTGGTGGAGGACTACGGCCGCTTCATGGCGCAAAGTCCCATGCCCAAGCTGTTCATCAATGCCGAGCCAGGCAGCATTCTGACCGGGCGCCCGCGCGACTTCTGTCGCAGCTGGCCGAATCAGCGTGAGGTCACCGTGCCCGGCCTGCACTTCATCCAGGAAGATTCCCCCCAGGAGATCGGTCGCGCCATCCGCGACTGGCTCACCACCCTCTGAAATCCCGCAAGGAGCTCGCGTGTCCGATATTCCCGTCTACATCATTGCCAATTTCAAGGTGCACGATGCCGCCACCTATCGCCTCTACGAAAAGGGCTTCTTCCCACTGCTGAAGAAGTACGGCGGCAGCTTCATAACGTATGACGACGCTACCGAGACGCTGGAAGGCCCCAAGCCGCGGCAGGGGCGTGTGGTGATGTTCCAGTTTCCCTCCGAGCAAGCGGCAAAGGATTGGTATGCCGATCCCGACTATCAGGCGCTGTCCGAGCACCGCCGCGCCGGCACCGAACTAGAATTCATCACGCTGGTGCACGGCCTGCCACCGAGGACATGAAAGGATGAAGGACCACACGCCATCCACGGCAGCCAGCGAGGCTGCACTACAGAACATCAGCGCACTGATTGCCGGCTGCACCCGCAGTGAGGACGGCTGGCTGCGCGCCGAGCCGAGCAGCGCCTGGATGCAGGGCCGCAGCCTCTATGGCGGCGTGCAGGCGGCGCTTGCCGTCGAGGCCATGCGGCCTTTCGCCGAGGGACTGCCCATCCGCACGCTGCAGGCTACCCTGTGTGCGCCGGTTCCGGCTGGCCCGGTCGCCATCCACGCGCGCGTGCTGCGCGTGGGCGGCAGCACTCGCCAGATCGAGGCGCGCATCATCGAGGGCGACCAGGTGCTTGCGCTCTTCGTCGGCATCTTCGGCAAGGCGCGCGAATCGGTGGTGGCGCACGACTTCGTGGCGCCAGCCTTTGACGAAGCCAAGGGCACCGACATGCCCTTCATCAAGGGCATGATGCCGGACTTCCTGCAGCAGTTCCGGGCGCGCCTGCTGCGCGGCCATTTCCCGGGCGCCGGCAAGCCGGACACCGAACACCTCTATCGCATCAGCTTGCGCGACAGCGCCGAGCACACCGGTCTGGCCCAGCTGCTCACCATGTCCGACTTTCCGCCTCCGGTGGGGCTGAGCTGGCTGTCCACCTTCACACCTGCCAGCACCATGACCTGGATGCTCAACTTCACCGGCCATGCCTTCGATGACCAGTCGCTGGACAACTGGCTGATCGACGTCAAGCTCGACGCCGCCCACGACGGCTATACCCAGCAGACGGTGACCCTGTTCGCGCCGGACGGCTATGCCGTGGCGCGAGGCACCCAGTGCATGGTGGTCTTCGGCTAGCGCATGGTGTCGGCGGCCGGGCCCGCGCCACCGGAAGCGGGCGCTACGCGGCGAAGGTGGCGTACCATTTTGGCCACCTTCGCTGCGAACGAGGACATGCTTCGCAGCACGCACCCTGAGGCCCACGAGCCTGTCACGATGAAGATGCTTCTCCTGGTCTGTGCCGCCGGCATGGCCGTCGCCTCTTTCCCTGGCCTGGCCGCCGAAGACGGGCAGGGCGCCCATACAGGCGCGGATTCTAATGGCGCGGCTGCCGCGTTTTCCGGCTTTCGTGACTGCCCGCAGTGTCCGGAGATGGTGTTGATCCCGTCCGGAGAGGCGCGGCTGGGGAGCCCCGAGTCGGAAGCCGGCAGGGATCCGGATGAAGGGCCGCGCCAAAGCGTAAGCATTGCACAACCCCTGGCCTTTGGCCGCCACGAGGTCACTGTTGGTCAGTTCGCGGCCTTCGTCGACGCGACCGGCTATGAAACCGATGCCGAGCGCAATCTGGGTGGTGCCGAAGGCTGCCTGAGCGCGCGTGCGGTGGGTGCGCGCGGGCAGCGGATCACCTGGGAGTACGAGGCCGGTGTCAACTGGCGCAATCCGGGCTTCGAGCAGAGCGCCCAGCATCCGGTGGTCTGCGTCAGCTGGTTTGACGCCATCGAATATCTGGAGTGGCTGAGTGACAAGACCGACGCCAACTACCGACTGCCAACCGAAGCCGAGTGGGAATACGCGGCGCGCGCGGGTAGCGAGGGCGCCTTCTATTTCGGCGATGAGCTCGAAGGCATCTGTGCCCACGCCAACCACGCCGACGATGCCTACGCCCGCAGTTGGGATTGGCCAAAGGCCACGCGTGGGGCCAATTGCGACGACGGTGCCGCGCGCACGGCACCCATCGGAAGCTACCGGCCCAATGCCTTTGGATTGCACGAAATGCTGGGCAATGTCTGGGAATACACGGGCGACTGCTACATCGATACGCTGGCTGGCATGCCCGCCGATGGCAGTGTGCGGATAACGGAACCGTGCCCGCGCCGTGTCGCGCGTGGTGGCGCCTGGCGCAATCTGGTCGACCATATCCGCGCCGCCAACCGCTACCGGGTGTCGCCCGTCACGCGCAGCGATTTCGTCGGCTTTCGCGCCGTACGCGCACTGAACGGCGCCAGGCCGCCGAGCGAGTAGCCGGCAGTACCACGCGCTTTGGGCGCACGGTGTCGTCCGTCCGGTTGCGGATGTTGGGCCACCAGGTCACGAATCATTGGGGATCAGGCGGGCACGCTCTGCAGGCTGCGGATGCTCCGGTGCGAGCCCACGCGACCCGTCGAATCGCTTCAGTCCGGGGTGTGTGCGAGCAAGGGCAGCCGACGCCGGGGTTGTTTCCTGCGCACGTCTGATTGGAGCGCTGTTCGACCGTATCGGTTGATGGCCTCAGTGCCACTTGGACGCACAATCGGGCTGCCGTCTCACAGCGTCTCCCCACCCCCGCTCGTAAGAGGCCTGGGGCACAGGCCCCCGACGGCCACGCTTGACTGAACCCGTATGTCCGACGGTTCACCCGGTCTGGTACCAGAGCGGGCGATACTCCCAGCGTTCCACGAGGAAGTCGATGAAGACGCGCGTCTTGCGCGCCATGATCGGCCGGTCCGGAAAGACGACCGAAATCATGGCCGGTTGCGGCCGATGCTCCGGCAACACCTCGACAAGCTCGCCGCGCGCCAGCGCGTCGTCGACGAGGAAGCCTGCGAGGAGTGCAATACCCGCGCCGTCGATCGCTGCCTGCCGCAGCATCAGGGCATTGTCGGCGGCGAGCGTCGGACGGACCGGCACGACGATCTCGCCGGACGGCCCGGTCAGTCGCCAGACCGGACCGTTGGCCAACGGGCTGAAGTGAAGCAGGGCGTGCGCTGTAAGGTCCTGTGGACCTCGGATTTCGGGCGCTCCGGCCAGGTAGGTGGGCGCAGCGCACAGATATCGGTTGGTTTCGGCAAGCCGCCGGGTCCTGAGCCCCGTCCCGCTCGCGTGCTCCCCGATGCGGACGGCGGCGTCGAAACGGTCTCCGATGAGATCAACATAGTCGTCGGAAACGCGCATCTCGAGTTCGATCCCGGGATGAGCGCGCCTGAAGGCTGCAAGCAACGGGCCAATCGCGATCTGTCCGAAGGATGTGGGCAGAGACAGCCGCAATACGCCTGTTGGCTCGCTGGAGAACTGCGACACCATGGCTTCGGCGTCGCTCAGCCGTGACAGCAGATCCTGCGCAAGCGGAAGCAAGGCCGCGCCCGCCTCGGTCAATGTGACCGACCGGGTATGTCGGTGAAACAGCGGCGTGCCCAGCGATGCTTCGAGCGCCTTGATGTGGCGGCTGAGGATGGATGGATGCACCTGTAGCCCCTCCGCAGCGCGCGCGAAATTTAGTTTGGCCGCTACAGCGCAAAATTCCCTCAGCGCGTGCGTCGAAAGGGACGGCTCCATTGATGCTTACAGTGCAATGAATGATGCCATTTTGCACCTTTATTTCATCAACAGCATCTTTTTAGTCTGGTCGCCGCCAACCACACGAGAGGAGATCCTGGTGCGTCACCTGAGATTCGCGGTCGGCGAACAACCGCGCTGGCCCTCCTGGCCCGTACGTTGGCAACTCGTGGCGGCTCTGATGATTGCTGCGCTCCTGCCCGGCGCAATCGTCGCGCAGGTGCCATCCAAAAGAGATGCGAAAGGGCCGACAATGCACTGTTCGGCCGCGGAAACACTCCGGCGTCCCTGGATCGACGAAGCGGGCAGCCTCGCGCTTCCGCCTTCCCTCGACTGGCCGAACGGTGTTGCATTCGACGGCCAGGGCCGGTTGCTGGTGGGGGCCATCACAGCACCGCTCGTTGCGCGCTTTGAGGCGGGGCGCTGGCGCATTATGGATATTGCGGCTCCGGGCATCTTTTCCGTGACAAGCCTGACCCATGACTCCGCGCGAAATCTGGTCTGGGGGACCTCACCCGCCTTTCTCGAAGCGGACGCCGACCAGCAGCACGGGCTGTACGCGCTGGATGATGAGCGGTTGCAGGTGGTGCGTTTTCTTCGGTTGCCCGACGACGGCTTTGCCAATGACACCGAGATTGCGCCGGATGGCCGCCTGCTGGTGACCGACAGCGTGAATGGCCGCGTTCTGGCATACGATTGGATGCGTGACGAGTTTGCGACCCTGGTCGAAGACGAACGCCTCAGACCGCTGAGCCGCGTCGGGGCGGCCGGGGTGACGGTCGATCAACAGGGCCGCATCTATGTCACCAATTTTGAAACCGGGGAGGTGCTTGTCCTCGACGAGGACGTGCTACGCGCGGTCGAATTGCCGCGGACTCTGGAGAATCCCGATGGTCTCGTTCTTGTCGAGGATGGTGCACTCCTGGTGGCGGAAGGAGCCGTTCTGAGCGGCGATGGACGATTGTTGCGCATTGCCGATCCGGCCGAACCGGGTCAGCGTGCCATCGAGGTTCTGCGCGGGCGGCTGGAATCGCCGGTCAATCTGACCGTGGGGCCGGACCACACCGTCTACGTCACGGAGTCCCGCATCCGAAGGAAGATCGGCCCGAATCCGACAGACGTCAAACCCGATCGCTTCCGCGTGGTTGTTGTCGACCCGCACGCCGGCTGAAAACGGAACGCTGGCCTGGCGCTGTCTCCGGGATCAAGGGGTTGCGCGGGCGACCTGCCTGCCGATGCTCGAACCCTCCGCAAATCGAGAAGCCGGCGGTCGAAGCGCTTGAATAGGTCCGCCGTTCGGTCTCTGGAGATGGCTAGGGCAGTTGCAGCGCCTGGAGCTCAGCCTCTTCCAGCCGATAGATCAGCCCGGCACCTTCCTCCCGCACCAGCTGGAACCGACCGCTGAGCATGATTGGCTCCCATTGCACTTCGATGCCGCGTTCGGCGAAGACCTCGACGGCGCCGGCCGGGCCGCCGGGCACATGGAAGAAGCAGGAGGGTGGCGTCGACACCAGCAGGAAATGTGACTGCTCGTCGGTGGCCTCCAGCGGCAGCATGAAGCCTACGAGTTGTACGGCCTCGCCTTCCAGCCCCTGCACGGTGTCGGAGAATTGCACGTCCAGGGTGTAGTCCTGACGGTAGCGCACCCGGCTCTCGAGCAGGGTTTCCCAGCGCACGACGCCGTCGATGGCGTCCAGGCCCTGCCACTGGCGGGCGCGGTCGGCAATCACATTGAGCGTGATCTGGGCTTGTTCCTCGCCGGCACGGACGGTGACGATCTCCTCGCCGTCCTGGTCGGGCCGCACGCCAAAGGTGACTTCGCCGATCTCGTCGGTTTCGGAGGAGGCCAGTGTCATCAGTGGGCTGTCGCGTGACGTGGTGATCGACACGGTCTTGCCCACCACTGGTTCGCCGGCCGCGTCGAGCAACTGCGCCGTGATGTAGGCGGGGGTGCCGGCGAGGACATCCACCATCCAGGTGTCGGCGTCAGTCTGGTAGGCGGATTCGTTGTACAGCGTCAGTATCGGCCCGTCCGGCGCGGGTACCGACCGCACCGCATTGGGGGCGTCGGCAGGCGGTGCCATGGCGTTCATTTCAGCCTCGGTCAGCGCATTCCCCGGAGCGGTCGCGGTCTGCGGCGTGGCGGGGGTGCGCTCCGGCGCAGGCTGCACGGAAGGCGATGGGGTCTCGCCGTTGTCCGGTGCGGAGCCGCAGGCGGTGAGGCAGCAGAACAAGACGAGGGCGGGCAGACGTTGCTTCATGAATTCTCTACAGACGCATGAGGAGGGTGTGCGAGGGCGATGTTTACCCCCTATGGGGAAGGAACCTTCTTGAGTTGCGCATGCTCAAGGCGGTAGATCAATCCGGCCTCGGGATCATCGATCAACTGGAAGGTGCCCGCCAGCACGATGGGGTCCCATCGCACCGCAATGGCGGTGTCCGCGTGCACTTCGACCGCGCCGGCAGGCCCGCCGGGCACGTGGAAAAAACAGGAGGGCGGTGTCGAGACCAGCAGAAAATGGGACTGCCGGTCGCTGGGCTCCAGAGGCAGCATGAATCCCACCAGCGTGATCTGCGCCCCATCCAGCGCGCGCGCCGGCTCGGAATAGCGGACGTCGAGGGTGTAGTCCTCGCGATAGCGCACCTGGCTGGAAAGCAGGGTTTCCCAGGCGGTGATGCCGTCAGCGTCGTCCAGGCCTTCCCAGTCCAGCGCGGCGTCGTCGATCACGTTGAGCAGCATTGTCGCGGACTGTCCTCGGCCGCGCACCGTCACCGCCTCTTCTCCGGCTTCGAAAGGTCGTACGCCGAAGCTTGCCTCCCCCTGCGCGTCGGTTCTGGTGGCCTGGGCGGTGATCAGGGCGCTGCCGTCGCGGGTGGCGGCGGAGACCGTCACATCCGGCAGCGGCGCACCGGTGGTGTCGGTGAGCTGGGCTGTGATGAAGGTGGGGGTGCGGACGACCACGTCGATCATCCATTGGTCCTTGCCCACCTGGTAGGCGGCATCACTGTACAGATGCAGTCGCGCTCCGGATGGGGCTGCCGCCTGCTCGGCGCGGATGGCGGGCGGCGGTGACGACGGCGTGGCGGCGCGTTCGCCATTGCCCGTGCCACTGCCGTGCTGCGCGCAAGCCAGGGCAGGTACGCAAAGACCGCACGCCAGTGCGATGCGCGCTGCGATGCTCATGCGGACTTCAGCACGGTCGTTACGTCGCGACGATAGGCACGGATGGCGGGGACCAGCGCAGCCAATGCGCCTATGGCGGTGCCATACAGCAGCAAGGCGGTCTCCGCCGGCAGCCATTGCCAGCCGGTCAAGCCCTCGGTGGCGGCGAAGCCCAGCCACTGGCCAGCCAGTTCAGCGACGAGGTGGCCGACGAAGATGCCGAATAGCGTCCCCGCGAGGCTCAACAGCACGCCCTCAACTACGAGGCTGACCAGCACCTCCCAACGCGTGGCGCCCAGGCAACGCAGCAGCGCCAGTTCGTAGCGACGCGCCTCCAGTGCGTGATACAGCGCGATGAACACGCCCAGGCCCGCGCTGACCACGAGCAGCCAGGCGAAGGCGCGCACGCCGTCGATGCCCACGCCGAGCAGCTGCAGCATGCGGTTGGTCTGCACGGCTGGCGCCGCGGCCTGCAGCTGGGACTGGCTGTTGACCAGCCGCGGTAGGGTGGTGGCGGCAAAGGGGGTGGCGTAGTCGATCAGCAGCGTGGTGATTTCCGGGTCAGTGGGGTCGGCGGTGCCGTGTACGGCCCATACGCTTTCCACGCTGGTCAGGATCAGGCGGTCGATGACGGTGCCGGTGGCCTCCAGCACGCCGACAACGCGATAGCGGCTGTCGCCGTGCACGTGGCCCTCAGGCGAGAAGCCGTGCACGCCGGAGAAATGATCATCCAGGGTCAGGCCACTCGCGGCCACTGCGGCGCCGATGGTGGCTTCGCCGGGTTCCTGCCACAGCCGGCCTTCGCGCACATCGGCGGCGTAGAGCGCCGGGTAGGCGGCGGTGGTGCCGACAATGCGGAAGCCGCGCCAGGAATCGCCCAGGGCCTGGGGAACGGCGGTCCGCACCATGGGGTGCTCGGCCCAGCGCTGGGCTTCGGCCAGTGGGATGTTCCCGGTAGGGATATCGGCGTGGTAGATCGCCGACAGCACCAATTGACTCGGGCTGCCCTTGGCGCCGATCACCAGATCGATGCCGGCCGCATCGCCGCGCATGCGCTCTTGCAGATGGTGGCCGAACAACAGCAGCAGCACGATGGTGGCGATGCCGATGGCCATCAGTGCCGTGTTGAGGGCGGCCGCGAGCTTGTCGCGCAGCAGATTGGCCCATGCCAGAGAGAGCAGGGTCATGCGCTGGGCTCCGGCCGTGTCAGCAGGGTGGCGTCCGGAAAATGCGCGCGCAGTCGCTGATCGTGGGTCACCACAAGCAGGGCCGCGCCTTCGCGTTCGCTGGCATCGCGCAGCAGTGCGATGACTTCCTGGGCATTGTCGTCATCGAGGCTGGACGTCGGTTCATCTGCGAGCAGGATCGCGGGTTGGTTGATCAGCGCGCGCGCAATGGCCACGCGCTGTGCTTCTCCCTGCGACAGGGTCTCCGGCATGGCATGGGCGCGATGTGCGAGGCCAAGTTGGTCGAGCAGCGCCAGCGCCCGCGGGCGGTCCGCCGGCCGCCGCCCGAAGTGCTGGGCAAGCATCAAGTTCTGCAGCACGTTGACGGCGCCCACCAGATGGAGCCGCTGAAAGATCAGGCCGATGTGCTGCCCGCGGAAGCGATCGCGCGCCGCCGGGCCCAGCGCGCGCAGATCCTGTCCCGCAATGCGCAGCGATCCGGCATCGGGCAGCAGCAGGCCGGCGAGAATATGCAGCAGCGTGGTCTTGCCGCATCCGGACGGTCCCAGCAGCAAATGGGCCTGCCCGGCATCCAGATGCAGACGATCGAGCGCCAGCACGGTTTGACCCCCGAATCCATGGCGGAGCTGCTGCGCCTCGATCAGTGGGGGCATGAAGTGTTACGATATAACATATGAAAACAGAGCTTCCTCACCGGACCGCCTGGCTGGATGCCTGCGGCATATCGCTGACGTCGATGTGTGCCGTGCATTGTCTGCTAGTGCCCGTGTGGCCGCTACTGGGCATGGCCTTGCTTGCCGACCCGCGTGTCGAGCAGTGGGCCCTGATGGCGTCCATGGCCATTGCCGTTCTCGCCATTGGGCATGGTGTCTGCGTGCATCACCGCAAGGCCCTGCCGCTGTTGCTGATGCTGGCTGGCTTCGGCCTGTATCTCAACAAGGGTTTCCTGGGCGAAGGGCCTGAACCGCTGCAGCTGACCGTCGGCGTAGCCCTGGTGGCGGGCGCGCATGGGCTCAACCTCCGGTGCCGACGGGGCGCGGCGACTCAGTGATCGTGATAGTGATCCTCGCCGTGGTCGTGCACATGTAGGTCATAGGACAGCGTGAGCAACTGGCCGTCCGCCTGTTCCAGCGCCAGTTGCAGATTGACGCTCTTGACTTCCGCCCACTGCACCGGCGCGGCGTCGATCAGAATGCGATAGCCATCATCGGGGATGCGCAGGGTCTGTCCGGCACTGAGGGCAATGGCGGGTAGCTGCTGTTCCGGCGCGGTGCTCAGCAGGCGCGCATTGTCGCTGCCCGCCACCGACGCCCCCACCAGCCGCACGCTCTGCTGCAGGCCGTTGCGAAGACGCAGATGCAACTCGGCGGGTGCATCCTCCGACGGTCTTTCCACCCAGCCATCTTCGATGGACACCGTGCGTGATCCGGAGCAGGCCGCCAGCAGGGTGGCGAGTGCCAGCAGCCATGCGGATATCGAAAGTGGACGTGAAGCCATGGTCGGGTGCGTCGCCAAGGAAAAAGGGGGGCGGGTACGGTCTCAGTCGAGCCAATCGATGGTTGCGATCAGACGCGCAGTATGCCCGTCGACCGCCGGTGAGCGGTGCACAAGGCCGTTGCCTTCGTTACCCAGCCAGTGTTCTCCCTTCATCAGCGCGACGTCGCCGGCGCGCAGTTGCTGCGGTTCCGCCTGCGCACTGGATGCAGTGCCTGATGCACCCAGGTGGTCGCGGTCCACGACATGCTTGGGTAGCCATTCGGTGCCGGGGCCGCAGAAGGTCGCGATCATGCGTACCGGAATGCGGTCGACGTGGAAGCGGGGACACATCGCGCGGTCCAGCGCCGTGATGCGCAGCCCAATGGCGGGAGGCTCGAACAGTTCCGCGAACATGCGGGCGCAGTCAGTTACTGCCACCAGCAGTGGGTTCAGTGCGGGGTCGGTGGGCCAGCGACGGCGCACATCGGCATCGACCGCTGCTGCCGTGCCGTGGCTGTTGCACAGAAAGCCCGGTCGCGCCCGGCATAGCGTTTCGGCGCCAAGCCGCGCCTGCCAATCGAGACCCCCTTCCCAGACCGCCAGATTGACGCCGGGCTGGTAGATCTCCGCGAGTACGGCAGCGTTCGGGCCACCGGCGTACTGGGTCATCGCGTGCGCGGGGCTGAGGGTTTCCATCAGGCGGCTTCCTCCTCTTGGGTCCAGTCGGGGAACGGGTCCGGCAGGCGGGCCCAGGCTTGCGGCCCGCCAGCCAGCTCTTCATCGCTGAGCAGTGCCGCATTGAGCTGGCTACGAATGGCGGCCTGATCCAGGCCCTGGCCGATGAAGATCAGCTCCTGTCGGCGGTCGCCGAAGGCCTCGCTGCTTCGCTGTGCCATCTGCTCGCGCCAGGCCGAATCCTCCGGCCATTGCGACGCGGGCACCGCGGCCCACCAGTTACCCGCCGGTCCGTGGCGCATGATGCCGCCGGCCTGTGACCACTGCCCGGCAATATCGAAGCGGGTCGCCAGCCAGAAGAAGCCCTTGGAGCGCAGCAAGGTGCCGGACCACTGCGGCTTGGTGATCGTGTCCCAGAAGCGCTGCGGGTGGAACGGACGATCGGCGCGGTAAACCATGCTCGCGATGCCGTGCTCCTCGGTTTCCGGAATATGCGTGCCGCGCAGTTCCTGCAGCCAGCCTGGCGCGGCGGCGGCGCGCTCGAAGGAGAAGCGCCCGGTGTTGAGCAGCTTGTCGAGGGGAAGCTGACCGAAGGTGGCGGGGATGATCTCGGCGTGGCGATTCAGCTGCAGGAGCAGCGCGGTGAGCCGTTCGCGCTCTGCCTGACTGATCAGCTCGATCTTGTTGAGGATGAGAATGTCCGCGAATTCCACCTGGTCGACCAGAAGATCGGCGACGGTGCGGTTGTCATCCTCGCCGAGGCTTTGGCCGCGTTCGTCGAGTTCGTCAGCCTGTTCGAGGTCGACGGCGATATGGACCGCGTCGACCACGGTCACCATGGTGTCGAGGCGCGCCAGATCGGACAGGCTCTTGCCGTGCTCATCGCGAAAGGTGAAGGTCTCGGCCACAGGGAGCGGTTCCGAGATGCCGGTGGACTCGATCACCAGTGCGTCGAAGCGGTCTTCACGCGCCAGCTTCGCCACCTCGATCAGAAGATCCTCGCGCAAGGTGCAGCAGATGCAGCCGTTCGACATCTCCACCAGGCGCTCGTCGGCGCGATGGAGCTGGACGTCGCGGCTGACGAGGTCGGCGTCAATATTCACGTCCGACATGTCGTTGACGATGACCGCTACGCGCCGCCCATCCCGGTTATTGAGAATGTGATTGAGCGTGGTTGTCTTGCCCGCTCCGAGAAAACCCGAGAGCACCGTGACCGGTAGCGTCATGCGAATCACCAAATGTTATAACATTGCTAATGATCGCATTGCGGCCATGGGCTGGCAATGCCCCGGCGGCGCCGCTGTATCGGCGAGGAGCCGCTGCCTTTCCAACCCACGATGCAGGAGATGCACGCCATGGATGATGAGCGGGCACTGACCACGGAAGCCCGGCAGGGCGCAGAGCGCCATCGGCCGACGCGGGGGGCCGCCGAAGCCGCCGTCGACACCCTCATTCGATGGGCCGGGGATGATCCATCGCGTGAAGGCCTGCGCGATACGCCCCAACGCGTCGTGCGCGCCTACGAGGAATTCTTCAGCGGTTACGGCGAAAACCCGCGGCAGCCCCTGTCACGCACCTTTGAAGAGGTCGCCGACTATCAGGGCATCGTGCTGCTGCGCGACATCCGCCTGGAATCGCATTGCGAGCACCACATCGTGCCGATCATCGGCACCGCCCACGTGGCCTATCTCCCGGATCGCCGCGTTGTCGGCATCAGCAAGCTGGTGCGCGTGGTGCACGTCCTGGCGCGCCGTCTGCAGACGCAGGAGACGCTGACTGCGCAGATTGCGCAGGTGCTCGATGAGGCTCTTGCGCCGCGCGGTGTGGGCGTGCTGATTGACGCCGCGCATCAATGCATGACGACGCGCGGGGTACGCGATGTGGGCGTGTCCACCGTCACCAGTCATTTCACGGGGGATTTCGCCTCCGACACGGCCCTGCAGGATCGCCTCTGGCGCCTGCTCTGAGCCCTCGCGCTGGGCGTCATCACCCAGCGGCCATGCTCCTGCCGGCTGGCGTCACGCGCAGCGTTGCGCGAAGATGCACGGATTCGCCACGAAAAAGCGCAGATCACGCGCAAACAGAGCGAAGCCAACAGGAGGAGACAGCATGGGCACAGACCCCGAATCGGGCGCGCCTGGGGACGAAACACCGCGCAGCCTTTCCCGTCGCGTCGTATTGCAGTGCGGCGGCGTGGTGTGCCTGCAGGCCTGGCTGCTGCCGATGGCGGGCTGCGGCACCTCGACCGCACCCGCCGCCGCCAGTGGGTCGGCATTGCGCGGACCGGAAAAGGCGACGCCCTTCGCGCGCTTCCTGACCGCATCCGAGCGCGCCACCTTGCGCGCGCTGGTCGACCGCTTGATTCCCGCGGACCTCACACCGGGTGCGGCGGTGGCAGAGGCCGAAAACGCCATCGACGCCTTTCTTGCCGCCTTCCTCACCGATCCGCCCCTGATCTATGCCGGTGGCCCCTTCTCGGACCGCGCCGGTGCCGCCGACAACGATTTCGAACGCTTCATTCCCCTCGATGCTTACGAGGCTCTGGCCTGGCGCCTGGTCATCGAAGGCTCGCAAGGTCTGCCTGAGCGCGAGTTCAATGGCCCTATCAAGGGATTGCAGCAGATCTACCGCGAAGGCTTGGCGCGGCTGGACGTGCGCGCGCAGCAGCTCGCTACCGGCATCCTGCCCGCCGCGCTGGGCGACATCGTCGCGGCGCAGCTCGCCGACATTGGCCTGGACACGGTGCTGGCACAGGTTGACGCCCTTGCCGGCAATGAGGGCTTTGCCGATCTCCCTGCACCGCTGCGCGACCTGATCCTGTTCGACCCGAGTGACGCGACCGTGCAGGCGCTGGTCGATGTCGCCTTTCCCGACACCCTGGCCGGGACCTATGGGCCGCCCGAATATGGCGGCAATCGTGATCTGGTCGGCTGGACGCTCGCCGATTTCGACGGCGATGTGCAGCCACGCGGCTACAGCGACGATGCCGTGGTCAATGCCGATCAACCCGGACCCTTCGACAGCCTGCTGCCACCTTCCTACGGACGCGGTGCCGAGGGCACAGCGGCAACGGCCAGGGCGGGCGCGTCCCACACTGGCGTGGCGGACGTCGTGACGCTGCCACTGGTCGTCGCGCCCAGTGAAAGCCTGGCCGCCATCATTCTGGATGCCGGTGGCTCGCTGACCGCGCTGAAACGTTGCCTGGCGCCCTGGACGACGCCGCCGGCCGACGCAATCTGGACCTGGAGCGCCGACCATGCCTGAGGCCATCGTCATCGGATCGGGCCCGGCCGGTGCCATTGCGGCCCATGAGCTTGCCCAGCAAGGCTGGTCGGTGACCGTGCTGGAGCGCGGCCGCAATCTGCGGCCCGGCTTCGGCGAAGTCGACAGCGGTGATCTGGGCACGCTCTACAGCAGCGACGAGATCAAGACCAACCGTGGCTTCGGCTACCCGCATCCGCTGCTCGAACCGATCACCGGCCGCACGCGGGGCGAGGCCGGTGAGGGCACGCGCCGCAGCGTGCAGGGCACGCACGTCTCGCTCGGTGCCGCCGTGGGTGGCACATCGCTGCATTACAACGCCAAGTTTCCGCGCTTCTGGAAGCGCGACTTCAAGCAACTGTCCGAGCTGGGCCCCATCGACGGGGCACAGGTCGCGGACTGGCCGATCAGCTACGACGACCTCGCCCCCTATTACGACGAGGTTGAGCGCACCATCGGCGTGCAGGGCGATGTCAGCCTGATGCCAGCACGCACGCTGGAACAGTCACCGCGCAGCGGCCCCTTCATCATGCCGCCGAACCCGACGGGCTACGCCGCCCGGCTGCTCGCGCGCGGCGCACTCAATGTCGGCTGGGAACCCTATCCCTATCCGGCCGCAGTCAATTCGGTGCCTTTCGATGGCCGTCCGGCCTGCAACTCCTGCGGGCTGTGTTCTTCCTTCGGCTGTCCGATCAACGCCCGTGGCGACGCCATGGTCAGCTACCTCAACCCGGCGGTGCGCAGTGGGCGCGTGCGCGTCATCGAGCGCGCCCTGGTCCATCGCATTGCCACCACGCCGGACGGTCGGCGCGCCAGCGATGTGCATTATTTCGATGCGGACGGAGCGCCCAAGCGCATCAGCGCCGACAAGGTGCTGCTGGCCGCCAGCCCGGTGCAGACCGCCCGGTTGTTGCTGATGTCCGCCAGCAGCGCCCATCCGCTGGGCCTGGGCAATGGTTCGGACCAGGTTGGCCGCAATGTCATGTTTCACTTCTTCACCATCGGCGGCGCTCTTTTCGCGCGCGACATCCAGTCGCTGCGCGCGCAGAGCACGACAGTGCAGGTGGACGATCTCACCGGTCCCTTCACCGGCGCCGAGGCAAGGGCCTTCGGTCTGCCCTACATCAAGGGTGGCCTGATTCAGGTGGGCAGCTCGCTGCCGCTGCTGCAGGAGGCCAATCTTTACGCCGGCCTTGGTGCGCCCTTCGGCACAGCGCACAAGACCTTGATGCAGACCGGTCTGGTGCGGCGGCGTCTGGCAGGCATTCAGTTCGTCGGCGAGGATCTGCCGCAGGCGCGCAATCGTGTCGACCTTGATCCGGACGTCAAGGACTGGCGCGGCCTGCCCGCGCCGCGTGTGACCTACGCACCGCATGCCCACGACCGGGCCGCAGCCACCCTCACCGCGCCCCGCCTGCTGGCCATGCTGCAGGCGACGCCGGGGGCCACCGGTGCCGTGGTGCTGCCGGAGCCGCTGCTGTCCGATCAGCCTTCGATCACCGCGCACCATGCCGGCACGGCGCGTTTCGGTGACGACCCCGCCACCAGCGTCTGCGATCCCTGGGGCAAGCTGCACGAGGTGGAGAATGTCCACGTGGTGGACGGTTCGCTGTTCCCTACCTTTCCCGGCTACAACCCGACGCTGACGGTCCTCGCCAGCTCGTTGCGCATCGCACGGGCCATCGGCGAAGGGCGCGCATAGGAGACCCCGCGCATGATCCGCAAATCTGTCTGCCTGGCGATCCTTTTCGCCCTCGTCGTGCCGCTATCCGGCTGCGGCGGCGGGCACAGCACCGGCGAAACGGCGATCGAAAACGGCGGCTTCCGCCTGCTTGTCTTCACCCGCACGGAAGGTTTTCGCCATGCCTCCATTCCCACCGGCGTGGAAACTGTCGAGCAGCTCGGCGTGATGCACGGCTTCGAGGTCGAACATACCGAGGACCCCGCGGCATTCAATGCCGAGAATCTGGCGCGTTTCGCCGCCGTGATGTGGCTCAACACCACCGGCGATGTCCTGGACGAGGGGCAGCAGCGCGCCTTCGAGGACTACATCGCGGCCGGTGGCGGCTATGTCGGCGTACATTCCGCCTCGGATACCGAGTTCGACTGGCCCTTTTACGGCCAACTGGTGGGCGCCTATTTCAAGAATCACCCGGTGTTCCCCGTCACCGCCGAGGAAGGCCCGGGCGTGCAGCAGGGCGTGCTGCGACGCGAGGCAGCCGAGCACCCTTCGACCGCGCATCTGCCCGAGCAATGGACGCTTGAGGATGAGTTCTACGCCTTCCAAAGCAATCCGCGCGGTGTGGTGCGCGTGCTGATGAACATCGACGAGGACAGCTACGACCAGGACCCGAATACCAGCAATCTTCCGGGTCGCGATGGCTTCCCGCTGGGGGAGACCGGGCAGATGAACGACCATCCGATGAGCTGGTGCCACGACAATCTCGGTGGCATGGCCTGGTATAGCGCCATCGGTCACAGCATCGGGCTTTACGACGACGGCGACTTTCGCCAGCACCTGCTGGGCGGCATTCTCACCGCCGCACGCCGCCAACCGGCCGACTGCGCACCGCGCGAGGATGGTCCGCTGGCAGAGCCGGAGGAAGGCCCGGCCGCGCCGCAGCAGATTCCGCTGCTCGACGAAATCGCTGACGCCCTGGCGCCGCCAGCCTGAGCCCGACTAGCGCGGGGCGGTGTACCAGACGGGGGAGGTCCAGCCGCGTTCCTCGATGGTCTGGAAGACCGGCGTGCCGCTGAAGCGGGGGCCGTCGGCGGTGGCGGTCTCCTGGATGGCGCAGCAGCCCTCGAAACCCTGCAGGCCGGTGGATTCCGGAAAGATGCCATTTGCCGGATCGAGGCGCGCGCAGTCGACATCCTTGGTCAGGCAGAGATGCGTGTTGTAGCGGCAGCTCGGCACTTCCAGCGCGCGCACGTAGTAGAAGGCGTGCTGATTGGCGTTGAAATCCGGGTCCTGCCAGACAGTACCCAGCTGCGAGGGATGCAGGCCAGTGTAGACGGCACAGCTGTCGCGCGCGGGTAGCCGCGGTGTGTCGTCGGTCTGCGCCACCGTGTACACGCGGATGTGACGCTCGCCAGCGGCATCCACCCAACCCTTGATGATCTGCAGCGCCTGCAGCGGATGACCGTCCGAGTCCTGCATGACCCAGGCCGCGATGTACGGTGCGTCACCGCTGCGCGGCGGCAGGTCGGCGCCCATCGCCACACCGGGGAGTGCGGCGGCAGCCATCGGGTCTTCGCCATCGGCGAGGCGCTGCATGACATCCTCGGGAAAGGGCTGCCAGCTCGCCAGCATGCGCATGCGCAGGCGTGGCCCGGAGGTGCCCCAGGTCTCGCCGCGGCGCACCGCCTGCCAGATCGCCTCGCGCCTGTTTTCCGCTGCCCACACGCCCGCCAGGCCGCCAGGATTGAAGGGACGCGCCACATCGGCGAACAGCCGGCCAGGGCAATTGTCAGGGTCGGAGGGATCCGGGTTGTCGAAGTCGCCCGCCTCGATGCACTGCCACTCTCCGAGCTGCTCGGCGGGCTCATCGTCGAGCACGCCGCCGTGGCCGGAAAAGCCGGCCTCGCGCACATTGCCGGGCGTACCGTTGTGGTTGTCGGTGGAAGCCGAAATACCCATGCGGTACGGGTTGATGCCGTCGAGTCGATCCTGGATCGCCAGGCCTTGGGTGAGGGCGTCACGTACGAAATCCTGCGGTGCGGTGCAGCCGTCGGGCGTCGAACCACTGGTGGTGACGGTGTCGCACACATCGACCGCATAGAGCGGGTCGCGGTGCTGGCAGAAAGCGGGGTCGGTGGCGCTGCCGGTGCAGTACTCGGCGCATTCGGCCGGGTCATCGGCGTCGCCGGTGCAGACGTGCTTGAACAGCTCGAAATCGCAGTTCGATTCCTCGCCCTGCAGCAGGCCGCCGCCGAGTCCGACGGCGCATTCGGATTGGCCCTTGTGCTGACTAATCTCGAAGCCGCGTTCCAGTTCCGCGCGCAGGCGGGCGTCAACCGCCGTCAGCGGCTGGTCGTCGCGCGCCGGCGGCAGACCGGTGGCGGGATCGATCGGCCGGAAGAAGCGACCATTGGCGGTGTTGGCGCTGTGCGCGATGGTGAAGACATCGCAGCCCTCGATCTCCACGCAGGCCTGCTGCAGATGGTCGAAGAGTTCCCATTCGATATTGGTGTTGTCGGGCTGGGCCGCGCTCAGCGCGCCGACGGCCCCAAAGGTGTCGGCAGGCACCGTGTCATTGCGGAAGAAGATGTTGCGATGCACGGATTGGCCGAAGGCATTGGGCGTGTACTCATAGGCGTGCATCGTCGTGAAACGGCAGGGCTTGTATTCCTCGTTGTTGATGCGCTGGGTCTCCTGCCAGGCGATCCGCGTCGTGGGCAGTTCGCCGGTGATGCCCTGAAGAAAGGCGAGGGCCGGGGAGGTGTCGCCCGCCACGAAGCTGCGCACATCGTTGCGGATCTGCTGGCCCAGCAGATTGCACGCCGGGTTGGTGCCCGGTTCCAGGTTGCCGCGCGCCTCGCACACATTGCGGAAGTTGCCGATGGATTCGGCGTGGTCGGTGATGGCTGCGAAGTCCAGCGGGCGATCGAGCTGCACCGTGCGCCGCGGGGTATGCGGGTCCTCGTCGCCGGCCGGCAGCCCGACCGGGTCGCCCTGGGCAAAGCGCAGCGCCTCGCGCGGCCCGTTCATGCTCTGGAAGAAATAGGCGTCGATCGAGAAATTGGTATGGGTGTGCAGGTCGCCGAAGTAGGCGTTGTGAAAGCCGGGTTGGAAGTCCGCGCAGGGTGCGCTGGGACCGGCGCCGATGTCGCCACCACCGTCGTCGGGGGTTGTGCCGTTGGACGGGGCTGTGCTGGTACCACAGCCGCCCAGCCAAAGGGCAAGACAGAGCAGCGCGGGAATCTGAAGCGGTCGGACCATGGCAGGCTCCAATGCTAGGCGGCGCCAAGGGCGGTGATGCGCCCCAGCAGCCAGTAACAGGCGATGCCGCCCAAGGCATGGGTGGCGAGCTGCGCGCTCGGCGCGGCCGGCAGCCAGCGGCCCAGAGGACGCAGCAACAGCAGGGCGGCGATGAACAGCAGTTGCCCTGCTTCCACCCCGAGATTGAAGCTGGCCAGCGCCCAGGCCTCGGCGGCCGGCGGCAGACCGATATCCGCGAGCGCGCCGGCAAAGCCGAAGCCGTGCAGCAAGCCGAATCCGAAGGCAACCGCCCAGGGGAAGCGGAAGGTCCAGCTGGGCGGCATCGCGCGGCCGGCTCCCGGTGGACCGGCACGGGCGAGTTCCACCGCCAGCAGTAGGATCGACAGCGCAATCACGGCTTCCACCGGCGCGGAAGGCAGGCGCAGCTCACCCAGTGTGGCCAATGACAGCGTGATGCTGTGCGCCAGCGTGAAGGCGGTAACGGTGCCGATCCACGCGCCGACACCGCGGCCGGCACGCCACAGCACCAGCACCAGACCCAGCACGAAGAGCAGATGATCCGGGCCGGCCAGGATGTGTTCCACGCCGAGCAGGAAGTAGGTCGCCACCGATGGCTGTGCGCGGCTGTCGGTCAGAGTCAGTGCGACCTCGGGCGCATCGCGGCTGGCGCGCTGATAGCGCGCATCGTTGCCCATGCGAATATGCACCAGCGCTTCCGGCCGAATGCTGTTCATCCCGCCGACGTGCAGCCGATGCGCCTCCATGGCGGCGCTGCATTGCAGCTGCCAGCGACGGATCAGTGCTTCTTCAGTGACGGTGACTTCGGCCTGTCCGTGCGGCGCGCATTCTGGCTGCAATGACAGTTGCAGGGGCGGCAGCGTGCGTTCACCGCGGCGCGCATCCTTGGTGAGCACCTGCAGTGTCTGCGGCCCCGTGGCCTCGATACCGATATAGGCCATGGGTTGCTCGTGCGCGGCTGCCGGCGTGGCCAACAGGCACGCCCAGATGCATGCGCATGCAATGACGGCGATCTTCATCACGTGGAGGGCGCGCGGCGCACCACGAATTGGGCGCGAAGCTGCTCGAGCAGGTCGGCATTCTTCCGTTCACGCTGCAGATGGCGCACTTCATTGACCAGGGCCTCGCCGGCGGAGTCCACCGTGGCCGGCACGAAGGGGATGACCGCCTGCACGCGCACCAGGTGCAGCCCTGCTGGCGAGGCAATCGGCCCCGACCACTGCTGCAGCGGGAAGGTCTGCAAGGCGTCGAAGAAGTCACGGCCGAATCGCTTGTGCACTGCCGTGGCATCGGCGGCCTTGATCTGCGCCGGGCCCGGGAAAGGGTCGCCCGGCGGCAGCGCGGCGCCGGACCCGGCTGCTCGCAGCTCGTGCAGCAGCGCCTCGGCGCGTTGGGGAGCCTGTGCGCCGCGGGTGAGGAAGACGTGCTCGAAGCTGATACGCATCGGCTGGCCATAGCGCTCCGGGTGCGCCTGCAGGTGCGCCTGCAGCGCCTCCCGCGTCGGCTCGGGCAGTGGGTGGGTGTCCTCCAGCAGGAAGCGCATCTTGCGGATGAGCTGACGACGGATGATCTGATCGTCCTCGTCCAGCCCGAGGGCGCGCGCCTGGCGGAACAGTGCCTCGTTGTCGACCCAGTGCGCGATCATGCGGTCGAGTTCCTCGGCCGTGGGCGGGCGATGCTCGCGCGTCTGGAAATCCGCACGAAGGGCGTCGACGCGCTGCGCGCTGACCACGATCTCGCGCGCCGCATCGCCGTCGCTGAGTCCATGGTCGAGGGCAAACAGCGCGCCACCGATCAGTGCGAAGACAACCAGGGGCTCGCGCAGCCAGCGTGGCCCAAGGGACGCGCTAGAAGGCATAGGCCAGCGATGCGGTGATGTGGTCGCGGTCCGAGCGCAGATTGCGGTCGCCGGCGCCGGTGAACATCGTGTAGTCGACGGTGGTGGTGAGATTGCGCGTCAGACGCATCTGAAAGCCGGCCGTGAGCTTGATCTGCCCTTCGACGAAATTCTGGATAGGGAAGGCGGAGGTGCCCTGCACGTCGTGCTCGAACAGGGCGCGCGGAATGACGGTCATGCCGAACACGGCGTTGTGATAGGTCGGCAACAGCAGGATGCGATAGCCCCAGGCGAAATCATCGGCAAAGATGTCCGGGTCCGCCTGCTCCGGATTGACGCGGCGCGTATCCGGTTCGCCGCCGCTGCCGCTGCCGTCCGCGCCCGGGCTGAAGTGGGTGTTGGTGGCGCCGGAGCCTTCGATCTGCAGCCGCTCCAGCGCTGGCAGGTCGAAAATCTGGGTCGCGCCGACCTCTACCGCCACCAGAATCTGATCGGCGCCGATCCAGTTGCTCGCCGACAGCGCGCGAATCGCGGTGAAGCTGGCCTGCCCGATGGACAGCCGCTCGTAGCCGGTGACGCGCTCGCCGGCGGAGACCGGGTCGCGCCGGAAGCGCGTCTGCAGGAAGTCCGGCGCCGCCGAACGCGCCCCGGGCACGGTGAAGATGCTCTCCGCCCCCGTGGGAATACCGACATCCTCGTCGGGAAACGCGGGTTGCAGCGAGGCGAACAGCACGTCGCGCGTGGCGACCTGGACGGGCTGGTTGGGGCTGTAGGCGATCTCGCCGGCGAAGGACCAAGCCCCGATATTGGTGGTGCCGCTGAAGCCGTAGAGCTGGATGTCTTCCGGGTAATCCAGGAAGGGCCGGATGGTGTCCACCGGCAGGGCCTCCTGCCCGACTTCGGGGACGCCGGGAATCTGTGCGGCGATGGTGTCGAGCACGGTATCGTTGATGATGTTGGCATCCCCCGCGAAGCCGCCACAGGCGAGCAGGGCCTGCGCAAAGGCGGTCTGCTGCGTGACCGGGTCGAGCGCACCCCCCAGGTCGGGCAGCGCATCCAGCAGCAGCGGAAGTACGGCGCCGAGGTCCCCAGCGGCGATCTGCTCGCGATCGCGCAGACAGCTGCGTTCGGCGGCGAACACGCTCAGATATGGCAGCCGGCTGTGGTAGTTCATGCCGTAGAAGCTCAGTTCCGAGCCACCGTTGAGCCATTCGGCGTAGTAGTTCAGCCGCAGGCCGAACTGGCCCTCGTCGCGGGGTTCGCCGAAGCGCTCGTCGAGCAGATAGGCCGTGCGCGTGGCACTACTGAGCAGGCTGGACAGACCCGACGGCTGGAACTGGCGATTGGGGTCTTCCGGAAACTGGCCGATGCCGATGGTCAGATTGGTCGGGCCGTCGCCGGCCGCGCCGATATCCGCGGTCGACAGGAAGGAGCCCGCCACATCGGGTTCGGTGGGCGCCCAGTCGTACTGGTAGAAGGCGTTGACCGAGACATTGGCCGAGAACTCGTAGTCGGCAATGATCATCCCTACCGGGAGGAAGGCATTCTTCAGGCGTGCGCCGGGCTGGCGCAGCAGGCGCGCACTGAGCGGATTGATCTGGTTCAGGCTGCTGAACACCAGAAAGGTGGATTCGCCCCAGCGCAGGATCTGTTGTCCCACCGACAATCGGAGCCGGCCATCGAAACCCGGCACGGGTGCACTGACGAAGGCTTCCAGCAGCCGCGCCTGGCGGCCGAGGTCCGCTTCCAGATCCGGTCGGCGCGGGACGCGTTCAGGCTGGAACAGTGTGTTTTCGTTAAAGGTCAGAAAGTCGCTGTTGAAGGGGTCGTAGTAGGCAAGGCCGGTGAACTTCGCACTGAGCTCGCCCCAGAACACACTGATCTCGGGCTGGTACTGCGCCGTGGCGTAGACGATGTCGCCCTGGGCGTAGTTGAGATTGCCGTCGTCGCCATTGACGTTGTAGCCGCCGCGGGCGTCCACCAGGCGCTGATTCGGGGCGGGATCCCCCATCAGCGACATGCAGTCGTCCTCCACGCACAGGCGTTCCTGGCCGGGCACGTTGAGCTTGGCCAGCAAGGCGTTGTTGCGGTCCTCCAGGCGCCAGCTGGCACCCACGGCGGCCCGCTGGTTGATGCGGATATCGACCTCACCCAGACGGAAGTCCGCGGCCTGCCCCTGCGTTGTACCCAGTGCCAGGCAGGCTGCGAAAACCGCCATCCACTGCCACCCACCCCTGCTACGACTCTCCCCCATGCGCTTGGTCTCCTCTTTTCCTGCCCTGTGGGCATGGCTGGCCGAGCCTCTTCGGGCGGCCTTATGCGTCCGTAATATCCCGAAAATTTTACGACCTGTAAAGACGCCTCGATCTCGATCGTCAGAGGGGCAGCGGATCGAGGTGATGGCTGCAGGTGATTATTTGACAGCCTGTAAATAAATCGCGCAGCATGTCGTCGTCAAGGGCACTCGCACCGGGGGAGATGCCCGCGGAGCGCTGGGCGAACAGTCACGGCCCAAGAGGAGTTGGGGGAGATGCTGAAGACATTCCATAACAAGATCTGCGTCATCACCGGAGGCTCGAGCGGCATCGGCTACAGCGTGGCCGAGGCGCTGGCGCGCGACGGCGCCCGGCTGCTGCTGGTCGCCCGTCAGCAGGCGGCGCTGGAGCAGGCGGCCTCCTGTCTGCGCGAGCTGGGTGCGGCGGAGGTCCAGGTCTGCAGTGCTGACGTGACCAGAACGGAAGACCTCGCCCGTGTCGCCCAGGCCGTGTCGGACATGGGCAAGGCCGCCGATCTGATTATCACCAGCGCCGGTGTGGTCAGTGCCGGGCTGTTCGAGGATGTTCCGCTGGAAGAGTGGCGTCGACTGCATGATGTCAATGTCATCGGATTGGTCGCGGTGTTGCAGGCCCTGCTGCCCGCGATGCGCGCCCGTGCCAAGGCGGGGGGTGGCGGCGGGCATATCGTCAACATCGCCTCGGCGGCGGGGCTGGTGGGCTTTCCGGGCATGGCCGCCTACGGTGCGACCAAGGCGGCGGTGGCCGGCTTGAGCGAAAGCCTGCGCGCCGAGCTGTCCGGCCTTGGCATTGGGGTCACGGCGGTTTGCCCTGGCTTTGTGCAGACGCCGATCGCCGACAAGATCACGCTGTTCGGGCGTATGGATACACCGCGCACGCGCAAGATGATCGGGCAGTGGTTCCAGCGCAATGACCTCTCGCCCGAGCGCGTCGCCGCAGCCACCCTGGCCGCGGTGCGGCGCGATCGTGCCCTGGTGGTGGTGGGCAAGGATGCAGCCTCCGGCTACTGGACCAAGCGAGTTGCACCCGGGATTCTGCGCATGGTGCTGCGCCGTGCCGGTGGCGCCTCGGCCACCGCCTGAGCGGGGAGAACCGCATGTGGAAGAAAGGGCTTGTCGTGGTCGCGGTGGTGCTGGCCGTGCTGGTCGGGCTGTTCCTGAGCTTCGAGGACCGCATCGTCCGACGCATCGTCTTTCAGCAGGCGTTGGCGAGCATCCAGGCCGACAATCTCGAAGGCATGGACAACGGCTTGCACGTGGTGCTCTGCGGCTCCGGCTCGCCGCTGCCGGACCCGACCCGCGCCGGCCCCTGCGCATTGGTGATCGCAGGCGAGCAGGTGCTGATGGTCGACGTCGGATCGGGCAGCATGCGCAATCTCGGCCCCATGGGCATTCCACCCGGGCGGGTGGATGCCTTGCTGCTCACCCATTTCCATTCCGACCATATCGATGGCATCGGAGAGCTGATGCTGCAGCGCTGGGCCGGAGGCAGCCACTCCACGCCACTGCCGGTGATCGCGCCCGCAGGGGTCACCCCCATCGTCGAGGGCTTCAATCAGGCTTACCGCACCGATATCGGTTACCGCATTGCACACCACGGAGAGGCGGTTGTGCCGCCCAGCGGCGCCGGTGCCAGTGCGCGTCCCTTTGCGCTGCCGCCGGCGGAAGGTCGCGTGGTGCTGCAGCAGGAAGGACTGACCGTCACCGCCTTCCCGGTCGATCACGCGCCAGTGGAGCCGTCGGTGGGCTACCGCTTCGACTACCAGGGACGCAGCGCGGTGATCAGCGGCGACACCAAGGCCTCGGACGTAGTGCGTCGCCACGCCCAGGGCGTGGATCTGCTGGTGCACGAGGCGCTGGCCTCGAATCTCGTCGGCATCCTGACCGAGGCCGCCGAGGTGGCCGGCGAGACGGAGTTGGCGACCATCACGCGCGATATCCTCGACTACCACACCAGCCCGGTGGAGGCGGCGCGCATCGCGGCGCAGGCCGAAGTCGGGCACCTGCTCTACACCCACATCGTTCCGCAATTGCCGGTGGTATTGCTCGAACGGCAGTTTCTGAAAGGGGTGGACGCCGTCTTCGAGGGTCCGGTCACGGTGGGCGAGGACGGTCTGTGGGTGTCCATGCCGGCCGACAGCACAGCCATCGACATCGAGCAACTCCTACGCTGGTAGCACCTGCCATTCGATTTCTTTGAGACCCCGATGACCAAGCCCTATCTGCTGTACGGCTGGCAACTGTCCTATTTCAGCGGCAAGGCGCGCGCCTATCTGCGCTACAAGCAGATTCCCTTCCGCGAGCGGGTGGTGGATGGCTACACCCTGATGCGGCGGATTCCGCGCAAGACCGGGAGCAGTCCGGTCATGCCGGTGGTGGTCACGCCGGAGGGGGAATGGCTGCAGGACACCACCCATATCATCGAGACGCTGGAAGGTCGCTTTCCCGCGCCTTCCGTCTATCACGAGTCCGCGGCCCTGCGCGTGCTCGCGCAGTTGCTGGAAGTCTGGGCGGACGAGTGGTGGATTCCCCCCGCGATGCACTACCGATGGTCATATCCCGAAAACGAGGCGCTGTTTCTGAAGGAGGCCGGGCGCGCATTGCTGCCCTTTGCACCCGGCTTTGTGCAGCGTCGGCTGGCGCGCCGGCCGGCCACCATGCTGAAGAGCTATCTGCCCGGCGTCGGGGTCGTCCCCGAGCAGTTTGCGCTGATGGAAGCCTGGACCGAGGCCATGCTCGACGCCCTCGACCAGCATTTCGCCAGCCACGATTTCCTGCTTGGCGGGCGCCCCTGCGTGGCCGATTTCGCCCTCATCGGCCCGCTCTATGCGCATCTGGCCCGGGACCCCTGGCCGCAACGTGCCCTGATCGCGCCGCGTCCGCATCTGCAGGCCTGGGTGGCGCGCACCCATGCCGGTGCGCAGGGTGATGGGGCGCTGTTCGACATTGCTGCGCTGCCGCCGACCCTGCAGCCGATCCTGCGCGCGCTACGCGACGAATTTCTGCCCATGGTGCTTGGCATTCGCGATGCGGTGCTACGGTACGCGGAAGGCGGTACGGGGCAGAAGCCGCGTCTGCCGCGCGCGCTCGAGTCCATTGATTTTCCCATGGCCGACGGCCGCTTCCACCGTCTGGCCATGCCCTACACGCTGTGGATGATGCAGGGCGTGCAGCGCGGCTATCTGGCGCTCGACGAGGCACAGCGCACTACGCTGTGCACCGCGATCGGCGGCGGTGCAGCCGCCGAGGCGCTGGCGGCGGACATGGGGCCGCCGCTGCAGCGCACGGGCCTGCGCGTACGCCTGGCGGAGCCAACCGGCAGCGCGCGCAGCCGTTAGGCTACGGCCTTTGTCACCGGAAGATCGCATGTCCCTGAAGCAACGTTTCGAATCCGCCTCCCACGCCGCCGTGACGCGCGCCCAGCAATGGGGCGTACCGGTGGAGGAGCTGGAGCGCGTCGTCGATCAGCGCCTGCAGCCCTTGCTGGTCAAGCACCTGTCGCGTTTCGTGATTCCCTTCGTGCGTCGCTCCGGCGCGCGGGTGGTGGCATTGGAGCCGGGGCGCGTCGCGTGCCGCATGCCGCTGCGCGGCAACGTCAATCACATCGGCACGATGTACGCCGGTGCCCTGTTCACGCTGGCCGAATTCCCCGGCGGGCCGCTGATGTTGGCCACCTTCGGCATGCGCCGCTTCATTCCCATCGTGACCGCTCTCGACATGCAGTTCGTACGCGCCGCCAAGAGCGATGTCTCCGTCGAGCTAACGCTGAGCGCGGAAGAGGCCGAGCGCATCGAGGCCGAGACCCTGGCCGAAGGCAAGTCAGAATTCGAGGTGCGCGGCGAGCTGAAGGATGCCCAGGGCGAGGTGGTCGCACTCAGCCGCGCGATCTACCAGATGCGCCCCAAGCGCCGCTGACGGCCGCTTCCCTCACCAGGCCCCGCATGGACGAGACCGCGCCGCGCTATACCGTCTACAAGATGGATATCTCCTACTTCAGCGGCAAGCTGGAGGCCTACCTGCGCAACAAGGGCATCGCCTATGCCGCGCAGGACGCGGATGCGCGCACCCTGGATCGCATCCATCGCGCAACCGGCGCCAAGAAGGTGCCGGCGGTGCAGATGGCGGACGGCCGCTGGCTGTTCGATACCACGCCCATGCTGGACTGGTTCGAGCAACAGCATCCGGAGCCCGCGCTGGCACCGGCCGATCCGGCGCTGGCCTTCGTCGCAGCGCTGATCGAGGACTATGCCGACGAGTGGCTCTGGCGCCCGGCAATGTGGTGGCGCTGGGAGCCGGTTCCCACGCGCCTCGCTCTCGGCTGGCGCATTGCCCAGACCGTGAATCTGCCCGCCGTGCACAAGGGCGTCTTCGCGCGCTACTTCGCGCATCGGCAGCGCCAGACCTGGTTGTGGGACGACGGTGTGGACGCAAGCAATGCTGAGGCGGTGCGCGCGGTCTACCTGCACGAACTCGACACCCTGCAGGCGGTGCTATCGCAGCAGGCCTATCTTCTTGGCGCGCGGCCGTGCGCGGCGGATTTTGGCTACTTCGCCTCGATGTTCCGGCACTTCGGCAACGACCCCGATCCGGCCGAGCACATGCGTCGCCGGGCGCCTGCGGTCTATGAGTGGCTTGCCCGTCTCTGGAACGGTTCCCCGCAGCGCTTTGCCGACGAGCCCGCCTGGCAGTGGCCGGAAGCGCAGCATTGGGCCGGATTATGGCAGCGGATTGCCCAAGACTACCTACCCTATCTGCACGCCAACGCCTGCGCCTATCGCGACGGCAGGAAGCGCTTTGATGTCGCCTGTGCCGCCTTTGCGCTCAAGGGCACGGTCACCCATCGCTACCGGGTATGGTGCCGGCAGGAATTGCAGCGCCGCTTTGCTGCCTTGGATGCCGGCGCTCAAGCACGGGTGGAGGCCCTGTTCGCGGCGCATGGCGGCCTGCGGGCCTTGCACGCTGACGGCGTGATCGACGCTGGCATGGGGGAGCACTTCACCTTGCCCAAGGCGGCCGGTGACTACCGGCCATCGCTACGCGTTGCCCTGATGGGTCAGCCGCGCGACTAGGCCATCCAATGCGTTCAGGCTTTGTCTTGGGGCGGCGAACCGGCCTCGATGCGGCGGATCATGTCGTTGAACACGGCCACGCCGCGATCACGCGAAATGGCGCCGTCGCGCACCAGCTGGCGCATGCCCCAGAAGCCCATGACGATGATCCAGCTGAACACGCGCGCACTTTCGGTATCCAGGTCCAGTCGCTGCTGCGTCGGCTCCATCCAGACATTGCTGATCATCGTGCGGATATTGCGGCGGATGCGGTCCAGCTCCGGCGAATCGCCGGCCGTGCCCGCCATCAATTCCCAAAGCGCGTCGCCGCGCCCCGGCGGCATGTCGAGGGTGACCGACTCGGCGCTGACCACAGCCGCCTGCAACCCGTCCGGATGCGCGGCGATGGAGGCGCGCGTCCCCTCCATGACATCGTTGAAGATGTGCCATGCGGTCTGCGCCACCAGAGCCTCGAGATTCGAGAAATGGTGATAGACCAGCTGGCGGCTGGTGCCCGCGCGTTCGGCCAGCGCACTCATCGACAGGGCGGCCCAGCCGTCGTGCTCCACCAGATCGGCGGCGACCCCGAGCAGCATGTCGCGCCGGTTATCGTGGCTCAGATACTGCCGCTTGCCTTGAGCGGAGGAGGCGCTGTCACGGGCCTCGGCGCTGTGCTTGGGGGTCTTCATCGCGGCAAGGGTAATGGGCGGACGACGGCCTGTCGATTGCACCCATGCTGCGGCAGCGCGCCTCCGACCCGATCCCGGCAGGCGCATGGCCCTTCGTCGCAGACAGCGGCCAAATCATCAACACACACCGTGGCGCTGACTTAGCGAATGCGCCGCGCCAATTACGACCAAGACGAGAACACCATGTCGTTACTGCCTTCCCCGCGCAGCGGGCACGCACCCGCCAACGGGTTGGAACTGGCCTTTGAAGACTACGGCGATGCCACCGCCCCGACGGTGGTGATGATCATGGGGCTGGGCACCCAGCTGCTGGGCTGGCCGGAACCACTGATCGCCGAGTTGCTGGAACGCGGCTTCCGCGTGGTGCGCTTCGACAACCGCGATGTTGGTCTGTCCACCCGCTTGTCAGGGGCCAAGCCCACGGAAGATATCCGCCGCGCCTATTCCAAGTCCCTGATTGGCCTGCCGGTGCAGGCGCCTTACCGTCTGCAGGATATGGCGCAGGACACGCTGGGCCTGCTTGATGCGCTGCAGATCGAGCGCGCCCATGTGGTGGGTGCCTCCATGGGGGCGATGATTGGTCAGACGCTGGCCGGCAGCCATGCCGATCGTGTGGCAAGCCTGACCTCGATCATGTCCTCTAGCGGCCACCGTTGGCTGCGTCCCGGCGATCCGCGCGCCACGCTGCGCCTGTCGCAGCCCCCGCCGGCGCAGGACCCGGAGACCATCGCCCGTCACATGACCGAGACCATGCGCATCATCGGCAGCAAGCCGCATCTGGCCATGGACGATGCCCAGCGCTACGCCGAGCTCAAGCGTGCCGCTGAGCGTGCCTACTATCCCGCTGGCACGGCCCGGCAGCTGCTTGCCATCCTCGCCTCCGGCAGTCGGGTGGATCTGCTGCGACGCCTGCGTACGCCCACCTTGGTGCTGCACGGCGAGCACGATCCGCTGGTGCCCGTGACCCACGGCCGCCACACCGCGCGCTGCATTCCCAAGGCGCGGTTGGAGACTTTCGACGGCATGGGGCACGATCTCCCTCCGGCCCTCATGCCGCGCTTTGCCGACTTGATTGCCGAACACGCCGCCCAGGCGGTCCGCTGAGACCGCCGGGCGAGCGCATAACAGACCACGGGGAGACCACTATGACGACAACAATGAAGCGGATGGGCACACGGGGCGCGGCGGTAGTGCTGGCCGCACTGCTAGCGGCCTGCGGCAGCGAGCCGCCGAGCTTTACCGAGCCGGTGCAGAGCGTGGAGTCGCTGCGCGCGCACAGCACCGAATTCGAGAAGGGCGTGGTGCAGGTCACCGAGGGCGTGCACATGGCCATCGGCTACGGGCTGGCCAACTCCATCATGGTGGAGGGCGACGATGGGGTGATCATCATCGACACCATGGAAACCCTGGAAGAGGGGCGCGAGGTGCGCGAGGCCTTCCGCACGGTGGTGGACAAGCCGGTGCGCGCCATCATTTACACGCATAACCACACCGACCACGTCTTCGGGGCCCAGGCCTTTGTCGACGAGGGCGTGACCCCCGAGGTCTTCGCCCATGCCGACACCATGGACTACGTCTACCGGATCATCACCGAGTTCCGGCCCATCGTCACCCGACGCTCGATGCGCATGTTCGGCAATTACCTCGACGACGGGGTCGTGATCAACAACGGCATCGGCCCCTTCCTGGGCATCGGCCCGGACAGCGAGCTCGGCATCCTTCCGCCCACGCAGACCTTCGAGGACCGCATGAGCGCGGAAGTGGCGGGTGTGCGCTTCGAACTCGTCCACGCCCCCGGCGAGACCAACGATCAGCTCTTCGTCTGGTTCCCCGATCTGGGCGTGCTGGCACCCGGGGATAATCTGTACAAGACCTTCCCCAATCTCTACACCATCCGCGGCACGCCGTATCGCTCGCTCAAGGGTTGGGCGGAGAGCATCGACAAGATGCGCGCGCTGCCGATCGAGCACTTGGTGCCAAGCCATACGCGGCCACTGTCCGGCAAGGAGCAGATTCACCAGACTCTGACCGACTACCGCGACGGCATCCGCTTCGTCTACGACCAGACCGTGCGGCTGATGAACCAGGGCGCCACCCCCGACGAGATCGCCGAACAGCTGACCCTGCCGCCGCATCTCGCCGAGTCCCCCTATCTGCAAGAGTTCTACGGCACAGTGGAATGGTCGGCGCGTTCGGTCTTCGCCGGCAATCTCGGCTGGTTCGATGGCAACCCATCGCAGCTCCAGCCGCTGTCACCCGGAGATCATGCCGCCCGCATGGCCGACCTGGCCGGCGGCAAGGCCGCCCTGCGCGACCAGGTCCTGGCATCCGCCGAGGCCGGCGATCACCAGTGGGTGCTACAGCTGTCGGACCACGCGCTGCGGCTCTACCCCGACGACAGTGCAATCACGCAGGCCCGCATCGACGCGCTGACCCATCTCGGGGAACAGTCCGCCAACCCCAATGCGCGCCACTACTATCTGACGAGTGCACTGGAGCTGCGCGGCCTGGAGATTCCGGTACTCAGCAACGCTGGCGACGAGATGCTGGCCCGCTTCCCGCTGTCGCGCTTTTTTGCCGCCATTCCGGTCAATCTTGATGCCGCGGCAGCGCTGGAGCTCGACCAGAAAGTGGGTTTCAGCTTCACGGACTCCGACGAGACCTTCACCATCTGGGTCCGGCGCGGCGTCGCCGAGGTGCGCGACACGCTGATGGAGGACCTCGACATCCACGTCGCCGTGGACTCCCTCGTGTTCAAGCAGATGCTCGCCCAGCAGCGCAATCCGGCGGTGACCATTGCCAAGGACTTCGAGTACCGCGACGGAGGGCGCGTGGCCTTTGCACGCTTCATGCGACTCTTCATGCCGCCGGAATAAGCATCCGGCACAGGCGGGCAGCGCTCACGGAGAAGATGAATCAATGGAACACAGCCCGGAATTCCTCGCCCTGGTCGATGCCGCACGGGCGCGCATCCGTGAAATCGACGCCAGCGAACTGGCTGTGCGGCTGACCGATGCGCCAGACGCGGCACTGATCGACGTGCGCGAGGAAAGCGAGTACGCCGCCGGCCATGTACAAGGCGCCGAGCACATCGGCAAGGGCGTCATCGAGCGCGACATCGTCGCCAAGCACCCCGACAAGACCCAGCCCCTGTATCTGTATTGCGGCGGCGGCTACCGCTCCGCGCTGGCCGCCGACGCGCTGCAGCAGATGGGCTACACCCACGTGGTCAATGTCGATGGCGGCTGGCGCGCGCTGCGCGAAATCATGCCCACTGAATAGCGCGCATCGGCTTGCCGTGGCGGATTATTCCGGCAGCGGGATGAACTCCGCCTCGTCGCCCGGCACCTTGGGGAATCGGCCCGCCTTCCAGTCGGCCTTGGCCTGCTCGATGCGTTCGCGCCGGCTGGAGACAAAATTCCATTCCATATGGCGCGGACCCAGTCGTTCGCCGCCGATGATGGCGATGCGGCTGGCCTCCAGGGCTTCCACTTCGATGCCTGCCTGGGCTTCGAAGATGGCCATGGCGTGGGCGGGCAGGATGGAGTCCCGCGCCTTCAGCTGGCCGCTGGCAACGTAGAGGGCGCGCTCTTCGGCTTCGGGCAGCAGCAGACGCTGGCCCGGTTGCAGGTCGGCCTCCACGTAGAGCGTGTCGGCATCGGCGCGTACCGGCGAACGCAGCCCGTAGGCGGCGCCCATCATGACGCGCAGGGCGACGCCGTCGATCTCGGTGCGCGGGAGCGCCTCGGAGGGATAGTGCAGAAAGGCGGGCTCACACTCTTCCATGGCTTCCGGTAGCGCCAGCCACAGCTGCAGGCCGTGGATGCGCTGCGGATGCGCCGTGACCTCCGGGCGTTGACGCTCGGAATGTACGATGCCGCGGCCGGCCACCATGAGGTTGAGGTCGCCCGGGCGGATGACCTGCTCGCTGCCGAGGGAGTCGCGATGCAGCATTTCACCCTCGAACAGATAGGTCACCGTTGCGAGATTGACGTGCGGATGCGGCCGTACATTGATGCCGGCGCCGGCGGGCAGGTCGGCCGGGCCCATGTGGTCGAAGAAGACCCAGGGCCCCACCTGCTTGCGGCCCACGGTCGGTAGCACGCGTCGCACCGAGAAACCGCCGAGATCCTTGTCGCGTGGCTGGATGATGCGCTCGATGGCGCCGCAGCCCTGCGCGACCTCACATTCCAGCTCCAGTTCTTTGGTGGCGTTGCTCACGTGGATTCCCTCATGGTGATGGCATGGCGCATAGCATGCCCTGGATAGGAAGATTGGGGCCGGATGGCCGGCCCCAATCGGTTACTGCATCACCTTAGGCAGTCAGCTTGCTGTAGGAGGTGATCAGGTTGCGGTAGTCCGGGATGTGGTTCGAGAACAGCGCGCCCAGGCCCTCGACATCGTTGCGCCAGTCGCGGTGCAGTTCGCAGGCGACGCCAAACCAGGTCATCAGCTGCGCGCCGGCCTCGGCCATGCGGTTCCAAGCTGCATCGCGGGTCATTGCATTGAAGGTGCCGGAGGCGTCGGTGACGATGAAGACGTCATAGCCTTCCTGCAGCGCGGACAGGGTGGGGAAGGCGACGCAGACTTCGGTCACCACGCCGGCAATGATCAGCTGCTTCTTGCCGGTGGCCTTCACCGCCCGCACGAAGTCCTCGTTGTCCCAGGCGTTGATCTGGCCAGGACGGGCGATGAAGGGCGCATCCGGGTAGGCCGCCTTGAGCTCCGGCACAATGGGGCCGTTCGGGCCGTCCTCGAAGCTGGTGGTCAGAATGGTGGGCAGCCGGAAGTACTTGGCCAGATCGGCCAGCGCGAGCACGTTGTTCTTGAAGGTGTCCGGCTGGATATCGCGCACCAGTGACAGCAGGCCGGCCTGATGGTCAACCAGCAGGACTGCGGCATCTTCCTTGTTCAATCGCTTGTAGCTCATGTTTCCCCTTTGTGGTGGTGTGAAAGACCGGCGTGCCGGCGGTTCGCCGCTTCGGGCGGTACCGCCGGCCGCCGGAGGCTTCAACGCGGCCGTCCCAGACGCCCGCTGTTGAAGTCGTGGATGGCTTCGCGGATCTCGGCCTGACTGTTCATGACGAAGGGGCCGTAGCCGACCACGGGCTCATCGAGTGGCTGTCCGCTCAGCACGAGCACCTTGGCGTCGGCATTGGCTTCCAGCGTGAAGTCCTGCCCGGCCTGAGTCAGCGCGGCCATCTGTCCCGCGCGCACGATGGCGTCGTCATTGACCTGCAGCGTGCCGTCCAGGGCCACGATGAGCAGGGTGTGAACCTCCGGAACCTGCAGCGCCGCTCGCCGATCCCGCTTCAGGCGCAGATCCCAGACGTCGACCGGCGAGAAGGTGCGGGCGGCACCGCGCTGGCCGTCCACCTCACCGGCAATGACGCGGATTTCACCGGCGTCCTCGGCAAGCTTGACCACCGGGATGTCGGCCGCCCGCAGGGCCTGGTAAGCCGCCGGGGCGCGCTTGTGCGCCGCAGGCAGATTCACCCAGAGCTGCACCATCTCGAAGGGCCCGCCCGAGGCGCTGTAGGCCTCCGAGTGGTATTCCTCGTGCACGATGCCGTCGCCGGCCGTCATCCACTGCACATCGCCGGGGCCGATGACACCACCGCCGCCGCTGGAGTCGTGGTGCGCCACTTCGCCAGCGTAGACGATGGTCACCGTCTCGAAGCCGCGATGCGGATGCGCCCCCACGCCGCGGGGCTCGCCGGTGTTCGGCTCGAAATGGGTCGGGCCGGCGTAATCCAGCATGAGGAAGGGGCTCACCGGCACGCTGCGCGTGTCGTAGGTGAACAGAGACCGCACCGGAAAACCATCGCCCACCCAGTGCGGTGCGGGCGCGTTGTAGACGCCAATGATTGATTTCATATCGATCTCCGGTTGCGTCGCGTGCCCCATGCCCGCGACAGCAGAACATGCTATTTTTGGAACGCGGAAAGCGCTAGATGGGGTAAATGCAACTAACCGTTGCAATAATGGAACAATAGCTGTGCAGGATCTGAACGACCTCTCCTACTTCGTGCATGTGGTGGATCACGGCGGTTTCGCGCCGGCGGCCGCCGCCCTGGGCATGCCCAAATCCACCCTGAGTCGGCGCATCGCCCGACTGGAAACGGCGCTTGGGGTGCGCCTGCTGCACCGCTCCACGCGCCGGGTGACGGTCACGGAACTCGGCAAGAGTTACTACCAGCGCTGCCGCGCCATGCTGATCGAGGCCGAAGCGGCACAGGAGCTGATCGAACAGAGCCGTTCGGAGCCCTGTGGTCTGGTGCGGATTACCTGCCCGGTGGCCATGCTCGACATGAATATCGGCGCGATGCTCGCCGACTACCTGGCGCGCAATCCGCGGGTGGCGATGCAGCTTGATGCCACCAACCGTCGGGTGGACGTACTGGCCGAAGGCGTGGATGTCGCCATCCGGGTCCGGCCGCCGCCGCTGGAGGACAGCGAACTGGTGTTGCGCGTCCTGGGCGAGCGTCGGCAGTGTCTGGTGGCCAGCCCTGCGCTGCTCGCGGCGCATGCCACCGTGACGCACCCCGGGGAACTCGATCGCCTGCCGAGCATCGGGCTGGGCACCACCCTTCCGGAATGCCGCTGGCGTCTGCTCGGGCCGGAGGGTGCCGAGGCACTGGTGGAACACCAGCCGCGTCTGATGACGCGCGACATGTTCGCCGTGCGCCGCGCCGCCGTGGCCGGCGTGGGGGTGGCGCAGCTGCCCACGATGATGATGCGTCAGGAGCTTGCCGAAGGCGCGCTGGTGCGCGTCCTGCCCGAGTGGGCGCCACAGGCGGAGATCATCCATGCCGTGTTTCCCGCCCGGCGGGGGTTGCTGCCTTCCGTGCGCACCCTCATCGACGACCTCGTCAGCGCCTTCGCGGCCCTCGACGATGACTGAGGCCCAGCTGCTGCCTGCCGGCGGGAGCGCCACCCCATGACCCACCTGCTCTGGGGGGATGCCCTGTTCTGGCTCTTGGCGGTGGTGGGCGTCTTCCTGACCGGCATCTCCAAGAGCGGCTTTGCCGGTGGCGCCGGCGTGGTGGCGGTGCCCTTGCTGGCGCTGGTGGTCTCACCGGCCCTGGCCGTCACCCTGATGCTGCCGCTCTTGCTGGTCATGGATGCGCAGATCATCACGCATCACCGCCGCACCCTGTGCCCCGGCGAACTGCGTGCCTTGCTGCCGGCTGCCCTCGTCGGCATTGCGCTGGGCAGCTATCTGCTGACCGCGCTGCCCGAGGCGCCGCTGCAGCTGCTGCTGGGCGGCATGTGCATCGCCTTTGCCGCCGTGCAGTGGCGGCGGCCGCGTCTCGCCGCGCGCCGCGGGCTGGGTGCCGTGATGGGGGTCATCGCCGGTGTCACCAGCACGCTGATCCACGCCGGCGGTCCGCCGCTGAACATGTATCTGGCCACCCGGCAACTGGCACGGGCGGTCTGGCTGTCCACTGCGGCGGCCTTCTTTGCCAGCATCAATGTCGTCAAGGTCTTCGCCTATCAGGCGGTCGACCTGTGGGAGCTGGACGCGCTGCTGCTCAGTGCCGTGCTATTGCCGGTGGCGGTGGCCGGCATTCTTGCCGGGCATCGCATCCAGGCGGTGCTGGATGAGGCCACTTTTCAGCGCGGTGTCATGCTCTGTCTTGGATTCTCGGGGCTGCTGCTGATCGCCAAGGGGTTGGCGTGATGCAGCGGATGCCGGCACCGCTCAGCCGAACAGCCGCATGGCGTACCAGTAGACGCCCATGCCGGCAGCCGAGGCGGTCATTGCCGGCGCCAGTGGCAACCGGACGCGGTTTGCTGCGCGTAGCAGCGGCCAGGCGATGGCAAGCAGCAAAAGCTGCCCGGTTTCCACCCCGAGATTGAAGCCCAGCAGCGCCAGCACGCGCGACTCCGGCGGAAGCGCCATGTCGTTGAGAATGCCGGCGAAGCCGAAGCCATGGAACAGGCCGAAGGCAGCAGTCAGGGTCAGCCGCAGCGCAGCGCCTTGGGCGGCATCGCGTGTCGCCAGGCCCATGTAGCTGATCGTGGCGAGCACGATGCCCGCCACCACCAGCCAGGGCATCACCGGTGACAGCGCCGCGAGCAGCAGCAATGCCGCAGCCAGGGGCACCGCGAGGCGGCGCGCGCCAGCATCCTGACGCACCGCGCTGTCGAGTGCGACCAGCACGATGGACAGCGCGATGAAGGCTTCCACCGCGCCACTGTCGGGCCGGGCGATGTCCAGAACCGCCAGCGCCAGGGTCAGGCTGTGACCGACGGTGAAACCGGTGGCGAGGATGACCACTTCGCGCAGGCGGCGCGCAGCCACGATCAAGGCGAGCAGGAAGACCAGATGATCCCAGCCGGTGAGGATGTGGATCACGCCCAGCGCGAAGAAGGCGGAAACGCCTTCGGGGGCGTTGCCGCTATCGGCACGCTGATCGGCACGCCAATGCCAGCTGTGGGCATCCCGCGTGAGTACCGCAGTATCCGGGGCGTCGGCGTCGCGCTGCAGGCTGGCGACATGGCTGTGCGCGACGTCGCTGTCGGCGAACAGGCGAAGCTCCACATGGCTGGGCGTGCCGCGGCAATGCAGCTGCCAGCGGTGGATGAGGTCGCCGGCGCGCAGTTCTGGCAGCAGCGCCGCCTCGGCGCGGCAGGGCCCTTGCGCATCGTGCAGGCGAAGGCCGCGCTGCAGCAGGGCCGCCGCTTCGCTGCGATAGTCCGCGTGGGAGGGATGCAGACCCAGTCGGGTCAGCTCCTGCTGGGGAATCACCATGCGCACGACGGCCCCGGCGTCGCTGGATTGCCAGAAGCTGTGCGAGCTGCTCCGTGTATGGGCTTCGCTGGCTGCACTCCACCAGGCCAGCAGCACGATCAGTGCGCCGCTCCAGCCGAGGCTACGGCTGCGCATCACTGACCTCGACGCCGTAGCGCGCACGCAATGCGTCCAGTCGCTGTGCCAGCAGCGCTTCGGCGCGTTCCCGCTGCAGCGCGTTGCGCACGGCGTTCTCCACCTGCGCCAGCGCCGGCGTCCGGGCGTGCTCGCGCGTCTCCAAGCGCAGCACAAGAAAGCGGCCACCGGCTGCCAGTGGCGCAGCGACTTCGCCGGCTTCCAGCGTTGCGACGGCGGCCACCGCCTCGGGTCCGAGGTAGTCGCGCAGGGTATCGGTCGGCACCAGGCCATCGGGCAGGGGGGCGCGGTCCGCGGTGGGTGGCTGTGCCGATGGCGCGCGCAGGGTCTCGGCCAGGGTCTGGGCCGCTTGGGCGTCGGCGGCGTACCAGGCGCGCACATGCAACAGGTCCGGGCCGCGGAAGCGTTCCGCATGGGCGTCGAGATAGGCCTGCAGCGCGTCCGGATTCAGCGCCTCGGATTCGGCCTCCATGCGAATCATCGCAAGCACTTCGTCGACCAGGGCATCACGCAGACGCGGGGCGCGCAGCGGCAGATCCAGCGCCTTGCCGTATTGCGCGAGCAGCCGCTCGTTGATGAGCTGGTCGAGCACGTGTGCACGCGTTGCCGCGTCCAGCGGTGCGCGACGATCCGCGGCCACGGCCTGCAGGGCCTCGCGGTATTCGTCTTGGGTGATGCCTTCCTCGCCCACGGTGGCGACCAGCGAGGGCTGAGACTGCAGGGCTGGCGCCTGGACCTCGACCAGGCCCATCATGGCCAACGCGAGACCGATCAGCAGGCCCGCGATGAGCCAGGGAGTAAAAGCATGCGGTGCGTGCAAGCGAAGGCCTCGTGACTAGGAAGGGAACACGGTAGTTGCTAGTCTACAATTAGACAAAATGTAAAAAAGCGGGAGGGGACATGCGCCGGATGCTTCGAAAGGTACTGGTGGTGCTCGCACTGGTCGCGCTGATCATCGGGGTCGTGATCATCGATCGCCAGGGTATGCCGGAGAGCGCCGGCAACATTACGCAGGCGCAACGCGAAGGCGTGCTCTACGACCAGTTGACCCAGCGCAAGGCGGCGCAGACGCTGGGCGTGGCAGCGCCCAAGCAGATCCTGTTCGGCGATGTGCATGCGCACACCACCTTCTCGATGGACGCCTTTGCGTGGAGTATTCCCTTGCTCGGGGGGAGCGGGCTGCACCCGCCTGCCGATGCCTGCGACTACGCCCGCTTTGTGGCCAATCTCGATTTCTGGGCGCTGACCGATCACGCCGAAAGCCTGACGCCGCGCCACTGGCAGATGATCACTGACACCGTGCGGGCCTGCAATGCGGCGGCGGGCGACCCCACCAACCCCGATATGGTGACCTTCGTCGGCTGGGAATGGACCCAGATGGGCAATACCGCGGAGACCCACTACGGCCATCGCAACGTCTTTCTGCTGCACGACGATCCGGCGCGTACGCCGGTGCGGCCCATTGCCTCCGACAGCGTGGCCTTCCGCGCCATGCGCAACGATCCGCTGAATCCCTTCGAGAAGTATGTCGGGCCCTATCTGGCCGATTTCTCTTCACGTCAGCGCCAGTTCGATCAGCAGCACAAGCAGGCCGAGCTGCGCAGCGTGCCAATCTGCGAGGCGGGGGTGCCCGTGCGCGAATTGCCGGCGGACTGCATCGAACTGGCTGCCACACCCGCCGAGCTCTTCGACAAGCTGCGCGACTGGGGCTATCCCGCCATGGCGGTACCGCACGGGACCACGTGGGGCTTCTATACGCCGCCGGGTGCGGACTGGGACAAGCAGGTGGTACCGGAGCAGGCCGACGCCCAGCACCAACGGCTGATCGAGGTCTTTTCCGGGCACGGCAATGCCGAGCCCTATCGCTCGTGGCGCGCCATGCGGCGTGATGCCGATGGCGCGCCGGTGTGCCCGCCGCCCACGCCCGATTACCTGCCGGGCTGCCACCGGGCAGGTGAGCTGATCCGGGCGCGCTGCGCCGATCCTGACAGCGCCGACTGCGACCAGCGCGTGCGCGAGGCACAGCAGGCCTATCTCGCCGCCGGCCGGGCCGGGCATCTGGTAGTGCCGGGGGCCGAGGTGGCAGACTGGCTGGACGCCGGGCAGTGCCGCGATTGCTATCTGCCGCCGTTGAACCACCGGCCGGGCGGGGCCGTGCAGTACATTCTGGCCAAGCGCAACTTCGAGGCGACGGATGACGACGGTGCGCCCTTCGGCCTGCGCTTCGGCTTCATCGGCTCCAGTGACAACCACAACGCGCGCCCCGGCAACGGCTTCAAGGAGCGCGACCGCAGCGCCATTGCCGATGTCTATGGCGCGCAGAGTGGTTTCGCGCAGCGCTTCTTCGCGGACGCCGCCAAGCGCGACGGCGATGCGGCCCGTGCCGAGCCCTTCGAACTCGGGGCCAGTCCGTACAACTTCCTGCAGGTGAACGAGTCGGAGCGCCAGGCGTCCTTCTTCTACACCGGCGGCCTGATGGCGGTGCACAGCCAGGGGCGTGATCGGCGCGCGATCTGGGACGCCATCGAACGGCGCGAGGTCTACGCCACCTCGGGCGAGCGCATGCTGCTCTGGTTCGACCTGCTCGACGCCGGCGCACGCGTGCCCATGGGCAGCATCGTTGAAAGCGCACAGTCGCCCACCTTCGAAGTGCGCGCATTGGGCGCCTTCGAGCAGCGCGACGGCTGTCCGCAGTCGGCCATCGATGCGCTTGGCGCGGACCGGCTGCAGCAGCTTTCCGGCGGCGAGTGCTATCACCCATCCGATCAGCGCAAAGCAGTCGAGCGCATCGAGGTGGTCCGTATCCGGCCCCAGATCGCGGCCGACGAAGCCATCGACACCTTGATCGAGGATCCGTGGAAAGTCCTGCCCTGTCCGGCTGGCGGCAGCGGATGCACGGTGCAGTTCACCGACCCGGACTTTGCGGCCGAGGGGCGCGAGACGATCTACTACGTGCGCGCGCTGCAGGCACCCACTGCCACCATCAATGCCGGTGGCCTGCGTTGCCGCTACGGGCCCGATGGCGCCTGCGAGGCGGTGGACCCCTGCTACGGCGATACGCGCACGCCGGCCGAGGACGATTGCACGGCACCGGCACGCGAGCGTGCCTGGTCGTCACCGATCTATCTGCAACCGTCGCGCTGAGGGGCACGCCATGTCCACGCAGAATCGCTATCGCCTGATCGGGAGCACGCCCTCCCCGTACTCCAACAAGCTGCGTGCGCTGATGCGCTATCGCCGCATCCCGCACGACTGGGTGCCGCGCACTGCGGCCATCGAATCCGAGATCGCCCACGTCAAGCCGCAGCTCGTGCCCATGCTGCGCTTTCCGGACAGTGCCGAGTATCGGGTCGACTCGACGCCGCTGGCCTACGCCCTGGAGGCGCGACACAGCGCGCGATCGGTCATCCCCGACGATCCCGGCGACGCCTTCGTCTGCCAGCTCATCGAGGATTTCGCGGATGAATGGCTGACCAAGATCATGTTCCACTACCGCTGGTTCTACGCGGCGGACGCCGATTTCGCACAGGCCTGGATCGTTGACGAGCATCAACCCGGTGCCAGTGACACGCGCCGCGCACAGGCCATGGAATACATCCGCCAGCGCCAGGTCGGGCGCATGGCGATGGTGGGTTGCACCGAAAATAACGCCCCGCTGCTGGAAGCCAGCTTCGCGGCCTTGCTCGACGTGCTCGAAGGCCAACTGCACGGCGCGGCCTATCTCTTCGGCTCGCGGCCCTCGCTCGCCGATTTCGCGCTCTACGGGCAGCTCAAGATGCTCGCCACCGATCCAACGCCGCAGGCCATCGTGCGCCAGCGCGCGCCGCGACTGGATGTCTGGCTGCGGATGATGGACGACGCCTCTGGCGTAGAGGGCCAATGGCACCCCACCGGAGACGCGCCCAGTGCCGTGCTGCGCGGCCTGCTGGAGCTTGTCGGTACCGACTATCTGCCCTTTCTCGTGGCCAATGACGCCGCCATGGCACAGGGCAGCGAGACGGTGACGGTACCGATTCGCGGTGGCCAATTCGAGCAGGCTCCCTTCGGCTATCAGGTGAAATGCCTGCGCAGCCTGCGTGCCGGCTTTGCCGCTCTCTCCGAACCCGATCGGGTGCATTGGTCGCCGGTGCTGGAGGCCACGGGCTGCCTGCCCATGCTGGCCGAGGGGAGTGCGGCATGAGTGCCCAGCAACCCCGGCCGCCGCTGAAGGCGCATGTCGCGCACTGGCTGATCCGCCACCAGAATTCTATCCACCGGCTGCGTGCGCGCGGCTTCGGTCTCGACGCGCTGCGCGGGCGCCCGCCGACCTTGGAGCTCTACTATGAGCCAGGTGACCCGCACAGCCATCTTGCCGCGCAATTGTTGCCGGCGCTCGGCGAGCGGCTGCGCTGCCCGGTGGTGATTCGCGTGGTGGGTGCGCCCGAGGAGGCGCTTTATCCCGAGGCCGACAAGCAGCGGCAGTGCGCGCTGGACGACGCTGGCATGGTGGCGCCGGCCTACGGGTTGTCCTTCCCGGCTCAGGCGGTACTGCCGGATGCACCCTCGCGTCAGAGAGCGGCAGCGACGCTGCTGCAGGCCGCCGAGGCCGGCCGCTTCGCCGAGGTGGAGCCCGGCATCGCGCAGGCGCTGTTTCGTGGCGAGGCCATCGCAGTGCCGGATCCCAGTCCGGATGCGGACGCGGTGGCCCAGCGACTGGCGGAGAATGGCCGTCGCCGCGCGCGCCTGGGGCACTACCTGCCTGGCATGTGGCAGTTCAATGGGGTCTGGTACTGGGGTGTGGACCGCATGGCGCATCTGGAGGCGGCGTTGCGCGAAGCCGGCCTGCTGCAGGGCGAGAGCCCACTGCTGCGTTGCCAGCCGGAAGCCGCGCGCCTTCCGGAAGGCCTGTCGGCACAGGCACCGCTGGAGTTCTTCTACAGCTTCCGCAGTCCCTATTCCTACCTGGCAGCGGTGGATGTGCAGCGGGCGCAGGCGGATTGGCCGGGGCCGATGCATGTGCGGCCGGTGCTGCCAATGGTGATGCGGGGCCTCAAGGTGCCCGCGCGCAAACGGATGTACATCGTGCGCGACACGTACCGCGAGGCGCAGCGCCGCGGCCTGCCCTTCGGTCTGGTGGCCGACCCGGTAGGGGCGGGGGCGGAGCGCTGCCTGACCAGCTTCACCCTGGCCGGCGGCACCACGCAGCAGTTGGCGCTGCTGGTGTCGGCATCGCGGGCCATCTGGTCGCAGGGGGTGGATGTGGCGACCGACGCCGGTCTGCGTGCGGTGAGCGAGGCGTCCGGCATGGACTGGGCGACAGTACGCGCCAAGCTCGACGACGGCATGGACCTGACGCAGGCGGAAGCGAACCGGCAGGCGCTGTTCGCGGCGGGCCTCTGGGGGGTGCCCAGTTTCCGCTATGGCCCGCTGGTCACCTGGGGTCAGGACCGCTGGTGGCTGGTTGAGGAGGCACGTCGCCGTGTGGCGGCGGGTGTCTAGGAGACGAGCGGAGACGCTACGTCCTCCAGCTCGCGTTGCAGCACGTTGGCATGGTCTTCTGCGCCAAAGGCACGGAATTGCGCCACCGCACTGCGCAGCAACGCGTGGCGCTGTGTGGGGTCCACATCCGGCAACTGTGCGCGCAGGCACTGGCTGAGCGGCACGAAGAGCGTGGCGCCGGTCGTCTCCACGAGGGCGTCGAGGGCATCCAGTTGGTGCTGCGCACCGGCATGATCGTCGACGGCGAGCAGGATTTTCGCGTAGATCCAGCGTACACGACACTCCCAGGTGCGCGTGTGCGTCTGCTGCGCGGAAGACAGCGCCTGTTCGGCAGTGGCACGTGCATCCTCCACGCGTTCAAGGTGCAGATAGGCTTGGGCAAGATCGGCCAGATGCAGGGCCTCGAACTGGTGGGCAGCCTCGCCAGAAGCCACCTTGTCGCGATGCGCTTCAAGAGTTTGGGCTGCCTCCTGCCACTGTCCCTGCAGGCCAAGTGCCACGCCCAATGCCCGGTAGGCGAAGGCCAGGAAGAAGGGGCTGCCAAAGCGTTCGGCGCGCTCCACAGCGATGCGTGCTTCGCGCATCGCCATTGCGGGCTGTTCGGTAATGCGCGCGATCTCAACCAGGGTGCCGTGCATCCAGCTGACGGTATGCCCGGTCTCACCCTCGACGGCAATGGCCTGCCGTAGTTCACGTTGTGCTTCGTCCAGCGCACCTTGATTGATGAGGATGAGCGCCCGAAAGGCCCGCGAGAGGAAATTGCCCTCGTGGACGGGGCCCTCATACCAAGGTGGCTTGCCCGGTTCGTTGAGCACGCTGATGGCTTCTTCCAGACGCCCGGCCGCAAAGAAGGCCAGCAGGATCGGAATGCGAAAGCGAGCGACCAGATCCGCTCGCTGCATGCGGAAGGCGATCTCCAGCGCCTGTCGCGCCTGCGCCACGGCGACGTCGGCATCGCCCTGTTGCAGTTCGAGGCTGGCGCCGGCAATCAGCAGCTCCGCGAGTACCGGTTGATCGTCGTGACGACGTGCCAGTGCCAGGCCTTCCTCGTAGGCCTTGGCACTCTCGCCGGGCGGGATGCGCAGCAGGGAGGCCGTGCGCACGATACCGGCGCGGGCGATGGCGGCAAGGCGGTCGCGTTCTGCTCCAGGCGCAATGGCGTCGGCCTGTTCTGCGGCCCTGCGATAGCGGGTCATGGCGTCGCTGGAGGCACGCACCGTGCCCTCGTAGACCGCCGCTTGAATCTGCCAGTGCAGCGCCTTCAGAGGCGCTTCGGCACAGTGCCAGTGATGCGCCAGCAGCAGGCTGCGTTCGTCCATGCCCTCGGGCGCCACTTTGGCTTCGATGAGACTGGCCAGACGCGCGTGGATGGCGCTGCGCTTTTCGCGCAGCTGGGCGCGATAGGCCACTTCCTGGGTAAGGGGGTGCCGGAAATGCCATTCGTCGTCCGCGTTGCCGGCGCGCATGAAGCCGCCTTGCTCGAGACGGTCCATGGCACGGTCGATGGCCGTTTCGGGCCAGTCCAGCAACTCGGCGAGCTGCTCCTTGCAGAAATCCTTGCCGATGACGGCTGCGTGTGAAAGCAGGGTCTTGTCCGTGTCGGGCAGGCGGTCGATGCGCGCCGCCAGCAACGCCTGGACGGTATCCGGAATCACGATTTCCGGGGCCGCTTCACGCAGGTGGTACGCACCGGCCTCGCCCTCCAGATAGCCCTGCTCGACGAGGCTGCGCGCCGCCTCTTCTACAAACAGAGGATTGCCCGCCGCCTGCTGGGCCAGGCGCTGGGCGATGGGGGTCAGCTCGGCGGTGTCGCCCAGCAGTTCAGTGGTCAGCGCGTGCATTTCCTCCGCCGACAGGGCCTCGAGATGAAGCTGCGCGCGCGGCGGGAAGGGGAGCCAGTCGACGCCTTCGCCGGCGCGGTAGTTGAGCAGCATCAGCGTCGGGCTGTTGGGGATGGCCTGCGCCAATTCCGCAAAGAACTGCTGGCTGGCGCGATCGGCCCAGTGCACATCCTCGACCACCAGCAGGCGCGTCTGTGTCCCTTCGGTGAGCAGCGCACGCGCCAGCGCCAGCAGGTGTTCCTGGCGGCGTTCGGGCGGGATGGTCGAGGGCGCGGCGTCGCGCTCGGCGACGTCGAGCAGTTCGAACAGAAGGCGCATGCTCTCGCGGCACTGGTGCCCATGCATGGCGTAGGTGCCGGCGATCTTGCGCCGCTGCTCCGCCGGACTGTCGCTGTCATCGATGCCGAACAGGCTTCTCAGCAAGGCCAGCACCGGGTACATCGGCAGGGCCGCGGCGTAGGGCACGCAGGCGCTGGTGTAGACCGGGATGTCGCGCGCGGCGGCATCTTCCTGAAGCTCCCAGCAGAGTCGGCTCTTGCCAATGCCCGCTTCTCCGGTGACCGCAACGACGCCGCCATCGCCGCGCTGGGCGTCGGTCAAGGCCTGTTCCAGGCGTTGGCGCTCCGCCTGGCGTCCAATGAAGCGCGACAGGCCGCGCTGGCGCGCCCGTTCCAGCCGGGAATGCAGCCGCCCCAGACCTTCGAGCTCGTAGACGCCGACGGGTGTACTCAGCCCCTTGACCGTCATGGCGCCGAGATCGCGCAGCCGGACATAGCCCTCGACCTGCTGTGCGGTGTCGCGGGTCAGATAGATGCGACCGGACTCGGCAATCTGCTCCATGCGCGCGGCCAGGTGCACGGTCTGCCCCTTGGCGGTGTAGTCCATGCGCAGATCGTCGCCAATCTTGCCGACCACCACTGCGCCGGAATGCATGCCCATGCGCAGGCCGAGATTGAGGCCGCTGGACAGGCGCAGACCGTCCGCAAAGCGGCGGAAGGCGGCCTGGATGTCGAGGGCGGCGCGGCAGGCGCGCAGGGCATGGTCCTCGTGCGCGATGGGTGCGCCGAACAGCGCCATGATGCCGTCGCCGGTGTATTGGTTGACCGTGCCCTCGTAGCGATGCACCGCGCTGCCGAGCAGTTCGAAGCAGCGGTCGAGGATGTGATGCCATTGCTCGTCGTCCACCGCTTCCGCCGCGGCGGTGGAGCCGCGCAGGTCGGCAAACAGTACGGTAACGGTCTTGCGTTCCCCCTCCAGCGCGCTGCGCGAGGTCAGCACCTGTTCGGCCAGATGGCGCGGCGTGTAGTCCCTGTGCGCCTTGTCGGCCGATGTGGTCTGCAGGCGGTTGCCGCACTGGTTGCAGAAACGCGCCTGCGGCGGGTTGTGGTGTCCGCACTGCGGGCAGGCAGCTTGCAGAGCGCCGCCGCATTGCAGGCAGTAGCGCGCGTCTTCCGCATTGTTCTGGTCGCAGGAGGGACACTGCATCAGCGACTCCGCCGGTGGCGACGGCGCCGTGCCGTCACCGCGCTAGCCTGACATGCCCCAACGGCGTAGTCGAGATGTCTAGGCCGCGACGCGCTAGTGGAGGACGGCGCGCTGCAGGGGTGGCTCGTCGAAGGGCAGATTCATGAAGCGGCGAAAGAAGGCGCCGTGTTGCCGGGTGTCGACCAGAGTTTGCAGGCACTGCTGCGCCCATTGCGCAGCCGGGCCGTCCATGGCGGGGGCGAGCCGGCGGACGGTGCAGCCCAGCGCGAAGCGCGCCTTCTCGTGCTCGCCGTACTGCGTGAAGCTTTCCGCGAGATAGATGCCGGAGAGGGTGACCTTGGTGACACCGAGTCGCGGATCGACGATGCCCTCGCGCAGCGCCGCCGCCAGCAGATCGAAGGCGCATCCCACGTAGGGAATGGCCTCGCGCCAGCGACGGAGTTCATAGTGGGATCCGGCGCTGGCCATCCAGTCGAACCAGGTGGCGGTGATGGTTTCGGCCGGTTCGCTCAACAATGCATTGCGGTGCGTGGGGCAGAGGAAATGCATGGGGTACCTGTTCCTGGGTGGTCTCGGAACAGTAATGCGAATCGTTCGCATATGCAAACAAAGCGCAAAAAGAGACCCGCAGTTTTGGCTGCGGGTCGCGTGCTGCCGCGTCTTCTTTTTGCTGGGAGCTAGTGCTCCACGAAAGCGCGTTCGAAGACGTACTGACCGACGTCGCCGATGTGCTTGGACTGCTGGAAGCCGCGCTCGTCCAGGATGTCGCGGAACTCGGCGAGCATGCTTGGGCCGCCGCAGATCATGGCGCGGTCGTTCTCCGGATCCAGTGGCGATAGGCCCAACTCGCGCTGAATGGTCCCGTCGGTCAGATGCTGGGTGAGGCGGCCTTCGTGCTTGAAGGCTTCGCGGGTCACGGTGGGGAAGTAGTGGAACTGCTCGCGGATGATGTCGCCCAGCAACTCATGCTCGCGCAGGTCGTGCTCCAGGTAGTCGCGATAGGCCAGGTCGGCGACGTGGCGCACGCCATGGCAGAGCACCACATGGTTGAAGCGTTCGTAGGTGCGCGGGTCCTTGATGATCGACAGGAAGGGGGCGAGCCCGGTACCGGTGGCAAGCAGATACAGATTCTCACCCGGGTGCAGATCGTCGATCAGCAGAGTGCCGGTGGGCTTTTTGCTGAGCAGGATTTCGTCGCCGGGCTCCAGGTGCTGCAGGCGTGAGGTCAGAGGGCCGTCAGGCACCTTGATGCTGAAGAACTCCAGGGTGTCCTCCCAGTTGGCGCTGGCGACGGAGTAGGCGCGCATCAGCGGCTTGCCGTCGACTGGCAGGCCGACCATCAGAAATTGCCCGTTTTCGAAACGCAGGCTCGGATCACGCGTGGTGGTGAAACTGAACAGGCCGTCGTTCCAGTGACGGACGTCGAGTACTTCTGCGTTTAAGAACTTATTCATTGGATAATTTTCGGCGTAATGCTTAAGTCTTATATTGTATGGGAATGGATCGCAATTCAATCCCCCGTCTAGACGAGGTCGTGGCGTCGCATCGCGCACCCTTGCCAGATATGCGAGCCTGAAGCCGAGTCGCCGTGGGGCCTGCACGGCCGCGCGTCGCTATCATGGCGCGCGCTTTCGGTACGTCATCTGACTTTTGAAATGCCGCTTTGTTCTTTGCCACCCGATTTCGAGGACGCATGACCCGCTGCCTGCACGCCATCCGCCATGTCGCCTTCGAGGACCTCGGCAGTCTCGAAGCACTCGCGCATGCGCGCGGCTTCAACGCGCAGTACACCGAGGCCGTCGACCTGCCCAGAGACGGCTTCGCCTGGGACACTGTGGACCCCGTGGTCGTGCTTGGCGGGCCGATCGGGGTCAACGATGCGGCGGACTATCCCTGTATCAATGAGGAGCTTGCGGGCCTGCGCCGTCGGCTGTCGCACGGTCTGCCCACGCTGGGTATCTGTCTCGGCGCGCAGCTCATGGCCGCCGCGCTGGGCGCGCAGGTGCGCGCCACCGGGCGTCAGCACGTTGGCTGGTGGGCGCTCGAGGGCATCGCCGCGGATGCGCCGCTGGCTCCGCTCCAGAATCTGCCGGTATTGCACTGGCACGGCGATACCTTTGATGTGCCGCGCAATGCCCGACGACTGGCAGCAACGCCACAGGTTCCCAACCAGGCCTTTTCGATGGCCGATCACGCCATTCTCGGCTTGCAGTTCCATCTGGAAATCACGCCGCGGGCAATGGAGCAATGGCTCATTGGCCATCGCAGCCAGCTCGGACACATGGGACTGTCGCCGGCCGAGCTGCGCGCGCAGACCGCGCAACACGGTGCGGCGCTGGAGCACGCTGCGCACCGCATTTTCGGCCCCTGGCTGGACGCGGCACGGTGAGTGCTCTGCTGCTGGTTGCCGCCTGCCTGGCGGCGGGCGTGCTGGTGGCGCGCCTGCCCCATCCAGCGGGACTGGTTGCCGCTTTCAACTGGTGGGTGCTGAACATCGCACTCCCGGCGCTGGTGCTGGTGCAGATCACGCAGTTGCAGTGGTCGGCAAGCCTGCTGTGGCCTGCCGTGGCCATGTGGCTGGTTTTTGGCGGCGCGTGGCTGTACGTCGCGCTCCTTGGGCGCGTGGCGGGCTGGCAGCGTGGGGAGATTGGTGCGCTGGTGCTCACCTGTGGTCTCGGCAATACCTCCTTCATCGGCTATCCCTTGATCGAGGCCTTGCGCGGCGAGACGGGCCTCGGTATCGCCGTGGTGGCCGATCAGCTGGGGAGTTTCCTGCTGCTGTCCACGCTTGGGCTGTTCGCTGCGGCGTGGTACGCGGGAACGCACGTGGCGCCGCGTCAGATGCTGCGTCGAGTCGTGACCTTTCCCGCCTTTATCGCCCTCGTCGTCGCGGGCCTGTTGGTTGCCGGCGGCATCGAGCTCAGCGAAACCGTGCGCGGGGTGCTTGGTCGCCTCGGGGATACGCTGACGCCGCTGGCGTTGTTTTCGGTGGGGCTGCAACTGCAGTTGCGCATGCGTCGCGAGGATGCTTCGCGCGTTGCCGGGGGGCTGGCCTGGAAGCTTGTGCTGGCACCGCTCATGGTGCTCGCGGTGACCCTTTGGATCGCCCCCGATGCCACAGTGGCCGCGGTCACCGTCATGCAGGCGGGTATGGCACCCATGATCACGGCCGGCATTCTGGCGCAGCAGTATGGCCTCGCCCCCGTGCTTGCCAATCGCGTGGTGGGTTATGGAATCGTGCTGTCGCTGGCCTCTGTGCCCTTCATTCACTGGATGATGTAGCCCGATGAGCACGGCAATCATTGGCGCCGGGCCCTGCGGCCTGGTTGCCGGCCGCTTGTTGCAGGCTGCGGGCGAGCCGGTCGTGTTGTTCGACAAGGGGCGTGGCTTCGGGGGGCGCATGGCCACGCGTCGGCATGCGTCGGGTTGCTTCGATCATGGCGTGCCGGGCTTCCGAATGAATGATGCGGGCTGGAATGCCACTCTGGCGCGATGGCATCAATGTGACGTATGCGCGCCGGTGGAGCTTGGCGGGATCCAGCACTGGACCGGCGTGGGCGGCATGTCGGCCATCGGTCGCTGGCTGGCGCGTCCGCTTGAGGTGCGTCGCGCCACGCATGTGGCTGCCGTGTCCTCCGAGGGCGAGCTGTGGGATGCTCAGCATCAGTCGCTGGGGCATTTCGACCGCGTGGTGATCACGGCGCCTGCGCCGCAGGCGGCGGAATTGGCAGACAGAGCCGCACCCGACTGCATCGCGTCACTGCGCCAGGTGCACTATGCCCCCTGCTGGACCCTGATGGTCGGTCTGCGCCGGCCGCCGAAGGCCGTGGGGGCGGTGCCGCAGCCACTGGCTCAGGTCATTCGTGAAACCACCAAGCCGGGTCGCGGGCACACCGGGGAGTGCTGGGTGGCGCACGCCGATTCGGCGTGGAGTACAGCCCACCTTGAGGCGTCGGCGGACTGGGTGCAGTCCATCCTGTGGGACGCGTTCCAGGGCATAGTCGGAATGGGGCATCGCGATGCCATGCATGTAGCCACGCACCGGTGGCGCTACGCGCGTGTCACGCGTCCGCTAGAAGGTCCCGGCTATCTCGCCAGCCCACAGGCGCCAATTTTCTTCGCCGGTGACTATTGCCTGGGCGACGGTGTGGAATGCGCCTTTCGTTCTGCCGAGGCGGTGGCGGCGGCCGTACTCACCACCACCGGCCGCTTTCCTCAGGGCGACACCGCGATTCCAAAGTAGCTGAGCGCGGCCCCGGCACTCAGGATCTGGCGCAGCCGCCAATAGTCGATGGCGTGCAGTCCGCGGCGTGCCATCCAGGCATCCATGCAAAAGAGGGCGGCGAAGAGGGCGGTGAGCGCCAGTCCCGCCGGTGTCTTGGACAGGAAGGTGATGCCCCACGCCGCCAGTGCCGCGACAATGGCGAGCAGGAGACGTCCGTCGGGTGCGGCGTCGCCGGGGGCATACAGCGCCAGCCCCCAATGCGTACCGGCCATGAAGGCGGCAATGATCGCTCCGTAGCTCAGCGCGGCTGCCTGAAGCGGGACCGCCATGGCTGGAGGCAGCGCTGGGGCGAAGGCACCCGCAGCCATGGGAATCAGTCCTGCAAGGCCGAGAATCCAGACAAGGCGCATACACGTATAGGACGCTTGGAGGGATGCACAGTCTAGAGGTCCGCCCCTGCCCGCGTGCGTATTCTGCTTGTGTCATAAGACAAACTGAGACAGGCTGAGACAAGTGCGACATGTCTAACACGAACTCTCTACATTTACCGCACTAGAACGCAGATAAACGATGAAGAGGCAGCAATGAATCAGACGGATCAGGTTTTGTCTCAGCACCCCATTCAGGTGGCGGCCCGTCGCAGCGGCCTGTCCACCCACGTCATCCGGGCCTGGGAAAAGCGCTATCAGGCGGTGGCGCCGAAACGTTCGGGCACGGCGCGTCGGCTGTATTCCGATGAAGAGGTCAATCGTCTCAGTCTGCTGCGGCGAGTTACCGAGGCGGGCTGGCGGATCAGTGACGTGGCAGGACTTGAAGACGACAAACTGAGCCAGCTGCTCAAGGATGAAGGCATTCCGACTTCGCGGCCGGTGGTGCAGCCGCCCGAGCTGGAAGCACCTACTCCCGAGGCGCTGGTGAAGCTGGCGCTGGATGCCACCGCCCGGCTCGACGGTGTGCAGTTCGTGCAGATCATGGAGCGCGCCACGGCGCTGCACTCCACGCCCGTGGTCATGGAAGAAGTCATCAAGCCATTGATGGTGGCCATCGGAGATCGCTGGCGCATGGGGCGCATGCGGGCCTGTCATGAGCACTTTGTGTCGGCCCATCTGCGGTCCTTCCTGGGCGATGTGCTGTCGCAGGCGATGACGGTGAGCGATGGGCCCGTGCTGCTGGTCACCACGCCCTCGCATCAGACGCATGAAATCGGCGCCATGATGGTGGCGGTGACCGCCGCCCGCGCGGGATGGCGCGTCATGTTTCTGGGGCCTAGCCTTCCGGCCGACGAGATTGCCTTCGCCGCGGATGTGACGCGGGCTCGCGCGGTGGCGCTGTCGATCAGTTATCCGGCGGATGACCCGCGCCTGCCGGCACAGCTGCTGCGGCTGCGCTCGCAGCTCGCGCCTGGAACGCCGGTCTTCGCGGGCGGCGCCGCGGTGGACGGCTATCGCCGCTCGCTGGATCAGATTGGCGCCATCATTCCGAAGGATCTGGTCTCCTTCGACCGCGATCTGGAATCACTGCGCCGCGTGCGCGACTGACGCGCCGTGGTCAGGACGGCCGGCGCGAGGCCCGCTCGCGCTGGCCGCTCTGCGCGAAGCTGCGCAGGAACTCCATCTGGTCGGCCAGGATGCGGCGATTCTGCAGAATCAGATATTCCGCCAGATTGGGCGTGAACGGGATCGCGAGCAGTTTCATGCCGGCCTGCTCGGGTGTACGGTCATCCTTTGCCTGATTACATCTCCGACAGGCTGTGACGCAGTTCTCCCAGACATTGGCGCCACCGCGCGACACTGGCACCACGTGGTCGCGGGTCAGTTGCGTGGTAGGAAACTGGTTGCCGCAGTAGAGACAAAGATTTTCGTCGCGCTGGAAGAGCGTGCGGTTGTTGAGCAATGGCACGCCTTTCTCGAACCGCCGGGAGCGGTCCGCAACCGCAATGATGGAGCCGATCTCAAAGCAGGAACGCACGCCCAGTGCGTTGACACCGCCGCGGATGGCAAAACGCTCCTGCCCCGCCTCCCAGCAAACGCGTTCGCGGGCGTACAAGGTTGCGGCGGTCTGCCAGTTGATCCAACCGACCGGCAAACCGCCGGCATCAAGTTTGAGGATCGCCGGTATCGCCATGGCCTTGCCTTTCTCCTGCGGTCATCGTAGCTGATCCCGTGCTCGGAGGGATAACCGCCGGGCATTGTCAATATGCTGCCCAGCGCCAATGACGCTTCTATGAAAAAGGGGGTGCCACGGGTGGAGACGACAAGCAGCCGTCGGGGCGCGCGCGACGTTGAGCGTGTGCTGCTGATCAGGATAGCGGGGCGCCAGACCTTGGCGCGCGCTGGAGCGGGTGATGGGAATCGAACCCACGTCATCAGCTTGGGAAGCTGAGGTTCTACCATTGAACTACACCCGCCAATCGCGGTCACCAGCTGTGCATTCTACCGTGTGCCTGATGACCATTGCGTCGTCAACGGCATGCGGGCAGCGTCTGGTGCTCAGTTATGATGCGCCGCTGTCTTCCGGAAACCAAGTGATTTCGTGCCAATGGTCGCAATAGTCCTCAATGGCGATTCGCGCGAGGTGCGCGAAGGCCAATCGATCGCTGCCCTGCTCGATGATCTCGGCTTGGGTGCCCAGCGCGTAGTGGTCGAACACAACGGCGATATCGTCGCGCGGACCGCCTATCAACAGGTTCAACTGCAGGCGGGCGACACCGTCGAAGTCGTGCGCGCGATCGGCGGCGGCGAAGAGGCCGCGAGCGCGGACCGCTGGACCGTGGCCGGCCGCAGCTTCGGATCACGTCTGTTGGTGGGCACCGGCAAGTACCGGGACCTGACACAGACCCGAGCCGCCATCGACGCCTCCGGCGCCGAGATCGTGACTGTCGCACTGCGTCGGACCAACATTGGTCAGGATGCCGACGCGCCCAATCTGCTCGACGCTGTGCCGCCCAGCGAATTCACCATCCTGCCCAACACGGCAGGGTGCTATACCGCCGACGAGGCCGTCCGGGTCTGTCGACTGGCGCGCGAATTGCTGGACGGGCACACCCTGGTCAAGCTCGAGGTGATCGGGGATCCGACCACGCTGTATCCGGACGTACCGGCGACGCTGGCTGCGGCCGAAACGCTGGTAGCAGAGGGCTTCGAGGTCATGGCCTACACCAGTGACGATCCGGTCATGTGCCGACGGCTGGAAGAGGCAGGCTGCGTGGCGGTGATGCCGCTGGCGGCACCCATCGGTTCCGGTCTTGGCATCCAGAACCACTACAACCTGATGACTATCCTGGAACAGGCCAACGTACCGATTCTGGTGGACGCTGGCGTCGGGACGGCCTCCGATGCCGCGGTGGCCATGGAACTCGGCTGCGACGGCGTGCTGATGAATACCGCCATCGCCGAGGCCAAGGACCCGCTGGGCATGGCACATGCCATGAAGCTGGGTGTGCAGGCTGGCCGCGCCGCCTTTCTCGCCGGCCGCATGCCACGCCGGCGCTTTGCATCGGCGTCTTCACCCATCGAAGGTGTCGTGCGGTGACCACCGCTACCGGCGACACCATGGAGCGTCCGGACGCCGTGGCACCGCTACGTCGCGTGCGCAGCTTCGTGAGGCGCGAGGGCCGCATGACGCCCGCGCAGGCCGATGCGCTAGAGCGTCTGTGGCCGCGCTACGGTGTAAAGCTGAGCGACGCGGGGCAGGTGCAGGCGCGCTTTGTGCAGCCGGCACCGCTGACGCTGGAGATCGGTTTCGGTAGCGGCGAGGCGACGCTGTGGCGCGCGCAACAGGATCCGGCGCGTAACGTGCTGGGCATTGAAGTCCATCGCCCCGGGGTCGGCGGTCTGATGCTGCGTGCCGCGCAGGCCGGCATCGACAATCTGCGCGTGGCCTGTACCGACGCGGTCGAGTTCATCGAGGCCATGCCGTCGGCCAGCATCGAGACCGCGATCATCGAGTTCCCCGACCCGTGGCCCAAGAAGCGTCACCACAAGCGCCGTCTCGTGCAGCCGGCCTTTGTGGCCACCCTGGTCGAGCGCATCGCCCCTGGCGGCAACCTGCTGCTGGCCACCGACTGGGCCGACTACGCCGAGCATATGCTTGAGGTGCTTGAGGCGGTTCCGGCGTTGCGCAATGCGGCGCCGGCGGGACGCGGCTACGCGCCGCGCTCGGCCATGCGCCCGCCGACGCGCTTCGAGGAACGCGGCCTCCGGCGCGGTCACAGCGTCTTCGATCTGGCCTATCGCCGTGTCTGAACGCCATCCTGTCATCGCCGTCACCGGGTCGAGCGGTGCCGGGACGAGCACCTTCATGCAGGTGTTCGAACGCGTCGCGCATCAGCTGGATCTGCACATCGCCTTCGTCGAAGGCGATGCCTTCCACGCGTATGACCGCGAACACATGCAGGCGGCGGTGTCGCGGGCACGCATTCGTGGTGAAAATTTCTCGCACTTCGGGCCACAGGCAAACCTGCTCGACAAGCTGGAGGCGCTGTTCGCCAACTACGGCCGCAACGGCACCGGCAAGACGCGCCGCTATCTGCACACCGAGGCGGAAGCCATTGAAGCCGGGCAGCCGGTGGGTACCTTCACGCCCTGGGAGCCGCTGCCGCCGGACAGCGACATGCTGGTCTATGAGGGCCTGCACGGCGGCGTGGTGACCAACGAGCTGAACATTGCCCAGCACGTCGACCTGCTGATCGGCGTGGCGCCCATCGTCAATCTTGAGTGGATCCAGAAGATCCGCCGCGATACCGGCGAGCGGGGGCACGACCCGGAGGAAGTCACGCGCACGATCCTGCGCCGCATGCCGGATTACGTGAACTACATTTCCCCCCAGTTCTCGCGTACCGACATCAATTTCCAGCGGGTACCGCTGGTGGATGTGGCCAATCCCTTCATGCGTGCCGATATTCCGAGTGCCGAGGAAAGCGTGGTGGTGGTCCGCTTTGCCGAGGGCAGTCGTACACGGCCCGACTTCGCCGAATGGCTTGCGCGCATTCCGGGTGCCTTCGCCACCCGCTCGGACACCATTGTGGTGCCGGGGCCCCAGCAGCCATTGGCCATCGAACTCATCCTGCGGCCGGCGGTGGAGCAGCTCGCCGCGCGCCGCGCACAAGCCTTAGGAGCATCGCGTGGAATACCGTCAGCTAGCACATAGCGATCTGGAAGTCAGCCATATCTGCCTCGGTACGATGACCTGGGGCGAACAGAACACCGAGGCCGAGGCCTTCGAGCAGCTTGACTATGCGCTGGATAGGGGCATCAACTTCATCGATACCGCTGAGATGTATCCGGTGGCGCCGCGCGACGAGACCCAGGGCGCGACGGAAAGCATCATCGGCAATTGGCTGGCACGCCGCGGCGGGCGCGAGGATATCGTGCTGGCGAGCAAGGTCACCGGGCGCAGCCAGATGCACTGGATTCGCGGCGGCCCACGCCTGACCCGGCAGCAGATCGTGGAAGCCTGCGAAGACAGCCTGCAGCGCCTGCAGACCGACTATCTCGACCTGTATCAGGTGCACTGGCCCGATCGCGCCACCAACTTCTTCGGCAAGCTCGGCTATCAGCACCGCGAGGAAGAAGACGTCGCCGAGATCAGCGAAACGCTGGGCACCCTGGCCGAGCTGGTCGAGGCCGGCAAGGTGCGCTACATCGGTATTTCCAATGAGACCCCTTGGGGGCTGGCCGAATACCTGCGGCTGGCGGAGATCCACGGCTGGCCGCGCGTGGTGTCGATCCAGAATCCGTACAACCTGCTCAATCGCAGCTACGAGATCGGCCTGTCCGAGTTCTCCTATCGCGAGGGTGTCGGCCTGCTCGCCTATTCCCCGCTGGCCTTTGGCGTGCTGTCTGGCAAGTACCTGGACGGCCAGCGACCGGAAGGGGCGCGCATCACGCTGTTCGAGCGGTTTTCGCGCTACAACGGCGAGATCGCCGAGGCCGCCACCCGTGCCTACGTCGAACTGGCGCAGGCGCATCGGCTGGACCCGGCGCAGATGGCGCTGGCCTTCGTCAACTCGCGTGGCTTCGTCGCCTCCAACATCATCGGCGCGACCACGATGGAGCAGCTCAAGCGCAACATCGACAGCCACAAGCTGTCGCTGGACGCCAAGGTACTGAAGGGTATCGAAGCCATTCATCAGCGTTATCCGAACCCCTGTCCATGAGCACGGCGCGCCGCGTTTTGGGGCTCCGTGACGCCTGGGTGAACCGGGTATCGGGGCCGCGCTGGCTCTAATCCCGGCGGATTCAGCCGTTTGTCTGCATTCTGCTGCAGCCCGGTTGCGCCATGCCCAGCTCGGGTCTATAACGGAAAGACCGACAGAAATCGACACGCTCTTCTCGCCGTGTCGAGTGGAGGTACGTATGGCGGACTGGATGCGCGATCTCGCGGTTGGTCAGTGGTACGAGATGGGCCAGGGCCCGGTTGAGGTCATCGGAATCGATGTCGACAACGAGGTCGTGCTGGTGCAGCACTTCGACGGAGAGCTCGAGGAATTCGACTTCGACGCCTGGATGGAACTGCGCGCGCAGCCGATCGCCCCGCCCGAGGACTGGACCGGTGCCATGGGGTGCACCCGCGAGGAGGTCGACGACGGCGTATCGGATGTGCCGCGCGCCGGGCGCTGGGACAGCGCGCTCGACATTCTCGATCAGCGATTGAACTAGCCCACAGCCTGCCGCTCGCGTCGCCAGTACCAGGCAGCCAGGGCGACCGCAGGCAGTCCAAGGGCGGCGGAGCACAGAAACATCCCGGCGTAGCCGATGCTGTCGACCAGCGCGCCGCTGAAGCCGCCCGCCACCTGGCCCGGCAGGGTCATCAACGAACTGAACAGCGCGTACTGCGTGGCGGTGTAACCCACCCGCGTCAGGGATGACAGGAAGGCAATGAACACGGCGATGGCCACCCCGCCGGTGAGGTTGTCGGCGACGATGGTCGCGATCAATCCATAGCGCTCGGGGCCAAGGCCGGCCAGCCAGACGAAGACCAAGTTGGTCACCGGCGCCATCACCGCAGCTCCGAGCAAAACGCGCGGAATGCCGAAGCGGGCCACCAGCAGTCCCCCCATGGCGGCGCCGCTGAGCGTGACCGCCAGCCCGAAGGCGGCGGCGATATTGGCGATCTCCCCCTTGCTGAAGCCCAGGTCGAGGTAGAAGGGGTTGGCCATGACGCCCATGAAGATGTCGCTGATACGGAAGGTCCCGATCAGCACCAGGATGGCGGCGGCATGCCAGCGATAGCGTGCAAAGAACTCGGCAAAGGGGCAGACCACGGCGCCGATGAACCAGGCGCGCAGATCGCGTTGCCAGCCGGTGTGGTGGGTGCGGTCGAGAAAGTCGACCACCCGCTGCTCCAGCGCTTCGCTGTTGGCGTCGCGCGCGACCTCGGGCTCGCGCACGATCAGCGTGCAGCCGATGCCGACCAGCATGAGCGCCGCCATGCCGCCGTAGGCGAGGGACCAATCGCCGATCTCGGCCAGGTGCAGGGCGCCGGCCCCTGCGGCCAGCAGCGCGACGCGGTAGCCGAAGACATAGGTCGAGGCCATCGCGCCCTGCATGGTGTCCGGCACCGCCTCGATGCGGTAGGCGTCGATGGCGATGTCCTGCGTGGCCGAAGCAAAGGCGGTCAGTACCGCCAGTGCCGCCACCAGCGCCAGCGCATTGCTCGGATCGACCAGGCTCATGCCCAGCAACGCGCCCGCGATACCGAGTTGGGTGAGCAGCATCCAGCCGCGGCGCTTGCCCAGCAGACGGGTGAACAGCGGGATAGGAAGACGGTCGACCAGCGGTGCCCAGAAGATCTTCAGGCTGTGCGCGAGTCCGACCCAGGACAGAAAGCCGATATCGGTTCGCGAGACGCCAAGATCGCTCAGCCAGGCGGAGAATGTGCCGCCCACCAGTAGCAGCGGGAGTCCTGCGGAAAAGCCCAGCAGGGCCATGCCGATGACGCGCGGATGCGCATAGACGGAGAGCGCTGCGCGCCAGCCTGCCGTCCCGGGCTGCCTCAAGCAGCGCTCCGCAGCGCCGGTGCCGCGTAGTCGCCGATCAGTGGCGCGTGGTCGGACAGCTTCTGGTCCTTGTACACCCGCATCGCCTGCAGTAGACCCGCGATGCCCGGGGTGCAGATCTGGTAGTCGATGCGCCATCCGACGTTGTTCTCGCGTGCCCGACCGCGCTGTGACCACCAGGTGTAGCCCTCGTCGGCCTCGTCCGGATAGAGGCTGCGGAAGGCGTCCACCCAGCCCAATTCATCGAAGACCGTATCCAGCCAGGCGCGCTCCTCCGGTAGAAAGCCGGAATTCTTGCGGTTGCTGCGCCAGTTCTTCAGATCGATCTCGCGGTGGGCAATGTTGACGTCGCCGCAGACGATGTAGTCCCGCCCCGAGGCGTGCCAGTCGCGCAGGATGGGGGTGAGCCAGTCGAGCACACGGTATTTCTCGTCCTGCCGTTCCTGCTTGGAGGAGCCGGAGGGCAGATACAGGCTGACCACGGACAGATTGCCGTAGCGCGCTTCCAGGTAGCGGCCCTCGTCATCGAAGGTGGCGTCTCCCAGTTGGTCGAGGACCTGGTCCGGCGCGCTGCGCATGTACAGCCCGACGCCGCTGTAGCCGGCGCGGCTGGCCGGGTTGAGCGCAATGTGCCAGCCGTCGGGGCGGAATTCGGGCTGGGCGTCGAACTGTTCCTGCGTGATGCGGGTTTCCTGCAGGCAGAGAACATCGGTGCCGGATTCCGGCAGCCAGTCGAAGAGACCTTTGCGCGCACTCGCGCGCAATCCGTTGCAGTTGAGGGTGACGATGCGCACGGCACTTTTTAGCGAAAATGCGGCCCGGCAGTGTATCCACTCTCAGCCAGGAAGGCCGCATGAAGCCCTACCAGACCGATTTCATCCGCCTCGCGCTCGACGCCGAGGTCCTGCGTTTCGGGGAATTTGCACTGAAATCGGGGCGCATCAGCCCCTATTTCTTCAATCTCGGTGCCATTGCCTCGGGCGGCGCACTGGCGCGGCTGGCCGAAGCCTATGCCGCCGCCTATCGCGACGCCGCCCTGGAGGCGGATCTGCTGTTCGGTCCGGCCTACAAGGGCATTCCGTTGGCGGCCACCGTGGCCACCGCGCTGGCGGGGCAGGGCGTGGATCTGCAGTTCGCCTACAACCGCAAGGAAGTGAAGGACCACGGCGAGGGGGGGCAGTTGGTGGGGGCGGCACCGCGCGGCCAGCGGGTGGTCATCGTGGATGACGTGCTGACGGCGGGCACGGCACTGCGCCAGTCGGTGGAATTGCTGCGCAGCGAGGGCGCCGAGCCGGTGGCCGCGATGATCGCGCTGGATCGCCAGGAGCGCGGGGCAGGTGCTGCCTCGGCGGTGCAGGAAGCCGAGCAGGAACTCGGCCTGCGCGTGGTGCCGCTGGTCACCGTCAACGAGGTCATGGCGCATCTGCGTGATGCTGGCATCGCCCCCGAAGCACTCGCGCAGATGCGCGATTACCAGGCGCGCTACGGCATCTGATCGTGGACGTCGCGACGGTGCAGCGGCTGCGTGCTGCATGATGGAGCCATGAACGAGCCTTCGCCTTCCCGATCCGAGCACTCCCACCACGGCCTCTACAGCCTGGGCGAGGAGATTGCCCACAGCGTGACGCACGGCCTGGGGGTGGTGGCGTCCATCGTCGGTCTCTGCGTGCTGGTGGCCTTTGCTGCCCTGCACGGCGGTCCGACCGAAATCGTGGCCGCGGCCGTCTTCGGCAGCACGCTGATTCTTCTGTACACCGCCTCCACGCTGTATCACAGCATCCCCTTGCCGCAGACCAAGTCCGTGCTGCGCGTGATCGATCATGCGTCGATCTATCTGCTCATCGCCGGAACCTATACGCCCTTCACCCTGATCACCCTGGCCGGGCCTTGGGGCTGGTCCCTGTTCGGCATCGTATGGGGGCTTGCCGCCCTGGGTGTGGCCTTCAAGCTGTTCTACACCGGGCGCTTCGAGGCGCTGTCGCTGATCATTTATGTCGCCATGGGGTGGTGCGGTGTGGTCGCCGCGCAGCCAATGCTCGAGGCATTGCCTCTGCCCGGCTTATGGCTGCTGCTGGCGGGCGGGCTGGCCTATACCGGCGGTGTGGTGTTCTATGCCATGAAGCGGCTGCGCTATCACCATGCGATCTGGCATCTGTTCGTCCTGGCAGGCAGCGTGCTGCACTACTTTGCGGTGTTGCTGTATGTGATTCCCCGCGCTTAGCTGCAATGGCTTGACGCGGGCGAACGCAGTTGCAGCACACCCTGCCTTGGCGCCACTCTCCGAGCCTGAGTCCCAGTAAACAAACAGGTGATCCATGACATCGTGTCGTGCGGTGCGCGTGGCGCAACACAGCCTTCTTGCCGTCTTGATTGGACTGGCCGCAGTGCACGGCAACGTGTCAGCCCAGATGGCGTCCGAGGAAGCCAATGGCGGTCGCTATACCTTCTCATGGCCCTACGCGGCGGAGGATGCACTCAAGCCGCGCGGCGGCACTACCCAAGGGCCGCCCGTGACGCGGGTCACCGAAACGACGGAGGCCTTCCAGCGGCTGCAGGCCGAAGACCTGTCCAAGTTCGAGCGCGATCGGCGCGCCATCCTTGCCATGGCCGGGGGCTACCGGGCCAGTTTCGACTTCCTGGAAGTCGTGGGCTATCCGGCAGACTACACGCCGACCGCGCCATACCAGAGCTGGGGAACGGAATACGTCTACGTGATTGCGGACGAAGGCGACTTCATCTCGCTGCAGCATCTGCTGGTAATGTCAATCATCGATGACGAGGGCGAGGTGCGCGGCCCCTTCATCAACAAGCACTGGCGCCAGGACTGGCACTTTGAGGCTCCTGAGGCCCATACCTATCGCGGTGCAAATACCTGGCAGCGCACACAGCGCAGCAAGAAGGCGCGAGCCGGGCAATGGCTGCAGACCGTCTGGCAGGTGGATGACTCACCGCGCTATGCGGCCTGGGGCGCATGGCAGCACGAAGACGAATACTCCACCTGGCAAGGTGGACAGACCTGGCGCCCGCTGCCGCGGCGTGAGTACTCGGTACGTGACGACTACGATGCCCTGGTCGGGATCAACCGCCAGACCATCCTTCCGACGGGCTGGGTGCACGAACAGCGCAACGAGAAAGTGGTGGTGCCGTCGCTCGATCGCATCACGCAACGCCTCGCCACGGAGTACGGCATTGCGCGCTATGACCGCATCAAGGACTACGACTTTTCCGAGGGTGACGCCTACCTGGAGGCGACCGCCGCCTTCTGGGGGCAGGTGCGTGACTATTGGGATCGCCTGCTGGCCGATAACGAGTCACTGCACCTGAAGGCGCAGTCCGACCAGGCATCGCTGTTTCTGCCGCTGTTCCGGCGCGCTAGCGAGATCGCCGATGGCGCGGACTACGCTTCGGAAGCGAATGCCGCTTTCGTGCGTGACACCATCGATGGCTATCTCGCAGAGAAGCCGCAAAAGGGGGCGGGATACTAGCGGGGGCTGTCGCAGTCACTAAGCAAAGACGAAGCCCTTCTCCCGCTGGCGGGAGAAGGGTTGGGATGAGGGTGGAGTCGCGTAAGCGGCTTGTGGCGGGGGTACCGAGGCTACTTGCGTCGTCGGGCGCCGCAGTCACTACACTCGGACATCCTGTCTTCGTCAAGTGACTCCGGCTCGGGCCCTCCTTGGCCCGAGCGTTCGGCGCGCTGCGAAGTGCCACTGGCACTTCGGTGACAGCGGACCCGCAGTCACTAAGCAAAGACGAAGCCCTTCTCCCGCTGGCGGGAGAAGGGTTGGGATGAGGGTGGAGTCGCGTAAGCGGCTTGTGGCGGGGGTACCGAGGCTACTTGCGTCGTCGGGCGCCGCAGTCACTACACTCGGACATCCTGTCTTCGTCAAGTGACTCCGGCTCGGGCCCTCCTTGGCCCGAGCGTTCGGCGCGCTGCGAAGTGCCACTGGCACTTCGGTGACAGCGGACCCGCAGTCACTAAGCAAAGACGAAACCCTTCTCCCGCTGGCGGGAGAAGGGTTGGGATGAGGGTGGAGCCGCGTGAACGGCTTGCGGCGGGTGCCCTGAGGCTACTTGCGTCGTTGGCTGCCGCAGTCACTACACTCGGACATCCTGTCTTCGTCAAGTGACTCCGGCTCGGGCCCTCCTTGGCCCGAGCGTTCGGCGCGCTGCGAAGTGCCACTGGCACTTCGGTGACAGCGGACCCGCAGTCACTAAGCAAAGACGAAGCCCTTCTCCCGCTGGCGGGAGAAGGGGTGGGATGAGGGTGGAGCCGCGTGAGCGGCTTGCGGCGGGTGCACTGAGGCTACCTGCGTCATCGGGCGCCGCAGTCACTACACTCGGACATCCTGTCCTCGTCAAGTGACCCGGCTCGGGCCCTCCTTGGCCCGAGCGTTCGGCGCGCTGCGAAGTGCCACTGGCACTTCGGTCGCGCCTCACCCCCGTATTAGCGTTCCCACGCCTTCGTCGGTGAACAGTTCGAGCAAGACCGCGTGCTCGACGCGACCGTCGACGATGTGCACAGCCCGCACGCCACTGCGCACCGCGTCGAGCGCGCAGCCGATCTTGGGCAGCATGCCGCCGTGGATGGTGCCGTCGCTGATCAGGCCGTCGACTTCGTGCGTGTCCAGCCCGGTCAGCAGGTTGCCCTCGGCGTCGAGGACACCGCGGATATTGGACAGCAACATCAGCTTCTCGGCCTTGAGCACGCTGGCGATCTTGCCGGCGACGGTGTCGGCATTGATGTTGTAGGCCGCGCCGTCCTCACCTACGCCCACCGGAGCAATGACGGGGATGAAGCCACCAGCTTCCAGGTGCGTGATGACCTCGGGATCGATGGAGGCGACTTCGCCGACCTGGCCGATGTCTTCGCCGTCGGAGTCCAGCTTGCGGGCGCGGATCAGGCCGCCATCCTTGCCGGTCAGGCCCACGGCGCGGCCGCCTTGCTGGTTGATGGCCGACACCAAGGCCTTGTTGACGCGTCCACCGAGCATCATCTCGACCACATCCATGGTCTCGGCATCGGTCACGCGCAGACCGTTGACGAAACGCGAGGCAATGCCGAGGCGTTCGAGGTGCTGGCCGATCTGCGGACCGCCGCCGTGCACCACGACCGGGTGGATGCCGACCAGCTTCATCAGCGTGATGTCGCGCGCAAAGCTGGTGGCCTGGGCCGGGTTCTCCATGGCGTTGCCGCCATATTTGACGACCACGGTCTTGCCGGCAAAGCGCCGGATGTAGGGCAGCGCTTCCGTCAATACGCGGGCGACCTGCATGGCCGCGTCCGGTGTCAGTGCCATTACTGTCTCCCCGAGGAACCAAAGCCGCCGTCGCCGCGCAGGCTGTCGCCAAACTGGTCGACGGTCCGGAAGCGCGCCTGCACGACAGGAACGATGACGAGCTGCGCCACGCGTTCGAAGGGCTCGATGGTGAACGCGGCGTTGCCGCGATTCCAGCAGGAAATCATCAGCTCACCCTGGTAATCGGAGTCGATCAGGCCCACCAGGTTTCCAAGCACGATGCCGTGCTTGTGGCCGAGCCCCGAACGCGGAAGGATCAAGGCGGCCAAACCCGGGTCGGCGATGTGGACCGCGAGGCCCGTGCGCAGCAGCTCGGTCTGGCCGGGCTGCAGCGTCAGTGCCTCGTCGAGCAGGGCGCGCAGGTCGCAGCCCGCCGATCCCTCGGTGGCGTGTGCGGGCAGGGTGGCGCGTGGGTCAAGGACGCGCAGTTCGATGTCGGTCATGCCGTAGGGGGTGTGGTGAGGTTGTGGGCGATGTGCGCCACCATGCGCCGGGCCAGGTCGCGCTTGCTGCCCTTGCCGAGGTCGGTTTCGCCCTGTGCCGAGAACAGGATCAGGTGATTGTCTTCCTGATCGAAAGCGCGACCGTCGCCCACCAGGTTGCCGGCGACGAGCTGCAGGCCCTTGCGTTGCAGCTTGCCGCGGGCGTTCTCGGCCAGGTTCTCGGTTTCGGCGGCAAAGCCCACCATATAGAGATCGGGCTGCTCGCCGCGGACGCGCTGCAGGATGTCCTGCGTGCGTTCGAGGGCGATGGACAGGGTGGCGTTGTCCTTCTTGATCTTCTGCGATTCCGCCTGTGCCGGCCGGTAGTCGGCCACGGCGGCGCAGCCGATGAACAGATCTGCCTCTGCCGCGTGCCGGCTGGCCGCTTCGGCCATGTCGGCGGCGGACTCGACATCAATGCGCTGCACGCCGTCCGGCGTATCCAGATGCACCGGTCCGGCGACCAGGGTCACCTGCGCCCCGGCGCGCGCCAGCGCATCGGCCAGCGCAAAGCCCATGCGCCCCGAAGAGCGATTGGACAGTACCCGCACGGGATCGATGGCCTCCCGCGTCGGGCCAGCGGTGATCACCGCCCGGCGTCCCTGCAGCGGCTGATCGAGGGCGCCGAGCTGCCGTGCGATGGCGGACAGCAACTCCGAGGGCTCCACCATGCGCCCGTCGCCGACCTCGCCACAGGCCTGATCGCCAGCCGCCGGCCCGATGATCTGTGCACCGCGCGCACGCAGTCGCTCGACGTTGTCGCGGGTGGCGGGATGCGCCCACATCAGCCGATTCATGGCGGGTGCCAGCAGCAGCGGGCGATCCGAGGCCAGGCACAGTGTGGAGAGCAGGTCGCTGGTCATGCCCGCGGCCAGTCGCGCCATGGCATTGGCCGATGCTGGCGCGACCACGACGCAATCCGGCCAGCGCGCCAGCTCGATATGGCCCATGGCGGCTTCGGCGTCTTCATCCCACAGGCTCTGGCGCACCGGATGACCGGACAGGGCCTGCAGCGTGACGGGGGTGATGAAGCGGGCGCCGCCCGCGGTCAGTACAACCTGCACTTCGGCTCCGGCCTTGCGCAGCAGGCGGACCAGCTCAGCGGACTTGTAGGCGGCAATGCCGCCGGTCACCCCGAGCAGAATGCGGTGTTGGCTGAGGCTGATGTCAGGCATGCGCGCATGGTAGCGCAAGGGCGTGCAAGGCCGGCCGCTTGGCGCCGGCGGCGGGAGTCGCTACCTTTGAGTTACTCAGGGGAAATGAAATGAGCATCCGCGACTGGCCCGAGACCGAACGACCGCGTGAAAAGCTGCTGGCCCGGGGGGCTGCCGCGCTCAGCGATGCCGAGTTGCTGGCCGTCTTTCTGCGAACCGGGGTCGCCGGGCTGAGTGCCGTCGATCTGGCGCGGGAACTGCTGTCCACCTTCGGTGGCTTGCGCAGTCTGCTGAGTGCCGACGTGGAGCGCTTCTGTGCGGCCAAGGGTCTGGGTCGCGCCAAGTTTGCCCAGTTGCAGGCCGTGCTCGAGTTGTCCCGCCGCCATCTGGCGGAGGAGCTGCGTCGAGAGGGCGTGTTGCGTGATCCCGGCAGTACCCGGCGCTTCCTGCAGGCACGCCTGCGCGACGAAGCCCGGGAGCTGTTCGGCATGCTGCTGCTCGACAACCAGCACCAGGTGCTCGCCTTCGAGGTTCTGGCCATGGGCACCATCAATGCGGCGGCGGTCTATCCGCGCGAGGTCGTCAAGGCGGCGCTGCGTCGCAATGCAGCAGCGGTGATCTTCGCGCATAACCATCCGAGCGGGGTCGCCGAACCCTCCGCCGCTGACCGTGAACTCACCGACCGTCTGATCACGGCACTGCGCACGGTCGACATCCGTGTCCTGGACCACGTCATCGTCGGCGAGCACTGCGTCAGCTTTGCCGAGCGCGGCCTGCTCTAGGCGCATGTCGTCTTGCCAAAGTGGAGGGCTTTTGATATAAAGCCGCGCTCTTTCGCCAGCGGGCCTCGCTTGCCCGCCCTGATCCGAGGTTCGTCATGTCCCGAGTCTGCCAAGTGACCGGCAAGCGCCCGTCGGTGGGCAACAATGTGTCGCACGCCAACAACAAGACGCGCAGGCGCTTCCTGCCCAATCTGCACACGCACCGTTTCTGGGTCGACAGCGAGAAGCGCTTCGTCAAGCTGCGTGTGTCCAGCAAGGGCATGCGCATCATCGACAAAAACGGTATTGAAAGCGTGCTGAGCGATATGCGCTCGCGCGGAATGAAGGTGTAAACCATGGCAGGAAAGGTCAAAAAGGATCGCGAGAAGATCCGTCTCGTCTCCACCGCCGGCACCGGCTTCTTCTACACGACGACCAAGAACAAGAAGAACACGCCGGACAAGTTCGAGTTCCGCAAGTACGACCCGGTCGTGCGCAAGCACGTCGCGTTCAAGGAAGCCAAGATCAAGTAGGCCGCTCGGCGGCCGTCGGGTACCGCCACCACTGGCCGCCAGGCCGCGTCGCGGCTGCTCCGAATATTGATTGTTGCTTTTTCGTCATGCCGGGTCGCGCAGGTCCAACCCACACGGTGGGCCTTGGCTGCACCAAGTCACAGTTGACCGCGTCGCATGACCTGCTCCCAACGCTTTCGGCGGACCGCGCTCGCGGGATCCTATCAGCCGTCAGCGAGCACTCCTCGGGCCAGCGTGCGTCGGCCGCCGTGCCCTGTATAGCGTCTCGGGTGGGTACGCCGACGGCTCCGCCGGGAACCGTCGGCACGGATGCCAGCGTCTTGAAGGCGCAACACGAGCGGCCTACGCTCCGCGCCCGAATCCATCATCCATCGATATCGTGCCGACCGTGAATATTGCCGCCATCACCGACCAGCTGATCAGCGCCGGGCACCTGCTGCACCGGCGTGGCTGGGTTCCGGCCAGCGGCGGCAACTTCTCGGCCCGGCTCGCCCCCAACCAACTGCTGATGACCTCCAGCGGTTGCCACAAGGGCGAACTGTCCGCCTCGGATTTCCTGGTGGTGGATGACCAGGGCCAGCCTGGGCAGGGTGAAACGCGGCGGGCCTCCGCCGAGACGCTGCTGCACTGCGCGATCTATCGTGTCGACCCGACGGCGGCAGCGGTCCTGCATACCCATTCTGTGCCGGCCACGGTATTATCCCGCGCTCTTGAAGCCGGGGTAATGCTCCGGGACTACGAGCTGTTGAAGATTCTAGACGGAATCTCCACACATGAGGTCAGCGTTGAAATCCCGATTTTCGACAATGATCAGAACATGACACGTCTTTCGACGGTCATAGAGGACGCCATGCATCAGGGCAGGGGGCGCCACGGTTTTTTGATCCGTGGACACGGTCTCTACGCCTGGGGCAGCAGCGTGGCCGAAGCCCGCTACCGGGTGGAGGCGCTTGAGTTCCTGTTTGACTGCGAATGGCAGTCGCAACTGGGGGAGGCAAGACAATAATGACGAGCTTACGAATCTTTTCCGAACACAATCCGCACAAGGCCGAACGCGCCGTCTACGACCGCGCGAGCGTGGCACGCGAACTGGACCGCATTGGCGTGCTTTACGAGCAGTGGGACGCGTCCCAGCCGTTGGATGCGGACGCGTCGCAGGACGAAATCATCGAGGCCTATCGCGAGCAGATCGACCGCCTGATGAAGGAGCACGGCTTCCGCTCAGTGGATGTGATCTCACTGACCGCGGACCACCCGCAAAAGGACGCACTGCGCGACAAGTTCCTGCATGAGCACACCCACGACGATCACGAAGTACGCTTCTTCGTCGAAGGCGAAGGGCTGTTCTATCTGCACGCCAACGGTCGTATCTATGCCGTGCTCTGCCGCGCCGGTGACCTGCTGTCCGTGCCGGCCGGCATGACACACTGGTTCGATATGGGGCCGGAGCCCTGCCTCAAGGCGATCCGCCTGTTCACCACGCCGGAAGGTTGGGTGGCCAACTTCACGGGCAGCACTATCGCCGACCGCTTTCCGCGTCTCGACAAGATCGAATCCGCGGCCTGAGTCGAATCGCTGCGGGCCAGGCGGTCATCCGACGAAGAGCGCACGCGCCATGATCCGAGCCGTTGTGACTGACATCGAAGGGTGAGCCGGATGTGTTCAGTGTCCGGCGGACACTGAACCCCGCGAACGCCCGGCCATGGAGGCCGGGCCGGGACCGCCAGCCATGGACGGCTTTGGGAGCACTATCATGCAAGCCATCGTGACGGACATCGAAGGCACAACCAGCTCGATCGCCTTCGTGCACGACACGCTGTTCCCCTATGCGCGGGAGCGCATGGTCGAGTATCTGCGCGGGCATTGGCACGATGCGGCAGTACGCGTCCACGTGGAGGAAGTGGTCAGGGAGGCTGCCTGTGCAGACACGCCCGAAGCCGTGGGCGCAGAACTGCTGCGCTGGATGGATGCGGATCGCAAGGCCACACCGCTGAAGGCCTTGCAGGGCAACATTTGGGCCGAAGGTTATGCCGATGGCAGCCTGCACGGTCACGTCTATCCCGACACGCCGGAGTATCTGCGGCGTTGGGCGCGGGCCGGGCTTGCGCTCTACGTCTATTCCTCCGGCTCGGTAGCGGCGCAGAAACTGATCTTCGGGCATTCGCTGGCCGGAGATCTGTGCCCGCTGTTCTCGGGCTATTTCGACACCACGATCGGTGGCAAGAAGGAGTCCGCTTCCTACCAGTGCATCGTGGATGCCGTGGGTTGTCCGGCGGCCGATATCCTCTTCCTGTCCGATGTGGGCGCAGAGCTGGACGCCGCGGCAGCAGTCGGACTGCAGACCTGCCAACTGGTGCGCGACGCAGCCGTGGAGCGTGCCGTCGCCCATCCGCAAGCCGAAGATTTCGCGGCGGTCGACGCCCGGTTTCAGCTCAGCGCGTAGTCATCGACTCGGCCGCCAGTGTCAGTTGGCGCGCGGGGATCGAGCGCCCCAGCCAATGCGTAGCAGGTGTCTCGAAGCGGTCGACGGAGGTCGCAGTGGTAAAGAACTGGTGCCGCGGCTGGCACTCTGCGGGGGCTTCCAGGGCGTGCTGCGCGAGCAACCGCGCGGTCTGACGCGCTACCGCCGGCGCGGGATCGATCAGACGCATATGAGCGCCGCACAGCGGGGCGATCAGCGACTTGATCAACGGATAGTGCGTGCAGGCCATCACCATGACGTCGGCCCCGGCCGCGCGCGAGGGCGCAACGAAGCTTTCGAGCATGGCATTCAGCGTGTCGGTGTCCGCACAGCTTTCGATGGCGTCGACCAGACCCGGGCAGCCTTCCGCAATGATGCGCATGTCCTGCGCGTGGCGGGCTACGGTGCCGCGGTACAGTTCGCCCGACAGCGTGGCTGGCGTGGCGAGGACCCCGGCGACGCGACGGAGCGACATGGCCGCCGCAGGTTTGATGGCGGGCTCCATGCCGACGAAGGGAACTCCGGGGTAGGCACGGCGCAGATGCTGCAGCGCGGCGGCGGAAGCTGAATTGCATGCCACCACGATCAGCTTGCAGTCGTGGACGTCGGTTAGGAAGGCCGTGACCCGCAGCGCCAACGAAAGAATCTCGCCCGGCGGGCGCGGGCCGTAGGGCACGTGCGCCTGGTCGGCGACATAGACCGTGGACTCAAGGGGAAGTTGCTCGACAAGGGCGTGCCACACGGAGAGCCCGCCGATGCCCGAATCGAAGATGCCAACCGGGCGTGCGTCGCCGCCGGCCGTCATTGCTGGAGTGCTGCCACCCAATGCGCGTTAGGGTCGCCGATGACGACAAAGCCGGGATTGAGCAGGGTGTCGCGCGCGTTGTAGCGCATGGGCTGCAGATCGGGCAGTGTGGCCACGCGGGCACCCGCAATTTCGGCAACGCATTGGCCGGCACCCGTGTCCCATTCGCTGGTGGGCCCGGTACGCGGATAGAGATCCGCCGCGCCCTCGGCCACCAGGCAGAACTTGAGCGAGCTTCCGGTGCTAACGGCTTCGTGCGGCGGCAGCCGCTGCAGCAGGTCGGCCAGCGCCTCGTCGCGATGCGAACGACTCACCACAAAGGCCGGGCGCTCCGGAGCAGTGCGGGTATGAATCGCATGGCGCTGGCCGGCATCCTCGCGGAAGGCGCCAATGCCCTTCGCGGCCAGATAACTGGTCCCGAGCGCAGGGGCGTGCACCACACCCAGGGTTGGTACGCCGTCCTCGATCAGGGCGATGTTGACCGTGAATTCGCCGTTGCGATTGACGAACTCCTTGGTGCCGTCGAGCGGGTCGACCAGCCAGAAGCGCGACCAGGAACGCCGGTCCTGGTGCTCGGCATCGCTGCCTTCCTCCGACAGCACCGGGATGCTGTCGTCGAGCGTGCGCAGGCCCTCCATGATGATCTGGTGCGCGGCCAGGTCAGCCTGGGTGAGGGGAGAATCATCCGCCTTGGTGTCCACCGCGAAATCGGTGTTGTAGACGGTCAGGATGGCGCGGCCGGCGTCTTGTGCGATGGCCAGCACCGAATCCAGTAGCGCTGCGCTGATCATTCCGAATCTCTAGCAAAACAGGCCGTATGATAGGGGCATGTCCATTCGTCTGCCGTGGCCAGACATCGACGACGTGCTGCTCGACATGGACGGCACCCTGCTCGATCTGGCCTTCGACAACCACTTCTGGCAGCGCCTGTTGCCGCAGCGCTACGCGCAGCGCCATGGCGTGACCGAAGATGCCGCGCGCAAGGCATTGGCGCCACACTTCGAGCGCACGCTGGGGACACTGGACTGGTATTGCATCGACTTCTGGCATCGGCAGACCGGTGTCGATGTTGGTGCCCTGAAACGGGAAGTCGCCAAGGATGTCCGGCTGCTACCCGAGACCACGGCCTTTCTCGATGGCCTCAAGCAGCGTGATAAGCGCCTGTGGCTGGTCACCAACGCCCATCCTGAAACGCTGGCCATCAAGCTCGAACGCGCGCCGATTGCGCACTACTTCGATCGCATCGTCAGTTCGCATGAACTGGCGGCACCCAAGGAGCATCCCGGTTTCTGGGAGGGCTTGAGCGCCCGCCACCCCTTCGACCCGCAACGCGCGGTATTGGTCGACGACTCCGAGGCCGTCTTGAAGGCGGGTCATGCCTTCGGGCTGGGTCATATCGTGACGGCCGCCTGGCCGGACCGCGGGCGCCCCATGCGCCGGGACACGGCTTTTCCGGCGGTGCGCGTGCTCACCGAGCTGCTCGACGGCTAGACCCTGGGGCAGTGCTCGCGCGTAGCCTCGCGCGCAGCATCGCCCGCACAGAGATTGCGATCGTACTTGCGAATGATTCCTATCTGCCCTAGCATGCACGTTTGCTTCGGCGGGCACCGAGCCCGCATCATTTGAAAATCAACTGGGGAAAGCAATGCGGAAATGGATGCACGGCGCGGTCCTTATCGGAACCGTGGCCCTTGCGGCATGTGATGGGGCGTCAGATAACGTCGTTAGCGGTGGCGGCAACGGGGGCGTGGAGGTACCGGCCCGCTACGCCTTCGAAAGCAACTTTGTGGCGGGCGTGAGTTCGGTGGCCTATCAAGGCCAGATTTGTCGTCATGTGCTGATCACCGCGCTGACCAATGCCGTTCGCGACGCCGCTGAGATCAGTGGTCAGGAATATCGCGGCCAATCCGTGCCGTATTTCGATGACACCATCGTCGGCGCCATCGCCGACCAGGATACCGCGCAGATCCTCGACCTCGACCTGCCGGTACCTGCCGACGTGGCCACCTTGGGTGACCTGTGCGGCACCAAGCATCTGGTGGAGAAGCTGGCGGGCAACGACACCGTTACGGACCACCGCGACTGGAATACCGAATTTGAAGGCGTGAGCGGATTCAACAATGCCGAGGACTATGCCCGTGCCCTCATCCGCGAAGCTTCCGAACAGGCGGCCACCGGAACCAACCCGGCTGGTCAGCCCACCTATGTGACGCCGGACGGCCGCGACCTTGCGCAGTTCGTGCAGAAATTCCTGCTCGGGGCCGTCGCCTTGTCGCAGGGCATGGACGACTATCTCGACGATGATGTTGCGGGCAAGGGCCTGCTGGCCTCGCCGGAGCGCGACGGCGACGCCCCCTACAGTGCCGTCGAGCACCAGTGGGATGAGGGTTACGGTTACTTCGGCGCGGCGCGGGCCTTTGCAGAGCGCAGTGACGAGGTCAATCGCACAGGCGTGGTTGACGACAACGGTGATGGCGTCATGGACATCAACGCCGAACACAACTTCGGTGCGTCCACCAACGCTGCCAAGCGCGACGTCGGAGCCTCGGACGAAGCGCCGACCGACTTCACCACCGCCGGCTTCGAAGCCTTCAAGACCGGTCGCGCGATTATTACGGACGCGGGTGTTGGCTTCAACGAGATGACGACGGAGCAGCAGCAGGCGCTGCTGGCCGCGCGCGACGCTGCCGTTGCGGCATGGGAAGGCGCCTACGCCGCCACCGTGGTGCATTACATCAATGACACCTTGAACGACCTGGCAGCCATCGACGACCCGAGTCGCGAGTTCTCCTTCTCCGATCTGGCCAAGCATTTCTCGGAGATGAAGGCCTTCGCGCTGGGCTTCCAGTTCCACCGAAACTCGCCGTTGCTGCAGCCCGTTATGGAAGGCAGCGACGAAAGCCGCTTCCAGCGTCTGCACACGCTGTTGCGCGACAACCCGCCGTGCCAGGCCGGCATCTGCACCAATGAGCAGGCCTATCGCGACGATCTGCTGGAAGCCCGTGCCCTCATGGGTGAAGCCTACGGCTTTGCCCAGGCCAACCTGGAGGTTTGGTAATGCAAAAGACGACAGCAGCCTGGACGGCTGCTGCCGCGCTCGCCCTCGCCGCATGTGGCGGCGGGGGTGGGGGTGGTGGCGGTAGCGGTGGCAATGGCGGCGGACCGGCGCTGGGTGACGACGCCCGGCGCATGGTCCTGGCTGATATCGCCGACAACGTCATCCTGCCCACCCTGCGTGATCTGGATGCCGACGCGGCGGCCCTTGCTACCGCGGTGGACGCGCACGCTAGTGCCGATGGCGCCGACGACGCGGCATTGACGGCGGCACGCAACGCCTGGCTGGAAGCATCCGACAGCCTGCAGCGTGCCGAGGTGCTGCAACTCGGTCCGGCGGCGACGTCCGGCACCGGCGATCCGCAGCCCGGCGCCATGGATATTCGCGATCAGATCTATTCCTACCCGGATAGCAATGACTGCATCGTCGACAACTCCGCCTTCGCGGACGAAGACGTGGATGCCAGCACGCGCTTGAGTGCCAAGGGCATGGATGCACTCGAATACCTGCTCTTCTTCGAGGGGGAAAACACGGATTGCCCGCCACCGGATGGCGTGGATCTGGCGGCGTCACGCGCCAGCTACGCGGCCAAGGTCGCCCGGTTCACGGCGGACCAGGCAAGCCTCCTGCGCCAGGAATGGGAGCCGTCGGGTGACGACTTCCGCGGTACTTTCGCCAATGCCGGCGACGGCAGCATGACCTACAACCGGCCACAGGACGCCCTCGACGCACTGTCCCTGGCACTGTTCTATGTCGAGAAGCAAAGCAAGGACCGCAAGATCGCCTGTCCGACCGGTATCGGTGCCAGCGGCCTGTCTTGCCCCGGCCCCGACGTGTCGAGGGTGGAGTACCCCAACGCACGGGCATCGGGCGACGCGCTGCGCGCGAATTACGAAACCTTCCGCGATGTCTTCCAGGGCGTTGATGGCGACATGGGTATCAATACCCTGCTCGAAAGCATCGGCCGCGAAGACCTCGTGCAGGATCTCAACACGGCACTCACGGCCGCGCTGGATCTAATCGATCGCGTCGAGAACGAGTTGGGCGGATTCGAAGCCGCAGTGGAAGCCATCGGCAGCAGCGACGCCTGCAGCAGCGCGGCGGGCGCCGCGGAAGATCCGGCGCAGGCGGCGACCGCGCCGCTCGCCTGTGCCCTGCAGGGTCGCGTCAAGACGGTGACGACGATCTTCCGTGCCGACATTGTCAACGCACTCAGCCTCGCCACGCCGCAGGCGGCAGCTGGAGACAACGACTAAGTGTTTGCCGTGGGTTCTCGCGCGACGGAGGCGACTGCCCCTCGGCAGCGCTTTCTGAACTGGCTGCAGCAGCCCCGCGACATCGCAGCCCTGGCCGTGTTCCGCATGGCCTTCGGGCTGTTGATGTGCGCGGGGGCGCTGCGCTTCATGGCGAATGGCTGGATCGAGCGGCTCTTCGTCGCCCCTGAGTTTCATTTCAAGTACTGGGGATTCTCGTGGGTGACGGTACCGCCCGAGTGGGGCCTGTACGCGCTCTACAGCGGAATCGCCATCACGGCGGCCATGGTCGCGCTGGGCGCCTTCTATCGCGTGGCGATCATCAGCTTCTGGTGTCTGTTTACCTACGCCGAGCTGATGGATGTGGTGACCTACCTCAACCACTATTACTTCGTCAGCCTGCTGGCCCTCATCCTGTGCTTCCTGTCGCCGCATCGCGCCTGGTCGGTGGATGCGTGGCGCAAGCCTTCGCTGCGCGCCGAGACGCTGCCCACCTGGCAAACCTGGTGGCTGCGCTTCCAGGTCGGTCTGCTCTATTTCTACGCAGGCTGGGCCAAGTTCGAGACCGACTGGCTGCTGCACGCCCAGCCGCTGAACATCTGGCTGCCGCCGCACACCGGCATGCCTCTCATCGGCGGTCTGCTTGACGATATCTGGGTGCACTACGCCTTCTCGTGGTTTGCCTTTGTCTTCGACGTCACCATCATTGGCTTCATGCTGATGCGCTGGTCACGGCCCTATGCCTTTGCCGTCATCCTTGTCTTCCACGTGATGACGCATCTGTTCTTCAACATCGGGCTGTTCCCCTTCATCATGGTGCTGTCGGTGCTGGTCTTTTTCGATGCAGACTGGCCGCGCAAGCTGCTGCGGCGTCTACCGCATCCACCGCGCTTCAGCGCGCCGATCGCTACCCCCTCTACGCCGATGGCACGCTGGCGGCCGTTGACGACCCTGTTCACTGTGGCGGTGCTGGTGTTCTGCAGCGTGCAATTCCTGCTGCCGCTGCGGCATTGGGCCTACCCCGGTACGGTGCTGTGGAACGAGCAGGGCATGCGCTTCTCATGGCGCGTCATGCTGCGCGAGAAGTCCGGCGCACTCACCTATCACGTAGTCACCGCCGATGGCCGCCGGCGGCAGGTATCGCCGCATGATTATCTGACCGAGGCGCAATACCGGGAGATGGTCGGCCAGCCCGATCTGATCCTGCAGCTCGCGCATCACATCCGCGATTCCTTCAATGCGCAAGGGGTCGGGCCGGTGGCCGTCTATGCCGATGCCATGGTGGCGCTGAACGGCCGCAGGGCGCGTCCGCTGATCGACCCCGAGGTGGACCTCGCGAAAGTTCGGGACGGTATCGGCCGAGCCAATTGGATCACTGCGCCACCGGAGACCGTGCCGCCGCTGCATCGGCCGCTTGAGATTGCGCGTCACCCGTGAGCGAGCCGCGCGCACCCATCCTCCTCTTCGACGGCGCCTGTCGCTTCTGCAACCGCTGGGTTACCTTCGTGCTGCGCCATGAGGCCACGCCCCGACTGCGCTTCGCGGCGCTGCAGTCAGAGCCAGCGCGTGCGCTGTTGCAAGCGCGGGGAATCGATCCGGAAGTGCGCGATACTATGTTTCTGCTTGAAGGGGATCGGCTCAGTAGTCATTCCACGGCACTGTGGCGTCTGGGCCGCTATCTGCAAGGGTGGCCGCGCCTGCTGATGCTGCTGCGCTGGATTCCGGTGCCAGTACGCGATGCGGGCTATCGCCTGTTCGGACGCTGGCGGTACCGCCTGTTCGGTGCCGATCCTCATTGCAGCGTGCTGCAGCCTGAAGTGCGGCAGCGCTTTCTGCTCCATGATCTTTGCGACGACTGAGCCAGTCGCGCGACCCGACCATCCATCAGGTTTCTCAGTGATGCCATCTCTTCGCGGCGCCCTCGCGCTCATTGTCTGCACCGCCATCGCCCCACACGCTGCTTTGCGCGCGCAGGCGCCTGAAACCGATGCAAGCGGTACACCCGAATCCACGCAAATGGCGCCGGTGACAATCATCGGGACCCCGGATGAGCTCGTGCGCACGGTGGGGTCGGCCCATCTGGTCGACGAGAGCGACCTGGAGCAATTCCATTACGGGGATCTCAATCGCGTACTGCAGGAGGTTCCCGGGCTCTACATCCGCGAGGAAGACGGCTTCGGCTTGCGTCCGAACATTGGACTGCGCGGCGCCAATTCGGACCGCAGTCAGAAGGTCACGCTGATGGAAGATGGCGTGCTGTTCGGGCCGGCGCCCTACGCGGCACCGGCGGCGTACTACTTTCCACAGACGCTGCGCATGGTGGGCGTCGAGGTGTTCAAGGGGCCGGCCGCTATCCAGTACGGGCCACAGACCATTGGTGGCGCCATCAACCTGCTGTCGGCACCCATCGCCGATGAAGCGGGCGGACTGCTCAGCATGGCGGCGGGCAGTGACGGTTTCGGGCGCCTGCATACGCGCTACGGCGGACCGATCAACGCGGATTGGAGCGCGCAGGGCGAGCTGGTGCACCGCCGCAGTGATGGCTTCAAGGAACTCGATGGCGGCGGTGACACGGGCTTTGATCAGACCGAAGCGATGGTCAAGATCGGCCGACGCCTTGGTCAGGGGCGCGCGGAACTGCGTCTGGGCTATGCCAACGAGACCTCCGACGAGACCTATCTCGGGCTGACCGAATCGGATTTTCGCGCCCAGCCGGACCGCCGTTATCTGGCTAGCCGCCTCGATGAGATGACCTGGGACTGGTACGGCATCCGGGCGGATATCGAGCACCCGCTGTGGGGCGGGGAAGCGCGCCTGACGGCCTACAGCCATGACTTCGAGCGCGCCTGGCTGAAGTTCAACAATGTCCGCGACACGGACATCCGCAACATCCTTCGCAACCCGGACACACCGCGCAATCGCGAGCGTCTGCAGGTCGTGCGCGGGGACATTGATTCCAATCCGGACTTTGCGGGCGATGATCTGCTGATCGGGACCAATGACCGCAGCATGCGCTCTTCCGGGCTGCAGGGCCGCTTCTCGCGCAGCTTCGACAGTGATCGGCTGAGTCACCGTGTCACTACCGGTTTTCTGCTGCATTCGGATCGCATCCACCGCGATCACGACGAGAATGCCTTCGATGTGCGCGATGGCGCGCTGGTGCGCAACGACGTACCGACAGCCATCACTGCCGACAATACCGGTCGCGCCACCGCGCTGGCGGTCTATGCGCGTGACGAGATGGCCTGGGGGCGGTTGACGCTGACTCCGGGCTTGCGCGTGGAAGCTATCCGCACGGAATTCGACAATCGTCTGGTGGGGCAGTCGAACAGCGAAGACTTTCTGGTGGTGCTGCCCGGCATCGGGCTGCATTTCGCGCAGACGGAGCGGCTGGCTTGGCTGGCGGGTGTGCACCGCGGCTTCTCGCCGCCATCGCCGAGTCTCGACAGCGGTGTCGAAGAGGAAGATGCCGTCAATGCCGAATTCGGCCTGCGCTGGCGCAGCCCGGTCGGACGGATGGAGGCGATTGGCTTCTACAGCCGTTACAGCAATCTCACCGCGCAGTGCACCTTCTCGGCGGGCTGCGACGATACCCAGATCGGGGAGCAGACCAACGCCGGTCGCGTGCGCGTCTACGGTCTGGAGACGGCCTACCGGCATCGCATCGCGGTGGGGCAGACGCTGTTCGTGCCGGTGGAGGTGTCCTACACCTTCACGCAGGGTGAGTTCCGTGAGGCCTTTGAATCCTCCAATCCGCAATTCGGCGATGTCGAGCCGGGCTTCGAGCTGCCTTATGTTCCTGAGCACCGACTCAATGTGCAGAGCGGGTTGGCAGGGTTGCAGTGGGAGGTTGTTGCCTCGCTGCAGTATCAGTCCGAGATGCGGGACACCGCCGGCCGTGGTCCCATTCCGGCTGCCTCCGGCAGCGACAGCTTCACGGTTCTGGACCTGGCAGGGCGCTACGATCTGACATCCACAGTGGCGCTGACGGCGCGGATCGATAACTTGCTGGATCGTGACTATGTCGTCGCCCGCCGACCCTTTGGCGCGCGGCCTGGCAAACCGCTGAGCGCGCAGGTCGGGATCGACTGGCGCTTCTAGGCCGCAGGCAATGCGCCGCGAGACCGATTATCGGTCCGGCGTGGGCATGACCGGTGCGCTTGTGTATGTTGTGCGGCATGCAGCCAGCGTCGACAGGGGTTCAGGGCGCTGCCGGCCGCCATCGAAAGGCGGCTGGCTTTACCCTGTTGGAGTTGATGATTGCGGTCACCGTCATTGGCATCCTCGCCGCGGTGGCCATACCCACCTACCAGGACTATCTGGTCCGCTCCAAGGTCGCGGAAGCCTTTTCGCTGGCTTCCAGCGCCAAGACCGTGGTGGCCGAAGGCTTCCTCGTATCTGGGCAATTTCCGAGCAGCAACGCCGAGGTCGGATTGCCTGCGCCGACCGACTTGCGGGGCCGCTATGTGCGTTCGGTCGCAATCCGAGACGGCGGTGCCATCGAGGCAACCTTCAGTGCTCAACCGATTGCTGGGGAAACACTGACGCTGATTCCCAATGTCTCGGGTGGCCAAGGCGTGCGTTGGTGCTGCCGCTCTAGTCTCCCTCGCAACTATCTCCCGCGCAGCTGTACCGATTCCGAGGAGGCCTGTAGCGTGCAGGCGCTCGGTGGCGGTAACGGTGGCGGCAATGGCAGCGGTAACGGCAGCGGCACTGGCGGCAGCGGGTCCGGCGGCGCTGGGTCGGGTGGCTCGGGCAGTGGGTCTGGGGCGGGGTCTGGCAGCGGCAGCAGTGGCGGCGGCAAGAGCGGGGGCAGTGCTGGTGGTTCCGGCGGCGGTGGCAGTGGCGCATCCGGTGGCAGTTCCGGTGGCGGAGGCGGAGGCGGCAGCAGCAGTAGCGGTGCCGGTTCGGGGAGCGGATCCGGCGGTTCTGGCTCGGCCGGGAGCGGTGGCAGTGGCAGTGGTAGCGGTAGCGGCGGAGGCAGTTCTTCCGGTGGCGCCGGTCAAGGCAGTGGGGGCAGCGCCAGCGGTTCGGGTTCCGGGGCGGGCTTGGGCTCCGGCACTGGCGCTGGCTCCGGGTCAGGTTCTGGTTCCGGTTCCGGTTCTGGCTCTGGCTCCGGCTCAGGCGCGGGTTCCAGTGCTGGTGCCGGCGCAGGCAAAGGTTCTGGTCAGGGTGCTGGCGGTAGCGCGAGCGGATCCGGCGCGTCAGGGAGCGGAAACGGCAACGGCAACGGCCGCGGTGGCGGTGACAACAATGGACGCAGTTCGGACAACGGGCCTGGCAACGATAAAGGTCCAGACAACGACGCGGACTGCGAGGGGGGCATTGGACGCGGTCTGGGTTGGCTCTTCGGGCGTGGACGTGGCAGCGCCGGGTGTTCGGATGATGATTGAGAAGGGCCTCGCCATGGGTGTGACTGCGACGCTGAAGCCACGGGAGCTGAAATCATGACGGCCAAGCTTGCCGAGCTCCCATCGATCCTGCTTGAGGATCGGCTCCATCTGCTCCGCGCTCTGGTGCTGTTCGCGTGGGGTTTGCTGGTCGTTTTCGTGGGGGTGGAAGCCGCACTGCGCATGCACCCTCAAGCGGATTGGCCGGAAGTCGCCGGCTTCTCTACGACCTACAACACGCTGCTGGCGGTTTTCGCAGTCAATACTCTGGTGCTGACCGCACTTCTGGTACAGCGTGACTGGTTCGAACGTGTGCCCCGAAATGCCGAGCATCGCGTGGCCTGGCTGTTATATCTGGTCCTTATCTGGCTCGGTCTGCATCTGTTCTTCCTGTTCCATATCGCCGGTGCCTTCTCGGGGGCACTGGGTGCGTTACCGGTGGTGAGCATCGTGGCGATGCTCGTACTGCTGCCTGGCCCGGCTGGTTGGGGCTTTGCGGTGTACATGGCCACGGGCTACCTGCTCGTCGCCGCGATGGCCCAGGCCGCAATCATCCACCCGGAGGGTGCGCTGGCGACCGCTTTCGCCCCCGAGGGCCTGCTTTTTGGTCTGGCCTGGATCGCACTCTTCGCTGTGGCACTGGCTGTCGGTCTCTGGGGGCGCGGCGGTTGGGCCGATGCCACTGCCGACGAGCATCCAGCCCGTCGCGTCGATCCCGATACTGGGCTGTTCCGCGCGGCTTTCCTTCAGCAGCGCCTACACCGCGAGTTACGGCGCGGCCGGCGCCAGCAGAGTCCCGCCACGCTCTTGATGATCGACGTCGACGAGGGCCGCGGTGGCTTCTCGGAGGCCGATCGCGTGCGGCCCTATGCCGACCGCTTGCTGGCAACCATCCGCTTGCAGTCCGACACACCGGCGCACTATGCCGCTGGCCGTGTTGCCCTTCTCATGCCAGCCACCGACGGCGCGGCAGCGCAGGCCTTCTGTCAGCGTCTGATTGGCTCGCTGCAGGATGCCGGGCTGAGGCTGCCGAAGATGGCCGCTGCCGTGGTGGAAAGCGCCGCCGTGGATGCCATGCAATGGGCAACGGCGGCGGAAAGTGCGCTACGCCAGGCACCAGAAGGCGGCGCACTTCAGCTGGTTCGCCTTTAAGCCGGAGCGTCGCTCAGCCCTTGGGCCCACCGCGGTTCCCGCGCCGATCGCGTGAGCCACCGCCACCGCCGCGACGTTGACGGTGGCCCCCTGAGCCTTTCTTTGCGGCACTGCGTGGGGGCTTGGGCAGGGCGGCCTTGAGCTCCGTGGCCATCCAGCTACCGGCATCTGGCAGGTTCGGGATTTTCATGCCGGTGTAGGCCTCGATCTCGGGCAGGGAGTAGACCCATTCCTCGCAACACAGAGAGATAGCATCACCTTCTGCCCCCGCGCGGGCGGTACGGCCAATGCGGTGCACATAGTCCTGCGCGTCCTGCGGCAGGTCGTAGTTGATGACGTGCGTCACGCCATCGATGTGCAGACCACGCGCCGCCACATCGGTGGCAACCAGCACCCCAAGGGCGCCGCTGCGGAAGCTTTCGAGCAATTGCTCGCGCTTTTTCTGCGGTACGTCGCCGGATAGCGTTCTCGCCTCGATGTCGTTTCCGCGCAGGGTGCGTTCGACCACGTCGGCTGCGCGCTTGGTGTTCACGAAAATCATGGTCCGCGTCGCGCCGGTGTGGCGCAGCACACCCACCAGCATGGGCAGCTTCTCATCGTTGGCGACATGTACCAAAGATTGCCGGACGCGATCGGCGGTGACCTGCTCGGGCTCGATCTCCACCCGCGTCGGGTTGTTCATGTGCTCGTAGGCCAGCTCGAGCACGCGATGCGACAGTGTGGCGGAGAACAGGTAGTTGCGGCGCTGATCGGCCGGCTTGCAATGCCGCAGGATGTAACGGATGTCACTGATGAAGCCGAGGTCGAACATCCGGTCGGCTTCGTCGAGCACGGCCACCTGGGCGTGCTTGAGCGTGAAGACCTTCTGCTTGAAATAGTCGATCAGTCGGCCCGGCGTCCCGATCAACACATCCACGCCCTGAGCGATCTGCTCGCGCTGTGCTTCGTAGCCGGTGCCGCCATAGACCAGTCCCAGCCGGATGCCGGTGTCGCGCGCCAGTGGCTCGGCGTCCTTGTGAATCTGGATGACGAGTTCGCGTGTGGGCGCCAGGATGACCGCGCGTGGCTGGCCGTCGGGCCCGCTCGGCTCCGTGCGGATGAGGTGGTCGAGCGTGGCGAGCAGAAAGGCGATGGTCTTGCCCGTGCCGGTCTGTGCCTGGCCGGCAATATCCTTGCCGTCGAGTGCCAGCGGCAGGGTCTTGGCCTGAATCGGGGTGCAGTGGCTAAAGCCGATCTGGCGCAGGTTGTCCTGCAGGGTCTTGGCGAGGGGAAGCGCGTTGAAGGCGAGCGCGGTCTTGGAGTCGGTATCGGTCATATCGTGGGCGCCTCGCGCCCGGTGCGTGTGTTCGGTTGCTTGATCGTCTTTGTCTATGCCAAGGATACGCCTGCGCTACCGTAGATGCCGGAATTGCGAACGAAAACGCCAATAGGGCTTGCAAATTTGGCCCGCCTCAGATTCAATGCAGGTAGCGGTTTCCGACACGGCGCTTTCGGCGCTGTTGATTGCATGGAAACCGATTCCCCGCCGCGCGCATTTACCACTGCAGCACCTGCCTGAGGTGCGCATCCGCAGTGCGGCGAGCATGCTCATTTCATTTCGTTCCCACGAGGAGCCCATCGAGCCATGAGTGACAACGTCACGTCCGTTTCGTCGGACAATTTTGATGCCGAGGTCTTGCAATCCGACAAGCCCGTCCTGGTTGATTTCTGGGCGGAGTGGTGCGGTCCCTGCCGCATGATCGCTCCGGTACTGGAGCAGGTCGCCGATGAGAAACAGGGCGAACTGAAGGTCGTCAAGCTCAACGTCGACGAGAATCAGGACGTTGCGCAGCGATTTTCGGTGCGCGGTATCCCGACGCTCATCCTTTTCAAGAATGGCGACGCGGCTGCAACGCAGACCGGCGCCGTAGGCAAAGCACAACTGGCAGCCTTCGTTGAGCAACACATCTAACCAGCCGGGGCCGAAGCGCTCGCGCCCGCGTCGTCGGCCCCGCAACAAGAATCCGAACAGTGGCGGCCCCTCGGTCGCCGGTCTCCCCTCCGACGAGGAACTCGAAGCCGATATCGCCGCGGCGGCCAATGAGCCCGATGCCGATGGTGAAGGCAGTTCCAGCGTCAACATCGCCGAGTTGAAATCCATGACCGCGACCGCGCTCATGGAGCTGGCGTCGGCGCAGGGGGTGGAGAACGTCTCGCGCAGCAAGAAGCCCGAGCTCATCACGGCCCTGCTCAATGCCGCCGCCGATCGCGGGGAGCAGATCTTCGATACCGGCGTGCTGGAGCTGGTGGATCAAGGCTATGGCTTCCTGCGGTCGCCGGATGCGTCCTACCTTGCCGGGCCGGATGACGTCTATGTCTCTGCCAGTCAGGTCAAGCGCTTCGGTCTGCGCACCGGTGACACCATCACCGGCCGCGTGCGCGCACCCAAGGAGAACGAACGCTACTTCGCGCTGCTCAAGATCAATGAGCTGAACTACGAAGCGCCGGAGAAGACGCGTCGCAAGGTCAACTTCGAGAACCTGACGCCGCTGTTCCCGGAAGAGCGTCTCACCATGGAGCGCGGCAACGGCACCACGGAAGACATCACGGCGCGCATCCTCGATCTCATCGCGCCATGCGGCAAGGGGCAGCGCGGGCTGATCGTCTCGCCGCCAAAGGCGGGCAAGACCATGCTGCTGCAGAACGTCGCGCAGTCGATCATGGCGAACTACCCGGATGTCTATCTCATCGTGCTGCTGATCGACGAGCGCCCCGAGGAAGTCACCGACATGCAGCGCACTGTGCGCGGCGAAGTGGTTGCTTCCACCTTCGATGAGGCCGCTTCGCGTCACACCCAGGTTGCGGAGATGGTGATCGAGAAGGCCAAGCGCCTGGTCGAACACAAGCGCGATGTGGTCATCCTGCTGGATTCCATCACGCGTCTGGCGCGCGCCTACAACACGGTGGCGCCAAGCTCCGGCAAGGTGCTCACCGGTGGTGTGGACGCCAACGCACTGCAGAAGCCGAAGCGCTTCTTCGGTGCCGCCCGCAACGTCGAGGAAGGCGGCAGCCTCACCATTCTGGCCACCGCGCTCATCGAGACCGGCTCGAAGATGGACGAAGTCATCTACGAGGAGTTCAAGGGCACGGGCAACATGGAGATCCACCTGGAGCGTCGCCTCGCCGAGAAGCGCGTCTATCCGGCGGTCAACATCAATCGATCCGGCACGCGTCGCGAAGAGTTGATGATCGACCCCGGTGATCTCCAGAAGATCTGGCTGTTGCGCAAGGCGCTGCACGACATGGACGAGATGTCGGCCATGGAATTGCTCCTGGATCGCATGAAGCAGACCAAGACTAATTCGCAGTTCTTCGATGCCATGAAGCGCAACTGATCACGCAGGATCGGGAAGGCAAGGGCGTGTGCATCGTCTCTGAGGTGCGGTAGTGACCACGGACGCTGCATACGCCCCCGAACTCGCTGCCCTCAATGTCGCCATCGATGGGGCGGCACAATGGCTGATCCGGCAGTGTCGCTTCGCGGGGCGCTTCGAATACGGCTACGACGCGCGTGGCGTGCCAATGCAACGCTACAACGTGGCCCGCCACGCCGGTGCGTTGTACGCCCTGGCCCAGTTCGGTGAGCGACCGTCAACCATTGCGGTCGACCCGACCATCGATGCCGCATCGCGCTATCTGGCCACTGCCTGCATCCGGACGGTGCCTGGTCAGGCCGACTGCTTTGCCTTGTGGGGGGACCCTGAGGGGCGTCCGCTGGAGGCGAAGTTGGGCGCCGCCGGTCTGGCCTTGGCAGCGTGGTGTGGCATGGATGCCAACCAGGTCTGGCGCCCTCCGGTGAAGGTCCTGTCCGGCATTGGGGCCTTCATTGCCAGCCTGCAGGATGAGCATGGCCATTTCATCTCTAAGTATCACGCCTCCAAGGGAGGCATGACGCAGTGGGAATCCCTCTACTACCCTGGCGAGGCGGCACTTGGGCTGACGCGCCTGTATGCGGTGGACGAGAACCCGGATTGGCTCGATGCCGCGGAGCGCGCGCTGCTGTATCTGGCGCGCAAGCGCCGCGCCAGCGGACGCTGTGAGCCGGATCACTGGGCCTTGCTTGCCACCGAGGCGCTGTGGCCCTTTGCCATGGAGCGCAAAGCACTCCTCGAACATGCCGTAATGATTGTCGAGACCATGCTGGCGGAGGGGCAGTCCAGCGGTGCGCTCAGTCGCTGCGGACGCACCACGCCCACAACCACCCGTCTCGAAGGCTTGCTGGCAGTGCGTTCACTGTTGCCGCCAGGGCATGCCGTGACGCGAAGCCTGGAGCGCATGCTGCCCGCCGCTGTGGCCTACAGTCTTCGGGCGCGTGTGGTCGGTGGACTGCATGAGGGCGCCGTGCAGCGTGCGCCGGAAAGGTCGGTGGATGCGAAGGCCACGGAGCTGCGTATCGACTATGCGCAGCACGCTCTGTCGGCCTGGATGGCCTGGCGGGATGGTGCCACCCATATCGAGGGTGCCGGCGCCAAGCGCGGTTGACATCGACCGGCGTGCGTCTATGATGCCCGCGTGCCCAAGGCTCGCCTTCGGCGCAGCCTCTTTACTCCGCATTGAGCGCATGGAAATCATCGCTTCCATATTCCGCTCCAACGCATCCCAACAGCCCGTGCAGGGCGGCTGGAACCCGACGGCACACTAGTTCAGGTATCCGGTCGCCTCGCGTAACCTGAGGTGGCCCATGGAACGCGAAGACATGCTGTTTTCTTTGCGCGCCGCGCTGAACGGTGACGACACGATTGTGCCGACGCTGGTGCGACAGACGCACCCGGCGGACATGGCGGCGATGCTCGCGGAGTTCGAGCCCATCCAGGTCAGGCGACTGATCGCGCAGGTGGCGGCGACCGAGCGTGCCGAAATCTTTGGCTACCTCCCACCCGAGTTCCAGCTCGAGGTGGTGCAGCTGATGACCCGGCCGGAGCTGGTGGCTCTGTTCGTGGAAATGTCCTCCGACGAGCGCGCGGACCTCTACAACGAGCTGCCGCAGGATGCACAGGAAACGCTGCTGCCGGCGCTGGCGCAGGTGGAACGCGAGGACATCCGCAAGCTTGCTGCCTATGAAGAAGGCACGGTGGGCTCGGTCATGACCTCCGAGTACGCCACGCTGACGCCGGAACTGACCGCGCGACAGGCTGTCGAGCAACTCCGCCGCGTCGCCCCCGACAAGGAGACGATCTACCAGGCCTACGTGGTCGATGAGCTGCGCCGGTTGATCGGAACCGTTTCGCTCCGTGATCTGATCATCGCGCCGCCGCATGCACGAGTCGAGCAATTCATGAAGCACGACCCGATTCACTGTCGCGCCGACGAGGAGCAGCGCGAAGCGGCGCACATGATTTCCAAGTACGACCTTATCGCGCTCCCAGTGGTGGACGCGGAGGAGCGGCTGATTGGTATCGTGACCTACGACGACGCCATGGACGTGGCGGAAGAGGCGGCAACCACGGGCTTTCACAAGGCCGGTGGTTCCTCGGGTGCCCTCGGTGGCAGCATTCGTGACGCCAGCATTACCAGCCTGTACCGCAGCCGCGTGTTCTGGTTGGTGGTGCTTGTCTTCGGCAATATCTTTTCCGGCGCCGGTATCGCGCACTTCGAGGAAACGATCTCCACCCACCTGTCGCTGCTGTTCTTCCTGCCCCTGCTCATCGCCAGTGCGGGCAATGCCGGTTCGCAGGCCTCGACCCTGATGGTGCGCGCTCTGGCCACCGGCGATGTGCTGATGCGCGACTGGGGCCGCATGCTCGGCCGCGAATTTCTGGTGGCCAGCCTGCTTGGTTTGACCATGGCCGTGGCCATTTCCGGTATCGGGGCCTGGCGGGGTGGGGTCGATATCGCCTGGGTGGTGGCGATGACGATGATTATTGTCGTCGTGGTCGGCAGCTTGATCGGCATGTCGCTGCCCTTTGCCATGTCGCGGCTCAAGGTCGATCCGGCCACCGCGAGCGCGCCCCTGGTGGCGTCGATCGCCGACGTCACCGGGGTGGTGATCTATTTCACCATTGCCGCCGCTATGCTTGGGGCGCCCGCGGTCAGCTGATTGCGCGCCACCCAATGTCGCTGCGGAAGTGCATGCCTTCCCAGCGGATTTGGCGCACCGCCGCGTAGGCGGCAGTCTGCGCCGACGCCGTGCTCTCGCCGAGCGCGCAGACACATAGGACGCGACCGCCATGGGTTTGTACCGCGCCGTCCTCACCCAGCCTGGTGCCAGCGTGGAAGACCTTGACGTTCGAACCGAAGGGCAGGTCGAGGCCGTGGATGACGTCACCCTTGCGCGTGCTGGCCGGGTAGCCCTGGGCCGCGAGCACGACGCCCAACGCCGCGCGCGGGTCCCAGCTCGGTTGCACCTTGTCGAGGCGGTGCTCCACGGCGGCTTCCAGCAGTTCAAGCAGGTCCGATGAAAGGCGCATGAGCAGCGGCTGCGTCTCCGGGTCCCCCATGCGTACATTGAACTCCAACACACGCGCTTCGCCGTCCGGGCCGATCATCAGGCCGGCATAGAGGAAACCGGTGAAGTGCACGCCGTCGGCGACCAGGCCGCGCAGGGTCGGGCGGATGACCGTTTCCTCGACGCGTTGTGCCACATCGGGGGTGACCACGGGGGCCGGTGAGTAGGCGCCCATGCCACCCGTGTTGGGGCCGGCATCGCCGTCGCCGACACGCTTGTGGTCCTGCGAAGCGGGGAAGGCGACGAAGTCTTCACCGTCGGCCACCACGATGTAACTGGCTTCCTCGCCTTCCAGAAATTCCTCGACCACGACCTGGGCGTCCGTATCACCGAGCGCCAGCATGTCGTGTACCGCATTGAGTGCCGTGGCTTCATCCAGCGCGACCACGACGCCCTTGCCGGCCGCCAGGCCATCGGCCTTGATGACGATGGGTGCACCGTGTGCGCGAATCCAGTCGCAGGCCTCCTCTGCGTCGGTGAAGCTTGCGTAGGCGCCGGTCGGGATCCCGTGTCGCTCGAGAAAGGCCTTGGTGTAGGCCTTCGAGGCTTCCAGTCGCGCCGCCGAACGGTTCGGGCCGAAGCAGGCCAAGCCGGCCGCCTGAAAGGCGTCGACGACCCCCTGCACCAGCGGTGCCTCGGGTCCAACCACCGTGAAATCCACCGCCTCGTCATGCGCCAAGCGCAGCAGACCGTCGACGTCCTCGGCCGCGACCTCGGCATTGCGACAGCCCGCCTCGCGCGCCGTTCCGGCATTGCCCGGTGCCACGATGACTTCGTCCACCCGTGGCGATTGCGACAGTTTCCACGCCAGGGCGTGCTCACGACCGCCGCCCCCGATGACCAGCACTTTCATGTTTGCGGCTTCAGCGATGCTTGCGAATGGGGCGCTAGCTTAGCCGATGACAGGTGGTTACTTCTTGTTGTCGCCGGAACCGCTGTCCTTCTTGCCGAAAAAGCCCATCTGTGCACGCAGCAGATCGTTCATGGCAGCCATCGGGCCGCCGCTCATCAACTGCTTGAACTGCCGTTCGACCGTATCCTGCTGTTGCATGAATTGTTCGGTGGCTGCCTCGATATACTGGCCGAACGCAGACTGCATGATGTGGCCGTAGAAGCGGATCATGTTGCGCAGCATGCGCGTACTGAGCAGCGGCTCTCCCGATTCCTCGGCCTCGACGATGATCTGCAGCAGCATGCTGCGCGTGATGTCCCGGCCGCTGGTTTTGTCCTGAACGACGAATTCCTCGCCGTCCACCACCATCTGGCGGAGATCATCGAGGTTGATGAACCGTGCCTGCGCGGTGTCGTAGAGCCTACGGTTGGGATACTTGCGTATGAGGCGCGCGGCAGTCATGCGACGATGATACGCCGTGTGGCCGGTCGATGCTGTCCTGCACCGCCCGGCCACAAGGGGCCCTAATGGATGAAGTGACCGCCGTTGACCGGCAGATTGGCACCCGTGACGAAGGAGGCCTGTTCCGAGCAGAGGTAGGTCACTGCCGCGGCGATATCACGGGGCTGACCGAAGCGCTTGGCCGGGATGTCCTTTTTGATGGTTTCGCGGATCTCCTCGGGTACGGCTTGAATCATCGGGCTGTCGATGTAGCCGGGGGAGATGGTGTTGACGGTCACTCCCTTGGCAGCCACTTCCTGCGCCAGCGCCATCGTGAAGCCGTGCATGCCTGCCTTCGCCGCCGAGTAATTGCACTGTCCGAACTGGCCCTTCTGCCCGTTGATGGAGGACAGATTGACGATGCGGCCGAATCCGTTCTCCGCCATGCTCGGGGCAATCGTGCGGCAGGTGTTGAAGACGCTATCGAGATTGACCCGCATGACCAGATCCCACTGCTCTTCCGTCATGCGCTTGAGCGGGGCGTCGCGCGTGATGCCGGCGCCGTTGACCAGAAAGCTGATGGGACCGTGCTCCGCCGTGATTGCCTCCACCGCCTCCTGGGTTTCCTTGAAGCTGGCCACGTCGAAGGGTTGCAGCGCGATATTCCAGCCGTTGTCGTGTGCGTCCTTCTGCAGCGCCTTGGCGCTGGGTGCGTCCATGTGCGAGCAGCTCGCCACCACGCGCGCGCCGGCACGGGCAAGGTAGACGCAGATGATGCGCCCAATGGCACCGCTGCCGCCAGTGACGAGGGCGACGCGGTTTTTCAGATCGACTTGCATGAGGGGTACTCCTTTCGTTGTTATGGGGTGACGCTTTAGGGGGTTTCGACGGCGAGGGCCACGCCCTGACCGCCACCGATGCACAGGGTCGCGAGGCCGCGACCGCCACCCCGCCGACGCAGGGCATGAATCAGAGTGACCAGCACGCGGGCTCCCGATGCGCCGATCGGATGGCCAATGGCGATCGCTCCGCCGTTGACGTTGACGCGCGCGGGATCCCACTGCAGTTCGCGCCCGACGCTCAGCGCCTGGGCAGCAAAAGCCTCGTTGGCTTCGATCAGGTCGAGATCCTTGATCGTCCAGCCCGCGCGCTCCAGGCAGCGTTGGGTAGCGGGCACCGGGCCGATGCCCATGGTGGCGGGGTCGACACCGGCACTGCCTGCGGCGCGGATCGTGACCAGGGGCTCCAGTCCCAGCGAGCGGGCGCGCTCGGCCGACATCACCAGTAGAGCAGCGGCGCCATCGTTCAGGCTGGAGGCGTTACCGGCGGTTACCGAGCCTTCGCCGCGGAATGCCGGGCGCAGCTTGGCCAGACCTTCGGCCGTGGTGTCGGCACGGATGCCCTCGTCACGTTCCACCATTTTTGGCGGACCTTTGCGCTGCGGCACTTCCACCGGAACGACTTCGTCATCGAAGGCACCACTGTCCCAGGCAGCGGCGGCCTTGGCGTGGGACTCTGCCGCGAAAGCGTCCTGCTCGGCGCGGGAAATCGCGTACTTGTCCGCGAGGCGTTCGGCGGTCTCGCCCATATGGAAGTCATTGAAGGCGTCCCACAGCCCGTCAACGATCATGCTGTCACGCAGATTCCAATGGCCAAGACGCTTGCCGTCGCGTGATCCATCGAGCACGTGCGGCGCATTGGACATGCTTTCCTGACCGCCAGCCAGTACCGTGTGCGCGTCGCCGGCGCGGATGCTCTGCGCGGCCAGCGCCACGGCTTTCAAGCCGCTGCCGCACACTTTGTTGATCGTCATTGCCGGCACTTCTTGCGGAATGCCGGAATGGATGGCGGTCTGGCGCGCCGGGTTCTGCCCGCAGCCCGCTGCCAGGACCTGGCCAAGAATGGTTTCATCAATCGAGGCGGGGTCAATGGCGGCGCGCGCCAGCAGAGCCCGGACCAGTTGTGTTCCCAGCGTGGTGGCCTGCAGCGATGCCAGTCCGCCCCCGAAACTGCCGACCGGCGTGCGTGCCGCGGCGGTGATTACACATTCCATTGAATGTCTCCTCCCATGTGATCAATAGAAAAGGCCACTGCGGCGAATGCGCCACAGTGGCCACTAGGACCGCCTCATGCAGCGGCTTGCTGAGCTTCGGCAACCTTGCCACTCACCGTGGACAGCACGGTCTCGGTCAGACCGACGACCAGGTCGAGGCCTTCGCTGAAGATCGTCGAGCCGGCCGTCATGGCTTGCTCGGCAACGGCAGCAGCGGCGCCGAATTGCTGGTTACCAAGCTGGGTGAGCTCGTCGAGGTAGCTCTGACCCAGGGTGTTCATCTTCTCGCCCAGCTGTTCGAAGACTTCGTAGGCGGCCTTCGGGGAATCGGCGTTGACAAAGGCCGGAACCGCGTCGTGGGCGGCGCGCATCGCACCGACCGCCTGCGCCTGGTTGGCCTTGGCCATGGCTTCGGTCGTGGAGATCAGCTTCTCGCCGGCGAGGGTGGCCGGTTCGAGGGCGGCCTTGCCCATGCGACCGAAGGCGTCGGTGATGTCATTGAAGGGGTAGTTCATCGTTAGCTCCTGTAGGGGTCTTGCCTGGATGGCGAGGCCACTATAGCACCAGAGTTTTTGCAATGCAAAATAATTGCGCTGGCGATTAGTAGTAAGTGTAAACCCTACAATTACATATAACCCACTGTTTTTTAATGTTGCAGCTTTGCGGTCCTGGATTTGCGCTCCTTTTCCTAAGGGCGTAATCTCTGCAGTGCAAAAACCTGACGGGCTGGGCCCGCCGCAACCTGAGGAGTAGTTATGCAGAACCCCAACTGGAGCTGGCCCTTTAGCGCCGCAGCCAACAATCCCTTTTTCTCCAACGTGTCCAGTCCGCTCAAGAATCCCTTCGATTGGTCGGCTTGGCAAACGGGGGGTGCAACAAGTGCACAAGACCCGACGGCCTGGATGCAGCAGTTCTTTGCGCAGATTCGTCAGGCCATGCCCGACGGCAAGGACGCTGCAACGGCCGAGTGGCAGAAGGCTGCCACCGCGCTGTCCGACTCGATGACGACACAGTGGGAACGTTGGAGCGAGCTGTTCGGCAACGCCGCTGGCGCCACTCGTGGCAGCGGTGCCATGCATTCCGGCATACAGAATCTGCTCGATGAGCAAATGGCCCCGCTGGGGCTGTCGCGCGAAGTAACCCGGCAGATGCAGGAGCTGGCCGATGTGCACGCGCAGATGGGGCCGGCCATCGCCAAGCTGCAGGAGGCTCTTTCCGGCTTTCCCGAGCAGTTCCAGAAGGCGCTGGCCCAGCTGATCGAGCAGCGCACGCACTCGGGGCAGCCTGTGACCTCGCTGCGCGGCATGATCGATCTGTGGATCGAAGCAGGCGAGCTTGCTTTCGCCGAAATTGCGCACAGTGACGCATTCAGCCGCGCCTTCGGCGGCTTCACGGATGCAATGTCGCGCGCCAAGATCGCACGCTCCAAGTGGCTTGACAGCCAGCTCGAAACCATTGGCCTGCCGACGCGCGCCGAAATGCAGACCAGCCACGAGCGTCTGCAGCAGGCACGCCGGGACATTCGTGCCCTCAAGCGGGAAGTTGCGGCGCTGCGTGCGCTGGTCGAGGGGCAGCAAGAGACGGCAGCGCACAGTGGAGCCACGCCAGCGGCTCCGGCGGCCAAGAAGGCTGCAACCAAGAAGAGCGCACGCAAGGCCAGCAGCAAGCGTGCTTCCGCGGCCCGCAAGAACGCCGCGACCAATACCCAACACGAGGATTAATCATGACCGGCTTCTCCATGCCCAATATGCCCGTGGCGATCGACCCTCAGAAGGCCATGCAGGAAATGGCCAACTGGCAGATGAAGTTCGGCGCATTGCAGGCCAATCTGCGCGGCCTGCAGGACGAAACCAACGGTGCCACGGCGCGCGAATGCGTCTACCAGCAGGACAAGGTGCGGCTGTACCGCTACGCCGGTGAAGGCAACCGCAAGGCGCCGCCGATTCTGATCTGCTACGCCCTCGTCAACCGGCCGCACATGATGGACATCGAAGCGGAGAAATCTTTGATCCGCTCGCTGACCAAGCGCGGTCATGACATCTATCTGATCGACTGGGGCTATCCGGATCCGGCCGATCGCGTGCTGTCTCTAGGGGACTTCATCTTCGGCTATATCGACGATTGCGTCGACGAAGTGCGTCGTTTGACGCGCAGTGATGCCGTCAATCTGCTGGGTGTCTGCCAAGGTGGCTGCTTCAGCCTGTGCTACGCCGCCGCCAACCCGGACAAGGTCGCCAATCTCACGGTGATGGTGACGCCGGTGGATTTCCAGACGCCGGATAATCTGCTCACCAAGTGGGCGATGCACGCCGATGTTGGCCAGGCCGTGCAGGCCTTCGGCAATATCCCGGGCGATGTGCTGAATGTGTCCTACGTGTCACTCAAGCCCTTCCAGCTCAACGTGCAGAAGTATCTGGCGCTGCTCGACATCGGCGACGATCCGGAGGCGGTACGCAGCTTCATGCGCATGGAGCAGTGGATCTTTGACAGTCCGGATCAGGCAGGTGCCTGCTATGGCGAGTTCGTACGCAAGTTCCATCAGGACAACGAGCTGGTCAAGGATGCGCTGTCCATCGACGGCGTCCAGATCCGGCTGGATCGTCTGACTATGCCGGTGCTCAACATCTACGCGCGCGATGACCATCTGGTGCCGCCCGCGGCCTCCAAGGCCCTGGCAAGCAAGGTCGGTACCAAGGACTACCAGGAACTCGAGTTTCCCGGTGGGCATATCGGTATCTACGTTAGCGGCAAGTCGCAGAAGCTGGTGTCGCCGGCGATCAGTGACTGGCTGATCGCACGCAACTAGGCGGGTTCGTTTGGCCGGGTGGTGGCGTCCTGGATATCGCCACCCGGCCATCCCTGTGCGACGAGCCACCCATCGATACAGGCTGCGGTCTGCTCCGGGGCGTCGAAATGGAGCATGTGACCCGCCTCCTCCAGTACCTTTTCGTCACGATGTCGAAAACAGGCGCGGCGGTCATCGCGCTCGCATGCATCAATAGCCTGTGCAAAGGCGGACTGAGCGCCATCCAGGAACAGGGTCGGCGCCGTGATCTGTTGCCACACTGCCTTGGACTCGGCGGCGCGAAACAGTAGTGGACCGCGCATGCGGTGGCGCGGGTCCATGCGCAGTTGTACACCCCCGTCCACTTCCCGGGCCCATGCCTGTGCCACGTCCAGAGCGCGCTCTGCGCTCAGTCTGGGGTGTTGCTTCTGGATGCGAGTGGCGAGGCTGTGAAAATCGGGATAGACGCGCGTCTGCGGGGGTTCCTGTAGCTGGTGTAGCCAACCGCGATAGCGTTTGGGCGCCTGATCGCTGGGCGTGTCGGGAAGGAACAGCCCGTCAAGAATGACCAGCTGCGCGATCCGCTCGGGGCGAATCCCCGCGTAGAGACTCGCAATCTGTGCCCCCATGCTGTGACCGATCAGTGCCAGCGGCTGCGTCGGGCTGAGCGCATCCAGGATGGCATCGAGGTCGGCGAGATAATCGGCGAACCAATAGTGCGGCCCTGCGTGCGCGCTTTGCCCGAATCCCCGCATATCCGGTGCCGCCACCGGTGCGCGCCGCGCCCAATGCGCGCACAACGGCGCGAAGGTGGCGCCACAGTCGCCCCAGCCGTGCAGCAGTACGAGCCGTGGTGGCGCGTCCTCCCCCCAGTGTGCAACCTGAAAATCCAGGCCACGGCAGTGCACCTTCCGGTTGTGTGTGTTCACGCAGCTGCTGAATGCTTGATGTGGTGCTCCAGCAGCGGCAGGCGATCGAATCCCCAGAAGAGGGCGTCGCCAAAGAAGAAGCTGGGCGCGCCGAAGACGCCGCGAGACACAGCTTCGTCGGTCAGTTGCTTCAAGGCCGCCTTGGCGTCTTCGCCCTGCGCAGCTTCAATGGCAGCAGGAGCGTCCATGCTGAGGGTCTCGAGTGCATGGCGTACGCCGGCTTCGGTACCGATGTCGTGGCCATCGACCCAGTAGGCGCGCATCACGGCAAGCGTCCAGCGCGGCCGCTCGGCTTCGGGCAGCGTGCAGGCAATGCGCTGGGCCAGCTTGCTGTCGGTGGGGAAGACAGCGGGGAACTGGAAGGGCACCTGATGGAATGCGGCCCACCGCTGCAGGTCGGTCAGCATGTATCGGCCCTTGGCGGGTACCGCAGCCGGCATGCGATTGCCTGTGGCCTTGAACACGGCACCGAGCAGCATCGGCTTGTAGACCACCGTTGTTCCGCAGCGCGCCGCCAGGCTGTCCAGTTGAGTGGCAGCGAGATAGCTGTAGGGACTGACGGGATCGAAAAAGAATTCAATGGGGTGCATGGCGCGATGGGTCTTGTTGAGGCCGCGCCATCATGCCATGCGCGCTTTTTGCCGCGCGCTCATGCTGCGGCCGTACAATGGGTGCCCGCACTGTCTGGTGACCTTGTCGCCGCATCCATGACCTACTGCATAGCCATCAAAGTGGACGAAGGCCTGGTCTTCGCCTCCGACACCCGCACCAGTGCGGGGGTCGACGACGTCCGGACCTACAACAAGATGCACACCTTCGCCTTCCCGGGCGATCGTGTCTTCGTGCTGATGTCGGCGGGCAACCTGGCCACCACACAAACCGTGCTGACCGCCATCAAGCGGGGTTGCGAGACCGATGTGGCCGGGCCCTCTCTGCGCAATCTGCCCACGATGTTCGATGTGGCCGAGTACATTGGCGGTCTGTCGCAGCGCGCCCAGAAGCAGGTGGCAGGCGACGCACCCTCGTCGACGACCACTGTCGAGACCACCTTCATTCTCGGCGGGCAGATCGCCGGCGAGGCGCCGCAGTTGTATCTGATCTACCCGCTCGGCAACTACATCTCGGCCTCGCCGGAGTCGCCCTTTCTGCAGATCGGCGAGCACAAGTACGGCAAGCCGATCCTGGATCGCATCATCCGTCCCGGTGTCCGGCTTGAGGATGCCGCGCGCTGCGCATTGGTGTCGCTGGATTCCACCATGCGTTCAAATCTGTCGGTGGGGCCCCCGGTGGATCTTGCGCTGGTGCCGGAAGGCCAACTCAACATCAGCCATCAGATGCGGCTGGATACCGACACGCCCTATTACCGACAACTCAAGGAAGGCTGGGAAAAGAAGCTGGAAGCGGTCTTCGCCGAGCTGCCACGCTTTGACTGGGAAACCGGCAGCCCGCTCGGCAGCAATCACCCGGATGTGGGCGCCCAGGCTCAGTCCTCCAGCGCCACGGTTCACACGCTGGGATCCTGAGCCCCCTGTCCGCGGTCAGTCCGGCTGGAAGAAATGCTGGTCGATGCGGTTGTGCACCTGGCCCAGCGCAAGCTGGATGTCATCCAGGAGCTGACCCAGCGCGGTGTTGTCCTCGTCGGCCAGTAGTCCGGCCACGTCGCTGCGCTCCAGAAGCGCGTCGACTGCCATCACCGCCTCGGTGACGCGGTGTCCCTCGGGCAACCGCGGCAGAGTCTGTTGCATTGCTCCCAGGCAACAGGCCACGCTGCGCGGGAAGTTGCGGTCGTGCAGCAGGAAGGCGAGCACGCGTGGCGCGCTGACGCGGGTGCGCTGTTGGCGCCGGTACATCTGGTAGGCATGCAGACTCTTGAGCACGCTCATCCACTGGATGGTGCGAAAAGGCGTCAACTCATCGCGCTGACCGTCGCCGACGGCGCCGGAAGAGCGTACATCAATGATGCGCGTGGTCATGTCGGCCTGCTCCAGCGCCAATCCCAGCCGCAGAAACTGGAAAGGCACGCCGCGACTCATGTTGCTGACCAGCATGCCCACTGTCGTCAGGCATTGATCAATGACTTCGCGAAGCAGATCCGTGCGAATGCGGCGATAGGTCACCGACTCGCCGCGCGCACTGACCAGCGCGTAGAGTTCGTTGACCCGCTCCCAGATATCGTTCGGCATGGTCTCGCGCGTGGCGCGGAGGTTTTCCCGCGCCAGCGACAGCGTGCAGCGCAGCGAGCCGGGGAACTGCTCGTCGGCAATCAGAAAATGTGCGACCTCTGCCTCGCTGCCCTGGTTGTAGCGCGTTGAGAACTGCGACCAGGCACCAAGAATCTCGACCAGCGAGCCCCATGAAAGGGGAACATGGCGCGGCAGATCCAACGACAGGTAGGCATGGACGTTGACCAGCCGGGCCGTATTTTCGATGCGCTGCAGGTGCCGTCCGAACCAATAGATGTTTTCCGCGGTACGCGACAGCATGATCAGTTGCCTCCGTCGTCGAGATCGACCACCCAGGTGTCCTTCGCGCCTCCTCCCTGCGAAGAGTTGACCACCAGCGAATCCTTGGTCATGGCCACCCGCGTCAGGCCGCCCGTGGTGACGTAGGGCTCTTCTCGCGCCAGGATGAAGGGACGCAGATCAAGGTGTCGGGGTTCGATTCCGTCATCGGTCAGCGTCGGGGCGGTGGAAATGGCCAGCGTCGGCTGGGCCATGTAGTTACGCGGATCGGCGCGCAGGCGTTCGGCGAAGGCCGCACGCTCTGCTTTGGTCGCGCGCGGGCCGATCAACATGCCGTAGCCGCCGGATTCATTGGCCGGCTTGATCACCAACTCGTCGATGTGATCTAGCACGTAGCGGCGGTCGTCCTCGCGCATGCACAGATAGCTCGGCACATTGGGGAGGATGGCGTCCTGTTGCAGGTAGTAGCGGATCATCTCTGGCACGTAGGCGTAGACCACCTTGTCGTCGGCCACGCCAGCACCCGGCGCATTGGCCAGCGCCACGTTGCCGGCGCGCCAGGCGCGCATCAGACCCGGCACGCCCAGCACGGAGTCCGGATGAAAGACTTCGGGGTCGATGAAGAGGTCGTCGATGCGGCGATAGAGCACATCCACGCGCTGCGGGCCGTAGATGGTGCGCATGTAGCAGCAGTCGTCGTCGCCGACGAAGAGATCCGGTCCTTCGACCAGCTCGACCCCCATCTGCAGGGCGAGATAGCAGTGCTCGAAATAGGCGCTGTTGAAAATGCCCGGCGTCAGCAGGCCGATGACCGGCTGGTCGGCCGGCCGGGGGGACAGGTTGGCGAGCATGTCGTACAGCTCAGCTGGGTAGGCGTCAACCGGGAGAATGGTGCTCGACTCGAAAATCTCCGGAAAGACGCGCTTGTTCACCATGCGGTTTTCCAGCATGTAGGACACGCCGGAGGGCACCCGCAGATTGTCTTCCAGCACATAGATCGTGCCGTCGCTGTCGCGCACCAGATCCGAGCCGCAGATGTGCGCCCAGATGTCCCCGGCCGGTCGCACGCCCACACACTGCGGTCGGAAATTGACCGATTTCTCGAGCAGCTCCCCCGGGAAGATGCCGTCGCGCACGATGTGCTGTTTGCCGTAGATGTCGGCGATAAAGCAGTTCAGGGCAGTGACCCTTTGCTTCAAGCCCGCCTCTGTGCGATCCCACTCGCTGCGCTCGATGGTGCGCGGGATGACATCGAAGGGGAAGGCGCGATCGACGTTGCGGCCCTCGCTGTACACCGTGAAGGTGATCCCCAGCGACTTGATGGCGAGTTCGGCGGCAAGGCGACGGTCAGCCAGTTCGGCCGCCGTCAGGCCGCTCAGATACGCCGTGAGGGCACGTGCGGCCGGACGGGGTTTCCCGTCCGGGCCGATCAACTCGTCATAGGTGCTGGATCGATAGCGTGCCCAATTGGTGAGCTCCGTCATGAAATACGACTCGGATCAGATGGTGTGGGAGGCAGGCCGTTCGGACAACGGATGCCCAGACCGTACTGTAAGCGGGAATGGCGATGGAGTACCAATTCGTGCGGGAGATCACCGCCACCGCAGGGTTGCAGTCGCGGCCATCCGCGTGGCCGCTTTCCCGTGCTTGGCCGGCTCAGGCCATGCGCGGAGGCATGGTCGAGCAGGCAATGCGGCAACGGCAGTTCGCGACAGGGCATGGACCACTTCGAGAAGGAGGGAGGCGTGAAAGGCATTGCAAAAGGCGGGCCATTCCGAGCTGGCGTGGCCACAAAGAGCCTTTCGGCTGCATGCGCAATAATGCGCACCCTTATGTCCGACGCCGAATCGTTGTGAACGAAACTGCCAGTACGCCTGCAACCGAGGTCAAGGGAGTCATGCTGCCCATCACGCGGGTGCGCATGAGCGCCCGTGGCGCCTCCGATACGGTGGCCGAGTTCCGTGCATGGGCGGAGGCACTGCCCGAAGCCATGCGCAGCATGCCCATCATCCTGGATGCGGCCCATCACACCGCCTGTAGCAGCCTGCTTGAAGTGGCGCGGGAATACGGTCTGCGCGTGCTCGGCGTGGCCGACGGCAAGCTTGCTCCCACCGCCCCGGCATGCGGGCTGGCTGTGCTGCCCGAGGATGCGCTTATGCCGACCCGTGCGCGTACCACGAGCCACGCGGAGCGCCCCGTCCAAGAAGCGCAGGACAAGGCGGTTGCCGCTGCTGTCACGGCCGGAGGGCGGTCACGGGTCGTCCAGAGCCCGGTGCGGTCCGGGCAACAGATCTATGCCGAGGGCGGTGACCTGATCGTGCTCGGAACGGTCAGCCCGGGCGCGGAAGTTATCGCCGATGGCCATATCCACATCTACGGCGCGTTGCGTGGCCGCGCCATCGCCGGTGCCCGCGGCGATGCCACGGCGCGCATTTTCTGTCGGCGTTTCGAGCCCGAACTGGTGGCCTGTGCCGGCGTCTATAATGTTGCCGAGCGCATGCGCGGCGAGCTCAGCGGCAAACCGGTGCAGGTGTGGCTGGACGGTGACGATCTGCAGTTCAGCAGCCTGGACTAGCGAGCGCCGACTGCCGCGACCTCACTCAGAAGGCCAAGCGGGCTCCGGCGGCAAAGGACACCTGTTCGAAACCGCCGCCGTCGCCGTCGCGATCCAAGTAGCGGACTTCGGCATAGGGCTGGACCGGTAAGAGATTGAGCCGGCTGCCCAGTCGCGCCTCGGCGCCGTCGAAGTCATCGGTGCTGACGTAGCCCAGCTGCAGGTAGGGCAGGAAGCGGCCCTCGCGCGAGGCACGGTCGAAACGCAGCTGCAGGGCACCGCCCACATTGTCCGTGTCCGCGTTGCCCCCGGACGTGGCAACGTCGATACGGCTGTAGACCACTTCGACCCAGAAGGCCGCCAGCAGGTCGCGCGAGCCGGCATAGTCCTGAGCGCCCAGCCCAAGGCGGTACAGCTGGCTGTCGAGGTCGTAATTGGAGCCGCCGGTCGAGCCCTCCGTAAAGTGCCCTTCGGCATCGCCCTGCACAAAGTAGTCGCCCTCGATGAAGACGCGGCCGCGCGCCGCCACCCCCATGCCCTGCGAGTGGTCTTCCACGCCGTTCCCGAAATCGTTGTCCGAGGTCGTGACGTTGAGGTCGACTTCGGCGTAGTTGCCCGCGGAATGGGCCGCGCTGGAAAGGCCGATCAATGCCGCGGCCCACAGTGAGTGCCTGGCGTTCATAGCTGTTCTGTCCCCGATTAGTGATGCGCAGTGCGCCTTTCAGGTTCAGGCTACTGGCTTCGGCGCGGAGGGGCAACGCGACGCGCCCGTCAGGCCCCCGTGGACGCCGCGCCAATGCGCATGCCGCGCTGCACACATGACCGATGCGACACCGCTATCATGGCGCGTCATCATCTCATCACGTTCGGGGGGCTCTCAGCCTTGGCAAAGATCATCGTCGTGACCTCGGGGAAAGGGGGCGTCGGCAAGACCACGACCAGCGCCTCTTTCGCGACCGGCCTTGCGGTACGCGGCTACAAGACGGCCGTCGTGGATTTCGATGTCGGCTTGCGCAATCTCGACCTCATCATGGGGGTCGAGCGGCGCGTGGTCTTCGATTTCGTCAACGTCATCCAGGGCGAGGCCACCCTCCGCCAGGCGCTTATCCGCGACAAGCGTTACGACAATCTCGCCATCCTCGCCGCCAGCCAGACCCGCGACAAGGAAGCCTTGACCATCGATGGCGTGCAGCGCGTGCTCGAAGAATTGGCCAAGGAATTCGATTACGTGGTGTGTGATTCTCCCGCCGGCATCGAGCATGGCGCCTATGCCGCCATGTACTTTGCCGACGAGGCTTTGGTGGTCACCAATCCGGAAGTGTCCTCGGTGCGGGACTCCGACCGGGTGCTTGGCCTGCTGTCCTCCAAGACGCGCAAGGCGGAGCAGGGCAACGGTACGGTCCGCGAGCACCTAGTGTTGACGCGCTACAACCCGGCGCGCGTGGCCAAGGGCGAGATGCTGTCGGTGGAGGATGTCACCGATATTCTTGCCATTCCGCTGCTCGGGATCATTCCCGAATCGCAGGCGGTGCTGAACTCCTCGAACCAGGGCGTGCCAGTGGTGGCGGATACCGCCACCGACGCCGGCTCGGCCTATGCCGACATGGTGGCGCGTTTCCTCGGTGAAGAGCGCGCGCACCGCTTCGTGGAGGTCGAGAAGAAGGGCTTTCTCGGCCGTCTGTTCGGAACCTGAGGTCGCGCATGGATTGGATGAAGCTGTTTCGAAACGAGCGCAAGAACAGCGCCAATGTGGCGCGCGACCGGCTCAAACTGGTCGTCATGCACCAGCGCGAGGGACGGGGCGCCGGTCCTGACTGGCTGCCACGCCTGCGCGAGGATCTGCTGGCAGTCGTGCGGCGCTACACCGAGGTGGCGGACGACGCCGTGCACGTGCGTGTGCAGCACGATCAGGGCGTTGATCTGCTCGAGATGAATATCGCGTTGCCGGAAGAAGAGCGCGGCGGGTCGGTCAGCAAGGCGGGAAGCGGTTCCTGACCGCCATTCGCGTCGCTGCGGTCAGTGCGCCGCGTGTCCGCAGCGGCCGAGTCGCAGGTTGCGCCAATGGGCCAAAGCCAGCAGGCCGGCGCCGCTCAGCGTGACCACGCTTTCTCCCCGGGGCGACACCGCCTCCAGGGTGCTGAGCGCGATGGCCAGTGCCATCAATGCCAATGCCAAGACACCCATCGCCACCACCACCGCACTGCGGTGGCGTCGATAACCCGATAGCAGCGCAATGGCGCTGGGTGCCAGCGCGGCTGCCAGAAACCACTCGTGAAAATGCGGCGCCGTCAGCCAGCCCAGTCCCCAGATCGGGATCGCCGTGATGGCGGCGACCACCAGTACGCAATGCACCGCGCATACTCCGGACAGAGCGATGGCGAGCCGATCGATGGGAGCGTTGCGCAGCGGCATGGTGGCGTTGGGTGCGGTCACGGGGAGGAGGCCAAGCGATGAACGTTACACAATAACATAAGGCCCCTTCCTCCTGAGGACGTGTCCAGCGGCTACGGCTTTGTTCCTCCGGCCTCAGTGTTCGCGCAACTGCTTGCGCAGAACCTTGCCGACGTCGGATTTGGGCAGTTCCTCCACGAATACGATGCTGCGCGGCAGCTTGTAGCGGCTGAGCTGCTGCTCGCAGAAGGCCAGGATACGCTCGGCCGTCAGGCTTTCATCGGCGCGCACCACGTACAGCTTGACTGCCTCGTCGGTATCGGCGTGGGGGACGCCGACGCAGGCACACTCGCGTACCCCGTCGCACTGGATGACCACGCTCTCGACCTCGTTTGGATAGACATTCAACCCCGAAACGATGATGACGTCCTTGAGGCGATCGATGATGCGGATGAAGCCCTCGGCATCGATGGTTGCGATGTCGCCAGTGCGCAGGAATCCGTCCTCGGTGAAGGCGGCACGCGTGGCGTCGGGGCGTCGCCAATAGCCACGCATGACCTGCGGTCCGCGCACACACAGCTCGCCGGCCGTGTCGATGCCCACTTCGCGGCCATTGTCTTCACGGATGGACACCTCCGTCGAGGGCAATGGCAGGCCGACGCTGCCGTTGTACTCCGGAGCGGAGAGCGGGTTCATGGCAACTGCAGGTGCGGCCTCGGTCAGTCCGTAGGCTTCGGTCAGGGCCCGGCCGGTCACGCTTTGCCACTGGTTGGCCACGGCCGCTTGGACCGCGGCGCCCCCGCCAAGCGTGAACTTCAGTTCCGAGAAGTCGATATCGCCAAAGCCCGGCGTATTGAGCAGCCGGCTGAACAGGGTGTTGACACCCGTGATCGCGGTGAAACGCCGTCGTGCCATCTCCTTGACCATACCGGCGCGGTCGCGTGGATTGGCGATGAGCGCGTTCTCCGCCCCGAGGCTGAAGAACACCAGGCAGTTGGCCGTGAGCGCGAAGATGTGGTGCAAGGGCAGGGCGGTGAGGATGCGCTCCCGACCTTCCTCGGCCCAGGGTGCGATCCAGGCGCGCGCCTGCATGACATTGGCCACCATATTGCCGTGGCTCAGTTCCACCCCCATCGGGGCGCCTGTCGTGCCGCCCGTGTATTGCAGGAAGGCGAGATCTGCATGGGTCAGTACGCAGCGGTTGAAGGGTTGGCTGTGGCCCCTTGCCAGCGCCACTCGAAAGGGCACATGGCCGCGGATGCGCCACGCCGGCACCGCGCGCATCAGATGGCGGACCCGCGCGTTGACCATGATGCGTCGGCCGAGTGGCTGCAGGTCGCCAATCGATGTGGTGATCACCTGCTCGATGTCAATGTGCTCGAGCACGCGCGAAAGGGTATGCGCATAGGGCTCGGCCACCACGACGACGCGCGCGCCGGAGTCCTCCAGTTGTTCACGCAGCTCGCGCTCCGCGGCCATTGGGTTCAGATTGACGATGACGATGCCCGCGCGCAAGGCACCGAACATGGCGACCGGATACTGCAGCAGATTGGGCAGCATCAGAGCGATGCGGTCGCCCTTGGAGAGTCCCAGGCGGTTTTGCAGATAGGAAGCGAAATCCTGACTGAGCCGGTCGACATCGCCATAGCTGAGTGCGGCACCGATGTTCTCGAAGGCGATGCGATCCCGGTGCGCGACGATGGCGCGCTCCAGAATGTCGACCAGAGAGGTATAGCGGGCAATATCGATCTGCGCAGGGACGCCTTCCGGATATTGGGGTAGCCAGATCGCTTCCACGACGAGCGTCTTCCTTGTTGAGCGGGGGCAGCGGTGGCGGCAGTGAAGCGCCGTGTCGGGCGCGCAGCCTACCCTTTGCCGGCCGGCTCGTGAAGCCAGGCGCGCAGATCCGTGTTGTCGAGTTGGGCATCGACGGCTTCATCGACACGGCGCAATACCTGCTCCGCCTGGTGGATAGCGGGGGTTCCGCTGGTCCGCAATGGATAGGTGTCGGGATGTCCGCTGCGCAGGGTGGCCCACAATTCGGACAGTCTCATCGACTCGGGTGCCCGCGCCGGCAGGATGCGGCCTGGAATCTCGGCGGTCTCGGCGAGGATGCCCTTCCTGATCAGCGTGTCGATCACAGGGTCGACGAATTCCGAGGGGGCCGCCAGCGTGCGGGCCAGTTCATTGCGCGTTGCCGCCGGATGCCCCTGCTGATGGCGCCGCACCGTTTCGGCGGCGACGGCAAGACCGATGCGTTCAATCAGGCGCGGCGGCGCCCCTTTTTCGCGGCCGTGGCGCTGCACATTCTCGGGGTGACCGAGATAGAAGCTCAGCTGACAGCCGAGCAGCAGGATCAACCAGCCCACGTACAGCCAGATCAGCAGGAAGATGAGAATCGCGAAACTGGAGTAGACCGCGTTGTAATTGCCCGAGGAGGCGACGAAGGAAGCGAATCCCATGCTCGCCGACTGCCACAGCACACCCGCGAAGAGGCCGCCGCCGAAGGCTGCGTGCAGCGGTACGCGGGTATTGGGAATGAAGCTGTAGAGGAAGGTGAAGACGCCGATGATGATCAGATAGGGCGTCAATCGGGCCAGCAGGTAGACCAGCGTGCCGAAGGGCTCCACGCTGGCAATGGTCTGCACCACCGCGCTGTTGAGCACGGAGGCCGTGATGCCCACGGACAGAAAAACCGCAAAGGGACCGATGATCAGTACTGACAGGTACTGGCTGAAGCGGACCGCGAAGGTGCGCGGCTGATGGATTCGCCAGATCCAGTTGAAGCTGGCCTCCACCTTCTGGATCAGCGACACCGCGGCGAACAGCAGCAGGCCGATACCCAAGGAACCCAGCACGCCCACCTGGATGTTCTCGACGAAGCCGATGACGTTTTCGGTGACTTCGTCGGCGCGCTCACCCAGCGGTGCCAGGAACTGCTCCAGCGCGGGCTTGAGCGCGTTGTGTACGCCCATGGCCTTGAACAGCGAAAAGGCCAGAGCCAACATCGGAACCAGCGACAGCAGGGTGGTGTACACCAGGCTCATGGCCCGCAGTGACAGGTCGCCGCGCGCGAAATCGCGGATCAGCATGACGACGTAGCGCGTCACCGTGGCCAGCACACGGTGCACGCGATGTTCGTGTGCGCCGTCCCACAGCCAGGTCTGCAGTGCGGTGACGCGCTCGCCCAGTGTCAGGCGCACGAGTGCACCGTCAAGGACGCTTGACAAAAACGCATGCCTTGCATATTGTGCGACGCACAAAATGTTGCACCGCAACAGAGGCGGTCCAAGCCTCTTCGGAAATTGTTAGTCATTTGCGCACATCGCAGGAGTGGTAACCATGAACTTTGAAACGGTTGTAAACGACGTCAAGACCCGCGTCGAAGATGTTAGCAATCGCGCCCAGAACGTCGCCGAGTTGTCCGTGCAGACGGTCAAGAAGGCGAACGGCATCGTGGTGCCCACGATGCAGACCATCTTCGAGAAGCAGTCCAGCGCCGCGCGTGAACTGGTCGAGAGTGGCCGCACCAGCTTTATCAAGGTCCGCAACGATGGCCTCAAGGCTGTCGCCGCCAACCCGGCCGACTATCTGCCGGCGGGCCGCACGGTCGTCATCGATGCCTTCAGCGCTTCGGTGGACCTGACCACCAAGGCCGGCACCGAGCTGGCGGAAGTCCTGCGCAAGGCCTATGAGGACGCGCTGGCCAGCATCAACGGCAAGAAAAAGGTTGCCAAGCCAGCCGCCAAGAAGACGGCGCGCAAGGCTTCCAGTGCCCGCAAGACCGCGAGCAAGTCGACGGCTGCCAAGAAGAGCGCGGCCACCAAGGCCAGCTCCTAAGCGCGACGCTCGCGCCGGCGGCCTTCGGGCCGCGGCGTGGAACGTGGCAAGGGGCGCGCCCATGGGCGCGCCCCTTTTTTGTGGGCGATCACAGCACGATTCGGGGATGGCTAAGACTCGCTATCGTCACCGCTGCGCGTTCCGCCCTTGCGGGTCGAGCCTTTGCTGGCCGCCGCCCGCTGCCGACGGCGCTCCTCGCGCTCTTCGGCTTCCACGGCCTCGACACCATCCATCAGCTTGCGCCACGCCTTGTTCTTGCGCAGCGAACTGATGTTCTGCCGCACGAAGTCGCCGGGGTGGAAGGTATCGCTGAATGTATCGCTGGCGTCGCCGACCTTGTCGCGCAGGTAGGCCAGAATGTCCTCCTGCAATCCAGCGACATCCGGTAAACCGAGAAAGCGGCGCAGTTCTTCCGGTTTGACGTCGATTTCGATGCGGATCTGCATGCTGGTCTCCTGCTCCCCAAGGTCTTCACTGGCGGGCTGGTCTCTTCCACCTAGCATAGCGCGCCCTTTCGATGCCCGTATCCCTCGGTCTTAACCGGCTGAAAGGGGCATCAGGCGCCGTTCCGCCTCCGCGTAGCGCGCTGCGGTATTGCGCACGACCTCATCGGGAAGATCGGGTCCAGGCGGGGTCTGATCCCAGTCGATCCCTTCCAGGTAGTCGCGGACGTATTGCTTGTCGAAGGAAGGCGGGCTGACCCCGATGCGATAGTCCGCCTTCGGCCAGAAGCGGGAGGAGTCCGGTGTCAGCACCTCGTCGATGAGAACGATCTGGCCCTTGCCGTCCAGCCCGAACTCGAATTTCGTGTCGGCGATGATGATGCCGCGCTCCAGCGCATAGCCCGCAGCCTGCTTGTATAGCCAGATGCTGAGGTCGCGTGCGCGCTCTGCCACGGCAGTACCAACCCGCTCGGCTGCGGCGGCAAAGGAGATGTTCTCGTCGTGCGCGCCTTGTTCGGCCTTGGTGGCGGGCGTGAAGATCGGCTCCGGCAGCTTCTCCGCCTGGCGCAGCGAAGACGGCAAGGCCACCCCGCAGACGGTGCCCGCGCGCTGATACTCCTTCCATCCACTGCCGGCGAGGAAGCCACGCACCACCGCCTCGATGGGTAGCGCATTCAGTCGCCGCACGACCTGCGCACGGCCAGCCACGCGGGTGGCTTCCTTCGCCGTCAGCTTGTCGGCCGGATCGAGGTCGGTGAGATGGTTCGGCACGACATCGCCGAAGCGCTGCATCCAGAAAGTGCTCATCCGCGTCAGCACCGCACCTTTGCCCGGGATCGGCTGAGGCAGGATCACGTCGAAGGCCGACAGCCGATCCGTGGTCACGATCAACAGATGGTCGTCATCCCAGGCGTAGACGTCGCGAACCTTGCCCTGGTGTACCAGGGGCAGACTCGTGATGCGCGACTCGGAGAGCGCTGCGGGGGCTTCGGACATGCAAGGAACTCCCAAACCACTCGAAAGGGTCCGCATTGTGCCTTTCTCGGCGCCATGAGTGGCCCTCGCGCCGGCGATGCAGGCACAATTCGCGCCCATGAACGCCTCCCCTCTCCCTCCTCGTATCGCCCCCAGCATCCTGTCGGCCGACATGGCGCGGCTCGGCGCTGAAGTCGATGCCGTCCTCGCCGCCGGCGCCGACATGATCCACTTCGATGTCATGGACAATCACTATGTGCCGAATCTCACCTTCGGCCCGGTGATCTGCCAGGCATTGCGCGACTACGGTGTCACCGCGCCCATCGATGTCCATCTGATGGTCGAGCCGGTCGATGCCATCGCGCAGGAGTTCGCGCGCGCCGGTGCCAGCATCATCACCTTCCATCCCGAAGCCACGCGTCATGTCGATCGCAGCCTGGCCGCGATTCGCGACGCCGGCTGTCAGGCCGGACTGGTCTTCAATCCCGCTACGCCGCTGGATGTGCTGGACTGGGTCATGGACAAGGTCGACATGATCCTGCTGATGTCGGTGAACCCGGGCTTCGGCGGGCAGCGCTTCATTCCCTCGGCGCTGGACAAGCTCCGTGCCGCGCGCCGCCGCATCGAGGATTCGGGGCGGGAGATCCGGCTCGAGATCGACGGCGGGATCAAGGTGGACAATATCGCCGAGATCGCCGCTGCCGGCGCCGATACCTTTGTCGCCGGGTCGGCCATCTTTGGTGCCAGCGACTACGCCAAGGTGATCTCGGACATGCGCGCGGCCATCGCCAGCGTGCACAGCGTCTGATGGTGGAGGCGACCCGCAAGAGTGTCGTGCGCGCGCTGCCCGCAGACCTCGATACGCCGGTCGGCGTCTACCGCAAGCTGGCCAACAGTCCCTTCACCTATCTGTTCGAGTCCATGCACGGCGGCGAGCGCTGGGGGCGTTACTCCTTCATCGGGCTGCCCGCGCGCGAGGTGTTGCGGCTGAAGGAGGGGACCATCACGCGCTCCATCGACGGCGTGGTGGTGGAATCGCTGACGCCCGAGGCGCCCATGGCGTGGCTGCGCGATGCGGTGGCGGAGACGCCGATCGAGCGCGATCCGCGACTGCCGCGCTTCGACGGCGGCTGGGTCGGCTACATCGGCTATGACTGCATCCGCTATGCAGAGCCACGCGTGGCCTGCGCCAATCCAGACCCACTGGGCCTGCCCGAAGCCTTGCTCATGAAGAGCGAGGATCTGGTCATCTTCGACAATCTGCGGGGGCTGCTCTATCTGGTGACGCATTGCCGCAGCGGCGATGACGCCGATGCGCAGGCAGCCGAAGCCCGCCTCGATGGCTGGCAGGCACGACTGTCCGAGCCGGTGGCAGCGGACTATCGCATGGCGATCGAGGATGCACCCATCCCCGAATTCACCTCCGGCATGAGCCAGGCCGATTTCTGCGCGGTGGTTGAGCGCATCCGCGAATACATCCGCGCTGGCGATGTCATGCAGGTGGTGCCGTCCCAGCGCCTGTCCGCGCCCTTCACGCACCCGCCGTTGGACCTCTACCGAGCCATCCGGCGGTTGAATCCGTCGCCCTATCTGTATTGCCTGAATCTCGAAGACCACCACGTCGTGGGCAGCAGCCCCGAAATTCTGGTCCGCGTCGAGGACGGCGACATGCATGTGCGTCCGATTGCCGGCACGCGTCCGCGTGGCGCCACCGAAGAGGAGGACCGGCGCCTGGCCGAGGAACTGCTCGCCGATCCAAAGGAGCTGGCCGAGCATCTGATGCTGATCGACCTCGGCCGCAACGATGTCGGCCGCGTCTGCGAGACCGGCAGCGTGCAACTGACCGAGCGCATGCTCATCGAGCGCTACAGTCACGTCATGCACATCGTGTCCAATGTGGTGGGACGCCTGCCGCCGGACACCCATCCGCTGGATGCGCTGATGGCGGCTTTTCCCACGGGCACCCTGTCCGGAGCCCCGAAAGTACGCGCCATGGAGATCATCGAGGAAGTCGAGCCCGTACGGCGTGGCATCTATGGTGGCGCGGTCGGCTACATCGGAGGCGGTGGCAACCTCGACATGGCCATTGCCATTCGCACTGCCGTGATCCACGACGGCCAGGTGCATGTACAGAGCGGCGCCGGTGTGGTGGCCGACTCGGACCCGCATACGGAATGGGTGGAAACCATGAACAAGGCGCGCGCCATGCTGCGTGCGGTAGGCGAAGCGACCGCCCTCTGAGGCGCAATCCGCGCGCCGCTGCCTGGTCGCGGTCGGTCTACAGGCGCTGCAGGGTGATCTGATACACGGTTGGGTCAGGCCGTCCCCATGCCGGCCCGAGAGCGGCGGGGCACGTCGGGGTGCCCCGCCGCGCAAGACGCCTTACTGCGCCGACTGGATGCGCGAGCGCAGCGCTTCATCATTCTGGGCTGCGCGTGCAATCTGGTTGTACTTCTGCACGCTCAGGCCCGAGGACTTCACCGCGGCAACCATCTCCTGCTGCGCCTCACGGCGTGTCTCCTGCATGGCCTGCTTCGACTCGGCCTCCTTCATCTTCGGGGTATAGGTCTTCCCGATCTCCGCCACCTGCGCCTGGGCTTCGGCGAAGCTCGCGATCTGCGCATCGGTGACCTCAAGTTCCTGGGCCTGCGGGGCAGTCGCCGCGCCCTGCTGTGCCTGCGCGCCGCTCTGCTGCGCGAGGGCGCCGCCGGATGCGCCCAAGGCGATGGCGAGGGCAGCGGGGGCGATAAAGCGGCTGGCGTTGCGTTGCTTCATTGCGGTACTCCTGAAGATTCAAGTGTTCGTGGTGAATGACCACGACCCAAGCACACGGGTCAGCCGGGACGGGTTCCATGGAACCAGCAGATTTTTTGTGTGTTTGTTGAGATATCGCCTCAATACGGCAAGGGGAGGCTCGTGGCCTCACGCGAAGAATTCGATTGGTTGCTGGCAGCGGAGATTCCGCATCTGCGCCGTTATGCGCGCACGCTGGCGGCGCATCCGGCCGAAGCCGACGATCTCGTGCAGGACTGTCTGGAGCGCGCTATGCGCAAGTGGCGGCTCTGGCGCGGCACAGCGCGTCTGCGCAGCTGGCTGTTTCGCATGCTGCATCGGCTCTATCTGAACCGTCGCCGCGACGGACGCCACCACGATGCGGCCATGCCGCTGGAATCGGTGGTGGATCCGGGGCAGGCCGGCAACGCGGGACCGGCGCAGCTTGAGGTGCGCGATACGGTACGGCGACTGCAGTCACTGCCCGCGGCCCAACGCGAGGCCATCGTCCTGCTTGCCATTGACGACCTGAGTTACGAAGAGGCGGCCTGGGTGCTTGATATCCCGGTCGGCACCCTGCGTTCCCGGTTGTCGCGCGGTCGCGAACAACTGCGTGCCCTCGAGGAGCGCGCCCCTTCCGACACCGAGACCCCTGCGCCGACGCTGAGGAGGGTGAAATGAGTCAGTACGACGATACATCGCAGACAGCCGAGGCCGAAGCAGTCCAGGAGCGCGATCTGATGGCGCTGGCGGATGGTCGCATTGCGCCGGACAGCGTGCGCGCTGCCCGCATCCGTGACCATCTGCGCGCGCATCCGACGGCTGCCATGCAGGTGCAGGCCTGGCAGCAGCAGAACGCGGCCATACGTTCGTACTTCGGTGGCGTCATGGCGGAAGCGGTGCCGGATCGGCTGCAGCCGGGGACATTGCGTGCACAGCGCGCGGCCGTGCACGCGCGGCAGCGTCGGTTTGCGGTCGCGGCCTGCACTGTGCTGGCCCTGGCTGCGGTGCTCCGTATGGTCGCCTTTCCGCAGGCCAACGAGGATGCGCGGCTTGATCGTTTTGCCGGCGCGGTGGCAGCGCTGTCGACGGATGGCGCTGCCTCCCTCGAGGACGTGGCACAGCCACACAGCGCGGCGTCGAGTGCGCAGCTTCGGACGGCATTGCCCGATCTCGACCGCCTGGGCTTCTCGCTGCAGGACCAGCGCAGCGTGACAGCCGGTGCCCATGCAACCACGGAGGCCCGTTATGAAGACGCTCGGGGGCGTGCCTTGCGGCTTTTCGTGACCGAGGAAGCGCACGCCCAGCCACCGGAGCTGCATCGGCGTGTCCAGGATGGCCACGAAATTGTCTATTGGCGCGCCGGCCATCGACTCTACGCGCTGGCGGCGGAGACACCGCTCGCCTCGGGTGAACTGGAGCGGATTGCCCGCACAACACGCCTGCGCAACCCGCTGGTCGAGGCAGGGACGGCCATTGCCGCGCGGAGCAAGGGCGAACAAGCTACGCCCGCACGGTCGCCAGTGGTGCGCATGGATGAAGGCCGGCCTCGAGCCGGCAATGCACCCAGTCGCCCCGCCAGCGTGCACTACGAGGGCATGGTCAAGGACTCCTCGCTGTAAAGGTGCGCAGCGCGCGTCGGTCCGCTGCAAGGCGGGCGGCGCCGCCGCCTGCTATCTTCCGCTCCCGGCCACGCCGCTGACCCGGTACAAGAGGAGCACGAAGAACATGGATAACGAGTTGGAACTGTTTCGCGACAACGTCCGTCGCTTTCTGCAGAGCGAGATCGCACCCCACTACGAACAGTGGGAAGCCGACGAGATCATGCCGCGTCAGGTATGGCAGCAGCTTGGCGAGGCTGGCCTGTTGTGCGTCGACATGCCGGAGGAATACGGTGGTTCGGGTGCGCCCTTCAGCTTCTCCTGCGTCGTCGTCGAGGAACTCGCACGCGCCGGATTCGGTGCTCTGGCGAGCAACGTGTCCGTGCACTCGGATATCGCCGCTCCGTATATCGCCCATCTCGGTACCGAAGCGCAGAAGGCGCACTACCTGCCCAAGATGGCAGCCGGCGAGGCCATCGGCGCCATTGCCATGACCGAGCCCGGTGCCGGCTCTGACCTGCAGGGCGCCCGCACCCGGGCCGATGCCGATGGGGATGGCTACCGCATCAATGGCCAGAAGACCTTCATCACCAATGGCCAACACGCTGATGTCATCGTCACCTTTACCAAGACCGACCCCAACGCGGGCTCGAAGGGCACGGCCCTGTTTCTGATCGATGCGGCCATGGAGGGATTCTCGCGCGGCCGCAATCTCGAAAAGATCGGTCAGCACGCGGCAGACACTTCGGAGCTTTTCTTCTCCGATGTGCGGGTACCGGCCTCGGCCGTGCTCGGGCGTGCCGGCAACGGCTTCGGGCACCTGATGGACGAGTTGCCGCGCGAGCGGCTGATCCTGGCGGCCTCGGCGGTTGCGGCGGCCGAAGGCGCGCTGGCGCTGACCATCGATTATGTGCGAGAGCGCCACGCCTTCGGCAAGCCGTTGTCCGCGCAGCAGAATACGCGCTTCGAAATCGCACGCATGAAATCCGACGTGGTCGTGCACCGTGCCTACCTCGAAGACTGCAAGGCACGCTTCGATGCCGGCGATTTCGATGTGGCCGACGCGGCCATGGCCAAGTACACCACGACCGAGATGCAGTGCCGCGTGGCCGATGGCTGTCTGCAGCTCTTCGGTGGCTACGGCTACATGCGCGAATACCCGATCTCCCGTCACTTCGTCGATGCCCGCGTGCAGCGCATCTATGGCGGCACTTCGGAAATCATGAAGGAGATCATTGCCCGCTCGGTGCTCTAGCGTGGGTGGACGCGTCGCGGATTATTCAGCGGGGTCCGCCAGTCGCCGGATCTGCTGCGCGTACTGTTCGCCGTTGAAGCTCGGCGCCGAGCAGCGCCCGTCATTGCAGACGTAGCCCGCCGGACGCTCGAAGTTCGGGTAGCTCACGTCGTGATTGGGCAGCTTGCCCATGGCGGGATTCCACAACTCAATGCGCCGATAGCTGCGCGGAGTCGCCAACGCCGTCTTCAGCAATGCGCGGGTGGTTGCATCGCCCTTTGGACCGACCACGGTGAGATGCAGCGGTGCGCTGCGGATTTCCTGGTCGGCGAGCAGGATGCCTGCGTCGGTGATGCGCGACAGGGCGGTTGCATCGGCGGCCAGGAAGCGCATGGCATGGCGGGCACCATCCGCGTGATCGGGGTCTGCGGTGAAGTGGTGGAGCCGGTTGAGCCAGCGCGCGGCGGCGATGTTTTCGTCGATATCCGGAATGGCGGCGACGGGCGTGCCATCGGCAACAGCGCCGCGAAATCCGCTGCCTTCGCGCCGGAAGTGGGCCATCACGAAATCGGCCGCGGCCGCGCTGCGCATTAGCCACTCTCGCGCGCCGGTCGCTTCGTACAGCGCCAGCAGGGCGCGGCCCATGTGCAGGCTGTCGCCGAGGAAGGGCCCACGGCTGGATTCGACGTCGTGTCGAAAGCCGCCTTCCGGCAGGCCGCGTTCGGCGACCACCCAGCGTGCCGCGCCAAGCGCCGCATCGAGTGCGGCTTGCTCACCGGTAAAGGCGTAATCGTGCACCAAGGCATGGATGGCCATTCCGTTGTGCAAGGCATAGCGGCTCTTGTCGATGGCTGGCATGCCGCGTGCGCGGCGAGCCTGATCATCCAGGGCAAAGTAGTCGTGGGCCTTCTGGCCGGGGACCAGGTCCGCATCCTGACTGACGTAGAAGGCACCCGATGCCGGGTCGCGCAGGAAGGAAAGCAGGTAACCCCGGATAGCACGTGCCGCATCCAGATACGCTGGATCTTCGAACTGAGCGTAGGCGCGGGCGTAGATACGCAGCATGCCGGCTTGGGTGCGCATGATCTTCTCGTAGTGCGGGTTCTGCCAGTTGCCCCCCGTTGAGTACTGGTAGGCGCCACCCCACACCGGATCGATCAGCGCCAGGGCGGCATCGAGGGTACGCCGGGCGCGTACTGCCTCGCGCGCATCGCCGGCAGCGGCACGCACCATCGCGTACTCGACGCTGTCCCGGTCCATGAACTTCTGTACCGTGTCCAGGCCGCCCCGCTGATCGTCGTGGGCGTCGCGGTGGCGGCTGCGAAGGGTGGCGCGCAGCGAATCGGACAGCAGCGCAGGATCGGTGTCTTCGGGCTGTGGCGCGGCGACGCCGTCGGCCTCCGGGCTTGGGTCGTCGACAATGGCCTTGAGCAGCCGCGCGAACGGCTCTGGCGCGATATAGCCCGCTCGCTTGACGATCTCGGCGCCATCCGGACCGAAGAAGATCAACGCCGGCCAACCCCAGTCACGGTAGCGGTTGGCCAAGGCCGGGTGGGCATCATGGTCGACGCGGCTCACGACGTAATGGCGATCGAGCAGTGCCTGCACCTTGGCGTCGGTGAAGGTCTTCTGCTGCATGACATGGCACCAGTGACACCACACCGCCTCCAGATACAGAAAGACGAACCGCTCGTTCCGGCGGGCGCGCTCGAAGAGCGCAGGCGACCAGCTCTGCCAGTCGATGGCCACGTCCGGCGCGGCACGGGCCGGTGGGGCGGCGCTGAGGCCCATCGCAAGTGCGACGAGCAGGCTGAGCGTTGATAGTAGGCGCGTCATGTTCTTACTACGTGCCTGCCCGCACCTTCGATGCAGCGGTCTCGGTGTGCCGGGCCACGGCATGGGCCCGGCACCGTGACGGCAACCTAGCGCAGATGTCTGCCCAGGAAGTCGAGACTGCGATCCCAGGCCAGTTGGGCCGCCTCGGCGTCGTAGTAGTCCCAGTCCTCGTTGCCGAAGGCGTGGGGCGCGTCGTAGCGGTAGACGGTGTAATCCACGCCCCCCGCCTGCAGCTTGGCTTCCAGTGCGTCCACGGCTTCGGGCGGGAACATCTGATCCTGGTTGCCGTAGTGCGCAAGCAGAGGGATCCGTATGGTCGAAGGGTCTCCGGCCTCGGCAGGAGGAATGCCGTACCAGGCCACCGCGGCGTCCAGCTCCGGGGCGTGGATCGCGCCCAGGATCGACAGCACGCCTCCCATGCAGAAGCCCATGGTGGCAACCTTGGCGCTGTCCTGCTTGAGGTGCTGAATGGCGCCGCGCACGTCCTGATGCGCGGCGTCGCCAAAGTCCAGGCCGGTCATCTTGTGTTCGGCCTCGGCGGCATCCAGTGCGCGCGCGCCGCGGTAGAGGTCCGGCACCAGCGCGCGATAACCTGCCTCGGCCAGACGGTTGGCGACGCGCTCGATCTGGTCGTTGATGCCCCACCATTCCTGGATGACGACGACGCCGGGCGCGTTGCCGCCCGCCTCGGGTTCGACATAATAAGCGGGGGCGGTGTTGCCATCGGGGCGGATGAAACTGTGGTTGGCGGGCATGGGCGTCCTCCATCGGTTGAATGCCAAGGGTGAGCGTACTGGCTTGCTCTCCCGGCGTCAGTGTCTTCGACCGGATGGTGCAGTCGTACCGCCGCCACGAGTCCGATGCGGTCTTCGTTTTCGCGACGTGGTCGGCCGCGCTGTCGTGCCCTTTCGGCACCCTGCAAGAGAAGGAGAAGGAGTGGCCAAGCCCGCGAGACGCCTGCTGATAACGCGATGGAGCAGCGTGCTGTTTCCTTTCTATCGGCGCTACCCCTTTCGTCATCCCACCTCGATCCGCAGTGCCAATGATCGCGGCTGCATCGACTTCACGCTGGGCGTGTTCTGCAACCGCATCCCGAAGGCGGCGAACTCCTCGGTGATCAGCGGTCTGGCTTCGCTCAAGACCGGCGAGCACGTTCCATCCAAACCGGCGAAAGAAATGTTCCGCCCGCCCTCCAGCCTGTCGCAGACCGAGCTGGACGACTTCGAATCGCTGTTCAAGTTCGCGATAGTGCGCAACCCCTTTGCGCGCACCCTGTCGGCCTATCTCGACAAGATCGAGCGCAAGGGCAAGATCGACGGCTACGAGACCAACTTTCCGGACTTCATGGATTACCTTGAGCGCGGCGGCCTGTACCGCAATGCGCACTGGGCGCCGCAATCCGCGCTGTTGCTGATCCCCCCGGAGCGCTATGACTTCTTCGGGCGCGTCGAGCGCTTCGATGACGACATGCAACAGGTCTACGCGCGCCTGCGCGAGCCTGCCGAGGGCTACGCGCCACGTTCGATCTATCAGAACTACACCGGTGCCAGCGAGAAGGCGCGTCGCTATTACACCCCACGTCAGGTCGAACAGGTGCGCACGCTTTTCCGGGAGGATTTCGAGCGCTTCGGATACGAAGATCGACTCGACCTCAGCTGAGGGCGTGGCCGCAGCCTCTGCCTGCGTCACCGGGCTTGCTATCCTTACCCGCTGATCAACGCACCGCGCCTGGTTGGCGTCACGGCCACCGTGGCCGTCCTGGGGGAGACCACATGAAGCACACCATTCCTGCGCTGGCCCTGTCCGCACTGTTGGCACTGGGCATCGCCGGCTGCTCGGACAGCAGCACCCCTTCGTCCGGATCGGGACCCAACGCATCGGGCGAGCGTCCGACGACGGCCGCGACGCGCTGGCAGAACTATGAGCGGGCGGTGGAGTACCCGGCGACCACCGCCGAGGATGCCTTTATCGCCATGCGTGACGGCGTGCAGATTGCGGCGCGCATCGTGCGCCCAACCGATGCCGAGGGCGCGGTGGTGGCAGCACCGCTGCCGGTGATCCTGACCATCAATGGCTACAACAGCCGGCTGATCGGGGACGTGCTTCCCAGTACCGACTTCTTCGTGCAACGCGGCTACGTGCATGTCTTCGTCGATGAACGCGGGACCGGCAGCTCCGGTGGCAAGTGGGAGTCCTTCGGGGAAGTGGCACAGGCCGACTTCCTGGAAGTACTGCAATGGATCGACAGTCAGCCCTGGAGCGCCGGCCGGGTCGGCACCTGGGGCCCGTCCTACATGGGCATCACGCAGTTCTTCGCGGCCAAGCACCAGCATCCGTCCCTGAAGGCCATGTTCCCCATCGTGCCGATGGGCGATGCCTACCGCGATATCGTCTTCACGGGTGGTCAGATCAACGCCGGCTTCATTCCGCTCTGGGTGGGGCTGGTCAACGGATTGGGTGCACTGCCGGTGGCGGCCCTGCAGGAGAATCCACTGGGCGGAGTCAACGTGCTGCTCGACCATGTCACGCAGTCGCTGTTGGCCTTCTCCGCAGGCACCGTCAGCGAAGCGCTGCTGGGCACTGACAAGGTCTATGACGGACCCTTCTGGCGCGCGCGCTCGCCACTGGAAGTGGCGGACCGGGTGCAGGTGCCGACCTTCCTCGTCGGCGGCCTCAATGATTTGTTCCAGCGCGGCACACCGCTGTTGTACGAAGCCTTGAAGGACCACACCGAGGCCAAGCTACTGATTGGTCCCTGGACCCACCTGGAAGGCTCCTTCGGCGGTGGCCTGCCGGCGGATGGCGTGCCCAGTCTGGATGCCATCGCACTGCAGTGGTTCGACCGCTACCTCAAGGGCATGGCGAATGGCGCCGAGCAGCAGCCGGACGTGACCCAGTACCTGTACGGGGAAGAGCGCTATGTCATCGAAGCCGACTGGCCGCATCCCGAGGCACGCGCGATGACACTGCACCTGCGCGGCGATCAGAGCCTGTCCGCGGAGCCTGCACAGGCCGGGGAGGCGAGCAATCTCGTGCTGCAGCAGCCGCTCAACGGGCTGTGCTCAATGAGTGCGAGCCAGTGGACCGCAGGCGTCATCGGCTTGTTGCCGCTGCCCTGTGCCACCGACAACCGCATCACCGAGCTGCTGGAAACGACCTACACAACGGCCCCGCTGGAGCGCGATCTCTATATCAACGGCCCCATCCAGGCCAACGTCTGGGTATCGACCACGGCACTCGAGGCGGGCGTGGTGGTCCGCATCACGGATGTCTATCCCGACGGGCGCTCGCAGGAGATCACCAATGGCATCCTGACGGCATCGATGCGCGCGGTGGATGACAGTCGGGCGCGGCTGCTGGACGGTCAATCCATTCAGCCCTGGCACGTCTTTACCGAGGCGGCCCGTCAGCCGCTGTCACCGGGCGAGATCGTTGCCCTGAATGTCGAGGTCTTCCCCTCCAGCTTCGTCATCAAGCAGGGGCATGCACTTCGGGTCAGCGTGGGCGCCAGCGACCTGCCGCACGGCCTGCCGCCGCTTCCGGATCTCGTGCGCGGTGTGGCTGGCCTGTTGACCGTCTACAGCGACGCCGACCATCCCTCGCATGTGGTGTTGCCCGTGGTCGACACGATTCCGGCGCCCTGAGCGCGATGCGTGCGCGCCCGCTTCGCGATCAGCGGATGATCCAGAGCAGCTGCGCGGGCCGGCCGCGATCGATCCAGACCACCGCATTCTGGTGAAAGCGGGCACCTAGCCGGCGCGCTTCGCCGCGGGTGAGATCGGCCACGATGAGGCTGTGTTCATCGGGCCAGGCGCCCGTGGTCGCGGTATTGCAGGCCGGCAGCATCGGATGCGGCATGGCGTGGAGCAGATGCAGCAATGCAGCCTGGAGGCGGCGATTGGCAGCGCATCCGAGAGGCAGACTGCGCGGATTGCAGGCGGTGACGATGGCCGCCTGCCGGCTGCCATGCAGCGCCAGCCAGTCGTCAACGGCAGGTGCCGTCTGGCCGATGCGCACCTCGTCGGTGGCCGTGGGCAGAAAGACCCGGTAGCGCGTGGCGCGATAGGGGGCTTCCAGGCGTTGCAGGGCAGCGGAACGGGTCACGGCATCGCTACGGCATCAGTGATCACTGCACGATGCGCCGCCCGCGGCGGCGATGCAAGCTTGGGATGCTGGCAGGCTTGCTACCATTGCGCCCTCGCGCGCGTACCCGCGTCCCCAGTTCGGTGCCGTCATGGTCCTTGTTGTCGACAACTACGATTCCTTCACCTACAACCTCGTGCAGTATCTGGGCGAGATCGGTGCGGCCGTCGATGTGGTGCGCAATGACGCCATGAGCGTGGATGACATGCTGGCGCGCGCGCCGGACCACATCCTGCTCTCGCCGGGGCCCTGCACGCCCAATGAGGCCGGGGTCTGTCTCGAACTGATTGCCCGCGCCGCTGGTCGCATTCCAATCTTCGGCGTCTGCCTGGGGCATCAGGCCATTGGTCAGGCCTTTGGCGGCAGCGTGGTGCGCGCACGCGAAGTCATGCACGGCAAGACCTCGGCCATTCACCATACCGGTGAGGGGGTCTTCGCCGGTTTGGCAAGTCCGTTGACCGCCACTCGCTATCATTCCTTGATCGTTGCCAAGGAAGGCCTTCCCGATTGCCTGGAACTGACCGCCTGGACCGAAACCGCTGCCGGGGAAGTCGACGAGATCATGGGCTTTCGTCATCGCAGCCTGCCGATCGAAGGCGTGCAGTTCCATCCGGAATCCATCCTCTCCGAACACGGCCACGCCATGCTGCGTACCTTCCTCGACTACCGCGTGGCGGAAGCCGTCGAATGAGCGGCAATCGCGTTGCGATGCTGGGGCCTGCTTCACTGCCGGGCGGGATGGCGATGGCCTTCGTTTTCTCCCGCTGCCCCGGCGGAACCTCCATCCACCGCATGTCGTGATATGACGAATTTCACTCCGCAACAGGCGCTGGCACGCGTCATCGACCACCGGGAAATCTTCCACGACGAGATGGTTGCGCTGATGCGCAGCATCATGGGGGGTGAGGTATCTCCGGTATTGACCGCAGCCATCCTGACCGGGCTGCGTGTGAAGAAAGAGACCGTGGACGAAATCACCGCCGCGGCCCGCGTCATGCGCGAGTTTGCCCGTCCGGTGCCGCTTGCCGATCGCTCGCACTTCCTGGACATCGTCGGTACCGGGGGCGACGGCGCGCATACCTTCAACATCTCCACCGCTTCCATGTTCGTGGCGGCAGGAGCCGGCGCCAAGGTGGCAAAGCACGGCAACCGCTCGGTATCCAGCGCCTCCGGGGCTGCGGATGTCCTTTCGGCGCTCGGTGTGCAGATCGAGTTGCAGCCCGACCAGGTGGCGCAATCCATTGAGGCTTGCGGCATCGGCTTCATGTTCGCGCCCATCCATCACCCGGCGATGAAGGAAGTGGCGCCGGTACGCAAGGAAATGGGCGTGCGTACCATCTTCAACATTCTTGGCCCGCTGACCAATCCGGCCGATGCCCAGCACTGCCTGATGGGGGTGTTCCATCCGGATCTCGTCGGCATTCTGGCGCGCGTACTGGCCGAGCTCGGCCTGCAGCGGGCACTCGTGGTGTGGGGCCGCGACGGGCTCGACGAGATCACGCTGGGCGGTGCGACCTACTGCGCCGAAGTGCGCGACGGGGCCGTGCAGGAGTACGAGATTCATCCCGAGGACTTCGGTCTGTCCATGGTGTCGAGCCGGCAGTTGGTGGTCGATGGACCGGAGGCGTCGCGCGCCATCATTGAAGGGGTGCTCGCCGATCAAGCGGGGCCGGCGCGCGACATCGTGCTGCTCAACGCCGGCGCCGCGCTCTATGCCGCCGGCATCGTCGACCGCATCGCGGATGGCATCGAGGCGGCGCGCGAGAGCCTGCGCTCCGGGGCGGCGGCGCAGAAGCTGTCTGAATTCGTGGCTATCACCCAGAAACTGTCCGCAGCATGAGCGATATCCTGACTCAGATTCTCGACCGCAAGGCCGAGGAAGTGCGTGCCCTTCATCAGCGCTATTCCGATTGCGATCTGGAGGAGCTGGCGGCTGAGGGCGATGTGCCCCGCGGCTTCGTGGCGGCGCTGGACGACCGGGTGCAGCGTGGCGACGCTGCCGTCATCGCGGAGATCAAGCGGGCCAGCCCCAGCAAGGGGCTGATCCGCGAGGATTTCGATGGCGCCTGGCTGGCGCAGCGCTACGCCGAGGGCGGCGCATCGGCGCTGTCGGTATTGACCGATCGCGACTTCTTTGGCGGCAGTGCGGACGTGCTGCAGGCCGCACGTGCCGCCTGCTCGCTGCCGGTGCTGCGCAAGGATTTCCTCATCGATCCCAAGCAGGTGCTCGAGGCGCGCGCCATGGCGGCCGACTGCATCCTGCTCATCGCGGCCGCCTTGTCGCAGCAGCAGCTGCGCGAGCTTGATGCCGTGGCGCATGCCTGCGGCATGGATGTCCTGGTTGAGGTCCACAGCGCCGAGGAACTCGACAGCGTGCTGCAGGCTGAACTGCGGCCGGGATGGTTGCTGGGGATCAACAATCGCGACCTCAAGACCTTCGACACCCGTCTCGAGACCACGCTCGATCTGCTGCCGCGTCTGGACGAGGGTCGCTCGGTGGTGACCGAGAGCGGCATCCTCTCGGCCGCCGACGTGCAGCGCATGCGCGCCGCCGGCGTGCATCGTTTTCTTGTGGGCGAATCGCTGATGCGCGCGCCGGATCCCGGCGCGGCGCTGCAGCAACTGATCGCCTGATCGTCTCATCAGGAGCCGGCATGGAAGTCACGCTTTCCCATACCAGTGGCGCGCAGTTCGTCGGAGAGACCGGCAGTGGTCATGCCATTGTCATCGATGGTCCGGAGGATATCGGCGGCCGCAATACCGGTGCGCGTCCGATGGAACTGATGCTGCTCTCGGTGGGCGCCTGTTCGGCCGTGGATGTGCTGCACATCCTGCGCAAGGGCAGGGCGCCGGTGGTGGACTGCAAGGTACGCGTCAAGGGAACGCGCGCCGACACGGACCCCAAGGTGTTCACCGACATCGCCCTGCATTTCACCGTCATTGGCTCCGGGCTGAAGGCAAGCCAGGTCGAGCGCGCGGTGCAGTTGTCGGCCGAGAAATACTGTTCGGCTTCGATCATGCTGGGCGCCTCGGCACGCATCACGCACAGCGTCGATATCGAGGAACCCGCAGCCCCCTAACGTGGTCCGCGACGGACCCACGTTCGTCAACAGACTGTTCCATAATGCGGCCCCGCGGCAGTGTCGCCGCGGTGTCGCAGCCCACCACTGTTCCGGAGACGCTGACCTTGGCCAAGAAGACGGTCCGCAATCCCCGCCTCAAGCTGCACGGCTTCAACAATCTCACGAAGTCGTTGAGTTTCAACATCTATGACATCTGCTATGCCCGTTCCGCCGAGCATCAGCAGGAGTACATCGAATACATCGACGAGGCCTACAACGCCGAGCGCCTGACCGATATCCTGACCCAGGTCTCGAATATGATCGGCGCGCAGATTCTGAACATCGCACGCGAGAACTACGAGCCACAGGGTGCCTCGGTCACCATGCTGATTTCGGAGGGGCATCTCGAAAGCGGCCATCCGAAGTCCAAGGTCGAGAAGGAATCGGTGGTCGGGCACCTCGACAAGTCCCACATCACGGTGCATACCTACCCCGAGATGCATCCGGACAACGGCATCTCGACCTTCCGTGCGGATATTGATGTCTCGACCTGCGGCAAGATCTCGCCGCTGAAGGCGCTGAACTTCCTGATCAACAGCTTCGATTCCGACATCGTCATCATGGACTACCGGGTGCGCGGCTTCACGCGCAACGTGCGCGGTTCCAAGCACTTCATCGACCACAACATCGATTCGATCCAGAACTTCATCTCGAAGGACATCAAGGACCGCTACGACATGGTCGACGTGAACGTGTACCAGGAGTACATGTTCCACACCAAGATGCGGCTGAAGGATCTGGACCTGGAAACCTATCTCTTCGGCGAGGGCGTGCGCGAATTGCCGCCGCGCGAAGCCAAACGCATTCGCGGCCGGGTCAACCACGAGATCATGGAAATCTTCTACGGGCGCAATATCTCGCGCTAGGCGCCTGCGTTGCGGGCGGCTGCGTAGGCCCGCCCGCAGCCCTCCAGCGGCGATGCATCCTCGCGCAGCACCCGGAGCTGCAGCGGAAAGCGCGTGCCGCTCATGCTGTCGGTGCATGCCCTCTTCATGACCTCGATGGTGAGCTCTCTATCGCTGGCACCACTCTTTGCGGTGTACAGGCCGGGCCCGGTGAGGGGCTGCTCGGTCGCCAGTGACAGCCGGCGCTGCCCGTAATCCAGCCACAGAACAAGGCTGCCATCGGCGTGCGCTTCCAACAGCCAGCCGGGCTCGTTGCCGGTCGCGCGCAGTCGCACGCCCTCGCTCTGCGCCTGTAGCCAGGGGGAGCGTTGTTCGCTGGGTCGGCAGTCCAGCGGTGCCGCTTCAGCATCCCGCCACAGCAGGGCTTCGTCGCTCCCCTTGCTCCAGAAGCGCACACCGTCAGCATTGCTATAGCGTGCGCCGGAGGCGGCGGCCTCCGGCGTCAGGCGATGATCGCCACCGGGCAGGCGCAGGATGAGCGCCTCATCGACATTTTGGCTCTCCAGCAGCATCTCGCCACAGCGCCAATGCTGGGCCTGCACTGCCTCGCTGACGTCGGCTGCCCGTGGTGGCATCGTGCTGCAGGCCCCCAGGGAAATGGCGATAAGGGTCGTCAGCGACGAGGCGCAGGCGTGGCGGCTGGTGTTTTTCATGCGCGGAGTTTAGCTTTCCGCAATATCCCGCTTTCCGGAGTTCCTGGTGCCGCACTGCTTCTCTCGTCTGTTCCTCCCGTTGGTAGCCCTTGCGTTGGCAGGCTGCAGCGGTGCGCCCAGTGACGCGGACATCGAAGCCGCACTGACCCACGCGTACAGCAGCAACAGCAGCGAGGCGCGGGCTGTCCTGTCGGACATGGGCATGGACAGCCTGCTGCCCGAATTCGAGGGCGCTGATAAGTTGGCCTGTGCTCCCGCGCCCAATGGTCGCGGCTATCTCTGCGATGTGGAGCTGACCACCACGCAGTTCGGCCAGAGCAGCACGCGCGTGGTGGAGATGCGCTTCGTGCGCGGCGACAAGGGGTGGCGGTTGGCCGAGACTGCGCCCTGAGCCGCGACTAGAACCAGTAGGCAGTGCGTGTCATGACGCGGGCGACGCCGCGCATAGCAAGCCGCACCGGCAGCGGCAGGTCGACCCCACCCGCGGCACGCGCCTCGGCACCGTGACGCGCCTCGTCGATCCGCATTTGCTCCAGGATGGCGCGCGAGGCGTGATCAGTCTTTGGCAGCTTCTGCAGATGGCCATTGAGGTGCTGCACCACCTGTTTCTCGGTCTCCTCGACAAAGCCCAGGCTCCAGCGGTCGCCCACCACGGCCGCCAGCGCGCCCATCGCAAAGGAGGCGCCGTACCACACCGGCTGTAGCCGGCTTGGGCCTTCACCCAGTTGCTGCAAGCGCTGGGCACACCACTCCAGATGGTCGCGCTCCTCGGCGGCGGCGTGGAGGAGATGGCGTCGAATCTCCGGAGTCCGCGCCAGCATCGATTGACCGTGGTACAGCGCCTGCGCCGCCACTTCGCCAGCGTGGTTGACCCGCATCAGGCCGGCTGCGTGATGGCGTTCCGGCGCTGTGAGCGTGGCGGACGCCTCGCCTTCCTGCGACAGGGCGGGGCTGGGGCGGGGCGCCGGCGCATCCGGGGCGCTGCGCCCGGCCAGGGCGTCTCCGGCGCGGGCCAGCAGCTGATCGAGAGGGCTGAGTCGACGCGTCATTGCTGGGAATCTACTGGTCCTTGGCGGCGTCGCTGGCCGGCGGCACATAGCCGGTCTGCGTGAGTTCCCCGCCACCGAAGAAGAATTTCTCCATTTCCTCCATCAGGAAGGCGCGTGATTTCTTGTCGGCGAGGGAGAGGCGGTACTCGTTGATGACGCGGGTCTGGTGGGCCTGCCATTCCTCCCATGCCTGCTTCGAGACATGGTCATAGATGCGCTGACCGAGTGCGCCCGGATAGGGCGGCGCGTCCAGGCCTTCAGCCTCCTGCTGCAGACGGGCACAGAGTACGGTTCGGGTCATGGGTCGGGCTCCTCAAGGCGTTCGAATAGGCGACGGATGGGTGCCGGAAGCCCCCGTTGCAGGGCATCGTGCATTGTATGCCACTGCCCGTCGTGCTCGCGGATCGCGTGCGGCTGCTGTGCCACTGGAACGCAGTAGAGCGGCTCCAGATGCCAGGTGAAATGGGTAAAGCTGTGCGACACGGTGGCGGGCGCTTCGCAGGCCATCGGCTGGACGCCGCGCTGCGTCAGCGCCATGCCGTCAAAATCTTCAAGAATCGGCGGCGCCCACAGTCCGCCCCAGATGCCCGAAGGCGGTCGCCGCTCCAGCCAGAGCCGACCCTCGGCGGGATCGCGAATGAGCAGCAGTCGGGCATGGCGTTCGGGCTTGTCGCGCCTTGGACGTGGGGTGGGCAGCGTTTCAGTCTTGCCTTCGATCCGCGCCTGGCAGTCCTCGTGCACGGGGCACCGCAGGCATTGCGGCCGCCGTGGCACACAGACACTGGCGCCCAGATCCATGATCGCCTGGGTGTAGTCGGCGAGTCGCGTCTCCGGGAGGCGGGCGTCGGCCTCGTGCTGCAGCTGTCGCGCAACGCGCGTTTGCCCTGGCCAGCCCGCTACTCCGGCGTGGCGCGCCAGTACCCGCTTGACGTTGGCATCCAGGATGGCGTGACGCTGGCCATAGGCCTGTGCGCAGATGGCGGCAGCGGTGCTGGGGCCGATGCCTGGCAAGGCGATCAGGCCCTCATAGTCGTCGGGAATGACTCCACCGTGCCGGTCGCGCACCTGCCGGGCGGCAGCGTGTAGATTGCGCGCGCGCGAGTAGTAGCCCAGCCCGGCCCACAAGGCCAGGACTTCGTCGGCGGGGGCATCGGCAAGGGCCTGCGGCGTCGGAAAGCGCGCCATGAAACGGTCGAAGTAGCCGATGACGGTGGTGACCTGGGTCTGCTGCAGCATGATCTCGGAGACCCAGACCCGCCAGGCGCTGCGCGGATGCTGCCAGGGCAGATCGTGTCTGCCGTGCAGGGCATGCCAGCCGAGCAAGCGCTCGGCGAAGGGAGCGCCTGCCGGCATGCCGGACGCGGCGTCGACGATCAAGGCTGTTGCGTTTCCTGCGGCGCGCTGTCTTCGTTCTCCCCCGAGGCAGGGGCCTTTTGCTTGTTGCGCTCGCTGCCGCCGAAGAGGCCGCGCAGCACTTCGCCCGCCGCCTTGCCAGCGTCCTCACCGAGCTCCTTGTTGAGCTTCTCCTGCAGCCGCTCTTCTTCCTTGCGCGCCTTCTCGCGCAACTCTTCCTTGCGCGCATCCACCTTTTCGCGCACTTCTTCGGTGGCCTTCTGCTGCAGCGCCTGCTGCAAGTCGAGCCGCACCTTCGGATTGCTCCAGCCGCCTGCGACCCGGATGGGAATCTCGATGCCTGCGAGTTCCGCCAGTTCGGCGCCGCCCTGGCCTTCCAGGCTCTTCACGATGCTGGGGCGGGCCAGCACGTTCAGCTCCTCGCTGACGAGGTTGACCGTGCCGTCGCCGAGCAGGCGGAACAGGGGGTTGCGTCCGTCCAGGTTCTGCAGCTTGAGCACGCCGTCTTCGATGCGGGCACTCGCCACCAGGGAGGCGAAGTCGGTCTGCAGCGGGCCGGCGCTGGCCTCCACGGCCTGTCCCTGCAGGCGGGCATAGGCGCTGCGCAGGGTGCGCGCGATGTCGAATCCCTTCACCGCGCCATCGCTGAGGCGCATGCTGAGGGTGCCATCGAGAGCGCGGCGGATATCGCCCACCGTGCGCCCGCTGGAGCGCAGATCGAATTCCATATTGGCCAGACCCTGGATGAGATCCCGGCCGATGAAGTCCGATACCAGGTCGCCACCCTGCACCGATTCCACCTTGAAACGGGTGTCATAGCGCGGGGTCTTTCCGGGGGTGATCCGGCTCTGCAACGCGATCTTGCCGCCATAGAGTTCAGCCGTGAGGTTCTGCACCTTGGCCTGGCCCAGCGGCGCATCGATATCGAGGGCGACGTTGCGCATGGTCATGCCCTGCGCCACCAGTTCACCAATGCGCAGGCTGCCCTTGGCGTTGAGGCCTTCAAGCGCCTCCACCGGGATGACCATGTCGTTGATGTCGCCACCGGACGGCTCGGGGGCATCCTCGCCGGTGGTTTCCTTGACCTGCGCCTGTTCGGGTAGATAACGGTCGATGTTGATGGCATCCACGCGCAGATCGAAGACGATGCGCTGGGTCCCGAAATCGGTGATGCCGGCGGTGCCCTCGGCCGTGGTGTCATCCAGCGTGAGCGTGATCTGCGGGATACGGGCGCTGCTGGTGGAGGCCTCGAAGCGCAGATCGGCGCTGGCTGCGCGCAGTACCTCGTCGTCGCTGGCGGCGGGCAGCGCGATAGCCAGACGCTCGGCAAGGCTGCGCGGCGAGAAGGTCTCGGTCTTCAGGGTGCCTTCGAAACGGGGTTGGTCGCTGTTCAACGCCTTGCCCATCACGTTCAGGTCCGCGGTGACGCCAGCGCCTTGCAGCCGTCCGTCGGCGAACTGCAGCGTGCCGGCCTGGCCGTCGTAGGCGAGGGTGCCGGTCAGACTGGCCTGCTGCTCGCCCTGCGGAACGGCGTCGCCCTCGGCGGCGAGATTCAGCGCCAGCGACCGCATTTCCACCGCCATCGTCTCGATATTCGCGTCGATGACACTGCTCAGTTCGATACTCGCAGCGAGTGCCGGTGCATCGCTGACATAGCGCGCATCGAGATCGAAGTCGATGGGCTGGCCAGCGACTACGCGGCCAGTGGTCAGGTCGATGGATTCCACGCGGTGGGTGGTGCCCGCTGCGGCGTCGCGATAGGTCAGCGCGGCGTCCTGGATCTGAATGCCGGAGATGGCCAGGCTCTTGATGGGCATCTGCCCACCCTGCGGCGGGCTTTCCGGTGCGGGCGCCTCGGCCTGATCGGAGCTGTCCGAGGCCTGTGCAAGATCCGACCAGTTGTTGCGGCCCTCGGCATCGACGGCGAGGTTGAGGCGAAGGCCTTCAAGGGTGACGTCGTCGAGCACCACTTCCCGGCGCAGCAACAAGGGCAGCAATTCAATGCCGACCGCGACCCGCTCGAAACGGGCGAAGGGGCCGTCGCCTTCAAAGCCCTTGGCGTTGGCAAGCTCCATGGCGCCGGCGTCCACCGCGAGCCAGGGGAAGACGCTGAGCGAAAGTGGGCCCTCGATGCGGAAGTCACGGCCGGTCTGGTCGCTCACCGCCTGTGCGATCTGTTCGCGGTAATCGTTGGGGTCGAATAGCAGGGCGGCCGTGGTCAGGCCGGCGGCCAGCAGCAGTACGAGGGCAGCAAGCCCGATGCCGAGAAACTTGAGGAACTTGCGCATATGCGACGTCCGATCCAAAGACGCAGCGAGTCTAGCGAATCCTCGATGAACGGCGTCTTGCCGAGGCGTGGGATGGCAGCCACCGCCGCCCGTGGACGGCGGTGGTGCATGACGGCCTCAGGCCGCTTCGGTGGTGCGCTCGGCGGTTGTACCCGCCTCGGCCTTCTTTTTCTTCTTGGGCAGGGTGCCCATGATCTTGCAGATGATGCCGAGCATGATCTCGTCGGCGCCGCCGCCGATGGAAATCAGGCGCGTATCGCGGTATGCGCGGGCGATCTCGCTCTCCCACATATAGCCCTGACCGCCCCAATACTGCAGACAGCTATCAGTGATCTCGCGACCGATGCGGCCCGCCTTCAGCTTGCACATGGAGGCCAGCTTGGCGACTTCTTCCATGCCAGCCTTGCCGCCAATGTAGAGCTCGGTGGTGCGGTAGACCAGCGCGCGCAGCGATTCGACTTCGGTCTGCAGCTCCGCGAGGCGGAAGTGCACGCTCTGGTTGTCGAGGATGCTCTGGTCGAAGGCCTTGCGCTGGCGGGTGTAATCGATGGTCGCCTGGATGAGGTTTTCCATGCCTTCGATCATTGAGGCCGCACCGAACAGACGTTCCTCCTGGAACTGCATCATCTGGTAGGTGAAGCCCATGCCTTCCTGACCGATAAGGTTGCGCTGCGGGACGCGCACCTCGTCGAGGAAGATCATCGCCGTGTCGGAGGCGCGCATGCCGAGCTTGTCGAGCTTGGTCTCGCGCTGCACGCCCTTGGCATCCAGCGGCACCACGATCAGCGACTTGTTCTGATGCGGCTTGCCCTCGCTGGTGTTGGCTAGCAGGCAGGCCCAATCCGCCTGCGTACCATTGGTGATCCACATCTTGGAACCGTTGATGACGTAGTCATCGCCGTCCTTGCGTGCCGTCGTCTTGATCGAGGCTACGTCCGATCCGGCGCCCGCCTCCGACACGGCAATCGAGCAGACCTGATCACCGGCGATGACCGGGGTCAGGTACTCATCCCGCAGTGCCTTGGAACCAAAGCGGGCCAGCGCCGGGGTTGCCATGTCCGTCACCACGCCGATGGCCATCGGCACGCTGCCGCAAGCGCAGTTGCTCAGCGCCTCGGCAAAGCGGATCTCGTAGGAGTAGTCCAGTCCCAGACCGCCATTGGCTTCCGGCTTGTTGATGCCCAGCAGGCCGAGGTCGCCCATGCGCTTCAGGATCTCGTGGGCCGGCCAGATGCCGTCGGCCTCCCACTGAGGCACGTTGGGGTTGATCTCCTCTTCGATGAACTTGCGCGTCGTCTTGTACAGCGACTCGTGCTCGTGGGTAAATTCCATTACCGTCTATTCCCAACCCAATAGGGCTTGTTGTCAGTGTCTCTTCCTTTTACCACCCGCGAAGGCGGATTCGCAACAGAAGTAAGACGGTAATCTATCGTTCCGCCTCCTCAGCGCACGGCGCAGGGAGCGATTGCGTCGAGTGCTTCAACGCGAATTTCGAAACGCTTGGGCCAGCGCTTACCGGTGACATGCAGATGACCGGTGTCGCGATCCACTGCGATGCCGTTCAGCACATTGTTGGCGGTGTCCCAGCCGGGCGGCCGCTCGATACGCTCGGCCAGGGCATCCAGCACGAGCCAGCCGCAGACCTGGCCGCTGTCCGGGGCGATTGCGGCGATGCGGTGCGTGCCGAAGACATTGGCCCAGATCAGGCCATGGGCGTACTCGAGCTCGTTGAGACGGGTAACCGGCGCATCCCCGTCGCGCACGGCGATGCCGGAGAGCGCATTGAAGTGCACTGGGTCGCGTCGCGTCAGGTAATTCGAGCCATCGCTCATGATCAACGTTTCGCCGTCATAGGTTAGGCCCCAACCCTCGCCGGCATAGCGTACGGTGCGCTGTACCACCAGCTCCTGGTCCAGCAAACGCGCCTGTCCCGCGCGCCAGGTCAGCAGCCAGATGGCATCACCTGCGAATGTGGCGCCTTCGGCGAATTGGTGGGGTGGCAGATCAAGGCGTGCCATCGGCGCCTCTGCGCCCTCCAGCACCACGAAGGATTCACCGTAGCCACCGGAGGATTCCAGCCACCGCCCGTCACGGAATTCCAGGCCCTGCGTGAAGCGCTTCGGGTCGTGCGGGTGGCTGGCAACCAGCGTCCAGCGCAGTTCCGGGGTGTGCTGCGCTCTCGTGCTGTCGGAGGGTCCTGCCGAGCAGCCCGCCGTCAAGGTCACGACCGCGATTGCCATCAGGCGACGGAAAAGCACGCAAAGGTTTGCTTTTGGCTGCATCTTGCGTCAGAGTCCTTTCAGCGCGGTGGTTTCATGGCGCTGACAAAAAGTCAAGCAGCATTGTCCAGGGAGCGGCATTTTGCCGCACGTTAGCAGTTGCGAACGAAGGAGCAGGCCATCATGGCGGACACCAAGACGGCGACAAAGAAGGCTTCCAAGAAGTCAGCGGCGAAGAAAGGGGCTGCCAAGAAGTCAGCGGCCAAGAAGACGGCAACCAAGAAGACTGCAGCCAAGAAGGCGGCAGTAAAGAAGGTTGCTGCCAAGAAGACGACCGCGAAGAAGGCGGCAGTCAAGAAGTCGGCGGCCAAGAAGACCGCAGCCAAGAAGAGTGCTTCCAAGAAGTCCCCGGTGGCCAAGGTATCGAGCGCGGTCAGCAAGCAGGTCGATACCGCCGCCAAGAGCGCGTCCAAGAAGGTGGCAGCGGTCAAGAAGACCGTGGCCGAGCGCGTCGACAAGGTGGCTTCTGCCCCCACCAAGGGCCGCAAGCGACTGAAGTCGGCTGCCGACAGCGCGCTGACCACGGCGCGCAAGACGGCGGGCAAGGTCAGCAAGCGCGTCAAGGACCTGCGCGGCAAGGTCAAGAAAAAGAAGAAGTAGCGCCTACGCGCGGGCGGCGGCAGCGTCGCCCGCGCTGGTTACAATGCGCGGTCACATCATTTCGCGGATACGCGCATGACGCAAAGCATGACCGGCTTCGCCCAGGGCGAGGCGGAAGCGCACGGCGGCACCATTCGTTGGGAACTGCGATCGGTCAATCATCGTTACCTCGACCTCAGCTTTCGTCTGCCCGATGATTTCCGCGCGCTCGAGGGCAATTTCCGGCAACGCGCCGGCAAATATCTGTCGCGCGGCAAGGTCGAGGCGCAGCTGCGCTACATGGCCGATGCTTCAGCCGGTGCCATCGAAGTGGATCCGGACCGTCTCAGCCAGCTCAAGCACGCCATCGACAGTACCGAGCGCGCCTGGGGCTCGCTGGAAACCCCCGATCCGATGGACGTGCTGCGCTTCCCAGGCATTGTTCGCGAACAGAAGCCCGATCTGACGCAGCTCTTCGAGGCCGCCGAGACCGCCTTCGAGCGCGCGCTCCAGGATCTGCAGGACGCCCGCCGTCGGGAGGGCCAACATCTGGCCGACACGCTGCGCGAGCGTTGCAATGCCCTTGTCGAGCAGGTCGAGCTGGTTCGCACATGCCTGCCCGAGGTGCGCGGGGAATGGATGGAGCGCCTGCGTACGCGCTGCCGCGACCTGGGTGTCGAAGTCGACGCCGGCCGACTGGAGCAGGAGCTGGCGCTGGTGGCCCAGCGTGCCGATGTCGACGAGGAAATGGTCCGCCTCGATGGCCACATCCAGGAGGTCCGGTCGGTACTCGAGCGCGACGAAGCCGTCGGCCGGCGGCTGGACTTTCTGATGCAGGAGCTGAATCGTGAGGCCAACACGCTGTCGTCCAAGTCGCAGGACCAGCGCTTCACCCGCGCCGCGGTCGAGATGAAGGTCATCATCGAGCAGATGCGGGAGCAGGTGCAGAATCTTGAGTGAGCGCGACCCAGGAGTCCTGCTGATCGTGTCTGCGCCCAGTGGCGGAGGCAAGAGCACGCTGACCCGGCACTATGTGGAACAGAGTGCAACCACCGACCGCCCGGCGGCGCTGTCGGTGTCCTACACCACGCGGACGCCGCGGCCGGGTGAAATCAATGGCGTGCACTATCACTTCGTCGACGACGAGCAGTTCGACGAGATGATTGCCGAGCACGCCTTCATCGAGCACGCGGAAGTATTTGGCCGACGCTATGGCACGGGACGCGCGGTGACCGAGACCGAACTCGACGCCGGTCGCGACGTGATCCTCGACATCGATTGGCAGGGCGCACGCCAGGTGCGGGCCTGCATGCCGGAGGCGGTGGGTGTCTTCATTCTGCCGCCGTCGCGGGACGCGCTGGAAGCGCGCCTGCGCGCCCGTGCGCAGGATGCCGACGAAGTCATCGCGCGGCGCATGGCGGCGGCGGCCGACGAGATGCGGCACTGCAATGAATACGACTACCTGCTGATCAACGATGACCTGGCGCGTGCCCAGGCCGACTTTGCCGCCATCGCCCGCGCGGCGCGTTCGCGCAGCGCCGTCGTGCAGCGCCACCACACGGCACTCATCGAGGAGCTTCTGGCCAGCGGCAGCGCGAAGGGGTAAACTGACAGGCTGTCTATTCACGACACACCGAGAGCACCATGGCGCGCGTTACCGTTGAAGATTGTCTGGACCATCTGCCCAATCAGTTCGAGCTCACGCTGGTCGCTGCCAAGCGCGCGCGTCAGCTGACGCGCGGGGCCGAGGCCCACATCACCTGGGGCAATGACAAGTCCACGGTGGTGGCGCTGCGGGAGATCGCCGAAGGCAAGATCCACAAGGGCGTGCTCGACGAGCAGGACCTGCCCGCCGTGTCGGCACCGAAGGTCGAACTCGAAGCCCTCGATCCGCTCGACGCGCTGGACATCTGATCCCCGTCTCGCGGCTCGCGCTCGGCAGCTCTGGTCCCTCGACCTGGTGCCCGGGCATGAGTCACGTGTACTGAACGCGCCCGGCGTCATCCCGAGACACGCTTTTTTGCCCATCGGGTGATGGGCGCACAGGCGCTCCGCACGGCTCCTTTGGCAGGGGCCGCAAGCCCGATCTCGGCGACCTGAAACCGCGCATTGCACGGCTGGCGCTGTGCGCTTTGCCGGCTGGGTCCACCGCGTGTGACAGCGCTGTCATGGCGCTGCGCCAGCGCCCTATACTGGTGCCATGACCCGTCAGCAACTGCCCGTCATCGGCCGCATCGGCAATGCGCTGCGCGCGCAGCGCGTGGCCCGCACCTTCGGTATCGACGCACTGGCCCGTGTGCTCGAAACCTACATGACGGCAGACCAGGTGGACGAAGTGCGCCGTGCCCACGCGCTGGGACAGCAGGTGCATTCCGGCCAGATGCGCAGTTCGGGTGAACCCTACATCTATCATCCGCTGGCGGTGGCGCGCATTCTCGCCGAGATGCGGCTGGATCACGTCACGATCATTGCTGCCATCCTGCACGACGCCATCGAAGATACGGAGGTCACCAAGGAAGAACTGGCCGCGGATTTCGGCGACGATGTCGCCGAGCTGGTCGATGGCGTCTCCAAGTTCGATCGCGCCGAAGGGGTTTCGCGCGCGCAGGCGCAGGCGGAGTCGGTGCGCAAGCTGCTGATGGCGATGACCAAGGACCTGCGGGTCATCCTGATCAAGCTCGCGGATCGGCTACACAACATGCGCACCCTGGGTGCCATGGAGGACAAGAAGCGGCGGCGCAAGGCGCGCGAAACGCTGGAGGTCTACGCCCCCATTGCGCATCGTCTCGGCATCCATTTCCTGCGTGTGGAACTGGAGGAGCTCGCCTTCCAGAACCTCTATCCGCAGCGCTACCGCGTCATCGAACGCTCCGTCCGCCAGCAGCTTGGCAACTCGCGCAAGACCATCGCCGAGATCGAGGGCAGGCTTGCCCGTGCCCTGCGCGACGAGGGCATCGGTGCCACGGTGGTCGGTCGCCAGAAGAATCTCTACAGCATCTACGAAAAGATGCGGCGCAAGAAGCTCAAGTTGCCATCGGTGATGGACATTCTCGGCTTCCGCGTCATCGTCTCGAAGGTGGACGAGTGCTATCGCGCCCTCGGCATGGTGCACCACATCTACCGGCCGATTTCCGAATTGTTCAACGACTACATCGCCAACCCGAAGAGCAACGGCTACCAGAGCCTGCACACCACCTGCATGGGGCCGCACGGGCGCAAGATCGAGGTGCAGATCCGCACCCGCGAAATGCACCACATCGCGGAGAGCGGTATCGCCGCGCACTGGCAGTACAAGCTGGGCGCCAGCGGTCAGCAGAATGCGCCCGAAACGCGCGCGCGCGAGTGGCTGTCATCGCTGTTCGAGTTGCAGGATTCAGCCGCGGCGGTCGATTTCTTCGAGACCGTGAAGATCGACCTCTTCCCGGACGAGGTCTACGTCTTCACCCCCAAGGGCAAGATCCTGCGCATGCCGCGCGGCGCCACCGCTGTGGACTTCGCCTACGCGGTGCATTCCGAACTGGGCGACCGCTGCGTGGCGGCGCGCATCGATCAACAGCTCGAGCCCTTGTCGGCAGAGTTGCAGAACGGCCAGACGGTGGAAATCATCACCGCCCGTCATGCTCAGCCCAATGCCGCCTGGCTGAACTTCGTGAAGACGGCCAAGGCGCGCTCCTCCATCCGCCACTATCTGCGCAACCAGCGCACCGACGAGGCCATTCGCCTCGGCAAGCGGCTACTGGAACGCGCCATCCGCGGCCTGGACCTGACGGGCAACGTGCTGCGCGGCGAGGCCGTGGAGCGCGTGCTGGAGCTGTACAAGCTCGACGATCTCGAAGCGCTCTATGCCGAGATCGGCCTCGGCAAGCGCTTGGCGCCGGTGGTCGCGCGTCACTTCGTGCCCGAGTCGGAAGCCGAATCGGCGCAGGGTGATCGCGACGGACCGGCGCTCGCGGTACAGGGCACCGAAGGCCTGGTGCTCAATTACGGCAAGTGCTGCCATCCGCTGCCCGGCGATGAAATTCGCGGTCATGTCAGCGCTGGACGCGGCCTGATCATTCATCGCTCGCAGTGCCGCGAAGCCATGCACGGTGTGCGTGCCGCTCCGCAGGACTGGATTCCGCTGGTCTGGTCCGAGGAAGTGGAGGGCCACTTCGGCGCCGAGCTGCGTGTGAAGGCGCTCAACGAGCGCGGTGCCCTGGCAGCCATTGCTGCCGAAATCGCATCGGCGGATTCCTCGATCGAGAATGTGCAGATGAGCGACCGCCACGACGACGAATCGGCGGATATCCGTTTCGTCATCGCGGTACGCAATCGCACCCACCTGGCGCAGGTGTTGCGGCGGGTGCGCCGCCTGGCGGTGGTGGCCCGCGCCTGGCGGACCTGAATCCTGCTCGCACGCTATATTCGGCGCGATCATTCACAGGGAGCCATCCGCATGGGCGCTGAGACAGTGCGCGAGATCATTCACACCGACCAGGCGCCGAAGGCCATTGGCAGCTACTCGCAAGCGGTGCGCTGTGGGCAGACCGTCTATCTGTCCGGCCAGATTCCGCTCGATCCGGCCACCATGACGCTCGACAACGCCAGCATCGACGACGAAATCCGTCGTGTTTTCGCCAATCTCGGCGCCGTGGTCAAGGCCGCTGGCGGCCGTCTGGATCAGATCGCGAAGCTCAATCTCTACCTCACTGATCTGGGCGATTTCGAGCGCGTCAACGCGATCATGGCGGAAGTCTTCCCCGAACCCTTCCCCGCGCGCGCCGCCGTCGGCGTGGCGGCGTTGCCCAAGGGGGCACGCTTCGAAGCCGAGGGCGTGCTGGTCCTCGACGCCTAAGCGCGCGCCCGTGATCACGCTCGACGCCGCAGTCGTCGAGCTGCCAGGCGTCGGCAAGGCGTTGGCAGACAAGCTGGCCGGCCTTGGCATCGAGCGCATCGCCGATCTGGTGCTGCACCTGCCGCTGCGCTACGAGGATCGCAGCCGGCTGCAGCGCGTGGCCATGCTGCGGCACAACGCCACGGCGCAGGTGGCGCTGCGCGTGCTCGACGCAGATACCCGGTCGGGCCCGCGTCGGCAGCTGCGCGTGCACTGCGAGGACGTGGAAGGCCACACGCTGCTGCTGCGCTTCTTTCATTTCCGCAATGCGCAGACGAGCGGCTTCCAGCCGGGTTCGGGTGTCCGCGTCTTCGGCACGGCGCGGGCGACCCCGGCGGGATGGGAAATGGTGCATCCCGAGTACCGCCTCTTTCCCGCCATCGAGGCGGTCCGTGCCGAGGGGGTATTGGCGCCGGTCTACCCGTTGACGGCGGGCATCACGCAGGCGCGTATCCGCGCGCTGGTGGACAAGGCGCTGGCCTGCGCCGACACGGATCCGCGCTGGACGCAGTCCCCGTCCGCACTGGCCGCGCCACCGACCCTGGAAGCGCTGCGATGCCTGCATCAACCGCGCAACGCTGACGAGGCGGCTGCCATGGAGGCCGGACAGCATCCGGCGCAGCGTCACCTGGCCCGGGAAGAGCTGCTGGCGCACCAGCTCAGCCTGCGCATGGTCAAGCAGCGTGCCCGCCAGTTTCGCGCGCCCGCCATCGAAGGGGTGCGGCAGGCACGCGTCGTGCTGGCCGAGCACCTCGGCTTCGCGCTGACCGGTGCCCAGCAGCGCGTCATCGACGAGATCGGCGAGGATCTCGCCTCGGCGCAGCCCATGCTGCGGCTGGTGCAGGGCGATGTCGGTTCCGGCAAGACCGTGGTCGCGGCTGCGGCCATGCTGGCCGCCGCCCGTGCCGGTTGGCAGTCGGCCATGATGGCGCCCACCGAACTGCTGGCCGAGCAGCACGCACGCACATTGTCGGACTGGCTGGCGCCGCTGGGCGTCGATGTCGTGCTGCTCACCGGCCGGCAAAACAAGACCGAGCGCACCGACAGCCAGGCCCGTCTGGCCAGCGGCCGCGTGCAGGTGGCGGTGGGAACGCACGCCCTGTTCCAGTCCGATACTGCCTTTCACGCCCTCGGCCTGGTCGTTGTCGACGAGCAGCACCGTTTCGGCGTGCGCCAGCGCCTCGCGCTGCGCGACAAGGCAGCAGCGGACTGCCGCCCGCATCAGCTCGTGATGACCGCGACCCCCATCCCACGCACACTGGCGCAGACCGCCTATGCCGATCTCGATCTATCGGTCATCGACGAACTGCCACCGGGGCGGACGCCGGTGGTCACCGCAGCTGTCTCCAACACCCGGCGTGAGGCGGTGGTCGAGCGGCTGCGCGAGGCGCTGGCGCACGGGCGGCAGGCCTACTGGGTCTGCACCCTGATCGAGGACAGCGAGCAGCTTGCGGCACAGGCCGCCGAAGAGGCCGCCGAGCTGCTGCAGTCCAGTCTGCCCGAGGTGCGCATTGGCTTGGCGCATGGCCGGATGAAGGCCAATGACAAGCAGGCGGTCATGCGCGCCTTCAAGGCGGGGGAACTGCAGGTGCTGGTGGCGACGACCGTCATCGAGGTCGGTGTCGACGTCCCCAACGCCTCGATCATGGTGATCGAGAATGCCGAGCGCCTTGGTTTGTCCCAGTTGCATCAGCTGCGCGGCCGGGTGGGGCGTGGTCACACCGAAAGCCAGTGTCTTCTGATGTATCAGCCGCCGCTGGGCGAGGCTGCGCGCGAGCGCTTGGACGTCATGCGACGCACGCATTCCGGCTTCGACATTGCCGAAAAGGATCTGGCGCTGCGTGGACCGGGCGAGCTGCTGGGTCGTCGGCAGACTGGCGTGGTTGGCCTGAAGGTGGCGGATCCGGTGCGCGATGCCGACCTGCTACCCGAAATGATCACGCTGGCCGAGGCGATGCTGGCGGACGATGCCGAGCAGACACTGGTTCAGACCCTGGTGACGCGGTGGGTGGGCGATGTGCAGCGCTATGGCCAGGTTTGAGTCCACGTCGGCTGCAACCGGCGCGGCGCTGCGCATACACTGACGGCGCGACACGCGTCCGTACCCGGGCGACCTGCGCCCCGAGGCGCGGTCGGCGTCGCACGCACCCATCCGAACCAGCCACTCCCCAGGAGCTTCGTGGACACCTTGCGCGCCTATGTCGAGCTGATGCGGCTGCACAAGCCGGTGGGCATCTGGCTGCTGCTGTGGCCGGTGTGCTGGTCACTGTGGATGGCCGCGGAAGGGCTGCCTCCGCTGCATCTGCTGTTGATCTTCGTCGCTGGCACCGTGGTCATGCGCTCCGCCGGCTGCGTGATCAACGACATTGCCGACCGCCATATCGACCCGCACGTGGCGCGTACCGCGCAGCGCCCACTTGCCGCCGGCCGCGTGCGTACTTCGGAAGCGCTACGCCTCTTTGTCGGCCTTTGCCTGCTCGCCCTTGGGTTGGTGATGATGACCAATCGCGCGACCGTGCTGCTGGCCATCCCTGCAGCGCTGCTCGCTGCCAGCTACCCCTTCGCCAAGCGCTTCCATCATCTGCCGCAGGCGCATCTTGGCATTGCCTTTGCCTGGGGCATCCCGATGGCGCAGACCGCGGTGACCGGTAGCGTCGACTGGGGGCTGTGCGGGTTGCTGATGGCCGCCAGCATCTGCTGGACGCTGGCCTACGACACGTACTACGCCATGGCGGACCGGGAAGAGGATCTGCGCATCGGTGTCCGCTCCTCAGCCATCCTGTTTGGCCGCTGGGACCGTGTGATCACCGCCGCGCTGCAGGCGCTGAGTGTGCTGCTGCTGGCTGCGGTCGGCGTGTACGCCGACTTGCATTGGCCCTTCGCCCTCGGTCTGATAGCGGCGAGTGTCGCGGCCGTCCGCGTGCAATGGCTGATTCGTGAGCGCGAAGCCACACGTTGCCTGCAGGCCTTCCTGGAAAGTCACTACTTCGGACTGCTTGTGCTCATCGGTCTGGTCGCCGACTATGCCCTGCATGCTGCCTAGACTCCTGCCGGGAAGGGACGCCGCCATGCCGCTGCACCGGGTGTTGATGCTCATGCTGGCTGGACTGCTGAGCGCCTGCGCCCAGCACGTCAATGCCCCCACGCAGGCCACGCCCATGCCGGAGACGCGCTTTCGCGTGCATGATCCGGAGCGCATCACGCCGGCCGACCGTACCCCGGTACTGCACGCCTACCTTTACACGCCCGTCACCCTTGGCCCGTATCCAACCATCGTGGCGATCCCGGGCGGAGAATGGAACGACGGCGACGCCACGGACATGCGCTTTGTCGCTGAGTATCTTGCCCAGCGCGGCTTCGCGGTGGTCGCCATCGAGCATCGGCCGGCGGCGCAGGGTGGTCTGGACCAGGTGCTGGCCGACCTCCATGCGGGGATGCGATGGATGGTGCGCAACGCGCGCACGCACCGCCTCGACATGCAGCGCGTCGGTCTGCTCGGTTTTGAAAGCGGCGGGCATCTGGCCGCGCTGCTGGCGCTGGCACAGAACGCGCCCTCTCCGCTCCCCGGGCTGCCCAGGGACGCCATGCTGCCCGCCATCCGCGCGGTGGTGGCCGGCGGCGCCCCCATGGATCTGACCACCTTCGAGGACACCCCGGGGCTACGCGCCTTGCTGCCCAATGGCAGCGCAGCCGCCCGGCGCATGGCCTCCCCCGTACATCGCCTGCATGCGGAGGCGCCGCCCTTCTTCCTGTTCCACGGCACGCGCGACGCCGAAGTTCCCATCGCCCAGGCGGAGGCCATGACTCAGGCGCTCGGCGACCAAGGCGTGAAGGTGGAGCTCTACCGCATGGAGCTGCGCGGACACACCACGACCTATCTGACCGTCACCGGTGCGTTGCAGGCCGCGGCTCAGTTTCTCTGGCGAACCGTGGCTGAGCCCGAATCCGAGGGCGGTCCGTAGTCTCCGAAGCGTTGCTGCAGCAGCGCGAGCGCCACCATCGGCGCAGTTTCCGTGCGCAAGGTGCGCGGCCCGATCTGCCAACTCTGGAAGCCGGACGCCTCGGCGCGTCGGATTTCCTCGTCGTTCAGACCGCCCTCCGGCCCGACCAGCAGGGCGACGGAGTCGACGGTGGAGACGGCTTCGATGGGCGCACGTCCGGATTGTGGCGCCAGTACCAGGCGCAGTGTGGCCGTACACGCATCGAGTATGTCGTCGAGCTTGGCCACGGGCCGTAGCTCCGGAATGCGCAGTCGCCCGGATTGCTCGCAGGCGGCAATCAGCACACCTTGCCAGTGCGCCTGCTTCTTGGCCCAGCGCTCGGCATCCAGCTTGACGTTGCAGCGCGCCGTCAACACGGGCTGGATGGCACTGATGCCGAGCTCGGTCGCCTTCTGCAGGGCCCAGTCCATGCGCTCGCCCTTGCCCACGGCCTGCAGCAGGCTGCTATGCAGCGGTGACTCGGTGTTGGCTTCGCGCCGCGCCTCGAGCTGGACATGGGCGGCATGGCGCTCCATCTGCGTGATGCGCGCGGCGAACTCGCTGCCTTGTCCGTTGAATACGGTGAGCCGGTCGCCCACCCGCATGCGCAGCACGCGGGCGACGTGACGGAACGCGGCATCCTCGAGTGCGACGGTGTCGCCTTCCTCGCGCGCCTGGGCCAGATAGATTCGAGACATGGATGCAGTCTAGCGTGGCACCAAGACAGGCCCCTGTTGTCTGTATGGTTTCATGCACCGTTCATTGCCGTCGCGCTATATCGAGTGTTCCCCCGCGACAGTGGCTCGCTCGTCAGGAAGGTCTTCATGCACCGCATCTATGCCGTTTTCAGTGTTCTCTTCGTGTTCCTGCTCGCCGGCTGCGCCGGGTCGAGCGCCCAGGTGGTCAGTTCCTCCAGCAGCGCGCCCACCATTACCGAAGCGCAACAGGCGCCGGTGGATGGCGAAAAGCGCCGCATCGCGGTCAGCCGCTTCGACATGCGCGCGGGCCCGGATGTGGGCTCGGCCATGGCGGACTTTCTGACCGACGCCCTGTTCAACAGCGGCCGCTTCATCGTGCTGGAACGGGCGCGACTGGATGAGGTGCGCGCTGAGCAACGCCTGCAGTCCTCGGCCGAATTTCGCGCCGACACCGCCGCCGAGGTCGGGCAGTTCGAGGGTGCTGAGCTCTTGATCCGAGGCGCGGTGGTTGCCTTCGAGCCGGATTGCAAGGGGGTGTCGATCCTGCTTGCCGGCACGGGTACGGCCTGTATCACGATGAACCTGCGCATCGTCGACGTCACCACCGGGCGCGTGGTCAACGCCACCACGGTGGAGGCGACTTCCAAGTCGAATCAGGTCGGCATCTTCTTCGCACGTGGGGACCTTCCCATCGGGCTTGGTGCCTACAACCGGACCCCGATGGAACAGGCCTTGCGCAACGCCATCGATACCGCCGTTCGCCACATTGTCGAGACCAAGATCTAGTAGCCGGCGCTACTGGCGCGCCGCGCTGCTGCTGGTCGTTGTGGGTGGGCTGTCCGCCTGTGCGACCCAGCGCATCGAACTGACCCAGACCGGGCGCGAGGCCATCGAGACGCTGAGCGCCTTGCCGGCGGAGGCGCGGCCGAGGGTGGTGGTGGCCGGCCTCCGCGACAACACCCGCGTTGGGCAATTTTCCGCGCTGGAGGCGGGACTGGTCACCGGCCAGCATCACGCCGCGCCGGAGCAGTTCCTGGCCGGGGTTCGTGACCTGCTGGTCACTGGCCTGCTCAATACCGGGGCCTTTACCGTGCTGGAGCGTGACGGGCTGGATGAACTCACGCAGGAACGCCTGCGCCGCGCGCAGCAGGGTGAGACGGTACAGGTCAACGACAGCCTGGAAGGCGCCGACCTGGTGGTAGCCGCCGCCATCACCGCCTTCGAACCAGGGGGCGGCGCGGCCTTTCCGGTGCCCATTCCCGTCGGCAACGACAGCTTCACCGTGGTCTGGCTGCGTCGCGGAACCTCGTCACTGGCCATGGACCTGCGCGTGCTGGATGTCGCGACCGGGCGGGTGGTGCACAGCAATGCCGTGCGCGGCGAGGCGAGCCGCTTTTCCGCCAGTGTCGATGCCTTCATCGGTCTCGGCGACACCTTCCTGACCTTGCCCGGCGTGTTGAGCTATCTCAACAAGACTCCGCTGCACGCGGCCATCCTCGATATGGTCACCCTGGCCGTCAGTGAGGTGAGTGCCGCTGCCAGCCCGGCTGACGCCGAGCGCGCGACGAAGGCTCAGTCGGCCGTGGCGGAGTGAATGCCCTCGATGGCGACTTCGGCCAGCCAGTCGATTTCTTCCGGCGTGGTGACATAGGGCGGCATGAAGTAGACCGTATTGCCCAGCGGTCGTAGCAAGGCACCACGGGTGAGGCCGTGCTGATAGACACGTAGCCCGCGACGCTCGCCAGCGGCATAGGGCTTTGCCGCCGGGCCGTCCTGCGCAAGGTCGACCGCCACCACCAATCCTTGCTGGCGGATATCGGCAACATGGGGATGGCGCGAGAGCTCGGAGAGGGCACCGTAGAGCCGCTGTCCGAGGTTGCGTACATGGGCCGGCCAGTCGCGCTGTTCCAGGATGTCGAGCGTGGCCAGCGCGGCGGTGCAGGTGATGGGGTTGCCGGTATAGCTGTGCGAATGCAGGAAGGCCTTGCCGCTGGCGTAGTCGTCGTAGAAGGCCTGATAGATGTGGTCGTTGGTCAGGCACACGGCCAGTGGCAGGGAGCCGCCGGTGAGTCCCTTGGACAGGCACATGAAGTCGGGCGTCACATCGGCCCACTCGCAGGCGAACAGCTTGCCGGTACGGCAGAAGCCCACGGCAATTTCGTCCGCGATGAGATGGACCCCATGGCGCTTGCAGGCCTCGCTGAGCAGCTTGAGGTAGATCGGCGGCCACATGCGCATGCCGCTGGCGCACTGGATCAATGGTTCCACGATGACGGCCGCCGTAGTGTCGGCGTATTGCTCCAGGGTGCGCTCCATCTCCTTGAAGCGCAAGCGCGCGTGATCCTCCCAGGAGCGGCCGGGCGGACGTCCGCCCGGTTCGAGAATGCCGCAATCCGGTCCGCGCACGACAATGGGTTCGAGCAGCAGCTGCTTGTAGGCATCGCGATACAGCCCGGTGCTGCTCACCGCCAGGGCGCCGAGCGTCTCGCCGTGATAGCTGCCGGAGAGGGCGATGAAGCGTGTCTTTTCCGGCTTGCCGCTGTTGACCCAGTAGTGATGCGACATCTTCAGCGCGACTTCCACCGCGCTTGAGCCATTGTCGGTATACATGCAGCGCGACAGATCGCCGGGTGTGATGCGCGCCAGGCGCTCCGACAGCTCCACCACGGGCGGATGCGTGAAGCCGGCGAGCATGACGTGATCGAGCGTGTCGAGCTGCTCCTTCAGGCGCGACACGATATGCGGGTGGCGGTGTCCGAACAGGTTGGTCCACCAGGCGCTGACGGCGTCGAAATAGCGCTTGTCGTCGGGGCCGTAGAGCCATGCACCCTCGCCGCGCGTGATCGGTACCAGCGGCAGCCACTCGTGGTCCTTCATCTGCGTGCAGGGGTGCCAGACGTGGGCTAGCGAGCGCTCCACCAGCGTGGCGGCGGCATCCTTGCTCATGCGGAAAGCCTTTTGTTCAGAACCAGGGAATTGCGTTGATAGTTGTACAGCTCGCGCCGGGTCACCGGCAGGGCGTCCGGACTGCTGCGCGTGAAGCCGTGTTCGATGAACCAGTGCGGCGTATGGGTGGTGAGCGCGAACAGCTCGGTGATGCCGGCGCGGCGCGCGCGTCCTTCGGCCTGGCGCAATAGCGCCTCGGCGCGTCCGGCGCCGCGGTAGTCGGCGTGCACGGCCACGCAGGCGAGTTCCGCCGCGCTTGAATCCCCCAGCGGCAGCAGGGCAGCGCAGGCGATGACCAGACCGTCGCGGGTGGTCACCGTGAAGTGATCGATTTCGAGCTCGAGCTGCTCGCGCGAGCGCGGCACCAGCGCGCCGGCGCTTTCCAGGGGCGTGATCAGCGCGAGAATGCCACCGATATCGTCGATAGTCGCAGGCCGCGTGGTCTCGTAGGCATCGTCGGCGTGCACGAACAGTCCAGCGCCGTCACGGGTGTAGAGCTCGCGCAGCAGGGCGCCATCCTCGGCATGGCCGATGAGGTGCACGCGAGCGACGCCGGCCTGGCAGGCCTCCACCGCACAGTGGATGTAGTCCGCATCGAGCGCGCCCAGGTCTTCGCCACTGTCGGCAAGGACCTGGGCGGCCTGGCTGGCGGGAATCTGCCCCGCGTCACCGGCGTGTTCGGCCAATGGCCAGTGGCGGGGTTCGCTCGGCGTCACGAAGACCAGCTTGTCCGCACCCAGCGCGGCGGCCGCGGCCGTTGCCACATCCTCGGCGCGCAGATTGAACACCTCGCCGGTGGGCGAATAACCCAGCGGCGACAGCAGCACGATCTGGCGCGCATCCAGTGCCTGGTGCATGGTGCCGGCGTGGATGCGGCGCACCTCGCCGGTATGCTCGAAATCGACGCCATCACGCACACCCACGGGGCGTGCCGTGACCCAGTTGCCGCCCGCCGTGCGCAGCCGTGCACCGCCCATGGGGGTGCTGGCCAGACTGGTGGACAGCCGTGCCTCGATGGCCGTACGCAGCGCGCCCACCGCGCGCATGACGCAGTCCAGCGTCGGGCGATCGGTCACGCGCAGATTGCCGCTGATGCGCGGCGTCAAACCACTGCGTTGGATCTCTTCGTGGATCTGTGGCCGCGCGCCGTGGACCAGGACCAGGCGCACGCCGAGGCTGTGCAGCAGGGCGATGTCGTAGATCAGCGCGTCGAAATCGTCGGCGGTGGCGGCTTCGCCCCCGAAGCAGACGACGAAGACCCGGCCCCGATGCGCATGCACATAGGGTGCCGCGGCGCGCAGCGCCGATACGAAGGAAAGGGTGGGTTCGTCCTTGGCCATGCTCGGATTCTAGCGGTCCGCAGCGCACTGGCGCGCGCGCCCTGCGAGGGCGCTTGCTAGTCGACCCCGTCGCAGTTCCACTCGCCCTCGGGTTGTGCCAGCACCTGTGCCAAGCGCAGGGGGCGGTCGGTCATGATGCCGTCGACGCCGTGATGCAGCAGATCCACCATGGTCGGGCAGTCGTCGATGGTCCAGACATGCACCGCCAGGCCGGCATTGTGGGCATCGGCGATGAAGTCATCTGTCACCACCTCGATCTGGAGCTGCTCGGGAATCTGCGACACGCTACTGGTATCGATCGGCACCTGAAAGGCCTGGTGGCCGGGCGGTGGCAGCATCGGTAGCGGTCCCTTGGAGGCGAGGACCACCGCCGCTGCCTGTGCCAGCGGAACGGCGGTCGAGGCACAGCCGTTCTGCAATTCGAACAGAGCCGAGGCGCTGTCGTCGAAGGAGGCGACCATGACATCGTCGTCGCGGCCGTAAGCCTGCAGCAGTCGCGCCATCTGCCCCTCGTAGCTGCCGGTGCCGTCGAGATCGGGTTTGAGTTCGATATTGAGCAGGGCATGGGGGAAGCGCGCCAGGGCCTCCTCCAGTGTGGGGATGCGGAAGTCGTTGGCGGTGAAGCCCGCCGGCGGCGCGCGCTCGCCGGTGGCGATGCCGCGGTAGACGTAGGCCTCCTCGGCGGCGTCGCGCGTCGTGCCCTCGCCGGGCACGAACCAGTAGGCCGCATCCAGTGCCTTCAACTCGGCGAGGGTGAAATCACCGACATTGCCACTGCCGTTCGTGGTGCGGTCGACGGTGAGATCGTGCAACACGACCAGAGCGCCGTCGGATGTCTGGTAGACATCCATTTCCAGGACGTCGGAACCCACGGCCTCCGCGCGGTGATAGGCGAACAGGGTGTTCTCGGGGAATTCGATGACACCGCCGCGATGCGCGAAGCTGATCGGCCGTCGGTCCAACCAGGGGTTCTCGGCGCCGGGCAGGGCGGGCAGGCAGGCGCTGTCGTCGTTGGCGATGGTGCCCGTTGCGTGATCGCGGTGCAGTGCGACTTGCTTGCTGGCCAGCAGTAAGCGGAATTGCTCGTCGTCTTCCTCAAGATCGTCTCCGATCAGCGCGACCGAAATCAGCCCCTCGGTCTGGCCCGCCGGAATCGTCAGCACCCCTTCGGCGGCTTCGAAGTCGCTGTCCGCTTCGGCGGTGTCGGCTTCGGTGCGCCAGACGAGTTGCACATCCCGCGATAGGGGTTGCGACAACGCCACCGCGAAGTCCGCGCGCGACCTGTCATTGGGCGCGCCCTCGGGGGCGGCGCGGTCGTGCACCACGAGCTGAGGCCCCTGCGCCGCCTGTGGCGATCCACTACCGCCGCAGGCGGTAAGCAACAGGGAGGCGAGGAGGGCAGTGCAACGGAGCGGTGTCATGCGAGCGGCCAGGTCGGGAGCGCTGCCTGAGTCTACGGGTGTGCGCCCAAAGCGCAATCACAGCGCACGGTCAGGCGGTGAGACAGAAGCGCTGGATCAGACCGCGCAGCAGTTCCCGCGTGGGGGCGATGCGATCCAGCGGCAGGGATTCATTGGGTTGATGGGCCACGGCGATATCGCCCGGACCGAGGATGACGGTGTCCATGCCAAGCTGATTGAGAAAGGGACCCTCGGTGGCGAAATCTACCGCCTCGGCGCGATGGCCCGTCAAGGCTTCGCAGGCCTCGACGATGGCCGTGGTGGCGGCGGTCTCGAAGGCGGGGATGCCTTCGAACAGCGTCTGCGCTTCCAGCCTGCAGCCGGCTTCGGTCAAGCCCTTGCGCGCGGCTTCGCGCAGGCCGGCACGCAGGTCTGCGATGTCGTCATCGGGGCCGAAGCGCATATCCACGTCCAGCCGGCAGTGCGCGGGGATGCGGTTGGCCGAGTCCCCGCCTTCGATGCATCCGAGATTCATGGTGGGGTGGTCAATGGCAAAGCCGCGGCCGCAGCGGTGCTGTGCCAGCGCCGTCTCGTGCGTCATGAGCGCGCCCAGCACCTGATGCATGCCGCGAATGGCGTTGGCGCCCAGATCGGGACGTGAAGAGTGTCCGGCGTGACCATGCACATGCAGCGAGTCCATCAAGATGCCCTTGTGCAGACGCACCGGCCGCAGGTTGGTCGGTTCGCCGATGACGGCATGACGCGCCTTCGGCTTGCCGGCTTCGACCAGTGCGCGTGCGCCATCCATGCCGGATTCCTCGTCCGCGGTGGCCAGAAGAATCAAGGGGGCCTGCAGGCGTTCGCCCTGGCAGAGGCTGGCGGCTTCCACTGCCAGCGCCAGAAAGCCCTTCATGTCGCAGACGCCCAGCCCGTACCACTGCTGATCGCGTTCGCTGAGGGTGAAGGGGTCCGCGTCCCAGCCGCTGTCGTCGTAGGGCACGGTATCGGTGTGTCCCGCCAGAACCAGTCCGCCCGGGCCGCTGCCCAGCGTGGCGATCAGATTGGCTTTCTCGGGGTGGCTGGGAAGTGGCAGCACCTCGCAGGAGAAGCCCAGGCCTTCCAGCCAGTTGGCCATCAGGCTGACAACGGGCAGGTTGCCCATGTCGTGTCGCGGATGATCGCTGGACACGGAAGGCGTGGCGATCAGTTGGCGGAGCAGATCAGTCAGCGGCGGCAAGCTCGTCATGCCCCTATCTTCGGCGATCTGCGCGCGCTTCGCAGGCGATTCGCACGATGTTCCAAGGTGGCCCAAAAAGCATGGGCCCGCGAAGGCGGGCCCATGGACAACGTACGGCGGTGCAAGGCTGCTTAGGCGGGCGCACCCTCCTGCAACTGGGACAGGATGTCCTGGATGGCCGCGGCCGGGTCGCTCTCGCCGCCGATGGCGACCTCGATGGTGGCCACGATCAGCGGCAGCTCGACCGTGGTGCCACCACCACCGCCGCCACTACCGCCGAGCAGGTCGGCGAGGGGTGCCAGGACGGCATCGAGCGGGGTGCCGGTGGGGCCACCGTCACCGCCGCCGCCGCCACCGCCGGCGATGGCCTCGGTCAGCGGGCCGAGAACGGCCGGCAGGACCTGATTGCCGATGGGGTCGATGAGCGGTTGCAGGGCGTCACTGAAGACATCGTTGAACAGCGGATCGAAGAGGGCCTGCAGATTGCTCAGCGGATCGGTGAGCTGATCCACACCGCCCTCGATCTGACTGGTGAACTCGCCTTCCATGCCGGCCTGCATTTCGATGAAGGCCACCGGCACGACCTGGGTGAGGACATTGTCCAGCAGGTTGTTGACGGTGTTCTGTACCTGCGCGGTGGAGTCGGCGCTATCGAAGATCGAGACGGCGAAGAGCAGGGCATCCAGATCATTCAGCGTGGTGCTCAGGGTGCTGAAGATGCCGCCGAGGACGGGGGCCTCCTTGGCTTCTGGCGGTACCTGGCTGAGGCCATCCTGCAGCGCCTGGTTGAGCGCGCTGTAGAAGTCGGAAAGGGCCTGCAGGTCGGCGGTCTCGCCGTTGCCGCCGTCACCACCGCCGCCCGGGAACTGCGCGAGCACCGGGGTCAGTGCGGCACCCAGCGGCTCCAGCGGGGTGCCGGCCAGCGGATTGTCGGCGCTGCCGCCGTCGCCATTGCCGTCATCGTTGCCGCCGTCATCGCCACCGGCACTGGCGCACTGCTGCTCGGCGAGTGCGGTCAGCAGATTCTGCAGATCGGTGGCGAACTGCTCGGCGGCCGCCTGGATCTTCATGGAACCGTCTTCGAGGGCGGACTGCGGATCGCCGCTTGCGGCGCCATCCTGCAGCGCGAGCAGCACGGCGTCGCCGATATCGAGGGCGCCGAAGGTGATGGCCTGGTCGGCGCAGAGCACGACTGGCTCCAGCGGGGTGCCGGCCGTACCGCCGGCGATCTGGCCAAAGACCTGCTGCGATACCGGCTCCTGCGCCGCGTCCAGCGGGCCTTCCACGCGTTCGGCACGCGCGGTGTTCTCGCTGGGTGCGCTGTCGCCGGCCGTTTCACTGCCTGCGTTGCTACCGCCGCCGCTGCACGCGCTCAGGCCAAGTGCAGTGACGGAAAGAAAGACGAGGGGGGTGATGGATCTCATCATGGTTGCCTACCTCCTATTACCGGCAAATCTCACGATCCAGAAACGGGCATGGGCTGCCCTGAATCGTTCTTGTGTTGTGCGATACCTCTGGCAATAACCACTGCCATCAACCAGACACGTTCAGTGGACGCTCAGGGTTCCAACGCAATGGACCCGCCGAAGCGGGTCCATGTTGTGGTGATGCACGAACACACGCTATCAGGCCGGCGCGGCATCCTGCAGTTGCGCCAGGATGTCCTGAATCAGCGCCGCTGGATCGCTGCCACCACCACCGAGCAGGCCGGTGAGGGTCGACAGCAGGCCATCCAGCGGCGTGCCGGTGCCGCTGCCACTGCCGCCGAGCAGGTCGGCGAGGGGTGCCAGGACGGCATCGAGCGGGGTGCCGGTGGGGCCACCGTCACCGCCGCCGCCGCCACCGCCGGCGATGGCCTCGGTCAGCGGGCCGAGAACGGCCGGCAGGACCTGATTGCCGATGGGGTCGATGAGCGGTTGCAGGGCGTCACTGAAGACATCGTTGAACAGCGGATCGAAGAGGGCCTGCAGATTGCTCAGCGGATCGGTGAGCTGATCCACACCGCCCTCGATCTGACTGGTGAACTCGCCTTCCATGCCGGCCTGCATTTCGATGAAGGCCACCGGCACGACCTGGGTGAGGACATTGTCCAGCAGGTTGTTGACGGTGTTCTGTACCTGCGCGGTGGAGTCGGCGCTATCGAAGATCGAGACGGCGAAGAGCAGGGCATCCAGATCATTCAGCGTGGTGCTCAGGGTGCTGAAGATGCCGCCGAGGACGGGGGCCTCCTTGGCTTCTGGCGGTACCTGGCTGAGGCCATCCTGCAGCGCCTGGTTGAGCGCGCTGTAGAAGTCGGAAAGGGCCTGCAGGTCGGCGGTCTCGCCGTTGCCGCCGTCACCACCGCCGCCCGGGAACTGCGCGAGCACCGGGGTCAGTGCGGCACCCAGCGGCTCCAGCGGGGTGCCGGCCAGCGGATTGTCGGCGCTGCCGCCGTCGCCATTGCCGTCATCGTTGCCGCCGTCATCGCCACCGGCACTGGCGCACTGCTGCTCGGCGAGTGCGGTCAGCAGATTCTGCAGATCGGTGGCGAACTGCTCGGCGGCCGCCTGGATCTTCATGGAACCGTCTTCGAGGGCGGACTGCGGATCGCCGCTTGCGGCGCCATCCTGCAGCGCGAGCAGCACGGCGTCGCCGATATCGAGGGCGCCGAAGGTGATGGCCTGGTCGGCGCAGAGCACGACTGGCTCCAGCGGGGTGCCGGCCGTACCGCCGGCGATCTGGCCAAAGACCTGCTGCGACACCGGCTCCTGTGCCGCGTCCAGCGGGCCTTCCACGCGTACCGTCGCGCTGCCGCTACCGTCGGAAGGTTGCTGCGACCCGTCCGAGCCATCGTTGTTCGGCGATCCGTTGCCGCCGCCACCACCGCCACCGCCGCCGCAGGCGCTCAGCCCGAGGACGGCAATCGCGATGCAGAGATGTCGTTTCCAGTTATTCATGCGTCTCACTCCGTTGCTTGGGGGCGGCGAGCGTGGCGGGGGATAAGCCGCAGCTACCGCACAGTCAGTATGTGATTCACGAATCCGCATACGTAGGCCCGGATGGCGACGTTGCTTGTCGGCACATCGGGATGCCGGAGTGTAGGCCGCAGGGTCCATGCCTCTGTAGGATATGGCCGATATGCGTCGTCCTTGACCTGATGGGCGATTTACCATTCACCCGACCAAGCAACGCGGTTGCACGATGCCCATGGCGCACACCCCCGATTTCGATCACATTGCCGCCGCACTCAAGACGGCCGGTCTGAGCGCCGAGCCGTCACGCTTTCAGGGTGCCCTTTGCGGGGCGCTGTGCGTACGCGATGCCTCGCAGATTGACCCCGTGACGGTTCTGGCCGAAGAGCGGCCAACGCTGGATTCCGAAGCCGCGCAGGAGGCCGTGGCACAGCTCGCCGCCCTGCGCGATACCGTCGCCAAGGCGCTGGCGGAAGGCACCTCGGAGTTCGGCTTGCTGCTGCCCGATGACGAGTCCGTCAGCCTGAAGCAGCGCACCGAGGCTCTGGCTGCCTGGTGCGATGGCTTCCTGTTTGGCTTGGCGAGCGCCGGCACGCTGGACCTAGACAAGCGTTCCGAGGAAGTGCGCGAGGCCGTCAGCGATATCACACACTTCACCCAGGCAAGCGTCGAACACGATGACGATACGGAAGTGGAAGAAGAGGCCTATTCGGAACTCGTTGAATACCTGCGCGTGGCGGTCCAGCTGATTCATGTCGAGCATCGCGGCAAGCCCAGCCCGGCCGGCGCGCGCATGCACTAGCGGAAATCTATGAACGCACCCGTTTCCTCGAAGGCACCCCCACCGTCACTGACGCGCGAGGATTTCGCGCGTCGTCGCTCCGCGCTGGCCCGGATCATTGGTGAGGACGGCATTGCCATCCTGCCGGCCAACCGCGAACAGCCGCGTAACCGGGATGTGCATTTTCCCTTTCGCCAGGACAGCGATTTCCTGTATCTGACCGGATTTCCCGAGCCCGACGCCATCGCCGTCTTCGCTCCGGGCCGTCGCGATGGCGCCTTCGTGCTCTTTGTGCGTCCGCGCGACGCCGAGCGTGAAATCTGGGACGGCCGCCGCTACGGAACAGAAGGTGCCTGCAGTACATTCGGCGCCGACGCCGCCTACACACTGGATGCCTTCGAGGCGCAATTGCCCGCCCTGCTGGCCGGACGCCGCCACGTGCATATGCAGTTGGGCGACCGCCCCGAGCTGGATCAACGCGTCACCCAGTGCGTGCAGCGCATGCGTGAACAGTCGCGGCGCGGTCCCGGGGCACCGGAGGCTTTCCTCGGTCTGGATACCAGCCTGCACGAGCTGCGCCTGATCAAGGACGAGCGCGAACTCGCCCATATGCGCTTCGCAGCCGAGGTGTCCGCGGCGGCGCACTGCAAGGCGATGCAGATCGCCGCCCCCGGTCTGGCGGAGTGGCAATTGCAGGCGGAGATCCACGCCGTCTTCGGTCGACACGACATGGAGCCTGGCTACGGCAGTATCGTTGGTGCCGGGGCCAACGCCTGTGTGCTGCACTACATCGAAAACCGCGCCACGCTGCGCGACGGCGATCTGGTGCTGATCGACGCCGGTGGTGAGTACCACGGCTACACCGCCGACATCACGCGCACCTTTCCTGCCAACGGGCGCTTCAGCGCCGAGCAGGCTGCGGTCTACGACATTGTCCTTGCTGCGCAGCAGGCAGCCATCGACAAGGCGCTCAGCAGTGAGACGGTGGATGCCATGCACACCGCCGCCACCCGCGTGCTGACGCAGGGCATGGTCGATTTGGGCTGGCTCCAGGGTGCGGTGGACGGCCTGATCGAGCGGGGCGCGCAGCGTCGGTTCTTCATGCACGGCACCGGACACTGGCTGGGCATGGATGTACACGATGTCGGCCGCTACCGTGTCGACGATCAGCCGCGTCTGCTTCAGCCCGGCATGGTCACGACAGTGGAGCCGGGACTGTACGTGCAGCCGGACGACGAAAGCGTGGCCGCGCAATGGCGCGGCATGGGCATCCGTATTGAGGACGATGTACTGGTGACCGATGCGGCACCGGAGGTCATGACCCAGGCGGTGCCGAAGGCGCGTGCGGCCATCGAGGCCTTGATGGCGGACCGCAGCGCATGACCGCTCCGGATCGTGTGGATATTGCCGTTGTCGGCGGTGGCCTGGTGGGTGCATCGGCGGCACTGGCGCAGCTGCGTGCCGGGCGTACTGTGGTGCTGATCGAACCCGAGGCGCCCAGGCTCGCCGAAGCGGCCTGGGATGAGCGTTGCATCGGACTCAATGCGGCGAGCATTGCAATCCTGCGCGACCTTGGTGTGTGGCAGCGCATCGCGGCCGAGGCCCAGCCGATCCGCAGCACGGTGATCTGTGAGGCCGGCAGGGCCGGCTCGGTCCGGTTCACGGCGGAAGAGGCGGGCCTGGAGGCCTTGGGCTACAACACCCCGTTGCGCGCCATCCACGGCGGCTTGCTGGCCGCGCTCGAGGGCACGGACTGCGCCCTGCGGCGCGCCACCGTGGTGCGGCATCAGGCGGAGGATCGTCACGTCCGGCTCACGCTCGACGATGGGCAGTCGCTGCAGGCACGCCTGGTGATGGCCTGTGACGGCACGCATTCGGCATTGCGCCAGGCCTGCGCGATCCCGATCGAGGCGCACGACTACGCGCAGACCGCACTGGTCACGACCGTGGACGTGGAGCGCGGCCATGACGACTGCGCCTGGGAGCGCTTCACGCCGCTGGGTCCGCTTGCGGTGCTGCCGCGCGGCGAGAAGCGCTGCACCGTGGTTTGGACGCAGCCGCATGGCCATACCGAGGCGGTCGCTGCGCTCGACAATGAAGCCTTTTGCGCGGCTCTGCAGGGTGCTTTCGGGCGTCGCCTGGGCGCCTTGTCCAACGCCGGGCGGCGCATGCGCTGGCCTTTGCGCCGGGTCTATGCCCGCGATGTCATCGCGCCGCGCCTGCTGCTGGCGGGCAATGCCGCACAGACGCTGCACCCGGTGGCGGCACAGGGCTTCAATCTGGGGTTGCGCGACTGTGCCACTGCGGCCGCCGTCGCCGCGGGCATCGAGGATCCGGGCAGCAGCGAGGCACTGCAACGCTATGCGGCATTGCGTGCCGACGATCGGGCTGCCGTGGCGCGATTCACCGATCAACTAGTGCGCCTGTTCTCGAATCAACTGCCCGTGCTCAGTGGTCTGCGCCACCTGGGGCTGGGTGGTCTGGCCATCACCCCGGCCCTCTACCGCAGCGTGATGTTCCAGAATCTCGGATTGCAGGCCCTGGCGCGGCTGCAGGCAGAGGCGGCATGAAGCACGCGGAAGCGCACAACGGCGCGCGTCATGCCATCGCGGTCGTCGGCGGCGGAATCGCTGGCACCGCCTGCGCACTGCAACTGGCTGCGGCGGGCCATCGCGTCACGCTGCTCGTGGGCGCGCCCCAGCCGGATACACCCGCCGAGGACGAGATCCGCTACTACGCGCTGTCGCCGGCCTCGGTGGCGTTGCTGTCGGCGCTTGGTCTGGATGTGGAATCACAGGGTGCCTGTCGCTATACCGACATGCAGGTCTGGGGCAGCCTGCCACGCGATGGGCTGCATTTCAGCCTGGCGGATGCGCCGCAGTCGCTGCCGGCGCTGGGGCATATCGTGGGGCATGGCAGTCTGCTGAAGGCCTTGCGCGATCGCGCGGGGTCCGCCCTGGAATGCCTGCCGACCTTCGCGCAGGGCGTGCACTTCCATGACGCGGGCGTCCAGATCGATTGTGCCGACGGCGATCTGGTGACCGCCGATCTGGTGGTATCCGCCGAAGGTGCGAGCGCGGTGCTGCGCGAAGCCGCAGGCATCGACATGCATGGCTGGGACTACGACCAGCAGGGCATCGTGGCCAATGTGCGTTGTGCGGAAGGCATGCGGCGTACAGCCTGGCAGCGCTTTCTCGCCACTGGTCCGCTGGCCCTGCTGCCACTGGATGCGCACCGCGCTTCCATTGTCTGGTCGGCTGATGCGCCAGAGGCGCAGCGGCTGCTGGCGCTGGATGACGCCGGTTTTGCGTCTGAGCTCACGCGGGCGATGCAGGGTGTCCTCGGCGATATCGCGGTCGAGAGTTCCCGCGCGGCCTTTCCGTTGCGTGCCGGCCAGGCCGCCCGCTATTTCGGTGATCGTCTGGCACTCATCGGTGACAGTGCGCACGTGGTGCACCCATTGGCGGGGCAGGGCTTGAATCTTGGCCTCGGGGACGTGGCCGCCTTGCACGCGGCGCTGGATCAGCATCCCACTCAGCTAGTGCGGGCCCTGAAGGCCTACAGCCGCCGCCGACGGGCTGCGGTGGAAGACATGATTGCGGTGACCGATGGCCTGTATCGGCTGTTCGGCCCCGCGGGTCAGGGCTTCGCCGAACTGCGCGACGCGGGCATGGCTTTGGTCAACCGCAGTGCGGTCGCCCGGCAGTGGCTGGTGGCGCGCGCGCTTGGCTTGGATGCGCGGCCGTCTACGAACGCGTCAAGCGTCGGGTAGCCTGCACCGACCGCTGTGGCAGAGGCGCTCGAAACGACGATCTGCCCACCGGTAATAGAGACGCTGGAGCGGGCGGTCAAGACGCAACGCGCAGAGCAGTCGTGCCGCCCAGCGGTAGCGGGGAATCTGCTGCCAGATGGCGAGGAAGGCGTAGACACCGATGAGCCACGTGCCATCGGGGCGATAGGCGTGCATGCGACGCATGGCGTCTTCCCGGCGCAGGCCGAAATGATTCAGGGTTGCGTGATCGCGCTGGATATCCACCCAGTGGATGGTCTCCTCGGTGGTCAGCCGCTGGTAGTGGCGGATCTCGCGGCTGCAGAGCGGGCAACCCCCGTCGTAGAACACGTGAAGTCGCTCAGCCTTAGGTTGTGTCAACGTCTTGTTCATGGACGCAGATGATACGGAGGCCGTGGTAGCTCGGTTTGAGGCGTCCAGAGCCTGTCCACGGGGACGCTGCTCCCGTGAAACATCAAGGGAGGCAGTACCTGTTGTCGAAGCCCGGCGCGGACGCCGGGTCGAAATTCGCGGCGTCTTGCGGTATGCTCCGCCCCTGAATTGACACTTCCGCGCGAGAGCGTCGGTCTTCGCACCGGCCACCGAAGGCGCAAGCTGCCCGCAATCGCTCAGGTATCAGGGAGCGCGGAAGGGCCCGACAAGGGCCACAATTCACTCTGGAGAGCGACGCTGCCATGGCGTCCACCGAAGGGGAAGGGTCGTAGCGGATCCAAACTCTCAGGTAACCGGACAGAGGGGCGTGCAGATCAGCCGAATTGGGTTGGTCGTCATTCACGCCATCGAACGGTTGCCGCATGCCCCATCTCCACAAGACAATTCTTCATCCCCTGCACGCCGAGAGTGGCGCTCGCCTGATCGACTTCGGCGGTTGGGAAATGCCGGTGCAATATCGGTCCCAGGTCGAGGAGCATCACGCCGTTCGCCGCGCAGTCGGCATGTTCGACGTGGGACATATGCGAGCCGTGGATATCAGCGGGAACGGCGCCGAAGCCTTTCTGCGCTACCTGCTCGCCAACGACGTTGCCAAGCTCGAGGACGGCCGCGCGCTGTACAGCTGCATGCTGAACGCGCGCGGCGGCGTCAAGGACGATCTCATCGTCTATCGCTGCGCGGTCGGCCGCTACCGCCTGGTGCTCAATGCCGCCACGGCAATGGCCGACATTGATTGGATGCTCGAGAACAGCACCGGTGACTGCCGTATTGATCTGCGTAACGACCGCACCATTGTCGCGCTGCAGGGCCCCAAGGCTGCCGAAGTCCTGCCGCAGATCGTCGACACGGCGGTGGCCGAGGCGGCCACCGTACTCAAGCCTTTCCGCTGTACCGAATCAGGTGACATCTTTATCGGCCGGACTGGTTATACCGGAGAAGACGGTTTCGAGATCGTGCTGCCGCGTGACGATGCGCCGGCACTGTGGCGCGCGGCACTCGAGGCGGGCGTCGAGCCCTGCGGACTGGGCGCTCGCGACACCCTGCGTCTTGAGGCCGGGATGAATCTCTATGGCCAGGACATGGACGAGAACACCTTTCCCGGTGAAGCGAATCTGTCCTGGACCGTTGCCCTCGACCCCGCGGATCGTGACTTCATCGGCCGCGATGCAGTCGAGAAGGCGCAGCCGCAGCGGCGTCTCGTCGGCCTGGTGCTGGAAGGCCGGGGCGTGATGCGCAGCCACATGGCGGTGCGCTTTGCCAACGGCGCCACTGGCGAGACCACTTCGGGTAGCCATTCGCCGACCATGGGTACCTCCATTGCCCTGGCGCGGATCGAATCGCATGCCGAAGGCGAGGCCGAGGTTTGCATCCGCGATCGTTGGATGCCGGTGCGTGTCGTCAAGCCGCCCTTCGTGCGCAACGGCGAACCCCGCGTCTGAGATTCCCACTGCGTCCCGATCCTGAAGTCCCTTTTCCCGTTGATTCCCTTTCCCGGAGCCTGAAATGAGCAACGTACCCGCCGATCTGCGTTACACCAAATCCCACGAGTGGGTGCGCGTCGAATCCGACGGCACGATGACCGTGGGCATTACCGATCACGCGCAGGCTGAACTGGGCGATCTCGTTTTCGTGGAAGTGCCCGAGGTCGACCGCGCGCTCAAGGCGAGCGAAGCCTGCGCCGTGGTCGAGTCCGTCAAGGCGGCGTCGGACGTCTACGCCCCTGTCAGCGGCACCGTGGTCGCCGCCAACGACAAATTGGCCGATGCCCCCGAGCTGCTCAATGACGATCCCTACGGCGAAGGCTGGCTGTTCCGCCTCAGCGGCGATGCCGCGGAGGCCGAGGCGCTGCTCGACGCCGATGCCTACAGCGCCGAAATCGGCTAGACCGATCTCGCGCTTCGCCGGGTACAGCCGTGCCCGGTGTCCATCCGTTTGACCGGAGGCCCCCATGCCTTTCGTTCCTCATACTGAAAAAGATATCCAAGAGATGCTCAGCGTCATTGGCGCGCCCAGTGTGGATGCGCTGTTTGACGAAATCCCGGAGCACTTGCGCTGCAAGAAGCTCGATGCCATCCCGAGTTCCGCTCCGGAGATGGAGATCACCCGCGTCATGCATGAGCGGGCGGCGGCGGACGGCATCGCCTTGAACTTCATCGGTGCCGGTGCCTATGAGCACCATATTCCGGCGGCCGTCTGGGAGATCACCACGCGCGGCGAGTACTACTCGGCCTACACGCCGTATCAGGCGGAGGCGAGCCAGGGCACGCTGCAGTTGTTGTACGAGTTCCAGACCATGATGTGCGAGCTGACCGGCATGGAAATCTCCAATGCCTCGCTCTATGACGGTGCCTCCTCACTGGCCGAAGCGCTGCTGATGGCGGTGCGCAGCGTAGGCCGCAAGGCCAGCGGCCGTGTGCTGTTGCCGCGCGCGCTGCACCCGTACTACCGCCAGGTCGCGGCCAATCTGACGCACGCCCAGGGCGTCACGCTGCACGAGATGGACTTTGACGCCGACAGCGGGGTCACGCCCGTGGACGCAGCCGAGCGCGCCGGCGTCGAGGCGCCCACCGCCGTGGTCATCAGTCAGCCCAATTTCTTCGGTGCGCTGGAAGACGTGGATGCGCTCACCGACTGGGCGCACGCCCAGGGCGCGCTGGTCATTGCCGTAGTCAATCCGACCCTGCTGGCCGTCCACCGTCCACCGTCCGAGTGGGGCAGCAAGGGTGCGGATATCGTCGTCGGCGAGGGCCAGCCGCTGGGCGCGCCGCTGTCTTCGGGCGGTCCGTACTTCGGTTTCCTCTGCTGCTCCAAGCAGTATGTCCGTCAGATGCCCGGCCGCATTGTCGGACGGACCCTCGATCTGGACGGCAAGCCGGGCTACACCCTGACTCTGCAGGCGCGCGAGCAGCACATTCGGCGCTCCAAGGCGACCTCGAACATCTGCACCAATCAGGGTCTGCTGGTCACTGCGGCCACGATCTACATGTCGCTGCTGGGGCCGGAAGGCCTGGCGCGCGTGGCCAACGCAAGCATGGCCAACACCCGCAAGCTGCGCGACGCGCTGACCGACTTGCCGGGCGTCACGGCGGCGCTGTCGGCACCCTTCTTCCACGAAACCGTGCTGACCCTGGACCGCAAGGTCGGTCCGGTACTGGAGCGTCTCAGCGATGAAGGCATCGTTGGCGGTCTGGACATTTCCGGTATGTATCCCGAATTGGGCAACGCCTTGCTCGTCTGCGCGACGGAGACCCGCACCGATGCGGATATCGCGCGCTACAAGCAAGCGCTCGGCGACGTCCTCGCCCGAGCCAAGGCAGCCTGAGGCCCGCAGGGCCATTTCCCCGATCAGGAGGGGCGCAATCTATGAGCACTGAACCATTGATCTTCGAGAACAGCCGTGACGGTCGTGGCGCCAAGGCGCAGTGGCCGGCGGCGGTGGAAGGCAACGCGCTGCCGGAGGGCCTGGTGCGCCAGCGTCCGCCGCGCTTGCCGCAGACCGGCGAGCTGCAGACGGTGCGTCACTACACCCGGCTGTCGCAGAAGAACTTCTCGATCGACACCCACTTCTACCCGCTGGGTTCGTGCACGATGAAGTACAACCCGCGGGCCTGTAACACGCTGGCCATGCTGCCGGGCTTTCTGATGCGGCACCCGCTGGCGCCGGTCAGCCGTTCCCAGGGCGTGCTGGCCTGCCTCCACGAGCTGCAGGACATGCTGCGCCACGTGACCGGCATGCACGCCGTGTCGCTGACGCCCATGGCGGGTGCACAGGGCGAATTCACCGGCGTTGCCATGATCCGCGCTTACCACAAGGCACGGGGCGACGAGGGGCGGACCGAGATCATCGTGCCGGACGCCGCGCACGGGACCAATCCGGCCACCGCCACCATGCTCGGCTTCAATGTGCGCGAAATCCCGACGCGGGAAGATGGCGACGTCGACTTCGAGGCGCTGAAGGAAGCCCTGGGTCCGCAGACGGCCGGCATCATGCTGACCAACCCGTCGACGCTGGGCGTCTTCGAGCGTCGCATCAAGGAGATCGCTGATCTCGTGCACGAGGCCGGCGGCTTGCTGTATTACGACGGCGCCAACCTCAACGCGATTCTTGGTAAGACCCGCCCAGGTGACATGGGCTTCGATGTCATCCACATGAATCTGCACAAGACCTTCTCGACGCCGCACGGCGGTGGCGGGCCTGGTGCGGGTGCCGTTGGAGTGTCGGAGCGTCTGGCCCCTTTCATGCCCATCCCAGTGGTCGGCCAGGCCGATGACGGCAGCTATCGCTGGCTGGACGAGCAGGATCTGCCGCAGTCAATCGGACGCCTGTCGACCTTCATGGGCAACGCTGGCGTGCTGCTGCGTGCCTATGTCTATGCGCGCCTGCTGGGGCGTGAAGGCATGGAGCGCGTCGCGGAATTCGCCACGCTGAACGCTAATTACCTGATGGCGCGGATGAAGGAAAAGGGCTTCGACCTTGCCTTCGACGGTCGTCGTGCCAGCCACGAGTTCATCGTCACACTGAAGCGCCAGAAGCAGGAGCTGACGCTGACGGCCTCGGATGTGGCCAAGCGCCTGCTGGACTACGGCTTCCACGCGCCGACGGTCTACTTCCCGCTGCTGGTGCCGGAGTGTCTGCTCATCGAGCCGACCGAAACCGAGGATCGCGAGGCGCTGGATGCCTTCGTCGAGGCCATGGCATCCATTTGGGAAGAAGCCAAGACCGACATCGAACACGTCAAGGGCGCACCCTGGGATCTGCCTGTGCGTCGTCTCGACGAGACCCGCGCGGCGCGCCAGCTCGACGTGCGCTACGACTTCAACGGCGAAGCCGCCTGAAGGCCTGAGCCTTCGCGCGAGGTGCGCGGGTCCGCATGGCCCGCGCACCCGCGCCAGCCCACCAGCGCACCCCCAAATTCATACCAAGCAAGGAGCACTACATGTCCGCACTCATCACCGGGTCTCTGGCCTACGACACGATCATGGGCGAGGGCGGACGTGCTTTGCGGGGTGCCGGTGGCACGCCGCTGTCCGCTTGAGCGCGCGGGCCAGGACGGCCCGCGCCGGGTGACTTGGTGAGCCCTGGACGGGCGAGCCTAGTCAAACGAAGACCCCAAAATTTATCGCCTAAGGAGCACTACATGTCCGCACTCATCACCGGGTCTCTGGCCTACGACACGATCATGGTCTTTCCCGGCCAGTTCAAGAACGAGATCCTGCCTGATCAGGTTCACATCCTGAACGTGGCATTTCTCGTGCCGGATATGCGGCGCGAATTCGGTGGCTGCGCCGGCAACATCGCCTTCAACCTGAAGCTGCTTGGCGGCGAAGGCAAGCCGATGGGCGCCTGCGGCAGCGACTTTGATGACTACGCCGCGTGGATGGACAAGAACGGTGTCTCGCGCGACTACGTCAAGGTCATGCCGGATCACTACACGGCGCAGGCCTACATCGTCACCGACATGGACGACAACCAGATCACGGCCTTCCACCCGGGCGCCATGAACGTCGCGCACGAGCAGAAGATCGTTACTGAGGGCGTCACCATCGGCACGGTGTCCCCGGATGGCCGCGATGCCATGATCCAGCACGCCGAGCAATTCGCCGAGGCCGACATCCCCTTCATCTTCGACCCCGGCCAGGGCCTGCCCATGTTCGACGGTGCGGCGCTCAAGACATTCATCGACCAGGCGAGCTATGTCGCCGTCAATGACTACGAATCGGAAGTCATCACCGAGCGCACCGGGCTGAGCCTGGAGCAGATCGCCGAGCGCGTCGACGGCCTTATCGTCACCCGCGGCGGCAAGGGCTCCCACATCTTCGCCGGCGGCAAGACCTATGAGATCCCCACCTGCAAGGTGGAATCGCTGGCCGACCCGACAGGCTGCGGCGACGCCTACCGCGCCGGCATTCTGTACGGTCTGCTCAACGACATCGACTGGGAAACCACCGGGCGCATTGCCGCACTCATGGGCGCCATCAAGATCGAGCGGCCCGGCACGCAGAACCACCGCTTCACGCACGAGGAATTCGGCGCGCGATTCAAGCAGGAATTCGGCTACGACTGGCGCTAGGCATCCCGTGTGCTATCGCATCGTCAACGGCCGCCATCAGGGCGGCCGTTTTCGTTGGGATGCAGGGCAATGAAGCGGAGCCGTCATCGGCCACTGCTACACTGCGCGCCATGCTGACTCACCCCGGATTCGACCCCGTCGCCCTGCAGATCGGCCCGCTCGCCATTCATTGGTACGGGCTGATGTATCTGCTCGGCTTTGCCGGATGCTGGTGGTTGGGCGTTGTCCAGGGCCGGCGCGCCCACTGGCAGTGGCCAGCCGAACGCATCAGTGATCTGCTGTTCTATGTCGCCCTGGGCGTGATCCTGGGCGGCCGGATCGGCTACATCCTGTTCTACGATGTCGCCGCCTTCATGGACGATCCGCTGCGCCTGCTGCGCATCTGGGAAGGCGGCATGTCTTTCCATGGCGGGCTGCTGGGCGTGTTGGTGGCCATGTGGCTGTTCGCGCGCCGCATCGGCAGCACGCTGCCGGCGGTGGGCGACTTCGTCGTCACCCTGGTGCCCTTCGGCCTGTTGACCGGCCGCATCGGCAACTTCATCAACGGCGAGCTGTGGGGCAAGCCCAGTGATCTGCCCTGGGCAATGGTCTTCCCCCAGGTCGACCGTGTTCCGCGGCATCCGAGCATGCTGTACGAAGCCATTCTCGAGGGCGTCGTGCTGCTGGCCATCCTGTGGTGGTTCTCGGCCAAGCCACGACCGCGTGGCATGACCAGCGGCCTGTTTCTGGTGCTCTATGCGGTGTTCCGCTCCCTGGTGGAATTCGTCCGCACCCCGGATGCACATATCGGCTATCTGGCGGGGACGTCGTGGTTCACCATGGGGATGCTGCTCTGCCTCCCGATGTTCCTGGCGGGTGTCGGCCTGATTCTTTGGTCGTTGCGGGGCAAGCCTGCGGAACGCGGAACGGCTTGACCATCGTTCCCCCTTGCCGGTTACTCTCATCGCGGGACTATGGCGCGCTGCATCGCGATGCAGTACCGTCTCGCTGGTTGCGCCCGCAGGGGGCAGCGTTCTTGATGGACCACAGGGGGAATATCGAATGATGAAGAAGATTGCAGTGGGTGTGGCACTGGCTGTTTGGGGAAGCAGTGTTGCAGCACAGATGGTGGGTGTGGGGCGCGTAGGCGCGCTGGCGGGCGTCTATGACTTCGACTTCGAGTTTTCGGCGGGCGGAGTGAGCGCAAACGAGAGCTCTTCCGAGCTGTCCGTGGGGCTGCTGACGGGCTATACCGTGGCCTGGGAGACTTTCTTCGCGGACCTGGCGCTCGAGTACCAGACCGTGGATGGCGATGACACCGCCGATTTCGACCGCACGGATATCCTGGTGTCGGTGGGGGCCTTCCTTCCCGCGGACTTCAGCGCTTCGATCGGCTATCGCTTCGGCTATCAGGGCGACGGTGCCTTTGATGACGATTTCTACAATGAAACCGGACCCTTCGTTGGCGTCGGCTTTCCGAGCTTCGGCGTAGGCGGTGACTGGACCGTGAGCACATCAGCCGCCGTCAACTTCACCGAACTGGAGTTCCCGAACAATGCGACCGCCGATTTCTTCGGCATCAGCGGACGGGCGGCCGTTTCGAAGCCCGGAATGCCGCACGCGTTCGGACTGCGCCTGCAGCAGTTCAGCGACGATGAAGATGGCTTTGATCTCACGGAGACCTATGGCCATCTGTTCTATCAGTACAACTTCCTGGCGATGGGCGGTTAATCCGCCTGGCGGCGGGCACGGTGGCGCACGCTGCCGTGTCCGCGCCCCCGGCGATCGACGATGACCACGAAGAGCACCCACGTCGCGGTCCTTTTTGTCGACATCGTCGGTAGCACCAAGCTGTACCGCGATCTCGGCAACAGCCGGGCGGAGGCTCTGGTCTCGGCGGCCTTGCAACGCGCCCTTGCGACCGCGCACCGCTTCGGTGGGGAGCATGTCAAGTCCATCGGCGACGCCATCATGTGCGTGTTTCAGGATGTCGCAGCCGTGGCCCGCGCGTGCATGGAAATGCAGTCGGATGCGTTGCGCCCACCGCTGGAGGGGGATAGCACACGCCTCGCATTGAAAGCCGGCTTCGCGGCCGGTGAGGTCGTGCGCCGTGATGGCGACTACTTCGGGGATGCGGTCAATATCGCGGCACGCCTCGCCGACATGGCCAAAGCTGGGCAAATCCTCACAACCGAACAGACATCGGCCGCGCTGCCCGCCGATCTTCGGCGCCTGGTGCGCATGTTCGACCACACCCCCGTCAAGGGTGTCAGCGAGGCGATTGCAGTCACCCAACTGGTGTGGGATCAGCGCAGCCATACCGAGATGTTCTCACCCGGCCACGTGGTCGGAGCGCTGCGCTTGCGGCTGCAATATGCAGATCAGGAGTGCAAGTTATCGCCGGCCGATCTGCCTTTCCTCATTGGTCGTCACGAGGAATGCCATCTGGTCGTCAGCGCGGCCTTTGCATCCCGGCAACATGTGCGCCTGGAATATCGGCGCGGCAAGTTCGTACTGGTTGATGAGAGCACCAACGGGACCTACGTGGCGCACGGAGAGGGCGAGGTGGAAATGGCCTACCTGCGCAATGAGCCTTTTGCCTTGCTCGGTCGCGGCCGTTTCTGGCTGGGCAGCCTGCCGGCGGACCAGGACAGCGAGCCTGTCCGCTTCGAGGTCGACTAGGCGGCATTGATCCGCCGTCCACCTCGCGGTTAGAAGCCCGGGATACGGCGCAGGCGCTCCTGCTTTTCCTCATCCTTCTGTGCGTCCTCGTTCGGCGCCGCGTTCGCGGGTGCGTTCTGAGAAGGTGAGCCTTCTTCTGGTGCCGAAGGCGCGGACGGTGCCGGCGCTTCCGACGCACGCTGTTGCTGTGCATTGCGCCGCGCCTCGCGTTCGCGCTGCAGCTCGCGCATCAGCCGCTCTTCCTCACTGAGCCCTTGCTCCTGCTGGCGTGCTGGCTCCGGTGCAGGTTCGGGCTGTGGAGCCGGCGCCGGCGCGGGCGCAGGTGCGGGTTCTGGTTCGGGCGCGGGCTCCGGCGCAGCTTCAGGCGCCGGCGCCGGTACCGGAGGGGGTTCGGGCTTCGGCGCAGGAGTCGGGCTGGGCTCCGGAGCCGGGGCTGGTGCCGGCTCGGGGGCGGTCTTCGGAGGCGGTGATGCTTCCGGAGGCGGCGCGACTTCCGAAGGCTTCTCTGCCGGAGCAGGCAGGGCATCCTGTTCGGGAGGCGTTTCCTCAGCCGGCGCAGGCGGTGTCTCCTCGGGCTCCTGTCGCGGCAGAACCGGTGGCTCCGGCGCCTCGGCCGGCGTTTCAGGAGCATCGGCCGCGCCGGGGGCGACCTGCGGTTCTGCGTCGGGTACTTCGGAAGGGTCGCGTGCCCACCAGATCGCGAAGATCACGGCGGTGGCAAGCAGCAGGGCAACGGCGATGAGGGCGGCCGGCTTGCGTGCGTCGGACAGCATTGGCCCGGATTCGGCGCGTTGTTGGCGTTTGGCTTCCCTGAGCCGAGCAGCATCGGCGCGCTTGCGCTCCTGCGCTTCCCGCTTGCGCTGTGCGGCTTCCTCCTTCTCGGCTTGTTTGCGGGCGTCTTCTTTGCGCTTGGCCTCCGCTCGCGCGGCAGCCGCAGCTTCGCGCTCCTTGCGCTGCTCCTCCTTGCGGCGCGCCTCTTCGGCCTTCTTGCGCTCTGCCTCTTCGCGCTTTCTGCGTTCGGCCTCCTGTCGCTCCGCCTCCTTGCGCTCCTGCTCTTCACGACGCTTGCGTTCGGCTTCCTTACGCTCTGCCTCTTTGCGCGCTTGCTCCTCGCGCTGCAGCCGTTCGGCTTCTTCGCGTTGCTTGCGCTCGGCCGCCTGGCGTTCGGCCTCCTTGCGTTCCTGTTCCTCGCGCTGCAGCCGTTCGGCCTCTTCGCGTTGCTTGCGCTCGGCCGCTTGGCGTTCGGCCTCTTTGCGTTCCTGTTCCTCGCGCTGCAGCCGTTCGGCTTCTTCGCGTTGCTTACGCTCGGCGGCCTCGCGTTCGGCCTCCTTGCGCGCCTGCTCCTCGCGCTGCCGGCGTTCGGCATCCTCACGCTGCTTGCGTTCGGCCTCCTTGCGCGCCTGCTCTTCGCGCTGCTCACGCTCCGCTGCCTCGCGGGCTTCGGCGCTCTGGGCATCCTTTTCCGCTTCGTCGGCAGGGGGGGGCTGTGACTCCACTGCCTTCTTGCTGCCGGTGATCTGCGTCTTGTTGTTGCTGCTCGTGCGCAAACCACTCGGCGTCATCATCCTTTGGACGAGCGGATTGCTCTGGGTTGCGCCGGTCTCGCTGCGAAAATCCTGCGTGCTGTGCCGTGGCAGGTGCTCGTCGATCAGCTGAATCACCGCAGCTGCCGATTCGGGCCGATCCTCCGGTGCCTTGGCCATCAGCGCATCGATCAACGCCTGAAGGTGCGCCTGTTCCTCCGGCAACCGGGGAATGGGTTCCGTCACGTGCTGGAAGATGACTGCCAGCGACTCTTCACCGTCATAAGGCGGCTTGCCGGTGAGCATCTCGTAGAGGATCACGCCCAGGCTGTAGATATCCGCCCGGTTGTCCACCGTCCGCCCGCGCGCCTGTTCCGGACTGATATAGCGCGGCGTACCGACCGAGACGCCGGTGGCGGTGACGCGTGTGCCGGAATCAACCGCCTTGGCGATGCCGAAGTCGGTCAGAACAGGGTAGCCCTGCTCGTCGAAAATGATGTTTTCCGGCTTGACGTCGCGATGAACGAAGCCGCGGTCATGCGCATGCGTGAAGGCATCGGCCAATTCGCGCAGGATGGCCAGCGCCTCGATCTCCGACAGCCCGGCTTCGATGCGATCGCGCAAGTCGCCGCCGGTCAGCAGGCGCATCGAGTAGTAGTGCAGACCCTCGTGCTCGCCGACTTCGAAGACGGTGACGATGCCGTGATGGTTGAGCGAAGCCGCCGCCCGCACTTCCTTCTCGAAGCGCTGGATCAGCTGCTTGTTGCGGGTCATCTCCGGGGGCAGCACCTTGAGCGCCACATGGCGCCCCAGACTGGGATCTTCCGCCTCGTAGACGTCAGCCATCCCGCCCGCGCCCAGGGAGCGCAGGATCTTGTATTTGCCGACAATGTCGCCTGCTTTCAGCACGCTATGGAACGGTAAGGCATATGACGCTGACGTTGTCTCCGGCTTCCGTCTCCTGAAGCGTCGCGGCGATGAGGGCCTCGGCGGCGGCCTGGTTGCTCTTGTGTTCGCCGAGGATGGAGGTGATGCGGTCGTGCGGCAGGTATCCGTGGAGCCCGTCCGAGCAGACCAGGATGCGGTCACCGGATTGGGTGGCGACATCGATATGGTCGATGTCCAGACCGCCATTGTCGTCGATGCCTACCGCGCGTGTGACCACATTGCGGTTGGGGTGTTGTTCGGCTTCCGCTTCGGTGATGGCGCCCGCATCAATGAGGCCCTGGACCAGCGAATGGTCACGCGTCAGCAACGATAGTTGGCCCTTGCGTAAGAGGTAGGCGCGGCTGTCGCCGACCCAGAAGACACGCAGCCCCTTCGCCGCGGGGCACACAACTACAGCGGTGGACCCCATGCGCTGCGCGCTGCCCGCGGCGGCATCGATGATTTCCCGATGGGCGGAGCGAATGGCCTGATCCGCACTCTGGCCGTTCTTCACGCCCGCCAAGGTGTGCCGGACCACCGCGTTGCTGGCCACCTCACCGTGTGCCAATCCCCCCATGCCGTCCGCCAGTACGGCAACCGGCACGGTCTCATCGATGCCGAAGGCGTCTTCGTTGTGATCACGCACTGTGCCTTCGTGCGTGGCGCCGGCTAGATCAAAGTCCATGCGTTTATGTTTCCCCGCCCCGAAAAGGCCGCGCAAGCTTAGCACCCGCTTCTAACCCGCCTTTTGTGCAAGTACCTGCTGGATTTGCTTCAGGCCACCGCGCATCTGGCTGGGATCGTATTGGGCCTGCGCATCCAGTGTCTTGAACAGCGTATCCATGGGAGGGTTCAGGCGCTCGGCAAGCGCCTTGTTGCTGGCCCCGACCTGCGCCAGCAGGGCTTCGAGGCCGTAGAACATCTGCTTTGCGGCCGTGAAGTCGGCGGCATCGCCCTTCGCCCCGGAGCTGGCGATACGGCGCATCAGTTCGAGCGCTTGGGCATCGGTAATGGATTGGTTCCGGAGCCGATCCAGCGCCTGCGCGACGAGTCCTGCCAGCGTCGCTGCATCCGACTGGATGGCGCCAACGGAGCGTTGCGAGGCGAAGTGCAGCGCATCCAGGGCAGACTGCCAGGGCGCCGAGAGCGCGGGCGCAAGAGCATCGATGACGTGGCCGCTCATCACCAGATAGGCATCGGCCAGTCGGACCTTTCCGGGCCCAAGCGGACCACCGGCGCCTTCGCTCCACCGTGGCGGCCGCATCGGGTGGTGGCAGGCATTGCAGTCGTAGAACACAAGTTCGGGGAACATGCCTTCCGCCTGCATGCGGTTGCTTCGCAGCCCGCTGAGAAACTGCTCCGCAGCAATCAGCTGGCCGATGGCCCAGGTTTTCGCCGGGGGCGCGTAAGGCTTGCGGCGCTTGTAGTCGGCGTCGACCCGGAAATGCGGTGGCTGGATATTGGTGAAGGTGTCCAGCTCGAATTCCAGCGGTGGGTGACCAGCGCCCATCATGCGGTGGTCGATGGGCTTGTCCGTGCTGCCCATGTGGCAGTTGAGGCATAGCCGTGCGCGGTCCACAGGGTCGGCGAGCGGGTAGAGGCCGTCGGCAATGTTCTCCTCATGGGTGTTGCCGGTGACATGCGGGCCGAGGTAATCCTCCGCTCCTCCATGGCAGGCCTCGCATCCCACGCCCTCGCTCAGGGAGTAGCGTCGGCCGCGCTTGTTTTCGGGCACATAATCGCTGTGACAGGTCAGGCACTCGGTGGCTTCCTCTGGCTTGCCGATCCCGAGATTGGCCGCCATGCGCTTTGACTCCGGGGTGATCAGCAGCTTGTAGGCGTTGGAGTGGGCGTCCTTGCGCTGCCAGGTGAAGTATTCGTTCTGCAGTACCGGCGAATCATCAAAAGGCTGCGCGGAGCCATGGCAGTTGCTGCCAGCACATGTGGCGACACCGATATGCTCGGCCGGCATGTTCCACGGCATCTCGGGTGGCAGCGCCACGACCTGACCCGTGATACCTGCACAGGCCAGCAGTGCAAGCGCCCGCCACACGCTCCCAAGACGTCGAAAGTCGATCTGCCCGTTCACATCGTGCCCCATGATCATGGCTCATCCCCCACCCTTAAGATGCGCTTTCATCCGCTTCAGCGCAATCTTCCCGGGCTGGATGAGGCCCATGCGCTGAATGCGTGCAGGCCATCGAGCGTGCCTTGGTCTGTCCCACTTCCTGAACTACACTCGCTCGACGGCAGCCTGCGGAATCCTCTATGACCGACGCCAACGCACATTACAGAATGGCCATCGTCGGTTCAGGGCCGGGCGGGTTGTCATCCGCGTGCCGAGCAGCGGAAATGGGCGATTCGCATGTGCTGCTGGAGGCGAAGCCGAATCTTTCCAACACCATCTTCCGCTACCAGAAAGGAAAGCACGTGATGGCGGAACCGGGGATTCTTCCGCTGCGTGCGGCGGCGCGCTTCGAAGCCGGGACGCGGGAGGCCATTCTTGATGCCTGGTACGGGGACGTCGAGGAGAAGGGCGTCAACATCCGCTACGAGGCGGAAGTCACCGCGATTGCGCGTGATGACCAGGGCGTCTTCCATCTCTCGGTCAAGAACGGGGAGGGGGTGACCGCGGATACGGTGATACTTGGCATCGGCGTCCAAGGCAATCCGCGCAAACTCGGCGCCCCCGGCGAGGATTTGCCCGGGATTCAGTACACCCTCGATGATCCCGATGAATATCGCGGCGAAGTCATCGTGGTGGTGGGGGCAGGGGATGCCGCCATCGAGAACGCAGTCGCGCTTGCGAAGCAGAACACGGTGCACATCGTGAATCGCAAGAACGAGTTTTCGCGCGCCAAGGAAGGCAACAACAATCTGATCCTGCAGGCCATCGACGACGGGGCGCTGACGTGCCACTACGACACGACCGTCGACGCCATTGAGTCGCTGTCTCCCGACCATGACAGCGGTCGCAGTATGTGTCTGCGCCTGAATTCGGCGGAAGACCAGGTGGAGGTCCACTGCGATCGCATCATTGCGCGCCTGGGGGCCATCCCGCCGCGTGCCTTCGTGGCGTCCTGCGGTGTTGAATTTCCCAACGACGATCCGGCGTCGGTGCCGCAGGTGTCGTCCACCTACGAGTCGAATGTGCCCGGGCTTTACATCGTCGGCGCCCTGGCCGGATATCCGCTCATCAAGCAGGCCATGAATCAAGGCTACGAGGTGGTGGAAACCATCTGTGGTCGTCCGGTACGGCCCGCCGACGAGCCCATCCTCAAGGAGCGCTTTTCGGTCTTTCCATGGGTCGACGACGTCGACGTCGTGCTTGACGTACTGAGCGCGCGGTCCCCCATCTTTTCGGCAATGAACCGTCTGCAGCTGCGCGAATTCCTGTTGGAGAGCCGGATTCGCGGTTTCGACGAGGGTGCAAGCATCTATGAGCAGGGCGACTATGGGGCGTCGGTCTTCGTGATCGTGTCCGGTGAGGCCTGGGTCGAGTTTGGCAGCGGCGATTTCTCCAAGCGCGCCAGGATCAAGACGGGGCGCATCTTTGGTGAGATGGCGCTGATTTCCGGCCGGCCGCGCAGCGCGACGGTACGGGCCGGCAAAGACCTGCTGACGGTCGAGGTGCCCCGGCGGGCCATGCTCAAGCTCATTGCCAGCAATGAAAAGGTGCAGCGTTTCGTCGACCGCACCTTCACCATGCGCGCGCTCGACCGCTATCTGGTTCCCGGGGTCGACGAGCATGAGCTTTCCGACGTGGTGGCGCAGGCCGAACTGCAGGAATTCCGAGCCGGCGAGGCGATCTATGAGCTGGGGGGTGCCGCCGACCACATCTATCTGATTCGCTCGGGCTCTGTGACCCTGTCGGTGCCGGGCGCGAACGAGGATGTCATTCTCAACTACGTGCCCGGCGGCAATTATTTCGGTGAACTGGACGTCATTGCCGGAACCGAACGCCAGCAGACGGCGCGCGCGGCCATCAAGACCCAGACCATCAGCGTGCCTGCGCAGCCTTTTCTGGATCTGCTCGACCGCTATCCGGACATCAAGGAAAGCGTACGGGCGCGCTTCAGCGAGCAGATCCATCGTCGTCTCGAGCTTGAACGTTCCCCGGAACGGGGCGCACTGATGCACTTCCTGCTGCAGGAGGGCATGGGTGAGGCGACCGATGCATTGCTCATCGACGAATCACTCTGCGTTCGCTGCGACTATTGCGAGAAGGCATGCGCCGCTACGCATGGCAATGTGTCCCGGCTGGACCGGGAGGCGGGAGCCACCTTCAACAACCTTCATGTGCCGACATCGTGCCGGCATTGCGAGCATCCGCACTGCATGAAGGACTGCCCGCCTGATGCCATTCACCGTTCGCCCAACGGCGAGGTCTACATCGAGGACACCTGCATCGGCTGCGGCAACTGTGAGCGCAACTGTCCCTACGGCGTGATTCAAATGGGCGTTGCCAGTCAGGAAAAGCCCAGTCTGTTGAAGTGGTTGCTGACGGGGATGGGGCCGGAGCCCGGCGCCGAAATCAAGGGGACATCGGGAGGAAACAGCATCAAGAAGGCAGTCAAGTGCGACATGTGTGGTGATCGCGAAGAAGGCCCTGCCTGCGTACAGGCCTGTCCGACCGGCGCGGCCATTCGCGTCGGCCCTGAATCCTTCTTCCAGGTCCTGTCACGTGGAGGCCGTTAGGCAACTGTGGGCGCGATGGCGCGCCCCACGGGAGCGGGTGCGCAGTCGGGAAACGGAACACCGTTCCATTTTCGTGTATGCCGGTTTTCGCTACCTCAAGCTGGCCTTGCTGCTATGCGGGTTGTGCATAGCGGCTTACCTTGTGGATAACCCACCTTTCCCACCCAGCGGCAACACCTGGCTGGGCTACGGACTGGGGACGCTGGGCGCGGTACTGATTGTCTGGCTGGCCTGGCTGGGGGTTCGCAAGCGCAGCTTTCGCGCCGGCCGAGGCCGCGTCCAGGGGTGGGTGAGTGCGCATGTCTATCTCGGCTTGTCCCTGCTGGTGGTGGCGACGCTGCATACCGGTTTCCAGTTCGGCTGGAATGTACACACGCTTGCCTACAGCCTGATGGTGTTGGTGATTGTAAGCGGCGTGTACGGCGTCATCGCCTATGCCATTCTGCCCACGCGCATCACGCGTGCGCGCGAGGGCATGGAGTTCCGGGAGATGGTCGCGAGCGTCGAGCGGCTCGGCGAGCAGGCCCTCAAGCTGGCGGATCAGATCGACAGTGAAACCCATGCCGTTGTGGCCCGTTCCATTGCCAACGCGAAGCTGGGCGGGAGCCTGCGCGAGCAGCTCAGCGGGCGCTATATCCGCAGCGATAGCGGCACGCTTGAAGAGTTCCTGAAACTGAAGGACACGCAGATGAAGGCGACCCCTCAGCAGGCGGCCGGGGGCCGTCAGGCCACCATAGCCTTCTTCGCCGACCAGTTGTTCGACGCGGGGCGCGAGCCGCGCGCCGAGAAGTTGCAGAAGCTGCTGAAAGTGACCTCGGAGCGCAAGGCGCTGGTCGAGCGCATCAATCGTGATGTAACACTGCGGGCGCGGCTGAATATCTGGCTCTATCTACACATTCCGATGACGATTGCACTGCTGGCTGCATTGCTGGTGCACATCGTCTCGGTCTTTCTTTACTGGTAGCCCATGAGCCTGCGCATCGACATTGTCCGCGACGGCGGCGCCCCCGAGACGGTGACGTCCAAGGGCACGATCGCCCTGGGTCGCGGAGAGGATGCCACGGTCACCCTGCCGGGCATGGCCGTTGCACGCCATCACGCCGAAATTGCCGTTGAATCGGAAAGCACGCTGTTGCTTCGCTGCCGCTCTCCTTTAGGGGTGGAGGTGAACGGCGAGACCATCCGCGAGGAAAAGCGCTTGCACGCGGGCGACGTTTTCCGGATTGGCGCGCATCGCGGTCAGGTGACCGTCGCACCGGACAGTACAACCCTGATTTTGCGGATCGAACTGGTTTCAGAACCCGCAAGTCCCGGTGTGGCGGAGCGGCGGCTTGATCTGCAGGCGACGGGACTGCGCATCCGGCGATCCGCCTACATTGGGGCGCTGCTGGTATTGCTCCTTGCACTGATCGTTCCGCTGGCGATGCGCTACGTACCAGCGCCGCCAGCGGCAGAAGCCGTGCTGCCGACCGACGATTGGTGGAGTTCGGGCGTCATCAGCAACGGCCATCAGCATTTCGCCAACGATTGCTCGGCTTGTCACGAACGTCTCTTCGTGCGCGTGCAGAACACGGCCTGCCTGGACTGTCATCAGGGTATTGCGCACCACAGCGATCAGGCCCAGCAAGTGGGTCTTGGCGACATGGAAGAACAGCGTTGCGCGAGCTGCCACCGTGAGCATGGCGATGCCCATGCCGTCTTGCCGCAACGCCCACAGATCTGTGTCGACTGCCATGCCGCGCCGCAGGATTTCCCCGAAAGCGCGGACATGCATGCCGTACACGATTTCGATGCGCACCCAGGTTTCCGCGCGACCGTGGCCCGCATTGACGGCGATACGCGCGTTGTGGAACGCATCGCGATGCAGGCGCAGCCTGAGGACAATGCAGGTCTGTTCTTTCCGCACGACCTGCACCTGGATGGCGAGGGCGTGCGCGGACCGGATGGCGTCGAACACCTGATCTGCGCCGATTGCCATCACCCCGATGCTGGCGCGGTCGGTTTCCGTGCCATCGCCTTCGAACGCGATTGCGAGAGCTGCCATCAGCTGGATGTCGCGGTGGGCGACCGTCTGCTCGCTTTGCCGCATGCCGAACCGGAGGTCGTGCGTCGGCAGGTCACTGCGGCCGTGGAAGCCCTGCCGCGTGAAGCCTTCCGGCCGAATCTGGGCGCCTTGGACCGGCGCCGGGCCGGACCCACCGTGGATCGCGGCGGGGCACCCAGTGCCGAGGAAATGGTCGAGGAAGTCTTCACGACCCGCGTGTGCGCCAAGTGCCACATGGTGCAGCCCGGCGCCGGCGATCAGATCGAGGTCCTGCCGGCACAGTTGCGCCAGAGTTGGTTCGTCCATGCTCGCTTCACCCATGCCGATCATGGTTGGGTGGATTGCGCCAGCTGCCACGCGGCGCAGGAATCGTCAGAGGCAACGGATTTGCTGCTGCCTGACATTGACGCTTGCCGGACTTGTCACTCGGGCGTAGGATCAACTTTGGGGGTGGATTCGACCTGCACGGATTGTCATGGCTTTCATACAGCCACGCATTCGGTGCTAGGTCCGAAACAGGGGGTAGCAGACAATGGGGCAGGGACTGCCGAAGGGTGGTAGCCGGTTTGCGGCGGGGGTCGCGCTGGCATTGGTACTTGCGAGCTGTTCCGGAGACCGCGCCGGCGGGACCCGAGGCATAGGCCTGGGGCCGGCGCCATGTGATGGAACGTGCCAGGCGACAAGCGCAACGCCGGGTGCTGCCGCAGGCGAGCGCTTGAGTGTCGCGGATGTCGGTCGCATCGTGGCGCAAGGGGTCGCCGAGGCGGACGCGCGGGGCGAAGCCGCAACTATCGGCGTGGTCGACCGCGTCGGCAATGTGCTTGCCGTATATCGCATGGCGGGCGCTTCGGAAACGGTGCAGATCACGTCCGGAGAGGAGCCCATCACGGGCTTGCCGGTTGATGCCGGCCTGGATGGGGTTGAGATCGTCACCGCGAATCTCGCGGTGATCTCGAAGGCACTGACGGCGGCCTACTTCTCCTCCGAGGGCAATGCGTTCACGACGCGCACCGCCAATCAGATCATCCAGGAGAACTTCAATCCCGGTGAGTTCAATACGCCGGGTGGGCCTCTGTTCGGTGTGCAGATCAGCCAGTTGCCCTGTTCGGACATCTCCCGACGTTTTAATGGGGTGGGGCCCGGCCCCGGTCCCCATCGCGCCGCCATCGGTTTTGCGGCCGATCCCGGCGCACTGCCGCTCTACAAGAATGGTGTACTGGTGGGAGCGGTCGCGGCCATCGCCGATGGCGAGTATTCACTCGATCGCACGATCACGGATCGCGACGAGGACCTGCGTGACGAACTGATCGCCACGGCTGCGAGTTTCGGCTATGGGGCGCCGCGTGACCGGCGCGCCGATGTCATCACGGTGGAAGGCAAGACATTGCGTTTTGCGCAGGTCGACTTTGACGACCTCGCCGTCGATCCAGCGGCCGCACCGGCGTTCGCAACCTTGCCCGCAGGCCTGCAGGCCGTCTTGGGGTACACCGTCGATGACCCCTCCGATCCCCCACCGCCGCTGCGCGCGGGCACGGCCTTTGGCAATCCGGAGTCCGGCGTCCGGCCGGCGCTACCCGCGGACTTTCCCAATCTTCCGGCCGACCGCTTCAACGCGCTCGATGCCTTCGTGCTTGTCGACGAAACCAATACCAACCGCTTTCCCGCCCGCAATGGAACGGCGGGCTTGAGTGCACAGGAAGTCGAGCTGCTGCTGGCCGAATCCATCGAGCTGGCGAACCGCTCGCGCAGCCAGGTACGAAAGCCATTGGGATCGCAGGCGGGTATCCATGTCACAATCGTGGACATCAACGGCGATGTGCTCGGTGCCGCGCGCACCCGTGACGCGCTGGTGGATGCCGTCGACGTCACGACGCAGAAGGCACGCTCCGCGCTGTTGCTGTCCTCAGCCGTCGCCGAAAGTCGAATCGATGCCCTTCCCGATGCGGAATATCTGGGAAGCGGAGACCTTGCCAGAATTTTCAATCGGGCAGGTTCCGGGCAGCTGAAGACCTCGTCACCGTCGGCCTATGTCGATGCTTTTCAGCGTTTCTTCGACCAGCCTGATGCGCTCAGCGACGGAGCATTTGCATACTCAACGCGCGCGATTGGCAATATCTCCCGTCCGTTCTATCCGGATGGTCTCAACGGTCCGAATGGCCTTCGACCCGCACCGGAGGGTCCATTGAGTCGGCCGCCGGGGGAATGGAGTCTTTTCTCGACAGGTCTTGAGCTCGACCTCGTATATAACGCAGTCGTCCGCCACCTGGCCTACGTCCTCCAACTGGGGCCGCCAGGCGGGCCGCCCTTGTTCGATACGGATGTTGAGCAGAATTGCACGGGCTATTCCGGCATTAGCGCGGGCCTCAGCCAGGATGCCCCCTTCGCGGAGGCAAGGAACGGCATCACGCTGTTCGCGGGTGGTTTCCCGATCTACGACGGAAGTGGGCGCCTGGTGGGCGCTATAGGCCTGTCGGGTGATGGTTTGGAGCAGGACGACTTCCTGCCATTTGTTGCCATTGATCGTGTCGGCAAGCGTGCAGACACCGATATCCAGAATGCACCCAGCGCCATTCGGGCCGATCGGCTCCAGGCGAAGGATCCACGTTATCCCGAAGATGCGCGGGAGCTGTTCCTGCGCTGGGTGATTTGCCCACAGTCGCCGTTCCTTGACGACCCGGAGGTGCAGGATGTCTGCAGCGGACTCTGAGGTCATGAAAAGGACCATGCCTTCGGTATCTGGTCAGTCCTCCACGAGGGTGCGGCCGCTCGCTTCCGTGTTGTTCGCCGCGATGCTGCTCGTCACCTGGACCGCCGTGGATGCGCAGGAGCAGCGCCGCCGCCCTGGCGAACGGGCGGAACGCGATTCGGCGGTGGAAACGCAGCCGACGCCTTCAGAGCGCTCGGTGTCCGACACACCCGCTGCGCCGAAGGAAGACGCGAGCGCGCGGCCGGATCCGGCCTTGCAACCGGCGGTAGAACGGCGCCGGCCTGGCGCGGAGGCACCGGTGCCTTCGGCCACACCGACCAGCGAGCGCCGCCGTCCCGCCACCGACGGGCCGGCCCGCGATGCGTCGGCAGGTGCAAGACCGGCGGTCGAGCGTCGGCGCCCTGGTCAGTCGGAGGCGGCCACACCGACCGCCACGGGCGAGCGACCTGGGCCGCAGTCGCCGGTCAGGGATCGCCAGCCCTTCGACTTCAACGCGGCGACCGGCCTTCAGCCTGTCGCCAAGCCGCCTCGGGACGCCAACTACGCCAAGGAGACCGTCCGCAACGAGCGCTGGTATCTCACCCAGCGCCTGGGCATCAGCGATTATCCGTGGTGGGACCCCTACAACCAGAATACGTTGAAGGCAGACCGCCCCATTTTCGGGGACTGGTTCTTCAACACGCTGCTGGTGTCCGATACGCAGTATGAGCCGCGCCGTTTGCCGACCCCCGTCGCTCCGCAGGGAGAAGGGGCTCCAGGCAACTTCGATCTCATTGGTGACGGTGACCAGACACTGTTTGCGCAGAACCTGGTGGGCTCCTTCGTGCTGTACCGGGGAGACACCACCTTCATGCCGCCCGATTGGGAGTTCCGTTTCACTCCCATCTACAACTTCAACTACGCAGAGGTCGAGCAGAACCGCGCAGTGCGCATCAACCCGGCACGCGGGCGCGAGCGATCGGACAACTTCTTTGCGGTGCAGGAATTGTTCATTGACTACCACATTCGGGACGTCTCGACGCAATACGACTTCGACAGTGTTCGTTTCGGCATCCAACCCTTCAACGTCGATTTTCGCGGCTTCCTGTTCCGCGACCAGCAGTTCGGCTTGCGCTTCTTCGGAAATCGTCGCAACAACGTCGTTCTCTACAACATCGCCTGGTTCAGGCGTCTGGAGAAGGACACGAACAGCGAACTCAATGACATCGGCCAATCGCTGAGGGACGACGACGTCTTCGTCTTCAATCTCTACTGGCAGGACATGCCCCGGCTTGGATTCACCAGCCAGGCAGTCGTGCTGTACAACCGCAATACCGAGGGCGAGAACGCGCCTTTCTTCAACAACAACGGGTTCATCGAGCGTCCGGCCTCGATCGGTCTCGAAAAACCGCGAAGCTACGATGTGGTCTACCTCGGCTATAACGGCGAGGGCCATTTCGGTCGCGTGAATCTCTCCGCCTCGAGCTACCTGGCGCTCGGCAGCGCGGATAGAGGGGTCTTTGTCGACAGAGAAACGGATATCAGCGCCTTCTTTGGTGCGGCAGAAGTCTCGGTCGACTTTGACTGGCGCCGCATCCGCCTGTCGGCGCTCTATGCCTCGGGAGACGATGACCCCTACGACGATGCGGAGAACGGCTTTGACGCAGTCTTCGAGAATCCGCTGTTCGCAGGCGCCGATACCAGTTTCTGGGTGCGACAGAATGTACCGCTCATCGGCGGGGGTGTGGTCACCCTGTCAGGGCGCAACGGCATCCTGAATTCCCTGCGCAGTTCGAAGGCCCAAGGGCAGTCCAATTTCACGAACCCGGGCTTGCTGCTGCTCGGGATCGGCGCGGACCTCGATCTCACACCGCAGTGGCGTGTCTCGACCAACATCAATCAGCTCGCCTTTGCTGATACGGCCGTACTCGAAGCCGCGCGCCAACAGGCAGATATTGATCCGATGATCGGCACGGATGCGTCCATTGCCTTCATCTGGCGGCCGTACTTCACGCAGAACATCGTGTTCCGCGCGTCTGCGGCGGCGCTGTTACCGGGCGATGGCTTCAAGCAGCTATACGGTGACGAAGTTGCCTACTCCGCCCTTTTCAACCTCACGCTTCTGTGGTGATCGACATGCGTGGTCACGACGTCGTTCTATCGACCGGAAGAATTGACATGAATGCCTCCATGCTTCGAGTTCCGTCATTTGCGTTCCTGGCCGTGTGCCTGATTGCCCTGATGCCAACGGGAGCGGCAATGGCCGCCGGCGGCGAAAAGGCGGTTGACCGGGTCTATCAGTCGGCGCCACCTGCGCCTCGCAGCCAGTCGGACGAGGAGGCAGAAGCGAAGTCTGCGGGCTGCGTCAGTTGTCATACCGATACCGACAACAAGTCGATGCACGAGAATCCGGCAGTGACGCTCGGTTGCACCGATTGCCACGGTGGCAATGCCAGCGTCTCGCGTCCGGCTGGCGCCAACAGCATCATGGACAAGCGCTATCTGGCGGCACTGGAAAACGCGCATGTCCTGCCGCGTTTCCCGAAAAGCTGGCACTGGCCGGACTCCGCTAATCCCGAGCACACGTATACGCTGGTGAACAAGGATGCACCCGAATTCGTGCGCTTTGTGAATCCGTCGGACTACCGTGTGGCGAGAGAGGCATGTGGCGCCTGCCACCTGCCCGTCATCGAGGCGGCCGAGCGTAGTCTGATGGCAACCACCGCGATGTTCTGGCAGGGGGCCTCCTACAACAACAACATCCTGCCCTACAAGCGGCCTGTACTGGGTGAGGCCTACACCCGCGAAGGCAAGGCGGCGATTCTCAAGGGGCCCGTCGAGCCCGACGAGAACATGGTGCGCAAGGGCGTCGTCGGCACGCTCTATCCCCTTCCCGCCTACGAGACCGTGCCGCCGGGAGACGTCTTCCGCGTCTTCGAGCGCGGTGGGCGCATCATTGTCAATCTCTTTCCCGAGACCGCCCAGGTCAATGCCATTGGCCCGAATCTAGGCACCATCCAGCTGCTAGAGGAACCTGGTCGACCGGATATCCGGCAGTCCAATCGCGGGCCGGGGACGGGCAACCGTATCTCCATCCCGGTGCTCAATCTGCACAAGACGCGCCTGAACGATCCGCTGATGTGGTTCCTGGGCACCAATGACCAGCCCGGCGACTATCGTTCCTCGGGCTGTGCCTCGTGCCATGTGGTGTATGCCAATGATCGCGATCCCCGGCACTCGGGGCAGTACGCGCAATACGGCCATACCGGCTTGTCCCAGACCAAGGACCCGACCATTCCCAAGGATGAACCCGGCCACCCCTTGAAGCACGTGTTCACCAGTGCGATCCCGACCAGCCAATGCATGAGTTGCCACATGCACCAGCCGAACATCTTCCTGAATTCGATGTTGGGCTACACCATGTGGGATTACGAATCCGATGCGCCCGCGATGTGGCCGGAGGAACAGAAGTACCCGACACCAGAGGAGGAGCGCGAAATCAATCGTCGCAATCCCGAAGGTGCGGCGGTGCGCGGCAAGTGGGGCGATGTGGAATTCCTGAAGCAGGTCTCGGAACTCAATCCGCAGCTCAATGACACGCAGTTCGCTGACTATCACGGACACGGCTGGAACTTCCGTGCCATCTTCAAGCGTGACCGCAGGGGCAACCTGCTGGATGCGGAAGGCGACATCGTGGCGAATGATGATCCGGAGAAATTCGAGAAGGCCGTCCACATGTCGTCGATCCATGTCGACGTAGGCATGCACTGTGTCGACTGTCACTTTTCGCAGGATGTGCATGGCGATGGCCACATCTACGGCGAAGTCGCGCAGGCCATCGAGATTCAGTGCGCGGATTGCCACGGCACGGCCGATGCCTACCCGCCGCTGCTGACCTCAGGGCCGGCGGCGCCCGAGGGTGGTAACGACATGACCACCATGCGGACGCCTTTTGGGGATCTGCGCTTCGAGTGGGTCGAAGGCAAGCTCATTCAGCGCTCGAACATGCAGGAGGACCTGCAGTGGGAGATGTCGCTGGTCAAGGACAGCGTGTCCAAGGAGCACCCGGAATACAATCAGAAGGCCGCCCGGGCCAAGCTGATGAGCACCAATACCGAGACGCAGCACTACGGTGAGGACGTTGCCCCGGAGGATCGTGCGCACAAGACCGAGGAAATGATGTGCATTACCTGTCACACCTCGTGGACGACGAGTTGTGCGGGTTGCCATCTGCCGGTGGAAGCCAACTGGAAAACGGAACGGCAGCACTATGAGGGCGGGGAACGTCGCAATTTTGCGTCCTACAACCCCCAGATCACCCGCAATGACGTGATGCAGCTGGGTCGGCACGGGCCGGCCAAGGGCAATCGGATCGCTCCGATCCGTTCTTCCAGTGCGCTGGTACTCAGCTCCACCAACGCCAATCGAGAGAAGATCTATATCCAGCAGCCCCCCATATCGGCGAGCGGTTATTCGTCTCAGGCCTTCGCCCCGCACTATCCGCATACCGAGCGCAAGACCGAGACGATGAAGTGCAGCGATTGCCATCTCTCCAAAGACAACGACAACAACGCCTGGATGGCGCAGTTGCTGCTGCACGGCACCAATTTCATGAATCTGATCGGCTATAACGCCTGGGTTGGGATGGATGGTGCGGTTGGTTCGGTGCAGGTCACCGAATGGGAGGAGCCGCAGGCCGTCATCGGCAGTTATCTGCACCGCTACGCCTATCCGGACTGGCACGCCCAGCATGTCGCCAATGGCCGTCAGTTGAAGGGGCGCAAGGAACCGATCGCGCATAGCCATGGCACGGGGGATGCCGTGAACTGCCTGCAACTGCGCGGCGAATATCTCTATGTGGCGCAAGGCCGCAAGGGCTTCGAGGTCTACGATGTGGCATCGATCGGCAACAAGGGCATCTCGCAGCGACTGATTTCCGCGCCTTTCTCGCCGCTGGGGCAGGACACCCATCTCGCGACAAAGAACGCGACCTGCGTGGCACTCCCGACGACGCAGCCGATCCACCCGGATCGAAACGATGCCTACATGCAGGACGTCAACCTTGAGCAGCCCTTCCATCCGATCTACGACTACGCCCTGATCACGGATGCCGAGGAGGGGCTGATCCTCACAGATGTCAACACACTGTCGGATGGCGAGCCGCGCAACAACTTCCTCAAGCGCGCGTTGACCTGGAATGAGGGCGGCATCCTGGATGGGGCGCGCCATCTGACCATGGCGGGTTACTACGTCTATGTCGCGACCGACGCAGGGATCGTGGTGCTCAACCTCGACCAGCCCATGAAGCCAAAGGTCGCGGCCACCATCCCCCTCGAGGGCGCGCGGGCCAGTGCCATTCAGTTCCGCTACCTCTTCGCCACAACCGATGCAGGCTTGCAGGTGATTGATGTCACCAACCCCGAGGCACCCCGGGTCACGGATGCGGTAGTGCCGCTGGCGAATGCGCGCAAGATCTATCCCGTGCGTACCTACGCCTACGTTGCGGCCGGCCAGGACGGCCTGGCCATCGTCGACATCGAGAACCCCGAACAGCCCAAGCTCGTGCAACGCTTCACTGCCGACGGGCAGATCAAGGACGCTTGGGATGTTCAGGTGGGTGGCGCCTATGCCTCCTTGTTCGCCTATGTGGCGGATGGCAAGGCGGGGCTCAAGGTGATCCAGCTGATGAGTCCGGAGAGCCAGCCGAACTTCTATGGCTTTTCTCCAGTCCCCAAGCCTGAGCTGATCGCGTGGTATCCCACCGCACAACCGGCAATGGCGCTGTCGGAAGGGCTTCACCGCGACCGAGGGGTGGATGAAACCGGAGGCCAGATGGCGGTCTTCGGTCGTATCGGGTCACGGCCATTCACGCTTGAGGAACAGCAGTCCTTCTATCTGAACGATGCGGGCGAGCCCTGGTTCGTGGAGGATGCGCCCTAGGCGTGCACCACTGCGCGAGCCATTCATCGGGGACAAGCGGTCCCTTGCGGAAGTGCCTGATCGGCGTAAGCTGAATGTCCACGGTCTAAAAGGGGGACAACCCATGAACTCAACGATTGCTTGGCCCAAGTGGTTGGGCCCCATCCTGATTCCGCTCGCCCTGGCCGCCTGTGGGGGCGGGGGTGGCGGTGGCGGAAGCGATACCAAGAGCACGATCGATCCAGCCGATAGCGACAGTGTCGCAGAAGCATTGGCAGTGAAGTTCGGTGGGCAGGACGCCGAACGACAGGAAACTGGCGAGCCGCCGAGCTCAGACCCTTCCAATCCGGACAATCCGGTCCTTAAGGATCTTACGGAGTCCGAAACCGTGGAGCCGGGCGACAGCAAGTCCGTCAGCTTCTCCACCGAAGAGCAGTCGCCTCTGGCCTTTCTCTATGCAAAGGTGACAGGGTCCAGTCGTGGTTTCTTCCGCGCAGATGTGTCGCAGACCCAGTCCTTGACCAAGGCGAGCTTCGCCGATCTGGTTTTTGATATTCCCGGGCGCTTGGGTGCGGGCGAATTCTGCGTCCGCCTATCCGTCGAGGACACACAGGGCCGCGTATCAGAGCCCAAGACCGTGTGTTTTGTGAGCCAACCTCCCGAGAATGCACCACAGGCGGTATTGGCGCGCCTGCAGGGGCAGTGGTTCCGCTGCATGGATGGTGAAGGCGAGCAGCTGACTTTCGAGGGCGATCAGGTCACCTCCCAGTCCGCGCAGTTCCAGAACGCAGATTGCTCGGGGAGCCAATCACAGAATGTCTTCACCGAAGTGCTTGATTTCGAGATCGGCAAGCCTTTGACGACGTCGGGGGGATTAAGCGCCAACCGTGTCAATGCGGTCATTATCGAATCCGACGACAGCAACGCGGTCGGTGACCGGATCTTCGACATCGTGCGTGTCGAGCAAAGCCGTCTGGCCTTTGGGGGCGCCGAGACTGGCGCTCCAGCAGAGTCCCGCCCGGATACCTTGCGCCTTGACATGGCCTATGTCCGATTGCCACCCGAGGACAACACGGGCGGCGACACCACACCGCGGGAAGACCAGACATGGCAGTTCCGCATTTCCGGAACGGTGAATGGCGAAAGCTTTGAGCAGCAGGCTTTCGAAGTCACCGGCCTGAGTGTGCCCTTCGAAGAACCTACGGAGGAACAGGTAGTACTTACCGATGATTTCACGGCGGCCTTCTCGCAGGCCTGTGATGAATTCGAAGGCACGCAGGACGTGCGCGAGATCCGCTACGCCTTCAATGGCGACGGCAGTGTTGGTTCCGTGGTTGATTTCTTCCTCGACATCTTGATCGACGGTACCTGTACACGGGATGGCGAATCCTCCGACGTGTTCATTGATGCGCAATTGAGTTATCAGTGGGAGCGTACGCAGTAACCGTACGCTCTTTGCAGTGACGAAGGAGGGGGTTTTCGCCCCCTCTTTCTTTTTTGGGGAGCGCGCCGCTGGCTGGAAGTGCTTTCGCCGGCTGTGTAGGCTGAGCGGGACGATTCAACCCCCGATGCAGCGGGCTGCAACATGAGGACGGACATCGAATGACGGGCACGAACGCGGTGCTATTGGCTCTGCTCGTTGCAGCGATCGCCTGCCTGCCCTTGGCCGTCGCTTATCTGCGCCATCGCGCCGCGTTGCGCATGTCGTTGCCGCGCCTGGTGTTGGCGCTGTCCGTGTTGTTCGCAATCGGCCTGCTGTCCTGGATGCAGTACCAGTGGAGAGAAGACGAACGCACCGTGAATCCCCTTGCGGAGCACGCCCAGAATCCCGCGAAGGCGGTCGGTGATCTGGCGGAGAGTCTCGAGTATCGTCTGGAGCGCCAACCGGAGCAGGCGACGGTCGAGCAGTGGGCATTGCTCGCGCGAAGCTTCGAAGCCTCCCGCAATCACGTGCGTGCGGCGGGCGCCTACGCCCAGGCCAACGAGATGACCGGCTTCCGGAACCCTGACCTGCTCGTGGCCGAAGCGCAGGCCCGGTTGAGAGCGGGCCCGGTATCACCGGAGACCATGATGGTGGTGCGCGAGCGCGCCCGCCAGGCGATGGAGGTGGCCCCGATGCACCCGGGTGCACACTACCTGGCTGGCGATCTGGCGCTGCGCGACGGCGCGCTGGCGGAGGCCGTCGCCCACTTCGAGGTGGTCTACGCGGCGGAGGTACTGGCGCCTTCGGCCCAGAGTGCGCTGCAGCAGCGCCTGCAGGAGTGGCGTGCAGAAATCGATGGGCACGTTCCGGCTGACCTAACGGACGCCGCCATTGCAGTTCAGGTCGATGGGCCCGAAAGCCAGTGGCCCGAAGGCGCTGCGCTCTTCGTCTATGCGCGACGCCCGGGCGAAACCGGCATGCCGCTGGCTGCCAAACGCATCGCCAGCCCGCGTCTTCCTGCATCGGTGCGCTTGCAGGATAGCGACCGTTTGCGTGAGGGTCCCTCCCTGCTCAGCTACGATGTGCTGGAAATCGGAGCCCGCCTCTCGGCCTCGGGCGCGGTCGCCGCCGCCTCCGACGATCTGAGCGCCGTCGTGCGCATCGAGCCACCGCGCGGTGCATCGGCTACTCTGCGCCTCCGACACTGACCAATCACCGTCCCCTGTACGGATCCTGTTATGAAGCCGTATCTCGCTCTCATGCGCCGCGCCCTCGAGGAGGGGGCCGACAAGACCGACCGCACCGGCACCGGCACCCGTTCGGTCTTCGGGCACCAGATGCGCTTCGACCTCGCGCGTGGTTTTCCGCTGATCACGACCAAGAAGCTGCACCTCAAGAGCATCATCCACGAGCTGCTCTGGTTTCTGCGTGGCGACACGAATGTGCGTTATTTGCAGGAGCATGGCGTACGCATCTGGAACGAATGGGCGGATGCCGACGGCGAGCTCGGTCCGGTGTATGGATCGCAGTGGCGCAGCTGGCCAACGCCGCAGGGCGAACAGATCGATCAGATCAGTGAAGTGCTTGCACAGATCCGCAGCAATCCGGATTCGCGACGGCTCATCGTTTCTGCCTGGAATGTCGCGGCACTGCCCGACATGGCGCTGCCACCCTGCCACCTGTTGTTCCAGTTCTACGTGGCGCAGGGGCGGCTGTCCTGCCAGCTTTACCAGCGCAGCGCCGACATCTTCCTGGGCGTGCCCTTCAATATCGCGAGCTATGCGCTTCTGACGATGATGGTGGCGCAGGTGTGCGATCTACAACCCGGAGAATTCATCTGGACCGGCGGTGATTGCCACCTGTATCACAACCATCTTGAGCAGGCCGAACTGCAACTCACGCGCAGCCCGCGGCCCTTGCCCACCATGCATCTGAATCCCGAGGTCCGGGATCTGTTTGCCTTCAGCTACGATGACTTTCGGCTGGAAGGCTACGACCCACATCCGCATATTCCTGCAAAAGTCGCGGTATAACAGGGCCTTGCAGTCCGTTTGCCGGGCCTTGCGGGGCGGTTTCGCCTTGACCCGGGGACAGCCGGCGGGGATCATGCGCAGCTTTCAAGCAGCGGGGGTTCCCCACGCATGAGCAATTCCGGCGTCAAGACCGACGAGAAAAAGCAGCATTTCGACGATATCTACGTGGCCGAGAATCCGGTCCCGTTCAAGGAGCGCATCCTGGATGCGCTGACCTATGTCTCGGACAACTTCAATCGCCAGAGCTTTGATCGCCTGATCCTGCCTTGGGCGGAGGCGAAGGCGGCCAAGGGCACGCCGCTGAATTTCGTGGATCTTGCCGGCTGCTTCGGCAATACCACCATGGCCACGCTCAACGGCATGGACTACGAGGCAATTCGTGATAACTGGAAGGACGCGACTTCGGCCAAGACAGTGGCGCAGCCGCGGCGGCTGAATGCACATGTCACAGGCATCGATATTTCGCACAGTGCGTTGGCCTATGGCCGGTCCGCCGGCATCTACGATGAGGTGATCCAGGCCGACCTGAATCAGCCCAACGCCGACACGCGCGCGCGCATCGAGGCGAGCTTGCGTGCGGCCAACATCATGATTTCGACGGCGGCACTGGTCTATCTGGAGCCGCAGGCCGTTGCCAGCCTGATGGACGCCTTTGCCGAGGGTGGCGATGAAGGCTATCTACTCGTCAACTTCCTGAACCCCTTCGCGCTGGAAGCCGCCGACGCCACCAAGCGCACACTGCTGGAGCGCTTCGAATTCGTGGGTAGCATGGCCTCCCGCCACCGCATGATGTCGCCCATCGAGCGCGAGAACTACCCGGGCGAGGAGTGGGTGTTGCTCGAGATCTGGGTGTTGCGCCGCCGCCGATGACGCAACCCCCCGCGCGTCAGCCCTTCAGCCGACGCGTGGGGGGATGAGCAGCGGGCGCAGGACGGGTCCCAAACAGCCCCGCCCTCTGCGCGCCTAGCGCCCCATTCAGTGGTCGGATGCCAGCCGGTGCGCCAATGCCCGTTCCAGCTTGCCTTCGGCACTGCGCACTACGGCGTACCAATCGCGGTCCTGCGCCTCGACCACGATCGGCGCCTTGCCGGCCGGTCGTGCCTCCAGCTCGCACACCTTGTCCACGCCGCCCTTGTGTCCGTTGACATCCTTGAGGAAGGCGCGGACGCGGGTCAAGCGATCGCCGTAGTGGGGCGTGAGTCGCTCCAAGCGCTCCTGGATGTAGGCCTCAAGCGCCGGGGAGCGCTCTACGCCATCGCCGTGATGTACTTCGGTCTCCATGTGACCTCCATGAGGATGAATGGCGGAACAAGAAAGGTTGGCACGCTTCTTCATGAGCAGCGTGCACTTTGTTGTCTGAACCTCCGGTTTCCGGAGGGTTCTTTCAAGCCCGCGACGACCAGGCAGACGGCTGCCTCGCTGTCATCCTGCGACCTACATGGAGCGGCCGTGGATCGCACAAAACCTGTCGCCCGTGCGGCGTAGGCGCACCGCGCGGCCTCCCGTAGTGTGCGTCTGAGAAAATTCCCAACAACAACGATGGAGTGAGACTGATGTCGAAGCAATGGATGGCTGCACCCGTGGCCGCAATAGGACTGCTTCTCACCGCCTGTGGTGGCGGTTCGGGCGGAAGTGGCAGCGCCGTGGCAGGGAACGGTGATGGTACTGGCAGCAAGGACGTTTTCGCGCGTATCGACTGCAATGTCTCGGCTCAGGGGCCTTTCGCCGGCCCATTGGATGATGCGCAGACCGCGCTCATCGAACAGACTGCGAATGCCATCGGCGGCAATTCGGATCTGGGCGACGCGGGCGTCAACGTCATCATCGGCGTCGCCCGCCTGCTGGATGTAGTGGATGCCCTTGCGACGCTGGGTCAGGATCTCGCCGCCAATCAGGATCCGCAGGCGGCGGCGGCTGAATTGCTCGGCGTCACTCAGGCCATCCAGTGCGGCGCGGCCTCCCTGGCCGACGCGGCCGATTCCACCGACCTCGCCAATCTACCCTTTGCCGGCCAGCTCATTGACGATCTGCGCAACCTCGCGCTGGGCATCGACACCTCCGACCCCAACTTCCTTGGTGCCAGTGGCCTGGAAGACCTGACGACGCAGTTGTCCAACGTCAGCAACACCCTGTCGGACATCGTGGCGGTGATTGGGCTGGATCCGTCGGGATTGGGCCTGCCGCAAGGCACTCAGGCCCTGTTGCGCGTACCCGCCGAGCTGTTCAAAGATTTGAGCGAGACGCTTACCTCGATCGGGCAGCTGGATGGCGAGTCGGCATCGGATGACATCGCCATGACCGTGACCGGGGTACTTGAAGGCTTGGCCGCATTGATTCCCGACAATGCCGCCGCCGGGCCGCTGGAGCAGGCCAGAGAGGCTCTGGCAAATGGACTGGCGCAGTTGCTGGTGCCGCTGTTCGACGCCATTTCCCAGCAGCTCGCCGCGGGGGGGCGTTCCGACGCCGAATTTGGCCGCTTCCTTGCCGGGGGCTTCAGCGGCACCGGTGCTCCGGAGCTGGAAAGCATCATCGCCGGCGGACCCGCCAATCCTGACGGTGTGGCGCGCCCGACGCTGGGCGAGTTGCTGGCCGCCATTCCCATCGTTGGCGAAATACTGAGCGCCCTTCTCCCCGCAGACGCTTCCTGAGCGCGAAGCGCCTGGCTGCAAGAATGCAGCCGGGCGCTTCGATGACGTGGTGCGCACGCGCGCTTCTGCTGGAGCGACGCGTGCATCCCGTTCATCGGTTGCTGCGCGTTCCGAACGCCCCTCGGATCGAGCTGTCGGTACACTGCCGGCATGGAAATCACCCTCCTTCTGGCCATGGATGACACTGGCCTCATAGGCGCCAATGGTCAGCTGCCATGGCGGCTGCCCAATGATCTCAAGCGCTTCAGGCGGCAGACGCTTGGACGCACCATTGTGATGGGACGTAGCACCTTCGATTCGATCGGTCGGCCACTGGATGGCCGGAACAACTGGGTGTTGACCACCAACCGTAGCTTCTCGGCAGCGGGCGTGCGCTGCTTTCACGACATCGACAGTATTCTCGCCGAACGTCCAGAGAATGGGCTCGCCATCATCGGGGGCGCCACCCTCTACGAGCAGTTCATGCCTTTGGCAACGCGCATTGAACTGACCCGCGTTCATGCCACGCTGTCCGGAGACACCTGGTTCAGCGACCCGGCATTGGCGGCGTGGAAAGCCGAGGCAGTTGAGGTGGAGCAGCCGGACGAACGCCACGCCCATGCCTACAGCTTCCTGTCGCTCACGCGCCGGTGATCGTCGTCCTACGTCCGCTCTTGCTGCTGTTCGTCGCGGTGCCCGCGCTGGGTGCGGCGGCATTGCCGCCCTGCGATGACGGCAGCCTGCCGCGTCAGCTTGCCAGCCTGAGCTTCGAGGGGAACCGCGTCACCCAGCCTCAGACCTTTCTGCGGGAGCTCAATTTTTCGGTCGGCGACGTCGTATGCCCCAGCGATATCGCAGCCGGTGAGCAGGCCATTACCGACCTCGGTCTGTTCAGCGATGTCGATACGGCCACGACCACACTCGAGCAGAGCCGGGTCGCCGTGACCTATACGGTCAAGGAGCGCTGGTACATCCTCCCCATTCCGCGCGTGGACGCCAGTACCGACGAAGAGTTCGGCCTGGGCATGAGTCTGTCCTGGAACAATTTCCTGGGGCTGAACCACAGGATCAGCATGTCGGGCGTGCGCAAGGAACTGGAAGAGCGCACCACGGACAACGAAACGGTCTTTGATGCGAGCTATAGCTGGCGTCGCTTCATGGGATCGCGCACCAACCTCGGCTTCAACCTGGAGTACCGGGATGAAGGGGCATCGGTGGGTGATCTCGAATTCGAGGAGCGGGTGACCTCCTTTGGCATCTTCGCCTCGCGCCAGTTGACCCGCCGCCAGACCGGGCAAGGTTGGAGTCTAGGTAGCGGCCTCAGCTGGCGCGAAAGCCGCAACCTCGGCGCCGATGCCCCACCGGACGAGGGGGTGCTGACGGCCCTGACCGGAGGCATCGGCTACCGCGATGTGCACGACAAGATCTACAGCTTCGAGGGACTGTCCTACGGCGTGTCCGTCACCAGTTCCGTGCCCGGTATTTCCGATTACGATCAACACGTTGTCTCCGGTGGGGTGACACGCTACATTCCCGTTGGCGCGCGCGCGCACCAGAACATCAATCTCTATGCGCGGGCGGGCAGTTTCCACGGCGGGCCGAGTGCACGCCGCAACGACAACTTCGAGCTGGGCGGAGCCGACCGCTTGCGCGGCTATGAAGACGAGTACACCGAGGGTGATGCCTTCTGGGCAGTGGGCGCGGAGTATCTACGTCCTCTTTACTGGAATGCATTGCGTGGACTGGTCATCCTCGAGGCCGGCGATGCGCTCAGCACCTCCTTCGCGGAGCAGAATCAGCCGGTGATGGTTAGCATCGGATTCGGGGTGCGCATCCGCATTACCTGGTTCGTGGATGCCGCTGTGGAAGTCGGTGTGGCGTGGCCGCTGATCCGTGGCGACGGCGCTCAGATCTTCGCCGGGGGGGCGGGCTAGGTGCGGTGCGCTCGCAGGTGGCATCGTTTTTTACAACAACATAAGGAGCAATACGGATGAGCGATCTCAAGGCGGCATTCGAACAGGCGCAGGCGGACGTCAAGACGTTGACAGAGCGCCCGAGCAATGAAGACCTGCTGCATCTCTACGCCCACTACAAGCAAGCAGCGGAAGGCGATGTAAGTGGCAAGCGCCCCGGCATGATGGACCTGAAAGGACGCGCCAAGTACGACGCGTGGGCCGGCATTAAGGGCATGTCGAGCGAAGATGCCATGCAGGCCTATATCGACAAGGTCAACGCCTTGCTAGGACGCTGAAACCATCGCGCAGGGACTGGGTGGACTGGAGCTGCTTCAGCCACCCATCGCCTGCCGGCCGGCCCAGTCGCGCGCGAATTGCGCCGCGACCCGGCCGGAACGCGAGGCACGCTGCAGCGCCCAACGCAGCGCCTCGCTGCGCGCCGCGTCGGTGTACTCGCAGCCCAGCAGCCCAAGGTGGCGCTCCACCATCGCGAGGTATTGTGTCTGGTTGAACGGCGGAAAGGACAGCCAGATGCCGAAACGTTCCGACAGCGAGATCTTTTCCTCGGTGGTCTCGCCAGGGTGGATTTCGCCCTCCACCCACTGATATTCGGCATTCTCGGACTGGTACTCCGGCATCAGGTGCCGCCGGTTCGAGGTGGCGATGATCAGGACGTTATCGGGTGGTTCCTCAATGCCGCCATCCAGAGCGGTCTTCAATGCCATGAGAGCGCGATCGCCGGGGGCCACGGAAAAATCGTCGACGTAGAGCAGAAAACGCTCGGCGCGCTTGTGCAGTGGCGCGACGATGTCGGGCAACGCCACCAGATCGGGGGGTGCCACTGCCACCAACCGCAAACCCTCGTCGTGAAAGGCCGGCAGCATCGCCTTGACCAGGGATGACTTCCCCGTACCACGGGCACCGGTCAACAGCGCGTGATTGGCCGGATAGCCGGCAACAAACTGACGGAGATTCTGCAGCAGGATCCCCTTCTGCCGCTCCATACCGAGCAGGTCATCCAGGCGCACATGGTGCGTACGGTGAATGGGTTCCAATTGGCCCTCGCGCCAGCGGTAGGCCGGGGCGTTCAGGGGATTGTCCATCTCGGGCATGGTGCTCCTTGGGGAAGAGGGACGAGCAAGGCCGCGTCTTAGTCCGCGGCCTCGTCGGCCCTCCCGCTGCTGCGTCCATCGCGTTCGCTCGTCGTATCGTGTCCGCTGCGAACATCTTCTGCAAACAGTTGCTTGAGTTCCTCGGTGGCGTCCATGGTCGTGCGCCGGTAGGCTTCGGCATCGCGCCAGACCAGAGCCTGACGCTCCAGCGTACGCGCGTCATGCTGGCGGAAGCGATGGACGGATTCGGTGGCCTCGGCGTCTTCCATGCCAAGCCGCATCAGCAGATGCCTCGCCATCCGAAGACTGGAATAGAGCGTGTCGCGCAACACGAAATCGACGCCGCGTTCGCGTAGCCACAGTTCGTGATGGCGATTGGTCGCACGCGCCAAGATCGTGATGCCGGGACACACATTGCGTACCTGCTCGACGATGGTCAACGAGGGTTCAATCTCGCCGACGGCCACGACGATGGCGCGCGCCTTCGGCACGTCCGCCGCACGCAGCACCTCTGGCTGGGTCGCGTCGCCGTAGTAGATTTTGTTGCCGTATTGCCGGACAAAGTCGACGTGATGCGGATTGATCTCCAGTGCGGTGAATGGGATGTGCCGCATGGCGAGCACGCGGGCCACGATCTGTCCCACCCGGCCGAAACCGGCGATCACCACCGGCGGCTGATCCTGATCAATGGCGTCGAAGGGGCGGCTATCGGTCTCCTCCCTGAGCAGACGGTCGCCCAAGGCCACTAGCAGGGGCGTCAATGCCATCGACAGGCTCACGACGAGTACCGCCATGTCCGCCAGATGGGGCGCCATCAGGCCACCGCTGACGCCGGCCGTGAGCAGTACGAAGGCGAATTCGCCGCCCTGTGCCAGCACCAGCGCGGTGCGCATCGCTTCGGCATTGCGCAGTCCATGCAGCCGTGCCAGGGGGAAGATCACAGCCGCCTTCAAAGCCATCAGACCGAGGGTGAGCGCCCCGACGGTCACCGGGGCAGAGGCGAGCAGACCGAGATCCACCGTCATGCCGACCGCCATGAAGAAAAGCCCGAGCAGCAGGCCCTTGAAGGGATTGACGTCGGCCTCGAGCTGGTGGCGATACTCCGAATCAGCCACCATCATCCCGGCAACGAAGGCGCCCAGACCCATCGAAAGGCCGGCGCCTTGGAAGGCCACTGCAGCGCCCACGACCAGCGTCAACGCAGCCGCCGTGAAAAGCTCCTGCACCTTGGTGGCGGCGATGAAACGCAGCATCGGGCGCAGCAGGAAGCGCGCTGCTATGCAGCCCGCCAGCAGCAGTGCCAGCCAATGCCAGGACAGCGTGTGCGCAACCGAGGCACTGCCGAGCAGTGCAATGGCAACCAGGGCCGGGATGACCGCAACATCCTGAAGCAGCAGGGTGCCGAAGGCGGCACGTCCATGCGGGTGGTGCAGTCGCTTGCTCTCGCCGAGCAACTGCAAGACGAAGGCGGTACTCGACAGCGCCAGCGAAAAGCCGAGCAGAAGCGCGGAGGTCTGCCCGATCCCGAGCAGCATGAGGACGCCCGCGACCGCGGCGCTGCTTGCAATCACCTGGGCAGAACCAAGACCGAAAACCAAGCGCCGCATGACCCAAAGCCGGTGTGGCTGCAGCTCCAGCCCAATGACGAAAAGCAGAAACACGACCCCGATTTCGGCGAAGTGCAGCAACCCTTCCGCATCCCATTGCGGCAAAGGTTCAAGCTGTCCAAGAACCAATCCGGCGACCAGATAGCCGAGCACTGAATTCATGCCCAGACGCTTGCAGATCGGCACGATGACGACGGCCGTGGCCAGAAAGACCAGGGTGGCGGTGAGAATCCCCATGCGCTAAGCCTAGCGCCTCCCCGTCGAAGCGACACACGCCGCAGCCTGCGCATGATGGGGCTCGCGGTCATTCGTTCGGACAATCCGGGATGCGCCCGATTGCGCAGCGCCCAGATCCAGATGCCCTGGGCGGGTCTTGGCCGCGGCTCGCGGTGACTCGCTTTTCCGCGTTTGGCGGTCGAGTCCTGCCATTTGTCGCGCTTCGTGTATCGGTTGGAGCCAACTTCGCGAAGGCTGAGCGCATGATGCGGTGTCTGCTGGTCAGATGCATCGCAACGGCCAATCGCCACAAGCAATGCCGTTGGTGCAACGGAAAAGTGAGGGAAGGGCGTGACAGTGCAGGATGAAATGGCCCACAGCGCAAGGCTGATGCGGCTGGCTCTGCCCGAGATGGCGCGCCACGGCTGCGCCATGGACCCGCTCAACTACACCGTTTGGTATACCCATGTGTCAGGGCGTATACCTGCCTTATCGGAGGAACTGCGTGCGTACCTGGCGGCGCAGGACCGTCTGAGCCGGCAGCAGGTGCAATCTCTCTTCGACCGCTACATCAACGACCAGGAAGTTGAGGCCATTGAGCGTATGCGCCAGGATCTGGCGGACGTAGTCGACGATGTGGCGCGCAACACGAACAGCTCGCGCGCGCAGGCGCACGCCTATGAGGAATCGCTGCAGGCCTACGTAGAGCAGTTTCAGGATGACGCATCCCTCGACCACTTTTCCGAGACATTGCAGGCCTTGCTCGGTGAGACGGCGGCGATGCGAAGCCAAGTGGATACTTTCGGTCAGCATCTATCAACCACCGCCGATGAGGTCGAGCGCTTGCGCGAGGCGCTCGCTGTGGCTCGCGAGGAGTCCATCCGTGATGCCTTGACCGGGCTCGCCAACCGTCGGGGCTTCGACATCGCGCTGCGTACGGCACTGGATGCGGATCCCGGACGCAGTGATCGCGGTTGCTGTCTGCTGCTGCTCGATATCGACTTCTTCAAGCGCATCAATGACAGCTATGGGCACCCGCTTGGCGACCGCGTCATTGCCTCTGTGGCACGCGTATTGGCGCGCATGCTTGAGCCCGGTCAGACGGCCGCCCGTTACGGTGGCGAAGAATTCGCCGTGATTCTGCCCGACGCCACCCGTGGCCAGGCGCGTGCACTGGCAGAGCGCTTGCGCGCCGATGTCGCCCGCGGCCGCATCAAGCAGCGCAACGGCAAGGCTATCGCACAGGTCACGGTGTCAGTCGGGGTTTGTGTGCCGCCAGTTCGGCGCACGCCGGACACTTATCTGGAGACGGCTGACAGGGCGCTCTACCAGTCCAAGCGCGAGGGGCGGAATCGAGTCTCGATTCTGCCGGCCTCGGCGCAGGCTAGCGGCAACGAGAGCGAGGCGGCGACGGAACGCCGCACCGCCTGAAGCCGGCACCGGCGCGCAGGCGCCGATGCCAGGTCGCCCATGCTCAGGCCAGCTTGCGGTGCTGGGAGCGACGGTTGACACCGGGTTCGCGGCCCACCCGTCGGCGGAAGTCCTCCTCGTACTCCTGATAATTGCCTTCCCGGAAGACAATCTCTCCGGAATCCTCGAAGGCCATGATGTGCGTGGCGATACGATCCAGGAACCAGCGGTCGTGCGAAATCACCATGACGCAGCCCGGGAAATCGAGAATGGCTTCCTCCAGCGCGCGCAGGGTTTCGACATCAAGATCGTTGGTCGGCTCGTCCAGCAGCAACAGGTTGCCACCCTCGAGCAGCAACTTGGCGAGATGCAGGCGATTGCGTTCGCCGCCGGAGAGGTCGCCGATGCGCTTCTGCTGGTCTGCTCCCTTGAAATTGAAGCGGCCGATGTAGGCCCGCGCCGGCATCTCGAAGTTGCCGATGCGCAGAATGTCATTTCCACCCGAGATTTCCTCGAAGACGGTCTTGCCGTCATCGAGCGAATCGCGTGACTGATTGACGTAGGCGAGCTTGACCGTCTCACCGACGCGCAAGGTGCCACTGTCGGGTTGTTCCTCGCCGCTGATCATACGGAACAGGGTGGTCTTGCCGCGCCCGTTGGCCCCCACGATGCCGACAATCGCTCCTTTGGGGACCCTGAATGAGAGGTTCTCGTAAAGAGTACGGTCGCCATAGCGCTTGGCGATGGCATCGGCCTCGACCACGACGTCGCCAAGGCGCGGGCCGGGCGGAATGTAGATTTCCTTGGTTTCCGCGCGCTTCTGGAATTCTTGGCTGGACATCTCCTCGAAAGCCTTCAGGCGCGCCTTCGATTTGCTCTGACGGCCCTTGGCGTTGGAACGGACCCATTCCAGCTCCTGCTCCATCGCCTTGCGCTTGGCATCCTCCTGCTTCTCTTCGTTGGCCAGGCGCTTTTCCTTCTGCTCCAGCCAGGAGGAATAGTTGCCCTGCCAGGGGATGCCATGGCCACGGTCGAGTTCCAGGATCCAGCCAGCGACGTTGTCGAGGAAGTAGCGGTCGTGGGTGACGGCCACCACGGTGCCGTCGAAATCGTGCAGGAAGCGCTCCAGCCAGGCTACGGACTCGGCGTCGAGGTGGTTGGTCGGCTCGTCCAGCAGCAGCATGTCCGGCTTGGACAGTAGCAACCGGCAAAGTGCCACACGGCGCCGCTCGCCACCGGAAAGGGTATCCACCGTGGTCTCCCAGGGCGGCAGATTCAATGCTTCCGCGGCCTTGTTGAGCATGACATCAAGCTCCCAACCGCCGGCGGCATCGATCTTCTCCTGCAGTTCGCCCTGACGCGCGATGAGTGCGTCGAAATCTGCGTCCGGGTCCTCGAAACCCTTGGTCACGGTCTCGAACTCGGCCAGCCATTGGGCCAGTTCACCGACGCCGTCGAGTACATTGCCGCGCACGTTTTTGGACGGGTCGAGCTGTGGTTCCTGTGGAAGGTAGCCCACCTTGATACCCGGCTGCGGTCGCGCCTCGCCGTGGTATTCCTTGTCCACGCCGGCCATGATCCTGAGCAGTGTGGACTTGCCCGCGCCGTTGTAGCCGAGAACGCCGATCTTGGCGCCCGGGAAGAAGGACAGCGAGATATCGCGCAGGATCTGCTTGCGGGGTGGGATGGTCTTGCCCACGCCATTCATCGTGAAGACGTATTGCGCCATGGAGGGAGCGTGCTCTGGTAGTGGATGGCAGTCGCGCATTATCCGCGAGGCGGGGCATTGCGTGCCAGGAGCGCATGCGGGGGCTGTTGATCCCCCGCGGCTGGGCGCTGCTCAGCCCCTACCGTGGCAGCTTGCGACCCCGTCGCGGTGGGCATACAGCCAGCGCAATGCGCGCGTGTGGCGCAGGTTCGCCGCGCGACACATCCAGTAGGTGGCGTGTTCCGGACTGGCGCCGGGAACGCGCTTCGCGGCATGGAGCACGCCCGCGTTGTACGCCGCCGGAGCAAAGCCGGCTGCGGCGGCCGCGGTGTACCAGAGCAAGGCAGCCTGCGGCTGGGGAACGCCATGCACCGCGCCTGTCATATAGGCTACGGCCAGGTTGTACTGCGCCTTGGCGTCGCCGTTGGCGGCTGCCCGCCGCAGCAGACGCGCGCCGCGCTCCTGCCCACGCATGACCAGCTGCGTACCCAAGGCGCGCGCATTCTGCGCCATCGCCTGCTCGAAGGATGGGCTCTGCGCATGCAGCCTTGGCGCACTGCACGCGAGTGCCACAAGCAGTATCAGTGCGTACGCCAGACCGCCGCGGGCGGAGGAATCTGTGTGTGTCGGCATGATCTTTCCAACGTGTTTGCCGTAATTTTGTGCATTGCAGCATAAACGCATGATGAATGCGTTGCCATCAGCCTGCCGGCGCGGCGAACACAGGGCGCAGCGCGGCAGATTGCCGGTTGCGGAACGGCGACGAGCGTGCATCGCGCCTTCGATCGCATTCGCGTTGAAGGGGTGGCGTGGACGACGCGGGAGGCGCCAAGGATGACCCACGCCGTGGCGCTGAAGAACGGGGTGGCAGCAGGGATCGCGCTAGGTCCGCCGGACTTCCAGCCTTCCTGCCTTGAAAGCCTCAGAGGGGGGAGGCACTCAGTGGGCCGATGGCCTCACTAGGCTCGCGCGTCCTGTGCTCGCCAAGTGACCCCGGCTCGGGCCGTCCTGGCCCGAGCGTTCGCCCTCTCAAACGTGCCACTGGCGGGTTGATGGGGACACCGCCCGGTTGGGTCGGTGGGCGTCACTAGGTTCGCGCGTCCTGCGCTCGCCAAGTGACCCCGGCTCGGGCCGTCCTGGCCCGAGCGTTCGCCCTCTCGAAGGTGCCACTGGCGGGTTGATGGGGACACCGCCCCGTTGGGTCGGTGGGCGTCACTAGGCTCGCGCGTCCTGTGCTCGCCAAGTGACCCCGGCTCGGGCCGTCCTGGCCCGAGCGTTCGCCCTCTCGAAGGTGCCACTGGCGGGTTGATGGGGACACCGCCCCGTTGGGTCGGTGGGCGTCACTAGGCTCGCGCGTCCTGTGCTCGCCAAGTGACCCCGGCTCGGGCCGTCCTGGCCCGAGCGTTCGCCCCCTCAAACGTGCCACTGGCACGTTTGAGGGGGCTCACCCCCCAAAATCTTCGCGCCAGTTGTCGTCGTCTTCGAAGCCACCGTCTTCCAGATCTTCCTCACCGTAGTCGAGCGGCGGGGTACCGTCGTAGACGTCATTCAGGCGGCTCTCCAGGTAGACCGTCCGCAGGGCGACGTACTCGTCCACCTGCTGTTCGAGGAAACCGTCCGCGGACAGGAGCTGGGCGCGACGATCAATCACGCCGACCGCAGTCAAGACATACTGGGTGCGCTCTTCGAACAAGCGCTCGGGGGTGCTGACGCCATCGGCGATCTGGCCGACCAGTCCACGATTGGTGCTCGGACCCAGAAAGGGCAGCATGAGGTACCAACCAGGCCCAACGCCCCAATAGCCGAGGGTCTGGCCAAAATCCTCGTCGTTTTCGACGAGCCCGACGGGGGTCGCGACGTCGACGAGGCCACCGAGGCCGGCGGTGGTGTTGATCAGAAAGCGGCCCGTGTCCCGGCCGGCCTGCGCGAACTTCCCCTGCAGCAGCGCATTCACGATGGTGACGGGATATCCCAGATTGCTCAGGAAGTTGTGCACCCCCGAGCGGGCAGGCTGAGGGGTGACATCCACGTAGGTGCGCGCGATTGGGCGCAGGATGTAGCGATCCGCCGTCCGGTTGAAGGCGTAGATTTTTCGGTTGACCGGCTCCAGCGGATCGGCCGGCTCGTAGGCCGGCGTGTGGGCGCAACCAGCCAGCACCGCACTAATCAATAGGGAACAGCAGGCAGTGACGAGCTGGCGCGAGATGGGCATCGGGAGGTGTTGGTCGGCTTAGTGCGTGAGAATGGCGTCGACGCCATAGAGCGTCAACAGGCGCTGCAGCGCTTCTGGCGGATTCCTGAGGGTCAGTGGTGCCCCATGACGACGTCGCCACTCCAGCAAGAGCGCGACGGCAGCACTGTCCGCCCGGCGGATGCCGGAGAGATCAACGACCCCGTCCTCAGGCCCCTTGGGATGCGCTCGCAACACCTCAGCAACCGTGTGCTGCGTCCATTCGCCCGTCGGCTGTATCACTGTCCGCCGCTGCTCCCCGTGGGGGATGTCTCGATGGTGCCGGACTCGAGCCTTTCGATCAGCGCGTCGAGTCCGTCCTCTCGGATGCGCTGGTTGAACTGAGCACGGAAGTTGGTGACAAGGCTGATGCCTTCCACACTGATGTCGTAAATCAGCCACTCGCCATCCACCTTGTGCATGACGAAGCTGATCGGGATCGGCTCGCCATCCTCGACCTTGAGGCGGGTGTCCACGGTGGCGCGCTCGGCGTCTTCGGCCATGCGCAACGGCAGGAACTCGGCCTCCACGCTGCTGTTGTACTGCAGCATGGCGTCGGCGTAAGTGCGCGTCAGCGTCTCCTTGAAGGCGGTGGCAAAGCGGCGGCGCTGTTCCGGTTCGGCTTGGCGTGCATGCCGACCGAGCACCAGTCGCGCGATGTAAGGCATGTCGAAATGCGGAATGATCTCGCGATCGATCATCGCGTAGAAGGCATCCTTGTCCTCGGTATAGGTTTCCGCGTTCTCCTGGATCAGGCCGCGCACCCGCTGCACGGCCTCGCGGACCACGACATCCGGGGCCTTGGCTTCACTGCCGGTCTCGGCTTCCGTGGTTGCTTCTGCGCTGGCAGCTGCGTCCTGGGCGGACACGGTCAGCGGCATGCCGCTGCCAATCAGCGCGATCAGGGCGAGCAGTGCGCCCGCGGCGGGGAGAGAGAACGTCTTGTCATGGCTCATGGTGATTTTCCTTACTGCGTCATGGATTCCAGCACACGGCCCACGAGGTTCTCGAGGACCAGGGCGTCCTGGGTCAAGGGCAGACGGTCCCCATCCTGCAGGGACTCCATCGCGCCGCCCGGATTGATACCGATGTATTGCTCACCTAGCAGCCCCGAGGTGAGGATGCTGGCACCGCTGTCGGCGGGAAGATTGTCGTATTCGGCATGTATCTTCATGGTCACGCGTGCCGCAAAGGTTGTGTCATCGATTGCGATGTTGGTCACGCGTCCGATACGCACGCCCGATAGCGTCACTGCCGAGCCGCTACGCAGGCCGCCGATGTTGTTGAAGTCGGCACTGACGGTATAGCCCTCTTCCGGGCCGCCGCTGTCCAGGCCGGCGACTCTGAAGGTGAGCAGAAACACGGCTGCAACACCGAGGACGAAAAACAGGCCAACCATGATCTCAATGGGTCTTGATGGCATCCACTGCTCCCATCAGGCGGCGAACATCGCCGCGGTAAGTACAAAATCCAGTCCCAACACCGACAGGGAGGACAGCACCACCGTGGTGGTGGTTGCACGCGAGACACCGGCTGCGGTGGGGGAGGCGTGATAGCCCTGATAGACCGCGATCCACGCAATGGTAAGCCCGAACACGATGCTCTTGATGGTGCTGTCGATCAGGTCGCTGGCGTCCACGGCGCTCCGGATCTGGCTCCAGTAGCTGCCCGCGTCGACACCCAGCACTTCCACCCCGACCAGATGGCCTCCTGCGATGCCCAAGGCCATCGCGATAAAGATCACGTTCAGAATCGGGGTGGCGATGAAGAGTCCGAGAAATCGCGGCGCCACTACCCTGGGCACGGGGTCGACGGCCATCATCGCGATGCCATCGAGCTGGTCGGTGGCGCGCATCAGGCCGATTTCCGCCGCCAGGGAGGACCCGGCGCGGCCGGCCAGCAGCAGCGCCGTGAGCACGGGGCCGAGTTCGCGGATGACGACGAGCGCCACCGACACGCCCAGTGCACTCTCGGCGGAAAACTGCACCAGCAGGCGATAACCCTGGAGGGCGAGCACCATGCCCACGAAGGCGCCGGCGATGACAATGATGGCGAGCGACAGGAGACCGCTGTGATAAATCTGCAAGGCCAGCAGCCGAGGGCGCAGCAGCGCACCGGGTACCGCAAGCAGTGTCCGGAACAGGAACAGCACCGCCCGGCCCAGGCTTGCCAGTGTGTCCAGCGGCCAGCGCAGGAGCGTGGTCATGTGCGGGCCTCCAGCAGCGTGTCCTTGAGATCCGGCGCCGGATAGTGGAAGGGCTCCGGCCCATCCGGCTGCCCATCCAGGAACTGGCGGACCCGTGGGTCCTCACTGTCCCGCACTGAGGCCGCACTACCCGCGGCGCGCAGTTGCCCATGGGAAAGCACATAGGCGTAGTCCGCAATCGACAAGGCCTCGCCGACGTCGTGAGAAACCAATACCGAGGTCGTGCCCAGTGCATCGTTGAGCTGGCGGATCAGGCGCAGCAGCACCCCCATGGAAATCGGGTCCTGGCCGGTGAAAGGCTCGTCATAGAGCACCAGGTCCGGATCCAGTGCAATGGCGCGTGCCAGCGCGACCCGGCGCGCCATGCCACCGGAGAGCTGGGCTGGAAACAGCCCGGCTGCGCCGCGCAGCCCCACCACCTCAAGCTTGAGCAGCACCTGATCGCGAATCTGGCGTGAGCCCAGGCGCGTGTGTTCGCGCAGTGGGAAGGCGACGTTGTCGAAGACCGTCAGGTCGGTCAGCAGCGCGCCTTGCTGGAATAGCATCCCCATGCGCTTGCGCAGGGCAAAGAGCTTGCGACGGGGCGCGGTGCCAATGTCGGTGCCGTCGAAGCACACGCTGCCACCCTGCGCGCGGATCTGTCCGCCAATGAGGCGCAGCAGCGTGGTCTTGCCGGTGCCCGACGGTCCCATGATGGCAGTGACCTTGCCACGCGGGATATCCAGATCAATGCCGTCGAACAGGATGCGATCGGACTGCGCGTGGCGCAGCCCGCGAATCTGGACCAGGCTGTCGGTGGCATCGGACATGGTGTCGAGCATGGTGTGCCCTCGCTGAACCGGGCGTTAAACCCCGGCCGCCGCCTGATCCGAACTGGACAGAGGTGCGAGGCAGCGATTGTGCAAAGCTAAGGCCAGGGTCTCACTGACAGCGGCAATGCCGTCGTTGCAGCCGTGGTCGCGCATCTGCGTCATGACCTGGCCTTGCATGCCGCAGGGATTGATGCGTTCAAAGGGCTGCAGGTCCATGTCGATGTTCAGGGCCAGCCCATGGAAGGTGCAGCCCTGACGCACGCGCAGCCCTAGCGAGGCGATCTTGGCGCCATCTGCCAGATAGACGCCGGGCGCGTCGTCGCGCGGTCTGGCGCCTTGGATGCCGTGCTGCTCCAGTGTGTCCACCAGAGCCTGCTCGATGCGCTGTACCAGTCGGCGAATGCCGATGCCAAGGCGGTGCAAGTCCACCATCAAATAGCCCACGAGCTGGCCGGGGCCGTGGTAAGTCACCTGACCGCCGCGATCGCTCTGCACCAAGGGAATGTCGCCAAGATCGAGCAGGTGCTCGGGTCGGCCTGCCTGCCCCTGCGTGAACACCGGTGGATGCTGCAGCAGCCAGATTTCATCCGCTGTCGCCGCGTTCCGTCGTTCGGTAAAGCAGCGCATGGCTGCGAAACTGGCCTCGTAGCAGACGAAGCCGAGGCGGCGGAAGATGGGGTTGGGGACTGCCGTGATGTCGTTCACAGTGCCATCAGCACCGATGATTCCGCAGCGATGGCGGCACGGACCTGGGCGATATGCTCCAGTTTGGTGGCGTGCAGGCGCAGTCGCAGACAGACAAAATTGCCGTTGCGCGATGGCTGGCGCTCGCACTCGATGGTTGCCTCCGTGGCCGCGCGGCACCGTGCGAGCAGTCCCTGCTCTGCGCTTTCGTCGGGGCGGACGAAGATCTTGAAGGGCACCGTGCAGGGCAGGGTGTAGACCGCCTCGTCGGGCACGGCATCGCCCGGCTGGAATGTGGTCTTCTTAGACACCAAGGCGCAGTCGCACGGCGTCGATGAGACGCTTGACAATACCGCCCTGCGCCACATCTTCGTTAGCCACCAGCGGCTCGACCAGCAGTGTTTCGTCGTCGAGGGTGACAGTGAGGGTGCCGAGCTGGGCGCCCTTGGCGATAGGTGCCTGCAGCGGCGATTGCACTTCCGCCTGCAGCCGGATGCGCTCCTCGGCATCGCGCGGCAGACTCACATGCAATGCCTTGCGGACACCCACGTTGACTTCGGAGAGTGCTCCGCCAAAGACACGGTGGGTCTGCACCGCTTCGCCTTCTTCGAACAGCGTCACGGTGTCGAAGAAGCGGAAACCGTAGTTAAGTAGCGCCAGACTGTCCTGCTCACGCGCGTCGGGGCTCGAGGTGCCGAGTACCACGGCGATCAGACGGCGGCCGTCTCGCTCGGCGCTGGAGGCTAGGCAATATCCCGATTCACTGGTATAGCCCGTCTTGACGCCATCCACCGAGTCGTCGCGCCACAGCAGCCGGTTGCGGTTGAATTGCCGGATCTCGTTGTAGGTGTACTCCTTCTCGGCGTACATCCCGTAGCCTTCGGGGAAGTCCTGGATGTGGGCGCGGACCAGGGTCGCAATATCGCGCGCGGTGGAGCGATGGCTCTCCGCCGGCATGCCAGAGGCATTCTCGAAGTGGCTGTTGTCCATGCCGAGGCGCTGAGCGGTGGTGTTCATCATGCTTGCGAAGCCGGCCTCGCTGCCTGCGAGATGCTCGGCAACGGCAACGCTGGCGTCGTTGCCGGATTGCACGATGATGCCGCGCAGCAGTTCCTCCAGGCTGACCTGGGAGCCGACCTCGATGAACATGCGCGACTGCGAGGAGTCGATGCCCTGGCGCCAGGCCTTCTCTGAAATCAGTACCGGGTCATCCATGGCCGCACGTCCGGCCGCGATTTCCTCGAAGGCGACGTAGCTCGTCATCACCTTGGTGATGGAGGCAGGGCTGCGCTTCTTGTCCGGATTCTTCGCGGTAAGAATCTGCCCGGTGGCGCCATCCATCAGCACATAGGCTTCGGCATCGAGCGGTGGTGGCTCCGGAACCGGCTTGGCGGAGACGGCAAAACAGGCGAAGACGAGAAGGATCGGGGCAAAGCGGGGCATTGAGGCTCTGAGTTCCAGGCAGGAGGAGGATGATACCGGCTATGGCACGGAAGGCGACCCGGGCAGGCGTGGCCGCGAGGGATCAGGGCGTTGCCGGAATGGTACGCGCCATCAAAGCGCGCTCGGCAAGCCACAGGCGGATATCCTCCGCTTCCCGGCGGCTCTCCAGCGGGCCGACGCGGACTTCGTGGCGGGCACGTTCGCCGTCAGTCACGAGATGGATCGTGACCTTGTCGAGTCCCATGGCCAGCAACCGCTCGCGCAGCTCGACGGCGTGGACTGGATCTTCAGTGGCGGCGCCGACGGCAACGAAGGCGTTGTCGGTGCTGCCGCGGCTTGGTGCGCGCGTCATCGCTGCCTCGGTGGTGGCCGGTGACGGCTGTTCGACTGCCACCTCGTCGGGCAGCGGTGCCGGCGTCGTCAAGGCCTCGACTTCCACTTCGGCGTGTCCGTCGGAGATGATGTCCAGGCGCGCGGCCGCGGCATAGGACAGATCGATGATGCGCCCTTCATGGAAGGGGCCGCGGTCATTGACCCGCACCACGGCCGAACGGCCATTGCCGAGATGGGTCACGCGCACAAAGCTGGGCAGCGGCAGGGTCTTGTGGGCCGCGGTCATGGCATACATATCGTAGGGCTCGCCACTGGATGTGCGCCGCCCGTGGAATTTCTTGCCATACCACGAGGCGCCACCACGTTCGCGGTAGCCCGCTGCCGTCGGCAGCACGTAGTAGCGCTTGCCGAAGACCTCGTAGCTGTCCGGGTTACCGTAGCGGCTCTTCGCTTCGGGCCGGACTTGCGCGTCCGGCACCGTGGCAATGCCGTCGGGGACCTCGTGCGCGGCGGGACCGCGGTCCTTCTCGTGTGCGGGGGCCGGGCCCTCGCGCAGGAAATCGTCCTGCCCTTGGGGCGCGGGGCTATGCGCACAACCGCCAAGCAGTAATGCCGAACAGAGCAGTGCCCGCGTGAATTGCTTGGTCATGGCATGTAGCGTCCGGGCGGGTGGCCAGTGGCGCGCGAGATGCCCTCAGCCAGCTCCCCGACCGCCATGGCGTAGTAGGTGCGGGGGTTGTAACGCATGACCGAGAAGAAATTCGGGAGCGCAATCAGGAAGGAGCGGCCCTCGCTGCGCTCCAGCTCGAGCAGGCCAGCCGGCTGCTCGGGCGGCGCGCTGCGCGTGGGCTCCGCGCCCAGACGTGCCAGCGCGGCGATGGTGCTGTTCGGTCGCTTCGGGTTGAAAGTAATGGCGTCGGCACGCACTTCGAAGCGCCGCGGGGCCAGCGTCATCGCTTCATCCGGGCGCCATGCGGAGGCTGGGTCATAGTCGATGAGATAGCGTGCAATCGAGCCGATGGCATCCTCCGGCGTCCACAGATCCACGGTGCCGTCATCGTTGAAATCGACGGCCAGGCGGCGGATGTTGCTGGGCATGAACTGTGCCCATCCCATGGCTCCGGCATAGGAGCCCTTGGGTTTTGTCGGGTCCATGCCGGATTCGTGCGCCAGCACGAAGAAGGCAGTGAGCTCGGAAAAGAAGAAGGGCGTTCGGCTGGGGTGATCGAAACCCTGCGTCGCCAGCGCGTCGAGGACCCGAGTGCGCCCGGTATAGCCGCCATAGCGCGTTTCGATGCCCAGAATGGCGACGATCACTTCCGGCGGCACGCCGTATTGCGCCTGCGCACGCGCCAGCGTCTCGGCGTGTTCGCGCAGGAAGCGCACGCCCTTGTCGATCATCGCCTCGCTGATATGCATGGCGCGGTATTCGGTCCATGTGCGCGTACGTTCCGGGGCGTTGCGCTCCTGCTGAATCAATTCGGGTAGGCGCCGGGCCTCCGCAAGGCTTTGTCGTACGGCATCCAGTGCCTCGGTATCGAAGCCGTAATCCGCGCGCAGAGTGTCGAGCAAGGCCTGGGCGCGCGGATGGTCGGCGTAGTTGGCCGCCGCGGGGGGCGTGTAGCCGAAGGCGAGCGGGATGAGGAGAAGGAAGGCGAAGCGCCGCATCATTAACTTGGGACCAATTTGCGGTGGGTCTGGATGGACATGAGTATGCCGAAGCCGGCCATCAGGCTGACGATGGAGGTGCCGCCGAAGCTCATCAGCGGGAGTGGCACGCCCACCACCGGGAGCAGTCCACAGACCATGCCGATGTTGATGAACACATAGCAGAAGAAAATGATGCCAAGGCTGCCACCGAGCAGACGCTGGAAGGTTTCCTGGCCGCGCAGTGCAATGATCAGACAACGTGCCGTCAATGCGAAATACAACAGAAGCAGTAGACCGGCGCCGATCAATCCGGTTTCCTCGGCGAAGGCGGCAAAGATGAAATCGGTATGCGATTCGGGCAGGAAGTCCAGTCGGGCTTGCGTGCCCTCGCCCCAGCCTTTACCCAGCGCACCGCCGGAGCCGATGGCAATCTTGGATTGGGTGATGTGGTAGCCGGCGCCCAACGGATCGCGTTCCGGGTTGAGGAAGGTCAGCACGCGCGAGCGCTGATAGTCGTGCATGTTGTACCAGAGCAGCGGGATGGCAGCCATGGCCGCGGCTGCGAAGCCGACGATCCACCGCCAGCGCAGCCCTCCGAGATACAAGGCGATCAGGCCGCTCATGGCAATCATCAATGCGGTGCCAAGATCGGGCTGCGCGCCTACCAGCGTCGCCGGAATCGCAATGAGCAGCAATACGACCGGCAGCCGACGCAGGCCGGGCGATACACCGGTAGCGTGCAGATACGTGGCCACCGTCATGGGCATGGCTAGTTTCATCAACTCCGAAGGCTGGAAGCGCACGACGCCAAGATTCAGCCAGCGTTGCGCGCCCTTGGAGGCATCGCCGAAGACCAGCACCAGGATGAGTAGGATCAGCGTGACCGTGTAGAACGCGGGCGCCACGGCGCGGTAGCCATCGGGCGGGATGCGGGCGCAGATGACGAGGACGGCCAACCCGACGCACAGGCGCTTGAGCTGGCTCCACAGCGCATTGGCGTCGCTGCCGGTGGCGCTGTAGAGCGTGGCCAGGCTGACCGACAGCAGGACCAGGATCAAGGCCAGCAGCGGGCCGTCCAGGTAGTGGCGCGCAAAAAAGCCCTGGCTGCGGTGGTCGCGTCCAGAGTCGGCGGACAGCGGATTCACGAGGGCGCTCCCTGCGGGGCGATCGCGTTCGCGGCATCCGGCTCGGCGAGCCAGGCATCCAGTACCTTGCGTGCCATCGGCGCGGCCACCGCGCCCCCGCTGCCGCCATGCTCGACAATGACGGCAACTGCAATACGCGGCTCGTCCGCCGGTGCAAAAGCCATGAACAGGGCGTGGTCGCGAAGGTGCTTGGGCAGACTCTCGTTGTCCGGTGCGATCTCGTCTTCCTGCGATAACCCGGCAACCTGCGAAGTGCCGGTCTTGCCGGCGATACGGTAGGTCGCCCCCCGGCCGACGCTCTGTGCGGTCCCGCCCGGGTCGTGCATTGTGGCGACCATGGAGTCATGAACCTCCGTCCAGTGCTCCGGGTTGGCGATGGGAATATCGGGCAGCGGTGACTGCGCCTGGGCAGTGGTGCGACCTTCGTCAACATGCTCGATGGCACGCAGGACATGGGGTGTGGCGCTACCGCCGCGCGTGGCGATCCGTGCCGTCATCAGCGCCACCTGCAGCGGCGTCATCGTCATGACGCCCTGCCCGATGCCGATGTTCAGGGTTTCACCGGGATACCACGCCTGACCGCGCACAGCCCGCTTCCAGGCCCGGGAGGGTGCAATGCCGGCGCGCTCGCCAGGAAGATCGATCCCGGTTTCCTTGCCCAGGCTGAACCAGCCAAGCATGTTCTCGATGCGATCAATACCGAGTTCATGCGCGGTCTTGTAGAAGTAGACGTCGCAGCTTTCCGCCACCGCTCGTTCCAGATCCACCCAGCCGTGGCCGCGGCGCTTCCAGCACCGATAGTGCCGTGTGACATTCGGCAGCTCGAAATGACCCGGGCAATACACGCGCTGCTCCGGGCTCACGACGCGCTCTTCGAGAGCGATCATGGCCATGACCGGCTTGATTGTGGAACCCGGGGGATAGGTACCCGCCAGCGCGCGGTTGTAGAGCGGGCGGCGGGGGTCGTTGTTCAGCGTGCGGTAGCGCTCGTGCGAGATCCCGTCGACGAAATGCCGCGGCTCGAAACCGGGTTCCGAGACCAGCGCCAGCACTTCGCCGTTGCGCGGGTCCATGGCGACGATGGCGCCCTCATAGCCCTGCAGCGCTTCCTTGGCGACCAGTTGGAGCCGCGCATCCACAGTGAGGTGCAGATTGGAGCCGGGGGTGGCGGGTCGGTGATCGAGGTCCCGCAGCGGTCGCCCCGTGGCGTTCGTTTCGACGATCTTCGCGCCGGTGCTGCCGTGCAGCAACTCCTCGTACTGGCGTTCAATGCCGGTCTTGCCAATGTGCGTCGTGCCGCGATAGTCGGCCTCGCCGAACTGCTGCAGGTCGCGCTCGGTGACACCACCGACATAGCCCACCAGGTGTGACATGCTCTTGCCGAGCGGATACTCCCGCGTCAGGCCGGCGCGGACATCCACGCCCGGGAAGTCATGGCGACTGACTTGAAAGCGCGCCACCTCCTCGAAGCTGAGGCGAGTGCGCACCGGTACCCCCCGGTAGCTGGGGGTGCGTCGCCGCCGTTCGTGGAAGCGCTCGCGGTCCGAAGCATCGATTTTCACGATCGCACTCAATGCATCCAAAGTGGCTTCAATGTCCTTGACCTGCTCCGGCACCAGCTCAAGCACGTAGGCGGGACTGTTCTGCGCCAGCACCACACCGTTGCGGTCGAAGATGAGACCGCGCACCGGGGGTACTGTCACCAGCCGCATGCGGTTGTCGTTGGAGCGCGTCGAAAGCTGCTCGTGCTGCAGGATCTGCAGATCGAATGCACGCCACAGCAGCATCATCATCAACAGCAGACAAAAGCCAAGCGCAATCAGCGTGCGCGCAAAGAAACTTCGGCGCTCCGCGTAGAGATCACGAAGGCGGTCGAAATTGCCCATTGGCTACGGCGTCTGCTGTGCCACGGGGCGCGGCCGCAGCAGCAGCACAAAGATGGGCCACAGCGGTACAGATACCAGGATGGGCCACCAGTGCGCCGATAGCGCACTGTGCTCGCCGGTCATGGTGTCGAGCAGGCTCAGCAGGCTGGCATAGACCGCGAACAGCGCGGCTGCCGCCAGTGAGGACTGCCAGAGCGGGATCGCGCGCAGCAGACTCCGCCAGTGCAGCAGGAGCGCGAGCGGCACCAGCAATGCCACACAATGCAGTCCGAGGGTGACGCCGCGGGTGGCATCGAGTACCAGACCGGCCGCCATCGCCATTGGTAGCACCAGATAGGTCTCTCGGCGCAAGGTCCAGGCCGTGAGTACCAGCAGCAGCCAGTGCGGGCGCAGCATGTCGACCGGCAAGGGGACCGGTAGCAGTTTCAGCACCAGGGCGACCAGGGTCAGCGCCACCAGAAGGGGGAATTCACGCCAACCGATCACGGGCGGTCTCCTGGTGTGGCGGGCTGGGCGGTGGCATCGGTGGCATCGCCTTCGGCGGGTGCTGGCGGGGAGGTGGCGTCTTCAGTCGTGGTCGTGAGCGCTGTGCTGGGCGAAGCTTCGGCATCGTCGTTGGATGCCGGGCGCGCGTCGTCGTTCCACAGCAACAGGACCTGACGGCTCTGATTGACCCGCGCTTCGGGCAGTGCAATGGCTTCCATGAAGCTGTCCCCGGGCTCGTAGCGCAACTCAAGCACGCGCGCCACCGGATAGCCTGAGGGAAAACGCCCGCCCAGCGAGGACGACACCAGAAGGTCGTCGACCTGGATGTCGGCGTTGCCCGGCAGATAGGGCAGGGAAAGCGACTGTCCGTCGCCGCGGCCAACTGCGATGGTCTGCAGTCCGGTGCGGTTGACCTCCACCGGAATGCCATGATCCGGGTCGGTGATCAGCAATGCGCTGGCCGACTGCGGGTGCACCTGGACGATCTGGCCGAGGACACCGCGCGCATCGATGACGGCCTGGCCGCGATAGACGCCGTGCAGACTGCCGCGGTTCAGCGTCAATCGCTGCTGATAGGGATCTTGACTTGCGGCCAGCACCTCCGCCACCAGTGCCCTTGCTTCGAGCACGTCCGTCGAGGACAGCAAGGCCCGCAGTCGCCGGTTCTCCGCTTCCAGTGCTTCAATGCGCTGTACCCGCCCCAGCAGGCGCAGGTGCGTGCGCTGCAACTGTTCGTAGGCATCCAGTTCCTCGGCGCGCAGTGCGAGGAACTCGAAGAAGCGGTGAGCATTGGCCGGTTGCTCGGCGACCCACAGCAGCGGATAGGACACGCGCATGATGCCGCTGCGCAGCGGGTCGAGCGCGTCTGTGCGCAAGTCCACCACGAGCAGGGCAATCGAGAGCGCGATCAGCGCGAGCGCACGGCGAATCCCGGTTCCACTACGCTGGAAGAGGGGGCGACGCGGTCGATTGAGGGTGTTCAAAGCTCGGGTGCAGCGGGCGGCATGACAATGCGGGTCGCACGCAGGATACGGCCCTGCGCACGAGCGTCAACACGGCAGGGGGCTTGGATCGGGCGAAGCGCCGGTGGTGCCGCCGTCAGGGGCGCCAGCCCATCACTCCGGAGAAAGGAATTCACCCTGCCGATCGAGCATGTCGAGCAGCAGACCACCGCCGCGCGCCACGCAGGTGAGCGGGTCGTCGGCGACGATCACCGGCAATCCGGTTTCCTCGGAGAGCAGCTTGTCGAGGTCGCGCAGCAGCGCGCCACCGCCGGTGAGCACGATGCCGCGATCGGCAATGTCCGCGCCGAGCTCAGGTGGGGTCTTTTCCAGCGCTTTCTTGACGGCGGCGACAATGCCGGTCAGCGGTTCCTGCAGCGCGTCCAGAACCTCGTTGGAGTTCATGGTGAAGGTGCGCGGTACGCCAGCAGCGGCGTGACGACCGACGATCTCGATCTCCTGCACCTCATGGCCCGGAAAGGCCGTGCCGATCTTGATCTTGATGCGTTCGGCGGTGGGCTCGGCGACGTGCATGTTGTACTGCCGCCGAACGTAATTCATGATCGCTTCGTCGAATTTGTCGCCGCCAATGCGCACGCTTTCCGCGAACACGATGCCGTTAAGGCTGATGATGCCGACCTCGGAGGTACCGCCGCCGATGTCGAGCACCATCGAGCCGCGCGCTTCACCGATGGGAATGCCCGCGCCCAGTGCGGCAGCCACCGGTTCTTCGATGACGAAGACCTTGCGCGCGCCGGCATTCTCCACCGATTCACGGATGGCGCGACGCTCGACCTGGGTGGAGCCGTGCGGCACGCAGACCACCACCCGCGTCATTGGGCGCAGCATGCGGCCCTTCTGCACCTTGCGGATGAAGTGCTGCAGCATCTTCTCGGTGACGGTGAAGTCCGCGATGACGCCGTCGCGCAGCGGGCGCACGGTGGAAATGTTGCCCGGTGTGCGACCCAGCATTTCCTTTGCGTCGGTGCCGACTGCCTCGACCCGCTTGCGTCCGCCCGCTTCGGTGCGGATGGCCACCACGGATGGCTCGTTCAGGACGATGCCCTCGTCGCGGGCATAGACGAGGGTGTTGGCAGTGCCCAGATCAATGGACAGGTCGTTGATAAAGAGTCGGCGAAATGCTTCGAGCATCGTCAGCTAGGCAAGAGGGAAATGGAGGCAGCGGCGGTTGGCAGTGGAACCCGACGTGGCCGGTTCCGGCGTACGGACCGCCAGCACAAGAGCTAAACTATGCGGCTCATCATAATGTATTTTGCCGCTTTCGCCTTGTGTCCCGAGAACGCCGTATTCCGGCGCCTGGACGGAACGCGGCCAACCGCGAGGCAGCATGAGTCTCACTACCGAACAGGTCCGGCACGTGGCGCATCTGGCGCGCCTTGGTCTGGACGACCCGCAGATCGACAGCCTATCCACGCAGTTGGGTGACATCCTGGGCTTGGTGGATGCACTGAGCAAGGCCGACACCGCCAGCGTGACGCCGATGGCGCATCCGCTCGATATGGGTCAGCGCGGCCGCCCGGATGCGGTGACCGAGTCCGACCGGCGCGAGGCCTATCAGGCGATTGCGCCCAGCGCCCAGGATGGTCTGTATCGCGTCCCCCGCGTCATCGAATAGCCCGCGCTCAAGAAATCACCATGCACAAAGACTCCCTCGCGGCGCTCGCCGACGGCTTGCGCAATCGTCGCTTTTCCAGCCGGGAATTGACCGAGCATTTCCTCACGCGCATCGAGCAGCACGACGGCACGCTCAACAGCTATGTCACTGTCACCGCCGAGCGGGCGCTGGCGCAGGCGGACGCTGCCGATGCCCAGATCGCCAAGGGCGAGGGCGGTCCGCTGACCGGCATTCCGCTCGCGCACAAGGACCTGTTCTGCACCAACGGGGTTCGCACGGCGTGCGGCTCGAAGATGCTGGACAACTTCATCGCGCCCTACGATGCGCACATCGTTGAACTGCTCGATGCGGCCGGCATGGTCACGCTGGGCAAGGTCAACATGGACGAGTTCGCGATGGGCTCGTCGACCGAGACCAGCTACTACGGGCCGACCCGGAATCCCTGGGATACTGCGCGCGTGCCCGGTGGCTCCTCCGGCGGCAGTGTGGCGGCGGTGGCGGCCGGCCTCGCGCCAGTGGCCACAGCCACCGACACCGGCGGGTCGATCCGCCAGCCTGCCGCACTGACGGGGCTCACCGGCATCAAGCCCACCTACGGCCGCGTGTCGCGCTACGGCATGGTGGCCTTTGCCTCGTCGCTGGACCAGGCCGGTGTGGTGGCGCACAGCGCGGAAGATGCCGCCCTCGTGCTGCAGGCCATGGCCGGTTTCGACGCCCGTGACTCGACCTGCGTCGAGCGCCCGGTCGACGATTACGCCGCCGCTCTGGGCAACGACATCCGCGGCCTGAAGATCGGTCTGCCGAGCCAGTACTTCGGCGAAGGCCTGGACCCACAGGTGCGCGCTGCGGTGGACGCCGCGGCAGCCGAGCTGGAAAAGCTGGGTGCCACGCTGACCCCCATCGAGCTGCCCAATACGCCGCTGTCGGTGCCGACCTACTATGTAGTTGCGCCGGCCGAGGCTTCGAGCAATCTGTCACGCTTCGATGGCGTGCGCTACGGCCATCGCTGCGCCGAGCCGGTCAATCTGGAGGATTTGTACAAGCGGTCGCGCGGCGAAGGCTTCGGCGACGAGGTCAAGCGCCGCATCATGGTCGGGACCTATGTGCTTTCACACGGCTACTACGACGCCTACTACCTGCAGGCGCAGAAGGTACGCCGCCTGATCGCCGACGATTTTGCGCGCGCCTTCGAGCAGGTCGATGTCGTGCTCGGGCCGACGACGCAGGGCACGGCCTTCGCCCTGGGCGAGCAGACCGACGATCCGGTCACCATGTATCTCAACGACATCTACACCATCGCCGCCAACCTCGCCGGTCTGCCGGCTATGTCGATTCCCTGCGGTCAGGCCGCTGGTTTGCCGATCGGCCTGCAGCTGATCGGCCGTCACTTCGACGAAGGCCGCCTGCTCAATGTGGCTCACGCCTACCAGCAGGTCAGCGATTGGCACGCACTGTGGCCGGAGGCATACGCATGAACGATACCGCCCACTGCATCCCCGACGGCTGGGAAGCCGTCATCGGCCTCGAGATCCACTGCCAGCTGTCGACGCAGTCGAAGATCTTCTCCGGCTCCGCCACAGCCTATGGTGCGCCGCCCAATGCGCAGGCCTCCGCCATCGATCTGGGCATGCCCGGCGTGCTGCCCGTGCTCAACGGCGAGGCGCTGCGCATGGCCGTGATGTTCGGACTGGCGGTCGACGCGGAAATCGCCCCGGTCTGTGTCTTCGCGCGCAAGCACTACTTCTATCCGGACCTGCCCAAGGGTTACCAGATCTCCCAGTACGAGCTGCCGATCGTGGCCAACGGCCACCTCGACATCACCGTCGGTGACGCCCACAAGCGCATCGGCATCACCCGTGCACACATGGAAGAGGACGCCGGGAAATCCTTGCACGAGGGCTTCGTCAACGAGTCGGGGATCGATCTCAACCGCGCCGGGACGCCGCTGATCGAGATCGTCTCGGAACCGGACCTACGCACTCCCGCCGAAGCCGTTGCCTACATGAAGAAGCTGCACCAGATCGTGGTCTATCTAGGCATCTGCGACGGCAACATGCAGGAAGGCTCCTTCCGCTGCGACGCCAATGTCTCGGTGCGACGCGCGGGCACTACGGCCTTCGGCACTCGTACCGAAACCAAGAACGTCAACAGCTTCCGTTACGTCGAGAAGGCCATCGAGTACGAAATCAACCGTCAGGTCGAGGTGCTCGAGAGCGGCGGCAGCATCCAGCAGGAGACGCGGCTGTTCGACCCGAGCACGGGCGAGACCCGTGCCATGCGCAGCAAGGAAGATGCCCACGACTACCGCTACTTCCCGGATCCCGATCTGTTGCCGGTGCACTGTGACGCGCAGTACATCGAGGACGTGCGGGCGACGCTACCGGAGCTGCCGGTGGACAAGCGCGCGCGTTTCGAGCGCGACTATGGCTTGTCGACCTACGACGCCACCGTGCTGACCGGGGAGCGGCCCTTGGCCGATTTCTACGAGACCATGGTCGCGGAAGCGGGCGGCGAGGCCAAGCTGTGCGCCAACTGGGTCATTACCGATCTGCTGGGCGCGCTGAACAAGGCCGGCCTCGATATCTCCGCGTCGCCGGTGTCGGCCGCGCAGATGGCGGCATTGATCCAGCGTATCGGCGACAAGACCATCTCCGGCAAGATCGCCAAGGAAGTCTTCGAGGCCATGATGAACGGCGAGGGCGATGCCGACGCCGTCATCGAGGCCAAGGGCCTGCGCCAGATCACGGACGACAGCGCGATTCTCGCCGTGATCGATCAGGTCATCGCGGACAATCCGAAGCAGCTCGAACAGTACAAGGGCGGCAAGGATCGGGTGCTGGGCTTCTTCGTCGGGCAGGTAATGAAGGCGACAGGCGGCAAGGCCAACCCGGATGCGGTCAACCGCCTGCTCAAGGAGCGCCTCGGCCCGCCGGGCGAAGCCTAGGCCGCACGGCGTCGGTCGACCGGCCATGGGGGCTGGTCGACCGCGCTCGCGGTAAAGCAAACCGCGCTCCGCCCTTCGCCGCCACATTGTCAAACCGCATCGCCGGTCGACGACTTAGGCACAATTCCGTATGGCCATCGCACCCGAACAAGCGCCGGACGAACACGTCACCAGCTTCCTTCTGCCCGAGCATCATGTGCGCGGGGCCATCCTGCGGGTCTGTGCGGGCGTATCGTCGATGGTCGGGCGGCGCGAGGCACAGCCCGACGTGCGCCGCGTGCTGGGGGAGATGTGCGCAGCCGGGCCATTGATGGCGGCCCACCTCAAGGTCGACGGCCGCCTCGCGCTGCAAATCCAGGATGGCGCCCAACTGGCGCTCATGCTGGTGCAGGTTGAGGACGACCTGCGCACGCGTGGCATGGCGCGCCAACGCGGCGAAGCGCCCTCCGGTTCCTTCGAGGAACTGACCCGGGGCGGCGTTTTTGCAGTGACCTTCGAGCCGCGCAACGGTCAGAGCTATCAGGCGCTTGTGCCGCTGCAGGGCGCCGTGGTGGCGGAGGCGCTGGAGGGCTACTTCGACCAGTCCGAACAGTTGCCGACACGCTTCGTCCTTGCTTCCAACGGAGATTGCCTTGCTGGCCTGATGTTGCAGCGGCTGCCCGAGGCCGGTGCGTCGGCGGACGCCGGATGGGATCACGCCTGTGCGTTGCTCGAAACCGTGTCACCGGACGAGCTGATGGCGCAGACACCGGCCACCATGCTGCATCGCCTGTTTCATGCCGACGACCTGGCGCTGCACGAACCCCAGCCGATGACCATGGCCTGTTCCTGCTCGCAGGCGCGGATCTCGCGCATGCTGTTGTCGCTGGGTGAGAAGGAAGTGCACGACATTGTCGAGGAACAGGGCTTGGTGACCGTGACCTGCGACTTCTGCGGTGCGGTCTACCACTACGATCGTGCCCAGGTCCAGGCACTGTTTTCGGCCGAGCAGGCCACCCAGGAAACACCGCCCCGCAGCGGCTTGCACTAAGACGCGCGCCGGCGCAGCGAAGGCATTCGCGGCAGAATGGTGACTTCGCGGCGCCATTCGCCGTCATGTTCAAGTACGAGGCACCCGTGCAGCCCCAAGACATCCTGAACCAAGCAATGACCCTGCAGTGCGGGGCCGTGCTCAAGAACCGCCTGGTCAAGTCGGCAATGAGTGAGGCGCTGGGCACCACCGGCAACCGACCCACCGCGCGGCTGGAGCGGCTCTACGGCGCCTGGGCCGACGGCGGCATCGGTCTGAGCGTGACCGGCAACGTCATGGTCGATCGCCGCGCCATCGGCGAGCCGAACAATGTGGTGATCGAGGACGAGTCCGATCTCGAGGCGCTGAAGCGCTGGGCGCGTGCCGGCACGCGCCATGACACTGCGCTGTGGATGCAGATCAACCATCCCGGCAAACAGGCCCCCAAGGGGCTGAATCGCGAAACGGTGTCGCCGTCGGCTATCCCCTTTCGTGAGGATATGGCGGCCTTTTTCGCCACGCCGCGCGCGTTGACCACCTTGGAAATCGAAGACATCGTCCGTCGTTTCGGGCGAACCGCCGCCATCGCCCGCAAGGCGGGGTTCAGTGGTGTACAGATCCATGGCGCGCACGGCTATCTGGTGAGCCAGTTCCTCTCTCCGCATCACAATCATCGCGAGGATGACTGGGGCGGAACGCCGGAGAAGCGTCGGCGCTTCGTATTGGAAATCCTCGCCGAGATGCGGCGCCAGGTGGGGGAGGATTTCCCCATCGGTATCAAGCTGAATTCCGCCGACTTCCAGCGTGGCGGTTTCACGGAGGAGGAATCGCTCGCCACCATCGAGGCACTCGCCGCCCACGGCATCGACATGGTCGAGATTTCCGGTGGCACCTACGAGGCCCCGGCCATGACCGGTGTCGTCAAGAAGGCCTCCACATTGGCACGCGAGGCCTATTTTCTGGAATTCGCGGACAAGGTGCGGGCGCGCGTGTCCGTGCCGCTCATGGTCACGGGCGGTTTCCGCACCGCCGCCGGCATGGCTGCGGCCATCGACAGCGGCGCGGTGGACCTGGTCGGGCTGGCGCGTGCACTGGCCATCGAACCGGATCTGCCGCAGCGCCTGTTGCGCGGTGAGGCGCCGCGCCATGCGGTACGCCCGATCACCACTGGCATCAAGGTGGTCGACCGCATGGCATTGATGGAAGTGGCCTGGTACACGCGCCAGCTGCGCCGCATCGGTGAGGGGCGTCAGCCGCGGCCGCAGGAATCGGGCCTGAGGTCCTTTGCCATCGGCATCGTCGAAAACGGCTGGAACACCTTCAAGACGCGCCGACTGCGCGCATCCTGAGCGTTGCTGCACGGCCGCCGGCGCGCTAGCTTTTTGGCAGCGCCGCGTCGTAGCCCACCTGGTTCAGGTCCAATGGCTGGGCGTAGGCGCTGGCAAAGGCGTCGCATAGGGAGCGCTCGGCGGGGTCTGGCAGCAGCCTTTTCGCAGCAAAGAAGCCACGAACCGCGGTGTGCGCGAGCCACTCCTGCCACGGGGTCGGCTCCGGCAGCGCCAACCGCTGGCGGATATGGGGTTCGACCATCGCCATGAACAGTCCCCGCCCGGTGGCTTGCAGTGGCCTTGGAAACCAGTATTCCGCCCATTCCTCTGCCAGGGCTTGGGTGATGTCCTGACAGGCGTTACTGGGCGCAAACTCGTTCTCCTCGAAGGCGCGCATCCACGCCAGCATGGCCGCACGCGAATCCGGAATCTCCTTCACCCCCATCCATGCGCCGATGCGCTGCCAGAAGCGGTACTGCGCTTCGCACTCCCTCTCGCTCAGCCCTCCGTTTGGCGCGAAGCGGGTTGATACCCGCTCGGGCAGGCAGGCCAGCGTGGCCAGGGTGTACAGCGACATGGCGTTGTCGATCGGGAAGCGGGCGTGGATGGCCTGCAGCCGGCCGGCAATATCCTGCGACGCCTGCGACCAGCCATGTCGATACAGCGTCCCAAAGAACAGCAGGGAATCGAAATTGCGCTTGCGTGTATCCCGCAGGATCGGCCCTTTTCCGCGGCGGTGGAGAATGTGCGCCATGGCCGGCATGCCGACGTTATAGACAAAGGCGACCGAGAACAGCCCGTGCAGGAAGATCGGCAGGCCATAGCGGACCTCGAAGGAAAGCTGGGCCAGCCGGGGGGCGTCCGTGCACGGGTCCAGTGCGGCGATTTCCTGTCTTGCCCAGTTCCACGATCGCGTCATGATGCGCTCCTGCATTGCGGACTGAAAACAGTAATGCGATTATTTATTCGCATTCAATTCGTATTTCTCATGCGCAAGACCCCTCGCCAGCAGCGTGCCCGGCTGCTGGTGGAATCCATCATCGATGCCGCCACGCGAGTGATCGCCGAGCAGGGGCTTGAGGCCGCCACGACGGCGCGTATCGCGGCGCGTGCCGGCGTCAGTGTGGGTTCGCTCTACCAGTACTTCGAGCATAAAGAAGCGGTCTGGGACGCGGTGCTGGCGCGCATTGCGCACGATCTCTCCGCTGTCGTGCAGCGGCACGCGGAGCGCTTCGAGGATGGCGATCTGGGTGCCTTCGTGCGCGCTCTGCTGAGCGATGTCTGGGCCCTTCTGGAAGCCGATGGTGGCCGCTATCTGCAGGTGACGCGCTACTGGGCGCAGCTCGATTTCCCTGCGGTGATCAATCCCTTGGAGCGGCAGCTGCACAATGTGCTGCTGCTGCATATCGGAAGACGCGCGACTGGACCGGCGCTGCCCGATCTTCCCGCCCGGCTTTATATCCTGGTCAACAGCACGCTATTCACCATGGTGCGCCATGTCAGCGATCCGGCACCGATGGTCAGCAAGGAGCAACTGGTGCGCACCCTGGCTGATATCGCGACCGCCAGCCTGGAGTCGCCTGCGGCACGGTCGCCGTCGACCCGCTGATCGGCATGGGTGCGGTGCCGCGGGCCCGCCGGCACTTACCCAAGAAGGCAGGCCTGCCGCAGATGTTGCGCCCCAGGCAGACAATGTTGCACTGCAGCGTTACACTGCGCATTCGCGTTTGAACTTTCGTTCAGCGCCTCCCGCTTGTCGCCTTTTCCGAAGCCATGGTCCGACTCCGGCAACTGCTGCCCAGGCGCAGCCTTCCGCCAGCGCGCAGCAGGCGCCGGCGGTGGATCGCGACATGCGCTCTGCTGAGCCACGCGCCCATGGCCTTGGCAACGAACGGCCTGAGCATGCCCGGCCTGAGCCTGGACCAGACGGCAATGGGCGGGGCGGGCGCCGCGCTGCTGTCATCGGTGGCGACCACCCTGCGCGATCCCGCGGCAGGGGCTTTCCTGCGCAGTGGAACCGAGCTCTCGCTTGCCGTGGCATGGCCACGGGCGTACTACGGCGCGAGCGCACCCGCCGAGGATTCCCGCCTCTCGCTCTTTGAGTTCGTGCCGGGAAACTACCGCTCGGTCTATCGGCCGGCTTTCGCACCGGTCATCGCCTGGCATCGGCGTTGGAGTCCGCGCTGGGCCTGGGGCCTGGGCATCTACGGCGGCGGTTTGGGCACCACCATGCCGGACGGCGCGGCGCGCATCGCCCGAGGTTTTCCACTGATCCGCTCGGTCTGCGCCGGCGACTTTGGCGGTGGTGGCGCGCAGCCTGGCTCGGCGCCGCTGGATCAATGCGGCGACGGCAAGACCTTCTCGGGGGTGCGTGCCACGCAACTCTTTGCGTCCGCGCATCTCAGCTATCGCGCCACCCCGTCGCTGGGCGTTGGTATCGCACCGGTACTGGCGGCCCAGCAGCTCGAGGTCAGTGGGCTGGCCGCCTTTGCACCCTACTCGGTGATGCCCGAACGCCTCACCGACAACGGCAGTGCCTACGCCTACGGCCTCGGTGCTCGCCTGGGCGTGCAGTGGCGGCCGAGCCCGGCCTTTGGACTGCTCGTCGCCTATCAGTCGCGCATCCGCCAGGAGGGCCTGGATGACTACGCCGGCATTCTGCCGAATGCTCGCTTTGACATCCCGGCCCAGTGGCATGTGGCCATTGAGTGGGCGCTGACCGCGCGCACGGCCGTCTATGCGGATGTGGAGGGCATCCAGTATGCGCAGGTGGAAGCCCTCGGCAGGAGCGCAGATCTCGCCGCCTTCGTGAATCAATGCCTGGTACCGCGTCTGCTGGGTGGACCCGCAGCGCCCACCGCAGATACACGCTTCTGTCTTGGTGGCGAAAACAGTCCCGGCTTTGGATGGAGCAACAACCGCATCTACAAGGTCGGTGTGCGCCACCGGGTGGGGCGCTGGCACTGGATGGCCGGTTACAGCAGCGGCGGCAATCCCATCGAGACGCCGCAGGCCCTTCTCACTACGCTGGCCCCGGCCATCGTCGACCGGCACATGGCTTTCGGTGTCAGCTGGGCGTGGAGCGAGCGGCTGCGTATTGGTGCGGCTCTGTCGTATTCCCCGCCGAACCGGGTCACCGCGATCAATGGGCTGAGCAATATTCGCCTGGAGGGTAGGCAGGACATCGACGGCCATGCTGCCGATCCTGCCGGCCTGATCGCGGTGGCGGTGGAGGAGGATCCCGGCGATCAGCGCGTCGAGAATCGCTTCGAGATTCTGCAGATTCAGATAGGTTTGAGCTGGCAGACGCCGTAGCGCACTGCGCACGCCGGGACTTGCGAAGCTTCCAGCGTGCTCCCATGGCTGTTCATGCGCATCGAGGACAGTGTTTAAGACAGGCGACGCGGTCGCGCCTTAGAGGGGGTAGCCTAAAGGCATGACTACGAGCTACATCGGCCGCGTCCGCTTGAAGTGCTCCATCGATTGTTGGCGATCCAACGATCAACCCCTCTGGGTGCGATCGCTAGCCGCAGCCGATGCGCGCATTCGACTTCGCGGTTGCGACCACTGCGGCGAGCGACTCGAAATCGCCGACCCTATTGCCCACGCAGCGTGGGAGCGCCTGGAAGCACAAGGCCGCACGGGGCGGGCGGTGGGTGACGAAACATCAACGTCGGAAGGCTAAAACCCCACACGTCCTGATGTTGCGTCGTGTCAGACGGTGAAAACGAAACGCGCACGATCGAAACGAATCTGTGGATGATAGATCCCGTCATCCGCGCGCATTCCGGCCGCGATGACCATCGGGATCGACGCACCGCGTGGTAGACGAAGCAGGCGCGCAACGCGGGCCTCGTCAAAGCCCTCCATCGGGCAGCTGTCGTAGCCGTAGGCACGCAGAGCCAGCATCAGGTTCTCTGCAGCCAATGATGTGCTCTTCACGGCCCAGACCTTGAGTTCGGCGGCGCTGAAGGGGCCACGAATCATGGGCCGGAACTGTCCGATGGCGTTGGTGACCACGCCTTTTGCGAGTCCCAGCGCACCCAGCGGACCCTGGCTGTACATCAGTGGCACCAGCTTGGTGTAGTAGTCGCGCACCAGCTTGGGGACTTCGCCGTCCGGCCAGGCGCGGAGATTGTCTTTCGCGTTTTCCAGATAGGTGTCGGTGCGTGCCACCACCACGATGAGTTCGGCAGCCGTCCTGGCCGCATTCTGGTTCAGGCAGGCGCGCACCAGTGCCTGCTTCTTCTTCGGCGTCTGCACCTTGTAAAACGCCCACGGCTGCAGGTTGGAGGAATTGGGTGCAAGCAGTGCCAAGTCCAGGCAGGCGTCGAGCACGTCGGAAGGGATCGGTGCATTGGTGAAGCGGCGTACCGAACGCCGGCTGCGTACCACTTGCTCGAAGGCCTGCGGATCGGTCTTGGCAGGGGTGGGCTCGTGGTAACGCGCCTTGCCGCTTTTCGTCCCTTTGGCAGCCCCTTTTTTGGCGGTAGCGCGTTTGTGTGGTGTTGCTGGTCTCGTCATCGCTCGTCCTCAGGTTCTGGAGCTAGTGTCGCCAATCGACGGTCGATGGACGAATACTGTCCAGCTTGCCGACCGTGTCGTGCATGCACGTCTCCCTGATGCAGATCAGTGCAAGCAAGGGCAGAAAGGCGCATTCTGCGATACCAGTTCTCTCTACGGGTGCGTTATGACGGATGCCAACATCGCGGCGGAGATCGCCGGCAACCCTTTCTTCGAAGGGCTGGATCGCGACATCCTGACATTCCTTGCATCGCATGCCCAAAGCCGTGCACTGGCGGCGGATGAGGTGCTTTTCCCCTATGGTGCGGAAGCGGATGCTTTCTACCTGGTGCGTTCGGGGCGGATCAAGGTGGAAGTCGCCGCCATCACTGGTTTGCCACTGGGCCTGCAGGAACTGGAGCCGGGCGCAGTGCTGGGCTGGTCTTGGCTGATTCCGCCGTACCGCTGGCACTTTCAGGCACGTGCGGTCACCGATAGCGAGGTGCTGGTCATTGACGGCGAGGCCGTTCGTCAACGCTGTGAGCAGGAACCCGCTTTCGGCTTCGCTTTGCTCAAGCGCTTCTCGCAGCTGATGTCGGAACGCATGGAGCAGGCCCGCCGTACCATGATGGAGACTTGGACTCCGCCCGGTTTCGCCTGAGGCGAGGTCTGCAGCGGTTCACGTCTCCGGCCGTCGCCCTCAGTCGATGGCGCCTGAATCCGCGCTGCCGTGGTGCTCGCCGTGCTTGCGCAGCATGACGCGGACCGTGTGTACCAGCCACCACGAGGCGCCGATGACCAGCGGTGCAGCGCCACCGGCCACCAGATTGGGCTCGATGGGCACTCCCAGTTTGTCGAGCGCCTTGGCGATGTAGAGCACGATGCCGATGCCGTAGTAGCTCATGGCGACTACCGTCAGCCACTCCAGCGTCTGTTGCAGGCGCAGCTGCAGGGCAGCCCGGCGGTTCATGGAATGTAGCAGGTGTCGATTCTGACGCTGCACGCGCAGATCGACCCGGGTGCGGATGAGGGAGGCGGTATGGTCGATATGGCCGCTCAACGACTCCAGTCGGCGGCGCACCGCATCGACGGTCTTGATGGCCGGCCGCAGCGGCCGGCCCAGAAAGTTGCCGAGACGTTGATAGCCCTGGATGCGTTCCTCGCGCAATTCTTCCAGGCGTTCCTGAACCAGGTCGAAGTAGGCGCGCGAGGCATCGAAGCGATATGCATTGTGGGCCGACAGGCGCTCGACCTCCGAGGCGAGTTCGAGCAGTTCATGCAGGGTGGCCTCGTCGCCATCGAGATCAGCGTCGGTGTCGCTGTCGGCTACACGAGCCACCAGCACGCGCAACTGATGCTCCAGCGCGTGGAGTTCGGCCATCACCGTACGCGCGGGGGGAAAGCCCAGCATGGTAAGCATGCGGTAGGTCTCTATTTCCAGCAGGCGCTGGACCAGCCGCGACCGGCGGTCCAGCTGCAGGCCCTGGTCGAGCAATATTCCACGGGTGCAGGCATCCGCGTGAATGCTGCAATCCATCCAGATGCGGGCCTGTCCGTCGGTGACCAGGCTGGAGGCTGCCTCGGGACGTAGGACGGCGATCGCCTGTTCCAGTGTCGCGGCATCGTCAGGGGCGATCACGCGAATCTTGGTGGCGGCAATGCGCTGACCTTCAAGTTCGGCCATCCAGTTCTTCGGCAGCACGCACTCCGCGTCGGCCACAAAGGGATCCGACGAGGAAGGCATGGTGACGAGCGTGTAGGTCGTGAACTCGGTATGGCGCTCCCACTTGAGGTAGCTGCGTCCGGTGTGCAGGACCTCGTAGTTGCGCGAATCCCCCGGCCGTGTCAGTTCGGCGGATGTCAGCAGGCTGCGCAGCCGCTGCACGGACTGCGCCGCCTCATCGGCATTCTGAACCATTGCGGTGTGCACGATGAGCGCACCATCGGCCACCGGTACAGGTGGCCGGCGGAAAAGCTCATCGTTGAGCGTCGCCCGCTCCCAGGTGATGGGCGGGGCGGGGTCCCTTGCCAGGGTTGCATGCATAGTGCGGAAGGCCTCGGTCTGCTCGCGACGCGCAGCCTACCGCAGGGAGCGACGCGAGCACGCGGTGACGCCTACCGGGCGCAGCATGCGCGGCCGACAGGCTGTTCCCTTTCCTCTAGCGCACAACGAAAACGGAGATCTTGGCCTTGGTAGCGATCTTGCCGGCGTTGGAGCGCAGGATATGCAGTTTGTCGGCGAGGCCCGGCACATGCGAGGCCATGACCACCAGATCGGACCCTGTCGATTCGATGGTCTCGAGCAGCTTGTCGTCGAGCTCCACGGCCGGGTCATGGGCAACGATGGCGACCGAACTGGTCTGAATGCCATGCTGTTTGCCCTGCTCGGCTGCGAATCGCTCCAGCGCCTCCTCGAAGCCCTCCGGCGAGCTGGCCACGGGTGAGGGGCCACTCGGCGTGACCGCCGCGTAGCAGAGGTGGGCGCCATAGTGTTGCGCAAGGTGAATGGCGGTCTCCAGTGATTTGTAGAGCTGCTCGGTGTGTTCGAGGTCTGTCGGCACCAGGATCGATTGATACATAGCGGCTATCTCCCCATTCTCTGTATGTGACCGCGGGTCGAGTCTAGAACACCGCCACCGGATGCGTGCGCCGCGATCGAGGGCCCACTAGGCGGGCGGTGGTGCGTCGCCGCGCAGTTGCTGCTCCAGGGCATTCGCATCCAGCGCCTGTGTCGTGTCAATGGAAAGCACCGCTTCGGCGGAGGGATCCGGCAACTCCGCGCGCGCCTGCTGCCGGTGCAGGATAGCGATATCGGCCTCGGAGGCGTCCTCGCCGGCTTGGCTGCGCTGCTGAATGCGTGCCTCCAGTACCGGTGTCGGGGCGTGGACATAGAGAACCCGAAAATCCACCCCTGCTGTCTCGGCCGCCCGCGCCAGCGCGCGGCGCTGCGCCTGCTTCAGAAAGGTGGCATCACAAATCACCCGTTCGCCGGCGCTCGCCAGCGTCTGTGCGGTGCGGGCCAGGTGACGATAGAGCCGTTCGCTGGCCGCGACCGTATAGATACCGGCATCGGCCTCGGAGCCACTGTCGGCCAGCGGGTCCAAGCCGAACAGGCGCTTGCGCTCCACGTCGGAACGCAGGCGCACGGCTGGCAGGACTTCGCACAGTCGCTCAGCCACCACGCTCTTGCCGCTGCCGGACAGACCACAGGTCACCAGAATTTGCCCGCGTTCGACTGCGAGCAGGCGATCCGCCAGTTGGATATGGCGGTGGGCAGTGTCGCGCTTCTCCGCAACCTGCGCTTCGTCCCCGCCTTGCGCGGCCGCCAGCAGGGCCACCTTGGCGCGCACCATGGCGCGATAGCTCTCATAGAAAGACAGCAAGGGTGCGGCGTCATAGTCGCCCGACCATTCCAGGTAGCGGTTGCGAAAGCGGGCGGCCATGGCGGGATGACCGCGATAGCGCAGGTCCATGAGCAGAAAGGCGATATCGTTGGCGGTATCGATCCAGCGCAGCGCCGGATTGAATTCAATGCAGTCGAACGCCTGGATGCGGCCGTCGTGCAGCGTCAGGTTGCCGAGGTGCAGGTCGCCGTGGCATTCGCGTATGCAGCCTTGATCTCGCCGCCGCTGCAGATGCGCGTGCAGCGCCTCGAAGCGCTCCGCCGCGCGGGCGCGGACAGGGGCGATGGCGTTGGCTTCGGCCTTCTCCAGATGCTGTGCGCAATCGCGGAAATTGTCGTCCACCAATTGGCGCAGCGTCTCAGGTGCGCCGTACTCGAGAGCGGTATCGGCCACGGGCAGCGTGGCATGGAATCGCGCCATATCGATGGCCAGATCGTCCAGATCCGTGTGCTGCAGATCGCCCCGCTGCAAACGGCGATCCAGTCGCTGCGCCGGGTCGAAGCGGCGCATCACGACGGCGTATTCGATAGCCGGCCCTCTGCCATCGAGGTTGGGCTGCTCCGGGCTGCCCGAAATGGCGATGGTGCGCAGATAGATGTCCGGCGCCAAGCGCCGATTGAGGCGTAATTCCTCTTCGCAGAAGTAACGCCGGCGCTCGAGGGAGGAAAAATCCATGAAGTCGAAAGCCACCGGCTTCTTGATCTTGTAGGCGAAGTCGCCAGCGAGAAGGATCCAGTTGCCGTGTGTCTCGATCCGCTCGACTTCGGCCACGGAGTGTGGGAAGCGCTCCGGTACCTGAAGGCTGCGGATGAGCGTGTCGTCGAATGCGTCGCTGTGCGTCACCCCATCTCCTTGGTGATATGCATTGGCTGCATCGGCAGTCAGAGCGCGGCACCCTATCGCAGGCGGTATCGTCCAAGGCCTGGAAAGGGCCGCGGGGTGGCAGCGGATGCAACCGTTTAAGCTGCCGCGCGTATAGCTGAAGGTCGGCACCTGCCTGCCGACAGCCCGCACGACCATACGATCACCACAGCAAGTAGGACAACCATGGATGTCATTGACGCCTGCGAAAGGGGCTGGATCCCCGATCCGCTCGCCCGCCTCGGCATGCGCCGCCTCATCGGCCGACGCCTGCGCGATGAGGCCAATCAGGATGGAGAGGTCCGCGCCGCCCGCCTGCAGAGCTTCATCGACGCACTGCGCGAGTCTCCCATCGCCATCCATACCAGCGACGCCAATGCGCAGCACTACGAGGTCCCTGCCCAGTTCTTCCATCAGCATCTGGGTCCGCGCCTGAAGTACTCCTGCTGCCTGTATCCGACAGGGCAGGAAGATCTGGCTACGGCCGAAGAGGCCATGCTCGCGCTCTACGCCGAGCGCGCTGGTGTGGCCGACGGCCAACGCATTCTCGATCTGGGCTGTGGCTGGGGTTCGCTGTCGTTGTGGCTAGCCGAGCGCTATCCGAATGCGGAGATCGTCGGCCTGTCGAATTCGCACGGGCAGCGCGCCTGGATCATGGAGCAGGCACAGAAGCGTGGCTTCAAGAACGTCGAGATCGTCACCGGCGACATTGCGGAATTCGACTTCCCGGTGGGTGACGTGCGAGCGGGCTTCGATCGCATCATCTCCATCGAGATGTTTGAACACATGAAGAACTACGGCGCGCTGCTCGCCAAGCTGCGGCGCTGGCTGCGCGATGCCGAAAGCCGGCTCTTCGTGCACATCTTCGCGCACAAGTTGCTGGCCTACCATTTCGAAGATCGTTCGCGCGATGACTGGATGACGCGCTATTTCTTCAGTGGCGGCACCATGCCTTCGGAGAACCTGCTGCTGCATTTCCAGGACGATCTCCGCATCGAGCGGCAGTGGTGGGTTGATGGCAAGCACTACGAACGTACTTCCAACCAGTGGCTGGCAGGCATGGACGCCAACCGTGATGCCATTCTCAAGACCTTCCGCGAATCGGATTACGGCGCGGAACCGGACATCTGGTTCCAGCGCTGGCGCATGTTCTACATGGCGGTGGCGGAACTCTTCGGTTTCGACAATGGCAATGAGTGGGGCGTAGCGCACTACCGCTTCGCACCGCGCGACTGAGCATGCGTCTGCGCGGGGTGGTGGCGGGAGGGGTCTTAGCGGCGCTGGCGGCTACCACCTTGCTGCTGGCCGGTTGCGTATCCCCGCGCTGGGAAGGCCCACCCAGCGACCACTTCGACGGAACGCGCTTTCACAACAAGACGCCCTTCGACGTCGGTCTGGGGGATTTGCTGCGCTTCTATGCCACCAGAGACCCGGGCGAATGGGTGCGCAATCTGCTGCTTCCGCCCGGTGTACCGCCATCGCAGCGTGTGGACGACGGCAGCCTGCGGCTGACCTTCGTCAATCACGCCACGGTCCTGGTCCAGGTGGACGGCATGAATCTGCTCACGGATCCGATCTGGTCGGAGCGCGCCAGCCCACTTTCATGGGCGGGGCCTCGACGCTATCGCCCACCCGGTATCCGCTTTTCCGACCTGCCACCAATCGATGTGGTCGTGATCAGCCACAATCACTACGACCACCTCGACATTCCCACCCTGCGCCGGCTGGCGACGATCCATCAGCCCGTCTTTGTGGTGCCGGCAGGGGACCAGGTGCTGCTCGAGGAGGCCGGCATTGCGCAGGTGGTTGCCCTCGACTGGTGGCAAAGCCATCGTCTCGTCAACGGCTGCGCGTTAACGGCGGTCCCGGTCAGGCACTGGTCGGGCCGTACGCTCGGTGATCGAAACCTCAGCCTGTGGGCGGGATATGTCATCGAGTCGGCGGGCGGACCGATCTACTTCGCCGGCGACACCGGCTACGATGACCACTTCGCCGATGCGCATGCCCGTTTCGGCCCGATGCGGGCGGCGCTGTTGCCGATCGGCGCCTATAAGCCCCGCTGGCTGACCGCCTATCAGCACATGGACCCTTCGGACGCGATACGCGCGCACATCGAGCTACAGGCTGCGTTCAGTCTAGGTATTCATCATGGAACCTTCGAGCTGGCCGACGACGGCATGCACGAGCCAGCGGCGCAGCTTGCGCGCGTGCAGCGCGCCCATGCGCTGCATGACATGCGCTTCGCTGCCGGTGTAGAAGGGTCCGCCTATTCTCTTGCTGCAAAGGAGCAATCACGCCCATGCAATTCCCAAGGCACCTCTTGATGCTGGCCAGTCTCGTCTCCGGGGCCGCGATGGCTGGCGACGACGTCGTCTTCTATGGCTACGCCTTCGATAACGAAAGCGGGGAGTATCTCTACACCGAGAAGCACTCGCAGGTCTTCGAGAACGGGCGCTGGCTACGCGGCTCCATCGTCTACTACGACACCAGCGGTGCGGTGGTCGGCCGCAAGAGCATGGATTTCTCGAAGAACCCCTACATCCCCGAATTCCGGTTGGAGCTGGCGTCGGGCTATGTCGAAGGCATTCGCGATGTCACCGACGAGGAGGCCACGCTGTTCCGTGTTCCGGCAGGACAGGAGAGCGAGGAGACCGCCACCGTCGACATCGAAGGCCGCATGGCGGCCGATTCCGGCTTCCATTCGCTGATCTACGACAACCTCGACGACATCCTGGATGGCAGTACGGAGAAGTTTCGTTTCGCCGTCGCCGGCAACCTGGACGACTACAGTTTTCGTGTGCGCAAGGTGGGCGAGACCACCTTCGAGGGCGACCCTGCCGCCGTCCTGAAGGTGGAAGCCGCCACGCTGCTGCGCCTGATCGCGCCTTCGCTTGAACTCATCTACAGCCCCGCGGACGGGCGTCTGCTGGAATACCGGGGACTCAGCAATGTGCACGACCCGGCGACGGGCAAGCCCTACGAGAACGTGCGCATCAGCTACTACAGCACACCCCCCGAGGACGCCGAAGGGGTTCCCGAAGCGGCTTATCCCTGAGCAAGAAAAACGGGACGAGGCCCCAGTGGCACTCGTCCCGTTGTCGTGACGTCACGCTGTCCGGTCAGTTGGGCCGCTTGTGCTCGGCCTCCCAGACAATGCGCGTGCTGCGATCGGCGGCTGCGGACTCGATCAGGCTTTCGTAGCGCTCCTCGATCTGCGGCCGCTTGACCTTCATGGTCGGCGTCATCAGGCCGTTGTCGATGGTCCATTCGTCCTCGACGATGATGATCTTGGCAATGGCCTCGTGCGCTTCTAGTTCGGCGTTGACGGCGTCCATGGTCTCGAGCAGCGAATTGCCGATCTCTTCGCGCGGCAGCTTGCGTGACTCGGCAGCCGGCGTCATGAGCATGACGGGCTGCTTCAGATTCATGCCCACCATGCACAGCTGGTCAATGTGGGTATTGCGCGACAGCGCCCCTTCGATGGGGGCAGGGGCCACGTACTTGCCCTTCAGCGTCTTGAAGATGTCCTTGACGCGGCCAGTGATGTAGAGATAGCCGTCGCTGTCGACGTAGCCCTTGTCGCCGGTGCGCAACCAGCCGTCCTCGGTGAAGGTTTCGGCCGTCTTCTCCGGCTCCTTGTAGTAGCCCTTCATCACGCCGCCGTGCTTGAACAGAATCTCGCCGTCCTCGGCCAGCTTCATGTGCGCGCCGGGCAGGGGCTTGCCTACCGAGCCGATGCGATTGGCACCCGGACGATTGGTGGTGGCATAGATGCTGTTCTCGGTCATGCCATAGCCCTGAAAGAGCGGAATGCCGAGTTTGTCGAACCACTCGATCAGCGGCTTGGGCGTGGGGGCTGCGCCAGCGAAGCACATGCGCGCATTCTGCAGGCCCATCGCGGTCTGGATCTTCTTGCGGATGAAGCCGCGCACCAGCGGGATGCTCAGCAACAGGTCGAGACGCTTCTGTGGAATCTTCTTCAGTACGCCGGCCTGGATACGGCTGTAGACCAGCGGTACTCCGAAGAAACGGGTGGGTGCGACTTCGGCCAGCTGCTCCGCCAGCCGTTCGATGTTCTCCAGGAAATAGACCTGGGCGCCGAAGTACAGGCTCGACAGCTCGACCGCGCCGCGCTCGAAGGCATGTGCCAGTGGCAGATAGGAAAAGAAGCGCTCCTGCCCCTTCGGCGGCATGGCCTCCATCAATCCCTTGGCGGCGAACATCATGTTGCCGTAGGTCATCATCACGCCCTTGGGATTGCCCGTGGTGCCCGAGGTGTAAACCAGGGTCATCACGTCATCATCCGAGGGCGTGCGGTAGTCCTGTTGAGGGCCGTATTGCTGGATGAGATCGTTCCACGCGTGGTCCTTGGCCGGGACTTCGTCGTAGGGGAAGGTGATCTGCTGAATGCCCTGCGGTACGGCGCCGAGAAAGGACGTCATATCTTCCATCGGGCCAAGGAACAGTGCCTTGGTCTCGCTGTGCTCGAGGATATAGGTGGTATGCGCCGGATTCTGCTTGGGATAGAGGCCGATGGACACCATCCCGGCCATGGTGATGGCCTGATCGGCCAGGAACCAGTGCGCGGTGTTGCGGCCGGAGATGGCGACCTTGTCGCCCGGTTGCAGACCGATGCCCTGCAGCGCGGAGGCCATGCGCCGCACCTGGTCCGCGGCTTCGCCCCAGGTCATGGCCTGCCAGACGCCTTGGCGCGACTGGAAGAGCCAGGGGGTATCGGGCTGCTTCTCCGCCCAGTGGAACAGCATCTCCAATGGATTCTTCTGTTGACTCATGGTGCTCCCCAGATATGTTCTATCGATACGATAAGCTGCACGACTGACGATACTAGTCCAAGCCGCTTATGACATGCTTGGGCGGCTTGCAAAAATTACGGGGAGACATCATGAAGTTGCTGTATACGGCCGCCGCCCTGGTGCTGGCCTGTGCACTGTATTTGCTGTTCTGGCCAGTACCCATCGACCCCATTGCCTGGCAACCGCCGGAAGCGCCCTCGACGGAATCCGGTCCACACGCACGCAACGCGCATCTGAGTGCCGTCGAGCGCATTGCCGAATCCGTGGGCGAAGGGCCGGAAGCCATTGCCATTGACGCGGAGGGCCGTCTCTATACCGGATTCGTGGACGGTCGTGTGATGCGCTTCGATGCCGACGGAAGCAACCCGACCCTGCTCGCCAACACACGAGGACGTCCATTGGGCCTGGAGGTGCTGAGCGACGGATCCTTGATCGTGGCCGACGCGGTCGAAGGGCTGGTCAAGGTTGAGGGCGGCTATGCCCACACCCTTTCCGTGACCGCCGATGGCACGCCGTACCGCTTTGTCGACGATGTCGTCGTCAATGCCGACGAGAGCATGGCCTACTTCACCGATGCCTCATCGCGCTACGGCATTCACGAGGTCATGGCCGATGCTTTTGAGAGTCGGCCCAATGGCCGTCTGCTCGCCTACGATCTGGAAACCGACGAGGTGCGGGTGCTTGCCGAGGACCTGTACTTCCCCAATGGCGTCACCCTCGGACCGGACGAAGCCTATCTGCTGGTCAACGAGACCACCCGCTACCGCGTCCAGCGCTACTGGCTGAAGGGCGAACGCGCGGGTGAGATCGAGATCTTTGTCGAGAATCTCCCCGGCTTCCCGGACAATGTCACCTTCAATGGCGAGGACCGCTTCTGGGTCGCGCTGTATGCGCCGCGCAATCCCGTGCTGGATGCCTTGTTGCCGCGGCCGGCGTGGCGCAAGATCGCCTATCGCCTGCCGGAAGCCTTGCAGCCCTTGCCCGCCAAGCATGGCTATGTGCTGGCCTTTGATACCGAGGGACAGCTGCTGGCGGACTTGCAGGCCGTGGGCGAGGATGCCTTCGCCCCGATCACCAGCGCACTGGAGCGTGATGGCATGCTCTACCTGGGTTCGCTGAGCGCGCCGGCCATCGGCCGCATTTTGCTGGAGGCGTTACCGCCCTTGAAGCCGCCGCAGGCCGAGGACGACGAAAGCTAGCCTGCAAGGTCCTTGCAGCGCACACAAAAAAGGCCCGCCTCCGATGAGGCGGGCCTTTTGCTTACCACCTACCGTTGCAGCTTAGGCGCTGGCAGCGAGACGCGGCATGGCCGCCTCGTTGTCCTCAAAGCCCGGTGCCGCGGTGAGGCCCTTCACGCCGAAGAATTCTTCGGGGCTGAAGACATCGACCTGGATGGCTTCGATGCGTGCGGCATAGGCGCGGTTGACCAGATGGGCTTCATCGGCATTGATGATGCCCGCGGCCTGGGCGGCATCACCCATGGCATCCGGCGTACCGCGTTCTAGCTTCTTGGCCTTCTGCGCATTGACGATCTTGTTGATCACCGGCTGCGCCTCGTAACCCAGGCGCCACGCGGCGAGCAGACGACCCACACCCGGGCTGCCGTCGGCCGGCGCATAGGTGTACTTGATGATGCGGTCGTACTGCGCGCCCGGGGCCTGGATGGCCATGGCGACCTTGGTCGTATCGCGATCGCTCGGGCCACGGCTCAGCGTGTTGAGACGCACGAGCATGGCACCGACGGTGCGCATGTACAGCCCCAGCACGGGCGCGTCGAAGTTCGAGTAGATGCCTTCAAAGGCCTTTTGCACCTCGGACAGCGCGATGCTCACGGCATAGTTGACCACCGGCAGGTCCTCGGCCTTGCGGCCTTCCGCCTCGTAGCGGCGCAGGGCCGACAGGGCGAAGTACTGCCAGGCCAGCGCATCGGCATAACGGCCGGTGAGCTTGCCGCGGGCCTTCAGCTTGCCACCGATGAAGAACATCGCCAGGTTGGTGAGCATGGCGTAACGCGCCGCGGCCCAGCCCAGCTTGCGGAAGTGCTTGGCCGTCGGACCGGAGACCGGGCTGCCCGCCGACCAGCCGCGCGTCAGGCTGCGCACGAAGGTGCGGCCGATGGTGAGCGCGAACTGTCCGAACCAGGCCAGCAGATTCTTGCGGAAGGCCTGTGCATCGTCCTGCTCGGCGGCATTGACCACGTTCTGCGCGTAGGGATGGCACCGCGTGGCACCCTGGCCGAAGATGATCAGGGTACGCGTCATGATGTTGGCGCCTTCCACCGTGACCCCCACCGGCGCGGTGGTGTAGCCGGTGCCGAGGATGTTGTTTGGACCCTGCATCACGCCGGCGCCCGAGAACACATCCATGCCGTCAATGGCGCACTGGCGCGCGATTTCCGTCGTGTAGGCCTTGAGCACGGCCGAAATGACCGGCGGCTGCTCGCCGGCGTCGATGGCCGAGCAGGCATAGACGCGGGAGGCTTCGCACATGTAGGTCAGCGCGGCGATGCGCGCCACCTTGTCTTCGACGCCTTCCATGCGCCCGATCGGGATGCCGAACTGCTGACGCACCATCGAGTAGGCGCCCGTGGTGGCGGCAACCGACTTCATGCCGCCGATGGCACCGGCCGGCAGCGACACCGCGCGGCCACCGGCGAGCTGTTCCATCAGCATGCGCCAGCCCTGGCCCGCATACTCCGGACCGCCGATGATGTTCTCAACCGGCACTACGACGTCCTTGCCGTAGATCGGGCCGTTGTAGAAGGCATCGCCGATCGGCTGATGATGGTCGCCGTTGGACAGACCCGGCATGCCCTTGTGCAGCAGCGCCACGGTGATGCCCGGTGCCTCGCCCTTGCCCAGCAGGTTCTGCGGGTCACGGATCTGGCAGGCCAGCGAGATCAGGTTCGCCACCGGGGCGAGGGTGATGTAGCGCTTGGCGAAGTTGAGGCGGATCTTGACGCCGCCGTCGGCGTCCTTGAAGACCTCACCCTCGGCCTTGATCGAAGCGGCATCGGAGCCCGCGGTGGGCTCGGTCAGACCGAAGCAGGGGATATATTCGCCACGCGCCAGCTTGGGCAGGTAGTGGTCCTTCTGCTCCTGCGTGCCGTAATGCTTGATCAGCTCGGCGGCGCCCAGGGAGTTCGGAATGACGATGAAGGTGCTGACCACGGCCGACAGGTTGGTGGTCATGGCCATGATCGTGCTGATGGCGCTGGTGGACAGCTCAAGGCCACCGTACTTCTTCGGAATGAGCATGCCGAAGAAGCCCTTGTCCTTCATGAACTGCATGATTTCCGGCGGAATCTGGCGGGTCTTGCCGATGTTGTAGGCGTCCACCATCTGGCACAGCTCGGTCACCGGCCCGTCGATGAAGGCCTGCTCCTCCGCGGAAAGCGCCGAGTAGGGCTCGTTCATCATGCGCCGGAAATCCGGGCTGCCGTTGAAGAATTCGCCGTCGACCCAGACCGTGCCCGCCTCGAGCGCCATGCGCTCGGTGTCGGAGATCTGAGGCAGCATCTTCTTCGCCTTCATTGTCTTCATTAATGCTTGAAACATAACAACCTCTTTCGATTCAGTGGGGTTGAAAGCGGAATCGCGGAGCGCTCAGGCGGCAAATCGCTGCTGCTCGGAAGCCATGCGTTGCAAGCTCTCAGCGGGTCGGAATCGCTCGCCGAAGCGGTCGGCGAGCTCGTGGGCACGGGCGACGAAGGCCTCGACGCCGTATGCATTGATGAACTGGAGGGCGCCGCCCTGGAAGGGTGCGAAGCCCCAGCCGAAAATCGAACCGATGTTGGCATCTGCCACAGACGTCACAACATTCTCCTCGAAGCAGCGTGCCGCTTCGTTCGCTTGCGCGAATAGCATGCGCTCGATCATCGTCTGCTGGTCAAGTTGTTCGGCCGCTGTCGGAAAATGGCGCGTCAGCTCGGACCACAAGCCTTTGGCGCCTTGTTCCGGATAGTCATAGAAGCCCTTGCCGGTCTTCTTGCCCTCGCGACCGAGTTCGCGCACCATTTTTTCGATCACCGACTCGGCCGGGTGTCCCTCGTAGGTCTTGCCTTCGGCCGCGAAGTCCTTCTTGGTCTGCTCGATGATGTGCAGCGACAGGCTCAGTGACACCTCATCCTGCAGGGCCAGCGGGCCCACCGGCATGCCGGCTTGCTGACCGGCGACCTCGATGGCGCGCGGGTGCTGACCCTCGGCGAGCAGTGCCAGACCTTCCATCGGGTAGGTGGCGAAGACTCTGGAGGTATAGAAGCCGCGCGAGTCGTTGACCACGATCGGGGTCTTCTTGATCTGCTGTACGTAGTCGAAGCCCTTGGCCAGCGTCTCGGCCGAGGTCTTCTCGCCCTTGATGATTTCGACCAGCGGCATCTTGTCCACCGGCGAGAAGAAGTGCAGTCCGATGAACTGTTCCGGACGCTGGCTCGCCTTGGCCAGGCCGGTGATCGGCAGCGTGGAGGTGTTGGAGGCGAAAGTGGCCGTGGCCGGAATCACTGCCTCCGTCTTGGCCGTGACATCGGCCTTGATCTGCCGGTCCTCGAAGACCGCCTCGATGACCAGGTCGCACCCTTCCAGGTCGTTGAAGTCGGTGGTGGCCTTGATGCGGTCCAGCAAAGCGCTCTTGTCGGCCGGAGTGGCCTTGCCACGCTTGATGGCCTTGTCCATCAGGCCTTCCGAATAGGCCTTGCCCTTGTCGGCGGCTTCCTGCTTCATATCGAGCAGGATCACCTCGATGCCAACCTTGGCCGAGACATAGGCAATGCCCGCCCCCATCATGCCGGCGCCCAGCACACCCAGCTTGCTGACTTTGCTGCGCTCGATGCCATCCGGACGGGATTCGCCGCGGTTGATGCTGTTGAGCTGATACCACAGGGTATTGATCATGTTCTTCGATTCCTGCGACACGACGCAGGCGGCGAAGTAGCGGGACTCCACTCGACAGCCGGTCTCGAAGTCGACGATGCCGCCCTCGAAGACGGAGCTCTGGATGTGGGTGATGGCGGGGTAGTTGCCCCAGCTCTTGGCCGAGGCCATGCTCGGCGCGATGGCCCACAGCTGGCCGTTGGCCGGGCTCTTGGAGTCACCACCGGGCCACTTGAACTTCTTGTCATCCCAGGGCTGGACCGCCTTCGGGTTTTCCAGACACCAGCGCTTGGCGCGCTCGACCAGTTGCTCCCGATCGCTGGCCAGCTCGTCGACAATGCCCTGCTGCTTGGCCTTGCCCGGATCCAGTTCCTTGCCTTCCAGCATCAGCGGCAGCGCCGCCTGGATGCCGATGAGACGCGGCAGGCGCTGTGTGCCGCCGCCACCCGGCAGCAGTCCGAGCTTCACTTCCGGCAGCCCGATCTTGATGCGGCCTTCGTCGAGGCAGACGCGGTAATGACAGGCCAGCGCCAGCTCCAGGCCGCCGCCCAGGGTGGTGCCGTTCAGCGCTGCGGCTACCGGGCGACCGCAGGTCTCCAGGCGGCGCAGAAAGGCCTTGTAATCCTCGGCCAGGCGGAAGGCCTCGGCCGGGTCGGTGATGGCGTAAACGCCATCGATATCGGCCCCGGCCAGAAAGTCCTTCTTGCCCGAGGTGATCACCACGCCCTTGATGGCGTCATCGTTCTCGATGCGTTCGATGGCCTCCTTGAAGGGGCCGGTCAGGTCGTCGTTCAGCACGTTCATGGAACGGCCCGGCATGTCCAGCGTCAGCGTGGCGATGCCGTCGTTGTCGATGTCGAATTGCACACTCATGGTTGTATTTCCTGTCTTGTCGTCTGTCGGCCGCGTGCTAGACGCGCTCGATGATGGTGGCGATACCCATGCCGCCGCCGACGCACAGCGAGGCCATGCCGACGTTCTTGTTGCTGCGCTCGAGCTCATCGAGCAGCGTCCCGAGGATGATGCAGCCGGTCGCACCCAGCGGGTGGCCCATGGCGATGGCGCCGCCGTTGACGTTGACCTTGTCCAGGTCAACATCCAGATCGCGCGCTGCCTTCATCACCACCGCGGCAAAGGCTTCGTTGATCTCCAGCAGGTCGATGTCGTCAATCGACATGCCCGCCTTCTTCAGTGCCTTGCGGCAGGCCGGAGCAATGCCGGTCAGCATGATGGTGGGCTCGGAGCCGGTGACTGCCACCGAACGGATGCGCGCGCGCGCCTTCAGGCCCAGGGCGTCACCGATCTCCTTGGAGCCCACCAGCATGAGCGCGGAGCCATCGACAATGCCGCTGCTGTTGCCGGCATGGTGGACGTGGTTGATCCGTTCCACCGTCGGGTATTTGCGCATGGCGGTGGCATCGAAGGCCATCTCGCCCATCTGCTGGAAGCTGGCCTTGAGGTTGCCCAGCGACTCCACCGTAGTCTCGCCGCGGATGGTCTCGTCGTGGTCGAGCACGGTCAACCCGGTGACATCGGTGACCGGTACGCGGGTCTTGTCGAAGCGTCCTTCGGCCTGCGCCTGGGCCGCGCGCTGCTGCGAGCGCACCGCGAAGGCGTCGACATCTGTACGCGAAAAGCCTTCCAGCGACGCAATGAGGTCGGCGCCGATGCCCTGGGGCACGAAGCCCATGAGCTGATTGACGCGCGGATCCATGGCCATGGCGCCGCCGTCGGTACCCATCGGCCAGCGGCTCATCGATTCGATGCCGCCGGCGACCACCAGGTCCTCCTGCCCGGACATCACCTTCATCGCGGCCAGATTGACCGACTCCAGGCCCGATGCGCAGAAGCGCGACTGGGTGACGCCGGCGACGGATTCATCCCAGCCCGCGTAGTGCACGGCGGTGCGCGCGATGTCCGCGCCCTGCTCGCCCACGGGCGTGACACAGCCGAGCACGACGTCGTCGACGCGCGAGGTATCGAGGTCATTGCGCTGCTGCAGTGCATTGAGCAGATTGCCGACCAGATGCACGGGCGTGATCTGGTGCAGGCTGCCGTCCTTCTTGCCCTTGCCGCGGGGCGTGCGGACGGCGTCGAAAATGAATGCGTCGCTCATCAGGTTCTCCGGTAATAGGTCTTACTCGCACTGGCGCATGGCTGCGGTGCTTCTCCATACCGCGGCCTTCGGCGCTTTATCCACACGGTACCGTATGGTGCGGGAAAGGCATGAGAGCACACCATGCGCGAGAACGCAATACGGTGGCGTACGTCTGGACTTGCGTCGAGTCATGAAAGTAATGAAACTTACGCAATGAGCGAACTATTGGAAGAAGAGGCGATCGCGCTGCCCTGCCTGGACGGCCTGAACCCGGCGACGCGGCGCCGCATTGAGCAGGCGGTGCTGGAAATCTTTTCCGAGCGCGAGTTCTATCGTGTGGGATTGATCGAGGTGGCCCGGGCCGCCAACGTCTCGCTGCAGACGATCTATAAGTACTACGGCAGCAAGGAAGCCCTGCTCTTTTCCTGCCTGGATGCGCAGCTGTCCGAGCTGGCGGCCCGCATGATCGACCATCTGCAGGGCATCGAGGACTACAAGGAGCGGCTGCGCAAGACCTTCTGGGTGGTGCTCGACTACTTCGAGCAGCGGCCGCAGGTGGCGCAGCTGATCATGAGCTCGGTCTACGTCAACACCTGGCGCAAGCACGCCAACTATCACAATCCGCTGCTCTTCGGCACCTTCATGAAGGTGCTGGCGGAGGGCCGCAGTCGCGGCATCCTCAACGATCAGGTCGACGAGCGCATCCTGCTTGACTACATCTTCGGCATCCTGGCGCGATTGACGCAGATGCAGGTGCAACGGCGGGACATGGGCTCGCTCACGGCGCAGTCCAGCGTGCTGTTCGAGATGCTGTGGCGCGCAATCGCGCGGCCCGACGCCTGAGGCGGGCGCTGCGGCGGGATGGTCCCGCCGCTATCGTGGTGCCAAGGCGCTCAGCGTTGCGCGCGCAACCGCGCACTGCGGGCGTGCGCATCGAGTCCTTCAGCATCGGCGATGGCGCCGGCAATTGGCGCCAGCTGCGCCGCGCCCGCGGGAGAGCAGGCAATGATGCTGCTGCGTTTCTGGAACTCGTAGGTGCCCAACGGACTGGCGTAGCGCGCGGCGCGTGAGGTCGGCAGCACGTGGTTGGGCCCAGCGCAGTAGTCGCCCAGGGCTTCGGGTGTGTGCGCGCCGACAAAAATGGCGCCGGCATGCCGGATGCCGTCGAGCAGTGCGTCGGGGTCCGCCACCGCAAGCTCGAGATGCTCCGGCGCGATGTGATTCGATACGGCCAGCGCCTGCGCCAGATCGCGCACCTGAATCAGCGCGCCACGCGCCGACAGTGCGGTGGCGACGATTTCGGCGCGGCCGGATTTCGCCAGAGCAGCCGGGATGGCGGCGGCGACCGCATCCAGATACCCGGCATCGGGTGCGATGAGGATCGACTGTGCTTCCTCATCGTGCTCGGCCTGGGCAAACAGATCCCAGACGATCCATTCCGGCGATACGGTGCCGTCCGCGATGATGCAGACCTCGCTGGGGCCGGCGACCGAATCGATGCCGACCCGGCCGAAGACCTGCCGTTTGGCTTCGGCAACAAAGGCATTGCCGGGGCCGACGATCTTGTCCACCGCCGGCACGGTCTCGGTGCCATAGGCCATCGCTGCCACGGCCTGCGCGCCGCCGATGGCAAACACGCGGTCGACCTCGGCCAGGGCCGCGGCGGCCAGCACCGTGTCGTTGCGGACGCCATCCGGCGTCGGAACGCACATGATGATCTCGCCCACGCCCGCCGCTCGCGCGGGTACCGCATTCATCAGCACCGAGCTGGGGTAGGCGGCGCGGCCGCCCGGCACGTAGATGCCGGCGCGGTCCAGCGGACTGATGCGGACGCCCATGCGATTGCCGTGGGCGTCGCTATGCTCGAAACCGACCAAGCCCTGTTGCAGGGCGTGCGCATGGATCCGGTCGCGCGCTGCTTCCAGAGCCTCGCGAAGCGTCGTCGGAATGCGCTCCAGCGCGGCCCGCAATTCTGCCTGCCCGATTTCCGGTACGGCGCCGTCTTCGCAGGGCAGGCGGTCCAGGCGCCGGGTATGCGCCACCAGCGCCTGATCGCCCTGTGCGCGCACCTCGGCAATGATGTCCGCCACGATCAGGCGCACTTCCTCGTCGCGGGCGGGCAGGCGGTCGAGCAGACGATCCAGCGCCGCATCGAAGCCCGCGTCGCTGGCATCCAGGCGCTGCATCTGCGGTGTCATGCTCATGCCGTGGGCTCCGTCGAGGCCACCACCTCGCGGAAGCGCTCGATCCAGTGGGTCAATGCCGCGTGCTTGGTCTTCATCGCCGCCTTGTTCACCACCAGGCGCGAGGAGATGTCGGCGATGGTCTCGAATTCGATCAGGCCATTGGCGCGCAGGGTGCTGCCGGTGGCCACCAGGTCGACGATGGCGTCGGCCAGGCCGACCAGCGGCGCCAGTTCCATCGAGCCGTAAAGCTTGATGATTTCCACCTGTCGGCCCTGACGGCCGAAATGGGCGCGGGCAATGGCCGGATACTTGGTGGCGATGCGCGGGCGCCGGCGCAGACGGTCCAGTCCGCTGTCGGGCAGGCCTGCCACCACCATGCGGCACTGCGCGATCTGCAGATCCAGGGGTTCGAACAGGCCGCTGCCGTCGTGTTCCATCAGCACATCTTTGCCGACGATGCCGAAATCCGCGGCGCCGTGCTCGACATAGGGTGGAACGTCGGAAGGACGGATGACCAGCAGATCAACCCCCTCGGCCTGGGAGGGCAGGCGTAGCAGGCGGTCATCGAGATCCGCCTGGGGCAGCAGCCCCAGGGGCGCGAGCAGGGCTTCGCTTTCCTCAAAGATGCGCCCCTTGGACAGAGCCAGAGTGACGCCGGCGCTAGCGCTCATGCCGCCTCCTGCGGGATATGCGTGACACGCTGGACGTAAGCGCCCAGCGCGCGGAATTTCTCTTCCAGGCGTTCGTAGCCGCGGTCGAGGTGATAGATGCGATCAACCAGCGTTTGCCGGTCGGCCACCAGACCCGCCAGCACCAGACCCGCCGAGGCGCGCAGATCGGTGGCCATGACGGGGGCGCCTTCGAGCTGCTCGCGGCCGCGTACCACGGCCATGTGGCCCTCGATACGGATATCCGCGCCCAGTCGCTGCAGTTCGAGGGCGTGCATGAAGCGATTCTCGAAGACGTTCTCCGAAATCGTCGCTACGCCGTCAGCGATGCAGTCCAGGGCCATGAACTGCGCCTGCATGTCGGTCGGGAAGCCGGGGAAGGGGGCGGTATGGACATCCACGGATACCGGGCGGCGTCCGGCCATGTCGAGCTGGATGCTGTCCGCCTCGCAGTGGATGCGGGCGCCTGCCTGCTGCAGCTTGCGCAACACGGCGTCGAGCAGACCGCTGCCGGTCTGGCGCACGGTGACGCTGCCGCGGGTCATGGCTGCCGCCACCAGGAAGGTGCCGATTTCGATGCGGTCCGGCAGGATGCGGTGCTCGGCGCCGTGCAAGCGCTCAACGCCCTCGATTCGAATGGTGGAGGTTCCGGCGCCACTGATGCGCGCGCCCATGGCATTCAGGCAGGTCGCCAGATCGCCAATCTCCGGCTCGCAGGCCGCGTTCTCGAGAAGCGTGGTGCCTTCGGCCAGGGTGGCGGCCATCATCAGATTCTCGGTCCCGGTGACGGTCACGGTATCCATGACGAAGCGGGTGCCCTGCAGCTTCGAGGCGCGTGCATGGATGAAGCCACCTTCGACCCGGATGTCGGCGCCCATGGCGCGCAGCCCTTCCAGATGGATGTCGACCGGGCGCGCGCCGATGGCGCAGCCGCCCGGCAGCGAGACCCGTGCCTCGCCCAGGCGCGCGAGCAGCGGGCCGAGCACGAGGATGGAGGCGCGCATGGTCTTCACCAGTTCGTAGGGCGCGGTATGGGTGACCAGGTCACGCGCCTGCACGGTGACAGCCGTGGGGTCCTCTGCCTGTACTTCCGCGCCCAGTTCGCGCAGCAGACGCTGGGTGGTGCGCACGTCCTGCAGCTGCGGCAGGTTATGCAGCGTGACCGCGTCCGCCGACAGCAGGGTGGCGCACAGAATGGGCAGCGCGGCGTTCTTGGCACCGGAGGCGTCGATCTCCCCTGCGAGCCGGGCGCCGCCTTCAATCAGAAGCTTGTCCACGCCCTCTCACTCGGCGCGCGTGCGCAGGGCGAGGGCGTGAATCTCGCCGCCCATGCGCTTGCCCAGCGCGCCGTAGACCATGCGATGCTGTTCGACCACGGACTTGCCCGCGAAACCGGTATAGATGATCTCCGCTTCGAAATGCTGGCCATCGTCGCCGCGCACCACGACCTGTGCGCCTGGCAGACCGTCTTCGATGAGCTGCTGAATGTCTTGGGCTTGCATTACGGCTTTCATGCTGGGTGGACGGCGCATTGTACGCGCCCCGGCCGCCCGCCTGGGTCCTGCACAGCTCCCGGCACGCCCCTTGGCGCGGCGATGGCGCGCGGTAGCGGACCAGGCACCTTCCGGCCTCATTGCCATACCAATCTATGGCTGCGTCTGACGCCCCTGATGCGCCCATGCCCGCATGGCGTGTTGCCCTGCGGCCCTACCTGGAGGCCTGCGCGCGTGCGCGGCGGCCGGTCAGCTATCGCGAAGTGCTGGACGCGCTGGCCGTTCCGGGGCCGCGGCAGATGGGGCGGCTGACGGCTGCGCTGGAAGCGACCATGGCCGAGGACGTAGCTGCAGGCCAGCCGCTACGCGCCGCGGTGGTGGTCAGTCAAGTGGCCCCTGTCATGCCCCGCGCCGGCTTCTTCGCCGAGGCGCGCGCTCTTGGTCGCTATGCCGGTCCGGATACAGGTCCGGAGGCACAGGCCTTTCACGCGCGCGAATGCGCCGCCCTGTTCGAGGAACTGGCCGAGACGCCGGGCGGCCCCGGACCGGATCAGGATGGGGCGCACGCGCCAGAGCCGTCCACGTGACGATGGGGGCCATCATGGCCGTGGGGCGGGCGATGCGATGAGTACCACCGTGAGCATCCTGGCAGGACTGCTGGCGCTGGGCGCGCTGGCGATGACGCCCAGCGTCCAGAAGCAACTGCTGTATTTCCCCAACGAACCCAGCCGCGCCGTGCGCGCGACGCCGGCCGATGCCGGCCTTGCCTTTGAAGAGGCGCGCATCGCTACGGTCGATGGCGAGACGCTGCACGCCTGGTACATCCCGGCCGATAGTGCGCGTGGCGTGGTGCTGATGTTCCACGGCAATGCCGGCAACATCGGCGATCGCATCGGCTTTGCCAGACTTTTTCACGGCCTCGGTCTGGATACCCTGCTCGTCGATTATCGCGGCTATGGCCAGTCCACCGGCGCACCCAGCGAGGCAGGAACCTACCGCGATGCCGAGGCCGCCTGGCGCTATCTGGTGGAGACGCGGCAGCGGTCGCCGGAGCGTATCCTTTTGCATGGCCGCTCCCTCGGAGGCGCGGTGGCGGCCTATCTCGCCACCCGCGTACCGGCGGCTGGGCTGGTGCTCGATTCCACCTTCACCTCGGTGCCCGACATCGCCGAGGCGCTCTATCCCTGGCTGCCGGCGCAGTGGTTCGTGCGCATCCGCTATCCGACGCTGGAGCGGCTGCGCACCATCGACACGCCGGTATTGGTGCTGCACGCGCGCGGTGACGAGATCGTGCCGTACGCGCACGGGCAGCGGCTGGCCGAGGCGGCTGGCGCCACGCTGATCACGCTCGACGGCAGCCACAACACCAGCAATGAAGCCAGTGTGACGGTCTATCGCGAGGCGATGCGGGCCTTTGTCGACCGGGTATTGCCTGCGTCGGAGGGGCGGTCCGCGCCTTAGGCGCGCAAGCGATAGCCGCTCGCCAGCCAGGCGATGGCGATGCCGCTGCTCAAGGCAAAGAAGCCAAGGCTCCAGGCGAGGCTGCGCCAGATCGAGACATCCGCCACGCCGAAGAAGCCGTAGCGGAAACCGTCGATCATGTAGAAGAAGGGATTGAACAGACTCGCCTCGAACCAGAAATCCGGCAGGCCGTGTACCGAATAGAACACGCCGCTGAGAAAGGTGAGCGGCATGATCAGGAAGTTCTGGAAGGCGGCAATGTGGTCGAACTTGTTGGCGATGACGCCGGCAATGATGCCGAGCGAGCCCATGCTGCCTGCCGCCAGCAACAGAATGGCCAGCAGCGCGAAGGGGTGGCTGACCGGCAGGCCAACGATGGGCCAGGTGACCACGAAGATCACCGCCGCGACCAGCGTCGAGCGCAGCAGCGCCGCGACGATGTAGCCCACGAAGAGATCACGGGCGGACAGCGGTGCCATCAGCAGGAAGACCATATTGCCCATGATCTTTGACTGCGCGATCGAGGATGACGTGTTCGCGAAGGCGTTTTGCAGCACCTGCATCATCATCAGGCCGGGTACCAGGAACTGCGTGTAGGCCACGCCGGGATAGCCCGAATCGCGTCCCTCCAGCACATGCGAGAACACCAGCAGGAAGAGCAGCGCGGTGATCACCGGCGCGGTCACTGTCTGGCCGATCACGCTCCAGAAGCGGCGTACCTCCTTCTGGACGACGGTCAGCAGTCCGCGATGATCAGGCTGCATCGGGCTCGGCCTCCTTCTCGGTGAGTTCGACGAAGACATCCTCCAGGCTCGGCTCCCGGGTCGCGATGTCTTCCAGGCGGCAGCCGGCCTGGCGCAGTTCCTCGATGACGGTGCCAATCGGTTGGGTCTTGCGGTCCAGCTTGAGCTCCCAGGTGTTGTCGGCACAGGCCTCCGCCTGGGATTGTAGATGGGCGGGCAGAGCGGCGCCGGACAGGGTCACGCGCAGGAAGCGGAACGGGTGGCGGGCCAGCAGGTCACGCGTGGTGGACACCACGCGCACCGCACCCCGGTCGACGATGGCAACGCGCGAGCACAGGTCTTCGGCTTCTTCGAGATAGTGCGTGGTCAGCACGATAGTGTGACCCGCTGCATGCAATTCGCGCGCGAAGGTCCACAGCGTGCGCCGCAGCTCCACATCCACGCCCGCGGTGGGCTCGTCGAGCACCACCACGGGCGGGCGGTGCACCAGCGCCTGCGCAATCAGCACGCGCCGCTTCATGCCGCCCGAGAGCCCGCGCATGGTGGCGTTGCGCTTGTCGGTCAGTTCGAGGCGTTCCAGCAACTCGTCGATCCAGGGCCGGGCCTCGCGCCCGCAGCCGTAGTAGCCGGCCTGCAGTCGCAGCGTGTCGATCACCTTGAAGAATGGGTCGAAGACCAATTCCTGCGGCACAACCCCCAGCGCGCGCCGGGCGTGACGGAAATCGCGGCTGACGTCGTGCCCCATCACCGACACCGATCCACTGCTGGCGCGCACCAGGCCGGAGATGATGCCGATCAGGGTCGACTTGCCGGCGCCGTTGGGGCCGAGCAGTCCGAAGAATTCGCCGCGTTCAACCTGCAGATCGACGCCCTTGAGGGCCTGCAGCGCGCCGAATTGCTTGGTCACCGCCCGCACATCGATGGCGGGCACGGCATCGGCGGTCATGCCACGCCTCCTCGACAGTGGGGGGTGCGCTTGGCGTGAATCGGTGCGGAGCCATTTAGCATGGGGCGCGATTATAGACCTCGTGTTGCGATCCCTCTGTCATGTCTACCCATATCGTGTGGTTCCGGCGCGACCTGCGCCTCGCCGACAATCCTGCCCTTCACGCCGCCCTGGAAGAGGCCGACGCGGTGCTGCCGGTCTATATCCATGCCCCCGAGCAGGAAGCCGACTGGCCGCCCGGTGCGGCGTCGCGCTGGTGGCTGCATCACAGCCTGAAGGCACTGCACGAGGCGCTGGAGCAGTGTGGCGCAGGCCTTGTCGTGCGCGCCGGCGATCCGCTGGCCGTACTGCAGGAGATGGTTGCTGCCACTGAGGCGACCGCCGTGCACTGGGGGCGCTGCTATGAAGCTGCCGCCATCGCGCGCGACCGCAACGTCAAGGCCGCCCTGCGCGACACGGGGATTTCGGTGCGCAGCCATGCGTCGAATCTGATGGCGGAGCCGTGGACCCTCGCCACCGGCAATGGCGATCCGTACCGGGTCTATTCGCCCTTCGCACGTCGTTTCCATGCCTTCTACCAGCCTTCCGAGCCGCTGCCGGCGCCGACTCGCGTGCCTTGGCCCGAAGTCGCCACCACCATGGCGCGAGGTGGCGCTGCCATTGACGCGCTGGAACTGCTGCCGCGCATTCGCTGGGATGAAGGATTGGCTGATGCCTGGTCCCCCGGGGAGGCGGGCGCGCAGCAGCGCCTGCAGCAGTTCGTGGGCGACGCCGCTGGTCGCTATGACACCGGACGCGAAGCACCGGGGACGGATGGCACCTCGCGTTTGTCGCCGCATCTGCATTTCGGCGAGTTGTCGCCGCGGCAGGCCTGGGCGGCCAGTGAAGCGGTGAAGGACCAGAGCACCCAGTCCGGGGTGGAACACTTCCAGCGCGAACTCATCTGGCGCGAATTCGCCTACCACCTGATCTACCACTTTCCGCACACGGTGGATACACCGCTGAACCCGCGCTTTGCCGAATTTCCGTGGCGCAGCCCGTCCGACTATGCCGAGGACCTGCGCGCCTTCCAGCGCGGTCAGACGGGCATCCCGATCGTCGACGCCGGCATGCGCCAGCTCTGGCACACGGGGTGGATGCACAACCGCATACGCATGATCGTCGGCTCCTTCCTCACCAAGAATCTGCTGATCTCCTGGCAGGAGGGCGCGCGCTGGTTCTGGGACACGCTGGTGGATGCCGATCTCGCCAGCAATACCCTGGGCTGGCAATGGGCTGCGGGCAGCGGCGCCGATGCCGCACCCTATTTCCGCATCTTCAACCCGGTCCTGCAGTCCCAGAAATTCGATGCGGACGGTGCCTATGTGCGCGAATGGGTGCCAGAGATCGCGACGCTGCCGAACAAGCAGCTGCACGCGCCCTGGGAGGCCTCCGCCTCCGTACTCCGCGAGGCCGGCATTCGGCTGGGCACGCATTACCCGGAACCGCGCGTTGACCTCAAAGCCTCGCGGCAGCGTGCGCTGGATGCCTACGAGAAGGTCAAGGGCTGAGTCGGGCCCGGTGCATTCCGCCCGCTTGCAGCGGTTACACTGGCGGGATGTTGCTTCGTACCCCGCCACCGCATGGATGACAATGCTCTGAAGGGTCTCGCCGCGCGCGTGATCGACCTGGAGCGCGACGCCCTCGATGCACTGCATGCGCGCATCGATGACAGCTTCGTCGAGGCCTGCCGGCTGTTGCTCGCCTGCCGCGGACGCGTGGTGGTGACCGGCATGGGCAAGTCAGGACACGTGGCCGGCAAGATCGCGGCCACGCTTGCCTCAACCGGCACGCCCGCCTTCTTCGTGCACCCCGGCGAGGCCAGCCATGGCGATCTCGGCATGATCACCCGCGAAGATGTGGTGCTCGCTATCTCCAGCTCCGGGGAAACGCAGGAGGTGGTGACGATCCTGCCGCTGATCAAACGCCTCGGCGTGCCCCTGATCAGCATGACGGGCAAGCCCTCGTCGACCATGGCGAGCCTCGCCGACGTGCATCTGGATATCTCGGTGGCTCAGGAAGCCTGTCCGCTCAATCTCGCGCCCACGGCCAGCACCACGGTCACGATGGTGCTCGGCGATGCCCTCGCCGTGGCCTTGCTGGAGGCGCGCGGCTTCACCGAAGAGGACTTTGCGCGCAGCCATCCGGGGGGCGCCCTGGGCCGGCGGCTGCTGCTCAAGGTTGCCGACCTCATGCATACCGGCGACGACATCCCCATGGTGGCTGCCGACACGCCGCTCGATGAAGCCCTGCTGGAAGTGACGCGCAAACGCATGGGAATGACCGTGGTCACGGATCCGGAAGGCCGTGCCAGCGGCATCTTCACCGATGGCGATCTGCGCCGCGTGCTCGAAAGCGACGTCGATATCCACGCCGTGCGCGTGGCCGATGTCATGACCAAAGGCGGGCGCAGGATCGGTCGCGATGCGCTGGCTGCCGAGGCCGTTCATCGCATGGAGGAACACGCGATCACTTCGCTGCTGGTGGAAGACCGCGAAGGGCAGGTCTGTGGCGTGGTGCATCTGCACGATCTGCTGCGTGCGGGCGCGGCATGACCGGTACCGTCATCGACGAGGCACTGGTCGCGCGTGCCCTCAAGATCCGTTGCGTCTTTCTCGACATCGACGGCGTGCTGACCGATTGCCGGCTCTGGCTCGGTCCCGACGGTACGGAATGGAAGACGGTGCATGTTCGCGATGGTCTCGGCATCAAGATGCTGCTGCGCGCCGGTATCGACGTGGCCGTGATCTCTGGCCGCCCTTCGGCCGCCATGCAGCTGCGCCTGGAAAGTCTGGGCGTATCGCATATCGCGCTGTCGACCGAGGACAAGCTGCCCGAATACGAGCGCGTGCAGGCCCGTCTGGGACTGGACGATGCCGCGTGCGCCGCCATGGGCGATGACACGCCGGATCTCCCGCTGATGCAGCGCGCGGGTCTGGCGCTTACCGTCGCCGACGCGCATCCCAGCGTGGCCAGCCGCGCGCACTGGCAAAGCCAGCATCAGGGTGGCTTCGGCGCGGTCCGCGAGGCCGCCGATTTCATTCTGGCAGCCCAGGGCAAGCTGGACTGATGCGCAGCGGACGCGAATGGTTCCTCGCCCTTGTGCTGGGCGTGCTGGTCGTGATCTGGGGCGCGAATCTGACGCGGGAGGGCGCACGCGTTGCGCAAGGCGCCGTCGACCTTCGCGAACCGCCGCGCTACATCGTGCGCGAGGCACGCTGGCTGCGCACCAATGCCGAAGGCGCGCCGCTGTACCGCATCGAGGCGGAACAGTTGGCCGTCTATGCCGATGACCGCGTCGTGATCGATGCGCCCAAGGTCAAGGGTCTGGGTCAGCGCGACGCCTGGTCGTTGGTGGCGCCGCGCGGCGAGATTCCTGCCGGCAGCCGCGATCTTGCGTTGTCTGGCGGCGTCGACGTCACCGGCCAATGGGGCGATGGCCAGGCGCTGCAGGCACGTACGGAGCAGCTCACGGTTGATGTGACGGAGCGCCTGCTGCGTACCGCCGAGCCGGTGCGCATCACCGGTCCCGGGCGGGAGCTGCGCAGCGTCGGTTTGCGCACCGATTGGGAGGCCGAGCGCCTGGACCTCCTTGACCAGGTGCAGGTGACCTACGATGCAGGCTAGTGCGATCCGACGCAGCAATCTGCTGGCTGCGGCACTGATCCTGCTGTCGCATCCATTGACCTGGGCGCAGTCGGATCAACTCCGTGCGCAGGGCCCGCTGGAAATCAGTGCGGATCGCGCCGAACTGGCGCGCAGTGGCATCATGCAATACAGCGGCAACGTCGAGCTCACCAGCGATACGCTGCGCGTGACCGGTGAGAACCTGCGTCTTGAACGCGCCGACGACGGTGCCATCCAGGTGCTGGTGGAAGGCGGTCCCGCCTCCCTTCGCCACGAGCCGACCGGCGAAGGTGAGGATACCCAGCCGGTGGACGCGCAGGCGCAGCGTATTGGCTATGACCGCGCCGAAGGGGTGATCACCCTGGAAGGCAATGTGGCGCTGCGACGGGGGGGGGATCGACTGGTGGGCGAGACCCTGCGCTACAGCCTGGTCGATCAGCGCATCACCGCCAGCGGTGCCGGCGAGGGGAGCCGCGTACGCATCACCATCGATCCGCAGACCATCGAGCGCGTCCAGGAATGAGCCACGCAGATCACGGCGACGTGCAGGACGGCCAGGGCGTATTCAGCGCAACCGGTCTGCGCAAGCGCTTCAAGAAGACCACGGTTGTGCACGACGTATCGCTCGCTGTCTGTGCCGGTGAAGTGGTCGGCCTGCTCGGACCCAACGGCGCCGGCAAGACCACTTCCTTCTACATGATGGTTGGGCTGATCTCCGCGGACGACGGCCAGATCATGCTCGACGGGCACGATGTGACGCGCACGCCCATGCACGTGCGGGCGCGACGCGGCGTGGGCTATCTGCCGCAGGAGGCGAGCGTCTTTCGCAAGCTGACGACGGCGGAGAACATCATGGCCATCCTCGAGACGCGCAGCGACCTGCGGCGCGGCGAACGACGCGACGAACTGGAGCGACTGCTCGAGGAATTCCACATCGGTCGTGTGCGCGACAATCTGGGGATGTCCCTGTCCGGCGGCGAACGGCGGCGGGTCGAGATCGCCCGGGCGCTGGCCGCCAACCCGCGCTTCATCCTGCTCGACGAGCCCTTTGCCGGTGTCGATCCGCTGGCGGTCAAGGACATCCAGGGCATCATCCAGCATCTTCGCGCACGCAATATCGGCGTACTGGTGACGGATCACAACGTGCGCGAGATGCTCGGTGTCTGTTCGCGCGCCTACATTCTCGCCGAGGGTCGGGTCATCGCCGACGGCACACCCGACGATATCGAGAAGGATCAGCGCGTGCGCGAGGTCTATCTGGGGCACGACTTCAAGCGCTGAGCGCGTTGGCTGCCCTGCGCTTCGACCGCGGTGCGGCCGGATGATCCGCTATTCCAGTGAGAGGATGAACTGCCAGTGTTCTTCCGCCACCGGCATGATCGACAGCCGGTTGCCCTTGGCCAGCAGTTTCATGCCCGCAAGCTCGCCCTCGGCATAGGTCTTGAGCTCCTTGAGCGAGATATTGCGACGCGTGTGGCGCTCGTAGGTCACATCGACCAGCTGCCAGCGAGGTTGCTCCGGGGTCGATTTTGGATCGAAGTACTTGCTATCGGGGTCGAACTGTGTCGGATCGGGGTAGGCGGTGGAGGCAATCTCCATCAAGCCCACAATGCCCGGTTCATCGCAGTTGGAGTGGTAGAAGAAGGCGCGGTCGCCGGGTTGCATGCGGTCGCGCATGAAGTTGCGCGCCTGGTAGTTGCGGATGCCATCCCAGGGCTCGGTCTGCTTCGGTCGGTCGCGGAGATCGTCGATGGAGAAGGCGTCCGGCTCGGACTTCATCAGCCAGTAGAGCATGGTCGAGAAATGGTTGGGAGAAGGCGAAGACTTTACCGGGAAAGCCGTCGGAAGCCTCTTTCCGTCACGATGCCCTGCAGGGGGATATCCCATGGCGCACGTTCGATGGCATCGACTTCCTGTGCGGCGAAGGCATAGCCACAGACCACGGGGCGGTGGCGCGGCGCCTGCGCGAGGTAGCGGTCGTAGTAGCCTGCGCCGGCGCCGAGGCGGGAGCCGGTCGCGTCAAAGGCGACCAGGGGCAGCAAGAGGAGGTCGAGCGCTCCAGCGAAGCAGCGCGGTCCAGCCACCGGACTGGGAATGCCGAAGGCACCCGCGCGCAAGGGGCCACCTGACCACTGCTGGAAGGCCATGCGGCCATCTCGGCTGATGCGGGGAAGGTACAAGGTTGTGCGAGGTTGGGCGCACAGCGCGGTGAGCAGCGGCTGGGTATCGAGCTCACTGCCGTAGGCAATGTAGGCGCCGATGCGTCGGGCCTGCATCCGGCGCGCGAGCAGGCTTGCGTGGATCGCAGCGCGGTGCGCGGCGTAGGCGCGATAGCGCATCGAAAGGTGCTTACGAGCGCGCCGCCCTGCGCGCCGCAGTGCCTCGCGATCCGGGGAATGGGGGGTGTCTCCCGCCTGTGCCGTCATACGCCAGTGACCTTGAGACTTCGTCTCAAGTGGGTGCCGGACTGAGTCATCGGGCTTCCCGCTGCGAAGGCAGGCATGCTCGCCAGAAACAGCGTCGGCTCCCTGGGTGGTTAAATAGGCTCAAGGGTTTCGAGGCGAACCACGTACACCGCAGGAGACACACTCACACGATACTAGAAATGGCGTGTCAGCTGTTGCGCGCGATAGTGCTGTCGATATCGAGCCGCAACTGCTTGATGCGCTCCGCGGCGCGTTCGCGTGCAGCGCGATCTTCCTTGCTGCCGCCGCCCGCGAGCAGTTCCCGTGCCAGATTAAGGGCCGCCATCACGGCGATGCGCTCGGTGCCAAGCGCCTTGCCGCGGCGGCGGATGGCGGACATGCGCTCGTTCAGCAGCTCTGCCGAGGCGACCAGAGTCTCGTGCTCGTCGGGCGGACAGGAGACCGTGTACTCGCGGCCCATGATGCGGACGGAGATGGTAATCGCGTCGTCAGCCATCGCTCTGCTCCAGCTCGAGTGCCCGGATGCGCGCGACGATGCGTTCGATGCGTTCGCGCAACTCGTTGTTGGCCTCCAGCAGGCGGTCGCGTTCCGCCTCTGCACGGCGTTGTTCGCTCCGCGCCTGCCGGTAGGCCGCGAGCAGCTGATGTACGCGTTGCTCGAGCTGAGTGAGTTCTTCGTCCATCATGGCCGCCGCCGATACATTCGCCAGAGTATAACGATGCCCACAGCGGATTGGCCAAGGCCTACTGGAGCAGCAGGAAGAGGGCGCCGTTACCGCGTCGGATATGGAGGAGGAGCTGCTGGCTACCCTCCGCAATCTCACGGAGTTCTCCGACCGAGCTGATCGGCTCGCGGTTGGCTGCACTGATGATGTCACCGGGACGCAGTCCGGACTGCGCAGCCGGCGACCCGCGTTCGATGGAGCGGACCTGCACACCTTCGGCCTGGCCGGCCAGCGGGTGATCCTCCGCAATGGCGCCAAGCTGCGCACCTTGCAGACGCGGATGGATGGCATCGCCGCCGGCCTCAGTGGTGTCGGCATCACCAATGACTACGGTGAATTCGCGGGTCTTGTTGCCGCGCTTCACCTTGAGTTCCACCTTCTCGCCCACGCGCTTGAGGCCGATATGATTGCGCAGCAGCAGCATGTCATCGACTGGCTTGCCATCGATGGCAATGATGATGTCTTCCGGCTGCAGTCCGGCATCCTCCGCGGGGGAGCCCTCGATGACCTTCGTGATGACCACGCCGCCCTCGGCGTCGCGTTCGAAGGCCTTTGCCAGTTCAGGTGTCAGGGTCTGGCCGACGATGCCGATCTTGCCGCGCTGCACGTCGCCAAATTCGACCAGCTGATCCATGACGCGGCGCGCGAGATTGGTGGGGATAGCAAAGCCGATGCCAATGTTGCCGCCGGTACGGGAAAGGATCTGACTGTTGATGCCAACCAGTTCGCCATCCAGGTTGATTAGTGCACCACCGGAGTTGCCGGGGTTGATCGCGGCGTCGGTCTGAATGAAGTTCTGGTACCCGCCGGTACCGGTCATGCGCCCCAAGGCACTGACGATGCCCGAGGTCACTGTCTGTCCGAGGCCGAAGGGGTTGCCGATGGCGAGCACGAAATCACCCACCTTCAGCGCGTCGGAGTCGGCCATCTTCAGTGCGGGCAGACCGCTGGCGTCGATGCGAAGCACGGCGATGTCGGTTTCAGGGTCGCTGCCGACCAATTCGGCCTCGATGTCACGCCCATTGGCGAGGTTGACGATGATGTCGTCCGCCTTGGCGATGACGTGGTGGTTGGTCAGCACCAGGCCCTGTTCGTTGTCGATGATGACGCCCGAACCGACCGGCTGTGCCTGACGCTGCTGTGGCGCGTTCTCTTCGGGCAGACCAAAGAATCGGCGGAAGAAGGGATCCTGCAGCAGCGGATTCTCGACCTGCCGCTGCGCCTTGATCTTGATATTGACTACCGCCGGCAGCACCCCCTCCAGCATCGGCGCCAACGTGGGCTTGTCTGCGGAGAGCAGGGGGGTGGCACGTGCCGGCTGTGTTCCCAGCATGCCCGCGACGACGACCATCAGTCCGAGGAAGGCGAAAGCAAGAGGGTGGAACCGGCGAGAGAGCGGGCGGCACTGGCTAGTCATGGCGTTCTTGTTCCTAGGCGTATCGATGAATGCATTGCGCGACGCGCGCCGCGTGTCGGCAGGATGGGGCTAAAGACCGCGAAGGACGCGATGAAGTTTCGTGGCGGCGGCCCGTGCGGACAATCCGCCCGTATGCGCCCAACCTGGGCGACGGCTCAGCGTCCACGGCGCCGCGCAGCCTGCGCGTCGTCTTCGTGGGCGTCAAGCGCGCTTGCGGAAGACAGCCGCGTACTGTAGGGCTGCGCTCATGCGGTCGGCGATCCGTTGCATCAGCGGCTTGGGGCGGTGCTGGTACAGGTTGAAGACTTCATGCGTCTCCATGCGCTGCAGCAGATAGTCATCGCTGGTCGAGAGCTCGTCCACAAGTCCGAGGTCGAGGGCGCGCGCGCCGAACCAGTGCTCGCCGTTGGCAACGCGGTCCACATCGAGCTGAGGCCGATGCTGGCTGATAAATTCCTTGAACAGCGTATGCGTGTCTTCCAGTTCTTCCATCGCCTTGGCGCGCGCCGGCTCGGAGTTTTCGCCAAAGAGCGTCAGCGTTCGCTTGTGCTCTCCGGCGGTGAGCAGTTCGAAATCGATGTCCTTGCGCTTGAGGAAGCGGTGAAAATTCGGCATTTGGAGGACCACGCCGATGGAGCCGATGATTGCGAAGGGCGCGGCAATGATCCGATCCGCGACACAGGCCATCATGTAACCCCCGCTCGCCGCGACCTTGTCCACCACCACGGTAAGGCGAATCCCGCGCTTGCGGATGCGGGCCAGCTGAGAGGCGGCGAGCCCGTAGCTGTGGACCATGCCACCCGGTGACTCCAGCCGCACCACGATTTCATCGCCGCTGCCAGCCACCTGCAGCAGTGCGGTGATTTCCTCGCGCAGAGATGTCACGGCCGAGGCGCGCAGGTCGCCTTCGAAATCAAGCACGAAGAGGCGGGGGCGTGCCGGCTGCCCGCCGGGGGCCTTGGCCTCATCCTTGTGCTGGCGGCGCAGGGACTGTTGCAGGGCCTTGCGGTGCGACGCGGGCGCAATCTCGACCTTGATCTGCTCGGCGCGCTCGCGCAGGTGGCGGTTGAGCGGTTGTACCTGGATCGGCGCACTGCCATCCGCCTGCGGCTGCCGCGCCACACGAAGGATGAGCGCAAGCGGAATACCAATGACTGCAACGAGAATGATCAGTTTCAGCGCGAAAGTCGCGACGTCGGCAAGAATTGCCATCATGCAGGCTGCTCTTAAAAGGGTGGGAGCACGCAGTCTATTGACTTCGCGGGTATAAAGTGCGCTGGGGCTTGTAGTATCTGAAACCGGATGCCTGCTATAGTCGTAAAGCAGAAGTGGCGGCAACGGGATACCCGGCCGACGCAACAGTCACAATCTCAGGGAGCGTACCGATCGTGAGCAAGAAACTTGCAGTAATTGTTGGCGGAGCCGCCTTACTGGCTTCTCAGGCCGCGTTGGCGCAGCCGATTGGCACGGTGAAGATGTTCTCGTCGATGTCCTATCAGTACACCTTTGACAGCGACGATCGTCCCAACGAAGCCGGCCACGGTATTCACCTTTCTGGCGGTTATTTCTTCACGCCGAATCTTGCCGCCGAGCTCGCGGTGGATTACAGCGCCTTTTCGTCAGACGATGCAGAGCCGCTCGACCGCGACGGGCAGAGCCTCAATCTGAAGATTGGCGGCATGTATGCTTTTGCCCCCAACAATCAGTTCATCCCGTATGTCGGGATCGGCGGTGGTCTGGCCAACAACCAGCTCGAGCCGCCTGACGAGAATCGTCGTCGCGCCTTCTATGAGGGCACGGTGGGCGTGTTGACCTACCTGAACTCCGTCGTCGGCCTGCGGGGCGAGTTTGCCTATCGCTACACCGATGGCATTCCCGATAACGCCATTGGTACGGCGAAGAGTTCGGCTAACGAGGCGCTGCTGCGTGTGGGCGTCCTCTTCCCGTTGGTCAGCAGCGTGCCGGTGGTGCCCTCGATGCCTGCGCCCGAGCCTGAAAAGGTGGCGGATTCCGACGGCGACGGGGTGCCGGACAATCTTGACGAGTGTCCGAACACCGCAGAAGGCGTGCGCGTCAACGCGCGCGGCTGCCCTATCGATTCCGACGCTGATGGCGTGCCGGATTATCTTGACGAGTGCCCGGGTACGGCCGCCGGTGTTCAGGTGGACGAGCGGGGTTGCCCGGTGGATGTCGCCATCGACCGCAAGTTCGAAGACATCAACTTCGGTTTCGATAAGCACAACCTGACCGACTACGCCAAGAGCACGCTCGACAAGACCGCCGCGGAAATCCGCCAGCTGATTGCCGAGAACAACGAGCTGCAGGTGAACCTGGAAGGCCATACCGACAGCATCGGCACGGTCGAGTACAACCAGCGGCTGGGCGAGAAGCGTGCCAACGTGGTGCGTGATTACCTGGTCGAGAAGGGTATCGGCGCCGCTCGCATCACCAGCCGCAGTGCGGGTGAGAAGGAGCCGATTGCGACCAACGAAACCGACAAGGGTCGACTGCTGAACCGTCGCGTGGAAATCCGTGCGACCAGCGGTAGCAGCAAGTAGGCGATCTGTACTGGCTACCGGTCACGGCCGGTAGCCAGCGTCGGCACAATAAAAGAGCCCCGCCTCAATGAGGCGGGGCTTTTTTTTGCCCGATCGACGCAAGGATGCGGTGGAGGCTTGATCCTGTCCCTGTCGTTGGGAGCAGGTGTCAATAGGGCATTGCAGCGGCGCGCAGGGCGATGCGCTCGCTATCGATGGCCTCCGGTAGCCAGCCGGCAAGTTGTTGTTCCGCCAGTGTCGCGATGCAGTCGACATGCGTCGGACTGGCATTGAGTGCGGGGATATAACGCAGGACCTCGCCGCCCGAAGCGTGGAAGAGCTCGGCGTACTGCATGTCCATCTCCTCCAGGGTTTCCAGGCAATCTGCGGCAAAACCGGGGCAAATGGCATCCAGGCGCTTCACGCCGGATTGGGCGAGTTGCGCGATGCGTTCATCGGTATAGGGTTGCAGCCATGGTTCCCGCCCGAAGCGCGACTGAAAGGCCACTGTGTATCGCGTCTCGGGTAGCTCCAAGGCTTCGGTCAGCAAGCGTGCCGTCTTCTGGCAGTGGCAGAAGTAGGGATCGCCGGATTCGAAATAGCGCTTGGGAATACCGTGAAAACTCAGCAGCAGATGGTCGCCTTGGCCGTGTTCGGCCCAGTGCGCACGAACGCTCTCTGCGAGTGCGGCGATATACCGCGGGTCGTCGTGATACTGGTGCACGCTGCGCAGTTCCGGCATCCAGCGCAGGCCGCTGAGTGCAGCGAAGACGGCATCCATGACCGAGGCCGTCGTCGTGGCCGAATACTGCGGGTAGAGGGGTAGGGCGACCAGGCGCCGCACGCCGTCGTCCTGCGCCTTCGCAATGACCTCGGCAACGGAGGGGTTGCCATAGCGCATCGCGAAGTACACCGGCACCTGCGATGCGCCGAGTCGTTCCGTGAGGGCGCGCTGTACCCCTTCTGCCAGGTCGCGTGTGTGGGTCAGCAGGGGGGCCCCTTCGTCTCCCCAGATGCTGCCGTAGCTGTGGGCCAGGCGGCGCGGACGAAACGGCAGGATGAAGCCATTGAGAATGGGCCACCAGAGCGCGCGTGGCAGGTCCACGACGCGCTCATCGGAGAGGAACTCACGCAGGTAACGGCGGATGGCGGGTGCCGTAGGGGCATCCGGCGTGCCAAGGTTGACCAGCAATACGCCGGCCCGCGGCTGCTGTGCGTGACTCCGTTGCCCGGCTTCGATCATGAAAGCGCTCCTTGCGCGTGACCCTCCCGTGCTATGAAGACGGGTGATCCTGCTTGATGTCGGCGAAGTAGCTGCGTTGCGCCCCGATGGCTTTGTGCGCCAGCAGCATCATGAGCGGCAGGTTAATCGCCAGCATGAAGCCGATTGCGACTGTGCTCAGCGTGTCTAGCTCGGCATCGGTGCGTACCACGCCCACGGTGGCGACCACGATGAGCAGACACCAGACAAGCCGAAACCCCAGGACCGGTCGATCGCCCGCCAGGTAGACCACGCCCTGTTCGGCGTAGTAGCTCCAGGTGATCATCGTCGATAGCGCGAACAGCCAGACGGCGATGGTCACCATCCACTGTCCGAGACCGTCGGCGGCGCTGTCGAAGGCAGCCGCGGTGAGTGCGGCTGCGGGAAGATCGAGATACAGGCCGGGATCGCGCACGTTGGGTGCTTCCGTTGCGCTCAATCCCTGCCAGAGCAGGCGCTGGCCATCGCCGACCTCGGCGTACAGCCGCTGCAATGTGCCGTCCTCGCCTCCGGTGCGCACGATCAGGAACACCTGACCCCCTTCCTCCACAGCGGCTTGCGCGGGCAAGGTCTCGATATCCGGCACCCATTGCCCGCTCTCGCTCTGCGTGAAGGCCGGCGGGTGGTCGAGCGTAGCCGTCGGGCCGCGCTCCCAGACGCCACTGGACAGAATCACCAGGGCGGTGATGGTGCAGACGACGATGGTGTCGATGAAAGGCTCGAGCCCGGCCACTACGCCTTCGCTGGCCGGCTTGCGCGTGCGAACTGCGGCGTGGGCGATGGGTGCCGATCCCATGCCGGCCTCCGATGAAAACAGCGCGCGACGCATGCCGAGCAGGAATGCGGTGCCGACCGCTGCGCCGGTGAACGCCCCCTGGGCCTCCAGGGGCGAGAACGCCGAGCGCACGATGAGGGCGAAGAGGCGGGGCAGTTCCTCGGCGTTGGCCATCAGCACCCAGAGGCCGCATGCGACATAGACCAGGCACATGAAGGGCACCAGAGTCGCCGCCGCCTGTCCGATGCGGCGAATGCCGCCGATGATGACCAGTCCCACCAGCAGGGCCAGCGTAATACCGGACACCCAGCCCGGAACGCCGAAATAGCTGCGCGCCAGCTCCGCGGCATTCCAGGCCTGGAACATGTTGCCGCCGGTCAATCCAAACAGCACGAGCGCGATCGCGAAGAGAGCGCCCGCGGCGGCGCCCAGACTGGCCAGTTTGGGGGAAAGCGCTTTCAGGCCGTCCCGGCAGACGTACATCGTGCCGCCGTGCGGGTTGTCGGGATTCGAGGTGTCGCGATACAGCATCGCCAGCGTGACTTCGATGGTCTTGATGGCCATGCCGACAATGCCGACCATCCACATCCAGAACACGGCACCCGGTCCGCCGAGCGCCACGGCAATGGCCACACCACCGATATTGCCGAGACCCACGGTCGCGGAAAGGGCGGCTGCCAACGCCTGAAAGTGGCTGAGCACACCCTTGCCGTCTTCGGCCAGATCGTGGCGTCCGCTGATCAGCGCGAAGCCATGCGTCAGCGAGCGATATTGGCTGAAACCGGAAAACAGGGTGAAAGCCACGCCTGCCAGCAGCAGCGTGACCAGCACTGGTACCGAAAGCAGTACAGCGTTGATCGCATTCAGCAGCGACAACAGTCCATCCATCGTGATCCCCCTGGATAGAGATGGGTTGCGCTAGAGCACCCCCGTGCTCTGCAAGAGAATAAGGAGCAGTGCCGGCGGTGCGACGTAGCGCAGGATGAAGAGCCAGGTTCTTGCCCACCAGGCGACCGGCCGCCCGTCGCTGAGCGCGTTCAGCGCACCCGCACCCCAAATCCATCCAACGAAAACGGCGGTCAGCAGCGCGCCGATCGGCATCATCACATTGGTGGCGGCGAAATCCATCGCATCGAAGAAGGACATGCCGAAGAGGGTGAGCCCTTCCACGGCCCCCATCGACAGCGAGGACGGCACGCTCAGCAGCAGGCAGACGGCGGCACAGGTGACGACGGTGCGGCGGCGTGTCCAGCCGCGCTCGTCCGTCAGAAAGCTGATCGCCGGTTCCAGAATGGAGATGGCGGATGTCAGCGCCGCAATGCTCAGCAGCAGGAAGAACAGCGGCCCGACATAGGCGCCACCCGGCATGGCCGCAAAGGCTGCCGGCAAGGTAATAAAGGTCAGGCCGGCACCCGCTTCGGGGTTGAATCCAAAAGCGAAGACGACCGGCATGATCACCAGACCGGCGAGAATGGCGGCCAGGACATCGAGGGAAATGATCGAGGTGGTCGCCACCCCCAGCCGGTCGTGCGCGCTGAGGTAGGAGCCGTAGGTCAGCATGCAACCCATGCCGAGGGAGAGCGAAAAGAAGGCCTGTGCCAGCGCGGCCGAGAAGGTGGCAGCCGTCACCTTCGAAAAATCCGGCTGCAACAGGAATTGCACCCCGGCGCCGCTGCCTTCCAGGCTGAGCGCGTGCGCCACCAGTGCCAGCAGCAGCAGGAACAGCATCGGCATGAGAATCTTGTTGGCGCGCTCGATACCCCGTGCGATGCCACCGGAAACCGTGGCCGCCACCAGGACCATGAACAGAAGCGCGTACAGCAAGGGCGACCAGAAGCTGCCGATGAAGCCGCCGAAGAGGGCGCCCAAGGTGTCCGGGTCGGTGCTGTTCAGCGCGCCGCTGGCAGAAAAGCCGATGTAGGCCACGGTCCAGCCAGCGACCACCACATAGAAAGACAGGATGACGAAGCCGGTCAACACCCCAAGCAATCCGACAAGGCTCCAGCCTTTGCCGCCCAGGCGGGCAAGGGCGCCCACCGGGTTGCGCTGGGTGCTGCGTCCGATCAGGACCTCGGCCAGCAACAGCGTCACCCCAAAGACGGCGACGATGGCGAGATAAATCAGCAGAAAGGCGCCGCCGCCGTTTTCCCCGGCGGTGTAGGGGAAGCGCCAGATGTTGCCCAGGCCGACGGCGGAGCCAGCCGCGGCCATGACGAAGCCGAGTCGGCTCCCCCAATGTTCCCTGGTGTTCATGCGGTCAGCATAGCCTGCGCCGGGGGTCCGGCGCAGGCTTGGACGCGTCTACTTTTCGACGATGGCGACGACGCCCATGCCGCCTGCCGCACAGATCGAGATGAGGCCGCGGCCCCGTCCGGCGGTGTGAAGAATCTTCGCCAGCGTGCCCAAAATGCGGCCGCCCGTGGCCGCGAAGGGATGGCCCACGGCCACCGAACTGCCCTTGATGTTGAGCTTGCTGCGATCAATCGCGCCCAGCGGTTTGGACAGGCCCAGGCGGTCCTTGCAGAACTTCTTGTCTTCCCACGCCTTCAGCGTGCACAGCACCTGGGCCGCGAAGGCTTCGTGGATCTCGTAGTAGTCGAAGTCCTGCAGATCGATGCCGGCCTTGGCCAGCATGCGCGGCACGGCGTAGGCCGGCGCCATTAGCAGACCCTCATCGCCGGAGACGAAGTCCACCGCCGCCGTGTCGCAGAAGGTCAGATAGGCCTGCGGCTCGAGCTTGTGGCGGGCGGCCCAGTCTTCCGAGGCCAGCAGGACCGAGGAGGCGCCGTCGGTCAGCGGCGTGGAGTTGGCCGCTGTCAGCGTGCCGTTCTCGCGGTCGAATACGGGCTTCAGCGTGGCCAGCTTCTCCAGGGTGCTGTCGGCGCGCACGTTGTTATCGCGGCTGACGCCGGCGAATTCCGTGATCAGGTCGGAGAAAAAGCCCTCATCGTAGGCGGCGGCCGCCTTCTGATGCGATTCATAGGCCAGCTGATCCTGATCCTCGCGCGCGATGCCCCAATGCTTGGCCATCATTTCGCAGTGCTCACCCATGCTCTTGCCGGTGCGCGGCTCACCATTGGTGGGGATGGCTGGTGCCAGCATGCCCGGACGAAATTGGGCGAGGGCCTTGAGGCGGTCGGTCGTCGAGCGCGCGCGGTTGACCTCGAGCAGGATCTTGCGCAGGCGGTCGTTGACTTCGATGGGGGCATCGGAGGCTGTGTCCACACCGCCGGCGATGCCGGCTTCGATCTGACCCAGTGCGATCTTGTTGCCGATGTGAATCGCCGTTTCCAGGCCTGTGCCGCAGGCCTGCTGCACATCGTAGGCCGGTGTCTCGGGGGAGAGCGTGGTGGAAAGGACCGCTTCGCGCGTCAGGTTGAAGTCACGGGAATGCTTCAGCACGGCGCCGGCAGCGGCTTCGCCGAGGCGTTCGCCGGCGATGCCGGTACGATCCACCAATCCCTGAATGGCGGCCGTGAGCATCTCCTGGTTCGAGCGCGTGGCGTAGGCCGTGTTGGAACGGCAGAAGGGAATGCGATTGCTCGCGATGACCGCAACTTTCCGGATCTCGTGCATGGTTACCCGCCTATGAATGAGTGTGGCGCGAGTCTACCTTGCTGCAGTGCGCAACGCCGAATGCAAAAAAAAGTTGCCTGCCACCCCTTGAAAGTTCATCTTTCCTCCCCAAAATTAGCAGCCGTCACGGGGGAGTGCTAACAACGAATGGCTCCATCCCGCTGTGAGCGCTCGTATTTTTGGGATTTTGGGATTGAAAGGAGATTGAAATGAAACTGCGTCCTTTGCATGATCGCGTGGTCGTGAAGCGCCTTGAGGAAGAGCGCAAGACCCCCGGCGGAATTGTCATTCCGGACTCTGCCGCCGAGAAGCCGATCAAGGGAGAAGTCGTTGCAGTGGGTCCGGGCAAGCGTGCCGACGACGGCACCGTGCACGCCCCTGACGTCAAGGTGGGCGATACCGTGCTGTTCGGCAAGTATTCCGGCACCGAAGTGAAGCTAGACGACAGCGAGCTTCTCGTGATGCGCGAAGACGACATCATGGGCGTCTTCGAAGGCTGAGTTCCGACTGAACCGCACTCCGCAACTACATCGAATCAAGAGGTAAGGAAATGTCCGCCAAAGAAGTAATGTTTGCCGATGACGCACGCAACCTGATGGCCGAGGGTGTCAACATCCTGGCCAATGCCGTGCGTGTCACGCTTGGGCCGAAGGGCCGCAACGTCGTACTCGACAAGTCCTTCGGTGCACCCACCGTCACCAAGGACGGTGTCTCGGTCGCCAAGGAAATCGAGCTTGAGAACAAGTTCCAGAACATGGGCGCCCAGCTGGTCAAGGAAGTGGCCAGCAAGACCAGCGACGAAGCCGGTGATGGCACCACCACCGCGACCGTGCTGTCGCAGGCCATCCTCAATGAAGGCCTGAAGTCGGTCGCCGCCGGCGTCGACCCGATGGACATCAAGCGCGGTATCGACAAGGCAGTGGAAGCGCTGACGGCCGAAATCGCCAAGCTGTCGACCCCGTGCCGTGACCGCAAGTCGATCGCTCAGGTCGGCACCGTTTCCGCCAACAGCGACGAAGCCGTCGGCGAAATCATTGCCGAAGCCATGGACAAGGTTGGCAAGGAAGGCGTCATCACCGTCGAGGAAGGCTCGGGTCTGGAGAACGAGCTCGAAGTGGTCGAGGGCATGCAGTTCGACCGCGGCTACCTGTCGCCGTACTTCATCAACAACACGCAGTCGCAGCAGGTCGAGCTCGAGAACCCGCTGATGCTGATCACCGAGAAGAAGATCAGCAACATCCGCGACCTTCTGCCGGTGCTGGAGAACGTCGCCAAGCAGAGCCGTTCGCTGCTCATCATCGCCGAAGACGTCGAAGGCGAAGCGCTGGCGACCCTGGTGGTCAACAACATGCGCGGCATCATCAAGGTGGCTGCGGTCAAGGCGCCGGGCTTTGGCGACCGCCGCAAGGAAATGCTGAAGGACATCGCCATCCTTACCGGTGGTCAGGTGATTTCCGAGGACGTTGGCATGTCCCTGGACAAGGTCGATCTGGCCGATCTGGGTACCGCCAAGAAGGTGCAGATCAACAAGGAAAACACCACCATCATCGACGGCGCAGGCGATGCCGGTGCCGTGGAAGGCCGCGTCAAGGAACTGCGCGCGCAGCGTGAAGAGTCCAGCTCGGACTACGACCGCGAGAAGCTCGACGAGCGCATCGCCAAGCTTGCCGGCGGTGTGGCCGTCATCAAGGTCGGCGCTGCCACCGAAGTCGAGATGAAGGAAAAGAAGGCCCGTGTCGAAGACGCGCTGCACGCAACCCGCGCTGCCGTCGAGGAAGGCATCGTGCCGGGCGGCGGTACCGCGCTGGTCCGCGCCTCCTCCGCGCTGGACGGTCTGAAGGGCAATAACGACGACCAGACCACCGGCATCTCGATTCTGCGTCGCGCCATTCAGGAGCCGCTCCGTCAGATCGTGTCCAACGCAGGCGGCGAGCCCGCCGTGGTCATGAACCGCGTGCTCGAAGGCAAGGGTGCCGAAGGCTACAACGCGGCCACCGACACCTACGGCGACATGCTCGAGATGGGCATCATCGACCCGGCCAAGGTGACCCGTCTGGCGCTGCAGAATGCGGCCTCGGTATCCGCGCTGCTGCTGACCACCGAAGCCATGATCGCCGACAAGCCGAAGAAGGAATCCGGCGGCGGCGACATGGGCGACATGGGCGGCATGGGTGGCATGGGCGGCATGATGTAACTGCTGTCCGCACCATCGCATGTGCCATCGGGGCGCTTCTGCGGAGGCGCCCCGATTTTTTTGGGCGCTCGTTTCAGTCGCGTGGGAAAGCCGTCCAACCGGCGAACCAGGGCTCGCGGCTTTGGGGGCGTACAGCGCCGATGTAGTTGGCACCCTCGTTCCAGAATTCACCCTGCGGCACCGCACTGGGCGCAGGATCGGGAACGCTGCGCTGGGCTGTGAAGTCCGGCTCAATGGGGCTGCTGGCCTGAAGCGGAAGCCCTGAGTCGCTGACCACACTCACCCGTCCCTGGCCAAGCAGGAAGTCTGCCTCGCTGAAGCCGCCATCGTCGTCCTGTTCTGCGCGTTCCTCCGGGAACGGATTGCGCGGGTGAACGCCGCTTGCATGCACGGCGATGCCTCCGAATTGCAGGACATTGCTCGCCGCCAGCTGCGCAAGGCCATCGCCCCGTAGATCAATGGCTTCGTTGTTGAAGCCCGTGATCAGCACATTGCGAAAAACGCCAGCGCTGCCTTGACGGATGGTCATCGCGCGGTGGGCACGTTGCGAGCCGCGATCAGCGATCAGCGTCACGTTCGAGAATGTTGGCGCCGAGCGGGGTTCGGCGTCAGGCTGCTCAGCGTCATTGTCACCTTCGAAGGCGTTGTCGCCTATATCGGGATGCAGTTGAACGATGAGGTGCTGTACGCGACCCCGCCAGCCCATATCCCAGTCGAAACCGTCATCGTGCGCGCCTGTGATCACAATCCTGGACAGGTCCACAGTGCCTCCGAAGACCTCGATACCGTCATCAAGGGCGCGGTGCACTTGCACATTCCGCACGATGGTGTTGCGTCCGCAGCCACCGAGAGTGAGGCCGTTGAGCTCTACGTTGCGCATCAGCTCGTAACCGGCAAATTCAATACGCACGTGATCCAGTACACCGCAACTGCCGTCGTCATTTCGGCCACCGAAGGCGGCACGAGGGTCGTCTGCTTCAATGCCTTCGATGCGCGCGCCTTCACGATTGATGGACGCATCACCGAGCAGTACCAGACCGCCCCAGTCGCCGGCGCGTCGCCGACCCGCGGGCGACGCGCTGGTGAAGACAATGGGCGCTTCGCGTTTTCCGCTGGCATACAGTCGGGCGCCGCGGGTCACGATGAGTGCCGAACCAGGGCGGCCTTGAATGATGACACCGGGTTCGATGGTCAGTACGGCGCCATTCTGGACGAAGGAGCGGCTAGTCAGGATGTAGGTTTTGCCAGCCTTCCAGGTGGTATCGCTGCGGATTTGGTCGGGCACGACCACCTCCTGCTTGCCACTGAGGCCAAACAAGACGACGCTGGCCAGGCCCAGCACCACCAGCAGCGCAGCCGGAGCGAGGGTGCGTAGCGGACGCTGCATCCAGCCTTGTCCGACGCTGGCGGCGGTCTCAGCGTGCCTTCGATCCGATGCCGCGTTGCGCGTGTCCGCCAGGACTGCGCCCTCAGGAAGCGCCTCGAGCTGGGCTGCAAACGCGCGCAGTTCGGCATCGTCAAAGCCTCGCGCCCGGGTCAGCACCTCGCTGCGATAGGCAGGATCGCCGAGCAGCATGCGGAAATGCACCATTGGCATACCTTGCGCGCCAAGCGCGTCGCAACGCCGCTTGAAGGCCCACAGCAGATCGACCGCCCGCACGCGATCGAAGGAATCCTGGTCCGTCATCGGGAGCCTCTTCTGCAAAGACCGGAGATGCTACGGATCGGGTGTGACGGACTGATGGCTCGGGGTCCTACCGGCGCAGCGCGCTATCCTTTGACGATGACTGAAACAAGCCCCAGTGCGCGTACGGCGCAACTGCTGAAACGTCTTGCCGAGGCGGTGGAGGACGAGGACGCAGCGCTGCCGGAGGACGCGGTCCGCATTTTGAACGCCAGCCGCTTCGTGACCGAATGTCTGGAGCGTTGGACGCTTGCCTCGGTGCGTGATGCGCTGCTCGGTCTGAAAGATCCGCTCGATCCTGCCGTGCTGATGGCTGTGCTGCTTCCTGAAGGCGGGCCCGAAGATGAGGACGCTTATCTGCGCGATCTGCGTCATCTCCGCAATCGGGCCATGGTGCATCTAGCCTGGCGCGCCATGGACGGTCGCGATGATCTGGAAGCTACCTTGACTGGCCTGTCCGGATTGGCTCGGCATTGCATTGCACACGCCTTGGAGCGGGCCCGCGCCCGGTGCACGGCGCGCTTTGGAATACCGCGCGACCGGAAGGGCGAGGAAGTACCGTGCATCGTGCTGGGCATGGGCAAGCTCGGAGGCGGCGAGCTGAATTTTTCCTCCGATGTCGATCTGATGCTGTTCTATGGTGCGGCCGGGCAGTGCGATGGCAGTGCGGAAACGGCCAACGAACAGTATTTTGCGCAAGTGGTTCGGCTGCTCACGCGCTATCTGGCCGAAACCACGCCCAACGGCTTCTGCTTCCGGGTCGACTGGGCGCTCCGGCCTTTCGGCGGCTCGGGGCCGTCAGCTATGCATTTCGCTGCGGCCGAGGATTACTACCAGTCGCACGGGCGCGAGTGGGAGCGCTACGCGATGATCAAGGCGGACGTGGTCGCTGGCGATCAAGCTGCCGGACGCCGCTTCCTCGACATGCTGCAGCCTTTCGTCTATCGCCGCTATCTCGATTACACCGCCATCGAGTCGCTGCGCGACCTGAAGCGGCGCATTGCCGAGGACGCGGCCCGTCGGCGTCAACGCGACAACATCAAGCTCGGTCGCGGTGGTATCCGGGATCTGGAGTTCGTCGTACAAGCCTTCCAGCTGATTCGCGGTGGCCAGGAGGCATCCCTGCGCAGCCGTTCGCTGCGGACGACCCTGGCGGCGCTGGGTCAAGGCGGCCACCTTCCCGCCGAACAGGTTGCCGCCCTCGATGACGCTTACGTCCTGCTGCGTCGGGTGGAGAATGCGCTGCAGATGCGGGCAGATCAGCAAACCCACGCACTGCCCGAAAACGCAGAGGAACGCGCCGCCGTCGCGGCGGCGCTGGACAGCGACTGGGATGCCTTGATGCAGACGCTGAACGCGGCGCGGGAGGATGTGGCGTCAGCCTTCGACTCCCTCTTTGCCGACCCCGACGCCGGCCAGGACGAAGTGGCCCAGGGGATGGAAGCGGTCGAACGGCTCTGGCACTCGGATATAACCGCCGCCGCCGCTGCCGAGCAGCTGCAGTCGCATTTTTCCGAGGACGATGCACTGCGCGCCACCCAAGCCGTGGAACGACTGCGGCAGAGCAAGCTCGTACGCGATATGCGCGAGTTATCCCAGACCAGGTTGATGGAGCTGATCAGCCGCCTGTTCGACGAATCCATCGATGTGCCCGCTCCGGGCAAGGCACTGGTGCGCGCCATGGAGGTCATCGAACGCCTTGCCGGCCGCAGTACCTACGTCAGTCTGCTGCGCGAATCCGCTTCGGCGCGGGGACAGCTGTTGCGGCTTTGCATGGCGAGTCCTTGGATCACCCATCTGCTCGCGCAGCAGCCCATGTTGCTGGACCAGTTGCTCGATGCGCGTGCGCTGTATGAACCCCCAGACCGTGACACCATGACGGCCGAGCTGGCCCGTCGGCTCGACGCCATGACTGCAAGCGACCTGGAAGGCCGAATGAACCTGCTGCGACGCTTTCGGCAGGAGATCATGCTGCGCGTGGCAGCAGCAGACCGACTCGCCGATTTGCCGTTGCCCAAGGTCAGTGATCGCCTGACGTGGTTGGCGGAAACCATCCTGGAGGCGACCATCGACGAAGTCTGGCGCGAGATGCGGGCCGAGTACGGCAGCCCACGCCGGGCCGACGGCTCGGAAGCCGGCTTCGCGGTCATCGGATACGGCAAGCTGGGCGGCATCGAGATGGGCTACGGCTCCGACCTCGACGTGGTCTTCCTGCATGACTGTGACGACCAGGACGGTGAGACAACGCAGGGCCGGCGCAGCATTGCCAATGCCGTGTGGTTTTCGCGATTCGCCCAGCGCCTCGTGCACTGGCTCTCGACACAGACCGCCGCGGGCCGTGCCTACGAGGTGGATTTGCAACTACGTCCCAGCGGCAGTGCCGGGCTGCTGGTGACCAGCCTGGAATCCTTCGCCCACTATCAACGCAACAAGGCGTGGACCTGGGAACACCAGGCGCTGGTGCGCGCACGCCATGTCTGCGGCAGCCCGACCATTGGTGAAGGCTTTCGGCAGTTGCGTCATGAATTGCTCTGCCGCGAGCGCGATCCGATTCAGCTTGCGGGCGAGATCGTCGCCATGCGCGACAAGATGCGGCAACACCTCGATAAGAGCAGCGAAAGCTACTGGGATCTGAAGCAGGGGGCGGGCGGTCTCGCGGATCTGGAATTTGCCACCCAGTTCCTCGTGCTGAGCCATGCGGCAGCGCATCCTGCACTCACCCAGTGGTCCGATCAATGGCGTCAGACCGACGCCCTTGTTGAGGCGGGCATTCTTGCCAAGGCGCAGGCCGACGCTGCCATTGGCGCCTATCGCGAGCTGCGTGCGCTGGTTCACGAGCGCGCCCTCGACGAGGCGGATGGCCTGGTGCCGGCGGGAACTGCCGAGGACGCGCGCGGCTCGGTGCAGGCGCTCTGGCAACTCTGCACTGAAGCAGCGGGCCCACGCGACGCGTCGTAGAATGCGCGCTTCGGATTTTCAGGACCACTAAGCGATGAGTTTCGCCGATCGAGACGGGTATATCTGGTATGACGGGGACATGGTGCCGTGGCGTGAGGCGACCACCCACGTACTGACCTACTCCCTGCATTACGGTGTGGGCTGCTTTGAAGGTGTGCGCGCCTACAACACACCCAAGGGCACGGCGATTTTTCGTCTTCAGGAGCACACGCGCCGCCTGTTCAACAGCGCCAAGATCCTCGGCATGCCCATGCCCTTCAGTCAGGAGCAGATCAACGAGGCGCAAAAGGAAGTGCTGCGTGCCAATGAACTGAAGGAAGCCTATCTGCGGCCTATGGTGTTCTACGGTTCCGAGGGCATGGGGCTGCGCGCTGACAATCTCAAAGTACACGTCATCGTCGCCGCCTGGCCGTGGGGCAGTTATCTGGGCGCTGAAAACCTCGAAAAGGGCATCCGCGTCCGCACCAGTTCCTTCTCACGGCATCACATCAATGCTGCCATGTGCCGCGCGAAGGCCAACGGCAACTACATCAACTCCATGATGGCGCTCGGTGAAGCCACCCGCGATGGCTATGACGAGGCGCTCATGCTGGATACCGAAGGCCACGTCGCGGAGGGCAGTGCGGAGAACATCTTCCTGGTGCGCGATGGCGTGCTCTCCACGCCGGATCTCAACTCCTGCCTCGACGGCATCACGCGCAAGACCGTGATGACCCTGGCGCAGGAAGCCGGCTACAGCGTGCGTGAGCGCCGCATCACCCGGGACGAGGTGTACATCGCCGACGAGGCCTTTTTCACCGGAACTGCGGCCGAAGTCACCCCCATTCGCGAAGTCGATGCGCGTGCCATCGGTGATGGCAAGCGGGGACCGATCACCGAGGAACTGCAGCGGACCTACCTTGAAGTCGTCAAGGGTGGGGGTGCGCAGCACGAGCATTGGCGGGCGTATATCAGCTAGGTCTTACCTGGCGATGCCGCTTAGCGGCGAGCCAGTTCCTGTGCCCTTGGCGGGCACCGGGGTCGGCGTCAGCCGGCCCAGGCCACCCGTGGGCACCATGGCTTTGGTTCCTTTGGCCGTAACCAAAGGAACCCGCGCGTTCTGAACGAATCACTCGAGAGTGGATTGCTACAGAGCGCGGGACCCTTGGCGATCAGGTTTCATCTTTTGATTGCTCCAATAACCACCTTCGCTCGTGGTTCCGCACCTGTGATGCTCTGAGCTCTGATCTGAGCACTCTGCCGGGTGCGGGTCCCTTTCTCTGCTTGCCCAGAGAAAGGAACCAAAGAGAGGGCACCCCACACCCGCGCCGGCCCTAGCGGGCCGGGCCCCTACGTAGCGCCTGTGCTCGGGGTCGGCCTGACACGACGTCCCTGTCGTGACAGGCCTTGGCTGGCCGTCCCTGGCCAGCCATCCCCTGCGCGCAGGCGCTACTCCGGCGCGGGTGCAGGGGGAATGAACAGGCTCGTCGCTTCGCGACATCGCGGAATAGCGGCGATTCCGCGCAGCGGCGAGCCAGTCCCTGTGCCCTTGGCGGGTGGCCGGATCGGGTGGCGCGCGCAGGGGGTGCGAGACAGGACGTCGAGCAAGGGCTGCGGCGGCATGGACGCCGCCTCAGGCCGACCCCGAGCACGACGCTCGATCCGGCCACCTGGGTCGGCGTAGCCGGCCCAGGCCACCCGTGGGCATCAGGGCTTTGGTTCCTTTGGCCGTAACCAAAGGAACCCGCGCGTTCTGAGTGATTCACTCGATAGTGGATTGCTTCAGAGCGCGGAACCCTTGGCGATCCGGTGGCAGTATCGGCTGCTCCAATAACCACCTTCGCTCAGGTTCCGCACCTGTGATGCTAGGAGTTCTGGTCTGATCACCACGACCGGTGCGGGTTCCTTTCTCTGCTTGCCCAGAGAAAGGAACCAAAGAGAGGGTGAGATACGACCGACGCGCCAGTGGCGCGTCGCAGCGTGTCGAACGCCCGGACAGGACGTCCGGGCAGGGGGTGGCTCGAAAGTGGTGAGGCTGCGCCAGGGATGGCAATGAGCACGGGGAATTTCTCTTGACCCGCGCCGGCCCTGTCTGGCCGGGCCCCTGCGTAGCGCCTGTGCTTGGGGTCGGCCTGACACGACGTCCCTGTCGTGACAGGCCTTGGCTGGCGGTCCCTGGCCAGCCATCCCTGCGCGCAGGCGCTACTCCGGCGCGGGTGCAGGGGACTCAATACGGCTCGTCGCTGCGCGACATCGCAGCATGCAAACGCTGCCGTTAGCGGGTGGTCGCATCAGGTGGTGCGCGCTGCGCAACGACTGCACAGCATTACAACGGGGCAACCAGCTCGGACGAATCAAGAACCCCGCGATGCATCCTCTGCCGCGGCCCGCACCCGCGCCGGCGCGGTGCCACCCACATGATCACGTGCTGCCACCGAGCCCTCGACGGTCAGTACCTCGAAGACGTCGGATTCGATGGTTGCGGAAAAGCCCTTGAGGGTCTCCAGCGACAGGGATGCCAGGTCGGTGCCGTGCTGCACGGCATGGGCGACGACGCTGCCGACGACGTGGTGGGCATCGCGGAAGGCCATACCTTTGCCCACGAGGTAGTCGGCAAGGTCGGTGGCGGTGGAATAGCCCTGAATGGCTGCATTGCGACAGGCCGTTCGATTCACGGTCAAGGCGGGAACCAGTTCCGCATAGAGGGCGACGCAGGCTGCGGTGGTGTCGTGCGCGTCGAACAGCGGTTCCTTGTCCTCCTGGTTATCCCGGTTGTAGGCGAGTGGCTGGGCTTTCATGAGCATGAGCAGGCTCATCAGATCGCCCGCGGTGCGCGCGCTCTTGCCACGGACCAGTTCGGGGACATCGGGATTCTTCTTCTGCGGCATGATCGAACTGCCGGTGCAGAAGCGATCCGGCAACTGGACGAAGCCGAACATCGGGGTGTTCCAGAGGATGAGTTCCTCGCTCCAGCGCGACAGGTGCACCATGAGCAGGCTGCAGGCCGACACGAACTCGATGGCGAAGTCGCGATCCGATACCGTGTCCAGGGAGTTGGCCGTGACGCCATCGAAACCCAGTTGCTCGGCAACATAGGCGCGGTCGATGGGATAGACCGTCCCGGCCAGGGCGGCAGCGCCCAGCGGGCAGATGTTGGTTCGACGACGGGCGTCGAGCAAGCGCTCGCGATCGCGCAGGATCTGTTCGCGCCAGGCCAGCATGTGGTGGCCGAAAGTCACTGGCTGCGCGACCTGCAGATGGGTAAAGCCAGGCATGATGGTGTCGGCTTCGCGCGCTGCCAGGGCGCGCAGGGCTTCGCTCAGGCGATCCAGGTCGGCGACCAGCCCGTCGATGGCATCGCGCACGTACAGTCGCACGTCGGTGGCAATCTGATCATTGCGCGAGCGACCGGTGTGGAGCCGCTTGCCGGCATCCCCGATGCGCTCGGTAAGCGCCTGCTCGATGTTCATGTGCACGTCTTCCAGCGCGGTACGCCATTCAAAGCGCCCGGCCTCGATGTCGCCGGCAATGGCATCCAGCCCCGCGCATATGGCATCGACATCCGCTGTGGGTAGCACGCCCACCCGGCCCAACATGCGCGCATGTGCCTTCGATCCGGCAATATCGTGCTTCCAGAGGCGAGCGTCGAAGCTGACCGATTCGCTGAAGGCTTCGACGGCTTCGGAGGTCGATTCCGAGAATCGACCGCCCCATAATTTGGCGTTGGACATGGTGCGCAGGGAACGAGAAAACAGGGCGGCTAGTATAGGCAGCCACATCGCTTGGAGCTGTCGATGATCTTTGCCGCGCGAACCGGGGCCGAGTCAGCTGCCACAGCGCTGCCGGATTTCTGCCGGCTGCGCCGGCTGGGCGCGCTGGCCTTGATCGTTGAGATCATGGCTCTTGTGTTCGCGCTGATCGCGCCCGGTTCCGCGCAACTGCTGCTTGCCCGCTTCGTGCTGATTTCCGCCTATTTGCAGACCATCTCCTTGCTGTCCGCAGCCGGTCTTTGCCTGTTGCGTCGATGGATGGCGGAGCGCACTGGTATGCCGGTGTTTCTGATGGCGTGGGGCCTGATTGTGGGCGTGGCAATGGGTGTGAGTGCGCTCGGATTTTCGCTGTCTCGCGAGGTGCTCGACCCCAGCGTGCTTACCGACGAACCCCGTTCCTATTTCATTCTGCGCAATGCCGTGGTGGCCGGCCTGCTGGGCCTGCTGGTGCTGCGCTATTTCTCGCTACGCGCGCAGTGGGAAGAACACATCCGGGCCGACAGCGAAGTGCGCTATCAGTCGCTCTCGGCCCGTATCCGGCCGCATTTTCTGTTCAACTGCCTGAACAGCATTGCGGCACTCATCGCCATCAAGCCGGCAGCCGCCGAGACCATGGTGGAAGATCTCGCCGACCTGTTTCGTGCCAGCCTCGCCAAGGGCGATCCACTGGTCACCATGGCTGAAGAGATCGATCTGGTGAGAAAATTCGCGCGCATCGAGCAGACGCGCCTTGGCGCCCGGCTCGGCATTGACTGGGATGTGGCCGAGGACGTGATGCCGATGTCGATTCCGCGCCTGACCATCCAGCCGCTGGTAGAGAACGCCGTGCATCACGGTGCGGCGCGGTCCGTGGGCGCCGTCACCATCGTCGTGCGTGCCGTGCTGGAAGGCAGCACGCTGGTGGTGGAGGTGATCAACCCTTTGCCACCGGCGGACGCGGATCAACACGAAAAGGGTTCAGGTACCGCCATAGGCAATATTGCCCAGCGCGTGCGCCTACTATACGGTGCTGAGGCATCATTGAAGCTGCATCGGGGAGAAGAGCACTTCTGCGCACGCCTTCAATTGCCAGCGCGCCCACTGGACGCAGAACAATCAGAGAGTTCACAGAACTATGCGAGTGATAATCGTTGACGATGAACCGCTGGCGCGGGAGCGCCTCCGCCGCCTGGTAGCCGAGTTCCCGGGCTATGAGGTTGTCGGAGAGGCCAGCGACGGGGAAAGTGCGCTGGATGTCATTGACGATGAGCAACCCGACATCGTCTTTCTCGATATCCGGATGGGAGGCATGGACGGCCTGCAGGTCGCGCGTCAGCTCAACGAGTTGGACATGCCGCCCGCGGTCATCTTCACCACGGCCTACGCCGAACATGCGCTTTCGGCCTTCGACGCGGCAGCGGCCGGTTACCTGCTCAAGCCCATACGTAAAGAAAAATTGCGAGACATACTGCTGCGCGTCCGTCGTCCGAGCCGCGCCCATCAGGTTGCGCCCCGCGAAGCCTCCGGCGAATCGCCCAAGCGAGAATTCGTGTTGGCTACGACCCGCGACGGGCTGGTCCGCATCCCCTGGTCCGACGTGGTCTATTTCCTCGCCGACCAGAAGTACACCACCGTGCACCATCTGCACGGGGAAGTCCTGATCGAGGAGTCGCTGAAGATGCTCGAACAGGATTTCGCTCCATGGTTCATCCGGGTGCATCGCAAGGCATTGGTTGCCACGCGCTTCATCCACAGCCTCGAACGCGGCAAGGGCGATGAAGAGCATCACTGGCTCCGCGTCCGTCACGCGGATCAACTGATTCCCGTGTCACGCCGTCGATTGCCCGAAGTCCGCCGCTTTATTCAGGACAGCTCCGGCAGCGAATGACGTCCAGCGCCGCAGAAGCGCAAGCGCTGCGCATTGCCACGCGCCGCTCGCCACTGGCGCTGTGGCAGGCGGAGTTCGTTGCGGCCCGGCTGCGTGCGGCGCAACCGAGTCTTCACGTCTCCCTCGTACCGATGACTACGCAAGGAGATCGCGAGCTGTCGCGCAGCCTGGCCACCAGCGGCGGCAAGGGCCTGTTCGTGAAGGAACTCGAGGTGGCCATGCTCGAAGGCCGCGCCGATATTGCGGTGCATTCGATGAAGGATGTGCCGGCACAGCTCCCCGACGGCCTCCGCATCACGACTGTGCTCCCGGCGGAAGATCCGCGCGACGCCTTCGTCAGCCATTCTGTGGCCCGTTTAAGCGATCTGCCTCAGCACGCGCGCGTGGGCACGGCCAGCCTGCGCCGCCAATCCCAGCTACTGGCGATGCGCCCGGATCTGCAGATCGAAACCCTGCGAGGCAACGTCAATACGCGCCTGCAGCGGCTCGATGACGGCGATTTCGACGCCATCATGCTGGCCTGCGCCGGTCTGCGCCGTCTGGAATTCGGCGCCCGCATTCGTGAGGCGTTGGACCCGGCCCAGTTCGTACCGGCCTGTGCCCAGGGCATCATTGGTATCGAAGCGCGCGCCGATGACACTGCCACGCTGGCAGCGCTGGCGCCGCTGCATGACCCCGATACGGCCACGCGACTGGCCGCCGAGCGCAGCTTCTCGGCGCGGCTGGGTGGCGCCTGCACGGTGCCGGTGGCTGGGCACGCCCAGTTGACACAGGGACGCATCGCACTCGATGGCGTGGTTGCAAGCCCTAACGGGCGCCAGTTGGTGCGTGATCGCCACGAGGGCGACGCCGCCGATGCCGCGCTCGTCGGCCTGACTTTGGCCGAGCGCCTGCTCGACCAGGGCGCGCGCGCCATTCTCGCCGACATGGGGATCGAGGCATGAGTGCGCGTCTGCTGATCACGCGGCCGCGGCACCAAGCGCGTGCATTGGCGCGTCGCGCCCAGAGCGAGGGCTGGCATGCGATCAGCCTGCCCCTATTCACCATCGAAGCCGTCTGCAGCGACGAGAAGCGCAAGGCACAGCTGGAAGCGGCAGCAGATGCCGACTGGTGGGTCTTCACCAGCACCAATGCCGTCTCCCTCACACAGGCTGCAGCCCCCGACAAGTGGGCACGAGCGGCCGCCATCGGTGCCGCCACGGCGTCGGCGCTCGAGGCAGCCGGGCACCCGCCGGAGGCGGTGCCGGAACACAGTTTCAGTACCGAAGCCCTCCTTGCTCTGCCAGCCTTCAGCGATGTGACTGGGCAGCGCATCGTCATCATCGGCAACGAGGCACCGCGCGAGACGCTGCGTGATTTGCTCAGTGCGCGGGGTGCGGCGGTGGAGAGTCTGCCGGTCTATCGCCTGGAAGCCATCGACCACAGCAGCGAGACAGTCGGCGCGCATGTGGCCGAGGCGGATATCGCCATTCTGACCAGTGTCAGCGCCGCCGATCGTCTGTGGTCGCTGAGTGACGCTGCAGCGCGTCGTCGCCTCGCGGAAATGCCCCTGGTGGTGCCGAGCGAGCGGGTGGCCGACTTCTGTCGCGCGCGCGGCCTGCATGGTCCGCATGCTGTAGCACAACCTATGTCCAACGCTGCATTGCTGGCTGCAGCCGATACACTACCCATCATGCAAAAGAACGAACACGACGCGGAGCGCGGCGCGCAGGAGACCGCCGGCGCTACTCCGGAGACCGAATTGCCGCCCGCCGCCCAGGGCGCCAGTGTGGAGGCCGCGGCGCCTTCCAAGGCATCCACCGCGGCGCCGGAGGCCGGGCCAAGCGCGGCCGAGCCACCAGCGCCTCCGCCAGCGGCGGAAGCGCCTCCACCCCGCCGGGGTGGCGGTTGGCTGATCGTGCTCGTGATCCTGCTTTTGCTGGCGGCAGCCGCCGCTGCGGGCTGGTGGGGCTGGCAGCAACTGCAACGCATCGAAGCGGCCACCGTGGAACGCGTCGATAGCTTGCAACAGACAATCGCCGAGCAGCGTGCAGCCATCGATGCGGCGCAGAACCGTGCCCGCGGCGCCACCCAGCAGGCCAGCGGCCTGAGTGAGGAGGTCGCTGCCCTTGCCGAGCAGACGGAGGCCCAATCCGCCAAGCTGCGCGAGATCGAAAGTATTGTCGACGCCGGCCGCACCCAAGCCCATCTCGTGGCAGTGGAACAGCTGCTGCTGGGTGCCAATGAGCGCCTGCAGTTGGGGCGTGATGTTGCCGGTGCACGCCGCGCGCTGGCGTTGGCCGATGAGCGGTTGGCTGCGCTGAGTGATCCCCGTTTCTTCCCCGTGCGCGAGATCATTGCCGAAGAGATGAGCGCGCTTCGCGCCGTCCAGAAGGTGGATCGTGCCGCCCTGGCATTGCAGTTGTCGGCACTCATCAAGCGTTCCGATGCGCTGCGTTTGCGCGGTGGCGTGCCAGACACCACAGCGCCGGCGTTACCCGATGACCCGTCTTCCACCGACACCGCACTGCCAGCCTGGAAGCGGGCATTGAATAGCGTGGGTGACGCCCTTGCCAGCGTCTTCGTGGTTCGGCGCACCGACGTGCCGGTGAAGCCACTGATGGCCCCCGAACAGGACGGATTGGTACGGAGCGTGCTCCTGCTGCGCCTTGAGGCGGGGCGTGCTGCACTGATGGCCGGCCAGCAGGGTACCTATGAGGCTGCCCTGGAGGACGCACGCCGCTGGCTTGACGCGCAGTACGCCACCGAGGACGCGGCGGTGCAGGCCGCGATGCAGGAACTCCAGGACCTTCATAGTGAGACCCTGATGCCGGCCTTGCCGGATATCACAGGAAGCCTGACCCGGCTGCGTGAGGTGGCCTCGAGCGTGCGTGGGGGCTCCTGATGCGCGCCGTACTGCTGCTGCTGCTTCTGTTTGCGGCCGGTGCGGCCGCGGCCTACTACCTGCGGGCCGACAACGGCTATGTCCTGGTGACCTATGGCCATTGGATGCTGGAGACTTCGGTGGTCGGTTTTGCCGCGGCCATGGTCGCTGTTCTGGCCATCTTGCTGCTGGTGTTGCGCGCCCTGGGCGCAGGCATTCGCTTGCCAAGCAGCGTGCGCGAGGGGCTGCAGCGGCGCCGCGCCCATCGTCAGTATCGCGCGCTCATGCAGGGACTGATGCAGTGGCTCGCAGGGCGCTACGAGCGCGCAGAAGTCACGGTTGAAAAGGATCTTCCCGAGGGCAAGGAGGCCGGGGCGCACCACCTCATCGCGGCCATGGCAGCGCACCAGCAGCGTGAACCTGGCCGGGTGACACACTATCTGCAGCGCGCCGCGGTCATTGATGATGGCCTGGTAGGAGAAGCCACGACCTTGATGCAGGCCGAGTACGCGATCGAGGGTGGCGACCTCGATGCAGCGCGAGCGGATCTCGAAGCACTGCGCCAGCGCAGTCCTTCACACCCGCGGCTCTATCCCAAGCTGGCGCAGATCATGCTCGCGCAGCACGACTGGCGCGCAGCCTACGACCTGCTCTGTGGCGCGGAAAAAGCGCGCGGCTGGCCAGGAGAGCAGTGGGCTGAGCGCACGCTGGACGCCTTGGGCGGTGCCTTGAGTGAAGCCCTGCGCCTCGATGAGGCGCGCCAACTCTGGGCGCAATTGCCCGCATCGCTGCGCAAGTCCGTGCAGGCCGAGCGACTCTACGCCGAGACGCTCTATCGCCTGAACGCGGAAAAGGAGCTGATGACGGTGGTGCACCGTGCGCTCGAGCAGCGCTGGGATCCGATCATGGTCCGTCTCTTTCTGCGCGCGGAGACACCCGACCATGTTGCGGCGCTGGCCAGTGCCGAGCAATGGCTGCAGCGCCACGGTGAACAACCGGAGCTCCTGCTTGCGGCGGCCCATACCTGTCGTCGCAACCGGCTCTGGGGCAAGGCGCGCAGCTACCTTGATGCATTGATTGCCCAGGCGCCGAGTGCCGAAGCGCACTACGAATACGGTTTGCTGTGCACTGCCACGGAGCAACCCGAGGCAGCGCGCCAGCATTACGAAGAAGGCCTGCGTCGCGCCCTGACCTCATAGCCAAAACGAAAAGGGGCCGCATGGCTTCTGCCACGCGGCCCCTTGCGGTAAGCCGGTTGTGCCCTGCGTCTAGGCGGCTGCGCCGTGCGCTTCGACGACGGCATCCTTGAACCACTGATACACCCGCATGGGCGGGACGTTGCGCAATTCAAGCCGACTGGTAGGGGCGCCCAGCAACTTGCGGCCCAGCATCGCCACGCGATCGCGGAATTGATAGGCCACAAACTTGCCGCCCGGCTTCAGGCTCTGCCAGACGCGGCGAATGATTTCTTCGCCTTGGGCATGACTGATGGTGGAAAAGGGGATGCCCGAAACCACGACATCCGGCGCCGGCAGGCCGTGTTCAGCAAGAATGCTGGCAATGTCTTCGGCGCGGCCGCAATGAGCCACCAGACGGTCGTCACCAAAGGCGTTGAGCATGCGAACAAAGTCGGCTTCGACGTCAATGGCGAGCAGCTTGGCATCCGCCGGCATGGCCTGTAGTAGGGCGTGCGTGGTGCCACCGGTACCGGGGCCGAGCTCCACCACCAGCTTGGCGTCGTGCACGTCGCAGGCCTCGACGATGCGCTTCTCTAGATAGCGCGAACTGGGAATGACGGATGCCACGACATCGGGCTTCCGCAGAAAACCACGGAAAAAGGCGATGCTGTTTCGGTCGCGCTGAAAGCGGGGCTGTTCGTTCTTCTCCACGGGTACTCCTTACCTCTGGGGCGGCAGATCGAGTCGGGCGGATACAAACGCGCAGCCGGCCGCCGATGCGGTGATTACTGTGCGAACATGGTAACAATTCTGCTTCGGCTCGCGAGGCCGGCCGCCGATGCTCAGTACTGCCATCGGCGGCGCAGCAGGGCGCCCAGCAGCAGCCCGAGCGCCGTGGTCCAGCCCACGGCGCCGCCGCCTCCGCCATCACTGCCGGTATCGGGAGACCCGTCGCTTTCGCTTCCGTCGGCCGTTGGCGGGGCGCTGACACCGCCGCGCGGACTCAGCCGCAATACGCCACTGCCGGCGGGGTCCAGGAAACGCTGGATGGGGGTCCCGAGTTCCCCCGAGCGCGCGAAGGCGACCTCCAAACGACCGTAGAAATCCGGGCCCGGGTTGACATCACCGCTGCCGAGGCCGAGCAGCCCGCTGCTGCCACAGGCCGAACTGCCGCCCGACAGCACGCCGATCAGTTGCTGCTGCGGCGTCCACAGACCCGATCCAGAGCTGCCGGGTTCGGTCACGCCATCGGCCCAGGTCACCCGCCATGCATCAACCGTCTGATTGCGGCTGCCGATGAGTGCCCCGTCGGTGATGGTGACAGTTTCCTTTTGTGTCGGCTCGTCAAACAGGCTGATCTTCTTCAAGTCGCCCGCGGGGTGGTGCACGCCGCTGCCGCGGCCGGCGCCATTGCCCGATGCGTCCCAGCCGGCATAGCGGGCGTTGAAGCCTGCCGGAGGCGCACGATCCAGCCGGATCAGGCTGGTATCGGAGCGGGTATCGCGGTAGAGCAGCGTGGCGCCGTTGATACGGTCCTCATCCGAAACACCGGCACTGCGGTCGCATTGCGTACTCTGAAAATTGAAGATGGCAGTAACAGAGTCGGCGGGGAAGCCGTCGCCGTCGCCGTCGCTGCGAATCCCGCAATGGTCGGCGGTGATAATCAGCGGACTGCCATCGCTCCGCGTGTTGTTGAGCAACGCGCCATTGCAGACGACCTGGTTGCCAATGATCAGCAATACGGTGGCATCGATGGCCAAAGGCCAGTCGTCCCCCACCGGGCACGCGACATTGTTGTGACAGTTGCCGGCGTCGCCTTCCGCTTTGGTTTGGGGGCGACGGTCATCAAGCGCAACCACCCCGTACTGCAGCGTGGTGTCACCGAATCTCAATTCGGATAGCGCCGCGGCGGGAAGGGTGATTTCCAGGACCGCTTCCTTGCCGTGGACGAGCGGTACCCAGAGCGTACCGTCGGCGCCTTGGTCCGCTGCACTGAAGGGGCCGCTCTGCCCGTGGGCGCCGATCAGTGCCAGCTGGCTTTCTGCGGGAAGCGAGAGCGCTTCAAAATGGAGGCCGATGTAGGTTGCGTCGGCGGTGTTCAGCGCGAGCCGCCAAATCGCGCTTCCGTCCGCGGGGAAGGACCACTCCCCGTCCTGAACGCTGAGCGGAAGATCGACGGCGCGCCCAGACTGCAGCACCGGCTGGATCGCCATTCCGTCGGGCAGTGCCTGCGCATCCTCGACCGTCGGGCGGGGGATCTGTCTTTCGGCGGCAGCGGCGGTGAGCGGCAGTGCCAGCGCGCAAAGCGCAGCACAGCAACTGATTAGGAATGCTTGGGTGAAGCGCATGACATGCCCCTCGGAAATCGAAGCATCACTATGCCCCAAGCCCCCGCTCTGACGCATGAGCTGTCCGACCTACGGTGTGCCCGGCCACGTGACGTGGGCGTCATCGAAACTGTCGTAATGCAGATGGTCTGGATGCAGGCCAGCGCCAAGTCCCCGGGCTTTGACGGCCGCCACCATGGCTGGCGGGCCACTGACGTAGAGCGCATGGTCGCGCAGATCGCTGTACTGCGCGGCGACCGCGTCGTCCACGCGGCCGCGCGCACCGTTCCATTCTTTAGGAGGCGATTCGCAGACTGGGGTGTAGTCGATATTGGCGTAGCGATCCGCCCAATCTCTGACCAGGGCGTCGAGGTAGAGATCCTCTCGCTTGCGCGCGCCCCAGAACACATGCATCGGACGCTGGTCTTCCCTATGGATGGCGTCCTCGATGATGGCCTTGATGGGTGCGAAACCGGTACCGCCCGCGACCAGGATGGTCGGCCGTTGGGCCTCATGAAGATAGAACGCACCCAACGGGCCTTCAAAGCGCAGCATGGCGCGGTCGGGAAGCTGCTCGGCGATGTAGCGGCCGAAGCGTCCCTGGGGTGTGACCTTAACGTGCAGTTCGATGGTGCCGTCCGACGCCACCCCAGCCAGCGAGAAACTGCGCCGGCCGCCATCATCCAGAAGAAAATCGACATACTGCCCCGGCAGGTAGGCAAAGGCGGCGTCACCGCGTGGCAGTTTGAGCGTCACTCCAAGGACATCGCCGGATAGCCAGCGTCTCTCCTGCAGGCGGCATGGCCAGATCGCTGGCCGCGGTGCGGGTGTACCCGCCGGTGCCTGCCAATCCAGCACGATATCGCTGGCGGCGTGGGCTTGGCAGAGCAGGGCATAGCCGGCCGCCCGTTCGGTCTCGGACAGTGCGCGATTGGGTGGGTCTTCGACGGCGCGGCCGCTGCGGATGCGGCAGCGGCAGGCGCCGCAGGTGCCGCTGGCACACCCATAAGGCAGCGAGACACCTGCACACAGGCCGGCGTCAAGGAGGGTTTGGTCCGGGCGTGCGGCAAAATGCTGGCCGCTATCGCCTAAATACACGTGGTGAGTCATGGTGGAATCGGTGTGGATCGTCGGCTGCGGGGATGTCGGGTTGCGCGTGGCAAAGCGCCTGCAGCAGGAGGGCCTGGAGCCTACCGGAGTCGTGCGCAGCCGACAAAGCCTAGAGCGTCTGGAGGCCGCCGGGGTGCGCGCTTTGCAGTGCGACTTGGACACGCAGTCCGCGCCGCTGAAGGGGACGGTGATCTGGCTGGCACCGCCGCCGCGGGAGGGGCGCACTGAGCCGCGACTGGCGCGCTGCCTCCATGCCGGCTCGGCCATCCGCCGACTGCTCTATCTGTCGACCTCCGGGGTCTATGGCGACTGCGGCGGCGAATGGATCGACGAATCGGCGCCGATTGCGCCGAAGAGCGCGCGTGCGCAGCGTCGCGCCGATGCCGAGCATCAGCTCGCCGCATGGCGCAGCGCAACCGGTGGCGACTACGTTGTGATTCGGGTGCCTGGCATCTATGGACCGGGCCGCTTGCCGGAGGCGCGGCTGCGCGACGGTACGCCGGTCATTGCCGCTGATGCCGCGCCCTACACCAACCGCATCCACGTTGAAGACCTCGCCGCTGCCACCCTGTGTGTACTGCGCCATGGCGAGACCGGTCAGGCCTACAACGTGGCCGACGGCAATCCCACGACCATGACGGATTATTTCCTCCGCTGCGCCGCGTTGCTGGGTCTACCAGCCCCGCCGCAGCTGCCCCCGGAGGAGGCCCGGACGCACATGAGTGCGGCCATGTGGTCCTTCATGGAAGAAAGCAAGCGGCTGCGCGTGGATCGGCTGCGGGATGCTCTGGGCTTTCAGTGGCAATATCCTGACCTGGCCAGTGGACTGCCGGCCTGTCTCTCCTCCGAAATCGCAAAGGACGCCTGACACCATGCCGTCGATGCTTCGAATCTGCCTTCCTGTCGCAGCGCTGCTCGGCGCCCTGGCAATCGCGGGCTGTGGCAACAGCCTAAGCACAGCGCCCGACCCCGCCTCAGCGCTGACCGTGAGCGATCCACGGCTGGTACTGCCCCCGCCGGGCCGCGATACGGCGGCCGGTTATCTCAGCTTCGGCAATCAGGGTGGTACACCGCTGCTCATCCAGGGCCTGTCGACCGCAGCCTATGAGCGGGTCGAGATGCACACCATGGATCACGAGGGGGGCATGATGCGCATGCGTGAGCTGCCCTCAATCTCGGTGCCGCCTGGCGAAAGCGTGGCGCTTGAGCCGCACGGCAAGCACCTGATGTTCATCACACCCCAGGGCAGCGTGGAAGCGGGCGACAGCGTCGAGGTTCAGATCCACTATGCAGTGGGCGATGCCACTGCACAGAAGACCGTGCGCTTTGCGGTAGAGGCGCGCTAGGGCCTGTTCACACGCGGTCGGCAGGGGGCGAATCCGAAGGACGCGGCCCGTATGCGCGCACCGCCGCGTCCTTCGTCGCTCATGTACGTCAAGTCCATCGCGCTCCTGACTCCTTGCGCTGCACGCATACGGACGCGCGCCGCGATCGACTGAGAATTATCAGGGCCTAGCTCGCAGCCTGACTCGGTGGCCGGGGCCCTACGCCATAAAGCGCCACATCGCGCAGGCCATCGGCCTGATGATGAATGAGATTGGCGGCCTCTTCGCCGCTCTCCTCGAGTGTGGCCACCAGCGCCTGCGCGGCACCATGCAGTCCACCGACGATAGCGGTGGCATGGAGTTCGCGCTCGGCGTGCGGCGTGTTTGCGCCAGCGTGACGTTCGAGCAGATCGGTGTAGCAATGCACTAGCCGCCGCGTGTGCTCCCGCCAGATGGATTCATCAATGAATTGCGCCTCGCCGAGGGCGCGCATCGCGGTGGGCTGTTCTGCGCAGAATCGCAGGTAGGCAGCAAAGCTCTCGCGCAGACAGCTTTCGAGGTCGAGGAAGCTGAAGCCCCGCAGCAACGCGCGGCGCAAGAGCCGGCTCACGCTTTCCACCACCACCGCGTAGCAGGCTTCCTTGGAACTGAAGTAGATGTAGAAGGTGCCCTGGCCGATGCCGGCACGGGTGGTGATCGCGCTCACCGAGGCGGCGTGAAAGCCCTTCTCGCCGAATTCCGCGATAGCCGCATCCAGCAGGCGTTGGCGCGTGGCGCGACCGCGAGCGGTGGCCGGTGCGTAGGGTTCCTGGGGGCTGGGGCGTACTGCGGCGGATTCTGAGGGGGCGGCGTCCATCGGCTCTCACGGCTTGTATGGCGCGCTGCACGCAGCGCTCGCCCCAGAGTGTCAGGCAGCAGCCCCCTGGCTCGACAGCCACGGCCCGATGAGCGTGCTCAATTGCCCGTCAAGCGCGTCGATCTGTGGACTGCGCAGACGCGTGCTCGGCAATACATCGATGGGGTGCGGGGCGCGATCGAACCAGACGCCGTGACGGCTCTCCGCACCCGCTGCGCTCAGCGCCAGCCAGACCGCCGTATCGGCGCCTTGCTCCGCGTCGCGCAACAGCGGACGCATGACACGATGAAAGGCAGGCAGCGACCGGCGCACGCCAGGCGTGTCGGCCCAGCCGGGGTGCATGGCGTGCACGGCCAGGTGCGGCCAAGCCCGTGCGCGGCGCATGCCGAGCACTGTCAGAATGCGCTTGGCGCGGCCGTAAGCCGTAGCCCCGTCATAGCGGCCGCGCCGGTATTGCAGGTCGTCCAGGCGCAACGGCGTCAGGTACATGCCGCCGCTGACCACATTGATGATGCGGCCCCCTGACGGCATGGCGGGGCCGAGCGTGTCCATCAGCAGCAGGGGTGCCAATGCGTTGATCGCCAGTGCCCGCTCGAAGCCCTGAGGCGATTCGTCGCGTTCTGCAAATAGCGCGCCGGCATTGTTGATGAGCACCTCGGGCGGGTCGTCCTGAAGCAGCTGCTGGCCCGCCTGCGTGGCTTGTTCCAGGTCGAGCAGGTCGGCTTCGACGATGCGCGCACGACAGCCGGAATCCACCCGCAGATGCTTCACCAGTGCGCGCAGACGCTGACCGTCCCGGCCGACGATGCTGAGTCGTGCGCCGCGGCGTGCCAGTGCGATGGCAGCGGCTTCGCCCAGGCCAGAGGTCGCGCCGGTGATGACGATATGCTGCCCATCGGCGCGCTCCACGATGGGCGCCAGCCGTGCTGCCTGAAAGCCCTGTCGCGTGAAGCGCGCCGCACCGGGGAGCACCAGTCGATCGGCGAGATGGCCGCCGAAGCCCAGCCGCGCCGGCTCCGGCGCACGCAGCGCGCGTTCCAGTGCCCGAGCGGCGCGTTGCACGTTGCGCTGGATCCATGGACGGGCAAGGGTTTCCAGCCAGGTGCTGCGCAACCGGATTTCCACGCGCCAGTGCAGCGTGCAGCCGCCATCGGTCGCTTCGACGCGAATCTCGTCCACCACCGTGACACCGTCGCCTTCCCCGCGCAGCGTGGCCGCGAAGGGCGGCGAGAAACGCAGGATCTCGTAGTGCAGGAGTTGCTCGCGCATCCCATTGCGGGTCCGCAACTCGAAGCGAGCCCCGCTGCCCACAGCCCCCTCCGTCATCTTTTCGACTGCGGTGACGCTAGTGTCCCATTGCGGCAGGTTGCGGAAGTCGGCGGCGTACCACAGGCACTCACGCGCCGGCCGCCCTGCGGCAATGCGGTGCTCGAGAACGATCATCGCCGCTTGAGCTGGTCGGTGACGGCGCGCAGCGGCCGTGCCCGGCTGGTATGTGCCGGGGTGTGGGTCTTCAGGCGCGCGGTGGCATCCTCCAGCGCCCGTGAAATGCGGGTTTGGGTGTCGATACGGGCGATCTTGGGCCAGGTATTGCGCTCGCCTTCGCGGATGTAGGCATCGATCTCGTCCGCAGTGGGGTTAGCCAGCATGCGCATCAGTTGACGCGGCGAATGCTTGGGATACAGCGTGACGTCGCCCGAGTAGCGCTGCCGCACCACACCATAGGCCTGGGCCAGCACGGCGCTGCCGGTGGCGAAATGCTTGCGGGTGACTTTCAGCGCATTCTTGCCGCTGGAGCCGACCAGCTCTCGCACCCACGGCCCGATGCCGCGTTCGTGCTGCCGGTCATGCAGGAAGGGCACCACATGCGGGTTGGTCTGGCTGACGATGTAGTGGTTGACATTGTGCAGACGCGCCAGGCGCAGCATCGGCAGATCCGAGCTAAGCGTACCGTCCACCCAGCGCTTGGAGGGCATGTAGGGCTCAATGTCGCCATTGAAGTCGCGCGCCTGCAGCATCACCGAGGGAAAGACGCCGGGAATCGCGCAGCTGGCCAGCGAAGCGCTGTTGATCAGCACATGCGGTGCGGTGAGGTAGTTGAGCAGGCGCCCCTGCTGGTTGATCTCTGCCGGCGATACGGTGATGCCGAGCATGCGGCGCGTGGATTCAAAGGCCTGCTCGAAGGTGGCGTCGCCGATGTTGCGTTGCAAGCAGGATTGCAGTGCGCTGCCTTCCATGACGCTGCCATTGCGCAGCACGCCGCGCAGGGAGACACGCTGGAAGGCTTCCAGGTTGATGCTGTCACGCTCGAACAATTGCGGGATCTGTGCATCAGTGCGCACGCACACCATGCTGGCAATGATCGACCCGGCGGAACTGCCCGACAGTACGCGCGGCAGCAGGCCCCGCTCAAACAGAGCCTTGACCACCCCGAGGTGGAACATGCCGAGCGAAGCGCCGCCGGACAGCATCAGCGCCGAGCGACCGAAGACCGTGCCGACGCGCTTGAAGAACAGGACTTTCTCGGCGGGGGGGAAGTTCGGAAAGTCGCCGGCCGAGATGTAATCAATGCAGCGCGATACCTCGTGCACATAGCTCTCGATGAGATACTTGGTGCCGCAGCGCGCCACCTGGTGCAGTGCCGGATTGGCAATATTGCCGATGTTGCCGTGCAGGCCCTCGTGCAGCGCAAAGGCGAGGCGACGCACGTCACCGGCCGAGCGCAGGGCCTGCATTTCGGCCAGCCGCTCCTTGATGAGCAGGTAGTCGTAGTCGTCGGAGGTGTCGTCGGCGCGCCACTGATCCAGTCCCTCGAGGCGGTCCAGCTCCTCGGCGATTTCCCGCCAGCTGGCGTAATCCGTCGCATGCTCCAGGTCACGGAGTCGCGTTTTCAGTCGCTTGTCGCCCATGCGCAAGCCTCCGCGTCAGTTCGTTATTCAGTGTAGCGCGGCCACCCGCGGGCGGCCCCGGTCATCAATTCGGGATTTCCAGCAGTTGGCCCGGCCGGATGCTGTCGGCATCCTCCAGCGCATTGTGCGCCACGATGCGCGCCAGTGGCAGATCGTGTCGACGTGCGATATCCCACAGCGTTTCTCCCGGGGATACACGGTGGCGCTGCGGTCCATCCTGGCCCGGGATGGTCAGGGTCTGGCCGGGCCGCAGCGCATGCGGGTCCTGCAGCGGGTTGGCAGCGAGTAGCGCCTGCAGCGATTGTCCATAGCGGTCAGCGATGCCGGACAGCGTCTCGCCCGGGGCCACGACGTGGTTCGTGCCGGTGCCCGGCACGCGCAGACGCTGGCCGACCTGCAACTGGTCGGCGTCATCGATCCCATTGAGCGCACGCAGCGCATTGGTGGAAGTGTCGTGGCGCAGCGCGATCTGGGACAGCGTTTCGCCATCGCTGACGCGATATTCGGTAAGGCGCGCCGATGCGCGTTCGCCCGGCCCACTCGCGGGCAAGCGTAGTCGCTGACCGGCGCGCAGCCTGCGCGGATCACGGATGCCGTTGAGGGCCGCCAACTCGGTGGTAGTGATGCCGTAGCGTGCCGCAATCTGCGAAAGGGTTTCGCCACTGCCCACCTGATGATGGTGCGGGCGCTCCGCGGCGGGTGTGGTGCGCGCCACGCTGGTGGTATTGCGGTTGCTGGGCGCCGGAATGCGCAGGCTCTGACCGATGCGCACGTGATGCGCGCTACGCAGTCCGTTGAGCTGCTGCAGACGCGACGCCGAGGTGCCATGACGGCGCGCGATCTCGGACAGTGTTTCGCCGCTGCGGATGCGGTGGGTGATGAAGGCATCGCGCTGACGGGCGTGGAGTTCGCCGTCGTTCAGCGCGAGGTAGGCGCGCGCAAAGGCCTCTCCGTGGCCCGGCGCCACGCGAATGCGGTGATTGGGCGGGACCAATAGCTGCCCCTCGCGCACCAGTTCGCCGTAGGCCGGGTTGTGAATGCGAAAGTGCTCGGGATCCCAGCCGGAGAGTCGCTGCAGCGTGGACCACGCGACATAGTGTTGGGTCTCCACCTCATCGAAGCGCGCGGGCTCGGCGGGGCGCAGCGGGATGTCGAACCAGCGTTCTCGCGCCTGTTCCACATCCACCGCGGCAACGAAGGAGGCGTAGAAATTACGCGAGGCAAAGCCGAAACGGGGATGCTCGTAATCGCGGATGAGGTCGCCCAGGGAATCACCATCCACGGCTTCGAGCGCGCGCTTCACGCCGGCGCGTCCAAAGTTGTAGGCGGTGATGGCAAGCGGCCAATCCTGCAGCAGGGCGTAGTCGTCGCTCAGGTGGGCTGCCGCGGCGCGCGTGCTGTTCCATGGGTCGCGGCGGTCGTCAAGCATGTAATCGAGGCGCATGTAACGCCGTGCCGATGACGGGATGAACTGCCAGACGCCGGCGGCCCCGACCTTGGAATAGGCGCGGGTATCGAAGGAGGATTCCACCAGCGGCAGCCGGGTCAGCACCGGCGGCAGGTCGCGCTCGGCGAAGACCGACTCCATGTAGGGCAGGTAGCGACCCGCCCGCTCCAGACCTTCGCGCGTGCGCTCCTGCACGCCTTGCTGGGCGCGCACGCGGCCCTGCACCTTGCGGTAGATGTCAGGGTCGTCGAGATCCGCCAGCAGTTCGACGATGGCCTTGGCGTCATCGCTCAAGCCCGCATGGCGCCCGTTGGCGGCGGCGATCTCACCCAGCAGCGCGTCGATGCGCTCAATGGTCTGCTCGGTTTCGCGGCGGCGCAGGGCGGCAAGCGCGGCGGCATCCATGCCGCGTGCCGCCTCGTCCCGGTAATCCAGCACGGTGAAGATCTTGTTGGGATAGTCGCGTGCGTGGAGCACCACCTGATGCTGTGAATACTTGCCGAACACATGCCGCCAGAAGCTGATCGCGGGCTGCAGGACCGGCGGGCGTTCGAGCAACGATGCATCGATGGTGGGCCGCTGTTCAGCATGGCTCACCGGTACCAGCGCGAGCAGGACGAGCGCGGCAATCGACAATCGGGCAGGGAGGGCCATATCTGTAGTCGTGGCGGGGGTGGAGAGGGCGCGCAACCAAAGCGTCATGCTAGCGAGTCAGTATCCGCACTGCAGCACCATTGTTCCGTAGAACACGTTCTCCGGTCGGAAGTCGCTAAGCTATGCGCATATTTTTTCGGCCCGTTGTTTGATGGACGGTCTCTATCCACCCGTGCCGGTGCGCCACACGACGCATCTGCGCGTGTCGCCGCTGCACGAAATCTATGTCGAGGAAGCCGGCAACCCCGAAGGCTTGCCGGTGCTCTTCCTGCACGGGGGGCCGGGCGGTGGTTGTCAGCCCTTTCATCGCCAGTTCTTCGATCCGCATCGCTTCCGCATCATCCTGTTCGATCAGCGCGGCTGTGGTCGATCCACGCCCCACGCCGAGCTGCGCGAGAACACGACTTGGGATCTGATCGAGGACATCGAACGCATCCGCGACTATTTCGGCATTGATCGCTGGATGGTCTTTGGTGGTTCCTGGGGCTCAACGCTGGCGCTGAGCTACGCGATTACCCATCCAGAGCGCGTCAAGAGTCTGATTTTGCGCGGTATCTTCCTGCTTCGGCCGGAAGAGATCGCCTGGTTCTACCAGCGTGGCTGCAGCTGGATCTACCCCGACGCCTGGGAGCGCTTCATTGCGCCTATCCCGGAGGCGGAGCGCGATGACTTGCTGCATGCCTATCATCGACGGTTGACCGGCGACGATCTGGAACAACGCCGCGCCGCCGCCATCGCCTGGAGCCGTTGGGAAGGTGCCACCAGCAATCTGCGCAATTCACCGGAAGCGGAAGCCGCCTTTGGTGACGTGCGCTTTGCTGAAGCCTTTGCCCGTATCGAATGCCACTATTTCGTCAATGGCGGCTTCTTCGAGCAGCCCGACTGGATTCTGCGCAATGCGCAACGCATCGAACACATCCCGGGCCTGATCGTGCAGGGCCGCTACGACGTGGTATGTCCCGCGCGCTCTGCTTGGGAACTGTCCCGCGCCTGGCCGGCGTCGGAACTGCAGATCATTCCGGATGCCGGCCATTCCGCCACCGAGCCTGGCACATTGCGCGCTCTGCTCGATGGCGTGATGCGTTATGCCGACTGCCCCTGAGGCCAGCAGCGGGCCGTGATCCGCTCAGGCGGTGTCGGGCGTGCCTGCCTCGCCGTCATCGGCGTGTTCGGCGATCAGCGCAGCCAGCGCGCCCTCGCTGTCGCGGAAAAAGCTGACCCACATGGCACGGCCAGCCATCCGCGCCAGACAGGCCGGTTCCTTCTCGATGGCGATGCCGCTGTCGCGCAGCGTGTCGACAGCGGTAAAGATATCCGCGACCTCGAAATACAGCACGATGCCGTCGGCGTCGTCCTGTCCCTTGAGGGCGAGCAGCAGACGCGTGCTGCCGCAGTCGAAGAAAGCCAGTTTTTCGTTGCGGAAGCGCAGATCCATGCCGAGCACGTCGGCGTAGAAATGGACGGCGCGATCCAGGTCGGAGACGGTCACGGCAATCTGCCGGACGCCGTCGATGCCAATGCCACTCAAGCGTCTTTCCCCTTGGCGCGAAGCGCGCGCAGTTCGTGGGCGTGCTGCAGGCGCAGATCGCGCCGCAGTTGGGCTTCCCGATAGCGTTGCCGCTCGGTCTCGGTCTCGGTGCTGAGTGCCGGAACCGGCTTCGGACTGCCCGTGTCATCGAGGGCGACGAAGGTGAGGTAGGCCGATAGGATGTGTCGGCGGGGACCGCCGCCGACAGTCTCGGCCTCCACCTTGCAGCCCACTTCCATGGAGGTCGTCCAGGCACGGTTCACGGCGGCGTGGAAGACGAGCACGTCGCCGCGCCGCGCCGGCGCCATGAAATGCACGGCGTCGACGCTGGCGGTGACGCAGATACTGCCCGCATGCCGGTCCGCGACCACGGCGCAGGTCCGGTCCATCTGCGCCATGATCATGCCGCCAAAGACCGTGTCGTTGGCATTCAGGTCGTTGGGAAACACCATGTAGACCTGATTGTCGACACGCGACGCGGCCGACGGGCGCGCTTCGGTCATCGTGCCGAGTGTCCGGTCACCTTGACTTCCACGCGTTCGTGATCCTCCAGGCCCTGGTAGTAGCGGCGCAGGATTTCCAGCACCTCGGGCCGCGAGAATTCGTCCGGCACGTGCTGGTCCTCCGACAGCAGCTTGCGCAACTTGCTACCCGACAGCAGGACGCGGTCTTCATCCGAGCCGGGGCAGGTGCGCAACGAGGCCATGCCGCCTACCTTGTGGCTCCAGAAGGTCCAGTCCAGCTTCAGCGGCTTGGTCTGGATCGCGCCTTCGGGGATCTCGTCGAAGATGTGATGCGCATCGAAGGGTCCGTAGTAGTCGCCGACGCCGGCGTGGTCACGTCCCACGATGAGGTGGCTGCAGCCGTAGTTCTGACGGAAGACGGCGTGCAGCAGCGCCTCGCGCGGTCCGGCATAGCGCATGTCGAGCGGATAGCCGGACTGAATGATGGTTTCGGGGCGCAGGTAGTTGTCGATCAGCGCGGAAATGGCCTTGGTGCGCACTTCGGCCGGAATGTCGCCAGGTTTCAGCTTGCCAAGCAGCGAATGGATCAGCACGCCGTCACAGATCTCGATGGCAATGCGCACCAGATATTCATGGCTGCGGTGCATCGGATTGCGGGTCTGGAAAGCCGCCACCGTCTTCCAGCCGCGTTCCTCGAAGGCGGCACGCGTCTGTGCCGGGGTCATGTACAGGCCGGGGTACTTCTCCGGGAAGCCGCCCTGAGACAGCACACGTACCGGGCCGCCCAGATTGACCGCACCCTGTGCCATCACCATCTTGACGCCAGGGTGCTCCTCATCAGAGGTCCGGAATACCTGGTCGCATTCGTGCGCCTTGTCTATACGGTACTTCTCGTTGACCGTCATCGTGGCCAGGATTTCGTCACGCTCGGCGTCGTAGAGCGCCACGTCGCTGCCTTCGCCAATCGTGTCGGCCGTGGCCTCGTCGGTCGACAGCGTGATCGGAATCGGCCAGAACAGGCCCGAGGCGAGGCGCATGTCATCGCAGACGCCGCGCCAGTCGTCGTGTCCCATGAAGCCTTCGAGCGGCGTGAAGCCACCGATGCCAAGCATGAACAGGTCGCCCGCTTCGCGCGAGCTGATGGTGACGCGAGGCAGGCCCTGCGCGCGTTGGGCTTCGGCATCGCGTGCCGCGCCTTCGAGTAGCAGTGGCTTCAGTACATCACTGCCGTGGGGTGTGACCAGACCGGACATGGGGCTATGGACTCCGTGGTGGGATGAGCAACAGATCGCGCATTTTACGCGCGTGGCGGCTTCGGAGCGGTTTCCGAATTGTTGCAAGCCCGGCGCAGACGCCGCTCAGCGGATACCCAGCAGCATCGTGCAACCAATCACGATGAGCAGCGCGGCAAAGGCGCGCTGCAGCCACAGCTGCGGCAGTCGGTGCGCCAGGCGCGCGCCAACCGGCGCCATCAGCACCGAGGCCGCGGCCACGGCGGCGAAGCCAGGCAGCGAGATATAGCCCAACTGGCCGGCGGGCAGCCCCGGCACCTGCCAGCCGGTCCAGATGAAGCCCACCGCGCCGGCCCAGGCGATGGGAATGCCCGCCGCGGCCGAGGTTCCGACCGCCTGGCGCATCTCGTAGCCGCACAGGCGAAGGAAGGGCACGGTGAGCGAACCGCCGCCGATGCCGATCAGCGCGGAGGCCCAACCGATGCCGGTACCCGCCGTGGTCAGCAGGCCGCGTCCCGGGGCCTGAAAGCGCACCCGCGGATCCGCCTGCAGCAGCATCTTCAGCGCGACCGCCAGGGCGCCCACGCCGACGATGCGTGCCAGCATCACGGTCGACAGACCGTGCGCGGTCCATGCGCCAAGCACCGCACCCAGGACCAGACCCGGTACCAGCATGCCCACTGTCTTCCACACCACGGCGTGATGGCCATGATGGGCGCGGGTCGATGACAGTGCGGTCAGCGCAATCACCGCAAGCGAGGTGCCGATGGCCACCTGCATGACGTGGGCCTCCGGGAAGCCCTGGGCGCTCAGGATGAGGGCGAGGATGGGTACGGTGGTTAATCCGCCGCCCACGCCGAAGAGACCCGCGAGCAGGCCGGACAGGATGCCGGTGGCAATGAAGTAGGGCAGAAATTCCATGGATGCCGTGCGCGCTCGTGTCGCGGGCCTAGAATGGGCGCACATCCTAGACCGCTCGCGCCATGCAGGTCCGTTTGCTGCTGGTTTTTGCCATGCTTTGTGTCGCCGGCCAGGCCGGCGCCGACCCTTCGGCGGCTGCGGAAATCTCCGCTGCCGACCGGGCCTTTCTGCGCGCCTTCGAGGCACCGGAGGAAGGCGTCGAGCGCAGCGACAGTCCGCCGCTCAAGGCGCACCCACTCTATCCCTGGTTGCAGGCGCGGCGTCTGGAACAGGCGCTGTCCGCCGCGCCGGACGCCGCACTCGATGCGCGCATCGAAGCCTTTCTGGACGCCAACGGTCGCGCGCCCTACACGCAGGCATTGCGCCGACAGTGGTTGTCCAGCCTGGCTGCGCGCGAGGCATGGGAGCGGCTGCTTGCGGTGCAGCCGCAACGGCCGACCGCTGACCTAAGGCTATGCCAGTGGCTGACCGCGCGCCTGAAGCTCGGTCGCACCGAGGATTTCGCGCGCCACGCCTGGGCCGCATGGCGCAACGGGCGCAGCATGCCGGCTGCGTGCAACGCGGCCTTCGATTGGCTGGAGGCGCAGGGGCTGCTCGACCAGGCCGCAGTGACCGAGCGGCTGCGCCTGGCGCTGGATGCAAACGCCTTCGGCTTGGCGCGTTTTCTGACGGACAAGCTGCCGGAGAGCGAGCGGCGCATCTGGGTCAATGCGCGGCTGGTGCGCCAGCGCCGGGGGCGTTTCATTGAGCGGCTGATTGCCAGCCCCGATGCACCCGTCTTTTTCGAGGATCTGCGGGCCGGTTTGCTGGCGCACGCGCGCGGCCAACCCGAGGAGGCCGGCGATCTGCTGCAGCGGCTGCTGGAGCAGCGCAGCCTGAGCGAGTCCGAACGACATGCGTTGCAGCGCAGTGTGGCCCTTGCCGCGTCCTGGTCGCGCGCACCGCTGGCGCTGCGCCTGTTTCGTGAGACGCCGGTGGAGGGACATAGCGAAGAGGCACTCGTCTGGCACGCGCGCGCCGCTCTCTGGGCGCAGGACTGGCAGGAGTTTCGCCGCGTGCTGCGCGCCATGCCGGTATCCATGCAGCAGGACGAGGCCTGGCGCTACTGGCGGGCGCGCATGCGGGTGGCGCGCGGCAAGGTAGGCGCGGAGGAGGCTTTTGCTGCGCTGGCGCGCGAGCGCAGCTTCTATGGATTCATGGCAGCGGAACGCGCCGGCGTGGCGCCCACGCTTGGGCACCAGCCCGCGAAGCCGGTACCGGCGGCGCAGCAGCAGCTCGCCACGTTGCCTGCCGTGCAGCGCGCGCGCGCCTGGTATGCCCTGGCGGACGACCGCAGAGCGCGCGCCGAACTGGCCTGGGCCTTTGCCGAACTGGATGCAGACGGCCTGGAGCAGGCGGCCCTGATGCTGCACGACTGGGGCTGGCACCAGCAGGCCATCGCCTGGATGGCCCGTGCCGGTCGCTGGGATGATCTCGATCTCCGCTTCCCGCTGCCTCACGCGGACAGTTTTGCGCGCGCTGCCAAGGACGCCGGCGTTGCCCTCGTCTGGCTGCATAGCATTGCGCGCACGGAGAGCCTGTACGACACGCGCGCAGTCTCCAGCGCAGGTGCGCGCGGCATCGCGCAGTTGATGCCGACCACTGCGCAACGCGTCGCGGCGCGCCAGGGATTGGACTATGACGGCCGGGATAGTCTGTTCGATGCCGATACCAACCTCCGCCTCAGCGCCCACTTCCTGCATGAGCTGCTGGAGCGCTTCGAGCAACGCTGGCTCTTCGTGGTGCCCGCCTACAACGCAGGCCCGGGGCGCATCCCGATCTGGTTGCCCGAGGCGCCGCTACCGGCCGACATCTGGATCGAGAATATCCCCTTCAATGAGACGCGTGGCTACGTGCGGCGGGCGCTCTACCACTACGTCATCATTCATTGGCGTTTGCACGGCACGCCCGGACAGCTCGGGCCCCTGCTGGCTGAGCCGGTACGCGCGCAGGAGGACGCCTGATGCAGCGTTATCTGGTCGGCGGGGCTGTGCGCGATGCGCTGCTGGGCTTGCCGGTGGGCGAGCGTGATTGGGTGGTGGTCGGCGCGACGCAGCCCGAGATGGAAGCGCAGGGCTACCGCGCGGTGGGGCGCGATTTTCCGGTGTTTCTGCATCCCGAGACGCAGGAGGAGCACGCGCTGGCGCGCACGGAGCGTAAATCCGGCCGCGGCTACCGCGGCTTTGTCGTGGATGCCTCACCGGAGGTGACGCTGGAAGAGGACCTGCGCCGGCGGGATCTCACCGTCAATGCCATCGCACAGGCCGAAGACGGCCGTCTGATCGATCCCTGGGGCGGGCAGGCGGATCTGCAGGCGCGCCTGCTGCGGCATGTCTCGGATGCCTTCGTGGAGGACCCGCTGCGTGTGCTGCGGGTGGCGCGTTTTGCCACCCGCTTCGCCTCCTTCGGTTTCCGCATCGCCGATGAGACCATGGCCTTGATGCGCGAGATCGTGGCATCCCGCGAGATGCAGGCGCTGGCGGCTGAACGCGTCTGGAAGGAAACCGAGCGTGCGCTGATGCACGATCGGCCGTCGGTGTATTTCGAAACATTGCGAGCGTGCGGGGCTCTGGCCGCACTCATGCCCGAAGTGGATCAGCTCTTCGGCGTACCGCAACGCGCCGACTACCATCCCGAAATCGATACGGGCGTGCATTGCCTGATGGCGCTGGACCAGGCCGCCCACGCGCAGGCCCCGGCAGCCGTGCGGGTGGCGGTATTGCTGCACGATCTGGGCAAGGCCCTCACCCCGGAGGCCGTGCTGCCCGGCCATCGCGGTCACGAGGAAGCGGGTGTGCCTCTGGTCGAGGCCTTCTGTGCCCGCCTGCGCGTGCCCACGGCCTATCGCGAGCTGGCCGTGGCTGTGTGTCGCGATCATCTGCTGGTGCACCGGGCGCCGCGCTTGCGCCCCACAACGCTGCTGCAGCTGATCGAACGTCTGCGTGGATTTCGTGACGGTCCATTCTTCGAGCAGGCGCTGGCTGCCTGTGGAGCCGATGCGCGTGGCCGCACCGGTTTCGAGGACACCGACTATCCCTCGGCGGAGCACCTTCGTGGCGCGTGTGCCGTCGCCGCCCGCATCCGGGCGCGCGACGTCATGGAGGAGGGCATGAAGGGCCCCGAAATCGGCGAGCGTCTCGCGCAGGCGCGCGCGGCGGCTATCAAGGCCTGGCGCGAGGGTACGTCGAAGGGCTGAGCACGGGCGCAGTAGCCCGATGCCACAATGCGAGATCATTGGCCTGGAATCGATGCCATGGAGTCGCCAAGCACCGGATCGGTGGTGCTGATCACCGGAGGTGCGCGCCGCATCGGCGCGCAGATTGCCCGTTTGCTGCACCACGCCGGCTGGCGCGTGGTGGTGCACTGCCGCAGCAGCCGCGAAGACGCGGACCAGCTGGTCGCGGAACTCAATGCAGGGCGGCCGGACAGTGCGCACGTCGTGCAGGCGGACTTCAGCCAGAGCGGCGGCGCAGCACACGCCGTTGCGCAAGCCGCGCAGCACTGGGGACGGCTGGATGCATTGGTCAACAACGCGTCCAGCTACGTCAAGACGCCCTTGACGGAGGTGGATGCCACCACGGTGGAGGATCTGCTGGCATCCAATCTCAAGGCGCCGCTGGAAGCGATTCAGGCTTTCGCGCAGCAGCCCCGCGCCGCGGCCGTGGTCAACATCATCGACACCCTGGCGCGCCACGTGCGCGCGGGCTACGCCCCCTATTTCGCCGCCAAGAGTGGACTCTGGACGCTGACCGAAGCCCTGGCCCTCGAGCTGGCGCCGGCCGTGCGCGTCAACGGGGTCGCGCCTGGCCACATCCTCTGGGCCACTAACTCCGCATTGGGTGAGGAAGAGCGCCGGCAGGAGGCGGCACGGATTCCGCTTGGCCGGCTGGGCGGGGGTGAGGATATCGCCCGCGCCGTGCGTTTCCTGCTCTCGAGTGATGCCGATTACGTGACGGGTGCAGTCCTGCCGGTGGATGGCGGGCTGCGCCTTAGCTGATTGCCGTTGCGGGAAGCGACGGCGGCCTCGCGCAGCCAGGCGCTGACACTCCTGCTGTGTAGCACCCTCACGGTGATGGCGGCAGCGACCATCACGCCGTCGCTGGCAGGCATTGCCGCCCACTTTGCCGACACGCCCCATGCCGGCATGCTGACGCGGCTGGTGCTGACCCTGCCCGCCTTGTTCATCGTGCTTGCCGCGCCCTGGGCCGGGCGCGCCTGTGACCGCCGTGGGCGCAAACCCGTGTTGCTGACCGGTCTCGCGCTGTACGTGGCCGCAGGAAGCGCCGGGGCGCTGGCACCCTCGCTGCCCATCCTGCTGGTCAGTCGCGCCGTGCTCGGCATTGGGATTGCCTGCCTGATGACCGCGGCCACCACGATGATCGCCGACAGCACGCGAGGCAGCGAACAGACCCGGTTGCTGGGGCTGCAGGGCGCCTTCATGGCCGGGGGCGGCGTGGTGTTTGTCTTTGCCGGTGGACTGGCTGCCGAACTGCATTGGCGGGTGGCATTCGGCGTCTATCTTCTGGCCTTGCTGCTGTTGCCCGCCATGCTGCGCCTGCCGGAGACTCGGGACGCCGGCGCGATGTCCGTCCACCCGGTGCAAGCCGTGCCCATGACCCGCCTGCTGCGCCGGGTCGGCGTCATCTATCTGTTGGCCTTCCTCGGCATGGCGCTGTTCTATCTGGTGCCGGTCTACATGCCCTTCCTACTCAGTAGCCGCTTCGCGCTTAGCGCAGGCTGGGTCGGCGCCTTCATTGCCCTGGGCAACCTCGCAGCCATGGTGTCTGGCATGCAGTTCGGCCGGGTGCGCGCGCGGATACCGGCGCTCGGGATGGTGGCGCTGACCGGCGGATTGCTCGCCGCGGGCTATGCCGTGGTGGCGGTGTCGCACAGCGTGCCTCTGTTTCTGCTCGGACTGGTGATCGCCGGTGCGGGCCTCGGATTCATGGTGCCCAATCTCAATCATTGGACCGTGCAGGTCAGCGATGCCGCTCAACGCGGCCAGGCGCTGGGCGGTCTGACCACGGCCTTCTTTCTGGGACAGTTTGCCTCCCCGCTGTTGGCCCAGCCGGTGGCCAGTCAGTGGGGCAACGGCGGGCTCTACGCAGCGGCTGCCGCGGTACTGGCGACGGGCGCGCTCGCGGCGGCGCTCTGCTCGATATCGAGAAGCGCACGCTTGCGCTCGACGCCGCCGCCATAGCCACCGATGGCCCCCCCACTGCGCACCACACGGTGGCACGGGATGAGGATGCAGATGGGGTTGGCACCATTGGCGCGGCCGACAGCCCGCGCCGCCTTGGGCTGGCCGACCGCGGTGGCAATGTCGGCATAGGCTGCTGTCTGACCGTAGGGGATGCGCAGCAGCGCTTGCCAAACCGCCATGGCAAAAGCGCTGCCTTTGGGGGCTAGTGGCAGATCGAAGGCGATGCGATCACCCGCGAAATAGGCGGCGAGCTGATCGCTCAGGGCGCGCTCCATCGGCTGGCGCGGCGCTCGGGCCGCCCGGGCTTCCGGCTCGGTGCAGAAATGCAGTTCCGTGAGCGCCGTTTCGTCGAATCGGGCCAGCATGGGGCCCAGTGGGGTATCAAGCCGTATGGACATCGTTGCTGCTCCCTAGCAAGGTGCGGCGGCTCCCGGCGGGAATGCCGTCGGCCGCGAAACACCGCTCTTCAAAGTGGATCGGCCCATCGCCGGACCACGACAGGATGGTACTTGCGCGTGTGCCGTAGTGGCTTCCGCGAATGAAGGGCGGCGACAAAAAGCGCTCCATCTCAGGGCCGACGCCGGTATCAGGCAGCTCGTCGTCAGCAGCGGCCGCTTCGTCGGCCAGTGCCTGAAACAGCGCCTCGTCGTCACTGTCGGCCTCCAGCACGAGGCGCAGGCGCTCCGTCTTGGGCCAAGGGGTATCGAGGTCGGCATTGGAGACGACGTGGACACCTGGGGTCAGTGCCCGCTCGTGCCATGCCGGGGTGTTGCTGGCATAGCGGCAGCTGACACCGTCACTGACCAGGAGATTGAATCCCGCATAGCGTCCGGCGTCGGCTGCCAGCTCGGCAAAAAACTCGGCAGGTGTACCGCTGCCGCGGAGGAAGCGCGAGACCAACATGCCGCGCGAATACTGCCCGGCCGTGGCGGTGGTGCCGCGGACATTGGTCACCGCCGCGAAGCGCCCTTCCGGCGTGCAGGCGAGCCAGCCGCCGCCAGCCTTCAAGTCGCGACCACCAAAAATGCGTGCACCTCCGCTGGCATCCTCCGGCCACCAGTCCGCAGCCGTGGTGGGGCGCGCATGGAATTCATCGCGGTTGGCGGCAATGCGCCACCGGTAATGCGCGTCGCGCCATTGCAGGCCGATCAGGCACATCGTAGGCGGGCAGCAAGCATGGATTCAGGCCACGATTCGAGGAGGTGGCAAGCGTATCATTCGACCATTCCCCGAGCGGAGAGTGCCTTGATCAGCGACTACGAAGCCGAGCGTCTGGCTGCGATCCGGGCCTGGCAGGCACGCCCGCCAGGGCCGGCAACGCGTTGGTTCGGCCGCGCCGCAGGACCGGCCAGTCGCGCGGTGCAGACGGTGGTACCGGCGTCGGCGCTGCGTACGGCGTTGAATACAGCCCACAAGGCGGCGGCGCGCTCGGATGGCAATCGGTCCATCCTGAGCCGAGCGGGGGTGGAGTCCGTGGATGCCTTGCGGAGCGTGCCGCTGGCGGTGTGCGACGGCTTGGCGGATCGTGTGCAGCGCAGGGCGCTGCTGCTCGGTGGGGCTGGAGGTGCGGTATTCGGCGTGGCGGGTACGGCCGGCATGGTGCTGGACATCTCGGGTGTGCTGGTGCTGGCGTTGCGCACCATTCGAAGAATGGGCCTTTGCTATGGCGACCGTTGTCTGGAGCGTGCCGATGACGGAGTGGCCCTATCCATCTTTGCGGCCGCTTCCGCCAACAGCGTGGAAGAAAAGATGGCAGCCCTGCGCGGGCTGCGTGCCGCCGGCCTGCTCGACGGGACCCTCGAGGCGGCGTGGCGTGACGGCGTGGAGCGCGCCGCCGAGCGCGAGCTGGCCAAGGAGGCCGCCACCTACAGCATGCAGAATCTGGCCCGTTCGCTGTCCGTGCACCTGGGCTGGAGGAAGGCGGCATCGGCCGCTCCGGTGCTCGGCGCCTTTGTCGGTGGTTCAGTGAATGCCTGGTACATCAACGATGTGGCACAGGTCGCACGCTATTGTTTCCAGGAGCGCTGGCTGCTCGCACGCTACCCGGAGCACGCCCAGCTCGCGCACGATGATTCGCCCCAGATCAGCGCCATCGAGGGCGGCTGATGCTGCGCCCCGCGCGGGCGGAGGGCTGTTTTTCACCGGGTTTCGCGGTACCCTAGGTATTTGTGCAATGCAGCATAAATGATGAAAGCACGCGAACAGAATCCTGCCGATGGTCGTCATGTCGTGATCGTGGGGGGCGGCTTTGCCGGTCTGCACGCGGCCCGGCGTTTCGGTCGCCGCGGGTACCGGGTCACCCTGCTCGACAAGCGCAATTTCCAGCTTTTCCAGCCGCTGCTGTATCAGGTGGCAACCGGGTCGCTGACGATTGGTGACATTGCCTACCCGCAGCGGACGCTGCTGCGCAAGATGCCGAAGGTGTGGACGCTGAACACCACCGTGTTCGATATCGACCCCGAGAAGCGGTGCGTGTACCACGAACACGGCGAACTGCATTACGACCTGCTGGTCGCGGCCACCGGCGTCAAGCACAACTATTTCGGCAACGACCATTGGCGGGAGCACGCTCCCGGCCTGAAGACCGCCGAGCACGCCATTCAGATGCGGCGGCGTATCTTTCGCGCCTTCGAGTACGCCGAGATGTGCGAGGACGATGCCGAGCGCACCAAGCTGCTCACCTTTGTGGTGGTAGGGGGTGGTCCCACCGGCGTCGAGCTGGCAGGCGCACTTGGCGAGCTGACGCGCAAGACGATGGTGCGCGATTTCCGCCGTTTTCGTTCGCAGGATGCGCGCATCGTGCTGCTCGAAGGTGGGCCGGACATTCTCCCGGTGTATCCCGCCTCGCTGCGCGCGAAGGCACGCAAGCACTTGGCCGATCTGGGCGTGGAGGTACAGACCAGCGCCATGGTCGAGGATGTGAATGCAGAGGGCGTCCGGGTGCGACATAGTGACGCCAGCGAGCGGATCGAGGCGAAGACCGTGCTCTGGGCAGCCGGCGTGCGGCCTTCGCTGTTCGGTCAGGTGCTGGCTGATGCGACCGGCGCCGAGCGCGACCGCGGCGGTCGCCTGCTGGTCAATCCGGACTGCTCGCTACCAACGCATCCCGACATCTTCGTCATCGGCGATCTGGCCTCACTGGTGGATGCCAGTGGTCAGCAGGTGCCGGGCCTAGCACCGGCGGCCATTCAGCAGGGCCGTTACATTGCGGACACGGTCTACCGTCGGGATCGCGGCAAGAAGGTGAAGCCCTTCCGCTACAGGGATTGGGGCACGATGGCGGTCATCGGCATCAACCGTGCGGTGGGCAATATCCGCGGCTGGAAGACGAGTGGCATGCTGGCCTGGTTCCTGTGGGCCTTTGTGCATATCCGCGCGCTAATCGATGGCGAGCAGCGGCTGCGGGTCTTCGTGAATTGGTCGTGGAAGTATTTCACCCGTCAGATGGGCGATCGTCTGATCACGGGGGACCCGACCCATACGCAGTCGCTGCGCGAGGCGCGTCTGCGGGCCTCTCAGACTGCCGAGAGCCAGGCTGCCGTTGAGGCGCGGCGGCGTGACGTCGCCTGAGGCGTTGCTCAGCGGCCTCCGCGCAGGCCGGCCGGGGTATCGCTACCCATATCGAGTTCCTTGATCTTGCGGGTCAGCGTGTTGCGCCCCCAGCCGAGGCGCTTGGCTGCCTCAATGCGATGCCCGCGTGAACTGGTCAGAGCGGCTTCGATGAGGGTGCGTTCAAAGGCAGGCAGTGCATCGTCCAGCAGATTGCTCTCTCCCGCGTTGAGTGCTGCATCGGCCCAGGCGCGTAGAAGACGCGGCCACTCATCGGGCATGGGCAGCGCCGTCGACACCTCAGCACCGAGCGCTGTGCCGGCGACTGTCCCTGGCACTGCGGGCGCCTCGGTCGGGGCTGCGCGCGCGCGAAGCTCTGGAGGCAGATCATCGGCCTGGATTTCCTGTCCGGGCGCCATCACAGTCAGCCAGCGGCAGATGTTCTCCAGCTGGCGTACGTTGCCGGGCCACGGCAGCCCCTGCATCTTTTCGGCAGCCTGATCGCTGAGCCGCTTCGGGTCGGTATGGAGGTCGCGCGCGGCACTGATGAGAAAATGCCGCGCCAGCATTGGGATATCCTCGGTGCGTTCGCGCAGTGAAGGAATGCGGATGCGAATGACGTTGAGGCGGTGGAAGAGATCCTCGCGGAAGCGGCCTTCGGCCACAGAGTCCTCGAGTTCCTGATTGGTGGCGGCGATGACGCGCACGTCGACCTTGACCGGTGTGGTGCCGCCCACGCGGTAGAACTCCCCATCGGACAGCACGCGTAGCAGGCGGGTCTGCAGATCCATGGGCATGTCGCCGATCTCGTCGAGAAAGAGCGTGCCGCCGTCGGCCTGCTCGAAGCGACCACGCCGCTGCGTCTGTGCGCCGGTAAAGGCGCCGCGCTCATGACCGAAGAATTCGGACTCCATCAGGTCGCGCGGAATCGCCGCCGTGTTCACCGCAATGAATTCGCGAGCAGCGCGAGGGCTGTGTGCGTGGAGGGCGCGCGCCACCAGTTCCTTGCCGACGCCGGTTTCGCCCGTGATGAGCACTGTGATCTGGCTCTGGGACAGGCGCCCGATGGCGCGAAAGACATCCTGCATGGCGGGGGCCTCGCCGATCAGCGAGGCACCGCCAGGGCCAATCTCCTGGGTAGCGGGCTCGATGCTGCGCGAGGCCGCAGCGCGGGCCACCAGTTCCGCTACCTCATCCACATCGAAGGGCTTGGCGAGGTACTCGAATGCGCCGCCCTTGTATGCCGCTACGGCGGCATCCAGATCCGAATGCGCCGTCATGATGATGACCGGCAAGTCCGGATCCTTCTTGTGGACGCGGTTCAATAACTCCAGACCGTCCACGCCGGGCATGCGGATGTCACTGATGAGCACGTCCGGATGGCTTTCCTCGAGGGCGTCGATCATCTCCGCCGCGCCAGGAAATGCTTCCACGTGCATGCCATGACGGGTCAGGGAGCGCTCCATGACCCAGCGGATGGACTCGTCGTCGTCGACGACCCAGATAGTCAGTGCGCGATCATTCATGAGCTCGGCAGGGGCAGATAGATGGAGAAGGTGGTGCAGCCCGTGCGTGAGTGGCACTCGATGATGCCGTGGTGCCCGTGCACGAGGTACTGCGAAATTGGCAGGCCGAGCCCGCTACCGGTGGCGCGGGTTGTGACCATGGGATAGAAGATTTTTTCAAGCAGGGTTTGCGGGATGCCAGGGCCGTTGTCCTCGATATCGATCTGCGCCACCATGCGGTGCAGCGTGCCGGCGATGGTGTGCTGACGACGGACCCGGGTACGCAGCGTCAGCGTGGCATCCTCCTGGCCTTCCAGAGCCTGCATGGCATTGCGCGCAATATTCAGGGCCGACTGCACCAGCTGTTCGCGGTCACCCTCGATATCGGGAATGCTCGGATCGTAATCGCGTTCGACGGTCAGCCATTCCCCAGCTTCGGCTTCAATGAGATGGCGCACGTGCTCCAGCATGGCGTGCACGTTGAGGGTGTCGCGTACCGGCATGCGATTCGGCCCCAGCATGCGATCCACCAGGTTCTGCAGCCGATCTGCCTCGCGCGTGATGACCTGCGTATATTCGCGGTGGACTGAATCGGGGAACTCATGCTCGAGAAGCTGCGCCGCACCGCGAATGCCGCCCAGCGGGTTCTTGATCTCATGCGCCAGCCCACGAATGAGCTGGCGCCCTGCATCGAATTGGGCCTGCAACCATTCGTCGCGCGAGATGCGTAGATGCCGATCGAGCGCTGTAGCTTCCATGACCAGCCCTGGCTGCTTCCCGAAGAGGGCAGGCGTCACGATGAGGTCAACGGTGATTGGACGGTCCTGGCCACGACGCATCTCGAGCTCTCGCTCAATGAATCCGGACGTCGTAGCGATGGCTTGTCGCAGGCGCTCCATATGATGCGAGAAGTGGGGTACTGCGATATGGAGTGGCTCGCCGAGGGCGTGGCCTTCGGAGACACCGAATAGCGTTTCCGCGGCAGGGTTGATGTGGCCTACACACAGGCGCGCATCGACGGCGATGATTCCAGTGGTGACGCTTTCCAGAACCAGCTCGCTCTTGAGTCGGGTGCGTGCGGTGAATTTCATGGACCACTGCCTTGCAAGGAACAGGCCAGCTCATGAAGCATCACAACGGGGCGCTGAATTGCCTCATGCTGACGCGGGGTTGTAGTGCACAGATAAGGTGCATAAATGCACAATAAGTAAGCAATATTAAGCAAATTGCACAAGGACAGTGCAAAAGTGCTTCGGTGGACGATAAGTCATCGCCCCCTGCCTCTTCCTGGGGCAATATCGCCGGTTGCTTTTGCGCGGCAGATGGTGCTTTGGTCAGCCATTGTCCGTCTTTGGTGCAATGCATCCGAGTTGGTGCACGGCAAAGCGCTTCGCGCTCGTGCAATCGCGCAGTAGTCCAACCCTGCTGTTCTTGCCCTTAGAGCGCTCCACGACCGGTGCGCGGCCTTTGGACCACCTGCCGGCGTGCTGGGCGTTGATTCGCGACGCGAGACCCCATTGCGTGGGGCCCCGCACACGCTCACGCCGTGTACGAAAAAGGCCCCGGAACGGGTCCGAGGCCTTTAGCTACCACTTGCCAGCGTGCAGGGCGTCGATTCGCGACGCTACACCCCACTGCGTGGGGCCTCGCATGCTGCTCACGCCGTGTACGAAAAAGGCCCCGGGATGCCCGGGGCCTTTGGCTACCGCCTGCCAGCATGGAGGGCACTGACTCGCGACGCTGGATCCCCGCGCAGCGGGGCCCCTCCACGCTGCTCGCAGCGTGAACAAAAAAGGCCCCGGAACGGGTCCGAGGCCTTTAGCTACCACCTGCCAGCGTGCAGGGCGTCGATTCGCGACGCTACACCCCACTGCGTGGGGCCCCGCACGCTGCTCACGCCGCTACATGCTGTAGTACATGTCGAATTCGCAGGGGTGGGGATGCATGCGGAAGCGGGTCACTTCTTCCATCTTGAGGTCGAGGTAGGCGTCGATCAGATCGTCGCTGAAGACGTCACCCGCCTTGAGGAAGTCGCGGTCCTTGTCCAGCGCCGCCAGCGCGATATCCAGACCGTGCGCCACCCGCGGGATCTTGGCGTCTTCTTCCGGCGGGAGGTTGTAGAGATCCTTGTCCATGGCGTCGCCGGGGTGGATCTTGTTCTGGATGCCGTCCAGGCCGGCCATCAGCATCGCCGAGAAGGCCAGGTAAGGATTGGCGAGGGAATCCGGGAAGCGCACCTCGATGCGGCGACCCTTCGGGTTGGCCACATACGGAATACGGATCGATGCCGAGCGGTTGCGCGCGGAGTAGGCGAGCAGCACCGGCGCCTCAAAGCCCGGAACCAGACGCTTGTAGCTGTTGGTGCCAGGATTGGTGAAGGCGTTGATCGCCTGCGCGTGCTTGATGATGCCGCCGATGTAGTACAGCGCGGTTTCGGACAGGCCGCCGTACTCGTCCCCGGCGAACAGATTCTTGCCGTCCTTCGACAGCGACTGGTGCACGTGCATGCCGTTGCCGTTGTCGCCGACCAGCGGCTTCGGCATGAAGGTCGCGGTCTTGCCGAACTGGTGCGCAATGTTGTGCACGATGTACTTGTAGGCCAACGTCTCATCGGCCTTCTTCACCAGCGTGTTGAACTTGGTGCCGATCTCGCACTGGCCAGCGGTGGCAACCTCGTGGTGATGGACTTCGGTGGTGATGCCGATTTCCTCGAGGGTCAGGCACATGGCCGAACGGATGTCCTGAAGGCTGTCGACGGGGGGCACCGGGAAATAACCACCCTTGACGCCCGGGCGATGGCCCATGTTGCCCAGCTCGTATTCCTTGCCGGAGTTCCAGCTCGCCTCTTCCGAGTCGATCTGATAGAAGGTATGGCCCATCTGGTTGCTCCAGCGCACCGAGTCGAACACGAAGAATTCGTTCTCGGGGCCGAAGTAGGCCGTATCCGCAATACCGGAGGCGTTGAGGTAGGCCTCGGCGCGCTTGGCCAGCGAGCGCGGGTCGCGGGTGTAGCCCTGCATGGTGGCGGGCTCGATCACATCGCAACGCAGCACAACGGTCGGCTCTTCAAAGAAGGGGTCGAGGAAGGCGGATTCCGATTCCGGCATCAGGATCATGTCGGACTCGTTGATGCCCTTCCAGCCCTGAATCGACGAACCGTCGAACATCTTGCCGTCGGTGAACAGGTCGGCGTCGATGGTGTGGGAAGGCACCGTGACGTTCTGCTCCTTGCCCTTGGTGTCGACAAAGCGGAAGTCGACAAACTTCGCGCCTTTCTCCTTGATGAGCTTCATTGCGTCTTGCGCTGACATTGACTTTTCTCCTGCAGCGATGTGTGAAAGGACGCCGCGCCAAAACGGCGCGCCGCTGCGCCAGGTTTACGCAGAAATCGTGCCAAGTACCCGGTGCGTGTGGCGATAGGCCGCAGCGATTGTGCACCATCGCTCCGCCTTGCGCGCGCGCCAGATGCACTCCTTTGGGTCACGACGGTGTGCGCCCCGGAAGTGCTTCCCACGCACCCGGTGTTCGGGCAGGGCCCGGGCGCTGGTGGCGACCACACGTGCCGCTGTAAGCGGTGGGCTGGCGTCTTCGTGCACGGTGCCAGCGCGGGCGCAAGCGGCAGGGTGCTCGTTATACTCTGCGCCCGATTGCACGAAGCGCCGAGCGCTCATGACCTTCCAGGAACTCATCCTGCGTTTGCAGAGTTACTGGGCGCAGCAGGGCTGCGCCATCCTTCAGCCGCTCGACATAGAAGTGGGCGCAGGCACTTTCCATTGGGCGACCTTCCTACGCTCGATCGGGCCCGAACCTTGGAACACCGCCTACGTGCAACCTTCACGCCGGCCCACGGATGGACGCTACGGCGACAACCCGATGCGTCTGCAGCACTATTACCAGTTCCAGGTCCTGATGAAGCCCGCGCCCGACGATCTGCAGGAACTCTATCTCGGAAGTCTGCGCGAGCTCGGCTTCGACCCGCTGGTGCACGACATCCGTTTCGTTGAAGACAACTGGGAGTCACCCACCCTCGGCGCCTGGGGCCTGGGCTGGGAGGTCTGGCTGAATGGCATGGAGGTCACCCAGTTCACCTATTTCCAGCAGGTGGGTGGTCTGGAATGTCGCCCCGTTGCGGGCGAGCTGACCTATGGCCTGGAGCGGCTGGCGATGTACATCCAGGGAGTCGAGTCGGTCTATGACCTGGTCTGGTCCGATGCCGGTGGCCGGCGCATGACCTACGGGGAGGTCTACCACCAGAACGAGGTGGAACAGTCAACCTACAACTTCGAACATGCCGACGTCGAGGCGCTGGAAGCCAGCTTTGTCGCCGCAGAGGCGGCCTGCAACCGCCTGGTGGAGGCGGGCCTGCCTCTACCAGCCTATGAACAGGTCTGCCATGCCTCGCACGCCTCAATCTGATGGACGCGCGCGGCGCCATCTCAGTGACCGAGCGCCAAGCCTACATCCTGCGTGTGCGGGCCCTGGCGCGCGCCTGCGCGCAGGCCTATTACGACGCGCGCGAGGCGCTCGGCTTTCCCATTGGCAATGCGGCGGTGGCGTCATGAATTTGGCCAGCTTGCTCATCGAGATCGGTTGCGAAGACCTGCCGGCGCGCGATGTCCAGCCGCTGGCCGACGCCCTTCGCACGGCGCTGTGCGAGGCGCTAGACCAGGCCGGTGTACCGCGTGACGCGGCGACCGCCTTCGCGACTCCACGGCGCATTGCTGTCCAGGTCGCCGCCGTCAGCGGAATGCAGCCCGATCAGCCGATTCAGCGCAAGGGGCCGGCGCTGGATCGCGCCTTCGATGCCCAGGGGGCGCCCACCAAGGCGGTTCAGGGCTTTGCGCGTTCCTGCGGCATTGCGCCCGAAGCGCTGACCCAGCGCGACGGCTATGTCTGGTACGAGGGCGTTGCCGCGGGCCGACCGCTGGCCGACGTGCTCAACGATGCCGTGCCCGATATCGTGGCACGCCTGGATCAGGCGGTGCCGCGCCGTATGCGGTGGGGCGGCACGGATGTGGTCTTTGCGCGGCCGGTGCGCTGGCTGCTGGCAATGCACGGAGATGCGGTCCTCCCGTTGACCGCTTTCGGACTGGAGGCCGGCAATCGCACCTACGGACATCGCTTTCACGTGCCGGAGGCCATTGATCTTGCCGAGGCCGATGCCTATGCCGAGCAGCTGCAGGCGGCCTATGTCCAGGCCGATAGCGCGGCGCGACGGGCGACGATCCGTCGTCAGGTGGAAGCGGTCGCCAGCGAATGCGGCGGTACGGCGCGCATCACCGACGCCCTGCTCGATGAGGTCACGGCGCTGGTCGAGTGGCCGGTCGCGGTGGCCGGCCGCATTGCCGAGGATTTCATGGTGCTGCCGCCGGAGGTGATCGTCACCACGGTGGAGACCAACCAGCGCTATTTCACCGTCTTCGACGGCGAGGGCAGGCTGCAGCCGGCCTTCATCACGGTCGCGAACATCGAATCGCGCGATCCCGCCCAGTTGATTGCGGGCAATGAGCGCGTGGTGCGCCCAAGACTCGCAGACGCACTGTTCTTCTGGAATCAGGATCGCCGTCAGCCGCTGGAAGCCTTCCTGCCCAAGCTGGAAAGGGTCACCTTCCAGAAGCAGCTCGGTAGCCTGGCGCACAAGGCTGAACGCGTCACGGCGCTGGCGCGCGCTCTGGCGGAAGCGCTGGATGCCGATGTCGTCACCACGCAGCGAGCGGCAGCGTTGTGCAAGGCCGACCTTGCCACGCAGATGGTCTTCGAATTCACCGAGCTGCAGGGTGTGATGGGCGGCTACTACGCGCGCGAATGCGGCGAAAGCGAGGCGGTGGCCGAGGCCATCGCCAGCCATTACGCGCCGGTGGGCGCGGGTGCGCCCATTCCGGACAGCGTGCCCGGGCGTCTGGTGGCACTGGCGGACAAGCTCGATACGCTGGCGGGCATCTTTGCCATCGGTCAGCCGCCAACGGCGAGCAAGGATCCCTTCGCTCTGCGCCGGGCCGCCATCGGCGTGCTGCGCATTCTGATCGAAGGCGATCTCGCGCTGGACCTGCACGCCTGGCTGAAGCGCGCCTTGCAGGCCCAGCCGGTCGACAGGGATGGCGACGCGGCCCTGGAGCCGCTGTGGCAATTCGTCAGTGAGCGCCTGCGCGGCATTCTGGCCGAGCGCGGTATCGGGCGCGAAATTTTCGATGCCGTGGCGGCGCTCGGCATTCACGATGTGCGGGATTTCACGGCGCGCGCGCAGGCCGTCGCCGCCTTCCTCGCGATGCCGGAAGCGCCGCAGCTGGCCGCAGCGCACAAGCGGGCGCGCAATGTGCTGCGTCAGGCCGGTGGGGGAGATGCTTCAGCACTGGACTCGGGAGCCTTCAGCGATGCCTGTGAAGGCGCTCTCGCCAATAGTCTGGCCACGCAGGCGGCCCTCCAGGAAACGCATCTGCAGCAGGGAGCCTATACCGAAGCCCTGCGCGCGCTTGCGGCGCTGCAGGGGCCGGTCGACGCCTTCTTCGATGCGGTCATGGTGATGGCCGACGATGCAGCCGTGCGCGCTAATCGCCTCGCTCTGCTCGCGCAGCTCGATGCGACCTGCCGGCGGGTGGCGGACGTGTCCCTGCTATCGAGCTAGACTGCCGTCGTACCCGCCGCGGGAGGCACCGTGACTTCACAAGCGTCCATCGTCGTCATCGAACTGGAGGCCCTGTTGCCGGAGAACGACGATGCGGCGGTCCATACAGCCATTCCCTCCGCCCGCGCCATCGAACAGCTCGGACGCCTGCAGCACAACGGCGCCCGGCTCTTTGTGCTGGCGCCGGCGCTGAGGCGCGAGGATGGCAGCGATCTGGACCGTGCCCTGACGCGCTGCGATCAGGTCGGACGGAGTCTCCAGGAAGCCGGGAGCCGTTTAGAGGGCGCGCTCTTCCCCGATGCCGGTGAATCCGGCGCGCGCGCGCAGGTCTTGCGCGATCTCTGCCGGCGCGCCAGTTGCGATGCCGCCAAGCTGACCGTCATCGCCGCGGGCGTGGCCGGGGAGACAGCAGCGCGCGGCGTGGCGGCCGGGGCGATCTATGCGCTGGGCACGGACGGCAGTTTCCCGGAGTTGCCGGCGCACCAATAGCCCGCGCGGGTGGTTCTGGCTAGGGGCGCTCCGCCTGGCTGCGATGCAGGCGCACCGCGATGTCGTCCACCCCCGCCACGGCGCCCGGCTTGTGCACGGTGACAGTGACCGCGCGGATGCGTGCATCCTCCAGCAGGCGCGCAGCGATCGTGCCCGCCAAGGTCTCGATCAGCGCCGGCTGCAGAGTGGCGCAGATCTGATGCACGGTCTGGGTGACGCCGTCATAGTCGATCGTTTCGGCGACGTCGTCGGTGGTGGCGGCAGCAGCGAGGTCGCACCACAGGGTGAGATCGATCGGGACCGGACGTGTCCGATGGCGCTCGAAGTCATAGACGCCGACGATGGCCTCCGCGGCGATGCCGCGCAGCATGATGCAGTCGGCCTGGTCAGACATCGGCGCTGGCCATGCGGGGCGGTTGCAGATCGGCCAAGGCCCAGCGGGCGTAGACATCCGGGGCGGTGGTGGGCGGGTCGTGACGACGCAGCCAGCCGGTATACGCCACCATCGCAGCGTTGTCGGTGCAAAAGGCCGGCGCCGGCAGATGCAGCTTGACGCCGCGCTGGGCGCATTCGTCGCTGAGTCGTGCGCGCAGGCGCAGATTGGCGGACACGCCACCCGCGACCACCAGCCGCGTGTAGCCGGTCTGCTGTAGCGCACGATGACACTTGGCGACCAGCACATCCACGCAGGCATCCTCGAAGGCGCGGGCAATGTCGGCGCGGGTTTGCTCGTCGAGGGTTTCCTGCTTCTCGAGCAGCAGGCGTACGGCGGTTTTCAATCCCGAAAAGCTGAACTGACAGTCCGGTCGGTCGATCAGCGGCCGCGGCAGCGCGAAGCGACCCGGTATGCCGTTGTTTGCGAGCCGCGCCAGATGCGGCCCGCCGGGGTAAGGGAGATCGAGCAGCGAAGCGGTCTTGTCGAAAGCTTCGCCGACCGCATCGTCGAGGCTCTCGCCTAGAAGGCGGTAGCAGCCGGGGGAAGCAACCTCTACCAACAGACTGTGCCCACCCGAGACCAGCAATGCGACGAAGGGGTACTCGGGGGGATCGTCGCTCAGCATGGGGGCCAGCAGGTGGGCCTCCATATGGTGAATCGGGATCAGGGGGAGGTCGTAGGCCAGGGCGACGCCGCTGGCCGATGCGGCGCCTACCAGCAGGGCGCCGGCCAGGCCGGGGCCAGCGGTATAGGCCACCGCGTCCAAAGCCGATGGCCGCAGCCCGGCCTGGGCGCAGGCGGTTTCCAGAAGGCCCGTCATGCGCGCCAGGTGGTCGCGCGCGGCCAATTCGGGCACGACGCCGCCATAGGCAGCGTGCAGGTCCGTCTGAGAATGCAGCACGTGGGCGCGCAGCTTGCCATCGTAGATGGCGACGGCGGTCTCGTCGCAGGAGGATTCAATCGCGAGTATCGTAGTCACGCGCGAATGCTAGCAGGCGCCGGGCGCGCGCCCCCGGCGCTTTGCATTGCGGCGGTGTCCGGCCTACAATGCCGCCCCTTTTTCCGGCGGTCCGGACCGCCAATGCGAGATCATTGCCTATGCCCAGCGTCCGCGTTCGTGACAACGAGCCCTTCGAAGTTGCCATTCGCCGTTTCAAGCGCACCTGTGAGCGCGCCGGCGTCATCACCGACGTCCGCAAGCGCGAGTACTTCGAGAAGCCCAGCCAGGAGCGCAAGCGCAAGCGTGCCGCTGCCGTGAAGCGGCAGATGAAGCGCGTCTCGCGTGAGACCGCCCGCCGTACGCGCCTCTATTAAGGACGCATACCGCAGCCATGAGCACGCTCAAGGAGCGGCTTTCGGCGGACATGAAGACCGCGATGCGCGCGGGTGACAAGCCACGACTGGCGGTCATCCGCATGCTGCAGGCGGCCATCAAGCAGCGCGAGATCGACGAGCGTATCGAGCTCGACGACACGGCTGCGCTGTCTATTGTCGAAAAGCAGGTGAAGCAGCGCCGCGATGCCGCCGCGCAGTACCGCGACGGTGGTCGCGAGGAATTGGCCGCGCAGGAGGATTTCGAGGCCGGGGTGCTGGCGGAGTACCTGCCGCAGCCGCTCGACGAGGCCGCGCTCGCTGCGCTCATTGACCAGGCCATTGCCGAGACCGGTGCGGCTGCCATGGGCGACATGGGCAAGGTGATGGCATGGCTCAAGCCCCAGGTGGCCGGACGCGCGGACATGGGGGCGCTCTCCGGCAAGGTGCGCGCCAAGCTCCAGTAGGCACCAGGCGCGGCGCGCGCGTGCAGCGCGGCGGTGTCGGCCTCGCCTCAGCGACAGGGGGCGATAGAATGCAGCGGCCAGTCGCGCTCCGCGAGTGCCCATCGTGAACGGCCGCATACCGGAATCCTTCATCAGCGATCTGCTGTCGCGCGTCGACATCGTGGACGTGATTGCGCCGCGCGTTGAACTCAAGCGCGCCGGCCGGGAGTGGCGCGGCCTGTCGCCCTTCTCCAACGAAAAGACCCCGAGCTTCTTCGTCAGTCCGGCGAAGCAAATGTACTTCGATTTCAGTTCGGGGCAAAACGGCAACGCCATCGGTTTTCTCATGGCTTTCGACCGCCTCGACTTCGTCGAGGCGGTCGAAGAGCTGGCGCGTTCCATCGGCGTCGAAGTGCCGCGCGAGAGTGGCGGGCGCGCCCGACCGCGGGTTTCCACCGAGGGGCCGCTGGCAGCGCTGGAACAGGCGCAGCGCCATTTCGAAGCGTCCTTGCGTCAGTCTCAGACGGCCATCGACTATCTCAAGGCGCGCGGCATCGACGGTGCCACAGCGCAGCGCTTCGGTATCGGCTTTGCGCCGGACCGCTGGGACAGTCTGACCCAGCAGTTCAGGGATCCGGGCCCGGCGCTGGCCGCCGGCTTGTTGATTGCCCGCGGTGACGATCCCGCCAACGGCTGCTACGACCGCTTCCGCAATCGCATCACTTTCCCGATCCGCGACACGCGCGGCCGCGTCATCGCCTTTGGCGGGCGGACCCTCGGGGACGATCCCGCGAAGTACCTCAACAGTCCCGAAACCGACCTCTTTCACAAGGGGCGCCAGCTCTACGGGTTGTATGAGGCCCGGCAGGCGCTGCAACACCCGGCGCAGCTCTATGTGGTGGAGGGTTATATGGACGTGGTGGGCCTCGCGCGCCATGGGGTGGAGGGCGCCGTGGCCACCCTGGGGACCGCCACAACCGCCGACCATTTGCATCTCCTCTTCCGAAGCACGCGGCGTGTCATCTTCTGCTTCGACGGTGACGCTGCCGGCAAGCGGGCAGCGTGGAAGGCGCTGGAGCAGGCACTGCCTACGCTTGGCCCCGGGCGTGAAGTGCGCTTCATGTTCCTGCCCGACGGCCACGACCCGGACAGCCTGATTGCCGAAGAGGGCGAGGCGGCCTGGGAGCAGGCGGTGGCTGCCGCGCAGCCGCTCAGCCGTTTCCTGCTCGACCGCCTGGCGGCGGACTGCGATCTGACCACTCCCGACGGCCGCGGTCAGCTCATCGCCCAGGCGGCCCCCTATCTGGCGCGCATGGAGGATGCCGCGACCCGAACCGCCATCATCGATGCGCTGGTGCCGCGCACCCATCTGGCCCGTGCCGACATCGAAGCGGCCTTGCGCGGCGGTCGGTCATCGCAGCAGACATCGACGGCGTCCGCGCGCAACGCCGCCAGCAACGGCGCGCCAAGACGACAGCGGCCGGTGGGCCGCGCCCTCCAGTTGCTGCTGGATCAGCCGACGCTGGCGCAGCGCGTGCGCGACCTCGATGAGCTGGCGCAGGTCAACCAACCCGGCATGGAACTGCTGGTCGCGGTGCTCGATCACCTCATCGAGGAACCGGACACCACCGCGGCCGGTCTCATTCAGGCGTGGGCGGATCGTGAGCAGCGGCAGCAGCTGGAGGTGCTGGCGCGGCCGATGGCGGTACCGCCATCCGAGCCGGAAGCGGAATTCGACGACATCGTCGCGCGCCTGCGCGACCGTGGTCGCCGCTTGCGCGTCGAGACCCTGCTGCAGGCTGCGCGCGAGCGCGAGCTGAGCGCAGGCGAAACCGAGGAACTGCGCGCGCTGACGGCGGCGCGTTCCGGACGTGGAGGCTGAGGCACGGACCGCGATCTATTGAAGCAACGACCAACCGCCCTGATATACTGTCAGGTTCCCAGTGGAAGAATGCGCGTGAGACTGTCTGCATGAATCTTGAAAAGCAGTCCCAGATGAAGCTGCTCATCGCCCGCGGCAAGGACAAGGGTTACCTGACCTACGCGGAAGTGGCGGACCATCTGCCTGAAGTGGTCGATTCCGAACAGATCGACGACATTATTAGCATGATCCAGAACATGGGGATCACCGTCCATGAAGAGACGCCGGACGATGAAACCCTGTTGCTGTCGAACACCACCGGTTCCGACAGCGAAGAGGATGATGAAGCGGTAGAAGAGGCTGCAGCCGCCCTCGCGGCGTTGGATGACCAGTTCGGTCGCACCACCGATCCGGTGCGCATGTATATGCGCGAAATGGGTAGTGTCGAGCTGCTCGACCGGGAAGGCGAAATTCGCATCGCCAAGCGCATCGAGGAAGGCCTGAACGAATCCATGCGCGCGGTGGCCCAGCTCCCCGAGTCGGTGGCCATCATGCTTGAGGCTTGGCAGGCACATCAGCAGGGCGAACGCCGCCTGGCCGAGATCGTTGCCGGATTCATCGACCCGGAGACGGGCTATCCGGAAGGGCAGGGGCCTGAAGCAGAGGCCGAAGCGGCGGACGCTGACGTGGACGCCGATGCCGACGAAGAGGAAGACGACGACGAGTCCACCACTCCGAGTGGACCGGACCCGGAAATCTGCGCCGAGCGATTTGAAGAGCTGCAGCGCCTCTACGATCAGGCCTGGGACGCGCTCGAGAAGCAAGGTGCTGGCAACAAGAAGACCGAGGAGGCGCGCGAAGCGCTCGCCTACCATGTCATGCGCTTCAAGATGTCGCCCAAGCTGCACGCCGAAATCATGGGCAATCTGCAGGCGCGCATCGAGCAGATCCGCAACACCGAGAAGCGCATCCTTCGCATCTGCGTCAATGAAGCCGGCATGTCACGCGAGGACTTCCGTCAAAAGTTCCTCAACTACGAGACCGACCCGGAACTGATCGACAAGATGATCCGTGCCAAGCGCTCCTATTCGCGGGAGATCGCGGCGCGGCGCGATGAGCTGGTCGGTCTGCAGAATGATCTGCGCCAGATCGAGGCGGACAACCTGATCACCATCGCGGAGATCAAGGACATCAACCGCCGCGTGGTCATGGGAGACGCCAAGGCCAAGCGTGCCAAGAAGGAGATGGTTGAGGCGAACCTCCGCCTCGTGATCTCCATCGCCAAGAAGTACACCAACCGCGGCCTTCAGTTCCTTGACCTGATTCAGGAAGGCAACATCGGCCTGATGAAGGCGGTGGACAAATTCGAATTCCGCCGCGGCTTCAAGTTCTCCACCTACGCCACCTGGTGGATTCGCCAGGCCATCACGCGCTCGATCGCCGACCAGGCTCGCACCATCCGCATTCCGGTGCACATGATCGAGACGATCAACAAGCTCAACCGCATCTCCCGTCAGATGCTTCAGGAGTATGGCCGCGAGCCGACGCCGGAAGAATTGGCCGAGCGGATGGAGATGCCGGAAGACAAGGTCCGCAAGGTCATGAAGATCGCCAAGGAGCCGATCTCCATGGAGACGCCCATCGGCGACGATGAAGATTCGCATCTGGGCGACTTCATCGAAGACCTGGCGGCCATTTCCCCGGTGGATTCGACCACCGGCGAATCCCTGCGCGAGGCGACCTACTCGATCCTGTCGAGTCTGACGCCGCGCGAAGCCAAGGTGCTGCGCATGCGCTTCGGTATCGACATGAATACCGACCATACGCTCGAAGAAGTCGGCAAGCAGTTCGACGTGACCCGCGAGCGTATCCGTCAGATCGAAGCCAAGGCGCTACGCAAGCTACGTCATCCGACACGCGCGAACTATCTGCGCAGCTTTCTGGATGAGACCGGAGGGGGCGGCTAGAACACGCCCCCGCGTTCACCGGTCATTGCTGCTTGTACATCAGGCAGCAATGACCGGTGCGACATCCGAGTTGGAGCGCGTGGCTGCGTTCGCCTCGGATGATGTTTCACGATGCGTACCTTCAGGGCCACGCGGTACGAGCTGGTTTTACGCCCGATTCCGATGGTTCATGCGCACGCTGAAGAATCGCGAATGGCCTAGCCCATTCCAGAGTCCGAGTGGCGCCCCCCCATAAATGCATACGCCCATCATTAATGGGCGTATAGGGTATTGAAGCGCAAGCTCGAAGCGAAAGCACGCAATCATTCAATTGCGCTGCAAGCCCTGCAACCGACGACGACTGTCGGTAGCGGGGTGCTTATTCTCCGGCCTGACCCTCCCTGTCGGGATAGGCCGGGGTGTAGAGCGCCGCTTCCTGGCGCGAGTAGTAGGCGGCCAGGGCCTTGATGTCGCCATCGGAAAGATTGGCGGCCTGTCCGTTCATGATGGCGTTGTTGCGTTCGCCGGAGCGGTACTGCTTCAGGGCCTGTTCCAGATAGCTCTGGTGCTGGCCGGCAAGGATCGGGTAGCTGGGCTGCAGGGCCTCGTCGCCACGCTGTCCGTGGCAGGCCGCGCAGGTGCCTACTAATTGCTCCAAGGGGCGGCGTTCTTCCTCGGCCACGGCGGTGGTCGCGACACAGAAGGTCAGCAAGGCAAGGGTTTTGCGCATGAGGTCGGTCGTCCTTTGCAGCGTCGGCTTAGCGCTTAGGCGCTTGCGAGAAGAAGGCGGCGAGATCAGCGATGTCCTGATCGGTCATCAGGTTGGCCTGGGCTCGCATGGTGGGGTGCTGGCGATCACCGGAGCGATAAGCCTTGAGCGACGCGGCAAGATACGCCGCGTTCTGTCCGCCGAGCTTGGGTACCCGGTAGGTGGGATACACGTTGTTGTAGTCGGCGATGCCGTGACAGCCCATGCAGGTATCTGCCAGCGTGGCGCCCCGCTCCGGATCACCGGCGGCGTTGGCTGCCGTGGTGAGGGCGCCGGCAAGGGCCAGGGCCAAAACGCTCAGACCTCTCATGTACAAATAACTCCGCGTGAGGAAGCCCGCAGGCGTCCAGTTTCGAGGGGGCGCAATGATCGCTGAAGCCGCCCGTGGGGTCAATATGACGACGCAGCAACAGGCGGCTGTTCCGCTTTTGCTAATGTTGCCCGATGGCAGACGATACGCCCAAGCAGGACGACGGCGGGGCGCCACCCGCGCGGGGGGATGGCTCGCATGAGCTCGATCTCGCCGCGGTCGATCTGGGCTCCAACAGTTTCCACATGCTTGTCGCCCGCATTGGCAGTGATGGCCTGATGCAGGTCATTGACCGTTTGCGCGAGCCGGTACGGCTGGCTGGCGGTCTGGATTCGGATCTGCGCCTGTCGGTGGAAGCGCGCGAGCGTGCGCTGCGCTGCCTGGCCCGCTTTGGCGAGCGCATTCAGCACCTGCCCAAGCGCAATGTGCGCGTTGTAGGCACCAATACCCTGCGCGAGATGCACCAGGGCTTCGCCTTCATCGAAACGGCCGAGGCTGCCTTGGGTCACAACATCGAGGTCATCTCAGGGGCCGAGGAAGCGCGTCTGGTGTACGAGGGGGTGACGCGCGGCCTGGAAGCGGACCAGCGCCGGCGCCTGGTCGTCGATATCGGCGGCGGCAGTACTGAGTTGGTCATCGGGGATGCCCATGGGCCGCGCTTCTTGGAAAGCGTCGCGCTTGGCTGTGTGGTGCATACCCAGCGCTTTTTCGAGGATGGCAACATCACCCGCAAGCGTTTCCAGGCGGCACGACTGGCGGCGCGCGTCGAGCTGGAGTATTTGGAACGGCAGTATCGTGAGGCCGGCTGGGACATCGCCATCGGTTCCTCCGGTACGGTGCGCGGGATCTGGCGCGTGCTGATGGCCTACGGCTGGTGTGACGACGAAATCACCCGCGAGGGGCTCGAACAGCTGATCGACGTGGTGATTGCCACCGGGCGCATATCGGCCATCAAGTTCGAGGGCTTGCGCGAAGATCGGCGTCCCGTCTTCCCGGGTGGCGTGGCGGCGCTCGCCGGGGTCTTCGACAGCCTCGGGATCGAGCGCATGCGGACCTCCGACCGCGCGCTGCGCGAGGGGTTGATCTACGACATCTGCGAACGCAATGGCGGCGACGCCATTCGCAGCGAGAGCGTGCTGGTGACGGCCCGCCGCTACGGCGTCGATGAGGCCCATGCCCGCGATGTTGCCGATACCGCCCGCCACGCCCTGGCGCAGGTCGTCGAGCCCTGGGGGCTGCAGCATCCGCAGTGCGAGCGTCTGCTGGAGTGGGCCGCACTGCTGCACGAGGTGGGGCTGTCGGTATCGCACGCCTCGTACCACAAGCATGGCGAATACATCCTGCGCAACATGGACATTCAGGGCTTCTCGCAGACCGAGCAGAAGCTCGTCTCGGTGCTGGTGCGACTGCACCGCGGCAAGCTGTCGAGCAGCGTCCTGGATGGGGTGCCGGGGTCGTGGGCGCAGCCGATCAAGCGGCTGGCCATCTTGCTGCGCCTCGCCTATCTGCTCAATCGTTCGCGCAAGCCGGGAGTCGTACCCGCCTTTGCCTTGCGTGCCACGCGCAATGGCCTGCATCTGGAACTGCCCGGACGCTGGCTGGAGAACAATCCCCTGACCTGCGCCGATCTGGAGCGTGAAGCCGGCCAGCTCAAGGCGGCGGGCTATCGCCTGAGCTTTCGCTAGCGCTTCCGGCTTTCGTCGATCCGGCCTCGACCGGGTGCGTCACGGGTCTCGGGCGGGGCACGCCCGGTAGCGCCCGCGCTACCATGCGCGCTTCCGACCCAGATCGCCCCAGGCATGCAGCAAGAATATGAAGCCGCCGCCGTTGAGCGCGCCGCGCAAGACTTTTGGTTGAAGAACGCAAGTTTCGCCGCCGAACCGGCCGATGGCTGGGGTGCCGATCGCGAAACTTTCTATTGTCTATCGATGTTTCCGTACCCCAGCGGCAAGCTGCACATGGGGCACGTGCGGAACTACACCATCGGCGACGTGATTGCGCGCGTGCAGCGCATGCGTGGTTTTCAGGTTCTGCAGCCCATGGGCTGGGACGCCTTCGGTCTGCCAGCCGAAAACGCTGCCATGGACAAAGGCGTACCGCCCGGCAAATGGACGCGTGACAACATCGATGCGATGCGCGATCAGTTGCAGCGTCTGGGTTTCGGCTACGACTGGTCGCGGGAGTTCGCTACCTGTGATCCTGGCTACTACCGCTGGCAGCAGTGGTTCTTTCTTCGACTGTGGGATGCCGGATTGGTAGAGCGGCGCAATGCCGTGGTCAACTGGGATCCTGTCGATCAGACCGTGCTTGCCAACGAGCAGGTCATCGACGGGCGTGGCTGGCGCTCCGGCGCACTGGTCGAACAGCGCGAGATTCCGCAGTGGTTCATTCGCATCACCGACTATGCCGACGAGCTGGTGGATGATCTCGACAAGCTCGAGGGGTGGCCCGACGCCGTTCGAACCATGCAGGCCAACTGGATCGGTCGCTCGCGTGGCGTCGAGATCGACTTCGGGCTGGCCGACCGCGAGGGCCATCTCAGGGTATACACCACACGGCCGGATACGCTCTATGGCGTGACCTACATGGCAGTAGCGCCCCAGCATCCGCTGGCGCGCGAGGCCGCCGCGCGCGACCCGGAGGTGGCCCGCTTCATCGAGGAGCTGCAGCGCAGCGCGACCTCCGAAGCGGCCATGGAGACCGCCGAAAAGCGCGGCATGGCCCTCGGCATTGACGCCATCCACCCGTTGACCGGTGCGCGCATCCCGGTCTGGACGGCCAATTTCGTGCTCATGGCCTACGGCGCGGGTGCGGTCATGGCCGTCCCTGCGCATGACGAGCGCGATCACGCTTTCGCCCATGCCTACGGACTGCCGATCCGTTCCGTAATCGGCGCCGACGCCTCGGGGCCGGCCGACATCAGCGACGCCGCCTTTACGGAGCGCGGCGTACTGCACCACTCGGATACCTTCAGTGGCATGGATTCGTCCACCGCCTTCGAGGCCATAGCCCAGCATCTCACCGAGGCCGGCCAGGGCCGCATCCGTATCAACTACCGGTTGCGCGATTGGGGTGTGTCGCGCCAGCGCTACTGGGGCTGTCCGATCCCTGTGGTCTACTGCGACGATTGCGGCGCCGTACCGGTCCCGGATGATCAGCTCCCCGTGCGTCTGCCGGAACACCTGACGCCGGACGGTTCGGGTAATCCACTGGCCAAGGACCCGGACTTCCTGCATTGCGACTGCCCCAGGTGCGGCAAGGCCGCGCGACGCGAAACCGATACCTTCGACACCTTCATCGATTCCTCCTGGTATTTCGCGCGCTTCGCCAGCGCCTTCAGCGAGCAAGCCATGCTCGACGACGGCGCACGGCGCTGGATGCCGGTGGACCAGTATGTCGGCGGCGTCGAGCACGCGGTGCTGCATCTGCTGTACGCGCGCTTTTTCACCAAGCTTATGCGGGATCAGGGGCTTCTGGATTGCGATGAACCCTTCAAGCGTCTGCTGACGCAAGGCATGGTGGTCGCGCCGACTTTCTTCCAGGAAGGCAGCGATGGCCGCCGCCGCTGGTTCAACCCCCTCGATGTACAGCTGCAGCGCGACGAGCGCGGTGCCGTGCTGTCGGCCACCGCCGTGGCGGACGGCAGCGCGGTGCAGGTGGGCGGCATCGAGAAGATGTCCAAGTCGAAGAACAACGGCGTCGATCCGCAGGCCATGATCGATGCCCACGGTGCGGATGCCGTACGCCTGTTCATGATGTTCGCGGCTCCGCCGGATCAGTCCCTGGAGTGGTCCGATGCCGGGCTGGAAGGTGCAAGTCGCTTCCTGCGTCGCCTGTGGCGACAGGTGCACGAGCACGTCGCCCGTGGCGCGGTGTCAGCGCCGCCTTTCCTGGACAGCGATGCCAAGGCCTTGCGTCGCCAGCTGCACGAGACGCTGCAGAAGATCGATGCTGATGTGACCCGGCGTCAGGTATTCAATACCGCCGTCGCGGCCTGCATGGAACTGCTCAACGCCGTCTCGCGCGTGAACCAGGACAACGCCGGCATGCACGCTGTCGTGCGAGAAACCCTGGAGGCACTGGTGCGCGTGCTGTCGCCCATCACGCCCCATATCACTCACAGCTTGTGGTTCGCGTTGGGACACGACACGCCGGTCATCGATGCGCCCTGGCCGCAGCCGGACCCGTCGGCACTCGTGGCCGACGAGGTGACCCTGGTGGTGCAGGTCAACGGCAAGTTGCGTGGCCGCATCACGGTGCCGGCCGACGCCAGCCAGGACGACATCCTCGCGCGCGCCACGGCCGACGAGGCGGTCGCGCGTCATATCGATGGCCAGCCGCTACGCAAGCAGATCGTCGTGCCCGGCAAACTGGTGAACCTGGTCGTATGACGCTGCCCGTCGGCCACCGCGTGGCGCTGCTGGGACTGTGCATTGCGCTTCTGTCCGGCTGTGGGTTTCAGCTCCAGGGCAGCCGCGATCTGCCCTATGCGCTGCAACGGGTGTTCATTGACAGCGACAACCCCTATACCGTGGACGATCCACCGGTGGCGGTCGCGCTGGGCGCGCGCCTACGCCGCCAGGGCGCCACCGTGACGGGCGACCGAGGCCGTGCCCATAGTGTGCTGGTGATCACCGACGTGGAAGAGCGCTCCGAAGTGCTGTCCATCGATCAGCAAGGCCGCGCCATCGAGTTCGACGTCATTGTGTCGGCCACCTATCTCTTGCGGTCGAAACGGGGCGAGGTGCTGGTCAAGCCGGAGACCCTGACCGCGCGCCGCGCGCTGAGCTTTCCCAGTGAGCAGATTCTGCCCAAGGAAGCCGAGGAAGCGCGGCTACGGGAATTCCTGCAGGGGGAGCTGGCGGAACTCATCCTGCTGCAGTTGCAGGCGCGTCTGGACGCCGATCAACCATCCGAGCCAGCATCGTCCCCCTAGTGCAGCGTAGACGCCAGCCATTGCGCTGGGTGTTCCACCGGTAGCGGTAGACCGGCTTCGCGCAAGGCGGAGATCAGGTGCAGTCGACAGCCCACATTGGCGCATAGCAGACGATCCACCGGGTTTTCCTGCAGTGCACGCACGATGGGGGCAGCCAGACGGTCGGCGCGTTCGGCCTGCTCCAGGAAATGCAGTCCGGCGGCGCCGCAGCAGCCGTCCATCACCGGCAACACATCTACGCGTGCTCCGGGTACCTGACGCAGAACTGCAAGCATGGTGCGCTCGTCACGCAGCACATTGCGCTGGGTACAGGGCAGCCAGACCGCGACGCGCTCGTCGCGGGCGACAAGGCGCAGCGCTTGCGGGGCATCGTGCAGCAGCGCCCATAGCGAGGTCAGCCGTCCGTTAAAGGGCGGTGGGCGGTCGTCGGACGACGCACTGTGGTCGGCATCCTGCAGCCACGCGGTGCAGCCACTTGCCAGCGAGACGATATGGGTGTGCTCGGCGAAGGCGTTGGCGTTGCGCTGGATCGCCTGGTGGGCGGTACCTCCGGCGCCGCCGTGCTGTTCGAGGGCGCCGCAGCAGTCCTGTGACCGGGGCGCGTGCCAGCGCCACCCGGCCGCGCTGAGCAGTTGCTGGGCCCCGCGTACCGCATGCTGGTCCGGCCCTTCGCCCAGACAGCCGGTGAACAGGCCAACCTGACCTTGAGGCGGCGGCGCGCCGCGGCGCGGGCGACGGGCCCACGGCAGCGTTGGCAACCGGCGCAATGCCACGCCGAGACGCGTGCCCGCGAGAAGGGAGCGTGCGATCGCCACCATGCCAAGGCGTTGCAAGAGGAAGAGCGCACGAAACACGCCACGTCGGAGGGTTGGGTGGTGCAGCAGCCAGGCCTTGCGCCTTGCCAGTCGCGCGCGCGGCGGCGCATGTTCAGCGAGCATCGCCTGGCCGGCATCGAAGAGTTGCCCGTAGCGGACATCGGCAGGGCAGACGCGCTCGCAGGCGCGGCAGCTCAGACAGTCGTCGATGGCATGGGTGATGGCCTCGTCCGGTTGAACCTGCCCACTGGCGATGGCCTGCAGCAATGCGATGCGTCCGCGCGGGGATTCGGATTCCTCGCGATCCAGTGCATAGGTCGGGCAATGCGGCAGGCACAGACCGCATTTGACGCAGCGATCCGCCTCCTGTTGCACGCGCTGTGCCTTGGATGCGGCTTTGTCGTTTACGAAGGCAGCAGTGGTGCTTGGTACACTCCGCGGCCTTTCATTGCTTGGCAAGCTCTCATGCACAGGAATCAGTATCGCATGGCATCCGGGCGTTTCGTCGTCGCATGCCTGATGGCGAGCGCAATGGGTGTCGCCAGTGCGCAGGAGGCCTCGGATACCGCTCAGGGGTGGTCGGGTGATCTCGCGGCGGGCTTCGTGGCGTCCAGCGGCAACAGCGAATCGCGCAGTGCCAACGCCAGCGCCGCGCTGAAGTGGGACACCACCGACTGGGTGCACCATCTCAGCGGCAAGGCGCTGAACACCACGGATGAAGGCGACCGCACGGTGGAGCGCTACACCGCGGGCTACAAGCTGGATTTCAACTTCACCAAGGCCGATTTCGCCTTTGTTGCACTGTCCTTCGAGAAGGATCTTTTCGGTGGTGTACGCGAGCGCACGAGTGAGACGGTGGGTTACGGCCGCCGGCTTATCGATACCGAGCGGCATGCGCTCAATGTGGAACTCGGCGGCGGTCTGCGGCAGATCGAGTTCCAGGAGCCCGAAGGTGCGCAGGAATCGGAAGGCATCGGCCGCTTCGGTCTGGATTACGAATGGCAGATCGCGGACGCGAACAAGCTGCGTCAGCAGATCAATGTGGAGACCGGCTCGGCCAACACCTCCACCGAATCGATCACCGAGCTGCGGCTATCGGTTGTCGGCAATCTGTTCGCGGTATTGAGCTATACCGTGCTGAACAATTCGGACGTGGGTCCCGGTGACGACAAGACGGACACCTACACGGCGCTCAACCTGAGCTATAGCTTCGGGTCGTCATGAGCGACCCGTCCGCTGGCTACTACCAGCACCATCTCTTCTTCTGCTGCAATCGCCGGGATGCCACCGCAGCCCGCCCCTGCTGCGCGGCCCACGGGGCCGAGCGCGTGCGTGCCTACGCAAAGGAGCGCATCAAGGCGCTGGGCTGCAACGGGCCCGGCCAGGTCCGTATCAATATGGCCGGCTGTCTGGACCGCTGCGAGCTGGGACCGGTGCTGGTGGTCTACCCTGAAGGGGTCTGGTATCGCTATCTCGACGAAGAGGATATTGACGAGATCATCGAGGAGCACATCGGCAAAGGCCGTCCCGTGGAGCGCCTGCGACTGCCCTGATTGCGGGAGACATTAGAGCAGCGGTTGCTCGATCGCCAGCGGATTCTCGCCCTTGGGTGGGCGCATTTCGCGCGGACGCGGGTCGACAGGGACGGGTGCCTCCTCCTCGCGGCTGGTTAGCCAGACAAGCATGTCGAAGTAGGTGCGGACGTGGCCCACGTAATGCACGGCCTCGGGTCCACGCGCATAGCCATAGCGCAGCTGCTTGTAGTGCCGGGGTTGCGTCAGCAGCGGCAGATGCTGACGCACATCGACCCAGCGATCCGGATCATCGCCCATACGCTCTGTCAGACGGCGTGCATCCAGCACATGACCGAGCCCGATGTTGTAGGCGGCCAGCATGAACCAGCTGCGATCCGGCTCCTGAATCGATTCGGGCAGGCGGCCGTGCAGCGAGCGCAGATAGCGCGCCGCCCCGGCAATGGCTTCGGATGGGTCGGTGCGGTCCGAGATATTCAGAAAGCGCGCCGTCTGCTGCGTGATCTGCATGATGCCGCGCACCCCGGTGGGACTGACCGCCGAATTGTCCCAGTGCGACTCCTGATAACCCACGGCCGCGAGCAGGCGCCAGTCAATGCCGTTTTCCTTCGCCGCCTGCTCGAACTTCTCGCGGTAGCGCGGAAGGCGGGTTTCGAAATGCGTTGCCAGAGTCACGGCATCGACATAGTCGAGGCGTTCGATATGCCCGAAGTAGCGGTCACGCAGGCGCTGAAGCTCCTTCTTGCCCAGCAGGCGCAGATAGTGACTGAGCTCGTGATAGAGGGAATCGCCTTGCTCGGGCGCCAGTGCCCACGCCAGCGGGCGCGGTGCGCCCAATTGACGGACCACGGCCAGGCGCGGGTAATAGCGTCTGGTGATGGCAACCAGATCCGAGCCGGCCACCGTCAGATCCAGTTCACCGTTGGCGACTTCACGCAGCAGGGCTTCCGGCTCGGCATCGGTGCGGGTGTCCCACTTCAGTGAAGGGATCTCGGCTTCGAGTTGCTCCAGCCAGGTGGCGTGCGCACTGCCGCCGGGCACGATGATGGGGGATTCCAGCGCCTCCAGGTCCTCTGCTTCTGGATTGCCCATTTTGCGCACCAGTTCTGGCGTTCGGTAACGCAGCGGGCGGCTGAAGCGCATGGCCTGCGCGCGCTCTGCGGTCACCGGCATGGAGATGGCGGCCATCTGCGCATTGCCCGAAAGCACCTCAGTGAGGGCATCCTCCGGTGTGTCGACCAATACGATATCGAGCGACACCCCCAGATAGTCGGCGAAGTCGTTGGCAAGGTCGTAGTCGAAGCCGGTGTAGCCCGCAGGACCCAGGTAGTAGCTCGTGGGATCGTTGACCATGGCGGCACGCAGAACGCCGGTCTTCTGAATCTGTCGCAACGCGTCTTCGCGACCACTGTAGGTGGACAGCAGGACGGCAAGCAGGAGCCACGCGATCACACGCAGCGTTGCCTTGGCTTCGTTCCATTCGAAGCGCCATCGTGTCCCGGAGTCCATGCGCGCAGCGTAGCGTAGGACGTGCACCTACGGCAGTCCGATCTGCGACAGGCCGGACCATGACGGCACCTGGCGCGTAAAGCACCACTCCTCTGTAGAATACGCACCCCTGGAGGGGGTCCGAAGTGGGCGAGCCGTGACCGATGTGCCTGTGGCACATCGCAGCACGGTGAGCGCCTGACGGTGTCATCGTCAGGCCGGACCATGACGGCACCTGGCGCGTAAAGCACCACTCCTCTGTAGAATGCACACCCCTGGAGGGGTACCGAAGCGGTCATAACGGCACCGACTCGAAATCGGTTGGGGGCTTACGCCCCACGTGGGTTCGAATCCCACCCCCTCCGCCATCTTCGCAACAGGGCTGACCCGGGTCAGCCCTTTTTGTTGGGCTTGCTGCAGCGCGACTTGCGGACCAGGCACCGCAGAGTACATTGGGAGTCGCGCCGGTATCGGATCACCCGCCATGCAGCAACTCTTCTGGCTCGGAATGCTCGCTGCCGCGGCTACAGTCGCCAACGCCCAGCCGCGCGAAATTTCCAGCTTTCGCTACGACGGCCGCCTCATTCAGCTCGGCGATTCGCGGGCAGAAGTCGCATCGGTCCTCGGCGCGCCCAATGCACGGCTGACCCTGGAGAATCGCGTGGGTGCGGCGGTGGGCCAGCGCTGGGAGTACTGGAATATCGGCAGCGGTTACCAGAAGTACGCGCTGAGCGTGTACTTCGCTGGCGGGCGTGTCAGTCGCTTGGAACAGGACGTCCGTCGCTAAGGCACCAAGGCGCAGGTCGCGACGGAAGCCGATACGTTGGAAGCCGTCGTGCCGTGTCCTATGCGCATTCACCTGGCTGCCGTTGGCGACTCAGCGCCGATCGCCCCGCGCCGGGGACGGCCATCGCTGGTACCGCAGATCGTCCAGCTGAGTCCGCTTGTCTACCCGGGTTGATGCGCGTAAGAGCCGACCTGACAATGCGTTCATGCAAGCAACCCTTGAAAACCTCGCCCAAGCGGTCAACGCGGCAACGGATCTCGAAGCGCTGTCGCGCCCGATTCTCGAGCTACTCGAAGCCGTTACCGGCATGGAGTCGACCTACCTGACTACGGTCGATCTTCAGGCGGGGCAGCAGCACATCCTGTACGCGCGCAACACGCGGGCCATGAAGATTCCAGAGGGCCTGAGCGTCGACTGGAACGACACGCTCTGCAAACGTGCTCTGGAGGAAGAGCGCCCCTACACCGATGACGTGCCGGGCATCTGGGGGGACTCTGCGGCAGCCCGTGCGCTGGGCATACAGACCTATCTGAGCCATCCGGTGCAACGCGCCGACGGCGAACTGTACGGAACACTGTGCGCGGCCAGTGATGCGCGGCACACTCTGAACGGCCAGACCATGAATCTGCTGTCGCTGTTTGCGCGTCTGATCGCGCATCAGGTCGAGAGAGAGCAGGCCATCCTTGATTTGCGTCGTGCCAATGAAAGCCTTTCGGCGGAAAGCCGTATCGATGCGTTGACGGGGGTAGTGAACCGCCGCGGCTTGATGACGGCACTGCGCGACACCCTGAAGACAGCGGAGCGTCACGGCTATCCGGTGCATGTGCTGTTCATCGATCTCGACGGTTTCAAAGCCATCAATGACACCCACGGGCATGACGTCGGCGACCGCTTCCTCATGCAGATTGCGCGCCGACTCAAGGAGGGCGTGCGCGCGGGCGACATCGTGGCCCGCTACGGTGGGGATGAATTCGTGGTGGTGACCACGTCCGACCAGCCGGCGGAACTCCGCGAACGCCTGCAGCGGACGCTTGGCATGCCCTTCTCGGATCAGGGGCAGGTGATCGCTGCGGGAGGTGGAAGTATCGGGCTGACCCGTGCAGAGCAGGGCGAAGTGGACGCGGAGCGGGTACTGGCACGCGCCGATGCCGCCATGTACGAAATCAAGAAGACGCGGCGCGCGGATCGGAACCGCTAACCACCAGCGGGCTCTGACGCGGAGCCCCGCAATCGACCTTCCGTAGGGTGGGGGATTGCGTTCAGCGAGCGCACTGCCCTGGCAACGGTCGGGCGACTCCGCGATACTGCGAAGCCTGTCGATCAGGGGAAGCACTATGGCGAACTTCGGAAAGGGCTGGTGCGTGAGCGTCGCTCTGGCACTCGTGGCTTGCGGCGGTGGGGCGGCGCAGGAGCCGACATTGCCCGATGACACGGTACAAGTGGTCTTCACCGCCACGGAGAATACCGACGGCGTATGCGGGCCCCAACGCGTGGCACGGGTCAACAAGGAGGCCACGGGGCTGGACGCGCTGTATGGCGATATCGCCTTCGTGGACGTGCGCGATGGCGCTGCCACCCGCTTGCCCCTGCAGCTCGTCTTCCGCGGCTGGGATGACGCCGGTATCTCCGAAGACCGGGTGCAGACCGGTCTGAATAGCGCCACTCCTTGCGATCAACTGCGCATCGAAATGGAAGTGGACTACTGCTTCCATGGCGCGACCCGGCCGGAGCGCACGGCCTGCCCGCTGTTGCAGATCGAAGCCGAAGGCTTCGCTAGCGCTGAGTTGCTTGCCGACAAGAGCGAGAAACTGCCGCCCGGTCGCTAGTTTCGGGCTGCGCTAGCCCAGGTCAATGCCGCTGCACAGCAGCGCGAGCAGACCCAGCGCAACCTGCCACGGTTTGACCTTGGCCTGCTCCCGCGGCGCTGCCTTGTCCGCTTGGGCTGCGGACGCAAGCGCGCCAGGGAGACGATGATTCCGTAGCGCCGTTGCGTCGAACGGGGGTGTTGCGCGTTGACGGCGGGTGCGGTGGCTGTGGCTGCGACGCGTGGTGTGAGCGTGGACCGGCATGGGGCTACTCCGTTGGAGCGGATGGAGGCCCAGCTTGATCGTCGGGTGGCTCATGCGGTGAGCCTGCCGAAAAACTATTGCGCCGCCGCTTGCACCCGTGCCCGAAGGCCATCGGGCGCAAGCACTTCCACCTCGCGCCCGTGGCGAAGAATCTCCATCACCAACTCCTCGTCGTGACGGTAGGGGATGCGCAGGGTGCAGCGCCCTTGAACGTCTAGGGTGGATTCCTGCTCCGGATGCCAGGTTTCGTCCTTTACCCAGCGCGAGCGCTCGGCGGAAAACCGAAGGACCGCCCACTGGTCGGGTTGTCCCGAAAATATGCCGTAGGCCGCACCGAGTTCTGCTTGCAGGCTGGAGTCGTCAATGTCGATGGCGTCGTCGTGGCCCAGTTCGACGTGCACGATGGCATCGACCGAAAAATTGCGCAGTCCTTCGCGCAGGTGGCACCAGCCGTCGAGATACCAGTTGCCGCGATAGAAGATCAGTCGCTGTGGAGACACTTCGCGCTCGGTCACCGAGTCCCGCGAGCGCGTCCAGTAACGCATCTGCAGACGTCGCCGGGTCATGACCGCGTGCGCCACAGTCGGGAAGCTGCTCGACAGCCGGCGCCGTACTCCGGTCTGAAAGACATGGACTCGCTTCTGCAACTGTTCGAGGGCGATGCCCTGATCGCCGAGCAGGTCCACCAGCCGTTGCCGCAGCAGCATCAGCGGTTCGCCCAGCATTTCCTGGTCCATCTGCTGCATGAGCGCGTCCATGGTCAGCAGGCCGTGCAATTCCTCGGCAGAAAACCACAGGCCGGGCAGCTCAAAGCGAGCGTCGTCGGGGTTGGTGCGGTCGTAGCGGTAGCCCCCGGCATCGCGGTCATAGACGATGGGGGCGCGGTAACGGTCGCGCAGGTATTCGATATCGCGTTTGAAGGTGGCGCGCGAGACCTCCAGGTGATCGAGGAAGTGCTGCAGCGGCAGGCAGGCGCCGCTGCGCAGGCGGCGATGGATGTAGTAGAAGCGTTCGCCGCGCTCCATGCGCTCAGGCGGCCGGATCCAGCGAGCGATTCTCCGAGACCGCACGCTGGCAGAAGCCGGCAATGCGCTCCACCAACTGCGCCCGCGCCTCGCTGGTTTCGGGCGCGGCGGCAGTCGGGCCGCTCAGTGCCTCGGTCATCGCGCCGACCAGGCAGGCGGCGGCGATAGCGGCATCCTGCGGCGGAAAGGCGCCATCGTGGATACCGTCCTCCAGGATCCGCTGAAAGACCTTGCCCACCCGCTTGCGATGCTGCTGGCGGGCGGCGTCAAGATCGGGCTCCACCGGCTCGACCATGAAGGCGTGGGCAAGATGCGGCCCGTCCAGGGCGCGACCGACGTAGCGCCGCACAGCCTGCGCGAGCCGCTGTGGGGCAGGGGCGTGCGAGACCGCAATGGCTTCGAGCAGCCGGATCTCCTGGTCGGCGGCGGCACTGAGCACGTCGATGAACAGCTCCGCCTTGGAAGGGAAATAGCGGTACAGCGAGCCGGTGGAGAGGCCGGCCGCGTCGGCGATGGCGGCCATCTGGGCGTGACGGAAACCGCCGCGGGCAATGATGCGTCGCGCGGCTTCGCGAATGCGCTGGCGGTTGTCGTCAAGGCGCGCCTGCATGCGCGCAGATCGGCGGTAAGCCATGGTCTGCAGCATCATCCTCGCTTTTGCTGAATCTTACTTCACATCTTGCGACGGGGTGACTAGACTCCTGCGCCTCTGCCACGAACCGGACGCGACATCATGGAATTGGCCGCTCTCAACCACGACCTCGGCGCCGATCTCGACGCCCTGCGCGACGCTATCACCGCCTTCGTGCGTCGCGAAATCGCACCCATCGCTGCCGAAGTCGATGAGAGCAACACCTTCCCGCGCGCACTGTGGCCGAAACTCGGGGAACTGGGGGTGCTCGGCATGACCGCCTCGGAAGCCTATGGCGGCATGAATATGGGCTACCTGGCCCACGTCGTGGCGATGGAGGAGATTTCGCGCGCCTCGGGCAGCATCGGCCTGTCCTATGGCGCGCATTCCAATCTGTGCGTCAATCAGCTCGACAAGAACGGATCGGAGGCGCAGAAGCAGAAGTATCTGCCCAAGCTGATCAGCGGCGAGCACGTCGGCGCGCTGGCGATGAGCGAACCCGGTGCCGGCTCGGATGTGGTCAGCATGAAGCTGCGCGCCGATCGCAAAGGCGACCACTACGTGCTCACCGGCAACAAGATGTGGATCACCAACGGTCCGGACGCCGATACCCTGATCGTCTACGCCAAGACCGATCCCGAGGCCGGCCCGCGCGGCATCACCGCCTTCATCATCGAGAAGGGCATGCCCGGTTTCCGTACCGCGCAGAAGCTGGACAAGCTGGGCATGCGTGGCTCCAACACCTGCGAACTGGTCTTCGATGGCTGCGAAGTGCCGGCCGAGAACGTGCTGGGTGCGGAAGGCAAGGGCGTCAACGTGTTGATGTCCGGCCTCGACTACGAGCGCGTCGTGCTGGCAGGCGGCGCCATCGGCCTGATGCAGGCGGCACTGGATATCGTCGTGCCCTATGTGCACGAACGTCGGCAGTTCGATCAGCCGATCGGCGAGTTCCAGCTCATGCAGGCCAAGCTCGCGGACATGTACGTCGGCACCTCCGTCTGCCGTTCCTACGTCTACGCCGTGGCGCGCGCCTGCGACCGCGGTGAGACCACCCGCAAGGACGCCGCCGGCGCCATCCTGTACGCGGCCGAAAAGGCAACCTGGGCCACCGGTCAGGCGATCCAGGCCCTGGGCGGCAACGGCTACATCAACGAGTACGCCACCGGGCGTCTGTGGCGCGACGCCAAGCTCTACGAGATTGGCGCCGGCACCTCGGAGATCCGCCGCATGCTCATCGGCCGCGAATTGTTCGAGGAAACGCGCTAGGCGCTTCCCACCGGCGCGCCGAGAGCCTCGCGGATCTCGTCCAGAATCGCCGGGTCGTCAATGGTGGCCGGCACGCTGGGAGACTCGCCATTGGCAATGGCGCGCATGGTCTTGCGCAGCACCTTGCCGGAGCGGGTCTTGGGCAGTCGCTGCACGACGTAGGCGCGCTTGAAGGCGGCCACCGCCCCGATCTCGTCGCGCACGCGCTGGATCAGCTCGGCGATGAGATTGTCGTGGTCCTGCGACACGCCGGCCTTCAGCACCACCATGCCCACCGGTAGCTGTCCCTTGGTGGTATCCTCCACGGCGATCACGGCGCATTCGGCCACCGCCGGATGCCCGGCCAGCACCTCTTCCATGGCGCCGGTGGACAAGCGGTGGCCGGCCACATTGATGATGTCGTCGATGCGCGACATCACCCAGACGTAGCCATCCGGATCGATCTTGCCGGCATCGCCGGTGAGGTAATGGCCGCGGTAGCGGCTCAGATAGTGCTCGCGGAAGCCATCCTCGTTGTTCCAAAGAGTGGGCAGGGTGCCCGGCGGCAGTGGCTGCTTGATGACGATGTTGCCAATGCCGTCAGCCGGTACCGGCTGGCCGTCGTCGTCGAGCACGCGGATATCGAAGCCGGGCACCGGCAGACCGGCGGCGCCGGAACGTACGGTGCCTTCCTCGATACCGCGACACACTGCGGCCACAGGCCAGCCCGTCTCGGTCTGCCACCAGTGGTCCACCACGGGCACCTTGAGCAGACCGGCCGCCCAGGCGATGGTGTCCGGATCGCAGCGTTCGCCCGCCAGGTACAGAGCCTCGAAGTGGGAGAGGTCATAGCGCTGCAGATGCTCGCCCTTGGGGTCTTCCTTCTTGATCGCGCGGAAGGCGGTGGGCGCGGTGAACAGCGTCTTGACGCCGTGCTCGGCACAGACACGCCAGAAGGCGCCGGCATCGGGTGTACCCACCGGCTTGCCTTCGTATAGGACCGTGGTACAGCCGGCCAGCAGCGGGGCGTAGACAATGTAGGAATGGCCCACGACCCAGCCCACGTCGGAGGCCGCCCAGAAGACCTCGCCGGCGTCCATGTTGTAGACGGCCTTCATGGAATAGTGCATGGCCACGGCGTGTCCGCCGTTGTCGCGCACCACGCCCTTGGGCTTGCCGGTGGTGCCCGAGGTATAGAGCACATAAAGCGGATCGGTCGCCTCGACCGGCACACAGTCGGCGGGCGCGGCGGCGGCCACGGCCTCGGCCCAGTCGGTATCCCGGCCCGGCGTCAATTCGGCAGTGCACTGTGGCCGTTGCAGCAGAATGCAGGCTTGGGGCGCACTGTGACTGGCGGCGATGGCGGCGTCCAGCAAGGGCTTGTAGGGGATGACGCGGCTGCCCTCAATGCCGCAGGACGCCGTCAGGATCAATTTCGGTTTGGCATCGTCGATGCGCTTGGCGAGTTCCGGCGCGGCGAAGCCGCCAAAGACGACGGAATGCACCGCGCCAATGCGCGCGCAGGCCAGCATGGCGATGGCAGCCTCCGCCACCATGGGCATGTAGATGACCACGCGGTCGCCTGCCTCGACGCCGCGGGCGCGCAGCGCGCCAGCCAGGCGTGCCGTGGCCTCGCGCAGTTCCGAAAAGCTGAGGCGTCGCGTCTGGCCGGTGACCGGGCTGTCGTGGATCAGTGCAATCGCGTCGCCTCGGCCAGCGTCAACGTGACGGTCGACCGCGTTGTAGCAGGTGTTCAGGCGCCCGCCAACAAACCAGCGCGGGGCACCGTCGGGGTCCTCATGGCTCAGCACCTGATCCCATTTTCGGTCCCAGACCAGTGCCTCGGCCTTCTCCGCCCAGAAGCCGGATGGATCGTCCATGGAGCGCGCGTGTTCGCGTGAGTAATCGCCGTTGGCCATGTGGTCTCCTCTGATTATTGATCTATGTGCAGTGTGCGGCGCCGCTGTTCGCATTGCCATGCGCCGAAAGGCGTAGGCGCTTCCACGGCAGTCATCCGCCCTGGCGCAGGTGTGCACCCCAGTCGGCCAGTGTATCCAGCACCTGCCGGCTGGCGTCATCGGTGCGCTGCACCTGCAGGGCCTGGATGAGCTGATCGTAGTCGTCCAGGGTCAGCCCGCCGTCGGGGGCAAACAGCAGCCGATTTTCGCGCCATTGCGCCCAGGCCTGCGCCTCTTCCGTGCTCAGGCTGTCCGGGAAATGACGGGCACGGTAGCGCTGCAGCAGGATGTTGAGCCGGTCGTCCGCGAAGGGCGTACCGATGGCGCGCAGACCCTCGCCATCGAGCTGGCGGATCTCCTCACAGCGCCGGCGATCCCCATCCCCCACGAAGCCGTCGTAGAGCCCCTGTTCCGGGTCCGCGCTGGGCGCAAAGTCCTGCGCGGAGAACAGCTCGGTGACGGTGTCGCGCACCGCATCCATGTGCTGCATCAGCGTCCGGGCGTGTGCTTCGCAGCGCGTCATGTCGAGGGCGAGGCGCTTGAGGTCGACCCCTTTCAGTGTGCTGACCGGGGCAAGCACGGGGCAGTGGTTGAGCTTGACGCCCTTTAGCGGTAGGCGCTGCACATCGTCGGGCAGGTCCTCGACCGGGGTGAACAGCCGGTCAAAGAGCTCATCGGGGGGCAGCTGCAGCAGATCCGCGGGGTCATGACGCAGATCGAAGCAGATCACCGCGTTGTTGTTGGTGGGATGGACGGCAATCGGCAGTACCGGGCTGATGCAGCCCGTGGCGGCCGGGAAGCGCTGCGAGACGTGCAGCACCATCTGCGGTGCATCCGGGTCGAGTAGGGCGCGCGCGGAGCGCTTGTCGCGATGCTGGAAGACGTAGTCGAAGAGCTTGGGTTTGCGTGTCTTGAGCAGCCGGGCGAGCGCGATCGTGGTGTGCACATCGGACAGCGCGTCGTGCGCGCGCGTCTTGACCAGGCCATTGGCCTCGGCGAGCTGCTCCAGCCGGAAGCTGGGGGCGCCGTCGTCTCGGCTTGGCCAGACGATGTCCTCCGGACGCAGGGCGTAGACCAGCCGGACAGCGTCGATCAGATCCCAGCGCGAACAGCCGTCGCGCCATTCGCGCGCGTAGGGGTCGTGGAAATTGCGCCAGAGCGCGTGGCGCGTCAGTTCGTCGTCGAAACGCAGACTGTTGTAGCCCACGCCGCAAGTGCCAGGCCGGCCGAGTTCTTCCACGATGCGGGCAATGAACTGGGGCTCCGGGAGGCCTTCCGCTTGCGCCTGCTGGGGCGTGATGCCGGTGATGAGGCAAGCCTCCGGATGCGGCAGCAGATCGGTGATCGGTTGGCAGTAGGTCACCAGTGGGTCGCCGACGGGCTCCAGGTCCAGGGTCGTGCGCTGACCGGCAAACTGGGCCGGTCGGTCGCGCCGCGGCTCCGCACCAAAGCTTTCGTAGTCGTGCCAGTAGAAGGTGGTGTCCGTCATCGTATGTACCGGCGAATCCTGGCGCGGCACTCTATCGGACATTCCTGCATGGCGTGGGCCGAGCCCTTGCCGCACGGCAGCGGATTGCATGCCTGGCTGCTGCAAGACCCCCGCCTGCATGCCGTATCCTTCGCGCCATGGCAATCAATGAATGGCTCACTAGCCCGGTCTATGGCAATCCTCTGATCGACTGGCTGATTGCGCTGGCTATCGCACTGTCGATCAATGTCGTCGTGGCGGCGATCAAGTGGGTGGTCGACGCCCGCCTGCGAGTGCTTGCCGAGCGCACCCATACGCCGGTCGATGACTCGCTGGTCGCCGCCGTGCTGCGCAGCAATCAGCTTTTGATCCTGGTGATCTCGCTGGCCATTGCCGCGCATTACCTGGTGCTACCGGCGACTCTCATGACGGTGCTGCGCGGGGCAGCGGTCATCGCCGGCTTCGTCCAGCTGGGGCTCTATCTCAGTGCCCTGATCGAGTTCTGGGCGGCGCGCTCCGAGGCGCGTGCGCGCGAATCGGATATGGCCGCCGCGACCACGCTGCGGGCCGTCAAATTCGTGGCCAAGGGCATCATGTGGGCCATGCTGTTGCTGCTCGCCCTCGACAATCTCGGGGTCAATGTCACCGCGCTGGTCGCGGGCCTCGGTGTCGGTGGCATTGCGGTGGCGCTGGCGGTGCAGAACATCCTGGGCGACCTCTTTGCCTCGCTTTCCATCGTGGTCGACAAGCCCTTCGTGCTGGGCGATTTCATCATGGTCGACAGCCATATGGGGACCGTGGAGCACATCGGCCTGAAGACCACGCGACTGCGCAGCCTCGGCGGCGAACAGCTGGTCTTCTCCAATTCTGATCTGCTCAAGGCCCGGCTTCAGAATTTCCAACGGCTGCAGGAGCGTCGTGCGGTGCTACGTGTGGGTATCGTCTATCACACCGAGACGGCGCTGATCGAGCGCGTGCCGGAGCTGATCCGCGAGGCCATCAGCGCGCAGGACGGTCTGCGCTTTGAACGTGCGCATTTTGCCCAGTTCGGGCCTTCTTCCCTCAATTTCGAAGCGGTCTACTGGGTGCTTGATCCCACCTATATCCGTTTCATGGATCTGCAGCATGCGGTGAATATGGGCATCGTCGAGCGCTTCCGGGCGTACGGCATCGAGTTCGCTTTCCCAACGCAGACCGTGCATGTGGGCAGTGTCCCGGCGGGGTTGAGCGGACACATCGCCGGGCCCGATCTCAGTTCAGGGTGAATTCACTCCCGTGATTTCACGGTGGAGCCACATTGACGCAAAGGAGGTTCATCATGCGTCTGCAAACGTGGATCGCCGTGACCGCTCTGACCCTTCCCCTGGGTGTCGGCGCGCAGACCGGCAAGGCCGCCCATTGGGGCGGCATCAAGCTCGGTACCAATACCGAGGTGCAGATGCGCACCGAGGCGCAAAGCCACGAGGAGCCGGGTGACAGCCTGCGCGCTCGCGACGACGCCAAGCGGCAGAGCGTGCGCCAGGAGGCGGAGGCGCTCAGCGACGCCGAACTCGAGGCGCGCGCCCATGCTGGCCGCGAACTCTGGCAGTCGATGAGCACCGAAGAGCGCGCGTCTGTTCGCGCCATCATGCGCGAGGAGCGCGAACAGGATCGCGCACAGTTGATGCAGCGCTGGGAGCGCATGTCGCCCGAAGCACGCAATGAACTGCGTGCCCAGGCCCGCGCGAGGATGCGCGCCGGCGGCGCTGCCGACGCGCAGTAAAGCTGGACCGAAGGCAGCGGGTGTCGCCGGTGGCGGCACCCGCTCTGCCATGGTCAGCGGCCGGTTGGCTGCCGTGGCCGCTCAGGCAGCGAGCGTACCCCGGCGGTAGTCGTCGAGCGCCTGCTCGATTTCTTCACGGGTGTTCATGACAAAGGGGCCGTATTGCACCACCGGCTCGTGCAGCGGCTTGCCGGCAATCAGCAGACATCGGCCGCCTTCGGCACCGCCAGAGACGCGGACCGAGCGTCCCTCGCCCAGCACGTGGGCGCAGTCCAGTTCCAGGGGTGCATCCCCAACCTTCGCCGCACCTTCATCGAGATAGAGGAAGGCGGCGTGCTGCTCCGCAATCGGGAGCGTGATGTCCGCGTGCGGCGCGAGCCACAGGTCGCAGAACAGCGGGTCAGTGGCTGCCTCTCCTGAGGCATTGACGGCGCCGGAGAGGCGCCAGCCTTCGCCCTCCAGATGCCCGGCGATGCAGCGCAGCTGAACACCTGCGGCCGGCTCGGCGTGGGGGATGGCGTCGGCCGGAATATCGCGGTAGGCGGGTGGCTGCATCTTGAGAGCGGCGGGCAGATTGATCCACAGCTGAAAGCCGCGCATGCGCCCGTCGCGCTGCATGGGCATTTCCGAGTGGATGATGCCGCGACCGGCCGTCATCCACTGCACACTGCCTGGACCCAGGTCGCCGGTGTTGCCCATGTGGTCACGATGCTGCATGTGGCCGTCCAGCATGTAGGTCACCGTTTCAAAGCCGCGGTGCGGGTGCGCCGGGAAGCCAGCGATGTAGTCGTCCGGATTGTCCGTGCGGAAGGCATCCAGCATCAGAAAGGGGTCCAGACGCAGGGCAGGCGTGCTGCCGATGCTGCGCTTGAGGCGCACACCGGCGCCGTCCGAGGCGTCCTGGCCGGGAATGCGGCGAAGCAGGGAGCGGTGTTGCGGTGCGGCCATGGGCTTTCTCCTTATTGGAACCTTCCTATCATGCCGCCCGTGCCGCCCCATTCAAGCGAAATGCATTGGCGTTCACCTTCAAGCATTCTGAAGGTGCTAGACGGTGGCCCCTATCGGTCCATCCAGCGGCGCTGCAACTGGCCGCGGATGTGGTGCAGTGTCAAAGCCACTTGCTCACGCTCGACGCCGTCATGCAGTGACGCTAGCGCCTGATCCAGTTCGTACAGAATCGCGCGCGCTCCGGCATCGCGCACCTCGCTGGCAATCCAGCCCACCGCCACCAGGCGCTCACCTTCGCTCACCGGCTCGACGCGATGCAGTGTCGAGGCGGGGTAGAGCAAACAGTCGCCGGCAGCGAGTTTGACGCAGCGCTCGCCGCCGGGCTCCTGCACGCAGAGTGCGCCGCCTTGGTAATCCTCCGGCGCGGACAGGAAACAGGTGAAGGACAGGTCGGTGCGTACCCCTTCGATGCGCGCATCGTCGACGTGCAGTCCATAGCCCATGCCGCTGCGATGACGGCTTACCTGGATGCGGGCGAAGCGGCGGGGGCGGGCATAGGCCTGCACTACGGGGTGGGCGCGCAAGCGCTGCTCGATCATGCCGGCAATGGCAAGCGACGGAGCACTGTCTGGTGCAAGCTGCTCGTTGTGCTTGACGGCGCGGGCGCCACCGCGTGCGGAGTGTCCGCCATCAATGAAGGGTGCATCGCCCGCTAGCACCTCGTGGATGGCTTCCAGGGCATGCGCATCGAGAACACCGCCGACGGCAAGCATCGCGGCTACTGGATGGCGCTGGCGGCGAGTTCGATCCGCGCGGTGGCTCCAAACAGGCGACCTGGATCGCGGTCCAGCTTGGGCGGGGGCACCAAGTCGGTCCACAATCCGGAGATACGGTCGAGTTGCGTGCGCGCCACCTCGACCGCCGAGGCAACGCCGGCGCGCTGCATCTGCTGATCATTGGCGCTCAGCGCGTCGAGCTCGGCGCGCGCCACGCGCACGAAGCCGAGTGCATCCTGGTATTCGTGGGCATTGACCACTCGGCCGTCATCCAGCGCCACGGCATACTCCTGAGCGGCCGCGCGCAGCAGCTGGATGATGACGCCGAAGCGGGTCTTGGCATCCGCACGCTGCGCCACCGGCACGGCGGCTGCGGCGGCATCCAGACCGTCTTCCACAGCGGCAAAGGCATCCTCCACCGCGCCGATCTCAGCACCTGTCTCGACCTGCGCGGCGAGCTGCTGCAACGCCTCGGCGAATCCAGGTGCGCCGCGCACCTCCAGGGCGGGCTTGAGACCGGCATAGAGTTCGTCGGCCGGATGCTTCATGTGCGTGGCAGCGGCTTCGCGGTGCCCGTTGCGGTAGAGGTCCACCCCGATCGTGAGGTGGCCGCGGATCAGACCCAGCCGCGCCAGGTACACGCTGTCGTCGCGCAGGATGGAGGCCTTGCGGCCTTCTCCTTCTCCTTCACCTTCACCTTCACCTTCACCCATCGCTTTGCCGACACCTTCCGTGGCCTGAGCCAGGTGCATCGGAGCCTTCTGCACTGCAGTGTCCGCGCTCGCAAGAGCCGGGCCCGTGGTGCCTAAGGCCACGCTGCCGCTCAGGGCGGCGATGCCGAGACGGTAGATCGGTTGCAGCCGAAACCGGTCGGGGGCGGTACTCGCTGTGGAGCGGGGCGCGTCTTTGGTCATCGTGATTATCTCGTTGAGAATGCGCCGCATTGTCAATGGATCGCGTGCAGCGCGTAAAGCGTGTCACGACGCAGGCGCTGGGGTGGTCCAGCTACCATGGGCGTCACCAAGGGCAGAAAGGGGGGCCGCCCATGACGGCGCTCTGGTTGTGTGCAAGCTGTGCGCTGGGGGTGGGGCTGGCGCTCTACGGTGAATCGTCCGGGCGTAGCGTCTTCCAGTGGCTGGGCAAGCCCTTGGCAGCCATCAGTTTCGTCTTGGCCGCACTGTATTGGGGGGCCTGGGAGTCCACCTATGGCCGGACCCTGCTCGTTGGGCTGTGCCTGGGCGCGGTGGGGGACGCTCTGTTGATCCCACGTTGGCACGCGCGGGCTTTCCTAGGCGCGCTCAACCTCTTTCTGCTGGGCCACGTTGCCTATGTCATCGCCTTTGCGGCGCTGCCACTGCACGGTGGTGCTGCCGCACTGACCGCCGCCGCTACGGTGGCGATGGGCATCGCGCTCGCCTTCTGGCTGTTGCCGCATGTCTCCGAGGACCTGCGCACGGCTGTACTGACCTACTTTGGCGTCATCGGTGTCATGCTCGTGACCGCAGTCAGTGCCTGCTGGGCGGGGGCCTCTGCGTTGCTCGCGCTCGGCGCCTTGGGTTTCGCCGCTTCGGACGTGGCCATGGCGCGCGAACGCTTCGTGCGTGCCTCCCCGGTCAACCGTCTTGTCGGCATGCCTTTGTACTTCGCGTCGCAAATGACCCTAGCGGCCAGCGTGGCATCCGCTGTAGTGATCTAGCCAGCCTTGCAAAAGAATGGGCCCCGCGGGAGCGGGGCCAAGGAACTACAACGCGGACCTGTTGCCCAGGTTCGCCCCATCCGGCCTGGGGGCGGAGCGAAGGCCTGGTGCAGTGATGGCGGCCAGCGGGCTGGCCACTTCACGCAATCACATCGGACCGTAATGCGCCGGGATTGCAGCGTGGTGACCCTGCATTGACGCGTGCATGACAGGCGCGCGCTGCGCGCGCCGCCGGGTTCAGTACGCAATGACCGCGTTCGGGAAATAGGCCGACACCATCCAGTGCGGCGCATCGACGATTTCGCTGATATGCAGATCGGCGGCCACGCTGATCAGGCAGTAGGCGTCTTCCGGCCGCATGTGATGGCGTGAGCACAGGGTGTCCACCAGATGACGTACTGCATCACAGGCCGCGGTCATCAGGTCCGGTCCGATGCCCGTGGTGACGCAGAAACCGCGTTGATGCTCGTTGCGGAGCGGGGTCGCCGGGACATCCAGCATGGGGCTGGGTGGGCCCTTGCCCTTGTGCAGCGTGATCTGCAGTTGAACGTCCATGGGCGCTTCGACGGCCGTACCGCAGACTTCGCCGTCGCCCTGGGCGACGTGGGTATCGCCCAGCGACAGCAGCGCCCCCGGAACCGCGACCGGCAACCACAGGCGCGCCCCTGGAATCAGATCCCGACAATCCATGTTGCCGCCGGTGCGATAGGGCGGGATGACGGCGTGTGTACCGTGCTCGACCGGTGCCACGCCGATGGTGCCGATGAAGGGGCGGACCGGAATGCGCACCCCGGGCAGGAATTCCGCCACCTGCGCGTCGTGTCGCGAGACGATCAGATGCGGGCTGGGGAAGTCTTCGGCGAGCAGGCCGAAGCCCGGAATGATGGCCGTCCAGCCCCAGCCCGAGGGATGAATGTCGAGAATGTCGATGGCCAGCGCGTCGCCGGGCTCGGCGCCGTCGACATAGAGCGGGCCGCTGAGCGGGTTGGCGCGCTCCGCCGACAGGCCGGCGACGGCGTCGACCGGGGCGTCGGGGGTGATCTGTCCGCCCGAGGCATCGGCACAGTGCACGTCCACCCGGTCACCGGGGGCCAGCGTGAGGGCGGGCGTGGTGGCCCGATCCCAGCCCAGATGGCGAGCATGGTGGTGGAGACTATGCTGGTGCACGCACTGCTCCCCGGCACTGCTCGAAGCGGCTGACGACCTCACGCATGTCGACCGGCAGGCGATCACGCATGGGACGCAGGATGCGTGGCGGGATCTCGCCGTAATAAGCCTCGGCGATGGCGCCGGCGATGCAGGCCTGGGTATCGGCATCGCCGCCCAGACTGATGGCCTTGCGGATGGCGTCCTCGACGTCGCTCGATGCGAGGAAGGCGATGATGGCCTCGGGTACCGATCCGGGGCAGCTGGCATCGAAGCCATAGTGCGGCCGGATGTCGTCCAGGCTGCGATCCAGGTCATAGCCAAAGCTCAGGCGCAGCCGCAGGCGCAGATCCTCGCGGGTGATCCCGCGGCGTGCCAGAAACACCGCCAGCGCCACGGCCTGTGCACCACGGATGCCTTCGGGATGGGCGTGCGTCGGCAGCGCGCTGTCCCGCGCGGCCTCCAGAACCGCGGGCTCCTCGTCGTACAGCCAACCGATGGCGGAGACCCGCATGGCCGCGCCGTTGCCGAAACTGCCAAGGGGGGCATGCGGTGCACGCAGCCACTGCGCAAAGCCGGCGCCGTAGCCGGCGTGCGGATAGCGATGCCCCCAACGCAACAGGGCGGCGCGGTAGTCGGCGTCGCGCATGGTGGCGTCGGCGATGGCAATGGTCAGGACGCTATCGTCCGTGGCACGGCAATGCGGATCCCAGAGCGGGAAGTCCTCGTGCTTGATCGGTGCCGCCTCGTAAACCGAGCCGATCATGTCTCCGGCAATGGCTCCGAGCATGTCGCCTCCGCGTCGCAGGGCGCTTCAGGGTATCTCAGCCTTCCGGCTTGTAAAACAGGGTGACGTGCCGCGCCGGCATTTCCACACGCCAGCCAAACTGGGAGGCGATCCACGCCATGGTGCGCTGGGAATAGAACAGGACGTGGGTCGGGTCGCGCAGGTAGTGCCACTGCGGCAGGTCTTCCGGAGCGCGGGGCGGGGTGCCGGTCATGACCCCCAGCCAGCCGCCCGGACGCAGCAGGCGGTTCAGCTGCGCAAGTGTCTCGGCAGGGCGATGCAGATGCTCGAAGACCTCGCTGGCAGTGATGAAGTCGTAGCGATGGGTGAGGCAGGCGCGGTCCGGCGCGTAGATCGGGTCGTACAGCGCCACCGCATGACCGGCTTCACGCAGCATGGCGGCCAGGGCCGAGCCATCGCCGCAGCCGAAATCCAGACCGCGCGCGGCTGTCGCCAGGCGCCGTTGCAGGGCATCGAAGAGTGGCTGCAGGAAGCGGCGGTAACCGGAGTCATCGGGCGCATTGCGATGCAGTTGATAGTAGGCGCGTTCGCTCTGGGCATCGGGCCACTGCGCGGGATCGCGTTGCATCAGGCCGCAGTGACCGCACTGTCCGAAGTCGACGCCGCGAACGCAACTCAGGTGCCGCACGGCCGCCTGCCCGCAGAGCGGGCAGGCGCTGTCGTCAAACATGGGCGGGAGACGGTCCCTCTGCGTCGGCATGCAGCGTGATCGGAGGCGGCAGCAGCGTGTACATCACCGGCGTGACCAGTCGCCCGATCAGGGTGGAACTGATCAGCCCACCGATGATGACCCAGGCCAGCGGCGAGTACAGCGCAGAGTCCGCCAGCGCCAGGGCGAGCAGGCCGGCCACGGCGGTGGATGTCGTGAGCAGAATGGGCAGGAAGCGAATCTCGCCGGCTTCGATGACCGCTTCGCGCAACTCTTTGCCCTGGCGGCGGAGCAGGTTGGTGAAGTCCACCAGCAGGATGGAGTTCTTGATCTCGATGCCGATGAGCGCAATGAATCCAATCATCGCCGTGAAGCTGATCGGATTGTTGGTCAGCAGCAATGCCAGCAGCCCGCCCATGATGCCCAGGGGCACCACGCCGGCCACGATCAGCATGCTGCGGAAACTGCCGAATTCCAAGATCAGCACAGCGAGGATGCCGAAGACCGCGATAAGTATGGCCGTTCCAAGGCCGCCAAAGGCTTCCTGGCGGCTCTCGACCTCGCCCGCAATGTCCAGGGTGTAGCCGGCGGGCCAGTCGAGAGCACGAATGCGCTCGACGATGTCCCAGGTCAGGGTTTCGGTGTTGTAGCCGGGCTCGGTGAAGGCCGTAACCAGCGCCGCACGGCTGCGCTGCTCGCGCTCGATGCGTGCTGGTGAACTCGCCAGTTCGATGCGCGCCAGCTGCTGCAATGGAATCTGGGCGCCCTGGGCATTGGGCACGTGCAGATCATCCAGGGTGTCGAGCTGGGCGGTGGTCTCCATGGGGCCGCGCACGATGATCGGATAGTCGTCGCCGCGCGCGTTGTACACCGTGCCCGCCGGCAGCCCGGAGAGGGCAATGCGGGTGGTGGTATCCAGCGTCAATGCATCCACACCGAGCAGGCCGAGGCGCTGCTCGTCCGGGTTCAGCGCCAGATCGAGCCGGGTTCGTCGCTGCGAGTTCACGATGTCGCGCACGCCCGGGGTGTCGCGCATGATGTCCTCGACCTGCGCCGCCAGCATGCGCAAGGTGTCGAGGTCACGGCCCAGCACGCGCAGCGCGATGGGGGCTTCCGTGGGCGGCCCGTTCTCGAATTCGCGCAGGACGATATCGGCGCCGGCAATGTCCTCGAAGCGGTCGCGCAGGCGCGCGTAGAACAGCGGCGTGCTTTCGCCGTCGAAGCGCTTCAATTGCAGGAATATCTCGGCGTAGTTCGGCGCCACTTCGCGTTGGAAGATGTTGTAGTAGATCTGCGGGTTGCCACGACCGAGGTTGGCCATGACGTGGTCGACCTCTTCCTGTTCGAGCAGGATGGTCTCGATCTCGCGCAGCACCCGATCGGTGGCCTCGCGATTGCTGCCGTCCGGCAGGCTGATCTGGACCAGTGCCTGCGGCGTATCCGCCTTCGGGAACATGGCCAGTCCGACCGCAGGCGGCACCAGCGCGACGGTGGCCAGTACCGCCACCAGACTGAGGCCCAGTGTCAGCCAGCGAAAGCGCAGTGCCCCCTTGAGCAGCGGCCGATAGACACCGTGGATGAAGCGCATGACGGTGCGCAGGATGATGTTGCCTTCGCTGTCCGCGGTACGCGGCAGCGTACGGCTGGCAAGAAAGGGAATGATGGTGAGCGCGACGATGAGCGATGCCGTTACGGTGAAGGTCACCGCCAGCGGCAGGCCGCGGATGAAGTTGCCGGATTCGCCGGGCAGGGCCAGCAGGGGAAGGAAGGCGAACAGCAGAGTGGCCGTGCTGCCCAGCACCGCCAGCGTGATCTGCCGCGTGGCCAGCAGCGCCGCTTCGGCGCGGTCATGGCCCAGGCGCAGATAGCGGGCGATGTTTTCGGTGACCACGATGGAGTCGTCCACCAGCAGTCCGAGCGCCACCACGAAGCCGGCGATGGAGAGCTGGTTCAGCGTGTAGCCGGTGAAGTACAGCGCGGACAGCCCCATCGCCAGCGACAGCGGAATCGACACCATGACCAGGCCGGCCGAACGCAGGCCGAGTGGCAGCAGCGTGAAGGAGACGGCGATCAAGGCAATCAGGAAGTCCTTGGTCAGACGGCCAATACGCGCCGCCACATTGCGCGACTGATCGAAGGCGCGAACCAGCTCGACGTCGCCCGGCAGTTCGGCCTCGAAGGCGTCCAAGGCGTCCCAGATCAGGGCACGGGTATCGATGGCGCTACGCCGTTCGCGCTGGTTGGCCACTACGTACACGGCACGCTCGCCGTCCAGCCGGGCGGTGTGCCGCTCGGGGCCGAAGTCCCAGCGCACCTCCGCCACATCGCCCACGCGCACCATGCGGTTGCCGTCGGAGACGATGACGGTATTGCGGAGTTCCTCCAGGCTTTCGATGTCGCCACTGCTGCGCAGGTTGAGGCGACGCTCGCCGGCATCGACCGAGCCGCCCGGCACATTGCGCGCGCGGCCGGCCACCGCCTGATGCACCTGCAAAGCAGCAATGCCGGTCTCGGCCAGGCGCGCGAAGTCCAGCTCCACGCGCAGTTCGCGCTCGGGCAGACCCTGGATCTCCACGTCCTTGATGGCGTCGATGCTTTCCAGACGGTCCTTCAAGTCCTCGGCGCTGTTCTCCAGGGTCGCCCAGGTCGCCGTTTCCGAGACCAGACCGAGCTGCACGATGTTCACCAGGCCCGGATTGATGCGCTCGACCTCCACCCGCGCCACGCCTTCGGGGAAATCCGGGCGCAGCAGGTCGATCTCGCGGTTGATGGCATCGAAGGTGCGATCGGTATCGACGCCGACGAAGAATTCGGCGCGTACGGTGCCCAATGAGTCGTCGGCGGTACCGGCGATGACCTTGACGTCATCGACCGCCTTGAGGGCGTCCTCGATGGGCTCCACCAGCTGGCGTTCCACTTCCAGCGCGTCGGCACCGGGGTAGACCGCAATGACGCGGTAGGCCGAAATGTCGAAGACAGGATCCTCGGTGCGCGGGATCTGCTGCCAACTGGTGACGCCGATCGCGCTGAGCAGCGCGAAGGCCACCAGCATGAAGGCGGGATTGCGGACGGAAAATTCGGTCAGGCGCATGGGGACGTGCTCTAGTCGAGCAGGCGAACGGCTTCGCCGTCACGCAGGAAACCAGCCCCGGCGGTGACGATGCGGGCATCCTCCGGCAGTGGGTCCTCCAGGACCGCGCGGCCGTCGCCAAACCAACGCACGCGCACCGTTTGCGCCATGACACGCTGCGCATCGTCGCTTAGCCGGAAGATAAGCGCGCCTTGGCTGCGTTTTTCGACCAATGCGGCGAGCGGGATGCTGCTGTGGGTGTCATCGCGTTCCACCGTGCGAATGCGGGCGCTTGCCAGCAATCCACTGGCGAGCTGTGGTGCCTGCTCCGCGTCCAGCGCGATGTCAATATCGAAGGTGCCGGTGCGCGGGTCGGCCTGACGGCCAATCTCGGACACCGCGCCGGACAGGGTGATGTCGGGATAGGCGGACAGGGTGACATGGGCGCTGTCGCCCACGCCCACGCGCAAGGCCTCGCGGTCGGGCAGGGAGGCTGCGAGCACGAAGCCGCCGCCGACATTGCCCACGGCCAGCACGGGTTGTCCGCCGGCGACGGTTTCGTTGTCTTCCACCAGGCGGCGCAGCACGACGCCATCGGCCGGGGCGCGAATCACGGCGTGGCGCTGATTGAAGCGGGCACTGCGCAGCTGCGCCCGAGCGACTTCATAGGCCGTTTCCAGGTCGTCCAGCTGCTGCTGGGTGATGACGCTCTCCGCGCGCAGGCGACGCCCGCGCTCCAGGTCGCGCAAGGCCTTGTCGGCTGCGGCCTCGGCTTGTTCCACAGCAGCGTCGACTTCGGTCGTGTCGAGACGGGCCAGCAGCTGCCCCTGCGTGACGCGGTCGCCGGCACGCACGGCCACCTTTTCGACGATGCCCGGCACGCGGAAGGCAAGGCGCTGTTCATCGCGCAGTTCCAGGCGACCGGTCACGCGAATGTCCGGGAAGGCCGGAGCGGGTTCCGGTTGCACGGCGCGGACGGCACGCGGCGGGGGCGGCTCTGCCTGAGCGCTTTCTTCCTGCGCGCAGGCGCCCAGCAGCAGCGTCAGGCCCAACAGGCCCGCGGCCCAGGCCGGGATGAGGATTGCGGAGCTATGGCGTGGCATCGGGAGTCTCGGCGGAGGCAATGGGCAAGGCCGGCAGGGGGTAGCTGGCGCTGACGAATTCGACTTCGGCACGCTGATCCTGCAGGGCGAAACGGGTGATCACGGCATTCAGCCGGGCCTCGGTGAGGGCGCGCTGGGCGTCGATGAAGGCGACCTGGGACAGGCTGGCCTCGGCGCGCTTGCGCTCGGCGATGGCGAAAGCGGCCTCGGCAGCTTCCACCCGCGCCCGCGCCGTGTCGACCGCGCGTCGACTGACCTGCAGCGCGTCCCGGGCATGTTCCAGTGCAATGTTTAGCTGGCGCTCCAGGTCGCGGCGCTCGGCGCGCAGCCGCGCTGCCTCGGCCTGGGCGGCATCGCGCGTATCGCGGCGGACGCCGAAATCGAACAGGTTCCAGCGCATCACCACCGACAGCGTGCCGAACTCGCTGTCGTCTTCGATGGCGTAGTTCTCGCCCTGGATGCCGTAGTCGCCCGCCAGCAAGACTTCCGGCAGCAACTGCGCGGCCTCGGCCTCGGCTTGTGCCCGTGCCGCACGGATGCCGGCATCCAGTTCCCGCAGTTCCGGACGTCCCTGGACGCTGGCCGTGCCATCGCGCACAGGCGCGCCGGAAGCAGCCGGATCGCCGTCGGCGTAGCGCTGGCCATCCGGCAAGACCAAGGTGTCGGGCGTATTGCGGTCGAGCAGCCGCGCCAGTTGGCGCCGCGCCTGCCGGGTTTCGGCCCGCGCGGCATCCAGACGCTGTTCCACTGCCAGCATTTCCGCCCGGGCGCGCAGAACGCGGTCCCGGGTGGCGGACCCTTCGCGCTGCATGACGCGTGCGATGCGCAGATCCTCCTCCAGCAGGCCGAGGCTGGCTTCGAGAATGCCCTCCGCGGCTTCGGCCTGAGCGGCACCGTAGTAGGCGCGTTTCACCTCGCGCACGAGCATGCGCGCGGTGGCTTCCAGCCGTGCCTGCGCCGACTCGCTCTGCGCGGCGCGCGCGGCGATGGCCGCCGTCAGTTCAGGTGCGAACAGCGGTGCCCGCAGGGTCAGCTTGGTTTCCTGCTCCTGCGGACGCAGGAAGGGAATCTCGCGATTCTCGAGATCGGTCGGGAAGGCGGGCTGCTGACCCTGCTCCTGCAGCAATTGATTGAGCGTGGCATAGACCGGGTTGAACAGGTCGCCGGTGGGGAATTCGATGACGCGGCCGCCCAGGGCGCGGGTGAAGCGTGCTTCCACGCCAAGACTGGGCAGGCGCTGTGCGCGCGTGGCGTCGGCGCGCAGACGCTGCGCCAGCAGGCGCTGCATGCTGGCCTCCATCGCCGGATTCGACATCAACGCTTCGCGAATGTAGCGCTGCAGTTGAGGGTCCTCCGCGGGTGCCGCGAGTGCCTGCGTGCAGAGCACGCAGACAGCCAGCAGCAGCGCACACAAGCGGGCAATTTGGCGCTTCATGTCAGGCCTCCACGGAACGGACCGCGAGTTCGAGGGCATCGTCGACAAAGGCATCGATGGCGATGCCTCCGTCCTGCACGACCGATCCTTTGTGCTGGGCGATCTGCAGGACGCCGTGGGTGAAACCCCACATGGTCATCGCGATCTGCATGGGGTTGTCGATGTCGGCGCGCAGACTGCCGTCGCGCATGCCCTGTTCGATGGCGCCGACGGTGACCTCGTGCACGCTGCGGCCCACCGCCAGGGTCTCGGTATGGGCCGTGTCGTCGTCTCCGGCATCACCGGCTTCCGTGGCCTCGAAGCGCGACAGGGCCTGGAAGTAGGCGGGATAGGAACGCGCGAATTCCATATAGGCCCGTCCGATGGCGAGCAGCTGATCGCGGCCACGGTCGTGGCGCTGTACCGCTTCCTGGAACAGGGTGCGCAATTGGGTAAGGGCACGGCGACAGATGGCGAGGTGCAGCGCGCGCTTGTCGCGAAAGTAGACATAGACCAGCGCACGCGAGACCCGGGCACCCAGCGCCACATCATCCATGGTGGCGCTATCGAAGCCGCGTTCGCAAAAGACCCGCTCGGCGGCGTCGAGAATCTCGTCGTGCCGTCGCTGTTTCTCTTCTTCCCGTCGCTGTTGGCTTGGTTGCATGCATGTAAAGTAATTGACGAATTGTCAATGAGTCAACGCTTGTCTTGTTTTGGTCCTCGCGCAGGCAGCGCCGTCACCGATGCGGAGCAACAAGGGAGCTTCGTCGTGCGAGTGGCTGCGCCGGTCGGTGCGGGGCGGGCGCACATCGCTTCGGCTGGCAGGCTGACGTATCATCCGCCGCCATCGGCTTCTTTCTGCATCTGGGTGTAAGCGCTACATGTCTTCGTCTTCCAAAGCTTCCTGGTCCGCCGCGCCGTTGAACTGGCCCGCCGTCATCATGTTCGCGTTGACCATCCCGCTGGGATTGATCGTGGCGCCGCTGTACATCCTCTCCGCCGACCCGAGTCCCTGGCTGTACGCCTGGGCCTTCGGACTGTTCTGGCTGACGGGCATCTCGATCACGGCCGGCTACCACCGCTATTGGGCGCATCGCAGTTACCGCGCGCGCGGGCCGCTGCGCTGGTTCCTGATGCTCTTTGGCGGCATGGCGCTGCAGAACAGCATCCTGGTATGGGCATCGATGCATCGCGTGCATCATCGCCATGTCGACGACACCGAATCGGACCCGTACTCCATCAAGCGCGGCTTCTGGTTCGCGCACATGGGCTGGATGCTGCGCGACTATCCGAGCGGCGACATCGATACCAGCGGCGCGCGGGATCTGGAGGCGGATCCTCTGGTGGCCTTCCAGCACCGCTATTACGTGCCGCTGGCGGTTGGCATGAATCTGCTGGTTCCGGGGCTGATCGGCGCCCTGCATGGCGACATCATCGGCGGCCTGCTCATTGCCGGCGCCCTCCGCCTGGTGCTGGTGCACCAGATCACCTTCTTCATCAACTCGCTGGCGCACTACTGGGGCAAGCGTCCCTTCACGCGCGCCAACACGGCGCGTGACAACGGCTTCATCGCGCTACTGACCTTCGGCGAGGGCTATCACAACTTTCACCACCTGTTTCAGTGGGATTACCGCAACGGCATCCGCTGGTGGCAGTTCGACCCCACCAAATGGTTGATCGCGGGTGCGGCCCGTGTCGGACTGGCGTCGGATCTGAAGCGGGTCCCCGAATTCAAGATCCAGCGTGCCCTGTTGGAGACGCAGCTGGAGCATGCTCAGGCGCGGGCGGACACCGTCGCGCTTGCCGAGGACACGCGGCTTGCCCACCTGCGCCGACTGCTCGAACAGGAGGCGGATGCGCTGCGCGATACGGTGTCGGCCTGGGCCCGTTGCCAGCAGCAGCGCATCCAGATGGCGCGCCAGGAGATCTCGCACCGCTGGGAGCGCTCCGAGCTCAGCACGCGCGTGCACGAGCTGGAGTGGAGCCTGGCGACTTCGCTGCGCGAGCAGCGTCAGCGGGTGGGCGTCGTGGCGCGTCAGTTGGCACGCGCCGCCGCCGGTCACAAGGCCGCCGCCTGAGCCAGCCCCCGGCAGGGGCATTGATCTCGCCGCGGGGGCGGCTGCCGATCCTCAGGGAGTCCGTCCGCCGCAAGGCTGGCGCAGGGTATACCGGCGCGCAACGCGCGCGCCGCATTGCGTCTATTCGGGCTTAGGCGAGGCCATTCCCTGCAAACGCGAGCGGCCGATACCTCGGTTGTTCGCAGCTGCGCGCAGCGCAGGCTCAGTTTTTCGCCATCGATCCGCTGGCTGCTTTGTCGCTGGATGCAAAGCGCTCGCGGTAGAAGGCCTTATAGGCCTCGGCTGTGCGTTCAGGGGCTTCCAGCATCGGTAGATGACCAACATCTTCCATGGGTACGAAGCGGGTATCCGGATGGGCACTGGTCCATGCCTTTGCGCCTGAGGGGTGCAGTACCTGATCCTGCATTCCCCAGACCAGCAGGGTGGGCGTGTCGATCTCGGCTACCCGCGCATTGAGGGGTGCGTCGGCGCGCAGCTGCTGCAGGATGCCGGCGTAATGCTCGTAGCGCGCCACGGTGCGCTCGGCCAGGGTGTCACGCACAAACCAGGGCACCGTGGGTGGCTCGTGGAAGACTGCTTCCATGGTCCGGTCGTAATCGTCGACCGACTGCGGCAGCAGTGGGTTGCGGCCTGTTTCCTCATAGGTTTTCCAGATGTCGCTGGTGGTCTCTCCAACCAGCCCGCCGGGTGCCAGCAACCATAGCGAAGCCACCCGTTCGGGGGCGGCGAGGGCAAGGCGCGCGGCCAGGAAACCGCCCATCGAACTGCCGCCCAGATGCACCGGCCCCTCAAGCTCGAGCGCGTCGAGGAAAGCGAGCAGGCGGGGGATCTGCGCGTCGGCATCGTAGCGCGCGTCGGCGGGCGCACTGGCTTCGCCGAAACCGGGAAGATCCGGGATGATGAGATGGAAATCGCGATTCAGGTAGCGTGCGATGCGGGTGAAGTTGTCCTTGTTGGCGGTGAAGCCATGCAGCAGCACGAGGGTTGGGCCTTCGCCGGTCTCCAGGTAGGGGATGGTGAAGCCTGCGGCTTCCACGCGGTGCTCTTCCAAGCTGGCCATGCGGCGTTCGAACTGGATGGCGAATTCGGTGGCCGTACGCGGGGCGAAGACCATGACGGCGATCACCAGCAGCAGCAGGACAGCGCCAGCGTAGTATCCGAAGCGCGTGAGGGAAGGCATTGCGGGTCCTTAGGGTCGAAAACGCCAAGGATAGCGTGCGAGCGGCCTGCACCAAGCGCAAAAAACGAACGCCCCGGAGGGTGGGGCGTTCGCGAGTCGCAGCACACGCCGGCGAGGGAGGAGGGAGAACTGCGCCGGCACGTGCAATGTGCCTCAGGCCATTGCGTCCGGCGCGTCGGCGTCGATGAGCGGCGGCGCGAAGCCGCTAACCGGTCCCAGCACCGACATCGCGCATCAGGCTCTCCTGGACCACGCTGGCCACGAGTTCACCGGTGTGCGAGAAGATCTCGCCGCGCGACAGGCCTCGGCTCGCCTGGCTGGTGGGCGAATCCATGCTGTACAGCAGCCATTCGTCGGCACGTAGGTCGCGATGGAACCAGATGGCGTGGTCAATGGAGGCCACCACCATGTTGGGCGACAAGTAGCTCTGGCCGTGTGGCAGGAGCGCCGTGGACAGGAGATTGAAGTCCGAGGCGTAGGCCAGCACGCAGCGATGCAGCAGAGGGTCGTCCGGCAGCTGGTCCGCCGCACGGAACCAGATGTGCTGCTCGGCTTCGCGCGGTTCGGGCGCGAAGACATCCATCGGTTCCACCGGGCGGAACTCGATGGCCAACTGCCTCAGCACCGCCCGGCGCAGGCGCTCCGGGACCTCCGGATGGGCGTCCAGCCATCGATTGCGCAGCGTGTCCTGACTCTCCAGCGACTCGGGATGCGGCACATTCGGCATGGTCTTCTGGTGTTCCGAGCCCTGCTCCGGGCGCTGGAAGCTGGCAATCAGGGACAGGATGGGCTGCCCGTTCTGAATGGCCTGTACCCGCCGCGCCGAGAAGGTGCGCCCGTCCCGTACCCGGTCGACGTCGTAGACGATCGACTGGCTCATGTCGCCGGGACGCAGGAAATAGGCGTGCAGGGAGTGTGGGCTGGCATCTTCCACCGTGCGCGAGCCGGCCATCAAGGCCTGGCCGATGACCTGTCCACCAAATACGCTCTTGCCGCCAAGGTCGCGTGACTCGCCGCGAAAGATATTGACCTCGAGCTGCTCCAGATCGAGAAGGGAAACCAGGTCCGCCAGTGCCTTGTTGGTCATTGTTCGTCACCGTTGTCGTGGGAGGAGTCCGCGCGGATGCCGCGCCGCAGTCCTTTGCCGAGCAGACGGTTGATGCCACGGATGCCGCCGTAGACGGTATCCGATGTCACGTCATGCACCTCGCGCACGATGCGCGTGGTGGCCCGGGTTTCCGGAATGCGCTCCAGGATTTCGAAGGGAATGCTCGCGATGCCGCGGTGCAGGCCCTGTACCGTGCGGGTGGTGCCGTCGACGGCTGTTTCCGCCAGTTGCTGGACGGCGCCGATTCGACGACGCTGCATCAGCATGCGCTGCGCCTCGGTGTAGCGGGCGGCAGCGGCGGCGATGTCGCGGCTCAATTCACGGATGTCGTGATCCTGTGCGAAGCGCAGCTGTGCCAGCCACAGTCCGCCGCCGGCACAGAGCACGGCCAAGACAAGGGCGCCAGTCAGCATCAGCGGCCTCCCAGCAGGCGCACGCGCGGCTCGATGCCGTACTCGCGCAGTTGCGCTTCCAGAATGTCGCGGGCTTGGCGATAGACTTCGCGCTGGATGAGCGCGGGCGCCAGTGCGCCAAACTGTCCGGCAACCCAGGACTCCTTGGCAGCGACTTCCAGCGGGTTCAGGATTTCCACGCTGAGCACGCGGCTGCGGGCTTCTGCCAGTTCCTTGCGCAGTTGCGGACCGAGTTCCGCGTGCAATGGGGCGAGTTCCTGGGTATCCATGCGAAGGGTACGAAGCGCGCGCTGGGCGTGGATCTGGCGGACGGCCAGCCAGCACAGCAGCAGGAGATTGATGGCGAGAAGAATGATGGCAGTAAGCAGCATGCGGTCGGCCTTCGATGGCGTGCGGGTGCACAAATTATGCGCAAGGACAGAGCGGGGTGACGGCCGTGCGACTGGCTGAAGCCCAGTCTCGGCTGCCGGTTGCCGAGGTCGCGGAGGCCGTATGTGCCGCCGTAGCTCAGGGCGGCGCGGTGCTCTGTGCGCCGCCGGGCAGCGGCAAGACCACGCTGATCCCGCTGCTGTTGCGGAGCTTGCTGGCCTCGGGCGAGCGCATCATCGTGGTGACGCCACGTCAGGTGGCGGCACGCGCGGCGGCCCGGCGTATGGCTGAGTTGGTGGGCGAAGCGGTCGGCGAGCAGGTTGGGTATCAGGTGCGCTGGGACCGGCAATGCTCCGCGCGGACGCAGATTGTCGTCATGACCGAAGGCGTTTTGCTGCGGCGCCTGGCTCAGGATCCGGAACTGCGGGAGGTGCGTTGCGTTGTGCTCGACGAATTTCACGAGCGCAGCGCCGATGCCGACACCCTGCTCGGAATGCTGCTCGATGTGCGCGACAGCCTGCGCCCCGATCTCGGGTTGCTGGTGATGTCGGCTACGCTGCAGGCAGAGCCGGTGGCCGAGCTGCTGGGTGGCGTCGAGATCATTCACGCCGAGGGGCGGATGTACCCGGTGGAGATTGAACATCAATCCCTGCCCGCAAGCCCGGTGACCGAATGGCGCGCCTTCGCGGACGGGGTGGCTCGTGCCGTGCACGACAGCTGCGCGCAGCGCGACGGCGATGTGCTCGTTTTCCTGCCAGGGATGCGGGAAATCCGCGCCGTGGCTGATCGTCTTGCGGCAGTACCGGCGGAGTTGCACGTGCTGCACAGCAGCGTGCGCGCCGAGGACCAGGATGCAGCGCTACGGCCCGCCTCGCAGCGCAAGGTCATTCTGGCAACCCCCATTGCCCAGACCAGCGTGACCGTCGAGGGCGTGCGTACGGTGATCGATAGCGGTTGGCACCGTCTGGCGCGCTTCGACCCCGGCGCCGGTAGCGACCGTCTGGTGACCGAGCGCGTGTCACGCGCTGCCGCCGACCAGCGCGCCGGTCGCGCCGGGCGCGTCGAAAGCGGGCACTGCCTGCGCCTATGGTCGACGGACCAGCACGCACGTCTGCCCGCCTTCGATACGCCAGAAGTGTTGCGCGCGGATCTCTCCGCCTTTGTGTTACGCGCCGAGTGCTGGGGTCGCGGTATGGCGCGTGCCCTGCGGCTACTCGACCCGCCGCCGGACGTCGCCGTGCAGCGCGCCGAGAGCTTGCTGCAGCGCCTTGGCGCGCTGGATACCGAGACGGCGGCTGTCACGCCTCTTGGGCAGGCCATGAATGCGTTGCCGCTGGGGGTGCGAACGGCCGCCATGTTGCTGCGCGCCGAGGGGTCCACCTCGCGTCAGTGCGCCATCTGGCTGGCCGCCCTGCTCGATACCGATCAGCTGGGCGACGAGCCGCTTGAACGACGGTGGGCGCAGCTCGCGAGCCTGCCAGCCCATGCTCCGGTCCGTCGCGTGGCCCGCGATCTGGCGCAGGCGCTGCAAACGCGTCTGGACGGGGCGCCAGCGCGGGTTGATCCGGAGCAGCTTGCCCCGCTCATCGCGAGCGCCTTTCCAGAGCGCGTCGCGCAGCGACGCCATGCCGACAGCTCCCGATTTCTGTGCGCAGATGGGGGTGAGGTCGAAGTCGACGCAGCGCAGGTTGGCACGGCTGAGTGGGCGGCCGTCGCGCATTGGTTGCCCGGCACACCGCGCCAGGCACGACTGGCAGTGCCGCTGGCACGGGCGGATGTAGAAGCCGGACACTGCGGGCGCTTGGTCGAGGTGGAATACCTGGGTTGGGACACCGCGCGTGGCGCAGTAGTGGGCGAGTACCGCACCCAGTTGGGTGCCATCATCGTGTCGCGCCGTTCCATGGCACGACTCCCACCGGCCCCTACAGCGGAGCTGCTGCTGGAATGGGTGGCCGATCAGGGGCTGGCGGTGCTTCCCTGGTCGGATACGGCCCGCGACCTGCAGGCGCGCATTGGGAGCCTTCGCGCCTGGCGCGGCGGGGATTGGCCCGCGCTGGACGATGCCAGCCTGTCAGGCGATCTCGATGAATGGCTCGCGCCCTGGTTGGCCGGGATGACCCGCGCCAGCGATCTGCGGACCCTGGATATGGAGCAGCTCATACGCAGTGCGGTCGACGCGCATCAATGGCCCGCGCTCGAGCGGCTGGCGCCGGCCGTCCTGCAAGTGCCGACCGGGCATCGCATTCGCCTGCAGTACAGTGGCGACGCCGAACCCCCCGTCCTGGCTGTGAAGCTGCAGGCCCTGTTCGGCATGTCCACGCATCCCACGGTCAATGACGGGGCGGTGCCGGTACGCATCCATCTGCTGTCGCCCGCAGGGCGTCCGCTGCAGATCACCCAGGATCTGGCGTCCTTCTGGCAAAACGGCTATCGCGAGGTGGCCAAGGACCTGCGCGGACGCTACCCGAAGCACCCCTGGCCCGAGGACCCGCTCGCCACCCAAGCGAGCATGCACACCAAAAGACGCGGTACAGCTTGACGCGGCGCTGAGGCAAAACGACAATACGCGCCCTTCGCGCATCGCGCGGCGTCCCGGTGGCGCCAAACACGTTGCCGAATGGAGGGGTACTCAAGCGGTCAACGAGGGCAGACTGTAAATCTGCTGGCTTAGCCTTCGTAGGTTCGAATCCTACCCCCTCCACCATCTTTTCCCGGTCGCATGCACCAGTGTCCGGTGCGGCCAAGCGGCAGAATGGCTACTATTCGCGAATATGCGGGTGTAGCTCAATGGGCCGAAGCCATGCGCTTCGGCGGCTGGACCAGGACGGTCCAGCCCGGGTCACTTGATGAGGCAGGAGCCGAATCTAGTGACTGCGGCCAAGCGGCAGAATAGCTACTATTCGCGATTATGCGGGTGTAGCTCAATGGTAGAGCCCCAGCCTTCCAAGCTGGTTATGTGGGTTCGATTCCCATCACCCGCTCCATTGTGGAGTTGTTACAACTTGCCCACCTAGCTCAGTCGGGCTGAAGGCATGTCCTTCAGCGGCCGGGCCAGGACGGCACGGCCCGGGTCACTTGATGAGGCAGGAGCCGAGTCTAGTGACTGCGGTCACGATGCTGACACGCTACTATTAGCGACAAGACGCCCACCTAGCTCAGTCGGTAGAGCACACCCTTGGTAAGGGTGAGGTCGCCAGTTCGATTCTGGCGGTGGGCACCAAAATCAAAAGAGAGCGCCAAAGCCACAAGCTGCGGCGCTCTTTTCATTGGAACGCAATCGAACTGGCGACCATCAGTGACGCAGTTCGATTCTGGTGGGTGAGCGCCGACCGAGCTGCCAGTGGCAGCTCGCAGTGGCGCGAACGCCCGGCCGTAGGCCGGGCCGGAGGGCACCAAAATCAAAAGAGAGCGCCAAAGCCACAAGCTGCGAGGCTCTTTTCGTTGGAACGCAATCGAACTGGCGACCATCAGTGACGCAGTTCGATTCTGGTGGGTGAGCGCCGACCGAGCTGCCAGTGGCAGCTCGCAGTGGCGCGAACGCCCGGCCGTAGGCCGGGCCGGAGGGCACCAAAATCAAAAGAGAGCGCCAAAGCCACAAGCTGCGAGGCTCTTTTCGTTGGAACGCAATCGAACTGGCGACCATCAGTGACGCAGTTCGATTCTGGGGGGTGAGCGCCGACCGAGCTGCCAGTGGCAGCTCGCAGTGGCGCGAACGCCCGGGCCATGGAAGGCCCGGGCCGGGTCACTTGGCGAGGCAGGAGCCGAGCCTAGTGACTGCGGCGATCGCTGCACGAGAAGTGTTTTCGCAGGGCGCTTGTCTTGCGTAGTGCATTCAGCCGTGACCGACTTGCCAGTGGCAAGTCGCAGCACGGCGAACGCCCGGGCCATGGGTCGGGCGCGCAGTGCCCGACGGGCGCGCAGGGAAGTGCGCCCAGGACTTTGGGCGGAGCAGGAAGCACAGTCCAAAGTCCTGGGCCGGGTCACTTGGCGAGGCAGGAGCCGAGCCTAGTGACGGCGGCGATCGCTGCATGAGAAGAGATTGCGCGGAGCGTTGTGGTGGTGTCATGCGCTCACTTCATTGAGGCGCATCAAGCGGGCAACCTGATTCGAGACATCCGCAACAGCACGGATGCGCGAAGCCAGCCCGCGCTGGTTCGGTTCTAGCGGCTGCAAAAGAAGGAGCGAGGCGGAGACGGGCCAGGGGGTCACGAATCCTGGGTGCAGTGCCGGGATACATCCCGCGGCCGCTCACCTTCGTGCTTGCAGAGCACGCGTCCAGGCCTTTAATATCGCGCGCTTGCCAGTCCCGCCGGGGGGTATTGGGGCGCGATTGGCGGACATTTCGAATTTCACTGACACGCAATATAACTGGGTTGGAGTATGGCCAAGGCAAAATTTGAACGCACCAAGCCGCACGTGAATGTGGGGACGATTGGGCACGTTGACCACGGCAAGACGACGCTGACGGCGGCGTTGACGGTGTGTCAGGCCCGGTTGTATGGCGGTGAAGCGCAGGCGTTTGACATGATTGACAAGGCGCCGGAAGAGAAGGCGCGTGGCATCACGATTTCGACGGCGCACGTGGAGTATGAGTCGGCGGTGCGTCACTACGCGCACGTGGACTGCCCGGGTCACGCGGACTATGTGAAGAACATGATCACCGGTGCGGCGCAGATGGACGGCGCGATTCTGGTGGTGTCGGCGGCTGACGGCCCGATGCCGCAGACGCGTGAGCACATTCTGCTGGCCCGTCAGGTGGGCGTGCCGCACATTGTCGTGTTCCTGAACAAGGCCGACATGGTGGACGACGCCGAGCTGCTTGAGCTGGTTGAGATGGAAGTGCGTGATCTGCTGAGCCAGTACGACTTCCCGGGCGACGACACCCCGATCATTACCGGTTCGGCGCTGAAGGCGCTGGAAGGCGACGAAGGCGAGTTCGGTGCGCAGGCCATTGCCAAGCTGATCGAAGCGATGGACACCTTCATTCCGGAGCCGGAGCGTGCCATTGACGGCGCCTTCTTGATGCCGGTGGAAGACGTGTTCTCGATTTCGGGTCGCGGCACCGTAGCCACGGGTCGTGTGGAGCGTGGCGTGATCAAGACCGGCGAAGAAGTCGAGATCGTTGGCATTAAGAAGACCACCAAGACCACGGTGACCGGCGTTGAAATGTTCCGCAAGCTGCTGGACCAGGGCGAAGCGGGCGACAACGTGGGTGTGCTGCTGCGTGGTGTGAAGCGCGAAGACATCGAGCGTGGCCAGGTACTGGCCAAGCCGGGCAGCATTACGCCGCACACGCAGTTCGAATCCGAGGTGTACATCCTCAAGAAGGAAGAGGGCGGCCGTCACACGCCGTTCTTTGCGGGCTACCGTCCGCAGTTCTACTTCCGGACGACGGACGTGACGGGCAACGTCACGCTGCCGGACGGCACCGAGATGGTGATGCCGGGCGACAACGTCAACCTGAAGGTTGAGCTGATTGCGCCGATCGCCATGGAAGAAGGCCTGCGCTTCGCGATCCGCGAAGGCGGCCGCACCGTCGGCGCCGGCGTCGTCGCGAAGATTCTCGCCTGAGGGGCATCTTCGGGCTTTGCTTTTCCGCGGGGCGCGCGTAGAATGCGCGCCCCGTGTTTGTCGTGGTCGCGGTCGTAGGGTAACGAGCGCTGTTTCTAGGGTAGTAGCTCAATTGGTAGAGCAGCGGTCTCCAAAACCGCAGGTTGGGGGTTCGAGTCCCTCCTGCCCTGCCAGCTCGTTGTCTTTCATCGGAACCGCGTCGCCATCGTCAAAACCGACTTCTTACAAGCGCTGATCCATGAGCAATTCCAACCAAGCATCCGGCGGTAGCCTGGACACCCTCTGGATGCTGGCCGCGCTCGCGGCAGTCGTCGGCGGCGTCGCCGCCTTCTATCTGCTCGAGCCGCAATATAACGTCGCGATCCGAGCTGGCATCGTGGTGGCGTCGGTCGCGGTGGCTGCCGGGCTGTTCTATCAGACCGCCAATGGTCGTTCCGCCTGGGGCTACCTGGTGGGTGCGCGCATCGAGATGCGCAAGACGACTTTCCCTACGCGGCAGGAAAGCGTGCAGACCACGCTATTGATTGCGGTGGTTGTGCTCATCGTGTCGCTGTTCCTTTGGGGGTTGGATTCCTTCCTCCTGTGGGCCGTCAAATTGCTGACCGGGCGGGGTTGAGACCATGGCTATGAGGTGGTACGTCGTCCACGCCTATTCTCAGTACGAGAATCACGTCAAGCGTGCGCTTCTGGAGCGCATCCAGCGCGAGGGACTGCAGGATCGCTTCGGCGACATCCTGGTGCCTACCGAAGAAGTTGTGGAGATGCGCGATGGCGTCAAGCGCACCACGGAGCGCAAGTTCTTCCCAGGCTACGTGCTCGTTCAGATCGATATGGACGAAGAAGCCTGGCACCTGGTGAAGTCCACCCCCAAGGTTCTGGGCTTCATCGGCGGGACGCCGGATCGACCGGCCCCCATTTCCGAGAAGGAAGCCAACACCATCCTGAATCGCGTTGAGGAGTCGGTGGAGAAGCCGCGCCCGAAGACGATGTTCGAACCGGGCGAGACGGTGCGCGTCATCGATGGACCCTTCGCCGACTTCAACGGTGTGGTGGAGGAAGTCAACTACGAGAAGAGCCGGCTGCGTGTGGCCGTGCTCATCTTCGGTCGTTCCACACCGGTCGAGCTGGAGTTTTCCCAGGTCGAGAAGGGCTAGGCAATACGGGCGGCGTAGGCCGCCACCACCCGGCGCCCACTGCAGGCAGCGGCGGGCGTCGGCCGCGCGGAAGGCGCATAGCGGGACAAGCGGGCCCCAGCTCGGGGCTTGACATTCAGGGGAGCCGCAAGGCGTTCGCACCCAACTGAGGACACAACATGGCCAAGAAAGTACAGGGCTATATCAAGCTGCAGATTCCTGCAGGCAAAGCCAACCCCTCACCGCCCGTCGGTCCGGCGCTCGGTCAGCAGGGCGTGAACATCATGGAGTTCTGCAAGGCTTTCAACGCCTCGACGCAGAACATCGAGCCGGGCCTGCCGACGCCGGTCGTGATCACGGTCTATTCGGATCGTTCCTTCACCTTCGTGACCAAGACGCCGCCGGCCGGCGTGCTCATCAAGAAGGCTCTCAACCTGAAGTCGGGCAGCGGCACGCCCAATACCAAGAAGGTAGGCAAGATCACGCGCGAGCAGCTCGAGGAGATTGCCCGTACCAAGTGGCCCGACCTCAATGCAGCCGACATGGATGCGGCGGTTCGGACGATTGCTGGCTCCGCCCGTTCCATGGGCGTCGACGTCGAGGAGGCCTAAGTCATGGCGCATATCACGAAGCGTAAGAAGGCCTTCGCCGAGAAGGTCGACCCGGGCAAGCACTACACTCTGGACGAGGCCTTGAGCCTGCTGGCGGAACTCGCCACGGCCAAGTTCCGCGAGTCGGTCGACATCGCCATCAATCTGGGCGTCGACCCGCGTAAGTCGGACCAGAACGTGCGTGGTTCGACCGTGCTGCCGCATGGCTCTGGCAAGGACGTGCGCGTTGCCGTCTTTGCCCAGGGCGCCAAGGCCGAAGAGGCCCAGGCCGCCGGTGCGGATGCCGTCGGCATGGAAGACCTCGCCGAGAAGATGAAGGGCGGAGACCTGAACTATCAGGTCGTGATCGCCGAGCCTGCCGCCATGCGCGTGGTGGGTGCGCTGGGTCAGTTGCTGGGTCCGCGTGGCCTCATGCCGAACCCGAAGACTGGCACGGTGACCCCCGAGATCGGCACCGCGGTCAGCAATGCCAAGGCCGGTATGGCGAAGTTCCGTACCGACAAGGGCGGCGTCGTCCACTGCCCGGTTGGGGCGGCGGATTTTTCGGCCGACCAGCTGCGCGAGAACATCGCAGCGGTACTGCGAGATATCCGCAAGGCCAAGCCGGCCACGTCGAAGGGCACCTTTATCCGCAAGGTGACGCTGTCCACGACGATGGGTCCGGGCGTGCCGGTCGAGCTGTCCTCGCTGCCCGAGTAAATACAACCGCGCGCAGGGGCGGTCGCCCCTGCGCGCCATTCAATCTTGACTGTGTGGCGGAAGCCGCATCGTCCAAGACCGTAGGTGCCGACCGGGTCACACCGGGTGGATTAAATGTCGCAAGGCGGCCTACGCAGATGGTGAACACCCCGCAAGGGGTGCGCCGTACAGGCGGAACACGGGTCACACCGCGTTCCATGTTGTTGTGCCACCAGGAGCATTGACTATATGGCAATTAGGCTGCATCAGAAGAAGGCCCTGGTAGCGGAAGTCAACGAAGTCGCAAAGAAGGCGCATTCGGCAGTGGCCGCCGAGTACATCGGTCTCACTGCCGGTCAGCTGGACGACCTGCGTGCCAAGGCGCGTGAAGGAGATATCTATCTCCACGTCGTCAAGAACACGCTGGCCAAGCGCGCGGTCGAGGGCACGGAATTCGAGTGTCTGTCGCCGTCGCTGGTGGGTCCGATCATGCTCGGTTTCTCGCTCGAGGATCCGGGTTCGGTCGCCCGCGTCATCAAGGACTTCGCCAAGACGCATCCGAAGCTGGTCGTGAAGACCGTAGCTGTGGGCGGTACCGCCTACGGTCCTGCGGACCTGGATCGACTCGCCTCACTCCCGACACGGGAAGAGGCGCTTGCGATGCTGATGGGCACGATGAAGGCGCCCATCGGCAATTTCGTTCGACTGCTCAACGAGCCCACGGCCAAGTTCGTGCGCACGCTGTCCGCGGTCGGCGAGTCCAAGCAGGCTGCCTGATCCGTCCTGGCTTTCCGCTGCAAACCAACGTTTTATCGGCTTTTCCACACTTTCGACATTTTTTGAGGTACACCCATGGCACTGTCCAACGAAGAAATCATCGACGCCATCGCCGAAAAGTCCGTCATGGACATCGTCGAGCTCGTCAAGGCAATGGAAGAGAAGTTCGGCGTCACCGCCGCGGCGCCGGTTGCGGCCGCTGCCGCTGGTCCGGCCGCCGCTGGCGGCGACGCTGGCGCTGCCGAAGAGCAGACCGAATTCACCGTGGTGCTCGCCTCCTTCGGCGACAACAAGGTGGGCGTCATTAAGGCGGTCCGCGAAGTCACCGGTCTTGGCCTGAAGGAAGCCAAGGAGATGGTGGAAGGCGCGCCGAACGAGCTCAAGCAGGATATCCCGAAGGCGGAAGCCGAAGAGATCAAGAAGAAGCTCGAAGACGCCGGCGCCAAGGTCGAGATCAAGTAACTCGTACCCGGCTGGGACCGCCAGCGCAGTCGCGCTGGCGGTCATTCCGGATACGACGCACTTTGGGAACTGTATTGCCGAACATGGATTCCAATTCGTACAGGTCGCTTCACCGTGTCGCCGCGGAACGTCGCAGCGGTTGTGGGCTGACGGTTGGTGTCGTGTCTGGCCAGGCCTGCCATGACGGCGGGTCGTCCTCGCTCGCTTCCCAACGGGAAGAGGCGATTCTATTCAGGCTCTGCGCCCTTCCGGCGCGAGCACGTATTGCAGGTGACCGCACGCATTGATTGGTACGCAATGCAGCAGTCCGTTGTCTTGTCAGCCGGGTGTTCTGCGTCCGGCTGTTTTTGCCTGTCCGGTTTCCGAGTTTCGGGCGTGTTGCGCCGACTCAGCGCGCCAGGCCCGAGCCTCGTCGTTCACCGCCGCCTCGGCAGTGATTCGCCGTTCGTGATTACGCAGCAGCAGGTATAGCCCATGACCTACTCTTTTACCGAGAAAAAGCGTATCCGCAAGAACTTCCGCAAGCGCGAAGACACCTTGCCGATCCCCTTCCTGCTGGCCACGCAGATCGACTCCTATCGCGGGTTCCTGCAGGCCGAGCAAGCGCCCTCGAAGCGCCTTGACATGGGGCTGCACGCGGCCTTCAACTCGGTGTTCCCGATGCAGAGCTATTCCGGTGCTGCGGCGCTGGAATACCTTTCCTATCGTCTGGGCGAGCCGGTCTTCGATGAGAAGGAGTGCCGCATCCGCGGCCTCAACTACTCCGCCCCGCTGCGCGTGAAGTGCCGCCTTGTCATCTACGACAAGGAGTCGAAAGAAAAGCGCGTCAAGGAAGTGCGCGAGCAGGAGGTGTACATGGGCGAGTTGCCGCTCATGACCGAGAACGGCACCTTCATCATCAATGGCACCGAGCGTGTCATCGTGTCCCAGCTGCATCGCTCGCCAGGCGTGTTCTTCGATCACGACCGTGGCAAGACGCACAGCTCGGGCAAGCTGCTGTACACCGCGCGCGTCATTCCCTACCGCGGGTCCTGGCTCGACTTCGAATTCGACCCGAAGGACAACCTCTACGTCCGCATTGACCGTCGCCGCAAGCTGCCGGCGACCATCCTGCTGCGCGCGCTGGGCTACGACAACCAGTGGATGCTGGAAACCTTCCACGAACAGAACATCTATCACTTGACCCGCGAGGGCGCCGAGCTGGAACTGGTGCCGGAGCGACTGAAGGGTGAGACGGCCTCCTTCGACATCGCCGACAGTGAAGGCAACGTCATCGTCGAAACGGGCAAGCGCATCACCGCCCGTCACATTCGCCTGATCGGTCAGGCCGGCATCGACAAGCTGTTCGTGCCGGATGCCTATCTGCTGGGCAAGGTCATCGCCCGCGACATCGTCTCCGACGACGGTGAGATCGTGGCGGCGGCCAATACCGAGATCACCGAAGAGACCCTGGCGGTCCTGCGCGAAGCCGGCATCGAGACGCTGCACACGCTCTATGTCAACGATTTCGACAAGGGTCCGTACATCTCGACGACGCTGAACATCGACGCCACCCGCACCCGTCTGGAGGCTCTGGTCGAGATCTATCGCATGATGCGTCCCGGCGAGCCGCCCACCAAGGACGCGGCCGAGGCACTGTTCCACAATCTGTTCTTCACCTACGAGCGCTACGACCTGTCCGCCGTCGGGCGCATGAAGTTCAACCGCCGCCTGCGCCGTGACGCGGTGGACGGCCCGGCCGTGCTCTATGACGGCCGCTACTTCTCCAGCCTCGATCTGGACAAGGACGAGGAAGCCGCCAAGCTGTTCAACGAATTCGGCGAAGACCATTCGGACATCGTCGATGTCATGAAGGAAATCGTCGCCATTCGCAATGGCGAAGGCGTCACCGACGACATCGACCACCTCGGCAACCGCCGCATTCGTTCGGTGGGCGAGATGGCGGAGAACGTCTTCCGTACCGGTCTGGTGCGCGTCGAGCGTGCCGTGCGCGAGCGCCTGGCGCTGGCCGAGGCCGAGAACCTGACGCCGCAGGATCTGATCAACGCCAAGCCGGTGTCGGCGGCGGTCAAGGAGTTCTTCGGCTCCTCGCAGCTTTCGCAGTTCATGGATCAGAACAACCCGCTCTCCGAGGTCACGCACAAGCGCCGTGTGTCGGCACTGGGCCCGGGCGGCCTGACCCGCGAGCGTGCCGGCTTCGAAGTGCGCGACGTGCACCCGACGCACTACGGCCGCATCTGCCCCATCGAGACGCCGGAAGGCCCAAACATCGGCCTGATCAACTCGCTGGCGGTCTATGCGCGCACCAACGAATACGGCTTTCTCGAAACGCCGTACCGCAAGGTGGTCGATAGCCGTGTCACCGACGAGATCGAGTATCTCTCCGCCATTGAAGAGGGCCGCTACACCATCGCCCAGGCGAACTCGGTGCTCGATGCCGAAGGCCGTTTCGTCAACGACCTGATCTCGGTGCGTACGCGCAACGAGTTCTCGATGCTGCCGCCGAGCGAGGTCCAGTACATGGACATCTCGCCGCGTCAGATCGTGTCCGTGGCCGCGGCGCTGGTGCCCTTCCTGGAGCACGATGACGCCAACCGCGCGCTCATGGGCGCCAACATGCAGCGTCAGGCCGTGCCGACGCTGAAGGCGGACAAGCCGCTGGTCGGCACCGGGATCGAGAAGCGCGTGGCCGTGGACTCCGGCAACGCCATCCAGGCCCGCCGCGGTGGTCGCGTCGACAAGGTGGACGCTGCGCGCGTGGTCATCCGCGTCAACGACGACGAAGCCGTCGCCGGTGAAGCGGGTGTCGACATCTACAACCTGGTCAAGTACACGCGTTCCAACCAGAACACCTGCATGAACCAGAAGCCGATCGTGAAGCCGGGCGACATCGTCGCCCGCGGCGACGTGATCGCGGACGGCCCGAGCACCGACATCGGTGAACTGGCGCTGGGCCAGAACATGCTGGTCGCCTTCATGCCGTGGAACGGCTACAACTTCGAGGACTCCATCCTGGTGTCCGAGCGCGTGGTCGCGGAAGACCGCTTCACCACTGTGCATATCGAAGAGCTCAACTGCGTCGCGCGCGAAACCAAGCTCGGCTCGGAAGAAATCTCGGCGGACATCCCGAACGTCAACGAGGCGGCGCTGCGCAAACTTGACGAATCCGGCATCGTCTACATCGGTGCCGAGGTCAAGGCGGGCGATATCCTGGTCGGCAAGGTCACGCCCAAGGGCGAGACGCAGCTGACGCCGGAAGAGAAGCTGCTGCGCGCGATCTTCGGCGAGAAGGCTTCCGACGTGAAGGACACCTCGCTGCGCGTGCCGGCCGGCATGGACGGCACCGTCATCGACGTGCGCGTCTTCACCCGCGAGGGCGTGGAGAAGGACAAGCGCGCCAAGGACATCGAGGAAGCCGAGAAGGAACAGGTCCGCAAGGACCTCAACGACGAGCTGCGCATCTTCGAAGACGACATCTTCGAGCGCCTCGGCCGCGTGCTGGTCGGCCAGGTCGCCGACGGCGGCCCGAACAAGCTCAAGAAGGGCGCCGAGGTCACACGCGAGTACCTGGATTCGGTGGAGCGCGAGCGCTGGTTCGAAATCCGCCTGCGTGACGAAGACGCGCAGACCTCGCTGGAAACCGCGGCGCGTCAGCTCAAGGACATGAAGGCCGAGTTCGACAAGCGCTTCGAGTCGAAGAAGACCAAGATCGAGCAGGGCGACGAGCTGGCTCCCGGTGTGCTCAAGACCGTCAAGGTCTACATGGCGGTGAAGCGTCGCATCCAGCCCGGTGACAAGATGGCTGGTCGCCACGGCAACAAGGGTGTGATTTCCCAGATCGTGCCGATCGAAGACATGCCGCACATGGAAGACGGCACGCCGGTGGACGTCGTGCTCAACCCGCTGGGCGTGCCGTCGCGCATGAATATCGGTCAGCTGCTGGAAACCCACCTGGGCTGGGCCGCGCGCGGCCTCGGCAAGCAGATCCAGGAGATGCTGGAGCAGCAGAAGGCCATTGCCGAGCTGCGCAGCTTCCTCGACGAGATCTACAACAAGTCCAGCGACGGTATCGACAAGATCGACCTCGAAAGCTTCACCGACGAGGAGATCATCAACCTCGCGAAGAATCTGCGTGGTGGTGTGCCCACCGCCACGCCAGTGTTCGACGGTGCCTCCGAGGCCGAGATCAAGCGTTTGCTGAAGCTGGCCGGTCTGCCCGAGAGCGGGCAGGCGCATCTGACCGACGGCCGCAGTGGTGAGCCGCTGGCGCGTCCGGTGACGGTGGGCTACATGTATATGCTCAAGCTCAACCACCTCATCGACGACAAGATGCACGCGCGTTCCACCGGCCCGTACTCGCTGGTCACCCAGCAGCCACTGGGCGGCAAGGCGCAGTTCGGTGGTCAGCGCTTCGGCGAGATGGAGGTCTGGGCGCTGGAAGCCTACGGCGCCGCCTACACGCTGCAGGAGATGCTCACCGTCAAGTCCGACGACACGATCGGACGCACCAAGATGTACAAGGCCATCGTCGACGGCGACCACCGCATGGTCGCCGGCATGCCCGAGTCCTTCAACGTGCTCGTCAAGGAGATCCGTTCCATCGGTCTCAACATCGAGCTCGTGCAGAGCGACTAGGTCCCGGGTACGCCATTAACGGAGATACGCAATGAAAGACTTGCTCAACCTGCTGCGCAACAACGACGAAGTCGACGATTTCGACGCCATCAAGATCTCCCTGGCTTCGCCGGAGCAGATCCGTTCCTGGTCCTTCGGCGAGGTCAAGAAGCCGGAGACCATCAACTACCGCACCTTCAAGCCGGAACGCGACGGCCTGTTCTGCGCCAAGCTCTTCGGCCCGGTGAAGGATTACGAGTGTCTGTGCGGCAAGTACAAGCGTCTCAAGCACCGCGGTGTGGTCTGCGAGAAGTGCGGCGTGGAGGTCACGGTAGCCAAGGTGCGCCGCGAGCGCATGGCGCACATCGATCTCGCCGCGCCGGTCGCCCACATCTGGTTCCTGAAGTCGCTGCCGTCACGCATCGGCCTGCTCATGGACATGCCGCTGCGCGCCATCGAGCGCATCCTGTACTTCGAAGCGCACGTCGTGGTCGACCCTGGTCTGACGCCGCTTGAAAAGTACACCCTGCTGACCGAGGACGAGTATCTCGACGCGGTCGAGCAGTACGGCGACGAGTTCGATGCACGCATGGGCGCCGAGGCGGTGCTTGATCTGCTCAAGCAGATCGACCTGCCCAAGGAAGCCATGCGCATGCGCGAGGAGATCGGCGCCACCAACTCGGAAACCAAGATCAAGAAGCTCGGCAAGCGGCTCAAGCTGATCGAGTCCTTCCTGGCTTCCGGCAACAAGCCGGAGTGGATGATCCTGCAGGTGCTGCCGGTGCTGCCGCCGGATCTGCGTCCGCTGGTGCCGCTGGATGGCGGCCGCTTCGCGACATCGGACCTCAACGATCTGTATCGCCGCGTCATCAACCGCAACAACCGCCTGCGTCGTCTGCTCGAGCTGTATGCGCCGGACATCATCGTGCGCAACGAAAAGCGCATGCTGCAGGAGTCGGTGGACGCACTGCTCGACAACGGCCGTCGCGGTCGTGCCATCACCGGCACCAACAAGCGTCCGCTGAAGTCGCTGTCCGACATGATCAAGGGCAAGCAGGGCCGCTTCCGCCAGAACCTGCTCGGCAAGCGCGTCGACTACTCCGGCCGTTCGGTCATCGTGGTTGGCCCGACGCTTCGCCTGCACCAGTGCGGTCTGCCCAAGAAGATGGCACTGGAGCTGTTCAAGCCCTTCGTCTTCTCGCAGCTGCAGCGCCAGGGCCACGCCACCACCATCAAGATGGCAAAGAAGATGGTGGAGCGCGAGGAAGGCGTGGTCTGGGACATCCTTGAGGATTGCATCAAGGAGCACCCGGTGTTGCTCAACCGCGCGCCCACGTTGCACCGCCTCGGCATTCAGGCCTTCGAGCCGGTATTGATCGAAGGCAAGGCCATCCAGCTGCATCCGCTGGTCTGCACCGCCTTCAACGCCGACTTCGACGGCGACCAGATGGCCGTGCACGTGCCGCTGTCGCTGGAAGCACAGCTTGAAGCGCGCGTGTTGATGATGTCGTCGAACAACATCCTGTCGCCGGCCAATGGTGATCCCATCATCGTGCCCAGCCAGGACGTCGTCCTTGGTCTGTACTGGGTGACGCGCGAGCGCATTGGCGCCAAGGGTGACGGCATGGTGCTGGCCGACGTGGCCGAGGTGCACCGCGCGCACAGCGGCGGCGTCCTCGACCTGCAGGCACGCATCAAGGTGCGCATCGACGACTTCATCGAGCACGAAGACGGTTCCATCGAGCCGGTGCGGCACATCGTCGATACCACGGCCGGTCGCGCACTGCTGTCGGAAATTCTGCCCAAGAACGTGCCTTTCTCGGTCATCAACAAGACCTTGACCAAGAAGGAAGTGGGCAAGGTCATCGACTTCGTCTACCGCCGCTGTGGCACCAAGGACACCGTCGTCTTCGCCGACCAGTTGATGTACATGGGCTTCTCCCAGTCAACGCAGTCGGGGATCTCCTTCTGCATCGACGACATGATCATCCCGGACGAGAAATACGAGTACCTCTCGGACGCGGAAGACAAGGTCAAGGAGATCAACGAGGAATACACCCAGGGTCTGACCACTGCCGGCGAGCGCTACAACCGCGTCGTGGACGTCTGGTCGCGTGCCAACGACAGCATCGCCAAGGCGATGATGAAGCGTATCGGCACCGAGACCGTCACGGACACCGACGGCAGCGCCGTCGAGCAACCGAGCTTCAACTCGGTGTTCATGATGGCCGACTCCGGCGCGCGTGGTTCGCAGGCGCAGATTCGTCAGCTGGCCGGTATGCGTGGACTGATGGCCAAGCCGGACGGCTCCATCATTGAGACGCCAATTACCGCCAACTTCCGCGAAGGTCTGAACGTACTGCAGTACTTCATCTCGACGCACGGTGCACGTAAGGGTCTGGCCGATACGGCCTTGAAGACGGCCAACTCGGGTTACCTGACGCGCCGTCTGGTCGATGTGTCGCAGGACGTGGTGGTCACCGCCGACGACTGCGGCACCGAGAACGGCCTGTTGATGACGCCTATCGTCGAAGGCGGCGATGTGCTCGAGGCACTTCGCGACCGCGTCCTCGGCCGCGTCCTTCTGCAGGACGTGCACATCCCCGGCACCGACGACGTGCTCATCAGCGAGGGCACGATGCTGGACGAGAAGCTGTGCGACCTGCTGGAAGCCCACTCGGTGGACGAGGTCTGGGTGCGCAGTCCGATCACCTGCGAGCAGAGCTTCGGCATCTGCGGTCAGTGCTACGGCCGTGACCTGGCGCGTGGCCACCGCGTCAACATCGGCGAATCGGTCGGCGTCATCGCCGCCCAGTCCATCGGCGAGCCGGGTACCCAGCTCACCATGCGTACCTTCCACGTCGGTGGTGCGGCGTCGCGGTCGGTGGCCGCCGACGGTGCGGATACCCGTGCCGGCGGCAGCGTCAAGCTGCATAACGTCAAGACCGTCAAGAACCAGGAAGGCAATCTGGTGGCGGTATCGCGCTCCGGCGAGATCGGCATCATCGCCAGCGATGGTCGCGAGCGCGAGCGCTACAAGATTCCGTATGGCGCCGTGATCCAGGTACAGGACGGCGACAAGGTCGAGCCGGGCAACCGTCTTGCCAAGTGGGATCCGCACACGCACCCCATCGTCACCGAGCTGGCCGGCCGCATCCGCTTCCAGGACTTCGAGGAAGGCTCCACCGTCAACCGCGAGGAAGACCCGATTACCGGCGTGTCCACGCTGGTGGTGTCGGACACGCAGTCGCGCAGCTCGCGCGAGCAGCGTCCGACGGTGGTCCTGCTCGACGATAACGGCGAAGCCTTGACCTTCCCCGAGACGGATATTCCGGTTGCCTATGCGCTGCCGGCGCGTGCCGTCGTCACGGTGGAGGACGGTCAGCAGGTGCAGATCGGCGACATCATTGCCCGCATTCCGCAGGAGGCCTCGAAGTCGCGTGACATCACCGGTGGTCTGCCGCGTGTGGCCGACCTCTTCGAGGCGCGCAAGCCGAAGGATCCGGCCGTGCTGGCCGAGGCCACCGGTACGGTGCGCTTCGGTACCGCCACCAAGGGCAAGCAGCGCCTCAAGATCGTGCAGAACGACGGTGAAGAGGTGGAACTGCTGATTCCGAAGTGGCAGCAGATCTCGGTGTTTGAGGGTGAGCACGTCGAGCGCGGTGAGCAGATCACCGACGGCGAGCCGAGTCAGCACGACATCCTGCGGCTGCGCGGGGTGGTGGCGCTGGCCAATCACGTCGTCAAGGAGATCCAGGACGTCTACCGTCTGCAGGGCGTGGGCATCAACGACAAGCACATCGAGACGATCGTGCGCCAGATGCTGCGCAAGGTGGAGATCACCGACTCGGGCGATTCGCAGTTCCTGCACGGCGAACAGGTCGAACTGTTCGCGGTCGAGCAGGCCAACCGCAAGCTGAAGGCGGACGGTCGCCGTCCGGCCAAGTACGAGCGCCTGATCCTCGGCATCACCAAGGCCAGCCTGTCCACCGAGTCCTTCATCTCGGCGGCGAGCTTCCAGGAGACCACGCGCGTCCTCACCGAGGCTGCGGTGCGCGGTTCCCGCGACGATCTGCGCGGCCTCAAGGAGAACGTCATCGTCGGTCGTCTGATTCCGGCCGGAACCGGGCTGTCCTTCCACGAACAGCGCCGCAAGGCCCGTGGCGGCAGCTTCCTGGCCGATCTGCAGATGCCCGCTGCCGGTGCAGCGGACTTCTCCGAAGGCGGCGTCAGCGCCGCTGCAGCGGCTGAGAGCGCCAGCGCGGAACGCGACGACGAAGAAGGCGGCCAGGACGACGAAAGCTAAGCCGGGTTACCCGCCGCGCAGGGCGCCGCGCGGCGGGTTTCACGGTTGACAGTCAGGCTGCAGACCACTATATTGCGCGCCCTTCCTGACGGGCCGGCCTTGAAGCAATCGCCGGCCCGTCATCTCTTTCATAAGTCGGAAGTCACCATCGTGCCAACGATCAATCAGTTAGTGCGCAAGGGCCGTTCAACCCGCGCGCCCCAGTCCAAGGTGCCCGCGCTGGGCAAGAGCCCGCAGCGTCGCGGCGTGTGTACCCGTGTGTATACCACCACCCCGAAGAAGCCGAACTCGGCCATGCGGAAGGTGTGCAAGGTGCGCCTGACCAATGGTTACGAGGTGATTTCCTACATCGGCGGCGAAGGCCACAACCTGCAGGAGCACTCCGTGGTGCTCATCCGTGGCGGGCGTGTGAAGGACCTTCCGGGTGTGCGTTATCACACCGTGCGCGGCGCCCTTGATTGCGCCGGCATCGACAAGCGCCGCCAGGGCCGTTCCAAGTACGGCGCCAAGCGCCCCAAGTCCAGCTAAGAGCAGCTAGGAGTTCGTCATGCGCCGCCGTCGTGCAGAAGCCCGCAAGGTCCTCCCGGACCCCAAATTCCATTCCGAACTGCTCGCCAAGTTCATCAACATGTTGATGTTCTCGGGCAAGCGCTCCGTGGCCGAGAAGATCGTCTACGGTGCCCTCGACATCGTCCAGGCCAAGCAGGGCATTGATGACCCGCTGCCGGTGGTCGAGCAGGCGCTCGAGAACGTGCGCCCGACCGTCGAGGTCAAGTCGCGCCGCGTCGGTGGTGCGACCTATCAGGTGCCGGTCGAAGTCCGCACCGTGCGTCGCAACACCCTGGCCATGCGCTGGATCATCGACGCTACCCGCAAGCGCGGCGAGCAGGGCATGGCCCAGCGCCTCGCCGGTGAGCTCATGGACGCGGCCGAAAGCCGCGGCGCCGCCGTCAAGAAACGCGAAGACACGCACCGCATGGCGGAGGCCAACAAGGCCTTCTCGCACTTCCGCTGGTAGCGCGTTGTCCGAACTGTCCGCACAGATTTAGTCGAGGTATTCATCGTGGCCCGCAATACGCCCATTGAGCGCTATCGCAACATCGGTATTTCCGCGCATATTGATGCCGGAAAGACGACGACGACCGAGCGCGTCCTGTTCTACACCGGTGTCTCCCACAAGATGGGCGAGGTGCATGATGGCGCCGCGACCATGGACTGGATGGAGCAGGAGCAGGAGCGCGGCATCACCATCACGTCGGCGGCCACGACCTGTTTTTGGCAGGGCATGGACAAGCAGTTCGACGAGCACCGCGTCAACATCATCGATACCCCTGGACACGTGGACTTCACCATCGAAGTGGAGCGCTCCATGCGCGTGCTCGACGGTGCCGTCATGGTCTATTGCGCCGTGGGTGGCGTGCAGCCGCAGTCGGAAACCGTCTGGCGGCAGGCGACCAAGTACCGCGTGCCGCGCATGGGCTTCGTCAACAAGATGGACCGTACCGGTGCCGACTTCTTCAAGGTCGTCGAGCAGATGCGCTCCCGCCTGAAGGCCAACCCCGTGCCGATCGTCATTCCGATCGGTGCCGAGGAAGACTTTGAAGGTGTGGTCGACCTCATCACCATGAAGGCCATCTACTGGAACGCGGAAGACATGGGAATGACCTATGAGCTGCGTGACATTCCGGAGAACCTGAAGGACGAGGCCGAGAAGTGGCGCGAGCACATGCTGGAGGCGGTGGCCGAAAGCAGTGAAGAAATGATGGACAAGTACCTCAACGAGGGTGCGCTCTCGAACGAGGAACTGTACGACGGACTGCGCGCGCTGACCCTGTCGCGCGACATCGTGCCGATGATGTGCGGTACGGCCTTCAAGAACAAGGGCGTGCAGTTCATGCTGGACGCGGTCATCCGCTACATGCCGAGCCCGACCCAGGTGCCGGCAGTGGAAGGTACCGACCCGAACGACGCCGAGAAGAAGCTGGTACGCAAGGCCTCCGACGACGAGCCCTTCGCTGCGCTGGCTTTCAAGATCATGTCCGACAAGTATGTCGGCAGTCTCACCTTCATCCGCGTCTACTCGGGCGTGCTCAATGCCGGCGATTCCGTGTTCAACCCGGTCTCCGGCAAGAAGGAGCGCATTGGTCGTCTGCTGCAGATGCACTCGAACAAGCGGGAAGAGGTGAAGTCGGTCCACGCCGGCGACATCGCCGCCTGTGTCGGCATTTCGCACATCGTCACCGGTACCACGCTGTGTGATCCGAATAACCAGATCATGCTGGAGCGCATGGAGTTCCCGGAGCCGGTGATTAGCCAGGCGGTGGAGCCCAAGACCAAGGCCGACCAGGAAAAGATGGCGACCGCGCTGCAGAAGCTGGCAATCGAGGATCCTTCCTTCCGCGTGCATACCGACGAAGAGTCCGGCCAGACCATCATCTCGGGCATGGGCGAGCTGCACCTCGAAGTGCTGATCGATCGCCTGCGGCGCGAATTCGGTGTGGACGCCAACATCGGCAAGCCGCAGGTGGCCTACCGCGAAACGATCAAGAGCCAGGTGGAAGCCGAAGGCAAGTTCGTTCGCCAGTCGGGTGGCCGCGGTCAGTACGGGCACGTGTGGCTGCGTATCGAGCCGCAGGAAGCGGGCGAGGGCTACAAGTTCGTCAACAGCATCGTGGGTGGTGTGGTTCCCAAGGACTACATCAACTCGGTCGACAAGGGCGTGCAGGAGCAGATGCGTAACGGCGTGCTCGGCGGCTACCCGATGGTGGACGTCAAGGTCACGCTTTTCGACGGCTCCTACCACGATGTCGACTCCAGCGAAATGGCCTTCAAGATCGCCGCTTCCATGGGTTTCAAGGACGGCGCACGCAAGGCGGATCCGGTCATCCTCGAGCCGATCATGAAGGTCGAGGTGGTTACGCCGGAAGACTACATGGGCGACGTCATGGGTGACCTTTCCAAGCGCCGTGGCCTCGTGCAGGGCAACGAGGACAGCCCCTCCGGCAAGATCATCGAGGCGGAAGTGCCGCTGTCCGAGATGTTTGGATACTCGACGACGCTGCGCTCGATGAGCCAGGGCCGTGCGACCTACTCCATGGAATTCAAGAAGTACGACGAGGCGCCGGCCAGTGTGGCGGCAGCGCTCATCAAGCAGGCTGCCGCCTAAGTCGCGGCGCTCGCATATCGTCATTCACCATCGACTGTTATTCAGTACCTAGGAAGCAAGAACAATGGCCAAGGCAAAATTTGAACGCACCAAGCCGCACGTGAATGTGGGGACGATTGGGCACGTTGACCACGGCAAGACGACGCTGACGGCGGCGTTGACGGTGTGTCAGGCCCGGTTGTATGGCGGTGAAGCGCAGGCGTTTGACATGATTGACAAGGCGCCGGAAGAGAAGGCGCGTGGCATCACGATTTCGACGGCGCACGTGGAGTATGAGTCGGCGGTGCGTCACTACGCGCACGTGGACTGCCCGGGTCACGCGGACTATGTGAAGAACATGATCACCGGTGCGGCGCAGATGGACGGCGCGATTCTGGTGGTGTCGGCGGCTGACGGCCCGATGCCGCAGACGCGTGAGCACATTCTGCTGGCCCGTCAGGTGGGCGTGCCGCACATTGTCGTGTTCCTGAACAAGGCCGACATGGTGGACGACGCCGAGCTGCTTGAGCTGGTTGAGATGGAAGTGCGTGATCTGCTGAGCCAGTACGACTTCCCGGGCGACGACACCCCGATCATTACCGGTTCGGCGCTGAAGGCGCTGGAAGGCGACGAAGGCGAGTTCGGTGCGCAGGCCATTGCCAAGCTGATCGAAGCGATGGACACCTTCATTCCGGAGCCGGAGCGTGCCATTGACGGCGCCTTCCTGATGCCGGTGGAAGACGTGTTCTCGATTTCGGGTCGCGGCACCGTGGCCACGGGTCGTGTGGAGCGTGGCGTGATCAAGACCGGCGAAGAAGTCGAGATCGTCGGCATCAAGAAGACCACCAAGACCACGGTCACGGGTGTGGAGATGTTCCGCAAGCTGCTGGACCAGGGCGAAGCGGGCGACAACGTCGGTGTGCTGCTGCGTGGTGTGAAGCGCGAAGACATCGAGCGTGGTCAGGTGCTGGCCAAGCCGGGCAGCATCACGCCGCACACCCAGTTTGAATCCGAGGTGTACATCCTCAAGAAGGAAGAGGGCGGCCGTCACACGCCGTTCTTTGCGGGCTACCGTCCGCAGTTCTACTTCCGGACGACGGACGTGACGGGCAACGTCACGCTGCCGGACGGCACCGAGATGGTGATGCCGGGCGACAACGTCAACCTGAAGGTTGAGCTGATTGCGCCGATCGCCATGGAAGAAGGCCTGCGCTTCGCGATCCGCGAAGGCGGCCGCACCGTCGGCGCCGGCGTCGTCGCGAAGATTCTCGCCTGAGGCCGGGCATACGCCCTCAGCCTCCCGTTCTTTAACGTAACCGAGTTCAGCAAGCATGGCCGCAGCTAGCCAATCGATACGCATCCGGCTGAAAGCCTTCGATCATCGTCTGATCGACCGGTCGGCGCGTGAAATCGTTGAAACCGCAAAGCGCACGGGTGCACTCGTTCGCGGACCGATTCCGCTACCGACCCGTCGTGAGCGGTACACCATTCTCGTATCGCCGCACGTCTACAAGGACGCCCGTGATCAGTACGAGATCCGTACCCACAAGCGGCTTATGCAGATCGTCGACCCCACCGAGAAGACCGTGGACGCACTGTCCAAGCTCGATCTTCCGGCGGGTGTCGAGGTCCAGATCAAGCTCGGTTAACGCGCTGAGGAGCCAGACAGATGAGTATTGAAATCGTTGGCATCAAGCGCGGCATGACCCGGATTTTCGACGACAACGGTGCGTCGATCCCGGTAACCGTGATCGAGTGCACGCCGAACCGCGTCGCCCAGGTCAAGACCCTGGAGAACGACGGCTACCGCGCCATCCAGATCACCCGTGGTGAAGCCAAGCCGCAGCGCCTGAGCAAGGCCGAACTGGGCCACTTCAAGGCGGCCGGCGTCGCGCCGGGCCAGGGCCTGTGGGAAGTGCGGCTGGAAGAGGGTGAGGGTGATGACCTGGTGCCCGGTTCTGAAATTCGCGTCGATGCCTTTGCCGAGGTCAAGTCGGTGGACGTGCGCGGCACCAGCATCGGTAAGGGTTTCGCCGGTACGGTGAAGCGCTGGGGCTTTGGCGGCGGTCGTGCCAGCCACGGTGCCTCCCTGTCGCATCGCTCCCCGGGTTCGATCGGTCAGAACCAGTCACCGGGTCGCGTGTTCAAGGGCAAGAAGATGTCCGGTCAGATGGGCAACAGCCGCGTGACCTCCATCAATCTCGATGTCGTACGCGTCGACGCCGAGCGCAACCTGCTGCTCGTCAAGGGCGCGGTGCCCGGCGCACGCGGCGGTACGGTCGTCGTCCGACCCAGCAAGCGCAGCTAGGTCGAGGAAAGGAAGTAAGACCATGGAACTGGCAGTCAAGAACGGTGGCAACGCCCTTCAGGTGAACGACGCGGTCTTTGCCGCAGACTTCAATGAAGCGCTCGTACACCAGGTCGTCACCGCCTATCTGGCGGGTGCACGCTCTGGCACCAAGGCACAGAAGACGCGCTCCGATGTTCGCGGCGGCGGCAAGAAGCCGTGGCGCCAGAAGGGCACCGGGCGGGCGCGTGCAGGTACCATCCGCAGCCCGATCTGGCGTGGAGGCGGTGTGACCTTTGCCGCGCGCCCGCGTGATCACGCGCAGAAGGTGAACCGCAAGATGTATCGCGGCGCCATGCGCAGCATCTTCTCGGAGCTGACGCGCAGCGAGCATCTCATTGTGGTGCCCTCCTTCGAGGTCAGCGGCAAGACCAAGGAGTTGGTTCAGGCGTTGAAGGCGATGGAAGCCTCCGATGTACTGATTGTGACCGATGCCGTCACGGAGTCGCTGCACCTGGCGGCGCGCAACCTGCACAAGGTGGGGGTTGTGGACGTCGAGGCGGTCAATCCGGTGAGCCTGTTGTCCCACGAGAAGGTGGTCATGACCGAGGCCGCCGTCAAGAAGATCGAGGCGTGGCTGTCATGAATGTGGATCGCTTGCATCAGATTATCCGGGCGCCGCTGATCTCGGAAAAGGCCAACCGCGTGGCCGAGAACGACAACCAGGTCGTGTTCAAGGTAGCGCGTGACGCGACCAAGCCGGAGATCCGCGAGGCTGTCGAGAAGCTGTTCGACGTCCAGGTGACCAAGGTCAACGTATTGAATGTCAAGGGCAAGACGAAGCGCTTCGGGCGCAGTATGGGCCGTCGTTCCGACTGGAAGAAGGCCTACGTCACGCTCGCCGAAGGAAGTGAAATCGACTTCCTCGGGCAGATGAACTAGGAGCCGACAGCATGGCGATCCAGAAGAGCAAACCCACGTCAAACGGACGTCGTCACCAGGTAAAGGTCGTCAACAAGGATCTTTACCGTGGGCGTCCCCATGGGCCGTTGGTGGAGAAGGAGTCGAAGAGCGGTGGCCGCAATAATGCCGGTCGCATCACGACGCGTCATCGCGGCGGCGGTCACAAGCAGCACTATCGCATCATCGACTTCAAGCGCACCAAGGACGGCATCCCGGGCACGGTGGAACGCCTTGAGCATGACCCGAATCGGAGCGCAAATATTGCGCTGCTGGTCTATGCGGATGGCGAGCGTCGGTATATCATTGCGCCCCGCAATTTGAAGGTCGGTGACAAGGTCTTCAGCGGCGAGTCTGCACCGGTCAAGCCCGGCTGCTGCCTCCCGATGCGGAACATTCCGGTCGGTACCACGATCCATTGCATCGAGATGCGGCCCGGCAAGGGTGCGCAGATCGCCCGCTCGGCGGGCGCCGCGGTGCAGCTGGTTGCCAGGGAAGGGCAGTACGTCACCCTTCGGCTTCGCTCCGGCGAGATGCGCAAGGTGCTCAGCGAGTGCCGTGCGGTCGTTGGCGAGGTGGCCAATTCGGAACACAGCCTTCGCGTGCTCGGCAAGGCCGGTGCAACGCGCTGGAAGGGTATTCGTCCCACGGTGCGCGGCACGGTCATGAACCCGGTCGATCACCCGCACGGTGGTGGTGAAGGTCGTTCCGGGCAGGGCAACCCGCACCCGGTGTCCCCGTGGGGGCAGCCGACCAAGGGCTACAAGACGCGCCGTAACAAGCGCACCGACTCATTCATCGTGCGTAAGCGCGGTAAGAAAAAGAAGTAACGAGGTATAGCTATGCCACGTTCATTGAAGAAAGGACCATTCGTGGATCATCACCTGGCCAAGAAGGTTGACGAGGCGCAGGCCTCGCGCGTCAAGCGCCCGATCAAGACCTGGTCGCGCCGCTCGATGGTGACGCCGGACATGGTGGGTCTGACCATGCAGGTGCACAACGGCCGTCAGCACATGCCGGTCTTCGTCACCGAGAATATGGTGGGCCACAAGCTGGGTGAGTTTGCTCCGACGCGCACCTTCAAGGGTCACGTCGCCGACAAGAAGGCGCGATAGACATGCAGACGCATTCGCTGCTGCGCTATGCGCGGCTTTCTCCCCAGAAGGGTCGTCTCGTTGCCGACCAGATTCGCGGCAAGCCGGTTGATCAGGCGCTCGCCACCCTGCGCTTCTCGAACAAGAAGGCCGCTGCGGTGATCCGCAAGGTGCTGGAATCCGCCATCGCCAACGCCGAAAACAACTTCGGCGCGGACGTGGATGAGCTGCGCGTGTCGGCCATCACGGTGGATGCCGGACCGCAGATCAAGCGCATGATGCCGCGCGCCAAGGGGCGTGCAGACCGGATCGTCAAGCCCACCAGTCACATCACGGTCCGGGTCGCGGATCAATAAGAAGCAGGATTAGAGCTCATGGGTCATAAGGTTCATCCGAACGGCTTTCGCCTCGGCATTACGACGAGCTGGCGCTCGAATTGGTATGCTGAGCGCGACGTCTATCGCGACCAACTCGCTACCGATATCGAAGTGCGGGAATTCGTGCGCAAGCGCCTGGCCAAGGCCTCGGTGTCGCGCATTCAGATCGACCGTCCGTCGAAGTCGGCACGTTTGACGATTCACACCGCCCGTCCGGGCATCGTGATCGGCAAGAAGGGCGAAGACATCGAGAAGCTGAAGCAGGACGTCGCCAAGAAGATGGGCCTGCGCGCAGAAGCCGTGCACGTGTCGGTGGAGGAAATCCGCAAGCCGGAACTCGACGCCTATCTGATCGCGGAATCTGTGGCCCAGCAGCTCGAGCGCCGCATCATGTTCCGTCGTGCCATGAAGCGCTCGGTGCAGAACGCCATGCGCATTGGCGCTGGCGGTATCAAGATTCAGGTCAGCGGCCGTCTCAACGGCGCTGAGATTGCGCGCACCGAGTGGTACCGCGAAGGTCGCGTACCGCTGCATACCCTGCGCGCCAACATTGATTATGGGCTGGCCGAAGCGCACACCACATACGGAATCATCGGTGTGAAGGTGTGGGTCTTCAATGGTGAGCAGTTTGAAGCCGACAAGGCCGCCGCTGAGCCGGCCGAAGCCGCCAGCTAAGGAGAACGCCTGCCATGATGCAACCCAAGCGAACCAAGTACCGCAAGCAGCAAAAGGGCAAGAACCGTGGCCTGGCGCTGCGTGGCAATAAGGTCTCCTTCGGCGAATACGGCCTGAAGTGCATGGAGCACGGTCGGCTGTCCGCCCGTCAGATCGAAGCAGCGCGTCGTGCCATCAACCGTCACGTCAAGCGTGGCGGCAAGATCTGGATCCGCGTCTTCCCCGACACCCCGGTGACGAGCAAGCCGCTCGAAGTCCGTATGGGTAAGGGCAAGGGCAACGTGGAGTACTGGGCTGCCAAGGTTCAGCCGGGCCGCATGATCTATGAAATGGAAGGGGTGTCCGAGGAAGTGGCCCGCGAGGCCTTCCGTCTGGCTGCTGCCAAGCTCCCCGTGCGTACTGAATTCGTCAACCGGACGATCATGTAATGAAAAGCACCGATTACCTCAAGAGCATCGCAAACAAGGATGCCGCCGGGCTGACCGCCGAGCTGGAGGCGCTCCGCAAGGAGCAGTTCAACCTCCGCATGCAGGCGGCCACCGGCCAGCTCACGCAAACGCATCGCATGCGTGAAGTGCGCCGCAACATCGCGCGCGTGAAGACCATCATGCGTCGCGCGCAGGCCTAACAGGACGAACAGCAATGTCGGAAGAGAAGCAAGAAAACAGCAGCGCGCAGCGCGTCCTCTACGGGGTAGTCGTGTCCGACAAGATGGACAAGACCGCCACCGTGAAGATCGAGCGTCGCATCCGTCACGGCCTGTACAACAAGTACATTCGCCGGTCGACGAAGATCAAGGTGCACGACGCCGAGAACCTTGCCCGCGAGGGCGACCTGGTGTCGATCCGCTCCTGTCGCCCGATTTCGCGGCACAAGGCGTTCACGCTCGTCGAGGTCGTCGAACGCGCCACCGTCCTTTCCGCGGCAAGCTGAGGAGCGAGCAATGATTCAACAGGAATCCACTCTTCTGGCAGCGGATAACAGCGGCGCCAAGATGGTCCAGGTGATCCGCGTCGTCGGCTCTACCGGCCGGCGTTACGCACATGTGGGCGACGTGGTGAAGGTCACCGTCAAAGACGCCATTCCGCGCGGCAAGGTGAAGAAGGGCGACGTGCACAAGGCGGTCATCGTGCGCACCCGTCATCCAGTGCGGCGGCCCGACGGTTCGGCCATCCGCTTCGACACCAACGCTGCGGTGTTGCTGGACAACAACGGCAACCCCATCGGAACCCGAATCTTTGGCCCGGTGACGCGCGAGCTCCGCGAGAAGTACATGCGGATTATCTCGCTCGCCCCGGAAGTCCTCTAGCGGTCAGGCAGGATCGAGTCATGAAGCGAATTCGCAAGGGTGATGACGTCATTGTCATCGCTGGCAAGGACAAGGGCCGTCGCGGCACCGTCAGCCGGATCGTCGGTGAAGACCGCGTGCTGGTGGAAGGCGTCAACGTCGTCAAGAAGCACCAGAAGCCGGATCCGAACAATGGGGTACCGGGTGGTGTGGTGGACAAGGAGATGCCATTGCATATCTCCAACGTGATGCTGTGGAACGCCAAGGCCGAGAAGGGCGACCGCATCGGTTACCGCCTGGAAGGCGAAGGCGATGCGGCCCGCAAGGTGCGTTATTTCAAATCCAATGGTGAGGTGGTCGATGGCTGAGCAAGCCGCCAGCAAGCCCGTCCCGAACATGCAGGCGCTGTACCGCGACAAGTTGCGCGGTGAACTGCAGCAGCAGCTGGGCTGCAATATCAATGCCGTGCCACGGCTCCTGAAGATCACGCTCAACATGGGTGTGGGCGAGGCCGTGCGCGATCGCAAGGTGCTCGAACACGCCGTGGCGGACCTGACTGCCATTGCCGGTCAGAAGCCGGTGATCACCAAGGCACGCAAGGCCATCGCGGGCTTCAATATTCGTGAAGAGTTTCCGATCGGTACCAAGGTCACGCTGCGTGGCGCTCGCATGTACGAGTTTCTTGAGCGACTGATCCATATCGGTCTGCCGCGTCTGCGCGACTTCCGCGGTATCTCCGCACGCGGTTTCGACGGATCGGGCAATTTCAATTTCGGGATCAATGAGCAGATCATCTTTCCCGAGATCGACTACGACAAGATCGACAAGATGCGCGGCATGAACATCACGTTCACGACCAGCGCAAAGACCAACGAAGAAGGCCGGATGTTGCTCGACGCCTTCGGCTTCCCCTTCCGCAAGTAGGCATTTGACGCATGGCAAAGCAAAGCATGATTAACCGTGAGCGCAAGCGCGCCAAGTTGGCCGCGAAATACGCCAACAAGCGTGCAGCGCTCAAGCAGACGATCAGCAGCGAGACCGCGAGCTACGAGGACAAGATGGCCGCTGTGGTCGCGCTACAGAAGCTGCCGCGTGATTCCAGCCCGAGTCGCGGCCAGAATCGCTGTGCCATCACTGGTCGTCCGCGCGGGGTCTACCGGAAGTTCGGTCTTGGCCGCAATGTGCTGCGCAAGGCAGCCATGGACGGCGAGATTCCGGGTCTCAAGAAGTCCAGCTGGTAGGAGCATCTGTCATGAGCATGAATGATCCCATCAGCGATTTTCTTACCCGCATCCGTAACGGCCAGGCCGCAGGCAAGCGCACGGTCAGCGCGCCGGCCTCGAAGCTGAAGCTGCATCTGGCGGAAGTCCTCAAGTCCGAAGGCTACATCACGGATGTGGCGATGAGCGGCGAAGGTGCCCAGGCCACGATTACCGTGACCCTGAAGTATTACGGTGGCAAGCCCGTGATCGAGCGTCTCGAGCGCGCCAGCAAGCCGTCGCTGCGGATGTTCCGTGGCAAGAGCGAGTTGCCCAGTGTCATGGGCGGACTCGGTGTCGCCATCGTGTCGACTTCGCGCGGCCTGCGCACGGATCGCCAGGCACGAGAGGAAGGCATCGGGGGCGAGGTTCTCTGTTACGTCGCCTAAGGCGACGTTCATCACCGCTATCTAGGAAACAGCAACATGTTTCGAGTTGCCAAAGCGCCAGTCACGATCCCAAAGGGGGTCGAAGTCACCATTGACGGCAGTGCCGTCTCGGTGAAAGGCAGCAAAGCCACGCTGCATATGACCCTGTACCCGGGGATCGAGTTGGAGCAGGAAGGGGACAAGGTTCGTGTGAGTGATGCCAGCGCGGAAAAGAATCCGTCGATGGCGGGCACCATGCGTGCCAACCTCAACAACATGGTCGTGGGTGTCACCGAAGGCTTCCAGCGCAAGCTGCAGCTGATTGGCGTTGGTTACCGAGCCGCCGCCCAGGGCAACAAAATCAACCTCCAGCTGGGCTACTCGAACCCCGTGGATTACCAGCTGCCGGAAGGCGTATCGGCGCAGACGCCGACGCAGACCGAGATCGTACTCACGGGAGCGGACCGTCAGGCCGTAGGCCAGGCGGCTGCGGAAATCCGGGCCATTCGCCCGCCGGAGCCTTACAAGGGCAAGGGTGTTCGCTATGAAGGCGAGCGCGTTGTCATGAAGGAAGCCAAGAAGAAGTAGCGCCTCAGGACTTATTGCCATGCAAACCAAGAAAGACAGTCGACTGCGTCGGGCGCGGAAGGCGCGAGCCAAGATTCGTGACCTGGGGCAGTTCCGTCTCTGCATCAACCGCACGCCGCGCCACATCTATGCGCAGATCATCGCCCCCGATGCCGCGCGTACGGTTGCCAGTGCCGCAACCACCGAGAAGGAAGTGGCCGCCCGCATCGAAGGCTCGACCGGCAATATCGCCGCCGCAGCCATTGTCGGCACCGAAATCGCGCGTCGCGCCAAGGAAGCCGGTGTTACATCGGTTGCCTTCGACCGTTCGGGATTCAAGTACCACGGTCGGGTCAAGGCGTTGGCCGATGCTGCCCGTGAAGCCGGTCTGGAGTTTTAATCAATGAGCAAGCAGGACAACCAGTACGACAGCGGTCAGGGTAGTGATCTGCAGGAAAAGCTGATCACGATCAACCGCGTCTCCAAGACGGTCAAGGGCGGTAAGCAGTTCGCCTTCACCGCCTTGACGGTGGTCGGCGATGGCCAGGGTCGCGTGGGCTTTGGTTATGGCAAGGCGCGCGAAGTGCCGGTGGCCATTCAGAAGGCGATGGAGCGGGCCCGCAAGACCATGGTCAGCGTCGCACTCGCCGGCGAAACCGTGCAGCACGCCATCGAAGGCAACCATGGTGCTACCCGCGTGATCGTGCGGCCCGCATCGAGCGGTACCGGTGTCATTGCCGGCGGTGCCATGCGCGCCGTCTTCGAAGTGGCCGGAGTGCAGAACGTGCTGGCCAAGAGCTACGGCTCGCGCAATCCGATCAACCTCGTGCGCGCCACCATCAACGCCCTGTCCGACATGCATCTGCCGGAAGAAGTGGCGGCCAAGCGTGGCAAGACCGTGGAAGAGATCCTGGGCCGGGAGGCTGCGTCCCATGTCTGAAGCCAAGAAGATTCGCGTCACCCTGGTGCGTTCACTGGCGGGTCGTCAGAAGCAGCACCAGAACAATGTCAACGGGCTCGGCCTGCGCAAGATCGGGGACACCCGAGAAGTGCTTGCCACGCCTGAGAATCTCGGCATGGTGCGCAAGGCCGAGTTCCTGCTCCGCGTCGAAGACATCTAGATCCATTGCGCGCCCTGGCGCGCTGTGTAGGGAATACGTCACATGAAGCTGAACGACATCAAACCCGCTGCCGGCTCCAAGCACGCGCGCAAGCGCGTCGGCCGTGGCATCGGCTCGGGCCTGGGCAAGACCGCGGGTCGCGGCCACAAGGGTCAGCATTCGCGTTCCGGTGGTTACAGCAAGGTCGGCTTCGAAGGCGGCCAGATGCCGCTGCAGCGCCGCCTGCCCAAGCGTGGCTTTCGCTCCAAGATGGCGGGTGATTGCGCCGAAGTGCGCCTGTCCGAGCTGGAAAGCTGTGGTCTGGACAGCATCGATCTGGCGGCACTGAAGGAAGCCGGCATCGTCGCTCGCACCGCCAAGCGGGCGAAGGTCATCAGCTCGGGCACGCTGACGTGCAAGGTCGCGCTGAATGGCGTTGCCGCTACCAAGGGCGCGCGGCAGGCCATCGAAGCAGCTGGCGGCAGCATTGCCGACTCCCCCGCGGGCTGAAGCGCACCCTGATTTCCCCGAATTGACGAATCGCTGACCATGGCACGTAAACCACAGACGCCCGGAGGCGCCGCTGCCGCACCCGGCATGAGGCCGGATCTCTCGAAGTTGGGGGAGGTGCGCTCGCGCCTGCTGTTTGTGCTCGGTGCGCTTGTGGTATTCCGGATCGGCACCTTCATTCCGGTACCGGGCATCGATCCCGTCCAGATGGCGGCGCTGTTCGAGCAGCAGCGTGGTTCCATTCTTGACATGTTCAACATGTTTTCGGGTGGTGCACTGGAGCGTTTGTCGATCTTTGCGCTGGGCGTCATGCCCTACATCTCGGCCTCGATCATCATGCAGCTGCTGTCGGCCGTGGTGCCGCAGCTCAAGGAGCTGCGCAAGGAAGGGGAGCAGGGCCGCCGTACGATCACGCGCTACACGCGCTACGGCACGCTGGTACTGGCCGGATTCCAGTCCATCGGTGCCTCAGTGGCGCTGCAGAACTCGGGCGTGGCCATCAATCCCGGCATTGGTTTCATCTTTGTGGCCGCGGTTTCGCTGACCACGGGCACGATGTTCCTGATGTGGCTGGGCGAGCAGGTCACGGAGCGTGGTATCGGCAACGGCATCTCGATCCTGATCTTTGCGGGCATCGTGGCCGGGTTGCCGTCGGCGCTGGGCTCCATCGCGCAGCTCACGAGTGAAGGTGAGATGAGCGCCTTCCAGGTGCTGGTGATCATGTTCCTCGCCGTGATCGTGACCTGGTTCGTGGTCTTCATGGAGCGCGCACAGCGGCGCATTCCGGTGCAGCATGCCAAGCGTCAGCAGGGCCGTCGCGTGTTTGCTGCGCAGACTCAGCATCTTCCGCTCAAGCTCAACATGGCGGGCGTCATCCCGCCGATCTTCGCCTCCAGCATCATTCTGTTCCCGGCGTCCCTGATCCGTTTCATGGGGGAAGCGGGTTCCGGGCCGCTGCAGAGCGTCGCGAATACGCTGTCTCCCGGGCAGCCGGTTTACATCCTGCTCTACGCGAGCATGATCATCTTCTTCTGCTTCTTCTACACGGCGCTGGTCTTCGATTCCAAGGACACCGCCGATAACCTGAAGCGCTCGGGTGCCTTCATTCCCGGCATCCGCCCGGGGCTGCAGACAGGGCAGTACATTGACACCGTGCTCACCCGCATCACGGTGGTTGGCGCCGCCTACATCACGGCCATCTGTCTGATGCCGGAGATCCTGTATTCGCAGTGGAGCGTGCCCTTCTACTTCGGCGGCACGTCGCTCCTGATCGTGGTGGTGGTCTCCATGGACTTCATGTCCCAGCTGCAGTCGCATCTGATGTCACACCAGTACGAGAGCGTGCTCAAGAAAGCCAATCTCAACACCATCGGCCGCGCGGGCCAGATCCGCTAGGTCGCGTCCAGGAAGTCGTCATGAAAGTTCGTGCCTCAGTCAAGAAGATCTGCCGTAATTGCAAGGTGATTCGCCGCAATGGCTCCGTGCGCGTGATCTGCACGGATGCGCGCCACAAGCAGCGCCAGGGTTGATCGCCATCCCGGAGTTCGAAGCACGCGTGCGTAGCCACAGTGCGGGGCAGTCAACGTCTTTCAGCGGGCAGCTTCTGCCTGTCGATGGCGTTCACCCACTTGATTTTTTCAGTCAGTCGTTTACAATCCCGCGCCTTTTTCAGCGCCGCTGATTTCCCAGGAGTTCGAAGCGCATGGCCCGTATAGCAGGCATCAATGTTCCGGCGAACAAGCACGCGGTGATCGCGTTGCAGTCGATTTATGGGGTGGGTAACACCCGCGCCCGCGCGATCTGCGAGGCCGCCAATGTCAACCCGGCGCAGCCAATCAAGGAATTGACCGAGGCTGAGTTGGAAGCCCTGCGTACAGCCGTGGCCGCCTACACGGTGGAGGGTGACCTCCGTCGCGAAATTTCGATGAACATCAAGCGTCTTGTCGACCTCGGCTGCTACCGCGGCAACCGTCACAAGCGTGGTCTGCCGGTACGCGGTCAGCGTACGCGGACCAATGCGCGTACCCGCAAGGGACCCCGCCGCGCGATTGCCGGCAAGAAGAAGTAAAGCTAAATCGAGTCCTTAATTCATGGCATCTCCGAATACCTCCTCCTCCAAGCGCAAGCGCGTCAAGAAGAACATCACTGACGGTGTTGCGCACGTACACGCCAGCTTCAACAACACGATCATTCTGATCTCGGACCGCCAGGGCAACGCCCTGTCGTGGTGCACCTCGGGTGCCTGCGGCTTCCGCGGCTCACGCAAGTCCACGCCCTTTGCCGCGCAGGTCGCTGCCGAGCGCGCTGGTCAGGGTGCGGCTGAGCATGGCGTCAAGAATCTGGAGGTCTTCGTCAATGGACCCGGCCCGGGTCGTGAGTCCGCGGTGCGTGCGTTGAACTCGGCAGGCTTCAAGATCACCAACATCACGGACGTTACGCCGATTCCGCATAACGGTTGCCGGCCGCCCAAGCGTCGCCGCGTCTAGGACGGAGAAAGACTATGGCTAAGTACACCGGACCGAAGTGCAAGCAGTCCCGCCGTGCAGGCACCGACCTGATGACTAAGGGTCGCGGCCGCTCGCTGGAAAGCAAGTGCAAGCTGGACACACCGCCGGGACAGCAAGGCGCTGGTCGCCGTCAGCGGCTGTCGGATTACGCGCTACAGCTGCGTGAGAAGCAGAAGCTGCGCCAGATGTACGGCGTCCTTGAGCGCCAGTTCCGCAATTATTACCTGAAGGCACAGCAGGCCAAGGGATCGACCGGCGTGCTGTTGCTGCAGATGCTGGAATGCCGTCTGGACAATGTTGTCTACCGCATGGGCTTTGGCGCCACCCGCGCCGAGGCGCGCCAGCTGGTCAACCACAAGGCGATCAGTGTCAACGGCGTGACGGTCAATATCCCCTCCTATCAGGTCAGCGAGGGTGACGTGATCGAGGTGCGTGAAAAGGCGCGCAAGCAATCCCGCATCACCGAGTCGCTGTCGATCGCCTCGCAGGTTGGTTTCCCGGACTGGGTGCAGGTGGACGAAAAGGGCCTGAAGGGCACCTTCAAGGCGGCCCCGGAACGCGATCAGATCCTACCGGACATCAACGAAAACCTGGTCGTCGAGCTCTACTCCAAGTAAGGCAACAGCAAGCCTGTTTTTGCTGTCCTCCCGACGGGAGGTTCATTCGAAGAATTCTCGAGGTGGTACGCGTCCATGCAGGGTCAAGTCTCCGATTTGCTTAAGCCGCGAAACGTCAATGTCGAGGCCATCAGCGCCTATCGCGCGCGTGTGTCCCTCGAGCCGATGGAGCGTGGCTTCGGGCACACCCTGGGGAATGCACTGCGCCGCATCCTTCTCTCCTCGATTCCCGGCGCTGCCGTGACCGAGGTACAGATCGAAGGCGTCGTGCACGAATATTCCGCGCTGGAAGGGGTGCAGGAAGATGTCATCGACATTCTTCTTAACGTCAAGAATCTGGCACTGCGTCTGAATGCGCGCGACGAAGCCACTCTGACGCTGAAGAAGTCCGGTACGGGTCCGGTCACCGCTGCTGATATCACCCTCGACCATGATGTCGAGATCGTGAATCCGGAGCTGGAGATCGCCAATCTGACCGGCGGTACGCTGGATATGACCTTGCACGTGACCCGTGGTCGTGGCTATCAGCCGGTGACCCAGCGCCACGGCGACGATGAAGGCACGACCATCGGGCAGCTTCGGTTGGATGCCAGCTACAGCCCGGTCCGCCGTGCCAGCTATAGCGTCGAGCGCGCGCGTGTTGAACAGCGCACCGACCTCGACAAGCTAGTGCTGGACGTCGACACCAATGGCTGTATCGAGGCCGGTGAAGCCGTGCGCCTCGCTGCACGCATTCTGCGTGATCAGCTGTCGGTCTTCGTCGACCTCGAAGCGGAGGCCGAAGAGGCCAGCGAAAGCCAGCGCAAGGAAGTCAACCCGCTGCTGCTGCGTCCGATCGATGACCTCGAGCTGACCGTACGTTCAGCCAACTGCCTGAAGGCTGAAAGCATCTACTACATCGGCGACCTCGTGCAGCGCAAGGAAACCGAGCTCATGAAGACGCCGAACCTGGGCAAGAAGTCGTTGAACGAGATCAAGGACGCGCTGGCCAGCAAGGATCTGGAGCTTGGTATGGAGCTCGAGAACTGGTCGCCGCCCAAGACCACCGCCTAATACCGCGCCTAACCGCTGAGAACGAGCAGATACCATGCGTCATAGAAAGGTGAATAATCGGGTCGGAGTCCATTCCGGCCACCACAACGCAAACCTGCAGAGCCTGACCAATGCTCTGTTCCGGCACGAAATCATTCGCACCACGGTGCACCGTGCCAAGGTACTGCGCCGTCACGCCGAGCCCATCATTACTCGCGCCAAGAGCGACAGCGTCGCCAATCGTCGTCTCGTGTTTTCGCGTCTGCGCGACCGCGAGATGGTGCAGAAGCTGTTCAACGAGATCGGGCCGCGCCATGCCGAGCGTCCGGGCGGCTACCTGCGCATCGTTCGTTGTGGCTTCCGTCCTGGTGACAACGCGCCGATGGCTTATATTGAGCTGGTGGATCGCCAGGCGGTTGCCGCCAAGCAGAACAATGAGGCGGAGCAGCCTGCGGAGACGGCAAACGCCTGATCGGCCGCTGCCTTCCCGTCCTGCAAAAGCCGGCTCCGTGCCGGCTTTTTGCATTCAGCGGACAGGCCTGCGCTACTCTTCGACGCACAGCCTCTGACCTCCGAACCGTGCCTCTTCGCCCCGATCAACTCGATAGTGCTTTACGAAAGCCTGGTCGCTTCTGGGTCATCGCCGGGGACGAACCCCTCCTGATCGAGGAAGGCGCGGATGCAATCCGTGGCGGGCTGCGTTCCGTCGGTTATGGCGCGCGCGAACAGATGCACGCCGACGCGGGTTTCGATTGGTCCCGCCTTACCGCGGAGTGCGCCAGCCCTTCCTTGTTTGCCGAGCAGCGTCTGTTCGAGGTGCGCGTGCCAGGTGCACTGGATGCCAAGGCCGCACAGGCGTTGATAGAGGCCTTCCAGAATGCCGGTGAGGACGTCGCGCTCCTGGTCATTGCCGGCAGCCATGACAGCCGGGCGCGAAAGACCAAATGGTTCGGGCAGTTGGAGCAGACGGCGCAGCTGGTCTATGCATGGAAGGTGTCCAACGAGGAGGCACCGGGCTGGATCCGTCAGCGCCTGCAGCAGCGCGGCCTTCGGGCCGAGGGGGAGGCGGTGGAGGCCATCGCGGCATGCAGCGAGGGTCATTTGCTGGCCGCCGCACAGCTGATCGACCAGCTCAAGGCGCTGCATGGCGCGGACGCCGATCCGGTCACCGCGGAAACGGTATGGGATCTGGGTGCCGACATGGCGCGTTTCGATCCCTTCTCGCTGATGGACCGCGTCTTTGCTGGCGATGCCAGCGGCGCCTTGCGCGCCGCACGTCAGCTTCGCCGCGATGGCACGGAGCTGCCCGCCATCACCGGCGGCTTGGCCTTCGTGCTGCGACAGTGGCACGCTGCGCAACGTGCCTTCGCGCGCAGCGGTGATGTGCGGGCAGCGGCGAAGGCAGGTGGCGTCTTCGGTACGCGCGCGCGCCACCTGGGTGTTGCGCTCCGGCGCAGCCGGGCCGGGCAGGTGCAGGCGCTGCTGCGCTGGCTGGCCGACATCGACAGTGCCGCCAAGCAGGGACAGGCCCATGCGGCCTGGGACGACCTGCTAACATGGTGCAGCGTCGCAAGTGGCGCAGTCCCCCCGGGTTTTCTGCCCAGAGCCTTATGCAAGATATAGCACTGGCTGCCGATAGCTCAGCCTCTCCGCAATCCGTTGAAAGCCGTATCCGTGCGGTGGGTGCGCGTGCGCGTGCCGCCGCGCCCTTCATCGCCCGTGCCGAGACCGGCATCAAGAACGCGGCGCTCTATGCGCTGGCCGATGCCCTGCTCGAGGCGCAGGACAGCATCCTGGCCGCCAATGCCAGGGATATGAAGGCTGCGCGTGATCACAAGCTGGATAGCGCACTCCTGGAGCGCCTTGAGCTCAACCCGGATCGCGTACGGGCGATGGCAGATGGTGTGCGTCAGGTCGCAGATTTGCCCGACCCGGTGGGCTCCATTCGGGAGCTGACCCAACGCCCCTCCGGCATCGAAGTCGGACGTATGCGGGTGCCACTGGGTGTGGTGGGCATCGTGTTTGAATCACGCCCCAATGTCACCGCGGACGCTGCGGTTCTGTGCATCAAGAGCGGGAATGCCTGCGTGCTGCGCGGCGGCTCTGAGGCGCTGGCGTCGAATCGCGCCATCGGCGAGGTCATTCAGCGCGCGCTGCGCGCCTCCGGTCTCCCCGCCGACGTGGTGCAGGTCGTCCCCTTCAGTGATCGTGCCGCAGTGGGCGCCATGCTGGCCATGCCCGACTGCATCGATGTGCTCATTCCGCGCGGCGGGCGGGGCCTGGTGGCCTTTGTCGCCGAGCATGCGCGCATGCCGGTCATCAAGCATCTCGATGGTATCTGTCACGTCTACATCGACGCCGATGCCGATCACGACAAGGCCATTGGCATCGCCGTCAACGCCAAGACGCAGCGCTTTGGCGTCTGCAACGCCATGGAAACGCTGCTGGTGGATGCCGCGGTTGCATCCACGCTGCTGCCGGAACTGCAGAAGCGCTATGCGCCGTATCACATCGAGTTGCGTGGCTGCGAACGCACCTGCGCAATCCTCACCGATATCGACAGTGCCAGCGAGGACGATTGGCGGACCGAGTATCTGGGGCCGACCCTGTCCATTGCCGTCGTCGATGGCGTGGACGGTGCCATGGCGCATATCGCCCGCTACAGTTCCGGGCACACCGAATCCATCGTCACCGAAAACTACACGACCGCGCGTCGCTTCCTGCGCGAGGTGGATTCCTCGTCGGTGATGGTCAATGCCTCCACCCGCTTCGCCGACGGCTTTGAGTATGGCCTGGGGGCCGAGATTGGCATCAGTACCGACAAGTTCCACGCGCGCGGTCCGGTGGGTCTGGAAGGGCTGACCTCCGAGAAGTGGATTGTGTACGGCGACGGCCAGGTCCGCTGATATCGTGAAGAGTCCAGGGTGATGCAGCATTGATTGGCCTGTACGGCGGGACCTTTGCGCCCGTACATAACGGCCACCTGCGCTTTGCCATCGAGGCGCGTGAGCGTCTCGGCCTGGAAGCCGTTCACTTGCTGGCCTGTGCCCAGCCCCCGCATCGTGACAAGCCAGGGATCGATGGCCCACGCCGACACGCGTGGCTGGAGCAGGCGGTCGCGGACGTCCCCGGACTGGTGGCCGATGACGACGAGCTGCGTCATGACGGACCGTCCTATACCGTAGACACGCTGCGCCGCGCTCGCGAGCGCTTTCCGGATCAAACCTGCGTCTGGCTGCTCGGGGCCGATGCCTTCAACAGTCTGCATGGCTGGCACCGCTGGCAGGAACTGTTTGCTTACGCCCACCTGGTCGTGGCTGCTCGGCCGGGGCACGCTCTGACGCCGCATGCCGAGGTTGCCGCATATCCGCAGGTGGATATCGCCACCCTGCGGCAGCAGCGGCACGGCTGCTGGCACGCCATCGCGATTCCCGAGATGGATATTGCGGCCAGCACCATTCGCGCCCGCCTGCGCGAGGGCGCCTGTGTGCGCGGGCTCGTGCCGGACCGTGTGCTGGACACCTTTCAAGACACCGACTTTGCCGACCTGGCGGCCCAAGCCTGATATGACCGAAGCGCTGGTACCCACCGTCGTGAACGCCCTGGAAGACCTGAAGGGCGAACAGATCAAGACCTTGCACGTGGCGCCGCTGACCACGATCACCGACGACATGGTGCTGTGCACCGGCACCTCCAGTCGCCATGTGCAGTCGCTTGCGCAGCGGGTGGTGGAAGATGCCAAGAAGGCGGGGGTACAGCCGCGCGGTGTCGAAGGGATGACGCGCGCCGAATGGGTGCTGGTGGACCTCGGCGACGTCGTCGTGCACATCATGCAGGCCCAGACGCGCGCCCTCTACCAGCTGGAGAAGCTGTGGGATCTTCCGGATCACCAGGCTGACAACGGCGAGGGCGCCCGCAGCAACGGCTGAGTCGGTCGTGCGCATCCGCGTCATCGCTGTTGGTACCCGCTTGCCGGACTGGGCGGAGACGGCGGTACAGGATTTCACGCGCCGCATGCCACGCGAGTGCCAGGTGGAGGTGCAGGCGGTGGCCGCCGAGCCGCGTAGCAAGAAGCCCGACACCGCGCGCATCATGCGCAATGAGGCGACACGCATGCGCGCCAAGATGCTGCCCGGATCCAGGGTCGTTGTCCTCGATGAGCACGGCAAGCCATGGACAACGCGCCAATGGGCGCAGGCCCTGGAAGCATGGATGGGCGAGGGGCAGGACGTCAGCATGCTCATCGGCGGGGCGGACGGCCTGGAGCCGGCCCTGCGTGCCAGTGGCGACCCAAGCGTAGCGCTCAGTCCGCTGACGCTGCCGCATGCGCTGGCCCGCGTGGTCCTGGTCGAGGCGCTGTACCGGGCCTGGAGTCTGAGTAGCGGCCACCCCTACCATCGCGAATAGCGGGATACATCACCTAACAGCACTTCAACTATATTGAAGTGCAACAGCGAATCCCTCCGCTTGTTCGCCGTCGCGGCGGACCGTAGCCTGCATCTTAATGGACAACCCAACGAAGCATTCGCGATCCAGCGCGGCACGTTACGGCCTGGTCGCCCAAGGCCTGCACTGGCTGACGGCATTCGGGCTGGTGGGTTCCTTCGTGCTCGGCTTCATCATGGTCGAACTCGCCTTCTCGCCCCTGCAGCTCAAGATGTATAGCTGGCACAAATGGTTGGGCGTCTGCATCTGGCTGCTGGTATTGCTCCGCCTGCTCTGGCGCTGGTGGCGACGTCCGCCCGCACTGCCGGCCTCGACGCCCCCTTGGCAGCGCCGCGCCGCGCATGTCACGCACGCCGGACTCTATCTGCTGTTGGTACTGATCCCGGTCACCGGCTGGCTGATGAGTTCGGCGATGGGCTTCCAGACGGTAGTCTTCGGCGTGGTCCCGCTGCCTGATCTGCTCGTCAAGAACGAGGTTCTGGGTGATCGGCTGGCCGTGCTGCATTCCGTGCTCAACAAGACCCTGCTGGCGCTCATCGTGTTGCATGTGGCCGCTGCGCTGAAGCACCAATTCATTGATCGAGACGGCTTGCTGTGGCGCATGCTGCCCATCCGTCCCCGCACAGGAGATCCTTCCTCATGAGCGTTCGCACGCGCCCCTCAACCCTGGCATTCCGACTTCTCTCGGTATCGCTGTTCGCGTTGTTGGCCAATGCCGCAGCGCACGCCCAGACGCCACTGGTCATCGACAAGGCACGCAGCGACGTCGGCTTCGCGGCCACGCAGATGGGCGTGACCGTCAAGGGTGGTTTTTCGGAGTGGTCTGCCGATATCCAGCTAGATACGGAGACGCCGGCCAACAGTTCCGCGCGCGTGGTTGTGGAAACCGCCTCCATCGATACCGGCCATGACGACACCGACAAGGAGGTCAAGCGCAAGAACTGGCTGGCGGTAGAACAGTTCCCGACCGCGGTCTTCGAATCCGCTTCGGTCGAGCGCATCGACGCACAGCAGTGGCGTGCCCAGGGCAGCCTGCGTATTCGCGACCACAGCGAGCCGGTAACGGTGGATTTCACCATGGAGGACACCGACGCTGGCCGCCATATCCAGGGCGGTTTCACCATCCAGCGCGCCACCTTCAACGTCGGTGGCGGTGCATGGGGGGACTTCGACGTCGTTGCCAACGACGTGCGCATCCAGTTTTCGCTGTACGGCGCCCTTCCCTGAACCCCAGGGCGCCCTTACCCAACCGAGCCAACGAGGAGGATCTTTCCATGCGTCGCTTCATCACTTCCCTGCTGTGTGCCGCCGCCGTCAGCGCTGCGCCCCAAGCCCTTGCGGCACCCGCGAATTTCAAGATCGACCCCACGCACACCTTCGTGCACTTCGAGATCATGCATCTGGGCCTGAGCCACTTCACAGGCCGCTTCGATGACGTGGATGGTTCCATCGTCTATGACCGTGAGGCGGGTACTGGCAAGGTGGATATTCGCGTACAGGTCGCCTCCGCCAACACCGGCGTGGAAAAACTGGACCAGCATCTGCAGACGGATGAATTCTTCCATGCCGAAAAGCATCCAGAAGTGCGCTTCGTCGGCGATCAGTTCACCGTCACCGATGGCAAGGTGCTCGCGGTCAGTGGTGATCTCACCTTGCTCGGCGTGACCCGGCCGGTGACTCTGCAATTCACGCACTTCAACTGCCTCGATGCGCATCCCATGGCACGCGTGCCTGCCTGCGGCGGGAATGCCATCACCCACATCAAGCGCAGTGATTTCGGCATGGACGCCTACGTTCCGGCGGTGGGCGACGATGTGCGTCTGAGCATCGAAGTCGAAGCACTGATTCCGCAGGAAGACGGCGAGGGCGCCTAGTCTGTCCCTGCATCCTGGTACGGGGATGGCCGCTGTCGGCCATCCCTTGCCTGCAATGATGGCTGCGCAGTCTGCGCTGCGGCGCAGTAGTGCGAGCTGGGGCGGGGCGCGGTGAGCGCAGCCGTCCCCCGCAGCTATGAGCTGCTCAGCGGCGATGATGATGCCGACCGCATCTGCGCAGCCATTCCGGACAGCGCCTGCCGCCACGCGCCTCGCAATTACCTGCTGAATGTGCTCAATGGTGCCGCCAGCAAGTTGGCGGAGCAGGTCGCGGGCCCAAGGTTGGTATTGCCCTGGATTCTGACCAGCGCCGGCGCGCCCGCGATGGTGGTGGCCGCGCTGATGCCCATCAAGCAGGCCGCCAGCCTGCTGCCGCAGTTGGCGGTGGCAGGGCAGCTCCGCGCGCGCCCGCGCCGCAAGGCCTTCTGGTGCGCGGCCGGGATGACGCAGGCCCTCTGCCTCCTGCTGATGGCGCTGCTGCTGGCCTTTAGCGACGGAGCGGTGCTCGCCGCTGGTGTCTTGCTGTTGCTGGTGCTTTTCTCCCTGGCCAGCGGCACTGCCTCCGTGGCCTTTCAGGATGTCACTGCCAAGACGGTCAGCAAGGGCGTGCGAGGCGGTCTGCTCGCCAACCGCGCCCTGGTGGGCGGCCTGCTCGCACTGGGCTGTGGGCTTGCACTGCAGCTCAGTGGGGCGGCGCAGGACCAAACCGTTCTGTTAGGCCTGCTGCTGGCCGGCGGCGCGCTCTGGCTGCTCGCCAGTCTGGCCTTCGCGGCCATTCGCGAGCACGCCGGTGCCACCCAGGGTGGGCGCAACCCGCTGGCAGAGAGTCGGGCCGGATGGCAGATGACGGTTGGGCAGCCGATCTACCGCCGCTTTCTGCTGGCGCGCTGCTGTTTGCTGGCAGTGGAGTTGGCGGCGCCGCTCTACGTACTGCTTGCCGAGGGTCGCGGCGGGGTCGGGCTGCTGGGCTTGCTGCTCGCCGCCTTGGCCCTGGCCGACGTGCTCAGCAGTCGCCTGTGGGGTGGCATGGCGGATCGTGGCGCGCAGCGGGTATTGGCCGCGGCCGGTGCCTGCGGCCTGCTGTCGACGCTGATGCTGGCGCTGCTGGCCAGTGTGGCGGCGACACCGGCGTGGGCCTTTGCCGTGCCCTTTCTGCTGCTGGGGATCGCCGAGGCCGGCGTTCGGCTCGGGCGCAAGACCTGGGTGGTGGACCACGCCCAGGATGCGGCGCGTATGACCGCCAGCGCCTTCAGCAATACGGTGTCCGGTGTGGTGGCGCTTGCCCTCAGTGGTCTGGGTCTGTTGGCCTTGGCGACCCCCATTGCGCCGGTGCTGGGGGTGGCGGTCCTGTCGGCAGTCGGTGCGGTGCTGGCCTGGCAGCTGCCGGATGCAGCCGAGATCAGAGACGTCAGCGCCTAGTGAGCGCGGCCTTGTTGGGCTGCGGCGGATTGCAGCAGGCGCAGGTTGTAGCGCGTGATCTGAGCCAGCGCCGCATATTCGAAGCCCACCTGCCCACGCACAGGGGTGGTTGCCGCCGCGGTCACCAGCGCGGTGAAGGCGGTTTCGTTCTCGCTGCAGGCGCGCAGCAGCGGATCGTTCTCGGCGCTGCGACGTAGCGCACTGAGGAAGTCGAGCAGGGCCTCGATGCGCAGGCGTTCGGCGTACTGATCTTCGGCCAGGGTTTCGCGCGCCTGCTCCACCGGGTGTACATCCTGCGTGACGATGGCGGTGATGCGGCCGTCGCGCTGCAGCGTGGCCACCGCCTGCTGGGCGTCGGCGGCATGGTTCTGGGCGACCTCCACGTAGCGCAAGAAGTCGTCGTGGAAGCGGTCTGGTCGCACCACCGTAGACAGCGGCCCGGCGGCGCCGAGCTGAGCCGCGGCATCGATGTGCGCCAGCATCGTGCGCAGTTCGACCAGCCCGCGCCCGCCCTGCACTTCGTCCTTGCGGCGCAGGCCGTCGTACAGGCGATAGATGGCACGCGCCAAGGCCTGGTGCAAGGCCTCGCGATCGCCCTCCGAGGCACTGATGGAAGCGGCCAGCCGTTCACCCTGCTCGTGCCAGGTGGCGTGGTCGGCGCTCGCGGCCAATTCCGGAACCAGCATGGACAGCGCATCGAGGACATCCTCGCTGTGCGGTTCCGCGAATTCGCTGCCGAGGCCAAAGTGCAGGGCGCGGTGCGCCGCAAGGGCAGCGCGCAACAGCAACCACAGCGCGCGGCTACGACCTTCGGCGCCGCCCTCGGCGGTCACGGCGAAGGCGTCCTTGTCATCGGCGCCGGTGAGTACACCGGTGAGATCGGCATAGACCTGGCGCGCCAGTTCAGCGGCAAAGTCGTGGGGGTGTACGGTCTCTTCAGTGTCTTGCGGCATCGGCGGAGGCGGGGAGCGAGTGGTCAGCGCAGATCCTCGCGATCCGGAATGAAGACATCGACAAAGGTATCGGCGTCAATCCGGGCGAGGGTGCTCGCATCCAGCGAGCAGGCGTCGGCATCATAGGATATCGCGCCGATGCGCCATTGCCTGTGTTCGGCATCCCACTCCATGTCGCAGCTGTGTTCGGCGGCAAGCCGCATGGCTTCGGAGACGGTCATCTGCAGACTCCAGGGTGTGTACCAAGAGGCTACTGCGCTGTCGCTGCCAAGGCGTGCCTGTCCAAGGCCGATCTGCACTGCGCGCTCCGCGCCCGCACTGCGTCCAGCCGCACCACACTGCGGCGCCAAGATCGGCGAAAATAGCGAATCTGCCGTTGGCTCCCACCACTTTCCGCGAGTACCCATGCGCGACTCCCCCTCCGCGTCCCCCCGCGCGCGCCGTGCCTTGCGCCAGCGGCTGCAGGCAGCGGAGGCCCGGATTCTCGATAAGCCCGCCAGCTCGCAGCCGGCGGTGCGCGTCACGCGCATCCTGCCGCTGATGCTGATCGCGACCATCGCACTGTGGAGCTTCGCGCCGGTGAGCTGGTTGCGCGTGCTGACACCGTGGGTGGGCGCCTTCGCGCTGCTCTGTGCCGGCGTGTATCTGTCGGCAGTGGTGCTCCGCATTGGCCGCTTCTACTGGCGGCATCTGTCCGATCTCGACCAACCCAGCAGCTCCGTGCATAGCGTGCGTCGCGCCGTCTACCAGACTGTGGGTGTGCTGCTGGCTACGCTGTTGCTGGCGGTGGCGTTCTTCGTGCTGTCGGCGCAACTGCTGGCCGACACCGAGGGCGCGCGTGAATCGCGCCTGTTATGGGCGCTCACCGTGGGGGGCATGGTGCTGTCGCTCTTTTTCGGCGAACTGGTGACGCGGCTGATTGAGGCCATGGACGCCCTGCTCAGCGACGCCGGCGATGGCACGGACCAGCATCACCCATGAGTGCCGCAATGCCGCCGCCGCTGTTCATCGGGCCGCATCGTATCGAGACGCCCCTGCTGCTGGCGCCGATGGCGGGTGTTACCGACCGCTGCTTTCGCATTCTGTGCCGCCGCCAGGGTGCCGGGCTGTGCTTTTCCGAGATGACGCACAGCGATCCGCGCCTGCGCGCGACGCCGAAGTCGCGCGCGCGGCGCGATCACGAGGGCGAGTCGGCGCCCATTGCGGCCCAGATCGTCGGTGCGGAGCCGGAGATGCTGACGCGGGCGGCGCAGTACAACGTCGCCCACGGTGCCCAGATCATCGATATCAACATGGGTTGTCCGGCCAAGAAGGTCTGCCGCCGCGAAGCGGGCAGCGCGCTGATGCGCGATGAACGTCTGGTCGCGCGCATCCTGTCGGCGGTGGCGCGCGCCGTCACCGTTCCCGTGACGCTGAAAATGCGCACGGGGCCGGCACCCGGTCAACGCAATGCGGTGCGGATTGCACGCATTGCGGAAGACTGTGGCGTCCGCATGGTCAGCGTGCACGGTCGGACCCGCGCCGATGCCTATCGCGGTGCGGCGGAATTCGACACCATCGCGGCGGTGAAGCAGGCGGTGGGCATTCCCGTCATCGCCAACGGCGATATCGACAGCATCGACAAGGCGCGGCAGGTCCTTGCGCACACCGGCGCCGATGGCCTGATGATCGGACGCGCCGCCCAGGGGCGGCCCTGGATCTTCCGCGAACTGGCGGCCGGTCTGCGCGGCGCGCCGGCGCCGGCGGCACCCGATACCCGCCAGGTGGGCCGCTGGCTGCTCGAGCATGTCGAGGCCATTCACGCCCTCTATGGCCCCGAGGCGGGCGTACGCATTGCGCGCAAGCACATCCGTTGGTACTGCGAAGTACATGCAGAAGGCGCGACCCTGTGGGCGCGCGTCTGTCAGGTGCAGGAGGCATCTGTGCAACGGGCACTGCTGGCCGAGGGCTTCGGTCTGGATGGATGGGCGGCAGTGGCATGATCCCCACAACGCCCGCCCTGCGCGGATTGCACCGCGCCCAGGTCAAGCTGGCGCTGCAGGTGCTGGCCGAGGTGGCGGAAGATGGCGCCGCCGCGGATCGCGCACTGGCGCGGCAGGTGCGCGGCAACCGCAAGCTGGGTGCCAAGGACCGCCGATGGCTGGCCGCGCTGGTCTACGGGGTACTGCGCCAGGTCTGCCAGCTGCGCGCGCGCGCTGGTGACGAACCGGCCGCCTGGCTCAGTGCCTTGCTGGTCGACGACTATGCGGCCGAGGCCGAGCAGCTCCGCCGCTTCGGTCTGCCCGAGCCACCGCCGCCCATGGCGGCAACGACCGCCACGGCGCGCAACTGGCCGCCCTGGCTGAACGAAGCGGCCGAAGCGCATTTTTCGGCAGCCCGCTGCGATGCCATTGCAGAAGCGATGGCCGGCCAGGCGGGGGTGGATCTGCGCGTCAACCGCCTGCGCTGCACGCCCGAGCAGGCGCTGCAGGCCTTGCGGCCCGAGGGCGTCGCGGTGGACCGGGTTCCCGATGCCACACTGGCGCTGCGTCTGTCGCAGCGCCAGCCCCTGCAGCAGACCGCTGCCTGGCGCCAGGGATGGATCGAGCCTCAGGATGTCGGCAGCCAGTGGATCTGTGCGCTGGTAGAGGCGCGGCCGGGCGAGCAGATTGCGGACTGGTGCGCCGGCGCGGGCGGCAAGGCGTTGGCGCTGGCCGCCGACCAGGACGACCGCGGCACGATCCTCGCCCTCGATACCGATGCCGCCCGGCTGTCGCGCATCGAGGCGCGCGCGCAACGCCTCGGCGTGGGCAGCATTTCCACGGCAAGCCTGTCACGAGATGGCCGACTGGACCCGGCATTGCTGCCGGAGGGTGGTTTTGACGCGGTGCTGGTCGACGCGCCCTGCTCGGGCAGCGGCACCCTGCGCCGGCATCCCGAGCAGGTATTGCGCGCGGTGGATCTGGATGCCCTGGCGCGGCAGCAGCTCGCCATTCTCGAACAGGCGGCGCGTGCCGTGCGGCGCGGTGGTCGGCTGGTCTACGCCACCTGCAGCTTTCTCCCGCAGGAGAACGACGCGGTCGTGGCGCGATTTCTCGCCAACCATTCCGCTTTCTCCGTGGTCGAGGCGGCGCGCATCCTGTCAGTACCACCGGCCAGCGACAGCGATCCCTGGCTCCGCACCCTGCCGGATGTCAGCGCCTGTGATGGCTTCTGTGCGCTGCGCCTGGTGCGGGAGCGCTAGCAAGGCGCTGTTGCGCGCTAGGTCTGTGCGCGAGGGGGCTGCATCAGACGCGTGGCGATGACCTCGAGCACGGCCGGGTTGGCGGGCAGGCCGATATGGCTGCCGCGGACGCGCACATTCTCGGTATGCGGTGCCGGCATTTCGCGACAGCAGCGCGCGGCCACCACGCCGTCGCTTTCGGTGTAGATCGCGGTACAGGCCACCGGCGGCGGCGCTTCGCGGCGGGTGAAGGCATCCCAGTCGACCTCGCCGTTGTGGCGCGGATTGGCGAGCTGGAACAGGCGCTCCATATTGTTCGCCTTGGGGTGATGGCTAATCGGACTGCCCAGCGTGATCACCCGCCGGACACGCTGCGGTTGGCCGCGTGCCAGCTCGCGCGCGAAGACGCCCCCCAGACTCCAGCCAATCAGGCTGACGGCGCCGTGCTCGGCGTGCAGGGCCTCGATGCGTGCGCTCAGCGCCTGGCCGATCTCGCGGCGCATACCCAGATTGCGTCCCTGGCCCCAGCCCTCCACACGGTAGTCGAGGCGTTGCAGCGCCCGGCGCAGCGGTGCGGTGGCGCGGTCACTGGCGCCGAAGCCGGGCAGCACCAGGACTGGATGGCCGTCGCCACGGGGCAGGTGGCGCGTGGGCAGCCACACTACCGCGCGCGGCCATTCGGCCAGCGCGCGCAGCTCCGCAAGCAGCAGGCGCTTGGAGGGCGGTGCGGGGTTGCGGGTGGCAATGTCTTCGGGGATCACACTCATGCTTCGCTCACCGTGATGGGCGTACTGTCGGGGAGCTGTTCCACCAATTGCGGGCCGAGCAGCATGGCGGGCGTATAGGCGCCGCCTTCCACCGAATTCTCCATCAGGTACCGGCTGATGGCCAGCGCGCCGGAAACGGTCAGGCTGTAGCCGTTGGCAGTGCGCACCCGCGCGGTGACGGTACGCCCGGCCGCATTGCGCGCCTCGCCCCAGACGTAGGTCGGCTGCCGGGCCCGCGTTTCCGCATCCGGCCCGCGCACGCTGCGTTCCACCCGCCGCTTGAGCATGCGCTGGATCGGCGCGAGGCCGAGCAGCCAGCGCACGTAGTTGGCGCGTCGCGCCTGCTTGATCAGACGCGGCGAGCCGGGCAGATAGACCTCGATATTGCCGATGCCCGTGCTGTAGAAAGCGGTGGAGACATCGCCCCAGGGAATGGTCATGGCCAGCTTGTCGCCGTCACCGAAGTCGATGGTGCGTGTGCGCCAGGCCAGCGGTACGCGCGTGATCTCGCCGTTGCGGCGTACGCGCCCGCCATCGGCCAGCCCTTCCACCGAGGTTTTCGCTGTGCCCGGAGAAAAGCCGGAGCGGGAATCGAAGCCGAGCGCAAGGTGCGTGGCATCGGGCAGCGCCTGTTTCAACGTCACCGCGACGCAGTCGGTGGGAATGACGTCAAAGCCCACACCGGGGCAGATGACGATGCCGGCTTCGGCCGCGCGCACTGCCTGGGCGTGGGCGTGTTCGAAGACTTGAATCTCGCCGCTGATATCCAGGTAGTGGGCGCCGGCGGCGAGGCAGCCTTCGATCATAGGCGCGCTGGTCGCCGAAAAGGGGCCGGCACAATGCAGTACCAGACCGACGTCGCTGAGCTTGCCAGCCACTTGCGCCGCGTCATCCAGTCCGAAGACGCGATGGCTGAGCCCCAGTTCCTTGGCCAGCGGAGCGATTTTTTCTTCGCTGCGTCCCGCCAGAATCGGTTGCGCGCCCGCGGCCACAGCCTCTCGTGCGATCAGCTCCCCGGTATAGCCGTTGGCGCCGTAGATCATCCATTGCATGGTTGCTCCCCTGTGTATGTCATTCGTTATGCAGCGCAGGATACGCCTTCGGCCTTCTTGGGCCGCTTGGGCGTGTCGACACGGCCCGCGGGCGGCGGTAGGGTACGAGTCGTCCCTTCATTCGTGCGTTGTGTGTTGGCGTTCGTGGTTTTCGGGGCGGTGGCGCACTGAGAGATGTCGGCGTGTGCGGGGACAGCCGGCGCAGGGTCGTCCTGCATGTCTACGCGGTTCAGTGATCGAGGATGGTTGTATGTCGAATGTGTCCACCGGCACGGTGAAGTGGTTCAACGATGCGAAAGGCTACGGCTTCATTACGCCCGAAGGGGGCGGTCAAGACCTGTTCGCGCATTACAAGGAAATCCAGGGCTCGGGCTTCCGCTCTCTGAAGGAAGGGCAGAAAGTCGAATTCGAGATCCGCGAAGGGCCGAAGGGCCTGCAGGCCGCACAGATTCGCGGTCTCTAGTCGGATTCACAGACGCCAACGGCGCTCAGGCGCCGCATTCAAGCCCCGGCCCCCGTGCCGGGGTTTTTTGTGGCGGCCGCGAGCGCGCTATGCTCCGTGGTCGGTACCTACAATCAATGAATCAAGGGGGAGACATGGCTGGCAAGGAGCGCGCACAGCGCCTGCTGGACGCGCATGTGGCACATGTGGTGGAACAGCTTTCGGGCAAGGGATTCGAGGAATGGCTGGAAGCCACTGTGCGCGCCACGCTGGAAGACGCATCCCGCCTCAAGCTCAAGGAGGCGGTGCCGGCGAAGCAGCTGAAGTACTGCGTCGTGAACTTGATGGCGGAGCTGGAGATCGACGACCGACTGCGCGCGACGGTTCAGGACATTGCACGGGCGGTGGTGGACAGCGAGGCGCATGCGGATGCGCGCATCGGCGAATTGGTCGATGCGGAGGTCTTCGAAGCGGCACGCGACAAGGCCATCGCCATGCGCACGCTGCGCGAGGAGATCGTGGGCTCCCTGCTGCAGAGCAAGGCCTACCGCGGTTTCGTCGCCGACCTGCTCTATCACGGTATCCAGGGCTGGGTGACCAACAATCCGCTGACCGATACCGTGCCCGGCGCCAAGCGCGCCCTGGCTTTCGGCCGCTCCATGCTCAATCGGGCGCGGCCCGGGATCGATGCCGAACTCGACAAGCGCCTGCGCGACTACATCGACAAGAGCGTCGACGCCAGCGCCGAGATCGGCGAGGCCTATCTGCTCGGCGTCAAGGACGAGGACCTGCGACGCGGCGCCGATGCGCTATGGCGGCAGGCGTCGGACATTCCGGTGTCGGAGGTGCTCGATGGTGTCAATGGCGATGATGCCGCGGACTGGGCCGCCATTGCCTACGACGGCATCCACCACCTGCGCAAGACGCCCTACGTGCAGCAGCTGGTGGAAGAGGGGATCGATGCCTACTACGCCCACTTCGGCGAGCACAGCCTGGCCGAGCTCGTCGGCGATTTCGGTCTGGATGCCGATCTGCTGCGCCGCGAGATCAGTCGTTTCACCCAACCCGTGGTGAAACTGCTGAAGAAGAAAAAGCTGCTCGAGCCAGCCATCCGCCGCCAGCTCGAACCCTTCTACCAATCCGAGGCGGCACTGGCCATCCTCGACGATTAGGACGCGTCCCCCGACGGGGCCGGCGGCCTCCCTGTGGGAGCCGCCGGTCTGCGCTAGTGGCGGTAGCCCTTGACCTGCACGCTGAAGCTGCGCGCAGGGCCGGGCGTGGGCGCGGTCTTGGTCTTCAATTGGTAGTCGGGCGAGGGCAGCGCCAGATCCAGCTTGTAGAAGATGCGCGCCATGGTGAGCAGCAACTGGATCTCGGCCAGCGATTTGCCGAGGCAGGTGTGCGCGCCGCGACCATAGGGGGAGTAGACGCCGGATTGCTTGTGCTCTTCGCGCGGCGGGGCATAGCGATCGATATCGAAGTGCTCCGGCTGTGGGAAGTACTCCTCCATCAGGTGCGTGATGGTGCTGGCCAGATAGAGGGTGTCGCCCTCCCGGATCTGGTGGCCATCGAACACGAAATCCCGGTTGGCCGTGCGCATCTGGGCGGGTGCAATCGGGTAGAGCCGCATGGTCTCCATGATGGCACCGTTCAAGGCCGGCAGACGCTGCATCAGCCGCGCTTCCTCGATGGGCGCATCGTCGGCGAAGAAGGCGTCGATCTCGCTCTGGACGCGTGCATGCACCTCGGGGTGCTTGAGCACCGTGTAGACACAGGCAGCGGTGGTATTGGCCACGGTGTCCAGGCCGGCCACATAGGGCGCAGTCAGATGCAGGCGCAGATTCTTGGCGGGCATCAACTCCGGGTTGTCGCGGTGCGTCTCCATGATGTCGTCGACCAGGGTACGGTGCTCGGTATGCCGGTCGCCGCTCAGGTAGTCGGCCTTCATCTGGTCACCCAGCTCGAAGACGCGCTGCTTGGCCTTGCGGTAGCGCGGATTCAGCCGCATCAGGAACTCCGGGCGCTGACGCGTGACCAGGCAGTTCAGGATGTAGAGGATCATGATGCGGATGTCGGCCACATACTCCAGCGGCGCATTGCCGGTGATCATGATGCCCAGCTGATCAGTGACCATGAACTGGAAGGACTCGAGTACCGGCACGGTGCTGCCCGGCTTCCAGTCGCGCGCGATGGCGCGGTCGGTGATGTCCACCAGTTCGTTGTAGCGGCCCTTGATCGACTCCCGGGAATATCCGCGACGCAGCACCTTGCGCAGTTCGGAGTGCTCCTCACCATCCACGCCGGGCAGCGCACTCTTGGCGTCGTACTCCTTGACCAGGCCCTCCCAGAACTCGCGTGAACGCAGGCATTCCTTGCCGTCGCGCGAATTCATGAAATTGGCGGCATCGGCGCCGGCGAGCACGGTGTATTCGTTGCCCAGCACGTGGATCTTGAACACTGAGCCATATTGCCGATAGCACTTCAGCAGGTAGCGCAGTGGATCGCTGGCCATGCCGGGAATGCTGCCCAGCAGCGGCCATTCCCGCACATGCGGTGTGGACTGGGTGGCGGTCGCCTCGCTGATCGTATTCACATTGCACCTCGCTGCTTGCCGGTCGCGTTGTCGTGCCGACCGCGCCGGCCATGAGGGTCGCCACGGTATCCAGTCGCCATCCATCCCGTCGTCAGCTGTTTGGACGAGATGCCATGCAACGGAGCCAGCGCGGCTCGCAGGCACTATGGGTGGGGGAGCAGTGCGGCGGTGCGGGCAGCAGCGGCAGCAGGGATGGGTGTGGTGATGTTCAGCGCATCAGCGCATCAGGGCGTCAGCAGTCGCCGCGCGCTGTGCAGCCGCTGCTCCCACCAAGGACGGTCGACCTCGGCGATGGTGACGGTCTTGCCCGGACGCGGGGCGTGGACGCCGCGGCCGTCACCGATGTAGACCACCACGTGGTCGCCGCCGTCAATGCGATAGAAGAGCAGATCGCCAGGCAGCAGATCCTCGCGCGGGATGGCGCGGCCCTGGGCGCGTTGTTGCGCTGCGGTGCGCGGAAGCTGGACGCCGGCGTCGGCATAGACGTGATGCGCCAGCCCGCTGCAGTCGAATCCGTCGCTGTCGGCACCCCCATAGGTGTAGGGCCGGCCCAGTTGCGCCAGCGTCTCCTGCAGGATGCGTTGATGCAGTTCGAGTTGCCGCGCACTCGGCTCGGGCGGCGCGGGCGCCATGGTCGCGCAGCCGAACAGGCTCGCACAGAGCAACAGCAGGCCGAGCGCCCGCTTCATGCCAAGGGAGCCTCAGTGACGGTCATGGTCAGGGTGTCTTGCGGAAACGCAGCGTCATGCGGTCGGATTCTCCAATGGCCTGGTAGCGGGCCTTGCAGTCCCTGCGCATGTTATCCAAGACCTGTCCGCAATGGCGCAGAGTGGGCGGCAGCGTCCATACGCCGGCGGGGTGGTCGTGGTCATCACGTGGATTGGCGTTGATCTCGCTGCGCGCCTCCAGCGACAGCCCCGCGGACTGGGCCAGGGCAATGACGTGTCGCTCGGTGACGTAGCCGGTTGCCTTCATGCGGGCGACGCTGGTGCCTGATGGGGCGCGGTGCTCGACCACGCCCAGGACGCCGCCGGGCCGCAGTGCGCGCGCCATGGCGTCGAACATGGCGGGCGCGTAACCGCCCTTCATCCAGTTATGGACGTTGCGGAAGGTGAGCACCATGTCGGCACTACCCGGCGGGGCGATGGTCGTGCGCTCGGGGATCGCCAGCGGCGTTGCCACCACATGGTTGTAGACGCCCGGCTGCCGCTCCAGCTTTTCCATGTAGCGTTTGTGCTGGCGTTTGCGCCAGCCCGGTGTGCGGTCGGCAGTGGGGGCGAAGTTGGCGGCGTAGAAGATGCCGTCCTCGCGCGTGATCGGCGCCAGGATTTCCGTGTACCAGCCTGTACTGGGCCAGACTTCGACGACGGTCATGCCGGGGCGCCACCCCATGAAGGCGAGTGTCTCAGCAGGGTGGCGAGCGTCGTCGCGTGCGCGGTGCGCCTCGCTGCGATGATCGCCCGCCATCGCCTCTTGCACGAGGCCCTTGATGTCGGCGCTGTCCTGGGCGCTGGCGATCATGGCTGGGATGCCTGCCATCAGCAGGCAGGCGAGGGTCTTCGCGGTGAGCCGATGCAGCATGGGTGGGCTCCTTTAGCGTCAATGCGCATCCGACCATAGCGCGTGTGCAGCGTTCTCGCGATCATGTGCGTCTTGTGTTCCGTCCGTCTGCACACTGTTTGGGTAGGGCCTTCATGCATCGAGTCACTCCTGCTTCCGTCGCCGCCGCAACGCTGCCGGCGGTCTTCATGCGCGGTGGCACCAGCCGCGGATTGGTCATCAAGGCCGCCGATCTGCCCGCGGAGCCGAAGACGCGCGACGCCCTGCTGCTGAACGCCCTGGGAAGCCCGGACGGTTTCGGCCGCCAGTTGAACGGCATGGGCAGCGGCAGTTCCTCCACTTCCAAGGTGTGCGTGGTCGCACCCTCGCAACGGGAGGACGCCGATGTCGACTACACCTTTCTGCAGGTGCGCATCGAAGTGGCGCGCGTCGAAAGCCGCGGCAACTGCGGCAACATGGTGGCGGCCGTGGCGGCCTTCGCGGTCGACGAGGGATGGGTGTCCACCACCGGCAAGCATGCGCGGGTACGCATCTACAACACCAATACCGGGCGCTTGATCCACGCCCGCGTGCCGCTGCGCGACGGCGCCCGCGACCCGCACGGCGACTGCGTCATACCGGGGGTCAGCGGGCCCGGCGCGGCCATCGCGCTCGACTTTCTCGATCCGGGAGGCGCCATCACAGGCGCGCTCTTCCCCACCGGCAGGCATCGCGATACGGCGGATGATGGGACGCCGATATCCTGCGTCGACGCCGGCAATGCCTGCGTCTTCGTACGGGATACGGATGTTGGCTTGCGTGGCGATGCGCATCCCGATGCCATTGCTGCCGATCAGTCACTGATGGAGCGCTTGCTCGCGCTGCGCGCGGAGGCGGCCGTGCGCATGGGAATTGCTGCCGATCGTGCCCAGGCAGAGGCGGAGCGCATGATTCCGTATCTGGTGGTGGTCTCTCCACCCACAGCAGCAACCACACTCGATGGCGGCACCCTGGAGGCCAATGCGATGGACGGCAGCGTACGGGTCATCGCCAGTGGACAGCCGCATCGGGCGGTACCGCTGACGGTAGCCCTGTGCACAGCGGCTGCGGCCATGCTGCCCGACACGGTGGTAGCAGACTGCATGCATCCGAGTCAGGATGCTCAGCTCCGCCTAGGGATGCCCTCCGGCGTGCTGTCCGTCCATGCCGATGTAAGCCACGATACCGCACTAGGATGGCGGGTTGTCAGCGGCGGCTTCCAGCGCACCGCCCGTTGGCTGATGCGCGGTCTGGTCAATGCTGGCTAGAGCGATTGCGCGTCCGGATTGGCCGGGCGCTTGGCGACGCCATCGGTCATCCAGCAATTGTCGCAATTGGGCAGGTCATAGCGCGACAGGATGAAGACGTAGAGGTGCGTGCGGCCATCCGCGGCGGTGATTTCAACGCCCTGGTAGGTGTGTGCCTCGTCCTGGCGCAACTCGGCAAGACTGGCGCTGCGATGGCCGAGCAGCTCGCCGTAGCCTGCCCGGATCATCTTGCTGAAGCGCTGAACCGGACCGGTGACGGAGCGATTGCGCGGCGAAGCAAAAGCGAAGGCCTGCGCGATCCCCGCGTCGCTGTCGGCGCGGAAGCCGGCGAGCTGCGCCCGAACCACATCGCCTGGTGAAAGCTCCGGATCGGGGCCGGTGGCCGGACTGATCTGTGCGAACGCCGGGGAGGTGCCGGCGAGCCCAAGGACCAGCAATGCGGGGGCAAGAAAACGGAACATCGTCGGAGACCTCCTGGCCCGAAACCTGATTGCAGAGTAAACCGCGCTCAGACCGCTGTCATCGCTGTCTTGATTTGGCCTTCAACAGGGTCCCGGTGCACGCAGGGCTGCCGCAGCGGCAGGCCCAGATGCGCTTGCGTGCCTTGGTGTGCGGCACATCCAGCACGATGCCGTAATCGAAACTGAGTTCCTCCCCCTTGGCGATGTCGCGCAGGCTTTCAATGACGATGCGGTCCCGCTCGGGTTCGCCGCTGTCGTGTTCAATGGTCACTGCACGGCAGTTGGGGCTGCAGCTGTGGTTGATCCAGCGTGCGGAGTTGCCCTGGTCGTCGCCGTCGATCACATAGTGTTCGTTGAGCGTGAACAGATAGGTGTGGCCTTCCTCGGAATTGCCGCCGAAGCGGGCGTCCGCCTCATCGTGCGTCAGCAGACGGCCCTTGTAGGTAATGATTTCGGTGCCCGCTGGTATATCGCGATTGGCAAAGACGCCCCGGCCGTGAATGGGGGAATTGCGGACGATGATGCGAGGCGATGGCATGGCGTTGGCAGATTTGGGCGTCGTGGCGGGAGGGTGCAGCAGGGCGGGGCGGGGAGCAAGTGCGCGTCCCGTACGCTGAGGTGAACAGGCATGTGCCGCGCTCGGCTGCTTGCTAGCATGCCGACATGGCTGATCACAAAGATCCACCGCCATCCAGCGACGAGGGCGACGGAGAAGCGCAGGAGCGCCATCCCGAGAAGCCCAAGCAGGTCGAACTGGATGACATCAAGGAAGCCCATACCACCCACTGGGATATGGACGTCATGCCGCGTGCCGAGCTGGAAAAGCTCTACGCGGCGAATGCGCGAAGGAAACGCCGACGTCGGGCGCTGAAGGTGGCCGGCGTGGGAGGCGGGCTGCTTGCTGCGGCCTGCGCCGTCGCGCTGGTCGTGCTGCAACTCAGCTAGTACGGCGGCCGTCCTCGGGTCTGCTGCACCTCCTCCAAGCGAGCGATATGCCGCCTGTCGGCGACGCGTAGCATGCAGGCCTGCGCGCGCGATCGGCGGGCTCGCATTCCAGGTATGAAACCGCGGTTCCTGACCGCAAGCATCCCAACAGCAAGGCCAGCCGACCGCGCCAGAGCAGGGAGGCGTGCAATCGCGTTGGTGCGCAGCCGCGGCAGGCAGCCACGGCAAGGCGCATCATGCAGGTCACGACCATCGTCAATTTTCTGTGGGAGGCAGGCATGAGCTTGGCGCGCATCGCCGGAACCGGAAGTTATTTGCCGGAGCGGGTCGTCACTAACAGCGAGCTGGAGGGGCGCATTGATACCTCGGATGAATGGATCGTCTCGCGGACCGGCATCGAGGCGCGTCATGTGGCGGCCGACGGCGAGCTGACCAGCGACCTGGCGCTGCAAGCGGCACGCAAAGCACTGGAAGCCGCAGGTCGCGGCCCGGGGGATGTCGATCTCATCATCGTGGCCACCACCACGCCCGATATGGTGTTTCCGTCCACGGCCTGCATCCTGCAGAGCAAGCTGGGCGTGCAACAAGGCGCCGCCTTCGACGTGCAGGCGGTATGCACCGGCTTCATCTATGCCCTCTCCGTGGCGGATCGCATGGTCGCCACAGGTGGGCATCACTGCGCATTGGTGGTCGGTGCCGAAGTCTTTTCGCGGCTGCTCGACTGGAATGACCGGCGCACCTGTGTGCTGTTCGGTGACGGTGCCGGCGCGGTGGTCGTGAGTCGCGACGGGCAGCACGGCATTCTCGGTACACATCTGGGGGCCGACGGCAGCCTGGGGCATATCCTCCGGGTCACCGGGGGTATTGCCGAGGGCGCCGTGCGCGGCAACCCTTTCCTGGAGATGGACGGCCAGGCCGTGTTCCGTACCGCCATTCGCACGCTGGGCGAGTCCGCGCAGACCGTGCTGCAGCAGACCGGGCTGCGTCCCCGCGACATCGACTGGTTCGTACCGCATCAGGCCAACGCCCGCATCATCAATGCGTTGGCCGATCGCGTCGGCGTACCGGCCGAGCGGGTCGTCACCACCGTGGCACGGCATGGCAATACCTCGGCCGCCTCGGTGCCACTGGCGCTGGATACCGCCGTGCGCGACGGCCGGATCCAGGCCGGAGAGACCCTGATGCTGCAGGGCGTAGGTGGCGGCATGACCTGGGGCAGCGTCCTCCTGCGCTACTAGGCGGATCCAGGCGGCGGTCTGTAGCGTCCATGGGCAGCGCAGTACACTGACAGCCGCTTCTTCGGGCGGAGACGAGTCATCTTGTATCGATTGCGCGCGGCCGATCGCCTGCGCTATTTCCTGGAACGGCAGTTCATCAAGGGCGCGGGCTACCAGCTCATGGTGGTGGCCTGCACCGTGGCGCTGGTTTCGGTGGTCGGCGGCTTTCTCATCCTGCCGACTGGCGATGAGGCCTACGGCGACGCCGTCTGGTGGGCCTTCCTGCGACTGACCGACCCCGGCTATCTGGGCGACGACGAGGGCAACTGGCGGCGCGTGGTTTCCACCTGGCTCACAGTCAGTGGCTACGTGCTGTTCATGGGTACCCTGATCGCGATTCTGACGCAGTGGCTGAATCGCACCATGCGCGCGCTGGAGCAGGGCCTGACGCCGATTACCGTGCGCGGGCACATCGTTGTGCTAGGGATGGGCAGCCGCACCGTGCCTATCGTCGGCGAGCTACTCAACGGCGGCGGCCGCATCCGTGCCTTTCTCCGCCGCATGCGACGGCGCAGCCTGCGCATCGCGGTGCTTTCCCAGCGCGTCGATGCCAGTGTGGCGCACCAGTTCCGGCTGCACGGCGCGCGTGGGCGACACCGGCAGAATGTCGTGCTACGCAGCGGAAGCGCGCTGGAAACCGCGGATCTGCACCGCGTCAATGTGGCCGAGTCGGGCGTGATCATCCTGCCCGGCGGCGTCTTCGGCACCGGCGAGCAGGTCAGCGAGGACGTCAACACCATCAAGACCCTGATTGCCCTGCGCGAAGAGGCCCGGCCGCGGTACGACCGCCCCTTGCCATTGGTTATCGCCGAGCTGCAGGACCACCGCCAGGCCGATGTGGCCCGCGCCGCCTATCCGGGCCCGCTGGCGCTGATCACCGTGGATGCGCTGGTCAACCGCATCCTGCTGCAGCAGTTGCGCTACCCCGGGATAGCGCGGGTCTACGCCGAGTTGCTGTCGCTGGACGCCAGCGAGCGCTTCCATGTGCGCGAGGCCGGAGAGCTCGTCGGCCTGTCGATGCAGGCGGCGCGCCACTGCTTCCCCAATGCGGTGCTGTGCGGTCTGGTACGGAGCAGCGCTGGCCGTCAGCGCGCGCGACTGAATCCACCAGGCGATACCGTGATTGCCGAGGGCGATCATCTTGTCTTCGTGGCCGAGGCCTATCGCGACACCACCCCCGATTGCGATGCGGCCGAGGAGGCTGCCGACGCTGCGACAGACAGTGAAGCGTCGCTTGCGGGCGACCGTGCTTCGCCAGAGGCGGTGCCGACATCCGGGCGCCTTCTTATCCTCGGCTGGACGCCGCGGCATGCGGGCCTGTTGGCAAGCTTTGCCGAACAGGCCACGGCGCCGCTGGCCGTCGACATCGTGTCGATCTATCCGGCGGAGCAGCGCGAGCGGTATTGCCGACGCGCGCTGCAGGAGGACTCGCCGGTCCAGTGCCGGCAGCTCGAAGCTGACTTCGTGGCGCGCGCCGAACTCGCCGAATGCGCCCCGGAGCACTACGACCAGGTCTGGATCGTGCGTTCCGAAGTGGTGGAGAACAGTCAGGAAGCGGACGCGCGCGCCGTCGTCGGTCATCTGGTGCTGAGCCAGTTGCTGGCCAGCGCCAGACCGCGGCCGCGGGTCCTCATGGAACTGGCCGAAGCCGGGAACCGCAGTCTGCTGGGCGAGCACGGCGACGATGTGCTGGTGCCCTCCCTGCTGGTCAGCCACATGCTGGGCCAGGGGGCGCTGTGCCCCGAGCTGCTGGCAGTCTTCGACAGCCTGATCAAGGACACCCACGGTCAGCCCATTCTGCTTCCGGCGCAACCGTGGTTGGATGCCGCTGGCAGCGGCGATTTCCAGGCGCTGCACGCAACCATGGCCGCGCACGGTTACTGTCTGCTGGGCTGGATGCCGCCGGGCGCCTTCGGCGAACCGGAATTCGGCGGCGATGCGGCGGCGCCTTGCACGGCCGACAATGTGCTCATCGCCCTTGCGCCAGGCGTGGACTTCGATGCCGATGGCGATGACGCGGTACGCTCGGACTGACCGTACGACAAGCAGAGCGCAGCACGCGCCGGGAGACACAGCAATGCACAAGACCCAAGCCACCGAGCAGGCGAGTGGCGACCCGCTCGCCGGCCACCTTCCGCAGCCCGAGCTCGGCCTGCCACTGGTCATCACCGCCAATGCGCCCGACATGGCGCTGGCACCGTGGCTGGAAGTGCATCGCAAGGAGGTCATGGCGGCGCGCCGTCAGCACGGCGCGCTGTGCTTCCGTGGCTTTGCGGTGGACGAGGCTCAGGCCTTCGAAGATGCGGCGCGGGTGATTGCCCCCGATCTGCAGTGTGAGTATCTCGGCCAGAGTCCACGGCGCAAGCTCAGCAACTACGTCTTCACCTCGACCGAGCTGCCGCCGCACTACCCCATTCCGCAGCACGCGGAGATGAGTTTCTATTACGACCGCGCGCCGCACAGTCTCTTCTTCTGGTGCGCGACGGCCTCACGCTTCGGCGGGGCGACGCCACTCACCGATCTGCGGCGCGTGGTGCAGGCACTGGACCCCGAAGTACGCCAGGCCTTCGAGCAGCGTGGGGTACGGCATATCCGCGCCTACGAGGGGCCGCGCGCCAAGCGCAGCTGGGATGTCTTCCAGTTCAAGCGTTGGCACGAGGTCTATGGCACCGAAGACAAGTCCGAAGTCGAGCGCATCGCTGCCGAGGCCGGTGACGAAGTGGTCTGGGGCCCGAACGACCGTCTGACCCTGTACAGCACCCACCCCGCCTTCCGCCATCACCCCGAGACGGGCGAGCTGGCTTGGTTCAATCACAGTCAGGTTATGCACCTCACGGCCACGCCGCACGAGCTGTTCCGGCAGGCGCGTCTGCTCAAGAGCCCGCGCCTGCTTGCCGCAGCCACGGCGCTGAAGGCCATTGCCACCGCCAAGCACCGCCTGTTCCCGGCGGAGAAGCAGAGCTATCACGTTACCTTCGCGGATGGCGGCGAGATTCCCGCGCGCATGATTCGTCATGTCTGCGATGTCATCTGGGACCACACCGTCGTCATGCCCTGGCAGCGCGGCGATGTACTGGCGATCGACAACGCCAGCGTGGCGCATGGGCGCATGCCCTTTCGTGGCGAGCGCCTGGTGGCGGTAGCCTGGGCCTAGCGGCGCGTTGCACCGCACCGCACCGGCTCCTGCTCCGCCACACACCTTGCGGCTCAGGCACCGTCGGTGCCGTGAAACATGAGCAGGCGTGGGGTGCGTCATCGTGCGGGCGGCAGTGGCACGTATCATGTCGGGCGCCGATGCCCTGACCTCGCAGTGCGCCCTGTTTGTAGAGAGCTTCCGCATGATGCGCCATCCCCGCCCCCCTGCTGACCGGCTACCCGCGCGCCTGGCCGCGGCCCTGCGCCGTGTCACGCTGGCAGGCGGTACGGTTCTGCTCGTGGGTTGTGCTACCGCGATGGCGCCCAACGCCGAGCAGACCCTGGCGCCGCTGGAGGCCTTCAATGCCAACGGCGAGGCCCCGGTTGCCGCCTGCGCCAGCCTGGGCGGCGCGCCCCTGCAGTCATTGATCGAAGATGCCGTTTCCGACAGTCCGACCCTGGCGCAGAGCTGGGCGCGTCTCTATCAGGCGCGCGCCGCCGCTCGCGCCCAGGGCGCCAGCGTGCTGCCCGCGCTCTCCTTTTCCGGGGAGTATCGCGATACCGCCACCGTCGGCAGCGGTGGCAATACCGTTGCCGGTGTGCCTCAGGGTGGCTTCGGGCCGGGCGCGAACATCGGCGGCGAGCCGTGGCAGGCGACCATCGCGGCGCGCTACGAGCTGGACTTCTGGGGGCGCCTGCACCATCGGCGCGAGGCGGCGCGGCGGTCGGCCGAAGCCGCCGAGGCGGACCTGCACACGGCGGCGCTGTCGTTGTCGGCGGACATCGCGATCGCCTGGGCGGAATGGGTCACGGCAGTGCATCGGAACGCCACACTCCAGCACCAGTTCGACGACGCTGAAGCGCTGGCGAGACTGCAGGCGCTGCGCTTCGGTCGCGGTCAAACCGACGCCTTGGCATTGGCGCAGGCGCGCCAGCAGGTGGCCGCACTGCGGGCTCAGCTTGCCGATGCGGATGGAGCAGAGGCACAGGCACGCCTGCGCCTGCAGTTGCTTCGCGGTCAGACGCCGCAGGGCGCATCACTGTCGGCGCCATCGGAGGGTCTTCCTGGTCCGCAGGCTTTGCCCGACGCAGGACTGCCAAGTGCCCTGCTGGATCGTCGGCCCGACCTGCGCGCTGCTTGGTTGCGCCTGCAGGCGGCCGATGCCCAGGCCGCCGCGAGCGCGGCCGAGCGCTGGCCACGTCTGACGCTGTCGGCCAACCTGTTCAGTCAGGCCGCACAGTTCGGCGAGCTTTTCGAGCAAAGCCTCCGGCAGATTGCCGCGACCCTCGATTGGACGCTGTTTCAGGGCGGCGCGCTCAAGGCCCGCCAGCAGGAAAGCGAAGCGGTGGCCATCGAACGGCTCTATGCGTTGGAGCAGGCCTGGCTGCAAGCGCTCAACGAAGTGCAGGGGGCGCTGGTTGGCGAGGCCGCTGCGAACCGGCGGCTGGAGGCCTTGGATGCGCAGCGCGGCCACGCCGAGCAGCGTCTGCGTCAGGCACGGCAGCGCTACGCCCAGGGACAGTTGCCTTACCTTGAAGTGCTGTCGGCGCAGCAGGCGCTCAATGCCACCGAGCTGGAATCCCTGGCGGCGCGCAATGCGCGTTTCGTGCAGCGCGTGAACCTCTGCCGCAGCATCGCCGCCCGTGTCGGCCAGCCCTTGCCCAAACCCGCCCTGATTGCATCCCACGCTGAGGAACTGCCGTGACCAAACGCGTCCTGAGAGCCGCCCTTCCGCTGTTGGTACTGGCGCTGGCGGTGGTTGCCTTCGCCGCGATGATGGCCACGCGCGAGCCGCCAGCACGGGGTGCCAACGGCAGCGTGCAGGCGCGGCTGGTCCATACCGAGGTGGCACAGCGCCTGCCGCAGCGCATCACGGTACGCGCGACCGGCTCGGTGGTGGCGGCCGATGCGGTGATGCTCCAACCGCAGATCAGTGGCAGGGTGGTGGCCGTGCACCCAGAGCTTGAGCCCGGTGCCGTCATTGAGGCGGGCGAGATGCTGGTCGAGATCGAAGCGACTGATTTCGAGGCGGCATTGGCCGAGGCCGAGGCGCAAGTGGCGCAGGCGCGTGCCGAGCTGGCCCTGGAGCGTGGGCGCAGGGATGTGGCGCAGGCCGAATTCGAGCAATTCGGCGAAGGGCTGGATGTTCCCGTCAACGAATCATTGGCGCTGCGCGGCCCGCAGTTGGAGAGTGCGAAAGCGAATGTGCGTCGGGCCGAGGCGCAACTGCAACGTGCACGCGCCAATCTGGAACGAACCACGCTGCGCGCTCCCTTCCGGGCCTTGGTTGCGGAACCTTCGGTGGATGTGGGTGCTCTGGTTGGGCCGCAATCGCAGCTGGCGCGGCTGGTCGCCGTGGACCGCTATTGGGTCCGCGCGACGCTGCCGGTGGCCCACCTCGAACACGTGGCCATTCCGGGCTTCAATGCCGATGCCGGGGCAAAGGTGCGCATTCGCCAGGCCGAAGGTGACGACGATGCGAGCACGCGGCGCGGTCAGGTACTGCGCCTGCTCGGCGACGTCACGCCGCAAGGGCGCCTGGCGCAGCTGCTGGTAGCGGTACCGGACCCTCTGGCGCTGGACGTGACCACGCAGGGCGCACCGCTGCTGCTCGACGCCTTTGTCGACGTGACCTTGGAAGGCCGCGACGCGCGCCCGCTGATCCGGCTGCCGCGCGCCTATCTGCGCGGCAACGATCAGGTCTGGGTCTTCGTCGACGGGCAACTGGATATCCGGACCGTGGAGGTGGTCTGGCGTGCCGAGGATCACATCCTGATCGACGGCGGCCTGCGCGACGGCGAGCATGTGGTGACCAGCCCGCTCAGCAATCCGGTGGCGGGGCTGCGCCTGCGTCGCGCGGAAGACGGCGATGCGTGAAGCCCGGGGCCCCATCGCATGGATGGCCGAGAATCATGTGGCCGCCAACCTGCTCATGCTGGTGCTGCTGGTCGGTGGCCTGCTGTTCGCGCTCAACGTCAAGAAGGAAGTCTTTCCGCGCGTCGAACTCGACATCATCACCATTTCCGTGCCCTTTCCCGGTGCCACACCGGAGGAGGTCGAGGAAGGGGTCGTCCTCGCCATCGAGGAAGCCATCCGCGATATCGAGCAGATCAAGGAGGTACGCTCGACTTCCGTCGAAAGCCGCGGGGTGGTGGTTGCCGAGCTCTTCGCGGGCACCGAGGTCAGTACCGCCCTCAGCGACATCAAGACGGCCGTCGACGGCATTACCACCTTCCCTGGAGATGCGGAGGAGCCCGTCATCTCCTCGGCAGTGACGCAGCAGCAGGTCATCACACTCATCCTCCACGGCGATGTCGACCGCCAGACGCTGAAGTCGCTGGCTGAGCAGGCGCGTCGGGAACTGCTCGAATTTCCCGAGATCACCCTGGTCAATCTGGCGGCCATCCCGCCGCCGGAGATCAGCATCGAACTCGACGAGACCATGCTGCGGCGCCACGGGCTCAGCCTGCCCGAGATCGCACGGCGCATCGATCAGAACTCGCAGCAACTGGGTGCGGGCATCATTGAGACGCGCGGCGGCGAAGTGCTGGTGCGCGTCGATGAGCGTCGCGAGGATGCCGAGTCCCTGCGCGATCTGGTAATTCTTGCCGAAGCAGGCGGGGCCTTGCTGCGCCTTGGCGACATTGCCCGCATCCGCGAGGATTTCGAGGACACCAACCGGTCGGCCTATTTCAATGGTCAGCCGGCTGGACAGGTGCGCGTGTTTCGTGTCGGCGAGCAGTCCCCGCTGGAAATTGCCGAGGTGGTCCGGCAGTACGCCGACCGCAAGCGCGAGGAATGGCCCGATACGGTCGGTATCCAGGTCTGGGACGACCGCTCCGAACTCTTCGCCGGCCGCGTGGGCCTGTTGATCAGCAACGGACAGTTGGGCGTGGTGCTGGTACTGGTCGTATTGGGCATCTTCCTGCGACCGGCGCTGGCCTTCTGGGTCACCCTGGGTATTCCGGTGTCCTTCTTTGGCGTCTTTCTGTTACTGCCCGCGCTGGGTGTCTCGGTGAACATGCTGTCGATGTTCGCCTTCCTTCTGGTGCTGGGTATCGTCGTCGATGACGCCATCGTGGTGGGTGAGGCCGGTTTCCATCACCGACAGAACGGTGTGCCGCCGCTGGAGGCGGCGATCCGCGGTGCGCGCGAGGTGGGCAAGCCCGTGGTGTTCGCGGTGTTGACCACCATCGTCGCCTTCGCCCCGTTGCTGTTCATGCCCGGAACCATCGGCAAGTTCTTTGTCGATATTCCGCTGGTGGTGATTCCCATCCTGCTGATCTCGCTCATCGAGAGCCTGTTCATCCTGCCGGCGCATCTCGCCATGGTGCGCAATGTGCGTCCCTGGAGGGGGCCGCTTGGGGCGCTGCAGCGCTTTCAGGAGGGGGTGTCGGCGCGCCTGGAGCACTTCGTGCGCCGCCGCTATCGCCCGTTTCTGGCACAGGCGCTGCGCCGACGCTATCTGACCCTGTCCTGCGGTCTGGCAGGGCTTATCGTGACCGTCGGCATGATCGTTTCCGGACTGATGCCGGTGCGTTTCCTGCCGGATATCGAAAGCGACACGGTGACTGGCACGGTGGTGTTGCCGGTAGGTGCGCCGGAGGCGGATACCATCCGACTGGTGCGTGAACTGGAAGCGGCAGCGCGCGCCACGGTGGCCGAACTGGCCGGCGAGGATGCCGGAGTGATCGTGGAAGGCGTCTATGCCGAAGTTGGCGGGCGGCCGGGTGAGGGCGGGCCAGGGGGTGGCGGCAGCCGTGGCGGCTCGGCCAACAGTGGTTTCGTGGAAGTGGAATTGGTGGAATCGGGCCAGCGCGATTTCAGCGCGCGCGCCTTTGCCGATGCCTGGCGCGCACGCTTCGGTGAGCCAGCCGGTGTCGACCGGCTGCAGTTCGACTTCGGCCTGGGGCCGGCCAGCGGACCGGATCTCGGCTATGAAGTGGCCCACAACGAGCAGGCCACGCTGGAGGCGATAGCAACCCGCCTGGCGGCAGAACTGGGCACCTACGACGGTGTCTATAACATCAACGACGGCTTCTCCAGCGGTAAGCCTCAGGTGGAGATTGCGCTGACCCCGCTGGGACGCGCCCTGGGACTGGATGTGGCCTCCGTTGCCTCGCAGTTGCGCGGCGCCTTCTTCGGCGCCGAAGCCGAGCGCGTGCAGCGAGGACGTGATGAGGTACGTCTCTATGTGCGCCTGCGCGAAGAGGAGCGCGACCGGCTCGAGACGCTGGAGTCGTTGATCCTGCGCACGCCCAACGGTGGCGAAGTACCGCTGAATCAAGCGGCGGTGTTGAAGTACAACCAGGCCTTCACGCAGATCGAGCGGGAGGAGGGGCGTCGGGTCATCGACGTGACGGCATCCGTCAATCCTGCGCAGGCCTCCGCCAGCCAGATCAACGCGGATATCGAGGCGCGGATTCTGCCGGCACTGATGCAGGACTACCCCGGCATGGCCTGGGAACTGTCCTTTGGGCAACAGGATCGCGCAGAGTCCTTCAGCGCCTTGGGCAAGGGCATGGTCTTCGCGCTGTTCATCATGTATGCGCTGATCGCGGTGGCTTTCCGCTCCTATGTGCAGCCGCTGCTCATCATGCTGGCCATTCCCTTCGGCCTGATCGGTGCCGTGGCCGGGCATCTCTTGCTCGGGCTGGATATCTCCTTCGTCAGCATGTTCGGTCTGGTGGCGCTGTCGGGCGTGGTGGTCAATGACAGCCTGGTGCTGATCGATGCGGTCAATCGCGCGCGTGAACGCGGTCATAGGCCTGCGTGGTCCGTGATCATCGGCAGTGCCCGACGCTTCCGCGCGGTGCTGCTCACCTCGCTGACTACCTTCTTCGGTCTCATACCGATGATCTTCGAGACCTCCCTGCAGGCGCGCTTCCTGATTCCAATGGCGGTCTCGCTGGGCTTCGGCGTGCTATTCGTGACGGTGATTGCGCTGGTACTGATTCCCGCCGCCTACCTCGCGCTGGAAGACGCCTTCGCGGCGCTGCGGCGGGGCGCTTCCCACCTGCCGCATCTCGAACACGAAGGCGAGGGCACCGCCCGCCAGACGCAGTAGGCCTCCTCCCTATTGCCCGCCCGGGCAATCCGGTGCGGTCGCCGTACAGACTGCGCACGGTCGCCACCTGTTGGCTGAGCTGTGCGATGCGGTTGTAGTGGTGCGGATGGGTCGAGAGCAGGGCCGGCGGCTGTTCGCCGCCAAGGTCGGCCATGTTGCGCCAGAAGGCGACACTTTCCTCCGGTGCATAGCCGGCGGCGGTCATCAGATGCAGGCCCATGACATCGGCTTCGCGCTCGTGGTGTCGGCTGAAGGGCAGGGCGATCCCGATGTGTGCGCCCAAGCCCAGCATGCGCAGGAACTGTTCACTCTCGATATCGCTGACAAGCCCGAAAACCACCAGCGCGATGCGGATGCCCAGCTTCTGCGTCATGCGTTCATTGCCGTGCCGGGCGAGGACGTGGCCCACTTCGTGGCCGATGACCGCGGCGACTTGGTCATGGTTGTCGGCGATCTGCAGCAAGCCGCGATGGACACCGATGTAGCCGCCAGGCAGGGCGAAGGCATTGGGTTCCGGGTTGTCAAAGACAGCGACCTCCCATCGCGGCGGCGTCGCCACGGCGCCGTAGACCTCGGTGATCGCTCGCGTGATATGGCGGGTGATGCAATGCACCTGTTGCACCTCCGGCCCTTCGCGCAGCGGCCGTCCCTCCTGTTGCATCTGGGCGAAGGCAGTGCGGCCCAGATCGGTCATGGTTGACTCGGGCACCAGGGCGAGCTGGCTGCGGCCGGTGGGGGTCTCCTGGCAGCCGGCCAGGAACCAGAACAGCACGATCAGTAGGGACAGGCGCAGTGCGCGGAGCATGATGAGAACGAGCTTGATGGGGGAACACCCCGATTGTGTCACCCAATAAAAACAATGTTTGAACAGGTCTTCAATTATTGATATGTTTCGGCCATGGTCAAGCTCAGTGCCCAACACGCGGAAAATCTCGCCGAGATGTTTCATCTGCTGGGGGACGCCAACCGGCTGCGTCTGGTCTGCGCCTGCCTGGATCAGTCCGTCAGTGTGCAGGCCTTGGCGGACGATCTGGGCTTGTCGGCCTCCCTCGCCAGCCATCATCTGCGGCTGTTGCGTGCAGCCCGCCTGATGCGCACGGAGCGCCGGGGCAAGCGCGTCTACTACCGTGCCGCCGACGACCATGTGCGCCGCATGCTGCGCGACATGATTGACCACGTGCGGGAGGAAGCCGCCCCATGAGTCACACCACGCCGCATCACGATCACGGGCACCATCACCACCATGCGCCGGCAAGCACCACCACGCTGCTCTGGGCGCTGGCGCTCACCCTTGGCTTTGCTGCGGTCGAGGCGGTGGGCGGCTGGTTGTCGGGTTCGCTGGCCCTCATGTCGGACGCCGGTCACATGGTCAGCGATGGCTTTTCCCTGGCAATCGGCGCTTTCGCGGCCTGGTTGGCACGTCGCCCCGCCTCAGCGCGGCATTCCTTTGGCCTGCAGCGCGCCGAAGTCATCGGTGCACTGGTCAACGCCCTGCTCATGACGGTCGTGGTGGTCGCAGTGGCCTTCGCTGCCATTCAGCGTTTGCTTGCACCGGCGCCGGTGGCAGGTGCCACGGTGATGCTCATTGCCTTCGTCGGTCTGCTGGTCAATCTGCTGGTCGCCTGGATCCTGATGCGTGGCGAGCAGACCATCAACGTGCGTGGCGCACTGTTGCATGTCATGGGCGACCTGCTGGCGTCGGTGGCAGCGCTGACGGCGGGTGCGGTCATCTATTTCACCGGGTGGACCCCCATCGATCCCTTGTTGTCGCTCTTCGTGGCGGGTCTGATTCTGCTATCTGCGAGCCGTTTGCTGCGCGAAGCCCTGCAGGTGCTGATGGAGGGCGTACCGCGCGGCATCCGGGCTGATGAAGTCGGAAAGGCAATGACAACCGTGCCCGGCGTACGGGCCGTGCATGATCTGCATATCTGGAGCCTGTCATCCACCACCTACGCCTTGGCAGCACATGTCGACCTGCATGCCCTTGACGACTGGCAGCGGTTATTGCCAGAACTGCAGGCAATGCTTGCCGAACGTTTCGGCATCACACACAGCACTCTGCAGCCCGAAGACACCGCGATGACGAGGGCCTGCGCGGTTGACGGCGCCTGTGGCGCGCACCGCTAGTGACGTCGCAAATCGCGTGCCTGTCCGGCGCGGGCAGCCGGGCGGCATTGATGACGTCTGCCGCTCGGTGGTTCAGCTGTCGAAGCGCGCGGTATCGCGTGCCAGGCGGCGCACCTCGGCATTCTGGAAGTAGGCCAGCGACGCGAACAGCTCGCGCTCACTATCGATGGCGGCCTGCTCGGAAAGTAGCCAGAACATTTCGCCCAGCGTTTCCTGAATCTTCTCGGCCGTGTCCGCGACCTCGTCGATGGAGGCGACATTCAGGCGATCGCGCAAATGCTCGAGCAACTGCGGGTGCTCGAGCTCCGGCACATTCTGCAACCACGTATTGAGCACTTGCTGGGCGTCACCATGCAAGTAGCCGTCCAAGCCCTTCATGGAATCGCGGATGTGCGATTCGAGATAGACAAGCAGCATCTTCAGACGTGGGTTGTCGGTCTGCTGCGCCATGTCGGCGTAGTCGCTCGCGACCTGATCGTGAAAGGCGATGACGTGCGTCAGCACATCCTTCACTTGCTCGAATCGCATGGTCTTGTCTCCTGCCGCTGCCATGGTCATTCGGGTCGGTTGACGGTGCCGCCGGGGCGGCGTCGTATCCGTTTCTGAAGGTATTCTTCGGCCCGCCCTGGGGGATGGGCCATGATCTGGATCAATGGAGCGCGTGCATCGAACGGGCGTGCCAGCAGTGAGAAATACGGGCGGGAGCAGCCGCGCCGGCCGTAAACGGAAAGGGATCGGACACGCGATCCACTTGTCACCCGAGGGTGACCCTTCATCCTCCGCCATGCATGAAGCGGCATGCGGCAACCCATCCTGTTGCGAAGCGAAGACATGGCCACAACGGCGGCCTCCGGTCTTCATGGTGACCGTAAAGCAGGGCATTGAAAGAATGAATCAGGTCGCTTCGCCGGCTTCCGAGGGGGAGCCCAATCGGCAGACACAGCTTTCCCGTGAGGTCCTCGACTTTGCACGTACGGTGCGCGATGCGGTGCACGAGGATCAGCTCACGCTGCCGACGCTTCCCGATACAGCGCTGCGCGTGAATGCGATCGTCAGCGATCCGGAAGGCGCCATCGTCGATCTCGTGCGTGCCATCTCCAGCGATCCCGCCATTGCGATTCGCGTGATGCAATCAGCCAACAGCGTCTATGCAGCGGGCGCAGTGCAGATCGACAGCCTGCAAATGGCGGTGACGCGGCTAGGCATGCAATACACCCGCACGTTGGTGACGCGTCTCACGCTTGCCGGATTGTTCCGGGCAAGGTCGGGTCCGCTGCTGCGCTTCGCGCGCGTTGTCTGGAAGGAAAGTCTGCAGGTGGCCGCGTTGAGCCAGCTGCTCGCACGCGAACGCACCGAGGTCCACCCTGAGGAAGCCATGCTCGGCGGCTTGCTGCACATGGTGGGGAGCCTGCCCATCATAGGAATGGCCGATCGCATGCACGAGCTGGCCGGCCACCACGAGGACATTGTCAATGTAATCCGCATCCTGCAGCCGGAGATTGGCTATTACCTGCTCGCGGAATGGGGATTCGCAGAACCCCTGCGCGCCTGTGCCTGGGTCTGCCGGGATCCGTGGCGAAGTCATGAAGGCGCGACCGACCCTGGCGACATCGCCATCGTGGCGCGCAAGCTGCTGGCGCTGGAGTTTCTGCGACCTCTGCCCAGCGACGCTGCCTTGCCTGCCTTCGAGCGTCTGCGCCTGCCATCGCTCGCCTGCCTGGAGGATCTCCCCGATTTTCAGCGTGCCTTCGACGGCGCATTGCAGACCCTGACCCAATAGGTTGTGCCAGCGCGCATCGCATCGCGTTGCGCACGCCATCCACGTGCTGCAAGGAAGGTGAGCCGCTCGTCATTGCCGATGTGCCCTTGATCGCGTGCGCCGTACCGGGGTTTCGACAAACCGGCATGCTCAAGTCCGGATGCGAAACGGCGCGAATGCTACGGAGCGGCGGGCATGAGGAATACTGCAACCATCGATATGGTGACGGCCGCGAGCCCGCGCGAAGCGGCAATGCCGATCGCAGGACATTCCCGCAAGCTGCTGGATTTTGCACGCGAAGTGCGCGATGCCATCGACCGCGAGGCAGTGGTTCTGCCCACACTGCCCGATGTGGCCATGCGGGTGAACGCGTTGCTGCGGACGGATCACTGCGACACTACGCAGATCGCGCACAGCATTGCCCTTGACCCTGCCATCGCGGCACGGGTGGTGGTTGCCGCCAACAGTGCGTACACCCAAGGGCGCGAGCCGGTCGATACCCTGCCCGCGGCGGTGACCCGCCTCGGCATGCAGTACACCCGTGCGCTGGTGAACCGGCTTGCGCTTGAGCAGATGTTCTGCGCGCATTCACGCATGCTGCACAAGGTAGCGACCGACATCTGGCTGGAAAGCGTCCGGGTGGGCGCGCTGTGCGAGGCCTTGACGCGATTTCGCAGTAGCACGGTAGGCGCCGATGAAGCCCTGCTCGCCGGTCTTCTGCACTTGGTGGGCTGCCTGCCCGTCATTCGTCTGGCCGATGAATCGCCGGGACGGTTTGACAATGAACCGGGCATTGGCGAACTGATTCGCACCCTGCAGCCGGAGATCGGCTACTTCCTGCTGGAGGAATGGGGCTTCTCGGAATCGGTCAGCGATGTCGCGCTTGCCACCAAGGACCCCATGCGCAGCCATGGCGGTGCCACCGACGCACTCGATGTGGTCCTGGTGGCGCGCAAGCTGCTTCGCCTGTCCTTTGTGAATGAGATCGATGCGGATGCCGTGCTTCCGGCCTTCGATCGGCTGCGTCTGGAAGGCAACGTGACCCTGTCCGATCTCCCCGAGGTCGAGGCCGCCTTCGAGGTTTCTCTGCAGCGAATCTTCGGCTAAAGGGCTGCTGGGATGCCGCGCCGCTGCCACCAGCGCGCGAGCACGGCACCGGCCAACAAGTGCCATACCCCCCAGGTCGCAACGAGGGTCATCATGCCACCCTGCTCCGGATAGAAATTGAAGATCAGGATCAGGCCCAGCCCCGCATTCTGAATGCCGGTCTCCAGGGTCACCGCGCGCGCTTCCGCCTCCGGCGTGCGCGCCACCCGCGCTACGGCATAACCGCCCGCGAAGGCGAGGGCGTTGTGTACCACCACCAGCCAGAACATGGCGACCACGGTAGGGTCGACGAGCAGGCCGCGGTTGTTGAACAGGCCAATGGCGATGATCGCAGCCAGCAGAAAGGCGGCCGCGAAGCGGGAGGGCGCGCGCAGGCGGCTCGCCGCCATTGGCAGCCAGCGCTGCACGGCCAGCCCCAGGCTGAGTGGCAACAATACTGTCCAGCCCAGCAGTTGCAGCATGTCTCCGAGCGGAACTTCCAGATCGCCGCCGCTGCTGCCCGCCACCTGCAATCCAATCGCGAACAGCAGTGGCGTGAGCAGCGCACAGGCCACGGTGGAGATGCTGGTCAAGGTGACTGAGAGTACGGCATTGCCGTGCGCCAACATGGCGTAGAAATTGGACACCTGCCCGCCCGGGCAGGCGGCAATGAGCACCATGCCGGCGGCGAAGGCGGGCTCCGGCTGCACCACAAGAATCAGTGCAAGGGTGATGGCCGGCAGCGCCAGCCACTGCGCGAGCAGGCCGACCAGTACCACTCGCGGTGCGCGCACAACGGCGCGCAGCTGCTCCAGCCGCAGATGCAGCGCCACGCTGAAGACGATGAAGGCCAGCGCCGCATTCAAGGCCTGCAAGCCTTGCGGATCGTATTGAATCTCCGCAGCCACCCCGTGTTCTCCGCTCCCGATGCGCCGCGCCAGTGTGCCGCATCTTCATGCAAGTGGCTGACGTACTAAGCTGTTCGATCACAAACGGGAGACTGATGCATGGATGTTCGCGCCGCCGTAGCTCACGCCGCAGGCCAACCCCTGACCATTGAAACCGTACAGCTCGAAGGCCCGAAGGCCGGCGAGGTGCTGGTCGAGGTCAAGGCCACCGGTCTCTGTCATACCGACAAGTTCACGCTCTCTGGAGAAGACCCGGAAGGCTTGTTTCCTTCGATCCTCGGCCATGAAGGCGCTGGCGTCGTGGTCGAGGTGGGGCCGGATGTGAAGCATCTGCGGCCCGGGGATCACGTCATCCCGCTCTACACGCCGGAGTGCCGCGAGTGCAAGCATTGCACCAGCCAGAAGACGAATCTGTGCTCGGCCATCCGCGGTACGCAGGGGCAGGGGCTGATGCCTGATGGCACCAGCCGCTTCTCGCTGAATGGGCAGAAGCTGCATCACTACATGGGTTGTTCGACCTTCGCCAATTACACGGTGCTGCCCGAGATCGCCCTCGCCAAGATCCGCGAGGACGCGCCCTTCGACAAGGTCTGCTACATCGGCTGCGGTGTGACCACGGGTATCGGCGCGGTGCTGTTCACCGCCAAGGTGGAGGCTGGCGCCAATGTGGTCGTTTTCGGTCTCGGTGGCATCGGCCTGAACGTGATCCAGGGCGCGCGCATGGTCGGCGCGGACAAGATCATCGGCGTGGACATCAATCCGGAACGCGAGGCATTGGGTCGCGCCTTCGGCATGACGGATTTCGTCAACCCAAAGGAAGTCGACGACGTCGTGGCGCAGATTCAGGCCTTGACCGACGGTGGTGCCGACTACAGTTTCGAATGCGTGGGCAATGTCCAGCTCATGCGCCAGGCACTGGAGTGCTGTCACAAGGGCTGGGGCGTGTCCACCATCATCGGCGTGGCGCCGGCCGGGGCCGAGATCAGCACGCGCCCCTTCCAGCTGGTGACCGGGCGCGTCTGGCAGGGCAGTGCCTTTGGTGGCGCGCGCGGCCGCACCGATGTGCCGAAGATCGTCGACTGGTACATGGACGGCAAGATCGATATCGACAGCCTGATCACGCACAAGCTCGCGCTGGAGGACATCAATCACGGTTTTGACTTGATGCAGCGCGGTGAATCCATTCGCGCCGTGGTCGAATACTGATGGCGGTCGAAACCCGCGCCGAACACGCCTGCTTCGGCGGGCGCATGGGCTTCTATCGGCACGACGCCGAGCAGACAGGCACTCCGATGTCCTTTGCGGTCTATCTGCCCCCGGCGGCGGAGCAGGGGCCGGTGCCGGCCCTGTACTACCTGGCCGGCCTGACCTGCACCGAGGAAACCTTCATGATCAAGGCCGGGGCGCAGCGCCTGGCGGCGGCGCATGGTCTGGCGCTGGTCGCGCCGGATACCAGCCCGCGCGGGCTGGGCTATCCCGACGAGGACGCCGCCTACGATTTCGGTACCGGGGCCGGCTTCTATATCGACGCCACCGCGGAGCCCTGGGCGCGCGGCTATCGCATGTTCAGCTATGTCAATGACGAGCTGCCGGCGCTGATCGAGGCGCACTTCCCGGTATCGGCGCAACAACGGGGCCTGTTCGGGCACTCCATGGGCGGCCATGGGGCGCTGGTTTCGGCCTTGCGCCATCCTGATCGATGGACGTCGGTGTCGGCCTTTGCGCCGATCTGCAATCCCAGCGCCGTGCCCTGGGGGGAAAAGGCCTTCTCGGGATATCTGGGCCCAGACCGTGACGCCTGGAAGGCCTGGGATGCGGCCGAGCTCATGCGGCACCACCCGCGCGCCGACACCATCCTGGTGGATCAGGGGCTGTCGGATCAGTTTCTGGAGCGCGAACTCCATCCGGAGGCGCTGGAGGCGGCGGCGTCGGCCTCAGGGCAGGCGCTACAGTTGCGGCGTCATGCCGGCTATGACCACAGCTACTGGTTCATCCAGAGCTTCATCGCCGACCATCTGGCCCATCACGCGCAGCGTCTGACCGGTGGCTGAAGGCGGTGCCGCGTCGGCCTTGCTAGTGAGAGGGCAAGGAGGATTGCATCTCCGCCGCGCGGGCGCGGCGCTGCACCGGGTCGGAGATACCGGCCATCTCGTCGACCAGTTCCGGCGTCAGATGCTCGGCGAAGTGCTCAATGAAGTCGTACATGAAGCGACGCAGGAACAGACCGCGGCGAAAGCCGATATGCGTCGTCGAGGCCTCGAAGAGATGATCGGCTGGCCGCATGACCAGGTCCTTGTCGGCCTCGGGGTCGTAGGCCATGTGCGCCACGATCCCCACCCCCAGCCCGAGGCGGACATAGGTCTTGATGACATCGGCGTCCACTGCCGTCAGTACGACATTCGGGCGAATGCCGCGCGCGGCAAAGGCCTGATCCAGCTTGGAGCGACCGGTGAAGCCGAAGGTGTAGGTGATCAGCGGATGTTCGCCGAGCTCGGCGAGCGCGAGTTGCCCCTTGGACTTGGCCAGCGGGTGGTCCGGCGGCACCAGAATGCAGCGGTTCCAGTGATAGCAGGGCAGCATCACGAGGTCGTCGAAGTGCTCCATGGCTTCGGTGGCGACGGCGAAGTCGACTTCGCCACTGGCCGCCATGCGCGCGATCTGCGGCGGGCTGCCCTGGTGCAGATGCAGTGACACGCGGGGGTAGTCGCGCCGGAAGCGGTCGATGACATTGGGCAGCGCATAGCGTGCCTGGGTGTGTGTGGTCGCGATCGACAAATCGCCGCGATCCGAATAGCGGAATTCCTCGGCAACGCGCTCGATGTTCTGCACGTCGCGCAGCACGCGCTCGGCATGCTCGAGAATGCGTTCGCCCGCCGGGGTGATTTCGGTGAGATGCTTGCCATTGCGCACGAAGATCTCGATGCCCAGTTCATCTTCCAGCAGCCGGATCTGCTTGCTCACGCCGGGTTGCGAGGTAAACAGCGCCTCGGCCGCGGCGGTCACATTCAGCCCGCGCCGGGCGACCTCCTGAATGTAGTGCAGTTGGCGCAGTTTCATGGCGTGTCTCCTAAGTTCGCGCGGCTATAATACCGACGCTCTTTATTCGGAACCATCGGCTTGGTGACGACTGCGCCCGACTGGCCCTATTTCCCCATGTTCCTGCGTCTGGACGGTCGCACCGTGCTGCTCGTGGGCGGGGGCGAAGTGGCACTGCGCAAGGCCCGCCTGCTGTGCAAGGCGGGGGCGCGCATCCGGCTGGTGTGCCGGGAGGCGCACGAGGGCTTCGAGGCTCTCGGCATTGCCGTGCACGCACGGGCTTTCGATCCTGCCCAGTTGGCCGACTGTGCCTTTGTGGTGGCTGCCACTGACGACGCTTCCTTGAACCGCACCGTGGCCGAGGCCGCCGGGCAACGCCAACTGCCCGTCAATGTAGTCGACGACAGCGCCGCCAGCACCGCCATCACTCCTGCCATCGTTGACCGCGCACCACTGCTGGTGGCCTTCTCCAGCGCTGGTCGCGCGCCCATGCTGGCGCGCCGGCTGCGCCAGCAGGTCGAGGAACTCTTCGATCAGCGTCTCGGGCGGCTTGCGCGCTACATCGGCAAGCGCCGCGACGCGCAGATGGACATGGATATCGATGTACGCCGCAAGCTGTGGGAGGCCTTTCTGGATGGACCGGGCGCTTCCGCTGCCATGTCCGGTGACGAGGCGGCGGCGGACGCCGAACTGGCGCGGTTGAGTGCGGACGCCAGCCAACGCGGCGTGGTCTGGCTGGTGGGCGCCGGACCGGGCGATCCGGACCTGCTCACGCTGCGCGCCTTGCGCCTGCTGCAGAACTGCGATGTGGTGCTCTACGACCATCTCGTCGGCCCCGCCATCATGGACATGGTGCGCCGTGACGCCGAGCGTATCCACGTCGGCAAGCGCCGCAGCCAGCACACGCTGCCGCAGGAAGAAATCAACGCCAAGCTGGTGGAACTCGCCCAGCAAGGCAAACGCGTACTGCGCCTGAAGGGCGGTGATCCCTTCGTCTTTGGTCGCGGTGGTGAAGAGATCGCCGAACTCGCGAGCCATGGCGTGGCCTTCGAAGTGGTGCCGGGTATCACCGCCGCCAATGGCTGTGCGGCCTATGCCGGCATTCCGTTGACCCACCGCGACCATGCGCAGGCAGCGGTTTTCGTCACGGGACACCCACGCGCCGACGGCAGCCTCGATCTGCACTGGGATGCCCTGGCCCGCTCCGGGCAGACGGTCTGCATCTTCATGGGGCGCACCAGCCTTGCGCAGACCATGGCCGCGCTGCGCGCACATGGCCTACCCGACGACTGGCCCGCCGCTCTGATCGCGCAGGGCACGCTGGAGGCACAGCAGGTCGTCGTGGGAACGCTGGAGAATCTGCCGGCGCGCGTGGACGCGGCACAGGTCGAAGGCGCGTGCCTCGTCATCGTGGGCGAAGTCGTCCGGCTGCGCGAGCAGCTGCGCTGGTTTGGCGATCGGGAAGGCTAGGGCAGGCGCATGCCAAGACGCTGGCTGCGGAAGCTGCTTCCGCTGTTGCTGCTCGTTATCGCCCTGCTGGCCGGCAAGGCCTTCTGGCCGATTGGCGATGCGCATGTCTATGGCGGTCTGCCGCGCGCCACGGACTGGCTGACCCAGATCACCACGCACAACCTCGGCAATCCCGGCTTTGCCGTCGGCTACTCCGAGCTGCGCGCGGCACCACTATGGGTGGCCTACATTGCGCGCGATCCCGCCAGTGGAAAGCCGCTGGCACGGCCCGAGTATTTCTCGGTGGACGGCCGCACCCTGCGTCGCGTCAACAGCGATGACTACCGCAACAGCGGCTACAACCGTGGGCATCTCGCGCCCAACTACCTGATCTCCCGTGTCTACGGTGAAGCGGCGCAGGACGCCACTTTTCGCATGACCAATATCGTGCCGCAGAAGCCGCGGCTGAACCAGTTGCTCTGGCAGCGGCTGGAGGAACTGGAGGCGGATCGCCTGGCCCCGAAGTACGGCCAGCTCTGGGTCCTCACTGGCCCAATCTTCGGCGAGCAGTCGCGCTTTTTGCGCGGCGGCGTCGCCATCCCCGAGGCCTTCTACCGCATCTGGGTGCGTGAGGCCGCGGACGGCACGCCGCATGCCATCGCCTTCGTCGTACCGCAGCAGGTGTGCGGTTTCGAAGCGCTGCAGGATTTTGTGGTGCCTGTCGCCCGGGTCGAGCGCTTGATCGGCTACGACCTGTTGCACGCGTTGGAGGATGAACTGGAGCGGCGCATCAGTGCGGGGGTGTCGTTGGAGGATTGGCCGCTGGTGGCGAATGCGTCACGGGAGGCGCGTTATGGGGATCGATGGAAAGGGCAGCCTTGTCCCTATCGGTGACGCCATCTCGAGTGCAGCGATGCTGCGAAGCAGCGAGCCAGTAGGAAATGTGCCCTTTGCGGGTGGCCGGATCGGGTGGCGCGCACAGGGGGTGCGAGACAGGACGTCGAGCAAGAGCCGTCACGACAGGGACGTCGTGTCGGCGCGTACCCCGAGCACGACGCCTGATCCGGGCACCTGGGTCGGCGTCAGCCGGCCCAGGCCACCCGTGGGCACCCCGGCTTTGGTTCCTTTGGCCGTAACCAAAGGGACCCGCGCGTTCTCAGTGATCCAGTCGAGAGTGAATTGCTTCAGAGCGCGGAACCCTTGGCAATCAGGTTTCGGCGTTGGCTGATCCAATGGCCCTCTACGCTCAGAGTTCCGCACCTGTGATGGCCATAGCTCTGGTTCGATCACTCTGCCCGGTGCGGGTCCCTTTCTCTGCTTGCCCAGAGAAAGGAACCAAAGAGAGGGCACCCCACACCCGCGCCGGCCCTAGCGGGCCGGGCCCCTACGTAGCGCCTGTGCTCGGGGTCGGCCTGACACGACGTCCCTGTCGTGACAGGCCTTGGCTGGCCATCCGTGGCCAGCCACCCCCTGCGCGCAGGCGCTACTCCGGCGCGGGTGAAGGGGACTTCATACGGCTCGTCGCTTCGCGACATCGCGGAATGACGGCGATGCTGCGGAGCGGCGAGCCAGTCCTTGTGCCCTTGGCGGGTGGCCGGATTGGGTGGCGCGCGCAGGGGGTGCGAGACAGGACGTCGAGCAAGGGCTGTGGCGCCATGGACGGCGCCTCAGCCCGACCCCGAGCACGCCGCTCGATCCGGGCACCTGGGTCGGCGTTAGCCGGCCCAGGCCATCCGTGGGCATCATGGCTTTGGTTCCTTTGGCCGTAACCAAAGGAACCCGCGCGTTCTCGGTGATCTAATCGACAGTGAATTGCTTCAGAGCGCGGAATCCTTGGCGATCAGGTTTCAGCTTTGATTGCTCGAATAACCACCTTCGCTCGTGGTTCCGCACCTGTGATGCTCTGAGCTCTGATCTGAGCATCCTGCCCGGTGCGGGTCCCTTTCTCTGCTTGCCCAGAGAAAGGAACCAAAGAGAGGGCACCCCACACCCGCGCCGGCCCTGTCGGGCCGGGTCCCTACGTAGCGCCTGTGCTCGGGGTCGGCCTGACACGACGTCCCTGTCGTGACAGGCCTTGGCTGGCCGTCCATGGCCAGCCATCCCCTGTGCGCAGGCGCTACTCCGGCGCGGGTGGAGGGGGAGGAACGACCGACTTGCCAGTGGCAAGTCGCAGCGCGACGACCGCTCGGACATGGATGTCCGGGCCGGGGTTCGGCTCTCGGAAACGTTTCGCCATGGATGGCGAGCAATTCGCTCCAACAGTTTCAGTGATGGCCCGAATAAGTCCTTGTGCCCTTGGCGGGTGGCCGGATTGGGTGGCGCGCGCAGGGGGTGCGAGACAGGACGTCGAGCAAGCGCCGTCACGACAGGGACGTCGTGTCGGCGCGTACCCCGAGCACGACGCCTGATCCGGGCACCTGGGTCGGCGTAGCCGGCCCAGGCCACCCGTGGGCACCCTGGCTTTGGTTCCTTTGGCCGTAACCAAAGGAACCCGCGCGTTCTCAGTGATCCACTCGACAGTGGATTGCCTCAGAGCGCGGAACCCTTGGCAGTGGGGTGCGATAGTGGTTGCGCCAATGGCCACCAAATCTCAGAGCTCCACAACTGGGATGCATGACGGAGCCATCTGATCACGAAGCCCAAACAGGGCGCCATGCAAAACTGAGACAAGCCCTCAAGCTCATCTCATCGGACGAAGGCACACCCCGCTCCACCCTTTAGCCTCTGTGGTAAGTCCAACTCACGAGTGGCGCAACATCATGCCCGATAGCACCCCGGCCGCTGATCGGCCTTCTGTGTACCAGGCCTTCACCGGTCTCTCTCTGGAAGAACTGGAAATCCTGCATCAGGCGGATCGCTTCGCGCAGGCGGAGTTGTATCCGCTGGCAGAGCGCATGGACAACGAGGAATGGTGGCCAGAGGACATCTTCCCGAAGATCGGGGAGACCGGTTTCTTCGGCATCACGGCGCCCGAGTCGCTCGGGGGCTCGGGCATGGACGTCTTCACCAGCGGGCTGGTGCTGCAGGCCTTTGGCCGGTGGAACCATGCGCTGGCACTGTCCTGGGTGGCGCACGAGAACCTCTGCCTCCACAACATCCTGCGCAATGCCAACGCCGATCAGAAGGCGAAGTATGTGCCGGGCATGTGCCGCGGCGAGTTGATCGGTGCGTTGGGCCTGACCGAGCCGGGTGCCGGCTCGGACGCCTTGGGTTCGATGCGCACCACGGCAGTGCGTGATGGCGATCACTACGTGCTCAACGGCAGCAAGCTGTACATCACCAACGGCCCGGTGGCCGACGTGCTGCTGGTCTACGCCAAGACGGACAAGGACAAGGGCGCGCACGGCATCTCGGCCTTCCTGGTCGAGAAGGACATGCCGGGCTTCAAGGTGGCGCAGAAGCTGATCAAGATGGGCTTCCGCGGCAGCCAGACCGCCGAGCTGGTGTTCGAGGATTGCCGCGTACCGGTCGAGAATCTGGTGGGCGAGGAGAACAAGGGCGTGCGCGTGGTGATGTCCGGCCTGGATTTGGAACGCGCCATGATTTCTCCGATCTGTCTCGGCATCGCTGAGCGTGCGCTCGAGCTGTCGCTGGACTTCGTCAAGCAGCGCAAGCAGTTCGGGCGGCCGATCAGCGACTTCCAGATGGTGCAGGACAAGATCGCGCAGATGTATACGCGCGTGGAAGCCATGCGCCTCTACACCTATCAGACGCTGCGTGCCGCCAATGTGGTGGGTGAAGAAGACGGTGGCCGCGGCGAGATTCACAAGCTGACGGCGGCCGGGGTGCTGTTCGTGGCGGAAACCATGAACCAGGTCCTTAATGACGCGGTGCAGGTGCACGGCGGCAATGGCTATATCTGGGAGCATGAGGTCAACCGCCTGTATCGCTCCATCAAGCTGCTGGAGATCGGCGCCGGGACCTCCGAGGTGCGCAAGCTGATCATCAGCGGTGAACTGCTTGGAGGCTGATCCCGTGTCGGATGGCGCCCGCGAGGACTGGCTCCAGCAGCAGCTGGCCAACAACACCCCGGAAGCGGTCTGGGCCGCGCCGACGGTGTACCGCGCCGACCTGCTCGAGGGACAGGTGGTGCTGGTCAGCGGTGGAGGCAGCGGCATCGGTCGCGCGGTGGCGCTGCTGTGCGCGCGCCTGGGTGCGCGCGTGGTGATCTGCGGTCGCACGCAGGAAAAGCTGGATGCGGTCACAGCCTTCGCTCATGAGCGCGGCGCCGCGATGCACGCCTACAGCGTCAATGTCCGCGACGCCGAGGCGGTGGATGCGTTGTATACACGCATTGCGGATGAGGTCGGCATGCCCGACATCGTCATCAATAACGCGGGTGGTCAATTCGCGGCCGACGCCATCGATTTCTCTCCGAATGGCTGGAACGCGGTCATTCAGAACAACCTCAACGGCACCTGGTTCATGATGCAGCGCGCCGCGCGCGGCTGGCGCGACGCCGACCGCGGTGGCGCCATCGTCAATGTCGTCGTTGTCACCGAGCGCGGCATGCCGGGTGTGGCGCACACCGTGGCCGCCCGTGCCGGCATCATTGGCGCGTCCAGTACGGTGGCGGTGGAATGGGCGCCTCTCGGCATTCGCGTCAATTGCATCGCCCCGGGGCTGACAGCCACCGAAGGACTGCTGGTGTACCCGCCCGAAGGGCAACGCGAGTTCCCGCGTGCCAATCCAATGAAGCGACCGGGTACTCCGATGGAGATCGCCGAGTCCTGCGTCTATCTGGCAGCGCCCTCCGCCCAATTCGTCACGGGTGAAGTCCTCACCGTCGACGGCGGTGGCCGTCTCTGGGGGGAGCTGTGGACCAACGGCCGGCCCGACTGGTACGCCTGAGGCAGCGCGGCGCATCCCCTGATCCGAAACCGCGCAGGCCCTGCGCCTTCAGCGGTTGGCTTGCCTTCTGTGGCTGCTCTGCCAGCGCCTGGATGTCATGCGCAAGCCATTCCCTTGCGCTGTCCACGCGCTGCAACACAGACGTCATGCGAACGGCTGATGTACCTGGAGAAGGCACCCGATTAGGATGCAGTCAAGTGTCCTTCGACAGAGATCATGAGCGAAAGCAGCGACCAGCATTACGTCATTGTGGGGGCGGGACAGGCAGGTGCCGAGGTGGCCAGCGAACTGCGCAAGCGCGGTTTCGAAGGGCGGATCAGCTTGATCGGCGACGAGCCGGTCGCCCCGTATCGCCGGCCTCCACTGTCCAAGGCCTATTTCTCCGGGGATGCCGAGGCAGACAGCCTGCTGGTGCTCAAGCCGCCGCAGCTGGAGAAGAATGGCATCGAATTTTTCGCCGGAGTCACGGTAGATGCCATCGATCGTGCGGCGCACAGCGTGACGCTGTCGGATGGCCGCAGTCTGCAGTACGACAAGCTGGCGCTGACCACGGGCGGCCGTGCACGGCCGTTGCCCTGCCCAGGTAGTGATCTTGACGGGGTCTTCTTGCTGCGCAGCCTGGCGGACGTCGACGCGATCCGCGCGCAGTGCAGTGCCGAGACCCGCATGGCCATCGTCGGCGGTGGCTTCATTGGCCTGGAGGTGGCGGCGTCGGCGCGCAAGGCGGGCATGACGGTCACCGTGGTCGAAACCCTCGACCGGGTGCTGGCACGCGTCACGGCGCCGGTCGTCTCTGCCTTTTTCGAACGCGTGCACCGGGAAGCGGGTGTCGACCTGCGTACCGGCGTTCGGGTGGAGGCCATCGAAGGCACGGACAAGGTCGAAGGCGTACGGCTTGGTGATGGCAGCGTGATTCCGGCCGATGTGGTGGTGGTTGGCATCGGTTTGATTCCCAATGTGGAATTGGCCGAGGCCGCCGGTCTGGAGGTCGATAACGGCATCGTGGTCGATGCCTGTGCGCAAACCAGCGATCCGGACATTGTGGCGGCTGGCGATTGCGCCAATCATCCCAACCGCTTCGCGGGTGAGCGCATCCGACTGGAATCCGTGCAGAACGCCATGGAGCAGGCACGTGTGGCGGCCGGCACGATGCTCGGGGCGGAGAGCCCCTACGACGCCGTGCCCTGGTTCTGGTCCGATCAATACGATTGCAAGCTGCAGATGGCCGGATTGTCCAGCGGTTATGACGACATCGTGCTGCGCGGCGATCCCGCCGCCGAGAAGCGCTTTTCGGCCTTCTACCTGCGGGAGGGGCAGCTGATCGCCGCCGACTCCGTCGGGCGACCCCAGGACTTCATGTTTGCCAAGAAGCTCGTCACGCTCAACATCGCACCGGACCGGGCCCGGCTGGCCGATCCCGAAGTGCCACTGAAGGCCTTCCTGCCCGAGTAACCCGGACGCTATGCCCCAGCTGCACTTCCTCACCCCGGACGGCGTCACACACACGGTCGAGGCAACGGTGGGCCAGAGCGTGATGGCGGCGGCGACTGCCGCCCAGGTCCCCGGCATCGTGGGGGAGTGCGGTGGCTGCTGCTCCTGCGCCACCTGTCACGTCTACATCGATGCCCCGTGGTTCGAGGCGCTGGGACCGCTTGATGAGATGGAGACCCTGATGCTGGAGGGCGCCGTGGAGCCCCTCGCGCACAGCCGGCTGTGCTGTCAGATCGAGGTGACCGAGGACCTGGACGGCATGATGCTGCGCATCCCCGCCGGCCAGCTTTGAGGCAGCTGAGCGCGGCGGCGCAACGCTCGCCGCTTTAGGCCGAGAGTGCGGCTTCCGCTGTCCCCACGGCTGCCTCCAGCTCGTTCAGCGCCTCACCGGTATAGACCGCGAGCCGCTGCAGGGACGGAATGGCATCGCGGCAGCCGGTGTAGCCCACACAGACCTTGCCGGCGTAGCCGACCACGGTCAGGTTGAGGGCGTAGCCGTCGAACAGGATCGACATCGGATAGAGCGATTCCAGCTCGGCGCCCATCATGTAGAGCTTTTCTTTCGACGCCACCACGTTGGAGACGATGACGTTGAACAGGGGCGGCCATTTCGGCAACGTACCCGTGAGCTGGCCCAGCATCAGCGGCGCCATGCCGAAGCTGCCGAACCGCTCAAGCGCCGCCGAGGAGGCGCACAGCATCTGCTCCTTGGTGCGATGGGTAATGGTGCTGATGCGTTGCAGGCGTTGCACCGGGTCGGAGATATCGGTGCCTAGCGGGCAGACGAAGCCACTCACGGCATTGCCGCTTTTGCCATCGCTGCGCGGCAGGGCAATCGGAACCGAGGCCGTCAGCGGCCCGTCCGGCAGTGCGTCATGTTCCTGCAGGTAGCGCCGTGTGGCACTGCCGCAGATGGTGAGCACCACGTCGTTGATCGTGCAGTCCATGCGTTCGGCGATGGCCTGGAAGCGCTTCAGGTCGAGGAGCTGCGTGCCGAGGCGTCGCTGTGCGGTGACGCGCTGATTGAAAGGGGTGGCTGGCGTTCGCAGGGCGGCGCGAATGACACTGTTGTCTCCGCCCTGACCGAGGCGATAGAAGGTGGCCGCGAGGTCCCGCGCCGTTTCCACGCGCAGGCGGCCGTTGTGGAGATAGCGCTCCAGCGCCGCGCGCAGGTGGTGATCGTGTTGATCGGCTTCATCCTGCAGGGCGCGGGTGTCGGCACCGCGCTCGGCTTCCTTGGCCGCGGTCATCTCGCCCGGACTGCGCGTCTCGCTGGGGTCCGTGGACAACCAGGTGCGGACCATCTTCATGGCGCCCATGCCGTCGATGGCGCTGTGATGCGCCTTGAGATAGAGCGCGAAGCGCTTGTTCTCCAGGCCTTCGATGATGTGCATCTCCCAGGGTGGGCGATCCAGGTCCATGGCGTTGGAGTGCAGCCGCGACACCAGGCCGCCCAGTTCGCGTTCGCCACCCGGATGCGGGAGCGCGGAGTGGCGAATGTGGTATTCGACGTCTGTGTCCGCTTCCACCCAGCGTGGTGGCATGGCGCGCGAGAGTGGCCATTGAATACGGCAGTTGAAGGGCGCCGGCATGTAGGGGAAGGCGCGCAGCCGCTCGACAATCGAGCGGGGGTAGTCCGGTCCGGCGTCCTCCGGAAGCCGGAAGGTCATCAGACCGCCGACATGCATCGGGGTGCGCGGGGATTCCATGCGCAGAAAGGCGGTATCGAGTAACCCGAGTCGATGCATTGTCTGGCTCCCCCACTTGTGATTATTGGCATCTAGGGTACCGCTTCGTCATGTGAATGTGCGTGTCGGATACTGCCGCATGAGCACTAGTCAGTTTGGGTGATTGCCCGCAAGCCCTGTCCAACTAGTGTTACCGCCAAGCAACTCCCCCATCACAGAAAGGGGGAAGCATTTCGTGAGAGGGGACAACCGACATGAAGCGAATCTTGGCGGCGGTATCTGCGCGGCAGTTTGTGATGCTTGGCAGCGCCGTACTGTGTGCACCGGCGATGGCTGCCGATTTCAGCCTGCCGTTCGACATCGACGGCAGCTACAAGCTGACCTTCAGCTACTCGGCCGCCATGCGCATGGAGGATCAGGATCCCAACCTGCTGAATGGCGAGCCCGACCCGCTGGAACCCCGCGTCCTGCCGGAAGGGCAGATCGTCGGCTTCGACCGGACCGGCCTGCCGACGGCCTCGAACTCGGACGATGGCAACCGCAATTTCGAGAAGTACAGCCTCATCAACAATCGCGCCAGCGTACTGGCGGAGATGAGCTTCGAGCGCGACAACTTCGCCTTTCTGCTGAGCGGCAATGCCTGGTATGACCGCGTCTACATGCGGCCGAATGACAACCGCAACGCGGAGTTCCTCAACCGCTACGACGAGGATGGAGAGTCGCCCGAGCAGGACGACACCAACGAATTCTCGTCGGCCATGCGCTCGGAGGTTGGTCGTCGTGCGCGCTTGCTGGATGCCTATCTGATCGCGGACTTCCCCTTCGGCGAGGCGTCCTTCATCAACATGCGCCTCGGCCAGCACGTGGTGTCGTGGGGCGAAGCGCTCTTCTTCGGCGGCATGGCGCGCGACATGGGCGTGGCGGACGCCAATGCAAGCTTCGTCCCTGGGGCCAACGTCAAGGACATTCTGCTTCCCAGCCCGCAGGTGTCGGCCACCCTGGGCATCGGTTTCGACCTCACGCTGAAGGCCTACTACAAGTTTGTCTTCGAAGAGAACGAAATCTTCCCGGTCGGTTCGTACTTCTCGCCCTCGGACATTCTTGGTCCAGGTGCGCAATTCGCTTACGGCTCGATCAACCCGGCATTCCTCAATGGTTGTCCCGGCCTGCTGGATGTGGGGCAATTCAACGAGGTGCTGGCCAATCTGCTCGGGCCGCTCAGCGACCTCAGCGGGCTGTGCAACGTGGGCGGCTTGGGCGGCACGCTCCTGAATGCACCGGAATACATTCTGACCGTGCGGGAAAGCGACATCCGACCCAGCGATGACGGTCAATTCGGTATCGGCCTGGACTATCGCCTGACAATGTCCACCTCCATCGGCTTCCATTATCTGAACTACCACAACCCCAATCCGGCGCTGCAGTTCCGGACCGGCTTCGCCAAGATCGGCGAGCTGGGTGGCGTCGAGCTGACGACGGGCCTGATCAATCAGGCCGTTCCCGTGGCCTACAGCGTGCGCTACTTCAACGACATCGACTTGTACAACGTCAGTTTCTCGACGACGCTATTCGGTCTGAGCGTGGCGGGCGAAGTCAATTACCGTGACGGCATCAATATCGACGTGCTGACCACTGCCTCGGGTGTGCCGTTCCCGGTGCCGCGTCGTGGCGAGACGGTACAGGGTCTGGTGTCGGCAATCTCGGCCTTCAACCCGCCGGTGACGTGGCTTGACGAAGTCAATATCGTTGGTGAAGTGCAGTACATTCGCGTGCTGGATGTAGAAGCACTGAAGAATCCGCAGGATGGCATCCAGCCCGCTGGTGACGGTGACGAGCTGTTCTTCATCGACAATGATGCGGCGGGCTTCCAGTTGCTGATGCTGCCGCGCAAGCGCAACGTCTTCTCCGGCTGGGATATGGGGGGCACGATCTCCTATGCGGAACTGACCTATGGCAATCCTGCGCAGGCGGGCTCCTTCGGCGCGCTGTTCGGTGAGCAGGACCGTCGCCTCACGCTGGGCGTCAACATGCAGTATCTGCAGAACCTGCAGTTTGGGCTCGCCTACAATTTCTTCTTTGGCGACCCTACCGAGACCATCGGCCAGAGTTTCCAGGCGAAGAATCCGTTCACCGACCGCGACTATCTCGCGCTCGATATCAAGTACGGCTTCTAGAGCGCCCTACCACGCCGCACAAGCAACAAGGGGAAGGCATGACGGCAGAGGCTTTTGACGCCCGAGCATTTCGAAGAGCGTTGGGCAGTTTCGCGACCGGCGTCACGATCATTACGACACGCGACGCCGCGGGCGAGCCTGTCGGGCTCACCGTCAACAGCTTCAATTCGGTCTCGCTGAATCCGCCGCTGGTGCTCTGGAGTCTGGCCAATGACGCGATGAGCCTGCCCGCCTTCCGCGATGCCGAGTACTGGGCCGTACACATCCTGTCGACCGATCAGGAGGATCTCTCCACCCGCTTTGCCAAGCGGGGCGAGAACAAGTTCGCCGATCTGGACATCGAATCCGGGCTGGGCAACATTCCCCTGCTGCAGGGGTGCACGGCGCGCTTCCAGTGCCGTACGGCTTCCAGCTATCAGGGCGGGGACCACCTCATCTTCATTGGTGAGGTGGCCGCCTACGACCATTCCGAGAATCCGCCCCTCGTCTTTCATGGCGGGCGCTACGCGCACGCCACACAGCGCGTCAACAGCAAGCCGGGCGAGCCCTATCTGGCGGGGAGCTTTGGCGAGGACTTTCTCGGCTATCTGCTCGGTCGCAGTCACTTCCGATTCTTCTCGCGCATCCGGCCGCACTTGAGCGAGGCCGGGCTGAGCGACGAGGAGTTCTACGTGCTCTCGGCCATGACCTTGAAGCCGCAGATGACCAGCGCCGATCTCGACAAGCTCACCGCCGGTGTGCTCGACCATTGCTGCGAGCAGACGCTGGGCAGTTTGATCGAGCGGGGTCTGCTGACGCGTGCCAGCGATAGCAGTGGAGCCCCCTGCTTTCACCTGACCGAGAGCGGGCGCGAACTCGCGTTGCAGCTGATCTCGGTGGCCAAGGCGGTCGAGTCGCAGGTTCTTGCCGGCCTTGGCCCGGACGAGGACACCGTGCTCAAGTCACTGCTCAATCAACTGTTGGCTGTGCTCGACCCGGATGTCGGCAGTATCTGGCACCCCGAAAGCGGGGACGACGCGGAGCGCAAGACGGGCTGATGCGCCTCTGGCGCCGCAGGACCCGCCGTGGCGGGACCTGCGACACCGTTTGCACGCCTCACGGCATGTATTCGCCGCCATTGACGTCGAGCGAGGCACCCGTGACCACGCGCGAATAGTCCGACACGAAGAACAGCGCCGAGCGCGCACATTCCTCATCCGGCGGGACGATGCCGAGCGGGATGTTGGCCGCAATCTGGCCCTTGATGTCCTCGACCGACACGCCGGATTGCTCGGCCTGCCACTGCACGTAGCCCTGCACCGGCGCGCCCCACATCCAGCCCATGTGCACGGTGTTGACGCGGATGTTGTCGGGCCCCAGCTCCTTGGCGAGATACTTCACCGAGGTCGCCAGTGCGGCCTTGGAGGCGGCATAGCCGGCTTCTCCCACAGGAGGTACCTTGCGCACGGCCATGGTATTGATCATGACGATGGCACCGTGCTTCTGCTGCTGCATCTGCCTGGCCACTGCCTGCGTGAGCTTGAGTGTGCCTAGCAGATTGGTGCCGATGGGTTCCATCCAGCTATCCAGGTCCGCGCTCGAGGCGTAGTCCATGGCGCCATGCACGAAGGCGCTGTTGACCAGACCGTCGATACGGCCGAAGGTGGCGACCGCCTGGTCCACCAGCGCCTGACAGCCTGCCGCATCGGTGATGTCGGTCACCTGCTTGCAGACCTGGCAATCGGGGTTCACGGCGCGCACGCGCGCTTCGGCATCGTCCAGCTTGGCGGCGGTGCGTGCGGATACCAGCAGTCCGGCGGCGCCGGCGCGTGCGGCCTCCTCGGCCAGCTTGACGCCCAGTCCGGGGCCAATGCCCGAGATGACAATGATCTTGCCCTGCAGCATGGTGACGATCTCCTCTTTTTGTTCTTACGTTTGGGAAGCTGCGCCTCAGGCGGCGCGGGGGGTGTGCAGATGCCGCGCGATATAGGCCGCGAAATCGTGACGCAGGCCTTCGGCGCTGAGGCCGAAATCCTCTGCGCTGTAGCGATGCGCGCTTTGTGCGTGATGTTCGGCGTCGGCCCGCAGCCACTGCGTCATTGCCTCGGTGGTGGCGTCATCGATGTCCCAGCCGATGGTGGCGTAGAGGTTTTCCAGGACCTGCAGCGGCTGAGTGACGGTGTCTTTGAAGGACACATCCACAAACTGGTGGCTGTCACCGGCGCGGTCGCGCGCTGCCATGGTGTGTTCGAGGCCACTGCGCATGCGCGCGCTCCAGCTGGCGCCCACGGCTTTTGCGTCGGGTCTGTCGCTGTAGATGGCGTGCAGCGTATGCACGAAGCTTGCGATCGACGGGATGGATTCCACCGGGTCGCGATGGGTCTGCACCACGCAGGCGCCCGGGAAGCTTTCCAGCAGCAGGGCCATGCGATGCAGATGATGCGGGGCCTTCAGAATCCAGCGCTGGGCCGTGATGCCGCGTTGACGCTTCTGCCACTGCAGGTACTGCAGCATGCGGATCAGAAGGCTGTAGGCAGGACGCTCGTCCTGCGCGACCAGCCAGTCCATGTAGCTGGGAATATGCGCATAGGCATTGAAGTCGGCGAGGAAGGAATGCTCCATGAGCATGAACTCCTCATCGGCCTCCCGATTCTCCATCGGATGTATGGCCATCAGCTCCGGCATGGCGCTGGTCATCATGTCGACGATGGCCTGGCCCTGATCGATACGCGGGCTTGGGTCATCGATGGCTTCCCCGGGCAGCGGCACCGGCATCTGCGATTCCCAGAAGGTCATCCAGTAGAAGCGCGGGTCGCGCGACAGCAGCCGGTGCAATTTGGTGGTGCCGGTACGCGGCAGGCCGACGATGATCAGCGGCGGTGCGATCACCTCGTCCAGAATCTCTGGGTGCCGACGGATGGCATCCTCCATCCACAGCCGGTTGGCGAGCTGCGCGGTGAGCTTCTGATCAAAGGTCGCAAGGCCCTGTGGGGATAGGCGGGCCTCGGTGTTGAGCGCGTGGCAGAGTTGTTCCAGTCCCGGCCGGAAACTCGGATCACCGAAGTCTGTGAGCCCGCCCGTCATCTGGCGTGCCTGGTCGAGGAGTAGTGCAGGCTGCAAGGAATCCTGGGTGCTCATGCGGTGTGTACCCGTTGCTGTAGCGCGGTGAGCTTCACCACCTCGGTCTCCGGGTCGACCTGCTCGCTGGCCCCGACCCAGCGCAGGCAGAGGGTGCCGCTGGTATGCCCGGCTGTCTGCAGCCAGTTCGGGTGACCGGGGTCGCGATGTGCCAATACGATGGTCACGCTGCCGTCGCTGGCCACCTGAGCGCTGTGCTGATTGAGATGGATGCGGTGGTAGCGATAGTCCAGCGACTCCATCCAGTAATTGTTGATCTGCAGATTCCAGAAGCGGCAGTCCGGGATGCGCGGCAGGTGGATCACCAGAGCCTCTTCCTCCGCCAGCTTCCAGTGCGAGTGGTAGTAGACGATGTTGGGGTCGCCCCCCACGCTCTGGCAAAGCGCCTGGTCTGCCGGGGGCAGGGTGTTGCTGTGGGGCTGGTAGCTCTGGGCCCAATCCGCGAACAGGCGGGCCGTGCCTTCCACGAAGTTCGCCGTGTGCGACAGCGCCTGCTGCAGCCGCGCCGCGGTCAGTGGCTCCGGAGCCGCGTTGGGATCCGCTCGACGAATGGTGACGCGCGCCGGGGCTTCCGCGGCGCGATCATTGAAGGTCTGGCGCACGATCAGGGCATTGCTTTCGGGTTCCAGACGGACCCAGTTGCCCGATTGCTGCTGCTGGCTGAGGACGATGGAAAATCGACCGTCCGCATCGATGGCCATGTCGGCCGCATCCAGAAAGCCCGTCTGTGTCATCTTCCCGTCGCGCTCGTAGCCGCCTTTCTGCGCACCGAAGGAAAGATAGGCCACGCTGCCGCGGTCGCCCTCGACAATGTAGTCGTAGCGGCCGTCGATGCGTCCCATGAGATAAAGGTTGTCCGGATTGTCGGCACCGATCTTCGCCGTTTCGTGCGAGGGGGAGAAGAAGCCGGGAAAAGCCGGATCGGCAAACTCCAGATGCATCTCCAGGCCGATGCGCAGTAGGCGGGTCAGATAGCGAAAGCCTTCCGCGCGATCGTGAGGGGTAAGGGGTGTTTCCGGTCGAAGTATCTGGTCGCCCGCTGCTTTCAGCTGATCGCAGAAGCGTGCCCAGGCCTCGCCGCTGACGACGTCGTGGTCCGCGTCGACGGACATAGTGGTCTCCTCCTTATATGCTGCATCCAAGGCTAGAACCAGGACGGAACCACTACGTCACCTTTATGCAGTAGACAAACTCATGCGAAAGGGTGATTACCCTCGCACGCTGCTCTCGGTACTCTGGCAACATCAGGAAGCCACACGTATTGGCATGACACCCATACTTTCCTGATAGGAGACTTTATGACCGCAGCGGAATTCCTCAAGCAGCTTCCCAACGCATTCAATGCCGAGGCTGCGGGTGACACCGAGTGCGTTCTGCAGTTCAACACCTCGACCCCGGTGTACTGCACGATCAAGAACGGCGAATGCACCGTGACGGAAGGGACGGCGGACAACGCCGACGTGACGCTGATCATGGAAGACGAGGACCTCATCCAGCTGTTCAAGGGTGAACTCAACGGCATGACCGCGTTCATGACCGGCAAGCTGCAGCTGGAAGGCGACATGATGCTGGGCCAGCGTCTGCAGAGCTTCTTCGACCAAGCGAAGATGAGCTGATCAGAGCTGGCGACGCGGCCCGGTCATCGACCGGGCCGTTTTCGTTCAGGAGGAGACATGTCACAGGAACAAAGCCTGGAGCAACGCATCCAGGCGCTGGAAGACCGCGAAGCCATTCGCGCGCTTAAATCCCACTATTTCGCAGTGTGCGATGCCAAGGACCCCGAAGGCATGCGCGCCTGCTTCGTGGATGGCCCGGTCGATATCGACTACGGCGCCATCGGCTGTTTCGACAATGCCGATGCCCTGGTGGCCGTGTTTCGGGATGTCGGCTGTCATCCGCACATGGTCGAAATGCATCACGGGCTCAATCCGCGTATTCGATTGACCGGGCCCGATGAAGCGGAAGGCGACTGGGCGTTGCAGTACCAGCTCATCAATACCCAGGACATGACCCTGACCCAGCTCGGCGCGCGCTACGAAGACCGCTATCGCCGTACGCCCGATGGCTGGAAGATCGCCGCGACGCGGTGCATCGTGCATTCCACGCTGGTGATCCAGCTGGGAGAGGATGCGTTGCGGCGGGTGATGGCGGGGGCACCGCCGCAGCCGGCGCAGGATGCGGCGTAGGAGTTGTTGCGCACCTTCCTTGTCTGAAACCTGATCGCCAAGGGTTCCGCGCTCTGTAGCAATCCACTCCCGAGTGAGTCACCCAGAACGCGCGGGTTCCTTTGGTTGCGGCCAAAGGAACCAAAGCCATGGTGCCCACGGGTGGCCTGGCGCGGCTACGCCGCACCAGGTGCCCGGATCGGACGTCGTGCTCGGGGTACGCGCCGACACGACGTCCCTGTCGTGACGGCGCTTGCTCGACGTCCTGTCTCGCACCCCCTGCGCGCGCCACCCAATCCGGCCACCCGCCAAGGGCACATTTCCTACTGGCTCGCCGCTCCGCAGCATCGCCGTCATTCCGCGATGTCGCGAAGCGACGAGCCGTATGAAGTCCCCTTCACCCGCGCCGGAGTAGCGCCTGCGCGCAGGGGGTGGCTGGCCACGGATGGCCAGCCAAGGCCTGTCACGACACGGACGTCGTGTCAGGCCGACCCCGAGCACAGGCGCTACGTAGGGGCCCGGCCCGACAGGGCCGGCGTGGGTGTGGGGTGCCCTCTCTTTGGTTCCTTTCTCTGGGCAAGCAGAGAAAGGGACCCGCACCGGGCAGGGTGCTCAGATCAGAGCTCAGTACATCAAAGGTGCGGAACTAGAGCGTAGGTGGTTATTGGAGCAGCCAAAATTGCAACCAGATCGCCAAGGGTTCCGCGCTCTGAAGCAATTCACTCTCGACTGGATCACTGAGAACGCGCGGGTCCCTTTGGTTACGGCCAAAGGAACCAAAGCCGGGGTGCCCACGGGTGGCCTGGGCCGGCTACGCCGACCCAGGTGCCCGGATCAGGCGTCGTGCTCGGGGTACGCGCCGACACGACGTCCCTGTCGTGACGGCGCTTGCTCGACGTCCTGTCTCGCACCCCCTGTGCGCGCCACCCGATCCGGCCACCCGACAAGGGCACGGTTAGCTTGCCGCGATGTCGCGAAGCGACGAGCCGTATGGAGTCCCCTCCACCCGCGCCGGAGTAGCGCCTGCGCGCAGGGAGTGGCTGGCCATGGACGGCCAGCCAAGGCCTGTCACGACAGGGACGTCGTGTCAGGCCGACCCCGAGCACAGGCGATACGTAGGGGCCCGGCCCACTAGGGCCGGCGCGGGTGTGGGGTGCCTTCTCTTTGGTTCCTTTCTCTGGGCAAGCAGAGAAAGGGACCCGCACCGGGCAGAGTGATCAGACCGAAGCGCCATGCAACATAGGTGCGGAACTCTGAGCGCTGGTGGTCGTTTAGCCACCCCAGAATCTGGACCTCAGTGCCACAGATTCCGCGCTCTGAAGCAATCCACTGTCGAGTGGATCAATGAGAACGCGCGGGTCCCTTTGGTTACGGCCAAAGGAACCAAAGCCATGTGCCCACGGGTGGCCTGGCGCGGATACGCCGCACGCTCTACCGGCGCTAATGTTGTGGGTTGTGCTCGCCATCCGTGGCGCAATGTTCCCGAGAGCCGCCCCCCGGCCCGGACATCCATGTCCGGGCGGTCGTCGCGCTGCGACTTGCCGCTGGCAATTCGGTCGCTCCTCCCCCCTGCGCGCGCCACCCGATCCGACCACCCGCCAAGGGCACAGGGACTGGCTCGCCGCCTCGCAGCATCGCTGCGATGCCGTACAGCGACGGGCTGATCAGGCCTTGGCGGTAGTCCCTGCCGTCTCGCGCTCTCGCGCCATGGTCAGCGCCGTGTCCTCAATCATGTCCTCCTGACCACCGACCATCTTCTTGCGTCCCAACTCCAGCAGGATCTCGCGTGCCGAAATGCCGTACTTGGCTTCGGCGCGCTGGGCGAAGAGTAGGAAGGATGAGTACACACCGGCGTAACCGAGCGTGAGGGCATTGCGGTCGATGCGGATGGGAAAGTCCAGCATGGGCTGGATCAGGTCTTCCGCCACGTCGGAAATCTTGAACAGGTCGACGCCGGTCTCGATGCCCATGCGATTGGCCACCGCGACGAAGACCTCTGTCGGCGTGTTGCCGGCCCCGGCACCCAGGCCGCCGCAGGCCGCATCGATGCGGTTGGCACCGGCCGCGACGGCGGCGATGGAGTTGGCGACCCCCATGGACAGATTGTGGTGGCCGTGGAAACCGATTTCCGTTTCCGGCTTGGCCTTTTCGCGCAGCAGGCCCACACGCGCGGTGACGTCTTCGGGCAGCATGTAGCCTGCGGAATCCGTGACGTAGAGGCAATTGGCGCCATAGGACTCCATAAGCAGGGCCTGTTCGACCAACTGCTCCGGCGGAATCATGTGCGCCATCATCAGGAAGCCGACGGTGTCCAGGCCCATCTCGCGACCGAGCTGGATGTGCTGCTCGGAGACATCGGCCTCGGTGCAATGCGTGGCCACGCGGATGGTGGTCACGCCGCAGTCCGCCGCCATCTTCAGATGATCCACGGTGCCGATACCGGGCAGCAGCAAGGCAGAGACCTTGGTCTGCTTCAGTTCCGGAATGACTGCGCGCAGGTATTCCTCGTCGGAGGCGGCTGGAAAGCCGTAGTTCACCGAGGCGCCGCCCAGGCCGTCACCGTGGGTGACCTCGATCAGCGGCACACCGGCTTCGTCCATGCCGCGCGCGACCTGGCGCATCTGCTCAACGGTGATCTGATGGCGTTTGGGGTGCATGCCGTCACGCAACGACATGTCGTGAACGGTGACTTTGCGACCTTCGAGATTCATGGTGCGATCCTCTTCATGGCGATATTCCGTGCCGCCCCCTCATCCGCCGCTGCGCGGCACCTTCTCCCCCATGGGGCGAAGGGAAAAGCGGGGCGGTGCCTCCAATAAACGTCCCCTATCTGCGCGGGAAGAGGGGAAAAGTGGGGCGGTGCCTCCGATAAACGTCCCCTCTCTGCGCGGGAAGAGGGGAATAGCGGGGCGGGGCTCCAATAAACATCCCCTCTCCCCGCGGGGAGAGGGGTAGGGGTGAGGGGGTGTCTGCATTCGCTGGGCGCGTGATACCTGGCGCTGCGCGTGCTTTTGACAGGCTGCGTGTCCCCCTCATCCGCCGCTGCGCGGCACCTTCTCCCCACTGGGGCGAAGGGAAAAGCGAGGCGGGACCTCCAATAAACATCCCCTCTCCCCTCGGGGAGAGGGGTAGGGGTGAGGGGGCTGCGTCTCACGCCGTCTCCGCCGTGGCGACCATCTCGCCCGCCAGCATGCGTTCCGCGAACATCTCGGCGGTGCGCGCGGCGGCCGCCGTCATGATGTCGAGGTTGCCGGCGTACTTGGGCAGGTAGTCGCCAAGGCCTTCCACCTCCAGATAATTCGTCACCCGGTGCTCCTCGTCGTCAATGACGGGCCCGTTGACCAGGCGATAGCCCGGCACGTACTTCTGCACCTCGGCGATCATGTCGCGCACCGATTCCTCGATTTCCTTGTGCTTGGGCGGATCCACGGTCAGGCAGTGCACGGTGTCGCGCATGATGATGGGCGGATCGGCCGGGTTGATGACGATGATGGCCTTGCCCTTCTGCGCGCCACCGATGCGCTCGACCGCGGCGGCGGTGGTGCGCGTGAATTCGTCGATGTTCTTGCGCGTGCCGGGGCCCACGGACTTGGACGAGACGGTGGCGACGATCTCGCCGTACTTGACTGGCTGCACGCGCGACACGGCCGCCACCATCGGGATGGTGGCCTGCCCGCCGCAGGTGACCATGTTGAGATTCATCGTCTGCGCGTGGGCGTGCTCGGCCAGATTGACCGGCGGCACACAGTAGGGGCCGATGGCCGCCGGCGTGAGGTCGATCATCAGCACGCCGACCTCGTTGAGCTTGCGGCTGTTCTCGGCGTGCACATAGGCCGAGGTGGCGTCAAAGGCAATGCGGATGCCATCGGCTTCGGCGTGCGGGACCAGCCCGTCGACGCCGTCGGCGGTCGTCTTGAGTCCCGCCTCGCGTGCACGCTGCAGCCCGTCGCTGTCGGGGTCGATGCCGACCATCCAGGCGGGTTCGAGGAGTTCGCTGCGTTGCAGCTTCGCGAGCAGGTCGGTGCCGATGTTGCCGGAGCCAATGATGGCGCAGCGGATCTTGGCCATGGGGTAGTGCCTCCCGTGCGGTCAGGCGGCGAAGGCCACGCTGGCTTCGCCGATACCGTCGAGTGTCAGATGAAAGTGATCGCCGGGCCGTGCGGGGAGCAGCGGCGCCAGCGAGCCGGAAAGAATGGTTTCGCCCGCAAGCAAAGGAATGCCGTATTCACCCAGGGTGTTGGCCAGCCAGGCGATGGCGGTGGCGGGGTGCCCTTGCACCGCGCTGCCCTGGCCGTCGGCGGCGTGTTCGCCGTTCTTGGTGATGCGCATCTGTACTGCGGCAAGGTCGAGGGCGTTCGGGTCCGCTTTGGCGGTTCCCAGCAGGAAAACGCCACAGGAGGCGTTGTCCGCGATGGTGTCCTGTATGGCGATACGCCAATCGGTGATGCGCGAGTCCACGATCTCGAAACAGGGGCACACATACTCGGTCGCCGCCAGCACATCGGCCTCGGTCACCCCGGGGCCCTGGAGTTCCTTCTTGAGCACGAAGGCGATCTCACCCTCGGCGCGCGGCTGGATCAACTGGTACTGCGCCAGGCTGACGGTGGCGCCGTCCTCCACCTGCATGGCGTCCGTCAGAAAGCCGAAGTCGGGCTGATGCACGCCCAGCATTTCCTGCACGGCGGCGCTGGTCACCCCGATCTTCTTGCCGACCACCTTCTCGCCTTCGGCGGTACGCCGCGCCAGAAAATGGCGCGAGATCTGGTAGGCATCGTTGATGGTCATGCCGCTATGCAGCGTGCTCGGCGGCTCGATGGTTTCGCGCTTGCGCAGCGCATTGAACAGGTCGTCGCCGATGCCGTTGCAGGTGATGTCGCTCAGACTCATGCCGCAAATACCTCGTGGTTGAGAAAATCCACGCAGGCCCGGTTGAAGTAGTCGCGGTGTTCGACCATCACCCAATGCCCGCACTGGCTGAGTAGTGTCACACGGGCATCGGGGCAACCGGCGGCGATTTTCTGCGCCCCGCTGAGCGGGTTGAACTGGTCATTCACGCCCCAGAAGCACAGCACGGGGCAGGTGATCTCACCAAGCCGGGCTTCCATGTTGGGTACCCGCATGGTGGAAAGGACCGTGCGCGGCTGCTCGGCGCAGACCGCCACGCGTTCGGCCACGACCTCGTCGCTGACGTCGCGGGCGTCATAGAGCTGAAAGCCCAGCAGCTTCTTCATCGCATCGAAATTGAGCGGGCCTTCGGCGAAGAGCGCGACCATGCGCTTGATGCCTTCCATCTCGAAGTAGGCTTCGCGCTCTTCGACACCGCCCGGCGCCATCAGGATCAGGCTCTTCACCCGCTCCGGCTGCGCCAGCGTGAAACCGAGCGCGATGGCGCCCCCCAGGGAATTGCCCAGCAGCGTCACGGGTTGGGTGATCTGCAGGCCATCGAGCAACTCCTGCAGCGTCTCGACAAAGAAGTCGTTGATGTATTCCTGGTCCTCCGGCTTGTCGGAAAGACCATAGCCCGGAAGATCCGGAACCAGCACGCGATAGCCGGCCTCGGCCAGCACGCCATAGTTGTGCTTGAAGTTGCTGTAGCCGCTCGCGCCGGGGCCGCTGCCGTGCAGAAAAACCACGACAGGGCGGCCTGCATCACCGTGCACGTGATAGTGCAGGCGCAGACCGCTCGCTGTCGTGCAGTACTCACCCTCGGGGATAGGCGTCCCGCTCATATGCTCGCAACCTCTGAATGGTGCGGCACATGCTCGCGATGTCTGCCTGGCAGTGCGTCGTCCTTTTGGATGACGGCGGCCGCGGGACGACTGCCTAGCATGCTTACCAGAAAGATAGGGGGAGACGCGTGAGTCAGCAGCGTGTGGTCTTGGTAACAGGTGGCGCCCGCGGCGTGGGCCGCGGTATTGCAGAGGCCTATCTGGCGGCCGGTGATCGCGTGCTCGTGTGCGGCCGCAATGCGCCGGAGCAGTTGCCGGAATATGAGGGCCGCACAGCCGAGTTCATCGCCGCCAATGTGCGCGACAGCGATGCCCTCGCAGCCATGATGGAAGACATCCGCAGCCGCATCGGGCGTCTGGATGTGCTCGTCAACAACGCTGGCGGCGCCCCCTACGCCGATGCCGCAGAAGCCTCCCCGCGCTTCCACAAGGCGATCATCGAGCTGAATCTGCTGGCGCCTTTCGAACTCGCGCAGCACGCCAACCGGCTCATGCAGCAGCAGGACACCGGGGGCGTCATTGTCTTTGTCGGCAGCATCAGTGCGGTGCGCGCCTCACCCGGTACGGCGGCCTACGGAGCGGCCAAGGCCGGCATCGTCAGCCTGACCCAGTCGCTGGCGGTGGAATGGGGGCCCAAAGTGCGCGTGGTCTGCGTCAGCCCGGGTTTGGTCGAGACCGAGCAATCTGAACTGCACTACGGCGACGCCGAAGGTGTGGCGCGCGTGGGGGCGACGGTTCCCCTCGGGCGCTTGGCCCAGCCGCGCGAAATTGGCGAAGCCTGTCTCTGGATGAGCGGAAGCGGCGCGAGCTATGTCTCGGGCAGCAATCTGATCGTGCACGGCGGCGGTGAGCGGCCGTCCTTTCTAGCGGAGGCCAACGTCAATCAGACGTAGCCCGGAGGTGTTTTGCATGCGCCATGCTTCTTTCTTTCTTCTTGCGGCGCTTGGCCTGGTGGGCGCTGGTCTGTCGGCCTGTGGCGGGGATTCGCCGGAGGAGGCGAGCGGGCCAGCGCCTGAGGTCGTCGAACGCGGGCGTTGCCAGGACTTCAACCCCCTCGGCAATCCCTATTTCGGCGACCTGCACGTCCACACCACCTATTCCCTGGATGCCAACACCCAAGGCACGCGCCTGAAACCGGAGGCCGCTTACCGTTTTGCCAAGGGCGAGCGGCTGGAGATCCAGCCCTATGACGCCGAGGGCAATCCGTTGCGTTCGCGGCAATTGGAACGTCCGCTCGACTTTGCCGCCGTGACCGACCACGTCGAACTCTTTGGCGAGGTCGAAATCTGCACCAATCCGGAGGAGCCGGGCTACAACGCGCTGGAGTGCCAGTACTACCGCGCCGACCCGCAGAACGCCTTCATCATCTTCAACCTCTACGCATTGGGCCTGCCGGACTTTTCGCGCCTGCCGATCAGCGATGTGCCGCCCTTCTTCCAGTTGCCGCTGATCGGCGCCGACGGACAGATCCCGCGCATGCCTTTCTGCGGGCTGGGCGGTGCACGCTGTCTGGAAGCTGCGAAGACACCGTGGGCGGATACCCAGGTTGCTGCGGAAATGCACTACGACCGGTCGCCGGAGTGCCGCTTCACCACCTTTGTGGGGTACGAATGGACGGGCAGCCCGCTCTCGAACAATCTGCATCGCAACGTCATTTTCGCCACCGATCAGGTGCCTCAGGTGCCGCCGGCCTACCAGGAATTCCCCGAGCCGGAGCTGCTCTGGCAGGCACTGGAAGAACGTTGCAAGCTTGAGGACGGTTGCGACTACCTGACCATTCCGCATAACTCGAATCTTGCGGCCGGTTTGATGTTCCAGACCGAGGACCGAAACGGTGATCCCTACACCGCGGAGCTGGCCGCCGAGCGGCGCAAGAACGAACCGCTGGCAGAGATCTATCAGCACAAGGGGTCGTCGGAGTGTCTGAACACCGCCGGTGCCGGCATGCAGGACGAACTCTGCGGCTTCGAGATCATCCCGTACAACAACACGACCGGTGACCGCTTCAACGGCTTCAACACGGGGCCGCCCCTGCCGCAGGACTACCTGCGCGAAGCCCTCAAGGAAGGATTGCTGCAGGAAGAAACCATCGGTGAAAATCCCTTCCAATACGGGTTCATCGGCAGCAGCGACACCCACATCGTGACGCCTGGGGAAGTGCGCGAACGCGACTTTCCCGGCCATGGCGGTGCCGGCAAGCCGGCCATCGACGAGGTCCCGCCAGGTCTCACCGATCTGGTCGAGTATAGCCCGGGTGGTCTGGCCGTGGTGTGGGCCCCCGAGAACACGCGCCCCGCGCTCTTCGACGCCCTCCAGCGGCGCGAGGTCTACGGCACCAGTGGTAACCGGCCCATTGTTCGCTTCTTCGGTGGCTGGGACCTCCCCGCTGACATGTGCAGTGCGGCCAACTTCGCCGAGCAGGGCTATGCCGGCGGCGTTCCGATGGGGGGCATTCTGACGCCGCAGGCGGAGACCACCGAGGCGCCACGTTTTGCCCTGGCGGCAATGCGGGATGCGCACCCGAATGCCGAGCCGCTGCAGCGCATCCAGATCATCAAGGGCTGGCTCGAAGACGGCGAAAAGCGCGAAATGGTCTACGACGTGGCCGGCGACCCCAGCAACGGCGCCAGCGTCGATCTCGACACCTGCGCCACCAGCGGAAGCGGCTTTGGGCAGCTCTGTCGGGTGTGGACCGACCCGGACTTCGATCCGGCGCAGCGCGCCTTCTACTACGCCCGCGTGGTGGAGAATCCGAGCTGTCGCTGGTCCCATCGCCAATGCCTTGCGGCCGAGGTCGACTGTAGCGATCCGGATGGCCCGCCCGAAGGCTTCGAGGGCTGCTGTGACGACCGCTACCCGCCGACCATCCAGGAGCGTGCCTGGACGTCGCCGATCTGGTATCAGCCTCCGGTGTCTCCTGCCTCGTGACGCGCCTGTTTCGCCATCCGCTTGCGCATTTCTTTGCCATTGGCACGGCGCTGCTGGTGGCGGCCGAGGCCGCACAGCCGCTGGTGCGGGCCCTCGACACCCCCACGGTGCGCGTTAGCACTCAGGATCGCGAGCAGCTGCGGCGGCAGTGGCTCAGCGAGACGGGTGCCATGCCCTCCGCCGAGGAAATGCGCGCGCTGGTGCGCCTGCATATCGACGAGGCCATTCTGTTCGAGGAAGCCCTGCGCCTGGGCATCGCCGAGCAGGACACCGTGGTGCGCGATCGGCTGCTGAAGAATATGCGTTTCGTGCACGCCGATCAGCGGCTCGACGACGCGGCCTTGCTGCGCCAGGCGCAGGCGCTGGGCATGCTGGAGCGCGATCCGGTGGTTCGGCGGCGGCTCGTTCAGCGCATGCAGCACCGTCTGGAATCGCAGGCAATGGTGGACGCCCCGGCGCTGGCGGCGAGCGCCACCCAGCTGCAGCCGGAGCGGACATCGGCGCTTTTCCATTTTGAGCATGTCTTTTTCAGCAGCGATCTGCGCGCCGATCCAATGCGCGATGCCCGCCAGGCGCTGTCGGGCGTGCAGCGCAGCCAGCCTGCCCCTACCCAGGGCGATGGTTTCCTGCTCGGGCCCACTGTGGCGGGCATGCGCGCAGATGCGCTCGGGCAGCACTTCGGCCCGGGCTTTGCGTCAGGCATCGCCGCCGCACCGGTGGGGGTCTGGCACGGCCCCATCGCCTCCAGTTTCGGCGCGCATCTGGTGCGGGTCACCAGTGCCGCGACGCGACCGGAGGCGGCACCGCCCACGCTGCGCCAGGTCCTGCTGCACGCCCGACAGGCAGCCGAGAAGGAGGCGTTGCGCAGCGGCATGGAGCGCTTGCGCGCGCGCTACCGCATCGTCGATGACGGCGATGCCCTCGAAATGGCGATGCAGCCATGATCGGGCGTGCCCTCGCGCTGCTTGCGCTGGTGCTGGCCGCGATGCTGCCCTGGAATGCCGCAGAGGCGCATCCGCTGGCGCCGGCGGTGCTCGAATTGCGCGCCGTGGATGCCATGCACCACGACGTGCGCTGGCAGCGCTCCTTGCTGCAGGCGAGCAATGCCCGGCCGGAACCCGTGCTGCCCGCTGGCTGTGAGGCCCCCGGTCCGGCGCGCAGCCAGTTGATGGAGGCGCAGCGCGCGCTCGAACTACGCTGGCAGGTGCGCTGCGCCGCGCCGCTGGTCGGGCAGGAGCTGGGCGTACGCGGTCTCGCCAACAACGGCATCAATGCACTGGTCGTGATCCGCGATCTGGAAGGCCGGACCACGCAGGCGCTGCTCGATGCAGAATCGCCGACCATGGTGGTGCCTGCTGCCCCCAGTGTATGGGCCGTCATGGCGCAATACGGCGGGCTGGGCTTCACACACCTGGTCTTCGGCCCGGATCATCTCGCTTTCGTCGTGGGCTTGTTCTTTCTGGTCAACGGTTTCGCATTCGGTCTGCGACCGCTATTGATCATGACCGCGGCCTTCACCGTCGGTCACAGCGTCACCCTGGCGCTCTCCGTGCTCGGCATCGTGCGGCTTTCACCGGCACTGGCGGAGGCCGGTATCGCGCTCAGCATCGTGTGGGTTGGCTGGCGGGTGCTGCAGCAGCGCGGCCAGTCATCGGCTACCGGGACGCGCGGTCAGCGCGCCGCTGTCGCCACCTTTGCCTTCGGTCTGCTCCACGGATTGGGCTTCGCCGGTGCGCTGCGGGCGCTGGGTTTGCCTGAGACAGCGATGATTCCCGCGCTGGCAGCCTTCAATATAGGCATCGAACTCGGCCAACTGGCCGCCATAGGAATGCTGGCACTGGTCCTGCATGCGTTGCCACGCGCACTGTTTCTGGACCAGCGTCGGCCCGTCACGGTCGCAGCGGCCTACCTGGTAGGAAGTCTGGGCGCCTTTTGGAGCATGGATCGCTTGCTCCAGCTTGTGCCCGGCGTGCCGCTGATCGGATGAAAGGGACCTGGAGAATGCTATGAAGAAGATGATCGCGGGCTTCTGCCTTTGTTTGCTGAGCCTCAACGCCGCTGCGCAGGCCGAGGCCACCACCGCCAAGGAGGTCATGACCTGCATGTCCAAGGTCGTGCCGGGGGGCATGGTGATCGGCCAGACATTGCGCTTCGAGACCGTGCGTGCCGGCGACGAACGCGCGCAAGAGCTGCTTGCGAGCCTGTTCCTGCGCGTGCACCGGGAAGGCGATGGCGATTACCGCTCGCACGCGGTCATGCACGTGGGGGCGCCGGAGTATCTCGCCGGCTCGGCCTATCTGCTGCGTGAATCGGACGGGCTCAACGGCGAAGACGGCATGTACGTCTACCTGCCTTCGATCGATCGCGTGCGCCAGGTCACTGGCGGTTTCGGCGAAACCGCGTTGATGGACACCAAGTTCAGCTACAACGACTTCCGTCACTGGCAGGGTCTGTTCGGCAATGCCGATGTCTCCTTTGTGGGGACCGTGGATCGACAGGGGCGCCCCACCCACCTGCTGGAAGTCCGCGCCGACAAGCCACAGAAGGTGACGCACGATCGCGTGCGCGTGGCGGTGGATGCGGCGCATTGCCTCGTCATGGAGGCCGAGTTCTACAACAACGCGCAACTCAGCAAGCGCCTGACCGTGGACGCCGAGCATCTGCGCCAGTTCGGGCACTTCTGGTACCCGGTGCGGCTGACCATGCGCGATTTTGTCAACAACGGGTACACCGTGCTGAACGTGGAACGCGTTCGCGCGGTGCCCAATCCGCGTGACGGCCTGTTCGATCCGGCACGCTTTCACCGCGCCGACTAAGTACCGCGGCGCAATGCAGACCTTGGGGGAGACCAGGAATGACCGAATTTCCGGCGGGCGCCGCGTGGGTACTGGGCGGTAGTGGCGGCATCGGCAGCGTCATCGCACGCTGTCTGGCCGAGGGCGGTAGCGACGTTGCCATCGGCTATCGCAGCAAGGGTGACAAGGCTGAGGCCGTGGCGGCTACGCTTCGCGAGACTGGGCGCAAGGCCAGCACGCACGCACTGGATGTCACCGACCCTGCATCCATCGGCGCCGCGTTGAAGGCCGTGCTCGCCGAGCACGGGCAGCTGCATACGGTGGTCTTCGCGGCCGGCCCCGTGGTCGAGCAGATGCTGCTGGCCGATACCCCCGTGGAAGCCTGGCGCAAGGCGGTCGACACCGAGCAGCACGGTCTTTTCCAGGTCATCAAGGCCTGTCTGCCGGCCCTGCGCGAGAGTCACGGCAGCGTGGTGCACATCGGCTCAGCCGGCGATCGCTGGTGGCCTCCGATGGACGGTCTGTCCGTTATTCCAAAGGCGGCCAATGAGGCACTGATCCGCGGTATCGCCAAGGAGGAGGGCGCCAACGGCGTGCGCGCGAATTCGGTGCTGGTCGGTGTCATCGAAGCCGGCATGTTCCTCGAACTGCTGGAGCGCGGGGTCTTCGACGAGCACTGGATTCGCGAAACCAAGAAGCTGCTCGCCCTCAAGCGCTGGGGCAAGCCGGAGGACATCGGCGAAGCCGTGCGTTTCCTCGCATCCCGGCGCGCCAACTACATCACGGGCGAGCAGATCAATGTCTCGGGTGGTTTCGGCGTCTGAATCGAGTAATTCATCTCGCACTCAGCATCGCAGTGCAGCATGATGGGGGTGTGTGCGGGCTTGATGCGTCGCATCAGGGCGCGCACACCCACTTGATTCCCGAAAGGAGGGAGTAATGACGACTGCCAGCGAAACCCGTACCGGACTCAGCGCACTGCGCGCTTTGGCACTTGCCCTGTTCATGGGCGTGGGTTCCATCGCCCTGCTCAGCGGCTGTGATTCCAATGACGGCCCGGCCGAGGAAATGGGCGAATCCATCGACGAAGCCGCCGAGGAAGCGGGCGATGCGATGGAAGAAGCCGGCGACGAGATGGAAGAGACCGCCGACGAGATGGAGGACAGCAGCGACTACTAAGTTGCTGCGTTCTCGCCCCGGCCGCGCTCGGCGGCCGGGGCTTTTCTTTGCATATGTGTGCGCACAGCCGCACCTGTAGACGATGCCTGCAAACCTCCCGACCCTGTTTCGCCCCCGTTGGATGGCTGCGGGCGCCGCGCTGATGCTTGTACTCGGGCTGACGGCGCTGTGGCGCTGGAGCCCACTCGGCGAATGGGCGACGTCCGACAATCTTGAGACCCATGTCGAGACACTGGCGCACAGCCCATGGGCGCTGCTGAGCCTGGGCCTGTTGTATGTGCTGGCGACTCCGGTCATGTTCCCGCTGACGGCGCTCAACCTGGCATTGATTGTCGTGATGGGCCCATGGGTGGGCATGGCCTATGCGCTCTACGGCAGTCTGCTGGCCGGCCTGTGCGCCTACTGGGCGGGGCTGCATCTGGGGCAGCCCGCCCTGGACCGCTGGGGCAACGCCAAGGTGGACAAGGCCCTGAGGGTCGTCCGTGAAAGCGGCGTGCCGGGTTTGATTCTGCTGCGCATCATGCCGATCGCCCCCTATCCGGTGGTTAATCTCGTCCTTGGTGCCGGTGGCGTCCGTGGCCTTCCCTTTGTCGTCGGCACGGTACTCGGCATTCTCCCCGCGCTGCTGCTCATGGGGGTGGTCGGCTTTCAGCTGCGCTCGGTGCTACAGGAGCCCTCGGCGGAGGGGGTGGCGGTGCTGGCGGTCATCGCTTTGGGCTGTCTGGCACTGGCCTTCTGGGTCAAGCACAGGGTGACGGCGCGACTCGAACAGGCCTGACTGGCCAAACAGAAGCTCGGATCGATGATGCAGAAGGAGGCGCAAATTCGCGTCCTTACGCTCAACATGCACAAGGGCTTCTCCGCCTGGAACAGGCGCTTCGTGCTGCACGAACTGCGTGACGCCATCCGGCGCGCCGATGCGGATGTTGTGTTATTGCAGGAAGTGCTCGGAGCGCATCAGGAGCATTCCACCCGCTGGGAGCACTGGCCAGAGCAGGGGCAATACGAATTCCTCGCGGATACCGTCTGGTCCGCCTATGCCTATGGTCGGAACGCGGTGTACTCAGAGGGGCATCACGGTAACGCGATCCTTTCCAAGTTCCCCATCCTCCATTGGCATAACCACGATGTGTCGATCCCGGACGCGGAGAAGCGCGGCCTGCTGCACTGCCAACTCGCGATTCCGGGTTGGACATCCCCCTTGCATGCTGTATGCGTGCATCTGGGGCTGCGCGAGGCGCAACGCCGGGACCAGATCGCAGGTCTGTGCGCCATGGTGGAGCAACACATCGGCGATGACGCGCCCCTGCTGATCGGCGGCGACTTCAACGATTGGCGTGGTCGCGCTCATGCCCCGTTGACCGAGCGCCTCGGTGTGCGCGAGGTCTTCGTGGAGCACACTGGCAGGGCGGCGCGCAGCTTCCCGGTGTGGTGGCCGTTGCTGCGCCTGGACCGCGTCTACCTCCGCAATCTGAACCACGCTCGAGCCGAGGTGCTGCGCGGTCGGCCGTGGCGCACACTCTCCGATCACGCGCCCTTGACGCTGGATATCACCACACGCCCATGACCGAGCCCAGCTGGCGGGAAGACAACGCCATCGATCTGCTGGAGAACGGTGAGGAATTCTTCCCTGCCGTCTTCGATGACATTCGTGCCGCACGGCATGAAGTCATCATCGAAACCTTCATCTGGTATGAGGATGCCATCGGCCGTGGCCTGCGTGAGGTGCTGATCGGGGCCGCTGCGCGTGGCGTGAAGGTCGACATCACGGTGGATGGGCATGGCTCGGCGCTGCTGGGCAAGGATTTCATCCAGCCGCTGACCGATGCCGGCGGGCGTGTCCATGTCTTCGGTCCCATGGCGCCCAAGCTCGGCAAGCATCCCAATCTGCTGCACCGTCTCCACCGCAAGATCGTGGTGATCGACGGTCGTATTGCGCACATTGGCGGCATCAACTTTTCGGATGCGCATATGCGCTACTACGGCCCGGAGTCGAAGCAGGACTACGCTGTGCGCATGCAGGGTCCGGTGGTCGAGGATATCCGGCACTTCTGCTATCAGGCGATTGGCGAAAGTGCCGAGCCGCGCTGGCGACGCCTCGGCGATGTCCTGCGTCGGGTCCCCAGTGAATGGCTGAACCCGCGCGCCAGTGCGCAGGCGCTGTTCATCACCCGCGACAACACCCGTCATCGCCACGATATCGAGGCCATGTACCTGAAGGCGCTGCGCGGCGCGCAGCGGGATGTGGTCATCATGAACAGCTATTTCTATCCCAGTTATCGATTCCTGCGCGCCATGCGGCAGGCGGTACAGCGTGGGGTACGGCTGCGCCTCATCCTGCAGGGCAATCCGGACAAGCAGTACGTCAAGTTCGCCAGCCGCACGCTGTATGACTACCTCATCGGCATCGGTGTCGAAGTCTGGGAGTACGTGGAGCGGCCTTCGCACGCCAAGGTCGCGGTCGTTGATGACCACTGGGCCACGGTCGGCTCCAGCAACCTCGACCCCTTCAGCCTCGCTCTGAATCTGGAAGCCAATCTGGTGGTGCGCGATCGGGCACTCAATCGCGCACTGCGCGCCAGTCTGGAGCGCGTGCTGGCGCAGCACTCGCGGCCGGTCACGCGCGCCGAAGTGGCGCACCGGCACCGGCTCTGGCACCTGTGGCGCACGATGTCCTTCCACTTGTTGCGCTATCTGCCGAAGTTGGTTCGGCTGATTCCGGTGAAATCGATCCGCGTCGCCACTATCGAGAGGGCGCAGGAAGACCTCGGCCCGGGCGACCGCAAGATCGGCCACGCCGAACGGCAGCTCAACCGACTGCCCTAGTCGCTGCCAGCTCATCCATCTGCGCGAGGCCGACGTCGACGCGCTGGGTCAGCCTTGCTGTGCACAAAGTTGCTTTATTCACGCACACGAGGAGACCCAAGCCATGGGGCTGAACCTGGAAGCCATCGAGCTCATTCGCCAGCTCAAGTACCGCTATTTCCGTGCCATTGATACCGCGGACCTGGAGACGCTGAAGGATGTCTTCACCGAAGACGCCACGGTCTGCTACGTCGGTGGGACCTACCGCTTTGAAGCCGAAGGCCGCGACAAGATCCTGGAGGCGCTCAGCTACGCCTTCCACGCCGAGGCCATTGCCTTCCATCACGGCAACCACCCGGAAATCGAAGTGCACTCCGACTTCGAAGCCAGCGGCCGCTGGTATCTGCGCGACTGGTTCCTGGACCTGCGCCGCAAGAAGACCACCGACGGCGCCTCCTTCTACAAGGACAAGTACGTCTACAAGGATGGCGCCTGGCGCATCCAGCACAGCGGTTACGAACGCGTGTGGGAAATCGTCGAACCCGTCACCCACACCCCCAACATCACCGCGCACTACCTCGCCAAGCACGGCAAGGTGCTTCCGGAAGGGATGGAGTAGAACGAAATTGCCCTGACGGGAGGCGTCGGTCGCCTTCTATGCTGCGCTGATACCGAGAAGGAGACAGGGACAATGCAGCAGGCATCGGGTCAGGAATCCCGTCGCGCCCCGCGTTGGGGCGTGACGGCTTTGTTCACGCTCAGCATCGTGCTCGCGGCATGCTCGGATGAAGCGGGTCCGGTGGGCCTTGACGCGACGCAGGCCGGCGGCGCGCGCACGGCGCAGCGTCCGCCGGATCTCCCGGGCCAGCGGCCCGAGCGCCCCCAGTTTCCGGGTGGGGTGGGCTGCGGCTGGCAGGCGGCTTCCGACATCAACGTCACGAATATCGCCTTCCCGGATGACTCCGCCAAGTACTGGGTGGCGACCGTGCCGCATACCCCCGGTACGCGATTGCGGATCGACGGCCGCTTTGGCCACATGCGCTACTTCTCCTTCAATGTCTACGACCCATTGATCCGCCCGGTGGATGCGCTTGCCGACGCGGAACTGGTCCCCGCGGATGCGGAGCAGTCCAATCCCTTCGTGGATGAGCGCGCACCGCTGGGTGGTAGTTACACCGCCTATGTGGAGTTCGGCCCGAAGCCGGAAACACCCGCACCCAACACCATGTATTCCGGGGTCATCCCGACGGGCGCGAACGCGGCACCGAACCCGGTGGGAACCGCGATCATGTATCGCAGCTACGTGCCAGAGGCGGGATTCGACTTTGAAGGGGGTGTCGGTCTGCCGGTGCTCACGCTGGAGACGGCCGACGGCAGCCAGACCCTGCTGCCCTATGCCGACTGTGCCGAGCCGCTGATCCCCACCGGGGGCGGCGTGGTGCCCGACCCCGGACTCAACGATCTGCTGCTAACCGTCGATCTGCCCGATGCGCTGCTAGGCCTGGTCACGATCCCAACGGCGACCATGCCGCCTTCGACGCGCGTGTTCTACGGATTGCCAACCACCGCGCTGCAGATTCTGGGCAATGCTTTGGGGGTCCCTCTGGGAGAGGAGGCGAGCGGTCTGCCCCTGTCCGGCGGGGGCGGCTTTCTGAGCAATCTCCATAACGACTACGCCACGGTGGGTTTTGCGCGCCGTTTCGGTTCGGCCTACGTGGTGCGGGCGCGGGCACCCAGCTGGCGCGGTGCCGCCGGTGTGCCTTGGGGCAGAGAGCAGATGCGCTACTGGTCCATCTGTCAGAACGAATTTCTCACCCAGCGTTTTGTCGACTGCGCCCGCGATGAGGAAGTGGCGCTGGATGCGCAGGGCTTTTTTACCGTGATGGTGACCGACCCTGCCGACCGTCCCGAATGGGCGACTGCCGAAAACGGCATTACCTGGTTGCCGTGGGGGCCGTTCCCGGATGGGCTGATCATCTACCGCCACATGCTGCCAAACCCAGGCTTCGATCAGGCGATTCAGAACGTGCCGCAGGGCACTGCGCCGGAGGCCGTCTTGGGCGATTACACGCCCGTCGGTGCCTATTGCTATGCGGCGCAACTGGTGCAGGCACCTGCCTCCGCCGCCGCGCTGTTCGAAGGATGCCGGGATGCCACCCTCGACCGCGGCGAGCAGACGGGCTTGCTGACCGGGTTGCAGCCCACCGGAGTGCCACCCGCAGAGTAGCTTTCGAGCATGAAAGCGGGGTAAGGTTGGCCTTGAGGGATGGAGTAAGACCGGCGAGGGGGGAGACGATCTCGCGGTAAGCGACACCAGGGGCGCCCGCAAAAGCTGGCGCCCCTTTTGTTTTGGCGTCATCTCCAGCCTCGTTGTAGTGGACTCGTGATCGTCATGCGCCTGTGCCACTATGGAAGTCGTCGATGGCATTCGAGGAGCGGCGCGATGACCCTCCACGATTACGATGTACTGATCATTGGCGCCGGCCTGTCCGGTATCGGCACCGCCTGCCACCTCCGGCGGGAGCAGCCGGAGCGCACACTCGCCATTCTGGAAGGCCGCGAACGCCTCGGTGGCACCTGGGATCTGTTCCGCTATCCGGGGATTCGTTCGGATTCCGATATCGCCACCTTCAGTTTCTCCTTCAAGCCATTGCGCTCGCGTCAGTTCCTGGCGGACGGCCCCACCATCCGCAACTATCTGGAAGAAACCGTGCGCGAAGCGGGCCTGGGCGACAGCATTCACTATGGCCTGCAGGTCACGGAAGCGGACTGGTCCAGCGCCTCCCAGCGCTGGCTCGTGACGGCCGTGCACAAGGCCAGCGGTGCGCAGCGCCAGTTCCGCTGCCGCTTCCTGGTCTGCGGCACCGGCTACTACAACTACGCCCACGGCTACCGTCCGCGCTTCCCTGGAGAAAGTGCCTTCAAGGGGCAGTGGGTCCACCCCCAGGCCTGGCCGGAAGATCTCGACTATGCCGGCAAGCGCGTGCTGGTCATCGGCAGCGGTGCCACTGCCGTCACGCTGGTGCCGGCCATGGCCGATACCGCCGCGCATGTGACGATGCTGCAGCGTTCGCCGAGCTACATCTTCTCGCTGCCGAACACGGACCACATGGCCAATCTGCTGGCGCGCGTGCTGCCCCGGTCCTGGGTGGATCGCATCGTGCGCGGACGCAACATCGTCATCCAACGCAGTCTGTTCATGGCCTGCCGCGCCTGGCCGAAGACGATGCGCAAGCTTCTGCTGGCCCGGGTGCGGCGGCAGGTGGGGCCGAAGGTGCCCATGCGCCACTTCACCCCGGACTACATGCCATGGGACGAGCGGCTCTGCTTCGTGCCCGACGGCGACCTGCTGCTGGCGTTGCGGGATGGCAAGGCCTCGGTGGTCACTGACCGCATCGCCAGCTTCACGGCCGACGGTGTGCAGCTGGCATCGGGCGCACATCTGCAGGCGGACATCGTCATTACCGCCACCGGCCTGGAGCTGCAGGTCCTCGGCGGCATGACCCTGAAGGTGGACGGCGAGGCCCAGCCGCTGCAGGACAAGATGAGCTACAAGGGGCTCATGATCGAGGAAATCCCGAATTTTGCGTGGATTGTCGGTTACACCAATGCCTCGTGGACGCTGAAATCCGATATTTCGGCGCGCTACCTGTGCCGTCTCTTCGAGCACATGGATATTCACCGTCACGGCGCGGCGATCCCGAAGGCGCGCGGCGATCACGCCACGGACAACGGCATCCTGGATGCGCTGCAATCTGGCTACGTACGGCGCGGCAGTCATCTATTGCCACGGCAGGGGCGGGCGCTGCCGTGGCGGGTGATGATGCATTACGGCATGGATCGTCGCCTGCTGCTCAGGGAGCCCATTGACGATGGCTTCCTTCGCTTCGAGAAGGCCAAGCAAACACCAACCAGGGCCGAAGAGGCGGTGCAGCGGTCCGCTGCAGCCTAGGCCGAGCCGCCGCCGATCCCGCAGAGCGCGGGAGAACGGCGAGCAATTAGCGGATCGGTCAGGCGTAGCGCGGATCGAGATCCTGGCCGAATTCGTGTATCCAGCCCAGCGCCTGCTGCACGTCGACATGCTGCGGGTCGTAGAAGTCCAGCATCAGGTCGATCTTGCCGTCGCGGAAACCCCAGTGCCCTTCGGCCTGAAAGGCGAGCACCCAGTCGCCCCCACGCTTGTATTCGCTGAGAATGTTGCAGCGAAGGTACCCCGGCTCGTCCACCCGAATCGCCAGCGGTGTCCAGCGCCGGCCGTCCATGCGGCGATCGAAATTGCGGACCGATTGCGCCAGGCCGGCGAGTACGGCGTCGCGGCCACGGACATGGGCAGCAAAGGGGGCGCCCATCACGCGGTATTCCACGTCCTCGGCCAGCAAGGGCTGCAATCGGTCCCACTCGTCATCCTGGACCGTGGCCTCAAAGGCATCGATCCACGTCCGCCACTGACTCAGAACATCCGGCATCGTGCGACTCCGTTGTGAAGGAGCTGCCAATGTCCAGTGCCTGCCCGTGCGCGGCAATTCCCGTTGGGGAATAGGCAGGGCGGCAGGCGCAGGGCATGATGTGGCCATGGCCGATGCACTTCCCGATGTGCTGCGCACATTGCGCCAACGCGCAGGGCTCTCGCAGTTGAGGCTTGCGACGCAGGCGGGCACCACGCAGCGCTACATCAGCTTCATCGAGTGCGGGTGTTCCAGCCCTGGCCGCGCCTTGCTCGCGCGCCTGGCGGATGCGCTGTCCTTGAGCATGGATGCGCGCAACCAGCTGTTCTGTGCGGCGGGCTTTCTGCCGACGGTCCCGAGCGCGCTGCGCGCGCCCGAGTACGAGCCGCTTCGGCAGGCGGCGTGGCATTTGATGGAGCAACACGGCTTCTATCCTGCACTGTTGCTGGACGACCACTACAACATTCTCGGCACCAACCGTGCCTTCGAGCGGCTGCTGCTGCAGGCCGATCCAGATGGGCAGATGTGGCATCGGATCGGGGGTGCGCAGCCCAATCTGCTGCATCTGACCTTTCATCCCGATGGGCTTCTCGGCCACATGGTCGATGCGGATCGCTGGCTGCCCTCGGTCTGGTTCCAGAGCGTTCAGCAGTTGCCCGACGATGCCCAGGCGCGCGAGTTGCTCGCGGCCTTGCAGGCCTACCCGGCCGTGCAGAGGATTCAGCGCCAGCCGATCCGGCCCAACGCCGAGCCCGTGGTGGTGGAACGCTATCGCGTGGGGGTGCACACGCTGGCGCTGTTGAGCATGGTGGTGCGTGTCGGCACACCGCGCGATGCCACCGCGGCTGCGTTGCAGATCAGCCTTCTGTTCCCCGCGGACAAGCCGACCGACGATGTCCTGCTGGCACTGGATCGACGGCACCAGAGTGAAGAGGCGTCGTTGGCCTCGGTGGTGGGGGATCGCCGCGCCGCCAACGCGGCACACCGCTGACCCCGCGCCAGGGCCTGTTAACACGCAGTCGATCGCGGCGCGCATACGGGTCGTGTCCTTCGGATTTCCGGGGCCAACGCCAAGACCGAATGCGTGTTAACAGGCCCTAGCAGAGTCCAGGCGCTGCCAGCCAGGCAGTGAGGGCAACGGGCATGATGGCCAACAGGTTGAGCCCCACACCGGCGCGCGCCATCTGCGCGATGCTGACGCGCCCGGTGCCAAAGACGATGGCATTGGGCGGTGTGGCCACCGGCATGATGAAGGCATAGCTGGCCGACATCGCCACGGCGATGATCAGCATCTCCGGTGGTGCGCCCATGCCCACGGCCACCGCGGCCAATACCGGCACGAAGGTGGTGGCAATGGCGGTATTGCTGGTCAGCTCCGTCGCGACCTTGACCAGCGTCACCACCACCAGCAACAGCGCCATGGTGGGGAGTGCGCCGAGCTGGCCGATACCGCTGGCGATGAAGCGATCGACCTCGTGCGACCCGATGGCCGCGGCCAGGCTCAGCCCGCCACCGAACAGCAGCAGCACGCCCCAGGGCAGGCGCAGCGCCGTCTGCCAATCCATCACCGGCACACCGCGCTCGACCGGAATCAGGAACAGCGCAAGCGCGCCCAGGATGGCAATGGCCGGGTCCGTGAGCAGGCCAAGGCCCGGCAGGGCAGCGATCTGCGGGCGCAGCATCCACGCCAGCGCCGTACAGGTGAAGACGACACTGACGATGGTTTCCCCCCGGCGCATGGGTCCCAGCTGCGCAATGGCGTCGTCGATCTGCTGCGCGCCGGCGCCCAGCGAACGCAAGCGCAGCGGGAAGGCCCACCAGGTCAGATAGGCCCAGGCGATAGGCAGAAAGACCAGCACCAGCGGGATGCCGAAGCGCATCCAGTCCAGCATCCCGATGCTGCAGCCCAGCTCGCGCTCCAGATAGCCGGCTGCCACCAGGTTGGGCGGCGAGCCGATCAAGGTACCCACGCCGCCAATTGAGGCAGCGTAGGCGATGGCCAGCAGCAGACAGGTGGCGAAGCTGGCAACGGCCGGATCATCCGGGCCGTCCTGCTCGCTCGTGGTCAGCATGGCGATGACGCTGAGCGCGACCGGCAGCAGGATGATGGTCGCGGCCGTGTTGGAGATCCACATGCTGAGACCCGCCGCGGCCAGCATGAAGCCGGCCACTAGGCGTCGCGGGCCCGTGCCCACCGCGCGCACGATATGCAGTGCCACGCGCCGATGCAGGCCCCAGCGCTCCATGGCCAGCCCGAGCAGAAAGCCGCCCATGAACAGGAAGATGATGTCGCTGGCATAGGGCGCGGCTGCGGCGCCGGAGTCGGAAATGCCGAGCAGCGGGAATAGCCCCAGCGGCAGCAGGGCCGTCGCCGGCAGCGGCAAGGTTTCGCACAGCCACCAGGTGGCCATCAGTACGCCCACCGCTGCCGTGGCGCGTCCGGCATGGTCGAGCCCGCCGCCCGCGGCATCCGGGATCACGCCGTAGACGAGCAGCGCGAGGACCGGCCCGAGCACCAGGCCAATGCGCTTGCGCAGCAGGCCGTCGGCCGCGCGAGGGTCGTTTGCGCGCGTCACGGCGGCATTCCGAAAGCCGCGTGCCCGCCGCGGGCAGGGCGGCGCGCAGGGAGACCAGGGACGGGCATGGTGCTGTTTACAGCTTCACGATCAGCTTGCCGCGGTTGTCGCCGGTGAAGAAGAGATTGAGGCCGTCGATGGCGGATTCCAGGCCTTCGAGCACGTGGGTACGGAAGCGAATCTTGCCGCTCTGCACGTAGGGCGTGAGCTTTTCCAGAAGGGCCGAGGCCTCGTGAAAGTGGTCCGGCATGGCATAGCCACGGATGTTGATGCGCTTCTTGATCAGCGGGATCCAGTTCGGCCCCGGGGAGGGTTCGCGCGCGGTGTAGTCGGCAATCATGCCGCACACGACGATGCGGCCATGCGCGTTCATGCGATCAAAGACATGGTGCTGGATCGGGCCGCCCGTGTTCTCGAAATAGATGTCCACGCCATCCGGGGCGAGTTCGTCCAGCTTGGCGGGGATGTCATCGGTCTTGTAGTTGATGGCGCCGTCGAAGCCGAGTTCATCGCGGATCCAGTCGCACTTCTCCTGATCGCCGGCCACACCGATCACGCGCAGGCCGTCGGCCTTGGCGAGCTGGCCCACGATGGAGCCCACCGAGCCCGCCGCACCGCTGACCACAATCGTCTCGCCGGCCTTGGGGTCGCCGAAACCGTACAGCCCCTTGGTGGCGGTCATGCCGGGCAGGGCGAAGACGGCGAGGGCGGTCTCGGGATCCAGCTTGGCAGGCAGCTTCGACAGGCCCTTGCCGTTGCTCAGATAGTACTCCGTCCACCCCATCATGCCGCGCACCACATCACCCTCGGCAAAGTCCGGATGCTGGCTCTCCACCACGCGGCCGATACCGGAAGAGCGCATGACCTCGCCGAGCTTCACCGGTGGGATGTAGCTGTTCTCATCCGGTTGCATCCATCCGATCATCGCCGGGTCCAGTGACATATGCGTCTGCTGCACCAGTACCTCGCCCGGGCCCGCGCTCGGCACTGGATTCGACACGACATCGAAGAGCTCCGCAGTGATGGGGCCGGCGCTGGGTCGCGCAACGAGATGGATGCGCTTGTAGGTACTCATGGTGGTCTCCTTGGTGGTTTCGATGCGGTGCAGTGGCGCCTCCACCGCTCCTGCACGGTGGCGCGTGTTCTTGGCGGCGGCTGTCTGGTGTGGAAACAGTAAAGGCGCGTGCGCCCCTCAGCAATGCAGCGCAGGCGCCTGTGGTGCTCAGGTCCACAGGCACGTCAGTCCGGTTGACTTCCATATTCCAACAATCCATTATTCATTAGAACTTTGGATTTAGCGATGGCCCAGCAATACGACGCAAGCCAGCTCAGGGAAGCCGCAGCGATCTTTCATGCGCTGTCGGACCCCGCGCGCCTGAACACGCTGACGCTGCTCGCATCTCAGCCGCAGTCGGTCAGTCACTTGGCCGAGGCCATGGGCGAGCGCATCGGCACCGTGTCGGCGCGGCTCAAGGTGCTGTTGCAGGCGCGTCTGGTCACACGGAGCCGCCAGGGCCAATCGGCGATCTATTCGCTCGCCGACGAACATGTGTTTCAGCTCATTGCCAACGCGCTGGAGCACGCCGACGAACATCCGCACGGATGAGCACCCCCAAGGAGTAACCGCAATGAGTCACTGCAACGCCAGCCAGCACGGCAGCCACCCGCACCAGCACGGCCCGGACTGTGGCCACACCGCCATCAAGCACGATGGCCATGTCGATTATCTGCACGACGGCCACCTGCATCATCCGCATCAGGACCATGTGGATGAGCACGCGCTGGCAGTCAGCGACCAAAACCCGGCCGCCTGCACACCCGCGCACGATTGTGCCGCACACGCGAGCGACCACGTGCACGGTCCCGGCTGCGGACACGAAGCGGTGCCGCACGGCGACCATGTGGACTACCTGGTCGACGGCCATTTGCACCATCCGCACGGCGATCACTGCGATGACCATGGTCCCGTTGAGGTGGTCAACGCCTGAGGGGCCTTTCGTCGCCGCCTGAGTTGAGGGTGGGGCGAGCTCACATGACGCACGCAGTCCAGGCCAAGCCTGGACTGCCGTCGCGCGATCCACGCCGTTGCGTCTCACCCGGACGGAGTGCGCTCACTCGTAGGGCCAAAGCGTACCGTCTTCGCAGGACCCAGCCTGCTGAGAATCGCCAATGACGAGCCAAGCCAACCTCCAGACCGCGCGGAAAGACAAGGTCTTCACCGTGACCTTCAATCGCGAAGACAAAATGAACGCGATGACGGCCAGCTTTCTGCAGGACCTGAAGGCAGCGCTCGACTCAGTGCGGGACGACGACACCATCTCCGTGGTGGTGCTGAAGGCCACCGGCAAGGCCTTCACCACTGGCTACGACCTGGACGGCAGCGACTGGATTCTGTCGCAGAACCCCATCGCGCAGGCGGGCACTCTCGATCTGGAGCGCGACCGGCAGGATATTCGGGCGCTGCTCGAGTATTGGTGGACCCTGTGGAAGTTCCCCAAGCCGATCATTGCCCAGGTGCAGGGCCTCTGCCTGTCGGGCGGCGGCGAGTTGATTGCCATGTGCGATCTGGTGGTGGCGGCGGACATCGCCAAATTCGGGCATCCGGCGGCTAGAGACCTGGGGATTCCACCCACGGTCTTTCTCTGGCCGATGCTGATCGGGATGCGAAAGACGCGCGAGCTGCTCTATACCGCGCGGCTGTTCAGCGCCCGCGAAGCCGAGGCGATGGGGCTGATCAACCGCGTTGTGCCGCTGGAAGAACTGGAAGCCACGGTGGATGCCATGGCAGCGGATATCGCCAAGACCCCTGTCGGCAACCTCGCGATCCTCAAACAGGCCACGAGCAACTTCTACGAGAACATGGGGCTGTTCGCCTCTGGCGCGCAGGCCGCTGAGCTCGACGCCGTGTTTCACCAGAGCGAGAGCTTTGTGCGCTTCTTCACCAAAGTGGCCGAAGAGGGTGTCCAGGCCGCACTGGCCGACCGGAAGGCGCGCTTCGGCTGACGCGCCAGGCGCATATGCCGCCTGTGATGGCGCATCCATCGCCTGCTGATCGGCCACATTGATCGCGGGCTGGCTTGAGGGAAAGGTCAGAGGCTTGACTCTGTAGTGGACTACAGGGCGCATGATGGGGCACAGATTCACAGAGCCGGAGTCCCGACATGGCTGATTCCTCTACCCGATCCACATCCTCCGCCGTGCTGTACCGCATGGTGATGACGGACCACATGTGCCCCTTTGGGCTCAAGACCAAGCACCTGCTGCGCAGTCACGGCTATCAAGTCGACGATCGACCCCTGCGCTCGCGCGAGGCCATCGACGCCTTCAAGCAGGAGCACGGCGTGACCACCACGCCGCAGGTTTTCATCGCAGAGCAGCGCATCGGCGGATACGAAGAACTGCGCCGTCACCTCGGCCTGCCGGTGCGCGATCCGGACAAGCCCAGCTATCGGCCGGTGATTGCCCTGTTCAGTCTCACTTTCCTCTCGGCGCTGGCTGCCAGCATGGGCGCCTTCGGCACCGTCTTCACCGTGCAGGCGGCGATGTGGTTCATCGCCTTCAGCATGGTGGTGCTCGCCCTGCTCAAGCTCCAGGACGTGGAGAGTTTTGCCACCATGTTCCTGAACTACGATCTGCTTGCCCAACGCTGGGTGCCTTACGCCCGGCTCTATCCCTTCGGCGAGGCCGTGGCCGGCGTGCTCATGATTGGTGGCATCCTGCACGCAGTGTCGGTGCCGCTGGCGCTGTTCATCGGTACCGTGGGCGCCGTGTCCGTCTTCAAGGCGGTCTACATCGACCGGCGCGAACTCAAGTGCGCCTGCGTGGGCGGCAACAATGCCGTACCGCTCGGCTTTGTCTCGCTGACCGAGAACCTCATGATGATCGCGATGGCGGTCTGGATGGGCTGGTCGCACTGGGGCGGATGATCCTCGGCCCTCCGTGGCCGAGACGCACGCGCGCCTTAGTTTGCCGCGGGCAGTGCGTTTGGCAGCGGCTCGGTATGTGCTGCCAAGGCAACACCGCTGCAGCCGTGCTGTAAAGCCGCATGCGTCAGCCGCGCGATTTCGGTAGCCGCGGCCTCGAAGCTGAGGCCGGCCGGCCGGATATTGGACACGCAATTGCGTTGCGCATCCGTGCACCCTGTCCGCGCGCCGAAGGTGAGATAGGCGCCGAGGCTGTCCGGTGCGGACAGCCCCGGTCGCTCGCCGATCAGGTGAATCACCATGCCTGCCCGCAGGCGCTCGCCGACGGCATCGCCCAGAGCCACGCGCGCCTGTTCGGCGATGACCAAGGGGCCGAGGCGGACACCGGCCAGCTTGGGTAGCAGCGCCTTTAGCAGCGGAGGTGCGTGCTGCTGCACGGCGGTGGCGGACAGCCCGTCGGACACCACCAGCACCACAGCCCCAGCCTCCGTCGGCTCGGGCAGCACGGTGCCGGGATGCAGGCGCCGTCCCCAGTCCGGCCGTGCCAGGTAGGCGGCCCGGCTCGGCGCGGCACTGCGTACGGTGGTGATGGCCAGCCCCAGCTCCTTGAGCGCATCCTGCAGGTGAGATACATCCAGCGCGGCGTGGACGGCGTCGCGCGCCAGGGCATGCGCCTGGGAGAAGGCGAGGACTTCCCGCGTCGGCAAGCTGATGCCGGTGTGCCCGGGCGCGATGCGGGCCGGCGTGTGGCGGCGCAGGGCCTGCCAGGCGTCGTCCACCACGGTTTGAAGCGGATGTTGTCGATCGCTCACAGCACGGTCTCGCTGAAATCCATCAAGGCTTTGGCGGCGGGCGAATTCAGCCGCAGGCCGCTGTCCGTATCGTAAATACCCATGGACCGCAGCCACTCAGCGAACTCGGGTGCCATCGCCTTGCCCAGCACGCGGCGCAGGTACAGCGCGTCGTGAAAGCTCGTGCTCTGGTAGCCCAGCATCACATCGTCCGAGCCGGGCACGCCCATGATGAAATTCACGCCGGCAACGCCAAGGACCGTCATCAGGGTATCCATATCGTCCTGGTCGGCCTCGGCGTGGTTGGTGTAGCAGACATCCACGCCCATGGGCAGGCCCAGCAGCTTGCCGCAGAAATGGTCCTCCAACCCGGCGCGTGTGATCTGCTTGCCGTCATAGAGGTACTCGGGGCCGATGAAGCCCACCACACTGTTGACGAGTAGCGGCCGGAAGACCCGCGCCACCGCGTAGGCCCGCGCTTCGCAGGTTTGCTGATCGATGCCGTGATGCGCGTCGGCCGACAGGGCGCTGCCCTGTCCGGTTTCGAAGTACATGACGTTGTCGCCGAGGGTGCCGCGCTTCAGCGACAGCGCCGCCTCGTGCGCCTCGCGCAGCAGGGCGAGGTCGATGCCGAAGCCGCGATTGGCGGCCTCCGTGCCGGCGATGGACTGAAACACCAAGTCCAGCGGTGCACCGGCCTCGATCGCCTCGATCTGCCGCGTCACATGGGTCAACACGCAGGATTGCGTGGGAATCTCGAAACGCGCAATCAGCGCGTCCAGCAGATGCCACAGCTGATGCAGCACCGCCGGGTCGTCACTGGCGGGATTGACGCCGATGCAGGCATCGCCGGCACCGTACATCAGGCCATCCAGCGTGCTGGCCAGGATGCCGCGCGCGCTGTCGGTGGGGTGATTCGGCTGCAGGCGCACCGCCAGCGAGTCCGCCAAGCCCAGCGTATTGCGAAAGCGCGTCACCACCTGGCACTTGCTGGCCACCAGAATCAGATCCTGATGGCGCATCACCTTGCTGACCGCGGCCACCATTTCCGGCGTCAAACCGGGCGCCAGCGCCTGCAGCGTTGCCGTATCCACGGCATCCGACAACAGCCAGTCGCGGAACGCGCCCACGCTGAGGCCGCTGACCGGCGCAAAGGCGGTGCGGTCGTGCCCATCGATGATCAGCCGCGTGACCTCGTCGCTTTCATAGGGAATCAGCGGCGTTTCCAGAAAGGCGCTCAGCGGGATGTCCGCAAGCAATGTCTGGGCGGCCACGCGTTCTTCCATCGATGCCGCGGCAATGCCCGCTAGTGCATCGCCGGAGCGAGCCGGCGAGGCCTTGGCCATAAGCTCGCCCAGATCAGCGAACTGGTGCGTCCGTGCGGCAATGCGTTGGGTGTAGGGCATGGGCGGCGTCACTCATCCTCAAGCAAATGCGCCAGCTGGCTGCGCCGGCGACAACAGCATCTCAGAAGGGGGCGTATGGCGCGAGCAGGTCGGCTGCAAAAGCGAGCGGACCCATGAAGCCTCACCGTCGGTCGATGAACTCCAGATACCCCTGCCCGGACACCGCGCGCCCCTGGCAACGGCCATCGAACAGGAACCAGCTCGCGTAGCCCGCGCCGAGTCCGTAGTGAAAATCGCCTTGCACCGTGCATTCCAGCGACAGCAACGACTCGCCGCTGTCAGTCTCGGCGTACCAGCGGAAGCGGTGGGGCAGGCGCATGCGGTAGCCGTCCGGTGTCTCGGCAGCTTCGGGCAGGAAGGCGTCCACCGTGAAACGGACGTTGCGCGTGTACACCGCGCCATCGTCATCCAGGCTGCGCAGATAGGCGGCGCGCTGGATGGGCACGTCACCAGGGCCGAGCACACATACCAGCAGCAGCTGCGTGCGCGCATCGAGGTTGATCACCTGATAGGTGAAGTAATTGATCGGAATCTTGGTCTTGGCCGGAAAGCTAGCCCCCGGCACGCTGTACCGGCCCACCCCGGCGGCATACTCGAAGGTGCACAGCCCGGAGACCGACTGCGATTCGCCAGCCTGCTCGATGACCCCGGAATAGCGGCTGAGCAAGCTCCAATGCGTGTACAGCCCCAGAACATCCGCGAAATGCGAGACACAGCGCGTGGCTTCAATGGAAAGCGTCACGCGCAGGTCGTCGGCATTCCGTTGCAGGGACCACTGCGGATACTGCCCCTCAATCAACAGATCGTCGCCAAAGCGCAGCCGCGAGCTGTCCGCAGCGAAGTCGCATTCCTCGGCGATGCGGTAGGCGCGGAACGACCCCGGCGCCATGCTCGCCGTGGTCGACAACAGATAGGCCGTGTCCTGCGGCGTGGTTGTCACCGCAAAGTCGTTATCGAAGACCGTCGCGCCCGGCGTGCCCACGATCGACAGCACGTTGAACACCCGATGCGGTGCGGGCAGGTCCGGAATCATCACGCCGTAATGCACCCAGCTGCGCCTGCGGCCTGCGGGTGGGGGCATGGGCGTGGTCGGGTCGAAGGGCCGGCCGTTGCGGCGGTGCGCCTTGTTGATGGCGTTGGGGGCGGCTTCGAGCAGGCGCATTGGCAATGACGTCGGCATGGCTTGTACGGCCTGGATCAGTGGGGAAGCCCGAGCTTGAATGGGCATGTTGCCTGCTCGGGACGCCGAAGGAGTAGCGTACGGGTGTCCACTGCGTTCCGGAAGCGGACGTGCACCGTGCCAACGATGCACCACAGCCATTGCGTTGCCTGAACCATGGGAAAGTATGCACGCAGCAGGGTTTCATCGCGACAGCGCTGACGGCCGATCAGCTTGTTTCAGCCGAATTCGCCTGATCTTCCTCGGACGATGCGCCCTCGCGCTGCGACTTGCCGTCGCCCGCATCCAACGGCCCCGAAACGTCTTGGTTTTCCGGCGCGAAGTACAGCACATGCCAGTCCGACTCGGGCTCGAATGGCATCTCGTCGGAATACAGCCGTGGACGGCCGTTGGGCGACACCGCGCCGAGAAGCAGCCAGTCACTGCCGGCCTCGCCCAGCTTGCCGGTGGCCTCCTTCAAGGAAAAGGCCTCGGAAATGCGGGTTCGCTGGATCACCCAACCGTCGTCCAGGCGCTCCTCCAGCCACTGGTAGCTGCAATGCTCCGAGAAGGCCAGGTGACCGCGCTGGTCGACATCGAGCCGACGTGATTCCTTGCTCGCCTCCTCGTCGGTGGGTAGCTGGAACGTCCGGTGCCGACCGAACGTCGGCCCCAGCGCATTGCAGACCAAGGCGTTGTAGAAGTCGTTGGGCGTGGCACAGAGCAGCGTGCCCAGGTGGTGGGTTTCGAGCGTGTGCTCGGCGTGTTTTGAAAGGATCTCGCCGTAGTAGACGTCGATGCCCGCCATGCGCGCGGGCTGGAGGCGATGGTAGACACCGTCGACCACCAGCACTTCAACATCCAGTGACTTGAGCGCCTTGGCAAACTCCAAGGACCAAGGGGAGGCACCCACTATCAGCACACCGTTGTTGTCCTTGGCGGCCAGCCCGAGCTTCCTTGCCAGTGCGCCCAAAGTCAAGCCGTGCAGCAGCACAGTGGCGATGATCATCGCAAACACCAGCGGCAACAGGATGCGGGCATCGCTGTAGCCGGCGGCGACCATGGCCGGGCCGAACAGGCCGGCGGTGGCGGCGGCGACAATGCCGCGCGGGGCAATCCAGGCCAGCAACAGCCGATCGGACTTCGCCATGCCGGCGCCAATGATCGCCAGGCCCACCGACAACGGGCGCACTACAAACAGGCCGATCAGGATGAACGCGGCCACACGCCAGTCGAGCAGCAGCAATTGGTCGAATTCAAGGCGCGCGGTGATCACCAGGAAAAGCACCGAGACCAGCACGATGGTGAGGTTCTCCTTGAACCGCTGCAGATCCTCGCGGCCTGCCAGCGGCATGTTGCCCAGCACCATGCCCATGATGGTCACGCTCAGCAGGCCGGCTTCGTGCTGTACCTGGTTGCTCAGCGTGAACACCACCAGCACCACCACCATGAGCATGGGCGGCTTCAGATGTTCCGGCACGCCGCCGCGCTGGTACAGCTTGCCCAGCAACCAGCCGCCGACGCCGCCAAGCAGGATCGCCGTGACAATCGCGCTGCCCAGGCCGAGCAGCGTCTGGCTGAGGCCGTCGCCCTCAATGGTGAAGTACTGAAAGGTGAGCACGGCCAGCAATACGCCGATCGGGTCGTTGACGATGCCTTCCCACTTCAACAGCGAAGCCGACTGATCGTTGAGCCGGGCAAAACGCAGAATGGGCTGGATGACGGTCGGACCGGTGACGACCAGAATCGCGCCCAGCACGAAGGCAACCGGCCATTCCAGACCCACGACATAGTGCGCGGCAAGGGCACTCAATGCCCAGGTGATCGGCCCGCCCAAAAGCACCAGCCGCCCCACGCCGCGGCCGGCCCGTTTCAGCTCGCCCAGCTTCAGGTCCATGCCGCCTTCGAACAGGATGATGGCCACACCCAGCCCGATGAGCTCGGTCAGCCGCTCGGGCGGCATCTCGAGCGAAAGCACACCCGTGATCGGGCCCAGCATCAGGCCGACCGCAATCAGAATCACGATGCCCGGCAACCTGAGAAGCCAAGCCACCCACTGGCTGCCCAGCCCGGCGGCCAGGATCATGAGAACGATGGTTGCCGCGTGCATGCTTATGGTCGAGTACCTGTTCCTGGAGTGCGCATCATGCCTCCGTCGGAAATGTCGAGCTGCAAGGCGACGCGCTGGCCATGCATCCTCGCAGCGCGATGGCCTCGGTTAACGCGTGTGAAACACCTTGAGAATGCGTGGCCCCTGCAACGCCGCCAAGCTCGTTGGTTTTATACCCACGGCGGTTTAGCCCGCATCACGAAGACTGCATTCTCAATACCCTTTCGAGATGCAGGGGCGTTGCGTCAGCCTTGGAAGTGTGCCTGCGATGTTTGCGTCTTTACTTCCGGGTTGCGCCGGAAGCGGACGTTTTGAGGCAGAGAGACAAGCCGTGGTCTGTCCCCTATTACGCGTCAGGCAACGTCAGCAACGGCCAGCGTCACACCCTGTTCACGCTTCACCGCGTCCTCGAGCGAGCGCTGTGCGATGCGCGCGTAGGATTTGGGAAGCAGCCTGCGCGCGATCCGGTTGACCGGTTTCTCCACGATGGCCGGCAGGCGCATGCCGAGCGGATTGGTTTCGGCGACACTGCTGTCGGAAATCACACGGGTGCCCATGATGTAGTCGAACCAGGGGCGCGTGACGCACCAGTTGGCATCCTGGCTGGCGTTCATGTGGTGGTCGTAATGCCAGGGAATCCGGTTCCGAGCATAGTCGGGGTCTAGATGACACTTGCTGTGCACCGACCAGTATTTCCAGGCCCCGTACCAGGTGCCCAGGGTAAAGAACGGTGCCATCGGTGCCACGACCGTGGTTGCGGCGGCCAGCCCGATCAGTGCGATCTTTTCGTTGAACATCTCCTGGTCCCGCCACATGGAATTGACATAGCCCTCGTCGTGGAACGCGTTCGTGCGCGCCCGCTTGTGATGGCGGATATGGGTAAAGAAAGGGCTGTTGCGGTGTTTGGCCGGATATTCGTGCAGCCAGGTCTTGTGGGCGTACCACTCGAAGGCGTTGGCGGCCAGCAAACCGATAGGGAAACCGATCATCTGAATGTCTCCATCTGGTGATGACAAGGTGCCTATGGTTATTGCGCAATAACCGCTTTGTCTTGATCATGGATCGCAATTATTGACATTCCGTGCCAAGGAGATCCTGCGTGACCGATGAGGTCTATGTCTGGGGCGGGCTGGGCAGGTTGCTCTGCGACTATCTTGATGAGCAGGCTCTGGATGCGCCTGAACTGCGCGCCGAGCTGCAAGCTTACGAAGCCAGCCAACGCCTGCCGATCACGGCCTGGTGGGCCCTGCTTGAGGAGCTGGCCCGCGTGCAACCGCGACCGGCCCTGGGCTTGTGCATTGGCCGGCAGGTCAAGGTGCATCACCTTGGTGTACTCGGTTATCTGGGCGCCTCCTGCGAGACCCTGGGGGAGGCCCTGCTGCGTTTCCAGCGTTTTCAGCCGCTGCTGCACAACCTCACTCCGAATCTTGTCGACCAGAGAGGTGAGACCTTGCGGCTGAGTTGGGATCCGTCCTACGGTCAATCCACGCTGCTTTCCAACGAAGTACTGGTGTCGGGCCTGCTCAGTCTTTTGCGAAACCTGACCGGCCGGGCGACGCTTATCCCGGCCCTGGTGGAGTTTCCCGAGGCCGCGCCGGGAATGACCGATGTCTACGAGGAATTGCTGGGCTGCCCGGTTCGCTTTGAAGCACGAACACTATTTATCCACTTGCCGCTTGCGACGATGGCGTGGCCGATCAACAGCAGGGACCCACACCTGCAGGCCGTTCTGGAGCAACAGGCGGAGGCATTGCTGCAGGTGCTTCCACAGCCCGATGCCTTTCTGTCCGAATTGCAGCAGGTGATGCTGCGTTCGCTGCAGGAAGGTCAGCCGTCGATCAAGCAGGTGGCGGACACCATGGGCGTTCCGCAACGCACGCTCTATCGTCGCCTGGAGTCACGCGGCGTGACCTACAAGGTCTTGCTGAGCCAGATGCGTTTCCAGTTGGCTCGACGTTACCTGGCCGATCGACGTCTTTCGTTGCCCGAGATCGCACTGATGCTGGGCTATTCCGAACAAAGCGCATTCAACCGCGCCTTCAAGTCCTGGTCCGGGCAAACACCTTTGCATTATCGGAGGCGTTTGCTGGTCGCGTAACGCCGACGAGGTTAGCGGATTGAATGCCGCTTTATCGCGGGCGCTTATTGTGAAGGAGGTGATCATCCGGGACCCGACAGCTCGAACGTCTTCGGTGGGTGTCTCTTCAGAAGGCGTCGTCTGAGCGCTCTCGTTTGGCGTGTCACTGGGGGGCGAGCTGGTACCGCAGCCCGCAAGCAGCATGGTGCTTGCGGCCCAGAACAGCGTGCGTGCGCGGCGCCGTACCTGCGCCTAAGGGGCTCGTGGCGTCATTGCCATCGCGCAGTCTTCCTTTATTACTGTCTCATCACACTAGCCGTGGGAACCCACGCGCGCAAGGGGATTCTTGTGCCGTGTGCAACGCCGTTTTGCATGGCTTCGCGCGCCGGTATCAAGCCGGCTTCGACAGACATTTCCAACCGCGGATCAACGCTGCACGTTATGGGTGAGCTCGCTTCGCGGAATCAGCCGGTACGCTTCTTCATGCTGGAGCTGTGTGGAGGTGGGTGCCGTTGTGGTTGCTTGCCCTGATCGGTTGCGTTTGCGGCGTCAAGGGCCGTTGGTGCGGCGCCGCGCATCTGCCCGCCTGCGCCAATGATCCCTGCCTCCGTACGCGACATCGCGCTGCCAGTGAGACTATGGCGGTCCGGCGCTGCCGCAAGAATGGATGGAGGGCGTCGTAGGGTGCATCTGTGAAACCTCAACCAAGGAAGGAGCGTTCGGTCCATCAATGAATCACTCGATCGAACAGCGGCTGTTTGCCACGCGGCACGTGCTGGTTGATCGGCTGTTGGCGGGGTTGGTGCTGATTGCCTTGGTGGGCGTGCCAGCCTCACTCTCCCGGATTCACCTGACCGGATGGTTGCCGCTGTACGGGGTGCACATTGCGCTCGGCTTTTTTGTTGTCGCCCTGTTTCTTGTTCGTGCGCGGTTGTCTTGGCAGCTGAAAGCCGGCTTGATACTGGCCGTGTTCTGGTTTGTGGGGCTTGGCGGGCTCATCAATCTCGGGATCCTCGGCTTCGGTACGTGGTGGTTGGTGATGAGCGCGCTGGTGGTGGCGATCGTGTATTCGGTCCGGGCGGCGATGCTGGTGTTGGTCCCCATCCTGGTGGCGGTGGCGCTCACGGGCTGGGGCTTCGTCACGGGGGTACTGAGCCTGCCATTTGATGCCAACGCCTATCTCCGGGATGCCTCCACCTGGTCCACGATGGCGGTCGGCTTTGTGCTGTTGCCGGTTCTGGTCTTTCTTGCCGTCGCAGGCCAGAACCGCACCATCCTCGGTTTGCTGCGGGAGGTTGAGTTTCAGCGTACGGAAATCGAGCGTCTCGCCGTCCATGACGAATTGACTGGCGTTCCTCGCGCGAAGCTCGCCATGGAGCGTCTGGAGCACGCGCTCAGGCACATGGAGCGGGATGGCGGCCAGCTCGCGCTGCTTTTTATCGACCTCGATGCCTTTAAAGCCGTCAATGACAGCTATGGCCATGAAGCCGGTGACCTCGTGCTGATCGAAGTGGCGCAGCGCTTCAAGCAAAGCCTGCGTGAGAGAGACACGCTGGGTCGTAGTGGTGGCGACGAGTTCATTGTGATTCTGGAGGGGGTTTCCGGTGCCCAGGAGGCATTGAAGATCGCCGAAACACTGATTCAGGTGATTCGCCAACCTGTGGTGACGGTGTATGGAACATTCCATGTTGGCGCCAGCATCGGCGTGGCATTGTCGCCACAGCAGGCTAAGGAGCCCAACGAACTGGTCCAGCTGGCGGACACCGCCATGTACCGCGCAAAGCGGGCGGGAAAGGACCACGCCTTGCTTGCAGAGCCGGAGGCGCTGGCGGTCCCGACTGCCCGCAAGGCATCGCGCGGATGAAGCGCGACTGATGGATCGCATGCAGCGCGGCCGTCGGGGGTGACCGCTACAGCGGCCTTCTTCATGCGGAGACCTTTGGACCGCCACGGCATCGGCGCAGGCGCTCGTGCCCGCATGCAGGCGAGGCGTGAATCCAGCGCTGAATGTCACGAAATGTTCCCTTTCTGTCGCCGTCGCACCTAGTACGGCCGGGGGGCGCTCCGTAGCATGCAGATCATGCTTTGAGCTTTGGGATGAGGAGGAACGCATGGCACGGGCACACCGCCGCAAGCAGCACAAGGAACCGATCGTGGTCCGCGAGAACCTGGATTTCGGTCTGGATGGTGATGACATTCCGCGCTACTGGCTGGCCAACAATCCGTACAAGACGCGCATGTTCGACGCGGTGCAGGCCACCTTTCCCGATGGTGAGCGCTACTTCATCAAGGCCGTGCGCGCCTTCCGTGACCGCATCACAGACCCGGCACTGCAGGCGGAGGTCACTGATTTCATCCGCCAGGAAGGCCAGCACGGCATGGTGCATACCCGATACAACGAGCGCCTGAAGCGCCAGGGCATTGCGATCGAAGCCTTCACCAAGCACACCCGGCAGATCGAGGAAACGCGCATGCGGCGCTACTCGCCGGAATACAACCTGGCGCTGACCGCCTCGCTGGAGCACTTCACGGCCATGATGGCGGATCTGTTCTTCGCCGAAAAATCCATGCTGGCGGGTGCCGATGAGCGCGTTCGCGCCATGTTTGCCTGGCACGCCATCGAGGAAATGGAGCACAAGGCCGTGGCCTTCGATGTCATGAAGCAGGTCGCCAAGGTGGGCTACTTCAAGCGCTGCGCGGCGATGACGCACGCCACCTTCAGCTTCACCTTGTACACGCTGATTTCGCCGTGGTTCATGCTGCGCATGGACGGCTACAGCCCGCGCGAAGCGCTGGCAATCTACACGCAGCACATGCCCTGGGCGCTCGGCAAGGTGCTGGGGCGACTGCTGCCGATGATTGCCCGCTACTACCGGCCCGGCTTCCATCCCAATGACATTCCCACTGTCCACAACTACATGGACTGGGTGGAGAGTTACCAGCGTGGTGCGAACCCCATTGCGGCCGGGGAGGCGATGTACGGGGCGGCGGCGTAGCAAGCAGCGACCACCTCGTAGAGCAAGCACCGTCCATCAGTTGGCTGCAAACGTGTTTAATGCAGCACGGTGTAGCGGGTTGTAGGGCGCTCGCGGCTGACACGGCGCAATCTCGAGTGCTTTTCTCCACGGCAAATATTACGTAGACTGAAGTCAGTATCAGCATTCGTAATATCCGCGTGGAGCTCACCGCCAAGAAGATCATCCTCGGGTTGTTGCTCGTCTCTGACGGGCAGCCGCTGACGGTGCGCTCGCTGATCGATGCCTGTGCCTTGTTCGGTATCAAGGAAAACAATGTCCGCGTGACGCTGACGCGTCTGTCCGCAGACGGTCTGATCGAGGCCGCGGGGCGTGGCAGTTACACGCTGGGCCTGCCGGTGCAGAGCCTGGCGGACCAGGTGGCCAGCTGGCAGACCATGGAGCAGCAGCTGGCCCCTTGGCATGGCGGCTACGTGGCGGTGTACACCGGCAGCTTGCGCCGCTCGCACCGCAAGACGTGGCAACGGCGGGAACGGGCATTGACCATGTGCGGGCTGCGCGAACTGGATCGCGACCTGTACGTGCGCCCCGACAATTTCCAGGGTGGGGCCGACTTCATCCGCAGCCGTCTGCAGGCCTTGGGAATGGAAGACGAGGCCGCCGTCTTCGCCGCCAGTGATTTCGACAGCCAGCGCATGGATGCCATCACCCGGCTCTGGGATGCGCGCAGCCTGAACGCCCACTACCGCAAGGATCGCCAGCGGCTGGAGAAATGGCTCGCCCGGCATCAGGCCTTGGAGGCTGAGGTCGCTGCCCGCGAGGTGTACATCATGGGCGCGCAGGCCGTGCGCTCCCTGGTCTTTGATCCCTGGCTGCCCGCGCCGATGATCGACGCCGAGGCTCGCCACACCTATCTGGAAACCGTGAAGCGCTTCGACGAAACCGGCAAGGCGCTGTGGCAGCGGCTGTATCAGATTCGTATTGGCATGCCCTTCATGTCCGAAGAACAACCCACCACCGGGGTCCTGCAATGAGTGTTGCCATCCGTGATGTGCTCAGCCGCGAAGAAATGGCGGCCTTGACCCGCAAGTCCGACCTGCGCGGCGCGTGGGCGGTGACGCAGGTCTGGCTGGCTATTGCCGGCATCTTTGCCGTGCTGATTGCATTCCCCCATCCGCTGACCTTTCTGTTGGCGGTGGCCCTGCTGGGGGGGCAACAACTGGCCTGCGCCGTACTCACCCACGAAGCCGCGCACACCACCCTGTTCAGGACGCGCTGTATGAACGAGGTGCTGACCGATTGGCTGGTCGCGCGGCCGATCTGGACCGACGTCAAGCGTTACCGGCAGCACCACATGGGCCACCACGTCCACACCGGCACCGACAAGGACCCGGATATGAGCCTGGTGCGTCCTTTTCCGGGCAGCCGGGCCTCGCTGCGACGCAAGCTGCTGCGTGATCTCAGCGGGCGTTCCGGCATCCGCCGCGTGATTGGTCTCATCGGCATGGATCTCGGCATCCTCAGGTACACGGTGGCGGCCGAGGTGGAACGCCTGCCGCAGGAAGGGCGTACCTGGCGGGACTATCTACGCGACGGGCTCCGCAATATGGGGCCGGTGTTGATCGCCAATGGCGTGCTCGCCGGTGTGCTGGCGGCGTGCGGCGCGCTCTGGGCCTACAGCGCCTGGGTGGTGGCCTATCTCACCACCTTCAGCCTCTATGTGCGCATTCGCTCCATCGCCGAGCACGCCTGCACCGAAGGCGGCGCGGAGGTGCTGAAGAACACGCGCACCACGCACGCCAACTGGCTGGCGCGGCTGACCGTGGCGCCCTTTCAGGTGAACTATCACGTCGAGCATCACCTGATGGCCGCGGTGCCCTACTACCGCCTCAAGACGCTGAACCGCAGGCTGCGTGATCGCGGTCTGGTGGCGCCATGCGCCGGCTATGCCGAGGTCCTGCGACAGGCCAGTGCCGCCTAGGGCATACCGCTTTTGCAGTAGGTCGAAACAGGTAGCCTCCGGCTAGGGTGAGCCGGATAACGATTCGGAGACAACCATGCGGATTCGGCTGGGACTGTGGGCGGTCCTGTTGTGTTGTGGCGCGGCGCAGGCGGAGGTGAACCAAAGCAGTCTGGCGGACACCGCCGACGGCACGAATTGGGCCGCCTGGGGACGCAACTTCGACGAACAGCGCTTCAGCCCGCTGGACGCGATCAACCGCAAGACGGTCGAACGCCTTGGCCTGGCGTGGAGCGTCGAACTCAACGACATCTGGAACGTGTCCTCGCAGCCGTTGGCCGTGGACGGCGTGATCTACCTCGCCGTGGGCTACAGCGAGGTCTACGCGCTGGATGCCAAGACCGGCGCCGTGCTCTGGACCTACGACCCGCAGGTCGACCCCCGGAAGATGCGCATGGCCTGGGGGATTCGCGGCCTGGCCTTCTGGAAGGGACGCGTCTACGTCGGCGTGCAGGACGGCCGGCTGATCGCCATCGACGCCGAAACCGGCGAGCCAGATTGGACGGTGCTGACCACCAAGCCCGGCGACAACCGCTACATCACCGGCGCACCGCGGGTCTTCAACGACACAGTCATCATCGGCCATGGTGGCGCGGATTTCGGGCATGTGCGCGGCTACGTCACCGCCTACGACACCGAGACCGGCGCGCAGCGCTGGCGCTGGTACACCGTGCCCGGCAACCCGGCCGAGGGTTTCGAGAACGCTGCCATGGAGATGGCCGCAAAAACCTGGACCGGGGAATGGTGGAAGTTCGGGGGCGGCGGTACGGTCTGGAATTCGATGACCTACGACCCGGAGTTCAACCGCGTCTACATCGGCACCGGCAATGGCTCGCCCTGGAACCACAAGCTGCGTTCGCCCGAGGGCGGCGACAATCTCTTCCTGTGCTCGGTGGTGGCCCTGGACGCCGATACCGGTGAATATGTCTGGCATTACCAGACCACGCCGGGCGAAAGCTGGGACTTCAACTCGGCCATGGATATGGTGCTGGCCGATCTCACCGTCGACGGCGTGCCGCGCAAGGCACTGCTACACGCGCCCAAGAACGGCTTCTTCTACGTGCTGGATCGCGAAGACGGCAGCCTGATCTCGGCCGAGAAGCTGGGCAAGGTCACCTGGGCCGAAGGCGTGGATCTGGAAACCGGGCGCCCCATCGAAGTGCGCGGCGCGCGCTACGAGAATGGCGAGGCGCTGATCTGGCCCGGCTCCGGAGGCATCCACAACTGGCATCCGATGGCCTTCAGCCCACGCAGCGGCCTGACCTATATTCCGACCCGCGAGATGCCCGGCTACTACAACGACGAAGGCCGGGAACCGCAGAGCTGGGAGTTGACCGCCAACGACCCCATGGGGCTCAAGGGCTTCTACGAGGATATTCCCGCCAACGCCGGGACCAGCGCGCTCGAAGCCTGGGATCCGGTGTCCCAGACGCGGGTGTGGTCGGTGGATACCCCCGGTGTGGTCAATGGCGGTGTTATCGCCACCGCCGGTGATCTCGTCTTCCAGGGGCGGGCCGACGGCAGCTTTGTGGCGCACGATGCCGTCTCCGGCGCGGAAGTATGGCGCTACGACATGGGCGTGGGCACGCAGGCCGCGCCCATGACCTACAGCGTGGATGGCACGCAGTACGTTGCCATTCTGGCCGGCTGGGGCGGCAGCCAGATGCTGCTGGGCTCGCTCGGCGCGCAGCACGGCTGGGTGGGGCGCATGCACCCGCGTCGTCTGCTGGTCTTTGCGCTGGACGGTGAGGCCGCGCTGCCGCCGTCACCGCCGCCGTCGCGGCCCGAACCGATCAGGGATGCCGACTTCGTGGTCAATCGCGAGCAAGCCGAGCAGGGCAAGGAAGTCTTCAGCCGTCTCTGCGTGATCTGTCATGGCACGGCGGCCGTGGCCGGTGGCTACGCGCCGGATCTGCGCGCTTCGCCCACCACGCTGTCGGCTTCCGCATTCGCCTCCATTGTCCAGGAGGGGGCGCTGCTGCAGCGTGGCATGCCGAACTTCCCTGAACTCAGCGGCGAGGAGTTGGAAGCCATGCGCCACTACATCCGCCAGCAGGCCCACTACGAACCCTCGGTGTGGTCGCAGATCGCGGCGGTCTGGGACTTCCTGGTGCTGCTGCTGAAGATGCAACTTGCCAAGTGGGGGTGGTAGGCCCACGGCGTCCTGGCATGCGGCGGTGTCGTCTTGGTCAGCCGCACCGCCGCATCATTGCGAGCATCAGTTGCCGCGGAAAGCGGGCGGGATGAACAACTCGTAGGTCACGCCGGTACCACTGGCTTCGTCGTTCTCCGGCAGGGACACGCCTTCGATGTTGGGCCCGCGTTGGGAACTGAAGTACAACCGGCTGCCATCCGGCGAGAAAGCCGGTCCCGTGATTTCCGAGCCTGGGTGGTTGGTCTGGATGAGAACCCGGGCACCCTGGTTCGGGATCACCACCATGATGCGCTGCAGAGGACCGTCCTCGGCCACCAGAAGGTCTCCCCAGGGGCTGACGGTGACGTTATCGACATCGTTGAAGTCAGGCTCGATCTGCTCGTTGTCGAACACCACCTCGATGAGCTGATTCTCGACGTCCAGTGCCCAGATCCGGTTATCGCCCTTGGTAGAGAAGAAGACGATCCCCTGGGTCGGTACCGACCCGCCTGCCGGAGTCATGCGCAGCGGCTCGGGCAGTTCGTAAAACCACATGCCCTCGCCACCCCGGAAGCGCGTGCCCGGCGCATTGCTCATGCTCGCGCGCACGCCTTGCTGGCCCTCGGTGGGCCGCAGGACATCTTTCCATGTCACCGGGCGCAGGGTGAGCAACTCCGAGACGTCCTCCGGATAGCCGTCGTCTTCGAAGCCTTCGATATTGAGCACTTGCAGGGTGCCGGACTCCATGCGCAGTCGCTCGCCCCCGTTGCCGTCATCGATGACGTCATCCTCGTTGCAGACAAAACGGTAGAAGCGGCCATCGCCGGTGTCTTCCGTCAGATAGACCGTGCGGTTGGGAAGATCGACCACGGCGGCTTCGTGCGAGAAAAGCCCCAGCGCCGGTTTGACGGCGGCGTCGATGATGCTGCCGTAGGGGTTGCATTCGTGGACGCGCCCCGCCTGGACAATATCGAGTGGCAGGTCCTGCGGGCCAAAGGGCAGGTCGGGAAATGGGTCCGTATCAAGGTTGGTGTTGTCGTACTCCTCGCACGACAACCAGGTGCCCCACGGCGTCTTGCCACCGGCGCAATTGACGATGGTGCCGGTGAGGATCGGGTAGGCGTCTACGATGGGTGCCGGTGCGCTGGGATCCTCCTGCGGCGGTGGGTCAAAGACCAGTGCGCCCACGCCACCCGGAATGAACTCGCTGTTCGAGGCATAGATCCAGCCACCGTTGTCGCGTGCATAGGTGGCACCTCCATCGGGGAAGGTATGCCAGGGATACAACGCCAACGGGTTGTTCGCGATCGCCGGCGGCGTCCCGGTGCGCGCTACTGCGCGAACGGAGAATCCTTCTGCGTTGGGGATGGCCACACCATCTGCATTCGCGGGGCCGAGGTCCGGGATGCTGCTGAGTGGGCCCGGCTGCAGATTGATTTCCCGCAGGGGTGCGGGGGCAGGTTCAGGTGCCGTCGCAGGGTCGCCTGAACTGCTGTTGTTACAGCCGGAAAGCCACGCCGGCGCAGCGGCTGCACCGCCGCTGAGGAAGAGGTAGCGCAATACGGTGCGTCGCTTCAGAAGAGGAGGGCGCGTCATCAGTGTCGACAGATTCAGTGAACCACACAGCAAAGTAGGTCAGGATTATGACGCGCACATGAAACAGCCACGAACCGCTCGACGGCGCGTGATGCCGCGAGCGGCCCATGGCGTTTCAGACGGCTGACGGCGCCCGATGACCCAAGCGCCTCGCGCGAGATTCTCCAGGGGGGATTGCGTATCGCGGAGAGCGATCGGTCAGTCGGTGCAGGCGGCAGACCCACCCTTGCACGGGCGCCGCAGTCGGTGTTCCTAGTCTTCGTATTTGAACGAGACCTTCACCTTGGCGCGGTAGGCCTGGACCTTGCCGTCCTGCAGCGCCATGTCGAGTTCGGAGACCTCGGCGACGCGCAGTTCGCGCAGATGCTGGGAGGCCTTTTCCACGGCCGCGGAAGCCGCCTTTTCCCAGGATTCCGTGCTGCTGCCAATCAATTCGACGACTTTGTAGGTGCTTTCGGCCATTTCGCTTTCTCCTTTTCATGTGGATGAGCGAGAAGCCTGCGCGCAGACTCCACACTCCCACCCTCACGCAATGACGGGGCACGGGTCAACGGGGGCGGGGCTACGGCTTTCGGAACGCGCTACGGGTCCGCGACCGGCTGCGGCGCCGTTGCATCCGCGTGCTCGGCATAGGTGGCCCGTGCATCGGCCTCGCAGCGGTGCTGCTCTGCCTGAGAGCCTTGCGCGCAATCCTGTAGACGGAGTGGCTGCGTACTGTAGTAGAGCGTCTGCTGGCTACAGGCGGACAACAACACGGCTGCCAGAATGGCGCTGATCGGGCGCAATCCAAGATGGGGGTGCATGGCGGAATCCGTTGGACTCAGCCCGCATTATGGATGGGGCGGGCGCCGCGATGGGTGTCGATGCAGCACTGCGGCCATCAGCGCAGCAGATCCAGGTCCACGCAATCTGCCATCGCCCGATAGCCGGCCGGATTGGGGTGCAGGTTGTCGCCGCTGTTGTATTCGGGCGCGAGGTAGCCGGGGCGCAGCGGGTCTTCCAGACAGGCGTCGAAGTCGACGATGCCGTCGCTGAGCGTCTGCGCGCGAATCCAGGCGTTGATGGCATCGCGCGACTGCCGCGCCTCCGCCGTACCGTGCATGATCCCTATCGGGAGTCCGAGCCGGCCGACAACGGGCAACCCATCGATCACGGTGCCTTCAGCAGGCGGAATCGTGCCGAGAATGATCTTGAGGCCTGCCTCGTGGGCGCGTTCGATGAGCTGGGTGTAGCCAGCAATCATCGCCTCAGCGCTTGGGACCTGGCCGGGCAGCGCGTTGCCGGAGTCATTGGTGCCGATCATGACCAGCACATGCGTTGCGCCCGTCACGGAGAGCACGTCGGCGTCGAAGCGGTCGATCAGGCCGCGTCCGAACTGCGGCAGGAGCCCGGGGCCGAGCAGTTCATTGCCGCCGATGCCGGCGTTGGCCACGGTGAGTGGCAGGCCCGCCGTCAGCAGGCGGCGCTGCAGGTGATTCGGATAGCGCTGGTCCGTGGCGGTCATGGCGGCGGGCGTCCCGTCCGGAATCGCGATCGCCGAACCGGAGCCATCGGTGATGGAATCCCCCACCGCGACCAGCGTCCGCACCGCCCGGGGCGCGGCAACCTCCAGCGCTTCGATCGCCAGGAAGTTGCTGGCGTAGCCATCCGGCACTTGAAGGAAGGCCGCACCGGTGGCATCGGCGGCGTGGTCGCCGGGGATGCTGATATAGAGATGCTCGTTGGCGTTGAGGTGGCGGGTGATCTGCAGCGTGACTTCGGGCGCAAAGAAGCTGACACCCACGCGTTGAAAGGGCCGAACCGGGAAGTGAATCGGGTCGCTGACCGCCGTCTCGCCGGCCGCAAGGGTGATGCGCCGGCCGCCGTCGAAGGTGAGCGGGCACGCCGAGCCCGGAACCATGGCCGCGCCGCCCGCCTCGGCCTCCAGCGCCAGATGCACGTTCTCCAGCGTCAGCGGCACGCTGCTGTAGCGGTTGGACAGGCGCAGACGCACGACCTCGCCGGCCCAGTGCGGCGCAAAGGATTGCCGTACGGAAAGGCCGGTGATCGGATGCGTGATCAGGGCATCGCCGGGTGCGGTCCGCCAACTCGTGACCACGTGCTGATCCGCGGGCAATGCGGTGGCGGTGGCGCAGCGGGCAGCGCCGCTCTGCGTGGGGGAGGATATTGGCCCGCCGGACGCGTTGGAAGAAGGGCTCCCGCTACAAGCGCCCAGCAGGGCTGCCGCGGCCAGCACGGCCGCGCGTATGCCATGCGGCGTCGAGACCGTGGTGTTCACGGATCGACACCGATGGCTTCTAGCAGGCCGGGCAAGGCCCACGCAAAGCCGTCGCGGTAATACGGCCAGTTGTGGTAGCCGGGGCCGTAGAACAGCGTCTCCACCGGCACGCCCGCGGCCGTCAGCGTGTTGGCGAAGCTCTGATTCATCATCAGCAGAAAGGGTTCGATGGCGTATTCCGGCGCCCCTGCGGGCAGGTTGTCGTGGGGACCGCCGGGCAGGCCATTGCCGCTGCTCAGAAAGATGCGCGTACCCAGCAGCTGCTCGACTCGCGAACCCGGGTCCTGCTGTTGCCACCGCGCGTAGTTGGTGACCGGGTCGCCCCAGATCGCCGGGCCCGGAGTCACGCCGGTGAAGCCGGCCAGAAAGGCATAGAGCGCACTGACGCGGTCAAGGTGCAGGAAATCCACCGCGCCACTGAAGCCGGCGGCCGCCACAAAGCGCCCGGGATAGCTGGCGCTGTAGTGCATCGCGCCATAGCCCCCCATCGACGGACCGGCGATGGCGCGGGCACCGTCGCCCCGCGCGCGGAGGTGCTGCTCCACGTAGGGCAGCAGGACCTCCATGTGGTAGGTCTGCCACTGGAAGCTGCCGTCTTCCCAGTCTGAATACCAGCCGGGCGTGCCGCCACCGCCGTCCGGCATCACGGCGATCACCGGCAGGTCCTTGAGGGTGGCGTGGGCCTGACCCCGCTCGGTCCAGCTGCGGAAGTCGCCGGGCGCATCGTGCAGCAGATAAAGCACCGGCCACGAGCGGCCCGGCTGGCCGTAGTCCGCCGGCACGATGATGCGCACCCGGCTGTCGGTGATCGAGACCGATTCCGGCACCGGGATCGAGGCTTCGAAGCACTGCGGCGGCGGGCATGCCGCATCGTCTTCCAGGTAGTAGGCGCCCGGGAAAGGCGGTGCCTCGCCGAGCGATACTGGGTCGGCCGCCTGCTGATCGCCGCAGCCGGCAAGGGGCATCAGCAACAGCAGCAGTGCGCCGTAGACGAAAGCCTGTTTCGCGAAGTGTCTCCCTGTCGCCGTGCGCCATCTCCGGGATGCAGACTTGGGGGCGGGGTCCGAACAAGGATGCGCTGCCTGGGGCGAGGGCATCACGAGCACGCCCCGCCGCTGCCGACGGCGACGGTGGTGGGGCGGTCGGTGTTCTGCTCCCCGGTCTTGACGATGACGCGCTGGTCCGCCGCGTCGAAGCGCCAGCCGGGCGTGCCGCTTCCCGACGGGATGGCCGAACCGTTGATGCGCACGTTCTGCGGGGCTGCCTGGTTCCGGAAATGCACCTCCCAGCTGCGGCTCGTCAGCGCGCCGGGGAAGTCCTGTCCCTGTGCCGCATCGATGATCAACTGCTCGCAGGTCCCCTCCGCCGCACTCTGCAGCCGCAGGGGTGTCCATTGGTAGGCACCTTCGCGGAAGGCAAAGCCGCGCCCCTCATCCTCGTACAGCGAGAAGGCGCCGTCCGCACCCGGCCAGACGTGCACGATCAGGTTGTCCTGCGGGCCGTGCGGGCTGGTGAGCAGCTCCGGCTGCAAGGGCAGGATGGCGCCCTTGCGCAGGAAGACGGCGTAGTGCTCCAGCGGGACGCTGCGGCTGATCTCGGCCGGACCCGTCAGCACCTCCCCGGTGAAGAAATCCACCCATTCGCCGGGCGGTATCCACATTTGGATGGTGGCCGGGTCGCCGGGCGCGGCCACCGAGGCCACGAGCATGTCCTTGCCGACTGTGTACTGGCTGCGATAGTCGTAAGCGGCCTCGTATTCCGGCCACTGCAGATACATGGCGCGCGCCATGGGAAGCCCGGTGTCATGCGCGACCCGGCTCAGCGTATACATCGTGGGCACGAGCTGACCGCGCAGGCGCAGGAAGGCCGTGGCAATGGGTTCGGCCCGACCGCCGTACTCCCAGGGCAGGCGCTCGCCGTGGTGGGAATGCAGGCGCATGATCGGCTCGAAGGTGCCGAACTGGATCCAGCGCACGTACATGTTCTCCGGCGGATTCGGGTCGGTGTTGACCGCGTTGTTGCACTCCTGGCCAGGCAGCGGCTCTCCCACGAAGCTGCCGATGTCATGCGAGACATAGGGCAGGCCGATGTTGCCCTCGGCCGCCGTCATTTCGGCCTGGAAGGTCATCAGCTCCCAGGTGGAGCAGGTATCGCCGGTGAAGTGGATCGTGCTCCGACCTTCGGCGAAGGCGCCCAGTCCGTTGTTGTCGGCGCCGGCCTTGCCTTTCTGGAAGGACCCGCCGATGCGCGAAAAGGCCGGCCAGCGCGAACCCATGGCCTCGTGCTGTTTGGCGTAGGCGGCGTTGATGAAGGTGTCGGCGGACAGGCCGGGCGCCTGCGCGCGGGAGCCTTCGCAGCACCAGTCGAGCCACCAGAAGTCGATGCCGTTCGCTTCGATGGGTTCGTGCAGGTCGAAATACGCGTCCAGCTGCGCGGGCTGGGTCCATTCGAAGACATAGCAGGGCGTGGACGGGTCGGCCTGCAGGAAAGTGCATGGCAGATCGGCGTCGTCCTGCATGAGCCCGCCGGTCTTGGCTTCCACAGCCGGGTAGGCCGGGTCCGAACCGGCAATGGAGGGATGCACATTCAGGCCGACGTCGATGCCCTGCTCGTGCAGCCAGTCCACGAAGCCGTCCGGGTCGGGGAAGATGTCGCGGTTCCAGTCCCAGCCGTTCCAGGAACAGGGGTCGCCTGGGCGGGCACGGATGACGACATTGAAGACCTCACAGCCCAGCTGGTTGTGCACAAGCTTCCAGTCGGTATCCAGGGAGACGGTATCGAGTGGCACATTGCGCGTCTGGAATTCACGCACCTGGTCGCGCCACTCGGGGTCGGTATAGCTCCACCAGCGCGAGAACCAGACCCCCAGTGCCTTCTTCGGCAGCAGCGGGGCGGCGCCCGTCAGCGTGCGCAGGTCGGCCAGACCCTGCTGAAAATCCAGGCCATAGCCAAAGAAGTAGCCGTCCTGATAGCTGCCGCTGCGACTGGGTCGCACTTCAAAGCCGGGTGCTTCCTCGGTCAACAGCGCAGTGCCGCTGTCGTTGATCAGGTACCAGCCTGCGCGACTGAGTACGCCCTCGAACAGCGGTTGCGGGTTGCGTTCATTGTCCAGCCCGCGCCGCCAGCCGCCCAAATTGCCGGGCTGGGGTGCGAAGGACCATTCCGGCCGTGCGCGGATGGTTTCCTCACCCCGTTTGAGCTCGATGACCAGGTTATCGGCGGCAAAGGGGCCGGAGTTGCGTGTGTAGCGCAGCTGCAGCTTGGAGGTCTCGATCACCAGGTCTTCGCCATCGATGCGGTGCGAGAAGGCCGTCGTGGCGGCAGGGCGGGTCGCGACGGTCTGCGTCGGTCGATCCTCGAATGCACCGTCTTCGGCGTATTCCAGGCGGATCAGGGTGGGCGTGATGACCGTGAAGCGCGCATTGTCCTGGCGGATGCTGCCCGTGGCGCTCTGCGCCGTCGTGTTGGCGGGTTCGCTGCCCGAGCAGGCGACGAGCAGCGCGAGCAGGGCGCTGCTGGCGCAATGGCGGGCCCAATGACGAAGCGAAGGGAAGCGGTTGGCGTTCATGGCGGCACAGGGAAGGCAGGGGCGGGAGGCAGGGGAATGCGCAGCGGCTGTCGCTATCTGACACGGTAGCGTTTCAATTATTATTTTTGATACTTTGACGTGTCAAATATTCCCCGCCCGCCATTGCCCGCCATGAAGGAAACGCAATCCGCCACCGCGTCGACGCGGTCTCCGCACCGGAAATATGCGGGCAAGGAGGCGAGCACCCGGCAGGCCGAGCGTCGCGACAAGCTGCTTGTCGCGGGCATGGCGTTGATCGGCGACAAGGGCTTTGTCGCCACCACCATCGACGATATCTGCCGGGAGGCGGGGCTCACCAAGCGCTACTTCTACGAGTCCTTCGAGAATCGGGAAGCGCTGCTGACCGCGGCCTTTGAACGCGTCACCCGCGAGCTGCTGCAGCGCATCGCCATTGCCGCCGCACCGCATGCACAGGATGCGCGGGCGCTGGTACGCATTGGGGTCCACGAGACCTTCGCCTTCGTCGCCGAGCATCCCGCCAAAGGGCGGCTGATGATGATCGAGGCGATGTCAGTACGCAGCGAGCTGGGCCGCCTCTACGTCAAGCAGTTCGGTGCCTTTGTGGAGCTGGTGCTGTCCCTCACGCGGCCCTTCCTGCCTGCGGGCGCGGCCACGGAAGCGGAGTTGACCGTCATGGCGCGCGGCGTCATTGGGGCCATCATTCACCTCTGCCAGGGCTGGATCGCCACCGACTTCAAGCAGCCCATCGATGAGCTTGTCGATGGCACCGTGCGCATCTTTGGCGGTATCGGGCGCGAGCTCGGCATTCCAGGCTGGCTGGACTAGAGGCACGGCGCAGTGTGCTTGCCGGGGTCCCTCCCGGCCGGCGCGGCGCAGGCGGAAGCCCTAGCGCGCCAGCAGGCGCATACCCAGCAGCAGTTCCTTGCCAAACTGTCGGAAGCTGCGGAAGTCGGCTTCACCGATGTTGCGGCTGCTGAGATGCCGGTCGGCATAGAGCACACCGATGGGGGTATCGCCGATCCGCACCGGCTGCAGCATGAAGTCGCTGTCGCCGCAGAAGTCGGCAAAGCCACCGCCCAGACGCGCGCGCAGTGCGTGCGGCGCGGCCTTGTGCATCCAGAGGGCTTCCTGGTCGTGCACCACGTCGTAGAGCAGGGCGTTGATCTCGGGCGACAAGGCAAAGTGGAAGGCCGCTTTCCAGCTTGCGGCGGTATCGCCCAGCGCGTGCTTGGCAAGCACGCGGTCGCGTCGCGGCGTGAGCAGGCCGAAGACAGTACGGTCCATGCCAATACCGCGGTGAATGCCCTCCAGCGTGGTGCGCATCAGGCTGTTGAGGTCGGGCTGGTCCAGCCGGAGCTCGACCAGCTTCTGCAGCATGTCGAGCTGGTAGGCGGGGTCGGGCTGAAGGATATCGATGCCCGGTGCTGCTTCGCCGTCGGCGTGCGGCTGGGCGGTGGCCTCGTCGATATCACGCTCGGTGTCGGCGTCGGTGGCGGACGCAGTGGCGGATGAACTCGGAGCCACCCTTTCGGTGCCCGACGCCATCGGAATGAAGGGCGCCACGCGGTCGGCACCGCAGTCTTTGGCGGCCTGCCGGGCGGCTTCAGCGCGCTGCTGCACTTGCTCGCCGAGCGCCTTGGCATTGAGCTTCAGGCGCTTGGCGGTGTCGGCCAGCAATCGGCGCGTGGCGGGGGCATCCCAGCCGTGACGTGCCACAGTTTCGGCGATCTGACGTCCGGTGGTCACCATGCGGGCGGGGCCGTCGATGGGGCTGGAAAGCGCCTTGATGAGGACGTTGCCCAGCGACCATTGCTCGGCAAGTTGGCGCGATAGCTGCTTCAGCTCGACACCCAGCAGCCGGTACTCCATGCGAACCAAGGCGTCCGGGTCGTCCTGCATGGCGGCGCGCGCGATCAGATAGCGGTCGACGCGCGCATCGCTGCTGCCCAGAAAGGCAAGCTGGCCGATCTGGAACAACAGACCGGCAACGAACACCTCATCGCTGTTGCGGGGTCCGAGCACGCTCCACGCCAAGCCTTGCGCCTGGCTGGCGGTATGGAAGGCGGTGGCCATTTCACGCATGACCGACTCCTGACTCTGACCCTCCAGCACGTTCTCGATAATGGCGAGGGAAATCGCCAGCTTGCGCACGGAATCGAAGCCAAGCACCACCACGGCGCGGTTGATGGTGCGGATGGGCTCCAGGCCCGCACTGAACACCGGGCTGTTGGCGATCTTGAGCAGCTTCGCGGCCATGGCCGCGTCATTCATGATGGCGCTTGCCAGATGGCCGGCGCTGGCGTCGGGGTTGCCGGCCACCTGGCTGACATTGCTGACGGTGCGCGCGAAGACCGGCAGTTCCTTTTCCGTCAGCACGGTCACCCACTCGGCAAGCGTGGTGGGTCCGTCCTCCGAGGGCACTACGGCGGCTAAGGGTTTCATGCTGTTCTTGTCCACGCGCTACCCGTGTGACGCCCCGCTCGATCGGGGTCCATCGCACTATAGTGAATTGCTTGCGATTTCAGGCAAATCGATTCCCGCAACGCACACTATCGGCCGACGGGCGCGAAGACTGAGGTCGAGCCGCGTCCTGCGAGCCCGCTCTCAATGACGGTGCCGGGCACGCGTGGGACCCCGCTCGGGGTAGACGGGCCGCCATCACTCGTGGACAATTGTGCACCGCAACACGCGGTCGGAGCGTGCTCGCATCCGACCCGGATGGCGGCGAGGCGGGTTTGCACCCCCACCAGCCGCGCTACCGCAATGCTTCCCACGCCTTGGCTCGACGACGGTCGCGTCGCCGGGACAGGGCTGATTTTTTCTGGAGAAATGTCCCTCGATGATGTCCCCCGCAGTGCTCAAGACGAATCTTCTCAGCGGTCTCACTGTGGCCTTGGCCATGGTTCCGGAGGCCATCGCCTTCGCGCTGGTCGCGCAGGTGTCGCCGCTGACTGGCTTGTACGCCGCCTTCATCGTGGCCCTGATCACCTCCCTGTTCGGAGGGCGGCCGGGCATGATCTCCGGGGCCACGGGCGCGCTGGCGGTGGTGATGGTGAGCCTGGTGGTGTCGCACGGCGTGCAGTACCTCTTTGCCGCCGTGGTGCTGATGGGAGTGTTTCAGCTGCTCTTCGCCGCGTGTCGACTGGGCAAGTTCATCCGGATGGTGCCGCACCCGGTCATGCTCGGCTTCGTCAACGGGCTGGCCATCGTCATCTTCATTGCCCAGTTCGGGCACTTCAAGGTAGCGGGCACCGACGGCGAGCAGGTCTGGATGTCCGGCATGCCGCTGTATCTGATGATGGGACTGACCGCGCTGACGGTGGCCATCATCTATCTCTTCCCCAGGCTGACCAAGGCCGTACCGGCCACGCTCGTGGCCATTGTGGCGGTCAGCTTGCTGACCCTGGGGCTGGGCATCGACACGCGCACGGTGGGTGATCTCGGCTCCATCGCCGGCGGGCTGCCCAGCTTCCAGGTGCCGGCGGTGGCCTGGAATCTGGACACGCTGATGGTGGTCCTGCCCTATTCGCTGATTCTGGCGGCGATCGGTCTGATCGAATCGCTGCTCACGCTGAATCTCATCGATGACATGACCGAGACGCGGGGGCGGCCCAACAAGGAATCCGCCGCGCAGGGCGCGGCCAACGTCGTGACGGGCTTCTTCGGCGGCATGGGCGGCTGCGCCATGATCGGGCAGAGCATGATCAACGTCGGCAACGGTGCGCTGCATCGCCTCTCCGGTGTGGCTACGGCGCTGTTCCTGCTTTCTTTCATCCTGTTTGGCTCGTCGCTGATCGAGCAGATCCCGTTGGCCGCGCTGATCGGCGTCATGTTCGTGGTGGCGGAAAAGACCTTCGAATGGGGCAGCTTCCGTCTCTTCGGCAAGGTGCCGCCGTCCGACGTGCTGGTGGGCTTGCTGGTGGCAGCCGTGACGGTGGCGGTCGATCTGGCAGCGGCCGTGGTGGTGGGCGTCATCGTGTCGGCGCTGGTCTTCGCCTGGGAGCATGCCAAGCAGGTGCGGGTCAGCAGCCGCGACATGCCGGATGGGCGCAAGGTCTATGAGGTGGAAGGCACGGTCTTCTTTGCGTCGGCCGCCAACTTCTCGCAGCAGTTCGTCCCACGCGAGGATCCGGAGCGCGTGGAGATCGACTTCCGCAATGCCAAGCTGATGGACCATTCCGCCATCGAAGCCGTGAACGCGCTGGCCGAGCGCTATCAACGCGCAGGCAAGCATGTATCGTTACGGCATCTCAGCCCGGATTGCACGGAACTCATGGACAAGGCGCGCCGCATGATCATCGTCGACTACCACGAAGACCCGCGCTACCACGTCGCGGACGACAAGCTCGCCTGAGGCACCGGCACGGCCATGGGTGCGCGCGACAGGCGGTGGCAACCGGCGGTGACTAGAGGCCCATGGTGAACGAATCATCGGCCGACGCCATCATCCTGCTGGGGATGATGACCTTTGGGGCGGGGGCGATCTTCGCCTGGTTCGATCGGCACATGCCGGCCAGCCGCGCGCTGGCGCTGTGCCTGCTCGCCATCGGGTCGCGGCTGCTGCTGGATCAGGTCCCGCACGACGGCCTCACCTTCTGGAGCTGGGTGACGGCGGCCATCATCGCCACGTTGGAAGCCATTGCCATGGGCGCTGGCGTCGAGTGGGCGCGGCGCATCGGCCAGACGGCACAACAGCGGTTCCGGATCACAATTACGAGCCTGTTCATCGCCAGCCAGGTGCTGATCGTGGTGTATTGGGGGCTGAGTATCGGCTACCTGGCAATCGCGCCCGAGCAGGCGGCCAGCAATGCCCCCGGCATGGTCACCGTGCGTCCCCTGGAATGGGCCATATTCGCGCCCATTCTCGGCACCAGTGTCCTGCTTGCCACGGTGGCGGTGGGCCTGCTCCTGATGATGCGCATCGATCCGGCCGAGAGCGCCCGATTGATATCGCTGTCATTGGCAGCACCCTTCCTGCTGGCGGGCTTGATGATTCGCGAGGACTGGGTGCCCTTCAGCGTGGCCATGGCCTTGCTGATCTTCATCGCGGGCTCGGTGCGCTATCTGATCCTGCAGAGCCGGCGCGGTCAGTTCATGAGCCAGTTCCTTTCGCCCGAGGTCGCGCGCATGGTGCGGCTGGAAGGCATGGAGCGCGCCCTGCATCGCGAGCGCCGCTTGCTCAGTGTGGTGGTGTGCGATCTGCGCGGCTTCACCAGCTTTGCCCGGACGGCCGAATCGGAGCGCGTGGTGACGCTGTTGGAAGACTACTACCAGGTCATCGGCCGGGTGGCCGCCGAGCATGGCGGTACCGTCAAGGATCACGCTGGTGATGGTGTCCTCATTCTGGTGGGAGCGCCGGCCCGCGTGGACGATCACGCGCGCCGCGCCATTCTGCTCGCGCTGCAGCTGGTGCGGGAAGGGCAGGCACTGCTGCGGACCAGTGCGCCCGAGCTCGGGATCGGTGCCGGCGTCACAACAGGTCACGCCACGGTGGGTGCCATCCAGGGGGCCAGCCGGCTGGAATACGTGGCCATCGGCAATCCGGTGAATCTGGCTGCGCGCCTCTGCGATCGCGCCGACGACGGAGAGGTGCTGTCCGACACCCGCACCGTGGAGGCCCTGCATCCCGACGACGGCATCCACACCCAGGAGCGACCACCACAGCCCTTGAAAGGCTTCACCGATCCGATTCCGGTGTGTGCGGTGTCGGCCGATGTGCTCCCGCCCTACGTGCCGGAGCACCGGCGGCGGAAGAAGTGGCGCAGGCTGCGCGGCCGTAAACGCCGTTCCCGGCGCATCGAAGGCGCCCCCTCCTAGAGTCCGAAGAGCCCGACCGCGCCGACGGCAATCAGATAGATGGCAACGATCCGGCTGAGCAGACGCGGCCATACCAGAATGGCAATGCCGGCGACGAGTGCGAGCAGGGGCGCCAGTTCGAGGTGAAGGGTCATGGTCCGGCTCCGTGGGATGGTCCCCGGTTGTCGCACAGCGCATGGCTGCATGCAAATCGTGGGCATGGACGCCCATCATCGCCACCCGGTTGCGCGCCGTTGCTGGCAGCATGTGCCATTCCGGGCGCTGTCCCTCAAGCGCCGCCAGACCACGGGATGACCATGAAGATGAAACGCCACTGCGCCGAAGGCATGCCGTTGCGCCTCAATCGGGGGTGGTTGGTGATCGGCGACGACCGTGCGCTCGATGCCACAACGGTCAACGGTAGCGGCGCCATGAAGGGTGGCGATGCACGGCATCTGACGAAGGCGCGCGAGGCCGCCACTAACGCTGGTGTGCAAGCGCTGCCGCGCAGTGGGCGCGGCGGGCTGGCGCCCGCCTAGGCGGCCACCAGCATGGCGCAGTCACCGCCGCGCTGGATATTGCCGGCCATTGTGGTCGGCCAACTGCTGGCCACCTCCGTCTGGTTTGCCGTCAATGCCGTCATCATCGATCTGCAACGCTACTGGGGCTTGAGCGGTGGCGAGGGGCTGCTGACCACGGCAGTGCAACTGGGCTTCATCAGCGGCACCTTGCTGTTCGCAGTGCTTGGCCTGGCCGACCGCTTTCACCCGAGCCGCCTGTTCCTGGGCTGTGCCTTGCTGGCCGCGGTGTGCAATGCGCTGGTCATCGCCCTGATCGATATGCTCGGCGTGGTGCTGGGGCTGCGCTTTCTGGTGGGCTTCTTCCTTGCCGGCGTCTATCCCGTCGGGATGAAGATCGCCGCGGCCTGGTATCACGGCGGGCTGGGGCGCGCGCTCGGCTTTCTGGTGGGGGCGCTGGTGTTGGGAACCGCCTCGCCGCATCTGGTGCAGGCCCTGGGTGCGGACTGGCCCTGGCAGGGTGTGCTGCTGGCCACCTCCGTGGCGGCGGTGCTGGGTGGGCTGCTCGTCGCGCGAGTCCCGGAAGGACCGCATCTTGCGCGCGGCGGCGCGGTGCGTTTCAGCGGCGTGCTGCGGGCCTTTCGCGTACCGGACTTCCGCGCGGCGGCCCTCGGCTACTTCGGGCACATGTGGGAGCTCTATGCTTTCTGGGCCTTTGTGCCCGTCTGGCTGATGGCCTGGGGCGTGCAGGGCGCGGACCTGTCGCTGGCGAGTTTCGCCATCATCGCCCTGGGTGCGGTCGGCTGCGCAGGCGGCGGTTACCTGGCCGCGCGGGTGGGCAGTGGGCGTGTCGCCCTTGGGCAGCTCGCGGTATCCGGCAGCTGCTGTCTGCTATCCCCGCTGTTGTTCTTCGCGCCACTGCCGCTGCTGCTGGGATTTCTGATGCTGTGGGGTTTGACGGTAGCCGGCGACTCGCCGCAGTTCTCAACACTGAGTGCGCGACACGCGCCTCCTGCCGTCGTTGGTTCGGCGCTGACGCTGCTCAACTCCATCGGATTTGGTATCACGGTGGTCAGCCTCAGCCTGCTGGAGGCGCTGCAGCACCTGCTGCCGCCGGCATGGCTGCTGTTGCCGTTGGCGCTCGGGCCCTGCATCGGGCTCGTCTTTGGGCGCCACTTGCTCCGCCGCGAGGTGCCCGTGGCCTGAGGGCGGGCCGCGCCCTCAGCGGTTCGGGTTCTCGTAGAAGACGTAGGGCGTTGAGTAGTCGCTGATCTCGAAGTAGACCTTCTTCTCGTTGTCGTCGATCTGGCCATTGAGATTGGCGTCGAGCACACCGTAACCGTAGCGGTAGGCGCGCAGGCCTCCGCTGCCGGTGCCCTGGCTGGAGGTGAGCTTGTCGATGTCCAGGAAGCGGCGTACCACCTTGTCGCCGGCATAGATCTCAAGCACGCCGTTGGTGCCGGTCCAGTTCTGAATTGACCGGCCGATCTTGTTCTGCGATTCCTGGGTACAGGCGCTGGCGGCGAGGGCGATGGCGGTGACGAGGCCGATGCGTGTCCAGTGCGGCATGGGCGAGGCTCCTGTGGTCGTGATCGCGGCCCCGAGTCTGCCACCGTTGCGGGGCAGTCGTAGTGGGCGCCGCTCTAGGCGTCCTAGTCGCCGAAGCGCGAGCGGCGCAGGATCTCGACCTCTTCGAGGTAGACGATGCCCGAGTAGTAGGTGAACAGCTTGTCCGCCACCTGTTCGGCAATGCGCTCGGCGGCAGCGCGGTTGGCCAGGATGACCTCGATCTTGACGATATCGAAGGCGTCACCCGCCACCGACGGGCGTGCGTGTGTGCGCACGCCGTGGCGGCCCTTGCCGCTGCCTTCGATCACGGTATAGCCGGTCGCGCCCTCGGCCTCGATGATGGCCACGATCTGGTCCTGGATCACCTTCTCGGTGACGATGGTGACTTCGGTTGCCTTGTAGGTCATGTGTGTGTGTCTCCGTGCGTGCTAGACGAGGTCGAAGACCAGCTCGCCAAGGGCAACATACAGCGGAATGCCGACCGCGATCGCCATCGGAGTTCCGATGCTGGTGGAGGCACCAATGTATGCCGATGGATTCGCGCCGGGAATCCCCGCGCGCAAGGTCGGGGGACCGGAAATGTCGGAATTGGAGGAGGCCATTACTGCCAGCAGGATGACCCCGCCGGGGCTGAGGCCCGTCGCGTAGTGCGCCACGACGCCCAGGCCGAAGGCCAGCAGACCGTGGATCAACGGAGCGAAGAGCGCGTAGACGGCAAACCAGTGTGCGACGCGCTTGAGCTCGGCAAGCCGCGCCCAGGCCTCGATCCCCATGATCAGCATCAGCACCGACAGCAGCCCCTTGAACAGCGGATCGTAGAAGCCCTCGAACACCGGCTCGGGGCGGGTGAAGAGGCCGAGCAGCAGGCCCAGCAGCAGCGCTGAGAGGGCCGAGCCGCGCAGGCTGTCCTTGACGATGGGCCAGATCATCACCCTGTGATGCGTGCCCGACTGGCGCTGCTGGTGCACGCCGGCGAGCACGATGGCGAGCACCAGGGCCGGGATGTCCATGAAGGGATAGAGCGCCGGAATCCATGCCTCGAAGAAGATGCTTTCCTCGTCCAGCACCACCATGGCGGCGGCCAGCGTGGAGGCCGATACCGCGCCGAACAGGCCGGCGGTGGCAATGCCATCCTCCATCTTGATGCCTGGCAGTCGTGCCAGCGTCCAGCGTCCTATCAGGACGATGCCGCAACCGAGCAGCATCGCCCAGAAGGCCGGCAGCAGCATGTCGGCGAAGTTGCCGTCACGAATCTCCATGCCGCCTTCGAGGCCGATGCGCATCAGCAGCATGAAGACGATGAAGCGGTACACCGCGTCCGGGATGACCAGGCGGCTGCCCAGCGCTGCGATGAACATGCCCCCGAGCAGGAAGGCCAGGGTAGGCTTCTGCAGCTGACTGAGGAAGGTATGGGCGAAATCGGCGAGGGCTTCCATGCGGGCATCCTGATGCGGCGATGCCGGCTACCTTACGCACTGCAAACGATAAGTAAAATTGATTATGACGAATCAACTGTTCTATAAATAAGAACAGAATGGCCGGCAAGCTCAATTACAACCACCTGTACTACTTCTGGGTTGTGGCCCACGAGGAACACCTGACGCGTGCCGCCGAAAAGCTGTGCGTGTCGCAGTCGGCCCTCTCGGTGCAGATCCGCAAGCTTGAAGATCAGCTCGGCCATGCACTGTTCGAGCGCCGGGGGCGGCGCCTCGAGCTGACCGAGGCTGGCCAGCTCACTCTGGACTATGCCGACGCCATCTTTGCGGCCGGCAGCGAATTGCTCGGTACGCTGCGCGAGGCGGGGCGGGTCAGCCGTCGCAGCCTGACGATCGGGGCGCTGGCCACGCTGTCGCGTAACCTGCAGCGCCAGTTCCTCGCGCCCGTCATCGGAGACGCGGACATCAGCCTGGTGCTGCGCTCAGGCTCCTTGAACGAGTTGATGCACGCGCTGGAAACCCACAATGTCGACATCGTCCTCGCCAACCAGGTACCGCTGCGCAGCGATACCAGCGCATGGACGGTGTTCGAGATCGAGCAGCAGCCGGTTAGCCTGATCGGCGCCGCATCGCGCGAGGGGGAAGGCGGCACGCTGAAAGCGCTGCTGACTCAGCACCCGTTGCTGCTGCCGTCGCGGGACAGCGGCGTGCGCACCGGCTTCGACGCGCTGACCGTCAAGCTCGGCGTGCAGGTCGAGATCGCGGCGGAAGTCGACGACATGGCCATGATGCGCCTGCTGGCGCGCGAGAATATCGGCGTTGCCGTACTGCCGCCCATCGTCGTGCGTGACGAGCTGCGCGACGGCAGCCTCCGTGAGCTGGCTGTGTTGCCCGGCATCTCCGAGACCTTCTCCGCGATTACGCTGGAACGCCGCTTCCCGAATCCCCTGATCACCCGTCTGCTGGCTGCGCACGGCGTGACATGATCCAAGCGGGCACGCTGCCGTTACGCGCCGTCGAAAGGGCCAGGCGTCCGGCTATTGTCTGGATTTTTCGGCGACCCTGTCAGCCAGTCGCTGCCAGCGCAGGGCCCAGCTCATCATCTTGTCACCGGGGAGCGGACGGCTGATCAGATAGCCCTGAGCCACGTCGCAGCCGAGCGTGTCGAGCAGCGCCCAGTCGGCATCGTTTTGTACCCCCTCGGCGACGACGGTCATTCCCAGGCGCTTGCCGAGGTCGATGGAGGTCGAAAGAATTGCGCGCAATTCCTCGTTTTCGGCGGCGCCGTCCACGTACTGACGGTCGATCTTCAGTTCCGTGAAGGGTAGCGAGCGCAGCCGCGACAGTCCCGATTCGCCGGTGCCGAAATCGTCGATCGACAAGCCGAAGCCCCGCATGCGAAAGCGGGCGCATACGTCCAGCAATTCCGTGGCATTGGCCAGCTCGGATTCGGTGATTTCCAGTGTCACCTGGGATGGGCTGAGGCCGTGGCTGTGTGCCACGGCCTGGACGTGCTCGGGAAGGTCCAGTCGGCGAATGGCGGAACTGGACAAGTTGATGCCGATGTTGAGACGAAGCCCCTCGCGCGCCCAGGCCCCCGCATCGCGCAGTGCGATCTCGATGACCTGATAGGTCAGGTTTTCGATGTGGCCGCCGGCCTCGCTCGATTCGATAAAGGCATCGGGTGCAATCAGACCGCCCTGGGGGTCGCGCAGGCGGACCAGCGCCTCGGCGCCGACCACGTGGGCGCTATCGACGCGGACCTTGGGTTGGTAGTGCACCACAACCTGCTTGTTGCTCAGCGCCGTATTGATCTCGGCATCGGTCATCGGCAGATCGCTGACCTGCATGCCCTTGCGCCGAAGATCATGGAAACGGGACAACGCGCGGCGGATATCGGCCTCGGTGAATGGCTTGCCAAGCACACCGAGCACGGTCATGCCCAGTCGCTGTGCCATTTCCGAGACCGACAGACGCAGCCGGGAATCCAGCGAGGAAATGGTCAGCACCGCGACACCGGGGCAGCGTTGGCCGACTTCGCGCAGGAGCTCCACGCCATCCATGCCCGGCATCATCAGGTCGCAGAAGACGAGGTCGATGGGCTCGGAAGACTCGTCGATTGCGCGCAGCGCCGCATTGCCATCCTCGGCGGTGAGTACCTCGCGAACGCCGATGTCCTGCAGGATCGCCGTCAGGAAACGCCGGATTGCCAGCGCATCATCCACGACCAGGATGCGCAGCTCCCGGTCGGCTTTGTCGGGGAGCGGCTTGCGTGCCGATGGACGTGCTTCGTGGCTGGTTTCACTGCCCATGGCATAGAGTCGAGGAATCGTGCCGCTATTATCGACCGCGCTCCCTGCAGGGTTAAGCGTGGGCCTCTACCGCTTGTCAGGGTGATGGTGGCGCCTGGAAGTTCACGGCCTGTCGAGGCGGTCGCAAAAAACTTGATGGCTGTTGAAGGAAGGGGCATCTCGCATGACGTCCAGATGTTTACCGCCGCAAATAGTGCTCTGCGGGGGAAGTAGCCAGCCAGTTGCAGCTAGCATGCATGTCGCGTGAAGCAGAGGTGCGAAGAACATGCATGCGTTGCAACCAGGAGCCAACGGGACCGGTGAGGGGCTGCGCTGCACAGAGTTCCCACCCGGACCGGCTGCGGCCCGGATCATTGACCGTTGGTACCTGGTGGAGAACGATGGGCAGCACGCGCTGCCGTTCCCGGTGGTTGCCGATGCCACGGGCGACCTCCTCTTCGACCTCGATCATCCGGGGCGAGTCGCCGTCATCCGGTCGATGCGACAGCCATTTTCGCTATGGGTCCCGCCGGGTACCCGATGTCTTGGCGTACGGATGGTGGCGGGCGCATTACGACGCTGGGAGGGCTTTGAGGGGGCGTGTTCTGACGGCATTGTGCGTTTGCTGGCCCCTAGCGGCAGTGCTTTCCATGCGAAGGAGTGGGTTCGCGCTTCGGACCCCATTCAATTCGCGCGTATGCTGGAAATGCGCATCGTCGAGCGGGTCAGTTGCTGCCCGCACCATCCACTGGTTGCCGCCGCGATGGAGCAGCTACATGCGCCGCAACACTCGCGTCTTCCTATCGAGGCGCTGGCGCGCGGCATCGGCGTGTCTGATCGGCAGTTGAGGCGCCTGTTTCTGAGCGAGGTGGGCGTCACACCGGTGGCATTCCGACGCATTCGGCGCATGCAGACGGCACTTGCCATGCTGCGGCGGGGGTCGATTCCCATTGTCGACGTCGCGCACGGCAGTGGCTATGTCGATCAGGCGCAGATGACGCATGACTTTCGAGTGCTTACCCGGATGCCCCCGGGGCATTGGCGTGTCCGTTTTCAACAAGACGCGGTGCAGCAAGACAGGTAGCTTGCGCCTTCCCACTCTCGTGAGGCTGGTGCATGTCGAACATCATTCGTCTTCTCTGGATCAAGATTCTGGGCACCGCCTGCTTTGCTGCCCTCCCCATGCTGCTCGCACCGGAGAACTTGTATCTCTGGCTCGGCTTTCCAGCCATGCCGACCATGCTGTTCCTTCGTCTGTACGGTCTGTCGACGCTCGCGCTATTGGTTGGCTACTACGGCGGCATCGAAGCATGTCGAGCAGGTCAGTTCCCCCGTGCGGCGCTCCGCATGGGCCTGGTCAGCAATGCGACCCAGGGGGCAGCGCTTCTGCTTGCGGGCGCGCTGGGTGTGTATGCGAGCTGGGGGTTGCTTGCCCAAGTCATGATGTGGTCGCTTGGCGGCTTCATCGCGGGGATCGCGGTGGCGATTGGCTGGACCCTCGTGCGCGCCCCAAGCCATTCACGCTGAGACGCGTCATCGGCGGGAGCTCAGCGTGCGAACAGCATGGCCTCGGGTTCAGCGAAGCCCTTGAACTCGAGCGCATTGCCCGCCGGGTCGTACAGGAAGAAGGTGCCCTGCTCGCCGGGCGCACCTTCGAATCGGATGCGCGGGGCGATGACGAAGTGGACGCCGGCTTCTTGCAGCCGGTCCGCCAGGGCGCGCCACTGCGCCTTGGTCAGGACCACGCCGAAATGCGGTACCGGGACGGCGTCCCCGTCCACCGGGTTGTGCGTGGCGGACCGATGCGCGTCGGGGATCTGATGCACCACGAGTTGATGCCCGAAGAAGTTGAAATCCACCCAATGCGCCGCGCTCCGGCCTTCGATGCAGCCCAGCGTGTCGCCGTAGAAGGTCCGCGCCGCGGCGAGGTCGTCGACGGGAATGGCGAGATGAAAGGGGCAGGGCATGGCGGTCGGGTAACTGGTGCCGGCTGAGCGACGCGTGGTCTCAGCGCGCCATGCCGCGATAACGCGCCGCACTGGCCAGACCGAGCGCGCGGCCGTGATCGCGGTAGTAGCGCTTGGCGCAGAGGTTCTGATGGTGCCAGTAGGCCTTCAGAAAAAGCGGTAGCTCGGGAATCCAGAAGCGCTCTTCAAGCGGTTGCACGGGTGCGATGGCCCCCAGCGTGACGTCGGCGACGACAATGCCGGGGCCTTCCTGCGCCTGGCGTTGAGCAAGCACGCGGCCCTCGGCATCGACGATCTGCGTGCTGCCGACGAAGGCCGTGTCGTAGGGTGGCGCCCAACGCAGACCGGGTGCCACCAGGAAGCCGGTGCGGAAGTGACCGCAATGCGATGCCTGCAGCACGGGTGCGCCGAGCCGCCGCGCGAACTCCGCCGGCGCATTCTCGGAAAGGTAGCGGTTGTACTGGCCGATGGCGGCGAGACCCCGGTCGACGGCGCGCCCCCAGTTGGAGGGCATCGTCCACCAGTGCGTGCCGGTCATTGCGACCTGGACCCGGCCCAGCATGCGGCGCACGGTCTGGGTGCGGATCAACTCCCAGCACACCGCCGCACCGACGCCGCCCAACTGGGTGTCGAAGACGCCGTCGTCGTTGCCAGGCCCGTAGAAGGCGTTTTCCCACATGGTGGGCAGATCCTTGTCGTGGCAGTGCACGCTGCCGTCGGGTTCGACCAGGTGATAGCGATTGGCGATGGCGTCCCCGTCGGCGATCAGCATGGAGCCGCCAATCCAGCACTGGTGACGCGCCGCCAGTCGGCGAAACAGGTCCACGGCCGCATTGTTGGGCGGCAGTACGGCCTCGTGGGCGCGCGGGTCGAAAGGCAGCCGCGAGGTGCAGAATTCCGGAACCGCAATCAGCCGGGCCCCTGCCTGGGCGGCCTCGTCCACCAGGGCCTCGATGCGTGCCAGATTGGTGGCGATATCGCCGACTTCGGCCTCCAGTTGTACGGCGGCGGCTCGGAGGGTGGCAGGTGGTGATATGGCGGAAGGGCTGCTGGACACGCGGGAACTCCTTGTCGGCATCAATCAAGTCAATGGATGCCCACCTTAGCGGGCACACGCGGCGTCGTGCGCGGAAGTGGGTGGCTGTGGCGGGCGCAGGTTTCTGTCAGCGCAGCACCGGCGGGTCGCTGCGGTTGCTTGCATACCAGTCTTCGAAGTGCTGCAGGGCGTCCAGCCAGGGGCGCACCGCTGGCCAGTCCCGTTGCGTCATCGTCACCTGCGCCTCATGGGCCTGGCGCAACACATCGCGTTGTTCGCGGGCGCCGCGGCACAGTGCGCTGGCGGTTTCCTCGGCGGAGGGCATCTGCGCCAGCGCCGTCTGCATCTTTGCGAGCTGTTCTTCGGGGACGCCCATGGCGCGCATTTCCGCAATCAAGGCCCGCTGTTCCTCGGCGGAATCCGCGGGCATGTCCATGGAGGCACTGGCATCGGGTGCGCAATAGCGCTGGATCTCGGCATCGGCATCCGCACGCTCGCGGGCACGATTCTCTGTCTCGTTGATCGCACTGACGGCGCCCCAGATCCGATCCGCGTGGGCGTCGAAGCGCGCGGCACCATAGCCCGACGCATCGAGTAGCGCCCGCCGCTTCTCGGCAAAGGCCAGCGGCAAGTCGTCATAGGCGTCGGCCTGTCGCGCCATGCGGCGCTGCAGCCTGGCCGTTTCAATGCGCAGTTCAAGCCATTGGCGCACGTCGCCCTGGCTCAGCGCGGCGCCGTCCGTTTGTGCAGGCGCGGAGGGGCTGGCAACCATCAGCAACAACACAGTAAGGGCGTACAGCGGCAGGCGCAGGCTGGGGCGGCGGCGCTGCAAAAAGCGCAAGAAGGAGGCGGGTGCGGGGCGCATGGAGGCGTCCGGTACGGGTGGGGATTCCCTTGTAGCGGATCGCCGGCCGCAAGAAAAGGCCGACGCCCGCACGCGACGGGCGTCGGCCGGTCAGGATCAGCCGAGTCGGATGACCGAATTCAGCAGCAGGCGTACCAGCATGGTCTGGCGCGTCACGCCGGTCTTGCAGAAGATGGAGCGCAGGTGGGTACGCGCGGTATTGCGCCGCACATTCATTTCCTCGGCGGCCTCGTCGAGGGTCAGGCCCTCGGTCAGCAGCAGCGCCAGCGTGGCTTCCATGCGCGTCAGGCCGAACAGGCGGCGCACGAGTTCGTGCGAGGGCTGGGCTGCATTGGCCTCCGGGTCGCGCAGGTAGACCACCGCGGCGGGGCGGTACTTGCCTTCGGAATACTTGCCGGCGGGCACGGTCTTGACCAGCACGCCCAGAGTGGCCCGGCCCGACGGGCGGGTGATGGCGATGGCATCGACCATGGCGGGGGACGTCTCCTGGCCTTCACCGCTGCAGGCACGCCGGATGATGCGATGCAGCTCGCGCTCTTCCTTGACGCGGTCGAGCCGCAGCGCGTCGCGTGCCAGCCAGATGCCGTCCTTCTCCCCGAGGATGCGTCGGGCTTCCTCGTTGGTCTCGATGATGTTGCCCTGCTCGTCGTAGCTGATGATGCCGAGCAGCATGCGATTGATGGTGCCGGCGAAGAGCTGGCGCTCCGTCTCAAGCAGATCGAGCTTGGTATGCAGCTGAATGGCGCGCTTGAGATGCGGCAACAGGAAGCGAACGAAGTCCTTGTCTTCCTCGGTGAAGACCTTGTCATCCTCCGTGCGCGTAATGCGCAGACGGCACTCGACGCCGTCCTTGGTGTAGAGATCGGCACCGAGCAGATGGCGGATGCCGAGCGGCTTGAGGTACTCGGTATAGACCGTACTGTTCAGCCATTCCTTGCCCACCATTTCCTCGGCGGTGACAACCTGACCCTCGTCCAGACGGACAAAGGGGTCGATGGACGAGAAACGGGTGGCATAGGACTCGGTGGCCTGCTGCGTGGTTTCACCGGTGTTGATCATGACGCCACTGCTCTCCGGTGACGGCGGGCGCAGCATCAGGGTGACGTGTTCGGCGCTCAGGCGCTCCTGCACCATGCCCATGGCCTCCTTCCACGGCGGCGTGGAAAGGGCGCCGTCGTAGATCGCTCCGACGAGGGCATCCAGGCTTTGAAAGGCTTCCGAACCGGTCAGCTGTGCGATCTCGCTGACGGTCATTTCAGGGTGCGCAGCTTCGCGCGCCTCCATCAGTGTGGTCTGACTTCGGGCCATGCTGTTGGTCTCCTAGGAACATGCCTACGGGGGCTCTAGTAATTAGTATTTCCGTCATCGTCGTGCATTGCGTGACGAATGTCGAGTCTGGCTGCTTTGGCTCATCCGTCCGAGGTAAGACGCCCTACCGTTTCGGCCGCCACCATGCAGCCTCCAAAAATATGCGCAGCGGGAGTGCAGGACGCAATGAACGACGAACAAGGGATGAAGGCGGCCATGCAGGCCTACATCGATCATTTCAACGCGGCGGATCCTGAGGCCATCGTGCGCCTGTATGCCGAGGACGCGACGGTGGAAGATCCCGTGGGAAGCCCGGTACGACAGGGCCGCGAGGCCATCACCGAGTTCTATCGGATGGCGGTGCAAACGGGGGCGCGGCTGACGCTTGCGGCACCCATTCGTGCTTCGCACAGCAACGCCGCGGCAATGGCGTTTGATGTTCAACTGACCATGCCCGAAGGGCCGAGTGTGATCCGGGTGATCGATGTGATGACCTTCAATGACGCCGGAAAGTTCCAGTCCATGCAGGCCTACTGGGGGCCCTCCGACATGGAATCGCTCGCCGACTGAGGCGAGGATGCCGGCGGCCTTTGCCGCCGGCGGATCCGGTCGTATGAATCAGCTTTCGAAGACGTGCTCGAGCGGCGGCTTCTCGTTGACTTCCTGCTTCAACTCCACCACCCGCCGTTCGCTGCGCTTGGCCGGCACCTCGTCGCGGTCGACGTAGAACTGCTCGTACCACTCGCGCAGCTGATAGATCGGGCCATCGCCATCGCACAGCAGTGGATTGTCGACGCGCACCTTGTTGTGCCAGATCTCCACGTCCTCCGAGAAGGCCTTGCAGGTCAGGTCGACGTATTGCTTGATCATGTCGTTGCAGGCCGCTTCGTCCATGCCCGGAATCTTCTTGACCATGACGCCAAAGCGCAGCTCGAAGCGGTTCTGGTCCACCGGCACGTGCGTGTTCAGCAGGATCGACTCGATCGGAATGCCGTGGGCCTCACCGAACATGTGGGTGATGTGGTAGGCCGGACCGAAGTAGGTTGCGATCGTGGTCAGGTAGGCGTTGGGGCCGGCGAGGCGCTCGTTCTTGCCCACCATGATCTGCGTGGCCTTGTGGCCTTCGAAGATGTTGGCGAAGTACTCGACGCTTTCCGAACCATGCACCGGCGTGAAGTGCGACATGTCGGCCTGGTTGTCGATCAGTTCGCGGCAGTTGGTGCCGATGTCCCACTTCACGATATGCCACTCCGACCACTCGTCGGAGAAGGCGTGGTCGATGCGCGGGATGGCCTGCTCGGCCGGCGGCTCGCCGCCTTCCGGATCATTCCAGACGAAGAGCAGGTTGTTCTCCTCGCAGGTGGGCCAGGAGCGCACGCGTGCCTTCGGGGGGATGCGCTTGCAGTAGGGGATCTCGGTGCACTTGCCGTCGCCACCCCAGTGCCAGCCGTGGAAGCGGCAGACCACAGCGTCGCCCTTGACCTCACCGAGGCCGAGGTCGGCGCCCATGTGCGGACACCAGGCATCCAGGATGTGCACCTTGCCGCTCTCGCCCTGGTAGGCAACGAGACGGGTGCCGAAAATGTTGAGGCTGTGGGGCTTGCCGTCCTTGTAGTCGGCGGCAAGGCCGAGGCAGTGCCAGCCCCGGGCATAGCGCTCCGGCGGTTCGGCTGCTTCGATCGTATGCATCGGCGCCTTGCCGGCGGCGGGGCGAATTGCAGTGGCCATGCGCTAACTCCAGTCCATTTATAGCGATAACGCGGCGCAGTGTTGAGCGGTGGCCAAAGTGGTGCATCACCCATTTGTGTGAGTGCATTGCGGCAAGTTAGACAAAGTGCAACGTAGTCATTTCGGACGATGCCCACGCGCGAGGAGCCCGATGTAATGCGATGCATCGTGGAAGAGTCGTGCCAATGCCATGGCCTTCCAGCCGCACGTCAGCAGGAGATCGTCATGCAAAGCAACGCCCAGAGCGCCGTGTCCGTGGTCAGTCCCGAAGTGCTGTTACAGCGCGCCCGTGACCTGGTTCCGAAGATCGCAGAACGCGCCCCGGAAACGGCCCAGAATCGTCGCATCCCGGATGAAACCATCCAGGAACTCCAGGACGCCGGCCTGTTCCGCGTGTTGCAGCCCAAGGCCTACGGCGGCTACGAGATGGACCCGAATGTCTTTTACGACATCGCCATGATCCTTGCCGAAGGCTGCATGTCCACCGCCTGGGTGTACGGCATCGTCGGTGTGCACAACTGGCAGCTCGCGCTGTTCGACCCGCGCGCCGCCGAGGACGTCTGGAAGGACGACACGTCCACGCTGGTCGCCTCGACCTACATGCCGAAGGGCCAGGTCACGCCGGTCGAGGGCGGTTTCAAGTTCAGCGGTCGCTGGGGTTTCTCCAGTGGCATCGATCACTGTGAGTGGGTGCTGCTCGGTGGTCTGATCTTCAACGAGGGCCAGCCGCCGGAATACCGCACCTTCCTCGTGCCGCGCTCGGATTTCCGCGTGGAGGACACCTGGCACACGATGGGCCTGAAGGGCACCGGCAGCAACGACATCATCGTCGAAGACGCCTTCGTGCCGGAATACCGCACGCACAAGGCTACCGACGGCTTCAACGGCACCAACCCGGGCAAGGACACCTTCACCGCGCCGCTGTACAAGATTCCCTTCGGTCAGATCTTCGTGCGCGCCGTGTCCTCGGCCGCCATCGGTGCCCTGGTCGGCGCGACCAAGGTCTTCCAGGACTGGGCCACCGACTGGACCGGCAACATGGGTTCGAAGACCGCCGAGCAGGCGCCCGCGCAGATGGCGGTGGCCGATGCGTTGGTGGCTGCGGATGAGATGAAGCTGGTGCTGCACCGCAACTTCGATGAGATTCTCGACAGCGTGCGTCAGAACAAGCCGCTGTCCATCGAGCGCCGCCTGCACTTCCGCTACCAGGCAGCGCAGGTGGTGGATCGCTGTGCCGAGCGTGTTTCGCGCCTCATGGGTGCGGCCGGTGGCCGCGGCATCTTCACCGACTTCTCGCTGCACCGGTATTTCCTGGATGTGCACACCGCCCGTGCGCACTACGCCAACAACGCGCACATGTTCGGCAGCAACTTCGGTGGCGTGATGCTGGGTCGCGACAACACCGACGTCTTCATCTAAGAGCGCGATCATGAGCGAGGCAGCGCGCAACTGGGACGAGGGCTTCGACGTCGTCGTCGTTGGCTCGGGCGCAGGCGGCATGACAGCCGCCCTGCGTTCACAGGCATTGGGGCTTTCGAGCATCGTGCTCGAGAAGACTGATCGTTACGGTGGCACCACTGCGGTCTCGGGGGGTGGCATCTGGATCCCGTGCAACGATCAGATCCCCGGTGTCGGCGGCAGCGACAGCTACGAGGAGGCGCTCGACTACATGCGCCACCTGACGCGCGGCGAGGTCCCGGAATCGCGCATCGCGGCCTATCTCAAGAGTGCACCGGAGATGGTGCGCACGCTGGCCGAAGAGGCCGACGTGCACTTCCGCTCGGTGCGCAAGTATCCCGACTACTTTCCGGATACGCCGGGTGGCAAGCCGGGCTACCGCACCATGGAGCCGGCTGCCTTTGATGCCGCGCGCCTGGGCACGCTGTTTGACGAGCAGCGCGAACCCTATGCGGGCACCCAGTTGATGGGACGCATCTCCATGGACCAGGTCGAAGCCCACACCCTGTTCACCAAGGGCAAGGGGTGGATTCGCCTGACACTGGGCATGATGTGGCGCTACTGGACCGATTTCCGCTGGCGCCGTCGCACCAAGCGGGACCGCCGCCTCACGCTGGGGCAGGCATTGGTGGGTTCCCTGCGCGCCGCACTGCAGCGCCAGCAGGTGCCGCTGCGCCTGAATACCTCGCTGGTGTCGCTGGTGGAAGAAGGCGGTCGCGTGGTCGGCGTCGAGGTCGATGGCCCCAACGGCCGGCAACGGGTCCAGGCGCGGCGCGCCGTGGTGCTCGCGACCGGCGGCTTCGAGTCGAATCAGGAGATGCGTGAGCAGTACCTGCCGGCACCGACCCGCGCCGAGTGGACGGCGGCACCCGGAGTCAACCACGGTGAGGGCATCCGCGCCGGCCAGGCACTGGGAGCGGACTGCGCCTTCATGAATCTCACCTGGGGCACGCCCACCGTGCACATGCCGGGCGTGACGCCGCAGCCCGGGCTGTTTGTGGAGCGCGCGCTGCCGGGCAGCCTCATGGTTAACCAGCGGGGCGAGCGCTTCTGCAACGAGGCCGGTCCGTACACGGAAGTGGTCTACGCGATCTATCGCAACCACGAGGCCACCGGCGCCTGCGTGCCGTGCTGGTTCATTTTCGACGGCCGCTTCCGCAAGAATTACCCCGCCGGTCCGACCCTGCCGGGCAGTATCCAGCCGGACAGCAAGCTTCCCAAGGATTGGTGGGACAAGGTGATCTATCGCGCCGATTCACTGGAGGCCCTGGCCGCCAAGATCGGGGTGGACGCCCAGGGCCTGCAGGCCTCGGTCGAGCGCATGGCGCAGCACGCCGCACGCGGCGTCGATACCGAGTTCGACAAGGGCGGCAATGTCTTTGACCGCTACTACAGCGACCCAAGCGTCGGGCCGAACCCCTGCCTGGGTCCGGTGGAAAAGCCGCCCTTCTACGCACTGCGTGTGGATCCGGGCGAAATCGGTACCAAGGGCGGCTTGCTCACCGACGATCACGCACGGGTTCTGCGTCAGGCCGACGGTCAGGCGATACCGGGGCTCTACGCGGTCGGCAACTGCTCCGCCGCGGTGATGGGACGCACCTACGCTGGACCGGGCGCCACCCTGGGTCCGGCCATGACCTTTGCCTACATCGCCGCGCAGGACATCGCGCGCCAGGCCGAGGCACAACGACAAGCCGCCTAGAAGAAGACGCCGCACCGCAGTGCGGCACAGCGAGGAGAAAGCATGCAGCGACTGGAGGGCAAGGTCGCCCTGGTCACCGGTGGGGGACAGGGTGTCGGGCAGGGCATCGCGTTGGCGTTGGCCGCGGAAGGTGCACACGTGGCCGTCATGGGACGGACCGCCGAGCGCCTGCAAGAGACGGTGGACGGTGCTCGCAGCCGCGGCGTCCAGGCCATCGCCGTAAGCGGGGACGTCAACGACGCCCAGGCGCTGGCGGCGGCCGTGGATACGGTCGTGCGCGAGCTCGGCGGCCTCAATATCCTGGTCAATAACGCCCAGCAGGTCCCGCTGGGTCGACTCAACGATGTCGAGGAAGAGGCCTTCCAGGCCGGCTGGTCGTCGGGCCCGCTGGCCACCTTCCGGTTGATGAAGCTGGCCTACCCGCATCTGCGCGGCGATGGCAACATCATCAACCTGGCCTCACCGGCGGCCATGCGCTGGGATGCCGGCGGCTACGGCTGCTACGGCGCGGTCAAGGAAGCCATCCGCCAGCTCACCCGCGCCGCGGCCTGTGAATGGGGCAGTGAAGGCATCCGCACTAACGCCATCCTGCCGCTGGCGAGTTCTCCGGCCATGGCCTGGTGGATGCGGGAATACCCGGATGAATCCCAGGCCTTTGTGCAGACGGTGCCGATGCAGCGGATTGGCGACTGCGAGGCCGATATCGGCCGCTTCGTTGCCAGCCTGTGTTCGCAGGACTGTGCCTATGTCAACGGTCAGAGCATCGCGCTCGATGGCGGACAGGCGCGCATTGCCTGAGGCCGAGGCGGCACGCGACTGGGCCTTCACCCCGCTGACGCTGGGGCCCTTGCGGCTGCGCAATCGTTTCATCAAGTCCGCCACCAACGAAGGCATGGCGCCGGCGGGCGTCCCCACGCGTGCTCTGGTGCAGCACCACCGCAGCATGGCCGCCGGAGGCGCCGCCATGACCACCGTGGCCTACTGCGCAGTGGAGCCGGACGGCCGTACCTTCGAAGATCAGATCACGCTCGACGCCGACACCATCAAGCACCTGCGCGTGCTGACCGACGCCGTGCACGCCGAAGGCGGTGCCGCCTGTGCGCAGCTCACCCATGGCGGCTGCTTCACCTTTCTCCCCAAGCTGGCCACGCGCTATCCACTGTCGGCATCCGGCGGAATTAACCCGCCGGGCATGATCGCCGGCCGGCCTTTCAAGTCCGCCATGGCGCTGTCGGATATGGCGCGCATCACCGACGATTTCGTCGCCGCGGCGCAGCGCGCCCGCGAGGCGGGCTTTGATGCCGTCGAGCTGCATATGGGGCATGGCTATCTGCTCAGCCAGTTCCTGTCGCCGCTCTATAACCGGCGCACGGATTTCTGGGGTGGCAATGCGGAAAAGCGGGCGCGCTTTCCGGCCCAGGTGCTGCGCCAGGTGCTCGATGCGGTGGGCGACGACCTGGCCGTGCTGTGCAAGATCAGCGTGGTGGAAGGGCATCGGCGCGGCGCTGTGCTGCAGGATGTCGTCACCACGGTGAAGGCATTGGAGCGCACCGGTGCGCATATGGTGGTGCTCTCCGGCGGCATGAATGTCGAGGCTCCCTGGCAGATCTTCGGCAGCAACATGCCGGCCGAGGCCGTTACCCAATTGCAGAACCCGGTGGTGCGCACGGCCAGCCGCGTGATGCGGCTGTGGGAGCCGAAGGTTCCCTTCCGCGAGCTGTACCTGCGCAGCTACTCGCACCGTATCCGGCAGCAGGTGAACATGCCGCTGGCCTATCTTGGGGGTGCCAAGAGCATGGACGGCATTGCCCAGCTGCAGGCGGATGGCTTTGACGCTGTGGTGATGGGGCGCGCCCTGCTGCACGATCCCGGCCTGGTAAACGGCTTTGCCGGCGGTGACAAGACGGAATCCGGTTGTACGGCCTGCAATGCCTGCATCGTCACCATGTACGAGCCGGGCGGCACCCATTGCGTGCTCACCGGCACGGGTGATCCCGAAGCCAATCGGCAGCCGGCGGCGGCATGACCACCGAGCCGCTGGCAATCACTGCATGGGCGCAGGCGCGGTTCGCGCCCTTTGCGGGCCGGCATGCGGTGATCACCGGCGCGGCCAGTGGCATTGGCTACGCCACGGCGCAGGCACTGGCTGCGCTGGGCATGCGGCTGACCCTGCTGGATGTCAACGCCGAGACGGGGGCGCACGCTGCGCACCACATCGCCGCCGAGACCGGCGCCGAGGTCCGTTTTGAAGCGCTGGATCTCAGCGACCTGGCGGCCGTGCAGCGGCTGTGCGCCGCATCGGCGTGGCCGGGCGTGGACCTGCTCATCAACAACGCCGGCATTCTGCCGCCACTGCGGCGGCGCACCACCGCGCAGGGATACGAGCTGGCCTTTGCCATCAGTGTCTTCGGCCATTTCGCCCTGACCGCCGGATTGTGGGAGCAACTCGAGACGCAGCCGGCGGCGCGGGTGGTTTGGGTCAGCAGCCTGGTGCACCGCCAAGCACGCATCGACCTGGAGGATGTGCATGGCGTGCGTGCCTATGAGGCACAGCGAACCTACAACCAGGCCAAGCTCGCCAGCCTGATGCTGGCGCTGGAGTGCGAGGCGCGGGCGCGCGCGAGCGGCAGTCGCGTGACCTCGCTGGCAGCGCATCCGGGGGTGGCCAAGACCGGCATTGGCCATAGTCGCGACGGGCAGCCGCGTCGCGGGCTGCACGACCACCTTACCGACATTGCTTTCCACACCGTCATGCGCCTGCTCGGACGGCCGCCCGAGCTCGCGGCGCGCCCCATCGTGCAGGCTGCGGTGGATAGCGCAATTCCGGGCGGGAGTCTCTTTGGCCCGGGCGGACCGGGTGAAATGGCGGGGCGCTTGCGCCTGCTGCAACCCGCCGCGGCGGCGCGCGACGCCCAAGCCCGCCAGCGCCTGTGGCGCCTGTGCGAAGACGCCATTGGCAGGCCCTTCGCCATGCCAGAGGCCCAAGAACCACTACAAGGGAGGAGTACCGCATGACCGAACGTGATCGTGCGCTGGCCATCATCTGGTTTGCCTACGCCGTGGCCATTGCCGCGGGCGCTCTGACGCTCTGGATTGTGCCCGGCGACCCGCTGTGGCGGGCATTGGTGGCGGACATCGTGGCCACGGTGGTGATCTGGCTGTTCAGCCGGGCCTACCGCAATTCCAGCTTCTACGACGCCTACTGGAGCGTGATTCCGCCCCTGCTGGGCTTCTACTGGTGGTGGGCGGCCGGCTCGGCGGCCGACCCGCGCGCGGGCATCGTGCTGGCACTGGTCTGCTTCTGGGCCGTGCGCCTCACCTACAACTGGGCACACCACTGGACCGGATTGCAGCATGAGGATTGGCGTTACCCCATGGTGCGTGATCGGCATCCCCGCATGGCGCTGTTCACGGATTTCTTCGGCATCCATTTCTTCCCGACCATCCAGGTCTTTCTGGGCTGCCTGCCGCTCTACGCCGCGGTGAGCCTGGGGGGCGGCCCGTTGAACTGGCTGGACGCGCTGGCCATCGTGGTCACGCTGGGTGCCGTGTTCATCGAGATGATCGCCGACATCCAGTTGCGCGGCTTTCTCAAGACCGCGCAGCCGGGCGAGGTCATTCGTAGCGGGCTGTGGGGCTGGTCGCGGCACCCGAATTACTTCGGCGAGATCAGTTTCTGGGTGGGACTGATGCTCTTCGGTCTGGCAGCCTATCCGGAGGGCTGGTGGTGGCTCATCATCGGCGCCATTGCCATGACGGTCATGTTTGCCACGGTCAGCATCCCGATGATGGAAAAGCGCAGTCTCGAGCGTCGCCCGGCCTATGCCGAGGTGATGCGTGATGTCCCGATGCTGATCCCGCGCCCACCGCGTCGCTGAGCACCATGGCCGCACCGCATCCGTTGACCGTTCCCACCCACGCGGCCACCGCCGTGCCGGCGGGGTGGTACACCGTCGCGCACGGTCCAGCGCTTCCGGCCGGTGGCCTGCAGCCCGTGCAGGTGGGCGGCATCGATCTGGTGGTCTATCGCGCCGACGATGGCAGCGTGCATTGCGCGCACGACCGCTGCCCGCATCTGGGCGGGCGCTTCTCCTGCGGCGGTTCCGTCGACGGCGATTTGCTGGTCTGTCCGGTGCACGGCTTCGCCTTTGATCGCGACGGCGTCTGCCAACGCACCGGCTACGGCGGGGCGGCGGCACCCAAGGCGCGGACCCGGCAATGGCCCTGCATGGAATGCAATGGCTGGATCCTCGTCTGGTTCCATCCCGAGGGCGCGCCACCGGCCTGGCAGCCCGAGCCGGTGTCGCCGGCCGACTATGGCCCGGCCACGGTGTGGTGTGATGCGGTCGACGCCTCGGTGCAGACCATCATGGAGGGCATCGCCGACCAGGGTCATCTGGCAACGGTGCACGGCTACGATGCCGTGGCCCGCGAAGCCGCCTTCGACACCGAAGGCCCCTGTCTCACCACGGCCTATCGCTTCAGCAATGGCAGCGACGGCCCCGCGTGGTTGCCGTCGGCCCTGCGCCGGCGCCTGGCCAGCAGTGAGCAGGTGCGCTTCGACTATCGCGCCTGGGGCCTCGGCTATTCCGTCACCGATGTTGAGATCCCACGGCTCGGCCTGGGTATGCGCACCTTCGTCAATCCCACGCCGCTTGGCCCGGGTCGCAGTCTGCTGTGGCATTCGATGGCGCTGCGCCGGATCACGCAGCGCGAGCGCATTCATCCGCTGATGCGACTTCTGCCCACAGGAGCGGTGGAAGCGCTGATGCAGCGCGTGCTGCGCCGGGGCTATCTGCGCGATATCCACGACGACATCCGTCTCTGGCAGACATTGGCACCGCCGGTCGAACCCGCGCTTGCCGCCGGCGACGGGCCGATCGCCAAGCACCGCCGCTGGGCAGCCCAGTTCTACGCCGCGCCCGTCGCGGACTAGGGGCGGGCGGCCAGGGGCGGCGCCGCCAAAGCGAGGGCGGAAGCGCGCCTCAGAAGCACCACTGCAAGGCCGCGATGCGCCCCTGGCGATCAAAATCGAAGAGTGCCAGGCCGTGGCCCGCATCGCTGCGGATGCTGGCCGTGACCTGGGTGCCGGCTGCCATCACCTTGTGCCATTGCAGTCCGCTCGCCTGCGCGAACAGAGCATCGAGATCGGCAAGTGGCACGCCGTCCACTTCGAAACGGGGCTCCGGCGCAAGCTGCGCCGTGGCCACGGCTCGCTCGTGGTTGCGCAGCGCGCGCAGCAGCATCTCCGCGCGTCGGCGGCCGTGTGCGCCGATGCCGCCGAAGCCGCGCGCAAAGCCGACGGCACCGGCCATGCCCTGCTGCGCCAGCATGTGGCGCGTCAGCCCGGCATAGGTGCGCACGCCCAGCCAGCCCTGGCTGAGGCTTTGCCGCACCATGCTGGCAAGTTCCCAGTGCGCATACAGTCGGTGAATGCGCAGCGCGCCGTCAGCCGTTGTGGTGAGCTGATAGCGCAGGTGCGCCGGCACGCTCAGCGCCAGGCCCGTGGCCATGCGGGTATGAATGGTCACATCGCGCCAGACGAGGTCCTTGCAGACGCCTTCGTGGTCGACTTCGAAGGCGACGTCGTTGGGTGCGATGAAGGTGTCGTAGAAGCGCGCGATCGCTTCCGGGCCGAGGTGGGGACGTGCCCCCACCGGATCGTGCACCTCGGCATCTTCGCTGAACAGGCCCAGCCAGGTGTCGCGGTCATGCCGCGCCACCGCCTCAGGCGAGGCCTGCACGCAGGCCAGCATGGCCGCGATTCGGCTGCTAGAGGACATAGGGGATCAGCGCGCGGCGCTCGCGCGGATAGTCGGGGAACTGCTCGCGGTACCAGCGGTGGGTCGCCAGTGCGCGCGGCACCAGATTCGACGCCGAGATGAGCAGGATCATCACCCCGGGCAAGCCCCAGGTCAGGATGGCGAAGCCGGTCCAGGCGATGATCTCGCCGAGATACTGCGGATTGGACACCCAGCGGAAGCCGTAGCCATAGGGGATGCGATAGCGCGGCGCGTCGGCGGGCGGATTCGGGGGGCGCAGGTGCCGCATCACCGACTCCGAGGTCAGGATCAGGAACAGCCCGAGCGCGTAGATCGCCAGCCCGATGAGAAAGCGCGGGTCCGTCAGCCATTGTGGGGTCAGATGGCTGCCGTACTCGGTGAACCACATCGCATGCAGATAGCCGTGGATGGCGGTCACGAACATGCCCATGGCCATGACCATCAGGCTGAAGCTGCTACGCGCACCCGGTGCGGCGCGGATGGCGAGCGGGAAGAACCAGCCCCGGTTGCCGTAGTGCAGCAACCAGAGGCCGGCGAGCACCAGCGTCGTCGTCGTCCAGGCCTCGGGACTGCTCTGCAGGAAGAAGAACAGAAAGACGACCGTGGCCGGAATCTCCATCAGCCACCAGCCGAGCTTGGGATGCAGATTGACACCGCTGCCCTGCGCGAAGCGGCCGTAGGGCGCCGGTACGAAGATGCTGCCGAGCAGTGTCACGGCGGCAAAGGCCAAGCCAACGGCCAGTACCGTGTCGAACACCGGATCGCCGGTATACCAGGTCATGCCATCACTCCTTGTTCATGGCGAGCCGTCTCCGAAGGCCGTGCGAGTCACGCCGCGAAGACGGAAAGGCGCGCGGCGTGCGCGCTTGGATTCACTCCACACCCGGCGCGCCGGGAAAGCCGACGTAGTACTGGCCGGTGAGCATGCCGCCGTCGACGGCGATCTCGGAGCCACACAGATAGGCAGCCGCGTCGCTGGCGAGGAAGGCGCTGACACGGGCGACCTCGTCAGGGTCACCGACACGCTGTAGGGGCACCATGCTGTAGCGCTTGTCGACTTCCTTGCGTTCCTCGGCGAAAGGATTGCCCATCGAGGTGTCCACGCCGCCCGGATGGACCGAATTCACCCGCACGCCGCGGTGGCCGTACTCCATGGCGGCGACGCGCGTCAGCCCGCGGATCCCCCACTTGCTGGAGCAGTAGGCGCCCAGGCCGTTGGCGCCCTTCATGCCGTCGGCGGAGGAGATATTGACGATGGAACCCGCGCCCTGCGCCAGCAGCGTCGCGCCGATGATGCGGGTTCCCAGGAAGGTGCCGCAGAGGTTGATATCCAGCACATTGCGGTAGTCCTCCAGGCTGGTGTCCTGAAGGGTGCGGAAGAGCAGCACGCCGGCATTGTTGACCAGCACATCGATGCGGCCAAAGGCATCCAGCGTGGCGTCGCGCACCGCTTCCCAGCTGGATGCTTCGCGGACATCGTGATGCTGAAAACGCGCGACCGCGCTGCCCAACTCCTCCTCCAGTGCCTTGCCTTCCGTGTCGAGCACGTCGGCGATCATCACGCGCGCCCCTTCGGCCACGAAACGGCGCACGGTGGCCGCGCCCATTCCGCGTGCACCGCCCGTGATGATGGCCACCTTGTCCGCCAGCTGTGCCATGTCGTCTCCCTCTTGTTGTCGTGGACGACATGCTTGCGCAGGCCACGACGGGCCGGCCTCATGCAAACGGAGCAGCGCGGCCCGCAGCGGCCGGAGCCAGTCTGGCGGACCGGCTGAGCGGTACCGCTACTGGACGATGGCGGGGTGGGCCTGCACCGGTGCGCCCAGCATCTCACGGTGCGAGGGCGGCACACGCCCATCGCGCTCGGCGATGCCGTATTCCTGGGCCAGTTCGGCGCCGACCACGGTCTGACCGGAACGCTCGGCGCGCTTGGGATCGTTGTAGAGCGCGCTGATGATGTGCCCGGTGAACTCAGGCGTTTCCGCGATCTCCCAGAAGCCGGCGTACTTCTCCGGCTCGCGCGCCATGACGCGGCGGGTGCGGTCGGTCTGCAGCATGCCCATCCAGATAGAGGCCGTGGCCACGTTGTGCGGCTTGAAATCCACCGCCATATCGGCCGCGAACTTGTCGACCGCCACCTTCTGGGCGCCGTAGGCCGGGCCGTGCATGTAGCAGCGCGCACCAAAGGACGAGGTGAACACCACCAGGCCGCCGCCGCGTGCCACCAGCAGCGGTGCGGCGTACCAGCTCGCCACATAGCCGGAGCGGATGCCCACATCGAAGACCCGCGTCATGTCGAGCGGCTTTTCCCAGAAGGGGCCGGGCTCGATGAGCTGGTCGTGCAGGAAGGTGGCGTTGTTGACCAGGATGTCGAGGCCGCCCTGCTCGCTGCGCACCCGATCGAAGAGGTCGGCGACCTGGCCGTCGTCGCCGTGGTCGCAGACGGCGGCGATGCCCTGGCCACCTGCGGCCGTCACCAGCTCCGCGGTATGGGCCACGGTGCCCGGCAGGTCCGCGTCGCCTTCGTTGACGGTGCGCCCGGTGACGTAGACGGTGGCGCCGTGGCTGCCCAGCGCCACTGCGATGCCCTTGCCGGCGCCACGCGAGGCACCGGTGACAACGGCCACCTTGCCGCTCAAATCCTGGTTGCTCATGCTGTCTCCTGCTGCATTGTTTTGGCTGCCTCGTCACGCAGGGTGTACTTCAGCACCTTGCCGGAGGCATTGGTAGGAAGGTGATCGCGGACGGCAACGAAGCGCGGCACCTTGTAGTTGGCCATCTGCTCGCGGCACCATCCCTTGAACTCGGCTTCGTCGAGGCTGGCGTCGCCGCGCGGCACGATGAAGGCCATGCCGACCTCGCCCATGCGCGCATCCGGCACACCAACCACCGCGACCTGGCCCACCGCCGGATGCGCGGCGATCAGGCGCTCGATCTCGGCGGGGTAGCAGTTGAAGCCACCGCAGATGTACATGTCCTTCAGGCGGTCGGTGATGCGCAGGTAACCGTGTTCGTCGAGGCTGCCCACATCGCCGGTATGGAACCAGCCGGCCGCGTCGATGGCGCGCAGGGTCGCGATGCGGTCATCGAGGTAGCCCTGCATCACGTTGTAGCCGCGCACGACGATCTCGCCGGTCTCGTTGGGGCCCAGGAGATGGCCCTCGTCATCCATGCAGCGCACGTCGATGTCGCGGATCGGGCGGCCGCAGGTGCTGACGATGGTCTCGGCGTCGTCATCGGGCGCGCACAGCGTGACGATGCCGCAGGTCTCGGTCAGCCCGTAGCCAGTGAGCACGATCTCGAAGCCGATCTCCTTGCGGATGCGCTCGATCAGGCTGGGTGCGACCGCTGCGGCACCCGTAATGGTGGCGCGCAGGCTGGACAGGTCGCGTTGGCCCTGCTGCAGCGCGTCGAGCAGGCTGACGAAGAGCGTTGGCGGCCCGGGCAGCACGGTGATCGCGTCCTTCTCGATGCGGTCGATGACGGCATCGGCGTCGAATACGGCCTGCGGATACACCGCCATGCCGTGCATCAGTCCGGCCAGCCAGCCCACCTTGTAGCCAAAGGCGTGGAAGAAGGGATTGACCACCAGATAGCGGTCATTGCTGGACAGCGCCATGGTGCGCGACCACTCGCGGATGACGCGCAGATTCTGCCCATGCGCGGTCACCACGCCCTTGGGCAGGCCGGTGGTGCCCGAGGTGAACATGATGTCCATCACCGTGTCGCCGTCGATGGTGGCAATGCAGCGATCCACCTGTGCCGTGGCATCCTCCGGCGCCTGCGCCAGGAAGGCGTCCCAGTCGAGGGTGTCGCCTTCGGCGTCGTGCAGGGCGACGATATGCTCCAGGCTGTCCGGCCGGTGGCCTTCGATCAGGCTGGGGTAGTACTCGCCCAGGAAGCGGCCGGCGCAGAACAGCACCCGGGCGCCGCTTCTTTCGAGGATGTAGCCGGCTTCCTGGCCGCGCATGCGCGTGTTGATCGGCACCAGTGCCGCTCCCAGGCTGTGGATGGCCAGGGCCGCCATCACCCACTGCACGCTGTTGGGCGCCCAGATGGCGACGCGATCACCGGGCGTCACGCCCAGTGCGAGCAGGGCGCCGGCCGCGCGATAGCGAATGGCGTCGAGTTCCTTGTAGGTGGTGACCTGGCCGTTCTCATCGACCAGCGCGGGACGATAGCCGAAGCCCCGTACCACGTTGGCGAAGACCGCCGGTGTGCTTTGTGGTTGATTTGCCTTCATTCCAGATGTCGCATGCGCAATTAAGAGGATGTCGGCCGACCGGGGCCGCGCGGTTTCCGACTGTGGCAGGCATCGGCAAGGCCTTTACCGGCCATCGGGGGATCGCGCTGGGGCAGGGGCGTCATGGATGCGTTGCGCCGGCGGAGCTCAATCGCCCCACATGGACCAGCCGTTGTCGACGCGCATTTCGGCGCCGTTGACGAAACGCGATTCGTCGGAGGCCAGGAAGAGCACCATGGTGGCGATGTCGCGCGGCTCGGCGATGCGCGCCATGGCTTCCTCCATGTCCTTCATCTCCGGCAGTTGTCCGGGCTGCACGGTCTCGTGCAGGTGCGCCACCATCGGCGTCTTGATGCCGTCGGGCACGACGGCATTGCAGCGAATGGCCAGGCCATGGCGCTTGCAATGCGCGGCCACGCTGCGGGTCAGCGCGCTGACGGTGCCCTTGGAGGCGCTGTAGGCCGCGAAGGCGGACATGCCGAGAATGGCCGAGATCGAGGACATATTGATGATCGAGCCACTCGGGCGCTTCTTCATCGCTTCCAGGCCGTACTTGCAGCCCAGGAAGTAGCCGTCGGCGTTGGTGGTCTGGATCTGGCGCCACAGGTCGAGGGAGGTCTCCTCGATGCTGCCCGCACGCAGGATGCCGGCATTGTTGACCAGGATGTCCACGCCTCCGAAAGCGGCCTCGGTCTCCGCGATCACGCGCTGCCAGTCGGTCTCGGAGGCGATATCGTGCGCCATGAAGCGTGCGGCATCGCCGAGCGCTGCGGCGGTCTCGCGGCCGCGCGCCTCGTCGATATCGGTCAGCACCACGCGGGCACCTTCGGCCACCAGCAGGCGGGCGTCCTCGGCGCCCAGTCCTCCCGCGGCTCCGGTGACGATGGCGACCTTGTCCTTGACTCGATCCATGGGCGGCGATTCCTGTGGCGTGTGGGCGGCGGTCGGGCTCAGCCCGCCTTGCGGTCGGCGGTGATGGTGGTGTCCTGCAGCGCGGGCGCCAGCGTGGCGACACTGCGTCCGGCGCGGCGGCCCGACCAGAAGCAGTCCGCCAGCGACAGGCCGCTGACATAGCCGTTGGAGGCCAGTCCCACCGCTGCACGGCCGGCGGCGAAAAGGCCGGGGATGCCATAGCCGTCCGCATCCAGCACCTGGCCGTTGTCTTCGTCGATGCGCAGCCCGCCCAGCGTGATGGCGGGACAGGGGAAGGTGGGGTTGTCGGCCGAGATATTAAGTGCGTAGAAGGGCGCTTCGCGCAGCGCGTGGCGCATGCCGTCGGACTTGCCCAGCGGGTCTTCGCGCTGCTGGTCGATGGCGTCGTTCATGGCGTGCGCTGCCCCTTCCAGCGCTGCCGTCGTCATCTTCAGTCGAAGGGCCAGACCAGCCAGCGTGCGTGCCCGCGGCGCAAACCACATCATCAGTAGCGCGGGAATGCTCTGGAAGGCCCAGAGCTTGCCGAACAGGGCTTCGCGAATGGCGCGCCGTCGGGTGTCGCGGTCGATGATGAGCCAGGCGCGGCCGCCATGCGCCTCGCACATGCGCACGCCAAGGCGGGCGCCGTAGACCTCTTCGTTGCAGAAGCGCTGGCCTTCCTCGTCCACGATCAGCCCTTCGGGCCACGGCGACGGGGGGTTGATGAAGCGCCAGGCCGATACCTTGTTGAGCCGCGCGCATTGCCCGCCGACGCTCTGCCCGAGGCGGATGCCGCTACCGTCGCAGCCAGTGGCGCCAAGGCGCAGATTCCTGCCGTAGGCCGGCGCATGTGTTGCCACCATGTCGCGGTTGAAGATGAAGCCACCGGTGCTGAGCACGACGCCGTTGCGCGCTTCGATGTGCTGAATCTCGGCAAAGCGGTCCTCGATGAGGCGGGCCTTGGCGCGCAGCCGGTCGGCGAAGCCGCCGGCCACGTTGTGCACGCGCTGCGCCAGACGGCTGAGCCGGCGATGACGCCGCGCCGCTTTGGACCCCTCGGGCAGCACGGCTACCTCGACGCCGAGCACGCGGCCGGTGACCTGATCGACCACCAGCCGCCGCGTGGCGGTCTGTGTGCGCACGCGGATGGGCCGGTCGGCGACCGCGGCGCGCAGATAGCGGTAGAGCGCCGCGCCGGACATGCCCTTGGCGCGACAGCGGTGGCCACGAGGCGCAGGGGCAGCGATGGCGGCATTCTCAGGCACGGCTTCGTTGCCCGAGAAATAGAGGTACACGCCGTCGCGGGGATAGGAGGTCTTGGGGGGCTTCGGCTCGCTGGCGAAGGGCACGCCCAGCGACTCCAGCCACTGCAGCAGATCCACGCTCTCCTGGCAGAAGCGATCCAGGGTTTCCGGGCTGACGGCATCGCCCACTTCGGTGGCGAGATAGCGCGCCATGGCCGCTGGCGTGTCGTCGTAGCCGGCCGCCTTCTGATAGGCCGTACCTCCGCCGGCGTAGACCACGCCGCCGCTGAGTGCGGTGGCGCCGCCGCCATCGAAGCGCTCGCAGATCAAAACGTCGGCACCCTTGTCGCAGGCCTCGATGGCGCTGGCGGCGCCGGCGGCACCGAAACCCACGACCAGGACTTCACAGTGGTCGTGCCAGTGCATGGTGGCCGCGTCCACATAGTGCGGTGCGTCGATGGGCAGTGTGCCGTCACCCGGTGTCGGGTGGACGGCGGAAGGGCTAGCCATGGTTGCTCAGAGATGGTGAGGCAGGATCATGATTATTCGCATGCCGGCGTGACGGGCTTCGTCCGGAATGACTACCTTCCGGTCACGAGGTGCCCACCGCGAGCGCTGCGGGGACGTTGTGATCAAAGCATTTTTCCTCGACACGCTCGGTGATGCGCCAGCCCGCCTCGGTGCGCTGCCAGCGGTCGTGGTACCAGAGACCCAGGAAGAAGGTCTGCTCCGTGCCGTCCTCCAGCCGGACCGTCATCGGATTGAAGCAGGCGCTGCGCGAGCGGGCCGCGTCACCCTCCACCGTGATCGCCACATTGCCGATCAGGTGGTAGTAGGCCGGGAAGTGGGGCAGAACCTGCGCCAGCCAGGCCTTCACCTCGGGGAAGGCGCCCTTGATGCCGCCCATCGCGGTGTAGTCGATCCAGGCATCGGCGGTGAACACCGCGGTCAATGCCTCAAAGTCGCGCGTGTCGATGGCGTTGACGTACTGCACCATCACCGCCTCGATCTCCGCCCGGTCGGACAGGGCTTGCAGGCTCAGCATCGGTCTCTCCTCCAGAATGCAGAGGCCTAGGCTGCGCGCTGTGGCGCCGGGCCACGTCCTCAAAACGGCGTAGATGCTTGCGGCCGTCCCGCTGTGACGCTTCACCCCAACAGACGACGTAGTGCGCACAGCGGCTCGGGACAATGTCCCGTCAAACCCCTGATAACAAAACTATGGATGGCGATACCCGCGACATCGGCGCGTTTGGTCGTGCCTGCGACACAGCAACGAGGCACGCACCGCAAGCACAGGGGCTGAGCGAGGCCCCACGATGAGCGAGCAGCCTACGAGCCGGTTCGACCGCGGGCGGGATCGTATCGAGCGCGGCTTTGCGCGCTGGGGCGCCTTCTGTCATGACCACCCGTGGTGGATCATCACCACGCTGCTGGTCGCGGTGGTGTACTTCTCGACCTGGCTGCCGACCATGGAGGTCGACACCTCCAACGAGAGCTATCTGCGCGAGACCGACCCGGCGCGCGTCACCTACAAGGCCTTCCAGGACGAGTTCGGCAAGGACGAGCGGCTGGTCATCCTGGTGGAGAGCAACGCCGACATCGTCAACGACGCCTTTCTGCGCCAGCTCCGGGCCTGGCATGAGCGGCTCGAAGCCGTGCCGCAGGTCGACAAGGTCGACAGCCTGATCAACGCCCGCTGGATGGAAGGCCGCGGCGACGAGCTGCTGGTTGAGGAGCTGCTTGAGGACTGGCCGCAGAGCGCGGCGGAATTCGATGCCCTGCGCAGCCGCATCGCCGCCAATCCGCTCTACCAGAACCATTTCGTCAGTCCGGACCTGCGCAAGGCCGCGCTCATCGTCACGCCAGACACCTATACCGCCAGCTACTCGCGCGAGATGGCGTCCATCGATGCCGCCGATTTTGATTTCGCCTCCGGCTTCGGCGATGACCCGGTCGGTGCGGACAGCACAGCGTCGGAAGAGGAGGCGGTCGCCGAAGAAGACCGCTTCATCACTGACCAGGAAATCTACGCGATGATCGACGAGATCCGCGGAGCCAAGGCGGATTTCGCGCGGCCGGATTTCCAGATCAGCATTTCCGGCTCGCCCTTCATCATGCACCAGCTCACCTTCATTCTCGGGCGGGACATGTTCCTGTTCTCGGGCGTGGGCATTGTTCTGATCTCGGTGCTGCTGTTCGCGGTCTTCCGGCGCTGGGTGATGGTGGTGCTGCCGATCACAGTCTCGGCGCTGTCGCTGTACTTCACCTTTGTGCTGATGTGCTTCTTCGGCATGGTCATCACCACCGCGGTGCAGATTCTGCCGTCGCTGTTGCTGGCCATCGGCGTCGGCAATTCCGTGCACATCTTCACGGTCTACTTCCAGGCCATCGACCGCGGCGACGACAAGCGCCAGGCCCTGCAGTACGCGCTCGGGCATTCCGGCTTTGCGGTATTGATGACCGGCCTGACCACCGCCGGCGGACTCGTCTCCTTCATCACGGCCGACCTCAAGCCGGTGGGGGACATCGGCATCATGGCCCCAGTCGGCATTCTCAGCGCGCTCCTGTTCTCGCTGGCGCTGCTGCCGGCCCTCATCGCCGTGACGCCCTTCCGCAAGCAGGGGCTACGCGATGACAGCTCCGGTCCATTTCAGCGCTTCCTGAGCTGGTGTGCGGATGTCTCCACCGGATACCCCAAACGCGTCGCGGGCATCTGGTTCGTGCTCATCGCCGTCTCGCTCGTGCTGGTGTCGCAGATCCGGCCCAGCCACTATCCGCTGAACTGGTTCCCCGAGGGCTTCGAGGTGCGCGAGGCCACCGAGACCATCGACGCCCACTTCGGCGGCGCCACCTTCTCCGAGATCATCGTCGATACCGGCGAGCGCAACGGTCTGCACGACCCCGAGCTGCTGCATGCCGTGGACCGGGCGCTTCGCTTCATGGACGAACTCAATGTGCACGGCGTGCAGTCCGGCAAGGCGGTATCGCTGATCGACATCAACAAGGAGCTGCACCAGGCGCTCAACGAGAACGACCCGGCCTACTACGCCATTCCGGACAGCCGGGAGCTCATCGCCCAGGAGCTGCTGCTGTTCGAGAATTCCAGCAGCGACGATCTCGATGATCTGGTCGACACCAGCTTCAGCAAGATGCGCATCACCGCCAAGATGCCCTTCGTCGATGGCGTGCTCTATCCCGATTATCTGGATGCGGTGCAAAGCGGTTTTCGCGACATCATCGGCGACCGCGCGGAACTCACCTTTACCGGCGTCATCATGTTGCTTGCCGGCAGCGTCAAGGTGCTGATCAGCGACACCATCAAGGCCTACAGTCTGGCCTTTCTCATTGTCGCGCCCTTGATGATGCTGCTGGTCGGGTCGGTGCGCACGGGCCTGATCAGCATGATTCCCAATCTGGCACCGGTGATTCTCACCATGGCGCTGATGCCGCTGCTGGGCATTCCGCTGGACGCCTTCACGCTGCTGGTGGGCTCGATCGCGCTGGGACTGGCGGTGGACGACACCATCCACTTCATGCACAACTTCCATCGTTATTACGCCCAGACGCGGGATGCGCGCACGGCGGTACGCGAAACGCTGCGCACCACCGGCAAGGCCTTGATGATCACCTCCATGGTGCTGTCGCTGGCTTTCTTCGTGAATCTGATGGGCACGATGGACAACCTCAAGCACTTTGGGCTGCTCACCGGCGTCTGCATCATCGTCGCCTTCCTGGCGGACGTGCTGCTGGCCCCCGCGCTGATGACGCTGCTCACGCAATGGAAAGAACGCAAATGGAAGGAGCAACGCGCATGACGACCCTGATCAAGCGACTGATGCTGTCTCTCACCCTGCTTGGCCTGCCGCTGACGGCGAATGCGGAGCTGTCCGCCCGCGACATCATGGAAAAGGTGCGCGACCTCGACGACGGCGACAATGCCACCATGGACATGACCATGATCCTGGTGGATGCCGATGGCGACACCCGCGAGCGCCAGATTCGCTCGTTCCGCCGGGATGCGCCGGACAACCCCGAGGATACGCAGAGCATTATGTTCTTCCTTGGCCCGGCCAACGTCGAGAACACCGGTTTCCTGACCTACGACTACGATGACGGTGACAAGGACGACGACCAGTGGTTGTACCTGCCGGCCCTGAAGAACGTGAAGCGCATCGCGGCGGCGGACAAGAGCGGCAGCTTCATGGGCTCGGATTTCACCTATGCCGACATGAGCAGCCCGAATATCGACGACTACCGCTACGAAATCATGAAGGAGACGCAGGTCGGCGAGCACGCGGTCTGGCAGATTCTGGCCACGCCCACCAATGACGACGAAATCGAGCGCACGGGCTACAGCAAGTCGGTCTTCTTCGTCCGCCAGGACAACTTTGTCATCATCCGCGCCGTGAACTGGCTGGCCGACAGCCCGCGCATGAAATTCATGGAGGTGCGCGAGCTGAAGCAGATCGACGGCATCTGGACGCCCATGGAAATGGTCATGACCACCAAGAAGGGCAAGAAGACCGAGCACGCCAGCGTGCTGCGTTGGCAGAACGTGCAGTACAACCAGGACCTGGACGACGAGCTGTTCACCCAGCGCCGTCTGCAGCGTGGGTTGTAGGCACACCGCCGCCAAGCACGGATGAGGGTGGGGGCGCACAGCAAGCGCGGTCGCGCGCGCGGACGGCGGGTTAGCGGTCACCGCAGCGCGTGGCTGACGCTGGCGTTGTGCCTGTCGTGGGGCCCGCTGGCCGGGGCCGACGACAGCATGGACGACCTCATGGGCGGCTTCGACGATATCGACGCCGTGGTCGACACCGTGCCGGTGGACCCCACACGCGCTGATACCTCGCCCGCAGAGCCCGGCATGTGGGAGGTGGGCGGCATGCTGTCTGCCTCGGCCAGCTACAACATCCAGGACCATCGCTCCACCACCGGCACCGACTACGGCGGCCTGTCCAAGCTGCAGCTGCGCGGGCTGCTCACCATCGACGGCCGCCTCGGCGCGGACTGGCGCAGTCATGTGGACATCAGCGCCTGGCAGGACCTGGCCTATGCCTACCGCGAAGCCGACTACACGCAGGACGTCATCGACGCCTACGAGAAGGAGCTGGAAATCCTCGACGGTTGGGTGGGCGGCCCGGTGAGCGCTTCCACCGACGTGAAGATCGGCCGCCAGGTGGCGGTCTGGGGCTTTGCCGACAACCTGCGCGTACTGGACATCCTCAATCCCTTGGACAACCTCGAACCCGGGCTGGCGGATATCGAGGACCTGCGCCGTCCCGTCGGCATGCTGCGGGTTGACCAGTACGCCGGGCCGTGGCGGCTGAGCGCCTACGCCACCCCGGAGCATCGCTTCTCACGCAATCCGCCCTTCGGTAGCGATTTCTACAGCCTGGTGGATTCGGAAGGCAACGCCGCCCGCTTCCGCAATGTGCGGCCTGACAACTTCGAAGACATTGATCTAGCCGCCTCCGCCATCGGGCGCTTTTCGGGCTGGGATCTGAGCCTGCACGCGGCGCGCTTCTGGGTGGACGAACCCTATCTGGATGCCAGCGCCTTCGACCGCAGCGACACCGGCGCCACCGAAGAGGACTTCCAACAGGCCGCAGTGCTGCGCCACAGCCGCAGCAATCTCTTCGGCTTTGGCGTGCAGCTCACCCAGGGTGGCTGGCTGCTCAAGCAGGAGGCCGCCGTTATCGACGACCTGCAACTCACGCGGACGACCCCGCTGGAGCAGCCGCTGCCGCTGCTCAATGCCCTGCCCATCGTGGGCGCGCTGATCCCTGACACCGACGGCCAGGCGCTGCCCGAGGATGCGCGCCCCGTACGCCGTTATGACGCCCTGCTCGGCGTGGAGTACTTCGGCCTGGCCGACACCACTTTCAGCCTGGAGCTGGCCGCGCGCCACATCGACGACTTCGGCCCGGATCTGGCCCGCTCCGGCTATCTGGAGTGGGCGAGCGAAAGTGCTGCGCGCGTCACCCGCGAATTCATGAACCAGCGTCTGCGGCTGAACCTTATCGGCGTGGTGTTCAATGCGGACGGCCAGTTCTGGCGGCGCTCGGGTGGTGGCATTTACCGCCTCGATGCCACCTATGAGCTCGCGCGCGGCGTGCAGGTTGCCGGCGGCGTGCTGCTTTATGACGGCGGACGGCAGCAGCCCTTCAACGTGGCCGAAGACAACGACCGGCTTTTTGGCGAGGTGCGCTGGCAGTTCTAGACGGCGAGGGCACCAGCCGGCGCGCGCACGCTCCAGCCTTGCGCTTTTTGTTCAGAACCCGGAGCGCTACGCGAGCGGCGGCGCGACGGACTGGCGAATCACCAGACGATGTCGCACACACTCGCGCGGGGCGCCCGCATCTTCCCCAGCTTCGATGAGACGACAGAGCCGATTCATGACGCGTTCGCCGATCTCCTCGGTGGGCTGACTGACGGTAGTAAGCGGTGGGTCCGCCACTTCGGCGTATCGGATGTCGTCAAAGCCGACGATCGATACATCGCCCGGTACGGTCAGGCCGAAGGCCTTGATTTCGTGCAGACAACCAATGGCCATTTCGTCATTGGCACAGAAGATGGCGGTTGGCCGCACCCGATGATTCAGCAGGCTTCGCGTGGCAGAGCGCGCGCCTGCAATGGTCAGATCGCCGTTGAGCACCCACTCGCTCTCGACGCGCAAGCCTGCATTGCGCATGGCCGTGCCATATCCGAGTTCGCGATCCTTCGTCAGCAGGCTCGATTCCTGGCCACTGATCATCGCGATGCGTGTATGCCCCTGCGAGATCAAATAGTTCGTCGCATCCGCCGCGGCCGCGACGTTGTCGATCTGCACGCTCGGCAAGGCATCCAGCTCCGGGGCGATGGTTTCACAACCAATGACGATGGGGAGCAGTCGTCTGTTCCGGGCCGAGAGAATCTCGGTGCCGAAGGGCGACATGCTGGCAAGAAGGATCACACCATCGGTCTGGTTGGACACGAGCATCGCGCCCACCTCATCCGCGTTCATGGTGTTGTGCTGCGTCTCTTCAATCACCAGCGAATAGCTCCAGGTCTTGGCCGCTGTCCGGATGCCGCGAATCACCCCCGTAAAAAAGGGATCGCCCACCGAAGGCAATACCACCATGACCAGATTGGTTCGCCCCCGGCGAAAGTTCTGGGCCAGCCTGTTGGGGGAGTATGCGGTCTGCCGGATGGCTTCCTGCACCTTGTGCAGCGTGCTCTCCGAGACCTTTTCAGGCTGGTTGATGCTGCGCGACACCGTGGCAATGGATACCCCCGCGATACGCGCCACATCTTTGATGGAGTGATCTGTCATGTCTCTAAGGTCTATGCCCAGGGGGCCTGTGCGCGGTCATGCCCGTTCGAACGCGAGGGGTGATCGATATGCGAAGCCTGCTATTTGACCACACGACGGATGCGCGCCATTTGCCTCCAAGGTGGTTTTGCTGTAAACGTTTACACATTCAGTCTCGGTCCTTCGGAAGAGGATGGCAACGGTTCTTGGAATCGATCTGGGCACACAGAGCATCAAAGTCATCATCTATGACTTTGATGCTGGCGCCGTTCTGGCTGCCGCCAACGCCCCGCTTGATCTTGAACAGGGCGCAGGCGGCGTCGCCGAACAGCAGGCGCAGTGGTGGGTGCGCGCGCTCGGGCAGGCACTGCAGCAGATCGACAAGCCACTGCGAGGGCGTGTACAGGCCGTGGGCGTTTCCGGGCAGCAACACGGCTTTGTGCCGCTGGACCGCTCGGGTCAGGTGCTCGCGGGCGTCAAGCTGTGGTGCGACACCTCCACCAGCGCGCAATGCGAGAGGATCATGGACGCGGTCGGGGGCCTCGATGCGTGTATCGCCGCAACCGGAAACCCCGTCCTGCCGGGATACACGGCCTCGAAGATCCGGTGGTTCCGGGAAGCGCACCCGGAGCGCTATGCGCGGATGCGCTGGATCCTGTTGCCGCACGACTACCTCAACTTCTACCTCACCGGTGAAGTCTGCATGGAGGCCGGTGATGCGTCTGGGACGGGGTGCCTCGACATCCGCACCCGACGTTGGTCGGAAGCGATCCTGGCGGCTATTGATCCGGACAGGGACCTGGCTCCGTGCCTGCCTGAGGTACGAAGCCAGAACCAGCCGATCGGGGTCTTGCGACCGGTCGTCGCGCAAGCGTTGTCGCTGCCAGCGGGCATTCCCGTCTCCATCGGCGGCGGCGACAACATGATGAGTGCCCTAGGCACCGGCAATGTAGTTCCCGGTGTCGTGACGGTGAGTCTTGGCAGCTCGGGAACTATCTACGCCTACTCGGACGTTCCGGTGGTGGACCCGAAGGGCGCGATCGCGGCGTTCTGCGCTTCAACAGGCGGGTGGTTGCCACTGCTTTGCACGATGAACTGCACGACCAGCACGGAGCTGATGCGTACCCTCGTCAATGCGGATATCGATGCCTTCGAACAGCACATCAGCACGGCGCCCGAAGGGGCAGGCGGCGTGATCACGGTGCCCTTCTTCAACGGAGAACGCACACCTAATCTGCCGAACGGCAAAGCGATGATCGTCGGGCTCGATAGTCGGAACGCAACACCGGCGCACCTGCTGCGATCCGCGGTCGAGGGGGCGACCTTCGCGCTGCGTTCCGGCTTCCAGGAACTCCGCAAGCTTGGCCTGTCGGCAGATGAACTGGTGTTGACGGGGGGCGGCGCGAACAGCGGTACTTGGCGGCAGATCCTCGCAGACGTCTTCGATACGCCGGTCACCGTGTACTGCCAGAACGAGGGCGCCGCCTTCGGCGCGGCGCTGCAGGCTGTGGCCATGCTCGAAGGGGAGGGGGCGGACCTCCAGCGGCTGACACGCGCGCATCTCACGCGTGACGAGGGCCGCTGCTGTGTGCCCACACCTTCTGCCGTCGAGCGATACGAATCTTCCTTTCAGGCCTATCAGCAAGCGGTCGAGCAGGTCATCGGCCTGTACGGCACGAATCCATCATGAGCGAGAGCATCAATATGCGGAGAACGGTATTCATCGGGGACACCGAGTACTTTCCGGGCGTGGGGCAGATTCAGTACGAAGGGCCCGAGTCCGACAACCCGCTTGCCTTCAAGGCGTATGAGCCTGAGCGCCAGGTCGCGGGCAAGTCGATGGAAGAACACCTGCGCTTTGCCGTCTGCTATTGGCACAACTTCTGTGGCAACGGTGCGGATACCTTCGGCCCAGGTACTCGGCAATACCCCTGGATGCGTCAGACCGACCCCGCGGCGGCCGCGGCGGACCGCATGGATGCAGCATTTGAATTCTTCACCAAGCTCAATGTGCCTTTCTGGTGTTTTCACGATGTTGATATTGCCTGGGAAGGGCAGAGCGTCATCGACTGCGAGAAAAACCTTCAAAGCATGGTCGATGCCGCGGGCGTCCGACAGAAAGAGACCGGGATGCGGTTGTTGTGGGGAACGGCGAACTTGTTCTCCCACCCGCGCTATATGAATGGCGCCGCCACCAACCCGGATTTCCGCGTGTTGACCTTTGCCGCCTCACAGGTCAAGGCGGCGATCGATGCCACAGTCGCGCTCGGTGGCGAGAACTATGTCTTCTGGGGCGGGCGGGAAGGCTATGCCTATCTGCAGAACACGGATACCAAGCGCGAGTTGGAGCATCTCGCCATGTTCCTTCGCAAGGCACGGGATTACGGCCGCTCAGTGGGTTTTGAAGGCACCTTCCTCATCGAGCCCAAGCCCATGGAACCGATGTACCACCAGTATGACTTCGATGCCCAGACCGTCATCGGCTTCCTGCGCGAACACGGCCTTGATTCGGATTTCAAGCTGAACCTGGAGGCCAACCACGCAACATTGGCGGGCCACGCCTTTGCACATGATTTGCAGATGGCGGCAAATGCGAAGCTGTTGGGGTCCATCGATGCCAACCGCGGTAATCCGCAGAACGGCTGGGATACCGATCAGTTTCCCACCGATCTGTACGACGCGGTCCAGGCCATGCTGGTGGTCCAGGAAGCGGGTGGCCTCGGCACCGGTGGCCTGAATTTCGACGCGAAGCTGCGCCGCGAATCGACCGATCTTGAAGACCTTTTCATCGCGCATATCGGCGGTATGGATTGCTTCGCGCGGGGATTGCTGATTGCCGACCAGCTCATGCGCGACGCGCGCTACATCGCTCTGAAGTCAGAACGCTACGCAAGCTTTGACGATGGCGATGGCCAGCGTTTCGAGCAGGGGGAATTGAACCTTTCTGCGCTTCGGGATCTCGCTGCCCAGAGCAGCGAACCACAACGCATCAGTGGCAAACAGGAAGGCTTTGAGAATCTGATGAACGACTACATCGTCGGGGGCGGTCGTCGGTGGCAATAAGGGCGGTGCGAGAGCACTGATCCCGGTAGCTGTGCGGTGAGGAGACAACATGAAAATGATCTTCCAATGGCTCTTGCTGATGGCGCTTGGCATCTGCGGCATGGGCGCTTGGGCACAGGGCGATGCGCAATGGCTCGACGACCTCTTCGATGACGCATTGTTCGAAGGGCAGTCTTCCAGCGCGACTTCCAGCGGAGACAACGAGAGCGAACAGCAAGACGATCAGGGGGAGGGTGATCGCGCAGGTAAGGGCGACGTCGCAGACGTCGACATGATCCCGGTGCATTCGGAGGCGGAAGACGAGGCGGTTCCGAGGGCGCGTCCGCAGGGTGCGCAGATCGAGGAAATCATCGTCACGGTTTCCAAGCGCGCTGAATCACTGCAGGACGTCAGCAATGCGGTCTCGGCATTCAGCGGTCGCATGATGACGGAGAACAATATTCAAGACTTCGCTGCGCTTGCGGATTTCACGCCGGGCCTCGTCACCCGTAACGAAGAATCGCTCACCATTCGCGGCGTCGGTAAAACGCGTGACGGTGCCTCACCCGTGGCGTTCCATGTCAATGGCTTCATCATCGAAGGACGCACGGAGCCCTTCTACGATTTGGCGGCAGTGGAAGTGCTGCGCGGCCCCTCCGGTACGGTGTATGGCCGAAACGCTACAGCTGGCGCCGTCAATGTGAAGTGGCAGCCACCAACTCCGGAACGGGCGTACGGGGGCGATATCCGCGTCGGTTCCTTTCAGGAACGCGAGTTCCGCGGCTTTGCCAATGTGCCTTTATTGGGCGAGGGTAATCGCGGGTTGAACGCGCGCGTCGCCGCGATCAAGTCGGAGCGCCAGGGCTACTTCGACAATCTGTTGTCGCGCGGCGCGGATGAGCCCAATTCGCAGGACAACGCTTTTGCGCGCATCTTCCTCACCAGCGAGCCGACGGACAACCTGCGCATGGGGTTGCGCTTGATCGACAGCCGCAGTCGTCCGCAGGTGACGGTGGCGAGCGCATCGGAGCAGACCCGGGATAGCGGCATCCTCCAGGATTTCGGCGCCATGCCGCTGCCGGATGATCTGCTGCAGGTGCGCTCGGTCATGCATCGCAACTTCCGCTCACCATTCCGGGATGTGCGGCGGATGGTGGGGGAGACAACCTTCCAGATGAACGATCTGCCGTTCCTCGGCAATGTCGATCTCGACATCATGGCGGGACGCCAGGAGGAAGATGAACTCCTGCTACTCGATCTGGACGGGACCGAGGAACCCATTGTCGAGACGGTTACGGACAAGGAACGGACCGGGCGCAACATCGAAATGCGTCTGACCTCGCAGAACAGCGGCCCCTTCGAGTGGCTGGTGGGCGCGTTCTGGTATCACTTCACATCCTTTGGCGATATCAACGTCGACGCACGGACCCGTCAGGATGTCGGCACGGTGCTCGGCTTTCTTTCGCCGCAACTGGCGCCGCTCGGGGACGCCCTATCGTTTGGTCCGACGAGCCGCATCTTCGATACGGATGTCAGTTTCATCAACGAACTCCGCGAGGATCGTTCCAGGGCCCTTTTCTTCAACTTCTCAACCGATCTCGGTCAGCTTTTCGACTGGCCGCATATCGAAGTATTTGGCGGAGCGCGGCAGAACCTGGATGCTCTGCATCTCAAGACCGATCGCGAAACCATCTTCATCACGGATTTCCAGACGGGCATCCCGGTTCCGTTCCCGGTCGAGGATTCGAGCACTGATATCCGCGGCGATTTCGAATCCACAACCGGCGAGTTTGGCGGCAAGTGGTTTCATGGCGGTGGCGGCTTCCTGGAGGAAGGCATGCTCTATGCCAAGTATGCGCGCGGCTATAAGCCCGGCACGGTGCAGCTGCTCGCGGGAGAGGATCTCAATACCGTCGACCCTGAAATCCTGAACATGGTCGAAATGGGCTGGAAAGCCAGTTTTCTGCGGCGGGCACTCACTCTGAACCTGACGGCTTTCGCCTACGACTACAAAGACCTGCAGGTCGGCAAGATCATTATCAGTGGGCGCAAACTGGAGAACGCGGGCGCTGCGACCATCAACGGCCTGGAACTGGAAATGCAGTTCACCCCCAGCCATGACATTTACACCCAGCTGTCGGTCTCATTGCTGAATGCGCGGTTCGAGGAATTCTGCGGCAAGGATGAAGAGCTGGAAGACCAAGCCGTACAACCCGGTTGTACGGAAGAGGAACCGCACAACTTCAAGGGAGCGCCGCTCAGTGACGCACCGGATCTGTCGGTGAGCGGCATGTTCCGCTACAGCTGGGGGATGGGGGACTGGGGGAAGTTGGTCCCCGTGCTGTCAGTGAGCTATGTCGGCGACTACCAGCGCCGCCCTTACGGTAACCCCATTGATCAGGTCGACGCACACACGAAGACAGACATCCGGCTCGCCTGGGAGAGCTTGAATGGCACCTACCGGCTCGAGGGTTTTCTGGAGAATCTGGAGGATCACGATGAGATCTTCGCGGATCATTTCTCCTTGCCCGACCCCGGTGCCTATTCGCTCCTGTCGGTTGCCCCCGGGCGAACGATTGGCCTTCGCTTCCAGGCGCAATTCTGAGAACGCGAGGTAAGGCAGTGCACGCACGACAAAGATGGGAGAGGCATGAGGAACGGTAGAGGGGAGATTGCCGAGGCGGAATACGCCAAGGCCTTTTGCCCGGACGTGAAGCGTTCGGGCTGGTTGTTGGTCAAGCATGCGCTGAGGCATCCCATCCTGTATCTGCGCACGTTCAGGAAGCATCCCAATCTGGAAAACCACTTTGATGAGGGTGCCCCCAAGGTCTCCTTCGGACGGACCGATCACCCGCTGGATGACATCGGTCCGATGCAGGGTGCCTTCACGGCACTCCCAAAGCTGCTCATGCGTTCGGCGCAGTCGGTATTGCGTGTCGAGTTCGTGCGTCGGGAGGGCAATACATTTCTGTTTCGGGCCGATGCCTTCAATATTTTCAAACTCATCAGCCCGGAGCACTTCTACAAGCACGTCTATGAGAAGGACGGCAAGGCCCCGTGCGCCGTTCTCCATCTGCGCATTGATATCGAGCGATCGGATGTCTGCCGTGTGCGATTGCAGCACGGCGCTGAATTCGATGCGGCACGCACACCCATGGTGGCGCACGACATCCGCGACCCGGAGTGCCAGGTTGCGTATGAGGAACACGCCGACCGCTACCAACTCCAGACGGACACGCTGAAGCTGGATGTCTACAAGGATGATTTTCGGATCGAGCTGTTTGACGCAGCGGGCAATAAGCTGACCAGCAGTGGGGGCAAGACCGACAACCACTTCGGGATCGCCTTCGATACCTACCCGATGGGCTTCGTTCGCGACAGGCGTCACGCGCACTGGTACGGCGTCAATGCCTTTGACCTCTCCCACGATGAGGCCATCTATGGACTGGGCGAGCATTTCGGTCCGATCAACAAGGTGGGCGAAACCGTGCGGCTCTGGATCACCGAGGGCGTGGGCAATGCCACGGGCCGCGTGTACAAGACCGTGCCCTTCTACGTGAGTACCCGTGGCTATGGCGTGTTCTTCAACCACACGCATCCCATGACCTTCTGGGTGGGCTCCAAGGAGAAGTCCAAGGTTCAGGTCGCGGTCGAGGAGCAGAAGCTCGATTACTACCTGTTCAGTGGCAATATCGAAGAAGTCCTCGCGCGCTACACCAGCCTGACCGGTCGCGCCCCGGTGCCCCCCAAGTTCTCCTTCGGTACCTGGATATCGCGCATGTCCTATACCTCGCAGGAGGAGGTGCTCGGCGTCGCCCGGACCCTGCGGGAAAAGCAGTTCCCGGCGGATGTCATCAACCTGGATGTGAGCTGGTTCAAGAACGACTGGGAGTGTGACTGGCAGTTCGATACCACGCGCTTTCCTGCCCCGGTGGAGATGTGCCAATCGCTCCACGCCGATGGCTTTCGGCTGTCTTTGTGGCAACAGCCCTACGTGTTGAAAGGCACAACGCTATGGAAGGAAGCCAAGGAGCAGAAACTGCTTGCAACCTGTAGCGTCCCCTTTACCTTCTGCGGCCAGTTCGAAGCAGCGCCCATCGATTTCACCAAGCCCGAAGCGACCGCCTGGTACAAGGACAGGCTCATCAGGCCGCTGCTGGAAGCGGGGGTCGACGTGATCAAGACGGATTTCGGAGAGGGTATTCAGCCACCCATGCGCTTTGCGGAAGGCGATGGCCATGCACTCCATAACGTCTACCCCTTGCTGTACAACCAGGCCGCTTTTGAAGTCACGCAGGAGGTACACGGCGAGGACCATGCGATGGTCTGGGGGCGCAGTGCCTACGCTGGTTCGCAGCGCTACCCCGTCCAGTGGAGCGGCGACAACGCATCCACCTTCGGCGCCATGCAAGCATCGTTGCGGGGTGGATTGAGTTACGGGCTTTCCGGCTTCACCTTCTGGAGCCAGGACACGGGCGGCTTCGTGGGAGAACCCACCGACGAACTCATGATTCGTTGGACGCAGCTGTCGATATTCCAGTCGCACATCCGGTATCACGGGTGTTTCCCCTTTCGTGAGCCCTGGCAGTTTTCCGACGACGCCCAAGGCATCCTTCGCGAATATCTGAACCTTCGCTACCAGCTGATCCCGTATCTCTTTAGCGAGGCCATCGACAGCGCGGCGGCTGGACTTCCGCTGCTTCGGCCGCTCGTGGTCGCATTTCAGGCGGATCGCACCGTGCATGCCATCGACGACCAGTTCATGTGTGGTCGGAGCATTCTGGTTGCGCCCGTCATGCGCGAGGAGCGCAAGCGGCACCACTATCTGCCCGCCGGGCTCTGGTATGACTGGTTCAGCAAGGCGGCCACGCAGGGCGGACAGTGGATCACCACGGATTGCCCCTTGGCGCGTATTCCGGTCTGGCTCAGGGGGGGATCGGTCATTCCCCTTGGTCCGGTGGTGCAAAGCACCCGCGAACTGCCGGATGACACCCCGCTGGACTGGCTCGTCTTCCTTGACCATGACGATCAGGCGCGGGCGACGTTCCACCCGAGCAGGAAGGCCTCGTGCACCGTTTCTGCGGTCCGTACCGGCGACACTGTGGTGGTCCGTCTGGATGCGCAATGCCGCATCCAGCGCGTGCGCGTATTCGGGGCGGGCGGTGAGGTGCCCGCCGACAAGGTGGTGATCCAGCACGGCTAACGCCCAGTCGGCCCGCGCGGCACCGTGGTCCGCCTTCAACGCGTGGTGGGCGGGCCAGATGCCTCAGCGCGCGCTGGTGGGCGCTGCTAGCAGGTCCAGAATCCGGTCAACATCGGCACGATCCAGCGCGCCCTCGCGGAAGAACACCACGCGGTTGTCCTCATCGAGCAGAAAGATGGCACTGCTGCCTTCCTGTAGGCCCCAGAACGACTGGCCTTTGCCCCGGTCTGCAATCATCGGGGCATCGGGATGCTTTTTCTTGTTCGACTTGATTGCACGCAACGCGAAGCGCGTGGCCCCAAAGGTCACGTCGTTGATATTGATGATGTTGTAGAGCTGGAATGCGCGCAGCGCCTCGGCTTTGTCCGGCGCCGTGATGTCATCAAGCGCCCAACGGTTAAGACGGTCGGCACTGGGGCGGGCGGCGAGATACTGCAGCAGTGTCCAACCGCCTTTCAGTGCATCACTGCACCAGGTGGTGAAGCGCAACGTGTCGTCGACGATGGTGGCCTCGCCTTCATCGTCAATCGTGATCGCGGGCAGAGGCTGGCCAACTTCAGGCCGTTGCTGCGCCGATGCCGCGCTGCACGCAAACAGAAGGGCAGTGAATAAAAACGTTTTCATTAGCCGTGAACATAGTCCTCTTGCGTCGGATCCGCAAGCCTCGCCGGCGCCCCGCAATCCAGGGGCATTGTGCGCAGATCCCGCTTCCCGCATACCTTCCGAGGCGTCGAAAGCGGCCTTCCGCTCGCTATGGCGCATCGTATCGGCACAGAAGACCCCATGCGGCGCGTACAACGTGGGCAGGTCATGGGATGGGTCGCGCAGTAGTGATATCCCAAGCGCCGCGCCCATGCATCATGATTGCGGTCACGCACGCGACCGGCATCATCCGGCGCCACGCTGGCCTATGCAGGGGCAATGGGCGTGCCCGGCAGTTGCGTAACGTCTGCATGCGCAGTATGTTGCGTGGGTAATGAAAACGTTTTTATTTGGTGCGTTTTCGCTTTCCGCCAGGAGGGGCGCGGACGGTTGAAGAAAGGAGACGGCGCTGGCCGCTGCGCGGCCCTGGTCCGAAATCGAAAGGCGCTGGCCGCTTTGGGCGGCCGCTCGGGCGTCTTGTCCATGCTCGCCCTTGCGCTTGCCATGGCGATGCCGCCTTCCTGGGCGCAAGCACGCGATAACCAGAGCGCGTCTCCACCGGAAACAGAACCGACTGCGACGACGGACTACGGCCTCGCATCCGTGTTGGAAGCCGTGCGGCAGGCGAATGCGCGCAGCAAGGAGGCCCTGGCTGCGCGTGAGGCGCGCTATCGCGAGAAGCTGCAGCAGGCCAATGCGCGCCTGGCGGCGGTGAAGCAACGCTTGACGGACACCGAAGCCGAGGGTGCGCGACTGGAAGCGCGGTTCGACAGTAATGAAAGGGCACTCGATGAGAAAACCGCATTGCTGGAAAACAAGATCGGCGCGCTGAAAGAACTTTTCGGTGTGTTTCAGCAGACCGCCTCGGATTTGATCGGTGCCTTTGTCGCCTCGCCGACCAGCGTGCACTACCCGGATCGCGATGTCTGGTTGGAGGCCTTTGCCAACCGCATGAAGAATGCCTCGGAGGTCACGTCCACCACCGATATCCAGACGCTGTGGTTCGAGTTGCTGCGCGAGATCCATGCGCGCGGGGAGATCGTCCGATGGAACGCCCCTGTGCACGCCAGCGACGGGCGCGTGCTCGAAAGCGAGGTGGTGCGCGTCGGCGGCTTCAACGTCATGACCGCGGAGCCGTCGCCGCAGTATCTGCAATGGGACCTCGGGGAGCAGCAGTTGGTCACCATGCCAAGGACACCCGATGCCGGTCACTTGGACGCGGTGGGCAATTACCTGGCCTCCACCGGCGGACTTCATGCCCTCAGCGTGGACCCGACCGGCGGGGTGCTGCTTGGGCTGCTGGCGCAGAAGCCCACGACGGGAGAGCGTGTCGACCAGGGTGGTGTGGTGGGCTACATGATCATCGCAATGGGTCTGGTGGCCTTCGTGCTGGCCGTCGGAAAATACATCGACATCGCGCGCATCAGCGCCCGGGTGGCCGAGCAGAAGCGCCGGATGGATGAGCCATGCGCGGACAACAGTCTTGGCCGGTTGCTACAGACCTATCGGGAGAGTGCGCACGTGGATGCTGAAAGTCTGCAGTTGCGTCTGCACGACTGCGTTGCCAAGGAATCCGACCGCATCCAGCGCTTTACGGTCTTCCTGGTGATGATCGCGTCGGTCGCCCCGCTCATGGGGCTGCTCGGTACGGTCGTGGGCATGATCAATACCTTCCAGGCCATCACGCTTTATGGAACAGGCGACCCGCAAACCATGGCGGGCGGCATCTCGCAAGCATTGATCACCACGGTCCTCGGCCTTGTGGTGGCGGTACCCGCTGTACTTCTCAATGCACTCGTGAATGCGCGGTCCGATCGTGTGATCACGCTGTTGCGTCAGCAGATGGCGCTCTTGCTGGGGGATCGCTTGGAAGCGGAAAGTCGAGACACGTCATCGCACGATGTTGACGTCAGTGATCACGCACCGGCGTACCGTTAGGAGAAGGCGATGAGTGACGCACTGCGCGAGAACCCAAAGGCGGAAGAAGACAACGCCATCGACCTGACGCCCATGCTGGACGTCGTGTTCATCATGCTGATCTTTTTCATTGTCACAGCGACCTTCGTGAAGGAAGCAGGCATCGAGGTCGAGCGCCCGTTAGCAACAACAGCAGAGCGCCAGGACCTCGCCAACATCCTGATCGCCATCACGCCAGACGATGACATCTGGATCGATGGCAAGCCGGTGGATGCGCGCGACCTGACGACCCGGATCAGCCGTCTACACGCGGAAAACCCCCAAGGGTCGGTCGTCATTCAGTCGGACCGGCGCGCTACGCACAAGGCACTGAAAACCGTTCTGGACGCGGTGCAAAAAGCTGGCGTGCCGCAAGTGGCCGTGGCCGCCGCGGACGATAGCTAAGCCCGTTCTTACAACACGCGATTGACCATCACAAAGAGGGTGGGGAGACAGATCTTATGAAGCACAAGCTGATTGCCATTTCCGTGCTGTGTGCGGTGCCCGCTAGCGCTGGTGCAGACAGCCTTCAGGACGTAGTTCGCGAAGGCGAGTCCTGGCTGAGCGCCCAGCAGGCGTCGCAGGAGCGGGTGGATGCACTCGCTGCGCAGACCGAGGACGCCGAGGCGGAATACCGCCGTCTGCTGCGGCAGATCGAAGGCTTGGAGGCCTACAACGCACAGGTCCGCAAGCAGGTGAAGGCGCAGGAAGTCGAGATTGCGCGGACCGAAGATTCCATCGCCAAAGCCACGGAGGTGGACCGTCAGCTCCTGCCGCTGTTGATCAGCATGGTCGATGCGTATGCAGATCTTGTCGCAGTCAGCATTCCGTATCTGCCCGACGAGCGTAGAGAACGAATCGCCTTCTTGCGGGACACGGTGGATCGCGCCGATGTCAGCGCCGCGGAGAAATTCCGGCAAGTCCTGGATGCCTATCTGGCAGAGCTGTCCTACGGCAACACCATCGAGGCCTACACCGATACGATCCGCACCGAAGATGGAGAGCGGGAAGTGAACGTGCTCCGCCTTGGGCGTATCGGCCTCTTTTACCAGACAGCAGATCGAGCGCACACGGGCCGCTGGAATCAGGAAGCTGGCCGCTGGGAGCCGTTGGGCTCGGAATTCCGTAACGGGATCTACCAGGCCATTCGCGTGGCCAACAAGCTCACGGCACCCAGTCTGCTGATCGTGCCACTGCCCGCACCGAAGCCCGCTGATGCGTCGAGTGCAAAGGCAGGATATGGCAGCGATCTGCTGAATGTGGCGGGAGACGCATCATGAGGTGGCTGATGACGCTGCTGGCCGCGCTCTTGAGCTTTCCGCTTTTCGCGCAGTCGGAAGCGGCGCTGCTGGAAAAGGTGCGTACGGGGCAGCTGGGGCCAGGCGTCGACCAAAGCCGTCAGCTGCAGGCATTCCGCAACGCACCGGACAGCGAGCGTGCGCAACTGCTCGAAGTGGCCCGTGCCCGGCGCGATCAACTACAGGCCGACAGCCGGCAGCTGGAAGAACGCTCGCGTGCCAACGACAAGATCTACGAAGAGAAAATCAATGCCTTGCGGGCGGCCATGGGGCCAAACGCAGCCATGTTCGGCACGCTTTTGAACCTGAGCGATGAGTTGATCGGGGTATTTCGCAACGCCTCCACAACGCTGCAGTATCCGGAAAGGGAAGCATGGCTGACGGCCTTCAAGGCGCGTATGGAAAAGGCGTCGGAGATCTTCAGCGTGGAAGAGCTGGAGCACCTCTGGTTTCTGATGCAGCAGGAGATCACCGCTGCGGGTCAGATCGTCTCGCTATCCACCGAAGTGCTTGGGGAGTCCGGGACCAGGGAAAACCGGGAGGTGGTGCGCATTGGCAAATTTGGCCTGATCAGTGCCGATCCGGAACCGGCCTATCTGAGCTGGGACCCAGCGATCCAGCGCGCGACGCGGCTTCAGCGTCAACCCGAAGGCGGCGCGCTTCGGTCGGTAGAGCAATATTTGTCAGACGATGGCGGCACGCGTGGCGTCGCCATCGACCCAACCGGTGGATCGCTCCTCAGCCGGCTCGTTGATGCCCCTTCCATCCGGGATCGGATCGAACAGGGTGGATTGATCGGTAAGTTGATCATCGTTCTGGGTCTTGTGGGCGTCGCCGTTGCGATCGCGAAGCTTGTGTCGATTGCGCTCGTGAGCGCGAAGGTCGCTGCCCAACAGCGCAACCTTCACCAGCCACGTGACGACAATCCCTTGGGTCGGATGATGCAGGTCTACGAGCGCAACCAGGCGGTCGACACCGAGACCCTGGAAATGCGCTTGGGCGAGGCCATTCTGGAAGAGCGCCCGAAGGTGGATCGGTATATCGGCTTCATCAAGGTCATCGCTGCGGTTGCCCCCTTGATGGGCCTGATGGGTACCGTCATCGGCATGATCGCCACCTTTCAGGCGATCACCCTGTTTGGTACCGGGGACCCCAAGACGATGGCAGGCGGCATCAGTCAGGCACTGGTCACAACCGTGCTCGGACTCACGGTCGCGATCCCGACCGTGTTGTTGCATGCGCTGGTCAGCGCCCGAGCGGCTTCGCTGGTGAACACGCTCAAGCATCAGACCGCAGGCCTGATCGCCGAGCGCATGGAATCACAAGCTGCCAGGAGCTAGGCAATGGAATCCCTGCAGTTTCTGCTCTCGGATATCGGCTTTCAGGTCAGCAACTTCATGCTGCTCGGCGGTGATGTCCTGCTTCTGATTGCCGTGGCCATCTTCGTCATGTGGGCCTGCATCTTCGAGCGCGCCGTGTTCTTTTATCTGCGCTTTCCGCGCACGTCCTCAGTGGTCCGCGCCATGTGGTCCGCCAGAAGTGATCACCATAGCTGGCGGGCGCACAAGATCCGTTCGGCATTGTTGAATGCGGTGCGAGAGCAGACGCGCGCCAACATCACCACGGTCAAGACGGTTGTCGCCATCTGTCCATTGCTCGGGCTGCTCGGCACTGTTACCGGAATGATCGCGGTATTCGACGTCATGGCGACCGCTGGCATGGGCAATCCGCGACTGATGGCAGACGGCGTTGCCAAAGCCACTGTCCCCACCATGGCGGGCATGGTCGGCGCCCTCTCGGGTGTGTTTGCCATCTATTGGCTGGAATGGCAGGCCAAGCGTCGCCTCGAAGATCTTGCGGATCACCTCCCGATTGCGCGTGATCCGCAGGGGGCCGGCGCATGAAGGACTTCCTGAGCGATGACGAAGGCGGGCAGGGGGATTCTCAGGTCGACCTGACGCCGATGCTGGACGTGGTCTTCATCATGCTGATCTTCTTCATCGTGACCGCGAGCTTTATCAAGGAGTCCGGTTTCGATGTGAATCGGCCGCCGCCCAGTCATGAGCCGCCCAACGAGGACATACAGAACATCCTGGTCAATATCTCGGACGAGGGGCGGCTGTTCATCAATCGTCGTCCGGTCGACGTCGCCGCATTGACGGCCAACATCAAACGGCTGCATGCGGAGAACCCGAAGCGCGCCGTTGTCATCCAGGCGGAAGATGATTCGGCCAACGAACACTTGATTACGGTGATGGACGCGGCGCGCAGGGCGGGTGTCTACAACGTATCGATTGCCTCGAATTAGGGCCCGGCATGTCTGTGACGACGATTCGGACGGCGGTGCGCGGCAACATCAAGGATCAGGCGATCAGCATCCTGATCGGCTTGGGCCTCGGTATCGTTGCGACCTTCCTGCTGTATTGGTTCATGTCGGTGCTGGTAGCTGCGGGGCAGAATGCTCTTACCGAGGCACCGCAGGGGCGCATCGTTGACTTTGTGCGCGTACCGGACCCGCCACAGCTCCGAACCCATCAGCCGAAGCCGGAAAAGCCCGACAAGCCCGAGGTCGCGCCGGAGACCCCGAAACTTCAGGTGGCGGTCTCCAGGCCACGGGCCGATAGCGTCAATCTCGGCGTCATGGATGTGGATACGGAGCTGGCGGTGGATACCAGCGCGGGGCTTTCAGCATCCGACGGGGAGTACTTGCCGATCGTCAAAGTCGCGCCGATCTATCCAAACCGGGCGCAATCGCGCGGCATCGAGGGCTGGGTATTGCTCCGGTTCACCGTCACAGCAACCGGCAGTGTTGTCGACCCTGAAGTCATCGATGCAGAACCGCCCGGCGTCTTCGATGATGCGGCGAAGAATGCGGTGGTGCGGTTCAAGTACAAGCCGCGCGTGATCAATGGTCAAGCACGAAGCGTGCAAGGCGTGGAGCACTTGATCACCTTCAAGGTGGATGACTGACATGCGCCCGATCCGACACGTCATCGCCACAGCCATTGCCTTCGTTTGTCTGACGGTCGGTGTGCCGCCTGCCATTGCCGACAACGATAAGGAGGCGCGGAAGCCGCCCACACGCGTGACCGAAAAGCTGTCGGCCCGCGTCTTTTCAGTCATCTCAGAGGCGCAGGCGGCCGTCGAAGCCGATGAACTCAAGAAAGCTGAGCGCTTGCTGAGCGACCTGCTCGATGGCGAGAAGGGGCTCAACGATTATGAGCGTGCGCAAACCCACAACTTCCGTGCGGCGGTGTACTACGAGCGGGGCGATATCGCGCGAGCCATCGCTGATTACATCGCGATCACGGAGCTGGAAAATCCACCGCAACAGATTCTCCACAACAGCTTCTTCCGGCTCGCGCAGCTCTATTTCATGGAAGAAGACTACGAGCAGTCAGTACAGACGCTCGATACCTGGATGGGCCTGCAAAGCGGGAGCATCCGGCCGGAAGCCCATATGCTGAAGGCGCAGGCCTACTACCAACAGGGACGCTTCGAAGCGGCCGAAGCCCCCATCCTTTCGGCCTTGCAAGAGGCGAAAGTCAGGAAGCAGCCGTTGCGGGAATCATGGCTCGCCTTGCTGCGGGCGGTGTACTACGAGCAGGAAAGGTATCCCGAAGCCGCGCGGGTATTGGGGGTGCTCGTCGAGCACTGGCCCAGCGCCAGCTACTACCGGCAATGGGCCGGTATGTTGGGTCTGATGGGACAGCAGACATCTCGGCTGCACGTGCTGCGTGCCGCGTACGTCAAGGGCATGCTGGAGAGCGAGTCCGACCTGCTCAACCTTGCACGGTTGTATATGTCGATGGACATCCCGTATCCCGCCATGGGCGTCCTGCAAGCGGGCATGGAAAGCGGTGCCATTGAAGAATCGGCGGCGAATCTGCAGCTGCTGGCGCAAGCGATGTCATTGGCCAGAGAGTCGGAGGCCCAGATTGCCGTGCTCGAACAGGCGGCGCAGCTGTCCGGCGAGGCGAAGCACTACATGTACCTCGGCCAGGCACACATCGCGCTTTATCACTGGAAAGCAGCGGCAGACGCCTTCAACAAGGCGCTTGCCATCGGCGGCCTGGACAATCCAGGCAGCGTACTCATGCAGATGGGTTCCGCGTACTTTCAGATGAAGGCCTATGGCCGGTCGCTACAGGCCTTTGAGCAGGCGGCGGAGTACGACACGTATCGGACGCAGGCGCTGCAATGGGTGGAGTTCGTACAGCGCGAGGTTGAAAGAGCACAGTTGATCGGATCTTGAAGCACTTTCTGCGCCGCCCACGCCCAGCATCAGATGTTCATGTGTGCCCGGACGGGCAAACAGGGGCAGCACTTACCAAGGATGTATCCACGGCTTGCAGGTCGTATTCCTGGGGCGCATGCCCCACATTGTCCGTATAGCGCGCTGAGGTGAGAATCCCGGCTGAGGAGATTCAGCATCGGTTTGCCCGCAGGTCGATGGTAGGGCTCTAGGAAACCGCTTCTTGGCTACCGGCGCTTCCATCTGATGCATCAGGGTGAATTCAGCCGTCGCCAAAGCCGCTACGGTTGAAGTTCTGATTTGGAGACAGGATTCACATGAAAGCGGCCATTACCGGAGCGTGCGGATACGTCGGACTCAATCTGGTTCGGACCTTGTTGGATGCCGGGCACGAGGTGCTGGCGCTGGATCGCGTGCATTCGCCGCATCTGGACAAGCGCGCCCGTTGGCAGGAGCTGGACATTTTTGATGCCGAAGGTCTCCGCCGCGCGCTCGACGGCATCGAAGTCGTCTTCCATCTCGTAGCCAAGATCACGCTGCTCAAGGAAGACGAGCCGACCTGGCACATCAATGTCGAGGGCGTGAAGGCCGTGGCGGACGGCGCGCTGGCCGCGGGCGTGCGCCGCGTGGTGCATGTCAGCTCCATTGCCTCCTTCGATATGTACCAGATCAACGGCAAGATGATCGACGAGACCGCGCCGCGGTCCATCGACGACGCACTGCCGGTCTACGCCCGCTCCAAGTACGCCGGCGAGCGCGAGTTGATGGAGCGTGCCAAGGACGGGCTGGAAGTCGTGGTGTGCTATCCCACCGGCATCTTCGGGCCGGAGGACTACGGCTGGCCGATGCCGCACCTCAACGGCAACATGATTGATGCCGCACGCGGCAAGTTGCCAGTAATGGTGGAAGGCGGCTTTGATCTGGTCGACGTGCGCGACCTGTCGCGCGGGCTGCTGCTGGCTGCCGAGAAGGGCCGTAACGGCGAAACCTACCTGCTGGGTGGCACCTACATCTCGATGATCGACGCCTGCCGGCTGTCGGCGAGCATGGTCGGCCGTCCGGGCCCGAAATTCATGCTGCCGATGAAGCTGCTCAAGGGCATCGCCGCCATCACCGCGCCGCTGGCACGCCGCACGGGCAAGGAGTCGGAGTTCCTGTCCGAAGTCGCGCTCGACACCATCGAGACCTCGCCGCGGGTGGATCATTCCAAAGCGGTACGCGAGCTGGGCTATCAGCCACGCCCCATCGAGGACACCATCCGCGACCTGCTCACGTTCAGCATCAATCACGGCCGCTTCATGCCCGAGAAGAAGGGCGCAAAGCAGGGCCCCATTCCGGTGCCGGAGCCGGATCAGCCGAAGGCCTGACGACGCCCTTGTTGAAACGGCCGGCCCCGCGTCGGCCCTTCGCGTGTACGGCCATCAAGACCGTACGGCCGCGGAGGCCTCAGGGCGCTACACGCAGCAGGCGTCCAGCATGCGCTCCACTTCCTGCTTGTCGAAGGTGGAGGCTGAGCCGATCAGTACCAGCTCGGTACGCGGGGTGACACCGCCCCAGGCGCCGGCGTCGATATAGGACGACTGTCCGCCGACCTTCTGAAAGAGGGTGGCGAGTGGGTAGTGCTGAAAATGGACAAAGCCCTTGGCGCGAAAGATCGTATGGCTCAACGCGGCGAGGGTCTCCACGAAGGCCGTGCGTCGGATCGGCCGTTCAGTGCTCCATACCATGCTGGCAAAGGGGTGCGCCCGTGAGGAGGCCGTCGGGACCGGTCGGAACTGGGACTGCCCCAAGCGCGATTCACCCAGTATGACTTCCGTCGCGACCGCCCCTTCCTCGGCTTCCACTATGGCGATGCCGGGTGCGAGTCGGTCGATCCATTCGCGTACCGCCGTCCTTTGCTCGGGGGCGGCCATCTCCACCCGGTTGATCACGGCCATGTAGGCGTTGCAGAGCTGACGCTCGAACAGCTCGCGATACTCCGCGTCGCGACTATCGAGCGCATGCAATGCGTCCACGACCGTGACCACGTTCTCCACATAGAGATCGCGACGTAGCTCTGCCTGGCCGAGCGAGCACAGGATATTGCCGGGGTCGGAGATGCCGCTGGTTTCGATCAGAAGCTGCTCCGGGCGCGGGCTCGTGTTCAGTACGGTCTCCACCCCGGCGATGAGATCGTCGCGGATCGAGCAGCAGATGCAGCCATCGGCCAGCTCCACCGTCTGGCCTTCGACCTTCACGATCAGCCGCGCATCGATATTGAGCGCCCCAAAGTCGTTGACCAGAACCGCAATGCGCTGGCCCTTGCTTTGCGCCAACAGGCTATTGAGCAAGGTCGTCTTGCCGGCCCCAAGGAAGCCGCAGACGAGCGTGGTCGGCACAGGAGGCAGCCGCTGCTGGCGGCCGACTTCGGTCAAACGCGCCAGCGGATTCCGCTGCAACGTGGAAGGGGTCATGACGAAGAGGCCGCCTTACGGGCGCCCGACGTCGCGGCAAAATCGATGAACCAGTCAAGGCTGTCCGGATTCATCATGGCGTCGCGGCTGGCCACTTTGTCCGCCGGCCAGCCCATCAGCAGTTTGCGTACGGGTACCTCCATCTTCTTGCCGGTGAGGGTGTAGGGGATCTTGGGCACGGCGTAGATCTGGTCGGGCACATGGCGCGGGCTGCAATCCGAGCGGAGCTTGGCGTTGATGGTGTCGATCAGCGCCGCGTCCAACTCCAGCTCCGGTCGCAGCTGCACGAACAGCGGCATGAAGAAGTTGCCGCCCTCGAGTTCGCAGCACACGGCGATGCTGTCGGCCACGGCGTCGATCTGCTCCACCGTGCGGTAAACCTCCGCTGCCCCGATGCGCACACCGAAGCGGTTGAGCGTGGAATCGCTTCGCCCGTAGATGTAGCAGCCGCCACGCGCGTTGATCTTGATGAAGTCGCCGTGTCGCCATACCCCAGGAAACTGCTCGAAGTAGGCCTCGCGGTAGCGCTGGCCATCGGTATCGCCCCAGAAGAAGATGGGCATGGACGGGAAGGGCTGCGTGCAGACCAGCTCGCCGACTTCGTCGATCAGCGGCTTGCCGTCGTCACTCCAGGACTGGATGTCCATGCCCAGGCAGCGGCACTGGATCTCCCCGGCGTACACCGGCAGCGTCGGCGAGGCGCCCACGAAGGCGCTGCCTACTTCGGTGCCGCCCGATTGGGAGGTCACCCACAAATCCTCCTTCACGTTGTCGTAGAACCACTGGAAGGTTTCCGGCGTGCTCGGCGCGCCTGCAACCAGCACCGCCTCCAGCGCGGACAGGTCGAACTGTTCGCGCGGGCGCAGACTGGCCTTCTCCATCATCTGAACGAAGGTGGGGCTGGCACCGAAATTGGTCGCCTTGGTGCGTGCTGCCAGCGACCACAGAAAATCCAACCCCGGATGCACCGGGCTGCCGTCGTACTGGACGATGGCGGCACCGCGCAGCAGCGACGACACCAGCAACTGATACATCGCCCAGCCCGTGGTGCTGTGGAAGAACATCACCTGCCCGGGCGCGAGGTTGAAGTGGAAGGCGCTGAGCTTGAGGTGCTCGATGAGCTGCCCTACATGGTTGTGCGTGATCGCCTTGGGCAGGCCGGTGGTGCCGGACGAAAACATCACCCAAAGCGGGTGCTGATCGCCGACGCGTTCGAAGGCAAAGGCTTCGCGAGACACGGCAGGGCCGGAGAGCGCGTCGGCCCAGGCGACGGCCTCCGGTACGGGTGGCGTCGTGCGCTCGGGATGCAGGTAGGGCAGCCAGATCATCTGCTTCAGCGTGGGCAGACCCGCGACAATCTGCCGCACTTCCTCGCTGCGGTCGTAGTCCTTCCCGCCAAAGCGGTAGCCGTCGGCCACGAAGATCAGGGTGGGCTCGATCTGCGACAGTCGGTCGATCACCGTACGGATGCCGAATTCCGGCGCCGTGGAGGACCAGACGGCCCCCACCGCGATGGAGGCGATCATGGCCACGGTGGTTTCCGGCACATTGGGCATGTAGGACACCACCCGGTCGCCCGGGCGTATGCCCATCGCGCGCAGACGCGTGGCAAGCATGCGGACCTGCTGCCCCAGTTCCTGCCAGCTCATCCGGTCCAGCGCGCGGTTCTCGGTCTGGTGGTAGATCGCGGTTTCGCCCTCGGCCGCGCTTGCCTCATAGCGAAGCAGGTGCTCGGCGTAGTTCACGCGCGCGCCGGTGAACCAGCGCGTACCGAGCATGGTGTCGCCCTCGCGCACTGGCGTGGGGCTGCCATCGGCCTGCACGTCGAAGTAATCCCACAGCGCCGCCCAGAATCCATCGGCATCGTCGACCGACCACTGCCGTAGCGCCTCATAGTCGTCGAACGCCATCCCGCGTGTCTCGCGAAGCCAGTCCATGAACTGCGTCAATTGCGCGCGCGCGGCGTACTCGGGCCGGGGGGACCAGAGCCATTGCCCTTCTGTCACTGCCATCGTGTTCTCCTCCGCCTAGTTGCCGCGAAGCGCAGACAGGCGCTCCAGCACGGTTTCGGGTACGCCATCCGGCGGTACCGTCGCAAAGCGGTGCTGTCCGTCGCGGGCGTTCTCCAGCGTGCCGGTTTCCCAAAAGCGCTCCGATACGCGCACCACGTGCAGGGCGCCCTCCCGCGCCTGCGCGCCAACGACAAAGGACAGGGCGGATAGCCCGTCCTCGGCATCGACGCCCGCGGGTAGCTGAATGCCGATATCCCAGCGATAGTGTCTGGCCACATTCAGCACCGGCTGGTACCAATCCAGTCGCTCCGCCGTCACCGGTCCAGCGCCTGTGGCTTCCTCAAGCAACAGCGCGTCAAGCCCGACGGATTCGAAAGAGCGCAGGAATTCGGCCATATAGACGGCGCAGCTGTCGGCTTCATCGCCACCCACCTCGACCTCGGCGTCCTCGCCAAATGCGAGCTGCCAGGCTAAGCGCACCATCGCGTATGGCGAGGGCAGCGCCAGTACCAGCGGCGCATCGGCGAAGGCGCTGCGCAGCCCCGCCAGCGTCTCCACCAGATGCGCGCGCAAGGCCTCGTCCGCCAGCAGGGTCCGTGCCGGAAACACCGGGCGGCTCTTGGCCGCCATGCTGCTTACCAGCGCTTCGTGGGACTTCGCCCATGCCCGCAGGAAGTCCGTCAGAGGCACCGCCCGGACATCCGCCGCAAGCAGGCCCTGCACCTTGCGCCGGTAGGCCACGTACTCGCCACTGTCCAGCCAGGGAGTGTGTCCGTTGGCCAGCAGCCGTTCGGTATAGGCCGCATCGTCCAGCCAGAGCAGCGGCGTATCGCTTGCCTGCAAGGTCGTCACGAGGCCGCTCATGCGGATTGCAGCCGAGCCACTTCCGCTTCCAGTTCGGCGATGCGGACATCCTTGGGATTGAGCATGAACTGGCTCTGGAGCGCCTTGCCGTCCATCTTGACGCGCTCTCCCAGCATCACGCCGTAGACGGTGCTGACATCCGGCCCCCAGCAGCCCATGTAGGGCAAGTCCGCGGGCGGCTCGTCGGTGCACCAGTCGGCGACGAAGGCGTCGTAGGGCTTGCCGCGGGCGATGCGCGCACGCCGTTCCTCGTTGCGCAGCTTTTGGGTGGCCTCGACGTCCACCAGACGGGAGGCGGGGTCGTAGACCACCTTGAAGATGTCGCGCGCGGTGTCGTCGCTGATCAAGGATTCTTCGAGGTCCCGCATCACCGCGGCCGGGTCGCGTTGCAGGACGTCGCCGTAGCCGCCGCCGGCCCCCTGGCACATCATGTAGAGCTCGCCCGGTGCGGCCAGCTCGAAGGTCATGGCCATGGGATGCGTCGAGTACTGCGCCGCCTCCACCGGCTGGTTGTTCATGATGTCGAGAATGTCGAAGCGGATGTTCTCGGGACGCTCGGCGAGCTCCTCGAAAATGTCGATTCCCTTGACCTTGCACAGCGGGTAGGTGGGCGAGGCGTAGCCGCCGAACAGGGGTTGTGCGGAAGGGAACAGCGACCCCGAACACCCCGTCATGTAGCCCCACAGATCGGATCCCCGGAAGCTGTGGATCTGCTCGTAGCCGAGGCCGGAGCGCTGCTTGCCGAAGCCGACCCGATCCTTGGCCAGCGTGAAGGCACCGAGGCGGACCAGTGGCAGATCCTCCTCCATCAGCTCGATCTCGCCGAGGTCGCAGCAGGCAGAGAAGGGCGGCGACACGGAATGCTCACCATCCCGGTGGCTGCGTCCGCCCTGGCCCATACCGTTGATGTCGGCGCAGAAGTTGCCGACGAACTCGGCGTGCTGCGTCATGCCGCCATAGATCAGCGTGGCGGGCTGGTCGTATTGGGGGGCGACCATCGCCGTGTAGCGGTGCGGCAGGCTGTAGTTGAACTTGGCCATCGGGATGGAGGCGATGGTCATGGTCTTGAACAGCGGGATCAGGCTCATGGCCTGCGGCGTCTCGAAGGAGCCGTTGATGATGGAGTTGTCGTCGAAGATGAAATCAAACGGCGTGAACACCGCCATCGTGAAGGGCAGGTCCGGCCAGACATTCATCATGAAGCCGCAGAACAGCATGGTCTTGAAGGAGGCCTGACAGGCGTTGATCGAGCGGTTGATCAGCTCCGGTGACGACCCGCGCATGTCCACCGTGATGCGGTCGCCCTTCACTGTGACCGCCATGTTGAGCTTGAGCAGGGCGCTTTCGCGCAGGGTCGAGTCCGCGAAGGAGACCGTGCGGGTGACGCCGTCCGGCAGCTCCTGAATGCGCCGGCGGACTTCATCCGCCACGTCCTCCAGCTGCTTGCGCAGCATGACGATCAGCGCCTCGGGGCCGTGGTCTTCCAGTACGCGCATGATGCGCTCGCGCAGGCGGATCACCGAGTGCAGCCGCACCTTCATGTCTTCCAGCTGCAGCTTCGGATCGCGCACCGAGTTCTGCAGGAAGGTGACGATGTCGCGCTTGAGCTCGAAGTTCTCGGCGCAGCGGAAGGGCGGCATCTTCAGCCCTTCGTCGTACTTGCTTTCGGCCGCCGCTGGCATGCCGCCGGGTTCGCAGGAACCGTTTTCGCCCTCGTGGATGGTGGCGGAAATCCAGCAGACCAGACGCCCTTCCCAGAACACCGGCATCATCATCGACTGGTCGGTGTTGTGAATGCCGCCATAGCGGGCGTCGTTGTGGATGAAGGCATCCCCCTCGCGCACGCCGACCGTGGGTTCGTCCGCCCAGTACTTGTTGATGAACTTGATCGGGTAGAACACGGCGGCGGCAAAGCCGCCGACCCCGTGCGGTGCAATCAGCGACAGGTCGCCGGAGGCGGTGAAGATGGCGGTGGTCATGTCCCCCCACTTGGCGCCGGGTGCTGCCCCCATCTGCTCGATCATGGTGTGCGATTCGTCCAATGCCGCCACCACCAGCCCGCGCACCTCGTTGATCTTGTGCGGGTCCACCGCACCGGACAGAAGCTGCTCCTCGATGTCGGTGCGTGCTTCGATCTTGTGGTTTTCCATGATCGCCGGGTCGGGCGCATAGAACATCTTGTTGTTCTGCAGAAAGCGGTCGAGCAGTTCCTGCTGTTCAGGCGTCATCTGCGGATAGTTCATGAGAGGCTCCGGGTGGTTGCTGGGATGCTGTCGATGGCGGTGAACCAGACCGCTTTCTGCTCCGCCGCACGGAAGCGCCAGCCTGGCTCCACCAGATAGGTGGTGGCGCGGGTGACGACGATGGCCGGCCCGTCGATTTCGGTGCCCGCGGTCAGCGCCGCGTCGTCATAGATCGGTGTGGCGAGGGCGCCGTCGACGCCGACAAAGTGGCAGTCGCGCGTGGTCACGGGCGCGGGCGGCGGCAGCCCCGGGCCCACCGGCCGGATGCCGGTGAACTGGATGCCGGGGTGTTCGACATAGGCGCAGACGCGAATGGTGTTGATACGCACGCCGGCCTCTGGTGTCTGGCTGCCTTCGCCGAAGCGTTCGCCATAGCGGGCGAAGAACTGCTCGATCAGTCTGATGACGTCTTCCGGACCGGTGATGCGGTTGAGATCGGTCACCACCGCGGTTTCCACGCGCTGGTTGCCATAGCGCATGTCGAGCTCCAGGCGGAAGCCGATCTGATCCGGCGTGAAGCCCTGTCGCACGAGGTCTTCGCGCCCGCGGGCCTCCAATTGCTCGACGATCCCGTTGAAGAAGTCGTAGTCGCTGAAGAAGACCTGGCGGTTGGCGTCAAAGAGCACGGTCCAGGTGCTCATCTCGTGGATGTGCAGCTGGCTCATATTGCCCGCGCCGCAGGCGGAGAAGACCGAGGCGAAGGGCGGCGCCAGGATGGTTTTCACCCCCAGTGCCTTGGCGATGCCGCAGGCATGCAGCGGGCCGTTGCCGCCGTAGGCCAGTGTGGTGAAGTTCTCGGGCTCGTAGCCGCGGGTGCGCAGCTCGCGCGCGATGCCGTTGGCCATGTTGGCGTCGACGGTGGACTTGATCAGCTTCGCCACTTCCACCACCGGCAAATCCAGGTCATCGGCCAGATGCTCCTCGATCGCCTGCTTCGAACGCCGCGGATTGAGCTTGATGAATCCGCCGGCGTAGTGCCCCGGATCGAGGTAGCCCAGCATCAGGTCGGCGTCGGTCACCGTCGGCTTGAGGCCGCCACGGTCGTAACAGGCCGGTCCCGGGTCCGAGCCTGCCGACTCGGGGCCTACCTGCACGGTCTTGAACATCCGGTCGTAGCTGCAGATGGAGCCGCCGCCGGCACCCAGTGTGACGAGATGCACCATCGGCACACTGACCATCCAGCGTTCGATCACCGGATTGAAGTCGTAGTGCTTGACCCCGCCTTCCACCACGATGCCGATGTCGAAGCTGGTACCGCCCATGTCGGTGGCAACAATGTTGCCGAGCCCGGTCTGGGTGGCGAGATGCTCGCTGGCGGCAATGCCGGACACCGGCCCGGAGTGCACGGTCTGCAGCGCGTCCGTGGAGTTCAACTGGGCCATGCCGCCCGAGTTGTGATTGCACAGCATCGGCTTCTCATAGCCCGCGTTGCGCAGGTTCAGCTCCAGCGTTCCCAGCCCGTGGTACATCACCTGATGCAGGAAGCCGTCGATGATGGTCGACATGGCGCGCACGTATTCCCCCTTGCGGCCCGCCACCTGGTGCGACAGCAGCATCGGGATGGCGCCGAGCAGGTGCCCGGGGTACTCCTCCAGGAAGATTTCGCGGATGCGCAGCTCGTGCACGGGGTTGACCACCGAGTTGGCCAGCACCACCACGACGGCTTCCGCACCCTTGTCGACCAGGATGCGCAGGCTCTCGCGCAGACTGTCCTCGTCCAGTGGCATGACCACGGAACCGGCGTAATCGACGCGCTCGCGTACCTCCTGAATCATCGGGATCGGAACAATCGGGTCCGGTCGCTGCGCGTTGGGCACATCCATCTGCTGCTTGTGGGGCAGGCCGGTGGCGTAACCCTTGGCGCGCGTCAGGGGCACCGAGGACTTGAAGCCCGCCGTGGTCAGCAGGCCCAGGCGTGGCCCCTTGCGTTCGATCAGGGCGTTGGTGCCCAGGGTGGTGGCGTAGCGCACCGAATCGACCTGCGACAGCAGTTCGCGTTCGCTGATGCCGAGGTCGCCGCAGGCGTTGGTCAGGGCCTCGTTGAAGCCCAGCGCCAGGTTCTGATGTGTGGTCAGCGCCTTCGACTCGATGCAGTGCGAATCCCAGGCCACGAAGCAGTCGGTGAAGGTGCCACCGATATCCACGGATACGCGCTTCATGAGCGGCCCTCCGCGGCGGGATACTGGGCCACGGGCTGCCCGCCGTGGGCGGCGGGGCGCGGCGGTTCGCTGCCGACAGGTGCGACCTTGACTTCCTCGCGGTCGCGCCACTGTTCCTTGAGCACGTCGAGATCCAGCTCGATATCCCGCACCGGAGGGTGGCCCGGCGGCAGATACTCGGTCTCGATCATGCTGCCGCAGTGCGGGCAGTAGTACTCCAGGATGCGGCACCAGGCGGGGTTGGGCGCATAGGTGTATTCGTAACGCTCGGGGTCGAGCAGCGGCTTGTGGATCTCCCGCGGGTCGCGGTCGTACACCAGCAGACCGCGCTTGTAGTTGTCACGCGCGTCAAACAGTTCGCCGCCACAGGCGCGGCACTCCCAGCGCTCCGAATCCAGGTCGATGCGCAGGTTTTCGGTAATCAGTACTTTCATGTTCGGGCTCCCTTGCACGGTTTATTGACGCGACAGCAGGACATCGCCCGCATCGCTGATCTCGAAGGACCAGCCCGCATCGATTCGGCAGGTAAAGAAGGCTTCTTCCAGCACCGCCGGGCCGCTTGCCGACGCGCCCGCGGGCTGGTCCTCGACGCGATAGAGCGGAAGGTCCGCCATCGCGCCATCCGTCGCCACACGGCGTTCGCCGTGCTGTACCGGCGACACCCGTGCACCGGTGAACTGTCCGCGGAGGTCCGGCTTGGCGATGGCGCGCGTGGCCCGAAGCTGCAAGCTCACGCTTTCACCGGGGCCTGCCTCGGGCAGCGTGCCGATGTCGGGTGTGGATTCATCGCGCGTGGGTCCGGTGACACGTACGCGCCAATCCAGGTCGCATTCGGAGAGGGCGAAGCCCTCGGCATACATCCCGCGCTCGGCGCGCTTCATGAGGTCCGCGCGTGCCGATTCGAGATCGGTATCGCCATCGGCGGGCGTCTCGTAGACATGGGAAATATCGGAGAAGCCGAGACCGAAAGCGGAGAACACGGCGGCCAATCCGGGAATCAGCACCTTGGAGACGCCCACCGCCTCGGCCACCTTGCACACAACGAAGGGGCCGGCACCGCCAAAGGCCGCCAGGGTGGTGTCCGGCGAGACGGTCGTGAAGGCACGAATCCCCTCCGCGACCTTCTCCACCCAGGCCGCTTCCATTCTCGCCACCGCCTTATCCGTGTCGATGCCCAGGGGCGTGGCGACATGGGTCTCGACGGCCTTGCGTGCACGGTCGCTGTCGATCTTGAGCTCCCCGCCGAAATAGGAAGCGGGGTCGAGCAGGCCAGCCAGCAGGAAGGCGTCCGTGATCGTCGCCTGTGTCCCGCCCAGACCGAAGCAGGCCGGGCCGGGGGCACTGCCCACGCTCTCGGGGCCGACCTGGATGGCGTCCGCCTGCGAACGGATGATCGAAGAACCGCCCACACCGACGCTGACCATGTTGCACAGCGGGAAGGAGACCTCCACGCCTTCGACCCGTCCATGCACGTCCTCGGTGACGCAGTTGTCGCGAACCTCACCGATATCCGTGGTTGTGCCACCGATATCGATGGACACCAGATGCTTCAGTCCCAAATGTTCGGCAAGCGCCCGGGTTCCTTCCATGCCACCGCGGGGGCCGGAGCTGTAGGTGCGCAGGGCGATGGTCTTGGCAACACGTCCCGAATGGCCATCGTTGCGGAAGATCAGCAAGGGGTTCTGCGCCTTGTTGGCCCGCAGCTTGTGCTCGGCGTTGTAGAGGAAGCGCTCCATGGCCGGATGCAGGAAGGCGTTGAACAGCGCCGTCCAGGCGCGCCGCACGTCGTCGTTGTCGCGCACCATTTCGTGGGAGTAGAGGATGGGCAGGGCACCCAGCAAGTGCTGCGGGAACTTGCGCAGCAAGATGCTCTTGATCGTGCTCTCGGCGTTCAGGTGGTCCGGACCGCCGTGCGCGACGACGATGCGATTGGCCCCCGCCGATGCCAGTTGGTTGACGGCGTCGACAAGCCGTGGCTCCAGGTCCTTGGCGTCGACGCTGGCATCCAGTAGCGCGACGCGCGCATCCACCATGTCGCGGAACAGCTTGGCGTATTCGGGGGTCGACTGAAAATCCGCCGCACCCAGCGTGCCGGATACAACCAGACCCAGGCGCGGGCCTTTGCGCTCGACCAGGGCGTTGGTGCCCTGCGTGGTCGAATAGCGGATGTGATCTGTGCTGGCGAGCAGCGAGACCACGTCCGACGCCCCATAGATCTGCGCGGACACCTTGACCAGTCCCTCAAAGAAACACTTGGACAGATCGAAAGGGGTGGTCAGGGTTTTGGTTCTGTACACCTGTGCGCCGTCCATCACGCAGATGTCGGTCAAGGTGCCGCCGTTATCAATATTGATGAGTTTCCCCATCGTCGTCTCCTCAGAATGCGGTCTGAGGACGGTAGGGCAGCGAAGGGGGGGCGTCCCCACCCTAAAGAATTGATATGACGGGGTGCGGCGAAGTCAGTCGATCATGCCCAGATTGCGTGCCACGACGACGGCTTGCACGCGATTGCTGATCTGCAGCTTTTCGAAGATATTGCGCAGATGCCATTTCACTGTGTTGGTGGAGACCGACAGCCGCTCTGCAAGATCCTTGTTGGATAGACCGAGGGCGACATAGCGCAGCAAATTGCGTTCCTTTTCGGTCAGCCCCGCAGCGAGTTGCGCGGACATGCCGCCGCTTTCCTCCACCGGGGATTCCAGCGCGGGGCCGGCGCGCTCGCCGGCCTCGGACAGCAGGTGATCCAGGTAGCCGGTCAGCCCATCCTGGTGGCCCAGTACCGGCACCTGCTCCAATGACCGCCGCACCTCTTTCAGCACCTGCCGGACCATGCTGCCCTCGTCGAGGAAGCTGCGGACAAAGTTTCCCGGTGGGCACAGTTCCAGGGCTTCGAGCAGGTTGCGCCTTGCGCAGTTGCCGCGGCCCTCTGCGTGGTTGGCCATGGCCAGCAGCAGCGTCAGCTTGAGTTCGCGCCGTCGTCGCCGCTGACCGTGGGCACGGCGGATTTCGGCCTGCAGTACGCGGCGGGCCTCCGTGGTGCGCCCGATGTGGATGAGGTAGCGCGCCCAGCAAATGGTGTGCAGCTCGTTCTCACCGGCATGGAAGAGCAGGTCGGCGCTGCCATCGAAGTGGTCAACGTCCAGGTCGCGCAGCAGACGCGCCGCGAGTTCGAGATCGCCCGACAAGGTGGCCTGCCGTACGCGCTCGGCGGTGGCACAGGCAACCAGGCGGGCAAAGTCGTGCCGGTAGCCGATGTACAAGGCGCGGTCGAGTATTGCCTCGGTTTCGGCCGTGTCGCCGCGGAAGAAGGCAATGCGGGCCCGTGTCAGAAAGAGCGTGGCCAGCGGGTCGACGATGGCCTGTTGCTCGGCCAGTGCGCCGTAGTCGGTGAGCAGGGTGCGCGCGTCCTCGATGCGGTTCTGCTCATATTGGGCATCGGCCAGATACACCGCCAGCACCGAGCCCGCGCTCAAGCTGCCGCAGGATTCCTCCTCGGTGCGTCGCAGCGCCGCCGCCAGGCCCTGAGCTGCCTCGTGGATGCGCCCCTCGGCGCTCAGCGACATGCTGAACACGGCCTCCTGATAGGCCTGGCCGAAGAGCGAGCCGTCCCGATCATGGAGCGGGCGGGCCCGCAGCAGGAGCCCGCGCGCGGCCTCGAAATCGCCGCGTCCGACTAGCCACATCGCGCGTGCATTGAGTGTGACGCCAAAGTGGAAGCCGTCCTCCGAGCTCAGCTGCTGGCTCGCCTCCTGGGCGGCCGGACCCAGCTCCTCGATGCGGTCCTGTGCCACCAGCACAAAGAGGCGCATGCAGTTGAGAACCCCCATCGCGTGCTGGTCGTCGCTGCCGGCCAGCTTCTCTGTGCGCGCCGCAATCAGACGGTGTGCCTTGTCAAAGGCGCGGCGGAAGCCGTAGGCGATGATCGCCGCATTGGCCAGGCGCTCGTATTCCAGCACCAATTCGACCGGCAGATGATCGACATACTGCTCGATCAAGCCCAGGCGTTCCTCGGCAACCAACTGCTCGCAGACCTCATCCATCATCGCGGCGGCGAGGGTGACGTTGCCGGCCTCGATCCAGTGCTGAACCGCTTCTTCGCGATAGCCGTGCGCCGCGTACCAGTCCCCGATCCTTTGCTGCTGCAGACGCAGCGCTTCCGGTTCGGTTTGCTGGCGCATGCGTGTCAGCAGAAAGCGGCGGAACAGGTTGTGAAAGCGGTACCAGTGGCCTTCCAGGTCGACCTGGCTCAGAAACAGCCCGGCGCGCTCGATTTCGTCAATCAATGCCTGGCTGTCGCCATCGCCCGTGATGAAGGACACCAGTTCGCTATTCAGCTTCTCCGGCACACACAGCAGAAAGAGCGTGGACTGCAGGTCTTCCGTCAGGTGACTGAACACCTCGGCGGCTAGGAAGCTGATGAGGTCCTGCGTGATGCCCTTTCCGGCATAGGCCAATCCGCGGTGCTCGCGCCCGCGCTGCAAACACAGGCGGATGCACTGCAAGGCGGCCGGCCAGCCATCCGTGCGCTGATGCAGGTCAGTGATGTCTGCGGCGGAAAGCCCCGGAAACTCGCGCAGGAATTCACCGCATTCCTCACGATCGAAACGCAAGTCGTGTTCGTCCACCACAATCATTTCGCCGCGCATGCGCAGACTGGCGAGATGATCCGAGGGCAGGACGCGCGATCCGATGCACAACTGCACCCCCGGCGGCAGATTGCGCACCACCTGCAGGAAGACCCCTTCGAGGTCCGCCGTGAAGGCCTGCTCGAAGTTATCGATCACGATCAGTCCGCCGCCCCGCAGGCGGTCGAGTGCGCGATAGAAGTCCTGAAGCGTGCGGGGGCGGGCCTCGGATTCGGCCTGGTGCTTCCGGTGACGTTCGTCAAAGCCGTCCGCCGCGTCACAGAGCAGCCGCAGGAACTGGGCGGGGTCGGCAGAGCGGGCGTCCATGCGCATCCACGCGATGCGGTCGCCCCGGGAAGCGCGATAGCGACTGTATTGCCGCAGTAGCGTGGTCTTGCCGAAGCCGGCCGGGCCCTGGACCAACACCAGCGGCGTGCGTGGGCTGGTCTTCAGCCGCTCCAGTGCGGCCGTGCGCGTAACGGTGGTGGGTGCCTGCGGGCTGCTTTCGCCTGCGGCACCGGTCGGCGAGTCAACCGCTTCGGACATACGCTTTGCTGGATCGTCGTCCTTGCCAGGGGCCTGCTTCAGCATAGCGCCGCGCATGCGTGAGGAGGAAGGCATCGGCCCTGCCGCCCGCTCAGTGCGCGGCCGGCTCTGCACCGATCTTCACCATGACCTTGCCGTGGTTGCCACCGTGGTAGAGGAGTTGAAGCGCATCGACCGCGTTCTCCAGTCCCTCGACCACATGCAGGCGGTAGTTGAGTCGGCCTTCGCGCATCCAGTCCGCCAGCTTGGCCTGGAATTCGGGATAGCGATCAAGGTAGTCGAGAATCACGAAGCCCCGGATGGTGAGCCGGCGCATGATGACGTTGCGGAACATATAAGGCCCCGGAACAGGGCCGTCGGCGTTGTAGCTGGAGATCAGTCCGCAGATGACGACGCGGCCGAAATCCTTCATGACGGTGAGGCCGGCGTCCAGGATGTCGCCGCCGACGTTTTCGAACAGCACATCGATGCCGTCCGGCGCGAGTGTGCGGAGCTGGCCGACCACATCCCCTTTTTTGTAGTCCACCACCTCGTCGTAGCCGAAGAGCGACTTGAGGCGCTCGCACTTCTCGGCACCGCCGGCGATGCCAATGGTGCGGCATCCGTGAATCTTGGCGATCTGCCCGACCAGCATACCCACGGCACCGGCCGCGGCGCTGACCACCACGGTATCTCCCGGCTTCGGGTCTCCGATTTCCATCAATCCCACGAGGGCGGTGGGGCCGGCCACGGTAAGAATCCCGAAGGCATCGGCAATCGACAGCCCCGGAATCGGCGGCATCTTCTGGAAGGCGCTGCCGTCGTCAATGATGTAGTCGGACCAGCTCCCGAGCCCGGTCACCAGATCCCCCGCCTGGTACCCGTCGTGCCTGGACTCCATGACCTCGCCAATGAGGAATCCCTTCATCCGCTCGCCGACGGGGATGGGTTCCATGTACAGATCGAGATCGCCGATCCACAGGCGGTGCGTCGCATCCATCGAGAGATAGATGCTGCGTACCAGGAATTCGTTGTCCTGCAGGGCAGGCAGTGCCTCTTCGCGCAGGGCCAGGGTTTGATCGTCCATCTCCCCCTTGGGCCGTTGGTTGAAATACCAGTGGCGTGCCGTCTTCGGCATGGTGGTCTCCTCTATAGTTGTTTGATGCCTGCAAGCGCAAGAACCGCAGTGTCACTGCGTGCCCCGCCATAGACCCCACCCGAAAGAATGGGGTGGGGTGCGGTCGCCTTCCGTGATGGGCGGCTTTCGCGCCGTCAAGGGCCACTGCGCTGTCTGCAATGTAGACCGAGACGGGCCAATGGCAAAGCGCAATCGCACATACAGGCCGCCGAGCTGCACCAGCAGCAAGCACCCTATTCGAAAGAGCGGGGCGTGGGGCGCCGATGCCGATTAGGGTTTGCGACTGCCCCGCCTACGCGGTGCCTATAACCTTCAGGAGGCCTATCGATGAGTCGTTCCGTAGTGGTGGCCGGTGTCGGCATGATCCCTTTCCGCAAGCCCGGTCAAAGCGCGACCTATGACGTCATGGGCGCCGAAGCCGTGAGCCTGGCGCTCAAGGACGCCGGTATCGATTACGACTTGATCCAGCAGGCGTATGCGGGTTACGTCTATGGCGACAGCACCTGCGGGCAGCGCGCGCTCTACCGCGTGGGTCAGACTGGTATTCCAGTCATCAACGTCAACAACAACTGCTCATCCGGTTCCAGCGCCCTGTTCCTGGCGCGCCAGGCGGTGGAAAGCGGTGTCGTCGACTGCGCGTTGGCGCTGGGCTTCGAGCAGATGATGCCGGGCGCGCTGGGCAGCGTCTTCGTCGACCGCCCGAACCCCTTGGGCCCATTCATCGACATGGCGCAGGAATTGCAACCCGATCCGGACGCCTTCATGGCGCCGCACCTCTTCGGCGGGGCAGGCTACGAACACGCGCAGAAGTACGGGACCCGGCCGGAAACCTTTGCGATGATTGCCGCCAAGGCGCGCAAGCATGCAGAGCACAATGACAAGGCGATCTTCCGCGTGCCGCTGAGCGTGGAGGAAATTCTCGCCTCGCCGGTCGTCTACAAGTACCTGACACGGTTGCAGTGCTGTCCGCCCACTTGCGGCGGCGCTGCCGCGATCGTCGTGAGCCCGTCCTTCGCCAAGCGGCACGGTATCGATAGCCGTGTACGCATTCTCGGCCAGGCACTCACCACGGACACCGCCTCCACCTTTGCATCGCAGTCCATGATCCGCGCGGTCGGTTTCGAGCTTTCGCGCGAAGCGGCACAGCGCGTCTATGAGCAGGCCGGTGTGGGGGCGGACGACGTCGACGTCTGTGAACTGCATGACTGCTTCACCGCGAATGAGCTGATCACCTATGAAGCGCTGGGCTTTGCGCCCGAAGGCGAGGCCGAGGCCTTTGTTCGGGATGGCGACAATACCTACGGCGGCAAGGTCGTCACCAACCCCTCCGGCGGGCTGCTCTCCAAGGGCCATCCTCTCGGTGCCACAGGATTGGCGCAGTGCACGGAGCTGGTCGAGCAGTTGCGTGGCCAAAGCGGAGCCCGGCAGGTGGAAGGCGCGCGTTTCGCACTGCAGCACAATATCGGCACGGGTAGTGCCTGCGTGGTGACGCTGTATGGCCTTCAGGATGCGTGACGCGGTCTGAGCCTTGGGCGCTATGGGCCGCCAAAGTCGGGGCCCGTTCCAGCGTCCGGTCGGGATGCGATCAACACCCAGGCCAGCAGCCGACGACCTTGCCGGGCGGCTGGACCCCGGCTGTGCAGTGCCTTCACATGTGTTCACCCCGCAGTTGCGGGGCCGTCCCTAACTGCCGGTTGCGCCAGGCATTGCCCTGACGGCCGGCGAGGTCGACCAGATCCTGCTGCGCAAGCGACACATCCGCCAGATGCAGACCCCAGCCGGTACCGCCGAGGAATTCGCCGGGATAGTTGTCGGCACGCGGGCCTTCGGGCTCGGGGTCGATGCGCACCTCGAGATAACTGGTGTCGTTGGCGTCCAGCACGCATTCGCCGCGGATCTGTCCCGGCACTGCGTAATAGGGCGTATCGATGGCCGCGTTCTCTAGGCGGCTCTGATAAGGCCCGCCACTGCCGCGCGGAATCAGTAGCGCCTGATAGACGGGCGGCAGACGGAAAGGAATGCGCATGGCCAGATCCGCCTCGCCCCCAGCCAGGGCCGCTGGGTGGTTGCACAGGGCCACGGTGTCCGGGTCCGGAGTCGTGCCAAAGCGCGGGTCGTCGAGCTGCGGGTCGCCCTCGCGGTAGCTCGCGTAGCTCACCACGCAGCCGAACTGCTCCGCGTCGCGGCAGGCCGGTGTGCGCTGGAAGGCGCCGCCGACGTCCTTGCCGCGTGGCACCGCCACCGACGTACCCAGCAGATGGGCGCCGATGAGGCGTTCGTGCAACGCGTCGTTGGGCTCGATTTCCTCGGCCACCAGCCGGCGTAACAGCCCGGAGCCCTGCGAGTGCCCCACCAGCAGAAAGCCGCGGCCCTCGCTGTTGTTGGCAACGTACTCGCGGAAGGCATCGAGCACATCACCATAGGCGGTCTCCAACGCCTCCTGCGGAATCCCCAATGCATCCAGCTCACCCGGCAGGAAGCTGGTCACCACCGCACCCGCCAGCCGCGTCAACGTGAGCTGACGATAGACCGGCGCAAAGGTGCGGCAGACCTCCCCGTAGCGTGCGAACTGGGCAGCCGTCGTCTCGCGCTCCTGCGGCCCCGGATTCAGGTCCGAGTTCGTGCCTGGGTCCGTGCTCGTGGTGGGGTAGACATAGAAGCAGTCGAAGGGCGCTTCCTGTGCGGCGGCAAAGCCCAATTCGGAGGCCTGCCCGTCCTTCGCCACGGCCGTGGTGCGCAGGTCCGCCGCGCAGACATCGTCCTCCTCGGCTTGCTCCGGATGGCACAGCCAGTTCTCTGTGCCGGAATAAATCTCGCTGCTGTAGCCGGGGTAGGGGTTGGCCGCAGCGGAGCTGTCCTCCGACGGACCGCTCCCACTGTCACTACAAGCAACCAGGATGAGGGCGGTGAGGGCGGGCAGCGCGTGCAGCGCGAACGGGGCCTTCGGCATCTATGCAGTCTCCTTTCTTTCTGAACGCGAAAGGTGCCCGAAGCGAGGGTGTAGCGCCATCGCGAAAATGCATGAGGAATGACCCAGCTGCGAAGTGCCACTGGCACTTCGGTCCCGACTGCGCCCTTCTCGCTTTTTGTGGCAGCTAGCCAATAGGGACTTTCTGCGAGCTTATCGGCAGTCACTAAGCTCGGCCGTCCGGGCCATACTAAGTGACCCAGCCGGGGCCATCCTTGGCTCCGGCGGTGAGTCGGATTGCGACTTGCGCTCGGCGAGCCGGTTCCGACTTGGAGCAATTTTGCTCGTCTCACCGCGTTGCTATTAGCTGCACCTTGCGAGCTTGTCGGCAGTCACTAGGTTCGACATCCATGTCTCACCAAGTGACCCGGCCAAGGCCATCCATGGCCTTGGCGGTGAGTCCAGCTGCGAAGTGCCACTGGCACTTCGGTCTGGACTCACCCCAACGGACGACGCTGTTGGGACAGGGGATTTTGATAATGACCCGGTCTCCAAAAAGGGGTGTGACGTCCTATGGCGCAGATCTCACAACTTGCGTACATCGTGGCCGAAACCACGGATCTCGAGCGGTGGCGCAGCTATGCCGAGCAGGTGCTGGGCATGCAGGCGTTGGACGATGGCGATGGGTTGGCCATCAAGATGGACGAGCGGGACTTTCGCATGTCCGTCCGTAGCGGGGAAGCGGATCGCTACCTCGCGTCGGGTTGGCAGGTGGAAGATGCCGCCGCCTTTGAAGGTGCCAAAGAGGCGCTGACCGGCGCTGGTGTGACGGTGACGCCGGGCGACGACGCGCTGAAGCAGGCGCGTCGTGTGGCGGACATTGCGCTGTTCACGGACCCGGCCGGTAACCAGCACGAGCTGAGCTACGGCTATACCGGAGGCGCGGCGCCGTTTGTGTCGCCCTGCGGCGTGCCGGGCTTCAAGACGGGCATCTACGGCATGGGCCATACGGTACTGCCGGCGCTGCCCTTTGATGAAACACGTGCGCTCTTTGTCGACACCCTGGGTTTCGGCGCCTCGGACGAATTCAAGTTCGAGCCGCCGGATGGCTCGCCCGGCATGCGCATCCACTTCCTGCACTGCATCAACGGACGGCACCACAGCCTCGCCCTGGCCGAGATGCCGAACCCGGCCGGCTGCGTGCACATCATGGTGGAAGTCGAGTCGATGACCGAAGTCGGCCGTGCGCACGACCGAATGCAGCAGTACGACGTGAAGCTGATGGCGACGCTGGGGCAGCACACCAACGACAAGATGACGTCCTTCTACATGATGACGCCGTCGAATTTCGCCATCGAATTCGGCTGGGGCGGCGAGATTGTCGACCCCGCCCATCACGAAACCACCCACACCGAAAGCGTGAGCATCTGGGGCCACGACTTCTCGGTCGGCTTCCAGCAGTAAGGACGGGCATGGCTTTAGACAAGACACTGGGCGCCGACGCCGCCATCGCGCAACTGCGCAGCGGCATGACGCTGGGCATCGGCGGCTGGGGACCTCGCCGCAAGCCGATGGCGCTGGTGCGCGCGCTGCTGCGCTCGGATATTCGGGACCTCACCGTGGTCGCCTATGGCGGCCCGGACGTGGGCATGCTGTGCGCCGCCGGCAAGGTGAAGCGCCTTATCTATCCCTTTGTGACGATGGATGCCATCCCGCTGGAGCCGTACTTCCGCAAGGCGCGGCAGAACGGCGAGATGGAGGTGATGGAACTGGACGAAGGCATGTTCGAGTGGGGTCTGCGCGCCGCCGGCATGCGCATGTCCTTCCTGCCGACGCGGGTCGGACTGGCAACCGATGTCATGGCGCGCAACCCCGAGCTGCGCACCGTGACCTCGCCCTATGACGATGGCGAGGTCTATGTCGCCATGCCGGCGCTGAAGCTGGATGCGGCGCTGCTACACGTCAACACCGCAGACCGCCTGGGCAACACGCTGTCCTTCGGCAACGACGTGTTCTTCGACCATCTCTTCGCGCGCGCCGCGGACAGCACCTTCGTCAGCGCCGAGACGGTGAGCGATCACTTGCGTCTCGACGCCGAGCAGGCGCCTTACAACCGCTTCGAACGCTATCTGGTGAAGGGCGTGGTGGAAGCGCCCTGCGGCGCGCATCCCACCTACATGGGCCCGGACTACGGCTGGGACATGGACCACCTCAAGGCCTACAACGCCTCCGCCGCCGAAGACGGCGGTTGGGACGACTACGTCGCGCGCTTTATTGCGCCGGGCGAGCAGGCCTATCTCGACGCCGTCGGCGGGGAAGCGCGCGTGCGCGATCTGCCCGTGCCCACTTTCTGAGCCGGCCGAGCGCAAGGAACAAGGATTTATGACGGAACAGCCCACGCTCGCAGAGCTGATGATCGTCGCCGCCAGCGAAGCCTGGCGCGACAACGGCGAGATTTTCGCCTCCGGTATCGGTGCGATCCCGCGTCTTGGTGCCAGTCTGGCCAAGCTGACGCACTCGCCGGAATTGCTGATGACCGACAGCGAGGCCTATCTGGTGTCGGAGCCGGTGCCGATTGGCCCGCGCGGGGACTACCAGCCGGCCTACGAGGGCTACATGCCCTTCGAGCGCGTCTTCGAATGCGTCTGGTTCGGCGCGCGTCACGCCATGATCGGCCCGACGCAGATCGACCGCTGGGGGCAGACCAATCTGTCCGTCGTCGGCGGTACCTATGAGCAGCCCAAGGCCGCCATCCTCGGCGTGCGCGGTCTGCCCGGCAACAGCATCAATCACCGCAATTCCTTCTTTGTGCCCAACCACGGCCCGCGCGTCTTCGTGGAAGGCGAGGTCGACATGGTCTCCGGTGTCGGCCACAAGCCGGAGCGCTGGGGCGAGGGCATGAAGCGCGACTACGCCACCTTCGGCCTGATCGTGACCAATCTCTGCGTCATGGATTTCGAAGGCCCGGACCACGCCATCCGCGTGCGCTCGCTGCACCCGGGCGTGTCCTTTGACGATGTGCAGGCCGCCACCGGCTTCCCGCTGCTCAAGGCCGATGACCTGCACGAGACGCCGCTGCCCACTGCCGAGCAATTGGCCGTCATCCAGCGCATGGACCCGCACAACCTGCGCGCCAGGCAGGTCAAGGACAACCCGCCGGCCCGTCGGGAGGCCGCATGAGCGGGGCCACCACACGGCCAGCGCTTGAGGGTTACCTGACCGAGCGCGACGGCCTGCCGCATCTGCTCGGCAGCCGCTGCATCGCCTGCGGTACCTATTATTTCCCGCGGCTGGACAGCTTCTGCCGCAACCCGGCCTGCGACAGCACGGACTTCGAAGATGTAGCGCTGTCGCGCAGCGGGACGCTTTGGTCCTTCACCAACGCGGCCTACCAGCCGCCTGCGCCCTACATCCCGGTCAAGGACCCCTACGAGCCCTTCGCCATCGCCGCGGTGGAACTCGAGCGCGAGGGCATGATCGTGCTCGGTCAGTGTGCCGAGGGGATCGCCGTCGAGGATCTGCGCGTGGGCATGCCCATGGAGCTGATTGTCGAGACGCTGTTCTCGGACGAAGACGGCGACGCCCTCGTCTGGAAGTGGAAGCCGGTCGCGGAAGGGGCGAGCGCATGAGCCAGGCCATCCATATTCTCGGCGCTGGCATGCACCCCTGGGGCAAGTGGGGCGAACACTTCACGCGCTACGGCGTGCACGCCGCGCGCGCGGCCCTGGCGGAAGCCGAGGTCGACTGGCGCGATGTCGGTTTCATTTCCGGTGCCGCCACCATGCGCTGCGGCTACCCCGGCTATGTGGCTGGTGCCACCTTCGCCCAGGCGCTGGGCTGGCAGGGCGCGCAGGTCAATACCTCCTATGCCGCCTGCGCCTCCGGCGCGCAGGCGCTGGCCGCGGCGCGCGCCAAGATTGCCGCCGGAGAGTGCGAGGTCGCCCTCGTGGTCGGCGCGGACACCACGCCCAAGGGCTTTCTCAAGCCGCAGGCTGGCGAGCGCCCGGACGACCCGGACTGGGTGCGTTTCCGCATCGGCATCACCAATCCGACCTACTTCGCCCTCTACGCGCGCCGCCGCATGGCGCTCTACGGCGATACCAGCGAGGACTTCGCGGCAGTCAAGGTGAAGAATGCCGCCCACGGTTCCAAGAACACCAATGCGCGCTACCGCAAGACCTTCACCGCCGAGGATGTGGCGCAGTCGCCGGTGGTGGCGGACCCGCTCCGCTTGATGGATGTCTGTGCCACCTCCGATGGCGGCGCCGCGCTGGTGGTGTGCAGCGCCGACTACGCCCGCGCCAAGGGCAAGCAGGACACGCCGCGCATTGCCGGCATCTCGACCGCGACGCCGACCTTCGCGTCGGCGACGGTGGAAATGCCCGATCTGGCCACCGATTCCACGGCGGCGGCCGCACCGCACAGCTTCCGCGCCACGCTGCCGCTGCCCGCCTTCGAGCAGGCCGGCATCGGCCCGGAGGATGTCGATGTGGCCGAGGTCTATGACCTCTCCACCGCGCTGGAACTGGACTGGATGGAAGACCTCGGCCTGTGCGCGCGCGGCGAAGCGGCGCAATGGCTGCGCCGTGGCGATACCCGCATCGGCGGCAAGCTGCCGGTCAATCCTTCCGGTGGTCTGGCCTGCTTTGGCGAGGCCGTGCCGGCGCAGGCCATCGCCCAGGTGTGCGAGTTGCACTGGCAGCTCAGCGGCCGGGCAGGGGAGCGTCAGGTGGAAGGCGCGCGCGTCGGGATCACCGCCAATCAGGGGTTATTCGGTCACGGTTCCTGCGTGATCGTGGAGCGATAGGCTATGGATACGCGTCTTACCCAGATGCTTGGCTGCCGTTATCCGATCGTTCAAACCGCGATGGGTTGGGTGGCGGATGCGCGCCTGGTGGCGGCAACCACCAATGCCGGTGGCTTTGGCTTTCTGGCCGCGGCCACCATGTCCACCGAAGAACTGGATGCCGCGCTGGCGGATGTCCGCCGTCTGTGTGACGGGCCCTTCGGTGTGAACTTCCACATGTTCCAGCCGAATGCGCAGGACGTCATCGAGCGCGTGCTGCAGCACAGCGACCGCGTTCGCGCGGTGAGCTATGGCCGCGGCCCCAATGCCGAGACCATTGCCCGCTTCAAGCAGGCCGGCGTGCTGTGCATGCCGACCGTGGGCGCGCTCAAGCACGCGCAGAAGGCGGTACAGCTCGGCGCCGACATCATCACCATCCAGGGCAGCGAGGGCGGCGGCCATACCGGCGCCGTCCCCACGACCCTGCTGCTGCCGCAGGTACTCAATGCCGTGGACGTGCCGGTGGTGGCGGCGGGCGGCTTTTCAGACGGCCGTGGTCTGGCCGCGGCGCTGGCCTACGGCGCCGCCGGCATCGCCATGGGCACCCGCTTTCTGATGACCGCGGAATCACCGGTGCCGGCGACCACGCTGGCGCAATACCAGCAGGTGCAGGACGCCGGGCGCATTCGTGCGTCTACCGCGGTCGACGGCATGCCGCAGCGCATGATCGACAACCCCACCTTGCTGCGCCTCGAGCGCGGAAGCGGGCTGCGCCGCATGTTCGTGGCGCTGGCCTCCGCCTGGCGCATGAAGCAGCGCACCGGCATGAGCGTGATGCACATGCTGCGCACCTTCATTAGCGCCATCCGTTCCGGGGATTCCTTCACGCAGACGGTGTCGGCGGCCAACGCGCCCATGCTGATCCAGCGCGCCATGGTTGAAGGCCATCCGGATGAAGGCGTGCTGCCCAGCGGTCAGGTGGCCGCGATCATCGACGACCTGCCGCCGGTCCAGGTGCTGATCCACCGCATTGTGGAAGAGGCCGAGGGCCGCATCACCGCCATGCCCACCATCGCGCCCAGGCAGCGGGCGTCTGCCGATATCAGGGAGGTACGCGTGTCATGACACAGGCCATTGTGGTGCATGAACACCCCGGCATCGCCGAGGTGGTGATCAACAAGCCGCCGGTGAATGCCCTCGACAGCAGTGAGTGGCACGCGCTGGCCGACTGCATTACCCAGCTCGGCGCGCACGACGATCTGCGCGTGCTGGTGGTGCGCGCCGAAGGGCGTGGGTTCTGCGCCGGCGTGGATATCAAGGAGCTGGATGCGCACCCGGTGCGGATTGTCGACGTCAACGCCGGCAACTACCGCACCTTCGAGGCCATCCATCGCCATCCGCTGCCCGTCATCGTGGCTGTGCATGGCTTCGTGCTCGGCGGCGGCATCGGCATCGCCGGCGCGGCCGATATCGTGATCGCCGCGGATACCGCCACCTTCGGCGTGCCCGAGGTGGATCGTGGCGCCATGGGCGGCGGCGCGCATCTGCAGCGGCTGTTCCCAGTGCAGAAGGTACGCGCCATGTATTTCACCGGCGCGCCCATCGACGCGCAGGAAGCCTACCGGCTCGGTGCCCTGGAACGTGTGGTCAGTGCCGACGCGCTGCGCACCGAGGCGCTGGAGCTGGCCGCAACCATTGCCAAAAAGAGCGGGACCATGCTCAGGCTGGCCAAGGAATCCCTCAACGGCGTCGAGGACGGCAATCTCGAGAGCAAGTACCGCTGGGAGCAGGGATTCACGCTGCAGGCCTACATGAGCCCGGATTCCGCCGAAACAAGACAGGCCTTCGTACAGAAACGGGATGCGCGCTTTGACGCGGTACCCGCCAACTCCCAGAACGGCAACGCATCATGAGACTCGAATACACCGAACGGCAGCGCGCCTTCCGCAAGGAAGTGCGCCAGTGGCTGTCCGAACACCTTCCCGAAAAACCGCTGGAAAGCCTCGACACTGCCGAGGGCTTCGAAGCCCACCGTGCCTGGGAACGCACCCTGTTCGACGGCGGCTGGTCCGCGGTCACCTGGCCCACCGAATACGGCGGGCGCGGTTGTGGCCTGATCGACTGGCTGATCTTCGAGGAGGAGTACTGGGGCGCCGGCGCACCGCTACGCGTCAACCAGAACGGCATCTTTCTGCTCGCCCCCACGTTGATGGAATACGGCACTGAGGCACAGAAGAAGCGCTTCCTGCCGCCGATGGCCTCGGGCGAGGAGATCTGGGCGCAGGGCTGGTCCGAGCCGGGTGCCGGCTCTGATATGGCCTCCCTGCGCTGCAGCGCGGTCCGCGACGGCGACCACTACGTGATCAATGGCCAGAAGACCTGGTCGACACGGGCGGTGTACGCCGACTGGCTGTTCGGCCTGTTCCGCAGCGAACCTGGTTCGCAGCGCCATCACGGACTGAGCTTCATCCTGCTGCCGCTGAATCTGCCGGGCATCAACATCCGCCCGATCAAGCAGTTGAACGGCCAGCCCGGCTTTGCCGAAATCTTCTTCGATGACGTGCGCGTGCCAGCCGAGAATCTCCTCGGCGAGGAAGGCGCGGGCTGGCGCATCGCCATGGCCACGGCCGGCTTCGAGCGCGGTCTGATGCTGCGTTCCCCTGGCCGCTTCCAGCAGACCGCCAAGGCACTGGTGGACCTGTACAAGGATCACCAGAGCCAGGCGGATCGCGATCCGGGCATCCGCGACGCCATCACGCGCGGCTATGTGGCGGCGGAAGCCTATGCGCTGGCGACCTATCGCACCGCGTCACGGCTCGCCAAGGGCGGCAAGATCGGTGCGGAGGCAAGCACCAACAAGATCTTCTGGTCGGAGCTTGATCTGTTGCTGCACGAAACGGCCATGAAGATCCTCGGCGCGCACGCCGAGCTGTTGCCGCATGCACCCGAGGCGGCCGGCATCAGCCACTGGCTGGACGGCTTCCTGTTCGCGCAGGCGGGCCCTATCTACGCCGGCACCAACGAGATCCAGCGCAACATCATTGCCGAGCGCGTGCTCGGCATGCCACGCGCCTGAAGGAGCGCCCTATGGACTTTACGTTCGAAAGTCATCAGACCGCTTTTCGCGACGCCATCCGCAAGTTTTTGATGGTCGAGGCCGCGCCGGAAATGCTGCGCGAAATCTGGGAAACCAAGAGCGGACGCTCCGCCGAGCTGCGTGCCAAGCTGGCCGATCAGGGGCTGACCGCGCTGTCGATCCCCGAGGATTTCGGCGGCATTGGCCTTGGCGACCTGGACTGGGTGCTGGTGCTGCAGGAACTGGGCTACTACGCCATTCCCGAGTCGCTGGTCGACACGGCCTATCTGGCGGCCGGGCTGCTCACCGAGCTCTCTGGCGATGTCGAGATCAAGCGTGAGTGGCTGCCGCGCATCGCCGCGGGTGAGGCGCGCGTGGCGGTCGGGCATCCGATCAATCCCTTCGTGGCCGATGCCAGCACCGCCGATCTGCTGCTGATGTGGCACAACGACGCGGTGCACGCCGTGCGACCGCAGGACGTCACGCTGACGCCGCAGCCGAGCATCGATATGTCGCGCCGGCTGTGCCAGGTGGAGTGGAAGCCGGACGCCGGCACGCGCATTGCCGATGCCCGTATCGGCGCGCCGTTGTGGCAGCGCTTGCTGCTGCGCGGCGGCCTGGCCACGGCGGCCCAGCAGGTGGGCCTGGCGCAGCGCATGCTGGACCTGGGCGTGGACTATGCCGCACAGCGCAAGCAGTTCGGCAAGATCATCGGCACCTTCCAGGGCGTGAAGCATCCGCTGGCGGATGTGGCCGTCGCCATTGAATTTGCCGAACCGGTGGTGCACCGCGCCGCCTACTGCGTGGGCCACGGTCATGACCGCGCTGCCCATGTGGTGGCGCAGGCGCGCATGCAGTCCAGCGAGGCCGCGCACAAGGCCGCGCGCGCCAGCATCCAGGCGCACGGCGCCATGGGCTACACCTGGGAGGCCGATCTGCAGATGTTCATGAAGCGCGCCTGGGTGCTCGATGCCGGCTGGGGCGACCTGGCCCACCACAAGGCGCGGATCGCGGAGGACATCTTCGACGACGCCGCCGCCCTCGGTCCTTCCAACACCTTTTTCACTCACTACGGCGAAGCGCCGATGCCGCGTGTCAGCGCGGTCGGTCGCTGACAGGAGACCCGCACGTGCCGGAAGCTTATCTCGTTGATGCAGTCAGAAGTCCCACCGGAAAGCGTCGAGGCAGTCTGGCCGACGTCCATGCCGCCGATCTCGGCGCGCACGTACTGAAGGCCATCGTCGAGCGCAATGGCGTTCCGGCGGAGGAGATCGACGACGTCATCTTCGGTTGTGTCGATGCCGTGGGGCCGATGGCGGGCAATATCGCGCGCAGCTGCTGGCTGGCCGCCGGGCTGCCGCTGAGCGTGCCCGGCGTCACGGTCGACCGCCAGTGCGGCTCGTCGCAGCAGGCCGTGCACTTTGCCGCGCAGGCGGTGATGAGCGGCGTCCAGGACGTGGTCATCGCCGGCGGCGTCCAGACCATGACGCGCATTCCCATCGGCTCGGCAATGACCGCGGCGCAGCCACTGGGCTTCCCCGATCCCTTCTCCGGCAGCGAAGGCTGGACGGCACGCTTCGGTACCGAACCCGTCTCGCAGTTTCATGGCGCGCAGTTGATCGCGGATCGCTGGGGCTTTGACCGCCAGGCGATGGAGCGCTTCGCGCTGACCAGCCATGAGCGCGCCCGTGCCGCCATGGCGGCCGGCTATTTCGAGCGCGAGATCGTGCCGCTGAACGGCCTGGATCACGACGAGACCACGCGCGAGACCTCGCTCGAAAAGATGGCGGAACTCGACGTGCTGGCCGAAGGCGGCAGCCTGACCGCCGCCGTGGCCAGCCAGACCTGCGATGGCTCCTCGGCCATGCTGGTGGTCTCCGAGGCGGCACTGAAGCGCTACAACCTGACGCCGCGCGCGCGCATCCACCACATGGAAGTCATGGGCGACGATCCCATCGCGATGCTGACGGCGCCGATTCCCGCGACCCTGCGTGCCCTGAAGAAGACCGGCCTCAAGCCGAGCGACATCACCATCGCCGAATGCAACGAGGCCTTCGCCTCGGTGCCGATGGCCTGGATGAAGGACACCGGTTTCGATCACGAGCAGGTCAATGTCAACGGCGGCGCCATCGCCCTCGGCCATCCGCTGGGCGCCACTGGCACCAAGCTGATGACGACGCTGCTGCACGAGCTGGAGCGCCGCAAGGGCCGCTATGGCTTGCAGACCATGTGCGAAGGCGGCGGCGTCGCCAACGTCACCGTGCTGGAGCGTCTCGGCTAGCAGACCCCACCGCAATACCCGGGCGCGCCGGACGGGCGCGCCCCGCATCACCACGCATTGAGGAGGAGGATTCCATGGGAATCTGTACGGATCGTAGTGTCATCATCACCGGTGCCGGCGGCGGACTCGGCCGAGCCCACGCCCTGGCGCTGGCGGCCGAAGGGGCCTCGGTTCTGGTCAACGACATCAACCGCGAAGCCGCCGAAGCCGTGGTCGCGGAGATCGAGGCCGCAGGCGGGCGTGCGCTTGCCAACAGCGATGACATCACCTCGATGGCGGGCGCACAGGCCATCGTCGAGGCGGCTGCCACGGCCTTTGGCGATGTCCACGCCGTGGTCAACAATGCCGGCGTGCTGCGCGACCGCATGTTCGCCAGCCTGTCCGAAGAGGACTGGGATCTGGTCATCAAGGTGCACCTCAAGGGGCATTTCTGCATCACCAGCACCCTGGTGCAGCGCTGGCGCGCGCAGGTCAAGGACAGCGGTCAGAAGGTGGACGCGCGCATCATCAACACCACCTCCGGTGCCGGTCTGCAGGGCTCCATCGGCCAGAGCAACTACGCCGCGGCCAAGGGCGGCATTGCCACGCTGACGCTGGTGCAGGCGGCCGAACTCGGACGCTATGGCATTACCGCCAACGCGCTGGCACCGGCGGCGCGGACCGCGATGACCGAAACCGTCTTCGCCGATGTCATGAAGAAGCCGGAGGACGGCTTCGATTACTTCGCCCCCGAAAATGTCTCGCCGCTGGTGGTCTGGCTGTGCAGTGCCCAGTCGGCTGGTGTCAGCGGGCGGGTGTTCGAAGCCGACGGCGGCCGCATCAGCGTGGCCGATGGCTGGCGCACCGGTCCGGTGCGCGACAAGGGCGCGCGCTGGGCGCCGGACGAGGTTGGTGCCGCCGTGGAGCAGATTCTGTCCGAGGCTACGCCGCCGCAGAAGGTTTACGGCAGCTGAAACCCTACCGGGTGGTCACTCGACACTAATCCCTAAGGATGAAGATGGCGCCGGGTGCCCCCGGAATAATGTCTTCAGTATTTCTGACCGAACCGACATGAATCTGGGACTGAGCGAAGACGAGCGCATGATCGCCGACGCGGCGGCCGACCTTCTCGGTCAGCGCAGCGACAGTGCCTCGGTGCGCGCCTGCATCGAAGGTGAGGGCGGCAGCGATGGCGCGCTCTGGCAACAGATCGCCGCCGAGCTCGGCTGGTGCGCGGTGGGCATCGATGAAGATTCCGGTGGCATGGGCATGGGCGCACTGACGCAGGCGCTGCTGTTCGAGCAGACCGGCGCCCATCTTCTGTGTGCGCCCTTCTTCTCCACCATGGCCCTGGGCAGCAATCTGCTGACGCACTGCGCGTCCGAAGCCGCCCGCCTGGCACTGTTGCCCGCGGTTGCCGAAGGCAGCCTGAGCCTGAGTGCGCCGCTGCCGAGCAACCCCGAATGGACGACGGCCGCCGATCTGCTGCATGCGAGCCCAAGCGATGACGGCTGGCGGCTGGAGGGGCAGGTGCAGCGCATTCCGGATGCGGCCTACGTCGACGCCTGTCTGGTCTTTGCGCGTTGCGGCGCGGAGGGTGAGGTCGGGTTGTTTCGCGTCGACGTCGGTGCGCCGGGCGTCGCCGTGACCATGCACAGCGGCTGGGACGCCACGCGGCGTTTTGGCGGACTGCATGTGAACGGCACGGTTGCGCAGCGTCTGGACGAGACCCTGGCACCGCAGTCCCTGCACCGTGCCACCGCGATGGCGCGCCTGTTCATGGCGGCAGAGGCCCTGGGGGGCGCCCAGCGTTGCCTGGACCTGACCACCGCCTATGTCATGGAACGCAAGCAGTTCGGGCGCGCGGTGGGCTCCTTCCAGGCGGTCAAGCACCGCTGTGCGCAGATGATGGTGGCCGTGGAGGCCCTGCGCTCTGGCGTCTACGGTGTAGCGCGCCTGTCCGAGCAGGGTGCTGCGGTCGATCAGTTGGCGGCGGAGTGCGCCGCGATCCGCCTGCAGGCCGATGAGGCCTTCTTCTTCTGCGCGCAGGAAGCCATCCAGTTGCACGGCGGTGTGGGCTTTACCTGGGAATACGATCCGCATCTGTACTTCAAGCGGGCGCAGGCATCGCGCCACTGGCTGGGTGCCCCCGAAGCGCTGGCCGAGGAAGCGGCGGACTACGTACTGAATGAGGTGGCGGCCTGATGGGTGCACCGGAAACCGCGCTGGCGGGCAATCCAGTCGACGACCTTCGACACGCCATCGCGCAGTGGATGGCGGAGCATCTCAGCGGGGAATTCGCCGCGCTGCGTCATCGGGGCGGACCCGGTGATGAGGGCGCAGATCCCGAGCTGCGCAAGCGCTGGGAACGGGAAATGGCGGCCGGCGGCTGGACCTGTGTCGGCTGGCCGGAACAATACGGCGGGCGCGGGCTGAGCATTGACGCGCAGGTGGCCTTTCACGAGGAATACGCGCGTGCGGGCGGTCCCGGTCGCATGGGGCATATCGGCGAAGGCCTGATTGGCCCGACCCTGATCCGCTATGGCACAGAGGCGCAGAAGGCGCGCTTCCTTCCCGGCATTGTCGAGGGGCGCGTGTTCTGGGCGCAGGGCTATTCCGAGCCCAATGCCGGTTCCGATCTGGCCAATGTGCAGACGCGCTGCTGGCAGTGCGATGACGGCAGCTGGCGCGTCAGCGGCCAGAAGATCTGGACCTCTCTGGCGCATGAGTCGGACTGGATCTTTGTGGTCGCGCGCAGCGAGCCAGGCTCAAAGGGCCGGCATGGCCTCAGCTTCCTGCTGCTGCCGCTGGATCAGCCCGGCGTCACCATCCGGCCGATTCGCCAGATCAGCGGCGAAGCCGAATTCAACGAAGTCTTCTTTGACGAGGCGGTGGCCGAGGCCGACGGTCTGGTCGGCGAAGTCGGCAAGGGCTGGGAAGTGGCCATGGGCCTGCTCGAGATCGAGCGCGGCGTCTCCACCCTCGGTCAGCAGATGCACTTTGCCCACGAACTGGGCCTGGTGGTCGAGGTTGCGCGACGCAATGGCGCCGACCGCGATCCGGCCTTCCGCGCGCGTCTGGCTCGCGCCTGGGGCGGTCTGCGCGTGATGCGCTACAACGCCCTGCGCATGCTCGCCGGTGGCGATGACCTGAAGCTGGGACGCGAGGCGCTGATCTACAAGTACCACTGGTCGAACTGGCATCGCGACCTCGGCAAGCTGGCCATGGATGCGCTGGGTCCGGAGGCGGATACGCCGTCGGACGACCCGGCTGTGCGCCGCCTGCAGCAGATCTTCTTCTTCTCACGCGCCGACACCATCTATGCCGGCAGCAACGAGATTCAACTCAACCTGATCGCCGAGCGCGGTTTGGGTCTGCCGCGCGAGCCGCGCGGCTAGGCCCTTCGCCATGACTCGGTGTCACGCGATACAAGGAGTTCGCGCACGATGAATGCGCCCCCCGACTATGTGCCCGCGCACGGTCTGCTGCAGGGTCATTCCGCGCTGATCACGGCGGCGGCCGGTGGCGGTATCGGTTTCGCCACCGCCCAGCGTGTGCTGGAGGAAGGGGTGCGCGCGCTCATGATTGCCGACATCCACGAGCGTCGGTTGAACGAAGCCGTGGAGCGGCTGCAAGCCGCATTTCCGGACGCCAAGGTGGCGGGCCAGCTGGCCAACGTCACCGACGAAGCCCAGGTGCAGGCGCTGGTCGAGGCGGCCGAAGCGCATTGCGATGGCGTCGACGTGCTGGTCAACAATGCCGGCCTGGGTGGCAGCTGCCGCGTGGTCGACATGAAGGACGAGGACTGGCAGCGGGTGCTGGATGTCACCCTGACCGGCACCTTCCGCATGACGCGCGCCATGCTGCGTTTCATGCAGCCGCGCGGACGCGGCGCCATCGTCAACAACGCCTCGGTGCTGGGCTGGCGCGCGCAGAAGGAACAGGCGCACTACGCCGCCGCCAAGGCGGGCGTCATGGCCTTTACCCGCTGCAGCGCGCTGGAAGCCGCCGAATACGGTATCCGCATCAACGCCGTGGCGCCGTCGATTGCCTTTCACGATCACCTGCGCAAGAGCGCGCCGCAGGCGCTGCTCGAACAGCTCGCCAGCCGCGAGGCCTTCGGGCGCGCGGCCGAGTGCTGGGAGATCGCCAACTGCATCGTGATGCTGGCCTCGGACTACAGTTCCTATCTGGTGGGCGAAGTGCTGTCCGCCTCCAGTCAACACCCCTGATCGCAGAGATTCATGGCCACCGTTCTTGATTCCGCCGACGCCATCCAAGCCGCTACCGGGCAGACGCTGGGCACCAGCGCCTGGGTGCAGATTGCGCAGGAGCGCATCAACACCTTCGCCGACGCCACCGATGACCATCAGTGGATTCATGTCGACCCCGAGCGCGCCAAGGAGGGCCCCTTTGGTGCCCCCATCGCGCACGGCTATCTGACGCTGTCGCTGGTCAGCCGCTTCCTGCCCGAGATCATCGAAGTGCGCGGCATGCGCATGGGTGTGAACTACGGTTGCAACAAGGTGCGCTTTCCGAACGTGGTGAAAGCGGGGGCACGCATTCGCGGCCACGGCGAGATGCTGGAAGCCGAACTCACCAAGGACGGCGGCGTGCAGGCCGTGATCCGCGTCACGGTGGAAATCGAAGGTGAGGATCGTCCCGCCTGCGTCGCCGACACCATCAGTCGCTATTACTTCTAAGGCTCTATGTCCATGCAAGAAGCTGCCATCGTTTCCGTCGCGCGCACGCCCATCGCCAAGGCCTACCGCGGTGCCTTCAACGACACCGAAGCGCCGGTCCTGGGCGGCCATGTGCTGCGCGCCTGCGTGGAGCGTGCCGGCGTCGATGCCGAGAAGGTGGATGACGTCATCATGGGTGCCGCCGCGCAGCAGGGCACGCAGGGCTACAACCTGGGCCGGCTGTGCGTCTACACGGCCGGTTTTCCGCAGCGCGTGTCCGGCATGACGCTGGACCGGCAGTGCTCTTCAGGTCTGATGAGTATCGCCATTGCCGCCAAGAACATCATGACCGGCGAGCAGGACATCGTGCTGGGGGGCGGACTGGAGTCGATCTCGCTGACCCAGAACGCCCACAAGAACAGCCATCGTCTGGTGTCGGAGGCTGTCATCGCGCAGGAGCCGGGCGCCTACATTCCGATGATCGAGACCGCCGAGCTGGTGGCCAGCCGCTACGGCATCTCGCGCGAGGCGCAGGACGCCTATGCCCTGCAGAGCCAGCAGCGCACGGCCGCGGCGCAGGAAGCCGGTCGCTTCGACGACGAGATCGTGCCGCTGACCACACGCAAGCAGCTCTTCGACAAGGACAAGCAGCCCGCCGGTTTCGAGACGGTGACGCTTGCCAAGGACGAAGGCAACCGCGCCGACACCACGCTGGAAAGCCTGTCGGCGCTCAAGCCGGTATGGAAGAACGGCAAGTGGGTGGAGCAGGGCCAGTTCATCACGGCGGGCAATGCCTCCCAGCTCTCGGATGGCGCCGCCGCCGCGCTGCTCATGCGGCGCGACATGGCAGAAAGCCATGGCCTGGAGGTGCTGGGCCTGTACCGCGGGGTGGCGGTGGCGGGCTGTGCGCCCGAGGAAATGGGCATCGGCCCGGTCTTTGCCGTGCCCAAGCTGCTGCAGCGCCATGGTCTCAAGGTCGAGGACATCGGCCTCTGGGAGCTGAACGAGGCCTTCGCCAGTCAGGTGCTGTACTGCCGGGATACGCTCGGCATCGACAACGACAAGCTCAATGTGAACGGGGGTGCCATTTCCATCGGCCATCCCTTTGGTATGTCCGGCGCGCGCATGGTGGCGCACGCCTTGATCGAGGGGCGGCGTCGTGGCGTGCGCTATGTCGTCGTCACGATGTGTATCGGTGGGGGAATGGGAGCCGCTGGCCTGTTCGAGATCCCCGGCTAGACGCGCGTCCGGCGTGCATTTCGCACGCCGGCGGTCATGAATCCGGCGGTGAATGAGACCGGAATCTTGGAGGAGAACACAGCATGCAGCAGACTGTAGGAACGAGCGGAGGCGGACGGCCGCGCGGACGCGTGCGCGACGGTTGGCCGTCGCTGATCTTTGCCGTGCTGGTGATTGGCGGCTTCATCTACGCCTTTTCGCCCCGTAGTCTTCCGGACTTCCCGGAAACCCAGCTGCAGGCGCATCAGCTCCTGATCAACGGTCTGGCCCGCGTCGACGGGCGCTATATGGCCGGAGGCGCTAAGGGCCGCATTCTGCTCAACGATGCGCCGCCCGGACCGTGGCGCAACGCCGAGGTGGGGACCACCGAGGGCTCGCCGGTGACGCGCATCGTGCCGACCGGAGGGCAGCGCGTCTTTGCCGTGGGCCACAACCTCATGATCCTGCGCAGCGACGATGCCGGCGCGCGCTGGGAGAACGTGCATATCGATCTCGATATACCGGAGCCGCTGCTCGACATCGCTGCAACCCCGGATGGCGAGCGGCTGGTGGCCATTGGCGGCTTTGGCCAGTACCTGGTCTCCGACGATGGGGGCGAAAGCTGGCAGTCGCGGCAGGTGGAGGCCTTCAGCGGCAGCCATCTCAATGACCTGCTGGTGACCGAGACTGGCACCATGCTGATCGCCGCCGAACGCGGCTTGATGCTGCGTTCGCGCGACCGCGGTGAGACCTGGTCGACCCTCGACTTCGACTATCCCGGTTCGATGTTCGGCGGCCTGCATCTGGGCGGTACGAACTGGCTGGTCTTTGGCATGCGCGGTCATGCCTTCCTCAGCCGCGACGACGGCGACACCTGGCAGGCGCTCGACACCGGCATCGAGGACTCGCTCTTCGATGGCGCCCGCCTCGACGACGGCCGTGTTGTGCTGGTCGGCTCGATGCAGACGGTGGTCGTGGCCGAGCCGGGTGAGTGGCGCTTCACCCGCGCCATTCCCACCAAGCAGGGCACCTTCTCGACGGTGCTGCCGCTGTCCGGCGACCGCGTTCTGGTCGGCGGAGAGCCCGGCGCCCATGTGGTGAACCTCGCCGACGGCAGCATTACCCCGGCCGGAGGAAACTGATGCAACGCGATACGAATTCCCTGGTCGACCGCACAGGCGCCTTCATCGTCAACTGGCGCCGCTCGCTGTCCATTCTGTTCCTGATGGTGACGGTGGCACTGGGTTTCAGTGCCTCGCGCATTCAGCTCGACCCCGGCTTCCTGAAGCTCATCCCGGTGAACCATCCCTACATGGACACCATGATGGAGTACATGGACGACTTCTCCGGCGCCAACCGGATTCTCGTCAATCTCCGCTGGAAGGGTGAGGGGGACATCTACAACAAGGAGTTCCTGACGGCGCTGGAGGAAGCCACCGACGCGGTGTTCTTCATTCCGGGCATCAACCGCACCACCGTGTCCTCGCTGTTCACGCCGGACACGATCTACATCGAGGTGACGGAGTACGGCTTCCGTGGTGAGCCGGTCATCCCGGCACGCTTCTCGGGCACCCCCGAGCAGCTGGAGAAGGTCCGCCACAACGTCGAGCACTCGGGACAGATCGGCCAGCTCGTCGCCAACAACCAGAAAGGGGCGATGATCCAGGCCGACCTGCTGGAACGCGGCGAGAACGGCGAGCGGGTCGACTACTGGGAGGTGCAGAAGCAGCTGGCGGATCTGCGCGACAACTTCGAGAACGAGAATATCGAGGTCAATGTCATCGGCTTCGCGCGGCTGCTGGGCGATGTCATCGAAGGCCTGTTGGGCGTCATTGCCTTCTTCGCGCTGGCCTTCGTGCTGACGATGATTCTGCTGTGGCTGTACACGCGCTCCATGCGTATCACGCTGGTGGCCACCTTCGTGGCGGCGCTGCCGGTGCTGTGGTTGATCGGCGTCCTGCCATTGATCGGCTACGGCATCGACCCGATGTCGATTCTGGTGCCTTTCCTCATCTTCGCCATTGGCGTGTCGCACGCGGTGCAGATGACCAGCGCCTGGCGACTGGAGATTCTGGCGGGGGCGGATTCCAAGACCGCCGCCCAGAACGCCTTCACCCGCCTGTTCGTCCCCGGCACCGTGGCCTTGCTCACCGAGGCGCTGGGCTTTGGCGTGATCATGCTGATCGACATTCCCATCGTGCATGAGCTCGGCATCACGGCCAGCATCGGCGTGCTGCTGATGATCATCACCAACAAGATGATCCTGCCGATTCTGCTGTCGCATCTGCAGCTGGAGCAGCGCAGCATCGACCGCGCCGATGCTTCGGATTCGCGCGCGGTGGAGCGCATGATGCGCGCTGTGTCGGTGTGTGCCACACCGCACGGGGCGCGCTGGGTGCTGCTGGTCAGCGTCGTGCTGCTGGCCACGAGCACCTGGCTGTCGAGGGATCTGGTGATCGGCGATACCGGCACCGGCGCGCCCGAGCTGCATGAGGACTCCCGCTACAACTACGACGGCCGGGTGATCTCCGAGACCTACGACGTCGGCACCGACATTCTCTCGGTGATCGTGGAGGCGCCCGAATTCCAGGGCGATTCCTGCCTGCACTATCCGGTGATGGATGCCGTCGACCGCTTCGAGATGCACATGCGTGGCGTCTCGGGCGTGCGCTCGGTGGTCAGCGTGGGCGGTGTCACCAAGCGCGTCATCGGTGCCTTCAACGAAGGCAACCCGCGCTGGCAGGCGCTGGCGCGCAGCCAGGCAGGCATGTCGGTGGGTTCGCGCGGCTTCGATCCGCAGCTGGGCCTGAATGCGGAAGCGTGCCGCGCCATCCAGGTGCTGGTCTTCATGGATGACCACGAGGGCGAGAATGTGGCCCACGCCGTCAACGAAGCCAAGCAGTTCATCGACAGCAACAGCACGGAGGGCGTGACCTTCCGACTGGCCAGCGGCAACGTCGGGGTCATGGCGGCCACCAACGAAGCCGTGGCCGAGGCCGAGGCGCGCATGCTGCTTGCCATCTTCGGCGCGCTGCTGCTGTTCTGCCTGCTTTCCTTCCGCTCGTGGATCGCGTCGCTGTGCGTGCTGGTGCCGCTGGCCATGGTCTGTGTCTTTGCCAATGCGCTGATGGCGGTGCTGGGCATCGGCCTGAAGACAGCCACCCTGCCGGTGATCGCCCTCGGCGTCGGCGTGGGTATCGACTACGGCCTGTATCTCTACGAGCGCATCCAGCACCACATGGGCGAGGGCAGCGACTTCCGTACCGCCTTCGAGCACGGCATGCGTGAACGCGGCGCCGCCATCGTCTTTACGGCCATGACCATGGCGATCGGCGTGGCCACTTGGACCATGTCGGCGCTCAAGTTCCAGGCCGACATGGGGCTGCTGCTGGCCTTCATGTTCTTGGTCAACATGCTGGGTGCGATCTGCCTGCTTCCTGCGCTGGGGACCTGGTTCTTCCGCGATAAGTCACGTGCTGCGGGCTCGTCCGTATAGGCGAGGCCGTAGCCACACAAAAGGTTCTAGCGTTCCTTCAAAAGCGACCATCGTCGCGAATAGGAGGAGACAGCATGCAGGGCGCGCAAACATTGGTATCGGCGGACTCCCACGTTTTTCTCACGGGGGACTGGGTCAAGGAGCGCTTGCGTCGGGATCTGCACGCGGTCTGGGATGAGGCGAGCCGCAAGGCCGAAGCCTATGCCGCCGAGCATCTGCGCGGCGGCCAGCCCAATCTGGACCTGCGGGATTTCGTCGACCCCGAGGCCTCGCAGGACAAGGGCTACAGCGAACCCGGCGCGCGCCTGCAGGCCATGGACCGCGACGGCGTGCAGGCCGAGGTGCTGTTTCCGGAATTGGGCGGCGCCAAGATCTGTCATCCGGCGCTGATGGGCAACGACTGGAAGGAGGTCTTCCAGGGCTATAACCAGGCGCTCAGCGACTTCGCTGGACACGACCCGGACCGCCTTTTGTGCGCTTACCAGATCCCGCTGATGGATGTGGACTTCGCCTGCAAGGAAGTGCAGCGGCTGGCGCGCGATCACAAGGCGCGCTGCGTGCAGATCACGCCCTTTCCGGCGGACATGGGACTGCCCGACGTGCACGACCCGGTCTACGCGCCGCTGTGGCACACCATCGAGGAGACCGGGGTGACAATCATGAATCACCTCGAACCCAAGACGGAGCTGTGGAGCATCTTCCGGCGCGATCCAACGCCGCAGAAGGGGATCTTCACCGGCATGGCCTGGGCGCCGTTGGCCGAGGCGATCTGCTTCTGGATTCTGACCGGCACCCTGGAGAAGTACCCCAAGCTGCGCGTGGTCTTCGTGGAGCCCGGACTGGGCTGGATTCCCTGGTTCTTCGAATTTCTGCTCGACCCGCGCATGCACGAGCACTACGAATTCCCGGGCGTGAATCGGCCGCCGTCGGAGACCTTCCGCCAGCAGTGTGGGGCCACCTTCATGTACGAGCCGAAGGGCTTGAAGGCCTTCTACGATTACTTTGGCGCGGACTGCCTGTATTGGTCGACCGACTTCCCGCACCCGGCGACCTGCTGGCCACACTCGCAGAAGCAGGTGGTTAGCCAGCTCACCGAGGCCGGTATTCCCGAGGCCGACCGTCGCAAGATCGTCTGCGACAACGCGCTGCGCACCTTCGCACTCTAGGGCACAAGCATGCATACCAGCGAGCCGGCGCGTAGCGCCATGGGACTGTTCCGCGGCTGGTGGGTCATGGCGGCCGGTTTTGGCTGCACGATGATCGCCATTGGCAGCACGACCTACTGCTTCGGCCTTTTTGTGCGGCCGATGGCGGAGGAATTCGGTCTGTCGCGGGCGGACACCAATCTCGGCTTCATCCTGCTGCTGCTGGGCATGGCGGCCTGGTCGCCCATCGTCGGGCGCATGATGGACCGTCTGCCGGCACGCGCGGTGATGACCACGGGCGCGGTGAGTTTCGGTGCTGGCTTTCTTCTGTTGGCGGCGGCCACCACGCCGTGGATGCTGGGGCTGGCCATCTTCGCGCCGGTGGGCTTTGCCACCGTGGCCTGTGGTGCGCTGGCCGCGAACACGCTGACCTCGCGTTGGTTCCATCGGCGGCGTGGGCGCGCCATGGGCATCCTCGCGGTGGCGACGTCGGCGGGCGGTTTCGCCGTGCCGCCACTGCTCGCCCTGCTGATGGGGGATCTGGGTTGGCGACAGGCACTGGCGGTGCATGGCATCGGAGCCACCGTGGTGATGCTCGGCCTGGTGCTCTGGCTGATCCGTGACCGCCCGGAGAGCGTGGGTCTGCATCCGGATGGCGCCGCCGAACCCATGGCCGGCGACCCCCAGGCGGCGCAGGCGGCCGCGCGTCGCTGGACGCTTAAGGAACTGCTCGGCAATCGCAATTTCTGGTTGATCGGCGTGGGTGTGGGGCTGTTGTTCGGTGCCGACCAGGCCTTGCTGTCCTCGATCGTTCCCTATGGCGAGGACGCCGGCCTGTCGACCCAGCAGGCCGCATTGCTGGTGTCCTGTCTGACGATATCGGCCATCGCCGGCAAGCTCGTCATCGGTGCGCTGGCCGACCGCGTCGACAAGCGCTGGCTGTTCGCGCTGGTGGCGGCCTGCCATCTGGTCTTTCTCGCCGTGCTGCTCATCGAGCCGGGCTATGCCGGGCTGATCGTGGCCTGCGCCACGGTGGGCCTCGCCGTGGGAGGCGCCTATCCACTGTGGATGACGCTGCTGGCCGATGCCTTCGGGCCGGCGTCGTTTGGCTCGGTGATGGGCACCATGAGTTTGCTGGTCATGCCGCTGTCGATCTTCTCGGTGCGCTATATCGGTGAGGTCTTTGATCGCACGGGCAGCTATGACCTGGCCTTCTGGACCTTCATCGGCTTCGCCGTGGTCTCCGCTCTGCTGATTGCCGCGGTGGGCAAGCGGCCGATGGCGCCGGCACAGCCTGCAACCGCCATGGCCTAGGCGAGAGACGTAGCGCATGACAGCGCCATCAACGGCGAGGCAGAGCCTGTCCGGGCGCGTGGCATTGGTCACGGGCGCCAGCCGCGGCATCGGACGCGCCATCGCCGTGCGTCTTGCGGCGCATGGCGCATCCCTCGTGGCGACCAGTTCGGCGCGGTCCGCGGAAGCGCTCGAAGGCGTCTGCGCGGAAATCGCTGCCCAGGGTGGGCAGGCGGCCACGGTGATCGCGGATCTGGCCGATGCCGAGGCGCGTGCTGATCTGGTGGCCCGCGCGTCCTCGTATTTTGGTGCCGTCGATATCCTGGTCAACAATGCGGCGGCCATGCCCGAATTCGCACCGCCCAGCCGCATGTCGCTTGCGGGGCGGCAGCAGCTGTTCGCCATCAATCTGGATGCGCCGCTCGATCTCTGCCAGCAGGCGCTGCCAGCGATGCGCAGTAATGGCTGGGGACGCATCCTGAACATCAGCAGTGACACGGTGCGTCAGCCGCCGGTTCCCTATCCGGCGTCTGCCGATATGGTGCATGCGCTGGCGGTCTACGGTGCCTCCAAAGCTGCGCTCGAGCGGGTCACGCAAGGGCTGGCTGCCGAGCTGCATGGCAGCGGGGTGCAGGTCAACGCCCTCGCGCCCAGCCGGATCGCCCGCACCGAGAGCGCTGAACGCATCGCCACAGAGATGGCGAAGACGCACCCCGAATGGGTGGAATCAGTGGAAACCATGGCCGAGGCCGCGTATCAGCTGATTGCCGGCCCGAGCACCGGGCTGTGCATCAGCAGCCGCGCACTGTTGCAGCAGTGGCAGGCGCCGCTGCGCGCACTCGATGGGCATACCGTGCTGGGAGATTGCATGACACCGGGCGTGGCCTAGTTCGTTCAGCCCGCAAGCCTGGATACACGGGCGTGGGCGCAATGTGTGAGGAGGAGGGGTCAGGTGAGACGAGGAGACGGGTGGGGAGCGGAGCGGCATCGCCGGTCCGGATGGTGGAGCACGTTGGCAGGGCTGGCTGTATTGCTGCCCGCTGCCGCACAGGCGGGGACGCTCGATTTCGCCAGTGGCAGCCGAATGGAATATCTGCTCAATCTCACCTACAGCGCGGCGATGCGCGTGGACGATCCTGCGGGCGTGCTCGAAGCCAATATCAATGGCGACGACGGCAACCGGAATTTCGAGGTCGGGCAGCTGATCAACAATCGCGTGTCCGCGCTCGGCGAAATCGGCTACGAGTGGGGGCGCTACGGATTCTTTGCGCGTGGCAACGCCTTCTACGACGCCGCCATCATGGATGAGGACCCGAGCCACGACGCCCCGGCCCGGCGCAATCGCGACGGCGACCCGAATCGCTTCAGCGACGAGATGCGCGACCGCCTCGGCGAGCGCGCCCGCATGCTGGACGCCTATGTCTACGGCGGCTGGGACCTGTTCGGCACCAGCCTGAACATCCGCGCCGGAGAGCAGGTGGTGTCCTGGGGCGAGAGCCTGTTTTTCCCCAACACCAGCGGCGCGCAGAGCCCGGCGGATGCCAGCCGTTCCAATGTCCCGGGGCGTGAGGTCAAGGACATCCTGCTGCCCATGGGGCAGGTGCTGGTGCAGTGGGGCATCGGCTATCGCCTGGGCCTGTCGGCCTATTACCAGTACGAGGCGGATTACACCGAACTCAACCCGATCGGCGCCTACTTCAGCACCACCGATATCGTCGGGCCCGGTGCGGATTTCCTGATCGTCGAGGATCTGCCGCTGGTCGGCAATCAGCAGATTCGTCGCCTGGCGGATATCCGTCCCACGGATGGGCCGGAGTGGGGCGTGTCGGCCAACTATCTCTTCGGCACCGGTACCGAAGTGGCGGTGCAGTATCTGCGCTATCACGACAAGAACCCCACCGGCGTGGAATTCCAGAACGCGGGCACGCTGAATGTGCTGCTCGGCAACAGCACCTACCGCACGCGCTATTTCGATGCGATCGATCTGGCCTCGGCCAGTATCAGCACCAACATCGGCAGCACAGCCATCACGGCGGAGGTCAGTCACCGCTGGGGCGCCGGTGTGAATGTGGATGCGCCCGTGATCGCCGGGGAGAATGCGCCCACGCCAACCCGCGCCGATGTCTGGCAGGCCAATCTGGGGGCCTTCCAGATCCTGCTTCCCTCCGCATTCTGGGACCGCGTGGTGCTGGTGGGGGAAATCTCGGGTGTGCACGTCTCCGATGTGGATCCGCTGCGCATCGACGGCGCGGAATTCGCTCGCCTGACCAATACCCGCAATGCGGCCGCAGCGCAGGGCCTCATGGCAGTGACCTACCAGCAGGTGATCCCTGGATGGGATGTTGAGATCACGCTCGCGCACGCCAATGCCTTCGAGGGGCAGACCGCTGTCGCCGGTTCCCTGGGCAGCCTGACCGGGCAGGGGGATCGGCGTTACCGCATCGCGTTGGCGGGCATCTATCTCGCCAATCTGCGCGCCGAACTGGCCTATGACCATTTCGATGGCGGCCCCGATCCCACCCGACGCGGGCTGGCGGATCGCAGCTTTACCGCCTTCAGTGCCACCTACAGCTTCTGAGAGGTCACGCCATGTTGCGTACTGTGATCACCGTTTCCATTGCCTTTGCATGGGCCCTGCCGGCCGCTGCCGAGAACTACGGCCCGGACGATCTCGGCAAGGCGCTGACCCCCACCGGCGCTATTTCCGCGGGCAATGCCGATGGCAGCATCCCGGCATGGTCGGGCAAGTGGCTGGGGGCGCCCCCGCATGTGGATTACGACGGCAGCTACAACCCGGACCCCTATCCGGATGACGAGGTTCTCTACACCATCACGGCCCAGAACATGGCGGACTACGCCGAGGTCATCGGGCCGGGGCAGGAGGCGCTGCTGCGCGCCTATCCGGACAGCTACCGGATTCATGTCTATCCCACGCGTCGCGATTTTCGCCGTCCTGACAAGATTCGGGAGAATGTGCGGCTGAACGCGGAACAGGCGCATCTCACCAACGACGGGCTGACCCTGAAGGGCGCCTATGGCGGGGTCGCCTTCCCGATCCCGAAACAGGGCATCGAGCTGATCTACAACATCCTGACCTCGACCGCGCCCTGGTTCATCGAGGCACCGCAGGTATCGCGCTTCAAGCACGCCAACGGCAGCGTCACCCCATCGGAAGTCTTCCTCAAGGTCTACAACCCCTACGCCAAGGCCGACGACCGCGCCGGCTGGAGCGATGGCGATGTCTATGCCTACAGTCTGAGCGAAGAGCGCGCGCCGCCGCGCAATGCGGGCCGGCTGACGCTGTCCTCGAATACCCTGGACCACAGCGAGATGGCGCGTGATGCCTGGCAGTACGATCCGGGGACGCGCCGGGTGCGCAAGACGCCGGATGTGCAGTTCGACTATCCGGTACCCCAGGGGCCGCGGGTGGTGGACGAGCAGAACGGCTTCAACGGCTCGCCCGAGCGCTTCAACTGGACGCTGATCGGCCGCCGCGAAATGGTGGTGCCCTTTCACAACTACGCATTGGAGTCGCGCGAGCGCTCCTACGACGACTTCATTACTACCACCGGTCACCTCGATCCGCAGTACATCCGGCATGAACTGCGCCGGGTCTGGATCGTCGAGGGCACCCTCAAGGAGGATGTGCGCCACGTTTACGGGAAGCGCCGCTTCTATATCGAGGAAGACAGCTGGCACAAGGTCATGGGCGAAATGTACGACACGCGTGGCGAGCTGTGGCGCGTCTCCTTCGACGGCATGATCTACGCCTACGACGCCCAGGGCTACTACAACAACGTCTCGATCTATCAGGACCTGACCTCGCGCGCCTACAGCATCGAGAAGCTCAACAACGAGGCGGCCATCGGCACGCAGCTCAACCGGCGTGAACCGCGGTCCGGCGAATTCTCGCCAGCTGGTCTCCGCCGCGCCGGGGGTTAGGGCGGCGGCGCGGTGCCCTGATCGATGGCTGCGAGGCGCTGGACGGTGGCCGCATTCAAGGCGCTGCCGTCGGCTTCCAGCAGGTCGGCGGCCACGCCGGGCTGGCAGAACAGACGTACGAAATCGGCCCGGATGCGGGCGATGACCGTGGATTGCGCGGCCTGCATGCCGTCGCTGACCCAGTTGGCCAGCCGCGTCTGCTGCACCGCCATCAGCATCCGCGCCTCGTCGGGGGGCTGTCCGGGGACCAGCCAGCCGCGGTCCATGCCCCAGCGGAAGACGTGCTCGATCACCCCCATGCCGCGCGTCCACATCTGCTGCTCCTCGGAGCTGGGGCGCGCCGCATCGTGGTACCAGGCGTAGCCCTCCTGCAACTGCATGCGCAGGTAGTCCGGGTGTTCCAGCAGGAACTGCAGATGCACGCCTTGCAGCCAGAGCAGATGCTCGATCGACTGTGGCGCCTGCAATACCGCCTGCCCGTGGCGCATGACCGACTCCAGCATTGCACCGTCGCGGGCAATGAGCACGCCGCGGTAGAGGTCCTGCTTGCTCGGGTAGGACTGATACAGCGTGCCCAGTGACATGCCCGCCTCACGGGCAATGTCCTGCATCTTGGTGTGCGCAAAGCCCTGTGCCGCAAAGACCTGTTCGGCCACCGCCAGGATATGGCTGCGATAGGCGGCTTCCTTGGCGGCGCGCAGCGCTTTGGATTGGGGTTTGCGACCACGCGGGGCGCCCCGGGCCTTGGTCGCCTCCGATTCCTTTTGACCCAGCCGGCGTTCGCTCATGACGCCATTGTAGTCAGAGCCGCCGAGCGCGCACGGTCGTTCCGTGCTGCGGCTACTGGACATTGCGTTGACAGGGTCCAAGGCGTCGACTATTTTGGATAACAACAATTACTTAAAAAGTATGCCTTGTTACGGCCGGTGATTGCCAAGCATGCGGACAACGACACAGGAGACAGACACCGTACACAGCGGTTGGCAGCCGGAGGGCATGCCGTCGCTGGGCGATGCGCCGTCCTATGACTACGTGGTCATCGGCGGGGGCTCCGCCGGTTGCATCGCGGCGGCGCGTCTGGCCGAGTCCGGAGCGGGGCAGGTGCTGTTGGTCGAAGCGGGCGACGCGGCGCAGATGCATCCGAAGACGCTCTCCGCCGACGGCTTCAAGGACTGTTTCGCCAACGATCGGCTCATGCGCCATCGCATGAGTGCGCCGCAGTCGTATTGCGGCAAGCGTTCGCTTTACATGGGCAGCGGTTGGGTGCTGGGGGGCAGCGGGGCGGTCAACGGCATGGTGTACACGCGCGGGGATCGGCGCGATTTCGACGCCTGGCCCGAAGGCTGGAGATGGCAGGACCTTCAGCCGACCTTCGAGGCGGTGGAGGCACGTCTGGGTATCCGGACGCGGCCGCCGACCCCTTTTCTGGAGGGCTTCCTCGAAGCGGCGCAGGCGGCAGGGTTTGCGCGCAAGGACGGCATGAACGACGGCACCTTGTCCGAGGTGGTCGGCTGCAATGCGATGAATACGGACGGCGATACGCGGCGCAGCGCCTACCGCGCCTGGCTGCACGAAAATCCGCCGCAGGCATTGACGGTCCAGACGAATACCCGCGCGCTGCGGCTGCTGATGGACGCGCACGGCCGCGCCCAGGGCGTGGAGCTGAAGCGCGACGGCGTCGTGGAATCCGTGGCCGTGCGCCGCGAGGTCATCCTGTGCGGCGGCGCGCTGGAAAGCCCGAAGCTGTTGCAGTTGTCGGGTGTGGGGCCGCGTGCGCTGCTGGACGCCCTGAAGATCCCGGTGCGCGTGGATGCCCCCTCGGTCGGCGCCCATCTGCAGGATCACCCCAACGTCTGTGTGTTCTTCCGGGGCAGGGCGCCGGTCGATTTCCACTATCCGCAGGTCTATGCCTTTGGCCGTGCCGAAGGCCCTGCGCCGGATGCTGCACCGGATACCTGCTTCGTCTGCTATGCGGCGCCGGCCTCCTTGAAGGAGTCCATGCAGCGCATGCTGCCGATCCTCGCCTTGCCAGGCGCGCTCTACCGGCTGGGCTGGTTGCGGCGCCTGCTGCGCGGCATGGTGTCGGCCGCCTTCGCTCTGCCGCTGTTGCAGCGCTTTGTGGCCCAACTGTTCGGCATCGTTGTCATTCTGGGCAAGCCGGTCTCGCGCGGGCAGTTGCGCATCCGCAGTGCCGACCCCGAGGCCGAAGCGATCATCGATCCGAACTATTACGCCGATCCTGCCGACGCCGCCACCATGGAAGCCGGCATCGCGCGCGCCGTACACATCGCGCAGCAGGCGCCCTTGAGCAGCCAGAAGGTGCGCCTGTTATCGAAGGCGGCGGCATCGCATCGACCCGCGACACGGCGCCGCTGGATGCAGCGCGCCACGATGACCACCTTCCACTACTGCGGGACCTGCCGTATGGGCGAGGACGCGGACAGTCCCGTCGACCCCGCGCTGCGCGTCAAGGGGCTGGCCAATGTGCGCATCGCCGATGCCTCGGTCATGCCCCAGATCCCTGTTTCCGCCATCAACGCCCCCAGCATGGCCATCGGCTATCGGGTGGCGGCATTCATCCTTGAAGGAGTGCCTGCATGTCACTCAGTGTGAATCCTCATCCGCCCGATGTGGCGACCCTGCACCCACCCGCGGTGATCGACTGCATCAATCCCGCCACCGGAGCGCCATTGGGGCAGATGCCGGTGGCCGACTCGAAGGCAGTGACGGCTGCGGTGGAACGCGCCCGCAAGGCCCAGCAGCAATGGGCGAAGAGCGGCTTCCGGCAGCGCCGCGCGGTGCTTCAGCGCATGCTGCAAACCATCCTGGACGAGACCGACAGCCTGTGCGAGGCCATCGTGCAGGATGCCGGCAAGACCTGGGAGAACGCACTGCTCGGCGAGATCATGCCGGTGTGCAACAAGATCCGCTGGGTCATCCGCAACGGCGAGAAACACCTGCGCAGCGAGAAGGTGCCCTCGGGTCTGCTGCTGCACAAGAAGGGCCGCATCGAATACCGGCCGCTGGGCGTGGTGGCCTGCATCGTGCCCTGGAACTATCCCTTCCAGAACATCTTCGGCTCGCTGGTTGCGCCGCTCATGGCCGGCAACGCGGTGGTCATCAAGGCCTCCGAGGCAGTGGCCTGGTCGACGCAGCGCTTTGCCCGCGTGATCGAGGATGCGCTCACCGCGGAGGGCTTTTCCGCCGATACCGTGCAGATCCTCAATGGCTATGGCGACACCGGCGCCGCGCTGGTGCGCAGCCGCGTGCAGAAGATCCTGTTCATCGGCTCGGTGGCCAATGGTCGTCGCATCATCGAGGGCAGTGCCGAGCATCTGACGCCGGTGGTCATGGAGCTGGGCGGCAAGGACCCGATGATCATCTGTGACGACGCGCATCTGGAACAGGCGGTGCATGCCGCCCTGGGGGGGTGCTTCATCAACCTGGGGCAGAACTGCGTGGCCTCGGAGCGCATCATCGTCCACCGCGGCATCTACGATGCCTTCGTGGCCGCTGTGCGCGCGCGCGCGGAGCCGCTACGCCAGGGTGTACCGACGGTGCCCGGCACGCTCGACGTCGGCGCCATGACGACCGCGCAGCAGGTCGCCATCGTCGATGCACTGGTGCAGGACGCCATCGCGCAGGGCGCGCGCGCCGTGGTGGGCGGTTGCCGCCCGACCGACACGCCCGGTAACTACTACCCACCGACCGTGCTGGTGGATGTCACCCCTGCCATGCGTATCGCGCAGGAGGAGGTCTTCGGGCCGGTCATGCTGATCTTCCGTGCCGAGGACGATGCAGAGGCCATCGCCATCGCCAACGGTACCGACTTTGGCCTGCAGTCCTCGGTGTTCAGCCGGGATCGCACCCGTGCGGAGACCATCGCCGCGGCCCTTGAGGCAGGGGCCAGCTGCATCAATGATTTCGGCCTGTGCTACCTCAATCAGGACCTGCCCTTCGGTGGGGTCAAGTACTCGGGTTTCGGCCGCATGAATGGGCGCGATGGGCTACGCGCCTATACCAACCCCAAGGCGGTGCTTACCGACCGCTGGCCGCTGGCGATTCCGGCACGGCTCTACCCCGTAGGGACAAAGGATTACGACAAGGCCCGCGAGACGCTGCGGCTGCTGTTTCGCCGCCGCTGGCGTGACCGGGTGCGCAGCCTGTTCGCACTGATGGGATTAGGTACTGGGAAGAAGGAGGCCTGAACCATGGATAGTGTCTTCATTGCTGCCTGGGTGGCGATTCTGGCCTTCGATGGCCTGCTGATGGCAGGTCTGAACTGGGCCGCGACCTCCCCCCCGCTGAATCAATACCGCGTGCGCACGCCGGGCGTGAACAGCTTCTCGAAGGCCAAGAAGCTGATCAATACCCATCTCAACAATCTCCTCGCGCTGCTCATCTTCATCGCCTTTCTCTACCACCTGGGCGACACCGTCTTGTATGCGCAATGGCCGGGAGCAGCCCACTTCCTGGGCGAGACCCTGGGTGTACTGCTGCTCTACGACTTTGCCTACTACTTCTATCACCGCGGCCTGCATCATCCGAAGCTGATGCGCTACATCCACGGCGTGCATCACAAGGTGCGCTATCCCACCGCCAGCGAAAGCATCTACCTGCATCCGCTGGAACAGATGGGGGCTCTGGGGCTGCTGCTGGCCTCGATGTGGGTGCTGGGGCCGATCAGCACGGCCTCTTTCCTGGCGATCTTCTTCGTTTATTCGACCGCCAACATCATCGTGCACGCCAATGTCGCCTTTCCGCACCCGGCCTTCCGGCTGTTCAATTTCTGGGTGCACAAGCACGACATCCATCACGACAAGTTCCGCTACAACTACGCCTCGATCTTTCCGTTCTGGGATCAGGCCTTCGGTACCTACCAATAGGAAGGATCATGAGCACGCATCGCAATATTCTCATCACCGGCGGCAACGGCTTCGTGGGACGCGCGCTGACGGAAGCCTTTTTGGCCCAAGGGCATGCGGTGACCGTACTGGACACCGTTGACAGCAACCTCGCGCCGGGCGCGCGCTTCATCCAGTGCGATCTGCGCGACGCAGCAGCGGTGTCCGCCGCCTGCGAAGGCATCGATAGCGTCATCCACAATGCCTCCATGGTGCACACGCGCAACAGCCGCGTGGCGGATATCTGGGCCGTGAACCACACCGGCAGCCTCAACGTACTGGAAGGCTGCCGCGCCCACGGCGTGCAGCGGCTGCTGTACATGAGCTCCGCCAGTACGGTCTACGAGGGCGAAGATATCGAGAACGGGGATGAAATGCTGCCGTATTCCCGCATCTCGCAGGCGCCCTATGCCGACAGCAAAATCCAGGCGGAAAAGGAGTTGCTGGCGGCCTCGGGGGGGCAGGGGCCCTTGATCTGCGCCATTCGTCCACATGTGGTCTTCGGGCCCGGTGATAACCGCTTCATCCCGGCGGTGTTGGAGAAGGCCGCGGCGGGCAAGCTCAAACGCGCCGTTGGCGACCGTGACAAGTTGTCCGATTTCACCTATATCGACAACCTGGTGGAGGCCGTTGTGGCGGCCGAGGCACGCCTGACCCCGGAAAACGATCTGGGCGGCAAGGCCTATTTCGTGACCAACGGTGAGCCGATGGCCTTCTTCGACTTCATCGAGAAGCTCATCGTCGAACTCGGCTATCCGCCCATCCGCAGCAAGGTGCCGTACTGGTTGGCCTACAGCGTGGCCGCCATTGCCGAAACGGTGGATACCCTGCGCGGCGGCACCCTCAATGGCGAAAATGGCCTGAGCCGCTTTGCCGTGCGCTACATGATGACGCACCACTACTTCGATATCGGACGCGCGCGCCGCGAGCTGGACTGGGAACCCCGGATCTCACTCGAAGAGGGGATTCGGCGCACGGCAGCGGCCTGGTCCCATAAGGCAGCGCAGGCCAAGCCCGCATTGGCGATGCGTTGATGCGGCACACGAGGGGGGTGGTGCTGCGCGCGCCACCCCCTTGCCGAAGCGCGATGTCGATGGCGTCGCCTGGCCCTGAAGGAGAGCAACGATGAGTCGATGGACCGCGTCGGATATGCCGGATCTGCACGGCAAGACCGTGCTTGTCACCGGCGCCAACGCCGGCCTCGGCCTGGCGACGGTCCAGGCCTTCGCTGCGCGCCGCGCCACGGTGGTGATGGCCTGCCGCGATCGCGGCAAGGCGGAGCGGGCGCGCGACGGCGTCCTTCAGGCGCAGCCCGACGCGCGGCTCGAACTCCTCGACCTCGATCTGGCTGACCTGGGCTCGGTCCAGCGCGCGGCGGAACGCTTCCGCGCGCAGCATGACGCGCTCGATATCCTGTGTAACAACGCGGGCGTCCTGGGCTTGCCGCTGCGCCACACCAGGGATGGTTTCGAGATGCTTTTCGGCGTAAACCATCTCGGTCATTTCGCTTTCACGGCACACCTGCTGCCGGCACTGCGTCAGGCGGCGGCAGCGCGGGTGGTCACGGTCTCGAGTATCACGCACCGCCGCGCCCGCCTGCCCATGGACGATCTGAACTGGGTGGCGCGGCCGTATCGCAAGGCCGCCGCCTACGGTCAGTCCAAGCTGGCCAATCTGCTGTTCATGCGCGAACTGCATCGCCGCTTGCAGGTGGCGGGCTTGCCCGTTCGCAGCGTGGCCGCGCATCCCGGCATCGCCGCCACCGAGATTGCGGACAACATGGGCGCCCTGCTGCCCAAGGCATTGCAGCCTCTCTGGAAGTACGTCATCGCGATCAACAATCGCACTCTGGCGCAGCCCGCTGCGATGGGGGTGCTGCCAACGCTGTTCGCAGCCACGGATGAGACGGTGGAGGGTGGCGCGCTCTACGGCCCGGACGGCTGGTTCCAGATTCGTGGCTACCCCAAGCCGGTGCAGCCTTCTGCGCGCGCCTGCGACGATGCGCTGGGTCGCGCGCTGTGGACCCAATCCGAGGCGCTGACCGGCGTGACATGGGCTTTCGCCTAGCGACCCGGGAAAGCGCCCAGGCCCGGGCGCGGAAGCCCTCACCCATTTGCAGCATGCGATGGAGCGGGTAGGGCCGCTAGTTTTCCTACCGTGTCGCAACTCCGGGAAGGGGGGTACCTTTGATGGCGCCCCGCCGGTGTCGCGGCGGCAACCCACAACCGCACAGCACGGTGGAGACATAGATGGCAGCTGTCCTCGAAAACCTCAAGGTGCTTGACCTCACATGGGGTATTGCCGGACCCATGACGACCATGCTCATGGCCGATCACGGCGCCGACGTGACCAAGATCGAGCCCCCCGGTGGCGATCCCTATCGCAATCAGATGGGCTACAAGGTCTGGCAGCGCGGGAAGAAGCGCGCCGAGCTGGACCTCAAGAACGCGGAGGACCGCGACGTCTTCCTGGCGCTGGTCGATCAGGCCGATGTCCTGGTGGAGAGCTATGCCCCCGGCGTGACGCAGCGCCTGGGCATCGACTACGACACCCTCAAGGCGCGCAATCCGCGCCTCGTCTACTGCTCCATCACCGGCTACGGCCGTGAGACCGAGCACAGCGACCGTCCCGCCTATGACGCGCTTGTCATGGCGCGCACCGGCATGATGTGGGAGCAGCGCGGCTGGCCCGAAGGCGCGCTCAACCATCTCGCCGGACGGCCGGATCCCTTTGAGGATGCCGAGATTCCCACCGAGTGGACGCAGGGCGCCGACCGCGAAGGGCCGCTGTTCCCAGCCTCGCACTGGCCGAGCCTGGGCGCTTTCTTCAACGCCTCGCTGGGCATCAGCGCGGCGCTGCGCGCGCGCGAGCACACCGGTCGCGGCCAGCATGTCGAGACCTCGCTGCTGCAGGGCGTCTTCGCCGGCTGTGCCGGTGTCTGGCAGCGCGCCGAGAATATCGACGTCGACGGCTTCGATTCCTGGATTCTGTGCAGCCGCTCGCCGAAGGGGCACTTCCAGTGCCGCGACGAGCGCTGGATTCACAACTGGGTGCCCAACCCGCGCTTCATTCTCGAAGCCTCCAAGGGCGACACGCTGGAGTCCAATCCGGACCTGTCCGTGCAGAACGACCCGGACCGCTTCGGCACCGGGCCGGAAGAGCTGCTGGTGATGGCGCACTACCATCCGATCCTGCAGGAGGCGGTCTCCAAGTTCACCGCCGATGAGTGGGTCGAGGCCGCTGCCAAGGGCGGCATGACGATGCAGGACGTGCGCTCGGTGGAACAATCACTGGCCGACCCGCTGTTCCTCAAGGACGGCTGCGTGGCCGAGTTCGAAGACCCCGAACTGGGCACCATCCGCAGCGTCGGCGCCACCTACAAGATGAGCAAGAACCCGGCGACGATCAATCACCGGGTGGCCAAGGTCGGCGAACATACCGACGAGATCAAGCGCCTTGCCAAGAGCGGCGGTGCGCCGGCGCCGGCCGAGCAGAAGGCCGGTGGCAGTCTGAGCGCCCCGCTGGAAGGCGTGAAGGTGCTCGACCTGGGCATGGCCATTGCCGGTCCCTTCGGCTGTCAGCTGCTGTCGGATCTGGGGGCCGAGGTCATCAAGGTCAACGGTCTCTACGACATGTTCTGGCACCGGGTGCATATCGCCTACATGTCGAACCGCGGCAAGAAGAGCATCACGCTCAACGTCAAGGATCCGCGCTCGATGGAGGTGCTGCACAAGCTGGTGCAGGAAGCCGACGTCGTGCATCACAACATGCGCTACGACGCCGCCGAGCGCCTGAAGATCGACTACGAGAGCCTCAAGCAGGTCAATCCGAAGCTCATCTACTGCCATACGCGCGGCTTCGAGACCGGCCCGCGTCAGCCGCTGCCCGGCAACGATCAGACCGGCGCCTGCCTGACCGGCATCCAGTACGAGGACGGCGGCATGCACAACGGTGGCAGGCCGCTGTGGAGCTTCACCTCCTTCGGCGATACGGGTAACGGCTTCCTGTCGGCGGTGGCAGTCATCCAGGCGCTGTACCACCGCGACCGCACGGGCGAGGGCCAGTTCGTGGATACCTCCATCGTCAATGCCGGTCTGCTCAATACCTCCTACGCCGTGGCCAAGCCGGACGGCACCGGCTTTGATCGTCCCAAGATCGACGGCCAACAGTTCGGGTATTCGGCCGGTCATCGCGTCTACGCCACCAAGCAGGGCTGGCTCTGCATGGTGCTGGCCAACGAGAGCCACTGGGATGCGCTGTTTACCACCCTGGGTCTGGCCGAGCTGGCCGCTGATAGCCGCTTTGCCGATGCCGAGGCGCGCGCCGCCAACGACGCCGAACTGGCGCGTCTGATCGGCGAGCGCCTGGCAGCCGATACCGCCGAGCAGTGGTTCCAGCGCCTGGATGTCGCCGGCGTACCGGTCGAGATCGTCTCCGAGACCTTCTCGCTCGGTGTGCATGACAACCCTGAGTTCAAGAAGCGGCAGTGGGTGACTTCCTTCGATCATCCGCACGTCGGCAAGCTCGACCAGATCGGCCTGCTGGTCGATCTCTCCGATACGCCAGGACGCATCGGGAGCCGGCCGCTGATCGTCGGTGAGCACACCAAGGAAATCCTGGCCGGGATGGGCTACACCGAAGCGCAGATGGACGAGCTGGAAGAGCAGTTCGCCATCGGCTATGCCGGCATGCCGCGCATGCCGACCCGCCCTGCGGCCTAGTTGGCCTCGCAACCGGGCCGCGCCACGCGCGCGGCCCGGTCCACCGCTGTACGCACACCACCACCATAGGCGTTCATGAGCAACGAAGAAAAACCGACCCGGTTGGCACCCATCGTCACACCGGACGCCAAGTTCTTTTGGGAAGCCGCGGACCGCGAGGAACTGGTCTGCCAACGCAGCCGGGCGACGGGCAAATTCCTGTTTCCGCCGCGGCCGATGTGCCCGGAGACGCACAGTCTCGACATCGAAGTCGCGCCGCTGTCCGGCCGCGGCAAGGTGGTGAGCTGGGTCAAGCCGGTGCATCCGCCGGCCTTCGGCTTCAAGGAGCCGCCGACGGTGGCGGTCATCGAGCTGGAAGAAGGCGTGCGCTTCGTGACCAATGTCATCGACATTGCCTTTGAAGACATCACCAAGGACATGCCCGTCGAGGTGTGCTTCGTGCCCACCATGAACAACCACAAGGTGCCGGTCTTCCGTCCGGCAGAAGGCAAGTAATCCATGGCACAGCGACACGCCGCCATCGCCGGCATCGGCGCTACCGAATTCTCGAAGGAGTCCGGCCGCAGTGAACTGCAGCTGGCCGCCGAGTGCGCCCTGGCTGCCTGCCAGGACGCCGGCGTCTCGCCGCACGATATCGACGGCATGATCACCTTCACCATCGACAACAGCGACGAAATCAATCTCGCGCGCTCGCTCGGGGTGAAGGATCTGGCCTATTCCGGGCGCATCCCGGGCGGTGGCGCGGCCGCCGCCGCGACGCTCTATCACGCCATGTCGTTGATCGACGCCGGTGTCAGCGAGAACGTGCTGATCTGGCGCGCGATGAATGAGCGCTCGCAGTACCGCTTCGGCCAGAACCAGCAGCAGCAGGTACAGGCCGGCAACAGCACCGGCTCGCTGATGTGGTGCGTGCCCTTCGGCGCCATGACGCCCGGCTCCTGGGCCGCGCTGGCGGCGCGCCCCTATATGGAGGCTTATGGTCTGACCAATGCCGATTTCGGGCATCTGTCGGTGCAGCAGCGCGCCTATGCCGCCACCAATCCGAATGCCTGGTTCTACGAGCGGCCGATCACGCACGCGGATCACCAGCAGTCGCGCTGGATCGTCGAACCGGTGCTGCGCCTGCTCGACTGCTGTCAGGAGTCGGACGGCGGTGTGGCCATTCTGGTGACCTCGCTGGAGCGCGCCCGCGACCTGCGCCAGCCGCCGGTGCGCATCCTCGGGGCGACGCAGTCGATTCCGTACAACGTCGAGGTGATCTCCAACTACTACCACGACGATCTCACCGTCATGCCCGAGGCCGAAGGTACCGCTCGTCGTCTGTGGAAGCAGACCGGCCTGCAGCCTTCCGACATGCAGGCAGCGATGATCTACGACGCCTTCACGCCGCAGGTGTTCATGCAGCTGGAAGCCTTCGGCTTCTGCGGCCGGGGTGAGGCTGCCGCCTTCGTCAAGGAGGGCCAGACCGGACCGAAGGGTCGGCTGCCCGTGAATACCCACGGCGGCCTGCTGGGCGAGGCCTATATCCACGGCATGAACAGCATGGCCGAGGGCATCCGCCAGATTCGTGGCAGCGCGGTCAACCAGATCGATGGCGCCGAGAACATTCTGGTGACCTCCGGCATGGCCGGCGCGGTGCTGGGCAAGGCCTAGCAATGCAGACGCCGCTGGCGCGCGAAGCTCGGAGCGAAGGAGCGCAGGCCGTGCGCTCCTTGGATCTGCACTTCGCGGTGGGGGCACAGCAGGTGGGCGTGCGGCTCTGGCTGCCGGCCGAGACCACGCCGACCCAGCTCTGGTTCTGCCTGCCCGGCGGCTATATGTCGCGCGAGTACTTCGACCTGCGTGTGCCGGGCAACGACAGCCACAGCCTGGCCTACGCCATGACGGCGCGCGGCTTTGCGGTGGCGGCGATGGATCCGCCGGGTATCGGCAGCAGCGACGATGGCGGTGACCGCTATTGCCACACGCCGGAATCGGTGGCCGACGCTGCGGCCGAGGCCTGTGCCCAGCTGATGGCGGGACTGCGTCAGGGCGATCTGATCGAGGGCGTGCCGGCGTTGCCGATTGCGCACAGCCTGGGGCTGGGGCATTCCATGGGCGCGATGTTCACGGTCATGCAGCAGCACCGTGCGCACAGTCATGCCGGCATCGCCTTGCTCGGCTTCAGCACCCGCGGCCTGCCCGAATATCTGCCCGAGTCGGTCAAGCCCGTGCTGGCCGACCGCCCGACGCTGCACGCCCAGCGCGAGGCCATGGCCCGCGCCATGTTCGCGCACATGGGCGAGATGCAGACAGGCGGCGGCGACAATGATCTGTATGGCCGCCGCGGCGCCGAGGTCGATGGCGTGCGCGCCCTGGCGCAATGCCGCGCCCCGCTGCTGCCGGTGCCGGCCTTTACCTCGATGCTGCCGGAGAATGTCGGGCCCGAGGCGGCCACCATCGATGTCCCGGTATTCATCGGCCTGGGCAGCGCCGATATGGCCGGCCCTCCGCACGAGGCGCCGGCAGCATTTCGCGCGAGCCGCGACATCGTGCTCCACATTCTTCCGGAAACCGGGCACAGTCACTTCCTGTTTCCGTCGCGTGCCGGATTGTTCCAGCAGCTCACGCACTGGGCTTCCGGCATCGCCGCTTCGGCGGCGCCGACTTCCACACCGAACGAGAGCAGACCATGAGCATTACCCTCAAAGCAGGTGCCCGCGTGAAGAGCGCGGTATGCGATACCCAGGCGATGGTGATCAAGGCGCCGGCAGGTGACTATGACCTGCAGTGCGGCGGTCATCCCATGCTGGGTCCCGACGGCAGTGCCGATGGTGCCAGCCTGGATGCCAATTTCGCGGGCGGCACCTTGATGGGCAAGCGCTATGTCAATGCCGATGAGTCCATCGAACTGCTCTGCACCAAGGGCGGCGAGGGCAGCATGGTGCTGAACGGCGAGCCGCTGGAAGTGAAGCAGGCGAAGCAGCTGCCGTCTTCGGACTGATCGCCATGAACATCACCATGCTGCTCGACATGAGCGCCGAGGCCTTCGGCGACCGTGTCGCCATCTCGCACGACGGCACCCGCATCAGTTTTGCGCAGTTGCAGGCGCTGGCACTGGGCGCGGCCCAGGTGGTGCGCGAATCCGGTGCCTCGCATCTGGCCTTTCTGGACGTCAACAGTCAGGCGACCGCCGTGGCCCTGTTTGGCGCGGCGCACGCGGCCGTTCCCTATGTGCCGCTGAACTATCGCCTGACCGACGACGAACTCGAAGCCTTGCTCGGCCGGGTGGCACCTGCATTGCTGGTGGTGGGGCCGGAGGCCGAGGGGCGCATCCAGCCGCGCGAGGGACTGACGCTGATGAAGCGCGCGGATTTCCTGGCCGCAGCCCAGGCGGCGGCCGGTGCCGCCTCCACCGCGGCGGAGGATCCCGCCACCATTGCCGTGCAATTGTTCACCAGCGGCACCACCGGAGCGCCCAAGGCCGCCGTGCTGCGCCACGAGAATCTGAGCGCCTACATCATCGGCACTGTCGAATTCGGCGCCGCCGAGGAGACCGACGCCAATCTGGTCAGTGTGCCGCCGTATCACATCGCCGGGATTTCGGCGATTCTCAGTTCCACCTATGCCGCGCGGCGCATGGCCACCATTGGCGCCTTCGAACCGCAGGCCTGGGTGCGGGCCTGCCGCGAGGAATCGGCGAGCAACGCCTTCGTGGTGCCGACCATGCTCAGCCGCATCATCGACGTACTCGACGGCGAGGGCGGGGCGGGACTGCCCAGCCTTCGCGCCATCGCCTACGGCGGCGGCCGCATGCCGCAGGCCACCATCGAGCGCGCCATGCAGCTGCTGCCGCAGGTCGACTTCACCAATGCCTACGGCCTGACCGAGACCAGTTCCACGGTGGCCGTGCTCGGCCCGGATGACCATCGCCTGGCCATTGCCAGCGATGATCCCAAGATCCGCCGCCGGCTTTCCTCCGCGGGGCAGCCCACCGGCGCGGTGGAGATCCAGATCCGCGACGAGGACCAGCGCGTGCTCGGGCCCGAGGAGGCCGGTCTTGTCTTCGTGCGCGGGCCGCAGGTGTCCGGCGAGTATCTCTCTCTGGGCAGCCAGCTCGATGCCGAGGGCTGGTTCCCGACCCGGGATCGCGGCTTCCTCGATGCCGAGGGTTATCTCTATCTTGATGGTCGCGCGGACGATGTCATCGTGCGCGGCGGTGAAAACATCTCGCCGGGCGAGGTCGAGGATGTGCTGATGGCGCACCCGGCCGTGGCCGATGCCGCGGTGGTGGCCGTACCCGATGATCAGTGGGGAGAAGGCGTGGGTGCGGCCGTGGTGCTGGCACCCGGGCAGCAGGTCTCGGCCGAGGCGCTGCAGGATCTGGTGCGCGGCCAGTTGCGTTCCTCGCGGGTGCCGCAGGTGGTGCGTTTCTACGACAGCCTTCCCTACAATGAGATGGGCAAGGTGCTGCGCCGCGTGATCCGCGACGATCTTGCCGAACCGGTACCCGCCTGATGGCCACCTTTGTCTTTGAGCAGAATTTGCCTATCGAAGCCCCCGCTGCCGTGGTCTGGGAGGTCATTACCGACCTGCCGCGCTACGGCGAGTGGAACCCCTTTGTCAGTGCCTGCGATTCCACCCTGCAACCGGGCGACCCGATCGACATGACGGTGCACCTGATGGCGCGCCCGCAGCAGCAACGCGAGTGGATCACCGAGTACGAGGCCGGCCGGCGTTTTGCCTACCGCATGAAGCCGGTGCCCATGGGGGCGCTGTCCAGTGCGCGTTGGCATGACATTCGCGCCGACGGTGAAGACCGCTGTCAGTATCAGTCCCACTTCGAGCTGCGCGGCTGGATGATGCCTGTGGTCCGGGGGCTGCTCGGCGCACGACTTCGGTCGGGTTTCGCCGGCATGAATGCTGCGGTGAAGCGCCGCGCCGAATGGCTGTGGGCGCAGCGCCAGGGCTGATCGCGCCACCCGCGCCCTCAGAGGATCGCTGCTTCGCGCGGCGATATGCCGATGGCCTGCTCCGCGATCTCGGGCGCCAGACCACTCCCGCGCCTCCACGCGAACACCCGGCGGTCCGCGCTGCCATCAGTGGCCTGCACTGGCTGACCGGGGCCGCGGATACGCCCGCGCAAGTCTGTCCGGTGCCGCTGGCTGCGGCTGCCGACGGCACCCTGGCCGCGCTGCGAAGCCTGCCGGGCGGCGCCGCCCTCGACGGCATCGACGGCGCTGCCTTGCTCACCGAGCGTGCAGCGCTGCTTGGATTGCATCGCCAGGGCGATCGCTCCGCGGCGGGCGCCTGTCGTCTGCTGACCTGCCGTGACGGAATGCTGGCCGTGCATCTGGCGCGTGACAGCGACTGGGCGTTGCTACCGGCGTGGCTTGAGCGCGAGGCGGTGACGGATTGGGGGCATCTGGAGCAGCACCTGCGTGGCAGCCTGCAGGCGCCGCTGCTCGAACGTGCGCGATGGCTCGGCCTGCCCGTGACGGCAGTGGGTCCACCGCGTCGGTACGCTCCCTGGATGCAGCCGGACGCCCGCCTTGCGATGGCGCCTGCGACGGTGCCTGACCGCAGGCCGCGCGTCGTCGATCTTTCCAGTCTGTGGGCCGGACCGCTGTGCAGCCATCTGCTGCAGCGCATGGGCGCGGAGGTCATCAAGGTGGAGACCCGGCAGCGTCCCGACGGTGCGCGCCAGGGGCATCCGGCCTTTTTTGATCGACTGCACGCGGGCAAGGCCAGTGTGGCGCTGGCGCTGGAGACGGCCGAGGGTCGCAGCCAACTGCTGACACTGCTGCGCGAGGCGGACATCGTCATCGAGGCGGCGCGGCCGCGCGGTCTGCGCCAACTTGGCATTCATGCCGAAGCCCTGCTCGCCGAGCGGCCGGGCCTCACGTGGATTGCCATCACTGGCTACGGCCGCGAAGGCGACAATGCCGAGCGTGTGGCCTTTGGTGATGATGCCGCGATGGCCGCCGGCCTGGGGTGGATCATGGCGGAGGCGTACGGCCGCGCCTGCTTCGTTGGTGACGCCCTGGCCGATCCGCTGACGGGCCTGCATGCCGCGCTGGCGGCCTGGGAGGGATGGCTGCGCGGAGGCGGTGGCCTGCGCGCGCTGGCACTGCGCGATGTCGTCGGGCATGTGATCACCTCCGCAGGCGTGGATACGCCCTGGCGTGCACGCGCCCAGCAATGGCAGCGCGCGCTGCAAGCGCGCGGTCTGATGCCGCAGCCGCCCGTCTGGCACGACCCACCGGGGTCCGCGGCAGCCTTGGGCGCAGACAATGCGCGACTGTTGCCGCCGCGAGCCATGCCGTGCTGATCCGCGATGCCGAGCTGGACTTCGGCCAGCGAAGGGCCGATGTCCGAATCGAGGATGGGCTCATCACGGCCATCGCACCGCGATTGCAGCGAGCGCGTGGCGAGGAGGAGACGACCGCGCAAGGTCGCGCCCTGCTGCCGAGCCTGTGTGATCACCACATTCACTTGCTGGGCACGGCAGCAGCATTGGCCTCTGTGGATTGCTCCACGGCCGCCTGCGGCGATGCCGATGGCCTGGCGCGGGCGCTACGTGCTGCCGATACGGCGCGAGAGGGGGCAGGGTGGCTGCGCGGCGTGGGCTATCACGACGCCCTCTTTGCCGGCGGTGGAACAGCACTCGACCGCCATTGGCTGGATCGGGTGTTGCCGGAGCGGCCCGTGCGTATTCAGCACCGCAGCGGTCGGCTGTGGATTCTGAACAGCGCCGCGCTGCGCGAGATCGGCGTCGATCCGGTTGCGGCACGCCCGCCGCTTGAGCGGGACGACCAAGGCGCCGCAACCGGTCTGCTCTACGACAGCGACACCTGGCTGCGCGCGCGATTGAGCGTGACGCGGCCCTGTCTGCGCGCGCTCAGTCGACAGCTGTGGGCCATGGGAGTGACGGCGGTCACCGACTGCACGCACAGCAATGACGCGCAGGATTACGGGCACTTTGTCGAGGTCCAGCAGCAGGGTGAGCTGCTGCAGGATCTGCTGGTGATGGGCGGCACGGATCTGAATCGACGGCTTGAGCTGGGCGACCGGCGGATCCGGGTCGGGGCGCGCAAATTCCATCTGCATGATCACGCGCTGCCGGAGTTTGGCGTGTTCAAGGCGCAGATTCGTGCCGCCCACACGGTGGGCCGCAATGTGGCCATACACTGCGTGAGCCGGGTCGATCTCACCTTCGCGCTCGCTGCCCTGTCCGAAACCGGTGTGCGCGCCGGCGACCGCATCGAGCACGCTTCGGTGGCGCCACCGGAGGCAGTGGAACAGATGGCGAAGCTGGGCCTTATCGTCGTTACCCAGCCAGCCCTCATTGCGGAGCGTGGCGATGACTATCTGCGTGAAGTCGAGCCCGATGATCAAGCCCACCTTTACCGGCTGGCGAGTCTGCAGCGCGCGGGCATCCCTCTGGCGCTGAGCAGCGATGCGCCCTACGCCGGCATCGACCCCTGGCGCGCCATGCAGGCGGCGGTAGACCGGAGGACCGCGTCCGGCGTCGTCATCGGCCCGCAGGATGCCATGACGCCCGAGGCTGCCTTTGACGCCACGGCCGGCGATGTGGGGGCCCCGGGGCGCCGCCGAGCCCTTGGCATAGGGGCGCGTGCCGACATGCTGTTGCTGGATACTGATTGGGCGGGTGCGCGCTCCGATCTGTCGCGCGTGCGCCCTGTTGCGGTATGGCATGAGGGGCGCACAACTATCACCTGAATGGAGTAGGACAGGGCAGGCTACCCTGCGCACTATGGGTCTACTCTCAAGGCGTGGGCTGTGTATCCCCGCCGTCATTGCCATACGCAGCAGGAGGCGTTTTCCATGGGTGCCATCAATCTTCAGCAGCTGCTCGAATCCCAACAGCTCGAGCGCTGCCCCTTCCCGATTCCCGCCGGTTGGTTCCATGTGGACTTCTCGGAGAATCTGGCAAAGGAGGAGATTCGCAACGTTTATATCTTCGGCCAGGAATGGGTGCTCTTCCGCAGCGAGTCTGGCAAGGTCGGCATGACCGATCCGTACTGCCCGCACCTCGGCGCCCACATCGGGCATGGTGGCAAGGTTGTTGGCGAGAACATCCGTTGCCCCTTCCACCACTGGGAGTACGACCCCGAGGGCTGGTGCAAGAAGATCCCCTACGGCAAGGTGGCGCCGCCGATCACCAAGAAGCAGGCCATCCTGCGCACCCTGCCGGTGGTCGAGAAGTACGGCATGATCTGGGCCTGGTATCACCCCAAGTGCGAAGCACCGAGCTGGGAACTGCCCTACATCCCTGCCATTGAGGACGAGAGCGGCTGGACCGGTGACCGCAAGGGTTCGTGGACGGCGCATACCGCGATCCAGGAGATCGCCGAGAACGGAGTCGACTTCGCCCACCTGAAGTTCCTGCACGGCGCCGAAGCCATTCCGCCGGCTGAAGTCAATTTCGACGGCCACATCATCGACATCAACATGGCCAACGGCTACATCGTGGGCCGTGGCTATGGCCCCGGGCTGAATGTCTTCGAGTTCACCCAGAATGGCGTGAGCGCGACCATGATCAGCTACACCCAGCCGATCGACGTCGACAAGAGCCAGATGAACATGAGCTTCCGGCACAAGGATTATGCGGAAGGCTCGCAGGAGCTGATGATCGCCAAGAAGATCGTCGATCACATGATCGGCGAGGCCGAAGGCGAGGAAAGCGCCGGCTTCGAGAGCGTCGACTTCATCGTCTGGAATCACAAGAAGTATCGCCCCAATCCGCTGCTCTGCGACGGGGATGGTCCTGTGCTTCAATTCCGCAAGTGGTTCAAGCAGTTCTACGTTGCGGATGAAGAGACGCTGGCAAAAATCTAGATACGCGCGAGGACGGGGGCGGCCATTGCGCCGCCCCCTTTTTTATGGACTCTGGAGGACAACACGGCTCATGGCCCAAGTGCATGTGACAACCCGTGAAGGCGAATCACGGACCCTCGAAGCAGAAAGCGGCTGCCCGCTGATGGAGGTACTCCGCGACGCCAGTACGGGCGTTGAAGGCACGTGCGGTGGTATGTGCTCCTGCGGAACCTGTCACGTCTACGTGTCGGAAGAATGGGTCGCGCGGCTGCCTGAGCGCAGCGAGGACGAGGCCATGATGCTGGAAGCGCTGGAAGATTTCGTCGAGCTGCGCCCGGGTTCCCGGCTGGCTTGTCAGATCACGCTCGACGACGATACCTCTGGCCTGACCGTGGAGATTGCGCCCGCAGCCTGAGTCGGTGGGCGCATCGAGCGTCTCCTCCATCCGGATGAGGCCGTTCGACAACGCATTTGCGAATGTCTGTCTCGAAATGAATTTCGCACAGGCATCGCGCTGATGGCAGACACTTCATCCGATTGGCAGGACGGCACGGCGCGCCGAGCACGCGCGCGCTCCGTGGGACGGCCGCCGGCCGTCACCCTCGATCAGATTCTGGATGCGGCGACCGAGATTGGCCTGACCGAGGTCACGCCCCGTCGCGTGGCGCAGAAGCTGGGTGTAGGGGCGGCCACGCTCTATCGCTATGTCAGCGGCCGCGACGAGCTGGTGCGACTGGCGGCCTTTCGACTTGCACTGAATCAACGCCAACCCGAATGGGAGCAGGCCTCATCGCTGCATTGGTCGCAGGTCGTGCTGTCCTATGCGGACAGCCTGCGCGAAGTCTTTCTCGGCGAGCCGCAATTGATCAGCGAATTGCTCGCCGGGCGTCTCGGACCCGAGGCGGAGATGGTCTTCCTCGAACCCTTTCTGCGCCGGCTGGCGGAGTGCGGCGTGGCGGTGACCGAAGGCATGCGCCTGCACAACGCCGTTGCCATGCTCGCCATCGGCGCAGCCGCGGGTGCCACCGGAGTGCGTGCAGCGGGTGGAACCACGCAGGCCGTGGTCGCAATGCAGCGCGCGCTGGACGCGCAGGAGACGGAGCGTTTTCCGCATGTGCGCCGCGGCCTCGCGGCCTACCGCGCCGACGGCGAGGCGCACTGGCGTGCGGCACTGATTGCCTTGCTGCAGGGCTTTGCCCACGAGCGGGGGGAAAGACTGCCGCCTCCGACCTTCACCGAAGCGACAACCCAAAGCGCCACGCCGGGCATGACTGCCGAGCCGGCCGACAAGGAGACCTCCCATGCACGATAACGCCCCCGCGGGTCGAATCGAGATCGACGGAACGGTATTCAATCCCTTTTCGCCCGAGTTCATCCGTTCGCCCACCGATACCTGGCAGCGCTTGCTGCGCGACTATCCCATCGCCTGGCACCGCGATCTCCAGATGTGGGTAGTCAACTCCCATGAGCTGTGCGGTGCGCTGCTGAAGGATCAGCGGTTTTCGCCCAATTTCCGGCTCTGGGAACACGCCCCGCCGGAGAAGGCGGAGGCCGACAAGAACGACTGGGATCACGTCTTCGACCACTCGCTCTTCGTGGTCGATCCGCGTGCACACCTCAAGCTGCGCCGACTCACCATGCCGGCCTTCTCCAAGCCAGTAATGGGCAAGATCGACGGCAAGATCCGCGATTTGGTCACAGCCTGCTTCGACGACATCGGGGAGCCCGAGAGTTTCGACGTCTACGAGGCCATCGCCACCAAGCTCCCGGTACGCGCCATCGCACGCATGGTAGGCGTGCCAACGGACATGGAGGACTTCTTCCATGACTTTGCGCTCAACGTCGTGCTCTCGACGCGTCCGAATCTGAAGCCGGAAGAGCGCGAGCGTGCCGTGCAGGCGACGCTGCCGGGGTTCGACTTCTTCAAGCAGATGATCCAGCAGCGACGGGCGCTGGAACACCCCGGAGACGACTTCCTGGGCAGCCTGATTGCCGCACGCGACGGTGACGACAGCCTGGACGACTACGACATCCTGTCCATCATCCTGGCGCTGATCACCGCCGGCTCGGACACCGCGACCGACCTGCACACTTACGCTCTGAAGGGACTGCTGGAGAACCCGGAGCAGATGGAGCGGTTGCGAGCGCATCCGGAGCGCATGGAGAACGCCATCATCGAGCTCCTGCGCCATGGCTCGATGGGGAAATTTCCGTTCTTCCGCTTTGCCGCCGAGGATGCCGAGTTTGCCGGTCAACGCATCGGCAAGGGCCAATGCCTGCTGGTCAATCTCTCGGCCGCCTGGCACGACCCGGCCAAGTATCCGGACTGGGACCGGCTCGATATCGAGCGCAACCTCGACGGCAATCTGGTCTTCGGCGCCGGCGCGCATTTCTGCATCGGAACCTATCTGGTGCGCGTGCAGGGTGGCTTGATGATCAGCGAGTTCATGCGCCGCTTCCCGCGCGCCGAGCTGCTCAACGGGGACGGCGATATCGACTATGACTACAGCCACCACAATGCGCGTCGCATCACCCGTCTGCGCGTGAAGACCCATTGCGGCGCTGCCGGCGAGGCTGCCTGAAATGCAGCAATGGATCTGCGTCATCTGCGGCTTCATCTATGACGAGGCCGAAGGTCTGCCGGACCATGGCATTGCCGCCGGCACCCGCTTCGATGACCTGCCCGAGGACTGGACCTGTCCGGAGTGCGGGTCCCCCAAATCCGCTTTTGAACCCTACGTCGGCTGAGCCACAGCCGCATCCTGAGGAGACTGCATGAAACACCAGACCGAATCACGCTACCCGGCACCGGCCGACGTGGTGCTGAAGATGTTCTCGGACCGCGCCTTTCACGAGCGCAAGTTGGAGAAACTGGGGATTGCCAACTACGAGATCGTCGAGCACGCAGCCGATGCAGAGCGCGCGCGCATCCGGATTTCGCGCCAGCTGCCCGTGCAGTTGCCGGGCGTGAAAAAGGGCGCCGGTGCAGTGGTCCATACCGAAGTCTGGGATCTCAAGAACGGCAGCGGCGACATCACTGCCGAGCCGCAGGGGATTCCGCTGGCAATGCACTGCAGCGCCCGTATCGAAGCCGACGGTGATGACGCCTGCGTGGCGCGCTACGAGTGGGACATCAAGGCGAATATTCCGGTAGTCGGCAAGCGTCTGGAGAAGTTTGTCGCGGCCGATATCGAGAAGCGCGGAGAGCAGGAAGCCGAAGCCGGTCGGTCGCTACTGGATGACTATCGCTAGTCGTCAGTTTGGACGATGACGGAAACATCCAGCGTGCACACTATCGTGACGCTGGCTTCTTACCTGCGCTTTAGGACCATTTCATAACAACTGCTGCCACCGCATTGGTGCGCGACGGAGGACACCACGATGCACGTACATACAGCGCTCCGCCATCTTGCCCTGGCCGCCATGGCGGTTTCGGCACTCGGCACGAGCACGGCCTTCGCGAAAGTTTCGGCGGAAAAGGCAGCCGAGCTGGGCGGAGAGAAGTACACCTGCATGGGCGCGATTCGCGCCGGCAGTGAAAGCGGTGTGGCCGAATACACCGGCAAGTTCCAGGGCAGCTGGCCTGGTGCGGAAGGCAAGGGGGGCTACCTTCCCGGTCCCTACGCCGATGAGCAGCCACTGTTCACCATCCGGGCCAGCAATATGGCCGAGTACGCCGACAAGCTGACGCCAGGCCAGAAGGCGCTGCTGGAGAAGTACCCGGAAGAGTTCTACATGAAGGTCTATCCCAGCCACCGGGACTTCAAGTTCCGCGACTGGGTATGTGATGCCGTCAAGAAGAACGCCACCATGGCCGAGATTCTCGACGACGGTCTGGGTATCACCGGTGTCACCGGTGCCCATCCTTTCCCCTTCCCCAAGAATGGCCTGGAAGCGATCTGGAACGTCATCAATCCGCACCGCGCGTGGACCGAGCAGGCGGTGTACGACATTCGCAATGTCTATTCGGATGGTCAGGTGGCCAACGGACGGGTCAACTTCAAGACCATGAACACGGGGACGCACCCGGACCCGAATGAGCGCCGCTCCTATACGGACAAGATCAACGCGTACTTCTACCAGGAGTACCTTGAGCCGCCGCGCGATGCCGGATTCACGGCGGTGGGCTACCAGCCCAACAACTTCTCCGACGACGCCACCAACTCCTGGCAGTACCAGCCCGGCCTGCGGCGTGTGCGACAGGCGCCCGAAGTGGGCTTCGACTACCCGGTGCCGCCTGCCGGCATGCGCAACGTGGACGACGACTACCTGTTCAACGGGTCGCCCGAGCGCTTCACCTGGCGTCTGGTGGGCCGCAAGGAGGTCTATGTCCCTTATCACAACTTCAAGATCAACGACCCCGCGCTCAGCCTCGACGAGCTGATCGGCAAGCACACGATCAACGCCGAATACGTGCGCTATGAGTTGCACCGGGTGTGGGTCATCGAAGGCACGCAGAAGGAAGGCGTACGCCACAACTACGGCAAGCGCGTGGTCTACGCCGACGAAGACACCTGGCTGGCGGTATGGGCTGACAACTACGACAAGCGCGGCGAGCTGTGGCGCGTGAACTTCGTGAATTACTTCTTCTCGCCCCAGTCGCAGACCTTCCATCGCGGCGCCACGATCTATCACGACCTGACGGCTCAGACTTACGAGGCGGGCTATCTGGTCAATCAGTCCGGTGACGACTGGTGGACGCTGAATGAACCGCTGAAGCCCTCGAACTTCAGCCCGGAAGGACTGGCCCGCCGCGGTCGCTAGACGTTGACGAGCCCCGCGCACCGCACCCGTGCGGTGCGCGGGAGCGCACAAGCATTCGCAAGGAGACTCCATGAAGACCGCATTCATCACCGGCGCTGCTGTCGGCCAGGGCAACATGCTCGCCAAGAAGCTCGCCGCCCAGGGCTGGCGCGTGTTCGGCGGCGTCCTGCCCGGCGCGGAGACTGACCTCAGTGAAGTCGCAGGCGTCACGGTGATCGAGCAGGACGTATCCGACAACGCCTCGGTACGTGCCAGCGCGGAGCAGGTCGAGGCCCAGCTCGGCCGAGACGGCCTCGATCTGCTGATGAATGTGGCCGGGGTGGCCAATGTCGCGTCCGGTCTGATCGAGGGCGTCGACATGGAGCAGGTGCCCAAGCTGTTCGAGATCAATACGTTCGGCCAGCTTCGTGTGTGTCAGTCGTTTCTGCCGATGGTGCGGCGCGCGGCGCGACCCGCGAAGATCCTCAACTTCGGCTCCGGTGCGGTGCTCGCGAGCCCGCCCATGGCGGGCGCCTACAGCATGTCCAAGCATGCCGTTCATGGCCTGACCCTGACGCTGCGCAACGAGCTGGCGCCCTTTGGCGTACAGGTCACCTCGATCTGGCCGGGTGCGGTGAAGACGGGCATGACGGCCAATTCCCGGGAGACCACGCTGGGCTCCTGGAACGCGCAGCCGGAGCCGGTCAAGTCGACCTATGCCGACTACCTCAAGCGCGGCATCACCGAGCTGCTGCCCGACATGATCGAGAAGAAGGGCAACACGCCGGACGCAGTCACCGACGAAATCCTGAAGATCGTCGCTCAGCGCAAGTTGAAGGCGTGGTACTGCGTGGGCAGCGACGCCAAACCACTCGGTGTCATGAGCCGCCTGCTGCCTTCTGGCAGTTTCGAGGCGCTGATTCGTGGCGCCTACAAGATTCCGGCAGCCAAGGTCTGATTCCCATGCCCGATAACGCCACCAGTCAGGTTTCATCCGCCTTTGCCGCACTGGCCGCCCGCGCACCCGCGCTGGCGCTGGAGTCGGCAGATGTCCGCATCCGCCGGCTCCAGCGTTTGCTGGAGGAGACCATGGCGGCGCGCGATGCCATCTACGAAGCGGCACACGCCGAGCTTGGCTTGTGCAACACCGACATCGATCAGCAGCTGCTGATGGTCAAGGGCGAGATCGAGTACGCCTGCAAGCACCTCGCCGAATGGATGAAGCCGGAGCCGGTGAAGGGCTCGCTGATGACGCTCGGCAAGAAGTCCTACATCCGCTACGAGCCCAAGGGCGTGGTACTCACCTTGGGCACCTGGAACGCGCCCTATGCCATCGGCCTGGTGCCCGCGGTGGGCGCCCTGGCGGCAGGCAACAGCGTGCTGCTCAAGCCTTCCGAGCTGGCGCCGCGCTCGGCGGCGGTGCTCGCGGATATCGTGTCGCGCGCCGTCGAGCCCGATGTCTTCACCGTGCTCCAGGGCGGACCGGAGGTCGCGCAGGAACTGCTGCAGCAGCCCTTCAACCACATCTTCTACATCGGTGGGCATCAGGTTGGCCGACTGGTGATGAAGGCGGCGGCCGAGCATTTCGCGTCGGTCACGCTGGAGATGGGTGGCAAGAATCCCACCATCATCGACGCCAGCGCCGATATCGAGGAAACCGCGCGCAAGGTGGCCTGGGGCCGCCTGAGCAATGCCGGACAGGTGTGCATCGCCCCCGACTACGCGCTGGTGCATGAATCGGTGAAGGCGGCCTTCTGCGAGGCATTGGCACGCAACATCCACGAGATGTACAACCCGGAGGGCGCGGGTTTCGAGGCCAGTCCGGAGTATCCCTGCATCATCAACGACCGCCACTTCGAGCGGGTCGCGGCCTTGCTCGACGATGCCCGCGACAAGGGCGCCACCTTCCACTGCGGCGGCGGACGCAACCCGGCTGCCCGGCACATCGACCCCTGCGTGATCAGCGATGTGAAGGAAGACATGCGCATCATGCAGGAGGAAATCTTCGGCCCGGCCATCGCGGTCGTGGGCTGGACGGAGCGCGATGAGGTCATCGAGACCATCAAGCGTCGACCGAAGCCGCTGGCGCTGTACATCTATGCCAAGGACCGGGAGGCCATCGACTGGTTCCTGGCGCGCACCACGGCTGGCAGTACCGTGGTCAATCACAACATGATCCAGTCGGGGACCAATCCCCATCTGCCTTTCGGTGGCGTCAACGCCAGCGGCATCGGCCGCATTGGTGGCCACTTCACCTTCCTGGAGTGCTCCAACCAGCGTTCCATCGTGGAAGAGGGCCCGCCGGTGGGCGATCCGAACCTGATGTTCCCGCCCTACAGCGACAAGTTCAAGAAGATGATGGGCTCGATGTTCGACCGGCCATTGGCCGTGCCGGATGCGGTCGTGCGCGGCATCAACGGGCTGATCAAGGTCACCAGCGTCTTCAAGCGCCAGCGCTGAGCCGCCGCTACCAGCGGTAGACGTCCCACAGTTCCGGATTGGCCCAGTGCTTGGCATTGAGCCAGTCCGGGCGGTGCTTGTAGTCGTAGAGGTTGAAGCCCTGCAGCGTCAGCCCTGCTTCCTCGTCATGCCAGTGGGGCAGAAATCCCAGCGACCGCCATTGTGCGGGCGCCAGTGGACAGGCGGAATCGGCGACGGCAAGCACTGCCTGGGCATAGAGGTCGCGCAAGGCGGCTAATTCTCGCTCCAGCCTGTCCTCCTCCGCGGCCATCCGCAGCCACTCTGCCGTGAGAATGGCGAGTCCGGCGCGCGGCGGCTCCAGCGCCTTGGCGATCTCGTCGGTGGACTGGTGCTGCCGGCTCTCGCCTGGAAAGGCCTCCGAGACGGTCATGCCCGACGGGTGCAATAAGACCACCGGGTCGATGCACTGTCGGGTGATCGCCTCGCGCAGGCTGTTCGGTCTTTCCGCGCGGTTTTCTGGCGTGCTCATCAGACCAGCATGCGCAGCCCAGTGCCTGCTGGCAAGGCGCGACTGGACGACGCTGTTGCAACACGCTCAGCGCGCAGCACAAAAAAGGCCCCGCCGGAAGGCGGGGCCTGTATGGCACGCGCTCGCCGTGTGGCGCCTAGACGTCGTCGCGCGTCTCCAGAATGCGGAGTTCGACGCGACGGTTCATCTCGCGACCGTCTTCGGTGTCATTGCTGGCGATGGGCTGCGACTCGCCGTAACCCTCGGCTTCCAGCTGGTCCGGTGCAACGCCGCGATCCAGTAGGTAGTCGACGACAGCATCGGCGCGTTCGCTGGACAGCTGCTGGTTGTAGGCGCTGGCGCCCTTGCTGTCGGTGTGCCCGCCGATCTCGACCACCAGGCCCGGCTCGTCGAGGAGCACGTCAGCCACCTCATCGAGGATGACGCGGGCATCCGGCGTGATCCGCGCGCTGTCGAAGTTGAAAGTGACGCCGCGCAGCACCACCGTATCGCCCATGGCGCAGCCGCGATCGTCGGTGTCTTCGCCCGGGAAGGGCGGACGGCACTGCGACAGCGGCAGTTCACAACCCTGCGCATTGACCGCGGTGCCGGCCGGTGTGCCCGGGCACTGATCCTCGAAATTCGGTACGCCGTCGGCGTCATCGTCCAGCGGACAGCCATCCGCACCTACAGCCACATCGGAGGGCAGATTCGGGTAGGCGGGACACGTCGGCCGGTCTGCTTCGACTACGCGGGCTTCCTTCTCTGGTTCCTTCGGCTCCTCGTAGATGCTGCCGAGCGGAATCTGCAGGCCGATGCGGAAGACGGCGTCATAGAAGGCATCACCATTGCCACGGCCGACCGAGTCCTCTTCGTGGGAGTCCATGCGATAGACCACTTCGGGCCGGATGGCGGTCCCTTCATTGATGAAGTTCAGGAAAGGCGCCTTGATCAGTGCACCGGCACCGAAGTCGAAGACCACGCTGTCGTAATCGTTCTTGCAGCTGGTGAAACCGGGCTGGACGGTGCAGGGCGCATCGGTGGTTTCGCCGTAATGCAGCGCCGCGCGAATGAAGAAATCGCTGCGCTCTTCCACCGGGAACATGTTGAGTGCGAGACCAATGCCGGTCAGTTCGCCACTCTGGTTAGTGAACTCGGCGTCGTAGGTTTCATAGAAGCCATTGAGTTCGAAGGTGAGATTGCGCGTCAGGCTCTTGCCGAGGGCAATCTGGCCGCCGAGGCCGTTGTCCGTCATCCGGTCGCCATCGACCACGGAATAGGAAAAGCTGGGGGCGATGTAATACCGCTTGTCTTCGATTTGGGCGGCACCCTGTGTGGCGTAGGCGATGCCTGCGGCAGCCAGAAGCGCCGTAGTGACTCGTTTGACCATGAATTCTCCCCTGAATGGTGTGCGCAAGACTCCCGAAGCGCGTCGTCAGACTATAGCAGCGGCAGTCCTCATTGTGTCGGCGCCGGACAGGCCCGCGCGCGCGTGCGTCCAGAGCGCGCAGTGCGTACACTCGCGCTCCTTCACGACAAGCATGACGGTCGCGTTACGCCATGGAAGCCCACCACATCAAGCAAGAGATCACAGCCCTGCAGGCGCGTTTCGACGCGCTGCGGGGCTATCTTTGACTACCAGGAAAAGCAGGATCGCATCGCCGAAATCGACGGCGAGCTCGAGCATCCCGAGGTCTGGAACAAGCCCGAGGAGGCGCAGTCGCTGGGTCGCGAACGCGCCCGCCTGATCGAGGTGGTCCAGCCGCTGCAGGAGGCGGAGTCCGGCCTGGCCGACGCACTCGAACTGCTGGAGATGGCCGAGGCCGAGGACGACCGCGGGACCATCGACGAGATTGGCGCGGATGTCGAGCGCTATCGCAGCAGCGCCGAGAAGCTGGAGTTCCAGCGCATGTTCTCCGGGGAGATGGATGCGACCAACGCCTTCCTCGACATTCAGGCCGGCTCCGGCGGTACCGAGGCGCAGGATTGGGCCGAGATGCTGCTGCGCATGTATCTGCGCTGGTGCGATGAGCACGGCTTCGAGCATGAACTGATGGAGTGTTCGGCAGGCGACGTCGCCGGCATCAAGTCGGCCACGCTGATGGTGCGCGGCGACTACGCCTTCGGTTGGCTACGTACCGAAACCGGTGTTCATCGACTGGTGCGCAAATCGCCCTTCGACTCCGGCGCGCGTCGCCACACCTCCTTTGCCGCCGTCTTCGTCTCTCCCGAGATCGATGACAGTTTCGAGATCGAGATCAATCCGGCCGATCTGCGCGTGGATACCTACCGTTCCTCCGGCGCCGGTGGACAGCACGTCAACAAGACCGATTCCGCAGTCCGGCTGACGCACTTGCCCACCGGGGTGGTCGTGGCCTGTCAGAACGAACGCAGCCAGCACAAGAACCGCGACCAGGCGATGAAGATGCTGCGCGCCCGCCTTTACGAGCTGGAGATGTCCAAGCGCGAGGCCGAGCGCCAGGCCGTGGAGGACAGCAAGAGCGACATTGGCTGGGGCAATCAGATCCGGTCTTATGTACTGGATCAGTCGCGCATCAAGGATCTGCGCACCAATGTCGAGATCAGCGATACCCAGCGCGTGCTCAACGGGCATATCGACCCCTTCATCGAGGCCAGTCTGAAGCAGGGACTATGAGCGACCAGAAGAACAGCAAACAGACTCAGGACAGCGACGAGAATTTCGTCATCGCTCAGCGGCGGGAGAAGCTCGCCGCGCTGCGCGCCCTGGGCCAGAGCTATCCGAACGACTTCCGCCCGGACGCCACCGCCGAGTGCCTGCACGGTCTCTATGGCGGGCTCGACGACGAGGGCCTGGAGCAACAGGCGCATCGCCACGCCGTGGCCGGACGCATCATGGCCAAGCGGGTCATGGGCAAGGCCAGTTTCATCAGCGTGCAGGACAGCAGCGGCCGCATCCAGGCCTTCCTGCAGCGCGATGCCGTCGGCGAGGACTGCTACAAGGCCTTCAAGACCTGGGATGTTGGTGACATCGTGGGCCTGGAAGGCAGCATGTTCCGCACCAAGGCGGGCGAGCTGACCATCAAGGCCGAGCGCATCCGTCTGCTGGTCAAGTCACTGCGTCCGCTGCCCGAGAAATGGGCCGGGCTGACCGATGTCGAGCAACGCTATCGCCAGCGCTACGTCGATCTCACGATGAATGCCGCGGCGCGCGAGACCTTCCGTCGACGCACGCGGCTGTTGCGCTTCATGCGGGATTTCTTCGATGCCCTCGACTTCATCGAAGTCGAGACGCCCATGCTGCAGCCCATTCCAGGTGGCGCGGCGGCCAAGCCCTTCGTGACGCATTACCACGCGCTGGGCCGGGACATGTATCTGCGCATCGCCCCGGAGCTCTATCTGAAGCGGCTGGTGGTCGGCGGTTTCGAGCGGGTCTACGAGATCAATCGCAATTTCCGCAACGAGGGACTGTCCACGCGGCACAATCCCGAGTTCACCATGCTCGAGTTCTACCAGGCGCACAGCGATTATCGCGACGTCATGGAGCGCATCGAGCATCTGGTACGCGATGCTGCGCTTGCGGTGCTCGGTACCACCACCGTGCACTACCAGGGGACGGACTACGATCTGTCCCAGCCCTTTGCCCGCATGACCATGCGCGAAGCGGTGCTGGCGCACAATCCGGACCTGGACCCCGCGGTACTCGATGACCGCGCGCGGCTTGCCGAGGTGACGCGCACTGCGGGAGGGGATGTCAAGGACAGCTACGGGTGGGGCAAGCTGCTCACCGAGCTGTTCGAAAAGACGGTGGAGCACCGCCTGAGCGCGCCCACTTTCATTACCGCCTATCCGGCCGAGGTCTCGCCGCTGGCGCGGCGCAACGACGACAATCCGGACGTCACCGACCGTTTCGAATTCTTCCTCGCGGGGCGCGAAGTCGCCAACGGCTTCTCTGAGCTGAATGACCCGGACGATCAGGCCGAGCGCTTCCGGGCGCAGGTGGCGGCCAAGGATGCCGGCGACGATGAGGCCATGGTCTACGACGCCGACTACATCCGCGCCCTCGAATATGGCATGCCGCCCACCGCCGGGGCTGGCATCGGCGTGGATCGCCTGGCCATGTTCTTCACGGATTCCGCGTCGATCCGCGACGTCCTGCTGTTCCCGCAAATGCGCCCGGAGCAGTAGCGGCTGGAACGTATCCGGTCCCGCGCCGCGACCAGCCACGCCGGGCCCGTCCGGACGATGCGCCGGAATACGGCACGCCCCGCCTCAGGGCGGGGCCTCTGAACCGCTTGTCGGAACGGCGCATATGCGCCGTCAAGTCCTGTCCTAGTCTCGTCCCAAAGGCGCGCTCAGGCGGCGATAAGGCGGTTGTGAGGCGGGGAGCTGGACGAATATGGCGCACGGTAACAACAACTACGAGGTGCTTGCGGCGGTCTACGACAGTCCGCGCACTCGTGTGTCGCGTGCGCGTAATCTCGAAGACGGTGCCCTGTTCCTGCTGAAGTCGCCGCAAGCGGGGCAGGGTACCGAGCGCGTGGAAGCCGCTTACCAGAAGGAGCTGCGCTATCGCAGCGCCTTGCATCCGGAGCAGGACGAAATCCGACTCGAGCGCCGCAATGGCCTGCCCCTGCTGGTGATTCGTGACGATGGCAGCCGGGCGCTGCGTGAGTGGATGGAATCCGGCGGTGTCTGCGCGCTTGCGGACTGGTTGGACATTGCGATTGGCGCCAGCCACGAACTCAAGCGCCTGCACGCGATGGATGTCATCCATCGCGACATACACCCGGGCAATATCCTGTGGGACCCGGTGTCGCGCAACGTGCGCCTCATTGACTTCGAATTGGCCGTTCCGGGAATACATGCCCAGGCCGAGGCGGTCGAGGCCCGCACCCTGGAGGGCGCACTGCCTTATATGGCGCCGGAGATGAGCGGCCGCATGCGGATCGGCGTCGATCATCGCAGCGACCTCTACGCGCTGGGCGCGACGCTTTATGAGCTGCTGGTCGGTGCGCGACCCTTCGCAGCCGTCGACGCAATGGAGCTGATCCACCAGCACATCGCGGTGCAGCCGGTGGCGCCATCGGAACATTGCGAGGACGTTCCGAAGACGATCTCGGAGATCGTGCTGAAGCTGCTCGCCAAATCGCCCGATGCGCGTTATCAGAGTGCGCGCGGGCTGCACCACGACTTGGTACAGGTGCGCGATGCCCTGCAGCGGGGCGAAGCGCTGGCGGACATCCCACTGGGGCAGCGCGATGTGTCCGACCGCTATCGTCCCGGCACCCGTCTATTCGGTCGCGAAGTGGATCGGCAGGCCCTTTTGGCGAGCTTCAAAGGAGTGCAGTCCGGTCGAAGCCGTCTGCATGTGATCCAGGGGCAATCGGGTACCGGCAAGACCAGCCTTGCACGTGCGCTTCGCGAGCCGGCCATCCTTGCCGGTGGCGTCTTCGCCGAGGGCAAGTGCGATCAATTCCAGCGATTGCAGCCCTATACGGCCTGGGTGGGGGCACTGGAGAGTGCGGTTGCGCAATGGCTGGCACGGCCGCAGCGCCAGCGCCTGCATCTGCGCAGCAGCATCCTGAGCGCAGTCGGCGCGAACGGGCGCCTGTTGACGGATCTCATTCCCGGTCTGGATCAGCTCATCGGCGAGCAGCCGGAAGTCGCGGCGCTCGGCCCGGCCGAAACGCAGCGCCGACTGCGTTATGTCTTCGTGCACTTTCTGGTCGCCTGTGCCCGCGATGGCGGGCCATTGGTGCTGGTGCTGGACGACCTGCAATGGATGGATACTGCGTCGCTGGAACTGCTCGATGCACTGTTGCGCACTGAGGAGACGATGCCGCTGCTGCTCCTGGTAGCTTTCCGTGACAATGAAGTGGACGCGTCGCACCCCCTGTCGGCCGCACTCCATCAGCTGGAAGAGGCCTTGCCTGGGGTGGTGGCCCGAACCATGTTGTGCAACCTCAAGCTGCCCGACATACAGGCACTGGTACTCCACCGTTTCAAGGTGAGTGACCCCCGTGCGCTGGAGCTCGCGACGGTCGTGCAGGCAAAGACGGACGGCAATCCCTTTTTCTGTCATCAGCTCTTGAAGCAGCTGTGCGACACGCGTGTGGTCTTTTTCGACGAGCAGCTGGATGGCTGGAATTGGTCACAAGATGCACTGCAGGCAGTGGAGGTCAGCGAGGACGTCGTGACCCTGCTGATCGACAAGCTGCATCAACTGCCCGGCAAGACCCAGTCATTGCTGGCGCGCATGGCATGTCTGGGCAATCGCTGTCCGCTGGCGACGCTGGCTCGGGTAGCGGAGCTGCCTCCCGCCAGCGTCCTGCAGCGTCTCGAGCCCGCCTTGCAGGACTATCTCATCACCCGCGACGAACAGGAGTTGCACTTCAGCCATGACCGGGTACAACAGGCGGCCTATGCCTTGCTGAGCAGCAAGGACAAGCGCCTGCAACACCTCCGAATCGCCCGTCTGCTGAGCACGGATGAAGCCGATCTCGCGCATTCCGCGGTGTTGCTCGACGTCGTTTCCCACTACGAGCACGCTGAGTCTCTGCTTTCCGATACGGAGGAGCGCGCCCATGTCGCGCTGCTTTCCGCGTGCGCCGCACGACGCGCGCAGGCCGCAAGTGCTCATGACGTGGCGCTGCGCTATTTCCGCTTCGCGCTCGCACTCTATGGCGAGCCCAGTCTGGCCGAGCGGGATGCGGCGTTTACGGAGTTGTATCTCGACGCCATCCAGAGCGAGTTCAACAACGCCCATCACGATCGCGTAGCCAGCATGCTGGTCGTAGCGGAGGCACAGGTTGCCACGACGCTGGCCCGGGTGCGGCTGGTGGAATTGAAGATCCGCTTCGCCATCGCAGGCAACGACCAGAACGCCGCCATCGCACTCGCCATTGAGGCCCTCACCCTGCTTGGCATCTCGATTGCGGATGACGATGACGGTCTTGCTCAGCAAGCGCAGGACCTGCAGGCGGATTTACATTGGACACAGGCTGACATCGTTGCCCTTGAGGCCTTGCCCGAGATGCGGGACGAGGCCGCCATGGCGGCGATGCGCATCATGGTCAATGCGGCGGGGGCGGCCTATGTGATGCGGCCGGCCTTGTGGCGGGTGCTCACCCTGCAGATGGTGCACACCACCCTGACGCATGGCCATTCCGCCCTTGGGGCCTTTGCCTTTGCCTTCTATGGCGTACTGCTGGCAGGCTTCCGTGGCGAAATCGAGTCGGGCTATGCCTTCGGTCGCTTGGCGAATGTCAGTCTCGAACGCTTCGGCGCCGAGCCCATGCGGGCAAAGATCATCAATCTCTTCGATGTTTTCGTGCGTCACTGGAAGGAGCACCTGCGCAACTCGCTGGAGTCGCTGCCACGTGGTCTGCAAAGCGGCATCGACCACGGTGATTTCGAATATGGCAGCTACAACGGCATCCAGCACGGCAAGCATCTGTTTTTCTGCGGAGAACCGCTGGATGCGGTGCTGGAGCACCACCGTCGCACCATCCAGACCATCGAGAAGCTCCGCATGGGCTACCACCGCGATTTTGCACACGTCTGGCAACAACTTGCGCGTAACCTCAATGGCCAGGCGGATGACCCGCTGGTGTTGCGCAGCCTGGACTACGACGCCGAGGCATTGCTGCCACGGTTGCTGGCCGAATCCAGTCATTTCCTGGTGTTCAATATCCACTGCTCGCAGGCCATGCTGCATTACCTGCTCGGCACGCCGCAAAAGGCGCTGGAGATGGCCGAGCGCGCGCTTCCGTACCAGGCCAACGTGCCTGGCATGGCGGAGCTTGCGCAGCACAACTTCTTCCATTCGCTGAGTCTGCTTGCCTGCACGAATGGCGAAGACGCGGCGCGCGACCGGGACTATCGGCGTCAGGTTGCCCGCAATCAGCGCGTTCTCGGGGTATGGGCGCGCCACGCACCCATGAACTTCCATCACAAGCTCGTCTTGGTGACCGCCGAGCGCCTGCGGAGATCGCGGCAACCGCAACGGGCGGCGCGCTGGTACGAGGCCGCTATCGCCGGCGCCCGTGCGCATTACTATCTGAACGATCAAGCGCTGGCATCGGAGTGCTACGCCGGCTATCTGCGCGAACGTGGCCATCTCTTTCTCGCAGCCAACGCGCTGCGCGAAGCGATCCGCCTCTACCGGCAATGGCAGGCGCACGCCAAAGTGCGTCAGCTCAATGAGCGCTATGCCGAGCAATTCGGTGGGCTGAGCGAGTCGAGCAGTTGGTCGAGCCATCAAAGTGTCGATGGATTGCCGAATCTCGACGTGCAGGCGGTCCTGCGTTCCTCGCTGCTCATTGCCAACGAATCCGATGTGCCCACTCTGAAGCGGCAACTCATGAAAGTGGTGGCTGCCAATGCCGGCGCGGAACGTGGCGTACTGGCCCTGCTCGAAGAGGAGTACTGGGTGGTGGCTGCACGCTACGATGAAGCCGCCGGCGGCAGTTTTGTCGAGGATGATGTGGCCCTTGATGCCTGTCCGGACGTGCCGAGAAGTCTGTTGCGATCGGCGATTCGGCATGGGCGCAGCGTCGTGCTGCACGATGCCGCGAGCAGCAGCGGCTTCGAGCACGATCCCTACATCCAGTCGCATTCCGTTCGCTCCGCTGTCTGCGTGCCGCTACGCCATGGCGATGCCGTCACTGGAGTGCTCTATCTGGAGAACCGCTCGGCTCCGGGCGTGTTTCCCGAAGAGCGGGTCCGCATCATCGAGATTCTGGCAGCGCAGGCGGGCGTCGCCGTGGAAAAGGCGCGGCTGCTGCAGCAGATGGAATCGCGGGTCGAATTGCGCACGCGCGAGTTGCGCGACGCCAAGCGCCAGCTCGAACACGCAAACGAGGAGTTGCGCGCTTCCGAGGAGCGCTTCCGCCTCGCGATGGTCGGCAGCGGAGAAGGACTGTTCGACTGGGATCTGCGGAGCAATGCCATGTATCTGTCACCGGGATGGAAGCAGATGCTGGGCTATCAGGATCACGAACTGGTCAACGCCTACGAGAACTGGCACGCGCTGGTCGATCCCGAGCAATGGGAACCCTTGCTTGCCAATATTCGCGCGCATCTTGACGGCGACAGTGATTGCTTTGAGGTCGAGTACCGGATGGCCCACAAGGACGGGAGCTGGGTCCTCGTTCTCAACAAGGCACACATCGTGCGCGGTGCTGACGGGGTACCGCAGCGTGTCGTGGGAACCCACTTCGACGTGACCGGCGAGCGCAATGCCCAGGCACGGGTTGCCCATCAGGCGCTGCACGATTCACTGACCGGCTTGCCCAATCGCGCGCTGTTCCAGCAAAGGCTGGAGGCCGCACGCGCGCGTCTGGCCGCGGACGGCATCCCCTACGTGCTGCACCTGCTCGACCTGGATCGTTTCAAGCAGCGCAATGATGCCTTCGGTCATCAGGTGGGAGACCGCATTCTGTCCGTGGTGGCCGAGCGTATCCTGCGCACGCTGCGTGCCGGCGATTTTGTCGCCCGCCTCGGTGGCGACGAGTTCGCCGTGATTCAGCACGGTGTGGACCACACAGCCGAGGCCCAGCAGCTGGCGCTTCGACTGATCGCAGCCATCAACAAGCCGATGCAGGTGCAGGGCGTCACCACTGATGTCGGCTGCAGTGTGGGGATCCGCATCGTGACCGACAAGAATCTCAGTGCCGAGACCGTGATCGAGCAGGCCGACGCGGCGCTGTATCAATCCAAGGCACGGGGAGGTGATGTCGAAACACTGCATTGCCTGGAGGCGCTGCCAGCGCGCGAACGCGAGCGCCAGCTGGTCCGCGAACTGCCTGCCGCGCTGGGTTCGGGGCAGCTATTCCTTGCCTTCCAGCCCGAGATTCACTTCAGGGATGGCCACCGCAGCGGCGTGGAATGCCTGTTGCGCTGGCGACATCCGCGTTTCGGCGTTCTCCATGCGGGAGCATTCGTTGCCGCCATGGAAACGCATGGTCACGCCGCACGCTTGCTGACATGGGTGGTACGCGCCGCGGCGGAGCAGGCCCATCGATGGATGGCGGAGAAGGTGGTCTTCGGCCAGATCAGCGTCAACATCACCTCAGCGGAAAGCCTGACCGTCTCATTGGCTGAGCAGCTCCTTGCCGTGATGCGCGACTGCGCCGTCGATCCCAGTGCATTCAAATTTGAACTGGGTGCGGGTCTGTCCACCCATTCAAGTGTGCACGCTGCTCTTGCGGTGCTGCGTCGCGCTGGCTGCACGCTCTGTCTTCAGGACTTCGGTGCGGCCGCCGTTGCGATCGCCGATCTGCCGGCGATGGGGATTCGTCAGGTCAAGCTGGCGCCGGCCCTGATGCGCGACATTGTCAGTGACGGACGCGCCCGCCAGGTCGTACGTGCCGCCATCGACATGGCGCAGGCCCTCGATATTGCCGTGGTTGCGACCATGGTCGAGGCTGAGGCCCAGCGCGCTGCCTTGGCCGAATGCGGCTGTGAATGGGGTCAAGGCACCCTCGTTGGGGCGCCCGCGCCGGCCGCCGAGCACGCGGCAGCCGTGGCCAGGCTGCACTGAGCACGCAGGATCAGGCCCTAGCGGCCCTAGGCGGGATGGGCCGGGTCGAAGTCGCACACCTCCCAGCGCATATCCGCACCTACGATCCAGGCCGGTACCTCCGTGCCGCGCCACACCACCAGCGCCTCGTGGCCCTCGTTGCTGGTCGCGCTGTTGACGACATCGGCCAGGGTCTTGCCATCGCTGTCTTTGATGGCGCTGCCCGCGGGCGGGGCAGCGTGCTGGCCGCGCAAACGCACGGGTACGCGGTTGATGCCGCCACGGTAGTGCAGGCGCGCGATGACTTCCTGACCGGTAAAGCAGCCCTTGCTGAAGGACAGGGCATCAAAATGCTGTAGGCCGAGGTGCTGAGCGACATGGGCTTCGGTCTGTGGCTGGCCTACACAAGGCAAGCCACAAGCGATATCTCCGAGCGCGAAGGCCTGCGGGTTGGGGTGCGGCGATGCCTCGTCCGGCGGCGTGCCGATGCACCACCAGCGCGCATGGTGTCCAGGCGCGCGCAGCCAGAGGGCGTTGGCCTCCTGCCGGCACTGCCACGCGGTGGCGCCATCCCCAGCGGCGGCCGGGCTGGCCTCGATCAGGCCAGTGATGGGGGTCTCAGTATCCAGCTCGAGCTGGACCTTGGAGCGCAGGACGAACATGCGCAGCCGCTGGCACAGCGCTTCGGCAATATCGGCAGCGACCAAGAGGCCAACATCCTCACCCAGCCGGCATACGACCAATGTCGCGATGACGCGACCTTTCGGAGAGTTCACACTGCTCAGGCAGGCGGCATCCGGGGAGAGGTGACGCATGTCATGGCTCAGCTGCCCCTGCAAGAAGGTGTCGCAATCCGCGCCACTGACCCGAATCAGGGCGCCATGGGGAGGGGGGCTTGTCTGCAATGCATTGTTCATAACAGCCTCTACAACTATTGCTGAATTCGCGCAATTTACGGACCATTCGCACCATGACAGAGCACAGAATAGATCCTGAAACTGCCGCTTCGTCGCGGTCCGACGCCAAAGCGGAGGGCGCTGAAACTGGCGTCTCCGAGCGGCAACCGACGTCGGCCTCGGAAACCGGCGATAATACCCGCCCGACAGAGATCGGTGGTCGCCGTGGGCCAGAGCCCACCCGTTATGGTGACTGGGAAAAACAGGGGCGCTGCATCGACTTCTGATCGATCAGCCACGTTCGCTACAACCGAAATTCGAGAGGCACCATGAGCGCTAAACCGTCTCCGGAACGGCCTTTGTCGCCGTTTATGATCGGGCCCTATTACCGGCCCCAGCTGACCTCCATGCTGTCGATCCTCCACCGCATCACCGGAGTGATCAACACCGTGGGCGCCTTCCTGCTGTCGGGCTGGTTGCTGTCGATTGCCAGTGGCGCCGCCGCCTACGATGCCTTCATGGGACACGCCAGTGCCTGGTACGGGCTGTTCTTCCTGTTCGGTTGGACGTGGACGGTGGCCTATCACCTGTGCAACGGGGTGCGCCATCTGTACTGGGATACCGGCCGCGGTTTCGATCTCGATACCGTCTACAAGACGGGTTACGCCGTCATCGCGGGCTCGGTGGTCCTGACCGTTCTGGTCTGGATCGTCGTGCTGATCTAGCCGCCGGCCACGAAAGGAGTTTCTGGTATGAGTCTGCGTTCTCCCTTGTCCCGGGCCCGCGGTCTGGGTGCCTCCAAGCAGGGTACCCACCACTGGTACGTGCAGCGCATTTCGGCGGTGGCAATGCTCCCGCTGATGCTGTGGCTGATCTTCGCGATTGCCGGTCTGGCGGGTAGCGATCACGCCACCGTGGCCGAATGGGTCGCCTCGCCGCTGAATACCACGCTGCTGGTGGTCCTGGTGGCGACCCTGTTCTATCACGCGCTGCTCGGAACCCAGGTGGTCATTGAAGACTACCTGCATCACGAAGGGGTCAAGATGGCGGTGCTGATCGCCACGCGCTTCGCCCTCATCGTGGGCGGCGTCATCGGCGTTGTCGCCGTCCTGAAAACCTCGTTCGGCGCCTAGGCGTCGCACCTGCTGGAGTCTGATTGCATGGCTGCTTACGAGCTGATCCATCACGAATACGATGTCGTCGTTGTTGGCGCCGGTGGTGCCGGCCTGCGCGCGACGGTCGGTCTGGCCGAAGCCGGCTTCAAGACCGCCAATATCACCAAGGTCTTTCCGACGCGTTCACATACCGTGGCTGCGCAGGGCGGTATTTCCGCAGCGCTGGCCAACATGGGCGAAGACGACTGGCGCTGGCACATGTACGACACCATCAAGGGGTCGGACTGGCTGGGTGACCAGGATGCCGTGCAGTACATGTGCCGCGAAGCGATCCCGGCCGTGGTCGAACTCGAGCACTGGGGCGTGCCCTTCTCGCGTACCGAGGAAGGCAAGATCTATCAGCGGCCCTTCGGTGGCATGACCACGCATTACGGCGAGGGCACCGCACAGCGGACCTGCGCGGCGGCGGACCGTACCGGCCACGCCATGCTGCACGCGATGTATCAGCAGTCGCTGAAGTGCCGCGCCCAGTTCTATGTGGAATTCTTCGCCCTCGACCTGATCATGGACGACGATGGCGTCTGTCGGGGCGTGATTGCCTGGGATCTGGCCAACGGCACGCTGCATCGCTTCCGTGCACACCGCGTCATTCTGGCGACCGGCGGTTATGGCCGTGCCTATTTCTCGGCGACCTCCGCGCACACCTGCACGGGTGACGGCAACGGCATGGTGCTGCGCGCCGGCCTGCCAATGCAGGACATGGAGTTCGTACAGTTCCATCCCACCGGCATCTACGGTGCGGGCTGCCTCATCACCGAGGGCGCGCGCGGCGAGGGTGGTTATCTGACCAACTCCGAAGGCGAGCGCTTCATGGAGCGCTATGCGCCGAGCCGCAAGGATCTGGCATCGCGTGACGTCGTGTCACGCTCGATGACCATCGAAATCCGCGAAGGCCGCGGCGTCGGTCCGAACAAGGACCACATCTTCCTGCACCTGGAGCATCTGGGCCCGGAAGTCCTGCACGAGCGTCTGCCCGGCATCACCGAGACCGCCTCCATCTTCTCCGGCGTGGATGCCACCAAGGCGCCGATCCCGGTACTGCCCACCGTGCACTACAACATGGGCGGCATTCCCACGCTGTATACCGGTGAGGTGGTGACCTCGGCCGACGGCGACGAAGACAAGGTGGTTCCGGGGCTGATGGCCGCAGGCGAGGCAGCCTGCGTCTCAGTGCACGGTGCCAACCGGCTGGGTTCAAACTCCCTGCTGGATCTGGTCGTCTTCGGGCGGTCGGTGGCGCTGCGCTGCGCCGAGACCATGAAGCCGAATCAGGCGCACAAGCCGATCTCGAGCGCCTGCGAGGAGCGCATCCTCGACCGCTTCGATCGCCTGCGCAATGCCAGCGGCAGCCGCAGCACGGCCGATGTGCGCGCCGAGATGCAGAAGGTGATGCAGGATCACGCCGCCGTGTTCCGTACCGGCGAGTCGCTCGACGAGGGCATGGACAAGCTCACCAAGACGGCTTCCAGCTTCAATGACATCGCCGTGAGCGATCGCTCGCTGATCTGGAACTCCGATCTGGTCGAGACCCTGGAGCTGGACAACCTGCTCGGCTGTGCGCTGACCACCATGGCCAGTGCCCAGAATCGCAAGGAGTCTCGCGGCGCCCATGCGCGCGAGGATTTCCCCGATCGCGACGACGACAACTGGATGAAGCACAGCCTCTGCTGGCGCACCAGTGACACGGAAACCAAGATCGACTATCGCTCGGTGCACATGTACACCATCGACGATGAGATCGATGTAATCGCGCCGCAGAAGCGCGTTTACTGAACCGCAGGAGCAAAGACCGATGGCCGAACTGAAGCTACCGAAGGGCTCCGTCCCGCAGCCTGGCAAGTTCTATCCCGCCCAGGGCACGAACAAGCGCACCTTCAAGATCTACCGCTACGATCCAGATGGCGGCAGCAATCCGCGTGTCGACACCTATGAAGTCGACATGGACAGCTGCGGGCCGATGGTTCTGGATGCGCTGATCAAGATCAAGAACGAGATCGATCCGACGCTGACTTTCCGTCGTTCCTGCCGCGAGGGCATTTGCGGTAGCTGTGCGATGAATATCGACGGTACCAATACCCTCGCGTGCCTGAAGGGCAATGATGAGGTCGAAGGCGATGTGTCGATCTATCCGCTGCCGCACATGCCGGTGATCAAGGACCTCGTTCCGGATCTGTCGCACTTCTACGCGCAGTACGAATCCATCGAGCCGTGGCTGAAGACTGACACGCCGGCACCGACGCGCGAGCGTCTGCAGTCGCGCGAAGACCGTGCCGAGCTCGACGGTCTCTACGAGTGCATTCTGTGCGCCTGCTGTTCCACCGCCTGCCCGAGCTACTGGTGGAATGGCGACCGCTATCTGGGCCCCGCCATTCTGCTGCAGGCGTATCGCTGGCTGGCGGATTCTCGCGACGAGGCCACCGGCGAGCGTCTGGACAGCCTGGAGGACCCCTTCAAGCTGTATCGCTGCCACACCATCATGAACTGCGCGAAGACCTGCCCCAAGGGGTTGAACCCCGCCAAGGCCATCGCGGAGACCAAGAAGATGCTGCTGGAGCGCACCACCTGAGGGCGCGCTTCCCGCAGCGGTCTGCTGACGCAGGGGCCGCAGGACCATCACGGTCCTGCGGCCCCTGTTTCGTTGGGGGCTGAGAATGGAGCAGGCAGGGGAGGCCGTGCCAGGTCCAGGCTACCGTCGCATCCTGCAGCTGGCGTGGCCCATCATGCTGGCCAACTGCAGCACACCGCTACTTGGCCTGTCGGACACCGCCGTGATCGGCCGCAGCGGCACAACCGCCGAACTCGGTGCCATTGCACTGGGCGCCTTGCTGTTCAGCTTTCTGTATTGGGGTTTCGGTTTCCTGCGCATGGGAACCACCGGTTTTGCCGCGCGCGCCGATGGCGAGCAGGACGAGGCCGAAGTGCGTGCCAGCATCCAGCGTGCCTTGCTGCTGAGCCTGCTGCTGGCATCGGGTCTGCTCCTGCTGCAGCGACCGCTGATCGATCTGGCCCTGGCGTTGTTCGGTGCCAGCGACAGCGTGGAGACGCTGACAGCGGATTACTTCGCATGGCGCATCTGGGGCGCGCCGGCCGCATTGGCGCTCTACGCCTTGATGGGCCTGTTCATCGGTCTTGGGCAGACCCGCTGGATCCTGCTGGTGCAGCTCAGCCTGAACGGGCTCAACATCCTGCTCGATATCCTCTTCGCTGGTGTACTGGGCTGGGGGGTGCGCGGCATTGCCATCGGCACCGCGTTGGCTGAATGGCTGGCACTGCTGCTCGCGCTCATGCTGGCACTGCGTCTGCTGCGTGCGCGGCACCAGGACGGCGCGCCATTCCTGGTCTGGAGCCGGCTGCGCGACGGGCGGCGCTGGCGTCAGACCCTTACGGCCAACGGCGACATCATGCTGCGGACGCTGCTGATGCTGTCGGCCTTCGCCTGGTTCACCAATCAGGGCGCCCGCTTCGGCGATGTGACCCTGGCGGCCAACCACGTCCTGTTGCAGTTCATCAGCTTCAGCGCCTTCTTCCTGGATGGTTATGCGCATGCCGTGGAGCCCTTGGTGGGACGCGCCCTGGGCGGACGGCGACTCGATATTCTGCGCGCGGCGGCGCGCCGCTCCACCCATCTCGCGGCCGCCACCGCCATGCTGCTGGCGCTTGCTGTCCTGCTCGCGGGTGGTCTGGCCATCACCGGGCTGACCGCCATCGAGGCGGTGCGCAGTGAAGCCGAGCGCTATCTGCCCTTTGCGGCCGCCTATGTGCTGCTGTCCTTTGCCGCCTTTCAGCTTGATGGCATCTTCATCGGTGCAGGCTGGACGCGTGCGATGCGCAACGGCTCGCTGGCCGCGGTCGCTGCCTTCCTCGCCACCGCGATGATGCTGGTACCGGTGCTGGGCAATGCGGGGCTCTGGCTGGCCTTCATCGGCTATGTCGTCTACCGCGCCCTGACCTTGGCTGCCTACTTGCCGATCCTGCTGCCTCAGCGCGCAGAGGGCACGGCATGATGCGCGCGCACGCGGCGCGCGGGCGGTGGAAATCAAGCTAGGATCGTGCCCCGAGGACAAGAACGAAGGAGACCTTACGTGGCGGAAGCGCGCCAACTGGAAGACTACCCGCATCGCCTCAGCATTCCGACGCGGTGGAAGGACAATGACGTCTATGGCCACGTCAACAACGTCGAGTACTACAGTTTCTTCGATACGGTCATCAACACCTATCTGATCCGGGAAGGCGGCCTGGATATTCACGCTGGGCCGGTCATCGGCCTGTGCGTCAGTTCGAGCTGCCAGTTCACGGCGCCCCTGGCCTTCCCCGAGGTCGTGGAAGCGGGCCTGGCGGTGGACCGCATCGGAAGCAGCAGCGTGACCTACGCCATCGGGCTGTTCGCGGACGGAGGCAGTACGCAGGCGGCGACCGGTCACTTCGTGCATGTCTTTGTGGACCGTGGCAGCCGGCGGCCAACGGCGATTCCCGAGACGATCCGTGCGGCGCTCGACGCGTTGCACGGAGGCGAGGAGGCAGCATGATCGAAACACGCGGTGCGGTATTGCGCAGCATGGGGGCAAATACCCCCTATGCCGATTCCAAGCCATTGCGCGTCGAACCCTTGCAGCTGGAGCCGCCTGGGCCGGGCGAGCTGCTGGTGCGGGTGCGGGCCGCCGGCGTCTGCCACTCGGATCTGTCGGTGGTGAATGGATCGCGTCCACGGCCGGTGCCGATGGTGCTGGGTCATGAGGCGGCCGGAGATATCGAGGCGGTGGGCGCCGGCGTCACCGATTTCTCGGTGGGCGATCGGGTGGTGTTCTCCTTCGTGCCTTCCTGCGGTCGCTGCAGCTTCTGCGCCGAGGGCCGCCCGGTGCTGTGCGCGCCGGGCGCCGCAGCCAATGCGGCGGGTACGCTGCTCTCCGGTGCGCGCCGCTGGCGCGACGCCGAAGGCCAGAGCTGCCATCACCACCTGGGCGTATCTGCCTTCGCCGAGTACACCGTGGTCTCGGAACGCTCGGCCGTACGCATCGACCCGGACTTGCCGGTCGAAGTGGCGGCGCTGTTTGGCTGTGCGGTCATGACCGGGGTCGGCGCGGCGGTCAATACCGCTTCGGTCCGTCCGGGCGAGTCAGTGGTGATCTACGGCATGGGCGGTGTGGGCCTGGCCGCGCTGCTGGGCGCGGTGGCGGCCGGTGCCTGGCCGATCGTCGCCGTGGATCCGGTAGCAGAGAAGCTGGCCCTGGCGCAGCGGCTCGGGGCCAGTCATGTCGTGCAAGCGCGCGATGAAGACGCCTTGGCGCAGATCCGCAACATCACGGGCGGTGGCGCGGACTATGCGCTGGAAACGGTGGGTAGCGAGAAGGTGCTGGAACAGGCCTATTTCGCCACCGGGCGCGGGGGCACCACGGTCACCGTCGGCCTGCCGCATCCGGAGCGGATGCTGCAGATTCCCGCGGTCAGTCTCGTCGCCGAGGAGCGCAGCCTGCGTGGCAGCTACATGGGATCGGCCGTGGTCAGCCGGGATGTGCCGCGCTTCCTGGCGCTGTACCGGGCGGGGCGGCTGCCGGTGCACGAGCTGTTGACGCATCGCCTTGCGCTGGATGACATCAACCTCGCCTTCGACCGGCTGGCGCGCGCCGAGGCCGTGCGCCAGGTCATCCTGCTCTAGGGTCTGTTCACACGCAGTCGGTCGTGGCGAATCCGACGGATGCGGCCCGTATGCGCGCGCTGCCGCGTCCTTCGTCGCTCATGGTCGTCAAGTCCATCGCGCTCCTTACTCCTTGCGCTGCACGCATACGGACTCGCGCGCCGCGATCGACTGGGTGTGAACTGGCCCTAGACCGCAGCGGCGGAGGCGCTGGACAGCGCAGGGGGTGGGGCAGGGGCGCCGTTATACTGCGCCTATGACCGAACCATCGCTTCCCCGCGAACTCCGCTGGCGCCTCCGCCGTGGCATGAAGGAGCTCGATCTCGTGTTCACGCGTTGGGCCGAGGACCGCTACGCGGAGGCTTCCGACGAGGCGCGGCAGGCCTTCCACGCATTGCTGGACCATGAGGATCCCGACCTGTGGTCGTGGCTGATGGGCCACCGACCGCCACCGCCGGGAATGATCGCGGACATGATCGATGAACTCCGGCGTTACCGCTGATATTCCACTACGGCCCAGTGTGCGCGGGTTGACCATTCTCAGCGCCCTGCACGCGGTCACGCTCTTGCTGTTGATGGGAAGCATGCCGGACGGGGAGGGCATGGTGGCCGTGGCCCTGCTCGTTGGGTTGTCATGGATGCTAACGCGTCGCCACCCCGCATTGGGTTTCGGCAAGCGCGCGCTGCAGCGCGTCGTTGCCCATGCCGACGGCCGCTGGCAGGTGGACTGTGGTGGCGGCCTCGTTGATGCCCGCCTGCATCCGCTCAGCGTGGTCGGCGGTCGATTCCCGGTACTGCGCTTTCGCCTGACAGGTGGCGGCAGCACGTTGCGCATCCTGCTCGGCGACGAATGTGCAGCGGAACATGCCCGGCTGCTGCGCACCGCACTGCTGCATGCGGGCCCTTCCACGTCTTCGGAGTCATCCTGATGCATCGCCTGCTTGCCGTTGTCCTCTCCGCGCTGGTGCTCGCTGGGTGCGCCTCCGCTCCCAAGGACGCACCCCCGCTGCCGCGCGCCCAGGATGTCGACCTGGAGCGTTTCATGGGCGACTGGTACGTCATCGCCCACGTCCCGCTGCCGCCCGAGAAAGAGGCCTTCAATGCCGTCGAGCGCTATGCGTTGTGTGCCGATGGGCGTGTGGAGACCGTGTTCCGCTATCGCGATGGCGGCTTCGAGGCGCCCCTCGAAATCACGCGCCCGACGGGCTATCCCGGCGTGGATGGCGATCCGGCGGAGTGGGGCATGTCCTTCATCTGGCCGTTTCGCGCCGAGTTCATCATTGCCTGGCTCGACGCCGACTACGACAGCACCATCATCGCGCGTACGCGTCGCGACTACGCCTGGCTGATGCATCGTGCACCGGTGATGCCAACGGAGCGGAAAGTGGAAGCGCTGGCGCGGCTGGAGGCCATGGGCTACGCGCCCGAGGACGTGCGCATGGTGCCCCAACGCTGGCCCGAAGCGGACGGTCTGGAAGCACCGGGTCCGGCATCCCTGCCGCAGTGCGAGGACTGACTAGGAGGCCATCCTCGACGCGGCAATGGGGCGCAGGTGGGCACGTCCGTCTACCGGAGAAACGATGGACCACCGCGCATCGTCATGCTGCTGCGGGTGATTGGTCGTGAAGTGCAGGCCACGGCTTTCGTCCCGCGCGATGGCCGAGCGCACGATGAGATCGGCAACGGTGACCAGATTGCGCAGTTCGATCAAGTCCGGGCTGATGTGGAAGTTGCCGTAGAACTCTTCGATTTCCCGCTGTAACAGGGCAACGCGGTTGGCTGCGCGGGAGAGGCGCTTGTCGGTGCGTACGATGCCGACGTAATCCCACATGAAGCGCCGAAGTTCCTGCCAGTTGTGGGAGATCACGACATCTTCATCGGAATCCGTCACGCGCGAGGCGTCCCAGGCGGGCAGCTGCTGGGTGGTCGCCGGCCGGGCGCGGCGCTGGATATCGTTGGCCGCGCCTTCGGCCATGACCAGACACTCCAGCAATGAATTGGAGGCCATGCGGTTGGCACCGTGCAAGCCGGTACATGCCACCTCGCCGATGGCGTACAGGCCATCCAGATCGGTATGGCCGTGCACATCGGTGAGCACGCCCCCGCAGGTGTAGTGCGCTGCCGGTACCACCGGAATCGGCTGACGCGTGATATCGATGCCGAGCTCCGCGCAGCGTGCGTGGATGGAGGGAAAGTGCGAGCGAATGAAGTCCGCATCGCGATGCGAGATATCCAGCCAGACATGGTCGATGCCCAGGCGCTTCATCTCGTGGTCGATGGCGCGCGCGACGATGTCGCGCGGCGCCAGTTCCTCCCGCGGGTCGAAGCGCCCCATGAAGCGGCTGCCATCGGGCAGCGTCAGATGGGCCCCCTCGCCGCGCAGCGCCTCGGTGATCAGAAAGGAACGCGCGTTGGGGTGGTAGAGGCAGGTCGGGTGGAACTGCATGAATTCCATATTCGCCACCCGGCAGCCTGCCCGCCAGGCCATGGCAATGCCGTCGCCGCTGGCGCCGTGCGGATTGCTCGAATACAGATAGACCATATTCGCGCCGCCTGTAGCCAGTACGACCGCGCCCGCGGCGATGGGAAAGACATCGTGGCTGTTGACATCCATGAGGTAGGCGCCGATGACGCCATCGGCGCGGCTTCCGCGGATGAGATCGACCGCAAAGGCATGCTCGCGCACCGTGATGCGCGGTTCCGCGGCCACCAGTTCAGCCAGGGTGGTTTCCACTGCCGCGCCGGTGGCATCCGCGGCATGCACGATGCGGCGGAACGAATGGCCGCCCTCCCGCGTCAGATGCAAGCGGGGTTCGCTGCCTTGCGGGCCTTCGGGGTCGGCGGTGAATTGTACGCCGCGTTCCACCAGCCATTCGATGCAGGCTGGCCCGCGCGCGACGATATGGCGCACCATGTCCGGATCGCACAGGCCGCCGCCGGCGTCGACCGTGTCCTGCATGTGGGCATCGAGCGAGTCGGCGGCGTCCAGCACGGCGGAGATGCCGCCCTGCGCCCAGAGCGTGGCGCCGGAGCGCAGTCGGCTCTTGGAAACGACGGTGCAATGCATTCCGGCCTGTGCCAGCCGCAAGGCGCACGTCAGGCCGGCCGCGCCGCTGCCCAGGATGAGGACGTCTGTCGTCTGCACGGAGGAAATGATGCGAAGGGTGGGCTGTTGCGCCAACAGGAGTTGCTACACTCTAGCGCGCCTGCAGTCCGCAGGGGGGCGGCACTGTTGCAGCATTTTGACAGGTTTTCCATGAACGCTGACGCACAACGTGCGCGTCACACCAACCGCGCACGATGAAAGAAGAGCTACTCGATGAGGAACTGGTGCGAAGGGCGCAAGAGGGGGAACAACGCGCCTTCGACCTGCTCGTCCTTCGGCACCAGAGCAAGGTGCTGCAGCTCGTGTCGCGGTTTGTCGGCGAGGCCGATGCCCCCGACGTGGCACAGGACGCCTTCATCAAGGCCTATCGCGCGCTGCCCAACTTCAAGGGCCAGTCGGCCTTCTATACCTGGCTGTATCGCATCGCGATCAACACCGCGAAGAATCAACTGGTCTCGCGCAAGCGGCGTCCGCAGGGTCAGGATATCGACGTGCAGGATGCCGAGCTCTATGGCCATACCGAGCAGATGAGTGACATCGATACACCGGAGTCGCATCTGCTCACCAGTGAAATTCAGCAGGCAGTCTCTGACGCGATTGCCCAGCTGCCGGACGACCTGCGTCAGGCGATCACCCTGCGGGAGCTCGAAGGGCTCTCTTACGAGGAGATCGCCGAAGCGATGGATTGTCCGATTGGAACGGTCCGCTCACGGATATTTCGGGCACGTGCCGTTGTCGATGAAGTACTGGCGCCGCTCATTGATCGGCCTTCCCAGAGATCGACATGAGGCACACCTGATGTCAGACGGACAGAAATTCCCGGGCGCGGCGGAACTTTATCGCATCGATGTGGTTTATCTGACATCATCCGCACGTGCGCGTCTTCAGCGAGGAAGCTAGGCGGTATGCAGCAAACTGACGAACTGTTTTCGGCATTGCTTGACGGCGAACTGGCATCGGAAGACATCGATGCCCTGATTGAGAGCCTCGATCACGATCCCACAAGCGCCGGTGCCGTCACCCGATGGAGCAGCATCGGGGTGATGATGCGAGGCCAGACCCGCCTGTCCGCACGAACCGACCTCCTCGAAGGCGTACGCGAAGCGATCGCCACCGAGGCGGCCGACCACCAGAATCCCAAGGTAACCGCCATCGCGTCGCGTCGCCCGACACGCCGCTGGGCCTTGCCGGTGACCGGCCTGGCTGCGGCGGCCAGCATTGCGGTTGCAGCCCTTGTGCTCCCTGTCGTCTGGCAGGGCACACCTTCCGCCGGGACGGCCGAAGAGGTGCCGCAAATCTCGGGTAGCGGCGCTTTTGCCAGCACGCCTTCCCTGCAGAACAGCGTCGCTCAGGCACGACCCGATACCAATGCCGCCGGCGCGCGCTCCGGCAGTCGGGAAGGCTTCAATGCCCTACCAGTGGGCGATGAACGGCTGAATACCTACTACATCGAATACGCTGGGCACCGCAGTGCGCAGGGCATTGGCGGTCCGCTTGGCTATGCACGTTACGCTGCGCATAACGCGGACTTCAATCAACGCACCCGATGATGCGCGCAACGGTCGCGATGCTGCTGACCCTGGTCACCACCAGCGGATTCGGCAGCGACGACAATGCTGATCCTGCGAAGTTGCTCGTTCGCATGAGCGAGGCCGTGCGGCAGACCACCTACGCCGGTACGGTGGTTTACCAGACGGATACCCGCATGGAGAGCCTGCGCGTCATTCACGAGTACCGCGATGGGTCGGTACGCGAGCGGTTGGTGTCATTGACTGGCGACGCGCGCGAGATCTACCGCAACAACGAGGAAGTCATCTGCGTGCTTCCCCAGCAGCGCATGGTGACCATCGACCAGCGCGCCCATCAGGCGGCCAGCCTGCTGCCTTCGCTTCGGCGCGACAATATCGCCTCGCTGAACGAGCGTTACGACTTCGAACACCTTGGTGACGAGCGCATCGCCGGCCGACTGAGTGTGGGGGTGCTGGTTTCGCCGCGCGACGACATGCGCTATGGCTATGAATACTGGCTTGACCGCGAGACCCATCTCCCGCTGCGTGTGGTCGTGCTCGACGCGGAGCAACAGCGCATCGAGCAGATGATGTTCACCGATGTGGCCTACGCCGAGCGTTTTGACGACGCGCTGTTCCAGCGCGATGCGGATACCGAAGGCTATCGCGTGGTGCGCCATGCGGATGAGTCGCCGCGCCTGCGCGTGCCGGCACGCTGGTCGGTGGCACAGGTACCGCCGGGCTTCCGCAAGATTTCCCATTCGGTACGCAAAGGCGCAGACGACCGCGTGCCGGTGGAACATTTCCTGTTCACGGATGGGTTAGCCACGATTTCGGTCTACGGTGCCAATAGCGCGGACGGTAACCTCCAGGACGTCCGTGCCGCGCATTCCCGCATGGGCGCACTGAACGTTGTGTCTCGGGTGATTGATGGACACCAGGTCACTGTCGTTGGTGAAGTGCCGGCACGCACCGTAGAGTGGGTGGCTGAGCGGTTGCAGCTCGCCTCGGTCGAGGCGCATGCAGGAGCCGCGCTCGAACCCATGCTGCCGGCAGACAATGACGCGGAAGGCGCCGGCAGTCCCTCCGAGGAACAGGCTATGCCCGAAACGCAGGATGATTGAAGAACGCGCCATCGTCACAAGTGTCGACGGAGAGCAGATCTTCATCCAGGCCCTCAATATGGGTAACTGCCAGCGCTGCGCAGAAGGGCGGGGCTGTGGCGGCGGCCTGCTGGGCCGGCTGGCGCGTCATCGCCAGTATTCGATTCCCGCCACGAGCCAGGTCAAGGGCCTGCAAGCCGGCGATGCCGTGGTGGTGGGCATTGGTGGCGATGCGCTGCTGCGCGCGTCGGCCATGGTCTACCTCCTTCCCCTGGTCGGCATGATCGCGCTTGGCGCCTTTGCCAGCGTCGTACTCAATGCCGGCGACTTGCTGGTCGCGGGCTTCTCGGTCAGCGGCCTGGCCGCCGGCTTGTTGATGGTGCACTGGAAGAGCCGCAGTCTTGATGCGCGTCACTTCCGGCCCGTCATCCTGCGCAAGGATCGCTTCGGCGCGGACAGTTGTCCGCGTCTCACCGAAACATCATGATTTTTCTTGGGAGAGTGTCTGTGCTCCGTCATTGTTGGCCCCTGCTGTTTGTTGCTCTTGCCGCCTGCTCGTCGGAGCCCGCGCCGCCTGCCGGTCAGTTGCCGGATTTTTCGCACATTGCGCGCAATGCCGGCCCTTCGGTGGTGAATATCGCCACCGTGACCCGCAATGGCGGCAAGGAGGGGCAGCAACTGCCCTTTGGACTGGAGGAAAGCCCCTTCGGTGACTGGTTCCGGGATCACTTCGGGGAGGGGCAGGGTGAGGGCAGCGGCCCACCGTCACGGTCCCTGGGTTCCGGCTTCGTGCTCTGGGAAGAGGGCTATGTCCTCACCAACCACCACGTGGTACGCAACGCCGACGAGATCATCGTCCGCTTCAAGGATCGCCGCGAGGAAGTGGCCACCTTGGTCGGCAGCGACGAGCGTTCGGACCTGGCGCTGCTCAAGATCAAGCGCGACGACCTCGACCCGGTCGAGATCGGCAATAGCGAATCGCTGGAAGTCGGCAACTGGGTGGTGGCTATTGGCTCGCCCTTCGGATTCGAGCAGACGGTGACGGCCGGGATCGTCTCTGCCAAGGGGCGGAGCCTGTCGAGTGGCCAGTACGTGCCCTTCATCCAGACCGATGTCGCCATCAATCAGGGCAACAGCGGGGGGCCGCTTTTCAACCTCGACGGCGAGGTGGTCGGCATCAACTCGCAGATCTACAGCCGTACCGGTGGGTATCAGGGCATTTCCTTCGCGATTCCCATCGACATGGCGATTTCGGTGGCCGAACAGCTGCGTGATGATGGCAGTGTGGCCCGAGGTTGGCTGGGCGTGGTGATCCAGGAAGTCACGCGCGAGCTTGCCATGTCCTTCGGGCTGGACCGTCCGCGCGGTGCGCTGGTTTCCCGCGTACTGCCCGACGGGCCGGCTGCCAAGGCAGGTCTGCGCGAAGGCGACGTCATTCTTTCCTTTGGTGGCGAAGACATTCCGCGATCGGCGGCCTTGCCCGCGGTGGTCGGCGCCATCAAGCCCGGCGAAGAGGTCGAAGTCGTGCTCATGCGCAATGGTGAGCGCATGAAGCTGGACGTCACCGTGGACGAACTCAACGAGGAGGCCATGCGCGACGGCCCGGGCCCGCTACCCGAGCCACCGAGCGAGCCGACCGTGCTGGGCATGCGGGTCGAGCCGATGGATGCCGACACGCGCGAGCGCGAAGACGTGCTCGACGGTGGCGTGCGGGTGGCCGAAGTCAAGGGCGGCCCTGCGGCCGCCGCCGGCATCCGTTCCGGGGACATCATCCTGCGCGTGGCGGGCAATGCTGTGGACTCGGTGTCCCGGTTGCGTGAGGTGGTGGAACGACTGACGCCTGGTACATCCGCCCCCTTCCTGATTCAGCGCGGTGGCTCGCCGCTGTTCATTGCGGTGCCGATTCCGGAGCAGTGATTCCTCGACTGCTGACCCGCACGGGCTGTTGCCTGTGCGACCAGTTCCACGAGGCGTGGCGGGCTGCCTTTCCGGGCGTGTCGCTCGACCACGTGGATATCGACCGCTGGCCGGAGCTGCGCGAGCGCTATGGCGCGCGCATCCCGGTCTTGCTCGACGGCAATGACGCGGTTGTCTGCGAGGGGCACTTCGATGAGGAAGCCTGCGCTGCCCTCGTGCATACCATGACGGGGCCCCGATAGCGAAGGGCCGGGCCCCCATCTGTGCGTATAATCGCGTGCTATTTTGCCCGTCGCCCGGTAGCACCGCGCTGGAGTCCATGCAGCAGACGCACATCCGCAATTTCTCCATCATCGCGCACATCGACCATGGGAAATCCACCCTGGCCGACCGCTTCATCCAGCTCTGTCATGGGCTGGAAGAGCGGGAGATGCAGGATCAGGTGCTGGACAGCAACCCGATCGAACGGGAGCGCGGCATCACGATCAAGTCGCAGGCGATCACCCTCAGCTACGACGCGCGCGACGGGCAGACCTATCAGCTCAACCTGATCGACACGCCCGGGCATGTCGACTTCTCCTATGAAGTGTCGCGCTCGCTCGCTTCTTGCGAAGGTGCCTTGCTGATCGTCGACGCGTCACAGGGTGTGGAAGCCCAGACCGTGGCCAATTGCTATACGGCGGTGGATCAGGATCTCGAAGTCGTCACCGTGCTCAACAAGGTCGATCTGCCCAATGCCGACTGCGAGCGCGTCATCGACGAAATCGAGGACATCATCGGCATCGAGGCCCAGGACGCCTTGCGCATCTCTGCAAAGACAGGCGAGGGGGTCACCGAGGTGCTCGAAGCCATCGTGCAGCGCGTGCCGCCGCCCGATGGCGACCCGAAGGAAGTGGTACAGGCGCTGATCATCGACTCCTGGTTCGACAATTACCTGGGTGTGATCTCGCTGGTGCGCGTCATGCACGGGCGGCTGCACCGCGGGCAGCGGATTCGCGTCATGGCCACCGGCCGCGACCATGAAGTCACCATGCTGGGGCGGAACACCCCGAAGCGCGTGGAACTGGACGCGCTGGAGACCGGGGAGGTGGGCTTCGTGGTGGCCGGTATCAAGGATATCGACGGCGCGCCGGTCGGCGACACGCTGACCGATGCGCAGCGCCCTTGCGCCAAGCGTCTGCCTGGGTTTCGGGAGATCCAGCCGCGCGTCTTCGCCGGTATCTTCCCGGTGTCGTCGGACGATTTCGAGGATCTGCGCGATGCCCTCGGCAAGCTGCGGCTGAATGACGCCGCGCTATCCTACGAGCCGGAGTCATCCAGTGCGCTCGGCTTCGGCTTCCGCTGCGGCTTTCTGGGCATGTTGCACATGGAGATCGTGCAGGAGCGTCTCGAGCGCGAGTACGACCTGAATCTGATCACCACCGCGCCCTCGGTGGTCTATGAATGCGCACTCAGCGACGGTTCCACCAAGAGTGTGCAGAACCCGGCCGAACTGCCCGACATCTCCAGCGTGGATGAGCTGCGTGAGCCGATCATCACGGCGCGCATTCTCATGCCGCAGCACTGCATCGGCTCGGTCATGCAGCTGTGCATGGAAAAGCGCGCCGGCGAGCCGGAATTGCACTATCACGGCAGTCAGGTGCAGATGGTGGTCGACATGCCGCTGGCCGAGGTGGTGCTCGATTTCTTCGACCGGCTGAAGAGCGTGTCACGCGGCTATGCCAGCTTCGAATACGACTTCAAGTGCTTCGTCGGCGCCAACCTCGTGCGCCTGGACGTACTGGTCAATGGCGAACGCGTGGATGCCTTGTCGACGATCTGCCACCGCGATATGGCCTACGATCGCGGGCGCTCGCTGTGCGAACGCATGCAGGAGCTGATTCCGCGCCAGATGTTCGATGTCGCCATTCAGGCCGCCATCGGTTCGCGCATCCTCGCCCGGACAACCGTCAAGGCCCTGCGCAAGAATGTGCTCGCCAAGTGCTACGGTGGCGACGTCTCACGGAAGAGAAAGCTGCTCGAAAAGCAGAAAGAGGGGAAAAAGCGCATGAAACAGGTGGGGAATGTCGAGATTCCGCAGTCCGCCTTCCTGGCCATTCTGAACGTCGACCGAAAGTAATCCCGCATGGAGCAGTTTCTGAGCGATTTCCACTGGGACTTTGCAGTCATTCTCTCCGTGGCGGCGCTTGCCACGGGGTTGGTCTATGCCATTGATGCGCTGTTCTTCGCGCGCGCGCGGCGCGCGGCGGGCAGCGAGCGCGGCAACTGGGCGGTGGAGTTCTCGCGCTCCTTCTTCCCGGTCATCCTGGTGGTACTGATCCTGCGCAGCTTCGTTGTGGAGCCCTTCCGGATTCCGTCCGGTTCCATGATTCCGTCGCTGCTGGTGGGTGACTTCATCCTGGTCGACAAGCGTGCCTACGGGCTGCGCTCGCCGGTGGGGTTCTGGCAGATCACGGAAGGCGCCAAGCCCGAGCGCGGCGACGTGGCCGTGTTCCGTTTCCCGCTTGATCCAAGCAAGGATTTCATCAAGCGCGTGGTCGGGCTGCCCGGAGACCACATCGTCTATCGCGACAAGCAGCTCCGCATCAATGGCGAGCGCATCCCGCTCGAACCCGCTGGCGTGGCGCGGGTCCCCGGCCTGCCCGGCGGCGTGGTGGAGCGCTACATCGAGACGCTGGGAGGAGACCGCCACCCGATCATCGTCAATCCGAATGCGCCGTCGCGCGCCATCGATTTCGTGGTGCCCGAGGGCGAGTATTTCGTGATGGGGGATAATCGCGATGGTAGCGATGATTCCCGGCGCTGGGGCAGCGTTCCGGAACGCAATCTGGTGGGGCGGGCCTTCCTCATCTGGATGAACTGGAACAGTGAGCGCGGACGTCCGGATTTTTCGCGGATTGGTAGCACCATCCCTTAAGGAGACGACGATGCGGCCAGCACAGCGCGGAATGACGATCTGGATGCTCATGGTGACCGTGGCGCTGGTGGCTTTTGCCGCGCTGCTGGTCATGCGTTGTGTGCCGGTCTATCTCAACCAGATGAAGGTCAGCGGCGCTATCGAGCGGGTCGCAAAGGACCCGGAGAACCCCGCCGCCAGCGTGCGCACCATGCGCAGCGCATTGGAACGGTACTGGGCCATCGAACGGATCCAACATCTCGATCCGGAGGACGTCGCCCTGGTACGTGGCGAGGGCGAAACGCGGTATCTGGAATACCAATACGAGGCGCGCGTGCCTCTGATTCACAACATCGATCTGTTGTTCACTTTCGAAGAGCAGATCATGGTTGGCCGGGGCTCGTGAACCGGGCGCATCTGGAACGCCGGCTCGGTTACCGCTTCCGGGACGAGGCCCTTCTCGATCAGGCCCTCACCCACCGCAGTGCCGGACACGGTCACTATGAACGGCTCGAATTTCTGGGCGATGCCCTGCTCAATTTTGTGGTGGCGCAGATGCTCTACAAGCGCTGCCCGGAGCTGTCCGAGGGGGATCTGACGCGCATGCGGGCGGCGCTGGTGCGCGAGGAAACGCTGGGTTCGGTGGCGCAGGATCTGGCGCTGGCCGACGCCGTGCAGCTCGGCGGCAGCGCCCTCAAGAGTGGCGTCTATCGTCGGCGTTCGGTGCTTGCCGACACCGTGGAGGCGCTGATCGGGGCGGTGTTGCTCGATGCCGATATCCCCACCGCAACGGCCTGCGTCGAGCGCTGGTGGGGGCCGCGACTGGAAGCGCTGCCGGACCCCCATTCGCTGAAGGATCCGAAGACCCGGCTGCAGGAATGGCTGCAGGGCCGGTCGCGGCCGCGGCCGGAGTACGAGGTCGTCGAGATGACCGGGCCGCCACACCGGCAACGCTTCCGGGTGGCCTGTGTGCTGGGTGATGATGAAGTGCGTGCCGAGGGCCAGGGCTCCAGTCGGCGTGGCGCGGAACAGAATGCGGCCCGGGCGATGCTGGAGCAACTCGATGCGTAGCGGAATGACGACCGTGGTGGGCCGCCCCAATGTGGGCAAGTCGAGCCTGGTGAATGCACTGGTGGGACAGAAGGTGTCGATCGTGAGCCGGCGTCCGCAGACTACCCGTCACCGCATCCACGGGGTGCGCAATCGCGAAGGCGTGCAGATCGTCTTCGTCGACACGCCCGGACTGCACGAGCGCGAACAGCGCGAATTGAACCGGGTGCTCAATCGCGCCGCCACCGGCGCCATCGAAGGCGTCGACGTGGTGCTCCATGTGGTCGAGAGCGGGCAGTGGCGCAGCGACGACGATCTGGCCTTGGCGCGCGCCAAGGCCTCCGGTCTGCCGGTGGTTGCGGCCCTCAACAAGGTTGACCGCCAGGCGGACAAGAGCAAGCTGCTGCCGGAGTTGGCCGCCCTGGGGGCCCGCTACGACTATGCCGATATTGTCCCGGTATCAGCGACCCATGGCGACAATCTGGACACGTTGGCCGACGTGCTGGCGGGCTTCATGCCGGAGGGGCCGGCACTGTTCCCGCCGGACCAGATCCAGGGCCATGATCTGGCCTTCACCATCGCCGAGTGCGTGCGCGAGAAGCTGACCCGCATGCTGCATCAGGAACTGCCTTATGCGCTGTCGGTGGGTGTGGAAATGCTGGAGGACAGCGAAGGCCTGCTGCGTACCCGCGCCGTCATCTGGGTAGAGCGCGAGGCCCAGAAGAAGATCGTCATCGGCGCGGGGGGTGAAACGGCCAAGCGCGTAGGGACCTCCGCCCGGCGCGAGCTCGAACGACAGCTCGGCAAGAAGGTTTATCTGCAGACCCACGTCCGCGTGCGTGCCAACTGGAGTGACGACCCGGCGGCGTTGCGCGCGCTCGGGTATGAGGGCTGAATCGGCGTGAGTGCCGAACGCGTCCAGGACGTGCCGGCCTACATCCTGCAGAAGCGGCCCTATCGCGAGACCAGCCTCTTGCTGGAAGTGCTGACGCCGGAGCACGGGCGCGTTGGCCTGATCGCCCGGGGCGCGCGCGGGCAGAGCAAGCGGCGCAGTGGTGGCATCGACCTGCTGCAGCGCTATCGCATGCAGTGGCATCGTCGCGGCGAGCTGGGCACGTTGCAATCGATCGAGGCCGAAGGCAGTCCGTATCCCCTGGTCGGCGAGCGCGTGCTTTGGGTGTGGTATGCCAACGAGTTGCTGTTGCGCGCCTTGGCGCGTGACGATCCCCACGCGCCCGTGTTCGGCGCCTATGAAGCCCTGCTCGCCGGACTGGTGCGCGCGCCGCGTGCGGATGTGGAAGCCGGCAGCGGCGACGCCGCTGCAGAGCCGCTGCTGCGGCGCTTTGAATGGAGCCTGCTGTGCGCGCTGGGCTATCAGCCGCTGGGCGCGGTGCCGGCCTCGGTGGCCGATCAGGGCTATGCCTATGATGCCGAGCAGGGCGCGCATGCCACTGCCGGCGGTCGCTTGAGCGCGAGCGGGCTGCGCGATGCACTGCGCGGCAGCTTCGACACGCCAGCGGCATGCGCCGCCGGCCGCGCCGTGTTCCGTGCGCATCTGCCAGAATTGATCGGGCCCAAACCCCTGCAAACGCCGGCCATGCTGCGCCGGCTTCGCATCAACCGCACCGAGTCTTCATGAGCCAGAGTCTTCCTCCACCGCTGCGTCTGGGTGTCAATGTCGATCATGTCGCTACGCTTCGCCAGGCGCGCGGCACCGACTACCCGGATCCGGTGGAAGCGGGTCTGGTTGCCATTGCCGCGGGTGCCGACGGCATTACCGTGCACCTGCGCGAGGATCGCCGCCATATCCAGGAACAGGATGTGCGTCGTCTGATGACCGCGGCCACGGTCCCGGTCAATCTGGAAATGGCAGCGGTGGACGACATGCTGGCGCTGGCCGAGGACGTGGCTCCGCCGCGCGCCTGCCTGGTGCCGGAGAAGCGTCAGGAAGTGACCACCGAGGGCGGCCTGGATGTGGCAGGTCAACACGCCGTCGTCATCGAGGCCTGTCGCCGATTGGCGGCGGTGGGGACGCGCGTCTCCCTGTTTGTGGACGCCGATGTGGCCCAGCTCGATGCCATTCTGGCGACGGGCGCACCGGCGGTGGAAATCCATACCGGTGCCTACGCCGAGGCGAGCGGAGAGCAGCGCTCGGCCGAGATCAGCCGCCTGCGCAGCTTTGCGCGCGCTGCTTCCGAGCGCGGCCTGGAAGTCCATGCAGGGCATGGTCTGCGTGTTGCCAACGTGGGGTCGGTGGCTGCCATCCCGCAGATCGTCGAGCTCAACATCGGGCACGCCATCATTGCCGACGCCGTCTTCCACGGGCTTCCAGCTGCCATTGCCCGCATGCGTCGGGCCATGCTGGCCGGCCGCCAGATGGGCGACTAGAGGCCGCGCGCGTGTTGTGTGGCGTTGGAGTGGACCTGGTTTCGGTGGCGCGCTTTCGCGACCTGCTGGCGCGCCGGGGCAGCGCCTTTGCGGAACGCATCCTGCATGCCAGCGAATGGCCGATGCATCAGGCGGCCCGCGATCCGGCGCGGGATCTGGCCAAGCGATGGGCGGTCAAGGAAGCCTTTGCCAAGGCGCTGCGCACGGGTTTTTCCGGCATCTATGCCTGCGACATTGCCCTGCATCGCGACCCCGAATCGGGAGCCCCGACGCTCAGCCTGTCTGACCGGGGCCGTGCCTTTGCCTCACGCCGAGGTGCTGGACGGGCGCATGTCAGCGTCAGCGACGAGGGCGATCAGATCATCGCCATGGTCGCGCTGGAGCAGGTTTCCGTCGCGTCTTAACTGCGTGCGGGGATGGCAGCCTCGCGCACCATCTCGCTGGCGGTTAGGCGGTCGATCAGGCTGCGTCGACTGCCGATAGCCACCGGCAGCATGACGATCAGCGGCAGGGCGACCAGCAGGCCAGCGGGAACCCAGCCTTTGTGCACCAAGGCAAGGCCACCAATCACGATCGGCAGGATGCACAGCCCCAGGGTGAGGAAGAAGCGTGCGCTTGCGGCGGTCAGCGAGAGATGGACTTCGCCGTCGCTGCGCCGCAGGCGCACGCGCCAGGTGCGCATGCCCAGGGTCTGTCCACCGCGCGTCCAGGAGCGCGCAAAATAGAACCAGCTTCCCAGCACCATCAAGACCTGCAGCATGCTGTGCTGAGGCCCACCAACGTAGCTGAGCAGTGGCGTGGCTACGACCGAAATCGCCATGCAGATGGCCAGTATGAGCAGGCCGTCGTAGACGCTGACGGCGAGGCGTCGCCACAGTGTTGCAGGCAGGATGAGCGGTGACTCTGTCATGCCGATAGCATAGCCTGCATGACCTGTCTGGGCGCCGGGCGTCCGCCTTGCGGCGAGGCTTGTCGCGAGCGGGATCGTCGCAGCATTCCGGTAAGCGGGAGGCGGCCCTCGCGGGCCATGGTCAACAGTCGATGTGCCTTGGAGAGACGCAATGCGTGAGACGCAACAGGGGGCGGTCTGCCGCTGGCCGGGTGGTTCGTCCAATCAATCGCCGCTGCCGGACCCCGCCGTGGATGTGGCGCCCTTAGCCGAATCATCGGTCGCGGAGGCGGTCCTGGCTGGGGGCTGTTTCTGGTGTGTGGAGGCCGTGTTCCTCGCGCTGCAGGGGGTGCAGGAGGTGACCTCCGGCTATGCCGGCGGCGACGCGGCTACGGCCAGTTACCGCCAGGTCTGCTCCGGCACGACCGGGCATGCCGAGGCGGTGCGGGTACGTTTTGACCCCGCGACGATCTCCTTTGGCGCGCTGCTCAAGGTGTTCTTCGGTGTGGCCCACGACCCGACGCAGCGCAACCGCCAGGGCAACGATGTCGGGCCGCAGTACCGTTCAGCGGTGTTCTATCTCGACGAGTCGCAGCGCGCGGTGGCGGAAGCCTATATCCGGCAGCTCGATGACAGCGGGGTCTTCAGTGCCCCGATCGCCACCACGCTGGAAGCCTACAGCGGCTTCTATCCGGCCGAGGAGGAGCACCAGAACTTCGCGCAACGCCATCCCGACGCCGGCTACATTCGCGTAGTGGCAGTGCCCAAGCTGGACAAGCTCAAGCGCGCCTTCGCACCCCAGCTGCGCAGCTGAGCGGGAAACCGCTGGACATCAGGCATCCCTGCCGCCGCGCGCGTGTGTCGGCGAGCTGTCCGAGCACCCGGCAGCGGTTGCCGGGCCAGCGGCACGGAAGCGAATCGGTTCTGCATGGCAGGCATAAAAAAAGGGCGAGATGCGGATCTCGCCCTTGTCTGGCAATGTGGCGCTCCCACGGGGACTCGAACCCCGGTTTTCGCCGTGAGAGGGCGACGTCCTGGACCGCTAGACGATGGGAGCAGTGCTTCACCTACAATAGGCGGATTATGCGGCATTCGGTGGTCCTGCGCCAAGCATATTGCGCCGCCCAGTGCCCTCCACCCTGTCTCAGTTGAGGAAGCATCACTATCAGCGTGTCTCCACGGATTCCTCGCGAGAACCACCCGGTTTCGCGCAAGCTCATTTCATCCGCTGCTCTCAAGGTGCTGTACACCCTGAATGAAGCCGGGTATCAGGCGTATCTCGTCGGTGGTGGCGTGCGCGACATCCTGGCCGGCCTGCAGCCGAAGGATTTCGATATCTCGACCAACGCCCACCCGGAGCAGGTGAAGGCGTTGTTCAGAAGTTGCCGGCTGGTGGGGCGACGCTTTGTGATCGCCCATGTGCGCTTTGGTCGTGAAGTGATCGAAGTCACCACCTTCCGCGGCGCGTTGACGGATTCCCATGAGCGGGACGAGACCGGTCGCATTCTCTCCGACAACGTCTACGGCGATGACATCGAGGCCGACGCGCTGCGTCGCGATTTCACGGTCAACGGTCTCTACTACGACATTTCTGATTTCAGCATTCTCGACTATGTCGGCGGTGTCGCCGATCTGCAGCAGCGCACGATCCGGCTGATCGGAGATGCGGAGCTGCGCTATCGCGAAGATCCGGTACGCATGCTGCGCGCGGTGCGCATTGCCAACAAGCTGGGCTTCGATATTGCGCCCAAGACCCAGAAGCCGATTCCGCGCTTGGCCGGGTTACTCAATGAAGTACCGCCCGCACGCCTCTTCGACGAAGTGCTCAAGCTGCTGCAATCGCCGAACGCGGTCGAGAATTTCAAGGGGCTCGTTGATCACGGTTTGCTTGCGGAACTCTTCCCGAGTCTGCACGCCGTGCTGCACGAGCCCGGTGTGCGCCCCCTGATGGATGCAGCGTTGGCCAATACCGCGCGTCGGATCTGCAATGAGCAGTCGGTGACACCGGCCTTTCTTTACGCCACGCTGCTGTGGCCGGGCGTGGTGCGCCATGCCGCCGAACTGCGCGACCAGCAGGGGCTGCCGCCCGCGGTGGCGATGGCACAGGCCGCGGACAGCGTGTTGGCCGATCAGGTGCAGCGCGTGGCCATCCCCAAGCGTTTTTCCGCGCCAGCGCGAGAAATTTGGATGCTGCAGTCGCGCTTTGCCTATCGGCGGGGCAAGAAGCCGGAACGCCTGCTAGCGCATCCGCGTTTCCGCGCCGCCTATGACTTCTTCTGTCTGCGTGCCGATGCGGGCGAGGAAGACCCGTCAGTCGCGCAGTGGTGGACCGAGGCGCAGGAGGCACCGGACGCATTGCCTCCGGCGCCCGAAAATCCTCCCGAAGGCGCACCCAAGCGTCGACGTCGCCGCCGGTCGCGCGGCTCGCGCAGTTCCAGCGCCAGCCAGTGACCGCTGCGGTCACCGCAGCGGTTGGCTTTGGCGCCAACCTGGGTCAGCCGGACCAGCAGATTCGCCAGGCCATCGAAGCCGTCGGAGCGCTGCCGGAGACGCGCTTGATGGCTGCGTCCGCGTTGTACCGCAGTGCCCCGATGGGACCGCCCCAGCCGGACTACTGCAACGCCGTGGCACTGATCGAAACGCGTCTTGCGCCGCTGGCGCTGTTGCAGGCCTTGCAGGCGCTGGAAAGCGAAGCCGGGCGCAGCCGGGCAGGAGAGCGCTGGTGTGCGCGCGAGCTGGATTGTGATCTGCTCGTCTACGGTGACCGCGTCGAGGACCTTCCGGGACTCACCCTGCCGCATCCCGGGATCGCGGCACGCAACTTCGTGCTGATTCCGCTCGCCGAAATCGCCCCGCAGTTGCACATCCCCAGACTCGGTAGGGTGGCCACCCTGGCGCGCGCGTGCAGTCGCGAGGGCTTGGCGCCCTGGCCTGATTTACCATGAGCGCTCACGTACGCAGAGAGACCGCATTGAGCGCTCAGTCCCCCGTCAACATTGCTGTCTTGCGCGCCATGCGCGCCGAGGGCCAACGCATCGCCTGCCTGACAGCCTATGACGCCAGCTTTGCCCAGGTGCTCGACGCCGCCGGCGTGGATGTGGTGCTGATCGGCGACTCGCTGGGTATGGTGATCCAGGGGGGCAGCACCACGACACCGGTCACGCTCGACCACATCATCTACCACAGCCGCTGCGTCGTGCCCTCGCTGCAGCGCGCCTTCGCGGTCGCCGACATGCCCTTTCTGTCCTATGCCACGCGCAGTCGGGCACTGGATGCGGCACAGCGCCTCATGCAGGAGGGCGGCGCCGCCATGGTCAAGCTCGAAGGCGGACGCGAGCAGGCCCGAATCGTCGAATTCCTGAGCACGCGCGGCGTGCCGGTGTGCGCGCATCTCGGACTGCAACCCCAGCTGATTCACAAGATGGGCCGCTTCCGGGTGCAGGGACGGGAAGCCGCCGCCGCCGATGCCATGCGACGCGATGCACGCCTGCTGGAAGACGCGGGCGCTGACATGCTGCTGCTGGAATGCGTACCGGCCGAACTTGGGGCCAGCATTACCCGCGCCGCGGGTGTGCCGGTGATCGGTATCGGGGCCGGTGGCGCGGTCGATGGTCAGATCTTGGTGCTGCAGGACATCCTCGGAATCTCCGCACAAGCGCGCAGCGGGCGCCCGCCACGCTTCGTGCGTAACTTCATGCAGGGGCAGCCGGGCATTGCGCCAGCCATCGAACAATACGTGGCTGCGGTGCGCGATGGCAGCTACCCGGCTCCTGAGCATTGCTTCTGAGCGGTGGGTATCACGCGCCTTCATGAAGTGCCGGCGCTGCGCGCCTGGCGCCATGCGCAGTGGCAGGAGAAGCGCCGCGTGGCCCTGGTGCCCACCATGGGCAATCTCCACCGTGGGCATCTGGCGTTGCTGGACAGTGCCCGTGAGCACGCCGACGTATTGATTGCCTCGATTTTCGTCAACCCGCTGCAGTTCGGGCCCAACGAGGATTTCGATCGCTACCCCCGTACCCTGGAAGCTGATGTGGCGGCACTGGAAGCGGCGGGCTGCCATGCGGTCTTCGCGCCGTCGGAGCGCACCCTCTATCCGCACGGGCGTGACATTGCCCAGATCCATGTTCCGCATCTGGGGGACCACCTCTGCGGTGCGGATCGGCCCGGGCATTTTGATGGGGTCACCACGGTCGTCGGTCTGCTGTTCCATCTGGTGCAGCCGGATGTGGCCGTGTTTGGGCGCAAGGACTATCAGCAGCTACAGCTCATTCGGCGCATGGTGCGCGATCTGCATTTCCCGACGCAGGTCATTGGCCATCCCATTGAGCGCGAGGCCGATGGTCTGGCCCTGTCCTCGCGCAATCAGTATCTGAGTGCCGAAGAGCGTGCGCGTGCCCCGGCATTGCACGTCACCTTGCGCGCTATCGCCGAGGCCCTGTCGGGCGGAAAGCGCGACACTGCGGCCTTGGAAGCCGACGCAATGGAGCGTCTGCGTGCCGCAGGTCTTGTGCCCAGTTATGTGCGCATCCTGTCCGCTGATCTACAAGAGCCTGAATTTCCAGGGGAAATCCTGATCGCAGCCGCCGCGTATCTAGGCCAGACCCGGCTGATCGATAACCTGATGGTGCATGTATGACAACAAGGTTGCTGCCCGGCGTAATGGTCGCTACACTCCCCACCGCTTGAGGCTCCAGCGGAGCCATTCTGCGTGGGTGCATGTCTTAGTGGGCCACCCTGACCAAGAAATCGCTGGCGGAATGTATGGGTGCATGTCTTAGTGGGCCACCCCATTCCGTAATCCCCCGAAAATCGACGCCATGCAATTGACCCTCCTCAAGGCCAAGCTGCACAAAGCCTGCGTCACGCACGCCGAGTTGGACTACGACGGTTCGTGCGCCATTGATGGTGAACTGCTCGATGCCGCCGGCATCCTCGAGTTCGAGCAGATCGACATCTACGACATCGCCAACGGCGAGCGCTTCACTACCTATGCCATCCGCGCCGAGGAAGGCTCGCGAGTGATCTCGATCAACGGTGCCGCCGCCCACAAGGCGCGGGTTGGTGATCGCGTCATCATCTGTGCCTACGGGCAGATGGAGGCGGGTAGCGCGCGCAATTTCAAGCCGCGTCTGATCTACCTCGACGAAGTCAACCGCGTCGTGCGCACTGCCAACACCATTCCCGTTCAGGCCGCTTGACCAGCGGACGCGCTGCGGCGGAGCGTGACGCGGATACGCGTGCGCTTTTCCCGACACTCGTCTATGACGCGGCGCTGGGTGCACGCGGGGGCCGCACCCTCAATCAGGAACTGGTCCGCGAGGCCTACCAGATTGCCGAGGTGGACGAGGCAGGGCAGGACTGGTCTGCGCAGCGCTATCCAGGGGGCTATACCAGCTACAGCTCCCTTGATCAGTTGCATCGGATGTCGCCTTCGGTCATGACCCTTGCGCGGCACCTGACGCGCCACGCCCAGCGCTTCGCGGAGCGGCTGCACTGGGACATGGGCGAGGGTGCGCTTGTGATGAGCGACTGCTGGGTCAGCATCATGGGCGAGGGCTGTGGCCATTCCGGGCACCTGCACCCCCTCGCGGTGGTCAGCGGCACCTATTACGCTGCCGTCCCCAAGGGCGCAGCGGGACTGCGTTTCGAGGATCCCCGGCTGGCGAGTTTCATGGCCGCACCACCACGCAGGCCCGACGCCCCCGAAGCCGTACGCCATCACGTCCTGCTGCCGGCGCGTACGGGTCGGCTCTACCTGTTCGAGAGCTGGCTGCGCCACGAAGTCCCCCCCAGTCCCGTGAGCGAAGACCGCATCAGCTTCAGCTTCAACTTCGTCTGGGAGTAGCCCTGCGCAGACCCGGTCGTGCAGCCTCGCTACACTGCACAAGACCTTTCCACTGGAGCCGCGATGGCTGGCGCCGTGCCCCGACTCTCGGATGATCCCGCCCTCTGTGCCGCCCGCGATGCACTGACCGCGCGGCCACTGACTGCCCTGTTCGATGATGACGCCACGCGGGCGCAGCGCTATCAGTGCGCCGGTGCCGGCATCGACCTGCATTACGCCAAGCAACGAGTGGACGACGATGCCATCGCGGCGTTGGTGGCCTTCGCGGCGCGCTGCGGCCTCCACGACCGAATTCGCGGCCTGTTTCATGGCGAGACCGTCAATAGCACTGAAGGCCGGGCTGCACTACATATGGCGCTGCGCGCCACCCCCGGAGAGGTCTGGCTGGCCCAGGGCGAGCGCGTCGACGAAGCCATCCTGACAACGCGAGATCGTTTCCTGCAGTTTGCCGAGGAGGTGCGCGCAGGTCGCATCCGGGCGGCTGACGGCGGTGCTTTCACGGAGGTGGTCAACATCGGCATTGGCGGCTCGGACTTCGGGCCACGCATGGTCTGCGCGGCGCTGGCGCCGATGACCGATGGTCCGCGCGTCCAGTTCATCGCCAATGTGGACGCCGCGGAGCGCGAGCAGGTTCTGGCCGGACTTGATCCGGCGCGCACGCTGGTGATCGTCACGTCGAAGACCTTCCGCACGCAGGAGACCATGGCCAATGCGCACTCGGTGCGGCGCTGGCTGGCGGAGGCGCTGGGCGAAACGGCGGTGAGCCAGCATTTCGCGGCAGTGTCGACCGCCATTGAGGCTGCCGCCGAATTCGGCATTGCCGATGACCGCGTCTTTGGTTTCTGGGATTGGGTCGGCGGTCGTTATTCGCTATGGTCGGCGGTAGGTTTGCCCATTGCCCTTGCTCTGGGGCGCGCGGCATTTGAGCAGCTGCTTGCGGGTGCCCATGCCATGGACGACCACTTCCGCTGCGCCCCGGCCGAGCACAATGTCCCGGTCATGATGGGGCTGCTTGCAGTGTGGAACCGCAATCTGCTCGGGGCGCAGAGTCTGGTCGTTGCTCCCTATGCGCAGCGCCTTCAGCGCTTCATCGGGTGGCTGCAACAGCTGGAAATGGAGTCCAACGGCAAAGGGGTGCGGCTGGACGGAGCGCCCGTGCCGGAAGCCACCACCGCAGCGCTGTGGGGTGATGTCGGCACCAATGCGCAACATGCCTTCTTCCAGATGCTGCATCAGGGTCCGGATACACATCCGGTGGATTTCATCCTGCCGATTCGTGCCGATCACGATGACCACGAGCAGCAGCGGCTGCTGATTGCAAACTGCCTGGCACAGTCCGCCGCGCTGATGCATGGCCGATCTGTGGCACAGGTGCGCAGTGCCCTCGAGGCGCAGGGCATGACGCCGGAGACGGCGGATCGGGCAGCCGTGCACCGTCATCTGCCGGGCAATCGGCCGTCCTCCACGATTCTTCTTGAGCGCCTTGATGCCTGGCACCTCGGCGCCTTGCTGGCCTGCTACGAGCACCGCACCTTCGTGCAGAGTGTGCTGTGGGGCATTAACGCCTTTGATCAGTGGGGTGTGGAACTGGGCAAGCGCCTGGCGGGCAACGTGGACCGCGCGCTGCGCGGTGAACAGGCAGCCGGGCTGGATGCGGAAACCGATCTGTTGATTCAGCGCGTGCTCAACTCCGCAGGCTAGTATGCAAGCCACACAAATGATGGAGCCTGGTATGAAGCGCGTACTGACACAGTTTGTGATCCCGTTCCTGGTGGCCACCTTCGCGTTGCAGTCCACGGCCTTTGCCGGTGTGGTTGGCACCGAGGCGATGCTGCACGCGGAAGCGGCGCAGGAGAATGCTGACCGACAGAAGATTCAGGCAGCCCTGGCGCGCGACAGCGTGCGGGCGCAGATGCAATCTCTCGGGGTGGATCCGGCGCTGGCCGAACAGCGCGTAGCCAGCCTGTCCGACGCTGAGGCCGCCCATCTTGCCGCCAATATCGATGATGCGGCCGCCGGCGGCGACGCGCTCGCGGTGGTCGGTGTGGTCTTCGTCGTGCTGCTGATTCTGGAAGCGGTCGGCGTCACGGATGTCTTCAAGGCGATCTAGAACGCGTGACTTCAGGCGCCGTGCGCCTCGCGGTGATGGCAGCGGCAGCGGTGGCCAGCGGCTGCGCGCTGCACGCACCATCACCCACGGCCGAAACACAGGCGCCCGTGGAACTGGTCGCCACCCCGTTTTTCGCGCAGCGTGTCGATCACTGCGGCCCCGCCGCCCTGGCGACCGTGCTGGTCGAAAGCGGGCGCAACGACGTGACCCCGGATGCACTGTCGCCCGCGCTGTTTCTTCCCGAGCGCGCAGGCACGCTACGTACCGAGCTGCTCGCTGTCAGTCGGGCGCAGCAGCGCATTCCGTTGACCATTCCGGGGACCCTGGAGGGGCTCGTGGCGGCGCTGGACGCCGGCTATCCGGTACTGGTGCTGCAGAATCTGGGCATCCGCTGGATCCCGCGTTGGCACTACGCCGTGGTCGTCGGCGTGGACCAGGAGGCCGACACCGTTGTGCTGCGCTCCGGGCGGGAGCCGCGGCGCAGGACCTCCATTGCAACCTTCCTCCGCACCTGGGCCCGTTCCGGGCATTGGGGCATGGTGGTCAGCCCACCCGATACCGTGCCCGCATTCGCGCAACCGCTGGACTGGTTACGAGCGGCAGCGCCGGCCGAAAGCGCCGGTCAGCCGGCTCTGGCACTCACGGCCTACAAGGCGGCCGTCGCACGTTGGCCGGATTCCGCACTGGCGCATGCGGCACTGGGCAATGCGTGGTACGCAGTGGGTGATACACCCGCGGCCCGTCGCCACTGGCAGGATGCCTTGCAGCTGAATCCAGAACTCAAGACCGCGCGCGACAACCTGGCAGCGACCGCTCCCGACTGACGGACGGAGGTGCGATTCGTCAGGGCCTTGTCTATACTCGCGCGCCCGATTTGCACCATCGTTGCGCACTGAAAAGGTTGCGCACGCCCCGCATGAAATCCTTCGAGCCACCTCGCCGCACCCTGATGGGACCGGGTCCCTCCGATGTCCATCCCCGCGTGCTGGAAGCCATGGCGCGTCCCACCATCGGTCACCTCGATCCGGCCTTCGTCGGACTGATGGATGAGATCTGTGGCCTGCTGCGCCAGACCTTCCGTACCGAGAATGCATTGACCTTTCCGGTCTCCGGCCCGGGTTCGGTTGGCATGGAAGCCTGCTTTGTCAATCTGCTCGAACCCGGCGACACCATCATCGTCTGTCAGAACGGTGTCTTTGGTGGCCGCATGAAACAGATGGCCGAGCGCTGTGGAGCGACCGTGGTGATGGTGACCAGCCCCTGGGGTCGCGCCGTGGATGTTGCTGCGGTCGAAGAGGCTGTCAAGGCGCATCCCGAGGCCACCGTGCTGGGCTTTGTGCACGCCGAGACCTCCACGGGAGCGCGCAGCGACGCCGAAAAGCTGGCCGCGCTCGCCCAGCAGCACGGCATGCTGACCATCGTCGATACCGTTACCTCCCTGGGCGGCATTCCGCTGGAAGTCGACGCCTGGGGCCTCGATGCGGTCTATTCGGGCACGCAGAAGTGCCTTTCCTGTCCCCCGGGTCTTTCGCCGGTGACTTTCTCCGAGCGCGCGGTCGAGCGCGTCAAGGCGCGCAGCCACGACGTACAGAGCTGGTTCATGGATCTGCGCCTGGTCATGGGCTACTGGCAGGGCGGGGCGAAGCGCGCCTACCACCACACGGCCCCGATCAATGCGCTCTATGGCCTGCACGAAGCGCTGGTCATGCTGCACGAGCAAGGTCTGGAGAATAGCTGGACACGCCATCGCGAGGCCCATGAGCGTCTCAAGCGCGGCCTGGATGCCCTTGGCCTGGAGCTGCTTGTGCCGGAGGCCGAGCGCCTGCCGCAACTCAACAGCGTCTGCATCCCGGAGGGTGTCGACGACGCCCAGGTGCGAAGCGCCCTGCTCGAGCAGCATGGCCTCGAAATCGGGGCGGGTCTGGGCGATCTTGCCGGCAAGGTCTGGCGCATCGGCCTGATGGGCCAGGGTGCCGACGCGCATCACGTCGACTTCTGTCTCGAGGCCCTGGGCTCAGTGCTCAGCGATCAGCGCGCGAAGGTGGCGGTCAGCGCCTGATCGCCAAGGCCCCGCCCGGCGCCGGTCGCACCGGGCGGGGCCGCGCCTCAGGCGCGGCCATGCTGGGCAAGGGCCCACTGCACGTGTTCGCGGACCAACGGATCCGTACTCTTCGCCCGGCTGCGCAGCGCGACGACGACGGCCTCGCTGGTCGGGGCATTGCCCAGGGCCACGGCAATATTGCGCAGCCAGCCGATGTAGCCCGCGCGGCGCAGCGCCATCCCCTGCGTGCGGGTTTCCCACTCCGACGCGCTCCATCCGAATAGCGCCACCAGCGTCGCCTGGTCCAGCCCGTGGCGCGGCGCGAAGTCCGGTACGGCAGCCTGCTGGGCATAGCGGTTCCACGGGCACACCAGTTGACAGTCGTCACAGCCGAAGATGCGATTGCCGATGGCGGAGCGCAGGTGCAACGGAATGCTGCCGCGGTGCTCGATTGTCAGATAGGAAATGCAGCGCGTGGCATCGAGCTGATAGGGCGCAACGATGGCATCGGTAGGGCAGATGTCCATGCAGGCCTGGCAACTGCCGCAGTGATTGCCGCGCGGTTCCGCGGTCACGGGCAGTTCCAGGTCGGTGTAGATCTCACCGAGGAAAAAGCCCGAGCCGGCCTCGCGATTGAGCAATAGGGTGTGCTTGCCAATCCAGCCCAGCCCTGCGTTGCGCGCCAGTGCCTTCTCGAGCACCGGGGCACTGTCGGCGAAGACTCGGTAGCCATGCGGGGCCACCGCATCGGCCAGGCGCTGGGCCAGCCGGGCAAGGCGCTTGCGCATGAGCTTGTGATAGTCGCGGCCAAGGGCATAGCGCGACACGTAGGCGCGGTTCCCGTCCTGTAGCGCGGTCCAGGATGATGCCGGCACCAGCCCATAATCCATCCGCACACTGATGACGCTGCGGGTCTCCGGGCGCAGTGCCGATGGGTTGGCACGCAGATCACGCGTATCGGCCATCCAGCGCATGTCGCCGTGCCGGTCGGCGGCCAGCCAGTCGTCAAGACGCGCGATGTCCTCGGCGAGTTCGGCGTGCGCCACGGCAGCATCCGCAAAGCCTTCGGCGCGCGCCCATTCAGGCAGGGAACGCGCGAGCTGCAACGGGTCGAGCGCGGGGGCAGCGGACACTTATACTCGACGGCATGATCGAAGCATGGCAGCAATTCTACGCCGCCGCCGACGTGCGCGAGCTCGACCGGCGCGCGATCGAGGACCACGGCATCCCGGGCTACACGCTGATGCAACGCGCCGCAGCCGCTGCCTGGCAGACCGCGCGGCGTGCCTGGGGCCTGCCGGATCGGCTGGTGGTCTTCTGTGGCAGCGGCAACAACGGCGGCGACGGCTACGAGATCGCCTGTCTCGCTCATGCCGACGGGGTGGCAGTGGAAGTGCGGGAGTTGGGCGGAGAACGACGCGGTGACGCCGCCACCGCCCGGGCCGCCTGGCTGCAGCGCGGCGCCATCAGCGACGCCACGGATCGACCGATCCCTCCGCCCGCGCCGGCACCGCCGGGTGATGTGGGCTATGCGGAGTCGGTCTGGGTCGTCGACGCGCTCTTCGGCACCGGTCTGACGCGGGCGGTCGAGGGGGAGGCGGCTGCCGCCATTGCCTGCATACAGGCCGCGCACGGCGCAGGAGCGCGTGTGCTGGCGTTGGATGTGCCTTCTGGTCACATTGCGGATACCGGGCAGGCGCTGGGCCCGGCGGTGCAGGCGGATATGACGGTGACCTTCATCGCGGACAAGGTCGGACTGCATACCTCCGCAGGCGCAGCTGCCGCTGGGAGCGTGCATTGCGCCGGGCTGCAGGTGCCGGCGGAAATCTTCGATGGCGTGCGCCCGCGTGCCCGCCGCCTCGACCCGCGCCACCTGCGTTCCTTTTTTCCTCCGCGCGCACGCGATGCCCACAAGAACCGCCACGGTCACGTGCTCATCATCGGCGGGGCTCCGGGCATGGCGGGGGCCGCGCTCCTTGCCGGGCGGGCGGCCTTGCGCAGCGGCGCCGGGCTGGTCAGCGTGGCGACGCATCCGACGCATGCCGCCATGTTCTCCATGGCTCAGGCCGAATTGATGGTCCATGGGGTGGATGAGGCGGTGGCGCTTGCGCCCTTGTTGGAACGCGCCACCGTGGTTGCCATAGGACCCGGACTGGGGCAGGGCGACTGGTCCCGGTGTCTTTTCCAGGCGGCATTGGGCGTCGAGCGGCCGCTGGTGCTGGATGCCGACGCGTTGAACCTGTTGGCGCAGCAGCCCATGCAACTGGGCGAGGCTGTGCTTACGCCGCATCCGGGCGAAGCCGCGCGCCTTCTCGGCCGCGAGGGCGGTGCCACCGTCGAGGCCGACCGTCTGCACGCGCTTCAGGCGCTGGAAGCGCGCTACGACTGTACTGCGCTGCTCAAGGGCCTGGGTACGCTGGTCAGTGCCGAGTCGCCGGATGATCCGCCGTGGCTGTGCACGGCGGGCAATCCGGGCATGGCTGTCGGCGGTAGCGGGGATGTACTGACCGGGGTCGTGGCAGCCTGCATTGCGCAGGGTATGCCGCCCGCACGGGCGGCGCGCGCCGCCGTGCTGGCGCATGCCTATGCCGGCGATCTGGCAGCACACCACGGCGAGCGCGGCATGCTGCCCAGCGATCTGGTCGATCATCTGCGCGCGGCGGTGAACCCTCGGCAGGGGTCCGCGTGAATCGTGAGGCGGCCGTGCCGACCTCCCATTCACAGCAGTGTGCGCTGCACGACGAGGCCGCCACCGAAGCACTGGGCCGCGCTGTGGCGAAGGCCTGGCCGCGACCACTGAGCGGGGTGATCTGGCTGCAGGGTGCGTTGGGCAGTGGCAAGACCACGCTGGCCCGTGCCTTTTTGCGCGGACTGGGCGTGCAAGGGGCGGTGCGCAGTCCCACCTACACGCTGGTTGAGCCCTACGAGACCGAGCACGGTCACGTGCTGCATATGGATTGTTACCGGCTGAGTGACCCCGAGGAACTGGAGTTTCTGGGGCTGCGCGACACTCCGCCGGACAGCGCGCTCTGGCTGATCGAGTGGCCAGAGCGCGTCGCGGTGGGATTGCCGTTACCTGATCTACGCATGGCTCTTTCTACGGCTGCGCAGGGCCGGGAAGCCGTGTTATCCGCATCCCATGCCGACACGCTAGCGCATATTTTGAATTCAATTTCTCAGTAGTTTGCCGTTACTTGCTGTTTATGCAGCAATTCATGCTTGCGCTCCACGCCCGAATGCAGTAGCGTGCCAATCGGGGCACTAGGACGCTGCTGTATGAAAGGCTTGGCGACAATCCGCAACGGTTGGGGTGCATGGCTCGCGATGGCGGCCTTGGCAGCGCTGTGCGCGCCGGCATCGGCCGCGGAACTGCGCGATGTTCGCGTCTGGGATGGCCCGCAGAACACCCGCGTGGTGTTCGACCTGAGCGACGCCGCCAGTCACCAGGTTTTCACGCTGGAGAATCCGGCGCGGGTCGTGATCGATCTGGCGGATATTCGTTCCAGCGCCCTGGATCCCGGCGCGGTGGGCGGAGAAGGCCTGTTGCGCGGCATGCGCAGTGCTCGGCAGCCAGACGGCCGCCTGCGTGTCGTGCTCGATCTGCAACGCAGCGCGCGCACGAGCAGCTTCGCACTCTCCCCGCAGGCGCAATACGGCCATCGGATCGTCGTCGATCTCAAGCCGGAGGCTGGCGATGAAGGGCTTGCCACTGAAACGGCACCGACTGCCGCTGCCGCCAGCAGTGCGCCCGAGGCCTCCGTGCAGCAGCCTGCAGCACGGCTCGAGCAGAAGAACATCATCATCGCCATCGATGCGGGCCATGGCGGCGAAGACCCGGGCGCGCTTGGGCCCAGCGGCTTGAAGGAAAAAGACGTGGTGTTGTCCATTTCGCGCCGACTGGCCACGCTGGTGGATGCCGAACCGGGTTTCAAGGCGGTCATGATTCGCCGCGGCGACTACTACATCGGCCTGCGTGAGCGGGTGCGCAAGGCGCGGGCGGCGCAGGCGGATCTCTTCGTATCGATCCACGCCAACGGTTTCACGGATTCGCGCGTACGCGGTAGCTCGGTCTATACCCTTTCGCCCAACGGCGCCAGCTCTGAGCAGGCACGTTGGCTGGCAAAACGCGAGAATGAGGCGGATCTCGTCGGGGGCATCGAGCTGGCCGACAAGGAAGATACGCTGGCGCACGTCTTGCTCGACATCTCCCAGTCTGCGGCCATCGAAGCCAGCGTCGATGCAGGCAAGCGGGTATTGCAGTCGCTGGGGCAACTCAACAAGCTGCAGCGCGGCGAGGTGCAACGTGCCGGCTTCATGGTGTTGAAGGCGCCGGACATCCCCTCGATGCTGGTCGAAACCGCCTTCATCACCAACCCGGGCGAAGAACGCAAGCTGGGCTCAGGGGCTTTTCAGCAGCGCATCGCGGATTCCATTTTTGAAGGCATTCACAGCTATTTCGAGAACTACCGTCCGTTGCGCTATGTCGACGCCCGCGGTGGTGCAACTACGGCGGCGGTCGAGCCAGGCATACACACGGTGCAGCGCGGTGACACGCTGAGCGAACTGGCCCAGCGCTACCGTACTGACTCGCGTCGGCTGCGCCAGGTCAATGACCTCGACAGCGACATGCTGCGCGTGGGGCAGGTACTGCAGATCCCCTGAACCGATCCCCTGGCGGGCCTGATCCTTGCTAGCCTTGGGGTGACGCCGCAGCCGCGGCAACGCCTCAGGGAATGCTGACTTGATGAAGCCATTGACGACGGTACGCAGCCTTGCTGCCTCGCTCGCGATCACCCTCCTGCTGGTGGGCTGCTCCAAACCCGAGCCCGAAGCCGATCTGAAGGTCTACCGCCACTCCGCGGGTGGCGTGCCGACCAATATGGATCCGCTGCAGGCGGCCACGGTCTATTCGAATCTGGTGGTCGTCAATGCCTATGACACGCTCTACCGCTACAAGTATCTGGAGCGTCCCTACGCGCTGACACCGAACCTCGCGGCCGCGATGCCGGAAGTCTCCGAGGATGGGCTCGTCTACACCATTGCGCTGAAGAAGACCGGGCGCTATGTCGACAGCCCCGTCTTCGCCGAGGGGGAGGGGCGCACGGTGACAGCGCACGATGTGGTGTTCTCGCTCAAGCGCCACTTCGACCCCGAGAACACCTCACAGGGCAAGTGGCTTTGGGCGGGTCGCATCAAGGGGATGGACGCCTGGGCCGAAGCCGGAGCGGACTACGAGGCAACGGTGCCGGGCCTGCGCGCACTTGATGACTTCACCCTGCGCGTTGAGCTGACCGCCCCTTTCCCGCAGTTTGTGCATACCCTTGCGATGGGCTTCTCAGCGGTCGTACCGCCGGAGGCGGTGGCTGCCTTCGGGCGCGATCTGGGAACCAAGGCGGTAGGCTCCGGCCCCTATGAACTGCTGGAGTACTCCAAGCAGCAGGTGCTCTTCCAGCCCAACCCGAATTTTCGCGAGGAGCCGCTGGATCTGGAGGCCGAGGGTTACGATCCGGCGGCCCATGCCGCCTATGGCATTGCCGATCTCGACGGCAAGGCGCCGCCCTTTGTTGATCGCCTGGAGATCGACTTCATTCAGGAATCCTCGGCGCGCTGGGCTTCCTTCACTTCCGGACGCGAAATCCAGTTCTCCGGCCTCCCGGTCGAGCAGACCGAGGCGGTACTGGCGAGCAAGGATCCGATTACGCTGAAGCCGGAATATGCCGAGCGCTATCACATGGATTCCGGACCGGAAGCCGGCCTGGTATTCACGGTCTTCAACATGGACGATCCGGAGATCGGTTACCACGAGGATCCTGCGCGCGAGGCGCGCAACCGCGAGCTGCGCTGCGCGATGCGCGATGCCTTCGACTGGAAGGCGCGCAACGAGCGCTTCTATTCGGGGCTTGGCATCGTCTTTCCCGGGGTGATTCCGCCCATCCTCGAAGAATTCGACCCGTCACTGTCGCGCGCCTCGGTGGAGCACAATCCGCAGCAGGCCAAAGAACGGCTGGAGGCGGCAGGCTGGACCGCCGACAACCTCCCCGTGCTTGATTACGGCCTGGTGTCCGCCGTGCTGGCGCGGGAGATGTTCGAGTCCTTCCGCGGGCGCATGGTGGATGTCGGCATTCCGCGCGACAAGATCAACGGCGAGACCTTCGCGACCTTTGGGGATTACAACCGCGCGCTGCGGACTTCGAAGCTGTCGATCATGGGCTACGGCTGGCAGCTCGACTACCCGGATGCCGAGAATGTGCTGCAGTTGTTCTATGGGCCGAATGCAGCCCCGGGCAGCAATGCCTCCAATTACGACAACCCCGAATACAACCGGCTCTTCCGTGAAACCAAGACCATGCAGCCGGGGCCGGAGCGCACCGAGATCTATCGGCGCATGAACCAGATGCTGATCGATGATTGCGTTGGCATCATGGGGTTGACGCGCTCGCACGTGTCGCTCTGGCACAAGGACGTCAAGGGCATGCCGGATACAGCCATCCTCGGTGGCTTCTGGCTGCGCTTCGTGGACGTCGCGTCCGCCACACCCTAAAGCGATTCACACAGCATGGCGTTTGGCCTTTACCTGCTGCGGCGGGTTGCAACCGGCATTCCGCTGATCCTGGGCGTGACCTTCATCAGCTTTCTGCTGATGGTCTATTTCGGTCCGGATATGACCTTCGAGCTGGTCGGCAAGAATCCAACCGCGGAGCAGATTGCCCAGGTGCGCGCCCAACTCGGCTATGACCAGCCCTTCCTGGTGCGTTATTGGCAGTATCTGGTGGAGTTGGCGACGCTCGATCTGGGGCGCTCGATCTCGACCGGGGAATCGGTGCGGTCGCTGCTGGCCGAAACGGTGCCGGTATCGATGGCGCTGACGCTGCCGGGCTTCGTGCTGGGGAATCTGCTTGGCATAGCACTGGCACTGCTGGCGGCGTGGTTCCGCGGCGGCTGGATCGATCGTGGGATCATGGCCTTCTCGGTGATCGGCATGAGCATCAGCTTCCTGATCATCATCATCGCCTTTCAGGTGTTCTTCTCGTCGCGCTACGGTCTCAACTATTTTCCGGTGCGCGGCTGGGATATGCGCTCGCTCGGCAGCTATCTCTACTACGTCACGGTGCCGACGCTGGCCATCGTCTTCGTATCCCTGGGCTACAACACGCGCTTCTATCGTGCCGTCTTCGTCGAGGAGATCGGACGCGACCACATCCGGACCGCGCGTGCCTTCGGGGCGGGGCCGGTCGCGATACTCGGCAAGTATGTGCTCAAGAACAGTCTGATCCCGATCATCACGCGCATCATGTTTTCGATCCCCTCCATCGTGATTGCGGGCAGTCTGCTGATCGAGAGCTATTTCGGGATTCCCGGCGTGGGCAAGCTGGCCTACGACGCCGTGACCACAGGTGATCAGCCCGTCCTCAAGGCAGTGGTTGGGGCCACGGCGCTGCTCTTCGTGGTGGTGCTGATCCTCAACGACATGCTGTATCGGGCGGTAGACCCGCGCGTGGCTCTCAAATGACCGACGCTGAAGCCGCATTGCAGAGCAGTGGCCTGTGGTCCCGCGCCTGGCGGCGGTTGCGTCGCGATCGCGCCGGCATGTCGGCGTTACTCGTGGTGGCCGCGTATTTCGCTGTTGCCTGTGCGGTCTGGCTGGGTCTGGCTGGGCAGGGGTGGTCCGCGCTGGGGGCGGACAGCTTCGCACCGGTCTCTGCGGAGCATTGGTTCGGGACCACGCGCAATGGCCAGGACATTTTCGCGCGCACCATCTACTCCACGCGTGTGGCCTTCGAGATCGGTCTGGTGGTGGCCGTCAGCTCGACGCTGCTGGGGGCGCTGTTCGGTGCTCTATCGGGCTATTTCGCCGGATCGTGGATCGACGAAACGATCCTGTGGGTGAAGGGCACCTTGGATGCCATTCCCTTCTTTCTTTTTGTGGTGGCGGTCGCCTATGCGGTGCAAGGGCATCCGCTGGCCATGCATTTCGCCATGATCGTGACCTTCTGGACCACCACGGGTCGCTACGTGCGGGGCGAGGTGATCAAGCTGCGCAATATGGAGTTTGTCGAAGCAGCGCGTGCAGTGGGAGTGTCACAGGCGGCCATCATCTTCCGCCATGTGCTGCCCAACACGACCCACATTCTGCTGGTGCAGGCGACGATTGTCTTCGTCACAGCCATCAAGGCCGAAGTGATCCTGTCCTTCCTCGGGCTCGGGGTGCAGGACGGGGTGTCCTGGGGTTTGATGATCTCGCAGTCGACCAATGAAGTGACCGCCGGCTTCTTCAACAATTTCATCGCCGCCTCGGTGGCCATGTTCGTCCTCGTGATGGCCTTCAATTTCTTTGCCGACGCGCTGCAGGATGCGCTCGATCCGAAGAAGGTGGAGGAGGCGTCATGAGCGCGCCGTTGCTTTCCATCGAAGGCCTTGATGTGCGATTTGCGTCCGAAGGTGGCGAACTGCGTGCGCTGCACGGCGTTGACCTTCAAGTGGCCCCGGGCGAGGTGGTGGGCCTGGTCGGCGAATCCGGCTGCGGCAAGAGCGTGACCGCTTCGGCGGTGCTGCGCCTGCTGCCGGAACCGCCTGCGCGGGTGGCCGCCGGGCGCATTGGCTTCGACGGACGCGACCTGCTCACGCTGTCGCCTGCGGCCCTTCGCAGGCTGCGCGGACCGGAGATTGCGATGATCTTCCAGGAACCGATGACGGCGTTGAATCCGGTGTTCACCATTGGCTCGCAGATGACCGATGTCCTGCGCCGCCACGAGCGCCTGTCGCGCCGCGCCGCGCGAGCACGCGCCATCGACTGGCTGCACCGGGTCGGCATTCCGGCACCGGAGCAGCGTCTCTCCGCCTATCCCCACCAGCTTTCCGGCGGCATGCGCCAGCGGGTGATGATCGCGATGGCACTGTCGTGCCGGCCGCGGTTGCTGATCGCGGACGAGCCCACAACGGCGCTGGACGTGACCATTCAGGCGCAGGTGCTCGAATTGATGACGGAACTGGTGCGCGCCGAGGGCGTATCCATGCTGCTGATCACGCACGACATGGGGGTGGTAGCGGAGACCTGCGATCGCGTGCACGTGATGTATTGCGGTCGCGTGGTGGAGGAAGCACCGGTGAAGGCGCTCTTCGCCGCCCCCCGGCATCCCTATACGGCGGGCCTGCTTGCCTGCCTGCCACGGGTGGGTGCGGAGCGCGCGCGCAGCTTGCCGACCATCCCCGGCAAGGTGCCCGAATTGCATGCCCTGCCGGAGGGTTGCGCCTTTGCCGACCGCTGCAAGAACGTGCAGGCGGACTGTCGCAGCGCGCCCCCACCATTGCGGCGTCTGGGCGATACGCGCGTTGCCTGCCTGCATCCGGAGCCGGTATGACGTTGCTGCAGGTCCAGGGGCTGAAGAAATGGTTTGGCGGTGGTGGCCTGGTGCGGCGACGGCCGCCGGTGCGCGCCGTCGACGGCGTCGACCTGGAGATCGCGCGCGCGGAAACGCTGGCCCTGGTCGGCGAATCGGGCTGCGGGAAATCCACGCTGGGACGCAACATCCTGCGTCTGCAGGAGCCCACGGCGGGTACGGTGCAGCTCGACGGCCGCCCGGTCACCGGCATTTCCCGGCGGGCCTTGCGCACACGCCGGCGGGAAATGCAGATCGTCTTCCAGGACCCCTACGCCTCGTTGAATCCGCGCCGCAGCATCGAGCAGACCCTGGAGGAACCGCTGCGCTTGCACGGCTATGGCGACCGCGATGCGCGTCGCCGCCGGGTGCGCGAACTGCTCGATGTGGTTGGCCTCCGGGCGCAGATGGCCGCGCGCTATCCCCATGAATTCTCCGGCGGCCAGCGCCAGCGGGTGGGCATCGCGCGCGCCCTGGCGCTGTCGCCCAGCTTCATCGTGGCCGACGAGGCGGTGTCGGCACTGGACGTCTCGGTGCAGGCGCAGGTGCTCAATCTGTTCCGCGACATTCAGCAGCAATTCGGCATCAGCTATCTGTTCATCGCCCACGATCTGGCGGTGGTCCAGCACATCGCCGATCGCGTCGCAGTGATGTATCTTGGGCGGATCGTCGAGGAAAGCGACGTCGAGACCCTGTTTGCGCGCCCGCGTCATCCCTACACCCAGGCCTTGCTGTCGGCGGTGCCGGTGCCGGATCCCGAGCACAAGCGGGCGCGTATCGTGCTGCCCGGCGATGTACCGTCGCCAGCGGCGCCCCCGCCCGGTTGCCCCTTTCACCCGCGCTGCCCGGAAGCCTTCGACCGCTGCCGGGTGGAGACACCGGCCCTGGTCAATGCTGCTGCGGCAACGGCAGCGAAACACAAGGTCGCCTGTCATCTGCATCCGCCTGGCGCTGGCTGAGCGGGCGCGCCGCCTTGGCCGATCTGGGACAATTCTTCACCCGCCACGGCCCTTGTACGACCATGCGTTCGCTTTGCCGCGTGCCGACCACTGATTCCGCGCTGCCTTCTTTTGAGAGGGCAGGCTTGCGCCTGGGCTCGGCGCATCGCTTCCCGCTCTTGGCAGCGCCTCGAGGGCCACGGGTCGCGCTGCCCGGTGGCCGCTACAACGGGGTCGGCGCATGACGATCCAGCGTCTCCCGGTCGAGCTGGTCAACCAGATCGCCGCTGGCGAGGTGGTGGAGCGCCCGGCCTCGGTCATCAAGGAGCTGGTCGAAAACAGCTTCGATGCGGGCGCCCGTGCCATCACGGTCGAGCTGGAGCAGGGTGGGCTGCGCCTGCTGCGGGTACGCGATGACGGCGCCGGCATTGCCGCCGACGAACTGGCGCTGGCGTGCAGTGCCCACGCCACCAGCAAGATTGGCAGTCTCGATGATCTGGAGCAGGTCTCCAGCTTCGGCTTTCGTGGTGAGGCGCTGGCGAGCATTCTCTCGGTGTCTCGATTCCGGCTGTCGTCGCGCACCCTGGATGCCGAGCACGGCTGGTGCGTCGAGGGCGAAGGGGAGCTGGACGGTACGCTGAGTCCGAGCGCGCAGCCGCCTGGCACTAGCGTCGAGGTGCGCGACCTGTTCTGCAATACGCCGGCGCGGCGCAAGTTTCTGCGCACGGAGGCCACCGAGGCGCGCCATGTCGACCAGGCACTGCGCCGGCTGGCGCTGGCGCGTCCGGATGTGGGCATGGCGCTCAGCCACAACGGGCGCCGGCTGTGGCATTGCCCGCCACAGAGTCTGGCAGCGCGGGCCGCTCAGCTGCTGGGCGAGGAATTCTTCCGGCAGTCGATTCCGGTGGAGAGCACCGCCCTCGGTCTGTCGCTCACCGGTTGGATCAGCGTGCCCGCCTTCTCGCGCGCGCAGGCGGACATGCAGCACTTCTACATTAATGGTCGTGCCGCACGCGATCGCGTGGTGGCCGGTGCGGTGCGCCGGGCCTATGCCGACGTACTGCATGGCGCGCGGCATCCGGCCTTTCTGCTGTTTCTGTCGCTGGATCCCAGCCGGGTGGATGTCAATGTCCATCCCGCAAAACGGGAAGTCCGTTTCCGCGATGCCGGCTCGGTGCACGATTTTCTCTACAGCAGCATGTCGCGCGCGCTGGCCAAAGTACGCCCCGGCGCGCAGCACCATCGTTATCTCCCAGACACGGCACCGGCCGCCACCGGCGAGAACGCCAGGACGCGCCCTGCCGGGTGGGCACCGTCACCACCGGCGCAGCACGGCTGGGACTGGACGCGGGTGGCAGAGGCCTCGGCCGCATATGCACCGGACACGCGCGGCGAAGCGGCGGAGGCAGCGTCTGCGGCGGCAGCCCCAAGCATGTCCGAGACGGGTGCATCGGCTGCAGTCTCGGCCGGCCTCGCCGATGCCAAGGCGGCTCCGGCCGAATCCGTGGCCGCATCGCGGCCGGCGGCAGGCGCTGCCGCCGGCGGTTTGGGACAGCCCCTCGGCCAGCTGCACCATCTCTACATCGTCGCGCAGAACGCCGAGGGGTTGGTGCTGGTGGACCAGCACGCCGCGCACGAGCGCGTCCTCTACGAGCGCCTGAAGCGTCAGTACCGGGAAGGCGGCATTGCCCGCCAGCAGTATCTGGTGCCAGTCGCCGTGCGCCTGAGCGAAGACGCCGCCGATCTTGCAGAGGCGCGACACGAGGAGCTGGCCGCCTTTGGGCTCGAAGTCGAACGCAGTGCCCCCACGCAGGTGCGACTGCGCGCCGCCCCGCCCATCCTCACTGCCGAGGCTGCAGCGGAGGTGCTGCGCCGGGTGCTGGGGGTAGCGGTGGAGGAAGACCAGCCCGACCATCACCTCGGGGAAGTGCTCGATGCGCAGGAGCGCGTGCTGGCGGATGTTGCCTGCCGCAGCGCCATCAAGGGTCAGCGCCGCCTGAGCCTGCCCGAAATGGAGCAGCTGCTGCGCGATATCGAGTCCACCGAGCGCTCCGGCCAGTGCAATCACGGACGCCCGACCTGGGTGCAGATGCCGCTGGCCGCGCTGGATCGGTTGTTCCTGCGTGGCCAGTAGCGGAACCGCGCCGCCGATCATCGTCGTTCTGGGGCCGACCGCGTCGGGCAAGAGCGGCTTTGCGCTTGAACTGTGCGCACGCATCTCGGGCGAACTGATTTCCGTGGACTCGGCGCAGGTCTATCGCGGCATGGATATTGGTACCGCCAAGCCGAATGCCGAGGAGCGGGCGCGCGTGCCGCATCACCTCATCGATATCTGCGACCCGACGGAGGCCTATTCCGCCGCGCGCTTCGCCGAGGATGCACCGCGGGTCATCGCGGAAGTGCAGGCGAGGGGACGCGTGCCGGTCCTCTGCGGCGGGACCATGCTCTATCTGCGGGCCTTGTTTGCTGGCCTGTCCGACCTGCCCAGGGCCGACGCCACGTTGCGCGCCGACATCGCCGCGCGCGCTGAGGCACTGGGCTGGCCGGCGCTGCATGCCGAGCTGGCCCAAGTGGACCCGGAGACGGCCGCGCGTCTGCACCCCAATGACCGAACCCGCATTCAGCGCGCCCTGGAGATCACCCAGCTCACCGGCCAGCCAGCGAGCGCACGACGCGATGGCGGCAGCCGGCCGGGCGCGCGGCTGGGACCCGCCGCCTTCGTACGCTGGACCCCGCACGCACGGCCGGCACTGCACGCCGCCATCGAGATGCGGTTCCAGCAGATGATCGAGGCCGGCTTGCTGGACGAGGTGCGCCGGCTGCACGCGCGTGGTGGTCTGCACGCCGATCTGCCGGCGATCCGCGCCGTTGGCTATCGCCAGCTGTGGGGCTTTGTCGAAGGACGGTCGGACTGGGAAACCGCGGTTGCTGCAGCCATCAAGGCCACCAAACTCTTGGCCAAGCGTCAGATGACCTGGCTCTCCGGCGGGCTCGTGGACGCCCTTCTTGTGCACCGCGGTTCAACTGTGTTCAATGTGATGGAACATACTACGGTCACGGCTGTCCAGACTTGGTGTGATAATTGGGTCCATAACAGCGGTACGCTGCAGGAATAGCCGCGTCTTACTACAACAAGGAAAAGATCAATGACTAAGGGACAAACGCTCCAGGAACCCTTTCTGAATGCGCTGCGCAAAGAACGCATCCCGGTTTCGGTATACCTCGTCAACGGGATCAAGCTGCAGGGGCAGGTGGAATCCTTTGACCAATTCGTCGTGCTGCTGCGCAATGCCGTCAGCCAGATGGTCTACAAGCATGCCATTTCCACCATCGTGCCGGCGCGCCCGGTGCGTGTCGCGGACCTTGATGCGGACGATCACGGCAACAGCGACGCCTGATCGCGGTCTCGCGATTCGATGATCGAGCACCAGCAGGTGGCCGTGGGCCAGGCCACCATTCTCGTGCACGTCACTTTTCCGGGTACGGACACCGAGGCGGATACCGCGGAATTCGTTGAATTGGCCCGCTCTGCGGGAGCAGACGTGAAGCGCTGTGTGGGCGCACGCCGGCAGCGGCCGGATCCGCGCTTCTTCGTCGGGCGCGGCAAGGCGGAGGAAATCGCTGAACTGGCGCGCGCCGATGGCGTGGAGCTGGTGGTGTTCAACCACGACCTTTCACCCAGCCAGGAGCGCAACCTGGAGCAGCAACTCTGCTGCCGCGTGCTGGGGCGGGCCGGCCTCATTCTCGATATCTTCGCGGCGCGCGCGCGGACCCATGAAGGCAAGCTCCAGGTCGAACTGGCGCAGCTGCAGCACCTCGCCACCCGCTTGGTGCGCGGCTGGTCGCATCTTGAGCGGCAGAAGGGCGGTATCGGCTTGCGCGGTCCTGGTGAATCGCAGCTGGAAACCGACCGCCGATTGCTCCGCCACCGCATGGGTACCTTGCGCCAGCGTCTGGAAGTCGTGCGCAAGCGGCGCGCACGCTCTCGCGCGTCGCGCCAGCGCAATGAGACCCCCACGGTATCGCTGGTCGGTTACACCAACGCCGGCAAGTCCACACTGTTCAACGCGCTGACCACGGGCAACACCTTTGCCTCGGATCAGTTGTTCGCGACGCTAGATCCCACCTTGCGTCGCTTCGCCTTGCAGCCTGGTGAGCATGTGGTGCTCGCCGACACGGTGGGCTTCATCCGCGACCTGCCGCCGGACCTGGTGGCGGCCTTCCGTGCGACGCTGGAGGAAACGCGCGAGGCGGAACTGTTGCTGCATGTGGTCGATTGGTCCGATCCCGAGCGCGATCAACGCATCGAGCAGGTGGAGGCAGTCCTGCGCGAGATCGGGACCGAGGATGTCCCACGCCTGCTCGTCTGCAACAAGTGCGACCGGCTGGAAGGCGGCTATCCCGAGCGCACCACCGCGGATTTCGATGGCGAGGGACGTGCCCGTCAGGTGTTCATCTCGGCCGTGAGTGGTTTCGGGCTGGACGATCTGCGGGCCATGGTGCGCGCCTTCTTCCACGGGCGGCTTGAAGCGGTCGAATTGCGCCTACGTCCTGACGAGGCGCGGCTGCGGGCGCAACTCTACGATGTGCAGGCGGTCACCGGCGAGCACACGGACGACGACGGCACAGTTCATCTGCATCTGCGCATCCCGCGCGATCAGTTGCATAGGCTGTGCCAGCAGTCGGGTGTACCGATCGAGCGCGCGACAAGCGACTCGGTGCACCGGACGGGCTGCTAAACTACATCCTTCCTGAACCGGCGGTCGGCCGGTGTCATTTCCCGATGGAGTCAAGCATGGCTTGGAACGAACCAGGCGGCGACAAGGATCCCTGGGGGTCCGGAAACCGCGGGTCTAATTCGCCTCCCGATATCGAGCAGATGCTGAAGCGCTTCAAGGAGCGTTTCAGTGGTCGTGGAGACGGTGGCGGCAGTGGTGGTGGCGACGGAGCCGGCGGCAAGGGCCCGATCATGGGCGCCGCCGTCGTCATTCTCGGCATCATCGTTGCGCTGTGGGTGGCTTCCGGCTTCTACGTGGTCGATGAACGGGAGCAGGGTGTGGTTCTGCAGTTCGGCGCCTTCTCGCGCGTGACGCAGCCCGGTCTGCGCTGGCATATCCCGTGGCCGGTGGAAAAGGTCGAGACCATCAACGTCACCGAGATTCGCGAAGCCTCGGATCGCACGCTGATGCTGACGGAGGACGAGAATATCGTCGAGGTCGAGTTGCGGGTGCAGTACCGCATCTCGGACGTGCAGAACTACCTGTTCAACGTGCGCAACCCCGACGAGACGCTGCAGCAGGCCACCAAGAGTTCGCTGCGCGAGATCGTCGGTCAGAACAATCTTGATTTCGTCTTGGTCGACGGTCGTGCGCAGGTTGCGAATCTGACCCTCGACCGTCTGCAGGACATCCTGACCGACTACGGGACAGGCCTGTTCGTGACCAACGTCAACCTCACCGATGCGCGCGCACCGGCGCAGGTGCAGGATGCCTTCCTCGATGCCATCAAGGCGCGCGAAGACCGCGTTCGTCTGGTCAACGAGGCTGAGTCCTATGCCAACGACCGCATCCCGAGCGCACGCGGTAACGCCGCGCGCGAGGTCGAGCAGGCCGAGGGCTATCGCGAACGCGTCATCGCCCGCGCCGAAGGTGACGCATCCCGCTTCGGGCAGTTGGTGACCGAGGTGCGGCGTGCCCCCGAGATCACACGCAATCGCCTCTATCTCGACACCATGACCGAGGTCATGAACAACACCAGCAAGGTGCTGGTGGATATCGATGATTCCGGCTCGCTGATGATGCTGCCCCTGCAGGAAATGCTGCGTGGCATGGGCTCGGGCAGCACTAGTGACAGCAAGGGCAGCAGCGCACCGCCAATCCTCGGTGGTGGCGGCAGCAACAGCTTTGGTGGCCGGTCCAACACGAACGATGCGCGGTCGCGCGATCGGGAGCGTCGCTGATGAGTAATCGGCAGATGGTAATCGTAGGTGTCATCCTGCTCGGCCTGTTCACGCTGAGCCAGTCCTTCTTCATCGTCGATGAGCGCGAGCGGGTCATCCTCTTCCAGTTCGGTGAAGTCAAGGGGCTGGACTTCGAGCCAGGCCTGCATTTGAAGACCCCCTTCGTACAGAACACGCGCTCGGTCGAACGCCGGGTCATGAGTCTGGATTCGCGCTCCGAAGAGTTTCTGACTTCGGAAAAGAAGAACGTCAAGGTCAATTACTACGTCAAGTGGAGAGTGGCTGAGCTGCGCAAGTTCTATCGCGCCACGGGCGGCCAGGAACTGGTTGCAGCGGATCGACTGTCATCGATCATGAACCGCGCACTGCGCGATCAGTTCTCAACCCGCACCATCCGCGAGGCAGTATCGGATGAGCGCAATGCGATCATGCAGACCGTGCAGGAAGAGACCAGAGAGCCGGTACAGGAGCTCGGTGTCGAAATCGTCGATGTGCGCGTCAAAGCCATCGACCTTCCGGACGAGGTCAGCGAATCGGTCTACCAGCGCATGCGGGCGGAGCGTCAGCGCGTCGCTGCCGATTTCCGTGCCCGCGGTAAGGAAGAAGCCGAAGAGATCCGCGCCGACGCAGACCGCAAGGCGGAAGTCATTCTGGCCAACGCCTACAAGGAGGCGGAAGAAATCCGCGGTCGCGGCGACGCGCGCGCGGCGGAAATCTACGCCAACGCCTATTCGGATGATCAGGAGTTCTATCAGTTCTACCGTTCGCTGAACATCTACCGTCGTGCCTTCGCCGGCAATGACAGTGTGATGGTGCTGCAGCCGGAAGGGGAGCTGTTCAAGTACTTCAATCCCAAGGACGAGCGCTAGGCGGCCATTGTGTGGGATGACTTGTTTCGCGCGCTGGCACTGGTGCTGGTGATTGAGGGGCTGCTGCCTTTCGCGGCACCGGCACGCTGGCGCGAGACAATGCTCCGGTTGGCGACGCTGGATGATCGCCAGCTGCGCATCATCGGCGTCACCTCGATCATCGCGGGCTTGTTGATGCTGCAACTGGTGCGTCTGCTATGAGCTTGCGCCGGGCTGCATTCCTGCCTGACGGCGTCGAGGAACTGCTTTCCGAGACGGCCTGGGCTGCCGAGGACCTGCGCAGGCAGGTCCTCGATCATTTTCGGGCCAGCAATTACCAGTTGATCCTGCCGCCACTGGTGGAGCACCTGGATAGCCTGCTGGTGGGCGCCGGCGAAGATCTGGAAGATCAAACCTTCCGCTTCATGGACCCAGCTAGCGGCCGCATGTTGGGGGTGCGTGCCGACATGACGCCGCAGGCGGCGCGCGTGGCAGCGACCCGCTTCCCGGATGATGCGACGGTGCGCCTCTGCTATGTGGGCTCGGTCCTGCGCACGCACCCCGATGTGCCGGGCGGTTCACGCTCGCCGCGCCAGGTGGGCTGCGAATTGTTCGGCGATGCCTCGCTGGAGGCAGATGCAGAAGTATTGCGCATGATGGTCGAGACGCTGGCGATTGCCGGCGTCCAGCAGCCGCTGATCGACCTGGGTCACGTCGGGGTATACAGCAGTCTGATCGCCGATCTGGGCCTGCGCCCCAGCGATGAACAGACTCTGTTCGACATCATGCAGCGCAAATGCGTGCCCGAGCTGGAGAGCTGGCTGCGTTCCGCGGGCTTGCCCAGTGACGCACAGCATGCGTTGCGTCAATTGGTGGAATTGCACGGCGGTGCGGAGGTCACTGCCAGGGCACGGGAGTTGTTGCCTGGCGAGCCGGGCATCATGGCGGCTCTCGATGCACTGGATGCGATCATCGCGCGCATCGAGGCCGTTGGCAGCTACGCATTGCATGTAGATTTGTCGGAACTGCGCGGTTTTCGTTACCAGACCGGCTTGAGTTTCGCCGCCTTCGGCACCGACCGCGCGCGTGAACTCGCGCGCGGCGGGCGGTACGATGGCATTGGGGACATCTTCGGCGCGCCGCGCCCGGCTACCGGCTTTTCGGCGGATCTGAACGAATTGCTGGCCTTGCATTGAAGACCGCGCGCCGCGCACCAAAGTAAAAAGGGACTATGGGTAAATCAGTAGTTGTCATCGGCGCGCAATGGGGCGACGAAGGCAAGGGCAAAGTCGTGGATTTGCTGACCGACCGCGCGCATTCTGTCGTGCGCTTCCAGGGCGGGCACAACGCAGGCCATACGCTTGTCATCAACGGCGAAAAGACGGCCTTGCACCTGATCCCCTCCGGCATCATGCGCGAGGGCGTTGCCTGCCTCATCGGCAACGGGGTCGTGCTGTCCCCCGAAAAGCTGCTCGAAGAGATGCAGGGATTGGAGGTACGGGGCGTCAAGGTGCGGGATCGCCTGCACCTGTCCGCCGCCGCGCCATTGATCCTCGACTACCACGTGCGTATTGACCAGGCGCGCGAAAAGGCACGCGGTGCCGCGAAGATCGGGACGACCGGCCGCGGCATCGGTCCTGCGTACGAGGACAAGGTCGCGCGACGTGCGGTACGTCTCGGTGACCTGTTCCATCGCGAACGGCTGGCCTCCAAGCTGGGGGAGGTCCTCGACTACCACAACTTCGTGCTGCAGCAGTATTTCAAGGAACCGCCGGTGGACTTCCAGGCGCTGCTCGAGCGCTGCCTGTCATACGCCGAAGCCCTACAGGGGATGGTCGGCGACGTCACTGGCATGCTGGAAACACGCCTGCTGGCGGGCGAAAACGTGTTGTTCGAAGGGGCGCAGGGTGCGCTGCTGGATATTGACCACGGTACCTACCCCTTTGTGACCTCCAGCAACACCACGGCGGGTGGCGCGGCCACCGGTACCGGGGTCGGACCGCGGCATATCGATTCTGTGCTCGGCATCGTCAAGGCCTATTCCACTCGCGTCGGTGCGGGGCCCTTTCCGACCGAGCTGGACGATGACATCGGTCACTATCTTCGTGAAAAGGGCGGCGAGATCGGCACCACGACGGGGCGCACGCGGCGCTGCGGCTGGTTTGATGCCGTGGCGCTGCGCCGTTCGGTGTTCAACAACTCCATGAGCGGGCTCTGTATCACCAAGATGGACGTGCTCGACGAACTGGACGTCATCCGGATCTGTGTCGGTTATCGCGTCGATGGCGAGAAGATGGAGCAACTCCCACTGGGCGCGGATGCCTACGCTGATATCGAGCCGATGTACGACGACATGCCGGGCTGGCGGAGCACCACCAGCGGCGTCAATCGCTATCAGGATCTCCCCGCCGCCGCCAAGGATTACCTGGCCCGGATTACCGACATCACGGGCGTCCCGGTGCAGGTGGTTTCCACCGGCCCGGATCGCGACCATACCATCGTGCTTGAGCATCCCTTCGACGCCTGAGCTTGGGCGCTGGGTCGCGCGAACGGCGTAGACCAACCACAGCCAAAAAGAAAGCCCCGCACGCTCAATGGCGCGCGGGGCTTTCTGTTTCAGGGCAGCCAACTCGCTGCCCGGTGGCTGCCGCTATTTACCGATGCTGGGATCCACCTGGGTGGGCGTCGTACCTGCGAGATGCTCGCGTCGTTCGTTGCGCAGCCCCATGGCGACGCCAATGGTCAGAATCATCAGAATGATGGCAAAGGGCAGTCCGGTCGTGATCGCCGCGGCCTGCAGGGACGCCAATCCGCCGCCCACAAGCAGCGCAATCGCGACCAAGCCCTCGAACAGGCACCAGAACACGCGTTGTGCGACCGGGGCGTCGAGCTTGCCCCCGGCGGTGATGGTGTCGATCACCAGTGAGCCTGAATCCGAGGAGGTCACGAAGAAGACAATAACCAGGACGATGCCGATGAAGGAGGTCACCGCGGTCAGCGGCAGGGCTTCGAGCATTGCAAAGAGCGACAGCTCCGGCGTGTAATCGGTCACGGTCTTCAGCACGCCCTCATAGCCCGTACTCAGGTATTGCCGCACGGCCGTGCCGCCGAAGGCGGTCATCCAGAGAATCGAGACCAGCGTCGGGATCAACAGCACGCAGGTGACGAACTCGCGCACGGTGCGCCCGCGTGACACGCGGGCAATGAACATGCCGACGAAGGGCGACCAGGAAATCCACCAGGCCCAGTAGAAGGTCGTCCAGCCGTGCATGAAATCGAGATCCTCGCGACCGATCGGATTGCTTAGCGGTACCACCTGCTTGACGTAGTTGACCGCGGCGTCGAAGAAACCGGTCAGGACCTGCAGCGCGCCACCCACGGCAATGACAAAGATCATCAAAGCGAGCGCCAGCAGCATGTTCAGCTCACTCAGGCGCTTGACGCCGCCATCCAGGCCCCGCATGACGGAAATGAGGGCCAGGGTCGTGATGCCGATGATCAGTACCACCTGCGTGGTCACACCTTCGGGCGCATTGAACAGATAGTGCAGGCCTGCACCGGCCTGCTGTGCGCCGAAGCCCAGCGAAGTGGCAAGCCCGAACAGGGTGGCAAAGACCGCGAAGATGTCGATGACATCCCCCGGCCAGCCCCAGACGCGATTGCCCAGCAGCGGATAGAAGGCGGAGCGGATCGTCAGCGGCAGGCCGCGGTTGAAGGTAAAGAAGGCGAGGGCAAGGGCCACCACCGCGTAGATTGCCCAGGGGTGCAGGCCCCAGTGAAAGATGGTGGCAGCCATGCCGGCGGCGGCCGCTGCCGCGGTATCGCCGGGGTCCACGCCCAACGGCGGGTTCTGGAAGTGATACATCGGCTCAAGCACACCGAAAAACATCAGCCCGATGCCCATGCCGGCAGCAAAGAGCATGGCGAACCAGCCTGGGTAGCCATAGTCCGGAACGGCGTCCTCGCCGCCCAGACGCACCTTGCCCCAAGGTGAGACCAGCAGGAAGAGGCAGAACAGCACGAAGATATTGGCTGCACCCATGAACACCCAGTCGAAGGTGGAGGTGATCCAGGGTCTGAGGTCACCGAACATGGCTTCGGCGTGCGCGCTGAAGATCAGCGCATAGAGGGTGAACAGGACGATGATCCCCCCTGAGACAACGAAGACCGGGTTATGGATGTCCAGCCCGAAGATCTGTACGTTGTCCTGCCCGATCTCGTAGTCGACTTCCGGATTGTCCGGAATCTTTTCTGCTGCGTCTTCGCTCATGGTCTCTCCTGATGGTTCTGTACCCGCACGCCAGTCCTGACGCAGGACGTGCGGGATCGATGCACACCGTATTGAGGTACGCACTAGTCGCGTGTATAGATCCCCAAAAAGACCTTATCGTAAATAACAGGATGGTGGCCAATCGGCTTTGACGACCTTCCGCGAAGCCGTAAATGCCCAGCCACCCGCCGGACGGCGACGCGTTGCCGCCGGAAAAGCGTGCGTTGGCATAGGGCGAGCGCGTATGATGCTCGCCCTTTTGCCGTGGCCATGCGCCCGGAGTCCCGATGTCCTTTGAAGCACTTGGTCTGGGCAAGGCCCTGACCAACAATTGCGCGCGGGCGGGCTATACCATGCCCAGCCCCGTCCAGCAGTCCGCCATCCCGATTGTCTTGCGCGGCAGCGATCTACTCGCCAGCGCGCAAACCGGTACCGGCAAGACCGCCGCGTTCCTCCTTCCGCTTCTGCATCAGCTGAGTCAGGCAGAGGTTCCCACGGGGCGCGCGCGCACTCCGCGTGTCCTTATATTGGCACCCACCCGCGAGTTGGCGGGACAGATCGGGGATTCGGCGCGCAGCTATGGCAACGGCCTGAATGTGCGCAGCCTCACCATCTTCGGTGGTGTCGGCCAGCGGCCGCAGGCGCAGGGCATCGCCCGCGGGCTGGATCTCTTGGTGGCCACGCCTGGGCGGCTGCTTGATCTGCACAACCAGGGGCTGGTCGATCTGTCGCGCGTGGCGCATGTCGTGCTGGACGAAGCCGACCGTATGCTCGACATGGGCTTCATCCACGATCTGAAGCGCATTCTGAAGCTGCTGCCGGAGTCGCGTCAGACGCTGCTGTTCTCCGCTACTTTCTCGGACCCCATCCTTGAGCTCGCGGGGCGCTTCCTGCGTTCACCCGAGCGCGTCCAGATTGCGCCCGAGGTCACGACTGCCGAAGGCGTGACCCAGCATCTGGTGCGGACGCACAAGAATCACAAGCGTGCCCTGCTGGCATGGCTGGTGGGTCAGCACCCCGAATGGCGGCAGGTGCTCGTCTTTGCCCGCACCAAGCATGGTGCCGACCGGCTCGCCAAGCAGATGACGATGGATGGGCTGCCCGCCGTGGCGTTGCATGGCGGCAAGAGCCAGGGTGCCCGTCGCAAGGCCCTCGATGGCTTCCGCAGCGGTGGCACGCGGATCGTGGTGGCTACCGATCTCGCTGCACGCGGGATTGATATCGATCAACTGCCCTGCGTCATCAACTACGAACTGCCGCACGTCGCGGAGGACTACGTCCACCGCATCGGTCGCACCGCCCGTGCTGGTGCAACCGGTGTCGCGATCTCGCTGGTCGGCCGCGACGAGCAGTCCCTGCTGCGAGATATCGAGCGGCACCTGGGCCGGAAGATCGACACCCTGGACACGTCCGGCTTCCAGCCGCCGCAGGGGGCAGGCCGCGAGGAAAGCGCTTCGGAGGCACGCCCCTCCCAGCGCACGCAGCCTTCCAAGAAGCGTCCCTCCGGCGGACCGCGACGCAAGGATGGCAGCGGTGAAGCGCGCGAAGGCGGCAATGAGCGCGCGCCGGCAACGCGGGATGCCCGCGCGCCGAGCGGCCGAAAGCCGCAGCGCCGCGGCCGCAAGCGCCCTGCGCAGGGTGCGAACCGTCAGGGCCAGGGTCGCGGCTGAAGCGGCTCCGGCGAAGGATGCCGCCGACGCTGTTGTAAAATGCAGCGCGGCGGCAGTGCCGCTGTAGCGACTCACTCGGCCAAGAAACATCATGGGAAAGCAGCCGCTCTATCGCATCAGCTTCGTACAGCAAGGCAAGGTGTATGAGATCTACGCCCGCGAGGTCTCCCACGCCAACATGATGGGCTTCGTGGAGATCGGCAAGCCGGTCTTCGGCGAGAAGTCGCAGGTGCTGGTCGACCCCACCGAAGAAAAGCTGCAGGCGGAGTTCGAGAACGTCGAACGTTTCTACGTACCCGTCCATCAGGTGGTGCGCATCGACGAGGTCACCAAGCGCGGCACGGCGCGCATCAGCGACGCCGAGGGTGAAAGCGGGAAGGTGGCCCATCTCCCTGTGTTCAATCCCGGCAATCGCGGCAGCTGAGCGGGTGCCGGCACTGCGATTCGCTGTACTGGGCAGCGGCAGTCGCGGCAACGCGACCCTGATCTCCTGCGGCAACACGCGGCTTCTCATTGATTGTGGCTTCACCATTGAGGACACCTGCCAGCGGCTGGCACGGCTGGGCGAGGATGCGTCCGCCCTCACGGCCATTCTGGTGACCCACGAGCACGGTGATCATCTGCGCGGCGTGGGGCCGTTGTCGCGTCGCTTTGACATTCCCGTCTGGATGACACCCGGCACCTACGCGGCGGCGAGGTCGCGCGCGGGGACGGCTCTGGCGCAGCCGCACTATTTCGACCCGCACACCCCTTTTGCGGTGGGCGATCTGCAAGTCACGCCCCTGCCCGTACCGCACGACGCCCGCGAGCCCAGCCAATTCGTTGTCGGGGATGGGGCGCGTCGGCTCGGGGTACTCTCCGACGCCGGTCACGTCACGCCGCATATGGTGGACTCCCTGCACGGCGTCGACGCGCTGCTGCTGGAAGCCAATCATGACCCCGAGATGCTGGCGGAAGGCCCCTATCCCGCCAGCCTGAAGGCGCGCGTCGGGGGCGGCCTGGGTCATCTTTCCAATGCGCAATCCGCCGCGCTGGCCGGCGCACTGGATGCTTCCCGGCTGCGGCACGTGGCCCTGACGCATCTGTCGGAACAGAACAACACACCCGAACTCGCGCGTCGCGCCGTGGCCACTGCGCTCGGCTGCGAGGCTCATTGGCTGGCTGTTGCGGGCCAGGCCAGTGGCTTGGACTGGCGCAGCCTATGAGCCGAGTCTTGGTCACGCACGGGCTTCGGCCGCCCCCATTCGTTATTGGAATCGATCATGCTTAGTTTCCTGGGACCTTCCGCGCTGTCTGATTTCCGGCTGGAAGCGCTGGCGCGGCGGCTGCAATCGATGGGTGTGGCCCTGGCGGATCCCGCGCGCCTGTCGGTGCGCTCGATCTACCTGGTCTCAGGCACGGTATCGACCGAAGAAGTGGCACGCCTCGGCGCGCTGCTGGGCAATGCGGAGCCACTCAGCATGGACGCACTGTCGGCTGACGCCGGCGCGCGCTTCGTGGTGCCACGCCTGGGTACCTTGTCCCCGTGGAGCAGCAAGGCCAGCGATATCGCCCGTGTCTGCGGGCTGTCGGTGGAGCGGATCGAGCGGGCGCGCTGGATCAGCGGCCTGCCTGCCGGTACGCTTCCGGATGCGGCGGCCGCCGAGATCTTCGATGCGATGACCGAGAGCCTGCTCGATGATGCCGCAGGCCTTGCCCAGGTCTTCGATACCCCGGAGGCCAGGCCATTGGTGCACGTGCCGCTGCAGTCGCAGGGGCGGGCGGCCTTGGCCGAGGCCAACCATGCATGGGGGCTCGCGCTCTCCGAGGAGGAAATCGACTACCTGCACGCGCACTATGCGGCCACCGGACGCGACCCCACCGACGCCGAGCTGATGATGTTCGCGCAGATCAACTCGGAGCATTGTCGACACAAGATCTTCAACGCCCAGTTCACCGTCGATGAGGTGCCGGCACGGCACAGCCTCTTCGACATGATCCGTATGACGCACGCCGCCGCGCCCGAGGGGGTGCTGTCCGCCTACCGCGACAACGCCGCAGTGGTGCAGGGCGCGCGCGCGACGCGTTTCCTGCGTCAGGCCAACGGGCATTGGCACAGCGTGACCGAGCCCGTGCATCTGCTGATGAAGGTGGAAACGCACAACCATCCCACCGGCATCTCGCCGGACCCGGGTGCGGCCACCGGTGCCGGCGGCGAAATCCGCGATGAGGCGGCCACTGGCCGAGGCGCCCGCCCCAAGGCCGGCATGTGTGGCTTCTCCGTGTCCCATCTGCGCATTCCCGCGGCGCCCAGGCCGTGGGAACAGCCCGACTCGGCGCCGCGCAACATGGCGTCACCGCTGCGCATCATGCTCGAGGCGCCGATCGGCGCGGCCAACTACAACAATGAATTCGGGCGCCCGAATCTGGCCGGCTACTTCCGCAGCTTCGAGACGCGCGACGGCCGCGGCCGCCGCCGTGGCTATCACAAGCCGATCATGATCGCGGGCGGTTTCGGCAATATCCGGGAGCCGGACGTACACAAGGCCGAAGTGCCGGTGGAGGCCGCACTGATTGTTCTCGGCGGACCGGCCATGCTGATCGGGCTGGGGGGTGGCGCCGCTTCCAGCCGCGCCACCGGCACCGGTGATGTGGCCCTGGATTTCGCTTCGGTACAACGCGCCAATCCTGAATTGCAGCGGCGCTGCCAGGAGGTCATCGACGCCTGCTGGGCAGCCGGCGCGGACAATCCCATTCTCTCGATCCATGACGTCGGTGCCGGCGGCCTGTCGAATGCGCTGCCTGAGCTGATCGATGCCGATGGGCGCGGCGGCCACTTCCGGCTGGCGGATGTGGATTGTGCCGATCCGTCGTTGTCACCGATGGAGATCTGGTGCAACGAGTCACAGGAACGCTACGTGCTCGCGGTGCCCCAGTCCGAAGTGCCGCGACTGCAGGCCTTCTGTGCGCGCGAGCGCTGTCCCATGGCGGTGGTCGGGACGGCCACGGCCGAACCGGTGCTGCTTGTCGATGCCCCGGACGGCGCCAAGGCTGCCGACATTCCGATGCCCGTGCTGCTGGGCAAGACGCCGCGCATGGAACGCTATACCCATCGCCAGGCCGCACAGGAGCCGCCGTTCCTCACCGACCACATCGATTTCAGTGAGGCTGCAGAGCGCGTGCTGCGTCACCCCAGCGTGGCGGCCAAGGACTTTCTCATCACCATCGGTGACCGCACGGTGGGGGGCTTGACGGTACGCGACCAGATGGTCGGTCCCTGGCAGGTGCCGGTGGCCGACTGTGCAATCACGGCCACCGGTTTCACGGCGATGACCGGTGAGGCCATGGCGGTGGGTGAGCGTGCCCCGCTGGCCATCGTCGACGCGGCCGCCTCGGCGCGCATGGCGGTGGCCGAGGCGCTGACCAATATCGCCGCCGCTGCGCCCACGTCGCTGAGCGATGTGCGCCTGTCCGCCAACTGGATGGCCGCCTGTGGCAGCGACGACGAAGATGCCCGCCTGTTCGACGCGGTGCGCGCCGTTGGAGAGGAACTCTGCCCGCAGCTTGGCGTGGCCATACCCGTCGGCAAGGATTCCCTGTCGATGCGCAGTGTCTGGCAGGACGACGATGGGGAGCAGCGCCAGACCGCGCCGGTCTCGCTCATCGCCACGGCTTTCGCACCGGTGCCTGATGTGCGCGCCCATGTCACCCCGCAACTGGAGCGTGGACTGCGCAGCCGGCTGCTGCTGGTGGAACCGGGGCACGGGCATCAACGGCTCGGCGGCAGCATCCTGGCGCAGGTCTACGGCGCCATCGGCGACGCGGTGCCGGATGTGGACGACGCCGACTGCCTGCGCCACAGTTTCGAGACGCTGACGCATCTGATGCATGAGGGCATCGTGCGCGCCTGCCATGACCGCTCCGACGGCGGGCTCTTCGTCACCCTCGCGGAGATGGCCTTCGCCAGCCGTCTGGGCGTGGATGTCGCCCTGGATACATTGGGACCGGACCCCACGGCGGCAGCCTTCAACGAAGAGCTCGGCTGGGTGATCCAGGTCGAGGCGGCGGCAGTAGAGACGGTCCGTCAGGCCTTTGGCACCCACGCCCGGATCAGCGATCTGGGGACCCCCACGGCCGGCGAGGAGGTACGCCTGCGCCACGGCAAGACCCTGTGCTTCGAAGCGCCGCTACGGACGCTGGAGGGCATCTGGTCGGAAACGAGTGCCGAGATGTGCCGCCTGCGCGACCGGCCGGAGTGCGTGGAGCAGGCGCGCGAGCATCAGCCATGGCGCGAGCCCTTGCACGTGGTGGCGGATCCTGTGGCGCCCTTCGATATTCCGGCCGTGGCCAGTGCACGGCCGCGGGTGGCGATCCTGCGCGAGCAGGGCGTCAACGGCCATGTCGAAATGGCGTGGGCCTTTGATCAGGCCGGCTTCGAAGCCGTGGACGTGCACATGAGCGATCTCCTGGCAGGGCGCCGGTCGTTGCGCGAATTCCAGGGGCTGGTTGCCTGCGGGGGCTTTTCCTATGGCGACGTCCTCGGAGCCGGGCAGGGGTGGGCGCGCTCGATCCTGTTCCACGAGGCGGTGCGCGCCGATTTCGCCGCCTTCTTCGCGGACGATGCCCGCTTCGCCCTGGGGGTCTGCAACGGCTGCCAGATGCTGGCAGCGCTGGCCGAGATCATTCCGGGATCGGAGGATTGGCCACAGCTGGAGCGCAATCGCAGCGAGCAGTTCGAGGCGCGCTGGAGCCAGATCGTGGTGCCAGAATCGCGCTCCCTGTTCTTTGCCGGCATGGGCGGCGCGCTGTTGCCGGTGGCGGTAGCGCATGGCGAGGGCCGCATGGCACTGTCCGAGGACGCCATGCTGCGTCTCGATCGAGGGCGTCAGATCGCGATGTACTACGCCCACGGCGATGGTGCGCCAGCGGAGCACTATCCGGTCAATCCGAACGGATCGCCGCGTGGTCTGACCGGTGTATGCAACAGCGACGGGCGCGTCACCATCCTGATGCCGCATCCGGAGCGTACCGTCGCCGGCACCACCGGTTCCTGGTGGCCGCGACGCGATAGCGCCTACACGCCATGGATGCAGATGTTCGTCAATGCACGACGCTGGGTGAACTAGCGGGTACTATCCGATCCCCATGATTCTTGTTGTCTTCTTTCTGGTCGGCGGTGTGGCCGGTACCCTGATCGCGGCCCTGATCGATCGCACCATCGACCGCCGAGCGGCCATCACGCGGGTCGGGTGGTGGTCTGCCATGCGCCCCGGCGCCCATTGCGATGCCTGCCGTCGCCCGCTGCGCCGTCTGGACGCCACCCCCATCATCGGGTGGCTGCATCTCGACGGTCGTGCGCGTTGCTGTGGCGCGCCCATCCCGGTACGTCATCTCATCCTGGAAACCAGTGGATTCGTCGTGGGCGGAACCGGGCTGCTCGGCTTGTTGCTGTTGCTCTGAAATGACAAAGCGCCCGCGCACAGGGTGCGCGGGCGCTTCGATGTAAGGCTTTGCGCTGCAGCTACTGGGACTGCTGCGAGGCATCCTCCAGCGCGTCGGCACAATCACTGTTGAGTGCTGCCAGTTCCTGCGCGGTGTAGGTTTCGCCATTCACCGTCACACTGCCGTCGCCGTTGTAGACGACTACGAAGCTCTCGCCGTCGACGGTGACATTGAGCCGTCCGCTCTGGATCTGGCCTGAGCTGTTGTCGGTGATGATCGGGTCTACCGTCTCGTAGTCGGTGGAGACATCACAGCTCCCGTTGTCGCTGAATTCGAAGGGCCCGTCGATGCGCGTTTCGGTGGTCTGGCTGCCTTCGTTGATGATGATGGTCGCCGGATCATTCGGACCGGTGCCGAAAGTTGACGAGAAAGCAGGCACATTGTTGCCAGCGAAGGAACTGCTGAGATAGCCGATCAGCTCCAGATTGCCGCCACGGGTTGGGCTGGCACAGTTGTCGCAGACATTGAGTTCGCCGCGCAGTTCGACATCCTGCGAGGTGGTCTGGCCGTTGAAAGTACTCTCGACTTGAAGGATGTACGGGCCGCCACTGGTCGGGTCACCACTGATGTCGCTGGCACGGATATAGATCACGTTGCCGTTCTCTGCTTCGCCAACGGCCAGGACGCCGTCCTGCCGCGAACTGAAGGAGAAACCGTCACCCTGTCCGGAATCGCGACAGTCGTCGGCGGTGGTGGTGGTCACGCTCAGCGGCGAGGCGAAGGGCGATCCGACGTCCTCGGTGCTTTCACTGGTCTGGACGCATCCGTCCTGCTGCTTTGTGGACAGCGACTGCGTGCTGTTGCTGTCGTCGGCGTCGTCCGCCTGGCTGGCTGCGGTGGATGCGACCTTGGCAAGCAGCGTGGCGATGGCGCCCTCTTGGGCTGCCTGATCGCGCGTTTCCGCGGTTCCTCCATTGCCACCGCCGTTACCGCCACCGCCATTACCGCCGTTGCCGCCGCCGTTCCCGATCTGACCGCCGTTTCCGCCATTCCCCGAAGCGCCACCGCCGTCGCCATCGCTGTCGCTGCAGGCCCCGAGGGACAAACAGGCCACCACGGCCGCCAGGGTTGTCCAGTTTCGTATTGCTGTCATTGCTCGTACTCCCATCGGTTGGTTTGTCGCGTCGTAGTCACTGGTTAGCAACCAACCCCGGAGTCTAGGCGTCACATTATCGAGGTGTGTACCGAAATTCCGTGACGTATCCGCAGCCTCTATGGCTGTTGCTTGCGCAGGGCGGCGCGCACAATGGGGCATGCCCGATCCCATTCGCCTCATCGTTGTGGAAGACGACCCGCAGATGCGGCAGCGGCTGGACGCCGCCTTCGTGCGTAGTGGCGGGGTCGAGGTGTTGGCGTGGGCGGCCACCGCGGCGCAGGGCATTGCCGCGCTGGATGCCGCGGAGCCGGATGTGCTGCTGGTGGATCTCGGCCTGCCCGACGCCAGCGGCATCCACGTCATCCAGCATGCGCATGCACGGTATCGACAGTGCGACATCATGGTCGTCACCGTTTTCGGCGATCAGCGCAATGTGCTGGAGAGCATCGAATCCGGTGCCACCGGCTATCTGCTCAAGGACGATACCCAGACCGACTTCGTCGCCCGCATCCGGGAGTTGCGCGACGGTGGCTCACCGATAACGCCTATCATTGCCCGACAACTCCTGCAGCGTCTGCAGCCGAGTACCGGTGCCGCTGAGGACGGCGAGACCGCCTCGGTCCTGTCCCCCCGCGAGAGCGAAGTGCTCAACCTGCTGTCGCGTGGGTTCGCCTATCAGGAAATCGCCCGTCTGCTCGATGTCTCGCCGCACACCGTCGGAACCTATGTCAAGCGTCTGTACGAAAAGCTCCAGGTGCGTTCACGCGGTGAAGCCGTCTTCGAGGCGCAGCGCATGGGCCTGCTGCCGCGCTAGCGCGGGCGCCCTTCTGCTGCTCGTCAGCGCACTGGCATGGCCAGCCAGTGCCGCCACCGACGAGGTGCGGCTTTTCGAGCGGGCGCAGTGGACCGTGACGCCGCAGAACGTTACCCCTCTGGTCACTGCGGATTGGACATGGGTGGATCTTCCCGACACCGAGGCGACACCGCGGCTGGAAGGCTCCCGCCTGGGCAACCGACCGCATGGACCCCTGAAGGCGCCGGTGCATTGGTACCGATTCCGCTTCATGCTGGGCGATCCGGTGGTGCGCTCGCTGGCGCTCTATACCCCGCGCTATTCCGATCGCGCGCGGGTCTACGTCAATGGCTCGATGATCGACCGTTCCTTTCTGGAAGCGGACCGGATCGAGCATGGCTGGAACCGCCCGCTCTGGACGGTGGTGCCGCGTATCGCGCTCAAGGCGGGCAGCAATGAAGTCCTGATTGGCGTGGATTCGCCCTACACGGGCGAGGTCGATATCGGTCGACTGCGCGTTGGGCCGCCCGCGGCGCTGCGCGACGATTACCAATGGTCTTACATCCTTCGCATCAGCACGGCGCAGGCGGGCTTCTGGATGCTTGCCGGGCTTGCCCTGTTCTCCATCGGGGTGTGGGCGGTTCGGCGCTCGGAGCGGTTGCATCTGTTGCTTGGTCTCGGCGCGGCCGTCTTCGCCGTGCGCATGCTGCACTACTTCGTGGTAGTACCGCCCGTATCGCCGGAAGTCTTCTGGTGGATCACGACGGCCTCGCTGCCCTGGACGATGGTCTTTTTGTTCCTGTTCGCCTTCCGCTACTACGATCTGGTGCGTCCGCGGCTGGCGCGTATCCTGCTGCTGAGCGCCACGCTGGTGACGGTGGCGATTGCGCCAGGCACAGGCTTGGATGCCTACGAGGTCGCCCCGTGGGTCTATCTGGGCTTGCTGCCACTGGCGCTGTTCACGGCGGGCCTGTTCATTGAGCGTGCCATGCGCCTGCGCAGCGCACCCCCGGTGCTGCTTGCGGTGGGCTACACCACCACCATCGGGGTGAGTTGCTACGACCTTGCCGTGATGGGGCATTTCGTCTCGCTTGAGTTGCCCTATCTGATGCCGGTGGGCGCGGTGCTGATGTTCCTGTCCTTCTCTCTGGCACTGGGCGCGCGTTACGTGGAATGGCTGGGGGAGTTCGAGATTCTCAACCGCACGCTGGAGGAACGCGTGCAGGAGCGGCAGGCGGCGTTGGAATCCAGCTTCGAGCGACTCGAGGCCTTGCATCGCGAGCAGGCACTCACTGAAGAGCGCCAACGGCTGATGCGGGAAATCCACGATGGCATCGGCGCCAATCTGGTCACGACGCTGGCCGCGGTGGAAGCCAGCGGAGAGGAAGGTGATCCGCGCGCAGCCAACGCGCTGCGCTCAGCGATCGCCGATCTCAAGCTGACCGTGGACTCCCTGGAGCCCGTCGACGGCGACTTGCTCAGCCTGCTCGGCAACCTGCGCTATCGCCTTGCCCCCCAGCTCGAACAAGCGCATATCGGCATGCAATGGGAAGTGGAACCCTTGCCCATGCTCGACTGGCTGCGTGCACCCCAGGCCCTGCATGTGCTGCGCATTGCCCAGGAAGCCTTCAGCAATCTGATGCAGCACGCGGGTGCCAGTACCGTGCGCGTGTCCACCGCTGTGGGCAGCAATGATGCGGGAGATGCCGCGGTGGTACGCATCGAATTCAGCGATGACGGGGTCGGCTTTGCGCATGGCGAGGCAGTCCCACTGGGCAAGGGGCTGGACAATATGGCCCACCGCGCCGCAGTCCTCGGCGGCCGCCTGCTGGTGCGCAGCGCGCCCGGTGAAGGCACCACCATCTGCCTTGAGCTACCGGTGACCGAGCCGCATGCCGCAAAGGCGGTCTAGGCTGGCGATACCGACGTAGGGCGCAGCTTCTGGGGGTATTCGCAGAGGTCGCTGATGCAGCAGTTCCCGCACTCCGGCTTGCGCGCCTTGCATACGTAGCGACCGTGCAGGATCAGCCAGTGGTGGGCGTCCTTGCGGAACTCGGAAGGCGTCAGCCGCACCAGGCGGTCTTCGACCTCGCGCACGGTCTTGCCAGGGGCCAGCCGCGTACGGTTCGAGACCCGAAAGATATGGGTGTCGACGGCGATGGTGGGCTCGCCGAAGGCGGTGTTCAGCACGACGTTGGCGGTCTTGCGCCCGACCCCGGGCAGCGCCTCCAGCGCCTCGCGCGAGCGCGGTACCTCGCCGCCATGCTGCTCGACCAGCATGCGGCACAGCTTGATCACATTGGCCGCCTTGGCGCGGTAGAGGCCGATGGTCTTGATGGTGTCGCGCAGGGCGTCCTCGCCGAGGGCCAGGATGGCCTCGGGCGTATTCGCGCGCGGGAACAGGCGGGCCGTGGCTTTGTTCACGCCGATATCGGTGGCCTGCGCGGACAGCACCACCGCGACCAGCAGTTCAAAGGGCGTGTCGTAGCGCAACTCGGTGGTGGGCGCCGGCTTTTCGGCGCGCAATCGCTCGAAGATGGCGCGCCGCTTGTCGGCGTTCAACGCGCCGAAGCCTCGCCGGTCACCGCTGATGCCGGGGCGCGCTGCGCCTTCTGCTGCGCGCGCTGATCCAGCCATTGCTTGCCGGCAACCAGAAAGCCAAGGCCGATGAAGGCACCCGGCGGCAGGGCCGCGAGCAGCCATCCCTCGAAGCCGGGCACCAGGGTGATGGTCCAGTTCGCCGCCGCGGCGCCGAACAGCATGTCGGCACCGGCCAGCAATGTGCCCTGGCCGAGTGCTTCGCGCAGGGCGCCCAGGGCGATCAGCACGACACCGAAGCCGGCCCCCATCATCAGGCCGTCAAAGGCGGCGCGTTGCACTGTGTTCTTGGAGGCAAAGGCTTCTGCACGGCCGAGGATCATGCAGTTGGTGGTGATCAGCGGGATGAAGATGCCCAGCCGCAGGAACAGTTCGTGCAGATAGGCGTTCATGAAGAGTTCGACCGCGGTGACCGCAGCGGCAATGATCATGACGAAAATCGGGATGCGGACTTCCTTGCGGGTATGGCTGCGGATCAGCGATACCAGTACGTTGGTCAGCACCACCACGACGAGCGTCGCGAGCGCCATGCCGGTAGCGTTGATCACGGTGCTGGAGGTGGCCAGCAGGGGGCACAGTCCCAGTAGCTGCACCATGGCTGGGTTGTTCTTCCACAGGCCTTCGTGGGCGATCTTGCTGTAGCTCATGAGTGTGCTGTCCCGTTGGAAGCCGGAGCGTTGGGCGCATCGTCCCTGCCACCTTCGAAGAGCTGCCGCTGGTGCGCCTCGAAGAAGGCGAGCACCCGCGCCACCTGGCGCACTACCGCGCGCGGGGTGATGGTCGCGCCGGAAAACTGGTCGAAGACGCCGCCATCACGCTTCACCTCCCAGTCGTCTGCGGGCGGGTTGCCCAGGGAACGGCCGTTGAAGGCCAGTATCCAGTCGGTCTTGGCGAGATCGATCTTGTCGCCCAGCCCGGGCGTTTCGCGGTGAGACACCGCGCGCACGCCGGTGATGGTGCCGGACAGATCGGTGGCGATCAGCAGTCGGATATCACCGCTGTAGCCCTGCGGCGTGGTGATGTCGAAGACGGCGGCCGTCGGCTCACCGTCCTGGCGTGCCCGATAGACCGTCACCGGGTCGCGGGTTCCGAGCGCATCCAGCCACTCGCTATCGGTAATGCGCAGAGTGTCCTCGGTGATCGCATTGCTGTAGCGCTCCGCCGGAAGCACGGCGTGCAGCTGCCGCTCCAGCGTGGCCTGGACGTTGGCGGCGATCTGCGGCGCCGTCACTGCATGCGAGGCTGCCAGCAGCAGGGCGCCGGCCATGCCAAAGACGGCCAGCAGACCGCCCGAGACGAGCATCTGGCGCAGCATCGGAGGCATCTTCTCGCCCGTCACGGCGCATCCTCCGGGTGGCGCTGCTGGCCATAGACGCGTGGCTGCGTGTACTGGTCGATGAGGGGGACGCAGAGATTGAGCAGCAGCACCGAGAAGGCGATGGCGTCCGGATAATTGCCCCAGGTGCGGATGATCACGGTCAGCGCTCCAATGGCCAGACCGTAATACAGGCGGCCCATCGGCGTGGTGGCAGCCGATACCGGGTCGGTGGCGATGAAGAAGGCGCCGAGCAGCGTCGCGCCCGCCAGGAGGTGCCACAGCGGAGAGGCAAAGCGGCTGGGATCGTACAGCCAGAAGGGCAGTGCGAAGAGACCAACGCCGAGCAGCACGCCGAGCACGATCCGCCAGGCCGCCCATTTGCGATGGACCAGCCAGGCGCCACCTGCCAGCCAGGCGAGCGCGATCCAGGCGTAGCCATCACGAAACAGGCCGGCGACACTGCCGCTGGAGACCTCGGCCAGCGTCGCGCCATCGCCGACCCCGGTGCGTACCGCATCCAGCGCGGTGGCCGCGCTGATCGCGTCCATCTGCGCGGTCCATTCGCCGGAGAAGGGAATCGCAAGCTGTGCCAGCGCGGCGCCCGCATCGCGCCAGATCGGCGCCAGCTCCGGCCACAGCGAAAGCTGCAGCGGGAAGGAAACGAGCAGCACAACATAGCCCAGCATGGCCGGATTGAAGGGGTTGGCGCCCAGGCCGCCGTAGATCTGCTTGCCGAGCACAATGGCACAGACGCCGCCGACCACCGGAATCCACCAAGGTGTCAGCGGTGGCAGCGCCAATGCCAGCAGGACACCGGTCACCAGCGCGGTGTTGTCGCGCATCTGCAGACCCGGCTTGCGGCCACGGGCCTTGAGCCAGGCCGCTTCGGTGGCACAGCAGGCACCGGCGCAGAGCGCGATGTTGAGCAGCACGCCGGGGCCGAACAGCAGGACGTAGAGCGCAATGCCTGGCGCCAAGGCCGCAAGCACGCGCGCCATCACCCCACCGACGCTGATGCGCACCGGCAGATGCGGCGAGGAAACCGTGCTCATGAAGCGCCGTCTCCGGCCTGCTTCTGGCGGCTGGCATCCAGTGCCTTCGCGGCCTTGCGCGCGCGAGCGGCAGCCTTGGCGCGCTCGATCGGGTCATCGCTGTCGGCTGAGCCCGCGCCAGTCGCTGAGGGCGCGTCACCGCCGGGTGTCTCAGCGGCGGCGGCCTTCTCCGCCTTGCGTGCACGCGCCGCTGCCTTGGCCCGCTCTATGGGGTCATCGCTGTCGGCTGATGGGGTAGGAGTTTCCTGACTGGCTGTGTTCGGCGTGGCCGAGGTTGCAGCCCCGGCCTTCTCCGCCTTGCGGGCGCGCGCCGCCGCTTTGGCGCGCTCGACGGGGTCGTCTTCGGTGGTCGTTACGTCATGATCGGTAGTGGCGCCTGGCTGTTTCGCCGCAGCGTCGCCCGCAGCCGCAGCATCCGCCTTGGCCGCTTTGTGTGCACGGGCGGCAGCCTTGGCACGTTCGACCGGATCATCGCTGTCGGTCGACGGGGCGGGGGACTCCGGACCGGCCGATTGACCGGTGGAGGCGCTTGCATCCGCGGCCTTCTCCGCCTTGCGGGCCCGCGCTGCTGCCTTGGCGCGTTCGACGGGGTCGTCTTCGGCACGAGTTGCGTCGCTCGCGGTGGTGGCGTCGGTTTGCTTTGCGCCAGTGTCGCTCGCGGCCGCGGTATTCCCCTTGGCCGCCTTGCGGGCGCGAGCGGCTGCCTGCGCACGGGCGACGGGATCGTCCGCAGCTGCTGCCGTGTGGGCCGCGTTGTCGGAAGCTTGGGCCACGGCCTCGGCCGGTGCGGCGTCGTCCCGGGCGGCCTTGCGCGCCTTGGCTGCGGCCATGGCGCGGGCCACCGGGTCGTCGCTCGGTGCGGCGGTGGCGGCCTCGGCGGGGGCGCTGGCCTTTTCGGTCGTCTTGGCGGCCGCGGCCTTCTGCTTGCGTGCCTTGCGCGCGGCCTCCTTCTCGGCCGCCTCGCGCTCAAGTCGCTGCTGGCGCTCTTCGTGGCGGATACGGGCGGCGTCGGCCGCCTGGCGCTCACGCTCCTCGGACCAGATTTCGGTCTTGGCGAAGCGGTAGTACTGCACCAGCGGGATGTGGCTGGGACAGACCGCGGCGCAGCAGCCACATTCAATGCAGTCGAACAGGTTGTAGTCCTGCACCTTGTCGAACTCGCGCGCCTTGGCGTGCCAGTAGAGCTGCTGCGGCAGCAGCTTGGCGGGGCAGGCATCGACGCAGGCCCCGCAGCGAATGCAGGGCATGGCTTCTTCCTGCGGCGGGAGCTCGGCGGAGGGCAGCGCCAGCAGGCAATTGCTCGCCTTGACCACCGGGATGTCGAGATCGGGCAGTTCGATGCCCATCATCGGTCCACCCATGAGCAGCCGTCCCGGTGCTTCCGAAAAGCCGCCGAATTGCTCGACCAGGAAGCGCATGGGCGTGCCGATGCGGGCGCGGACATTGCGGGGTGCGGCCATGGCATGGCCGGTGAGGCTGATCACGCGGTCGGTCAGGGCCTCGCCGAAGACTGCGGCGCGATAGAGCGCGCGCGCCGTCCCCGGGTTCTGGCAGACGATGCCGATATCCAGCGGCAGGCCATGGCTTGGCACTTCGCGGCCGGTCAGGGTCTGGATGAGCTGCTTTTCTCCGCCCTGCGGATAGCGGGTGGGCACCGTGATGACCTGAATGCGGGCGTCGTGCGCCGCCGCTTCGGTCATGGCGCGGATCGCCTCGGGCTTGTTGTCCTCGATGCCGATCAGGCACTCGGCGGTGTCCAGCGCTCGCATCATGATGCGGGCACCGGCGATGATCTCGTCGGCCTGCTCGCGCATCAGCGTCTGATCACAGGCGATGTAGGGTTCGCACTCGGCGCCGTTGATGACCAGGGCGTCCACCGGCTGCGCCGGGTTGAGCTTGACGAAGGTCGGAAAGGAGGCGCCGCCCTGGCCGGCGATGCCGGCGGCGCGCGCGATGTCGCGCAGCACGTGGGGCTCGGCCTGCTCCGGATCGCTCAGCACTTCCCAGTCCGGTGGTGCCAGCGTATCGGCGCCGTCGGTGGCGATTACCACGCAGCGTGCCGGGATGCGGGAGGGATGCGCGACAGGGCGGTCCTCGATGGCAGTGACCGTACCTGAGCTGGACGCGTGGATGGGGAGCGAGACATAGCCCTGCGCGCGCCCGATGACCTCACCGCGGCGGACGGTCTGCCCAACCTGGACCACCGCCTCGGCCGGTGCGCCAACATGCTGGGCCAGCGGGATGACCAGTTCGGGGGGCACGGGCGCGACCGCGATGGGGGCGCCGGCGACGAGGTCCTTGTGCTCGTCCAGCTTGAGGCCGCCGGGGAAATCGGAGAGATGCAGCATACGCGCCGTCATGCGGCCTGCCGCTCCTTGCGCGCATCGGGGGCGGGCCAGGTCCAGGTCTGCTGCGTCAGCGGCACCGGTTCCATTGTGATGCAATCCACCGGGCAGGGGGGGATGCACAGCTCGCAACCGGTGCAGTGATCTTCGATCACGGTATGCATCTGCTGGGCGGCGCCCAGGATGGCGTCCACTGGGCAGGCCTGGATGCACTTGGTGCAGCCGATGCACAGATCCTCGTCGATAAGCGCCACCGTCGGCGCCTCCTTGGCCGTGCCATTCTCCGGATTCAGCGGCTTGGGCTCCTTGCCGAGCAGTTCGGCGAGCTTGATGACGCCCTCCTCGCCGCCAGGCGGGCACTGATTGATATCCGCTTCATCCGCCGCGATGGCCTTGGCGTAGGGCTTGCAGCCCGGGTAGCCGCACTGGCCGCATTGGGTCTGCGGCAGGATGGCATCAATCTGGTCGACCAGCGGGTCGCCTTCGACCTTGAAGCGCAGGGAGGCAAAGCCCAGGCCGATGCCGAATACGGCGGCAAGGCCGCCTAGTGCCAGGATGGCTTCAAGCATTTAGAAGGCCTCCTGACCGAGAAGTAGTCAAGACAAGAGGTTTCCATTGTGTATGTACGGCGACGCATCTGATTGACATGGAGAGCGGGAATTCCGAAGCACGATGGTTTTCGCGGGTGGCTGAATGACCAAATATGCTCATGGTTCCGCACCCATGATTTGAAGCGCTTCGTACTGATCTCTGCGAACGGTGCGGGTCCCTTTCTCTGCTTGCCCAGAGAAAGGAACCAAAGAGAGTGCACCCCACACCTGCGCCGGCCCTAGCGGGCCGGGCCCCTACGTAGCGCTTGTGCTCGGGGTCGGCCTGACACGACGTCCCTGTCGTGACAGGCCTTGGCTGGCCGTCCATGGCCAGCCATCCCCTGCGCGCAGGCGCTACTCCGGCGCGGGTGCAGGGGATTCCATACGGCTCGTCGCTTCGCGACATTGCTGCGATGCTGCGCAGCAGCGAGCCAGTCCCCGTGCCCTTGGCGGGTGGCCGGATTGGGTGGCGCGCGCAGTGGGGTGCGAGACAGGACGTCGAGCAAGGGCTGCGGCGCCATGGACGGCGCCTCAGCCCGACCCCGAGCACGACCTCCGATCCGGGCACCTGGTGCGGCAACCGCCGCGCCAGGCCACCCGTGGGCACCCTGGCTTTGGTTCCTTTGGCCGGAACCAAAGGAACCCGCGCGTGCGCAGGCGCTGAATCGCCAGCTGTCCGCCTCAAAGCGCGGAACCGATTAGCGGAGCAGTCCATTCTCCGCAGGCATAGAGGTCTCGCCACAGGCGGTAGCGTCATTGCATTCGCTTGAAGCGATTCGCTGCGCGCCATCACGCCAACCCCCCAAACCCCATGAAAGCCAAGGCCATGACACCCGCCGTGATCAGCCCCACCGGCGCCCCCTGAAAGGCCACGGGCACATCCGCCGCGGCAAGGCGCTCGCGGATGCCGGCAAAGAGGATCAGCACCAGCGAAAAGCCGAGCCCGGCGCCCAGCCCGTACACCGCCGAGGCGAGGAAGTCATGGGCTTCGCGCAGATTGAGCAGCGCGACCCCGAGCACGGCACAGTTGGTAGTGATCAGTGGGAGGTAGATGCCCAGGACCTGGTAGAGCAGGGGGCTGGTCTTCTGCACCACCATTTCCACGAACTGCACCACGGCCGCAATCACCAGAATGAAGGCGATGGTGCGCAGATATTCCAGCCCGACCGGTTCCAGCACAAAGGTCTGGACGAGGTAGGTCACCACCGAGGACAGCGTCAGCACGAAGGTGGTCGCCAACGCCATCCCCAGGCTCGATTCCACCTTGCGCGAGACCCCCATGAAGGGGCACAGGCCAAGGAATTGCACGAGCACGAAGTTGTGCACGAGCACGGCACCGATCAGCAGTAGCAGATATTCAGTCACGTCAGGGCTGGTCGAAATACGGGTCCGGCCGCGCGCTGGGCCGAGCAACTGGTAATGATCGGACGCGGCGACGATACGTGCAATGACGTATCGGACTTGGCAATGAGCTTATGACCCGTGACGGGCTGCGACGTCGTCCAGATGGTGCAGATGCCCCTCAGGCGAGCCGCATGCCGGGCTCGGCGCCGCTGTCCGGGCTCAGCAGGAATGGCTTGCCGTCACCGAAGCTGGCCGCGGCCACCATGCCTTCCGAGGTGCCGAAGCGCATCTTTCGCGGCGCGAGGTTGGCCACGATGACGGTGAGCCGGCCTTCGAGGTCTTCCGGGGCGTAGGCCGCCTTGATGCCGGCCAGCACCTGGCGCTCGCCGAGAATGCCGACGTCCAGGGTCAGGCGAAGCAGCTTGTCGGCGCCTTCCACCGATTCGGCACGGACGATGCGGGCCACGCGCAGGTCGACCTTGGCGAAGTCCTTGATATCAATAGTCTCAGCCTGCGGTGCGCCTCGCGCTTCGGGGGCGTTGGTCTTGGCTTCGAGGTCACTGCGGGCGTCGTCGGTCATGGCAGTCATGGTCTGGGTATCCACGCGCGTGAGCAGCGGCGCGTAGGGGGCGATGGCGTGGTTGGTGAGTGTGCGGGACAGGGCATCCCACGGCGCCGCTTCGTCCTGGAGGAATTGCAGCGCCCGCGCCGTCAAATCCGGAAGGATGGGCGAGAGATACAGGCTCAGGATGCGGAAGGCATTGAGGAAGGTCGTGCAGGCACTGTGCAGCAGGGCCTCCTGGCCCTCCTGCTTGGCCAGCTTCCAGGGCGCGATGTCCTGGATGGATTCATTGACGGCGTCGGCCAGCGCCATGATCTGCCGCACCGCGCTGGCGTAATTGCGCGCCTCATAGGCGGCCGCGATGGCGTCGGCTTCCGCGCGCAGGCTCTCGAGCAGCGCCGGGTCGTGCACCGCGTCGGCCAGACGGCCGTCGAAACGCTTGTGGATGAAGCCAGCGCAGCGCGCCGCAATGTTGACGTACTTGCCGACCAGGTCGCTGTTGATGCGCGCGACGAAGTCCTCGAGGTTGAGGTCGAGGTCCTCGACGCCATTGGCCAGCTTGGCGGCAAAGTAGTAGCGCAGCAGTTCCGGGTTGACGTGCGCGCGCCAGGTCGCTGCACGGATGAAAGTGCCGCGCGACTTGCTCATCTTGGCGCCGTTGACGGTCAGGTAGCCGTTGACGTTGAGCGCGGTGGGCGTGCGCATGCCGGCGCCTTGCAGCATCGCCGGCCAGAACAGGCCGTGGAAATTGACGATGTCCTTGCCGATGAAGTGCCACATCTCGACAGCGGAGTCACTTGCGATGAAGCGCTCGAAATCGTCGCCGCGCTGTGCGCACAGTGCCTTCAGGCTGGCGAAATAGCCGATGGGGGCATCCAGCCAGACATAGAAATACTTGCCGGGCGCATCCGGAATCTCGAAGCCGAAATAGGGCGCGTCGCGCGAGATGTCCCAGGCGCGCAGGGCTTCGCGCATCCATTCGCCCAGCTTGGCGCGCACGGCGGGCTGGATGTGGGTGGCGGGGGCGTCCATCCAATCGACGATGGCCTGCTGCATATCCGCCAGCCGGAAGAAGTAGTGCTCGGAGGGCTTCCATTCCGGGGTGGCGCCGGAGACGGCGGAACGCGGATTCTTGAGTTCCTCCGGGGTATAGGTGGCCCCGCAACTCTCGCAGTTGTCGCCGTACTGGTCCTCGGTGCCGCAGCGCGGACAGGTGCCGCGCACATAGCGGTCTGGCAGAAACATCTGCTTTTCCGGATCGAAAGCCTGCTCGATGGTCCGTGTTTCGATCAGCCCCGCATCGCGCAGCGCAGTGTAGATGCGCGTGGCGAGTTCCCGATTCTCCGCGGAGTGCGTGGAGTGGTAGTGGTCGAAGGCGACGCCAAAGGCAGCGAAGTCGGCCCCGTGCTCGGCCTGGACGCCGCGGATGAAGTCCTCCGGCGCCTGACCCGCCTTTTCTGCCGCGAGCATGATCGGTGTGCCGTGGGCGTCATCGGCGCAGACATAGTGCACCTTGTGCCCGCGCGCGCGCTGAAAGCGCACCCAGATGTCCGCCTGGATGTAGCCCACCAGGTGGCCGACGTGGATCGGGCCGTTGGCGTAGGGCAGGGCGTTGGTGACAAAGATCTCGCGGGAAGCTGGCGCCATGCGTGCTCGGGGGCCGTTGAACGGGCCGCGCAGTATGCCACGCGTACCCCGTGCGCCCCGAGCGGTGGCGCCGTGGCGCGGATCCCGCGGATGCCCGCCGTGGCGTCGCGCTCCTCCCTATAATTGGGCCACCCATTCCCGCTGGCAGCCCCCGTGACTATCAAATCGGACCTCTGGATCGACCGCATGAGCCGGGAGCACGGCATGATCGAGCCCTATCAGGCCTCGCAGGTGCGGGAGGTCGATGGCCGCAAGATCGTCTCCTACGGCACCTCCAGCTACGGCTATGACGTGCGCTGTGCCGAGCACTTCAAGATCTTCACCAACATCAATTCCTCGATCGTGGACCCGAAGTCCTTCGACGAACGCAGCTTCGTGGATTTTCATGGCGAGTGCTGCATCATTCCGCCGAACTCCTTCGCCTTGGCGCATACCGTCGAGTATTTCCGCATTCCACGCAGTGTGCTCACCGTCTGCCTGGGCAAATCGACCTACGCGCGCTGCGGCATCATCGTCAATGTCACGCCGCTGGAGCCGGAGTGGGAGGGCCATGTCACGCTGGAGTTCTCCAACACCACCCCGCTGCCCGCCAAGATCTACGCCAACGAAGGGGTGGCGCAGATGCTGTTCTTCGAATCGGACGAGGTGTGCGCTACCTCGTACAAGGATCGCGCCGGCAAGTACATGGGGCAGCGTGGCGTGACGCTGCCCACCGCCTAGGCAGGGACTGCAAGTCGGCCCCTCCCGGCTGCATGCGGGACGAAGCAGTCGGCGAGTGACTGCGGCCTCGCTGCCCGGCATCGGCTTCATCACGCATTTCGCTGCTTCGGCCCACGCCTCGAGCAGGGCGACTGCGCGCCGGCGGTAGAGGGGGGCAGCCCGAGCGGAGAAAAGGGGGCTGTCGTCAACGCAGGTGCTGGACGCTGGGAGGCCATGCGTGAGGACCCCTTGGCGGCCTGCGATGACCGCAAGGCGCACCCATGGCCTCCGGTTGTCGTGTGCGCGTTGACAGGGTCCCAGGCCATTCCGTAATAACCATGGCATGCGCCCTTTGCCCTCCGTTCCCGAAGACAACCGCCTGACCGCACAAGGCATCCGCTATCTGCTCAAGCAGCTCACCAACCAGCGCGAGCAGCTGCAGCTGGCCTTGCCGGGCGGTGAGACCAGTCAGATGCTCATCGTGCCCGAGTCGGTGACGGCGGAGCGCTTCCAGTTGCAGAGCCTGCTCATGCCGGGACCGGCGATGCGGACGCTGCAGGCCGGTGATGGCGTGGAGCTGCGCGGCCGGCTCAATGGCGCCAGCTTCCACCTTTACGCCGAGCTGGAGGCCGTGCAGCTGAGGCCGCAGGACGGCCAGCTCACCTGCCGCATCCCCGAAAGCGCGGAGTTGAACGAGCGCCGGGCCGCGCCGCGCTTCCCTCCGCCCAGTACCGGGCCGCGCACGGTGGCGGTGGTGCACGTGCCGGGGGAAATCATGCTCTGCCAGCTGGTCAATATCGGCCGTGAAGGGGTGCGCCTGCGTCTGGAGGTGCCGCATGTCGATATCGGCGACGAGCAGGTGGCCTTCTGCGAAGTGCGGCGCGAAGAGCATCTCCTGCAATCCAAGATCGATATCCGCTGGAAGTTGGCGCTGGACGGCGCCCATCAGGAATTCGGCGCGCGTTTCCTGGCGCGTGACCCCAACTTCAGTAAACGCCTGAATCAATTCGTCGCCGAACTGGAACGCTACTGGGCGCGCATGCGCGCCTGAGCCGCCCGTCGGCGCACAGCCGATCACACACTCCCGTCATCTCCGCTTCATTGCGCTGTCACGCGCGGCGCTTAGCGTGCGCTGCGCGCGCAGTGGGATGCGCGCCCAAGTACTTATCGGGGAGCGTCATATGTGGAATCGGGGAGTGGTCGGGGTGCGGTGTCTGGCGATATTGCTGTTGGTCGTGGGGCATTGGGGGGTCGCAGCCGCCCAGGATGGCGCCTCGCTCGTGGGGCGCGTGCTGGCGGTGAACGGGGATGTGCCTTTCGAGGGCGCGGTCGTGCGCATTCCGGAGCTGGAGCGCGCCGTGTCGACCACGCGCGAAGGGCAGTATCGCTTCAGCGCGCTGCCGGCCGGCACCTTCACCGTCACGGTGAACTATCTGGGCGCCGAGGAAGCGCGCGCCGAGGTTCGCCTGCAGGCCAATCGTCGCAGTACGCAGGATTTCCGCATCGATGCGGCCGAAGCGGGGCTCGGCGATGTGCTCGTCATCGGGCAGGCGGCCGGGCAGGCCGCGGCCATCAACAAGCAGCGCAGCGCCGACAACCTCAAGAGCATCGCCTCGGCCGACGCCATCGGCCAATTCCCGGATCAAAACGCCGCGGAGGCGCTGCGCCGTCTGCCGGGCGTGTCGGTGGCCAACGACCAGGGCGAAGGCCGTTTCGCCATCGTGCGCGGCATTGATTCCACGCTCACCGCCACCAGCATCAATGGCATCCGCGTGCCCAGTCCGGAGGACGACACCCGTCAGGTCAACCTGGACGTGATCAGTTCGGATCTGCTCGAGTCGCTGGAGGTGGTCAAGACCACCACGCCGGATATGGACGGCGACACCGTGGGCGGCACCATCGTGCTGAACAGCGTCACCGCCTTTGATCGTGGCAACACCACCCGCATCAGCGCAGACGGCAGTTACAGCGAGAAGGCCGAGGAATGGAGCCCGCGCCTGAGCGCCACCGCCACACGCCTGTTCAGCCTGGGCGACGGTTTCGAGAATTTCGGCGTGGCCGCCTCGGTGTCCTGGTTCTCGCGCGATTTCCTGTCCGACAATGTCGAGAGCGCGGGCTGGCCCGAACTGGAAGCGCCTTCAGGTGCGGAAATCCGGGGGCTGGAAGAAGCCGAACAGCGCGACTACGCGATCACCCGCGAACGCCTGTCGACCTCGCTGTCCCTGGACTATCGCCCCAACGCGGACGACAGCTACTACCTGCGCACCCTGTTCAGCGATTTTTCCGATGACGAGTTGCAAGTCACCAATGTCTTCGCCTTCGAAGAGGGCGACATCGAAGCGCTGAGTGCGCGCGCCGGCCGCTTCAGTGGCGCCGAGGTGGAGAAGCTGTCCGAGGCGCGTGAGGAGACGCAGCAGATCTTCTCGCTGCTGGTGGGGAGCGAGCATTTCCGCGGCCCCTGGCAAATCGACTATCAGCTCGGCTATTCCTTTGCCAATGAGGACGATCCCGAATCCCTCGGCTTCGCCTTCGTGGGCGAAGACCTGAACCTCGCCTACGACCTGAATCGCTTCGGCAGCGATATTCCCTTCCTCTCCGGCGAGAACCCGGCCTTCACCGATGCCGAAACCTACGCCCTCGACGAGATCGAGCTGGAGGACAACTTCACCGAAGAGCGCGAATGGAGCCTGTCTGCGGACATCAGGCGTGATACCCGCTTCGGTGCCTTCAGCGGCTATCTCAAGTCCGGCGTGAAGCTGCGGCTGCGCGAGAAGGAGGCCGACACCGAAGCCTTCATCTACGACGACTTCGGCGGTGACTTCACCGTTGCCGATTTCGCCCGCGGTCGGCTGGACTACCCGTTTGGCGATATCAACCCCTATGCCGACCGCAGCGCGGTGCGCTCCTTCTTCTTCGCCAACCGGGACCGCTTCGAACTGGCCGAAGAGGACTCCGCCCTGGGGAGCCGCATCGGCGACTACGACCTCGATGAGGATGTCTATGCCGGCTACGTGATGGCCAGCGTCGACATCGGCAAGGCGCGCATCTTCGGCGGCATCCGCGTCGAACACACCGAGTTCAGCGCCATCGGCACCGAGGCCGTCATCGACGAAACCACGGAAGAGCTGCGATTCGCCGCCCTGCGCGCAGAAAACAGCTACACCGATGTGCTGCCTTCGATCCACTTGCGCTACGCCTTCAGCGAAGCGACCGTGCTGCGCGCGGCCTACACCCAGACGCTGGCCCGGCCGGGCTTCGAGGCCGCCGCGCCGCGCGCGGAGATCGAGATCGCCGAGGACGACGGTCAGATCGAGCGCCAGGCCGAAGTCGGCAATCCGGACCTCGACCCCTTGCGCGCGCAGAATGTGGACCTGTCGATCGAACACTACCCGGGTGGGGTCGCCGTGCTGGGCGCGGGTGTCTTCTACAAGCGCCTGGACGATTTCTTCGTGGTCAGCGATCTCGCCGGCACCGGTGCCTTCGCCGATTTCGACGAGGCCATCGCCACGGTCAATGGCGACGACGCGGATCTTTTCGGCATCGAGCTGAGCGCGGTACGGCAGTTCCGCGGCCTGCCGTCCCCCTTCGATGGTTTTCTGGTCTCGGCCAATTACACCTGGACCGACAGTGAAGCCCGCTTGCCCTTCCGTGACGGCGACGTTCCGCTGCCGCGCCAGTCCGACAATCTCTTCAACCTCGCGATCGGCTATGAGAAATACGGTCTGTCATTGCGACTCGCCGCCAGCTACCGCGATGTCTACTTCGATGAGGTGGACGAGCTCGACGACCCGGCCTTCGACCGCTATGTGGACGAACATCTGCAGCTGGATTTCACTGGCAAATACCGCATCACCCAGCAGCTGCAGCTCCGTCTCAACGTCATCAACATCACGGATGAGCCCTTCTACGCCTACTTCGATCAGCCGCGCTTCAATTCGCAGTACGAGGAATATGGCCTTACGGCCGAAGTCGGCCTGTCCTACGATTTCTAGGAGCATTCCATGCGCTTGGCCGCAGTCAGTACCCACACCCTGTTCGCATGCAGTCTGTTTGGCCTTGCAGCTTGCGGTGGCAGTGGGCAGCAGGATCAGGAAGCCGCTCCGGCGCAAGCCACGCCGAGCGCGCAGAGCCAGCCGACCTCGATCCGCGAGGCCTATCTGACCTCGCGTGACGAAGGCGACAACGTCGACTCGGTCGCCGTATGGCATGGCCCTGACGGCCAGCACTGGCTGCTGGCCACGGCCAAGGAAAGCGACGCGCTCATCGTCTATGACGCCGCCACCGGCGAGATCATCCGCCGTGCCGGCGAAGAGGGCGCGGGTCTGGGGGCTTTGGACCGTCCCAACGGCATTGCGGTGCGTGACGACCGTGCCTTCGTCGTTGAGCGCAATAACCGGCGTGTACAGGTCTTTACGCTGCCCGGCCTGCAAGCCATCGGCGCCTTTGGTGACCAGGTGCTGCGGTGGCCCTACGGGATCTGGCTGCACCGGCTCGACGGCGACCGCTATCGTGTCTTCGTGACGGATGCCTACGAGACCGCGGATGGCGGCATCCCTGCCGACGCGCAACTGGGCGAGCGGGTGAAGGCCTTCGCGTTACGGTTCTCGGCAGAAGGCGTGGATGTGACCAGCAGCGGCGGTTTCGGCGCCACCGAGGGGGACGGCGTTCTGCATCAGGTCGAGTCCATCTATGGCGATCCGGAATACGACCGCCTGCTGGTTGCCGACGAGTCCGAGCAGGATCGAGACATCAAGCTCTACGACCTGCAGGGCCAGTTCTCGGGTGAGGTGATGGGCAAGGGCCGCTTCCGCTTTGAGCCGGAGGGCATTGCGCTTTATCGCTGTGCGGAGGGTGCGGGCTACTGGTTCACCACCGACCAGGACGAGCAGGACAATCGCTTCGATGTCTATGACCGCAAGACGCTGGCTTTCATCGGCAGCTTCCAGGGTGCGGTGACGCGCAATACCGACGGCGTCGCCCTGACCCAGCGCGCCATGCCGGGTTTCCCCAAGGGCGCCTTCTATGCCGTGCACGATGACGGCAATGTCGGGGCCTTCGATCTGGCCGAAGTGCTGGACGCCCTCGGCGTGGATACCTGCGCCGCGCCTGAATAGTGTCGGCCTTGCGATGGCGCGCCTTCCGGGGCGCCATCGCCCTCGGCCGTAACGCCTTCAACGGCGGCGGATCGATTCCATGTCGTGGTAGGGCAGAGGCGGCCGCCCGAAGTAGACCATCACCGCCATCCATTCCGGGCCATGAGCGTCGTTGACCCGAGGCAGATACCAGTCGACGACCAGATGCGCGACCTCATGCGGGATGGTCTGCTGGATCATGCGTACCGGGTAGCGCAGCAGCAGTTGTGGATGGATGCGAATCCATTGCTTGATCTGGCGGGCGCCGGTGCGCTCGGTGACCGCCATGCCGGCGGTGGCGCCGCGCAGATCGAAGACGGTGCGCGGACGCGGAATGGGCGGACCCAATTCGTCAAAGTGCGGCAGGGCGCGGGCCTGCTCGATCCAGTAGTCCACTGCCTGTTCGAGCCGTGCGCGTACCCGGTCCGGGTTTCGCTGGCGCGCGCCGCGTTCCCATTCAATGCCATGGCGGTCGCGCTCCAGCGGCACTGCCGTCCAGGGCGCGCGAAGAGCCTCCTTCCGGAAAGCCGGTTCAAGGGCGCTGCGGGTGGGCATAGGCGGGCGGTGCAAGGCTCGACAGCATTGACTGTATAAATAAACAGTATCAGCATAGCAGCGTCCTCCTTCGGAACGCTTGCATGTCTGACCTGCATCCAGCCGCCGCGCTGCCGGCGATTGCCCTCGCGCCATGGCCTCCCGTGCCGCTGCCGCGGCGCGTGTTGCCCAATATCGTCGAAATCTTCCGCGCGGCTCCCGGTCGCGACCCCGTTGCCTTGCCTTATGTGCATTCGCCTCCGCCGCAGGCCGGCTTTCCGTCGCCGGCGGCGGACTATGTCGAGGATGCCCTCGATCTGCACACCTTGATGGTGCGCAACCCGCCAGCCACCTTCTATGTCCGTGTGCGCGGCGAATCGATGAAGGATGCCGGTATCCACGACCAGGACATCCTGGTGGTGGACCGCTCCCTGGACCCGGCGCCCGGCCGCATCGTGGTGGCCGTGGTGGATGGCGACTTCTACGTCAAGCGCCTGACCCGGCTTGCCAGCGGTGTCATGGCGCTGGCCTCGGAGAACGAGCAGGAGGTCGACCGCTATCCGGACATCCGCCTCGACCGGGGGCAGGACGTCACGATCTGGGGCGTGGTGACCGGTGCCATCCGGCGCTTCTGAGGCGCGCTTCGCGCTGGTCGACGTCAACAATTTCTACGTCTCCTGCGAGCAACTGTTCCAGCCGCGCCTGGCAGGCAAGCCGGTGGTCGTGCTGTCGAACAACGATGGCTGCGTGGTGGCGCGCTCGCCCGAGGTCAAGGCGCTCGGCATCCGCATGGGCCATCCGTGGCACCAGTTGCAGCGCGAGGCGCGTCTCCACGGCATCACCGCCTTTTCGTCCAACTACACGCTGTATGCAGATATGTCGCAGCGGGTCATGACCATTCTCGGCGGCATGTGCCCGGCGCAGGAGGTGTACAGCATCGACGAGTGCTTCTGCGATCTGACCGGCGTGCCGGAGCCGCTGCAGCAGGGTCGCCGCATGCGCGAGCGCATCGGGCAATGGACCGGCCTGCCCGTCTGCGTGGGCATTGGCAGCACCAAGACCCGCGCCAAGCTCGCCAATCACATCGCCAAGAAGCAGCCGCAGCATGGCGGTGTCTTTGACCTGGAGGCCTGCGACGCCAATGCCCAGTCCGTGCTGCTGGACGACATTGCCGTCGACGCGGTGTGGGGCATCGGGCGTCGCATCGGCGAGGCCCTGCGGGCGATGGACATCACCACGGCGGCGGCGTTGCGGGATGCGAGCCGGGCGCGCATCCGTCAGCGCTTCAATGTCGTCATTGAGCGCGTCGTCCGGGAGTTGCAGGGCGTGTCCTGCCTTAGCCTCGACGAAGTCGCGCCGACCAAGCAGCAGATCATGGCCAGCCGCAGCTTCAGCCGCACCGTGAGCGGGCGGTGCGAGCTGCGCGAGGCCGTGCTCAGCTATGTCGCCCGCGCCGCCGAGAAGCTGCGCGGGCAGGGCAGTCTCGCCGGCGCCATCCAGGTCTTCATCCGTACCAACCCCTTCAAGCCAGAGGTGGCGCAATACGCCAACAGCACCAGCCTGCACCTCCCGCTGGCCACTGACGACACGCTCACCCTTGGCCGCTTTGCGCTGGCCGCGCTGGATCTGCTCTACCGCGAGGGATTTGCCTACCATAAGGCCGGCGTCATGCTGATGGATCTGGTGCCGCGTTCGCAGCGTCAGGGCGGGCTGTTCGACGATAGCGATGCCATCGACCGCCGATCCCGCCTCAACAGCACGCTGGACGCCGTCAACCGGAAGTTCGGTCGCGGCACGCTGGCGGTGGCGGGCGCGGGCACCGAACGCGGCTGGCAGATGCGTCGCCAGCATCTGTCGCCGGCCTACACCACCGCCGTCGAATCCCTGCCGAAAGTCCGCTGAGCGCGGCGCCCGGCCATGCCGGGCACGCGCGGCACGCCCGCCCGCGACGCCCCGCCCAGTCGATCACGCCAAGCCCGCGACGGGGTCCCGCGCAAGCGCTCAGGCACCCGGCGCGTGGCGATCCCTGGCGAGAGAGGATGTCCTAGCGGGCATGCAGGCCCTCGTCTGCCGCCGACGCGCCCTCCCCAGGAGCGCGGCCCATGGCGACTATGCCTTCGTCCTCGCGCAGTCGGATCAGTGCCGTGGTCAGACGAGGATCGTTGAAGGCAAGGCCGCCCAGTGCGGCAACTGGGATGTGGCCGTGCTGGAACGAAGGTTGCCGGGCATCCGTGCCGCGCAATCGTCCCTGTGGGTCGAAGGCGCTGCGAATCTGCTGTGCATCGGTGGGCAGCTTCAGTACGTTTTCATAGAGTTCCAGCGCATAGACCGTAGTCGGCTGGGCCGCTGTGCGCGGGAGGGTCGTCAGAGCGTCAGCCCCTTCGTGCGTAAAGGCATGGCCAGCCCGTTCATCGGCATCCTGCTGCGCGTGGCGCCATTGATAGTTTTCCCCGTTTTGTGCGATGGACTCGTACAGTAGCGGCAGCCCGGCTTCATCGAGGGTGACGCGCCAGGCGTGCCCCTGCGGCGGCTGCTTGTCCTTCGCGCGCCATGCGAAATAGTTGAACTGCAGCAGTGTCTGCTGGTTGACCCGTACGAAGGTAGGCAGGTAGTAGAGCGTGGGCGCGCGCTGCTCAACGACCAATCCCGCATCCGCCCAGCCCAGGGTGCCGACTGCGGGCGCCGGCGCCTTCTCCGAGGCGCGGGCCAGTGCGGGTGCATAGCGCGCCGCCAGCGCCTGCCACGCGTCGCTGACCATGCCCGTTCGTCCCAGTGGGTCACGTGGGAGTTCGTCGAACTGTGCGAGCACCTCCGCGGCCTCCGGCGCAGGCGGGGGCGTCATTGCCACCTGGTATCCGTCGGTACTCGTCGCCGGAGCGCGCAGAGATTCGAGTTGCCGCTGCAAGCCTTGGTTGTCCGCCACCGGTGCGTCCGGCGCCACCTGTGCGAGAAGCTGTTGCCAGCGCTCGGGCTCCTGTAACTCCAGGGCCGACAGCCAGACGGCGCACAGGCGAATGTCCGACATCGTCACGGCGACCTTCTGCGCGGGCCATCCGAGGCTTTGCATTTCGATCTCGCGTGAGAAGGCATCGTTGAAGCGCATCTGCATCAGCCATTCGCCAGCGCGATGGAGATCGCTCAGGGGAGGCGCGAAGCTGGCCAGCGTGCGGCTGCCGCGCAAGAAGGGCAGGCCGGGAATGCGGCGATACGAGGCATCTGCCACCCCGGCTTCGGCCACGGCCGCGTCCAGTTCCTCGTAGAGCGGGCGACAGGTCTCCACGAATTCCTCGATCGCCTGCCCAACATCATCCGGTTCGTACTCCGCCTGCGCGAAGGCGGGATGACTGATCGCAGCCGAGAGCGCTGCGATGCACGCAAGGTGAAGGTGCGGCCGATACGCCATGGTATGTCTCCTCATTATTTTGAATCGCGCGTTCAGCGCGATGCGTCAGCCTAAAGGTTTCAACGCGGTCGTTTGGCGTGGCGCCGCGCAGGCTTTGCAAAGGCTTCGACAGGAGGAGGACAGGGCTGCGATGGCAGGCAGCACGGCAGTGGATGCAAGCGGGAAAAGAAAAAGGGGATGAGCGTGTTCGACGCTGATCCCCTTTTCATTTGGCGGGCCCGGGAAGATTCGAACTCCCGACCTTCTGGTTCGTAGCCAGACACTCTATCCAACTGAGCTACGGGCCCGTGCTTCGCTGTCTCGCGGGTGCTGGTTTGGCTTGCGCCGACGCACCGCGGCTGGGTGGGGGAGAAGGCGAATCCCTCGGCCACCCCTGCGAGGGCGCGTAGTATACAAGAGGATCGGGTGCGCGCAAACACACGAGCAAGCCGTTGTTGTTGCGTTCATTTCTGCAGGGCGGTCGGTCGGCATCGCGCTGATACAGCGGACGCGATTGGCGGAGATGGCGAGCAGGTCTTCACGGAGGCGCACCGCCTCGCCTTTGGCGACCCTCTGTCAGGAGGCGGCCAGCGCTTGATGCCGCATGCCGACGCGCGTCAGCAAGGACTCGCGGGTCACTGCGGCTCGTCGGATTCGCGCCAGTTGGCGTGCTGTTCCCAGAAGGCCACGCTCTTCAGATAGGCATCGCGGTCCAGCGGTACGCCGGAACCACCCTCTTCCACACCAAGCGCGTTGCGCAGCATGGTGATGGGCGCCATCGGAATCTCCTCGGGTTCGGCGGTGGCCAGGCAGCCGACGACGCCCCAGTCGGCGTCGATGCGGTCGCCTTCCTTCGCCATCTGCTCGCGGTCGTAGACGATGACGATCAGGTACTGCGCGACCGGTGCCTCGATCCCCTCGAACCAGCGATTGAGCACGGGAAGCTCCTTGCTGTTGCGTGCTTCATAGCCGGAGTGCAGCAGGTGGCGGTTCTCTTTGGTGATCGGGATGGTCGCGCAGCGGGTCTCGGTCCAGTTGGAATAGACCCAGAGCTGACAGAAGGGGGCGTAGCCCTCCAGCACCTTCATCGGCGAATGCGCATTGATGTACTGCTCGAAGGCCGCGGCGTCGGTACCACGGATGGCGTTGCGGCGGCTTTGGCGTGGAAACAGGCGCGCGCGCGCGAATTCGGTCAGCGCTACCGTCATCTGTGATCTCCCTACAAGGCGGGGTGCGCGGGGTCCGGGCCCTGCGGCCCGGAAGGCCAGGCCTGAAGGCGCGCGCAGATGCAAGGCTGCGCGCGCCTCGGGTCCCAGGCCGTGTTCAGGCTGCCTGCAGCGTCTTCTTCTTCAGGCGATAGGCATGCAGCAGTGGCTCGGTGTAGCCACTGGGCTGCGTGGTGCCTTCGAAGATGAGGGCACTGGCCGCCTGGAAGGCGATACCGTCGAAGTTGGGCGCCATGGGTTCGTACAACGGATCGCCGCTGTTCTGGCGGTCCACGACCTCGGCCATGCGCTTCAGCGTGTCGGTCACCTGCTCCTTGGTGCAGACGCCGTGCACCAGCCAGTTAGCGATGTGCTGGCTGGAGATGCGCAAGGTGGCACGGTCTTCCATCAGGCCCACGTCGTGGATGTCGGGCACCTTGGAGCAGCCGATGCCCTGGTCGATCCAGCGCACCACGTAGCCGAGGATGGTCTGCGCGCTGTTGTCGAGTTCCTGCTGCACCTCGGCGGCAGACAGGCTGCCGGCATCCTCCATCAACGGAATGGTGAGGATGTCGTCCAGCTTGGCATGTTCGCGCGAACGCAGTTCCTCGATGCGCTGGAACACGTTGACGCGGTGATAGTGGATGCTGTGCAGAGTGGCGCCAGTGGGCGAGGGCACCCAGGCGGTGGTCGCCCCGGCCTGCGGGTGACCGATCTTCTGTTCGAGCATGGCCGCCATCTCGTCCGGCATCGGCCACATGCCCTTGCCGATCTGGGCATGGCCCGGCAGACCGCAGCGGATGCCGACGTCGACGTTCCAATCCTCGTAGGCCTTGATCCACGCCGTCTGCTTCATCTTGCTCTTGGCGATCATCGGACCGGCCTGCATGCTGGTGTGGATCTCGTCGCCGGTGCGGTCGAGGAAGCCGGTATTGATGAAGACCACGCGCGACTGCGCGGCCTTGATGCAGGCCTTGAGGTTGACCGTGGTACGGCGCTCCTCGTCCATGATCCCGATCTTGAGCGTGTCGCGCGCCAGGCCGAGGGCATCCTCGATGGTGGCGAAGAGCTCGTTGGCGAAGCGCACCTCGTCCGAGCCGTGCATCTTCGGCTTCACGATATACACCGAGCCGGTGCGCGAATTGCTCTTGCGGTCGCGCGCCGTGGGGTCGGCCTTGAGATCGTGCATGGCGCACAGCGCCGTCATGAAGCCATCCATGATGCCCTCGAAGATTTCGTCGCCGTCGGCGTCGAGGATCGCAGGGTTGGTCATCAGATGCCCGACATTGCGCACGAACAGCAGGCTGCGGCCATGCAGGCGCAGCTCGCCGCCATCGGGGGTCGTGTAGAAGCGGTCTTCGTTGAGCACGCGGGTGATGGTCTTGTCACCCTTGGCCACCTGCTCGGTCAGCGTGCCCTTCATCAGGCCCAGCCAGTTGCTGTAGACCTCGCACTTGTCGGCCGCATCGACCGCCGCCACCGAGTCCTCGCAGTCCATGATGGTGCTCACGGCGGCTTCCACCAGCAGGTCCTTGACGCCCGCCTTGTCCGTTTTGCCGATGGGGCTCGACGGGTCGATCTGGATCTCGATGTGCAGACCGTTGTTCTTCAGCAGAATCGCGGTCGGCTGGGCAGCGTCGCCCATGTAGCCGACGAACTGAGCCGGCGTCTCCAGCCCGGTCTGGTTGCCGTCTTCCTGCGTGATCTGCAGTGCGCCGTCGACCACGCGGTAGGCAGTGGCGTCGGCGTGGCTGCCCGAGGCCAACGGGGTGCTTTCGTCGAGGTGGGCGCGGGCAAAGGCGATGACCTTCTGGCCGCGCACCGGGTTGTAGGCGCCGCCGCGCTCGGCACCGCCGTCTTCGGGAATGACATCAAAGCCATAGAGGGCGTCATAGAGGCTGCCCCAGCGCGCGTTGGAGGCGTTCAGCGCGTAGCGGGCGTTGCGCACCGGCACCACCAGCTGCGGGCCGGCCTGCGCCGCAATCTCGCTGTCGACATTGGCCGTGGTGACCGTGAAATCGGCGGGCGGCTCTTCGAGATAGCCAATATCGGTGAGGAACTGCTTGTAGGCGGCGGCGTCATGCGGCTGACCCTTGCGCTGCTGGTGCCACTGGTCGATCTGCTCCTGCAGCGTGTCGCGCCGCGCCAGCAGCTCGCGGTTGCGCGGCGTGAACTCGGCCACGGCCTTCGCCAGCGCGTCCCAGAACTGCGCCGGTTCGACGCCGGTTCCCGGGCAGATTTCCTGATCCACCAACGTCTTGAGTGGGGTGGCGACGCGCAGTTCGCCGACCTGGGTGTATTCAGTCATCGATCCCTTCCTGGCCTAATGAGGTGTGAAACGACCGTATTTTAGTCGCCCGGGCGGAGGAAGCCCTTTTGGCGCAAAGTGCTGTCCTCCCGTGTTGGCCCTGCCCGCGCTATTTCAGTCGGTGGCGTGCACGCTGTAGGTAGCAGCGCCGGTGTTCCCGGTATTGGCGTTGTGCGCCCAGATCGTCACCGCGTACAGACCCGGTGCTTCGGGCTTGTAGCTGCCTTGAAAGCGGTTGGCTTCGCCGCTGAAAGCCAGATCACGGGTCGCGACGGCGCCGTCCGGGCCGACGATGCGCGCCTGCACCTCGTAGTCGGCACTGTCCCAGAGACCGCCGTCGGTGATCGGGCAGCCACACATCAGCGTGATGTCGGCCACCAGCGGGAGGGTGTCCTCCTGCATGCCAAGCTTCATGGCATCGACGATCAGGCCGGGCAGATGCAGCACGAGGCCGTCACCGGTGATGTCCTTGCCGGGTACGACCCAGGTGGTCAGGCTGAGATTCTGAATCGCGGCCGGCACATCCAGGGGCCCCGTCACGCGGATCCGAATCTGTGTCGGCGCTTCCAGCATCAGGGTGCTGGTGTAGTGCGCGGTCTTGTCGTCGGCGAGGGCGTCGCCGCGCGACTGCGGCGTTTTCATCAGGCGCGCGGTGTCGCCGGTACCGCCGGTGACCATGCCGCTGTCCAGCAACGCGCCGGTCACCGCGTCCTCGATGCGGAGCTGCAGGCCACCGACACCGGAGCCGATGAACTTGGCGTCATGGGAGCGCACGCGCACCGTGACCTCGGTGGGCACTGCAGCCGCGTAAACGCTGGCGGATGCGGTGAGGAACAGGAGGCAGGCCGCGAAAAGACGGCGAAGGCTGTGAACAGGCATGGCAGGGCTCCGGTCAAGTCCATGCGCAACATAGCAAAGCCCGGGGATGCCGCGGCACTGGCTTTGCCGCGCCGCGCGTCCACGGCTCAGGCGTGCGCTTGCAGGTGGTACTGCACCCCTTGTTCCCGAAGAAAGCGGTCTGCCTTGTCGCCTTGCAGGATCGCAAGCGTCGAAAGCATGCCGGCGAGAGTGCAATGCGCGGCGACGACGGTGACGCTTGCCGGGGCACCCGGTACCGGCCAGCCGGTGGTGGCATCCAGGATATGGCCATAGCGACGCCCGTCGCGCATCACATAGCGAAAGGCGTCTCCACTGGTCGCCATGCCCCCGCAGTCCAGCGACAAGCTGCGAGCCAATGCGGCATTGTGCACGCCATCGGTCAGCCCAACCTGCCACGCCGCACCGTTGGCGCGAGGGCCGTCGCAGACGATGTCGCCTCCGAAATTGACGAGTACGGGAACGGAGGATGCGTGGCGAATCAGGCGAAGGGCGCGGTCCACCGCGTATTCCTTCCCAATTCCGCCAAAGTCGAGCTCCATGCCCCTGGGCATGCGCAAATGTGGTTTCTCCCAGCGAACGCGCTGCCACCCCACGTGTTCCAGCAGGGCGTGCACGCGCTCCGGGGCGGGTAAGCGGTCCGAGCCGTCAAAGCGCCAGGCACGTCGCAAGATGCCGGAGCTGATGTCAAAACGGCCTTCGGACAGCTGCCAGAGAGTCTGTGCGTAATCCAGCATGCCGGCGGTTTCCTCGTCCACGCGGACCGCGCAGCCGCCGGCATGATTGATGCGGTGCATGATGTTGCCGTCGCGATACCGGCTCCAGTGGCTTTCGATCCGCCGCGCCTCCTGGAAGGCGATCCGTGCGAGTCGGCGTGCCGTAACCTCGGAGGCGCAGTCGACCAGCACTTCGCAGGGACTGGCCATGGCCTGGAAATGGCCGCGCCAGAAGCCACCGGTCTGCGTGCCGCCGACCCGTTCCAGGCGCAGATCGGTCGCGCTCACCAATCGAAATCGAAGTTCAGCCGAACCATGATCGCTTCCAAATCCGGGAAGATCTCGCGCCCGGCCAGTTGACCGGGCGCGTTGCCGGGATCCTCGCCATTCTGCTGGTAGTACTCGACTGCGATCTTCCAATCGGTACCGGTACGACCGGTGAACGCATATTCGGCACCCACGGTGATTCCGGTGAAGGCGCCCTGCCGGTAGTCGGCGGTGAAGAAGTCCGGCAGGGGCGCATCGTCCCTGAGGAAGGGGCGATAGAAGTCCACTGCCGACTGGTCGTACCAACGCAGGTGCGGAGTGATCGCGTGCGGCCCGCGAAAAGACCAGCGATAGCGCAGGTCAAGCGTGTGCGCCTGCATGCCCCAATCGTCCGTCTGGAAGCGGTAGGCGGCATCGAGCACATCGCGTTCGAAGAACTGTCGCTTGATCCGGGCGAAAATGCCTTGCTTCTGGCGACGGTCGGGACGGCCCTCGTGCAGATGGCGCTCCGGTTCGCCTGTGCCGTTGCCCTGGCTGTTGTCCGTATCGACCACGCTGACCAGCTTGAAGGGGTCGTTGTGGTAGCCGTCCGACTGGGTCAATGTCAGATTGAGCTGCGCGATGGTGCGTACGCCCAGCACCTGCGTGTATCCCAGCAGCACATCGACGGTGTCCTTGGAATCCTCGCTGCCGCGGCGCGTGGCGTCAAAGCTGGCCGCACTGCATCCTGTGTCGGCACTGGCGCCGAACAAGCAACTGCCGCGGATCGGTATGCCGCCTTCGGGTTCAATGGTGTCGATGGCGTAGGCCAGGCCGAGCGACAGCGTGGCGTTGTTCTGAGCCAATGCATAGGCGAGGCCGCCGTCGACGCCAAGCGAAAAATAGTCGTACTCGTTGGAGGCTGAGACACCGATATTGCCGACGAGATGCCGCGACAGTGGCTGATTCCAGCCCGCGCTGATCGCAACCCGGGTATCACGGAAGGTGTCGTCGAGTGGGATGGTGCCAGGGGCAACCGTATAGCTGCCGCGTCCCGAGGCCTGCGTATAGGTCTGCGGCAACGAGGAGGGCACCGCGCCATTGGGCGAGGCGCCGGTCAGGGTGTCGACCACCAGCTTGGTGTTGAGGGCGCGGTCGGTGTCGAACCAGCGCGTCGCGGAGATGACGGGCTCTATGGCCTGCACGCGGTCGGTTTCGGAATAAAAAAGCACCGCCGAGTCAATGTCCCAGGCGCCGGGTGCGGCTGCGGACAAGGCCCCGGGAAGCGCGAGGGCTGCGGCTGCCCACGGGGCAGGGTGCGCCTGCTTGCGCGGTTGCCGGGGCGTGGGAAGGTCGAGGAGTTGCGTGGTGGCCTGCGTCAACGCATCGATGATGCGCATCGCATGCGGCGCAACGGCCTGCGGGAGATCAGTTGCAGCCACAGCCACCCCCGCCGAAGCCGCGGCCACCGCTGGCCGACTCCTTGGAGAAATAGATGTGGGCATCCAGCCCGTCGGTGATGGCGTCTGCGTCCAGGGCCATGGCGGGCTGCGCCAGCCGGTCGCGCTCCCAGGGCTGGACCGTCACGCAGCCTTGGAGGGCCCCGGCAATGGCCGCGCTCGTGATCGCGACGATGCGCCAGGATGGCGTTTTATTCATGACCGGCTCCTGGGGCAGCAGGGGAGTCATCGGCTCGGGCCAGGGCCTCTGCGATGCTGCGCTCCAGTTCGGCTCGATCCGACAGTCGAAAACCGGTGTGAGCGAGCAGGCGTGTGCCGTCGGGCCGCACCAGAAAGCTCGAAGGCATGGTGCGAATGCCGTAGGCCTTGGCGATCTTTCCGTTCGGATCGAAGACCACCTGAAAGCGGGGTTGATGCCGGTCGATGAAGCGTTCGGCGGCCGCGCGGTCGCGATCCACGTTGACGGCAACCACCTGCAGTCCTTGGCCCGCGAAACGTTTGGCGATGTCCTGCATCCAGGGAAAGCTGGCGGCACAAGGCGCGCACCAGGAGGCCCAGAAGTCCAGATAGACCAGGCGCGCCTCCGTGGCGGACAGATCGAAGTCTTCGGTTGTCACAGATGCCGCGTGCACCGCGGTCAAGATGCCGAGCCACCCCATCACCAGCCAGCGGCCAAAGTGAGCAATGTGGGTCGGGAAAGCGCCGTTCATCGGAAATCTCCTCGGGTTGGGGCAGCGGACGGGGAGCGTGCGGTCGCGGCTCGCTGCCGCCGTCTTCCCGCCCGCCGACGGAGAACGCTATGCTCTTGAAATCGCCGCGTTTCGGCATCCGGCAAACACCGTACATGGGACCTTTGCCGGATGCCCTGCGAGACGATCGATCCATCGAGTCCAATGAAGCCATGACCGAAAGACAGCGTGACTACCTGACCCTGGCGCTTACGCTTCTCATCGTGTTGGCAACGGCTGTCGACATTGGACTGGATGCCTCCGCTGGCACGCCGCTGCGGCACATTCTTCATGAGGTGCTGCTCATGGCGGCCGCACTCGGGCTCGCCGCGTGGGTGGCCGGCGATCTCCGCCGAAAAACACGCGAAGTGGCGCAGCTACGGGAGGAGCTCAACGTCGTGGCACGTGCTGGGGCACCGCGCAACGCGGAGGTCGAAGCCGCCCGTACTTCGCTCAGTCACGCTATCGACTCACAGTTCGCCGACTGGGGGCTGAGTCAGGGCGAGAAGGACGTTGGACGTCTGCTGCTGAAGGGTTTGAGCATCCGCGAAATCGCGGCGCTGCGAGAGACGCAGGAGAAAACGGTACGTCAGCAGGCCAGCGCGATTTATCGCAAGGCAGACCTGCCTGGTCGGCATGCCTTTGCCGCCTGGTTTCTGGAAGACCTGCTATGACCCCGCTGAGCCTGGTGCCGCCAACGCACGCCACAGCACGGCAAACAGCTCCGGGGTCTTAGCGGCCAGCGGCTCGGTTTCACCGCGCGCGATGTGCATCTGTACCAGGCGCATCAGCACGCCGTAGAAGTAGTCGAGCAGGTGTTTTTCGCTGATTTCACTGGTGAGCACGCCCTGTTCTCGGCCTTCGCGCAGTACGCGCAGGAAGACTTCGGTGAGCATGCGTTGCTCGTCGGTGACGTCGCGCTGCACCGGTTCGGCGCTGATGGTGTGCTGGATCATGCGCGCGACATCCGGGTTGCGATCGAAGTAGTCCAGCACCACCCAGAAGACCTTGCGCAGCCGGTCCTTGTAGTTTTCGATGCCCTGCAGGTGATCGGCCATGCGGACCGAGAGTTCGCGCGCCCAGCGGTGCAGGCAGGCGTTGAGGATGGCTTCCTTGCCGCCGTAGTAGCGGTAGACCGTCTGCAGTGAGGCGTGCGCGCGTCCGGCGATGGCATCAAGGCCGACCTGATGAAAAGGGCGTTCGGCAAACAACGACACAGCGGCATCTTCAATGCGCTGTCGGGCGTCACCCCGCATCGGCGTATCGCGCGGCATGCAGTCTTCCAGTGAACCAAGTATGTAAGAAACGTTACATGCTCAGGGGTCTAGGTCAAGTCTGCCCGCAGCGCATTGACAATGCGGCTGACAAGCGCATAGCGTAAGCGCCGTTTTCCGCAAGTAACAATCGTTACGGCCCCGTTCTGGCTGATGCGCGCGCATCGTCGAAGCGAGATCCGGCTACGGCGCGGCCTTCGCTGGAACCCCATTGGAGCTTCTGCATGAGTAAACGCTTACCGCTTTCCGGCCCGCGCGGCCGGGTTGCCATCGTCGCGGGTCTGCGCACGCCCTTCGCCCGCATGGGTACCCATTTCCGGGACATCAACGCGGTCGACCTGGGCGCGATGCTGGTGTCGGAGATGGTGGCACGCAGTGATCTGTCCAAGTCGGAGATCGATCAGGTGGTCTTCGGCATGACCGTGATGATGCCGTCGGCGCCGTTCATTGGTCGCGAGATCGCCTTGGCCTGTGGCATGCCGGATGTGGACGCCTACAGCCTCACGCGTGCCTGCGCGACCAGCTTCCAGACCGCGGCCACCGCGGCGGAAAGCATTCTTGCCGGCACCGCCGACGTGATCATCGCCGGTGGTGTGGATTCCACCTCGCACCCGCCCATCACCATCTCCAAGAAGCTGACCCAGGTGCTGCGCGACGCGCAGTCGGCCAAGACCATGCAGCAGCGGCTGAAGCTGTTCTCCACGCTGCGGCCGAAGGATCTGCTGCCGGTGCCGCCGTCGATCACCGAGTATTCGGTGGGCGAGACCATGGGCCAGAGCGCCGAGAAGATGGCCAAGAAGTGGGGCATCACCCGCGAAGAGCAGGACGATATCGCCCACGCCTCGCACAGCAATGCCGCTCACGCATGGGCGCAGGGCTGGATGGACGAGCAGGTGATGACCGCCTTCATCCCGCCCAAGTCCACCCCGGTGCACGAGGACAATCTGGTGCGCAAGGACTCCAAGCGCGAGGGCTACGGCAAACTCAAGCCGGTGTTCGACAAGCAGTACGGCACCGTGACGGCGGGCAATGCCAGCCCGCTCACCGATGGCGCCGCCGGCATGATCCTGATGAGCGAGGAGAAGGCCAAGGTGCTGGGCTACAAGCCGCTGGGCTACATCCGGGGCTACCACTTTGCCGCCAAGACGCCCAAGGACGACCTGCTGATGGGGCCGGTCCTGGCAGCGCCGGTGGCGCTGGACCGCGCCGGTGTCACCCTCAAGGACATGGATCTGGTCGACATGCACGAGGCCTTTGCCGCCCAGATCGCTTGCAATCTCAAGGGTTTGGCGTCGAAGAAGTATTTCGAGGAAACCATGGGCCGCAGCCAGCCCGTGGGTGAAGTGGATCGCAGCAAGCTGAACGTGGTCGGTGGTTCCATCGCCTACGGTCACCCCTTTGGTGCGACCGGCGCGCGTGTCATCGTGCAGACCCTCAACGAGCTGCAGCGCCGCGGTGGCGGTCTTGCACTGACGACCGCCTGTGCCGCCGGTGGTATCGGCGCGGCCATGGTCCTCGAAACCGAATAAGCAGGAGTCCGATATGAGCGATCAGGAATCATCGGCGGCCACCAAGGGCGCCACCAAGAAGACCGCCCGCAAGGCCTCCGCCGCCAAGAAGAGCGCGGTGAAGAAGTCGTCCGCGAAGAAGGCAAGCGCAAAGAAGGCAAGCGTGAAGAAGACGGCGGCCAAGAAGGCGGCGCCGGCGAAGAAGGCTGCGACCAAGGCCGCTGCCAGCCCCGGCAGCACGGCCGGCGGTGCTGGTTTCACCTTCCGCCGCGAAGGGGACATCGGTCTGGTCGAGATCAATGTGCCCGGCGACGCCCAGAATACGCTGAAGGCCGAGTTCGCCGGCCAGTTCGAAGAGGTCATGCGCCAGATCGAGCGTAACGGCGACCTCAAGGGCGTGGTGGTGATCTCCACCAAGCCGGGCTCCTTCGTGGCTGGCGCCGATATCACGATGTTCGACCGGGCGAAGACGGCCGAGGAAGTCGAGCAGTTGTCGATTCAGTGCCAGGCGGCCTTCCAGCAGTTCGAGTCGCTGCGCATTCCGGTGGTGGCGGCCATCGACGGCGCCTGCCTGGGCGGCGGCCTGGAGTTGGCGCTGGCCTGCCACGCGCGTATTGCCACCGACGCGGCGCAGACCAAGCTGGGGCTGCCCGAGTGCATGCTGGGACTGCTGCCCGCCGGTGGCGGCACGCAGCGTCTGCCGCGTCTGATCGGCATCGCCAACAGTCTCGATCTGCTGCTCACCGGCAAGGAAGTGCGGCCCGCCAAGGCGCGCAAGCTTGGCATCGTCGACGAGGTGGTCCATCCCGGTGTGCTCAAGGAAGCCGCCATTCGCAAGGTGGTTGCGCTGGCCTCCGGCAAGGGCAAGGCCAAGGCGAGCCGTCTGCAGCAGGCCAAGAAGGATCTCAGCGGGGCGGTGACCGGCCTGGCGCTGGAGGACACGCCCGGCGGTCGTCTGGTGCTGTTCCGCCAGGCGCGCAAGCAGTTGCTGGCCAAGACCGGCGGCAACTATCCCGCGCAGGAGCGCATCCTCGACGTGGTCGCACTGGGCTTCTCCAAGGGGTTGGACGCGGGCTATGCCGCAGAAGCCAAGGCCTTTGGCGAACTGGCGATGACCGACGTCTCGCGCCAGCTGCGCGGCATCTTCTTTGCCCAGAACGCGCTGAAGAAGGAGACCTTCGTGCCGGCCGGGGTGACGCCGCGCAAGCTGGAGAAGGTGGGCGTGCTCGGCGCCGGGCTGATGGGTGCGGGCATCGCGCTGGTCAGCGCCAACAAGGCCGGGATCAACGTGCGCCTCAAGGACCGCGATGACAAGGGCCTTGCGCACGGCTTCGAATACCTGAACAAGTTCTACGGCAAGCGCGTCAAGCGCGGGGCGATGCGCCGCTTCGACGCCGACGCGGAACTGCGTCTGGTGACCGGTGGAACCGGCTATCAGGGCATGCGCGGTTGTGATGTGGTGGTCGAGGCTGTCTTCGAGGACCTCGATCTCAAGCATCGGATGATTGCCGATGTCGAGGCCCATTGCGGCCCGGACACCATCTTTGCCTCCAACACCTCCTCGATTCCGATCACGGACCTGGCCAAGGGCGCGAAACGGCCGGAGAACGTCATCGGCATGCATTACTTTTCGCCGGTCGAAAAGATGCCGCTGCTGGAAATCATCACCCACGCCAAGACGGCCGACGCCGTCACTGCCACCGCGGTCGCGCTCGGCAAGGCGCAGGGCAAGACCGTGATCGTGGTCCAGGATGGCCCCGGCTTCTACACCACGCGCGTGCTTGCGCCCTATCTCAACGAAGCGGCCCGCATCCTCGGCGAGGGCGTGGACCCGCACGCCATCGACAAGGCGCTGACCGCCTTCGGCTATCCAGTGGGGCCCATCGCCCTCATGGACGAAGTGGGCATTGATGTCGGCACGAAAGTGGCGCCGGTTCTGGAAAAGGCCTTCGGTGAACGCATGCAGTCGCCCAAGGCGGCCAGCGCGATGATCGAGGCCGGCTACCTCGGGCGCAAGACCGGCCGCGGCTTCTATGTCTACGATGCAGGCAAGAAGGGCAGCAAGCCGGTCAACGACGCGCTCTATGAGCTGCTGAACGCGCCCAAGGGCACCAGCATGGCGGCGGGCGATATCGTCGATCGCTGTAATTGGATGCTGGTCAACGAGGCGGTGTACTGCCTGCAGGAAGGCATCATCGCCGAGCCCATGCACGGCGACATCGGCGCCATCTTCGGGCTTGGTTTCCCGCCTTTCCGCGGTGGGCCGTTCCGCTTCATCGACGAAGTGGGCGCAGTGGCCGCGGTGCGCAGTCTGGAGCGTCTTGCCGAACGGCATGGTGCGCGCTTCGAGCCGGCGCCGCTGCTGCGGGACTACGCCAAGGCCGGCAAGCGCTTCCACGGATAACGGGAATGGCCAAGCAATCCACGACGGAGAATCCGCTGCTCGACGGGTTGCGTGTGCTCGATCTGTCCCGGCTGCTGCCGGGACCCTTCTGCACGCTCTACTTGGCGCAACTGGGTGCCGAGGTCATCAAGATCGAAGAGCCCGATGGTGGCGACTATGCCCGCGCCATGAGCCCGGAACTGTTCAGTCTGGTCAATCGCGGCAAGGAGTCGGTCACCCTCGATCTGCGTCTGGCCGAGGATGTCGAGACCTTCAAGCGCATGGCGGCAGAGGCCGATGTGGTGGTCGACTCCTTCCGCCCCGGCGTCATGGACCGGCTCGGCTGTGGCTATGAGGCGCTGCGTGCGGTCAACCCGAAGCTCGTTTACGCCGCCCTCACCGGCTATGGCAACAGCGGCCCGTACCGCGATCGCGCGGGTCATGACATGAACTACCTGAGCTATTCCGGGGTGCTCGATCAGGTCGGCCCGGCCGGTGGCGCACCGGCGCAGTCCAACGTCCAGATCGCCGATCTGGCCGGCGGCGCGCTGACCTGCGCCATCGGTATTCTGTCTGCGGTGATCGGCGCGCGTGCTTCAGGGCAGGGGGCCTTCGTCGATGTGGGCATGCAGGATGGCTCGCTCGCCCTGCAGGCGGTGGCCATGTCGACCCTTCGCAGTATGGGCCAGACCCAGCCGCGTGGCGAAGACATGCTCTCCGGTGCGCTGCCGAACTATGCCATCTACCGGTGCCGTGATGGCCGCTACATCGCCGTGGGTGCGCTGGAACCGAAGTTCTTCCAGCGGCTGCTGGCGGCCCTGCAGGAGGAGCTGCTTCCGGCTGGCGTGCGCAGTGCACTGGAGACAGCCACCAAACGCGCCCTCGGCATGACCAAGCGCAAGCGCAAAGCCGGCTCTGGCGCCGAGGGCGGAAACAAGGCCGACAAGGGCGGCGTTGGCAAGCTTGCCAAGTTGCTTGAGGACCCGAAGAAGGCCCAGCGCATGCTGGCGCCCATGCGCTGGGCCCTGCGCGCGGCTTTCCTGCTCAAGACCCGGGACGAATGGGATCGCATCCTGTCCGACAAGGACGCCTGCATCAGTCCCGTGCTGACGCTGGAGGAAGCCCTGCAGAACGAGCAGACCCGTGCCCGCGGCATGGTCGAGGATGACGGCGGCAAGCCAGCCTTCCGCAACCCGATCCAGTTTGTGGGCGCGAGCACGCGCAGTGGTCGCGCGCCGGCGCTGGGCGAGCACAATGCCCGGGTCGCCGAGTGGCTCGCCGCGGCGCGTGCCGGGCGCCAGGCCGCTTCCTGAGCCGTCGCGCCGTACGAGGAGCAACATCACAAACTCGCCGCCGCTGGGATCGCCAGCGGCGGTCTTTCGCTCGCCCAGCGGAAGCTTTCATGAATCCGTCATGGAACCGTCACGGCGGCTCGCTAAGCTCTAAACCTAAGAAATCACAAGGTTTTTACGAACCGGTAGTTTTTCTTCTCGGATCTGCGCGCGGGTGAGTCAATGACCCGGCGCGCCTCTGCGCGTTGGAGTCGTCATGCTTCGTCCTCTGCCTCATCTGTCCACGCCGCGTCGCGTTGGGCGCCGGGATTTCTTGCGTCGTTCCCTGATGATGTCGGGCGTGGCAGCCACCGGCCCGCTGCTATGGAGCTGCTCGGGTGGCGGCGGGCAGGGCAGTGCTGTGGCCGCGCCCGCGCTCACCCGGCTCGGGCCGTTGATGGAACCGGACGCCAACGGCATCCGGTCGCCGGCAGGCTTTACCTCACGGGTCGTCGCCGAGAGTGGGGTGCCGGTTGTCTCGGACCTCATTGGTGGACTGCTGGGTCCGCTGCTGGGCTACGAATGGCACACCTTCCCCGATGGTGGCGCCACCTTCGCCGCCGAGGACGGTGGCTGGGTCTATGTCTCGAACAGCGAATCCGTGCCGGGTGGCGTAGGCGCGCTGCGCTTCGATGCCGACGGCAACCGCGTGGATGCCTATCGCCTGCTGCGCGGCACCACCATCAACTGCGCGGGCGGGCCAACGCCCTGGGGCACCTGGCTGTCCTGCGAGGAGCGTACGCGCGGCCTGGTCCATGAGTGTTTCCCCTTCGGTTCGGTCAACGACGCCAAGACACTGCCGGCGCTGGGCATGTTCGATCACGAAGCGGTCGCGGTCGATCCGGTGCGCCGGCATCTGTTCCTGACCGAAGACACCGGCGACGCGCGCTTCTATCGCTTCATCCCGAGCGCGGCCGACTGGCCGATGGACGCCGACCGCCCGGCGCTGGAAGACGGCTTGCTGCAGGTGGCGGTGATCCCGAATGTGCTGGATTCGCGCGACATCGCCTTCGGCACCGCGCCCATGCCCATTGAATGGGTGGACGCACTGGCGCCGGAGGCGCCGCAGAGCGAGAACCGCATCGAGGGCACCACGGTCTTCGCCGGGTCGGAGGGCATCTGGTACTTCGACGACATCGTCTACTTCACCTGCAAATCCGGCAACCGGGTATGGGCATTGAACACGGCCGACAACACCATCGAATTGATCTACGACGACGACGCCTTCGGCGGTGCCGATGCGCCGCTGCGCGGGGTCGACAACTGCGTCGTCTATAACGCCTCGCGCGATCTGCTGGTGGCCGAGGATGGCGGTGACATGCGCATCAGCGCCATCGGCCCGGATGGGGTGGTCGCGCCCATCCTGCAGATCGTCGGGCAGGACAACTCCGAAATCACCGGTCCGGCCTTCAGCCCGGACGGCACCCGTCTGTACTTCAGCTCGCAGCGCGGAGGCCGCGGCAGTGGGGGTATCACCTACGAGGTGCGTGGACCCTTCAACGCCAGCCGCTAGCGATACGCCATGGCCAGTAACCAGCAAGGCCGCGAAATCCGCGCGGCGCACATGCGCGAACGGCGTCAGCTGATCAAGATGCTCGGGGCCACGGCCTTCTTGACCGGGGTCAGCGGCTGTGGCGGCTCTGCCCCCGCCGATGGGACGGCACCACCACCGTCCGGCACGCCCGGGGTGGGGGGCGGTGACGCGGGCCGCGCCATCGATTTCACCCTGCCCGAGGGCTGGGATTATCCCGCCGTGATCGAACTGTTGCCCTTCGGGCACGGCGTCGCCTCGGGTGATCCGCTGGCCGATCGCGTCATCCTCTGGACGCGCGTGACCGTGCCCGACGCTGATGGCTGGCGTGCGGAACGGCCCCAGGGCCTGGAGGCCGTCGATGTGCGATGGGTGATCGCCACCGATCCGGGCCTGACCGATATCGTCGGCGGCGGTACGGTGCGCACCAGCCGGGCACTGGATTGGACGGTCAAGGTCGACGCGTCCGGCCTGTCGTCGGCGACCAGCTATTACTACGCCTTTGGTGCGCTGGGCCGCACCTCCATCGTCGGTCGTACCCGTACGGCACCGGCGCCGGGCGATGCGGTGGATGCGCTGCGCATCGCGCACGCAGCCTGTACCTCCTACTGGTCGATGGATTTCCATCCCTACAGCCGCATCGCCGAGCGCGACGATCTCGACCTGTTCTGCCATGCCGGCGACCACGTCTATGAGTTCGTCGACACCAAGGGCTGGTATCGCGCGCGCAACGACCGCTTTGATCTCGAGGACGTCGACTTCCGCAAGTGGTTCGACGCCGAGGAGTGCGGCCGACGCTACGCGCTGTACTACAGCGACCCCGATCTGCTCAAGGCGCATCAATCGCTGCCCTTCGCGATCATGCCGGATCAGCACGACCTGGACGACGAGACCAATCCGGATACCGGCGTGACTTTCACCGAGGCCGAAGCGGCGCAGGTGTTCTGGCTCTGGACCCCCTCCAGGCCGCCCCTGCCGGATGGCAGCGGGGCCTTCGGCCCGGCGCCATCGCCAGACAGCAACATCGCGGCCGTACCACGGGCGGCTGCGACTCAGCTCTACCGCGCGCTGCCCTATGGCGATCTGGGCGAGGTGCTGCTGATCGACATCCGGCGTCATCGCGACCCCGAGGCGCCCACGGCCTTGGAGCAGCTGCTCGGCGTTGCGCAGACGGCCTGGCTGAAGGCGCGCCTGCTGGATTCGGCGCAGCGCGGTGTCACCCATCGGGTCATCGTCAATCAGATCAATCTGTCGCAACTGCGCGTCTTCAACGTGCCGGTGCCGGGCGTGTTCGAAACCCTCGGCCTCGACCCAGACGGCCCGGAGCTGTACACCAGCGGCTGGGGTGGTCTGCCGGAGGCGCGGGACCAGCTCTATGGCTTTCTGCGTGACAACGGCATTGTCGACAACGTCGTCATGTCCGGAGACAGCCACGGCTGGTTTGCCTCTGACCTTGTGGAAACATCGGGTCTGCCCGCCTATGAGCCGCTCACCGGTGGCGGCACGCAGGGCGTTGTCGGCGTCGAGATCGTGCCCTCGGCCTTCGGGCGTCCGGGAGGCGGAGAGGTGGTGGCCGGTTCGCTGTACGAGGCGGCCAACGGCCGGCCGGTGCACGAGGACTACGAAAACTACCGTCGCATCTATGTACCGATGGGCAACGCCACCATGCGCCTGGTGGAACCCGCGGCACAGTTGGCCAATCCCAACCTGCGCTATTTCAACTGGCGCACCTATGGCTACGGGCTGGCCCATCTGACCAACAGCGAAGTCGTCTGCGAACTGTGGGAGGTGCCGGCGCCGGTACGCAGCGATGCGCAGACGCTGATCCGCCAGTTCCGCTCGGCTGTGGGGCGCCCGCATCTGGCGCGGGATTTCGCCGCCAATCCCACCAGCGGTCTGCGCACGGCAGCCGCACCCGATGCCGAACCGGCGCCGGCCACGGATCGGCTGACAGGATGACGAAACACGCCATGGATTCCCGCCGACGGTGGATGATGGTGTGCCTTGCCGGTCTGCTCAGCGCCTGCGGCAATGGCGTGTCCACGCCGGCTTCCGACAGTGGCGCGCCGCCAGGGAACAAGCCGTCGCCATCGCCGGGGGACACCCCCGCAGCACCTATCGAGGCGGTGGAGCTGTCGATGCAGCTGGCGGGCGCAGGGCAGGTGGTGTCCTCGCCACGCGGGCTGGACTGCACGCGCGATTGCGTCGGGACCCTGCCGCTCGACGGTGGGCTCACACTGGAAGCGGTGGCCGCCCGCGGATGGGTCTTCTCGCAATGGAGCGGGGACTGTACCCAGCGCATGGGCGCGGTCTGCAGTGTGGCCGAGTCTGCGCGCGCCACGGTGCAGGCACGCTTTGTGCGCGCCGAGGCCGCGCCTGTACCGGGCACCCGATTCTCCGGGGATATGCACACCCATTCCGACCACTCCAGCGACGGCAGCTTGGCGCGCCAGGCTGCCGACGACGCCGCACCGGGCAATATGCCGCTGGCCGACATCATCGCCCTGGTCGAAACCGCCCTCGATCTCGATTTTCTGCCCTTCACCGACCATCGCACCTACGACCAGCATTACGATCCCAACTGGCGTTCGGCGTCGGTCCTGCTGATTCCTGGCGAGGAGGCCAATGGGCGACCGCACGCCACCGTCCACGGCGGTATCGACACCATCGACCAGAACGCCAGCGTGGAAGGCGCTGCCGACAGCCGCGTGGTGCAGGAATCCATCTGGATGGCGCATAGCCAGGGCGCGGTCTGGGTGACCGCGCATCCGGATCGCGATTCCACCGACGACAACAATCAGCCCTCGCCCCGGGCCGATGCGGTGGGTGTGGACCTCGTCGAGGTCTGGAACCGCGCCGAGAACCCGGAAGCCGAAATCGCCTACGCCGAGAACCGCTGGAATGCGGGCTGGCGCTTCGGCGTGGCCGGGGCCAGCGACAACCATTTCAAGGAACTGTGGGCACTGGGTGGCACGCCCGGTCGTCCGTCTACCGAGGTGCAGGCGGCTGTATTGAAGGAACGCGCGCTGCTGGATGCCATGCGCAGCGGCCGCACCAGCATCTACTCGCGCGAGCGCGCCGCGCCGCGGCTGCGCCTCAGCGCCGATTTCGACGACGACCCGGATTTCGAAGTGCAGGCGGGTGACGAGGTCTTCGTGCCTGCCGGCACTCCGGGCCGTCTGCGCATCGAGGTGGTCAATGGTCTCGGTGCCCGCGTACTGGTCTATGCCGCACCGGGTCGATCGGCCGAGCCGATCGCCGATCTGACGCCCACGGCCTTGATGAGCGAGACCTTCACCATCGAGGTCGCCGCTCCCGAAAGCCCGACCTGGTTTCGTGCCGAGGCGCGCAGTCTTGGCCTGGCCGAGCCCGCCAGCCTGCTCTTCGGGTTGCTGCTCGGGCCCGCCGAACTCGACAACGTCTTCCAGGAGCTGTTCGATCAGTTGCGCGCGGTGACCTCGCCCATCTTTGTCTCCGCCGCGCCGGCGTCGCCCCAGGGCGAGGCCACGCCGCCGCCCGACGCCGGCACGGACGACGGCGCGGAGTATGTGCTGGGTGCGCCGCAGGCCTACGCGGGCTTTGCCGACGCTGCCGTTTCCCAGGGTGCGCTGCATGTCGTGGCCGAAACCCACAGCGCCACGGCCACCCATGTGCAGTATCGCCGCCGGGATGCTGACGGCCGATGGCAGGAGCGACTGCACCTCACGCAGGAAGACACGGCGCGATTCCCGGCGGTGGACGCGCGGGGTGACACAGTTGCGGTCGTATGGCAGGACGAACGCGCCGGCCAGATGCCGCGTCGGCCGGGCATCTTCGCGCGCATCAGCCGCGATGGCGGGCGCCAGTTCGGGCCGGAGATCACGGTGGCGCAACTCGACGGCATGGCGATGCATCCGGATGTGGCGGTCACTGCGGACGGGGAAGTGCATGTGGTCTGGCAGCAGATCCAGCCGGAGCGGCCTTTCGACGTCTTCACCGCGCGCATCGGTGCCGATGGTGCGCTGGCCGTGACCCGCAACCTCAGTGGGGCCGACAAGGCCTTCAATGCCGCCAACCCCTTCGATTCGCGTACGGCACGTTATCCCGCCTCGGTGCATCCGGCGGTGAGCGTTGCACTGGACGGCACGGTCTGGGCGGCCTGGCAGGACAACCGTTTTGATCGCGACCCATTGTGGACCGGGCAGGCCAGCTACGGAGAAGGAACCGACCCGGACGACTGGCAGATCGCCGTGCGCGCCTTGGATGATGGGGCAGACACCGTCTATCTAGGTGCGGCCGATGCGGCCGATCGCCATCCCGATCTCGGCTTTGATGATGCCGGCACGCTGCATGTGGTCTGGGACAGTAAGCCGCTGCAGGCGGCGGGCGTCAATCTGGCGGTGCTGGGCAGCCGTCGCGCCGCGGACAACCCGGTCTTCAGTACGCCGGAATCGATCAGCGCGCAGCCAGCGAGCAGCGCCACACGGCCGCGTTTGGGTCGTGGTGTGGATGGCACCGCGCGGGTAGCCTGGTTCGATTCGCGCAGCGTTGACTGGCGTTGGCGCGTGATGACGGCGCGCTTTGAAGACGGCTGGACATCGGGCAGCCTGATACCCAGCCGGGGCGTGAACACCTGGCCTGTGCCTGCCGGGGACAGGGTGGTCTTCGCCAGCACGCGGAACGCCGAACGCCTGCAGCGCGACCGCACCCAGCAGATTTACGCGCTGAATACCGGCGCTGCGAAGACGAAGACGCTCAACCAGCAGGGCGCAGCGTTGGTGCCGGTCGATCTGGCGATCGGTTTCTGTGCCGACTGCAGCGACACCGCGGATTGCCACGCCGCGCACGCCCACCATCATCACGGGCAGTACGCATCTATGGCGTCCCAAGCCCCCCGATTTGCTGTGCCCTACCGTCCGTAATGGGCGGCTGACTGGAGACAACGCCATGCACCGACGTCATTTCCTTCACACCGGACTCGCCGTAGCCGGCACCTTTGGCCTGGGCGATGCCTTCTGGCAGCGCGCCTACGGGGCGCCCGCCCAGCCCGGGAAAAGCCCCTATGGTCCCTTGCTCGGGCCGGATGAGAACGGTCTCTATCTGCCGGCCGGCTTTCGATCGCGCAAGCTCGCCGAAGCCTATTCGCCAGTGGCGCTGGCCGGCGGCGGCATGTCGGACTACGTCTGGCACCGTGCGCCGGATGGCGGGGCGGTGTTCCCGCAGGAGGATGGAGGCTGGATCTATGTCTCCAATTCCGAGGTGCCCATCATTGCCGATGAATGCGCGGACGACCTGCGTTCCCGTTTCTGTGAGGATCAGGGCGGGGTCGGCGCCTTGCGCTTCGATGTGGAAGGCAATCTCGTGGACGCGTACCCGATCCTGCAAGGCACCAATAACAACTGTGCCGGCGGTCCGACGCCCTGGGGCACCTGGCTGTCCTGCGAGGAGAACTTCTTCGGCTTCGTCTACGAATGCGATCCGACGCGCCTGAATGCGTCGCGCCGCATCGTGCCGATGGGGCAATTCAACCACGAGGCGGCCGCCGTCGACCCGGTTGGCAAGCAGGTCTACATGACCGAGGACACCGGTGACGGCGCCTTCTACCGCTATACACCGGACAATTACCCGGACCTGTCGCGGGGCACGCTGGAAGTGCTGGTGCTCGACGAGGAGGATGCGCCGGAACGGCGCGACTATTCGCAGGCCATCGACGCCTGGCTCTCGCAGAACCCGGGCGCCGATCATCACGACATCCCGTGGCGCTCGATCATGCCGGAGCTGCGCGAGACCCGGACCGGCCGCGTTCGCTGGGAGCGCATCCGCAATCCGCTCGGCATCCCGCTTCCAACGCGCTATCAGGTCTCGAATGCCGCGGTCTTCGACGGCGGCGAGGGCTGCTGGTTCGACTCGGGCAAGGTCTATTTCACGACCAAGGGCACCAATCGCGTCTGGGTCTACGACACGGTGACGCAGCGCATCGACATCCTCTACGACGCCAGCACGGCCGGCGAGAACACGCCGCTGCGCGGCGTCGATAACCTCACCGTGCATCCCAACAGCCGCGACCTGCTCGTGGCCGAGGACGGCGGCAATATGGAACTGGTGCTGATCACGCACGAAACGCGCACGGTCGCGCCCTTCCTGCGCTATCCGGTGCCGCATTCCGAGCTGGCGGGGCCGGCCTTCACCGCCGATGGCACACGTCTTTATTTCGCCAGTCAGGGCAAGCGCCACACTGTCGACGAAGCCACCGGGCAGGAAGTGCGCGGTGAGATCTTCGAGATCACCGGCCCCTTCCGCCAGGGCGTGCCGGATGACGACGGCGGCGCGATGGACCCGATTGCACCGCCCGCACCGGGAGGCGGCAGTGCCTCTGCATCCGCTGGCAGTGGCGCACTGGCGGGGTCGGCGCTTGCTCTTGGCGGTGCCGCCTGGCTGGCGCGTCGCCTCGCCCGGCGTGCCGAGCAGGCGGCACGGAAGGACTCGGACCGGACCTGAGGTCTCAGCCGAACTGCCATGCCATCAACGCAAAAGGGCGCGCCATGGGCGCGCCCTTTGGTATCGCGTGCGCAGGAATCAGAAGCGGTAACCGGCGCCCACCATGACCACCCAGGGGTCGATATCGACGTCGACCTTGGTCTTGCCGTCGTCACTCGGATCGTTCGGATCGCCCTTGAAGTTGATCGTGGCCGTGGTGTCGATATCGATCCACCAGACCGCCAGGTTCAGCACGATGTTGGGCGAGAAGTCCCAGTCCAGGCCGACCTGGAAGGCCGCACCGATGCTGTCATCCAGGTCCACGTCCGACTCGCCGAGCGCGCCTTCCAGGCTCTCGCTGCTGCTCTCGTCGAAGAAGAGCGTGTAGTTCACGCCGACGCCCGCGTAGGGGTGGAAGCGCTCGCTCTGCAGCGGGATATGGATGTTCGCCAGCAGAGTCGGGGGCAGATGCGTGACCTCGGCAATCTTGCCGAGGCCGCCCAGATCCGGGCCGGTGGCATTGACGTCGTGCGTGAAGGGCGAGGCGCCCAGCAGATCGACACTGAACAGATCCGTCACCATGTAGGTGATGGACAGGCCGGCGGCAAAGGCGTCATCCACTTCGACGCCGTTCCCGGGAAAGCCCTGCACGTCGCCGCTGGTGTCATTAGGAGAGACCCAGGCACCGCCAGCACGTACGATCAAATCGCCGGCCTTGTGCGCATGGGCAAGGGGCGTCATGCCCAGCAGGGCAGCGAGGCTGATCGCGGGGATCAGTTGGGCGAAGCGGTGTTGCGTTTTCATTGCTATGACCTTTTGTGTTGCTCATCGCGAGTTCTCGGTCTCCACGCCCTTTTTCGTCCGAGTCGCGCGGATGACCACCTGCCCCCAGCGCGCGCTTGCGCGACGCATCCCAAGGCGTGCACAGCATCGCGGTCGGCGCCCTGTTTGCGCCTTGACCCAGGTCAAGGCTTCGTCAAGGCCGTGTGTCGGCTGAAGTCCAGCGTTCGGCGATGCAGGCAACGACGAAGGCAGTGCGACGACGGGCGTGCGTGGCGGCATTTCCCGGAAGTTCTACAGACGGTGATGCCGATGGACCGCACAGAAGGCACCGCGCCAGACTGCCTGTGATCCCCAAACCCAAAGCCAGCGATGCGATCAAGCAGCGCTTGGGCAGCGCTTCGGAGCGATATCATTCATGGCCAGTCAGCAGAACATTGCAGCCAGCTGCACCGAGTCCGTCGCAGCGCGACGTACGGAGGGCCTGGCGGTGTTGGAACGCTTCACACCACGCATGGGGCGCCAGTACGCCAACGGCCGCAATGTCGACCGCGGGCCGGGTAAGCACCGGGACGTCTCGCTGCTCTCGCCCTATCTGCGCCGGCGCCTCGTGCTGGAACAGGAGGCGGTGGCCGCCGCCCTCGGGTCCCACGGTCTGGAAGGCGCGGAGAAGTTCATTCAGGAGGTTTTCTGGCGCGGCTACTTCAAGGGGTGGCTGGAGCGTCGGCCTTTGGTGTGGTCGGCTTACCGCGATGGCCTGGTGCAGGATCTGGCCACCCTGGACAAGGACCGGCGCCTGCGCCGGCAGGTTGAGCAGGCTGAAGCCGGCACCACTGGGCTCGAGTGCTTCGACGCCTGGGCCGAAGAGCTGCGCGAGACCGGCTATCTGCACAACCACGCGCGCATGTGGTTCGCCTCCATCTGGATCTTCACCTTTGACCTGCCGTGGCGGCTGGGCGCGGATTTCTTCTATCGCCATCTGCTTGATGGAGATCCGGCATCCAATACGCTGAGCTGGCGATGGGTTGCTGGGCTGCATACCCGCGGCAAGCCCTATGCCGCACAGGCGTGGAACATCGCCAAGTTCACCCAGCAACGCTTCCGCCCACGCGAGTGCGATCTGGCCGGTGCGGTGCACGGACTGGAGCATCTGGAGCCGGAAGGCCTTCCAGACGTCCAGCCGCTGCGTGTGCCGCGGGCGCCCGATCCGGCGCTGCCGTCTGCCCTGCTTCTGACCGAAGAGGATTGCCGAGCCGAGGATTTCCCGCTGGCCGACATGGATATTCGCGCCGCCGCGACGCTGGAGGCCAGTCATCTGCGTTCGCCGCGCGAGGTCGCCCCGCAGGTGGTGGCCTTCGAGCAGGGTGCGCTACGCGATGCCGCCGAACGCAGTGGTCTGGCCGCGACCGCCATGCGCGCTGGCGTCCCGGAGGATCTTGCCCTGTGGGCACGCCGCGCCGGCGTGCGCCAGATCGTTACGCCCTATGTGTCCTTTGGTCCGCTGCGCGACTGGCTCGACGAAGCCGCACCAGCGTTGGAGGCCGAGGGCGTGGCTCTGAGCGAGTGGCGGCGGGATTGGGATACGGCGATCTGGCCCCACGCCACGGCTGGCTTCTTCAAGGTCAAGAAGCAGATTCCCCGCATCCTGCGCGAGGTCGGGTTGGCATGATGATTCTCGTAGCGGATACACCGCCCTGGCGGGATGTGCTGCGCTGTGGTCAGCCCGTCTTGGCTCATGCGCCTTGCACGGCATGCCACCAGCCGCGTCACCGTCTGGAGCGATCCCGATGCTGACCATCCTGGCCCTGCTCCTCACCGCCTTGCTGTTCGGTGGCATGGTGCTCTACGCCTTCGGCTTTGCGGCCTTTCTGTTCACCGCCTTGCCGGCCGAGACGGCGGGGGCGACGATCCGACGCGCCTTCCCGCATTTCTATCTCTTCGTTTTGATCAGTGCAGCAGTGGCGGCTGGCCTGCTATGGCCTGAGGACCCGCTTGGAGCTGTGCTGCTCGCGGCCATCGCCTTGAGCACCATCCCCACGCGCCAGAGGCTGATGCCGGCCATCAACCGTGCCACCGATAGCGGAGCCACGTCGCGCTTTCGCTGGCTGCATGCCGCCTCGGTCATGATCACGCTGACGCACATCGCACTGGCCGCCTGGGTGCTGATCCGCTTTTTGCCCGCGGCATAGCCGGGGCGCTAGGCTGCCGGCGTGGACGCCATCCGACTCTGCCTGCTCGCCGATACCCACGGCATTCTCGATCCACGGATCGCAGCCGTGGCGCAGGGCTGTGATCACGTCGTCCATGCCGGGGATATCGGCAGCGAGGCGGTGCTAGACGAGTGCGCCGCTGGCACCGCCTCCGTGCATGGCGTGCGCGGCAACAACGATACCGCCGAGAAGTGGCGTGGCGATCCCGCGATCTGCGCGCGCCTGCCAGCGTCCATCCGTCTTGCGCTGCCGGGGGGCACCCTGGCGGTGGTGCACGGTGACGCATGGCCCGCAAGGGACCGCCATCGCCGTCTGCGTGCGGCCTACCCGGATGCCGCCGCCGTGCTCTATGGCCACAGTCACCGACTGATCGTGGATGACAGTGCACGGCCGTGGATTCTCAATCCGGGCGCCGCGGGGCGTGCCCGCACCTATGGCGGGCCCAGTTGCCTGCTGCTTTCTGTCAGCGACTCGGCGTGGGAGATTGCGGTGCAGCGCTTTGCAAAGGCGTGAGCCAGCGCGCGGCGGCCATTAAAGAAGGCCGAACCAGTACACCCCCAGGGCCATGCAGCCGAGGATGATGCCGTAGCCCAACAGGATGGGGAGACCGTCCTCTGCTGTCAGGCCGATGCCGAAGCAGATCAGGCTCAGCGCCGGTATGGCCGCGGCGAAGGGCACGAAGCCCATAACGATGATGAGGACGCCGGTTGCAACGCCGGCGCCGCACAGGGCGGCAAGCGCGGGGCGGTTGTTGTGCAGGAAGCCGAGCTGCTTGCGAAACAGTCGGTCGGCCCTCTGAATCCACGGCCGGGCGCGGCAGATCGAGCGATCCAGCAGGTGTTGCGGGATCGTCATGCGCATCAGCCGGGACGGCAGCCATGGGCGCTGTGGCTTGATCAGCATCTGCCCGAAGAGCAGGATCGTCAGCAGCCCGATGACATCGGGCATCAGTGGAATCCCGCCCGTGGGCAGGGCCTGGATCAGCCCGAGGATCAGCAGCACTGGCCCAAAGGAGCGCGTGCCGAAAGTCTCGAAGATTTCGCGCAGCGACACGGCGCCGTCGCCATCCAGGTCGGCCGCCTGCAATTGATTGAGCACCCCCTCGAGGGTGTCGATGCGTGCGCTGCCGTGGACGGTGCGCTGGGGCAGTTGGCGGGCGTCGTCGCTCAGGGCGCCTTCTCCTTGTTCGTTATCCAAAGGCATTGATGCGGCTGGAGCCTAAGGATCGCGCCTTAAGCTTCCCTGTCCGGGGTATGCAGGCGTATGGTTTCTGGCGCTATCGCAGACGGATTAATGAGAGGTGATGCATGGCGAGGATGGTTGCCGTTGGGAGCCGGGCCTTGGGAGTCTGCGTGCTGCTGGCTGCAGGGCTGGGGTCGCCGGCGTTGCTGGCCCACCCCAGTGCGGAGGTGCATGCGGAGGCGGTCACGCCCGAGCGCGAGCGGCGCACTGCCGAGGTGCTGGGGCTGGAGGGGCCGAGCGAGACTCACGGCATCACGTCCGTAGAGGCCCTGGGCGCGATCGATCTTGCCACCGAGTTCCCCGGCCTCGAAGGCCGCGTCTTCCGCGCACGCGTCATCACCATCGCCCCCGGCGGGGTGGTGGCAGTGCACCGCCACGACGGACGGCCGGGCTACGCCTACATTCTGGAGGGAGAGGCGGTGGAGCACCGCAATGATCACCCCGAGCCCATCGTCCGTCGTGCCGGCGCGGTGGCCGTCGAGCGCAGCGGCGTCGCGCACTGGTGGGAAAACGTATCGGACGCACCGATGCGTGCGTTGGTGGTCGATATCGTGGCCGAGGAGCCAGCCCAGTAATTCGTGTCCGCAGGCTGCCCGTGCCGATTTGAGGAGACCGGGTGCGCTATCGCGACGCACTGCCCCGCGCGGAGTCCGTGCGCGGTGGATACCACGATGGGGGCAGAAGCGCCCGGATCTCGGGGCGTCCATAGCGGGGGTCGATGAGGATAGCGACGCCTTCGTCGTCCTGGGTGCGGATGGTGCGCCCTACGGCCTGGATCACCTTCTGCAGACCTGGGTAGAGATAGACGAAGGGCCAACCGCTGCCTTCGCCGAAGGACCGTTCCACCTGCGCCGCCATCCTGTCGCGGAAAGGCGTCACCGGTGGAATGCCAAGGGTCGTCACGAAAACGCCTGTCAGGCGGTCGCCGGGCAGGTCGATCCCCTCACCGAAGGCGCCACCGAGCACCGCGAAGGCCACGCCACGTCCGCCGTGCTCAAAATCCTGCACGAAGGCGCTGCGCTGCGCATCGGACATCGCGGAAGACTGCCGCCGCTGCGGCACGTCCGGATGCAGTCGCGCCAGGGCTTCGGCAACCGCCTGCAGGTAGGCGAAACTGCTGAAAAAAGCCAGGTAGTTGCCGGGCCGGTAGTGGAACTGGGTCGCGATCAGCGTGGCGATGCGCGGCGCCGAGGCGCGGCGCTGTGGCATGCGGGTGGGGATGCGCGTAACGGTGCGCACACGCAGCTGTCCATCGGCAAAGGCGGAAGGCGCATCGCACCAGCGAAAGCGTGCGTCCGGCAATCCCCACATGCGCTGATGGTATTCGGGCGGCGTCAGCGTGGCGGAGAAGCCCACCAGGGCGCGGGCGCGGTGTATCGCGGGTGCCAGATGCGGTGCCGGGATGACGTTGTGGATGGCGAACTGTGTATTGACGGTGCCGAACAGATCGCTGCTGCGTGCGGCCTCGACCGTGATGTCGCACAGCGCGTGGCGGCCGAACCCCTCGGCGAGGCGTTGCACCGCCAGCAATTCGAAGTAGCGCTGCAACAACTCCGGCTCGGTGTGGGAGCCTGTGGTGTTGAGGTGGCTGCCGAGCGCCGCAACGCTCTTGTTGAGGGCCTGGACCAGCGGCTCCGGCGGGGTCTCCGGCGGAGCCGTATCGGCGTTCTCGGCAGCGGCCTCATCCTGCGGCGCAAGGTCGTCCAGGCAGCGGTCCAGCCGTGCCAGTGCCTGACGGACGTCGGCCGGGGCGCCGCGTCCCGCTTCCCGCAGCGGCGTCTGCGCGATGGCCGCCGAATACATGCTCCGCGCCCGCTCGATGAGGTTGTGCGCCTCGTCGATCAGCACCCCCGGACGCCAGCGATTCTGAAGGCTGAGCGCGTAGAGCAGGGCGCTGCGGTCGAAGTAGTAGTGCAGATCGCCGATCACGATATCGGCCCAGCGCGCCATTTCCTGTCCGAGGTAATAGGGACAGACCTGATGCTGCGCGGCGGTGGCGCGCAAGGAGTCCAGGTGCAAGGCTGGCAGATCACGGGCGGCGATGCGCGCCGTCGGGAGCCGGTCGAAGAAGCCGCGCGCCAGCGGGCAGGAGGCACCGTGGCAGGCCTTGTCGGGATGCTCGCAGGCCTTCTCGCGCGAGGTCAGTGTGAGTACGCGCAGCGGCAGTGCGCCCTGGGCGGGCTGGAGCTGGTCGAGCGCCTTCTGCGCTTCGAATTGGGTGCTCGTCTTGGCGGTGAGATAAAAGAGCCGATCGACCGCGCCCCGACCCAGAGCGCGCAACGCCGGATAAAGCACCCCCAGGGTCTTGCCGACGCCGGTGGGGGCCTGCGCCAGCAGAGTATGGCCTTCCTCCATGGCCGCATCGACCGCCTGCATCAGGTGGCGCTGTCCGTCAGGCACGGCGGCATAGGGGAAGGACAGCGCCTGCAGGGCGTGATCGCGCTGTTGGCGATGCGCCTCCAATGCCTGCGCCCACGCGAGGTAGTCGGCGGCTCGCGCTTCGGTGATGGCGATCAGGCGTTGGGCATCCCCGTCGATGTCCTCGATCTGCTCGTCCCGGCGATCGACGTCGAAATAGACCAGCCGCAAGGTCACGGCCGCTTTTCCGTGCATCAGGCAGTAGAGGGCACCGTAGGTCTCGAGCTGGGCGCGGTGCAGTGCGCGGTGGTTGTCGGGCATGGCGGCGAGATCACCTCGGAAGGTCTTGATCTCCTCCAGGGCTTCGGCATCGGTGTCCAGTCCATCGACGCGACCGCGCAGGCGCAGGCCGTTGACGGTGGCATCCAGGGCAACTTCCTGCTGATAGCCCGGGCCCCGACGCGCCACTACGAAGCGGTGACCCGCCATGCCTTCCTCGGCGCTGGGTGCGGGGGTGAAGCGATGATCGAGATCGCCCGACTTGGCCACGAAGGCGCAAAAGGCGCGGACGCCGGCGCTAATCGGCTCCGAGGATTCCAATGCCTGTGTCTTGGTCACAGCGAAGGCTGCGGGTCGGGTGCAACAGGTACCGGTGTGGCGCGTGCCAGCGCCATCCAGGTGCCGAAATCCAGCGTCACCGCCGCACGGGGGGCCGCCCGCAGCAGGCGCAGGCATGCATCCTCCGCCTGCAGCACGCCGCATTCCTCCGGCACCTCGGACGGATCGGCAATGCCCTCGGCGAGCACGTAATAGCAGCAGCCGGCGAGGGCGCGATAACCCGCGCGCTTGTCCGGATTGCGCAAATCGCCGAGCAGGTCGGCGCGGCTCGTCTTGATTTCGTGGACCATCGGGGCGAGGCCCTCGCTGCGCGTGGTGTGCCGGATCGAGAAGACATCCGGCCGCAAGCGCAGCCAGCGATCACCGGGCTTGGCGCGCAGCGGCAGCTCGGCATAGGCGATGCGCCCTTCCAGGGCGAGCTGCTCGGCAACCCGCTGAACCAGCTCGGCGTGGGTACTGCGTGCGTGCTGGTTGCGGCGGCGCTGCGTGCTGAGGGCCTGCAGGCCTGCGGGGCTTGGCTGCAGGAAGACGTGGCCGCTGCTGGGGGTGATGCGCTCGAGCAGCCCGGCGGCCAGCAGATCCAGTTCCAGGGCGTCGTGACACGGCCAACCCGCCGAGCGAACCATCTGGCGCAGGCGGCTCCAGTGCGCACGGCTGAGCGCCGGCATGGGCGGAGCATTCTGGGCGGTCATCTCGCGCCTGGACCGTGTTCGACCCTGGGAGACCGGAGGAGCGGGGCGATCAGCGCCATCATGCGCCTATGGTAGCGAGGCAGCGCCCCCTTGTTGTGCCGCTACATGGGCACGGTGCGGTCAGGGAGGATTCAGCGTTAAAGCGGTGGGGTAGGGGCACGCTTGTAAACAAGGATGCCCGGATGCAGACAGAACTCGCCCTCACCGACATGGTGATCCGGCTGGGCGCGGCAGTGGCATTGGCTGCGGTCATCGGCCTCGAGCGGCAGCTCAAGAATCGGCCCGCCGGACTGCGCACGCACATGCTGGTTGCGCTGGGCTCGGCGGCCTTTCTGCTGGTCGGGCTCGAGATTCTCATGGCCACCGCCGAGGGGGACCCGTCGGCGCGCATCGATCCGACCAGGATCGTCGAGGGTGTCATTGGCGGCATCGGCTTTCTCGGCGCCGGCAGCATCATTCAGAGCCGCGGCAGCGTGCACGGCATCACCACGGGTGCCGCCATCTGGATTGCAGGTGCGATCGGCGTGGCCTGTGCCACCGGCAATCTGATCCTCGCCGCTCTGGTGACCCTGCTAGCTCTGATCATTGTTCTGGTGATGGGATTGCTGGAGCGCGAGATGACCGACGATCCCCGCCCCGCATCGGACGGGTCTTCAAGAGATGAGGGCACACGGCGTAGCCCGGAGAATTGAGCGTGCGCTGAAGCGTTTTGATGCACAGGGTGGAAAGCGTCATCAAGTGGTTACAAAAGCCCCACGGACCTGTCATCTGTGCTCATTAACCTCCGCGAACTATTCCAATAGTTCCACCATCAAGAGGTTTCGCACGCATGGATCGTCAACGCCGCAAGGGCAGCGCTCGCCTGTCCAACAGCTCCAGCCCGTCTCTGAACGAGCTTCTCGAGATGCAGGTTTCCCGCCGCCATACCTTGCGCGGCGGCCTGGGTCTGGCTGCATCCACTGTCTTCGCCGGTGCCGGTGTCAGCGCCCTGGCGGGCTGCTCCGACAGCAACGGTGGTGGTAGCAGCAACATCCCCAGCGAACTCAAGTTTGCGTCGGTGCCGGGTTCCAATCAGGACAATGTGACGATTGTCCCCGAGGGCTTCAATTTCCAGATTCTCGCCCCTTGGGGCACGCCCATCGTCGGCAGCCTGCCGGCCTACGCGGGTGACGGCACCAATACGGCGGCAGACCAGGCCCAGCAGGTGGGTCAGAACCACGACGGCATTCACTACTTCCCGCTCAACGACAGCGAGAAGGGCCTGCTCGTGATGAACCACGAATACACCAACTCGACGCTGTACGCCGGCGACGGCCGCCAGGAAGACGAGAACGGCCGTCCCACCGACGTCGACGAAGTGCGCAAGGATATCCGCGCCCACGGCGTGTCGGTGATCGAGATCTTCCGCAATGGCACGCAGTGGGAGATCGATACCACCAGCCCGTTCAACCGCCGCATCACGGTGGAAACGGAGATGGAGATCACCGGCCCGGCGCGCGGTCACGAACTGCTGCGCACGCCGTTCAGTGCCGGTACCCGCACGCGCGGCACGGTGAACAACTGCGGCAAGGGCGACACGCCGTGGAACACCTACCTGACCTGCGAAGAGAATATCCAGGGCTACTTCGTCACCAGCGATGCCAATCCGCCGCGCGCCACTGCGCGCATGGGCATCAACGAGAACGGCTTTGGCTATTTTTGGAATGCCGTGGCCGGCGACCCCTCCGAAACCGCAGGCGAATTCGCGCGCTTCGACGTGTCGACCGGTGGCGGCTGGGAGAACGAAGCCAACAACTTCGGCTGGATCGTCGAAATCGATCCCAAGCAGCCCAATCTGGCGCCGAAGAAGCGCACCGCCATGGGCCGTTTCCGTCACGAAGGCTGCCAGCCGGGCCGCATCCGCGCCGGCGAGCCGATCGCCTTCTACATGGGCGACGACGCGCGTTTCGAATATCTCTACAAGTTCGTCACCGCCGACGCGTGGAATCCGAACAATCCGGACCCCGACATGCTGGACAAGGGCACGCTCTACGTCGCCAAGTTCAGCGTCGATGGCACTGGCGAATGGATCGCCCTGACGCTGGACAACCCGACCCTGGCGGCCGAGTTCTCTGACATGGGCGAGCTGCTGGTGAACACCCGAACTGCCGGTGACCTGGTGGGCGCGACACCGATGGACCGCCCCGAGTGGACCGCCGTCGATCCGAATACCGGGGAGATGTACGTCACGCTGACCAACAACACGCGCCGCGAGACGCCGAGCGACGACGCCGGCGAAAACGCCGCCAACCCGCGTACGCCAAACACGCACGGCCACGTGCTGCGTCTGCGCGAAAACGGCGACCGCGCCGAAGCCACTGCTTTTGTCTGGAACAACTTTGTCTTCGGCTCGCCGGCCAGCGCCGATGAGAACTTCAACCTGTCCGGTCTGACGGCCGACAACGAGTTTGGTGGCCCCGACGGCCTCTGGTTCGACCCGCGCGGCGTGCTCTGGATTCAGACCGACAATGGCGCGCCGCTCGACTACGGCGACGATCCGAACGACCAGATGCTGGCCGTCATCCCGGCCCGTCTGGGCAGCGACAGCATCACCGCCGAGAATCAGGCGCAGCTCAAGCGCTTCTTCGTTGGGCCCAGCGACTGCGAAGTCACGGGCGTGATCATGACGCCGGACCTGAAAACGATGTTCCTCAATGTCCAGCATCCGGGCGGCAGCTGGCCCTTGAATAACGGCACCGCGCGGCCGCGTTCGGCCACGGTGGTCATTCAGAAGGACGACGGCGGCGAGATCATTTAGCCCCACATTCGATAGCGTTGTTCTCGGCCCGGGCGCGTGCATCGCCCGGGCCGATTTCGTTTGAGGTTGTGCGTTGCAAGGCGGCCGCAAGTCACGATTGCGTGTACTTCCCATCTGACATACCGCTTTCATGACGGGTCCGCTAGACTGAACGGCCGGTCAAGAAGCGCAGACCGGTACACAGACACACAAGGAGGAAGGGATGACTCTGAAGCAGTCAGTGAGGGTGGCTGTCGCTGCTGTGATGGCGCTGGGCGCAACGGCCGCGCAGGCGCAGTTGCTGGGAGGCACGCTGCAGCGTGTCGGCAACGAGCTGGGAACAGTGCTGCACGCGGACAATCCGAATGCGATTTCCGGGCAGTACATCGTCGTCCTCAAAGACGAAACCGGCCCGATTGCTGAGACGGTGCAGACACTGCTCTCGACGGTGGGTGGCAGCTTCCTGGCGGAGCTACCCATCATCAATGGCGCACTGGTTCGGGTGGATGGGCTGTCCGCCCGCATCCTCGCCGCCAATCCGCAGGTCGACTACGTCGAGCAGGACCAGATGATGTCGATCACCAATACCGTGGCGCAGACGCCAGCGACCTGGGGCCTGGACCGCAGTGACGAGCGTGCGCGCATGCTCGACAACCAGTACCGCTATCCAGCGGACGGTGGCGCCGGTACGCATATCTACGTGATCGATACGGGCATCCGCAGCACGCACCGCGAGTTCACCGGTCGCGTGGGCGAGGGGCGCAACTTTGTCGGCGGCAGCTCCGGTGGTCTGTTCGGGGGGCTCTTCGGCGGATTGCTCGGCGGCCTCTTCGGCGGTGGCAGCGTGGATCCCACCGATTGGGAGGACTGCAATGGCCATGGCACCCATGTTGCCGGCACCGCAGCCGGCACGACCTACGGCGTGGCCAAGGCGGCGACCGTCTATGGTGTTCGCGTACTCGGCTGCAACGGCAGTGGCTCCAACTCGGGCGTGATCGCGGGCGTGGACTGGGTGGCGAACAATGCCAATCAGCCCGCGGTGGCCAATATGAGCCTCGGCGGTGGTGCATCCACGGCGCTTGACGATGCCGTGCGCAACGCGGTCAACCGCGGTGTGGTCATGGTTGTTGCGGCGGGTAATGACAATACCGACGCGTGCAATGGCTCGCCGAATCGTGTGGCTGAGGCCATCACTGTGGGTTCCACTACGCAGAATGACAGCCGCAGCAGCTTCAGCAACCGTGGGGTCTGCGTCGATATTTTTGCTCCGGGCAGCAACATCACCTCGGCCTGGTATCAGAGCGATACGCAGACCAATACCATCAGCGGCACCTCGATGGCCTCGCCCCACGTGGCGGGAGCAGCGGCTCTGCTGCTCGATGAAGCGAGCGCCCCGGCGGCGGTCTTTGATCTGCTGCTCGACGATGCCACGACGGGTGTACTCAGCGGCATCGGTGCGGGTTCGCCGAACACCCTGTTGTACGTTCGACCCCAGTAAGTCGTCCGAGAAATAATCCTTCAACGGGCGCCCTAGGGCGCCCGTTGTCGTTCAGGTCTCAGCTACCCATGCGCTGGCGTAGCTGACCAGCGACCCAGCTCCCGCCGAGCATGGCGGCGACGAAGGCAAGAACCGCCGGCGCGCCGGTGACTATGGCGGTGACGGCGGGGCCGGGGCAGAAGCCGGCGATACCCCAGCCAATGCCGAACAGGAGCGCGCCGGCGATCAGCGGCAGATCGATGTCATTGCGCTCGGGGAGGTGAAAGCGCCCGTCCAGAATCGGGGTCTCCCGCTTCAGCACGAGACGGAAACCCGGCACGGTGATCAGGAGCGCGCCTCCCATAACGAAGGCCAGGGTGGGGTCCCAGCTTCCGGCCACATCCAGAAAATTGAGCACCTTGGCGGGATTGACCATGCCGGAGATGACCAGACCGAGGCCGAAGAGCAAGCCGGCCGCTAGCGATGCGATGGGATGCGCCTTCATGCCGCACCTCCGAAGACGTGACGAATGAGGTAGACGGTGACCGCTGCGGAAACCATAAAGACGGCCGTTGCGGCGAGAGAGCGGCTGGAGAGACGGCCAATGCCGCAGACGCCATGTCCGGATGTGCAACCACTGCCCAGCCGTGTGCCGAAGCCCACGATGGCACCGGCCAGGGCGAGCACGGGCCATTCAGCCGCCAACTGCACGTCGAGGCCGTCCTGCGTCAAGGCATAGCCAAGGGCGGCGATCAGCATCCCGATCACGAAGGTGAGGCGCCAGGCGACTTCGCCCCGTTGTGGGCTGATCAGTCCGCCGACAATGCCGGAAATACCGGCGATGCGGCCATTGGCCCACAGCAGCAGCAGTGCCGAACTACCGATCAGCAGGCCCCCGAGTAATCCGGTGAGGGGGGTAAAACTGGTTTCCATGACGGCTCTCCCAAGGCAGATGTGGTGGGTGAAACCCACCGCGTACGGCTTTGCATAATACCCCTGGGGGTATATGATGGGCAAGCGATCGCGGGCCGGATGTCCCGTGAACGGGCGAAGGAGTGGCAATGGAAGATTCCCGACAGGCACTGACGCAGCGGCTCCGCCGCGTGGAAGGACAGCTGCGCGGCGTGCAGAGAATGATTGGTGAAGGTCAGGACTGTGAGGCCGTGGCCCATCAACTGGCAGCAGCCCGTCGCGCACTCGACCGCGCCTTTTTCGAGATGATGGCCTGCGCGGTATCCGAAGAAGTCGGCCGCCATGTCGCACTGAGCGAAGATCTGGAAGCAGGGGTTCGCGAGATGAGCCGCATCCTTTCCAAATACGCCTGAAGTATTTGCCGGCCATTCCATGTCCACCGGAGAAAGCCGTCATGCACAGAGCCTTCCGACCGCGGCGTACGGTCCGTAGCCGATGCGCCGGCTGCGGTACGGTAGCCCTCATCATCGCTGCACTGAGCGGCGGCTGGACGTCGGCCTACGCACAGGAGGATGCCGCCAAGGAAGCGGCCGCCGTCGTCCAGCGCTTTGCCAGCACCCTGCAGGGCGAACTGCAGAGCGCGATGCGAAGCGGCGGGCCGGTCGAGGCCATCAGGGTCTGCCGGGAGGTGGCGCCAGCCATCGCGGCGCAGCTGTCTCGCACGTCCGGCTGGCAGGTCAAGCGGGTCAGCCTGAAGGTGCGCAACCCTGCCATCGGTCTGCCCGATGCCTGGGAGCAGGAACAGCTGTTGCGCTTTGCCGACGCGCTCAAACGGGGGGCGGAGCCACCACTGCGGCATTTCGCGCGGGTGCAAGAGCCCATGGGCATGGCGTCACGCTACCTGCAGGCGATCCCAACGCAGCCAGCGTGCCTTGTCTGCCATGGCGCGGCCGAGGCACAGCCTGCGGAGTTGCGCGCAGTCTTAGAGGAAAACTATCCGCATGACGCCGCCACCGGTCACGCGCTGGGTACGCTGCGAGGCGCCTTTTCGCTCAAACGGATCGACAACCGGTAGTCGGATCGGTGTCGATGTTCCGACGCTGCGCAGCCGTGCTGTCGATGCGCCGACACCTCAGCTGTCAGGGGTGATGCTGTAACCACCAGCGCTCCAGTGTGGTCACGGTGCGCTGGATCAGCTCGCGTGCACTGTTGTCCTCAAGCGCCAGTTCGCCGCCGATCCGCACGCCATCCCGCGTCGGCGTCACAGAGGTCACGCGCATCGCAACCTTCAAGTCGCGCTCGGGCAGGGGAAGCACGCATTCCACCGTCGTATCCGGTGCAATCGAGGTGCTTTCCGCTGCCAGCAGGATGGCCACGCCGGATGTCGACAGGTCGAGCAGGCGGGCATGGATGGCGTGGTTGTCTATGATGAGTCGCGCGGGGGTCTGGACCACCGTGCTGGGAACGGAGACCCGATAATCGCGCCGCTTCTGGTAGTGGCTGATACGCGTAGGCCAGTCCAGCACCAGGTTGTCGTCCCCGGTGTCATCGGCGGCGATCAGGCTGTCGATCTGGGCGACGAAGATGAGGGCGGCACCATCGACGTGACTGCGCGCGTAGACCTTCGTTCCCGGACGAAAGTCCGCCGCTTGCGGGCGGGGCCGGGGCGCATCCAGCACCAGATAGCGGTGGGTCAGGTCCAGCGACAGCAGGATCGAGCTGAATTCCTTGGGGCTCTGCGCTGCGCGTAGCGTGATGACATTGCGCATGCGGCGCAGACGGACTAGCAGGCGCGCGGCTTCCTGTGGGTCCTCGACCAGGCCGGTGAGTTCGGCGTCAACGCGACTGGTAGCGGACTCGGCCATCGGCGGAATATTGCGCGGCGTGCAGGCCGAGGGCATCGATGACCTGCCGTGTCTGTCCCAGTCGGGCCTGCAACATGATGCGGAGTTGTCGTTGGGTGCTGCCCAGTGCGGCTTGTGTTTCGGGCGGTGCCTGCTGCAGGGCTCGGGCATGCCGTTGCACCGCGCCAAGCAGGGCCTGTGCCTGCTGCTGGATCTGGCCTTCGTCGCCGTTGGCCAGTGCGGCCGCCAGCGCGTCCTGCGCCTGCATCAAGGGCTGCAAGCCGTCGTCCGGAGCGGCGGCTGTCGCGCTCGGATTCATCGACCGCGGCCGGCCAGGTCAGCTTCGAGGACGATCATGGCGTCGGCAATGCGCTCGCCGCTGGGCTGATAGCGGCCTTCGGCAACCTGTGCACGCAGTTCGGCCACGCGCTGGCTGTCGAAGGGAGGCGGGGCATTGGTTTGGGCGCGGGAGGCAAGCACGGCGGAATCACCCTTGGCGTCATTGGGCGCAGCGGCCGCATCGGCCTTGCGGACCTCGCCGCCAGCGGCTGCGGCGCGGGTGGCAGCCAGGGCGTTTGAGGATTCGATTTTCATGGCAGCAGACTCGTTGTTCGACGAACTCGCTGGTGTTATCGACGCCTGTCCGGAAAACTTGAGCCATGCATTTCCGGGAATGATTGGATTCATCGGGCAACCTCCACCGTACCGGCTGCGATCACCGTGGCTTCCACGGTGCGCCCGGACTGATTGTTGCGGACGCGGATCTGCTCATGACGCGCGCCGTGGGACAGCGCCTGTCCCTTCATGCGCACCTCGATGCCGTGATTGCGGCTCAGGATCGTCACGGTATCGCCGGTGGACACCATGCGTTCCTGTTCCAGATCGTTGGGGCTGAGCACCTTGCCGACAGGGAGCGCGCGGCGCACGCGACGCCCGACCAGACCATCCCGGTTTTCGAACCAGCCGTAGCCGAGCGTCGCCGTACTGCGTTGCTGAAGACTGAAGTCGGAGGCCTGCAGACTGCTGCCGGCGGCCACAGGGCGGGTCAAGACGGCGACCAGCGCCTCGCCATTGCTGCGCGCGGGTACGTAGATGCGCCAGGCCGGGGCCTCGCAGTGGATTTCAATGCTGGCGCCGGTGCGCGAGCGGGCGCGCACGCGGGCTTCGGGCGCCTGTGTGCAGCGCGGTACCCGGGTATTGGGGTCGACCGCGATCTGCACGCTGTCGGCGCCCATGGCCCTGGCCGCTGCCGTTCGCAGGCGCTCTGGATCCTCCCACTGGGCGTGCGCGGCACTGGCGAAACCGCCAAGGACCGACAGAAGCCCGACGAGAAGAAGGTGATTCCAGCGCATGATGCCCGCCGTGAAGAGGATGTCTGGAGCATGCAGCAATCCCCATGCCTCGGCCGCTTGTCTCCGACGAGTGGCAAAAGCTTCAGTCTGGCCGGTCGTTTGCCGATGATGGCGCCATGGATACCGGACTACTGCAATCAATCGACCAGCAAACGCGGCTGGCAGGCTACAACCGCCTGGCGCTGCTGCTGTTCTCTCTCGGCGGCAAGGCGACCTTCGGTATCAACGTCTTCAAGGTACGCGAAGTGCTGCCCTGTCCAAAGCTGCAGCAGGTCCCGCGCGCGCATCCGCTGGTACGCGGTGTCTTTGATTGCCGCGGCGTCGTGCTGCCCGTTCTTGATTTGAGCGCTGCCCTTGGTCTCGGCAGCAGCAACCCGCAGTACGTCATCGTCACCGAATTCAACCGCCACATGCAGGCTTTTGCCGTCGGCGGTGTCGAGCGCATTCTGCACGTCGACGTGGCCGATGTATTGCCGCCGGATGATCCGGAAGGATTCCTGACCGCGATGACGCGCTACGACCAGCGCACGGTACAGATCGTCGACGTCGAGCGGGTGATGGCGGAAATCAACAATATTCATGTGGGTGCGGCGGTGGACGATGATGCCGGCAGCAGTGGATGGCGCGCGCTCATCGCTGACGATTCGCAGATTGCCCGGCGCCAGGTGGAAGAAACCGTGCGGGCGCTCGGTATCAAGTGCATTTGCGTACCGGACGGCGAGCGCGCCCTGGTCTGGCTGCGTGAACAGGCCCAGTTTGGCCATCTCGACGATGTCGCCCTGGTCGTCTCCGATGTGGAGATGCCGCGCCTGGATGGCTACGCACTGACCGCGGAGATCCGTCGCGAGCCCGCGTTGCAGGATCTCTACATCGTGCTGCATACCTCGCTCTCCGGTGTGAGCAACCGCGCCATGGTCGACCGGGTTGGGGCCGATCGCTTCATCACCAAGTTCAGCCGGGAAGAGCTGTCGCGCGCGGTCAGTGAACGGCTCGATCAGTTGATGGCCAGAAACGCCGCCTAGGCGCTTTGGCGTCAGCCGTGCGCCGCTGAGCGGTGCTCGCCCGACCGCTCGTCGGCCTCGGGCTCAAGTCAACGGCGAGGGGAATGGCGGTTGCTGGAATGCGGGTGCATCCGAATCCGGTTGACCTGCCATGTCTCACCCTCTCTTTGGAATCCACGGCGCAGCCCTGCAGCTTCAGGCGCGGCGCATGGAAATGATCTCCGGCAATCTGGCGAACGCGGATACCCCTGGCTATCGCGCCCAGGATCTGGACTTTCAGGCGACGCTGGAAGCGATGGCGTCGGACAAGGGCAAGAGCAGCCGCACCGTCAACGCGGTGGAAGAGGCGCGCACGATCTATCGCACCGTCAGCCCCGCATTGGATGAGAACACCGTGGACATGGCGCGTGAGCAGGCGGCCTTTGCCGATGCCTCGCTGCGCTATGAAGCCGCGCTGCGCTTTGTCGATGGCCGCATCTCCGGCCTGATGACCGCGATTCGCGGTCAGTAGGAGCCACCATGAGCAGCCTTCGCATCTTCGATATCGCCGCCAGCGCCATGAGCGCGCAGAACACGCGGCTCAACGCCACGGCCAGCAACCTGGCCAATGTCGACAGCGTGGCGGCCTCACCCGAGCAGGCCTACCGAGCCCGCGTGCCGCTATTCCAGACCGTCATGGACGCCGCCGGCGTGGCCGGAGTGCGCACCGACGGCGTGGTCGATTCCCAGAAGCCGCCCGAGGCGCGCTACGAGCCGGGTCACCCCATGGCTGACGCAGAGGGCTACATCTACGCCCCGGCGATCAACACCGTGGAAGAGATGGCCAACATGATCTCTGCTTCACGTTCCTATCAGAATGCGGTGGACGTGATGTCCACGTCGCGCGATCTGATGCTCGCCACACTGCAGATCGGGAGGTCCTGATGGACATCGCAAGCACCGGTAGCAATCCCTTTTCCGCACTCGGTCTGACGCGCGAGCAGCCGCAGAAGGGCAAGCAGGAACTGGGGCAGCAGGATTTCCTGGAACTGATGCTGGCGCAGGTGCGCAATCAGGATCCGCTGAAGCCGCAGGCCAACGGCGAGTTTCTGGGGCAGATGGCCCAGTTCTCAATGGTCGACGGCATTCAGCAGCTCAATACCGGATTTGACGATCTCGGCTCCCGCCTTGCGGGCGAGCAGACCCTGGCCGCGGCCAACCTGCTGGGGCGCGATGTGCTGGTGCCGGCCATGGCGCGCACCACCGGTGACGGACTGCAGGGCATCGTCGAGCTGCCAGGCCCGGCCAACGAGGTGCGCGTCGACATTCTCAATCCGGCGGGCGAGACCGTCCGCAGCCTGAGCGTCGATGGCAGCCGTGGCGGCGATGTCGCCTTTGCCTGGGATGGCCGCGACAGCAAGGGCAATCTTCTTCCCGTCGCCGAGTATCGCGTTGCCGCACGCACCGTCGACAACGGCCGCAATACGCAGCTTTCTACCTATCTGTCCGCACCGGTTTCCGCGGTGACGCGAGATGGCGCCACCGTGCAACTCGAACTTGACGGACTTCCGCCGGCTTCCATGTCGGATATCCGTCGCATTGCCTGATCACCGGGTTCGCCCAAGGAGCATCACATGTCCTTCACCGTAGCGCTGACCGGCCTCAACGCCGCCAACGAAAACCTCAAGGTCACCAGCCACAACGTAGCCAACGCCAACACCACGGGCTTCAAAGGCTCGCGTGCCGAATTTGCCGATGTCTTCGCCAATGGCGGTCAGGGTCTGACCGATCGCACCGTCGGCAGCGGCGTGCGTCTCGCCTCGGTGCGCCAGCAGTTCGACCAGGGCTCCATCGAGTTCACCAACAAGGCACTCGACGTGGCCATCTCCGGCGACGGTTTCCTGACCTTTGCCAAGGGGGACGAACTGGTCTACTCGCGCAACGGCGCGCTCGGCACTGATCGTGACGGCTTCGTGACCAATGCCCAGGGTGCGCGCCTGCAGGTCTTCCCGGCCAGCGCCGATGGCTTTGATACCGGTCAGTTGCAGGATCTGCGCGTCTCCACCGCGGACAATCCGCCGCGCGCCACCCAGAGCATCGAAGCCGCGCTGAATCTACCGGCCCAGGGCGACGTGCCCGTGAACACGCCGTTTGATCCGAGTGATGCCTCGACCTTCAGTCACACCACCTCAGTGACCGCCTACGATTCGCTGGGCACGCCGCGCACCGCCTCGCTGTATTTCACGCGGACCGCCACCGACGGTGAGTGGGAACTGCGTACCCAACTCGACGGCCAGGCGGTAGGCGCCGCCCAGACCATCACATTCGACAGCAGCGGCCAGATCGCCACCCCTGCGGGCGGCCAGATCACGCTGCCGGCGGCACCCGTGACCGGCGGTGCCGATGATCTCAACCTGACCCTGGACGTCTCCAACATCACGCAGTTCGGTGGTGGTTTCGCGGTTAACGCGCTGCGCCAGGATGGCTTTGCGACCGGCCGCATGACGGGGATCGAAATCACAAAGGAAGGCATCGTCCAGGCCCGCTTCACCAATGGCCAGGCCGAGCAGCTGGGGCAGATTGCCCTGACCGAATTCGCCAATCCGGAAGGGCTCTCCAAGCTGGGTGATACCGCCTGGGGCGAAAGCTTCACCTCCGGGCCGGCGGTCCGTGGCGTGGCCGGCTCCGGCAATCTTGGCACGGTGGAATCCGGCGCCCTGGAGGCCTCCAATGTCGATCTGACCAAGGAGCTGGTCAACATGATCACGGCGCAGCGCAGCTTCCAGGCCAACGCGCAGATGATCACCACCTCGGATCAGGTCACGCAGACCGTCCTGAACATCCGTCGCTAAGCCGGCCGCTGAATCATGGATCGCGCACTCTACGTTGCTGCCAATGCCGCCACGCTCGCCCTGCGGGCGCAGGCGGCCAACAGCAACAATCTCGCCAACGCCACCACCACCGGCTTTCGTGCCGAAATGGTGGCCTCCGAGGCCATGCCGCTGTCGGACTCCCGCCAGTATTCGCGGGCGTACGAAGCTGGCTTCTCGGCGGCCGATGGTGCGATCCAGCACACCGGCAATCCGCTGCATGTGGCCATGCAAGGCGACCACTATCTGGAAGTCCTTGGGCCCGATGGCGACGCCGCCTATACCCGCGCGGGCGATCTGCGCCTGAATGCCAACGGCCAGTTGCTCAATGGTGCCGGCCACCCGGTGATGGGCGTGAATGGGCCGATTGCGCTGCCGCCGCATCAAAGTGCGTCCATCGGTAGCGACGGCACGATCAGCATCGTGCCCGAAGGGGCTGCCGGCGGCACCTTGGTTCAGATTGGCCGCCTCCGCGTGATGGACATTGCGCCGCAGGATCTGCAACGCAGCCCAGATGGTTTGCTGCGCCTGACCGAGAACGCGGTGGCGAATCCCGCTGTGGGCGAGGTCCTTCAACCCGGTGCCGTCGAAGGCGCCAACGTCAATACCGCCGAGTCGCTGGTCAAGATGATCGAGCTGGCGCGGCAGTTCGAACTCAACGTGAATCTGATGCGCAGCGTGGATGAAAACGCCGCCGCAGGTTCGCGCCTGATCCGCCGTGGCTAGGAGATAGCGCCATGATGAAAGCCCTCTGGGTCGCAAAGACCGGTCTCGACGCGCAGAACACGCGCATGTCCGTGGTCTCCAACAATCTGGCCAATGCCAACACCACTGGATTCAAGCAGGATCGCGCGGTGTTCGAGGACCTGCTCTACCAGACCGTGCGCCAGCCCGGCGGCGCCACCACGCAGCAGAGCGACATGCCCACCGGCATGATGCTCGGCACTGGTGTGCGCGTGGCCGCCACCGAGAAGAATCACGCCCAGGGCAATATGCAGCAGACCGGCAACGCGCTGGACATCGCTGTGGACGGTCGTGGTTTCTTCGAGATTCAGATGGCCGATGGCAGCCTGGCCTACTCGCGCGACGGCAGCTTCAAGCTGTCGGCGCAGGGTGAGCTGGTCAACAGTCAGGGCTTCCTGCTGCAGCCGGCAATCAATATTCCGCAGGGCGCGCAGAGCATCACCATCGCCGCAGACGGCACCGTGACGGCCAAGCTGGCCGATCAGGCACAGCCGCTGGAGCTGGGCCGGCTGACATTGACGGATTTCGTCAATCCGTCGGGTTTGCAGGCGCGTGGCGGCAATCTCTACGTCGAGACTGCCGCCAGCGGCCCGCCTCAGCAGGGGACGCCGGGCCTTAACGGCCTGGGTTCGATGGTGCAGGGCTCGCTGGAAGCCTCCAACGTCAACATCGTGGAGGAGATGGTCGCCATGATCGAGACCCAGCGCGCCTATGAAATGAATTCCAAGGCAGTCAGTGCAGCAGACGAGATGCTGCGTTTCGTGAACCAGCAGCTCTAGGTGCACTCATGAAGCGCCTTCTGATCCTGATGAGCCTGGTCCTCGCCGGCTGCGCGACCACCGCGGAGCCGCCCCCCAGCAAGCCGGTCAGCGTGCCCTATCCGGAGCCGGTGCAGGCGCGCAACGGCAGCCTCTTTCATACCCAGTCGCCGGTGTCGCTGTTCGCCGACCAGCGCGCGCGTCAGCTCGGCGACGTGCTGACTATCGTCCTGGAGGAGCGCACCCAGGCGCGGACCTCCTCCTCCACCGAAACCAGCAAGGGCACGGAGATCTCCTTGCCCAATCCCACCCTGTTCGGCGCGCCGGTGACGCGCGGCGGCAATCCACTGCTCACCACCGATGTGACGTCGGACAATTCCTTCAATGGCAGCGGCGCCAGCGAGCAGACCAATCAGCTCGACGGTTTCATCACCGCGCAAGTGGTCGACATCACGCCCAATGGCCTGCTGCGCGTGCACGGCGAGAAGCGGCTACGCATCAATCGGGGCGACGAGACCATCGTCCTCACCGGCCTGGTCCGTCCGCAGGACATCGGCCCGGACAACACCGTGCCCTCGCTGCGCGTGGCCGATGCCGACATCAGCTATCGCGGTCGCGGTCAGCTCGGTCAGGCCAATCAGCAGGGCTGGCTAGGCCGCTTCTTCAACTCGCCACTGTGGCCGTTCTGAGGAGATCTCCATGATCCGGCAACGACCCTTTCGACTGACGCTGGTGCTGCTCGCGCTGCTCATCGTCGCGACCTCGGCGCAGGCCGACCGCCTCAAGGACCTGGTCTCCATCGAAGGGGTCCGAAACAATCAATTGATCGGCTACGGACTCGTGGTCGGCCTCGATGGCACCGGCGACCAGACCTCCCAGGCGCCCTTTACGGTGCAGTCGCTGAAAAGCCTGCTGACCCAGCTCGGCGTCACCATCCCACCGAATGTGAATCCGCAGCTCAAGAATGTGGCCGCCGTGGCGGTACACGCCGACCTGCCGCCCTTCGTCAAGCCGGGTCAGCAGATCGATGTGACGGTCAGCTCGCTCGCCAACGCTGGCAGCCTGCGCGGCGGTTCCCTGCTGATGACCCCCCTCAAGGGCCCAGACGGGCAGATCTACGCCGTGGCGCAGGGCAGTCTGGTGGTGGGTGGCTTCGGAGCCGAGGGCCGGGATGGCTCGCGGGTGTCGGTGAATATTCCCTCGGCCGGGCGCATTCCCGGTGGTGCCATTGTCGAGCGCGCAGTACCCACCAATATCTCGGCCAAGGACAGCGTCACGCTGAACCTGCATAGCGCGGATTTCACCACGGCCTCGCGCATTGTCGAGAGCCTCAATGCCGTCTATGGCGCCGGTACCGCACAGGCACTGGATGCCGTTTCCATCGAAGTTGCGGCGCCGCGCGACGCCAGTGCCCGCGTGCGCTTCATGGCGGAACTCGAAAGCATGCAGGTCGATCCCGGTCAGGCGGCTGCCCGCGTGGTGGTCAACAGCCGCACTGGAACCATCGTGATCGGCTCGAATGTGCGGGTCTCGCCCGCGGCCGTGGCGCACGGATCGCTGTCGGTGACGATCTCGGAATCCTTCGGGGTGTCACAGCCCGCGCCCTTCGGTCAGGGCGAGACCGTGGTGACGCCGCAGAGCCAGGTCCGCGTCGAACAGGAGGATGGCCGCATGTTTCTGTTTGACCCTGGCGTGACGCTGTCGGACCTGGTGCGCGCGGTCAATGAAGTCGGCGCTGCCCCGGGTGATCTGATCGCCATTCTCGAGGCGCTGAAGCGCGTGGGTGCGCTGCGCGCCGAGCTTGTGGTGATCTGATGATGCACAGCGCCACGCCGCTGCATACCGATCTCAGCGGGCTGAGCGCACTGCGCCATCAGGCCGCGCGCGATCCCGATGCGGCCCTGCATAAGGCGGCGCAGCAATTCGAGGCGCTGTTGACGCAACAGATGCTGTCCGCCATGCGCGCGACCAGTTTCGGCGACGACGGTGCCGGCAAGCACGGGGCTACCTATCGACAGATGCTCGATGGCCAGTTGGCGCAGACCCTGGCCAGCAGTGGCCGTGGCCTGGGCATTGCCGAGGCCCTTGTGGCGCAGCTCCGTGGTGGTCGAACTCAAGGCGATGCCATGGGCGCCGATAACGTCGCCATGAACCTCCCCAGCGAACGCGTCATGGCACAGCGTCCTGCGGCAGCCGAAGCCGCACGGGCGGCGCCGCCTGTGCGGGCGGTCGAGGGGGCAGGGGCGCGGGTGCAGGCCTTCGTGGATCGCATCCTGCCGCATGCCGAGCGGGCCGCGGCCGCGCTGGGCGTGCCGGTGCGTGCCGTTATCGCCCACGCCGCCCTGGAATCCGGCTGGGGGGCGCATGCGCCGGGTGACAACTTTTTCGGAATCAAGGCGCACAACGGCTGGTCCGGTAGTGCCAGCCAGCGCGCCACGCTGGAATTCGATGGAACCGTGCTGCGTCCGCAGCAGGAAAGCTTCCGCAATTACTCGGGCGCGGCGGCCGCCTTTGGCGACTATGTCGACTTCCTGCGTAGCAATCCACGCTACGGCGAGGCGCTTAAGAGCAGCGACGGCGCCGCCTTCCTGCAGCGCGTGGCCGAGGCCGGTTACGCCACCGATCCGGACTACGCGCAGAAGTTGGAGCGGGTCTTCCGTTCGCCATTGCTTGATGCCGCACTCGATGATCACGGGCGCAACGATGGGGGGATGCGAGTATGAGCGACCTTCTCCGCGTAGGGACCTCCGGTCTGCTGGCCTATCAGCGTGCACTCACCACCACCTCGCACAACGTGTCGAATGCCGGCGTCGACGGCTATAGCCGGCAGCGGGTCGAACTCAGCGCCCAGGTGACCGGCTCGCCCTTCGGCGCAGGCGTGCGCGTGGTGGGCGTTGAGCGCCTCGAAGATGTCTATGCCAATAACCGCCTGATCGAAGACGGCGCCGGTCTGGCGGCCAATGCCCGCCTTGCCGACTTCGCTACCCGTGTGGATACCCTCCTCTCGGACAGCAACAGTGGCCTTTCCGGCAGCATCAATGCCTTCTTCCAGGCGGCGCAGGATGTCTCGGCCAGCCCGAACAGCCTGGCCGCGCGCGAGGTGCTGCTTGGCAGCGCCCGCGATCTCACGACACGCGCCACCACGCTCAACAGCCAACTCGCGCGGCTGGACAATGAAATCGACCAGCGCGCGATCGCCACGGTCGCCGAGGCCAATGAGATTCTCGAGAGCCTGGCGCGGGTCAATCGCGATATTGCGGCCAGTGCCGGCCCGGCCAACGATCTGCGCGACGAGCGCGACCGGCTGACGCGGCAACTGTCCGAAAAGATAGGCATCAACACCACCCTGCAGGATGGCGATCAGCTCAACGTGTACACCCGGGATGGCCATGCGCTTCTGCTGGGGGCCGATGTCCGGCCGCTCGCTCTGCGTGAGGATCCCGAGCGCGGCTCGCGGCTGCAGCTGACCGTAGGACAGGGCCCCGGTGCCATCCCCCTGCCGACCCCCACCAACGGTGAACTGGGAGGTCTGTTCAGCGCCCGCACCCAGGTCATTGACCCGACGCGCGAGCGCCTTGGCGCGCTCACGGCCAACCTGGCTCGGGCGGTCAACGACGTGCAGACGGCCGCAACCGATCTCAACGGCCAGCCCGGCCAGCCCCTGTTCGAGCTCGGCAACCCGGTGGCGGTGCCCAACGCCAACAACGACGGCACTGCCACCGTGGATGTCTCCTTTGGCGCGGATGGCAAGGTGCCCGACAGCGCACTCACGCTGCGCTTCAGCAGCGGCAGCTGGCAGCTGCAATCGCAGCAGGGTGGCACGCTGGCGCTGACCGGCAGCGGTACGCCGGGTGATCCCTTCCGGGCCGGTGCCTTGTCCATTATCGTCAGCGGCACCCCTTCCGACGGAGACCGATTCTCCCTGAAGTCCGCCAGCGACGCCGTGGCAGGGATGCAACTCAACAACATCGGCGCGCGCGGTATCGCGGCTGCCGGGGCGTTGTCCCCGAGCTTGCCACCGACGAATACGGGTGACTTCTCGGTGCGCTCGGTGGAGAGTGTGGATCCCAACAACCCGGGGGCGCGTACGGCCGCCAGCATCGAATTCCTGGGGCCGAACAGCTATCAGATTGATGGCGGTCCGGTGCAGGGCTTGAATCCGGACGGGGTCATCACCGGGGCCGGCTGGCAGTTGACCCTGGAAGGAAGCCCTTCCGCGGGCGATCGTATTGAACTGACACCCACCGGGACGGACAGCGGCAGCAATGCCGGTGCGCGTGCCCTGGCCGCGTTGGCGGAGTCTCCGGTCACTGCCAGTGGCGATACGCCCAGCGGCGGCTATGCCGAACTGGTAGCGGCCGGTGGCGTCACCGCGCGGCAGGCCGAATCCGCGCGCGATGCCTTCCAGCGTCTGCAGACGGCGGATTTGGCGGCACGCGAGGCGACATCCGGCGTCAACCTCGATGAGGAAGCGGCCAATCTGCTGCGCCTGCAGCAGGCCTACCAGGCCTCGGCGCGCATCATCGCCACCGCCGACGAACTGTTCCAGACCCTGCTTGGCGCGGTACGGAGGTAAGTATGCGCATTGCCAGTGACACCATCTACCGACAGGCCGTCGCGGCCATCCAGGACGCGCAGAGCAATCTTGCGCGGGTCCAGGAGCAGCTGTCCTCGGGCGAGCGCATTCGCCGCTCCGGCGAGGACCCCTCCGCTTTCACCACCGCCACCCGCCTGGATGCCCGTCAGGAGCTGTTGACTGGCTTCGAGCGCGCCAGCGACCGCGCCTTCGCGCGCCTGTCGCTCACGGAATCCCGCATTGGCGAAGCCGTGGACCAGACCAATCGCGTGCGCGAGCTGGTGGTGCAGGGCAACAACGCCACGCTGTCCAGCGATGACCGTGCCGCCATCGCGCGCGAACTGCGTCAGATCCGCGAGGGTCTGCTACAAACCGCGAACGCCAGCGACGGGGAGGGACGTGCCCTCTTTGCCGGGACTGCCAGTGGAAAGCCCTATCAGCAGGACATCAGCGGCGCGATTATCTATCAGGGCAATGCCGGCAGCCGACTGGTGCCGATCAACACCGACGCCACGGTTGCCGACGGGGAACAGGGTCCGGCGGTCTTCGGGCGTGGCAGCAATGACCTCTTCGCCGCCGTCGACGCCGCCATCGCCGCGGTCGAGGAGCCCGATCCGGCTTTGCGTGCGGCGGGAGCCGCAGCCACCCTCGATCAGCTCGACGCCCGGCTCGACCAGATGAATCTGGCGCGCGGACGTGTCGGTGCCCGTCTGTCCGCCATTGAGCAATCCGCCGAGGTGCGTGCGGTGGAGTCGGAGCAGTTGACGGTGACGCGCGCGAACTTGATGGATACCGATATTGCGCAGGCCATTACCGATCTCACGCTGACGGGCAATCGGTTGTCGGCTGCCCAGCAGAGCTATCTGCAGGTCCAGCGGCAATCGCTTTTCGATCTCATCCGCTAGTCGGATTCTCACTACCACCCTGCGGCTATGATCGCCGGTCGCGACCACCGGCGCGCAAGCTTGTCCCGGACGTCCGTTTAATCCGAGATTGCGCCATGGCCGCTGACACACCGCTCGAAACCCCTTTACCGCCGACTGACGCCATAGAGGTTCCTTCGTCGGAGGCCTCATTGCGCTACCGCGACGTGTTCAACGCCGCCTTCTCGTTCATGGCCGTGCTGCATCGCGATGGCTGGGTGCTCAGCGTGAACGACATTGCCCTGCGCTTTGCCGACGTTGCGCGCGAGGATGTCATTGGCCGGCCGATCTGGGAGACGCCCTGGTTTGCGTATGACGAAACGGTCCAGGAGCGGTTGCGCGCAGCGGTGGAACGAGCAGCGCGCGGGGAGTTCGTGCGCTATGACGAATGTCTCGCCGGCGCCAATAGCGCGCAGGCCGATGTCGATCTCTCGATCAAGTCGTCGAGCGCACCCGGGCACCCCAGCAGCCTGCTCGTGCTGGAGGCCCGCGACACCACGCAGATGAAGCTCGTGCAGACCGCGTTGCGCGATTCCGAGGAGCGCTTCCGCACCAGCTTTGACGAGGCCCCTATCGGCAAGGCGCTGCTCGATGTGGATGGCAGCTTCATTCGGGTCAATCACGCCCTCTGCGACATCCTGGGCTACGGCGAGGTCGACCTGGAGCACACCAACTGGGCCACTCTGACCCATCCCGACGACATCGACGCCGACATGGGCTTGATCACCGATACACTGGCGGGGCAGCGGCCGGGATACCGTATCTTCAAACGCTGCTTTCATCAGTCCGGGCGCGTGGTGCATGTCCAGCTCGATGTCGCGCTGGTGCGCGATCAGGAGGGCGAGCCGCTCTACTTCATCGCGCAGGTGCAGGACATCAGCAAGCGCAAGAAGTACGAAGATTGGCTGTTCGAAGCCAATGAAATGGCGCATATCACGCTGGCCGCCATCGGTGATGGCGTCATCCGTACCGATGCGCGCGGCACCATTACCTATGTCAATGATGCCGCCTGCTGGCATCTGGCGCGTTCCGAGAAAAGTCTGATTGGTCAGCGCTTCTCGGATTGCGTTCCGCTGTTCAATCCGGGGCGTGATGTTCCCTTGCCGGATCCGGTGGACGCGCTGCTACGCGTAGGCGCCACAGTGGAGCACGAGCCTTTTCCCCGGCTCAGGAACGGGGACGGCGATCTGAACGCCATCGCCTACACGCTGACGCCGATGTACGCGCGCGACGGCGAGGTGCTCGGCTGCGTCTTCGTCTTTCAGGACATCTCGGATGCCAAGCGCGTGGCCGAAGGCTGGGCCTTCCAGGCTAGCCATGATCCGATGACCGGTCTACTTAATCGCCGCGCCTTTGAATCCGCACTCACCGAGCTGTGCGCCCGCGTCGGTGACACCCGCCGCGACATGCCGGTGCAGCACACGCTGATCTATTTCGATCTCGACCATTTCAAGGTGGTCAACGACACCTGTGGCCACCAGGCCGGAGACAAGTTGCTCATCGAGATGGGGCGTTTGCTTCGGACCCGGCTGCGCAGTGGTGATCGGCTGGCGCGCATCGGTGGCGACGAATTTGCCGTATTGCTACCGGAATGTGGACTGGATGACGCCCAGCGTATCGCCCAGTCGCTGCTGGAGGCCGCCGCCGAGTACAGCTTCGTGGCTGATGGCCGCCGTTTCCGGGTGACCTTGAGTCTCGGCGTCGCACCGGTGACCGGCAGTGCCACGGAAACCCTGGCGCGGGCCGATACGGCCTGCTACGTCGCCAAGCGTGCCGGACGTAACCGCGTGCACACCTTCTCGGTCACCGATGCCGATGTCTCGCGTGCCCGCCAAGAACTGGACTGGGCGCAACAGCTGCAGGCCGCGCTCGACAGTGACCACTTCGAGCTGCACCAGCAGCCCATCGTGCAACTGGATACCGGTCAGGTCGTCGGGCACGAGATCCTGCTGCGCTTCCGCGGCGAGGATGGTCGAGTGGTCGCGCCCGGCGCTTTCATGCCCGCTGCCCAGCGCCTGGGGCTGATGCGGCTCATCGATCTTCGCGTGGTGCGCGACGTGGTCGCGGCCATGCAAGCCGGTGCCACGGGCGAGGGCTTTGTTTCCGTGAACCTCTCAGCACAGTCGGTGGGCGATCCCATCTTCACGCGCGAATGTCTGGCGGTACTGGATGCCGCGGCGATTCCAGCGGACCGCATCCAGTTCGAGGTCAACGACGGAGAGATCGCGCTGAGCAGTGAGGCCACGCCGCTCATCGACGGCCTGCGTCAGCGCGGTCACGCAATCTGGCTGGATAACTTCGGCACCGGCTTCAACTCCTTTGACAGCCTGAGCCGACTCAAGCCGGACGGCATCAAGATCTCGCGCGCCACGGTGCATCGACTGGAGGACGATATTGCCTACCGCCATCTGGTGGAGGCGGCCTGTCGGGTGATGGAGGACATGGGCGGCATGGTCATCGCGGAGGGTCTGGAAGACGTGGAAATGCAACGCACGGTCGCCGCTCACGGTATCGCGTGGGGGCAGGGATTCCACCTCGGCGCGGTGTCCGAGGTCGCGGCGAAGGCGGCCTGATGCCGCTCGTCGGTCGCGACCTACCACTCGCGCCGCCAGCCGCCGAAGCGGGCTCAATGGCGCAGGGATGGGGCCGATATCGGGATCGAAGGCGCACTGAGCGCCAGACCATCGCCCGGCTTGGCCGGGCTAGCAAACCGGCCTCAAGCCCGAACTAGGAGTCTTCGCCATGCTTTCGATCAACACCAATGTGATGTCTCTGACGGCCCAGCGCAACATCGGCGCCACCCAGAGCTCGCTCGCCACTTCCATGGAGCGTCTGTCTTCCGGCCTGCGCATCAACAGCGCCAAGGACGACGCCGCCGGCCTCGCCATTTCCGAGCGTTTCACCTCGCAGATCCGCGGCATGAACCAGGCCGTGCGCAACGCCAACGACGGCATCTCCCTCGCCCAGACCGCCGAAGGCGCGCTGACCGAGGTCACCAACAACCTGCAGCGCATCCGTGAGCTGGCCGTGCAGTCCTCGAACGCCACCAACTCGCAGTCCGATCGCGACGCCCTGCAGGCGGAAGTCAACCAGCTCGTCTCCGAAATCGACCGCGTCGCCAACCAGACCACCTTCAACGGTGTGAATCTGCTCGACGGCTCCTTCGCCGGTGCGCAGTTCCAGGTGGGCGCCAATGCCGGTGAGACCATCACCGTGTCCTCGATAGCCGACACCAACGCCGCGGCGCTGGGCTCGGTCGACCAGAACACCTCGGCGGGTCTGAGTGTTGCCGCCTCCAGCATCACCGGCTTCGCAACGGCCATCGCCGCGGGTGGCGTGACCATCAACGGTACCGACATTGGCGCCATCGCCGGTGCGAGCAGCGCCGCCGAGCGTGCCGGTCAGCTGGCCGACGCCATCAACGAGGTCTCGCAGCAGACGGGCGTGGGCGCCTCCTACGACGCCGCCACCGGTCAGCTCACGCTGAACAGCGAAGCGGCGATCACGATCGCGGGTACGGTCAACGATCTCACCGTGGCGGGCTACGCCAACCAGAGCTTCGCGACCATCACCACCGCCAGCGGTATCGATACGGCCACGGTCGCCAACTTTGCCGGCGCCCAGACCGCGATCAAGCTGATGGACAGCGCGCTGACCACGGTCAACAGCACACGCGCCGACCTGGGTGCGCTGCAGAGCCGCTTCGAAACGGTTGTGGCCAACCTGCAGACTACCTCCGAGAACCTGAGCGCATCGCGGTCGCGCATCCAGGACGCGGACTTCGCCAAGGAAACCGCCAACCTGAGCCGCACCCAGGTGCTGCAGCAGGCGGGTACGGCGATGCTGGCCCAGGCCAACGCTTCCTCGCAGAACGTGCTGAGTCTGCTTCGGTAATGCGTCAACTTCAGTCCGGTAGGGGCTGTTTCGCGGGGGCCGGGATTGCTCGGCCCCCGCTTTGTCTCGTGTCAGCACCCCGTGTTGATGCGTGGAGGACCACATCATGATGGTGATCTCTTCTCTTGAACGCTTCCCGGCGGAAACGCCGCGTCCCGCACTGACCGCGCCGCCTGCGGTGCCTGCGCCCAGTGCCACCGCACAGCCTGCGGTGCCGAGTCAGTTGCCCTCGAAGGCACCACAGCCGGCTAGTCCATCGTCGGATGTGCGCTTCGAGCTGGAGGACAACGACCGCGTCGTCATCCGCATCAGTGATCCTGAAACGGGCGAGATCGTGCGCCAAATCCCGAGCGAAGTCATGTTGCGGGTGGCGGACATGATTGCGGACGCGCGCGGCGGCACGGTGGATGCAAGTGCCTAGCCGTTAGACCGCGAAACCCAGGAGGTGCGCGATGGAACCCATCCGCTTTGCCGGAATCGGCTCGGGGCTCGACCTCGAAAGCATGACGCGTCAGCTGCTGCAGGCGGAGCGTGCCGCTCCCGAGCTGCGGTTGAACCGTGAGGAAAAGCAGGTCAAGGACGAAGCTAGTGCCTTCAACAGCCTGGCAAGCGTCGTGTCCTCACTGACGGCACAGGCCACAGCCCTGGCCGAACAGATCGGCCAGCCATCGCGTTCTGTGGATGTACCCGAGGACGCCCCGTTCAGCGTGACAGCTTCCAATACAGCGACCACCGGGCGCTTCTCCGTGGAAACGGAGGCCCTGGCCACGGCGCAGAAGCTGCGCTCGGCGGCCTTTGATCCGGCCGCTGATATTGGGACGGGGACGCTCACCTTCTCGCTGGGCGGCGAGAGCTTTGACATCGAGGTGCTTGCCAGTAATGGAACGCCCGACGAGATCGCCGCAGCGGTCAACAATGCCGAAAACAACCCCGGCATACGCGCCACCGTCATCAATGGCGCCAGCGGGGACCAGATCGTGTTCAGCTCGGAAGCCACCGGCGCGGCCAACACCATCACGGTGAGCGCCAGCGGTGGCGACGGGGGACTGGATGCACTGGTCTACGCCGGCGACGGCATCAACGACAACCTGACCCAGATCGCGGCGGCCAGCGACGCGCGCATCCGCGTCGAAGGTGTCGAGATCACCAGTGCCACCAACCAGTTCAGCGACGTCATCGACGGCATCGACATCGATATTGCCCGTGCCGAGCCGGGCACCAGTTTCGATGTGGACGTGCGCCGGGACGACAACGCTACGGCGGATGCGATCCAGCGCTTCGTCGACGCCTACAACGATACCCGTCGGGTTATCGATCAGCAGACCCGCTACAACAGCGAAACCGGTAATGCCGGCCCACTGCTCGGCGATTCCGCCGTGCGCAGTCTCTCCAGCGCCATGCGCGGTGCCTTCAATATCGTCGAATCCGGCGAGATCAGTGTGCTCTCGCAGGTCGGTATCCAGACCGATTCGGACGGGCGCATCAGCTTCGATCGCGCCGCTTTCACGGATGCCATGAACACGGATCCCGATGGCGTGGCCGCATTGCTCGGCCAGGCCGGGCTTTCCGGGCGCATCGATGGTGCCGTGTCCGGCTATACCGGCAACGACGGTCTGCTGACCGCGCGCGGCGATTCGCTCGACCAGCGTCTGGAGCGCATCGAGGAAGATCGGCTGGCGCTGGATCGGCGCATGGAGCAGTATGAACAACGCCTGCGCAGTCAGTTCACGGCCTTGGACGCCATCGTTGCGCAGTTGCAGCAGGATGGTCAGTTCCTGCTCCAGCAGTTGGGACTGCCGCGCGAGTAAGAGGTGAAAAATGACTCAAGAATCAGCCTGGCAAGCCGATACCGTGTTTGAGTCCACCAAGAGCTTTACGCCATGTCGCTAGCCTACGCCCAAGCGGTCAATCATTACGGACAGTCCGGCCCTCTGGCGCATGCGGCCGAGCAATCCCCGCATCAGCTGATCGAGTGCCTGCTGGCCGGGGCGCTGTCGCGCATCGCGCAGGCCCGCCGTGCACTTGCCACCGGAGACGCCTCCGCGCGCGGGCTGCACAGCTCGCGCGTCATCGACATCATCGGCTATCTGGATGGCATCCTCGATCCAAAGGCGGGCGGAGAATTGACGACGCGACTGCGCAGCCTGTACGACTACTGCATCCGCCGCATCTTCGAAGCCAATACACGGCAGGACGATGCCGCCTACCAGGAGGTTGCCGATTTGATCAGCGAGGTCAAGAGCGCCTGGGATCAGCTTCCCTCCCGCATGCATGCCGCCGAGGTATCCCCCTCATGACGCTGCCCGCACGCCTGACCCCGACCGTTGCCGACGGCGCAGACCGCGCTGACACTGTGGATGCCATGCGCGCGCATCTGAGCGATGCGCTGCTCGCGGGTGACTACGATCACGCTCTCTCCCTCGCCGTGGCGCAAGGACAATGGCTGCGCGAACGGCAGTTGCGCGGTGAATTGCCGGCGCCAGATGTGCTGCGCCGCTGGCACGACACGTATCTGGGACTGCTTGCCCACGTGCAGGTCCTTCGCGACGACGCGCGCCGCCAGTTGCAGCGCATGCACAAGGGGCGTGACGTCAGCCGGGCCTATGCAGCCGCCTGATGTCCATAGCGAGCTGACGGCACGCACGCGCATGCCGCTGGCGTTCCAGACCCGCATCGACGGTTCGCCGACGCCATTCGCGACGCTGCTCAGTCGTCTTATCGACATTGGCGGTCTGGGAGGTGTCCAGGAAGCCGACGAAAAGGACTTCGAAAGCAGCACGGTGTCGGACGCAATGCGCCGTTTGCACACCAAGGTGGACCTTCTGCTATGGATGGGCGCGGAATTGCTCGCCATTCATCGGCCTTTGCCGGCCAGTCGGTCGGTCACCCTCTATGCCGACAAGCTGCACATGGAGCCCAACGGTATGGAAATCGAGGATGAGCGGCAGTGGTTGCTGCTCTATTGCCTGGAGGGCCTGCCCATGCCCCTGCCGCTGCCGGTGACCGTGCAGCGCGATGGGGATGGGATGCTGTGCCATCTCGATACACCGGATGCCACCACACAGGAGTTATACAACCAGCTCCTGTTTCGTCTGCATCGACGGGAAATTGCTGCCAGACGTCAGAGCTGATCCTGCCATCGGCAGCGCGCGGCGCTACCATGCCGTGAAACCCAAGGGGACGCATCGACGTGCATCTAGCCGTGCATTCTCCGCACCATGCGGTAGCCGAAATGATGGCAGCGGGACTGCGCCAGCAGAGCGGCATCAAGCGGGTGGACGTACTGCCGCCAGGCGACGGCTTCGGTCGGGCGTTGCGCGCGACGGCGGCCCGCTGCTTCGTGGTGGACTGCGGCAGTCTGCCTTTGATCCGTCTGACGGATCTCCTCGATGCCATTCGCGGCGCGCAGGCTACGGCCTCGCTGTTGGTTCTCGCGCCGCAGGATCGCGAGATCATGCGCGCCGCGCTGCGTCACGGCGCCACCGCGCTGATCAGCGCCAGTGATCCCATGGAGCGTTGCCTGGAGGCCCTGCGCCAACTGGAGCAGGGCCATAGCTGGTTACCCGCCGATCTGGTGGGCGAACTGCTGAACGGCCACCAGGTGCCGCGGCCGCAATCCGCCATCGATCAATTGCCGCCCCGCCAGCGCCAGATCTTTGATCTGATCGGCAGCGGCATGAGCACGCGCGACATCGCCACCTTGCTGGGTATTGGCGTCAAGACGGTGGAAACCCATCGCATGCGCCTCATGCAGCAACTCGGACTTCGTACCGCGCACGACCTCGTCGTGCGCGCAGTCCAGGCGAAAAGCCGTTCGGCCTGAAAGCCCCTTCAGTCCCTGAAAAGGCGCCACTAGTCGGCCCCCGCGTGATGTAAGGCTTTGCCTTACGCATGTCGGGGAATCCCGAGTGGGCGTCGGACTTCCGTTATCGAATCATTTCCCCATCGCGACGGAATCTCGTCGCCAGTATCTGGGCCGGCATCGAAGGTGTCGGAGAACAGCGGAACAGGTCAGTCGAAGGGGAAGGCACATGCGTGTTGATTTCTCGCAACACCAAGGCGGTCGGCAAACGCTCAATCCACAGCTTGCGCAGCAGATTCGCATTCTTGGGCTGTCGGCGCAGGAGCTGGAGCAGGAAGTCCACCAGTGGCTGGCGAACAACGTCATGCTCGAGCCCGAGGCCAGCGACGTGGATGACGAAGGCGTGGATGCCGAAGTCGCCCCCGATTCCGACGACAACGACATCGCGCTCGATTCCAATTGGGACGACGGCTATTCCCCCATGGCGGGCATTGCCTCCGGTGAGGCCATTGATGTGCCCCTGGCCGCACCAGATGTGACCGATCCCATCGCCCGCCTGGCACGCGAACTGCCAATGGAGTGCCGTACTCCCCGCGCCCTGGCCGCTGCCTTTGCGGTCTTGGAGGCCGTGGATGACCGCGGTTGGCTGGAAGAGGATCTGCACGATATCGCCTGTCGCACGGGATTTCCCACCGGTGAACTGGTGTCGGCGCTGGCACTCATTCAGAAACTGGCACCTGCCGGCTTTGGTGCGCGCGATCTGGCCGAATGCTTCGCTATGCAGCTGCGCGCCATGCCACCAAACGCGGCCGTACGCGACGCGCTGGCAATCGTCGGTGCCGGCATGGAGCGCCTTGCAGGTCGCGAGATCGGCACTGTCCAGCGCGAACTGCGCCTCGACGATGCCGCCTTCGCAGAAGCGCTGGCCCTGCTGCGTCGTCTGGACCCGCACCCGGGCCGCGCCGCGGTGGAGGGGGCCGCCATCTATCCCGATGTGGTGGTTGCCCAGGTCGACGGGCGCTGGACCATCACATTGTCCGAATTTGCCACGCCTCGCCTGCGTGTGAACCCGGCCTATGTGCGTGCGCTGGAGGACAGTGCCACGCCAGCGCCGGCGATGAAGCAGCAATTGCACGAGGCACGCTGGTTTCTGCGCGGTCTGGCTCAGCGTGCCGAGACGCTTCTCAAGGTCACGCACGCCATTTTCCGTCGCCAGTACGCCTTCCTTGCCGGTGGCGAGGAAGTGCTGGCGCCGATGACGCTGCGTGAGATCGCAGGCGAGGTCGGCGTGCACGAATCCACGGTCTCCCGCGTGACCTGCGGCAAATACGTCATCACACCGCGCGGCATTTTCGAGCTCAAGCATTTCTTCGGTGCCGGCTTTGGTGTCGGCTGTGCGGTCTCGAATACCGCCGCCCGCGCGCTGGTACGCCGTTTCGTTGCGGCTGAGGATCCCCGTACGCCGCTGGACGATGCGGCCATTGCAACTCGGCTTGCCGAGCGCGGCATCCGCGTCGCGCGCCGCACCGTTGCCAAGTATCGCGAAGCCCTCGGCATCCCGCCAGCGCGATTGCGCGCAGCCTCGCAGTCCCTCGCTATCAGCGCCTGACGCTGCGCCGGATCAACTAGGACACCGCCATGGATTTCGATACCGTCATGACCCTTGAACCGCCCGCCGAACGCGATGAAGCGCAGGCCGCCAAGTCGTCGCGCATCGCGCCGCCCGCAGCCAAAGCGAGTCCGGCGCCGGTCGCGCGGCGGTTGATCGGCGACAGCCCCTCGATGGTTCGCGTGCGCACGCTGATCGGACAGGTTGCGGCCTTCGACACCAATGTGCTGATCACCGGGGAATCCGGTACCGGCAAGGAACTGGTGGCGCGTGCCATCCACGAAGCCTCCGACCGGGCCCATCGTCCCTTCGTGGCCATCAACTGCGGTGCCATTCCCGCCGAGCTGCTGGAATCCGAGCTGTTCGGGCACGAGCGCGGCGCCTTCACCGGCGCCATTGCAGCCCGCAAGGGTCGCTTCGAACTGGCCGAGGGTGGCACGCTCTTTCTCGACGAACTCGGCGACATGCCGCTGCCGATGCAGGTCAAGCTGCTGCGCGTCATCCAGGAGCGCAGCTATGAGCGCGTCGGTGGCAGCCAGACGCTGAGCTGCAATGTGCGCATCGTCGCCGCCACCCATCGCGATTTGGAAGCACGGGTCAGCGATGGCAGTTTCCGCGAAGATCTGTACTACCGCGTCGCGGTCTTCCCGATTGAACTGCCGCCATTGCGCAAGCGTGTCGCCGATCTGCCGCTGCTGATTGAGGCGCTGGCCACGCGCATCGCAACCCAGGCCGGCGAGGCCTTGCAATTCGATGCCAGTGCGCACAGTGCGCTGCAGGGCTATGGCTGGCCGGGCAATGTGCGCGAGCTTGCCAATCTGATTGAACGCCTGGCCGTGACCTGCACCGATGGCACGGTCACGGCCGACGATCTGCCCTTGCGTTACCGAGCCGATCTCAACGTGCCGGCAACGGCATCGGGCGAGATGCCGTGTCGGCCGCGTGCCGCGGACAACCAACTACCGGCCGATGGGATCGACCTGCGCGACCACCTGGCGCGGATTGAGGCCAGCCTGATCCGCGAGGCATTGGCGCGCAGCGAAGGCGTGGTGACGCATGCCGCGCAGCTGCTGCGTGTATCCCGCACCACGCTGATCGAAAAGCTGCGCAAGTACGACATTACGCCGGACGGTGCCAGCGCACCGTCGAACGGCTAGGGCCCCGGTATGGCACTTGCAGCAATGCCTAGGGGATCGAGGAGCGAATGGCGATGAATGATCTCGGAATCAATCGTGTGCTGACGGAGATGCGGGCCCTGCAGGCGCGTTCGAAGCTCCCCGCTCAGGAAGTGGCACCCACTGCGCCCACCGCACCGGCGCAGGAAAGCAAGGAAAGCGGCTTTGTCAATGCAATGGCGGATGCCGTACGTGACCTCAACACCAAGCAGGCCGAGTCCGGAAAGGCGCAGGAAGCCTTCCAGCTGGGTCGCATGGATCTGGCAACCACGATGTTGAAGATGCAGGAATCAAGCGTCGCATTCCGAGCCGCGGTGGAAGTACGCAATCGCGCGGTCTCGGCCTACCAAGACATCATGAACATGCCGCTATAGGACGCTTCTCATGGCACGTACTCCCATTGGTGTGATTCAGGAAGTGCCGGCGCTGAAGCCGATTCTGCTGCTGGTCGGACTTGCCCTGGCCGTCGCCCTTGGTATCAGCATCTACATGTGGTCACGCGGCACCGACTGGACGCCGGTAACGAGCGGCCTCGATGCCACCGAATCCGCGCAGATTGCGCAGTCGCTGGAAGCGGCCGGCATCCCCACGCAGGTCAACGACATGGGGAATGCCGTACTGGTGCCTCGCACGCAGCTCCATGCGGCGCGACTGCAACTCGCCAGCACCGATGCCATTGGCAGCGATGCCGGATTCGAGATGCTGTCGGAATCGCCCGGCTTCGGTGTCAGCCAGTTCATGGAATCGGCGCGCTATCAGTACGCGCTGGAAACCGAGCTCGCCCGCACAATCAGCAGCCTGGCGCCGGTACGCAGCGCGCGCGTACACCTCGCCGTGGCCCGCGAGTCCGCCTTTGTGCGCGACAGCAGCCGGGCCAGCGCCTCGGTGGTGGTCGACCTGCACGCGGGACGACGCTTGAGTGCCGATCAGGCGCGCAGCATCGTCAATTTGCTTGCGGCCAGCGTGCCGCAGATGGATCCCAGTGCCGTCACCGTGGTCGACAGCGCTGGCAATCTGCTCTCCGAGCGGGCTAACCAGGATTCGGCGGAGTCGCAGGCACAGCGCCATTTCGAGATGGCACGGCAGACCGAGGCCTTGCTGACTTCGCGCATCGTCGAACTGCTGGAAGCCGTCGTGGGTGAAGGTCGGGTCCGTGCACAGGTGACGGTGGAGCAGCAGACCGAGAGCCGCGAACTCGCCAGCGAACGGGTCCAGGGCGATCCCGCGGCGGTGACCAGCGAACGCATCAAGGAGGAGCGGGAAGCCCGTCAGGCCGCGGGTGCCGCCGGGGCTGCCGCCAACATGCCGGACAACCCGGATGGACAGGCCACCACCAACAACGAGGAGCAATCGCTCCAATCCAGCGACGTGCAGCGCAACTACGCGGTGGGCCGTGAATATGAATTTGCCCGGCAGCCATCGGGCAGTATCAAGCGTGTCTCGGCAGCCATCCTGGTCGACAACCTTCCGGAGACCGACGCCGAAGGCAATGCGATTTCTCGTCCCCTCGACCCCGAAAAGCTGGAGCGACTGCGTCGTCTCGCAGAGAGTGCCATTGGCTTCGACGCCGCACGCGGCGACCAGCTCACCATCGACAACGCCCGTTTCGTCGACGCCGGCCCCGATCTTGGCCCGCCCGAGGAGCAGGCCCTGTGGGAGCGTCTGCTCGACGATGGCTGGCTGCAGATGGCAGCTCGGAATTTCGGGGGCGTGCTGCTGCTGCTGGTACTCATCTTCACTGTGCTGCGGCCGCTGATGCGCACGCTGATGGAACCGATCACGGTTCAGGCATTGGACGAACCCGGGCTGCGGCCGCAGCTCGCTGGCGCGGTCGCGGGCGAGGTCGATGGCGGTGCGGCGGCGATGAACACGGCGCCCGAGCACGAAGTTCGTGAGGCACCCTATGAACGTCAGCTCAAGGCCGCGCGCGAAGTGGTGCAACAGGACCCCAAGCGGGTGGCGCAACTGATGCGGACATGGGTGGGTAACGATGGCTAGTACGGCGCTGGCCGAACGGCCGGAAAGCAATCTCAGCGACGGCACCTACCGCGCCGCCGTGCTGCTGCTCTCGCTGGGCGAGAACGAAGCCGCCGAAGTGCTCAAACACATGAATGCGCGCGAGGTACAGAAGCTGGGTGCAGCCATGGCGCGCATGGGGCCGGTTTCCACCGAGCAGGCGCAGGAAGTCATCGGCAGCTTCGTCGCCGAGCTCGACGGCCAGACCTCACTGGGTGTGGGAGCCGACGAGTACGTCCGCAAGGTACTTGCCAACGCGCTGGGCGACGACAAGGCCAGCCGCCTGATCGATCGCATCCTGGTCGGCAGTCAGACCAAGGGTCTGGATGCACTGAAGTGGATGGATGCACGCGCCATTGCTGATCTCGTGCGCAACGAGCATCCCCAGATCGTCTCCATCGTGCTGGCCTATCTCGAACCGGATCAGGCTGCGGAAGTCCTGCAGATTCTGCCGGAGCGGACACGCGCCGATGTCGTTATGCGTATCGCGACCCTGGAAGGCATTCCGCCGAATGCGCTGTCCGAGCTGGACGAAATCATGGAGCGGCAGTTCTCCGGCAACAACAACCTCAAGGCCTCCAATGTCGGTGGCATCAAGGTCGCGGCCGGCATCCTGAATTTTCTGGATTCAAGCACGGAAACCGAGCTGATCGAGAACGTGCGCGCTATCGACCCCAAGCTGAGCGAAAGCATTGAGGATCTGATGTTCGTCTTCGATGATCTCGCCAGTCTCGACGATCGCAGTATCCAGCGGCTGCTGCGCGAGGTCCCCGGTGACCGCTTGCCGGTGGCACTCAAGGGCGCCGATACCGCCGTCCGCGACAAGATCATGAGCAATATCTCCAAGCGCGCCGCGGAGATGCTGCAGGAAGACCTCGAAGCGCGTGGGCCGGTCAAGGTCTCCGACGTGGAAGCTGCGCAGAAGGAAATCCTGGCGCAGGCGCGCCAGCTCGCCGACGCCGGCGAAATCACCTTGGGCAGCAAGGGCGGGAGTGAGGAATATGTCTGATAGCGCGGAACGCGTCGCCTTTCCGGATTTCACCGAACGCGCGCATGGCAGCAAGCCGCCTACCGCCGCCGAACTCGACGATGTCTTTGCCCGCGCCTATGGCGAAGGCTACGAGAAGGGGCGGGAGGATGGCTATGCCGCCGGACTCGGTGAGGTGCACGCTGCCGCCGAGCGGCTGAAGCTACTGACCCAGTCCCTGGCCGCACCGCTGTCCGCAGCCGACGAGGCCGCGGTGGAGCAACTGCGCCTGTTGGCGTTGGAGATCGGCGAGCAGCTGGCGCGCCATACGCTGGCGGTTTCGCCGGAGGCATTGGCGGGCCTGGTGCGCGCCGCGCTGGATGCGCTGCGTGACATGGATGGACCTGCGCATATCGCCCTGCATCCGCAGGATCGTGCCGCCCTTCCCGAAGAATTCGCGCTACCCGATCACGTCAATTGGCACGATGATCCCGCGCTGCAGCGTGGCGACATCCGGGCCTGGCGGGACACGGCTGGTATCGACGGCCGCATGAAGAGCCGGATCACAGAGCTGGCCCATGTCTGGCTGGCCGAGGGGGCCTCGTGATGCAGCCGCTGCTAGACATGAGTGCACGCGGCGAAACCCTTGCGCGACGGCTCGAAGGCCTGCGTCAGCACTGGCCGGATGGCAGTGGCTTGGTGCGCAGCGGCCGCCTCAAGCGGGCGGTCGGTCTCACGCTGGAGGCCGAAGGCTGCACCGCACCGCTGGGTGCCCGCGTGAGCATCGACAATGCGAATGGCAAGGACATTGGCGCCGAAGTGGTCGGTTTCGCGCATGGGCGTACCCTGCTTATGCCGCTCGACAGCGCCTCTGGCCTGCTGCCGGACGCCGAGGTGTCGCAGCGTTCGACGGGCGCGAGCCTGCGCATCGGCCCCGATTGGCTGGGTCGTGTCGTCGACGCCAGTGGCCATGCGCTGGATGGTGGCCCGGAACCGCGCGGTGACCGTCCGGCGCACGCGGAGCCACTGGCCATCAATCCGTTGATGCGTCGGCGCATCGACACCCCTCTCGACGTCGGCGTACGCGCGGTCAATGGCGTACTGACACTGGGCCGAGGGCAGCGCGTAGGTCTGTTCGCCGGAAGTGGCGTCGGAAAGTCGACGCTGCTCGGCATGATGACGCGCAATACTTCGGCCGATGTGGTGGTCGTAGGCCTGATCGGCGAGCGGGGTCGGGAAGTGGCGGACTTCGTCCATGAGACGCTCGGGCCGGAAGGTCTTGCGCGGGCCTGCGTAATCGCCGCCCCTGCCGATGCACCGCCGTTGGCACGCCTGCGGGGTGCCTGGCTGGCCAGCACCGTGGCGGAATATTTCCGCGACCGAGGGCTGTCCGTACTGCTGCTGATGGACTCTTTGACGCGTTTTGCACACGCCGCCCGGGAAATCGGTCTTGCCACCGGCGAGGCGCCCGCCACCCGCGGATATCCACCGTCGGCCTTGGCGCGCCTGCCGCGGTTGGTGGAGCGGGCCGGCAACGGCGATGGCCAGGGCAGCATCACGGCGATCTACACCGTGCTGGTGGATGGCGACGATCTGCAGGACCCGGTAGCGGACAGCGCCCGCGCGGTACTCGACGGACACATCGTGCTGTCGCGTGCCATTGCGGAGAGTGGCCGCTTCCCGGCGATTGACATCGAGGCCTCGGTATCGCGTGTGGCCGATGCCGTAACCGATCAACCGCAGCAGGAGGCCGCGCGTCGGCTCCGTCGGCTGCTCTCGGCCTACAGCCGGCATCGTGACCTCATCACCATCGGCGCCTACAAGAGCGGGACGGATGCCGATACCGACGAAGCACTCCGGCTCTGGCCGCGCATTGAATCCTTCCTGCGTCAGGGTACGCGGGAAGCCTCGGATCTGGCGTCGTCCCGCCAGGCATTGAACAGTCTCTTCGCGGAGGAAAGCGCATGACAGCGTCCAAGCACCCCTTGCAGGCGGTCGCCCGCGTACGCAACAGCAACGAAGAAGTGGCAGCTCGCCAGCTCGGCGAGGCGCAAAAGGCGCTTTCGATGGAGCAAAGCCGTACCAATGAATTGTTGGGCTACCTGCACGATTACGAACATGCGCCGGCCGTTGCCTCCGTGCACTGGCTCGCCAATCGCGCGCAATTCGTCGCCAAGTTGCAGGAAGCGGTGATGGCACAGACGCAGCGTCTGCGTCAGGCGGAGCAGGCCGTGGAGGCCTGTCGAACCCGCTACATCCTGGCACGCCAGGATTGTCAGGTGCTCGACCGACTGGAAGCCAGCTATCGGCGTGCCGCGGAGTATGCGCAGGAACAGCGCGCGCAAGCGGCCATCGATGAGTGGGTAGCGAGTCGACAGGGAGGGATGCAGTGACCCAGGTCTCGATGCCGCCGGCCGGGCCAGGTGCTGCCGGTGCAGTCCGGCGCGGTCCGGAGAATGCACTGGCGATCCTTTCCGGAGATCGCGAGGGTTTTGCGCACGCGCTAGGGCAACTGCAGGAAAAGGTGACCTCCGAGCCGCGCGATGCGGCTGGCACGACGAAGCGCAACGCGGCTCCGCTCCCGGAAGAGGCCGAGGAGAGGAGCACCACGCCGGCGCCTGCGCAGTCCGAGCCGGAACGGCCCGAGACACCGTTGGCGCGCGATGCAAGCGACGTCAAGCGCGAGGGTACTGCCACGCCGATGGTGACAAAGCACTCCGAAGAGCCTGAAGCAGACAGTGACCAAGAGGGCGCTGCGGTCCTTGTCATTGACGGCGCTACGCGTCCGGCACCACCTACCACCGACGCCGAAAGCCCAGGGAAGGGCTTGGTTGCGGTGGCCGATACATCCGCCCAGAGCGCAGATGCCGAAGGTGAGCGCCCCATGGTGACAGCGCGCGTGGATGCCGATGCCGCGGTGGCCGCGTCATCGGCCCCGGCGACTGCGGCCTCTGCGACCCAGGAATCAAAGCAGGCGGCGACCGAGACCGTGCCTGCAGCTGGCACCGTGCGCGCCCAGCGGGCAACTGCAGTGAACGATGGCGCTGCGCCTGCATCGGCTGCCAAGCCGGCGACCAATACGGAAGCACGCTTCGTACCGGCGGACGTCGGCCTGCTGGCAAAGGGCTCGGAAGCCACTGGCGGCAGCCCCCGCGAAGCGCGCGGATGGAGCGCGGCAGAGCGCTTTCTCAGCCAGGCGTCAATGGGCTCTGCCGAGGCCGGCAAGTCCATCGCCGCCAGCAAGGCCGAAGCGCCTGCACTGCCACGCGCGCTGGTGCGTGAGCTGGAGCAGGTGCTCTCTGCCCGGTCCGCATCGGGACCGGCACGCCTGCTCACGGAGGCGGCTTCTGGCGCTGCTACGACACCAGGTGTGGCGCCGGTGGCAACGCCAGGGCTGGCGACGGCGGCGGCCGCCACAGCCTTGCCGGCCGGCGGCGTACCGCCGGGATCACCGCCACTGCCCACGGCCGCCCCGCAGCAGATGGCGGAAATGGCGGCGCGGGTGCTCGTGGATGCCGCCAGTGAAGGCAACTGGCGGGTCAGCCTGCGACTCGATCCCCCCGACATCGGCCGACTGGATGTGCAGATCGCGCGCGAGCAGGGTGCGCTTACCGCGCACTTCGTGGCCTCGACGCCGGCGGCGCGGGCCGCCATGGAACAGGCCATGCCCATGCTGCAGGCGCAGATGGCCGAACAGGGCATGAGTCTGGCCGACAGCTCGGTCTCGCAGGAACGGTCCGGTCAGTCGTCGAATGGACGGGATGGCGAACCGGGGGCAGGCTCGAACAGCGCCGCCAGTGAGGGGGCAGGTGAACCGCTCGTCACCAATGCGGCAACCGTTCGCCGGGCGCAGGGGCTGTTCGAAGGCTGGGCCTGAGCCGGCGGCAAGCCATTTGCAGGTTCTCTGGCGTCGGCACGACCCACAGAAATCCAGTGATGGTGCGCAATGGCTGAAGCGGAAAAGAAGAAGAAGTCGGGAGGTGGCGGTCTCATGAAGACCTTGGCCATTGTCGTATTCGTTGCGGCCTTGAGCGCGGGTGGCGCCTGGTATTACTTCAAGCATGTGGCCGCGCCCGCCACTGCGGAAGAAGGCGGGGCCGAGGCGCCCAAGAAGAAGGCGGACCCGGTGTACTGGCAGTTCGAGCCCTCCTTCGTGGTGAACCTGCCCGACGGTGCCTACATGCGTTACGTCAAGCTGGATATCGCCGTGATGACGCACGACCCCGAATTGCCGGCAGCGCTTGAAAAGCATATTCCGGTGATGCGCAGCGACATCCTGATGCTGGTATCCAGCGCCCAGTACGAGTCATTGCTGACCCTGGAAGGCAAGGACGGCCTGCGACTCTCCATCATCGACGCGCTGAATGTGCGGCTGGTCGAGCTTGGTGTGGTTGCTGAGGCCGGCGAGGGCATCCAGGACCTCTACTTCACCAACTTCGTGATGCAATGAGCGGCAACGATCTTCTATCCCAGGACGAGATCGACGCGCTGCTCGGCGGCGTCGACTCGGGTGCGGTCGATACCGAGGAAGAGGATGTGCTTTCGGGCGAACCGCGGCCCTACGATCTGGCGGCGCAGGACCGCATCATCCGCGGCCGTCTGCCTACGCTGGAAATGATCAACGAGCGCTTCGCCCGCTATTTCCGAATCGGCTTGTTCAACATGCTGCGGCGCTCGCCCGAGATCTCCATTCGCGGCGTCGAGATGCTCAAGTTCTCGGACTATGTGCATTCGCTGTTCGTGCCGACCAGCCTCAACCTGGCCAAGGTGAAGCCGCTGCGCGGCACCGCACTGTTCGTGTTCGAGCCCAAGATTGTGGTCACGGCCGTCGACACCTTCTTCGGTGGTGCCGGCAAGTACCCGGTCAAGATCGAAGGGCGCGAGTTCACACCGGTTGAGTCGCGCGTCATCCAGCTCATGCTGCACCAGGCCTTCCATGACATGAGCGAGGCCTGGGGGCCGGTGATGCGGCTGGAGTTCGAGCACAGCGGATCGGAGGTCAATCCGCACTTCGCCACCATCGTGTCGCCCAGCGAACTGGTGGTGGTCTCGAAATTCCACGTCGAGCTGGAGGGGGGCAGTGGCGATATCCACGTCACCTTGCCCTACGCCATGGTGGAGCCGATCAAGGATCTGCTCGACGCCGGACTGCAGTCCGACCGCGACGATCGCGACGATCGCTGGGCCGCGGCGCTCAAGAGCCGCATGCAGGATGCCTACGTCGAATTGTCGACGGTGCTCGGTACCCCGGAAATCTCGTTGCGTCGCCTGATGCAGCTCAAGCCGGGCGACGTCATTCCGCTGGAATGGCCCGAGCAGGTCGATCTGTCGGTGGAGGATCTGCCCGTATTCCGTGGTCATCTGGGCCACTCGAACGGCAACTATGCCGTGCAAATCAACGAATTCGTCACGCGGGAGCAGCCGGCGAGCAAGCCCGGCCGCCCCGCCACCGCACCTGCCGGGAGCTGATCCATGAACGATACCGCCTACGGTGACACCGAGGCCGAAACGGCCGCCGAAACCACGCAGCAGAAAGTGCCCCAGCCGTCCAAGGGCAAGGACACCGCCTTTGGCGACACGCCCTCGGCCGAGCCTGCCCAGTTCGATGCGCTGCATGATCACTCAAAGAAGGCGAATGCCGACGGTTCGGACGTCAATCTGGATGTGATCCTGGACGTTGGCGTCACGCTGTCGATGGAAGTGGGAAGGGTCAAGATTCCGATCCGAAACCTGCTGCAGCTCTCGCAGGGTTCGGTAGTTGAGCTGGATCGGCTGGCCGGCGAACCACTGGATGTCTTCGTCAACGGCACCTTGATCGCGCATGGCGAGGTGGTCATGGTCAACGAGAAGTTCGGCATCCGCCTGACCGATGTGGTCAGCCCGGCCGAACGCATCCGCAAGCTGCGCTAGCGCCATGGATGCGGGTCAGATTGCTGACGGTTCCGCGGCAACCGCGCTTCGAACCTTCCTGTCGCTGCTGGTGGTGGTGGCACTCATCCTGGGTACGGCCTGGGGGGTGCGCCGGCTGCGTGGCGGCTCGGTGGTCGGCGGCGGCTGGTTCCGGGTGCGCGCTACCCATGCGCTGAGTCCACGCGAGCGGGTGGTTCTGGTCGACGCCGCCGGCGCCCATCTTCTGCTCTCGGTCGGGCCGCAGGGCGTGCGCGTGCTGCATACCTTTGAGGAACGCCCCGATCTGCCGGAGGCAGCGCCCAGCGTGCCCTTCGCAGAGCGTATGGCACGTCTGCGCCAGGGGCCGGCGCAATGAAAGGGTTGGCGCTGATCCGCCTGCTGGGATTGTTCGGGCTGCTGCTGGTGCTGCCAGCAGAAGCGCAGCAGACCGGCTTGCCGGCATTGACGGTCAGCGAGGGCGAAGACGGCCAGACCTGGAGCCTGAGCTTCCAGGTGCTGGTGGCGATGACCCTGATCACCATGCTGCCGGCACTGCTGCTGTCGATGACCGGCTTCGTACGCATCATCGTGGTACTCGGTCTGCTGCGTCAGGCATTGGGCACGGGCCAGACGCCGTCCAATCCCATTTTGCTGGGCCTCGGACTGCTGCTGACGGCCTTCATCATGCAGCCGACCGCGCAGCAGGTCTGGGAGCAGGCCGCCGAGCCCTATACCGCTGAGGAGATGGACTTTGGCGAGGCCATTACCGCCGCACAGCAGCCGATCCGCGCCTTCATGCTGAAGCAGACCCGGCAGAAGGATCTGGCGGCCTTTGCGGCCTTGGCCGGCGACGGGCCCTATGAGGGGCCTGACGCGGTGCCCTTCCACGTGCTGGCCGCGGCTTTCGTGACCAGCGAGCTGAAGACCGCCTTTCAGATCGGATTTCTGCTGTTCATTCCCTTTGTGATCATCGACCTCGTCGTGGCCAGCGTGCTGATGTCGCTGGGCATGATGATGCTGTCGCCGATGCTGATAAGCCTGCCCTTCAAGCTGATGCTGTTCGTATTGGTGGATGGCTGGACCCTGGTCATCGGTGCCCTTGCCGGGAGCTTCGCATGAGTCCCGAATCCGTCCTCTCCATCGGCGCCGGTGCGCTCGAGGTCGTGGTGCTCCTGGCAGCTCCGATGCTGGTGGTGGCGCTGCTGGTAGGCCTGGTCATCGGTGTATTCCAGGCAGCCACGCAGATCAACGAAATGACGCTGAGCTTCATTCCCAAGCTCGTGGCCGTGGCGGGCTCCATCCTGGTGGCTGGCCCCTGGATGCTGAGCCTGCTGGTCGACTACACCGAGCGCCTGTTCTCCAGCATTCCCGGCCTGATCGGATAGGCTTGCGATGAACGGCGGCGTGCTGGCACTGGAGACGCTCGGGCAGGTCTATCACATGGTGCTCTGGCCGCTGCTGCGCACCACCAGCTTTGTCGCCATTGCGCCCATTCTTGGCGGGCGCGGGGTGCCGAATCGCATCCGGCTGACAGTGGCCATGGGCCTGACGATTCTGCTCGTGGCGGTGCTGCCGGAGCCACCGCCACTCGAGGTCTTCACGGCGCATTGGTGGTTGACCGCTTTGCAGCAGGTGGTCATCGGTCTGGCCATTGGCTTCATCTTCCTGTTCGCTTTCGAGGCGGTCGCTTTGGGTGCGGAAGCCATCAGCGCCGCTTCCGGTCTGTCCTTCGCGCAGATCACCGATCCGCTGCGCGGTACCAGCTCCGGCGTGCTGGCCAGCTTCATGACGGTCATCGTCATGCTGATCTTTCTCGCTATGGATGGCCACCTGCGTCTCATCGATGCCCTGGCCACCAGTTTTCGCCTCTTCCCGGTCGGATCGGAGTTGCCGAGCGGCGCGCAACTGATGGTCTGGCTGACGTTCTCGGCCATCATCTTCACCGGTGCGGCACAAGTCGCCCTGCCGGTATTGACCGCACTGCTTGCGGCCAATCTGGCACTCGGCCTGGTGTCGCGTGCGGCTCCCGCACTGAATCTTTTTGCGATCGGCTTTCCCGCCACCCTGTTGCTGGTGCTGCTCGCCATGTGGGCCTGGCTGCCCGCCATTACCGAACCGCTGGGCGCCTTGTTCAACGAGACCATCGCGGTCGCCAAGCAAGGGGCCTAGGCCGGGGCTGTGTCGCCCTTCGAGCCGATCCTGAGCGGGCGGGGCTGACGCACCCTTTATTGCGGCCGTCGCGTCCGGGGGGTGGCCAGACGCGATTTTTGGCCGCATCCTGTGTGCCATAGCCGGTCGCAGCGCGACAGGCGACGCACGCCTTCCTGGTCCGGTGCTCGTGCGGTCGGGGAAGGGGAGTGGGTTGCCGTCGATGGCCGACATTCGACGTGCAGGAGGATTCGATGAAGCCGCTTTCCCTGATCGACAGCGCCTTTCTGATGCTGGAGCAACGCCAGCAGCCACTCCATGTGGGTGCGCTGTGTCTGTTTGCTCCACCCGAAGGCGCGCCGGAAGACTTCGCCTACCAGCTGGCCGAACGCCTGCGCAGCTCCGGCCAGGCGGTGCCCCCCTTCAACCGCCGGTTGGTGACCCGCGCGGGCGTCAATTTCTGGGAGGAAGCCGAGGATTTCGACATCGCGCAGCACTTCGTGCATCTGGCCCTGCCCAAGCCGGGCCGCATGCGAGAGTTGCTGGCGATGATCTCGCGCGTGCACGCCGCCCATCTCGATCGGGCCTATCCCTTGTGGCGGATGTACCTGATCGAGGGACTGGAAGACGGGCGCATCGCGCTGTATTCCAAGATTCACCACGCCCTGGTCGATGGTGTCGCCGGCATTCGCCTGCTGATGAAGACCATGGATGCGGATCCCGAGCGCTCACTTGCCATTCCGGCACCCTGGGAGGCCTACACCAAGCGCGGCGGCAAGCGCTCCTTGCCGGTGCCGTCGCCGGCGCTGCGCAGTGTGGATGCCCTGCGCTCCCTGGCACGGGAGGGCGTGGCCAATGTGGCGCCTATCTTCAAGCGTCTGGCCGAGACACGACGCGACTACCGTGACGGTAATCCGGACTGCGTCGGTGGCTTGCAGGCGCCGGTCAGCATGTTCAACCAGCGCATCACCGGGTCAAGACGCTTCGCGGCGCAGTCCTACTCCACGGCCCGCATCAAGGCCATTGCCCGCGCCTTCGATGCCACCACCAATGACGTCGTGCTGGCCATGTGCGGCTCGGCGTTGCGCAAGTACCTGCTGGAAAACGATGCGCTGCCAGCCGACCCACTGGTGGCGGCGGTGCCGGTGTCCACGCGCAAGGATGATGGCACTTCCGGCAACGAGGTGGCCTTCGCGCTGACGCATCTCGGCACCCATCTGGCCGAGCCAGCCAAGCGCCTTCGCGCCATCAAGGGCTGCATGGATTACAACAAGCGGGCCCTGCGTTCGCTGAGCGCGGCGCAGTTGCTGACCTATGAAGGCATGCTCTTTGCCCCCGGTGCAGTCAGCCTGTTCACGGGCCTGCAGCGGCAGCGCACCATCGTCAACGTGGTGATCTCGCACGTACCGGGGCCCCGCGAGGATCTGTATTGGCAGGGCTGCCGGCTGGAAGGGCTGTATCCGGTCTCCGTCGTCATCCACCGGATCGCGCTCAACATCACCTTGATCAGTCGCAACGACAGCATCGACTTCGGACTCATCGGCTGCCGCAAGACAGTGCCGCATCTGCAGCGGCTGCTCGAATACCTGGAGGAATCCATCGAGGAACTGGAGGCGACCCTGCCGCGCGCGAAGGCCGCGCCAGCGCCCGCGTCGCGCGCATCCGAGGCGACGGAGGACAGTCTCGCCGAATAGCGGGAAAACGGACCGCAGTCTTCAGGCTGCCTAGGTGGACCACTCCACGCCCAGCAGCAGGCTGTTTCGCTCATAGTCGAAGCTGTCGAAGCTGCTGCTGTTGCGCTGATATTCGTATTCGAGCAACACGCTCCAATCCGAGGCCAGCCTCCAGCGTGCGCCCAATCGTGCCAGCAGTCGATCCTCGACGCGTCGCTTTTCCGTCGTGCCGCCGTCGGCATTGGTGAAGCGGTCGGCGTCCTGGTAGCGGCTGTGCCGATAGGAGGCGCGCGTCTCCAGTGAAAAGGGACCGTGGAGCGGATGGCCGAGATCGAGCCGGAGGCGATGTTGTATCGGTGAGCGACTGAAGAAGGCAGCGCCCTCGTCGATATCCTCGCGGTCGTTCCACTCCAGGCGATAGCCCAGCCGCCACCATCCCGCCGCAAGAGTGCCGATGGTGCGCAGGCGGGCGCGGTGGCGCCAGCCGGTCAGAAAGTCGAAATCATCGCCGGCTTCCACGCGCGTTATTCGCAGCCGCGCGTCGAGGTACTGCCGCTGCGCGATGCGGCGATCCCAATCGAGGCGGGCGGAGTACTCTTCCTGCAAGCCTTCACTGTCCACGCGCACCGTGGCGGCTTCGGCGCGATATTCAAGAGTTCCGCCTGCCAGGTCGCGCTGACGGCCGATGGCGCCACTCAATACGCTGGTATTGGCGCTGTCGCTATCGTTGTAGCGACGCGCATAGAGGCTCGCCTCGAACAGACCCGCGCCGCGTTGATGGCCGGCGAAGCCGAAGGCCTCGAAATAGGTGTCGCGGCTGCCGTTGCCGAGGGTGCTTTCGTTGAGCAGGAGCGGGTTGTCGTCTGATCCGCCGCCGGCAAAGAGGTAGAGATCGGTCTTCCTGACACCACGGGTCCGACCCAGTCCAGCCTCGGCCAGTGCCTGCAGCGAACTGCCGGCATCGCTTCGCTCCAGGGCGTCGGCGTACCGCCGTGCCGCGGCCGCATCGCGATCCCTCCGCTCTTCGATCAAGCCCAAGTGGTAGTACGCCATGCCGGAGAAATCCGGCGTCGACGTCAGCGCCTCAAAAAGGCGTTTTGCAGGCGCGTAGTCGCGGAGCTTGTAGTGCGTCAGTGCCAGGTTGAAGGTCAGGCGGGGCGAGTCCATGCCCGCATCGCGCGCGTTCAGGAAGGCAGCACGTGCCTTCCGATAATCGCCCTGCCGGTAGTGCGTCACGCCCTGTTCAAAATGGTAGGCGCCCGTCTGCGCACCGGCGACAGGGGTATGAAGGCCCATCGTGGCGACGACGATGACGATGCCCAGGATGCAGGCTGCGGCGCGGGAAGGGCGCATGTCACTCCTTTTGATTCGACCCAGGCTTCCAGGGTGCGTGAGCTTGCGGCCAGCATAAAGGTGTACACGCAAAAAGGAGCGGCGGATGCCGCTCCTTGTGCGTTCATCGTGGCTCACCGAAGGGTGAGCGATGTCTCGGCCATTAACGATCCGCTGGGCGCCCCGCCTGCTCGGGCCTGTCTGCATCCCCGGGGCGGCTGGTGCTGTCCGGGCGACCGGTATCGTCGGGACGCTGGGTTTCCGCGGGACGCTCGGCTTGATCCGGACGGCCGGCTTCGTCAGGGCGATCCGTGTCGTCGGGACGCGCGGCCTCGTCGGGACGGCCGGAGCTATCCGGGCGACCAGTCTCATCGGGCCGACGCGCCTGTGCCGCTTCCGCCTGGTCTCGGCCAAAGGCTGCGCCATTCTCGCGCGCCTGCTGGGCGCGATTCAGGCCTTCGCGAGACGCTTCGACGGCGCGATCACTGGCCTGCTCGGGCAGTCCGAACTCGGCGTCCGCCGTCGCTTCCGCTTCAGCGTCTACGTCCGCGTCTGCATCGTTGCCCGTGCCTTCCGCCTCAGATGTCGCCTCTTCTTCAGCGGCCTCGGCCAGTGCCTCTCCGTTGTTGTCGTTGCCGGTGGTAGACGCCTCTTCCGCGCCATCGACGGTCACATCGGTCTCGGCGTCCATTTCAATCTGCGCATCGCCACCTGCGACGTCGCCTTCGGCTTGGTCCATGACATCGGCTTCGAGACCGTCGAGCGGGTCATCGCCCTGCTGGGCATGTGCGGTGGAGAACGCAATCGCAGCAATGGCGCTCACCACGAGGGGGTGCATCTTGGGCATGGAGTGCCTCCTTGAATGGGTGTGTCAAGCAAGACACCAGGGCGATCAGCGCTGTCTTGCTCACCCCCTTACACGCAGGAGAACGGGGCCCGGTTCCCTGTCGCAGCGTCGGTCAGCCCGGGCGACAAAAAAAAACCTCGGACCGAGGATCGGACCGAGGCTCAAGTGCCGGTCTGGGGGCTTCGTCAGCCGGCAGGACCGCGAGAATCGGAAGAAGCAGGGCGACGCGTTAGCGCGGCCGCTCCGTGTTGGGGGTATCGACGACGCTGGAGCGCGCATTGCGATCGGTGGAATCGATGCTGGTGTGGTCAGGCCGCTCGGCGGGGGTCGCTGCGTCGCGCGGGCGTTGTTCGGAATCGGGGCGGTCCGTAGCGGGCGGCTCGGTGCGCGCGTCCGACGGACGATCGTCATTGGGCTGCTGCGGCCGTTCAGCCGGACCCGCGTCATCCGGTCGGTTGCCTGTGCCATCGCCGGGTTGCGCGGGTCGTCCACTGTCATCCGGCGGTCCGGCATCGTCGGGTCGATTGCCCTGTTCGCCTGGATTGTCCGGTTGACCGATGTCGTCGGGCGGACCCGCGCCTTCCCGTGCCTGCTCGGCCGTTTGCTGTCCAAGATCGGACACGCGGTCCCGGGCCTCGTTGGCGGTATCCAGGCCGGGCGGCGGGTCCTGTTTCGCCGGCGCCTGGCGGCGGTCCGCCGCTTCGGGAAGTTCGATGCGACGGCTGGCCGCTTCCGGACGTTCGTCGATCCCGATGACGTCCATTTCCAGGCCGTCGAGAGGATCGGCATGCGCGGGTAGGGAGACAAGACCGCATGCCGCGCTGGTGGCGAGCGCATAGATCAGCTTATGCATAGGGCGCGTCCTGCATGGCGTTTTGGGCCGGCTCGCGACGCTGCGGACTGGCCGGTGATGGGGATTGTGCGCCTTGACCGTCGCGGGCGCGAAGGTCCACCTCGAAGCGGCGTTCACCGCTGCCGTAGCGGACGGTTGCCACGACGCGGCCTTCGCTGCCCGTCAGGCGCACCGGCAACTCCAACATATTCGTACCCTCGGACAGGTCCGTGGTCCATCGCAGTTCCCGTTGATTGGGGTAACCGGCGAGCTGGACGGCGTCCGATACCTGCAGGTGGATCTCGGCGTTGCGCAATGCCGAGGGGCTGCGGAAGGCCAGGCGCACATACTGGTCGCGATGCGGTTCGAGCAGCACGGCCTCCACGCCCTTGAGCGGCGTCGAAGGTAGCTGACCAGGGGACCACAGCACACCGATGGCAATGCCGGCGAGCAGGCAGGCGGCAGCGGCCAGGGCCGAACGATACCGACCCCGCGAGGGTGCGGCTGCTGGCGTCGAGGACAACACGGCGAGCAGCCGGTTATTGCGCTCCGGGTCGTGCTCCACCGCATCGCGCATGGCGCGCAGACCCTGGCGCAGCCTGCGTTCCAGCATCAGCTGGTACGCGCAATGCGTGCATTGCTGTGCGTGCGTCTCCATCGCGCTGGGTTCGGCAAGGGCGCCGTCAAGCCAGGGGTCGAGGTGGGTGAGAAAGTCTTGGCAGTTCATGGCATCAATCTCCACCCCTTACACGCGCCTGAACGGAGGTTGGTTCCATCAGGATACGGCGAAGGTTGGCGCGCGCGCGATGCAGCCGCGATTTGAGGGTTCCAAGTGCGACGTCACCGTCTCGTGCCAGTTCCTCCAGGGAATAGCCTTCGATGTCATGCCAGGCAACGACGGCGCGATGCTCGGGATTGAGTTGCCCGAGCGCGGCCTGCAGACGGTCCCGTTCGAAGGAGCGATCGGTGAGCGCCTCCGGGCAACTCGCCGTGTCGGTAGGCCAGCCACATAGCAGGTCGTCGTCGGTGTCGGCCATATCCAATGGCGTGCGTGTGTGCTTGCGCACCTGATCCACGTAAAGGTTGTGCAGCGCCCGCGCAAGCCACGGTCCCGCCTTTTCCAGCGTGTCGAGGCGTACCTCGCGCTGATACAGCTTGAGCAGCAAGGTCTGCACCAGATCTTCGGCCAACGCCGGATCCCGTGTGAGTTGTTGGCTGTAGCGATAGAGTCGATCGAGGTGGGGACGCACCGCGGCCTCGAAGCGCTGCTGTCGATGGGCGAACAGAGAGGAAACGCGACGCCGGGTCATAGCCTTCCTACACGACAGGATGCCGCTTTTGGTTCCATGCAACAGCGCGATGATGCGCAAGGCGCGGCATCGTAGCGCGAAGCGGCAGGCGGCAGCGTGTAGGCTGCGTGCAATAACAGACGTTGCACACAACAGAGGAGACCAAGCGATATGCGGATCACACAGACCTTGCGGCGGGCCGTACAGACGCGGGCCCGGGCCCCTGCCACCCTGTGTGGCGACCGGGAACAGACCTGGGAAACGCTGGAGGCGCGTGTCGCGTGCCTGGCCGCCGGCTTGCGCGCCCTGGGCGTTGCAGAGGGTGACCGCGTGGGCATCCTGGCATTGAACAGTGACCGCTACCTGGAGGTGATCTACGCCGTCGCCTGGGCGGGGGCGGTGGCAAATCCGGTCAACATCCGCATGGCGCCGGCGGAGATCGCCTACACGCTTGAGGACTCCGATGCGCGGGTGCTCTTTGTCGACGCGACCTTCGCGCCCATGCTGCCCGCGCTGCGCGCGGCGGCGCCCTCCTTGTCGCATGTGGTCTACACCGACGATGCCGACCGGCCCGAGGGCTGTCATGCCTACGAGGAAATCATTGCGGGCCACGCGCGCATCGACGATGCGGAGGTGGGCGGCGATGCGCTCGCCGGCCTGTTCTACACCGGGGGCACCACCGGCAAGCCCAAGGGGGTGATGCTGTCGCACGACAACATCATGTTCAACACGCTCAACGGATTGCCGGCGCTCGACTACGACCCGTCGGCGGTCTATCTGCATGCCGCACCCATGTTCCATCTCGCGGATATGTCGAATACCCACTGCGTCACGGTGGTGGGCGGGACACACGCCATAATCCCGCGCTTTGATGTCGACGCGCTGCTCACCATGATCGCGCGTGCCGGTGTGACCCACACCACGCTGGTGCCCACGATGATCAACCTGCTGCTGCAGTCCGGACGCGTCTCGGAGTACGACCTGTCGAGCCTGCGACGCTTGCTCTACGGTGCCTCGCCCATGCCGGAGGCCCTGCTGCTGCAGGCGATGGAAGCGCTTCCCAATGCCCGTTTCACCCAGGGCTACGGGCAGACGGAGGCGGCGCCTATCATCAGCTTCCTGCCGCCGGAATGGCATTACGCCGGCAGCCCCAAGTTGACCAGCGCCGGGCGCCCCGCCTACGGGGTGGAGGCGGCCATCAGGGACGACAAGGGCACCGAGCTTCCCCGGGGCAGTGTCGGTGAGATTTGCGCGCGGGGAAACAACGTGATGCAGGGGTATTGGAAGCGGCCCGAACAGACCGCCGACACCCTGCGCGACGGATGGCTGCACACCGGCGACCTCGGTTACATGGATGACGATGGCTTCATTTTTGTGGTGGACCGTGTCAAGGACATGATCATCACCGGTGGCGAGAATGTCTTCAGCGTGGAAGTCGAGGGTGCCCTGTATCAGCATCCGGCTGTGCAGGAGGCCGCCGTCATCGGTCTGCCCTGCGCACAGTGGGGCGAGCGCGTGCACGCGGTGGTGGTGCTCAAATCCGGATCGCAGGCCTCGGCCGAGGACATCCAGCAGCACTGCCGCACCCTGATCGCGGGTTACAAGGTGCCGCACAGCGTCGAATTCCGGACGGAATCCTTGCCGGTGAGCGGGGCGGGCAAGGTACTGAAGACGGAACTGCGCAAGGCCCACGCCACAGCTGCAGCAGGCTAGCGCTTTGCAATAGGCATCGGCGCGCTCGTCGGCGGGTGCGAGCCGGCTGTCCGGCGCCGGCTCAAGGCCGGCCGTGCTGGCGAAGGGGTTGCAGGGGGGAGTGGTCGCTCATTCCCATAGCCCGCCCCGATGGCCGAGAACGAAAGCGGTCAAGAAAAAACCGAACCAGCAACCCCGCGCCGCATCGAGCAGGCGCGCGAGGACGGCCAGCTGGCGCGTTCGCGCGAGCTGCCGGGCGCGTTGATCGCCATGGCCGGCGTGGGTGCTGCCTGGCTGTTCGGTGGCGAGATCGTCGCGCATTATTCGGGCTGGTTCGCCCACGCCATTCACCAGGCCGGCGCGCGTCATGATGACGTCCAGGCCGGCCTGGATGCCATGGGACTGCACGGCACCCTGATTCTGTTGCCCTGGCTCTTCATCGTGCTGGTGGCCGGTGTCGGCGGCACCCTGGTTCTGGGCGGCTGGAATCTCAGCGCCAAGGCACTGGTACCCAAGGGCGAGCGGCTGGATCCGGTCAAGGGCATGGGGCGTCTGTTTGGCGTCAGCGCCTGGGTCGAGGTGTCCAAGACGCTGCTCAAGTTTCTGCTGGTTGCAGGGCTGAGTTTCGCCGTGATCTGGTGGCTGCGCGACGACATCTCGCGCCTGCCGCGTATGGATGCCGGCGCCGGCTTCGGTCGCGCCGGCGAGATTCTGATGGCGGTGTTCGCCGCCGGCGCGCTGGCACTGTTGATCATCAGTGCCATCGACGCGCCGTGGCAGCTCTACAACCACGCCAAGCAACTGCGCATGACGCGCGAAGAGGTCAAGCGCGAGGCCAAGGACACTGACGGCAAGCCCGAAATCAAGCAGCGTCAGCGCGAACTGCAGATGCAGGCCGCCAATGGGCGCATGATGGAACGCGTTCCGGAGGCCGATGTGGTCATCGTGAACCCGGTGCACGTGGCCGTGGCCCTGCGCTATGACGCCGCGCGCATGGATGCGCCCCAGGTGGTGGCCAAGGGCTTGGGCGAGGTGGCGGCCAATATCCGCCGCATTGCCGAGGAGCACGCCGTGCCAGTGCTGGAAGCGCCGCCGCTGGCGCGTGCGCTGTATCGCGTCACCGAGGTCGAGCAGAGCATCCCGCCCGGTCTGTTCACTGCCGTGGCCGAGGTGCTGACCTGGGTCTACCGCCTGAAGGCAGGCAATATTCACGGTCTGGATCGGCCGCAGCCCAGCGTCGATGACAGCCTCGGGAGGCCGATCGAATGAGCGCGGCCCAGTCCAGCATGAACGGGGGCGTCCTCGGTCGGTTGCGGGGGCTACCCTTCGCCGCCGCGGCGGCGCCGCTGCTGCTGCTTACGATGCTGGCCATGGTGGTGCTGCCACTGCCGCCCTTCCTGCTCGATCTGCTGTTCACCTTCAACATCGCGGTCTCGCTGATGGTGGTGCTGGCGGTGGTCTACGTCATGCGGCCACTGGATTTCAGTGTCTTCCCGACCATTCTGCTGCTGGCCACGCTGCTGCGCCTGGCGCTGAATGTGGCCTCTACCCGGGTGGTACTGCTCAACGGGCATCAGGGGAGCGATGCCGCGGGCAAGGTCATCGAGGCCTTCGGAGCCTTCGTGGTGGGCGGCAACTTTGGTGTCGGTATTGCCGTCTTCCTGATTCTGACCATCGTCAACTTCGTGGTCATTACCAAGGGTGCGGGCCGCGTTTCGGAAGTGTCTGCGCGTTTCATGCTGGATGCCTTGCCGGGCCGGCAGATGGCCATCGACGCAGATCTGAATGCGGGCAGCATCACGCGCGAGGAAGCCAAGCATCGGCGCGACGAGCTGCGCGAGGAAACCGATTTCTACGGCGCCATGGACGGTGCCAGCAAGTTCGTGCGCGGCGATGCCGTGGCCGGCCTGCTCATTCTCGCCGTCAATCTGATCGGTGGCCTGGCCATCGGCATGGGGACCCACGGGCTCAGTGCGGGTGACGCCGCCGCCAAGTACACCCTGCTCACCATCGGCGACGGCCTGGTGGCTCAGATTCCGGCGCTGCTGCTGGCCACCGCGGTCGCCATTCTCGTCACCCGTCTGTCGCGCTCGCAGGCCATGGGCCAGTCAGTGCGCGGCCAGCTGCTCGGGGACCCCCGGGCCCTCATCGTCACCGGCAGCCTGCTGCTGGCCTTGGGGTTCATTCCGGGCATGCCGAATGTGGTTTTCCTGATGCTGGGCAGCGCCTGCCTGGCGGGTGCCTGGTGGATTGCCCGGCGCGCGCGCCAGGCGGCCGCCGAGGCCGAGGCCGAACCATCAGTGGAGGCCGAGAAGCCCACCGAACTGAGCTGGGACGATCTGGCTCCGGCCGATCCGCTGGCCCTGGAAATCGGCTATCGGCTGGTACCGATGGTTGACGCCACCGCCGGCGGCGAATTGATGGGCCGCATCCGCGGCGTGCGCCGCCGCCTGTCCGACGAACTGGGCTTTCTGGTGCCGCCCGTGCACGTGCGCGACAACCTGACCATGGAACCCACCCAGTACCGCATCCTCATCGGTGGGGCGGTGGTGGGTCATGGCGAAATCCTGCCGGACCGCTGGCTGGCGCTGGACCCGGGTAATGTCATTGCCAGCGTGCAGGGTCAGGCGACCCGCGACCCCACCTTCGGCATGCCGGCGCTGTGGATCGAGACCTCGACGCGCGCTCAGGCGCAGGCCAACGGCTACACCGTGGTCGACCCAGCTACCGTCATCGCCACCCACATCTCCCATGTCGTGCAGCAGAACGCGCACGAGGTGCTCGGCGCTGACGAGACCCAGAGTCTGCTTGACGTACTGGCGCGCTCGGCACCCAAGCTGGCAGAGGATCTGGTACCGAAGACCTTGCCGCTGGCGACGGTCACGCGCGTGCTGCAGGGCCTGCTCGCCGAGCGCGTTTCGCTGAAGAATCTGCGCGCCATCTTCGGCGCGATGTCCGAGCGTGCCGCAGCCGGTACCACCGACCCCAGCGGCTTACTGGCGGCGGTGCGCGGCGCCATCGGCCGTCAGATTGTGCAGGGCATTTCGGGTGGCACCGACGAGTTGCCGGTGCTGAATCTCGCGCCGTCACTGGAACGCCTATTGCAGGACGGAGCCAACAGCAATGCCCTGGAGCCTGGCTTGGCCGAACGACTGCAGAACGCGATCACGCAGCACGCGCAGCGGCAGGAAGCCCGCAACGAGCCCACCGTGCTGCTGGTGCCTCCCAATGTGCGCGCCACCCTGGCGCGCTTCGTCCGGGCGGCGGCACCCAGTGCGCATGTGCTGGCCTTCGATGAGATTCCCGATACCACCCGGCTGCGGTTGGCCGGCACTGTTGAATAAGGCGGAGGAGTACTAGTCCGTGAAAATCAAACGCTATTTCGCCCCCACCATGCGCGAGGCCATGCGCCGGGTCCGGGAGGAGCAGGGTGCCGACGCAGTGATTCTCGGTAGCGAATCCCGCGACGGCGGCATCGAGGTGGTGGCCGCGGTGGACTACGACGAAGCCCTGCTTCAGCAGGCCGTTCGTCGTGAGCCAAGCCGCCGTTTGTCAGAGGCGCCGCTGACGCCCATTGCCGATGATGACGCGCCATCGACGCCGCCGTCGGAAAGCCGGCCGCGAGAGCCCGCTGCCACTACAAGTGGCGAACGCGGGTCAACCCGCCGCGGCCAGCTGGTCTGGGCGCAGGACCCGCAACTCAAGCGCTTGCAGGAAGAGATGCAGGGGGTGCGCCGCATGCTCAGCGAAACCCTGAGCCAGCAGACCGAAGCCGCGTTGCGCGCGCACCCGCAGCGGGCGCGCGCCATGCGCTCGCTGGAAGCCCTGGGCATCGATCACGAACTGGCGCGCGAGTTGGCAGCCCATGTGCCCGATGGCGACCCCAGCAAGCACCGCAATCTGCCGCTGTCCTTGCTCGCCAAGCGCCTCAAGACCGTCAACCCCTTGCAGTTGGCGCGCGCCACGCGACTCGCACTGGTCGGACCGACCGGAGCCGGCAAGACCACCACGCTCGCCAAGCTGGCCGCCAAAGCGGTCGCGGACGTGGGTGCGCGCAATGTGGCGCTGATCACCATGGACGGTCACCGCGCCGGTGCCGAGGCACAGATTGGCGTCTATGCCCGCTTGCTGGGCGTGCCGCTGCGGGTGGTGCGCGACGCCAAGGAACTGCGCGCCGCGTTGCTGGCCTGCGCGGATTGCAGCCACGTCTTCGTCGATACCGCTGGGCTGGGTCCCAATGACCAGCGATTGGCGCGTCTGCTGCCGGAACTGGCGCGGCTGGGCAACGACCCCGACATTGCGCTGTGCAGCCTGCTGGTGCTGCCGGCGAATGTCCAGCGCGATGACCTTATTTCTGCGAGTGCGCGTTTTGCACCGGCTCGGCCAATGGCCGTGGTCCTGACCAAGGTCGACGAAAGTACGCGCCTCGGTCCAGCCATCTCGGCGCTCATCGGCTGTGGCCTGCCGTTGGCCTGGCTCGCCGATGGCCAGGGCGTTCCGCGCGATATACACAGGGCTCGGGCCGGCGACGTCGTGATGCGGGCCGTCTGGCACGCGCGTGACGCCCGGCAGCGTGAATCCACTCTCGAGCGCAGCCAGGAGAGCGCCCATGCATGACCATGTTCCAGGACAGGCGGCAGGCTTGGTGAATGAAGCATCCAGGCCGGTGCGTGTCATCGCCGTGGCCAGCGGGAAGGGCGGCGTGGGCAAGACCAATGTCTCCGTCAATCTTGCGCTCGCCCTGCAGCTCGCCGAGCAACAGGTGATGCTGCTCGATGCCGATCTCGGCATGGGCAATGTCGACGTGCTGCTCGGCCTGCAGCCGCAATTCAATCTCATGCACGTGGTCAACGGCCGCTGCACGCTGGACGAGGCCATTCTCGACGGTCCGCTCGGACTGTCGATCGTGCCGGCCGCTTCCGGCAAGCAGCGCATGGCCGATCTGGCGCACGCTGAACACGTTGGTCTGGTCAACGCCTTCTCCTCGCTGACCCGGCCACTGGATACTCTCATCATCGATACGGCTGCCGGCATCTCCGACAGTGTCGTGACCTTCTCGCGCGCCGCGCAGGAAGTACTGGTGGTCGCCACCAATGAACCGGCGTCGCTCACCGACGCCTATGCACTGATCAAGGTGCTGTCACGCGACTACCACGTACCGCGCGTCTTTCTGGTGGCGAACATGGTCAAGAGTGCGCCCGAGGGCTTCGATGTCTATGAGAGCCTGAAGCGGGTCGCGGCGCGCTTCCTCGAGGTCAAGGTCGACTACCTCGGCTATGTGCCGCAGGACGACTACCTGCGTCGCGCGGTGCAGCGCCAGCGCGGCGTGGTCGAGGCCTATCCCGGCGCGCCGGCGTCGGCGGCCTTCCGCGATCTCGCCGCCAAGGTCATGCGGTGGCCCTTGCCCGAAGGTGCGCGCGGCGATACCGAGTTCTTCGTCGAACGGCTGGTGGGGAGCGGGGTGGCGGCGTGACGGCCCTTGCGGCGTACCAGAACACAGCGGCGGGGGATCTCAACGCCCTGGTCGTCGAGCATCAGGAGCTGGTGCGGCGGATCGCCTGGCATCTGCTGGCGCGACTGCCCGACAGCGTCGAGGTCGACGACCTCATCCAGGCCGGTCAGATCGGCCTGATCGAGGCCGCGCGGCACTTCCGGCCCGAGATGGGTGCACGCTTCACGACCTTTGCCAGCACGCGCATCCGCGGCGCCATGCTCGATGAGCTGCGCCGGGGCGACTGGATGCCGCGCTCGGTACACCGCAATGCCCGTTCCATTGCCGCCGCCGTGCGCGCGGTGGAATCCCGCACAGGCCGCGCGGCCAGCGAAAGCGAGGTGGCTGCAGAGCTGGGCATGTCGCTGAGCGATTACCAGGCCATTGCGGCCGATGCCGCGCGTGGGCCGCTGATGTCGCTGGACGCCATCGTCGACAGCGATCACCACCCGGATGATATTGCCGATATCGATGGGGGCGACAGCCTTGATGCGGTGTCGAGCAGCGGATTCCGCCGCGCCCTTGCCGAAGCGATCGATGGCTTGCCCGAGCGTGAGCGCCAGGTGATGGGGCTGTACTACGACGAATCCCTGAACCTGCGCGAGATCGGATCCGTGCTGGGCGTTACCGAGTCCCGTGTCTGTCAGATCCACGCGCAGGCGGTCGCCCGTCTGCGTGGGCGTCTGGCCTCCTGGCTGTGAGTCACTACCTAAGAGAGCCTGCTATGAATACCAATCTCAAAATACTGGTCGTCGACGACTTCTCGACGATGCGACGGATCATCCGGAACCTGCTGCAGGACCTGGGATTCAGTCAGATATCGGAAGCCGACGATGGCAGCACGGCGCTGACTGCGCTGCAATCCGAACACTTCGATTTCGTCATCACCGACTGGAACATGCCGGGTACGACCGGCATCGACCTGCTCAAGGCGATCCGCGCGGACGAGAAGCTGAAGCGTCTGCCGGTGCTGATGGTCACCGCCGAGGGCAAGAAGGATCAGATCGTCGAAGCCGCCCAGGCCGGCGTCAACGGCTATGTGATCAAGCCGTTCACCGCGCAGACCCTGCGCGAAAAGCTCGAAAAGATCTTCGAGCGCCTGGAACAGGCGGCCTGATCATGGATGGCTCGACGCGCGAGCGCAGCCTGGCCGAACACGCCAACGCCCTGGTGCATGCGCTCCAGGCCGAGGACGATGGTGCCGCTGCCGAAGCCCTGTCCGCCTTGGCGGCATTGGACGCCGCCCAGCTGCGCGCACGCGTGGCGCGTCTGGCGCAAGTGCTGCACGAACGCACGGCCGCCCTGCCGTCGCAGGTGGCCGGGGCGCTCGAGCCAGGCAGTGCGTCGCTGAGCAACACCGAGGCGGTGCAGTCGCTGGACCACGTGGTGGAACTGACCGAGCAGGCCGCGCACCGGACCCTCGACCTGGTCGAGCAGGGACGCGTGCTGGTCGATTGTCTGGACAGCACGCCGGACCACGCCACCGCCTGCGTGGAGCTGCGCGGCATCTTCAACGAACTGACGCTGACGCAGAGCTACCAGGACCTGAGCGGGCAGATTCTCAAGCGGGTGCGCGATCTGCTCACCGGTCTTGAGCACAGCCTGAATGCATTGGCGGGCACCGACGAGGGGCTCACCGCCACCGGCCCGGGGGTTCCGGGTGTCGACAAGCGGCGTTCGTCCCAGGACGAAGCCGACGACTTGCTCGCCGAACTCGGCCTGTAGGAGCCGCGCATGGATCCCGAGCTGATTTCCGATTTCCTCAACGAGGCCCAGGACCTGATCGATGCCGCCAATGGCGATATCACGGCGCTGGAGGCCAACCCAGAGGACAAGGACCTGCTTAATCGGATGTTTCGCGCCTTTCATACGGTGAAGGGTGGAGCAGGCTTCATCGGAATCCATGCCGTCGTGGACCTGTGCCACAAGGCCGAGGACCTGCTGTCGGAGGTCCGGTCGGGGGCGCTTGCTCTTGATGACGCGGGTATCGATGCCGTTGCCCGCGCGCTGATGCAGACCGAGCACATGCTCGGACAGCTGGCCCAGGGCGCCGATATCGACCCGGCCCCGGAAGAAATCATGCAGGCCCTGCATGCCGCGCGTTATCCAGACGGCAAGAGCAGTGGGGATGAAATCAATGAAGATGATTTCGAAGCCCTGCTCGATCAGCTCTATGGCGAAGGCGGCGCGCCCGGTGTTTCCGTAGCCGCACCCGCAGCCGCCATAACGGCGCCGGAGACCGAAGCGGCACCGGCTCCGAAGACCCCCAGCCCGGCACCACGCGCCACGGAGCCCGCCAAAGCGGATAAGAGCGGTGGCGAAGCGGCACCCAAAAAAGGCAGTGCACCTGCCGAGGCACCGGTGCGCGTGGATGCCAAGCGGCTGGATCAGCTCATGGACCTGGTTGGCGAGCTGGTGCTGGTGCGCAATCGACTCAAGGCGCAGCCGGAAGGCCTGGATGAGGTTGCCCGTCGCGCCGTAGCCGAGCTGGACCACGTCACCGGTGCGCTGCAGCGCAGCGTCATGGCGGTGCGTATGCAGCCGGTAGGTCGACTGTTCTCGCGCATCCCGAGACAGGTTCGCGAGTTGGCGCGCAGTCTCGGCAAGAAGGTGGAGGTAGAGCTGGAAGGCGAATCGGCCGAGCTGGACAAGCACATGCTGGATGCGCTGAGTGATCCACTGGTGCATCTGGTGCGCAACAGCCTGGACCACGGCATCGAGAATCCTGCCGAACGCCAGGCCGCCGGCAAGCCCGAAGCCGGCACCTTGACGGTGTCCGCGCGGCAGGCCGGCGACCATATCGAGATCGACCTGATCGACGACGGCAAGGGCATTGATCCCGAAGTCGTCAAGAAGGTGGCGGTGGCGCGTGGTGTGATCACCGCAGACGCCGCTGCCGCCATGGATACGGAGACGGCGCAGGGCTTGATCTTTGCGGCCGGTTTTTCGACACGCGAGTCGGTGTCGGATGTGTCGGGCCGCGGTGTCGGCATGGATGTGGTCAACAGCCGCATCGTCGAGCTGGGCGGCAGCGTCTCCCTGCAATCGGAAGTCGGGCAGGGCACACGCATTCGCCTGCGCCTGCCGCTCACCCTGGCGGTGCTGCCGTCGCTGATGGTGCGGGTTGCCGACCGGGTCTTCGCCTTACCGCTGGCCGAAGTGCGCGAATTGAGCTCACTCAATGTCGAGCAGGTCGAGCAGGTCGGGCACCGCTGGCAGCTTCCGCTGGAGAAGAATGTATTGCCGCTGCGCTTCATGCGCGGCTGGATGGCGGGTGACGAGAGCACGCATCCGGGCTTGATCGTGCAGACCTTTGTCGAGCAGCAGCCCTGGGGGCTGGTCGTGGACAGCGTCATCGGCCGTGAAGATATCGTGGTCCGTCCCCTTGCCAAGCATCTGCGTCACATCCCGGGCTATAGCGGGGCTACGGTGACCGGGCGCGGCGAGGTGGCGCTGGTGCTGGATCCGCAGAGCCTGATTCGCGCCGGCGCCTATCGCAGGGTTGCCGCGTGATGGACAAGATGACGCCAATCGGGCTCCTCCTCGCCGCCATCGCGGTGGTGGGGGGCAGCGTGCTGAAGGGATCAGGGGTCATGGCGCTGTTGTCAGGTGCGGCCTTCGTCATCGTTCTTGTCGGCACCGTGGCGGCGATCTGCATCCATACGCCGCCAGCCACGCTCAAGCACGCGATGAAGATCTTCAAGTGGATCTTCCGTCCGCCAGCCCAGGAAGCCGAGGCCCTGATCAACGAACTGGTGGAATGGAGCAACCTGGCGCGCAAGCAGGGCCTGCTCGCGCTGGAACCAGCGGTGGAAGAGCAGAGCGATCCCTTCATCAAGAAGGGGCTGCAGCTGTTGGTGGATGGCTCCGAACCCGACGTCTTGCGCAGCACGCTGGAAGTCGAGATCGACGCCCGTGAGCACGGCGACAACGCCGGCGCCAAGGTCTTCGAGGGTATGGGCATCTATGCCCCTACGCTCGGCATCATCGGGGCGGTGCTCGGCCTGATGGCGGTCATGCAGAACCTCGCCGACCCGAGCAAGCTTGGCAAGGGCATTGCGGCCGCCTTCGTAGCCACCATCTATGGCATCGGCGCGGCCAATCTCTTCTTCCTGCCGGTGGCGGCCAAGCTCAAGGCGGTCATCGCCGACCAGACGCGTACCCGCGAAATGTTCGTGGAAGGCCTCGTCGGCATCGCCCGCGGCGACAATCCGCGCAATATCGAAGCGCGTCTGCGCGGCTTTCTGCACTAGGAGCAGACCGTCATGGGCCGCAAAGCCAAGCACGAAGATCACATCAACCACGAAGCCTGGGCCATTCCCTATGGCGATCTGGTGACCCTGCTGCTGGCCTTCTTCGTCGTGATGTATGCCGTGAGCTCGGTCAACGAGGGCAAGATGCGCGTGCTCTCCGACGCGATGATCGTGGCCTTTGGCGGTCCACCGCGCATGATAGAGCCCATCGAGATGGGCGATCTGGCACCACGGCGCGCGATGCGGGAACGCTCCATGGACTTGGTCTCGATCACGCGGCCGATTCCCCATCCCGCGGGCTTGCAGGCCGACATGCCGATGTCTCGGCTACCGCCGCAGCGCTCCACGGACAACGCCGCCAATCCGGACCTGGTGGAACTCGGCGCCGATCTGGAGCGCAAGCTGGCGCACCTGGTCGAGGAAGGGGCTGTACGTGTGCACAACGGCCGCGACTGGCTGGAAGTGGAAATTCAGGCCGACATCCTTTTCACCAGCGGTTCGGCCGAGCTGACGCCACCGGCACAGAAGGTCATTGCGGAAATCAGCACGATCCTGGCGCAGTTCCTGTACCCGCTGCGCGTTGAAGGCCACACCGACAATCTGCCGATCAGCACGGCGCGCTTTCCGTCCAACTGGGAGCTCTCCGCTGCCCGTGCGGCCAGCGTGGTGCACATGCTGCGCGGTGGCGGCGTACAGCCGGAACGCATGACCGTGGCCGGTTTCGGTGAGTTCCGACCGCTGCAGAGCAATTCCACCATCGAGGGGCGCAATCGCAATCGTCGCGTCACCATCGTCGTGCTCGCCGACGAGAATGTCGCGCCCCCCCAGCCGGGAGCCAGAGCATGAGTGTATGGGCCGTCGCCAATCAGAAGGGCGGAGTGGGCAAGACCACCACCGCCGTCGCCCTTGCCGGCATCGCTTCGGAGCTGCGCGAGCCCTGTCTGTTGATCGATCTTGATCCTCATGCCTCCGCAACCAGCTATCTGCGTGCGCGCGATGGCAGCGGTGCCGAACAGTTGCTGACTACGGGCAAGTCCGAGCCCTGCGCGACCACCGTCGACGGCATCATGATGCTTGGCGCCAACGCCCGCCTCGCCACCCTGGAACGCCAGCAGGGCGGTTCGGCAGGCATGGGTCGCCGGCTGGGCCAGGCGCTGCAGCCGCTGCGCGAGCGCTTCCCACGCATCATCATCGATACGCCGCCGATGCTCGGCGGCTTGCTCATCAATGCGCTGGCGGCCGCCGACGCCATTGTCGTGCCGGTACAAACCGATCCACTCGCGCTCAACGGGCTGGAAGGCTTGCTGCGTACGGTGGAAATGATGCGCAACGCCGGTGCCTCCGTGCCCGAGCCCATTCTGCTGCCCACCATCATGGACCGTCGGGTACGCATCGCGCACGAGACCCTGGCGGAGATCCGCGAACGCTGGGGTGACAAGGTCTTCGCCGGCGGCGTGGTGCCGATGGATACCCGCATTCGCGAAGCGGCACGTGACGGCAAGCCGGTGACGCTCTGCGCGCCCTACCGCCACGCATCCTCAACCTATGAAGCCCTCTACACCCATCTGGTCGGCGATGCGGCTTCCTCCGAAAAGGCAGCCTGACATGGTGGAAAACAACGACCTACAAGGGTTCTTCGACAGCATGCTGGCGCCGGATGACGCAGCGCCTTCGCCCCATGACCAGGTAGCAATGCCCAGCCCGATCGGCAATGGCACGACCGAGGCCACCATTGCGGACGAAGCCGTTGCCGCCGCGGAGCGCGCGCCTGCGGCGGTCATCAGTGCAGCCGCACAGCCCGCTGCCGCGACCGTCGCCACCGCCGTGCCACCACGGCCATCCAGCCCGACAAGACCCGCTGCATCGGCCGGGCTGGGCGGACAACGCAGCGAGCCGCCCAGGGGGATTCCGGTACAGGTGCCAGCGCCGATGCCGGAGGAGCCAAACCCGAGTGCCGAGCCCCCACGGGAGTGGGTGGTCTTCAATCTCGGGTCGCAGACCTATGCCTTGGATGTGAATCTGGTGCGCGAGATCGTACGCCCGCCGCAGATGGAACCGATGCCGCACGCACCGGACACTTTGGTGGGCATGGCCAATCTTCGCGGCATCGTCGTGCCGGTCTTCGATATTGCCAAGCTGCTCGGCTGGCAGCCGGAGGCCCGCGACGGGCTGGCGCGCGTCATCGTCATTGAGCACGACGACGATCTGCTGGGTCTGATGGTCGACGCGGTCCAGGAAATCCTGCGCTTCGATGGCGCCAAGGTGGAGCCGCCGCCTTCGGTGGGCGCAATCACCCAGCACGTGGTGGCACTGCTGCGGCGTCCCAACAGCCTGGTGCAGTTGCTCGACCCCAGCACCCTTTTCGCGCAGAACGCCTAGGCACCTCGATAGCGCTGTCGATGCATCGACAGTGACTGTCGACACGCTGACGCCGGCACGGGCGCCAGCGGCCTCTACAGGAGGCAAACACCGCCCCAGTGGCGAGCGACTCAACCCGAATAACCACTCATGCCGACCGCGCCGCCGCCGGTCGGCTTGAACGCTCATCCCATGCGCGATTGGCCGTTAATTGCTGCGTAGACCGCAATGACATCCAACAAGGAGTTGAGGCATGCCAGTCGAGTCGGACGTCACATCGGCCTCCATCACGCTACCTGCCGACCTGCATATGGGCGGCATTGAAAGTCTTCGTCAGACCTTGGTCGCCCATGTCGAGCAGGACGCCCCGCTGGCCGTCGATGGCGCTGCTGTCGACCGCGTGAGTACGGCCGGTATCCAGCTGCTCGTTGCCTTCTTCCGCGATCGCATGCTTGCGCAGCGGTCCACGCAGTGGACGCAGGTCTCGGACCCTCTGCGCGATGCCGTCCATTGGCTGGGTCTTGCTGAACATCTCGCGCTTTCCTCCCACCCACAGACCTCATAGAGCTGATTCATGCCACACATCCTGACTGTCGACGACTCCGCCTCCATGCGACAGATGGTCGCTTTCACGCTGCGCGATGCCGGCTACGAGGTCTCCGAGGCCGAAGACGGCACCGAAGCCCTGTCGATCGCGGAGAACGAGAAATTCGATCTCGTGCTTGCGGACGTGAACATGCCGAAGATGGATGGCATTTCACTGATCCGGAAGCTGCGCGAGCTTTCCGATTATCAGTACACCCCGCTGCTCATGCTCACCACCGAGTCCTCGATGGAACGCAAGACCGAGGGCAAGGAAGCAGGGGCGACGGGGTGGATCGTCAAGCCCTTCGAGCCCGATAACCTCGTGGCGACCATTCGCCGCGTGCTCGGTTAAGAGGCGCCGCCGTGGGGATCGACGTCTCGCGCTTTCGGGAAGCCTTCTTCGACGAATCCGAGGAAGGTCTCGCCACGCTTGAAGCCGGCCTGCTCGCACTGGAAAACGGCCAGGCGGATGACGACACACTGCATGCCGTCTTTCGTGCGGCGCATTCCATCAAGGGCGGTGCGGCGACCTTCGGCTTTCCCGATATCGCCGAAGTGACGCACCATCTGGAGTCGCTGCTCGATCAGGCACGCTCTGGCCAACGCACGCTTGGCAGCACGGAAATCAATGCCTTGTTGTCCGCGGCAGACTGCGTGCGCCAGCAGATCGAGGCAGCGCGCGCGGGGGAGGCGGTGGACGCGGCCACCCTCAAGCCCATTCTTGCGGCCTTGGAGGAATTGCACGACGCCTCGCCATCGAAGGCCGGACAAACCGCGAAATCGGATCCGTCGATGGCGAGCGCGCAGGCCGATTACCCGGCCGATCACGCCGGCTGGCATATTCATTTCGTGCCCGAGCCGCACCTGCTGAAAACGGGGAATGACCCGATCGGCATCCTGCGCGAGTTGCACCATCTCGGCGACTGTCGCGCGCAATGCGACATCACGGCCCTGCCGTCCTTGCAGGAACTCAATGCCGAAGCCCTGCTGCTGGCCTGGGATATCACTCTCGGCGGCGGCATCAGCGAAGCGCAGATTCGCGAAATCTTCGAGTGGGTCGAGGACGATTGCACACTGAGCGTGGAAGCCACCGTCGCCTCTGGCGCGAGCACTGCGGAGTCGGAATCAAACGCTCCGCAGAAGCCGGATACCAAGCGGGCGGCAACCGCTGCGGCACGCAAGGCAGCGCCTGCGCAGGCATCTGAGCAGGCGTCGATCCGCGTGCCGGTCGACAAGGTCGACGCCCTGATCAATCTGGTCGGCGAACTGGTCATCACCCAGGCGGCCATCGCGCAGGATTCGAGTGGACTGGACCCGGTGGCCAATGAGCGACTGCTCAACGGCCTGTCCGAACTGGAACGCAATACCCGGCATCTGCAGGAAGCCGTGATGTCGGTCCGCATGATGCCGGTCGGCATGGTCTTCAGCCGCTTCCCGCGCATGGTGCGCGACCTGGCGAGCAAGCTGGGCAAGCAGGTGCGGCTGCAGATGACCGGCGAGGCAACCGAGCTGGACAAGAGCCTGATCGAGCGCCTGTCCGATCCGCTCACGCACCTGGTGCGCAATGCCGTGGACCACGGTATCGAGACGCCCGAGAAGCGCGCCGCCGCCGGCAAGTCGCCGGAGGGCACGCTGTCTCTTGCCGCCCGGCATGAGTCGGGTCAGGTGCTGATCGAGATCAGCGATGACGGCGGCGGCCTCAACCGTGAACGCATTCTGGAAAAGGCCCGCGCCAACGGCATCATCCAGGAAGACCCTGCCAGCGATGAGGAAATCTGGCAGTTGATCTTCGAGCCTGGGTTCTCCACCGCGGAGAACGTCACCGATGTCTCCGGGCGAGGGGTGGGCATGGATGTGGTGCGGCGCAATATTGCCGCCTTGTCCGGACGCATGGACATCAGCTCCACGCCTGGTGCCGGCACCCGCCTCACCATCCGGCTGCCGCTGACGCTGGCCATTGTCGATGGCATGCAGATCGCTGTGGGGGACCAGGTACTGGTGCTGCCACTGGGCGAGGTCATCGAGTCGATGCAGCCGCGCCCCTGCGATATCGAAGGGGTGGCGGGCCATCCGCGTCTGCTGCGCATGCGCGGGGAGTTTGTCCCGATCGTACCCATGCGCGCCCGGCTCGGCACGCCAGGAGAGGCGCCGCCGCTGACCGAATCCATTGCCATTCTGGTCGAGGCCGAGGGACGTCGGATTGCGCTCATCGTCGACGAACTCATCGGCCAGCAACAGGCCGTCGTGAAAAGCCTGAGTACCAATTTCCGACGGGTCGACGGCATCGCGGGCGCGACCATTCTCGGCGACGGCCGGGTGGCGCTGATCCTCGATGTGGGCGACATCGTCCGCGGCCTGCGTCAACCGCAGGCTGCCTAGCCGCTTCCATCACGGAGTATCCATGCAAGCACAAGCCATTGCCGAACGCGCCACCGAGGAGAGCCACGTCAAAAGCGGGGCTTCGCGCGAATTCCTGACCTTTGTGCTGGGCGACGAGGAGTATGGCGTCGACATTCTCAAGGTGAAGGAGATCCGCGGTTACGACACCGTGACTCGCATCCCCGACGCGCCCTCCTTCATCAAGGGCGTCATCAACCTGCGCGGCACGATCGTGCCGGTGATCGATCTGCGCCTGAAGTTCAAGCTGGACAAGGCGGAATACGACGAATTCACCGTCATGATCGTGCTCAATCTCTCGGATCGCGTGGTGGGCGCTGTGGTGGACCGCGTCTCGGATGTCATCGCCCTCCAGCCCGACCAGATCTTCGATCCGCCCGAGTTCGGGCACACGGTGGATATCGCCTTCATCACCGGCCTGGGGTCGGTCGACGAACGCATGCTGATCCTGCTGGATATCGAAGGCCTGATGAGCAGCCGCGAAATGCAGCTGGTGCAGCGGCTGACCCAGTAACGCACACCAAGGACAACGCCCGTCATGATGCGCAAGCCCACTGGATTCTTCTCTCGCTTCGGCAAGCGCCACGCCGAGTACGTGAACGAGCTTGAGAACCGCGTACGGGCGATCAATGAAGGCATGGCCGTCATTGAATTCGACCTTAGGGGCAACATTCTCGATGCCAACGAGAACTTCCTGACGACGGTGGGCTACACCCTGCCCGAAATCCAGGGACGCCATCACCAGATCTTCGTCGACCCCGAGGAAGCGAGAACGCCAGCGTACCGCGAGTTCTGGGACCGCCTCGGGCGCGGTCTGGGCGAATCGGGGCTCTACCGGCGCTTCGACAAGAACGGCAATGAGGTCTGGCTGGAAGCCATCTACAACGCCATCCTCGACGCCGCCGGCCGCCCCATCAAGGTCATCAAGTACGCGATGGACCGCACGCAGGTGGCCAAGGACAACCAGCAGAATCTGCGCATCCGCGGTGCGCTGGAAAATGTGCCGACCAATGTGATGATCGCCGACAACGACCGGCGCATCGTCTACATGAACGCCTCGGTGCGCGAGATGCTGACGCACGCCGAAGAGGATATCCGCAAGGACGTACCCGGATTCACGGTCGATCAACTCGAAAACGCACTGATCGATCGCTTCCACAAGCACCCAGAACACCAGATGACCCTGCTGTCGCGGCTGGAAAGCAGTCACCGCACGCAGATGACGCTGGGTGGACGCACCTTCCGGCTGACCGCCAGTCCGATCTTCGAGGACGACGGCAGCCGCGCTGGCACGGTGGTGGAGTGGCTGGACCGCACGGCGGAAGTGGCGGTGGAGCAGGAGATCAGCGGGATTGTGCAGGGCGCGGTGAACGGGGACTTCTCGGCCCGCGTGGCGGTGGTGGACAAGGAAGACTTCTTCCTGCGGCTGGCCGAAGGCATGAACCAGCTGCTGGACACCAACGAGAAGGCCTTCAATGAGGTGCTGGGCATTCTGGGCAGCATGGCCGAAGGCGATCTGACGAAGCGGATCACGGCGGAATACTCCGGCACCTTTGCCAAGCTGAAGGAAGACGCCAACAGCACGATGGACAAGCTCACCGAGATGGTGGTGTCGATCCGTCAGGCCTCGGAGTCGATCAACGTGGCGGCGCGCGAGATTGCGGCTGGCAACAGTGATCTGTCCTCGCGCACTGAAGAGCAGGCGGCGAGCCTGGAAGAGACGGCCTCGTCGATGGAAGAGCTCACGGCCACGGTGAAGCAGAACGCGGACAACGCCAAGCAGGCGAATGAGCAGACCATCAGCGCCTCCAATGTGGCGACCCGCGGTGGCGAGGTGGTGCAGCAGGTGGTGACCACGATGAGTGAGATCAACGCCAGCTCGAAGAAGATTGCCGACATCATTGGCGTCATCGACGGCATTGCCTTCCAGACCAACATTCTGGCGCTGAACGCGGCGGTGGAAGCTGCCCGCGCGGGCGAGCAGGGCCGGGGCTTTGCGGTGGTGGCGGGCGAGGTGCGCAATCTGGCGCAGCGCTCGGCCTCTGCGGCGAAGGAGATCAAGCAGCTGATTTCCGACTCGGTGGAGAAGATCAGCGGTGGCACCGAACTGGTGAACCGTGCTGGCTCGACGATGGAAGAGATCGTGGCCTCGGTGAAGCGGGTGACGGACATCATGGCGGAGATCAGCTCGGCCTCGGCGGAGCAGAGCTCGGGCATCGAGCAGGTCAGCCAGACCGTGACGCAGATGGACGAGGTCACGCAGCAGAACGCCTCCCTGGTGGAGGAAGCTTCCGCCGCCGCACGCTCAATGGAAGAGCAGGCCAGGTCCATGGAGGCTCTGGTACAGCGCTTCTCTATCAGCGAAGCGATGACGCGCGAGCTGCAACGGCGCTCGCTGATGGTGCCTTCTTCAGAGGCAGGGCATCGAGCGGATGTCGATCCGCGACCGCGTGCGGAGACCGTGCAGAAGGCTTCTCCGGTCGCAGCCAGACCGCGCAACGGTCATTCCATCAACGGACATATGCCGTCCATCGCCCACAAGGCGCTGAACGGAAGTACACACGAGGAAGATCAGCAATGGACCAATTTCTAGTGTGCGAGGAGAACCAGCTCGCCCACGCAGTTACCCATAACTATTTCTAGACGAGCACCACCATGAGCAAGCCCCATAACATCTTTTCCCGCCTCGGCAAGCAGTACGCGACGCATGTCGCCGAGATGGAAAACCAGGCACGCGCGGTTCGCGAGGCGATGGCCGTCATCGAGTTCGATCTGCAAGGCAACATCCTCGATGCGAACGAACTCTTTCTGGGCGCCACCGGATACCGTCTCGAGGAGATCCGCGGCAAGCACCACCGCATCTTCGTGGACCCGACTGAAGCCGCAACGCAGGCGTACCGCGACTTCTGGCAGCGGCTGGGGCAGGGCGAACGCGAGGCGAGTCGCTACCGCCGCTTTGCCAAGGATGGCAGCGAAATCTGGCTTGAAGCCAGCTACAACCCGATCCGGGACGAGCACGGCCGTCCGGTCAAGGTCATCAAGTACGCCATGGACGTGACCCAGGCCGTGCGCAACGATGCGCACAGCCTGCGCGTCAGCCATGCCCTGGAGAATGTGACCACCAATGTGATGATCGCCGACAATGATCGGCGCATCGTCTACATGAATCCGGCGGTGCGCGAGATGCTCACGCAGGCCGAAGCCGATATCCAGAAGGAGATTCCGTCTTTCAAGGTCGACGGCTTGATGCATGCCTCCATCGACCGCTTCCACAAACATCCCGAGCATCAGGAGCGGATGCTGGCTGCCCTGCAGTCCACGCATCGGACCGAGATCAAGTTGGGTGGCCGCACCTTCGGGCTCATCGCCAGTCCCATCTTCGAGAAAGACGGCACCCGCGCCGGCACAGTGGTGGAGTGGCAGGACCGTACCGCCGAGCTGCAGCTGCAGCAGGAAGTGGAAGAGCGCGCGCGCAAGGAAAAGGCCATTGCCGAAGAGAACCTGCGCATCCGCAACGCGCTCGGCTCGGTCACTACCAATGTGATGATCGCGGACAACGACCGCCGCATCATCTACATGAATCCGTCCGTCGTCGAAATGCTGAGCGAGGCGGAGTCCGATATCCGCAAGGAACTGGGCGCCTTCGACGTCAAGAAGCTGATGGGCGCCTGCATCGACGGCTTCCACAAGAAGCCCGAGCACCAGCAGCGCATGCTGGAAGCACTCGAGCAACCTTACAAGACCGAGATCAAGCTGGGCGGCCGCACCTTCGGCTTGATCGCCAGTCCGATCTTCAGTGATGACGGCACGCGCGCTGGCACAGTGGTCGAGTGGAAGGACCGCACCGCCGAGCTCAAGATGCAGCGCGAGATCGAGGAACGGGCCGAGAAGGAGAAGGCCGTTGCCGAGGAGAATCTCCGCATCCGCAACGCCCTCGACAACGTCTCCACCAACGTCATGATTGCGGACAACGACCGCAACATCGTCTATCTCAACCACTCGCTGCACGAAATGCTGGCCAGTGTGGAATCGGACCTGCGCAAGGACCTGCCGCAGTTCGATGTGCGCAAGGTGCTGGGCACCAACATCGACAGCTTCCACAAGCATCCCGAACACCAGATCCGCGTCATCGACGCGCTGCGCGATACCTTCAGCACCCAGATCAAGGTGGGCGGCCGCACCATGTCACTGACCTTGAACCCGATCCACGACGATAGTGGCCAGCGTGCCGGTACGGTGGTGGAGTGGCTGGACCGCACGGCGGAAGTGGCGGTGGAGCAGGAGATCAGCGGGATTGTGCAGGGCGCGGTGAACGGGGACTTCTCGGCCCGCGTGGCGGTGGTGGACAAGGAAGACTTCTTCCTGCGGCTGGCCGAAGGCATGAACCAGCTGCTGGACACCAACGAGAAGGCCTTCAATGAGGTGCTGGGCATTCTGGGCAGCATGGCCGAAGGCGATCTGACGAAGCGGATCACGGCGGAATACTCCGGCACCTTTGCCAAGCTGAAGGAAGACGCCAACAGCACGATGGACAAGCTCACCGAGATGGTGGTGTCGATCCGTCAGGCCTCGGAGTCGATCAACGTGGCGGCGCGCGAGATTGCGGCTGGCAACAGTGATCTGTCCTCGCGCACTGAAGAGCAGGCGGCGAGCCTGGAAGAGACGGCCTCGTCGATGGAAGAGCTCACGGCCACGGTGAAGCAGAACGCGGACAACGCCAAGCAGGCGAATGAGCAGACCATCAGCGCCTCCAATGTGGCGACCCGCGGTGGCGAGGTGGTGCAGCAGGTGGTGACCACGATGAGTGAGATCAACGCCAGCTCGAAGAAGATTGCCGACATCATTGGCGTCATCGACGGCATTGCCTTCCAGACCAACATTCTGGCGCTGAACGCGGCGGTGGAAGCTGCCCGCGCGGGCGAGCAGGGCCGGGGCTTTGCGGTGGTGGCGGGCGAGGTGCGCAATCTGGCGCAGCGCTCGGCCTCTGCGGCGAAGGAGATCAAGCAGCTGATTTCCGACTCGGTGGAGAAGATCAGCGGTGGCACCGAACTGGTGAACCGTGCTGGCTCGACGATGGAAGAGATCGTGGCCTCGGTGAAGCGGGTGACGGACATCATGGCGGAGATCAGCTCGGCCTCGGCGGAGCAGAGCTCGGGCATCGAGCAGGTCAGCCAGACCGTGACGCAGATGGACGAGGTCACGCAGCAGAACGCCTCCCTGGTGGAGGAAGCTTCCGCCGCCGCACGCTCAATGGAAGAGCAGGCCGGAACGATGGAGAAGCTGGTGCAGCAGTTCCTCATCAGCGAAGAGGCGGCGCGTGAAGTGAAGCGCCGTCGCCAGGAAGCGATGGATGCCCTCGCCGAAGGCAATGACAAGACCCCGGTGCGGAACGGCGCCCATTACGCGGCGCAAAAGCAGGGCAACTCCGGAGGCTCAGTAAAGGCTGGAGGGAGCCACAACGGCAAGAACGGCAAGGCTGCGCCGACCTGGGTTAATGGCCATGCCGCCTATGGCACGCCTTCCGTGAGCACGGGAAGCGACCATGACGACAACGAGCAGTGGACGAGCTTCTAGGCGCCAGGGCCATGAAAAATCCGCTCTCGCTGGTGGTTCGTGAGATTCCCCCAGGTGTCGCTTCCATGGCACGCGTGTTCGCGGCCTGGGGAGCGGGCTTGGACGGAATGGGTGTGAACGACTACGGAGCGCGTCTCTCGGCGCGCTCCCTGCCGCCACCGGCCCGGACGGGGCAGCGTCCACCGGGGGTGCCTGGATGAGCGAATTTGCCTATACGGACCGAGATTTTGACCGCATCCGCGCCCTGATCCGTCAGCGCGCGGGCATTGCCCTGGCGGACGGCAAACGGGACATGGCCTACAGCCGTCTCGCGCGGCTGCTGCGCAAGGCGCATCTGCGCAGCGTCAACGACTACCTGGATCAGCTGGAACGGCAGGGTACGACGGACGATTGGCAGGATTTCATCAATGCCCTGACCACCAATCTCACCAGCTTCTTCCGGGAATCCCACCATTTCGACATGCTGCGCGAGCTGCTGCGTCGCAAGGGCGCACCGGCACAGCAGCGTATCTGGTGCGCGGGCGCCTCCACCGGTGAAGAGGCCTGGACACTGGCCATCACGGCCTGCGAGGCCTTCGATTCGCTGCAGCCCCCGGTCGAGATCATCGCCACCGATATCGACACCGCCTGCCTGCAGACTGCACGCCGGGCGGTGTACCCGCTGACCCGCATTGAGGGGCTGTCCGAAGCGCGCAAGCGTCGTTACTTCCAGCGTGGTACTGGCAACAACATGGGGAGTGCCCGCGTGATCCCATCGCTGCAGAAGCTGGTCAGCTTCGCGCCCAGCAATCTGCTGGACCGGCAGTGGCCGGTGCAAGGGCCGCTGGATGCCATCTTCTGCCGCAACGTCATGATCTACTTCGACAAAACGACCCAACGTCGATTGCTCGAACGCATGGCGCCGATGTTGCGGCCTGACGGACTGTTTTTTGCAGGGCATTCCGAAAGCTTCTTTCACGCTGCGGATGTCGTACGGGCCTGCGGACGAACCGTGTATGCGCCCGTCCGGTCCCGGCATGTCGGTTTTGCGGCATGAATGCTTTGGCAACCATCGACGGCTACATCGATACACAGCTGGACGCGCGGGTGATCAAGATTCTCCCGGGCGAACACCAGGCCTTGAAGGCGCGTTCGCGCTCGGGGCAGCCCGTATTGGCCACCACGCTGGGCAGCTGCGTCGCCGCCTGCATTTATGAGGAGGGCGACTCGGGCATCGGCGGCATGAATCATTTCCTGCTGCCAAATGGTGACCAGGCCAGCGGGCGCTACGGCGTCTATGCCATGGAGCTGCTGATCAACGATGTACTCAAGTTGGGCGCGCGTCGCGACCGGCTGCGCGCCAAGGTCTTCGGAGGTGGTGCCGTACTCGCCGCCGTGACCAGCATCGATGTCGGTCGACAGAACGCGACCTTCGTCAAACGCTTTCTTGCAACCGAGGGCATCCCCATCACGGGTGAGGATCTGATGGGACCGCATCCGCGCAAGGTGCTCTTCTTTCCGGCGACCTCCGAAGCACGCGTGCGTCGTCTTCCCCTGGCACACAGCCTGGAGTTGGCCGATGCCGAGGCCCGGTATCGCGAACGCGTGGCTCAGTACCAGAAGCCTCGAGTGGAACTTTTCTCATGAGCACCCCCATTCGTGTACTCCTAGTGGATGATTCCGCGGCCATGCGCGCCCTGCTGCGCGAGCTGCTCGCGGATACGGCAGACATCAATGTCATTGGCGAGGCGGCCGACGCCTACGAAGCGCGCGAGCGCATCAAGGCGCTGAACCCGGACGTGATCACCCTGGACGTCGAGATGCCGAGGATGAACGGTCTGCGCTTCCTCGAGAATCTGATGCGCCTGAGGCCGACACCGGTAGTGATGGTGTCCTCACTGACCGCGAAAGGGGCGCAGACCACGCTGCAGGCCTTCGCGCTTGGCGCGGTCGAGGTCCTGCAAAAGCCATCGGGCACGACCAATGCCGAGCTCGCCGCAGCCAAGGACGAGCTGGTGCGCGCGATCCGCGCGGCCTCGAAGAGCCGGCCGCGCATGCGTCAGGCCGCGCCGGTCAGCCCCAATAAATTCGCTGGCAATATCGCCACGGCGAGCAAGTTCTGCCTGATTGGCGCCTCGACCGGTGGAACCGAAGCCATCCGCGAGGTACTGGCAAACTGGCGGCTGCCCGAGGTTGCCGTGCTGATCGTGCAGCACATCCCGCCGGCCTTTTCCGCCTCCTTTGCCGAGCGCCTCGATCGCAGCAGTCCACTCTTCGTGCGGCACGCTGTCGACGGACAGGCCCTGCAATCGGGGCACGCCTATGTCGCGCCGGGCGGCCTGCATATGCGCATGGTGCGCTCGCGCGGCGGCTATGGCATCCAGTTGGACGAAAGCCCGCCGGTCAATCGGCATCGTCCCGCCGTGGACGTGCTCTTCGATAGCGCGAAGACCTTCAAGCACGATTGTGTCGCCGCTGTCCTGCTGACCGGCATGGGCGACGACGGTGCGCGCGGCATGGAGGCCCTGCACGAACTGGGCGTCTTCACCATTGCCCAGGATGAAGCCACCAGCGTCGTCTGGGGCATGCCGGGCGTTGCGGTTTCCCTGGGGGCGGCAGATCGGGTCGTGCCCTTGCAGTACATCGCCCAGACAGTGGCCGATGCGGCCCGTACCCGGTCATCAAGTTCCTCCCTTGCTGGCCGATATTCCGAAAAGAGGATTTCAACATGAGACAGGCCATGATCAAGCATTTCGCTCCCGCCGCATTGCTTTCCCTCGTAGCCCTGCTGCTACCGATAGCAGGGGTCCCCGCCTGGGCGGTGGCGGCGGCCAGCGCCGTCGCCTTCGCGGCCTGGGCGGTATCGCTGTGGCTGGCATTGCAGCATGCGCCCGACGCGACAAGCAGCGCCGGCGACCATCAGCTGCTCGAGCAACTGGGCGAACGCGCGGATGAAGAGATCGGTGGCGTCTTCCATGAAATCGGGCGCGTGCGCGGCCTGATATCCGAAGCCATCGGTAGCCTCAGCAAGAACTTTTCCGATATGGCGGCTCAGGCCAAGGAACAGGAACAGTTGGTGCGTCGCCTGGCGCAGCCGGAAGGGCGGGACATCAGCGTCAGCAACTTCGCAGAGGAAACCCAGCAGTTGATGCAGGCCTTTGCCGGACGGCTGTCCGATGTCGGCAAGCGTTCGGCGGCAACGGTTGCCCGGATCGACGACATGGCGCAGCGCCTGGACGGCATGTTCGTGCTGCTTGAGGACGTCAAATCCATCGCCGATCAGACCAATCTGCTTGCCCTGAACGCGGCCATTGAGGCGGCGCGCGCCGGTGAAGCCGGTCGCGGCTTTGCGGTGGTCGCCGAAGAGGTGCGTTCGCTGTCGCAGCGCTCGAACAGCTTCAACGAGCAGATTCGCAAGCTCGCGACGGAAGCCAAGGAATCGGTGGCTTCGGCACGCGAGGCGGTCGAGCAGATGGTGGATCAAGACAGCGATCTGTCCGCGGAAGCCTCGCGTCAGACGGAGGCCCTTGTGGGCCACGTGCGCGCCATTCGCGAAGCCCTCGACCGCACCGCGGAGCAGGCGACCAAGGGGAGCCAGAAGGTGGGGCGGTCGGTGGATGAGGCCGTGCGTGCACTCCAGTTTGACGATATCGCCACGCAGGCGCTGGGCGCGGCTGAGGTCCACCTGAAGCGATTGCAGGACACCGCAGATGCTGCCAATGGCGTGACCAAGCGGGGTGTGGACCCGGCGCAGGCGCTGGCATCGAAGGAAGCCGCGCGCTCGAAGGTCGTCGAATTGAACCGACCCGTGCACAAGCCGGTCTCCCAGTCGGACCTGAAGGCAGGTTCGGTTGAACTCTTCTAAAGCAAGAAGGATCGCCGAAACAGAACAAGCGCGCTGCCGCCGCGCGTTATGATCAGGCATATCAGAAAAGCGACAGCGAGCGTGCGAGATGGGAGGAATGGCAACGGGCGGTCATCGCTCACGGCGATGGGCTGACTGGGCACAGGGGCTTGCGGCAATAGCGTGGCTCTGGATGGCAACGCCGGTACTGGCGGAGGCACCGCCGGACCGGACGGCGCTCTATGCACGCTTCGACAGCCTCACCGCACAGGCCATCGCCCAGCTCCCGCTGCCGGAATCCGGTCGAACCCCAAATGCCCTCGTCTGGTACGTGCAGTCGGAGGGAGGGCTTGGTGACGTCTCGGTAGGTCTGCATGAGATTACCGATGCCGAATTGGTGCGATTCGATACGCGGATGGGGGCGGGCAGCCGGCGTGCAGCGGGTGAGGCGGAATTCCTTGGCCGTGCCCCGCATCCCGGTCCGGGGACCTACCGGCTCACCGTGCGCTACGACGAAGCCATGGCAGTGCATGCCATGGAGTTGGAACTGAAGGGGGACGAGCGCCTCATCGAACTGCAGTTGCCGGAGGATGCCGAGGCCTTGCCTGACCTCATTCTGTGGGGTGAACGCGACTCCGGGGGCTTCTTCCAGTCGCTGGTGCGCTGGATTGGCCTGTCCGTGCAGGTCGACCATCAGCGCAACAGCCTGTACACGCAAGCGCTTCAAGCGCCCGACGTGCGTCTCGGCCGGCAGCAATGCCAGCGCGGCGACGCCACTTCCATCGACGGATTGCTGCTGTTGCGCGCTGCCGTCGAAAGCTACCCGGAGACGGTTCCCGCCTCGCTGGCCAGCAGCTATGCCCAATGCGTGCTGCAGCGCGGCTACCGGGCCGAGGCCGAGCGCGTACTGCAAACGGTGTCGGAAGCAGCGCTACCGTACGAAACGCTGATCGACCTCGGACTTGCCTTTGCCGATATGGACACGGCTCGCGGTGCACTCGATCAGTCCATTGCCATCCTCCAGGCGAGCAGGGACCTCGACCCACTCGAAAGCGACATCGAGCTGCGCGATCGCCTGTCGGTCGCCTTGTTGCGTGCCGGCCGGAGTGCCGAGGCGTTGGAGGTGCTGCAGCGTGGTCCGCATCTTCAGGTCGGGGAAATCTGGGGCGAGGGCGAGGCGGCCCATCCCACCCTGTTCTTCATGCTGCTCAACTACGGCATCGCACTCGCACAGCAGGGCAAGCTGGTGGAGGCCATGTCGGTCTTTGACCTGGTGGCGGCGCGCACAACCCGCGGCCCAGTGGGCCAGACGCTGAGTGACCAGGCCAATCACATGCTGGGCTGGGCCCTGCTGCGCCAGCGCCAGGGGCGCGAGGCCGCTGCGGCCTTCGACCGGGTGTCACTCGACGGGCCCTATGCCGAAGGCGCGCTGCTGGGCCGCGGCTGGGCCATGCTCACGGGAGAGAATCCCTCTCTCAAGCGCAAGAATATTCCGGATCTCAGCGCCGGCGGTCTCAATGAAACCGCGCTTCGCGCCTTGTTCAAGACAGGAACCATCGGCTGTTTCGAATTGCAGCACTTCATCGACACCGTGTCCGCGTGCCGCAACGCCAGCCGCTTCGAGCGGGCACAGGTCCCTGATTCGGCGGCGACGGCGCAGCAGAACGCCATGCCGTTCTGGGACGCGCTGTTTGCACGCAACGCCCGAGATCCGAGCGTCATTGAAGGCTATCTGGCCGCGGCTGATGCCGCCTTCGCCGTAGGCGATGGATGGCAGGGCATCGACCTGCTCGAACAGGTGCTGGACCGTCTCGATGTGGTGCAGACGCGGTGGAACGCGACCATGGATCTGATCGAAGCGGGCGCTGCGCCGACCCTGACCTCCGCCCGACTGGACCATGATCCGTCCAGCGCCGCAGCGGATCTGCACTGGTGGCTCAGGGAGTGGGTGACGCGTCCGGAGACGGTGGCCCTGCAGGACAGCTTTGCTGCCACGGCACCGCTGGTGGCACGACTGCGCGAGCAAGAAGACGAAGCTGCCACGCGGACGGTGGAGGCGCTGCTCACGCTGCGCCAGGCCCTTGCCGTGGCCTACCGCGCCAGCGCGGCGGAGGCGATGGAGCAGGTCTGGCAGCGTTATGCCGAGCACCGCGTCAACGCACAGCTGGGGCTTGCGCGGGCCTACGACCGGGCGCTTGGCGGGCCGTGAGACGGCGCGATTCGGGAAGCGACTAGAGCGGAGGATCTTCGCGCAGTTCGGCCAGCATCTGCTCGACTTTCGCCAGGGCGCGTGCCGGGTCTTCGCACTCCAGGATCTGCTGCTTGCGCTCGGGGGTCACGGGCAGCAGCTCTGTCAGCCGGTTGGCCACCCAAGCGGCGTCGTCGAGCCGTTTGGGCGAGGGAAACTGGGCGTCACCGATCTGGGTGATGGCGCGTTCCAGCAGTTCGGCGAGGTGGCTGTGTGCGTCTGGCACGGGGAGGGGGTCGGGTGGTTCAAGCAGGCGCACGGTGGCCATGAGCAGGCCGTCGTCGCGGGTCCAGCTGTCTTGGACGGTGAAGCGATTTTCGCCGGTGGCCATCAAGGTGTAGCGGCCCGGCTGCGGTTGCTCCCACTCCCGGATACGCGCCGTACAGCCCACCCCGTGCGGCACTGCAGGCTGACCGGTCTCAAAGCCGGCCCGGATGAGACAGACACCGAATACGCTGTTGGTGCGCAGGCAGGTCTCGGTCATGGCCAGATAGCGCGGCTCGAAGATGCGCAATGGCAGAAAGCCCGCAGGAAACAGGACACTGCGCAGCGGAAAAAGGGGGATTTCCAGCGATGGGGCGGGATCCGTCATGCCGCACAGCATACGTGCCATGCCCTGTCGGCGGGATGGCGTCCAATCACAGCCCACCGTCCACATTGAGGAGGTGATGAGAGGGTGCGGCGGTATCATGGCGCATGCCCATGAACGACGCGCCTGCACCCATACCCCGCGGCCTGGTGCTGCTGCTCGGCTCCATCATGGCCTTCGGTCCGCTGTCGATCGACATGTATCTACCCAGCCTGCCCACGCTGGGCGAGGTCTTCGGGGCGACCGAGGCGCGGGTGCAGCTTACCCTCAGTGCCTATCTCCTCGGCCTGGCGGTAGGGCAGCTCATCTACGGGCCAGTGGCGGATCGATGGGGCCGTCGGCGGCCACTGCTGTTCGGCATCGCGCTGTTCACCATTGCATCCATCGGTTGCGCGCTGGCAACCAGTATTGATGCCCTCATCGCATTACGCGCTCTGCAGGCGCTGGGCGGGGCTGCCGGCATGGTCATGGTGCGCGCCGTCGTGCGCGACCTGTTCAGCGCGCAGGGCGGCGCACGCATGTATTCCATGCTGATGCTGGTGATGGGTGCAGCACCCATCCTCGCCCCGGCACTGGGTGGTCAGGTATTGATCTGGATGGGTTGGCGCTGGATCTTCGGAGCGCTGGCCTTGATGGGGCTCATCTGCTTCACGGCTGTTGCACTGCACTTGGCGGAGACGCTGCCCGAAGGCGTGATGCGAACCAACCGGGCGCGGCCTGTCAGTCGTGTGGCGGGCGATTACCGCCGCGTGTTGACGCATCCGCAATTTTTCTTCTGTGTGCTGACCGGGGCCAGCTCCCTGGCGGCGCTCTTTGCCTACATTTCCGCGTCGCCCTTCGTGCTGATCGACCTTCTCGGTGTCGAGCCGGCAGCCTACGGCGTCTGGTTCGGCCTGAATGCCGCGGCCTTCATTGTCGGCTCCCAAGTCAACGCGCGTCTGCTGCGGCATCGTCGACCCGAACAGATCCTGCCCTGGACCGTCGGCGCCTTTGCCGTGGCGACGCTGGTGATGCTCGCGGTCTGTGCCAGCCCCGCCTTCGGCTTGTTCAGTTTTCTATGCAGCATGGCCGTGGTGCTGTTCACGGTGGGCTGTACGCTGGCCAACACGACGGCGCTGGCACTGCAGCCCTTTGTCTATGAAGCCGGCGCTGCCTCCGCACTGCTGGGCACCATGCAACTCTCCGCCGGCGCTGCCGCCGGCATCGCGGTGGCGATCAGCTACAGCGACAGCCCGATTCCGCTGGCCGTTGTTGTAGCCGCTTGCGGGATCATCGCCTTCGCGGCTTTCGCACGCGGCCAGCGCTATCTTGTAGCCGAGTTGGCGTAAGGCGTCGAGGTACGAGAGCGCTGATCGCCCCTCGTCCTCATCCGCCTAATGCCCCCTCATCCCCGGCCCTTCTCCCCGACGGGGAGAAGGGAGAAAAAGCTCTCTACGTGCCAAGGAACACGAGAGCTCCTCGCCCCTGAGGGGAAGAGGGGTTGGGGTGAGGGGAGCAGCGCAAGCTGCGCATTCAGCATCAGCAGTGCGCGAATCTGACGCGCGTCACGCGCCTCCTCTTTCTCCAGCCTCAGTCCCCGAGGGGGGAAGGGAAAGGCGCGCTTCGCTGCATGTTCAAGACGCAGCACAGAAAAGCCCCTCGCCCTCTGGGGAGAGGGGTTGGGGTGAGGGGACAGCGTCAGCTGCGCATGCAACATGAGTAGCGATCGAATCTGACGCACGTCGCGCGCCTCCTCTTTCTCCAGCCTTAGTCCCCGAAGGGGGAAGGGAAAGGCGCGCTTCGCTGCATGTTCAAGACGCAGCATAGAAAAGCCCCTCGCCCTCTGGGGAGAGGGGTTGGGGTGAGGGGACAGCGTCAGCTGCGCATTCAACATCAGCAGCGATCGAATCTTACGCGCGTCGCACGCCCTACTCATCAAAAGCCCTTCGACCCTCGGGGAAGGGGCGGGGGCGCTGCATGGTTAAGATGCAGCACAAGAGAAGCCCCTCGCCCCTCTGGGGAGAGGGGTTGGGGTGAGGGGGTGAGGGGGCGAGAGGGCGAGGGCGCGGATATAAAGGCTGCACCACCCTGCCACACAGCCTTCACCACATGACGCTAGCCTTCACCGATTCAGGCCAGTGAGGGCGTGCAATGTCTGACACCAATGTGACGCGGCGGCGCATTCTGGGTGCGGCACTCGCGCAGGGCGTCCGGCGGGTATCGGCGCCCCTGGTGATGACCGGCTTCGTGCGGCCGGCGAGGGCAGCAGTCGGCCAGCTTCGCGCCGGCCCCATGCGTGGTCACTGCACGCCGCGCAGTGCCTGGTTCTGGCTCCAGACCGAAGGGGCCTGCGATGTGCGCCTTGAATATTGGGACCTTCAGAGCCCTGGCCAACGGCTACTGACTCCGGTGACGCGGACCCAGCCCGCAGAAAGTCATTGCCTCCACGCACGCCTGGGACAGCTCGTGCCCGGAGCCAGCTACGCCGTTCGGCTCTTGATTGATGGTGAGGAGGTCACCGAGGCGCCGGTCGTGTTCCGCACGGAGGCAGCCTTCCAGCGCGGTGGACAGGCCGCGGATGCCACGCTACTCGCCGGCAGTTGTGCGCGCACGCACGATCCGCTGTTTGGCGAATCGGCGCCCACGGACGGGCGTTACGACATCTTCACGACCGTGGCGCGGGAACAGGCCGATGCGATGGTCTGGCTGGGTGACAACGTCTACTTCCGCGCCGGTAGCGGCCACCTTCGCGCCTTTGACCGCGAAGGCATGGATCATCGCTATCGTCACACGCGCGCATTGGAGGCGCTGCAGCCGCTGCTGCGTGGGCCGCGACATATCGCCATCTGGGACGATCACGACTACGGGCCGAACAACCCGGGCCAGGAATGGATCTTCAAGGACACCAGCCTCGCGCTGTTCAAGCGTTATTGGTCCAATGCCAGCTATGGCCTGCCCGGCCTGGACGGCGTTTTCGGCGTGGACCGTGTCTCGGATGTGGATCTCTATCTGCTGGATGGCCGCTACTACCGCGACGATCAGTATCTGAAGGGCGTGCCGGACAAGCAGATGCTGGGGCCCGGGCAAATACGATGGCTGCAGAACAGCCTGTTGCAGTCCACCGCACGCTTCAAGCTGATCTGTAATGGCACTGGCGTGCTGACCAACTGGGTCATGCAGGGCCAGGATTGGGCCTACGCACCGGAAGGGTGGAGCAACTTTGTGGCAGAACGCGAAAGCTTCATGCAGTGGCTGAAGACCAACGATGTGCGCGGCGTGCTCTTCCTGAGCGGCGATCGCCACTTCACGCAACTGCTGCGCCAGCAGCGTGAAAACACCTATCCACTCTACGAAATCGTGACCTCGCCGCTCACGGCCGGCCCGGCGCGCGACCTCGGCAATGAGGGCGACAACCCCTTGCTGGTCGAGGGCACGCTGCACGCGCGTCACAACTATTGCCGGATTCATGCAACCGGCGCGGCGGAGGATCGGCGCCTGGAAGTCTCGGTACGCGGTACTCAGGGCCAACTGCTCTGGGAGCACACGATCACGGCGGCCGAACTCGGTAACTGATCGGCGCTTTCGGCACACGCACTGCGCGCTGCTGCGCCGCGCGGCGGCGAAAGGCACACTTGTCGCCTCCATTACGACAAGGAAGAGGGACACGCATGGCCTTTGAGACGCTGCGCACCGAGACCAATGAAGACGGCATCTGCATTCTCCGGCTGCACCGCCCGGATCAGATGAACGCCTTCACCGTGCAGATGGCCAATGAGCTCGAGCAATTCTTTCGCGGCGTCAATGACGACGACAGCGTCCGCGCCATCGTGGTGACCGGTGAAGGCAAGGCCTTTTGCGCCGGGATGGATCTCTCCGCTGAAGGCAATGTCTTTGGCCTGGATGAGTCCATGCAACCCACGCTCGAAGACATGGACCGCAAGCTGGAGGATCCGGCCTTTATCGCCGGCGTGCGCGACACCGGTGGCCGCGTCACCTTGGCGATCTACGACTGCTGCAAGCCCGTGATCGCCGCTATCAACGGCGCCGCGGTCGGCATCGGGGCGACCATGACGCTGGCAATGGATGCGCGGATTGCCTCCGAAAAGGCGCGCATCGGCTTCGTATTCGGTCGGCTGGGGATCGTTCCGGAAGCCTGTTCCAGCTGGTTCCTGCCGCGCATCGTCGGCATGACCCAGGCGCTGGAGTGGTGCTACCAGGCGGACATTCTCGACGCCGAGCAAGCGCGCGCCGGCGGGTTGGTCCGGGAAGTGGTGGCCGTCGACCGTATCGTCGAACACGCGGTGGAATACGCCCGCTCGCTGGTCAAGGGCCGTTCGCCGGTGGCTGTGGCCCTGACGCGCCAGATGATGCTGCGCAACAGTGCCGCGGCACACCCGCTGGAGGCGCACAAGCTTGATTCACTGGCGATGTTCTACACCAGCATCGATGACGGCAAGGAAGGGGTGCAGGCCTTTATCGAGAAGCGTGCGCCGAACTTCAAGGCCACGGTATCCAAGGATCTTCCGTCCTTCTTCGAGGCGTGGCGCAAGCGTGGCTGATGCACGGAAGCGCAATGCAAAACAGTTGCAATTGCATGCAAGAGTGATTCGCAAACCACTGATTTAGAAGACAATTTTTCGACAAGTGCGGTCGGAGGCAGTATCCTGAGTAGGCTGTACTCGCACTCACGATATGGAGCTTCCCCCGATGTCCAACAAGTCCTTCGACCGCCGTACCCTGCTCAAGCTGGCCGCCCTCGGCACGGGTTCGCTCGCAGCCGCACGCGCGCCGTCGCTATTCGCCGAAGATCCGAAGGTCGATCCGGAATCCGGTCAGGCCAAGGCCCTGAATTACGTGCATAACGCAGTCGACGCGAAGGACCACGAGCGCTACAAGGAAGGCAGCATCTGTGCCAACTGCGCGCTGTGGCAGGGCGGCGAAAGCGAGTGGGGCGCCTGCGGCATCTTCCCTGGCAAGCAGGTTGCCCACGATGGCTGGTGCACGGCCTGGGTCGCGCAGCAGTAAACAGCGGCGCCGCGATCACGTAATCTACCCATGAGTATGGGTGGGTTGCGGGGTCGTTCTCATGCATGGCCGGGCGAGGCAGCTGCGTCAGCAAGGCACGGAGGCGGAACGTCGGCTGTGGTACCACCTACGCGGACGCCGCCTGGCAGGTTGGAAATTCCGCCGGCAACATGCGATCGGGCCCTATTTCGTCGATTTCGTCTGCCTGGATGCTGGTCTGATCGTGGAAGTGGATGGCAGCCAGCACATTGAACAACGCGCATCTGATGCGCGGCGATCTGCCTACCTGGAATCCTGTGGTTTCAGAGTTCTGCGGTTTTGGAACGATGAGGTCCTGAGCCAGACGGATCAGGTGCTCGAGGCCATCCTTCTTGCGTTGGGTGGCGCTGGTAGGTTGCCCCCTCACCCCAACCCCTCTCCCCCGAGGGGCGAGGGGCTATAAAGCGACACCTCAACCACTAAGGCATTAGCTCCCTTCTCCCCTCGCGGGGAGAAGGGCCGGGGATGAGGGGGCGGGAGCGCAGCGACCTGCGGATTGGGACCTGCCCCTCACCCCAACCCCTCTCCCCGGAGGGGCGAGGGGCTCTAGATGCAAATACGCTTTGATGCAGGCAATAGACCCCCTTCTCCCCCGCGGGGAGAAGGGCCGGGGATGAGGGGGCGGGAGCGCAGCGACCTGCGGGTTCGGGCCAGCCCCTCACCACAACCCCTCTCCCCAAAGGGGCGAGGGGCTCTAGATGCGAATACGCTTTGATGCAGGCAATAGACTCCCTTCTCCCCCATGGGGAGAAGGGCCGGGGATGAGGGGGCGGGAGCGCAGCGACCAGCGAGTTCGGGCCAGCCCCTCACCCCAACCCTCTCCCCAAGGGCCGAGGGGCTTTAAAGCGCCACCTTCACCAACCAGGCATTAGCTCCCTTCTCCCCCGCGAGGAGAAGGGTCGGGGATGAGGGGGGTGAGCGCAGCGAACGAGCAGCGCATCGGATGGCAGCGTCGGCATTCGTCAGTGGTGCGCCCCCTCACCCCAACCCCTCTCCCCCGAGGGGCGAGGGGCTTCATAACGCGATCCACGTCGCCCGCGCCGTAATCCCTCCTCCCCCGAGGGGAGAAAGGTCAGTAATGAGGAGGAGGCGAAGCCGGGCAACGCGTTGGCTTTAGCCCGCCACCCGCCGCCGCTTCCAGATCGGCTCCACGCCGTCACACGCCGGCTGATAGGCGTCGCTGAAGCTGCCGAAGGCCTTCAGGCAGGCTTCTGGGTCCTGATCGTCGCGCAGCACGAAGGCATTGATTCCGCAGCGCGCCATGAACTCCAGCTGATCGCGCACGACGGCATCACCATAAGCGCGCACTTCGCTCGCAAATCCATAGCGGTCGCGCAGCAGGCGCGCCTGCGAATAGGCGCGGCCGTCGGGAAAGGCGGGAAAGCTGAGGGCGATGAGGGGACGCGCCTGAAGCTGCGTCCAGGCTTCCGTCAGATCGAGGGTGTTCGGAATCTGCACGCCCACATGCGGATGACGCCCGTCGTCCTGGTCGCTATCCAGTAAAGACTGCCAGCGCTCCCAGGACACAATGACCGGCATGCCGTCGGGCAGGGCGGCCTCTTCCTCAAGAAGTTGCCAGTCGTCTGCAGCCAGCGCCTTGTCGCGAATGATCGTGCGTTGTTGCTTGGGCATCAGGCAGCCTTCCGTTTATCGGGGTAGAGCGCGTCCTTGAAGGGCGCCATACCCACACGGCGATAGCAATCTAGAAAGGTTTCTTCCTCGCCTTCACGGACGTCCAGGTAGGTGCGGATGATGGTTTCCACGGCGCCGGCGACTTCGTCGCGCCCCACGGAGGGTCCGGTACGGTCGCCAAGGGTGGCGTCGTTCTCGGACGAGCCGCCCAAGGTGATCTGGTACCACTCCTCGCCCTTCTTATCGACGCCGAGCACACCGATGTGGCCCACGCTGTGGTGGCCGCAGCCATTCATGCAGCCCGACATCTTGATCTTGATCGGACCCACGTCGTAGAGATAATCCAGCGACTCGAAGCGATCGAAGATCTCGTTGGACACGCCGATGGAGCCAGCATTGGCCAGCGAGCAGAAGTCGAGTCCCGGGCAGGTGATCATGTCCGTCACCAGGCCGATATTGGGCGTGGCGAGACCATGCGCGGCGAGCTGCTCCCAGACCGCGTACACGTCCTTCTCGGCCACGTCCGGCAGCACCAGGTTTTGATCATGGGTCGTGCGCAACTCGCCGAAGCTGTAGCGCTCGGCCAGGTCGGCGACCACGTCCATCTGATCCGCCGTGCAGTCGCCCGGCGCGATGCCCTTGGCCTTCAGCGAGACATACACCACCCGATACCCGTCCTGCCGGTGGGCATGCACGTTGCGCTTCACAAAGGCGGCGAAGGCGCTGTTGTCTTCCTGCTTCTGCTGGAAATCCGCGCTGGATGCCTCAGCGGCATAGGGCGGATCCGCAAAGTAGGCCTTCATCGCCGCAATATCTTCCTGCGTCAGGCGGAATTGGGCGTGGTCAATCTGTTGCCATTCGGCGTCCACCATGTCGCGGAAGGCTTCGGGGCCGGTGGCCTTGACCAGTACCTTGATGCGCGCGCGGTGCATATTGTCGCGGCGGCCCAGGCGGTTATAAACCCGAAGAATGGCTTCAAGATAGGAAAACAGCTCGGTCTCGGGCAGGAACTCGCGAATGCAATGGCCAATCATCGGCATGCGTCCAAGCCCGCCCCCCACATTGATGCGATAGCCGAGTTCCCCCGCGTCATTACGGACGATATGAATGCCAATGTCGTGGACCAAGGTCGCGGCGCGGTCTGTGGTCGAGGACGAAAAGGCAATCTTGAACTTTCTCGGCAGCCAGTTGAATTCCGGATGGAAGGTCGACCATTGCCGGGTCAATTCGCAATAAGGGCGGGGGTCCACCAATTCATCGCGGGCGGCGCCAGCGAGGTGATCGGTGGTGATATTGCGAATGCAGTTGCCCGAAGTCTGGATGGCGTGCATTTCGACTTCCGCCAATTCGGCGAGAATGTCAGGCACTTCTTCCAGTTTCGGCCAGTTGTACTGGATATTCTGGCGCGTGCTGAAGTGTCCGTAGCCCTTGTCGTAGGTGCGCGCGATGTGCGCCAGGCGACGCAGCTGCGCTGACGACAGCAAGCCATAGGGAATCGCCACACGGAGCATGGGTGCAAAGCGCTGGATGTACAGCCCATTGCGCAGGCGTAGCGCCTTGAATTCATCTTCCGGGATTTCGCCAGCGAGAAAGCGCTGGGTCTGTTCGCGGAACTGCGCGACGCGCTCGTTGACGAGCTGCTTGTCGATGGCGTCGTAACGGTACATAGGGGATCGATCAGCCGGTGCCTAAGAACGGGGCGGAATATACTCCCGCAGCGACCCCTTGCAAAGGGTATATAGCGGAAGATTATGAGATCACGCGCGCGGCGGTATTGCCTGCCATCTGGACCTATCGCGCGGCCGCGGTCAGGAAGCGCAGATCAGAGGTCGCCGTAGCCCGAGCGGCGTCGTCCGCGCGTCAGGGCTGGAAGCAGCAACCCGAAAATGATGCCGCCGCCGACCAAGGCGCCGCCAATCAATAGGGTGCGCTGCTTGGCCACTTCCGCATTGAAGGCCTCCAGGCTGCGGTCCAGCTCCGCCTGGCGTGCTTCGAGCTGTGCCTCCAGCTCGGCGTTGCGGTCCGCCAGTTCCAGGGCAGGCTTGGCCTGCTCAAGGCGAGACTGCAGCGACTCAACCTTCTGCTGCAGATCTGCAACTTCCGTGCGCTCGGTTTCCAACTGCTCGCGCGTGCGCTCCAGTTGCTGGGCCGGGGGAACCTCCTCCGTCAGATAACGGCCCGCCAGCCAACCCTCGCGGCCATCCGGCAAGCGCACCTTGGCGTAGCTGTTCTCGCCCAGAGAGCGCATCAGCGTCATCTTCTGGCCGGTGGACACGAAGGTGATGAGCCGCGAGTCGGAGTCCGGCTCTTCGCGCACAGCGAGCGTGCGCTCACCATTGATGTAGCGGACCTGATCTTGCGCCCAAACGGCAGGTGCGGCGAGCAGAGCGGCCGCCAGAAGAGTTCGAAAAAGCATGCTTGAAGTTTAGCAGCATGGAATTCGAGAGGCCTTTGGGGTCAGGCACTCGCAACCCTCAATCCCGGCCCTTCTCAATCCAGGGGCGAGGGGAGAAATGATGGCTCGCCCTCTGGCCACAACGGAGCACAGGAAATCCCCTTGCCCCAGTGGGGAGAGGGGTAGGGGTGAGGGGAAGCAGCGCCAGCTGCTACTCAGCCTTCGGTGAACCCGAAGCGCTTCGCGCACCCCCTCATCCCCGGTCCTTCTCCCTCAGGGGGAGAAGGGAGGATTAACGGGGCACTTTGTGGCTACAACGGGACGCAAAGAATCCCCTCGCCCCTGTGGGGTGAGGGGCAGCAGCGCCAGCTGCTACTCAGCCGCGAGCGAACCCGCAGCGCTTCGCGCACCCCCTCATCCCCGACCCTTCTCCCTCCAGGGGAGAAGGGAGAATCAACGTCACGCTCTGCGGTTACAACGGACCACACAAAATCCCCTCGCCCCCATGGGGAGAGGGGCAGGGGTGAGGGGCAGCAGCGCCAGCTGCTACTCAGCCGCGAGCGAACCCGCAGCGCTTCGCGCACCCCCTCAACCCCGGCCCTTCTCCCTCCAGGGGAGAAGGGAGAATCAAAGTCACGCTCTGCGGTTACAACGGACCACACAAAATCCCCTCGCCCCTGTGGGGAGAGGGGCAGGGGTGAGGGGTCAGCGGCCGCAGCTGCTGCCCAGCGGCGAATGAACCCGCAGTGCTTCGCGCATCCCCCTCATCCCCGACTCTTCTCCCTCCAGGGGAGAAGGAAGAATCAAAGTCACGCTCTGCGGTTACAACGGACCACACAAAATCCTCTCGCCCCCATGGGGAGAGGGGTAGGGGTGAGGGGCAGCAGCGCAAGCTGCTACTCAGCCGCGAGCGAACCCGCAGCGCGTCGCGCACCCCCTCAACCCCGGCCCTTCTCCCTCCAGGGGAGAAGGGAGATGAGATGAGTTGCCCTCGGGGTACAACCGGGCCTCAGTATTTCCCGTCGCGCCAAGATGGGGAGCAGAGTGAATGGTCAAAAATTGAGCGAAGGAGGAGCTGCCGGATGCGTTCAATCCCAATCCAGCAACGCAAGCTTTTCCTCACCGAAATCACCTAACGAAATCCATAGCTCGTAAATCAATTACCAGCCCGCTGCGCAACCAGCCAAACGTGATCCCCAGCGCAGATACATCAGCGATTCACTCGCAATCATCTTTATATGACGGACGGGTCAGTATTCGTGCAATGGTGGCTATTTGGGCCAACCCTCCAATCGCGCAGAACGCGCATCGGGCAATGCCACGGAAGGGTGAGGTGTTGGTTGCTAACCTCTTTTGCCAATTCATGTCAAACGCCGTGGTAATAAAATAGAAAAGACAGACTTGTGAATGAGAGATTCATCCCCTATATTCCTCGGCGCCAGATATAGGGCATTTCAGTTCATCCTTTAATGGAGACGACAATGAGTAAGTACAAAGAGCTGCTGGACCAGATCGAAAACCTCAAAGCGCAGGCCGAGGAAGAGCGTCAGCGCGAGTTGGCGACTGTCGTGGCCGACATCAAGGAAAAGATGGCCAAGTACGGCATCACGCCCGCTGATCTGGGTTTCTCGGGCAAGGCAAGCAGTAAATCGGCTAGCAAGGGAGTGGTGGCGCCCAAGTATCGCGACCCCGCCACGGGCAAGACCTGGACGGGCCGCGGGCGCGCGCCGCGCTGGATCAAGGAAGCCGAGGACCGCGGTGTGAGTCGCGACACCTTCCTGATTCGGTGATTTCCGTTGCAGCGCAACAACCTGCTGCCAGGCACTCCCACGGGGGGTGCCTGAAGGATGACGCCGTCGTCATATATTGCGTATAGTCACCCGCATGACTTGGCAAGGCCGTCTTATCTCCACGTGCGTCATTGCGTTGTTTTCGCCATCTGCGGTGTGGGCGCAGGCGCTTGAGGATGAGCAGCGCAGCGCCGGGGTGGCCATCGTCACCGCGGAGCCGACGGAAGTGGTAGAGATGGAAGTGCTCGACCCACGCGGCACGCTTGGTCAGGCCGAGTTAATCGAGCGTTTGCAGAATGTGGTGTGGACAGAGCGGCAAACCCCTACAGAGGGCGTACCGCCAGCAGTGGCCAGCAGTATGTTCGTCACCATGTTCCAGGCGGTAGCCGGGGGCGGAAGTGGAAGCCAGGATCTCGCGAGGTTGCGCGACGATTGGCCCGAATAGTGCATCCAAGCTATTCGGGACGGCGTATGTGAGGTTGTTGTGCTTTGGGTTCTTTGCTTGACAGTGCGCGAGCCGCCTGTTTAGCTTCCGAGGAAAATGTAAGGGGTATCCCGAATGAAAAAAACTGCAATTGTGCTGGCAGCCAGCGCCTTTGCCGGGTCATCGATGATGGTGCATGCGCCCATCGCGATGGCGCAGCCTGTAGAAGAAGCACTGTCCGAGGCGGATGCTCGCGAGCTGGCTGACCGACTCGGTCACGCCAGTATTGATGATGCAATCAAAGCCGGCCATCTGGTCGCCATTGACGGCGGCTACGCGCTGACCTCTGCGGGTCTTGAACAGGCTTCCGCACTTGGACTGGTGTCGGGTGCTCTTATTCCGATTACCGCCGGAATGTTTGGTGTTGCAATCCTGGGTCTCGGAATCGTGGCGATTGCCGACGATGACCGGGTGGTGGGTGACCCGTCGCCTGATCCCGATCCTGACCCGGACCCAGATCCAGACCCCGATCCCGATCCGGACCCAGATCCTGATCCCGATCCAGATCCGGACCCCGATCCAGACCCAGATCCAGATCCGGACCCCGATCCAGATCCGGACCCCGATCCAGACCCCGATCCCGATCCGGACCCAGATCCCGATCCGGACCCCGATCCTGATCCCGATCCGGACCCCGATCCTGATCCAGATCCGGACCCCGATCCTGATCCGGACCCCGATCCAGATCCCGATCCGGACCCGGTCGGTAACGGTGGCGGGACCGGTGGCACCGGCGGTACGGGCGGCACCGGCGGCACCGGCGGCACCGGCGGCACGGGCGGCACGGGCGGCACCGGCGGCACGGGTGGCACCGGCGGTACCGGTTCCTAACGGGACAAGACCGTTGTTGTAAGCGTGCCTGACGAGGGGGCGGTTTTTCCGCCCCCTCCGTCTTTGGGAGCGAAAGAACGCATGAGAGGGCAGATGCGTCGTCGATCAACCTGGTTGAGCGTCGTTATAGGGTGTTGGGCTGCGGCATTTACGACAGGTGCCACGGCGTATTGCGTGACAGGGGTGCAGACGGAGATCGCGCTGCCTTCAGACGTCATTACGGTCGCCGGGGCGCTGAGCGACCGGTCGACAACCTTTGTGTCCCCCGGGGCGGATGGAGGCCTTTCCATTGCGGATGCGCTCGCCCGCGCAGGCGGACTGCGCGAAGACGCCTATCCCTTAGGCGCCATGCTTTTGCGTCGCATTCCCCCGTTGGCCACTGCGCCGCGCGGTGGCATGGCCTATGCGGATCTCTCCGCGGGCGCCATAGAAGCGTTGCAGATCGCCATGACCGGCCCTTTTGGCGGTGATACGCGCAAGGCCTTGATTGACGTCCTCCGGCGTGAACGCGGATTCATGCGACTGCCGGTGGCGGTGGATCCGGCCATGCGGCGCAGATTCCCAGACCGCGATCACCGGCTACAGGCGGGCGATGTGCTGTATGTGCCGCAGCGGCCCGGAACGGTATCCGTTATCGGCGCGGTGTCCGCACCCGGTACGGTGAGATTCAGTACCGGACGCTTGGTTGAGGATTACCTTGAAGAGGCAGGCGGTCTGTTGGACGGCGCCCGTCTGGAGGCGGCAGGTGTGTATCTGCCCTCCGGGCAGTTGCGCGCGCTCGCCCTAAGCCCGTGGAAGTACCAGCCGCAGGATATTCCCCCGGGGTCGGTTGTCGTCATCCCATATCGGGAAGAATCGCTACAGCGCTACGCACGCGACGCACAGGCCACGCTGGCCTTGCATACCCTGCAGCGGCGCGAGGACAGGCAAGACAGCGCCGTTGACGGGCAGACTCAGACGCTGCTGCCCCCGCTCGCGGAAGCCACGATGTCCTGCCCCGCACCCTGAATGCGGCGGCGCTCGGGAACATCGTAGATTCGCGCATGCAAGGTCGGTCAAAGACTCCCTTCTACTGGGCAGCCGCGTGTCTGCTCACGATGCTGTGGACGCCTTTCGCCGCCGGTGCCACCACATGGGTGAACAACTACGGCCAGGTGGGGCTCGGGCAGACACCGACCGCCCGCTCCATGGGCGAAGGCGCGCTGGATTTCGGCTTCGCGAAGTTCGACCCTTATCGCGCTTACACCCTGCATGCCCAGCCCTTGCCGTGGCTGCAGGGCACCTTCCGTTTTACGGACGTACGCAATCGCCAGTTTGCATCCAGTACCACGGGCGAGACCTTTACCGACAAGGGCTTCGATCTGCAGTTGCGGCTATGGCAGGAGAGTGACCTGTGGCCGCAGGTCGCGTTAGGGCTGATGGATTTTGCGGGTACGGGCTTGTTCTCGTCGGAGTACCTTGTCGCCAGCAAACGCTATTACGACTTTGACTTCCACCTGGGTGTTGGCTGGGGACGCCTGGGCAGCAGTGAGGATTTCAGTAACCCCGCGGGAATCGTGTTTGACCGCTTTGACGAACGTCCCCGCGGATTTCAAGGCGGCATCGAGAACACCGGCCAGCTCGAAGCGGAAACCTGGTTTCGCGGCGACATGGCCGTCTTCGGCGGAGTGGTCTGGACCCCCAATCGCGGACCGTTGTCCCTGTACGCGGAGTTGGAGGGCAATGACTACCAGTCCGAGCAGAGCGGCAGCCGCTTCAATCTACCGGCGGACAGTCGGGTCAATGTCGGTGCAAATCTGCGCGTCTTGGGTGCACTTGACCTTGGTGTGAGTTTTCAGCGGGGACGCGAACTGGTGCTGAGCGCCCATACGCATGGGCAATTCGATCAGGAGCCGGAGCGGCCCAATGGGCTCGGGGCGGGGCCCTTTCCGGTGCGCGCCTACAGTTCGGCGCAGCTCCGGCCCACCTCCAAGCGGATTGACCCCGCGGCTGTGCGCCGCATCACGCGCGAACTCAGCCTACAGGGCATTTACGTACACGCCATGGATGACGAGGGAGGGCGCCGCCGTCTGACGATCTGGTTTGGCCAGTCCCTCAGCGACAGCCTAGCGCCGGCCGCCGGGCGCATTGCCCGTACCGTGATCCGATACACCGGTCGTGCCTATGAGGAGTACGCGCTGGTTGACCTCACTGGCGGCATGGAGTCCGCGCGTTTTGTCTTTCCACGCGCCGCTTTTCATCATGCCATCGCTGGCGACGCCTCCATCGAGGAGTTTCTGTCCTACCTCTACATCGAGCAGCCCCGGCGCAAGGGCTATTCGGACGCGGCTTTCAACCGATTGCTCGCCTATCCCGCCTTTACGTACAACTTCTCACCACAGGTGCGCACCAATCTTGGCGGTCCGGACCAGTTTGCGGTCGGCCAGGTGCTGGCGCGCGTGGCTGGCACCTTGCAGGTGAGCAAAGGCTGGAGCTTCACCGGAGCGGCCGCTTTGAATGTGGTGGAAAACATCGGTAACCGCTTGGGGACGCAGTTCCCCTCCGGCCTGCCGCGTGTACGCAGCGACATCGGTCTCTACCAACGCGAAGGCAAGGACTACTACCTGGCGCAGCTGGAAACGAACTACCTTTTTCCGATCGCCTCCGATCTCTACGGACGGGTATCGGCGGGTATCTTTGAGGAAATGTACGGTGGCCTCGCTACCGAGGTGCTCTATCGCCCCACCGGTGCGCGTTGGGCCGTGGGCGCCGACGTGAACCGCGTCCGGCAACGGGATTTCGACCAGCGCTTCAGTTTCCGCGACTACGAAGTTACTACGGGGCATCTAACCTACTATCACGATCTCCCCTGGTACAACGTGCGCGCGGTCGTCAGTGCGGGGCAGTACCTTGCCGGAGATCGCGGCATGACCTTTGATTTCTCTCGTGGATTCCGCAGCGGCGCCCGCTTTGGTGTATTCGCCACCTTCACCAATGTGTCTTCTCAGCAATTTGGCGAAGGCTCCTTCGACAAGGGCTTTTACATCACCATACCGCTGGATTTCTTCAGCCCACGAACAGCCAAGGGCGCCACTACCTTTGCCTTCCGCCCGTTGGTGCGCGACGGTGGCCAGAAGGTGAGTGCGGGTCGCGCTTTGTACGACACCCTGCAGTTCTCGCATACGCGTACGCTGCGCAACAACCCGGAGGCCTGGACGCAATGACGCCTACGCCACTTGGCCTCCGAATACTGCTCGCCGCACTCACGCTCAGCGTGTTGACGGGATGCGAAGCCATCAATCGCTCCGCAGCGGCGCTGGGTGTGACCGAGTCCGGGCAGGTGGAGTATGTGAAACCGCTGTCGGTGCGGCGTCTGCCCTTTCCGTACGGCCAGATCAGCGTGCGCATTGATGGCGGGCCACCGGGTCGCATGATGCTGGCGCAGGAGGAAGGGGGCACCCAGCAATGGCTGGCCGCGGACGGCAAGGCGATCTGGCTGCAGGGTGGGTGGCGCGTTGTAGCCACTCGCGGCCTTACGGATGATGTTGTCGCCTACCAACGATTGACACCGCTGCCCAACCTCGAGGCGCTGGCGCAAGGCCGGGTGCTGGGGTCGGATTATTCCGCCTATGCACGCGGCGATGACCATGAACTCGGCCAAATCCTCGTGTCTCGCTTTGTAGCAGTCGGAAGTCCCGTCGCGGTTGAGCAATCCGGCCGCGTGCGCTCGTTACAGCGAATGGAAGAGCGCGTATACCATAGAGCGAGCGGCCGGGAGCACACCAATGTGCTGTGGTTCGACCGCGCTACGAACCGGGTCGCGCGCCTGGAGCAGCGTCTACCAGGGACCCCACACCGTATTGACATCGTGTGGCTCTATGCCGCCGAAACCAACCAGACGCCAACGAAGAATCAGGAACTGACCGAGTGAATCAGTATCAGGACCAGCCAGGGTCAATGAACGCCCCCTCGTCTTTCTATCAGGGCGATGACGACGAGATCGATCTGCGGCAGCTTTTCGCCGCGCTGTCCGAAGGGCGGCTGATCATCATTGGCTGCATCATCGGCGCGTTGCTGCTGGCGGCGTTGTACGTGTGGACGGCGCAGCGGGAATATCAATCCAGTGCACTGGTACAGGTGGAATTGCAGAATCAAAGCCCCTTGGATTCTGCGCTGGGCGAACTGAGCGGAGCGCTAGGCGGACAGGAAACGCCTGTTTCTGCTGAGGTGGAAATCATCAAGAGCCGCATGGTAATCGGGAAAGTGGTTGACAGCCTTCGCGAATTCATTGTGGCGGAACCTCGTTACTTCCCATACATCGGTAGAGCGTGGGCGCGCACCTTCGGTGATGGCAATCTGGAGGGCGCTGTACTGGGGCTGCGTCAGTTTGCTTGGGACGAAGAACGAATCGAAGTCACGAACCTGGAAGTCGGAAATCTGCTTCTAGGCAAGGAGATGATTCTCACCAAGCTGGGCAATGAGCGATTCCGACTCGTTGGACCTGAGGGTACCTTGTTGATTAAAGAAGGCGCAGTCGGGGAGTTGATTCAACGCACGACGCCCAAAGGCCCGATCGTCATCTTCGTGCAGGAAATTATCGGTATGCCCGGAACGGAATTCCGGGTAGTTCGCCGTAGCCGTAACCGAGTAATCGGTGGTCTGCAGCAACAGATTTCGGTGTCGGAGCGTGGCCGGGATAGCGGAATCTTGTATGTCACCTCTCCCGGAAATACACCAGAACAAGCGGCAGAGCGCGTCAATCGCTTGGTCCAAGCCTATCAGCGGCAAAACGTGGAACGGAAGTCCCAGGAGGCCCAGCAGACGCTGGATTTTCTGAACGAGCAGCTCCCCAAGGTCAAGCAGGAGCTTGAGACTGCCGAAGCCCGCCTGAACGAGTATCGACTGCGTGAGGGCTCTGCCGACCTGACCAAGGAAACCGAGCTGGTGCTGGAGCGCAGCGTGAGCCTGGAGCAGCAGCGCACCGAATTGGAGCAACGCCGCCAAGAGGCTCTGCGCCGTTACACCCCGGATCACCCTGTGCTCAAGACCATAGACGCGCAGCTGGCGGAAACGAAAAAGGAAATGGACACCCTGCGGGGTGAGGTCAACCGGCTGCCAGAAACGCAGCAGGAGCTGCTCCGCCTGCGTCGCAATGTGGAAGTTAACACCGAGCTGTACACCTCGCTCCTGAACTCCGCGCAGGAGCTGCAGATCACGCGTGCCGGCACCATCGGCAATGTCCGCATCATTGACTTAGGGGTCCAGCCCGAGGAAGCCGCAACACCCCGCACCGGTTTGGTGCTTGCCCTTGGTCTGGTCTTGGGCGGCATGCTGGGGGTGATGGCTGTCTTCATCCGCCGAGCGTTGCGCGAGGGCGTCAGCAACCCTTCCGAAGTTGAACAGAAGATCGGCCTTGCCACCTACGCCGCCATTCCCTACAGCGAGGAAGAACGCAAACTCGATCGCGCGCGCCGACGCCGCGCACGCAAACGGGGCGAGACAGCCGGGCTTCTGGTGCATGAAGCGCCGCAGTCTGTCACCGCAGAGGCACTGCGCAGCCTGCGCACCTCCCTGCACTTCGCCTTGCTGGATGCACCCAGCCGTATTCTTGCCATTACAGGCCCGAGCCCAGGCCTAGGCAAGTCCTTCCTGTCCATGAACTTCGGCGCGGTGTTGGCTGAGGCCGGCAGTCGCGTGGTGGTGGTGGATGCGGACCTTCGCCGTGGGCACATCCACGAGCGTGTGGGCTTGAGCCGCAAGCCAGGGCTATCCGATTACATTGCCAATGACGCCCCCGCCGGGGACGTAGTACGGCAGGTACAGGGCAAGGAAAACCTCTTTCTGATTTCCGCAGGCACAGTCGCACCGAATCCAGCCGAACTATTGCTCAACGAGCGCTTCGGGCAACTGCTGATGCAGTTGGGGGAAAACTTCGATTACGTAATCGTGGATACCCCGCCCATCCTCGCAGTTACGGATGCGGCCATCGTGGGGCGTCTCGCAGGCGCTACCCTGATGGTGTTGAAGGAAGGCGAGCACCCGATGGATATGATTGCGGACGCCTACAACCGCCTTCGCCAGGGCGGTGTGACCGTGCGCGGTACGGTCTTCAATCAGATGGGCGTCAGTGCAGGCCGCTATGGCCGCCAAGGCCGCTACGGCTACCGCTACGGCTACACCTATCAATATTCCTCACAAACCTGAGCATGACCATGCTATTTCGGGGGCATCACAGCATGAAATGGACCACTGCACGAGCGGCATTTCAAGGTGCGTTGGCACTGCTTCTGAGCGGTTGCACCATTCTTCCGGGCCTGAATGTCGATCCAAGCTCGGATGCCGATAAGCGCCAGGCCAGCCTGCCGTACACGCTGCTTCAGATTACGCCATCGGTAATCGCGGAACTCGAAGAGCGAGCCGCGGAACGCTCGCGCCTGCCGCTGGAAGGCGGCCTGCAGCCGGTCGAGCAGGTTCGGGATCAGGGCTACAACTACCGCGTAGGCGCAGGTGATGTGCTCAATGTGGTCGTGTGGGAACACCCGGAGCTCACCAACCCAGGTAACGAACTGCGCGACACCCAGAGCGCCGGGCGCCTGGTTGGGCCGGACGGAGAGATGTTCTATCCCTATGTCGGTAACTTCAAAGCCGCGGGCATGACGCTGGCAGAAATCCGCGACTACATTGCCGAGAATCTACAAAAGGTCATCCGCACCCCCCAGGTGGATGTCCGCGTGCTCGAATACCGGAGCCAGCGTGTGTTCGTGACGGGCGAGGTCGCCCAACCCGGCGTGTCCGTGATCGACGACACCCCGCGTGGCGTGCTCGACCTTATCAATGAGCACGGCGGGCTCACTGAAATGGCCAGCCGCCGTATTGCCGTGCTTTCCCGCGATGACCAATCCCATCTGGTGAACCTGCACGCCCTCCACGCGCGCGGCAACACCCGATTCAACGTTGCACTGGAAGCGGGCGATGTCCTCCATATTCCCGACAATTCCGCGGACAAGGTCTTCGTACTGGGGGAGGTCGGCGAGCAGGGCTCCGTGCCCATCGCTCGTAACTACATGTCCCTGACCGAAGCCATCGCGGGTGCCCAGGGGATGGATACCCTGTCTGCGGATGATGCTTCCGTCTTCGTATTCCGCAGCGGTGTTCAGCCAGGTATCAGCCGCCTGTGCGATTGTGAGCCTGAGGAAGCTTTGGTCTTCGGCCTGGACCTCAGCAGGGCGGATGGCATCCTTCTTGCTGAGAGGTTTGAACTGCAACCGCGCGACGTTGTGTATGTCTCATCAACCGACTTCGCGCGCTACAACCGAATCGTGAGTCAAATCCTGCCCACCGTATCCACCTTATTCCAACTGGATAGATTGATCACGGATTAATGTTGAATGGGGATTCATGTAATTGCGGACGAGTGGCATGCTGCGAGAGATGGACAGCGTTGCAATAAAAACGGCAAATGCCGTTGCAAAAGCGCCATGGTGCAGTGCATCATAATGAAAGGCGGGTAATCCCGGAGCCGGGGGTGGGAGCATGGCAACGTATTTAGTGTGTGGCGGCGCGGGATATATCGGTTCCCACATGTGCAAGCGGTTGCACGAAGCGGGACACGAGGTGGTGGTGTGTGACGATTTATCCACCGGCCACGCCGGCGCCCTGCTGTGGGGTAAGCACGAATTCGGCTCAATCGAAGATGCCAACTTCCTCCGGACGCTGTTCTCCAAATACGCGTTCGATGGGGTACTGCATTTCGCTGCGCTTTCGTTAGTCGCAGAATCCATGCGGCATCCGCAGCGTTATTACCAGCACAACGTTGCTGCGACGCTGAATCTTCTGGGCGTGATGCGAGAGTTCGAGGTGAAGAAGTTCGTCTTCTCATCAACCGCTGCCGTATTCGGTGAACCTCAGTCGCGACTCATCGCAGAGGACCACCCAACCGCTCCGATGAACCCCTACGGCCTATCGAAGCTGATGGTGGAGCAAATTCTCCGCGATAGCTGTCGCGCCTACGGCATCCGGGCGGTCTCCTTGCGCTACTTCAACGCCGCTGGTGCGGACCCCTCCGGACTGATTGGCGAAGCGCACGACCCGGAAACTCATCTCATTCCAAAATTGGTGCGCAAGGCGGCAGGCGAAGATATCGTTGTTGCCATTAATGGTACGGATTACGCCACGGAAGACGGCACTTGCGTACGTGACTATGTTCACGTCAATGACTTGGCCGATGCGCACCTGCGCGCGCTGGAGCATCTGGACTACGCCGTTGGCATGCACACCTTCAATCTAGGCAGCGGCCGCGGCTACAGCGTTCGCGAGGTCGTTGACGCGGTTCGTGAAGTCTCCGGGGAGCCAATCGACATACCAACCACGAGTCGCCGCCCCGGTGATCCGTCACATCTGGTAGCCAGCGGCAAGCACGCCAAGGCGGTGCTCGGTTGGGCGCCCCGGTACACGGCAATGGGCGCCATCATCGAAACCGCCCTCAACTGGCACAGCAGCGCCACTTTCCGGGCCTGGATGGCGGAAAAGGAAGCTGTCGCCACTGCAGGCGCCAGAGCCGACCAACACTCGGCACAAGGGTGACGATCTTGGACGGAAGCTTTTCACACGCGTTGGAAGAGAGAACCGCAGACAGCACTCAACGTACCGGTCGATTTGCTCTACAGCAGACACGGCGCTACGCGGTAACGAAACGGGGCATGGATATTGTCGGGGCGTGCGGGATCGCGCTTGTCTTCTCGCCGGTAATCCTCACCACGCTTGCCGTAATGGCTTTCCAGAAGGGGTCGATCTTCTTCGGTCACAAGCGTATAGGGAGGGGCGGTAAACCGTTCTATTGTTACAAATTTCGCACGATGGTGCCTGATGCGGAGGCCGTGCTTCAGCAGCTACTCGATTCGGATGCGGAAGCACGGGCCGAATGGGAACGGGCTTTCAAACTGAGAAACGATCCCCGTATTACGCGAATGGGACGGTTCTTGCGCCGAACTAGCCTAGATGAACTTCCGCAACTCTGGAACGTAGTCAGGGGGGATATGAGTTTGGTGGGGCCGCGCCCTGTCGTTCGTGAGGAATTGATTCGGTACGGCCGCGGCGCACGATTTTACTTGGCTAATCGCCCGGGGCTGACAGGTCTCTGGCAGGTGTCAGGCCGAAATGACGTGGATTACGGTCGACGAGTGGCAATGGATAGAGCTTACGCGGAAAATGCTGGGATCCTGTTCGATCTAGGAATCATGATACGTACCGTCATGGTTGTCCTGAAAGTCAAAGGCGCTTATTGAGCACTTGGCCTTTGGCTAAAGCAGCGTGAAAAAACGGTTCATCAAGTGCCCACTTGTGGGCGGGATAAGGATGTGGGCATAGTATGATGTGAAGCCCCTCCCTAGGAATCATCTGCAAAACCCCGCCGCATGGGACAATTCACGCTTCGCTGATGACCTGATGAGAGCCTGATCCCGATGAAGCAACTGAGCCTTGCGTCTGGGTTTGAAGTGGCATCCAAGCGCACGCGCAAGCGGGTGTTTCTGGAAGAGATGGACCAAGTCGTGCCCTGGCGGGAGCTGGTGGCGCTGATTGAGCCGCACTACTGGGTAAGGCGTCCACGGGCCGCCCGCCGTTTCCCTGTGAGCTGATGCTGCGGATTCACTTCCTGCAGCAGTGGTTTGGTCATTCTGATCCGGCGATGGATGAGGCCCTGCACGATGTGCCCCTGTATCGTGAGTTCATTGGCATTGATCCCGGTGCGGATCGGATGCCTGACGAGAGCACCATCCTGCGGTTCCGTCATCTGCTGGAACAGCACGGGCTTGACCCCGCCATGCTGCGGCTGATCAACGAACTCCTCTCCACGCGGGGGCTGATGCTGAAGGCTGGTACGGCCATCGATGCCACCCTGATCCACGCACCGAGAATAGCAGCGGCAAGCGCGATCCGGAGATGCACCAAACCAAGAAGGGCAACCAGTGGTTCTTCGGTATGAAGGCCCATATCGGCGTGGATGCCGACTCTGGGTTGGTGCACTCCGTTGCAGGCACGGCCGCGAACGTCCATGACCTGACGCCGGTCGACGAGCTGCTGCATGGAGAGGAAGCGCAGGTGCATACCGACGCCGGCTACCAGGGCATCGACAAACGGGAGGAACTGACGCATCACAAGGTCCAATGGCAGGTCTCCATGCGTCCCGGCAAGCGCCGGGCACTGCCGGAAAGCCCCATGGGCCAGATCATGAGAACGCTGGAAGAGACCAAGGCCCGCATCCGTGCCAAGGTCGAACATCCGTTCCGAGTGATCAAGCGCCAGTTTGGCTACACCAAGGTGCGCTACCGGGGGCTGGCCAAGAACACTGCCCAGTTGCAGACCCTGTTTGCCCTTTCCAACCTGTGGATGGTGAGGAGAAGACTCATGGTGATGGGATAGGTGCGTCCGATGAGCGACGAAATCGAGGTTATGCAGCGATCCGAAGCCCGAAAGGGCAATGTGCGGTGTCGAATCCCGATCCTCAGACCCGGTTTTCGTCACTTCACGCTTGGCAGCCCGTTTCAGCATGGGTTTTTCAGATGATCCTTAGTCGAAGCATGAGCCGCGTAGTTGTCGGGTCCCGGATGATCACCTTCTTCACAATAGGCGCCCACTGCTGATGGGCCGTGAAGCCCTGGCGGGAGTTTTGGCACGATGGGAGAAGGATCCGGGATGCTGCTGAGCTTGCACAAGAACGCGACCACCACGCCGGCGACGCGCCAAGCGATTCGAGAGGCCGAAGGCACCGTTGACGAGCTGGCGGCGCGCTTCGGGCAGTCGCGCGACACCATCATGAAGTGGCGACGCCGGGAGTCGACGGCGGATCGCAGTCACACGCCGCACCGGCTCTCCAAGACGCTGAACGACGGGCAGGAGGCGCTGGTGCTGTATCTGCGCACCACGCTGCGCCTGCCCCTGGACGATCTGTTGGCAGTCACGCGCGAGTTCATTGCCCCGCAGATGAGTCGCTCGGCGCTGGACCGGATGCTGCGGCGCCATGGCGTCTCGAAGTTGCCGAAGGAAGCCGATGCCGAGGCAAAGCCCAGCAAGCCCTTCAAGCCCTACGAGCCGGGCTTCGTGCACATCGACATCAAGTACCTGCCCCAGATGCGCGACGAGGACACGCGGCGCTACGCCTTTGTGGCCATCGACCGCGCCACGCGCTGGGTTTATGTGCAATTGATGGCCGATAAGAGCACGCGCTCGGCCGAGCGCTTTCTCAAGGCGTTGCACGAGGCGGCCCCGTTCAATATCCACACGATCCTGACCGACAACGCCAAGGAATTCACCGACCGCTTCACCGCCAACGGCCAGCGGCAGCCCACCGGGACGCACGGCTTTGATCGGCGCTGCACCGAACTCGGCATCGAGCACCGGCTCATTCCGCCGGGCCGGCCCCAAACCAACGGCATGGTCGAGCGCTTCAATGGACGAATTGCCGACGTCCTGCGCACGCACCACTTCCGCAGCCGCGACGACCTCGAAACCACGCTCAAGCGCTATGTCTGGCTGTACAACCAGCATCTGCCACAAAAGGCGATCAGCCATCGCACGCCCATTCAAATCATGAAGGACTGGCAGGCGCACAAGCCGGACATATTCAAAAAAGCTGTTCGTAATCACTCGGGACCTGACATCTAGGCGACGGCATGCTGGATGAAGTCACCGACATCGCGCAGAAATGCGCCCGCCGTCGCAATCGGGGCAAGCCATGGTACGCTTCACTGTGGCGGCAGAATGATGGACAAGCCTCGCAAGCGCCAACCTCGGCGCATTCCGAGGCGAGTCACGGGGCATGATCTTCACGAGGGCCCATAGCGCCGCGCTGCAGACAGACCTCATTAGGTGCAACTCTTGACTTTCACTGCCCGTCTGCGCAGCCAGATGGCTGGACGCGGCTCACTTCGCAGGCACCTCATGAAAGCCGCAGGGGGCAGTGCGGCGCTTGCGTTTTCGTCCAAGGTGCTAACGCTGCTAGCCAGCATACTACTGGCGCGCTGGATGGGCCCCGAAGGCTACGGCGTATATGCCACGGCCATGGCGCTGGTCATGCTCTTGACAGTGCCCACCGGGCTCGGCCTTCCGATGCTGGTGGTCCGCCTGCTCGCAAGTTATAGCCTGCACGAGCAATGGGGGCTAATGCGCGGCTTGCTAGTACGCGGCAACCAAGTCGTGCTGGGAGCGTCACTCATCATGATGCTGATCGTCGCAGCGGCGATTTGGGGGCTCGGCGGTTGGCTGAGCCTTACAAATCAAGCGGTATATCTCTTGGCGTTAACGATTGTTCCCCTGACGGCGCTCGGCGCAATGCGCTCCGCCGCGTTGCGTGGGCTGCACCATGTTATCTTGGGACAGCTGCCCGAAAGTCTCGTTGTGCCTGGTTTTTTCACCCTTTTTCTGCTTGCTTGGCATGTAACTGGGGCACGGCTCTCGCCCCAGAACGCAATCGGACTCCAAATATCCGCATTCTCCGTTGCTTTCATTGTGGGCACTGCACTGTTGCTAAGCCGACTACCGAGCCAGATGCGCCAAGCCACACCTCGCTATGAAACAGCGACGTGGGCACGATCCGCGCTCCCTCTGCTGTTCCTTGGTGGTATGAACATCATCAACACCCAAGCAGATGTCTTGATGCTCGCCGCTATCCAGGGGCCGGAGTCGGCCGGCGTTTATCGGGCCGCAGCCCGTGGCGCGGATCTGGTGGTCTTTTCGCTTCTGGTCGTCAACATGGCCGTGCAGCCTACAATCGCTCATCTCTACGCCGCTGGCGAAATGAAGAAGCTGCAGCGAATTATCACGATAGCGGCGCGAGGCGCCTTTAGCGCGTCACTGCCCGTGGCGCTGGTGCTAGCATGGTTCGGACAGCCCATTCTCAGCGGAGTTTACGGCGAGGGCTTCGAGGACGGCGCGGCGTGCCTCGCAATCTTGTGCGGGGCGCAGGTTATTAACGCTGCAGCGGGCCCTGCTGCGCTTATCCTTAACATGACAGCGCATGAGCGAGACTCGGCACTTGGCGTAGCTATCGCCGCAATCGTCAACATTGTTTCAAATGCGACGTTGATCCCGATATGGGGTATCGAGGGTGCAGCTTTCGCAACTGGTTTGAGCTTGGTCACTTGGAATATTGTATTGGTTGTATACGTTCGGCGGCGGACTGGGCTATCAAGCACGGCAGCCGGAAATTTCTTCGGTAGATTGAGGGGCGACGATCAATGGTGAAGGGGCTATTGAGGCGCCTTGAGTTCGAATTGTCCAAGCAAGGCGCTAGATTCGTGCCAGAGTCTGACGATGTGATGTTGGTCTCTTATCCGAAATCCGGAAATACATGGGTGCGCGCCCTTGTATCGCATTTGGTTAATCCGCAGTCATCACTCTCGGAAATGGAGCAGCTCGTGCCCGACGTTTATAAAAGTCGGGGCCGCGAACTTAAGAAAGCGTATCGCTTCCCATGTGGCGGTAGGTTGATAAAAAGTCATCAGAGCTTTAGGCCAGACTATAAGCGGGTTATCTATATCACGAGGGATCCACGCGATGTGTGCGTCTCATACTACCATTACCTCCGCGGAGTTCGGAGCGATTCCATGGTGAGCGAGATGTCATTGGATGGTTTTGTTTCTTTGTTTTTATCCGGTGGGCTTGACGGTTATGGCACATGGGCAGAGCACGTAGGAAGTTGGGAATGCGCTGAAAGCGCAGATATGCTCCGGCTCACATATGAAGAGTTAAAATCAGAACCCATGAATGGATTAATGCGCATATGTGAATTTCTGGGTATTTGTTGTGGTGATGAAGCTGTCTATTCAGCTGTCCGCGCTTGTTCCATGGAAAAACTTAGGGAACGGGAGGATCGGGAAGGGTCACAGTGGTCGGCGCGGCGCACTTCGGCGCCAGGGGCTCGCTTTTTTCGGAGCGGTACTTCCAGGAATTTTTCCGAACTCAGCCCGCTTATGCAGGAGAAGATATGCAGAAGGTGGCACGAGCAGATGTTGCGGTTTGGCTACGATTAACGTTCTGCAAACTGTGGCCAGGTATCACAGGAGATAAACGTTGCCTGTGTCCGTTCTTAATTCGGTAGTAGGTGTCCTTCAATGACAGCGCCAATATTTGTTTTTAGCCTCCCTAGATCAGGCTCGACTCTCGCGCAGAGGATATTGGCCTCGCACGCTGAAATTGCCACGGTGGCTGAACCGTGGTTGCTTCTTCCTTTCGTTTACGCGCTGCGAAATGACGGAGTGTACACTGAGTATGCTCAAAGTACCGGGGCGAAAGCAATCCAAGATTTTATTCGGGAACTTCCAGCTGGGAAAGGTGATTACTACGCTGCGCTACGAGAATTAGCGCTGCGCTTGTATGGTTCTGCTTCAGGAAATAAAAGCCAGTATTTCCTTGATAAGACTCCACGTTACCATCTCATAATAAAAGAAATCCTAGAGATATTTCCGGAGGCGAAGTGCATTATCCTGTGGCGAAACCCCTTGGCAGTCGCGGCATCCATTGTGAGGACGTGGGCGCGGAATGAGCGCTGGATTACGCACCGTTATAATATTGATCTTTACAAGGGGGTGGAGAATCTAGTAGAGGCTGTCGACGCCAAACCTGACAGGTTTTTTCATTTGCGCTATGAGCATATGGTAACTGAGCCAGAAACTGTATGGCCGTCTGTCTTCTCTTATCTTGGGCTACGATATGATCCCTTTGTTCTCGAGCGCTATTCTGGCGTTCAGTTCTCCGGCAGCATGGGAGACCCGACAGGAAACAGGAAGTTTAGTCGTATCTCGTCGGATTCGGTTGATGACTGGGTCAGCGCATTTGACACGCCACTACGAAGGGCATGGGCAAGGCGGTATTTGGCATGGATCGGGTCGGACCGACTGAGAACCATGGGCTATGACGAGAATGAACTTCAGCATGCATTAATCGGTGCTCCGAGCTGCCGCGTGCCCCGACTGTTGTCAGACGCACTATTCATGACAGTAGGAGCGCTTCATGGTCCGCTAGACTTGTCTGGTGTTAAGCGACAGGCGCTACGTACACTTTCGCGCCGCCGAAGCTATGCCGTTACCTAAACACGCCTTTAGGGTGCTTCGCTCAAAGGTAAGTGGGAGCATCGTAGTGAATGGCGACCAAAGACGGCAAGAATCATCGAATTCCCAGTCTTGGTTGCTGCTGGGCAAAGGTCATCATGAACCGGAGCCGCAAGGGGAAGCAAGAAAGAAACTGGATGAGGCCTGTAAAGGCGGGACTCGCGGGTGGAGCGTAAATGTGTGTGTGGCTGTGCCGATTTACCAGAGTGTTGGGTCGCAAAAAAAATGGTTAGGCTCTGGCGGCAGGGGGAGAGGCGTCAAAGCTAGTGCCCTTGGACACCCGTGCTGCGCAGGAATGCGTTGGAGACTAGCACTGCAGGTGAGGAGGGTTTTGAGGGTGAACCAGCGGCTGTCGTCGATCACCTAAGGCTTCCAAGGTAAGACACCTATATGACTTTCCCAAACGGGCTTTCACATGCGCATGGCGAAATGCGGGCAGGAGCGTATTGGAGTTCGCGTCGGTTGCTTACTCGGTTTGGATTGCTCGACGCCATTGTCTTTATTGCGCCACTTTTGCGGTTTGTCGACGTCACCATTTTCGGCCGATTGTTTCTTACTGAAGTTCTGCTTGCAGCTTTATTCCCGTCTCTTCTCGTCCGTCGAGGCTACAGGCTTGCTACGCCTTTGCCGCGCACCTTGATTGGGTTGCTGCTGCTTTGGCTCTTGGGTCAAATCGCCACTGATCTCATCCGTGGCTCGTCTTTCAACGATTACGCCCGTGGATGGGCGATGATAGGCTTCGCGCTGATCAACTTCTGCTCGCTTTTTCTCCTGATGGCGGGCAACCCAAAGCGGCTAGTGCTATTTGCCGCCGGCGCTGCGATTGGCCAGATTGCGGATTATTTCATTGCACCCGGCAATTACGCGCTAGCGCATCCTTGGAAGTTTGGCTATGGCACCGGCGTGAGCTGGCTGTTGGTACTGATCCTAGCGGTTGCGCTCCCCGAGCGCCTTCATCCTGGACGATTGTGGCCCTCCGTGGTTTTGTTGTTCGTCGCAGCGTTAAACATGTTTATGGGGTCGCGCGCAGTTGGCGGTGTGGCTTTTCTTGCAGCTTGCTATTTGGGTGCACAAGTCCTGCGCGGAACACGCTCCACTTCATCGCAAATTCAGTTCCGGCAGTTGTTAGCGGTGGGCGCTCTGGCAGGGCTGGGTGCTTGGACAATCTTGCAAATATATGAGTATTCGGTGGCTGCTGGCTGGCTCGGGACGGAGGCTCGACAGAAGTACGAGATGCAAGCGTCCGGAGAGTACGGATTACTTATTGGGGGACGCACAGAAGTGTTGGTTTCGGGCTTGGCAATTTTAGATGCTCCTGTGATCGGACACGGGTCTTGGGCCAAGGATTGCCGTTATTCATCTCTTTATGTAGAGCTCAAGCGAAGGGCCGGCTACTTCCCTGGTGAGGAAGACGAGGAATGTCTGATTCCAGCGCACTCGCATCTGATGGGCGCGTGGGTGCAAGCCGGCATACTTGGTGCAATATTTTGGCTGTGGCTGCTAACACTGCCTATGCGAGCTCTCGCGGGGCTCTTTACGGTCAAAGAACGGTTGGCCCCCCTAGTGGCGCTCTTAGCTTTCCATTTGATTTGGGACACTTTTTTCTCCCCCTTCGCGGGAGAGCGGCGATTTATCACACCATTTTATATCGTCCTCATGATGAGTTTCATCCCAAGCGTTAGGAGACGGCGCGCTCAAAGCAAGGTGGCGACTACGAAAGCTACTGCCAACCCGCAAAGCGAGTCTTACCGATGAAGTTTTCAATCGTAACGATTTCCTACAATCAGGCATCTTTTCTCGAACGTGCCATTCTCTCCGTTATTGAACAGGACTATCCGAATCTAGAATATATCGTGGTTGATCCAGGATCAGACGATGGTAGTAGGGCGATAATTGAGCGTTACCGAGACCGTATTGACAAAATCATCTTCGAACCGGACGAAGGGCCGGCAGATGGGCTGAACAAAGGCTTTGGATGTGCAACGGGAGACATATATGGATATATCAACTCCGATGACGCCCTGCTGCCTGGGGCGTTGGCGAAGGTAGCCGAAGCAGCCCGACAGAGCCCGGATGCCGGGATTATTGCTGGGCATCTCTACATGGTCGGACAAGGCGACCAGCTGATCAGGCGCGTGAGAGCAAGCCAAATTCAGCCAAAGGAGTTCGTCTATGGGGGGGCGCAGGTGGCCCAACAAAGCACCTTCATTCGAGCAAGCGCGTTTTGGAATGTTGGAGGGTTCAATGTCCATAACAACTGTGGATGGGATGCTGAGTTACTCCTTGATCTTGTGGTTGCCGGCGAAAAGGTTGAAATTGTTGATGACTATCTGGCGATTTTCAAAATACACGCAACGTCTATCAGTGGATCTGCTCGTCTTTTGGCAGACCATCGTGAGAACTGCAAGCGTTATTTCGTTAGAGTAATGGGACGCGCTCCAACCAGGTTGGATAACCTTCGTAGGGTTTTTTACAAGATCAAAAAATGGCAAAGGGATCCGCGTGGATTTTTCTACAAGTTGCAGGATCGGTTTTTTTTGCCTCACAAGTTTAAAATTTGATTGCTTCATGCAGTTATATCCGAAGGTTTGTAAAGACAGTGCAAGTCTACACCTTAGACATTAAAATGAAGTTTGAGAGGCATGCAAGGATCAGTGCCTTCTTTTTGACTTCCTGTCGGATAGGCGCGGTATGTGCGCCATGGAGGCTGGTTGGATGGCCCGTCGCTAACCAGGGTTTATTCTGTAGTGGAGCGCCTGGGGGCGTGTAGCTATACTAATGAAGAGTCACAGCATGTCATCGCGCCTTGCGAATCGGCCTTTTGTGGTCTACTGGAATAACATCCCTTCGCCCTATATGGTCGAGCGCTTTGATGCGCTGGCTGATCGCGGTGCTATTGATTTCGAGGCCTGGTTCAATGACCGCCTTGAAGCAGACCGCAGCTGGGATGTGAATGAAGCTTCGTGGCGTTTTCGGTATCGGTATTTGCCTAGGACACATCTTTGTGGCCGTACCCAGCACTGGCCCTTGCCCCTTTTTGGCCGGCGGCCGGATGTTATTGTGAGCCTTTATGCGGGACCGTCTTTTGTCGCGGGTTTCATGCTCGCGAAACTGAGAAGAACAAAGACAGGGTTTTGGGTGGAGGTTACTTTCGACCGTTGGGTTAAGCGCACGACGATGAAAGAGGCAATCAAGCGTTGGCTATTCCCGAAAGTCGATATGATCCTGACTGTAGGTGAGGACGGTAAAGAATTCTCGACTAGGTATGGGGCTGGCCCCGAAAAGATCTTCTTTGCACCTCACGTTATCGATGTGTCTCATTACCAGTCGGGGGCCGAGGCCGCGAGACCTGAACGAGAGGTGCTGCGACGCGAATTAGGGCTAGAGGGCACTACGTTCATTTACGTCGGCCGACTCTGGTGGGGCAAGGGGGTTAATTACCTATTGGACGCTTTTGAGCGTGTTCAGGGCAAATGTGCTGAGCCTGTCAGCTTGCTGCTGGTTGGCGACGGGCCAGAGGAGGCGGCGCTAAAGCAGGCCTGCACAGAGCGCGGTATCCGCAATGTTGTGTTCGTTGGCTTTCGGCAAAAGTCTGAATTGCCCCGGTACTATGCACTGGCGGATGTATTCGTCTTTCCCACTTTGGGTGATCCGTACGGCTTGGTTGTTGACGAGGCCATGGCTTGCGGTTTGCCGGTGATCACTACCGCCGCTGCGGGCGAGATTAACGACCGCATTGAGGAAGGCGTCAACGGCTGCGTCGTAGCACCCGAAGATACAGCGGCGCTGGCTGGAGCCATGCACATGCTGGCGGGGAACCCTGCACTGCGTGACCGTATGGGAGCTGTTGCGGCGCAGAAAATTCAGTGCCATACGCCGGACCAATGGGCAAACGATTTCGAATGCGCCGTACAGCAGCTGCTAGAAGGGGGCACTCGATGAATCTTGTGAAACCTTGCCGCGTATTACGCCATTACCTCGACCACCCGATAGGGCGGCGGGATCGCATTGGCACCCTCCTGCGCATGCTGCGCTGGCAGGCCGGGAGTCGCTTGCTCGCAGCAGAAGTAGCGATGCCCTTCGTGGACGGGACCCGACTCCTGATGCGCAAGGGCATGACCGGCGCTACTGGGAATGCCTATGTTGGGCTGATGGAATTTGAGGACATGGCCTTCGTACTGCATATGTTGCGCGAAGGGGATGATTTCCTCGACGTTGGCGCCAATGTTGGTGTCTACAGCATCTTGGCAGCAAGCCGTGGTGCCGGCGTGTTGGCTGTTGAGCCGGTTCCCGATACTTATCGACGATTGCTCGACAACGTTCATCTGAACGGCTTCGCGAAACGGATCGATGCGTGCAACATCGGTGTTGGAAGCAAACCGGGCAATATGCGTTTTTCCACGACGGGCGGACCTACCAATCATGTGCTAGTGACTTGGGAACCGGAAACGCAGGCCATTGAAGTAGCGGTGGATAGCCTCGATTCAATCGCCGCGGCCAAGTCGCCGGCCATGATCAAGATTGACGTCGAGGGCTTCGAGGCTAATGTCATCCAAGGCGCATACGGTATATTGGGGCAATCATCCCTTCAGGCCGTGTTGATCGAGTTAAACGGTCTTGGTGTACGCTATGGTTTCAGCGACGACGACACCCACGCCCAGCTTCTGGAAGCCGGCTTCCGACCAATGCGATACGATCCGTTTGCTCGGCGGTTGGTTGCGCTGGACTGGCGTCAGGATACCGGCAACACCCTTTATGTTCGTCCATCCGCAACTCTGGAGCAGCGGCTGCGGGAAGCACCGGCGGCCTGGGTGTTTGGAGTAGCTGTCTGATCGTTACCGCTTATCGTCGGCGATGTGCTCGAAATAATGATGGGGGGCTGGAACACTGGTACGGAAAGTGGGAGAGGAGCCGCTGGTCCCCACCATATGTGAGTATGTTGAAGGTCCTTGTATGCCTAACGTACCAAATTTTCTCTTTATCGGCCCCGATAAGTCCGGATCGACTTGGATATACCAAGCGTTAAAGAATCACCCGCAAGTATTTTTATCGCCAGTCAAAGAGCTATTCTTTTTCGATAGATATTACGAGAAGGGGTGGGGTTGGTATCATAGTTTTTTTTCTGGCTCAGGCAGTGGTCATGATATAGTGGGTGAGATATCTCATGACTATTTATTCTCTGAGCTGGCGCGCGACCGCATCGCCGAAGATATCCCGAATGTAAAACTCATGGTGTGTGTACGTGACCCAGTTGAGCGTGCTTTTTCCGCGTACCTGTACATGCGGAAACAGGGGAGAGTGCGTGGCAGTTTCGAGGCGGCGCTTGAAAGTATCGGAGAGCTAGTAGATCACGGTCTGTATAGTAAACACCTTAAAATGTATTTGGAGAGATTTCCGAAAGAGCAGATTCATGTTGCCGTCTTCGATGATCTCGCCGAGAACCCGCAAGCATTTTTTTCTGAGGTGTGCGGCTTCCTCGGTATAGACGCGGCTGCCTTGTCCGAGGTGGCGCAGGATGGTGCGCTAAGGGCAGCGCGACCGCGGTCGGTGTTGGTTGCCCGAATGGCACGGCAGCTCGGTTGGTCCATTCGCAGCTTGGGGGTCCCGCAACTCGTTACGTTGGTGAAGGAGTCACCGATAACGAAGCAGATTCTGTACAGCGAATATCAATATGGAGAAAAGCCTCGCATGGCAGAGGGCACAAGAGAGGATTTAAAGCGTCTCTTCTGGAATGACGTCCTTGAGCTAGATGCGCTCTTGGAAACGAATCTTTGCCAACGTTGGGGGTTCGAAGGATCATCCAATTCCGCAGGAGGGGCGGTTTGATGTGAGATTATTATGAAAGATGACGCAGAGAAGAAGGTGTATATATGGGGTGCTTTCCCTCCACCGGTAACAGGAAAAACTGCGATCACAGCGGCGGTTTCGAAGTCTCTTTGTGAGAGAGGTGTGCCCCTTGTATTATTTGATGTGGCGTCTAGCGGACTGTCGCGCTCGGTGTGGGTGCGGCTATTAAAGCTTCCGCGTGTCCTTGGCGCACTAATCAAATTTTTTATAACTCCAATCAAGCGCGGAAGTGCCGCGTATGTTTCGATATCGGGAGGATGGGCGCAAGTTTATGAGGCGGCGTTTTCTGTGATTGGTAGGCTGAAAGGCTGCAAAATGGTAGTGCACCACCACAGTTTTGCCTATTTAGATCACTACTCATGGAGAACGCGGCTGCTCACGGTCGCATGTGGAAGGGAATGCATTCATATAACGCAATCTTCTGGTATGGCGGAGAAGCTTCAGTCGCAATATCTGGTAGCGGATGCGAGGGGGCTTTCAAATGCAACGTTCTTAATGGATCCGGCGAAAGCGGTTGATTTATACAGCAAAAACGAATTAACAAGGAGCAAAGTCAGGGAAATCGGGTTTATTAGTAACATTTGTCTTGAAAAAGGGATAATGGAGTTCCTGGACCTAGTGGCCGCCGCAGGAAAGGCGGGTTTGTCGCTCCATGCTAGGTTGGCCGGCCCGTTTCAGGATGCTGCCACAGAACAAGCGGTACGCGCTCGGCTGGCATCGTTACCTCAGGTGGAATATGTTGGGCCACAATACAATGCCGCCAAGGATGCTTTTTTCGCAGGTATTGATGTGTTGGTCTTCCCGACGCGATATAAAAACGAAACCGAAGGTATGGTTATTCACGAAGCTATGTCGCGCGGTGTTCCAGTGATCGCCTACGGGCGTGGATGTATTCCGGAGATCGTTGGTGCAAACTGTGGGTTGGTGATCGATCCTTCGGCGCCCTTCGTGCCGGCGGCGCTTGCGAGGCTTCAAAGCTGGCTGGCTGATTCAGCGGCGTTCGAGGCCTCGTCGCTAGCGGCGGCGGCACAGTTTACGCGCACCTATGAGCAAGGAGAGGCGCGCTGGCAGGCACTGTTGGCCGATTTGGTCGGGGGCTCGGCGGTACGCGGGCCAGCTCCTGCGACGAGCGGGGGCACGAGATGACCGTATTCACCGCCAAAGCTCGCAAGCTCGTGGATATACTCGCCGTGCCGGTTTGGCGCGGGGCGTTGCGCCGCCAGGGGGTGGCAGCGGGCGTAGAACATGCGGGTGTGCTGCGCAATATGGGTTCGGTGCGCACGGTGGTCGACATTGGTGCGAACCGCGGTCAGTTCGCGCTGGTGGCGCGACACTGTTTTGCCGATGCGCGCATTGTCTCGTTCGAGCCGCTGTCAGGGCCGGCTGCACGGTGGCGTGCGGTGTTTGCCAGCGATGTGTCCGCGACGCTGGTGGAGGCCGCACTTGGACCGCAGGCGGGCGAGGCGCAGGTTCACGTCTCGGGGCGTGACGACTCCTCGTCCCTTTTACCGATCGGCGTACGGCAAAGCGTGCTGTTCCCGGGGACCGAAGAGGTCGGTATCGCGACCGTCCGCGTGTTGCGCCTTGCCGATGCCCTTCAGACAGTCGACATCATCGCACCAGCGCTGCTCAAGCTTGATGTGCAGGGCTTCGAGCTACAGGCGTTGGCCGGCTGCGAGGAAATGCTGGATCATTTCGATTGGGTGTATGCGGAGTGCTCCTTCCAGGAGTTGTACACGGGGCAGTCCCTCGCCGACGAAGTAATCGCCTGGTTGCGCGAGCGAGGTCTGCGTCTGGTAGGCGTGTATCACATGACCTACGACGCGCGCGGCCAAGCGGTGCAGGCGGATCTTCTCTTCGGGCGGTGAGAGTCCGAGTTAGCGTTGGAATTGGTGGTGGAGGGTCAGGTGGGTATTTTCGATTATCGGCCAGACCTGATTCTGGGAGAGGGGCTTAACGCTTGCGTTTCTAAATCACCACGCCTCGGCACAGCTTAGGCATTGTTGCGAGTGTCCGTTCTGACGGGATAGAACGCGTGCGAATAGGTCCAGGGGGCAGACTTTGATAGCTGGTCTTTGATTTGCTGCTACCAAACCGTTTAGCGGAGTCGGCCGCAGGGAAGATAGTCTCAGCCCTCCCGTGAGCTACAGGGCCTAGAACTATCTGGCTCTTTGGCGGTGACTGAGTGGCAAGCTCATTGCTTACGAAGTTCGAGTCTTTCGGGTTCAGCTCCAACTCTATTTATTTCTCATACTTAGAACCAACTGTTAAAGGATCAATTGTGAAGCGCGCGCTTATAACTGGCGTCACAGGGCAAGACGGTGCTTATCTCGCCGAATTCCTACTCGGAAAAGGATACGAGGTGCACGGCATCAAACGCCGAGCGTCTCTGTTCAACACGGATCGCATCGACCACCTGTACCAAGATCCGCACGAGAAAGATCTACGCTTCGTCCTGCACTACGGGGATTTGACGGATGCTACAAACCTGATACGGATCATTCAGACCGTGCAGCCGGATGAGATCTACAATCTCGGCGCGCAGAGTCATGTGGCGGTGTCCTTCGAGAGCCCGGAGTACACGGCGAACTCGGACGCGCTGGGCACGCTGCGGATTCTTGAGGCGGTGCGCATCCTCGGCCTGGAGAAGAAGACTCGGGTTTATCAGGCTTCGACCTCCGAGCTCTACGGCAAGGTGCAGGAAATTCCTCAGAAGGAGACGACCCCCTTCTATCCACGGTCTCCTTATGCAGTGGCTAAGCTGTATGCCTACTGGATAACGGTGAACTACCGTGAGTCTTACGGCATGTATGCCTGTAACGGGATTCTCTTCAACCATGAATCCCCACTGCGTGGTGAAACCTTCGTCACGCGCAAGATCACGCGTGCGATGGCGCGCATTTTCCTAGGCCTGCAAGAGTGTCTCTATCTGGGCAATATGGACTCCCTGCGGGACTGGGGCCACGCACGGGATTACGTGGAGATGCAGTGGCTCATGCTGCAGCAGGAGGAGCCGGAAGACTTTGTTATCGCGACCGGGCACCAGTACTCGGTGCGAGATTTCGTGAATGCGGCCGCTGGCGAACTCGGCATGAAGCTTCGCTGGGAAGGCGCCGGGGTCGAAGAAGTTGGGTATCTGGAGTCGGCGGGTGAGGAATGTGTTGTCGCGCCCGGGACCCGAGTTGTGGCGGTGGATTCGCGTTATTTCCGACCGGCGGAGGTGGAAACGCTGTTGGGCGACCCCACCAAGGCACGCGAGAAGCTGGGGTGGACGCCGAAGACCACCTTTGAAGAACTCGTTGCAGAAATGGTGCGCGAAGACCTCAACAGTGCTCGGAGGGATGATCTGGTTCGGAATGCGGGCTACAAGTCCTTCGACTACCACGAATGATGGCGGGCGAATGATCATGCAAAAGGATGCCAGGGTTTTCGTCGCCGGCCATCGCGGCCTGGTGGGTTCGGCGATCTGCCGCAAGCTTGAGGCGGATGGCTATTCGGATGTGCTGACTCAGTCACGCAGCGAGACCGACCTGACCGATCCGGCCGAGGTTCGGCAGTTCTTCGCGCAGGCGCAGCCGGAATACGTGTTCCTCGCGGCTGCCAAGGTCGGCGGAATCCACGCCAACAACAGTGCGCCTGCAGATTTCCTGCGCGACAACCTGCAGATCCAGCTCAACGTGATCGATGCCGCTTACCGGGCCGGTGTGAAGAAGCTGGTGTTTCTGGGGTCGTCCTGCATCTATCCGAAGCACGCGCCGCAGCCGATGAAGGAAGAGCATCTGCTTACAGGGCCGCTCGAGCCGACGAACGAGTGGTATGCCATCGCCAAGATTGCCGGCATTAAGCAATGCCAAGCCTACCGCCGGCAGTATGGCTTCAACGCGATCAGCCTGATGCCGACGAATTTGTACGGGCCGGGCGATAACTTTGATTTACAGAATTCGCACGTGCTACCAGCGTTGATTCGCAAGTTCCACGAGGCGCGGGAAGCAGGCGACGCCACCGTTACGGTATGGGGCTCGGGCACACCGCGGCGCGAGTTTTTGCACGTGGATGACCTGGCTGATGCCTGCCTGTATCTGATGCAGAACTACGAAAGCGAGGACATCGTCAATGTTGGATGGGGGGAAGACCTCAGCATTGCCGAATTGGCAGCGATGGTGAAAGATGTCGTCGGCTTTGAGGGTGACATCGTCTACGACGCCGACAAGCCGGATGGCACACCTCGGAAGTTGATGGATACCAGTCGGCTCTCAGAGCTCGGCTGGAAGCCACAGATTGGTTTGCGCGAGGGGTTGGAGGAGACGTATAGATGGTTCCTGGAACATCAGGATGCGGTGCGGGGGTGATTCTTGTGGTTTGCTCGACGCCTTGCTAAGCCCCCTCATCCGCCGCTGCCGCGCCACCTTTTCCCCGACGGGGAGAAGGGATGGCAGAGCACGATGACAGCGTGCTGCCACTTGGTAAAAGTTGTGCTCAAAGGCTTTGACTGATGCTCGCGAGGGCTTTCTGAGCGCTGCGGACTTTCGGCATGCGATCGCCTCTTTGCCGCTGGTTTCGGTGGACCTACTGATCGTCAATGGGGGCAAGTTGCTGCTTGGCCAACGGAGAGATGAGCCGGCGCGGGGTACTTGGTTTGTGCCTGGCGGGCGGATTCGTCGGGGCGAGGCGATCGCAAAGGCGCTGCAGCGGGTTTGGCGTGAAGAGATTGTTGGCGACATGCCCATTGCGCAGCCCCAGCTTTTGGGCGTATACGAGCATTTCTATGACTGCGCCTTCGATGGTTCGGCGGTCGCTACCCACTACGTGGTGCTTGCCTACTGCTTCGCACTGACGAAGACGGTCGATCTGCGGCAGGAATCGCACGACAACACGTGGTGGGCGCCGATCGTGGAGCGGCCAGTGGAGCATGCGGGGGCGTCCGTGCACCCGAATGCGCAGGCCTATTTCGCTGCGCTACTGGATGGCTAGGCTGGTGGTTGAGCCCTCGGGCGGGCTCGCGCGGCTCAGGTTCTCGTGTTCGAGGCTTTGCCTGCCAGCCCGAGCAACTTCTGCTCGAAGGTCTGAAGGATCCGGTCCTGATCCAGGTGGGTCTCGGCATATGCCCGCGCCTTTTGTCCTTTCGCCAAGCGCGCGGGGGCATCGTCTCCGAGCGTTCTCACGGCGTCAGCGAGGGCCTCACTATCCCCTGGTGGAGTACAGACACCACAGCCGCCGTCTTCGAGGGCATCCCAGAGTGCCGTGCCCTTCTCCGCTGTCGCGATGGCGGGGCGGCCGGCCGCAAGGATGTTGGTCAACTTGGAGGGCATGACGAGGTCTGCCGCTTCGCGCTTCTGGATGACGAGATGGATATCGGCCGCCCCCAGCATCTCGCCCAGGCGGGCGCGTGGTTGCAGGTCCAGAAAGTGCAAACGGGGGAGCCCCAGTTCCGTGGCTCGCGCTTCCAGGCGTTCGCGATCGGAGCCGTTGCCCACGATCACGAAATGAAAGCGGCCGTCGTCCTTCATCTCGTGAGCCGCGTCGAGCAGTACATCGAGTCCCTGTTTGGTGGCGATGGCGCCGGCGTACATCACGAGGACGTCGTTCGGGCTAACCCCGAGCTCCTTTCGGAAGCTGTTGTTAGGATCCGTAGGTGTGATCTGGGTGATATCGGCCCAGTTGGGGGATAGCCAGGTGCGGTCCGTGTCCGCGCCCTTTTCGTTGGCGCGCCGGCACATGGAGGGCGTGATCGAGGAGACCCGGGTCGCGCGGCGGAGGAAGAAGTTTTCCAGGGCGAAGAGCAGGCGGTCGAACTTGCCCAATGTCAGCATTCCGAGTCGCAGGGCCGCATCTACCTGAAAGTCTTGCACGTGAAGCACCCAGGGAGCACGACGAATGAAGCGGTACAGCGTGGGCATCACTGCCGTCTGCAATGGCGGGCAGATGGCGATCACCACGTCATAGCGCTTGCGGGAAAAGAGAATACGCGCCCACCAATAGAGCGAACAGAAGGAGAAGCTCAGCTCCATCAGGATGCGCTGCTTTGCGGATACCCCGCTGCCTGAGGGCACGGTGTGCGGCGTCCGAAATACGGTTACGCCATCTAGCGCTTCTTTCCGGAGCCCTTTACCTTTGTAGTCCGGGCGGACTTTCCATTCCGGGTAATGGGGCAGGCCGGCGATCGCATCGACATGGTGGCCGCGTTTGGCGAGCCATTTCGCCATTTCACCCGTGTACATCCCCGTCGCAGTCTCTTCTGGGGCGAAGTTCAGGCTGACGATGAGGATGCGGAGGTGGGGGGTGTTGGGCACTTGGGTTGGTCCGTGTCGCTGTTATTGGGCACCTGGGGGAGAAGCTTGAGGCGCTTCGCGCCCCCTCATCCCCGGCCCTTCTCCCTTGGGGAGAAGGGGGATAGATGCTGAAGTGCATTAGTTCGTCTGCTTGGTCCGTCCGTAGACGTCATCGAAGCGCACGATGTCATCCTCGCCGAGATAGGAGCCGGACTGCACTTCGATAAGCTCTAGCGGGAGCTGCCCGGGATTGTCCAGGCGGTGCTTGGTGCCGAGGGGGATGTAGACGCTCTGGTTTTCGGTGACGAGCTTTTCTTCGTCGCCGCAGGTGACGCGAGCCGTGCCGCGGACAACGATCCAGTGCTCCGCGCGGTGGTGATGCATCTGCAGGCTGAGTTTTTCGCCCGGTTTCACCACAATGCGCTTGACCTGGAAGCGCTCCCCTTCGGCGATGGATTCGTAGCTGCCCCACGGGCGCAAGACGCGGGGATGCAGCTCGGCCTCGGCACGTTTGTCCAGCTGCAGTTGTTTGACGATGCGCCGCACGTCTTGCGCGCGGTCGGTGGGGGCGACCAGCACGGCATCTTTGGTTTCTACGATGAGGTGGTCGTCCATTCCTACGGCGGCGACGAGGCGGCTGCTGGCATGGACAAGGGTATTTCGGCTGTCCTCCATCAGCACGTCGCCGTGTTTGACGTTGCCGTGCTCATCGGCGGGCAGTTTCTGCAGGAAGCTCCACGAGCCGATGTCGTCCCAACCGGCATCCATTGGTACCAGACCGGCGCTGCGGGTCTTTTCCATGATGGCGTAGTCGATGGAATCCGAGCGGGCGGCGGCGAAGGCGGTGGCGTCCAAGCGCAGGAAGTCGAGATCCTGATTGGCCTCTCGCAGGGCAGCCTCACAGGCACTTAACATCTCGGGTTCCAGTGCCTTGGCCTCGTTCAGCAGATGCTGGGCAGCAAACAGGAACAGGCCGCCGTTCCAAGCATAGGCCTCATCGGCGATATAACGTTGTGCATCTTCCAGGCACGGCTTTTCGATAAAGGCTTCCAGGGCAAATCCACCCTCATTCAGCGCCGGGCCGCGCTTGAGGTAGCCGTAGCCGGTTTCCGCGCGGGTGGGCTTGATGCCGAAGGTGACGATGCGCCCGCTCGCGGCAACCTGGGTGGCGGTGGCGGCTGCACTGCAGAAGGCCGCTTCATCCGCCACGGCGTGGTCGGCACTCATCAGAAAAACCTGCGCGTCTTCTCCATGCTGTTGGCAGGCAAATAATGCGGCAACGATGGCAGCGGGTGCGGTGTTGCGGCCTTCCGGCTCCAGGATGATGACGGCGTTGTCGATGCCCACTTCGCGCAGTTGCTCGGCTACCAGAAAGCGATGCCGGTCCGCGCAGATGATGACCATTGGCGCGGCGTTGTCGAGCATGGCGGCACGCAGGGCGGTAGCCTGCAGCAGGGTGTGCTCGCCGATCAGCTTGTGGAACTGCTTTGGGTAGCCTTCCCGGGACAGCGGCCACAGGCGGGTGCCGGTGCCGCCGGCTAGGAGGACGGGTACTAGAGTGGGCATGGGTGGGTGCGTTGTGGCGTGGGGTGCTGAATACGGGGGTTGATGGTAGTTGCTTTGCCCTCACCCGGCCCTCCGGGCCACCCTTTCCCATTTTTGGGAGAGGGGACAGCAGGGCTTTGGTGGGTTTTGTGTGGATCAGGCGCTTGTGGATTCGATCTTGGCCAGGAGTCCCTGGGTTTTTTCTTGCATCAGGGCCTCATTGGCGCGTGATTCGACGTTGAGGCGCAGCAGCGGCTCGGTATTCGAGGCACGCACGTTGAAGCGCCATTCCGCGAATTCCACGCTGAGGCCGTCGGTGTGGTCGATGTGGATGGCGCCTTCGCTGTATTTCTTTTCGAGTAGTGCCAGGGTGGCGTCGCTGTCGGCTACGGTGCGATTGATCTCCCCGCTGGCGGGGAACAGGCGCATGCGCTCGTCGACCAGTTCGGACAGGGGCTTGCCCTTTTCCGAGATCAGCGCGGCGACCAGGAGCCAGGGCAGGGTGCCGTTGTCGCAATAACCGAAGGCTCGGAAATAGTGGTGCGCGCTCATCTCGCCGCCGTAGAGGGCGTCTTCGGCGCGCATGCGCTCCTTGATGAAGGCGTGGCCGGTCTTGGACTGCACGGGGCGGCCGCCGGCGGCGGTGACTTCGTCGATGGTGTTCCAGGTCAGGCGCGGGTCGTGAATGATGGTGGCGCCGGGCACTTCCTCAAGCAGCGCCTTGGCGAGCAGTCCGACGATGTAGTAGCCCTCGATGAAGCGGCCGTTCTCGTCGAAGAGGAAGCAGCGGTCGAAATCGCCGTCCCACGCCACGCCGAAGTCCGCGCCGTGTTTCTTGACGGCATCGATGGTGGCTTGGCGGTTGTTGGGTTCTAGCGGGTTCGGGATGCCGTTGGGGAAGTCCGGGTCCGGGTCGCAGTGGATGCGGATGAACTCCAGCGGCAGATGCGGCTCCAGGGCGTCGATGACGAGGCCCGCAGTACCGTTGCCCGCATTTACCACCACGCGCAGTGGCTTGATGGTGCGATTGGCGATGAAGTCGAGTAGAAAGCGCCGGTAGCGCGGCCGCAGGTAGTCGCGCGTCATCAGCGGGGTGCCGCTGGGTTCGGCGGTGGAGGCGTAGACGGCGGCTTCCAGCTCCCGCAGGCCGCTGTCCCCGGAGATGGGGATAGCGTCGCCGCGGACCAGTTTCATGCCGTTGTAGTCGGCGGGGTTGTGGCTGGCGGTAATCATGATGCCGCCGTCGCAGCCGGGTTGCTGAGCGGCAAAGTAGATTTCCTCCGTGCCGCAGTAGCCGATGTCGGTGACCCGGCTGCCGCCATGGTTTAAGCCCAGCGCAATCGCTTCCAGCAACGCGCGGCTGGAATGCCGGATGTCGCAACCCAGTGCCACGCTGACGGGCTCGAAGCGCTGCGCATAGGCCAGGCCCAGTCGATAGGCGATGGTGGGGTTCAGCTCGTCCGGCACACGCCCACGGATATCGTAGGCCTTGAAGCAACTCGCGGGTTTGCTCGCGGTCATTTTCCCCCCTCAGGGAACGGTGATGCTGCGTTGCAGCAGTGTACCGGTTCATTACTTGCCGATCACGCCGGCAAGCGGGGGAGATGCAACATTGGTGCCGGCGACAACTACGCTCCTTTGGGAAACGGCATCTGTAAACCCTTACGCCGTTGTCGGTGATGGTCCCTTCGCGCGGAACCATAGATGCTGGTTGTGAGGCTTGTGGCGACGTCCGCGCATCACGTGTGTGCCTTGTTTTGGAAATCGACAGGTCAGGCATTGCAGTCGCTTCGGCTTCGGTGCCGCTTCCTCGCCAGAGCAAATTGCACAGATGCTGTGGCGCACAGAAACTGTGCAAGTCGATGAACATGAGCGCATCGCTATGGAATCAACCAACATCACGATTCGCGTGGATCGGCGCCTGGCGCAGGACGCCAAGATCTGGGCGGCAAAACGGGGATCCTCCGTGAGCCGTCTGGTCGCAAAGGAACTGGAGCGTCTGGTGCGACGGGATGAGCATTTCGAGGCCGCGAGAACGCGCGCGCTCCGGCGCTTGAACCAAGCGCCAGAACTTGGTTGGGAGAAGCCGGAGAGCCGGGACGCGCTCCATGAGCGTTAGAGCTTTCGTCGATGCCAATGTACTGGTGTACGCCCACGATGCTGGCGCCGGGCTGAAGCATGCGCGCGCGGCGACATTGGTCGCTGGCCTGTGGCAAAGCGGTGAGGGCGTGGTTAGCACGCAGGTGTTGCACGAGTTCTTTGTCAATGTGACCCGCCAATGCGCGAATCCACCAACGGTTGCCGAGGCAAAGGCCTGGATTGCGGATTACATGTACTGGCAGGTGATCGTGAATGACGCGGACGCCATTCTTGAGGCCATCGACTTGCAAGCGCGCCATCCGCTCTCACTCTGGGACGCGTTGGTGGTGCAGGCGGCGTATGTCGCAGGTGCCGAATTGCTGTATTCCGAAGATCTCAATCACGGCCAGTACTACGGGACCGTGCGCGTGCAGAACCCGTTTCATGATTTAGATGGAATGACACTACGCCCCCTTGCAGCATGTAGTGGTTAACACTACTGCTTGGTCATGAAGATCATCAGTGTTTCAGCAGCCAATCGCCGTTTCTCAGCTTTGCTACGTGCCGTGCAGGAAGGGAATTCGGTGACGATCATCTCGTGTGGCCGACCCGTAGCGGTCATGGAGCCTGGTCGCGAGGGCCGTTCGGCCGGACGTGAGCAGGCGCGCCGTGCGTTGCTGCAGCGGTTGCAGGGGCAAACAGCGGCAGGCGCACGCGATTGGACGCGCGACGCGCTGTATGACGACTGAGCTACGCGTCGCGCTGGACACCAATGTGCTGGCTTATGCGGAGGGTGCTGGCGACAGCCAGCGTTGCGAGGCGGCTCGCCGATTGATTCCTGCGCTCGACGGGTTCGAAGTCGTGTTGCCGGCCCAGGTACTGGGAGAACTCTATCGGGTGCTGGATGGCAAGCTGGGCTCGAAGGCCGCCGATGCACGGGCAGCAGTAATGAGCTGGTCGGACGCTTATCCGGTTGCGGACTCGACGGCCGCGGCTTTCTCGGCGGCGATGGACTGCGCTGTTTCGCACGGCCTGCAGACCTGGGATGCGCTGATCCTGTCGGTTGCCGGGCAGGCTGGTTGCCGTTATCTGTTGACCGAGGACATGCAGGCCGGCTTTGTATGGCACGGCGTGAGTGTGGTCAGCCCTTTTGAGCGCCCCTGGCCGCCTTTGTCGCGGGAGATTCTGGAATGAGCCAGCGGGGATCTTCGCCGTGGCCTTTGTTTACGCGAAAAGCGGCCGGCACCACCTCCAGCGTGCTGCTGTCCAACCGTGTAAATCACTCGACGGGGCAGCAGGGACGAATTCGAGTGTGCCTTTGCCAGCTTTGCGGTGGCCTTGGCCAACGACACGGTGGCGCTGGATGTGGCATTGAAGGCGCTGGCGGCGGGGCTAGGCGATGAAATGGCGGTGACGCGGCGCACCTTTCTAGCGTCGGTGTCCGCACCGCGTCAGACCGATGGCTGGCGTACAATAAGATTCGAATTCATTGGTTCATTCGCCCGATCTGATCCGGAGTTCTGTCATGAACGATCCGCTGACGCGTATCACCATTGATCCATCGATTTGCCACGGCAAACCGGTCATTCGCGGATTGCGGTATCCGGTGGAGAATGTCCTCGAATGGCTGAGCTCCGGCATGTCACCCGAAGAGATTGTCGAAGACTATCCGGATCTTGAGATCGAGGATATCCGCGCTGTTTTGGCGTATGCGGCCAAGTTGTCGCGCCTGAAGCGGCATGAAACATTGGCAGCGTGAAGTTTCTGGTTGACGCGCAGTTGCCGCGCTCGCTCGCGCTGTGGTTATGCGAGCAAGGCTATGACGCTCTGCACACTTTGGATCTGCCGGAAGCCAATCAAACCACCGATGAAGAGATTTGCGCGGTCGCCGATGCGCAGGCACGGATCGTCGTCACCAAGGATGCGGATTTCGTCAATAGCCACGAACTCAGTAACACGCCTGCACAGCTCCTCCTGATATCAACAGGCAACGTTTCGAATCGCGATCTCCTGGCGCTGTGGAAGACTCATTTGCACCGTGTTCTCCAGGCCCTTGAAGATTCGCCATTTGTCGAACTGAGCCAACACCATTTGATTGTCCACGGCTGATTCAGTCCCTGAGGCTCAGAACTCTGATGGCGAATGACGTGAAGTTCCCCCATGGCGGTCGTTCACGGAGTGAAGAGGTCGTCTTCGTCTCCGGCGTGCTGCTGTCCAACCGTGTAAATCGCTGGACGGGGCAGCAGGGACGGGAGTTTGAAGGTGAGGTCGCCGTCTTTGTGGTTATTCGATGCGCGGTCATCGACGATTGCGCCCAGGCGCACCCGTACGACCCCGTTCGGGGGCAATAACCCCCTATTCGCACAGCAAGGCCGATAAGGCCGCGCTGGTGCCGGAGGTGGGACTCGAACCCACACTGGTTGCCCAACCGCATTTTGAGTGCGGCGCGTCTACCAATTCCGCCACTCCGGCTTTGTCGCGGGAGCGGACTATAACGGAGGCCCGGCCCGCCTACAATGCGCGCATCATGAAACGCGCTGACTTCCATTACGACCTCCCCGAAGATCTGATCGCGCAGCGCGCCGTCGAGCCGCGTTCCAGCGCGCGCATGCTTTGCGTGGAGCCAGATGGGCCACGCGATGCCGGCGTGCTGGACTGGCCGGAGATGCTCTCGCCGGAAGATCTTCTGGTGTTCAACGACACCCGCGTCATTCCGGCGCGGCTGTACGCGCACAAGGCTACCGGCGGAAGGGTGGAGATTTTCCTGGAGCGTGTGCTCGCCGATCCGCAGCGCGTGCAGGCACAGATGCGCGCGTCCAAGCCCATCCGGCCGGGGACCCGCCTGACCGTGGAAGGCGCGGAGGCGGTGGCAACGGTCGAAGGTCGCGACGAGGAAGGCTTTTTCACCGTGGCCTTCGATCAGGACGCGCTGCCGGTCTTCGAGCAGGCGGGGCATGTGCCGCTGCCGCCCTATATCACGCGGCCGGATGAGGCCGAGGATGTGGCGCGCTACCAGTCGATCTTTGCCGACAAGGCCGGTGCCGTGGCGGCACCGACAGCCAGCCTCCACTTCGACGAGGCGATGATGGCCAAGCTGAAGGCCCACGGCATCCGCTGGACGACGCTGACCCTGCACGTCGGCGCCGGCACTTTCGCGCCGATGCGTGTTGACGATCCCACGGCCCACCACATGCACGCCGAGCGCTATGCCGTGTCGGATCAGCTGGTGGCGGAGGTGGAAGCCACCCGTGCACGTGGAGGCAGGGTGGTGGCGGTGGGCACCACCGTGGTGCGCGCACTGGAAGGCGCCGTGGTGGATGCCGGCGCGCTGCGGCCAACGGCAGGGGAGACGCGCTTGTTCATCACCCCCGGCTTTCGTTTTCAGGTGGTGGATGCGCTGCTCACCAATTTCCATCTGCCGGAATCTACGCTTCTGATGCTGGTCAGCGCCTTCGCCGGCCGCGAGCGCATGCTGGCGGCATACCGCCATGCGGTCGAACAGCGCTACCGCTTCTTCAGCTATGGCGATGCGATGTGGATTCCGCAGCGCTACGCGGACTCCAGCTCGGCCGATTGAGCCGACGCAGGCGCCCCCAGACGGGCTTCCAGCCAGTGTCCAATGATGTGCTCCAACCACATCTGCGGCAGGCCGCTGTCGCCCCGGCTGACGAAGCCAACGTGCCCGCCACGCTCGTGCAGATCCAGCTCGATGTTGGCGGGTAGCGTATCCGGCTCCGGCACGATACTCGGCACCATCATCGGGTCATCGAGAGCGTGGATGATGCGGGTGGGGATGGTCACGCCGGACAGATACTGGCCGCAGCTGGCGCGGGCGTAGTAGTCATCGGCGTCTGCATAGTCATTGCAGGGCGCGGTGTAGGCGTTATCGAAGTCGCGGAAGCATTTGGCGGCCAGCGCCTTGTCGAGATCAGCGCCCTTGGGGAGGGCAACCGGTCCATGCTTGCGGCGCACGGCAGCCTTGAGGTTTTTCAGCAGATAGGCCTGGTAGACCCGCGCCGGCCCCATCTGCAGGTGCTCGACACAGGGCGCGAGCCGGAACGGCACGGAGACCGCAACAGCCGCGTCCACCGGCGCGCGTGCGCCCAGCTCTCCGAGGGTCTTGAGCAGGACATTGCCCCCGAGTGACCAGCCAACGGCGGCACGGGTGACATTGGGGTGGCGCGTCGCCAGCTGCTGCAGAATCCAGGCGATATCGTCACTGGCGCCGTGGTTATAGCTCCGCGCGAGGCGATTCGGCATGCGGCCGGCGCCGCGTTGCTGAATGCCGATGCAATGCCAGCCACGGGCCGCCATGCGCCGCGCCGTGGCGCACAGGTAGGTCGATTCCAGACAACCGCCCAGGCCGTGCAGCAAGGCCAGTACGGGGCCGTCGTCGGGCCCGTGGTGGCCGATGGTAATGACGTCGCCGTCGTCTGTCTCAAGATGGTCCAAGCGCCAATCGACGAAGGGCGTCGGCCGGAACAGCGCGGGTAGGGCGGTCTGCGCGTGCGGCCCCTGCATCCAGGGGTGCGGTCGAAAGGGCGTGGTCATGACTCGGGTTGGTCTTCGGCCGGACCATGGAGGATACTGGGGTGGCAAGCACAGCGATAGCTTGATGTTTCACCATCCAACGAGGGAGACGACCATGAATCGCGAAGAACTGATGCGGCAGGCACGCCAGCGCCTGGAGCTCATCCAGCAGGACATTGAAAAGCTCGAGAAGCGCGCCCAGCACGCCTCGGAGGACGTACGGGCATCGGCGGAAGCTCAGCTCAAGCGGGCACGCGAGAGCGCCGATGAAATGCGCGACCGCCTGGGCGAGATCCAGGAAGCCGCCGAAGAGCGTTTGCACGAGCTACGAGATCGCGTCGAGCAGCTCGGGGATTCCGCCCGCGATGCGGTGGATCGCTTCAAGCAGAAACTCGGTTTGTAGGGTGCCGTCACTTTTCGGTCAAAAAAATCGGCCGGAACGATTGTGTTGCCGGGATCGTGCCGCTACAATCTCGCTCCCGTTAAGGGGGCCATAGCTCAGCTGGGAGAGCGCCTGCATGGCATGCAGGAGGTCGGCGGTTCGATCCCGCCTGGCTCCACCAAGTCCGTCCCCATCGTCTAGAGGCCTAGGACACCGCCCTTTCACGGCGGTAACAGGGGTTCGAATCCCCTTGGGGACGCCACAAGATGGACACCGCGAAGCCCGCATCATTGATGCGGGCTTTGTTGTTTCTGGCGCCCCTCACCCCACCCCCTCACCCCAGAGGGGCGAGGGGCTCACTCTGGCACAGCGCCGGTGTACTCCCTTCTCCCCAGCGGGGAGAAGGGCCGGGGATGAGGGGGCGGTGAGCGTAGCGAACCATGCGCGTTCCGCAATTCCAACACGTCTGCCCCTCACCCCAACCCCTCTCCCCGGAGGGGCGAGGGGCTCACGTTGATGCAGCGCCGCTTTACTCCCTTCTCCCCAGCGGGAGAGGGGCCGGGGATGAGGGGGCGGTGAGCGCAGCGAACCATGTGCGTTCCGCAATCCCTGCACGTCTGCCCCTCACCCCAACCCCTCTCCCCAAAAGGGGCGAGGGGCTCATCTTAGCGCCGCGCCGCTGTACTCCCTTCTCCCCAGCGGGGAGAAGGGCTGGGGATGAGGGGGCGGGAGCGCAGCGAGCTGGATCCGCATGCGTACTGCCCCACCGCGTTAGCATGGGCCTTCACTCGCACGGGGCGCATTCATGTCAGAAGCAGCCCAGAACGTTGCGCAGAAGCTGATCGCTTCCCATCTGGTGAGCGGCAGTCTGGAGCCTGGCGCGGAGATCGGGCTTCGCATCGACCAGACGCTGACCCAGGACGCCACCGGCACGATGGTGATGCTGGAACTGGAAGCGATGGGACTGGACCGGGTGAAGACGGAGCTGTCCGCGCAGTACGTCGATCACAACCTCATCCAGGAAGATTTCAAGAACGCCGACGACCACGTGTTCCTGCAGAGCGCTTGCCAGCGCTTCGGAATCTGGTTCTCGCGCCCCGGCAATGGCATTTCCCACGCGGTGCACCAGGAACGCTTCGGCGCACCCGGCAAGACCATGCTAGGGGCCGACAGCCACACGCCGGCGGCAGGCTCCCTCGGCATGCTGGCGATTGGCGCCGGCGGCCTGGAAGTGGCCCTCGCCATGGCGGGAGAGCCTTTTTACACCAAGATGCCCAAAATCTGGGGCGTCGAGCTCACCGGGCAATTGCCGGACTGGGTGTCGGCCAAGGACGTCATCCTGGAGATGCTGCGTCGGCACGGCGTCGATGGCGGCAACGGACGCATCATCGAGTACTACGGTCCGGGGCTCGCGCACCTGTCGGCGATGGATCGGCATGTCATTGCCAATATGGGGGCTGAGCTGGGAGCAACGACCACGGTGTTTCCGGCGGACGAGGAGGTGCAGCGCTACCTGACGCGCCAGGGGCGCGCCCAGGCCTATGCACCCCTCGTGGCGGATGCGGGCTGCGTCTATGACGTGGCAGAGACCATCGACCTGTCTGAGTTGGAGCCGCTGATTGCGCGCCCCTCCTCGCCGGGCAATGTGGTGCCAGTTCGCGAGGCGGCCGGCGAGCCGATCTATCAGGCCTATATCGGTTCGTCTGCCAATCCTGGCTACCGGGATTTTGCCGTGGCCGCGCGCATGGTCGAAGGCTACGCGGTGGCGCCGGGAGTGTCCTTTGACGTCAATCCCAGTTCGCGCGCGATGCTCGAAACCCTGACGCGGGACGGCCTGCTCGGCCCACTGCTTCATGCCGGCGCACGCCTGCATCAGGCCGGCTGCAACGGCTGCATCGGCATGGGTCAGGCGCCCGCCAGCGACCGCAACAGCCTGCGCACGACGCCGCGCAATTTTCCGGGGCGCTCAGGCACGCCGGAGGATGCAGTCTTCCTGTGCAGCCCGGAAACCGCGGTTGCGAGTGCGCTGCACGGGGTCATCACCGATCCGCGCACGCTGGACATGGGCTATCCGCGCATTGCGGACCCGGATGATCCGGTCGTCAACGACGGCATGCTGCAGGCGCCGCTGCCCGAAGCGGTGGCGCGGCAGGTGGAGCTGGTGAAGGGGCCCAATATCGCCTCCTTGCCAGAGATCGAGGGGCTGCCCGACCGGCTGGATCTGCCGATTCTGCTGCGCGTAGGCGACGACATCTCCACCGACGAGATCATGCGCGCGGGTGCCGAGGTGCTGCCTTTCCGCTCGAATATCCCGGCCATCAGCGCCTTCGTCTACGACCGGGTCGACCCGAACTATCCCAGCCGTGCGCAGGAAGCCGGGGACCACGCCATCGTCGGCGGCGGCAATTACGGCCAGGGCAGTTCGCGCGAGCATGCGGCGCTGGCGCCGCGCTATCTCGGTCTGCGCGTGGTGGTCGCGGAGAGCTTTGCGCGCATCCATTGGCAGAATCTGATCAATTTTGGCGTGCTGCCCCTGACCTTTGCCGAGCGCACCGATGCGCGCGCCGTCCAGCACGGCAGTACGCTCTCCCTGCAGCACCTGCGCGACGCGCTGTCGGCCGGGGATACCGTCAAGGCAGAACTCGACGGTCAGCCCATCACGCTCAAGCACGGGCTTTCCGACCGGCAGGTCGAGTTGCTCAGACGCGGCGGCCTGATCAACTGGATGCGCCAACGCCAGCAGGCAGCAAGCGCCTAGTCGAAAAGGCGGTGCTGCTCCACCTCGGCCTCTGCGTCCGACGCGGCGGTGGTCTGCAGATTGGTCATTCCAACGCCCACCAGCCGAAAACGCGTGGCCGCCGGCATGCCGACCCGGTCCAGTAGTGCAGTGGCGCAATCCGCCAGCGCCCGCGCGCTGTCAGGAGGCGTGCCGAGGCTGGCGTGGCGTGACAGGATGCGGAAATCAGCGGTCTTGAGCTTCAGGATCACCGTGCGCCCGTTGTAGCCGCCACGCTGGGCGGCCCGCCAGGTCTTCTCGGCCATGGCATTGATGTGCGGCGCGAGCGCCTCCAGTGGGAGGTCGTCGGCCAAGGTGTCCTCGGCGGACACAGATTTGCGCACGCGCTCGGCCTGCACCGGCCGTTCATCGATGCCGTGTGCCTGCTGGAACAGGCGCTCGCCGGTGCGGCCCAGCCACTCGATGAGCTGCGCCTCGCTGTGGGCGCGCACATCGGCCACGGTCTGAAGCCCCAGCGCGTCCAGGCGTTGCTGGGTTTTTGGCCCCACGCCGGGCAGATAGCGCAGGGGCAGGGGAAGGAGAAATCGGTCCACCGCCTGCGGCCGCACCACGCAGATGCCATCCGGTTTGTTGGCATCGGAGGCCAGCTTGGCGAGCAGCTTGTTGGTGGCAACCCCGGCGGATGCCGTGAGATGCAATTCGTTGCGGATTGCCGATCGAATGGCTTCGGCGACTTCGGTGGCCGTCTCCAGGCCGCCGCGGTGGGTGGTCACATCGAGATAGGCCTCGTCCAGCGACAAGGGCTCGATGATCGGCGTATAGCGCGCGAAGATAGCGCGCACCTGTTGCGACACGGCGCGATAGCGCGCGAAATCCGGGGCGACGAACACGGCATCCGGGCACAGCCGCTCGGCCCGCGTTGAGGGCATAGCGGAGCGCACGCCGAACTGGCGCGCCTCATAGGACGCCGCTGCGACCACCGAGCGCGCACCGCGCCCGCCCACCACCACCGGCCGTCCGCGCAGTTGCGGGTTATCGCGCTGCTCGACCGACGCGTAGAAGGCATCCATGTCGATGTGCACGATGCGGCGCCCGCTGTGCGCTCCCGGCACGGTGCTATCGCTCATCCCGCGTCCTTTTCTCCCAGTGCGGTGAGGAGAGCGTGAGTGGTCTCATCAGCCTTGTAATGGGAGGAAGACGGGCCGTCGAGGGCGGGCTGCGGTTGGTGCAGGCAGGGGGAGGGATGCATGTCGAAAAGGTAGCAGCAAGTTCTTGGCGCATGCGTGGCCATTATAGCCCTTCACCCCTGACTCTATCGGCAGCATGGACTCCATCAATTGGGCCACCGTCGCAGCCCCTCACCCCTAGCCCCTCTCTCCAAAGGGGCGAGGGGAATCTATATGCGGGGCGTGTGTAGTAACCATCTGCGCTGTGAGGTGGTATCAACCATTCTCCTCTCCCCAAGAGGGACGAGGGGAGCGCTTAGGCCGGCGTAGAGGGCCACCTTCAGCGTTACGAGATGGCATTACTCATGCCCCTCTCCCCAGCGGGGAGAGGGGCTAGGTGTGAAGGGCGCGCGGCGGTGCGCGCGATGATGTCGCAGTCAGGGAAGATCGAAGTCCTGGGCGCTGTGAGAGGCACCCTCGCGGGGCCCCCTCACCCCTGACCCCTCTCCCCAAAGGGGCGAGGGGAACGTAGAGGCGGGTGTTGCTGGCAACCATCAGCGCTCCGCTTTGATTCAATGATTCCCCTCTCCCCGGCGGGGAGAGGGGCTAGGGGTGAGGGGGCGCGCACAGCGTGCGCGTTGCTACGCGCCGTAGTAAGAGCGATACCAGCTTACGAATCGCTCCAGACCCGCACGCAACGGGGTCTTGGGCTCAAAGCCTACTGCCTGCTTCAGACTCTCCACATCCGCGTAGGTGGCGTGGACATCCCCCGGCTGCATGGGCAGATACTCCTTGACCGCCTCGAGGCCGCACAGATCTTCCAGGGTGGCGATGAAATCCCCCAGTGCCACCGGCTGGTGGTTGCCGATGTTGTGCAGGGCAAAGCGTGCATCGCTGCGGTAATCACCCTGTGCGCCCACGGCAGTCGTGGGTGGCCGGTCGGCGAGCCGCACAACGCCCTCGACGATGTCGTCGATATAGGTGAAGTCGCGTTCCAGCTGGCCATGATTGAAAATCTGGATAGGCTGGCCTTCGAGGATGGCCTTGGTGAAGCTGAAATAGGCCATGTCGGGGCGGCCCCACGGGCCGTAGACGGTGAAGAAGCGCAGCCCCGTCACCGGTATGCCGTAGAGGTGGCTGTAGGCGTGGGCGGTGACTTCGTTGGCTTTCTTGGTGGCCGCGTACAGGCTGATCGGATAGTCGGTGCGGTCCGTGGTCGAAAAGGGCACCGTGGTGTTGGCCCCGTAGACCGAGCTGGACGACGCGAACACCAGATGCTGGAGACCGTCGTGGTGGCGGCAGCACTCGAGCACGTTGTGAAAGCCGGCGAGATTGCTGTCGAGATAGGCCTTCGGGTGGTCAATGGAGTAGCGCACACCGGCCTGTGCCGCGAGGTGGATCACCACGTGGGGCTGGGCATCGGCCATGGCGGCGTCAAGGGCGGCGCGGTCTTCCAGCGCGGCACGGTGGAAACGGAAGTTCGGCAGCGTTGCCAGCTCGGCCAGACGCGCCTCCTTCAGCGCGGGGTCGTAGTAGTGATTGCAGTTGTCGAAGCCGACCAATTCGTCGCCGCGGGTGCAGAGTGCACGCGCGGTGTGGAAGCCGATGAAGCCGGCAGCGCCGGTAAGCAGGATCCGCGCCACGATGGCCTCAGAGGATGGCGTTGCGGCCGATGCCGTAGTAGCTCAGCCCGGCCGTATTGACCAGATTCGGGTCATAGATATTGCGGCCGTCGAAGACCACGCGCTCCGCGAGCACGCGCGCCAGCTCGAAGAAATCCGGGCTCTGGAAGACCTTCCACTCCGTGACCAGGACCAGGGCATCGGCGCCTTCCACGGCGGCCTCGGGGCTGTCGACCAACGCGAGATCGTCGCGATCGCCCCAGATGCGATGGGCTTCTTCCATGGCCACCGGGTCGTGGGCACGTACCCTGGCGCCGGCATTCCACAGAGCCTCGATCAATACGCGGCTGGAGGCTTCGCGCATGTCGTCGGTGCGCGGCTTGAAGGACAGCCCCCACACGGCAAAGGTGCGGCCCTTGAGATCGCCATCGAAGTGGCGGCGGATCTTGTTGAACAGCAGGGACTTCTGCCGCTCGTTGACGTTCTCCACCGATTTCAGCAGCTCGGCATCGAAATCCTGTTCGAAGGCCGTGCGGATCAGTGCCTTGACGTCCTTGGGGAAGCAGGAGCCGCCATAGCCGCAGCCGGGATAGATGAAGTGATAGCCGATGCGCGGATCCGAGCCGATGCCGACGCGCACGTCTTCGATATTGGCACCCAGGCGTTCCGCCAGATTGGCCAGCTCATTCATGAAGCTGATCTTGGTGGCGAGCATGGCATTGGCGGCGTACTTGGTCAGCTCGGCGGAGCGCACATCCATGACCACCATGCGGTCGTGGCTGCGATTGAAGGGGGCGTAGAGCGCCTTCATCAGCTCTGCGGTGCGCGGATTGTCGGTACCGACGATGACGCGGTCGGGCTTGGTGAAATCGCTGACCGCCGCGCCTTCCTTGAGGAATTCAGGGTTCGAGACGACGTCGTATTCCACCGTCGAACCGCGTGCCTTCTGCGCCTGAGCGACGGCCTCGCGCACCTTGTCCGAGGTGCCCACCGGAACCGTGGATTTGGTCACTACGATGCGGTAGTCGGCCATGTGCTCGCCGATGGTGCGGGCCACGGCCAGCACGTACTGCAGGTCGGCTGAGCCGTCCTCGTCCGGAGGCGTACCCACGGCGATGAACTGGAAGAGCCCGTGCTGCACGCCCTCCACGGCATCGGTAGTGAAGATCAGCCGGCCGCCCTCGTGATTGCGCTTGACGATGGCCTCGAGGCCCGGCTCGTAGAAGGGCACTTCGCCCTTGCGCAACCGGTCGATCTTGGCCGCATCGATGTCGACACACACGACATGGTTGCCGGCATCGGCAAGACAGGCCGCGGTGACCAGACCGACATAGCCGGACCCGAAAACGGTGATTTTCACGCTTGCACTCCCTGAGCAAGGCCGAACGCGGCCGTAATGATTGGACGGATGCGGCGCGACAGCATAAGGGCTTCGCCGCACGGCCGAAAGCATCGCGGCGTCGCGTGCGGCGGTACCGGCGTACCGAGGCGCAGGTGGGCGGCCGGAACAGTACCTGGCCCCGAAATGGCGCCTCCCAGTGGCGCCGCCGGCTCGAAGGCTCCCAGCTGGAGAACGAGGCAGCCAGCAGGCGCGCAGCGAGTTGGGGGAACGCACCCTGCGTCTCGACAGCGAAAACGAGTGACTAGGCCGTGGTGGTCACAGTTCCAACACACGGTCCCAGGCGAAGTCGCAGCCTTCCCCAGGGTAGCCGCGCTGATTGCTGACGATCCGCACCCCGTCAATGGTGGTGTTGAGGGAATAGTGATGGTGGCCGAAGATCCAGGCAACGACGGGCGATGCGATGAGATGATCAAAGGCGTTGGCGAAAGCCGGCGTCAGAGGGTCCTGGGACCCGAAAAAGGGATTCACCAATTCATCGCGAGCGCTCGGGGCCATGTGCGTGACCACCAGCGTGGGCGCATCCGATGCGCGCAACTGGTCCTCAAGCCAGGCCCGGCTTTTCCGGCAGCGATCCAGTACATCGCCGGGCTCGAGCGGGCGATCCCCCACGCGGATCACCCGGTAGTCGTGCATGGCGTGCCGCGCCTCGTCCATCGCACGCGTACGCGCGCCATGGGCGTCGAAATCCGTCCAGAGCGTGCAGCCGAGCACGCGCAGGTCGCCGAACCAGGCCACGTCGTTTTCCAGCAGCTGGACGTTGTCGGTGGCCGCCGCAGCATCCCGGGCCTGCTCGACGAGCCGATGGAAATCGTGGCCATACAGCTCATGGTTGCCCAAGACGTACAACACGGGCCGTCCGGCAAAGGTCTCCGCGGCCCAGGTGATGCCGTTGGTGCCTTCGCCAATGTCTCCGGCGAGTACCACCAGATCCTCGCCGATTTCCGGAATCTGGCGGGGAAGGTGCCCGGATAACTCAACGTGCAGATCGGAGGCGTACCGGATGCGCATGGCGGACGGTGTCGCTGATAAAAGGGGCGATCATAGCGGGCGGCCGACGCGAGGGGTGCGGCTCACCCGTTGAGCGACAGGCCGCGCTCGTACAGACGGTTCATCCAGACATGCGGCACGCGTGCGCCATAGCCCAGCTTGAGCACCTGATTCATCAACGCCTGTCGCCACACGCCGTTATGCCGATAGCGCACTGCCGAGGTCGTTGCCGTGGCCGGCAGACGCATTGGCTTGCCGAGCCGGGCGCGCAGCCCGCGGGAGAGCGCCGTGTCCTCAAAGATGTCGAGATCCGGCACGGGATATTTCAGCAAGGCCTCCCGGCGCGCGAAGATGCAGTGGTCGAGATAGGCGATGCCCGCGCGATCCAGCCGGACATGGTTGGAGTACCAGGAGGTCCAGGCCAGCAGCGGGTGCGCCATGTCGAAGCGGTGGCTGAAGGCGCCCCAGCGCACGCTATCGGGGAGCTTGGCCAGCAGCGCCGGGGCCTCCGCCGGGGCCAGACTGCGCGGGTGATGCAGCAGCACCCACTCCGATCGCGCCTGCGCGATGCCGGCATTGAGGCGCTGCGCGCGGTTGCTGCGGGGGAGATCGATACAGGGCACTCCGGCCTCGGCAATGCGCTCGCGGGTGCCGTCGCCACTGGCATTATCGACCACGATGAGCTCGACATCGTCGCGGCCTGCAAAGCGCGCCAGGATGCGCGGCAGATAGTCCAGACCGGCTTCGTTGCTGGTCGGCAGTACCAGGCTCAGCACGGCTCAGCCTGCCGAACAGGCACCGCCGCCGAGGACACAGAACTTGGCGCAATGCGGGTGGTTGAGCTTCACCGGGCGCCAGGCTTCGCGCAGGCTGCGGCCCATCTCGAACTGCGGGTCATAGGGCAGCAGTGTGCAGGCGGCCACCACCGGGTGCGCCTCGCCCTTGCGTTTGATCACCATGCGCGAGCTCGCGCACATGATGTCGTCCGGCCGCTTGCCCAGGATCGACCAGCAGGCGGTGGTAATTTCCGGTACCGGGACGTTCTCGTCCATTTCCGGGAAGAGGATGAGGTGGTGCGGGCTGTCGGCGTCAATTGCAATGGCCTGCTCCTGGAAAAGTTGCCGGTAGCCATCTCGCATCGCGGCCTCACCTTCGTCCCACATCGTGCGGCCGGCGGCGGACAAATTGAAGCCATGCGCGGACAGCCAGCGCAATCCGCGGATCATCGGCTTCCAGGACCGCGGGCCACGTTCGGTTTCGTGCAGGGCCAGGGTGTAGTGGTCGATGGATACCCGGATTTCCAGTTGGTCGCCGTATTGTTCCTTCAGCGCCAGCAGGGCGTCGGCGCACTTTTCCATGGGGCGCATGGCATTGGTCAACACCAGCGCGCGATGGCCGCGCTGCAGACTGTCGGCCAGCATGGCCATGAAGTGCGGATTCATGAAGGGTTCACCGCCGGTGAAGCCGATTTCCTCGGTACCGAAGCCTTCGTGCACGATCTCGTCGAGATAGGCCGCCACCTCGCGGTCGTTGATGTACACCAGGCGATCGTTGGTGGGCGTGGATTCGATGTAGCAGTTGGTGCAGGCCAGATTGCACAGGGTTCCCGTGTTGATCCACAGCGTCTGGAGACGGCGCGGATCCACGCTGGCGCGCTGGGCGCCGTCGGCGGTTCGGTCCGGATCGACAAACTTGGCGGGTGGGGCGGTGGTATCCATGAACAACTCGTTTCGCGTTTCAGTGACGCGGGCTGCGTCAACGGGGCACGTAGGCGCTATCCTTGCGCCGTGGTGAGCACGACGCAATGCCCGTCCGTTTGACAATGCATTCCCATCGTCGTGATTTCCTCTGATACGGGCCGCATGCTGTTGCGGTTTCGAGGGCGGGTTGTTCGGGTCGCAGGCACTTGAATTGCGGCCGATTGCCCTTAGTAGCGATCCATCGCGCGAAGCGCGTTTCCTTGATCCCGAGGGACCTATGCCTTTCTATGAATACCAATGCCCCGAATGCGGGGTCGAAAAAGAGATTCTGCACGGCATCAACGACAAGCCGGAAATCCCGTGTGAACAATGCAAGGGCGCCAATCTTCAGCGCCTGATCTCGGCCGCGGGATTTCGACTGAAGGGCGGCGGCTGGTACGAGACCGACTTCAAGGGCAATGGCAGCAAACGCAATCTGGCCGGCGATTCCGCTACCGCCAGCAGCAGCGGTAGCGCTTCGGACGGCGCGTCCGGAGGTAGCTCGGACGCGGCCAGCAAGAGCAGCGAATCTAGCAAGAGCAGCAGCGAGAGCAAGCCCGCCGCCAAGCAGGCCAGCGCGGACTGACAGCGCGCGGGGAGGGCGGCTGCACTCATCTCCGTGACTGCGCCGCTACAATGCGCGACCCGCGATCCTGTCAATTCACATTCATGCGCTCTCATTACTGCGGCCAGGTCGACGAAAGCCTGGTTGATTCCGAAGTTACCGTCTGTGGCTGGGTACACCGTCGCCGCGACCACGGTGGCGTGATCTTCATCGACCTGCGCGACCGCGAAGGCATCGTGCAGGTGGTCTTCGACCCGGACCGGCCGGAGGTCTTCGCCGAGGCCGAGCGCGCGCGCCCGGAGTTCGTGCTGCGTGTGACCGGACGGGTGCGCCACCGCCCCGAGGGTACGGTCAACCCGGACATGCGCAGCGGCAAGATCGAGATCCTCGGTACTGCGCTGGAAACCCTCAACCGCGCCGAGACGCCGCCCTTCCAGCCTGAGGACGAGAACGTCGGCGAGGACGTCCGCCTGCGCCACCGCACCGTCGATCTGCGCCGCAGTGGTCTGCAATACAACCTGCGCCTGCGCCATCAGGCCGTGTCGGCGCTTCGCCGTTATCTCGATGGCAATGGCTTCATCGACGTCGAGACGCCGATTCTGACGCGTGCCACGCCCGAGGGCGCGCGCGATTATCTGGTGCCGTCGCGCACCCACCAGGGCCGCTTCTTCGCGCTGCCGCAGTCGCCGCAGCTGTTCAAGCAGCTGCTGATGATGGGCGGGATGGATCGCTATTACCAGGTGGCGCGCTGCTTCCGCGACGAGGACCTGCGCGCGGACCGTCAGCCGGAATTCACCCAGCTCGATGTCGAGGCCAGCTTCGTCACGCAGGACGACATCATGCGCCTGATGGAAGGCATGATCCGGACCCTGTTCCGTGAAGTGCTCGACGAGGATCTGGGCGACATGCCGCACATGAGCTGGGCGGAGGCCATGCGCCGATTCGGCTCGGACAAGCCGGATCTGCGCAACCCGCTGGAGCTGGTGGATATTGCCGACCTTGTCGCCGGGTGCGACTTCAAGGTCTTCTCCGGCCCCGCCAATGACGCGGGCTCGCGCGTTGCGGTGCTGCGGGTGCCGGGCGGCGGCGCGCTGTCGCGTGGACAGATCGACGCCTACACCAAGTTCGTCAGCCAGTACGGTGCCCGCGGACTGGCGTGGATCAAGGTCAACGAGGTGGCGGCCGGCCGCGACGGCCTACAGTCGCCGATCATCAAGAATCTGTCGGACGAAGCGCTGGCGGGCATCGTCGAGCGCAGCGGCGCCCAGGATGGCGATGTGCTGTTCTTCGGTGCGGACCGCTTCCAAGTGGTATGCGATGCCATGGGCGCGCTGCGTCAACGCGTGGCGGCCGACCTCGGCCTCATCGCGCAGGGCTGGCGCGCGCTGTGGGTGGTGGACTGGCCCATGTTCGAGTGGGATGACAAGGAAAAGCGCTGGTTTGCCAGCAACCACCCCTTCACCGCGCCGCAGACGGCCGATCCGGCCGAAGTTCAGAACGATCCGGCTGCCTGCCTGTCCCAGGGCTACGATATGGTGCTGAACGGCGTCGAGATCGGGGGCGGTTCCATCCGTATCCACCGGCGCGAGATGCAGGAGACCGTGCTGAGCATTCTGGGTATTGACGCACAGGCCGCGCAGGAGAAGTTCGGCTTCCTGCTTGAAGCACTGCGCTTTGGTGCGCCACCGCACGGGGGCATGGCCTTCGGTATCGATCGCCTCGTCATGCTGATGGTCGGCGCCGAGTCGATCCGCGAGGTCATCGCCTTCCCCAAGACACAGACGGCGCACTGTCCGCTCACCGATGCCCCGGGGCGTGTCGAACCCGCGGCGCTACGAGAACTGTCGCTCCGAAGCCTGGCCAATCAGGCCGCGACACCGTCCATAACGGAGTCTTCATGACGCACACGCCACGACGGCCGCGTTCATTCCTCACCGCCGGCAGCGCGCTGGCCATGCTTCTGCTCGTCGCCGGCTGCGATTCGGTGGGCGAGGGGGTGGCGCCGAGCGGCATCACGATCGAGCCGGGCTTCACCGGCAGCGCCCGCCAACGCGAGGCGGCCGAAGAAGCCTTCGAGAACGGTGCGCCCTTCGAGGTGACCGAGTGCCTACCCGCTGCCATGCGGGTGGTGCTGGAATTCGACAACGGCAGCCGCGAGGACATCACGCGGCGCAGTGAGAATGTGCGCTATACCAGCAGCAACCCCGCCGTGCTGCAGGTCTCGAACCGCGACATTCCCTTCCTCGGTGACGAGGAAGCCGTCTTCCCGCGAGGCGCCCTGCTGCCGGTGGCAGCGGGCACGGCGACCGTGTCGGTTGAATTCGCCGGCTTCCGCTCGTCGATCGACCTGCAGGTCAATGCCCTCGGCGAGATCACTCCCTTTGTCGATTTCCCGGAGGTGATTGCCCCAGCCAGTCTGGCCGAGGTGCTGGCCGACGCCGTGGTGCAAGGTCAGACCACCTCTGTCACCAGTGCCGCGGCACTGAGTGTGGAGGATGTCGGTGGCAGCGACGCCGGTCCCTTCGCACAAGTGACCAGCGTCAGTGGCCGGAGCTTCGTAAGGGGTCTCCTGCCCAGCCCGACGCAGCGCGCCACACTCGATTTCGCCCTGTGCGATCGGCAGTTCTCGAAGGAATTCCGCGTCGCAGAGATTGAGGAGCTGCGGATCGAGCGCCGCAACGACGACGGCGAACCGCTGGCCATCGGTTTCAGCGAGCTGCTGGATGCCACTGCAATCTTCGATGATGGCAGCACCCAGAATCTGAACAATCAAGCGGACTTCGAGACCGAGGACAACGACAACAATGTGCTGCTGCTGTTGCAGGTGCCGGCACGCAGCAACAGTCTGGTGCTGGGCCTCTCGGGCAGTCAGGACACCGAAGAAACCTGCCCGGAACCCGGTGAGGGCGGTTCCGCCACCGTACTAGCGCGTTTCGATCAGGACCCCAGCGTGGCCGTGCCGGATTCCGAGCTCCCCGACGGCGCATCGGATCTGCCGGAAGCGGAAAGCAACCGCCTGCCTCTCACTGTGCGTCCCGGACGGGCACAGGCCATTCGCTGGCGCGTCGAGGCCGATGGCGAGGGCGAGCGTGTGCTCGAAGTCCCGCAGGGTTGCACCGTGCAGCCCGGCGTAGATGGCGATATCGAAATCCTGCGCGAGGATGGCAGCCGGGTGACGGTCACCCGTCGCATCGACCGCGAGGTGAATTACCTCGTGGGTGACGAGACCATCGACACCACGGATCCGGTCGATCCGGAGTGCGACCCCGTGGTCGAAGAAGGAGACGGCGGCGCGGATGACGATGCGGGCGGCGACGATAGCGGGGCGGATGCGCCCAGCGATGACGACACGGCAGGCGAGGAAGAGGCTGAGCCGGTGATCGAGGTGGTTGACCGCGCCGCGCTGTCTAGCAATCTGCAAGCCGGCGCCATCACTGCCGTGGGCGAAGTGGGCGAGGAGCAGACCGTGCGCGCGGTGCTGCTGCAGGACCCGGATCTGCCGGGCTTTGACGACGGTGGGGCAGAGCCGGGCGAACTCCTTGTCCGCGAGGATATTCTGCGGATCCGGGTCACCGAACCGGCGGATTGCGCCCCGTTCGAGGGGCAGGCTGATTTATAATCGGGCGTTGGACTGCGGTAACGCCCGACGGTAGCAGGAGGACACACCGTGGCAGCAGCGCTGCAACTTGATGATTTTGCGCTCCTTGATGACGGAGAGTGCGACGCACGCATCCGCGCCGCGAAAGCGGAGCTGGGTGAGCGCGCTGTGCTGCTCGGCCATCACTACCAACGCGAAGAGGTCTACCGCCACGCGGACCTGACCGGTGACTCGCTTAAGCTGGCGCATCAGGCAGCGGGTACCGACGCCGAGTTCATCGTCTTCTGTGGCGTGCACTTCATGGCGGAGGTGGCGGACATCGTCACCCATGGCAAGCGCACCGTCGTGTTGCCGGACCTGGCGGCCGGCTGCGCCATGGCCGACATGGCCAATCTCGCCAAGGTGAAGACCTGCTGGCGTGAGCTGGCCGAAGTGCTCGACCCTGATGAAACGGTCACGCCGGTCACCTACATTAATTCCGCTGCGGACCTGAAGGCCTTCTGCGGGGAACATGGCGGCATTGTCTGTACCTCCACCAATGCGCGCGGCGTGTTGAGCTGGGCCTTCGAACGGCGCGAGAAGGTGCTGTTCTTCCCCGATCAGCATCTCGGTCGCTGGACGGCATACAACATGGATGTTCCGCTGGATCAGATGGTGGTCTGGGACTTCACCAAGCCGATGGGCGGCCTGACCGCGGAGGAAATCCGCAATGCCCGGGTGATCCTGTGGAAGGGACACTGCTCGGTGCACCAGATGTTCCAGCCGGAACACATCAAGAATTTCCGCGAGCAGCACCCGGACGGCAAGGTCATCAGCCATCCGGAAAATTCGCTCGAAGTGTGTCTCGCGTCGGACTATGTCGGTTCGACCGAGACCATTCTGAAAACCGTGCACGCTTCGGAGCCAGGAACGCACTGGCTGGTGGGTACGGAACTGAATCTCGTCAACCGCCTTGCCGCGGAGATGAAACCCAAGAATGTCAGCGTGCAGTTCATGTCGCCGATGGTGTGCATGTGCTCGACAATGTTTCGCATTGATCCGCAGCATCTGGCCTGGACCTTGGAAAATCTCGTGGTGGGCAACACGGTGAATCGCATCCAGGTGCCGCAGGACATCGCCGACCCGGCGCGCGCGGCGCTCGACCGGATGCTCGCCATCGCCAACTGAACCGCCGCCGCGCCCGGCGCGGTCGTCACGCGGTTCAGCAATGATCCCAAGGAGTACAACGATTATGTGGAAAAACGCGCCCAGTCTGTCCGAGTACGATCCGGAAATCGCGCGAGCGGTCTCCGACGAAGCCGGACGGCAGGAAGCACACATTGAGCTCATCGCCTCGGAAAACTACGCCAGCCCGGCCGTGATGGCGGCGCAGGGCTCGGTGCTCACCAACAAGTACGCCGAGGGCTACCCGGCCAAGCGCTACTACGGCGGCTGTGAGCACGTCGACGTCGCCGAGCAGCTGGCCATTGCCCGCGCCTGCGAGCTGTTCGACTGCGAATACGCCAACGTGCAGCCGCACTCAGGCGCCCAGGCCAACGCTGCCGTGTTCATGGCGCTCGCCCAGCCGGGCGACACCATCATGGGCATGAGCCTCGACCACGGCGGTCACCTGACCCACGGGCATCCGGCCAATTTCTCCGGCAAGTACTACAACGTGGTCGCCTATGGCCTCGACGAGGCCACCGGCCTGATCGACTACGACGCCATGGAGAAGCAGGCGCTGGAGCACAAGCCGAAGGTGTTGATCGGCGGTTTCTCGGCCTATTCGCGGGTCATGGACTGGGCGCGTATGCGCGAGATCGCCGACAAGGTCGGCGCCTGGTTCTGGGTCGACATGGCGCATATTGCCGGCCTCGTCGCCGCGGGCGTCTACCCGTCGCCGCTGCCGCACGCCCATGTCGTGACCTCGACCACGCACAAGACCCTGCGCGGCCCGCGCGGCGGCATCATCCTCGCCAAGGGTGCCGACGAGAAGTTCCAGAAGAAGCTGAATTCCTCGGTCTTCCCGGGCATGCAGGGTGGTCCGCTGATGCACGTCATCGCCGCCAAGGCCGTGGCCTTCCGCGAGGCGCTGTCGAGCGACTTCCGCGGCTATCAGGAGCAGGTCATCAGCAATGCGCGCGCCATGGCCAAGGTCTTCAAGGAACGCGGCTTCAAGGTGGTGTCCGACGGTACCGATGACCACCTCTTCCTGCTGGACCTCGTCGCCAAGGACGTCACCGGCAAGGATGCCGAAGAAGCCCTCGGCCGCGCCCACATCACGGTCAACAAGAACGCCGTGCCCGGCGATCCGCGTTCCGCCTTCGTGACCTCCGGGCTGCGTATCGGTACGCCGGCTTCGACCACACGCGGTTTCGGTGATGACGAGATGGCGCAGGTGGCCACCTGGATTGCCGACGTAATCGACGCGCTCGCCTCGGGCGACGCCGAAAGCACCATCACCCGCGTGCGTGGCCAAGTGGAGCAGCTCTGTGCGCGCTTCCCGGTCTACGGCGACGCGTATCGGGCGGCTGCCTGATTTGATGACGCGCGTGCTCGGCGGCTGACGTGCAGTGCCCCTACTGCCGGCATGCCGACACGCGCGTCGTGGACTCGCGCACGGCGGATGATGGTTCCTCCATCCGCCGTCGCCGCGAGTGCCCCGAATGCGGGGCCCGCTTCAATACTTTCGAACGCGCCCATTTGCCGGTCCCCCCCATCCGTAAATCGGATGGCAGCACCGAAGCCTTCGATGAGGAAAAGCTGCGGCGCGGCATGGTGCGCGCACTCTACAAGCGCCCCGTCAGCGATGAACGCCTGCAGCAGAGCATCGACCAGATTGTCGAGAAACTGCGTACCGCCAGCGAACGCAGCGTGCCGGCGCGCACGCTGGGTGAATGGGTCATGGACGAACTGCGCGATCTGGACCACGTCGCCTACGTCCGTTTTGCCTCGGTCTATCGCCAGTTCAACGACGCGCAGGCTTTCCGCGAGGAAATCGAACGTCTCGAGCAGACCCCCAGTGCCGAATTGCGCCGCAGTCAGCTGCCGCTGATACATCACAGCGAAGACGATGACGGTGCGGCCTGAGGTGGTAGCGGCGTCCTCCCCCTCACCCCAACCCCTCTCCCCGGAGGGGCGAGGGGCTTTCTTTGGCGAGCGCATCGCGTCGTACTCCCTTCTCCCCCCGGGGAGAAGGGCCGGGGATGAGGGGGGAGAGCGCAGCGAACGGAGAGCGTTGCGCATGGCTGGTTCAGCATCGGCCAGTCCTGCGGGCCCCTCACCCCAACCCCTCTCCCCAGAGGGGCGAGGGGCTTTCCCTGACATGCGCCGCGTGCTGTGCTCCCATCTCCCCTCGGGGAGAAGGGCCGGGGTTGAGGGGGGTGAGCGCAGCGAGCGGATGCCATCGCGCTTGGCTGGTACGGCATCGGCCAGTCACGCGGGCCCCTCACCCCAACCCCTCTCCCCGGAGGGGCGAGGGGCTTCCCTTGGCATGGGCCGCGTGCTGTGCCCCCTTCTCCCCCTGGGGAGAAGGGCCGGGGATGAGGGGGATCAATCAGCGCAGGAAGGCGCACGCCTGGCATGACGGCTCAGGGAGCCTTCACCGCGCAGGATGCCGCTTACATGGCGCGTGCGCTGCGCCTGGCACGGCGTGGTCTTGGCGCCACGCATCCGAATCCCGCGGTCGGTTGCGTGATCGTCAAGGATGGCCAGGTGCTGGGCGAGGGCTTCCATGCCCGCGCCGGCGAGCCGCATGCCGAGGCCTTGGCGCTGCAGGCGGCCGGGGCAGCGGCGGCGGGGGCGGATGTCTATGTCACGCTTGAGCCTTGCGCGCATACCGGCCGCACCCCGCCTTGCTGTGATGCATTGATTCGTGCCGAGGTGCGTCGTGTTGTCGCGGCCCATGTCGACCCTGATCCGCGCACGGCGGGGCAGGGGCTGGCCCGGTTGGAGGCAAATGGCGTTGAGGTCGCGTCAGGGCTGATGGCGGCGGAAGCGCGTGCGCTCAATCGCGGATTCGTGCAGCGCCTTGAGGCTGGCCGCCCCTTCGTCACCTTGAAGATGGCCTTCAGCCTCGATGGCCGCACGGCCATGGCCTCGGGCGAGTCGCAGTGGATCACCGGCGAGGCGGCGCGCGCGGACGGGCACCGCGCCCGTGCCCGGCACCATGCGGTGCTGACCAGCGCGCAGACGGTGCTCGACGACGATCCGCAGCTGACCGTGCGGTCCGGCCCGCCGGGCACACGGCAGCCGGAACGCATCGTGCTGGATGCACGTGGCCGCGCGCCCGCCGATGCCCGAGTCTTCAGCGATGATGGTGTCGCCTGCTGGTGGGTGGTGGGCAGCGCGGCTACGGTGACCGCGCCCGCGCATGTGCGCCTGTGTTCGGCACCCACTGCGGGAGAACAGCTCGATCTGGCGGCCTGTCTGCGTCTATTGGCGGAGGCCGGCATCAACGATGTGCTGGTAGAGTCCGGCCCCCGTCTGGCCGGTGCGCTGCTGCAGGCGGATCTTGTGGATGAATTGCTGTGCTATGTGGCGCCTTCGCTGCTCGGTGATGGTGCGCGCCCGCTGGCGCGCCTGCCCGGGCTGGAACGCCTGGCACAGCGGCGCGCGCTGGTGTGGCGCGATGTTGCCATGGTGGGGCAGGACCTTCGGATCGTGGCAGGCATGCAGCCGCCGACGACCGACGCAGCTTTGGACAAGGAATAGCTATGTTTACCGGCATTATCGAGGGCGTGGGCACGCTCGACGCGGTCATCGACGACGGTGGCGACCGCCGCTTCTGGGTCGCCACCCCCGAGGGCTTTCTGGCGGATACCGCCATCGGCGACAGCATTGCGGTCTCCGGTGCCTGTCTGACCGTGGTCGAGATGGAGGGCGACCGCTTTCGCGCCGACGTGTCGGCGGAGACGCTGGCAGCGACCACGGCCGGCGGCTGGGAAGCGGGGCGCGCAGTCAACCTGGAGCATGCGCTCACCCTGGCCAAGCCGCTGGGCGGTCATCTGGTGTCCGGCCATGTCGATGGCGTCGGCCATTTGCGGAGCCGGCACGAGGATGCGCGCAGCTGGCGCATGGAGTTCGAAGTGCCGGCCGCCCTGGCGCGGTACGTCGCGCGCAAGGGCTCGATCTGCATTGACGGCATCAGTCTCACCGTCAATGACGTCGATGGAGCGCGCTTTGGCGTTAACATCGTGCCGCATACATGGGCCAACACCACCCTCGGCACGCTGGCGATCGACGGCGCCGCCAATATGGAAGTGGACCTCATCGCTCGCTACACCGAGCGACTCCTCAGCGCAGGCGATCACGCATGAACAAGCCCGAAAACACGCAGCAGACAGAGCGCCGCCCGACGGCCGCCGGTGAATTGGACAGCATCAGCGATGTGCTGGATGACATCCGCGCAGGGCGCATGGTCGTCATCATGGATGACGAGGATCGCGAGAACGAGGGCGATCTCATCATGGCCGCCGAATGCGTGCGGGCGGAGGACATCAACTTCATGGCGCGTCACGCCCGTGGACTGATCTGTCTGACGTTGAGCCCGGAACGCTGCCGCCAGCTGCGCCTGCCGCCGATGGTAGCGCACGGCGATGATGCCCACCGCACGGCCTTCACGGTGTCCATCGAGGCGGCCGAGGGCGTGACCACGGGTATTTCAGCCTTCGACCGCGCCCATACCATCCGCACCGCGGTCAAGCCCGATGCCTCGCCGCAGGATCTGGTGCAGCCTGGGCACGTCTTCCCGTTGATGGCGCAGCCGGGTGGGGTGCTGACGCGCGCCGGGCACACCGAAGCCGGTTGCGATCTGGCGCGGCTGGCTGGGCTGGAGCCGGCATCGGTGATCGTCGAGATCATGAACGAAGACGGGACCATGGCGCGGCGGCCGGACCTGGAGGTCTTCGCCCGCGAGCACGGCCTGCGTATTGGCACCATCGCCGATCTCATCCGCTATCGCCTGCAGCAGGAGCACAGCGTCGAGCGCGTGGCGGAATCGCGGGTGGAGACCGAATTCGGGCCCTTCCGTCTGATCAGCTACGAGGATTCCGCGGATAACACGGTACATCTGGCGCTCGTGCGCGGTGAGATTTCGCCGGAAACGCCGACGCTGGTCCGCGTCCATCTGCGCAACACCCTGGCCGACACCCTGGGCGTGCAGCATCCTGACTTCGGCTGGCCGCTGCGCCGCGCGCTGCAGCGCATCGCCGAGGAGGGCCACGGCGTACTCGTCGTGCTGCGCAAGCCGGAATCGCCGCGCGAGCTCGCGCAGCAGATTCAGGAGCTGAGCCTGAGCGCCAGCCACCACCATCAGGACGTGGCCATCACCACCGGCCACGACCACGAGGAAGTGCTGCGAACCTACGGCATCGGTGCCCAGATCCTGTCCGATGTGGGCGTGCGCAAGATGCGCGTGCTGTCCGCCCCCAAGCGCATGCAGGGTTTGTCGGGCTTCGATCTGGAAGTGACGGAATATGTCCCCTGCGATTGAGGGCGGTCGGCCATGAGCGATATGAAATCGGGATACCACGCACCGCCGCCACCGGCGCCGGACGAATTCGCCAACACCCGGGTGGCCATCGTGGCCACACGCTGGAATGCCGAGGTGGTGGACGCCCTGGTGGAAGGCGCCGCCAATGCGCTGCGCGATTGGGGGGTGGCCGAGAACAACGTCAGCATCTATCGCGCCCCCGGTGCATACGAGCTTCCTCTGGCCTGCGAGCAGCTCGCCCGCGGCAAGCATTTCGACGGGGTGGTGGCTCTTGGGGCGGTGATCCGTGGCGATACCCCGCATTTCGATTTCGTGGCGGGCGAGTGCGCGCGCGGCCTGCAGGAGGTCATGCTGCGGCACGCCTTACCGGTCGGTTTCGGCGTGCTCACGGTCAATACTGCGGAGCAGGCGACCGAACGCGCCGGTGAAGGGCACGACAACAAGGGCTATGAGGCCGCGCAGGCGGTGCTCGAGATGATCCGCTTTGAATGGGAGGTCGATGCACCGTGAATGATAGCGGTGCCCCAAAGGGGCGGGGGCAAAAGGCACAGGGGCCTAGCCGGCGCGGCCTGGCGCGGCGATTGACCGTGCAGGCGCTCTATCACTGGCTGGTCAATGAAGCCCCGGCCGAGCAGATCCTGCGCGAGTTTCGCGAGGACCCGGGCCTGGGCCGGGCGGACGGCAACTACTTTGATGAACTATTGCGCGCGATCACGGCCGACGCCACGCATATCACCCAGACCTTTGCGCCCCATCTGGACCGGCCGTTGGAGGAGCTCGATCCCACCGAACGCGCCATCCTGCTGGTGGGCACTTTCGAATTGATGGCCAAGCCGGACGTGCCGTGGCGGGTGGTGGTCAACGAGTCCGTCAATCTGACCAAGATGTTCGGTGGTGTCGACGAGTCCTATCGTTTCGTCAACGGTGTGCTCGACCGCGTCGCGCACGATGTCCGTGCCGACCATGTGCGCGCGGGTCTGTAGAGCCGGCGCGGCGTGACCGAATTCGAGCTGATCCGCGACTATTTCGGCGGCGCTACCGGGCCGGCAGTACGGCTCGGGGTGGGCGACGACGCCGCTCTGCTGGCGGTGTCGCCCGAGCACGAGCTCGTGCTCAGCTGCGACACCATGGTGGTAGGCCGGCATTTTCGCGAGGACGCCGAGCCTGGCGACATCGGCTGGAAGGCGCTGCAGGCCGCCGCCTCCGATCTCGCGGCCATGGGGGCGCGCCCGCTGGGCTGCATGTTGGCGCTGAGCCTGCCGACGGCAGATGCCGACTGGCTGGAAGCCTTTGCGCGCGGCCTTGGCGAAGCGGTCACCGCCCTGGGCCTGCCGCTCGTAGGCGGGGACACCACGCGCGGCCCGCTGACCATCACGCTCACCGTTACCGGGGAGGTGCCCGTCGACGGCGCCTTGCGGCGCTCCGGTGCGCGACCCGGGGATCTGCTGGTGGTCACCGGTACGCTGGGTGATGCGGCCGCCGCGCTGGCAGGCACCGAGAGCACAGCGCTGCAGCAACGGCTGCATCGCCCTGTGGCACGATTGACCGAGGGGCAGGCCTTGCGCGGACTGGCGCGCGCCGCGGTGGATCTGTCGGATGGGCTGCTCGCCGATGTGGGCCATATCTGCAGCACCAGTCATCTGGGGGCGGATATCCGTGCCGACCTGCTGCCGGCCTCCGAGGCGTTACAGGCGATGGACGTGTCCGAGGCCCAGTTGCTGGAGTGGCAGGCAAGTGGCGGTGAGGATTACGAACTGGCGGTGGCGATCGCCCCGGATCTGGTCCAGCATGCGGTGGCGCGCTGCGCCGAAGCGGGCACGGCACTGACCGTGATCGGCCGCTTCCGACGCGGAAGCGGTGTGCGCTTGTTGCGTACCGACGGCACAGAAATAGAAATGGAAAGAGGGGGGTATAGCCATTTTTAAAGGCAATTTCGAGATGCGTGGTGGCGCGGGGGTGGCACCATGACGCAGCAGGGAACGGCGATCCGTTTTCCACCACGGCTGATTCTGGCCTCGCCGATCCATACCATCGCCTTCGGCTTTGGGACCGGGCTGTCGCCGGTAGCGCCCGGTACCTTCGGCACCCTGCCGGGCGTTCTGCTGTTTCTGGCGCTGAGCTGGCTGCATGTGCAGGCCTTTGCACTGGCGCTGGCGATCATTGCTCTGCTGGGTTGGGCGGTCTGCGCCTACAGCAGCCGCAAGCTCGGCGTGCATGACCATCCGGGCATTGTGGTGGACGAAATGGTGGGCTACTGCGTGGCGGCGGCGCCGCTGCTGCCCGCCCTCGGCTGGGTGGAGGCGCCGCTGTGGCTGGGCCTGCTGGTGGCCTTCGTGGCCTTCCGCTTCTTTGACATTCTCAAGCCATGGCCCATCCGCTGGCTCGACCGCCACGTAGGCGGGGGGCTTGGCATCATGGTGGATGACCTGCTGGCGGGTGTCTTCGCCGCGGTCGTCACGGGGGTCTTGACCCTCCTTTTGGGTGAAGCACTGGTGCCGGCCTAGCAGGCACCTTGACCGCTGGCGAAGGCTGGCGGGTACAACACACACAGGCGGTGGCAGCGCAGACCCGTTACTGGGGCGGCACCGCATATTGCGATCAAGAAGGCAGGAGCTATGACAGACAAGAAGGTGCGCATCGGCTGTGCAGCCGGATTCTGGGGGGATACCAATACGGCGGCGGAGCAGCTGGTCAGCAAGGGCGACATCGACTACCTGGTCTTCGACTATCTGGCCGAGATCACCATGTCCATCCTTGCCGCCAAGCGCATGCGCGATCCGGACGAGGGCTATGCCAATGACTTCGTCAAGCACGTCATGGGGGACCTGGCGCCGCAGATCGCGCAGAAGGGCATCAAGGTGGTGGCCAATGCCGGGGGCGTCAATCCGCTGGCCTGCAAGAAGGCGCTGGAAGAGGTTCTTGAGCAAGCCGGCGTATCGCTCAAGGTGGCAGTGGTGCTGGGGGATGACCTGATGCCGCGGCTGGACGATTTCAGCGATGCGGTGGAGATGGAAAGCGGCGCTGCCATGCCCTCCGGCATTGTGTCGATGAATGCTTACCTCGGTGCGCTGCCGATCGTGCGCGCGCTGGAGGCGGGGGCCGATATCGTGGTCACCGGACGCTGTGTGGATTCCGCCGTGGTGCTCGGCCCGCTCATGCATGAGCTGGGCTGGGGGCAGACCGACTATGACCAGCTCGCGGCGGGTTCGCTGGCCGGTCATATCATCGAGTGCGGCGCCCAGTGCACTGGCGGCAATTTCACCGACTGGCGCACAGTGGCGGACGGTTATCCGGACATGGGCTTCCCGATTGCCGAAGTCGCCGCCGACGGCAGCATGGTCATCACCAAGCCCGAAGGCACGGGTGGGGCAGTGACCCGCTTCACGGTTCTGGAGCAGATGCTGTACGAGATCGGCGACCCGCGCAGCTACCACCTGCCGGACGTGATCTGCGATTTCAGCGAAGTGCGCTACGAGGATCTGGGCAACAACCGCGTCGCCGTGCATGGCACCAAGGGCCGCGCGCCCAGTGGCAACTACAAGGTGAGCGCGACCTATCCCGCCGGCATGCGCTGCGCTGCGCTGTTCATGATGGGCGGCATCGATGCGGCCGAGAAGGGACGCACGGTGGCGAAGGCGATCATCGAAAAGGTGCGTCGCCAGTTCAAGGAAAAGGGTTATGACGACTTCACCGGCGTGGATATCCACGCGGTGGGTTCGGAAGAGAGCTACGGCCCGCATGCCCGGCCCGCGGCACAGGCCACCCGCGAGGTGGTGATGAAGATCGCCGTACAGCACAAGAATCCCAAGGCGATGCAGCTGTTCTCGCGCGAGATCGCCCAGGCCGCTACCGGCATGGCGCCGGGCTATACCGGCTATTTCGGTTCCGGGCGCCCGCAGGCGAGCATGGTGCCGCGGCTTTTTTCGACCCTGGTGCCCAAGGCGCGCATCACCGCCGAGATTGCTGTGGACGACCGCCGCGAGACAGTCGCCATCCCCACTGAGGAACACGCTGATCAGCCGCCGCAGGCGGTGGAACCGCCGGCGCCGGACGGCGGTACGGAGATGGTCGAGGTGCCCCTGGTGCAGGTGGCCTGCGCCCGCTCGGGCGACAAGGGCGACCACGCCAATGTGGGCGTCATCGCCCGCAGCCCCGAGCTGCTGCCCTGGATTGCCCAGACGCTGACGGCGGAGGCCGTGCAGGCCTATTTCGCCCACCTGATCGATGCACAGCGGGGCAGCGTGCAGCGCTGGTATCTGCCGGGCTCGGACAGCCTGAATTTCCTGCTTCGCCACGCACTGGGCGGTGGCGGCGCGGCCAGTCTGCGCACCGATCCGCAGGGCAAGGCCTTCGCGCAGATGCTGTTGGACTGCCCGGTACGTGTGCCCAAGGCACTGGTACCGCGACAGTAGAGATTGTCCCAATCGCCACGGTGGTGACGCCGGGCGCGCTACAATATGAGGCTTTCACCGAGGCTGCGCCGGGCCATGAAGCGCGGCACGAGCAGTCACACACACGAGGTGATGGATGTCTGAAGAACGCGATGTAATGGAGTACGACGTCGTCATCGTCGGCGCCGGCCCGGCCGGCCTGTCGGCGGCCTGCCGACTCAAGCAGAAGGCGGAAAGCGCGGGCAAGGAGATCAGCGTCTGCGTGGTGGAGAAGGGCTCGGAAGTCGGCGCCCACATCCTCTCTGGTGCGGTCTTCGAGCCGCGCGCCCTGGATGAGCTTTTTCCGGACTGGAAGGAGCGCGGCGCCCCCCTGCTGACGCCGGTGACGCGCGACGAGATGCATCTGCTCAAGTCGCCGGAGAAGGGCAGCAAGCTGCCCAATGCCATTGTGCCGCGCACGATGCACAACCACGGAAACTACGTCATCTCCCTCGGCAAGGTCGTGCGCTGGCTGGGTGAGCAGGCCGAGGCACTGGGTGTGGAAATCTACCCCGGCTTTGCCGCACAGGACGCCATCATCGATGACGACGGCATCGTGCGCGGTATCGTCACCAATGATCTGGGTGTGGCGCGCGACGGCAGCCACAAGGACGACTACTACCCGGGCATGGAGCTGCGCGCCAAGTACACCCTCTTTGCCGAGGGCTGCCGTGGCCATCTCGGCAAGCGTCTCATCAGCCAGTACGCGCTGGACAAGGACCGCGACCCGCAGCACTACGGCATCGGCCTCAAGGAACTGTGGGAAATCCCGGCCGAGAAGCACGAGCCCGGCCTGGTGGTACACGGTGCCGGCTGGCCGCTCGACGACGACAACCCCGGTGGCTGGTTCCTCTATCACCTTGAGGACAACATGGTCTCGGTCGGGCTGATCGTCGACCTGTCCTACGAGAACCCCTATCTCTCACCCTTCGACGAGTTCCAGCGCCTGAAGCACCACCCGGTGCTGGCCAAGCATCTGGAGGGCGGCAAGCGCGTCTCCTACGGTGCGCGCGCCATCACCAAGGGCGGGCTCAATGCGCTTCCGAAGATGGTCTTCCCGGGCGGCATGCTGATCGGCTGCGACGCGGGGACGCTCAACTTCGCCAAGATCAAGGGCAGCCATACCGCGATGAAGTGCGGCATGATCGCGGCCGAGGTCTGTGGCGATGCGCTTATGGAAGGCGCCGAAGGCGGCGACACCCTCGAGCGGTTCACGACGGACTTCGAGCAGAGCTGGCTGTACGAGGAACTCAAGCAGAGCCGCAACTTCGGCCCTGCCATCCACAAGATGGGCGCCTTCTTCGGTGGTGCCTTCAACTTCATCGAGCAGTCCATCTTCCGCGGCCATGTGCCTTGGACGCTGCACGATCGTCAGCCGGACCACGCCACGCTCAAGCCGGCCTCTGAGGCGACGCATATCGAGTACCCGAAGCCGGACGGCAAGCTTTCCTTCGACAAGCTGTCCTCGGTCTTCCTGTCGAGCACCAACCACGAGGAAGACCAGCCCGTGCATCTGGTGCTCAGCGACACGCGCATTCCCATCGAACACAATCTTCCGACCTATGCCGAGCCTGCCCAGCGCTACTGCCCGGCCGGCGTCTATGAGGTGGTCGATGACGGCAGCGGCGGGCAACGATTCCAGATCAACGCCCAGAACTGCGTGCACTGCAAGACCTGCGACATCAAGGATCCCTCGCAGAACATCACCTGGGTGGCACCCGCAGGCGGGGGCGGGCCCAACTACGGCGCCATGTGATTCCTGCGCGCCCTGCGGTGACGCATTAAAAATATTTTGAATCAAGCAGATAAGAGAGGTTTTTCATGAAGGCTCTGGTAAGCGTCAAGCGCGTTGTCGATTACAACGTGCGCATTCAGGTGAAGGGCGACGGCTCGGGCGTCGTCACTGACGGCGTCAAGCACTCGATGAACCCCTTTGACGAGATCGCGATGGAAGAAGCGGTCCGTTTAAAGGAGAAGGGCATCGTGAGCGAGATCGTGGCGGTCACCATCGGTGGCGCCAAGTCCGAGGAGACGCTGCGCACCGCGCTGGCCTTCGGAGCCGACCGCGCCATTCACGTCAAGACCGAGGAAGCGGTTGAGCCATTGACCGCGGCGCGTACCCTCAAGGCGGTGTTCGAGAAAGAAACGCCGGAGATCTTCCTGATGGGCAAGCAGGCCATCGACGATGACGCCAACCAGACCGGCCAGATGACCGCCGCGCTGCTGGGGCTGCCGCAGGCCACCTTTGCCTCCAAGGTCGAGATTGCCGACGGCAAGGCCACGGTGACGCGCGAAATCGACGCCGGACTGGAAACCCTGGAAGTGGACCTGCCGGCGGTGATCACCACCGACCTGCGTCTGAATGAGCCGCGCTATCTCAAGCTGCCGGACATCATGAAGGCCAAGAAGAAGCCGGTGGACGCCACCAGCCTGGACGAGCTGGGCGTGGAGCCCGCCGCGGCCATCAAGGTCACCAAGACCGCACCGCCGCCCGAGCGCAGCAAGGGCGAGATGGTCAAGGATGTCGACGAGCTGGTCGAGAAGCTCAAGTCCAAGGGCCTGGTCTGAAGCCAGGCATGTGTGCGCCGCGCGGATTGATCAAACATTGATGCTTCCGCGCCCGCCCTTCCATTCGAGATTTCGGGAAATAGCATGAGCAAGATTCTTCTTATCGCAGAGCACGCCGAAGGCCAGCTCAACGCCGGTGTGGCCAAGGCCATGGACTGCGCCCAGCAGATCGGCGGCGACGTCGATGTCGCCATCCTGGCCGAGTCGGGTCAGTCAGTAGCCGAGCAGGCCGCCAAGCTGGCCGGCGTCACGCGGGTTCTGGTGGTCGACAACGCCGCCAATGCGCATCCTATGGCGGCCACCCTGGCGCCGCAGATCGTGGCCTTGGCCCAGCAGGGCGGCTACAGCCACGTCATTTCTACCAACAGCACGCAGGGCAAGGACCTGATGCCGCGCGTGGCCGCGCTGCTGGGCGTGCCGCAGGTGACCGACATCATGGCGGTGCACGGCCCCAACAGCTTTGATCGACCGATCTACGCCGGCAACGCCATCATCACCGTGGAAGCCCCCGCCGAGCCGCTGATCTGCGGCACCGTGCGTCTGGCCTCCTTCCAGCCGGTGGCCAGCGACAACAGCGCGCCCGTCGAGGCGGTCAGCGTCGACGCCGAGATTCCGGGCCACACGCGCTTCCAGGGTGTGGAAATCCACAAGTCGGATCGCCCGGACCTGCAGTCCGCACCGCGCGTGGTGTCCGGTGGCCGTGCCCTGGGATCCTCCGAGAATTTCGAGATCATCTACAAGCTGGCCGACAAGATCGGCGCCGCGGTGGGTGCATCCCGCGCCGCGGTGGACTCCGGTTACGTGCCGAACGACATGCAGGTGGGGCAGACCGGCAAGATCATCGCGCCTGAACTGTACATCTGTGCCGGCATTTCCGGCGCGATCCAGCATCTCGCCGGGATCAAGGACGCGCGCACCATCGTGGCCATCAACAAGGACGAGGAAGCGCCGATCTTCGAAGTCGCCGACTACGGCCTGGTGGGCGATCTCTTCGAGGTCGTGCCGCAGCTGGCCGAAAAGCTCTGATCGCGACTGCATTGGCAGTCTCGCAGTCCCACGCCCCGGCCCGTCGCCGGGGCGTTTTTGGTTCAAGGAGTCAGTACGATGGGTTACCGCTCGGTGCTTGCACCGAATCAGTTCGAGGGGAAGGTGGTGGTGGTCACTGGCGGCGGCAGCGGCATTGGACGCTGCACCGCGCATGAGCTTGCCAGCCTCGGTGCGCATGTGGTCATCACCGGCCGCAAGCAGGAGAAGCTGGATGCCACCGCCGCGGAGATCCGCGAGGACGGCGGTGCCGTCAGCACACTGGCCTTCGACATCCGTGACGAGGCGGCCGTGACCGCGGCCGTGCGGCAGGTGCTGGAGACGCACGGGCGCATTGATGGACTGGTCAACAATGCCGGCGGGCAGTATCCGACGCCGCTGGAATTGATCAAGAAGAAGGGCTGGGAGGCGGTGGTGGCCAACAATCTCACCGGCGGCTTTCTCATGGCGCGCGAATGCTACGTGCAGACCATGAAGGCCAACGGTGGCGCCATCGTCAACATGATCGCGGACATGTGGAACGGTATGCCCGGCATGGGCCATTCGGGCGCGGCGCGCGCCGGCATGCTCAATTTCACCGAGACCGCTGCTACCGAGTGGGGCGTCGCGGGCGTGCGCGTCAATGCCGTGGCGCCGGGCTATATCGCATCCAGTGGCATGGACCATTACGACCCGACCTTCGCCAAGGAAGTGATTCCCCGCCTGAGCAAGCTGGCGCCCTTGCAGCGAATGGGCGAGGAGGCCGAGGTGTCCAGCGCGATCTGCTGGCTGCTGTCCGAAGGCGCTGCCTTTGTGACCGGCACCTGCATCAAGATCGATGGCGGCAGTTCCCTCGGCGCCAAGGCCTTCCCATTGCAGGAACACGACCGCTCCAAGCCCTATACGGGTTTCCACCGCGCACGGCGGCCCAAGGCCATCGACTGATGCTGCAGCGGTGCGCGTGGCGGTCGCCGACGGCCTTCGCGCGCGCTAGCCTCTGTGCAGAAGGCTGCCTGCTCGGTGTGATAGGCGGCAGCAATGCAGGAGGCAGCCATGCGGCGGAGCGCGCGGGGTCTGACGCTGATCGAACTGCTGATCGTGCTCGCCATCGTGGGCGTATTGGCCGGTCTGGCCATCCCTGCCTATCGCGACCACGTCACCCGCGCGCAGGTCAGTGAAGGCCTCGCCCTGATCGCCCCCGTGAAGACCGCGGTGGCTGAGTACTACGCCGTGCACGGCCATCTGCCCACCGCCAGCAACTGGCTTGCCCTGCTGCGCGAACTGGGTCTGCCGGTCAGCACCGCGCACGGGGCCGGGTCCGGGACCTATGTCGAGCGCATCTGGTGGAATCAGGCCGCCCAACAGATTCGCATCCGTTACCGGGTGCCGCCGATTGAAGGCAAGCGCCTGACACTGACGGCGGAGTTTGCGGGCGGCAGCCTCCGCTGGCAATGCGCGTCCGAGAGCGGGTCAGAAGGCGTGCCGGAGCGCTTTGTGCCGGCGACCTGCCGCCGCTAGCGTGCCAGCGTGGCTGTTGCCGCCCTCATGGCGCGATGTGGCCAGACGGAGGCTGCTCGTGCTTACGCCTTGGCGCGGCGTTTCTGCTGTCGCTGCAGGCGCAGGGTCATCCACAGGCCACTGATGCCCAGCCAGATCGACATCAGACCGACAATATTGACGACCCATGTCCCGGCGTCGCCGAAAATCTGTCCGCTATGCAGATCGAGCAGCGCGCGTTCGAGCGGGAGGCTGGGCATGGAGTAGGGCGCGAGCACGTCGCGTTGCGAGTCTGCGAGCGGGCTCGCGGTGGACCATTGCACTTCCTGATCCCCCACGGCCGTCCAGCGCAGGCCGCCATCGGTACTGAGCAGCGTGTCCTGTGCCCCTTGGACGACGATGCCCTTGCCTGTCGTGCCGATCGCGCGTACCTCACGTACGGGGAGGATTGGTGGGCTTAATTCGTCATACACGCTGCCGTCCTGCTGAAGAAGCAGCACGGATTCCCGCGTGGCGACATACAACAGGGGCTGGCCACTCGCGTCGCTGGCGATCATGCCCACGGGGTCACCCACCGTATAGTCGATGGGGGTGCCATTGAGGAAGACATCGTCGCCACCGCGGGCGAGCCAGGCATCGCCAGCCACAAAGCCTTCGCGCGGCGGCGAGGCGCGCATGCCGTAGAGCGACGTAATCACCGGCCAGTCGATGCGGGTGGTGTCATACCCCCATTCCGCGCTCTGGTTGATCAAAAAGCCACTCGCGCCCAGCCAGATCATGAAGGCAAAGGCGAACAGCCCAGCGCGTTTGTGCCAGGTGCGCAGAAAAACCGACAGGTTCCGTCGTGCGGGTACCGGCTTCGCCGCGGCGGCGGTCGAAGCGCGCATGCGCCTGCGCATGTGGCGAACGGCCGCCGGGATGGCGCCGTTGAAGCGCGTCTCCGTGGTCCCGTCGTCGCCAGATTCGGCTCGGCTTGGATGATAGGAGGTATCTGGCATCGTCATTTCACCAGGCTGTCGAAGGCGATCGCGGTGAGCGCCATCCGCTTCATCATTTCTACCGATTCGGTCGCGCCCGAGATGTTGTCCACCGGCTGGTCCAGGGCCTGACCTTCGGCACGTGCGCCTTCGAGCTGTTCGAGAAAGAAGCCTTCGCCGACTTCCTCTCCGCGCGATTCCCGATAGGTCAGCACGCGCGCAGCAACGATCTGGCCATCCTCAACCACAAAGCCGCTGGTTGTTGGTTGATAGCCTTCCTTGCCGATATCGTCGAAGATCCAGGCCGTCTTGCCATCCGCGGCCCAGTAGTAGAGCCGGGGCTTGGGGAACGGGCGACCGTAGACCGAACGGATGCGCTCCTGTGCCGCACTGTCGATCGTCAGCACCTGCGGCGGCGGCGGTTCCGGTCCAAGGTGTTGCGCCAGAAACTCTTCGGGCTCCTGGAAGTAGATGTAGAACTCGAACTTCTGTTCGGCCTGAGCAACATTGGTGATGTAGTCGAGGAGGACGATCGCCATACCCACGCATAGCGCGGCGATGCCAAGGAAGTCGATGGCGGCCAGCCGGCGGGTGCGCGGGCGGGCGCGAACGATGGAATGGGATTGCTCTCCTCGGTTCTTGATGGTTTTTTGCATGACCGGCTCCGGGTCCTGGGGACTAATGCGTTGCAAGTTTCGAACCCGAGGCCGGCGGAAGCCCCGGCGACGCCCGATTTCGCGCGCCGCCAGGGTCCGCCGGAGTTCGTTGGTTCAGTAGGGCCGTTACTTCGTGACGATCTGGAAGGTGAACGGGGCGAGACCGGCAATGATCTGGTTGCAGTGGTAGTAGTGATAGTTCACGCGGTCACAAGCGTTGTAGGCCGCTTCCACGACGGCGTTGAACTCGGTCATGGTGATGCCAAGATCCGAGTGCGCTGCCGACATGCTCGCGCCCATGTATTCCACGTTGCCGCCGAGCACCCGCTGAACAAGCTGCGTATTCAGGGCGATCTGCCGTTCGATGTTGCCGAACTCGCGGAAGGTGGGGGCGATGCGGTGATCCAGCAGGATGTAGTGGAAGAGTGCTTCCACCCACGTGCGAAGACCTTCCTCACCGCCCATAGCCTCGACGGTGCCGCTGGGAATGCCGGGAAAGGCTTTGGCCTTGCCGGTGTCGTCGTAGGCGGGGCCCGATTGGGCGAAGCTGGGGGTGGATGCGAGGACGGCCAGTGCGACGGTGGCGCCCGTGATGGCCTTCTTCAAGGAGGGGAGTTGCATAGTCGTTCTCCGGAGTACCAGGTGTGGAGTTGCCTTGCGCCGAATGGCGCTGAAAGCGCTTGAAAGTGGGTTAGAAGGTGGCGTGCATCGACAGATAGAAGCCGGTCTGATCGGGTGTCAGGGTGATGTTCCCGAGCATTGCGGCCGCCACGGTGATGGAGAGGTTCTTGTTCAACGCGTGGGCGAAGAACACATCGATCCAGTCGTCTTCCGGAAGCTGACGCAAGGTGTCGCCGACGCCGAGGCCGAGGCTGGACAGCACGCCGGTGAGGGCGGTGATATCGGTGCCGCCGAGGGAGATGCTGCGACCGTCGAGGTTGTCGCCGTGCTGCGCGTACTCGACGCCGATGGCGGTGGTCTTGTTTAGAAGATGTGCGATGGAGCCTTCAAAGCGGATCTCCTTGTCGTTCTCATCCCCACCGCCGAAACCCGTCAGGCCCGTCTGATTCGCCGAGGTGTAGCGCGCGGTGACGTTGAACAGGGTGCTGATCGGGAAGAACAACTTGGTCGCGGCGATATAGAGCTCGTAGTCCTCCGCCTTGTTGGCTTGCAAGGTTTCGAGCAGGCGCTCGTTCTTGTTGACCTTGTAGAAGCCGCCAAAGGCGACCTGCGGGATCAGGTTCTGTGAGTCGTAGATCGCGTCGCCGAAGAGCCGCAGCTTGGCGCCGTAGACATCCATTTTGATGGTGGTATTGAAGGGCTCGATACCGGCGCCGTCGGCGTTGAGCGCATCAAGCACCAGTCCCACCGTGTCGAAGGTGCCCCCCGTGGGCAGGGTGCTGCGGGTGTACGACAACTCCAGTCGATCATAGAAGCCCACCGCTGCGCCGAGGGTATTGAGCTGGTAGCTGGGCAACTCGGCGAAGGTGTAGCGGATACCCCCATTGATTTCGTCGCGGGTGCCGTAGCCGGTAATCGTGGCCCAGGGGGTGATACCGCCGCCGCCTGCTCCGTCGATAGCGCCGACACCGCCGGTGAGCAATACCTTGCCGTCGCCGTATTGCGCCATGGCAGGGGCCGAGAAGGCCCCCAGGATGGAGCCCAGGGCCAGCGTGAACATGAGTTTCGTGCGTCGGGTCTGCGTCATAGTCTTCATTGTTGAACTGCTCCCTAGTGGCCAGGCTTCGTGGTTCTGGAACCGGACCCCCTGGCAATGGAACAAAAAAAAAGTCCACCTCCAGCACAGGGCTGTGAGAGCGGACTTCATCGTCGATGGATCAGCAACGCTGCCGATCAAACCAGTTGTGGCTTCGCCTTCTTCGGCTTGCGCCAGATATCAAGCAAAGTGCGTGCCAGAACGATCGTTCGATTTAAAAAGCAAGGAATAACAAGAGTGTAGTCATCGCCCTGTCGCTCCCATCCGACCTGCGTCGCGCAGCGGCACTGTGCGCGCGCTGTCGGACCGGCTCCGCGTGGGTGCAGCAGCTCGTGGAAGCCTCCGAACGATGCGGCGCTGCACCATTCACGAGCAGGGCGCGCCAAAGCGGCTCACGATGGGGCCAGCACGGGCGCGACGCAGGGGCGGCCACACCCCATGGCGCAGCGTGCCGACAGGCGGGCTGCGGATCGGGTGCCGAGGCGGTCCTTGGCATATGTCTTGCTGATCCTGACCGTGGTTCATCCGCTCTTTCTGCAGGCGAGTGAACGCGGCCAAAGAGGGTCTGCACGCGAGCGACGAGGGCTCGAAGGGTGGTTCGGCGGGCGCATTGCGCGATTTCCCACCACCGTTTCTCACAGCAACTCTTGCAGGCGGATATCCGGTTGCCGCAATACGGCAGTCGACTCCGCCATCAGCGTGGGCGCAGCAGGACTATGACGATCTTCGAACGATACGCAGCGTATGTCACGGGGCACAGCCGGCGCGTTATCGCCATCGGTCTGCTGACCACCGTGGTGGTGGCCCTCGGCCTCTGGCGGGATGCGGTGGCACCGATGGCCATCGGGGAGGCGCAGCTCGACACGCCTGCACATCAGGCGCTTGAGCGCATCCAGCAGAGCTACGACCTGAGCCAGCCCGTCGACTCCTATGTCATTGTGCGCATGTCGCAAGACGACGCCGACGGCGACGCACTGTCACAGGCGGAGGTGCTCAAGGGCTTGCGCTTTCAAGCCGCCTTGTGGGCGCGACCGGAGGTCGCGGCTAGCCTGCGACCAGGAGACGGTCTGCGCGGCTTCGAGAATCTGATCGGCCAGGCACTATGCGCGCTCGATGGTGCACCAGAAGCGTCGGCGGCGAGTCGCAGACCCTGGGAGCCAGCAGGTCGGGTGCCGCAGGGCGACTGCCCCCTCGCGGTGCAGATCAAACGACTCGAGGGCATGGATGGCTCTGACTACGCGGCTTTGCGCGAGGCCGTGCTATCGCCGTCGAGCAGTCCGGTGGGCGCGAACCTCGGCCTCTATCTGCCGGTACAGGTCGACGAAGGCATTGAGAATGACTTCCGCGCGCGCGCGCTGGTGGTGTCGCAGCACAATCCGGCACGGGTCGGGTTGACGGAAGAAGCGGTGCACGCGGCCCAACTCGCCATGCAGGCCGAATTGCCGCGCTGGTTTGCAGATGCCTTTATGTATGGCGAAGGCATCGTGAAGGCCGAATCCGCACGGGCGGTGGGCGAGAGTTTCCGCTATATCGCGCCGATCGGTGGTCTGTTGCTGATCGTCCTGCTGGTGATCACCTTCCGCAGCCTGAGAGATATGGTGTTCTGCCTGCTCGGACTGATGTTGGTGCTCCTCTGGTTGCAGGGGGTACAGGGCTGGCTCCAGGTGCCGTCGACCTCGATCCTCATTGCGGTGCCGTTTCTCCTGGTGGGCCTGGCGATCGACTACAGCCTGCACGTGGTGATGCGCTATCGGGAGCAGCTCGAAGACCTGCAGGGGGCACCGGATGCGTCTCAGACACAGCAGGCCATGCGCTGGGGGCTGCTCGGGGTTCTGCCCGCACTCACCCTGGCCGCCTTTTCCACGGCGGTGGGCTTTCTGGCGAACTACTTCAGCCCGCTCGCGTCGATCCGTGACTTCGCCGTCGTCAGTGGCTTGGGCATCGTCGCCACCTTCTTCATTTTTTCGGCGATGATTCCGGCGATCAAGACCGAGGTCGAGAAAGGCTGCGCCGGTCGCAAAGGAATGCGGGTGCAATGGGCGTTGGGGCGCCGTCGGCTTGGGTCGCGTCGATGGCTCGCGGCACTGGCGCGCTTCACCGTGCGCCGTCCCCGATCGATCGCGGTCGCGGCAGCCATCCTGACGGTGACCGGGGCGGTGGCAGCCACCGGCCTGGAGACCAGCTTCGATCGCACGGATTTCATTCCGGACGCACCACCGCAGTGGATGCAGGCCCTTCCGTCCTGGATGGCCCCCGGGCGTTATGAAGTGCGCGAGAACGTGGACTACCTCGTGGACCATTTTCGATTGCTCAGTCGGCTGCTCGATGCCGAGATCCTGGTCGAGGGCCAGGTGACCGATCCGGCGTTTCTTCACGCCATCGAGCGTGTCGCACGCCGCCGGGCCACCGAGTCGGGGACCTTGATTACGGACAGCCCCGCATCGCTGATGCGTCTGGCGGCGTTCCACGATGCGCGCTTTGCGCAGGCGGTGCAGGCGCGGGATGAGGACGGCGATGGCTTGCCCGACCGGGATCTCGTGCCGCTCTATGACGCCTTATTCGACCTGGCGCCTGCGCGCGCGGCCCGCGTGCTGCACCGTGTCGACGGCGTTTATGTATCCGCACGACTGGAGGTTGCGTTGCTGCTCAATGCGCAATCGGAGGCGATTGCCTCCGACATCCGCGCGGTGGCGAAGCACCTGTCGGAACACGCGCCCGTGCACGCGATTGCCACTGGAGCCTCCGTGATCCGCGCCAACGTCCAGAACGCCCTGTTTGACACGCTCGCGGTCGGCTTCTCGATCACGCTCTGCGTGATCGGCCTCATGCTCACCGTGCTGTACGGGCGGCTTCATGGCGCCTACGGGCTCGGCGCCATTCTCCTGACGCCCGTGTTGATTGCATTGGCCGCCTTGCTGGGTGCCATGCGCCTGCTGGATATCCCTTTCAACTCGGAGACGGTCGTCATCAGCAGTCTGGCAATCGGGATCGGCGTGGATTACAGCGTGCACATTGGCGAACGCTTTCTGGCGCAAGCAAGGCTCGCATCCTCGCTCGCAGAGCGCATGGAGACCGTGCTCACCGGCACTGGCGGTGCCCTGCTCGGCAGTACGGCGACGACCGTCGGTGGCTTTGGTGTGCTGGCGCTTGCGATTTCACCGCCGCTGCAACGGTTTGGCATCGTCACAGCGCTGGCCATACTGCTGGCGTTCATTGCCACCATGGTGGTCCTGCCGGCCCTGCTGGTCTTGCGCGAGCGCCGCATGTAGCGCGCGCAAAGCTGAGGGAAGTCTGGCTGGGTCGCACGGCCCTCCGAAGTCCGCGCCATAAAAAAGCCCCGTAAGAACGGGGCAATGGTCATTGCAAATTCCATTTGCTAGACCGGGAGAGACTGGTTGGGCGTTCGCCGTCCCGCGGCAAACCGGTTTGCGTCCTACGGTGCCTTCACCACCACCGTGCCCTTCATCTTGGGATGCATGGCACAGGAATAGTCATAGGTTCCGGGCTCCTGGAAGGTGTACATCCAGGTGGATTCCATGTGCATGCGCGGACTTGGCGCAACGCCGGGCAGCTTGACCTTGTGGTTGGAGCCGTCGTAGTTGGTCCAGACCACTGTGGTACCGGCCTCGACTTCAATCGTTTCGGGTTCGAAGCGCATGAAGTCGACGATTTCCACCTGAACGGCGTCTTCGGGGACCGATGCTTTTTCGGCGTGGCCGTCGGCGGCGTAGGTGGTACTCGCGGCCAGGCCGAGGACAACGGCTAGGGCGAACTGCGAGGGCTTGGTGCAAGGGTGTGTGCGCATAGGGAATTCCTCTGCTTAGCGTGCAACCCGGATGGTTCCGGTCATGCTTGGGTGGATACCGCAGCGGTACGTGTACTCACCTGCGGTGTCGAAGGTCCGGCTGAAGCTTTCGCCGGGCGGAATCCGGAAGCTCTCGCGATCCATGAATTTGATGGTGTGATCGCTGTTACCGGTATTGGTCCACTTGACCCGTGTCCCCTGGGACACCGTGATCAGGGAAGGCGTAAAGGTGAAATCCTCGATCCGCACCGTCGAGCCGAGAGCGTCGGGTACTGTTGCCGGATCCTGCTGCGGCGACGCGGTGCTGGCGTCGGACGCGGCGTCCGGATCGGCGTCCAGGACGTGCAGTTCGGCGCGTCGATTGCGCGCGCGACCTTCCTCCGTATCGTTGCTGGCTGCAGGCTGTGATTCCCCAAAGCCTTCGATGGTCAGGCGCTCGGCGGCAATGCCGGCCTCTACCAGGTGGTCCTTGATCGCCTTGGCGCGACGCAGCGAGAGTCGCTGGTTGTAGGCATCGGAGGCGGTCGAGTCCGTGTGACCGCGCACCTCGACCTTCAGGTCATCGCGTTCGGTGAGCGCCTCGGCCACCCGGTCCAGGGTCTGCGAGGCGGTTGCATTCAGCTGTGCGCTGTCGACGGCGAAATACACGCCTTCGAGAAGGATGGTGTCACCGACCTCGCAGCCAGCGAGATCGACCACATCGTCGGGCGCGGAGACCGCGCAGGGCGCCTCGACCACGCGCACGGGTTCGCGCGGCGGCTCGGGCAGGGGCGCCGGCGCCGGTGTCGGGGCGGGCGGGGCCGCCTCGGCCTTGCGGCCGAAGGGCAGCAGCAAACCGGCGTTGATGCGCGGTTCATCGAAGCCGTCCGCGCTCTGGTAGAGCGCTTCGATGACAAAGCTCAAGCCACCGACGACGTTCCCGAAGGCGTAGCCAAGTCCGCCGCTGTAGTGGGCGTGGTTCCCCGCCAACGCCTCAGCGTGGACATAGAGGTTGCCGCGGAAAGGATAGAGATTGAGCCCGAGACCACCACCATAAAGCTCGATGTCGTCCGGGCAGTTGTTGCCGAAGTTCTCGCAACCGAAGCTCAGCCCTTCTTTGACTTCGCCGTAGTCCAGGTAGCTGGCGCGAAGTTCAACGCCCATGTAGGGAGTCAGGCGGCGACCGAGGGCGACGGCGCCGCCATAGGCGTCGTCCGTGCCGCGTTCATCGTCGGCGAATACGTAGGAGGCCATGGGTGCGATGTAGTTGCCTGCTTCGCTGGCACCGGCAACCCCGGTCGATAGCGCTGCCGCCACGGCTGAGACGGCGGCGACGGTAGTGCCGCGACTTGGTTTGCGAATGATCTTCTGCATGCTCCTTCCCCCTGACGATGACCATGGATGCCTGCTGCATCGTTCTGATGGACAAAAAAAATCCACCCGGCTCTGTGTGTTGAGCGGGGTGGACGTCGCTATCCCTGCGCCGGTCGCCATTGACCGGGACAAATTGTTGCCTCGAGAGGCGTTGGCGTTCTGGAAGCAAAACGCGTGCCATCCTGCGGAAGTCCGCCTCCGACGCCATTCAGGCGCGGGGCATTGCGTAGGCAGGCACCGCCGATGCGCTGCATTGTTGCTGCACCGCACCAACACAGGGCGCAAGGTGCCCGTCGATGGTGCTCGCGGGACGGCAAAGCGTCCGAACCGCGGTGGCAGGGGCCGGAGCCAATTGGCATGCCACTTGCTCAACACTCTGGTGTGGCTTCCCCGGCCAGGGCCGGTCGGGCAGGACAACGTCGTCCGCTGCATCGAGGCCGCTCCAGCGGCAGCTTTCTATGCGTGAGGGCGTCAACATGCCGTGTTTCCTTCCTGTTTCGCGATGGTCCGCTTCTGTGCTGCGCATTGCCGTCGCAGTCCTGTGGCTTGGCCTTGCCGTGCCGGTTAACGCCGGCGATTCGGTCGCGCTGGAGCGGGCGCTGCAGGCGGCGCTGTCCCTGCCGGCCGCATCGATCGAAACGCTCGACATCTACATCGGGACTGACATCGACGACCTGTCCGTGCAGTCGGCCCAGGTGACGATGGGCGATGCGCTGTTGGCCCGCCTCGAGGTAGGAGGTCGCGCAGCCGCCGCCTTGCACCGCGGCGGCATGCTGCGCTTGCGGATTCAATGTCCCAGCGCGACGCGCGACTGTGCCCGAGCACTCGCCGATGCGAAGGCCGGCCAAGACGAGCCGCTCGTGGTGGAGGTGCTGACACGACGCACCGACGCAGCGATGAGTGCCACCTTGGTCCGCCTGACCCACGCGCTGTCCGTGGCTCCCGATACGGATATGGCGCCGCCGCAACTGATGCTGACGCGGGACGGCGTCTTGCGTCGCCCCGTGCTGCAGCCACGCGAGCGGGATGCTTCATGAGCCGCGGTCGCTCTTTCCACCGAACGCGGACCGTTGCGGTCCTGATCGGAGGCATGCTGCCGGGCATGGCGATGCCGTCAGCGTCACAGCCTGAACTGGCCTATGCCCAGTGGCTTCTGGACAGCGGCGATGCCTTCGGCGCCGCCGTCGTCCTGCAGCAGATGCCGCCCGCCTATGCCGATCCGTCGGCGCTGGAGCGCCGGCAGCGATTGCAAGCGCGGACCCGTACCGCCATCGACACGTTGCTGCGCATGCCAGCGCCTTCAGCAGCTGAAGGGTCGGCGCACGCCTCGCTCGAGACCGTGGAGGCGCACCTCGCCGACGGGCATCCCGAGCGTGCCGTCACGGTGCTTGAAGGGCTCATGGCGCGCGAGGACGAGGAGGCGATGGACTTGCGGGATGCCTGCCACCTCTTGCTGGCCCGCATCGCGCTGCGCGCGGGGCGCGTCGAAACCGCCCGCGAGCATTACCAGTCGATCAGCAGTCCCGGCCCGTTGTCATCCGAGGCGCTGCTGGAGCTGGGATGGAGCTATCTCTTGCCTGTGCGCGTGGATGCCGAGGCGGACGCGCCCTCGCGCAAGCTGCTGGCGCCGAGTGCACTGCCGCTGCGGGCTTCGTCGCCGGAGGTGCTCGCGCAGTTGCGTCGCGAGACCCCCTTTCGAAGCTACGCAGGTGTGGCACGCAGCGAACGTGCCGCCGATCTCGCGACATCGGTCCGGATCTGGCAGGAACTGATCGGACGGGACCCGTTGGATCTGGCGGTGCAGGAGGGGCAGCTCGCGCTTGCCTACGCCTTGGAGCACATGGGGGATCATCAGCGCGCACTGCACCACTACGAGCGCACGGTCAGCGTGCTCGCCCGCGGACGCGAGCTGCTTGGCACTGCGATGGCACATGTGCGTTCCAAGCAGTTGGTCACGGCGATCGCCCGGGGCAGCGCCAGCCCGGTCGTGCACTGGCCTTGGTGGACGGTCGAACGCCGTGCCAGTCGCTGGTGGATCGGAGACGACCGCTCACCGCTCGCGCTGTTCTACGCGCGTTATCTCATTGCCGATCATGCTTTCGCGGCTGCCGCCGAGCGCCTGCAGCTGATCTACGCGGTGCGGGCGCATCTGCGTGGCGCGGTGGCCACCGCCCGTGACGGCGCGGCAGAGGCGGCTGGGATTCTGGAGCGGCTCGCGCCCGTGGTGCGCGAGGCCGAGACGGCGATCGAAGCCCATGCCATCGACTTGTTGCAGGAACGGCAGACGCGCATCGAATCCCTGCTCGCGGAAGCACATTTCGCGATCGCGCGGATGCACGAGCCCGACGCCTTTGCGCGAGACGCTACGGTGTTGACGGGGGAGGGCGCGTCATGACGCGCGTGCCGGTCCTGAGCATGATGGCCGCCGTTCTGTTGACGGCTTGTCAGGCGATCGCGCCGGAAGGACGCGAAAGTCCGAGCGTGGGCACGATGGTGGGCGCCTCTGGCAGCCTCGGCGCGGGTGAGGGATGGCTGGTTGTCGACCGCGCCGATTTGGTCTCGCCCAAGCGCACGGCGCCGGCGGCGGGATCCATGGCGGTCTCGCTCGAACACTACGCAGCCTTGCTGGCGTTGCCGGGTGCACCCGCCGAGCTGCGGGCCGAGGCCCTGCGCCGCGCCGCCTATCTGCGGATACGGCAAGCCGCCGAGGGCGATCTTCAGGACCCTTCGCTTCTGCGCGCCGCACTCGACCATTACCGCCAGTTGTTCGCGGAGTTTCCGGGCGCCCCGGGCAATGACGCTGCGCGCTACCAGATGGCGCGCGCCTACGACATGCTGGGTCAGCGCGCCGAGGCGGCCGATACGCTGTCTCGCCTGTTGGACGACCATCCGGCGTCGCCGCTCTACGTTGACGCAGCCTTTCGCGCAGGCGAGCTGTATTACCAGGAGCGCGCGCTGAGCCAGGCCGCGCAGGCCTACAGGCGCGTCCTTGCGCGCGGTTCCGAGGCGGAATCGCTGCAGCCACTGGCACGCTACAAATTGGGATGGACGCAGTTCATGGCGGGGAGGCACGAAGAGGCAGCCACCGTCTTCATCGATCTGCTCGGAGGGCTGCTGCCGGAGCCAGAAGCAGACTGTGCGCTGGATTGCCTGCGCGCGCTGGCGCGGGGCGAGGGCATGGCCGCCCATCCGGAGCTGGGCGAGGATGCGTTGCGCGGGCTCACGCTGGCTTTGATGGCGCAGGGGGGCGTCGATGCCTTGGCGGCTCGGGCCCTGGATGACGCGCGTGCACCCGTCTACTACTGGGCACTGGCCACAGCACTGCAGGAGCGCCAGCGATTTCACGATGCAGCGGCAACCTTTGCGGCTTTCATTGAAGGCTACCCAGCCCACCGCTGGGCGCCCATTTTCGGGGAGCGGGTCATCGCCAGCTACCATGCGGGTGGTTTTGCAACCGCGGCGATGACCGCGCGCGCGGACTTCGTCGAGACCTTCGATGCCGGCGCACCGTACTGGCAGGGCGCCGCCCCCACTGACGCCGTCCAGGAGGCCTTGCGGACCCATCTGGACAGCCTCGCCAGCCATCATCACGCCCGGGCCCAGACCTTGTCGGCGTCCGATCTACCGGCGTCGCGGGCCGCCGCGCATGCGGCAACGCGCTGGTATCGAAGCTGGTTGGCGCTCTTGCCCGAGGGTTCCGAGCGCCATGCGGTCCGGCTGCGACTTGCCGATGCGCTGCTGGAAAGCGACGCACTCCCCGAGGCGGCCGATGCCTATCGCCGGCTGGCCTATGAGACACCCGGCTTCCCGCACTCCGACGAGGCCGCGCTGGCCGAGGTGCAGACCCGATATCGCATCGCGGAGCGCGCGCAAGGGGCGTTGGCGACCGATGCCACCCTGGACGCTATCGCTGCAAGCCGCCGACTGGCCGGGCGCGAGCCGGCGCATGCGCAGCGCAGCCGTATCCTGCTGCGCGCGGCCGAGGACAGCTTCAACCTGGGCCGCCACAATGACGCCATCGCCCTGGCCAGCGATGCACTTCAGCCCCTGCCGAGCGACGCCGCATTGGTATCGGATGCGCAGTTGCTGCTCGCTGACAGTCATCTCGTCAGCGGGCACTACGCCGAAGCCGAGTCGCGCTTTGAAGCGGCGCTGGCGGGTCCGGTGGCAAGCCGCTTCGACAGCGGGGCTGTCATGCAGCGCTATGCAACCGCGATCTACAGGCAGGGAGAAGCCGCGCGCGCGGCCGGGGCGCAGGCGCGCGCCGCCGAGATGTTTCTGCGTGTGGGTGAAAAGGCGCCGGGCACGGCGCTGGCGGCATCTGCCCACTTCGATGCCGGGGCCGTGATGGTCGATGCGCAGGCCTGGGCCCGTGCCGCCGAGATCTTCGACGACTTCCGGGCGCGCTATGCGTCGCATGCCTTGGTGCCCGACGCCGACAAATGGCTGGCGACGGCCTACCAGAAGAATGCGCAGCCGGGCGCGGCCGCGCACGTCTACGAGCGCATCGCGCGACGCGGGGCGGAGCCCGCCGCGGTGCGCCGCACCGCACAGTGGAAGGCGGCGCAGTTGTACGACGAGAGCGCGGCCCCGGCAGATGCCTACCGCGCCTACCAGCACTATGTGGCGGCCTATCCGATGCCGATGGATCACGCGCAGGAGGCCCGGCTGCGCCTCGCTGAGATTGCCCGTGACCATCCGCGTCTGCCCGGCAACGCCATGCAATGGTGGCGCGAGATCGTTGCCGTGGATGGCGCTGCAGGTGCCCAGCGCACGCCCTTCTCGGAGTTGGCTGCAGCCCGCGCGCACCTCCAATTGGGCCGTCAGCTTGCCGCCCGCGCCGAAGGCATCCGGTTGCGTCAGCCCTTGGCGGTACATTTGCGGGAACGGCAAGGCCTGATGCAGGAGGCGATTACGCATCTCCGCCAGGCGGATGCTTCGGGCTTTGACGATCTGGTCACGCTGGCGAGCTACGCCATCGGCGCGACCTATCAGGAGTTAGTGCGCGGCCTTCAGGCTTCGCAGCGTCCGCCAGGACTTCGCGGTTTCGAGAAGGACGCCTACGAGCTGCTGCTCGAAGACGAAATCTATCCGGTGGAGGAACTGGCGATCGAAGCCCATCGCCGCAATCTCGAATATCTCGGCGAGGGGCTCTGGGATGCGTGGGTCCTGCAGAGTGCGGAAGCGCTCTCGCAACTGGTCCCCGCGCGCTATGCCCGCCAGGAACGGCAGGAGGATGTCTATGTCCCCTTCGACTAACGCACACCGCGTCCCGCGGCGTGGTCTCGTGCTTGCCACGGCGCTGAGCCTGTCCATCTTGTCGGCGTGCAGCACCGTGGAGACCAGGCGCCCCGCCGCGGAAGGCGCCCGCGCGCCCATCGGGACTGAACCGTCGGAATCCCGAGCGCGCGCCGGGGAAGCGACGCCGCCATCGGAAGCGGCGCATGCCCGTTACGCGGAAGCGGTGGCGGCCATGCAGCGGGTGCGCTTCGATGTGGCGCGCGCGATCTTTGCGACCCTGGCGGAAAGCCATCCGCAGATGTCCGGTCCGCATACCAATCTCGGCATTCTCGCCGCGCGGGTGGACGACGATGCGGCGCGCGCCCTCGATCACTTTCGGTCAGCCGTTGCCGCCAACCCCGAGAACGCGACGGCGCACAACTGGATGGGTGTGCTGTATCGCAAGCAAGGGGACTACGCAGAAGCCGAGCGGCACTATCGGGCAGCACTGCAAGCCAGCCCGGACTACGCCTTGGCACATCGCAATCTCGCGCTGCTCTACGATCTGTATCTCGACCGTCCTCCCGATGCGGCGCGCCACTACGAGGCCTATCGCAGACTCGCACAGGGCGGCGATGCACTGATGGCGGAGGTCTGGTTGCGGACCCTGCAGACGGACCCCCTCAAGCGGCCGGAAGTCGCTGCGATTGGCACTGGAGCACAGCCATGAGAACGCGCGCGGCTTACCGTCCGGCGCTGTGCTGGGGCCTTCTGCTGCTGTTGATCGCACCCGCGGCTGCCGCGCAGACGGCAGGTGCGCAAGCCGACCGCGGCAGTACGGTGATCGGGGACGAAGAAGAGGCGGCCATCGGCCTCTTCCTTCGCCCCTGGCGCGAGGAAGCGGTGAGCGATATCGACCGTCCGCCCCGGCACCACGACATGCGGCCCGAGGCATTGCGCATCGAGGATGTGCCGGCGCGCGTGCATCAGTACGAGCGCTTGCGCGCATTTCAGCGCACGCAGCCGCAGCGCCGCTAGGCGCCCGCCGACGAAAGAGCTGGCCCCCCAGCGCAATCGGGGGCGGCCGCTATTCCTCTGGCTCGAAGCGCTGTCCGTCGAAGAAGCGATCACTACCCATTGTTAAGGGACCGTTCTCGGTCGGCACCTGCCACAGGGTCGCATGCAGGCCTTCCGGCTTCACATCCACTGTGGGTGCGGGCTCGCCGACGATGCGCGCCGCCGCGCGATAGATGTCGGTGCGATAGACCGATTCGGCAATCGCCTTGCGATCCGCCTCGGGATCGAGGTGGTGCCATCGCTGCATCTGCTGCAGATACCACTGGGCGTGCGAGCGCCAGGGGAAGTTGGCGGCCCCGGCGTGAAAGACGAGGCCCGGGTCGCTGTCCGGCCGGGATAAACCGGGTGTCAGCGAGTGCCGGAGAATGTCGGCTTCGGCCTCCAGGTAGCCGCTGGCCGAGAGCAAACGCGCAGCGGTATCGCGGTTCTCGGGCAGATCGAGCCAGCGTGCTGCCTCGATCAGAGCGGCGATGAGCGACAAATGGGTATCGGGATGCGTATCGGCCCAATGCTCGGTGACACCCAGAACCTTTTCCGGGCTGTTGTTCCAGATCTGATGCTTGCTGACCAGAATGCGTCCCGTGTCATTGCGCTCCGCCTGCGTGCTCCATGGGGCGCCGACGCAAAAGCCATCGATGCGGCCCTCGCGCATATGCGCCACCATCTGCGCCGGCGGGATCGCGACCAGTTCCAGATCTTGATCGGGGTCGATGCCGCATCCTGCCAGCCAGTAGCGCAATTCATAGTGGTGCGGCGAATACGGGTAGACGTGCGCAAAGACGTGGGGTGGGGCGCCAACGGATCGGTCGGCATCCAGCACACGCTTGAGCGCGGCACCGGCCTGCAGCGGGTCCGGATCCTGCACGTTCATGCGCTCGTAGAGCGAGCGCGACACGGTAATGGCATTGCCGTTGAGATTGAGCGACATGGCGGTAATCATGGACACGCCGATGCCGTCCAGGCCGCAGCTCGCCGCAAGTGGCATGGGCGCGAGCATCTGGGCGGCATCGATGATGCCCGCAGCCAGCTTGTCTCGCACGCTGGCCCATGACGATTCCACACTGATCTCGACGTCGATGCCGCGTCGATAGAAAAAGCCGAGATCGCGCGCGACGACAATGGGCACTGCGTCGGTCAATGGCAGGATGCCAATGCGTACGGTGCTGGCCTCAGGGTTCAGTGGCATCGTGTGTCCTTAGAGCAATTCTGCGGCGGAGATGATGGCGCGCGCGGCGTCGCCCATCTTCAGATTGCGTGTCATCGCCAGCTTGCGGAGTTGGGCGTAGGCCGTTTCCTCGTCGAGGCCCCGTCGTTTCATGAGCAGGCCCTTGGCCTTCTCCACATCGCGTCGATCGGCCAGCTTGTGCTTCGCATCTTCCAGTTCGCGCTTGAGTGCCTCGGACTCTTCGAAGCGCGCGATCGCGACGTCAATAATGGGTTTGAGGCGCTCCGGGCTCATTCCGTCGACGACGTAGGACGTTACGCCAGCACGGACAGCCTGGCGGATGGTGGCGGGCTCACAGTTTTCGGCGAACAGCACAATCGGCCGCGGCAGATTGCGGTGCACCTGGCGCAGCGACTCCAGCGTATCCCGACTGGGCGCGTCGACATCGATCAGGATCACATCCGGCTGTCGCCGCTGGACCGCAGTAAGCAGGTCGGCATCGGTGGGCGCCATTGCGACGATCTCGTGGCCGAGGGCGCGCAATGAGGCTTCGATCGAAGCACAGCGATCGGGATCATCGTCCACCAGCATGATTCGCATAGAGCCCCTTAAGCCTCCGCATTGCCGCGGTGAAAGTCCTTCCTTCCGGCAGCGTCGAAAAGCGCCGCGCTTTGTTCCACTTCGGACCGCTGGGTGCGGCGGCTAGCAGACGACTGTCTGCCTCCGCATCTCTCGTCAACTCGCAGGTGCGTGGCGCACTGTCGAGGCATGCACTGGACGCCGACGCCGCCGAAGGTCTGCAGTCACGCGACGGAAACAAGCAATTTGCGTGCCATGGCGCGCTCGATCGAATGCTACAGCGACCTGTGTCCGCGGCTGCACCAGTCCTGTGCGGGAAGGGGGTGCGGCGCCCCGGTATTGGGCGGGGCGGCTGTGCTCTCCCGCGCAAACGTCGTCATCGCGGTGGCGGAGGTTGGCATGGTTCCTGCTTCGCTACAGGTGGGTAACGGCGTACGCGTCGACACAAGAGATAGAGCCCGGCTAAGAGAGCAGGGCTTCGGACAATGGCGTCCACGAGAGCAAGCATTGCTCCGTGGGCGCTTTTTTTTTTGCCCGTATCTCCGATGTCAGGCGCGAGAGCGCCCGGATACGACACACCTTCCTCCCCTCCGCGGCGGTGGAAGCAAGGCACAAGGAGTCAACGAATATGCTCGGACGCGTCATCGTGGTGGGCAATGGAATGGTCGGTCAGCGCTTTGTCGAACGGCTGACTGATGCGCTGCCGGAGGGCAGTTCCATCGTGGTCATCGGAGAGGAAGCCCGGCCAGCCTATGACCGGGTCCAACTGTCCAGTTACTTCAGCGGCACAACCGCCGACGAGCTGTCGCTGGTCGCCCCGGATTTCTACGACAGTGGCGTAGCCCAGCTGCACTTGAATACGCGCGTCACGGCCATTGATCGCCAAGGCCACACCGTCACGACCTCGGCAGGAGAAACGCTGGCTTACGACAAGCTCGTCATCGCCACCGGTTCATACCCCTTCGTGCCGCCGATCACCGGTGCCGACAAGGACGGTTGCTTCGTATATCGCACGATTGAGGATCTTGACGCGATCAAGGCGGCCGGCCACAAGTCGCGCGTCGGCACGGTGGTGGGTGGTGGCCTGCTGGGTCTGGAAGCGGCCAAGGCGCTCGTGGACATGGGGCTGGAAACCCATGTCGTTGAGTTCGCACCACGCCTCATGGCGGTGCAGGTGGATGATGCCGGTGGTGCCTTGCTCCGGCGCCGGATCGAGGCGCTGGGGGTCACCGTCCATACCAGCACGAACACGAAGGAGATTGTCGATGGCGACACGCGGCGCCTGCGCATGTGCTTCGCCGATGAGGGATCACTGGAAACGGACATGGTGGTGTTCTCCGCTGGCATTCGCCCGCGCGACGATCTCGCTCGCGATGCCGGCCTTGAAATGGGGGCCCGCGGTGGCGTGTGCATCGACGACCATTGTCTGACCTCGGACCCGGACATCTACGCGATCGGCGAATGCGCCCTGCACAAGGAGCGCATCTATGGCCTGGTGGCACCGGGCTATGACATGGCGAAGGTGGCCGCAGCCCACTTGCTCGGAAGTACCGATGCCCGCTTCGAGGGCGCCGACATGAGCGCCAAGCTCAAGCTCATGGGCGTGGATGTCGCCTCGGTGGGGGATGCCCATGGGCGGAGCGACGGTGCCCGTACGATGTCCTTCATCGACGAGCGCGCTGGCGTCTACAAGAAGATCGTGACCGACGCCGAAGGCAAGCGCCTGATCGGTGGCGTGCTTGTGGGTGATGCATCGGAATACATGGACTGGCTCACGATGGTGCAGTCCGCCCTTCCGTTGCCCGATCGCCCCGAACACCTGCTGGTTGGTGCCGGCGATGACGCCGCCCAGGCGACCGCCGGCGTGGATTCCCTGCCGGACAGCGCCCAGGTCTGTTCGTGCAATGACGTCACCAAGGGTGGATTATGCGCGGCCGTTGCTGCAGGCAATCAGACCCTGGCCGCGCTGAAGTCATCGACCAAGGCGAGCACGTCCTGCGGCGGTTGCCTGCCCCTGGTCACGAAGATCCTCAATGCCGAGCTCGAGAAGCAGGGCATCGCGGTCAACAACCATCTGTGCGAGCACTTCCCGTACACGCGTCAGGAGTTGTTCCATCTGCTGCGCGTCGAGGGTATCACCAGCTTCGATGCGCTCCTCGATCGTTTTGGGCGGGGACGCGGCTGCGATATCTGCAAGCCGGCGGTGGCCAGCATGCTGGCCACGCACTGGAACGACTTCATCCTCAAGCCGGAGCACGCCGGTCTGCAGGATTCCAACGATTACTTCCTGGCCAATATTCAGCGCAATGGCACCTATTCGGTGGTGCCGCGCGTGCCTGGCGGAGAGATCACACCGGATCAGCTGATGACCCTCGGCGAGGTGGCCAAGAAATATGGTCTCTACACCAAAATCACGGGCGGCCAACGCGTCGATCTCTTCGGCGCCGAAGTGCATCAGCTGCCGCTCATCTGGGAGGCATTGATTGCGGCGGGCTTCGAGTCGGGACACGCCTATGGCAAAGCGGTGCGCACGGTGAAGTCCTGTGTGGGTTCGACCTGGTGCCGTTATGGCGTGCAGGATTCAGTCACGATGGCGATCGACATGGAGAATCGCTACAAGGGGCTGCGCGCACCGCACAAGATCAAGTTTGGCGTATCGGGCTGTACGCGCGAATGCGCCGAGGCGCAGAGCAAGGACATCGGGGTGATCGCAACCGAGCAGGGATGGAACCTCTATGTCTGCGGCAACGGGGGCATGAAGCCGCGGCACGCCGAATTGTTCGCTGCCGACCTGGATACCGAGACCCTCTTCCGCTACACGGATCGCCTGTTGATGTTCTACGCGCAGACGGCGGAGCGGCTGCAGCGCACCGCCACCTGGCGCGACGGTCTCGAGGGCGGTCTGGATTACCTGAAGGACGTGATCATCAACGATTCACTGGGCATCGCCGAGCAGCTCGAGGAGCGCATGGCGCATGTTCGCGAGACCTACGCCTGCGAGTGGAAGCGCGCGATCGAAGATCCGGCCACTCGCGCGCGTTTTCAGACCTTCGTCAATGCCGAAGGCGGGGATGAAGCCATCCTGATGGTCGAGGAGCGTGGCCAGAAGCGGCCGGCGAACGCCCAGGAGCAGGCGGAAATGAAGGGCATTCCGATCACCGTGGAGGAAGCGTGATGACCCAGGCAGAGCACGATTGGCAGCAGATCTGCCCGCTTGACCGTCTTCTTCCCAATACCGGCGTCTGCGCTCGCGTGAATGGCCATCAGATCGCCATCTTTCGCCTCGGCGACGACAGTGTCCGCGCGGTGGACCAGTGGGACCCGTGGTCTCAGGCAAATGTATTGGCGCGCGGGATCGTGGGCGACATTGAAGGCGAGGCGGTGGTGGCTTCCCCCATCTACAAGCAGCATTTCAGCCTGACCACCGGGCGCTGCCTGGAAGATCCCGGCAAATCCATACGCGCCTACGAGGCACGCGTGCTCGATGGGCAGATTTGGCTCGATGCCCGGCCGAAGCGACGCTACATCTCGCTGCGCCAGGCGCCGGAGAGTGCCATGGCGCTCGTTGTGGTGGGCAACGGCATGGCAGCGATGCAGGCGATCGAGAAATTGCAGGAGCGCACCCCGAATCAGTATTCCATCACGGTCTTCGACGCCGAGCCGCACGGTCACTATCACCGTATCGGCTTGTCGGCGGTGCTCGCCGGGAGGCAGCCGCGCAACGCACTGGAAATGCGCGATGCCGGTTGGTACAGCGAACGTGGCATCACCCTCCACCGGGGCGATCCGGTCGTACAGATCGACCGCGGCCGTCGGATGGTGGTTTCCGCCTCCGGCCAGCGCGTGCCCTACGATCGACTGATCCTGGCAACGGGCGCGGTGCCATCCATGCCGGACTGGCCCGGTGCGGATCTGGAAGGGGTGACCACCTACCGCAGCATCGACGACGTCGACTACCTGATCGAAGTCGCGCGCGACAAGGAGCGGGCCGTGGTCGTCGGGGGTGGGGCACTGGGCCTGGAAGCGGCGTACGGCTTATGCGCGCGCGGCATGGCCGTGACGCTGGTGCATCGCGGCGCGCAATTGCTCGACGGACAACTCGACGCCACGGCGGCGGAGATGCTCAAGCAACAGCTCGAAGACCTTGGTATCCAGGTGCGCCTGCGCGCGGAGCTCCTCGCGCTCGAAGGCGATGAGGGTCGGGTGGAGCGCGTCCGGATTGCGGGCAGCCCGGCGCTGGACACGGATGTGGTCGTCGTCGCGGTGGGCGTGCAGCCCAATATCGCGCTTGCCGCGGAGGCCGGATTGGCCTGCCATCGCGGCATTATTGTCAGTGACACCCTGCAAAGCTTCGACCCGCGCATCTACGCCATTGGCGAATGCATCGAGCATCGCGGCACCTGCTACGGCCTGCACGCGCCGCATTCCGAGCAGGCGGGAATCTGTGCCATGCAGCTGGCGGGCGAAAGCGTGCGCGGCTATCGCGGTTCGGTCGCGGGCATGCACCTGCAACTGGGCGACACCGGTGTCTACTCGACCGGCCTTCCTACCGACGAAGCGGAAACCGAGGATCTGGTCATGCACGACCCCAGGCGTGGCCTTTACAAGCGTCTGACCTTGCGTGACAACCGTATTGTGGGGGCGATGCTTGTTGGGGCGGTGGATGACGGACCCTGGTATTTCGACCTCCTGCGTGCCAAGGTGGATATCTCGGCAATGCGCTCGCGCCTGCTGTTCGGCGAGGCCTATTGCGAAGAAGAAGCTGCCTAGCCGGTCATGAGGGATCAACCCGCAGCGACAGGCCTGCAACGGGCCGTAGTTGTCGCCCGGAAAGGGGGCATCCGGTGACACAGGCAAAGACTTCCTCGGAAGCCAGCCTGGGTCTGCGCAGTACCTGCCCCTACTGCGGGGTGGGTTGCGGCATCACCGTCCATGCCAGTGGCGAGCAGGCGTGGTCCGTTGCGGGCGACACCCGACACCCTGCCAATGAAGGGCGGCTGTGCGTCAAGGGCAGCACCTTGGTTGAGACGGTGGTCGACGATCGTCGCCTGCTCCATCCGATGCTCCGCCCGAGCAAGGCGGCCGAGCGCGTCTCAGTCACCTGGGATGCCGCCATGGCGCACGTGGCGGAGGGCTTCAGGCGCACTATCGAGACGTACGGGCCGGATGCCGTGGCCTTCTATGTCTCCGGGCAATTGCTGACCGAAGACTATTACGTCGCGAACAAGCTGATGAAGGGCTACATCGGCAGCGGCAATATCGACACCAACTCGCGTCTGTGCATGTCATCGGCCGTTGCGGGTTACGTGCGGGCGTTCGGCGAGGATGTGGTGCCTGTCGAGTACGCCGACCTCGACGACGCCGAACTGGTGATCCTTGCGGGCTCCAATCTGGCCTGGTGCCATCCGGTGCTCTACCAGCGGCTGGTGGCAGCCAAGCGCCGGCGGCCGGAGATGCGGGTGGTGAACATCGATCCGCGTCGCACGGCGACCAGCGATATCGCTGACCTCCATCTGCCCATCGCTCCGGGCGCCGATGTCGCCCTGTTCAATGGGCTGCTGCAGTACCTCTGGCGTGCGGATTGTCTCGATGCGCCCTTTGTTGCAAGCCATACCAGCGGTGTGGAAGACGCGTTGAAAGCCTCAGTGGACTGTGCGGATATCGCGGTCGTCGCCCGTCGCTGCGGGCTGCAGGAGACGGCGGTGCGTACCTTCTTTGCGTGGGTCGCAGAGTGTCCGCGCACCATCACCCTGTTCTCGCAAGGGGTCAACCAGTCCAGCCAGGGCACCGACAAGGTCAATGCGATCATCAACTGTCACTTGCTGACCGGGCGTCTGGCCAAGAAGGGCGCCGGACCCTTTTCCATCACGGGGCAGCCGAATGCCATGGGCGGGCGTGAGGTGGGGGGCTTGGCGAACCAGCTCGCCGCGCATCTTCGCCTCGACGACCCGGATCAACGGCGCCTGTTGCAGGATTTCTGGGGCAGCCCAAGCATGGTGCAGAAGCCAGGGCTGAAAGCGGTGGACCTCTTCGAGGCGGTACACAGCGGACAGGTCAAGGCGATCTGGATCATGGCCACCAACCCGGTCGTGAGTCTGCCCAATGCGGATCGGGTGCGTGCGGCGCTGGACGCCTGCGACCTGGTCGTGGTGTCCGAAGTCGATGGCGGCACGGATACCGCCGCGCACGCGGACGTCCTGTTGCCGGCAGCGGCGTGGGGTGAGCGCGAAGGTACCGTGACCAACTCAGAAAGGGTGATCTCGCGGCAACGCGCGTTTCGGTCGCCGCCCGGTGAGGCGCGGCCTGACTGGTGGGCCTTGTGCGATCTCGGCAAGCGCCTGGGTTATGCAGAGGCCTTCGATTATCAGGACCCCGCCGACATCTTTGATGAGCACGCCCGCTTGTCGGCATTGGAAAACCCAGCGCCGGGTTCATCGGGTGAAGACCGCGAAGGAGGGCGCTATCCGCGTTATTTCCATCTCGGCGGATTGACCGGGCTGTCGCGTGCGGAGTACGACGCCTTGGAACCGGTGCAATGGCCCATCCGCACGCGTGAGCGCTCCGCGTCTGAGCGTCCTTTCGCGAACGGCTGCTTCTCGCATCCGGATGGACGCGCGCGCTTCGTCGCGGTACAACCGCGCGGACCCGAGCACGCGCCCGACGCCCGCTTTCCGCTGGTATTGAATACCGGTCGCGTGCGCGACCAGTGGCATACGATGACCCGCACGGGGTTGTCGGCGACGCTGGCACAGCACCGCGACGAGCCGACCGTGGACCTCCATCCCGAGGATGCGCTCACCAACGGAATCCGCCCCGGGCAATTGGCGCGGGTGAGCACGTGTTGGGGGACGATGGTGGTGCGCGCGGTGACCTCGGGCGACATGAAGCGCGGCGAGCTGTTCATCCCCATCCACTGGAATGGCCAGACTGCCTCCGATGCACGGGTAGGGGCCCTGGTCAACCCGGTAGTGGACCCGCTGTCGGGCGAACCGGAGTTCAAGCACACGCCAGCGGCCATTGCACCTTTCGAATCCGCGTGGACAGGATTTCTCTTTACCCGGCGCCCCGCCGCCTTGGATAGCGTGACCTGGTGGGTCCGCATCCAGGCGCCGGACTGCCTGCGCTACGAACTCGCCGGATTGCAGTGGCCGGACGATATAGACGCCTTCGCCAAGGCACTGACCGCCTTGCCGGAAACGGCCGACTGGATTGTCTACGCGGACCGCGCGGCCGGTAGCTACCGGGCCATTTGCTTCGATGCGGAGGATCGGGTGCTGGCCTGTCTGTTCCTGACGCAGGATGGGGCCCTTCCGGCGCGCGACTGGCTGACCGGGCAGATGGCCCACCGACACCGCGGGGCGACCCGACGGGCCCGGTTGCTCGCAGGCGAAGCACCGCATGCCGTGGATTCCGGCCCCACGGTGTGTTCCTGCTTTGGCGTGGGACGCGCGGCCATCTGCCAGGCCATCCAGGAACAGGGATTGCGCACGGCCGAAGCAGTGACCGCGCATTTGAAGGCGGGTGGCAACTGTGGTTCCTGCCTGCCCGAGATTCGCGCCTTGATCGACGATCTCGCGACACCCGCCGCGCAGTAGCGTTGCGCAACGGTGCGTGCCTGCATCCAAGTGGTGCATCTGCGCCAAGGCAGCGCGTGACTCCCTCCATCGTCCGGGCGTGCAGCCCCGCATGCTGAGCGAGCGCAGACCAGCGGCCGAGGCCGTTGCTGTTCTGGTCAAAGCTGGCACGCATCCTGCTTATTAGGGGGTCAAGGCAGCAGCGTTCGCTGCATGGGTCTCCAAGCACGTGCCGAGGTCGGCACGACACGTCGAAAGGGCAAAGACGCCCGCAACTGGAATTGCTCCGGTTGCGGGCGTTTTGCGTTGGTCGGTTGGGGTCGCGATCGGGGCAAGTCAAGCCAGCCCCACCGCGCGCGCCGGACCGTCCCGTCAACGCCCGTGGTTGGCGTGGGTCGCAGCGGGGGCTCAGGAACATTTTGAGCATATCCAGGAGCCATCATGGAACTTGCAAACAAGGCAACCCGCATCCGGTTATTCGATCTGCGCTCCGTACAGATGCGCACCTTCCATCTCACCTGGCTGGCCTTCCATCTCTGCTTCTTTGGCTGGTTTGGTATCGCACCACTGATGGCGGTGGTCCGAGAGGATCTGCAGCTGGACAAGTCGATGATCGGCTGGACGATCATTGCGTCGGTCGCGATCACGGTGCTGGTGCGGTTCATCATCGGCCCCCTGTGCGACAAGTTCGGCCCCCGCCGGACCTACGCAACCCTGCTGACAGTCGGCTCGCTCCCGGTCATGGGCATTGGATTGGCGGATAGCTTCGAAACCTTTCTGCTGGCCCGGCTCGCCATTGGCGCCATCGGCGCTTCCTTCGTGATCACGCAGTACCACACCTCGGTGATGTTCGCGCCGAATGTGGTGGGTACCGCCAATGCCACCACGGCCGGCTGGGGCAATCTCGGCGGCGGAACCACCCAGATCGTCATGCCCTTGATCTTCGCGGCCATCGTCAGCATGGGCGTGTCGGAATTCGTCGGGTGGCGCCTTGCGATGGTGGTGCCCGGCGTCATTCTGTTTGCGATGGGGATTGCCTACTACCTGTTCACGCAGGATGCACCGGACGGCGACTACGACGCGCTACGCGCAGCCGGCGTCATTCCACCAGCCAAGGCCGAACGCAGTAGCTGGGGCAGCTTCAAGGTCGCGGCCAAGGACTATCGCGTGTGGGCCTTGTTTATCGTCTATGCGGCCTGCTTCGGTGTCGAGCTGACCATCAACAATATCGCCGCCATCTACTTCTTCGACGAGTTCTCCCTGGACCTGAAGACGGCCGGGTTGATTGCGGGGCTCTTCGGTCTGATGAATCTCTTCGCGCGCACGCTGGGTGGCTATTTCTCCGATCTCTTCGCACGCAACCGGGGGCTGCGCGGGCGGGTGCAATTCCTGTTTCTGGCGCTCTTCGTCGAAGGTGTCGCCTTGATTGTGTTCTCGCAGATGGGGGTGCTCGTCCTGGCGATTGCCACCATGATCATCTTCAGCCTGTTCACCCAGATGTCGGAAGGCGCGACCTATGGCCTGGTACCGTTCATGAACAAGAAGGCGCTGGGCGCCGTCGCCGGCATCGTCGGCGCCGGGGGCAACGCGGGCGCGGTCGCGGCCGGCTTTCTGTTCAAGTCCGAGGGCCTGAGCTATAGCGAGGGCCTGTTCTTTCTCGGTTGCGCGGTGGTGGTCTGCTCCTTCTGTGCTTTCGCGGTGCGCTTCAGCGACGAAACGCAGGCCGAGGAAGATGCGCTGCTGAAGGCGGCACTGGATGCACGCGCGGCGGAAGATCACGCCCCGGGACAAGAGCGCCCCGTCCCCGCATAGTCGGGGTTGGGGCGAGAGCCCGCGCGCGGCATCGGGCTTCGGCTGGCAGCGCGGGGCGTCAGGCTATGGACGGGCGATGGGCCGCGGCATGCCGCGGTCTATCGCCCGTCCTGAGCGATTGCGCAAGCAATGCCCGAGCGGTGCCCTATTGGGGGGCGCTGTTGCTGCGCTGTCGGAGGGTCCAGAATGGCGGGCGCCAAGTGATGCACGGTCGGGCAAGATCACCGGCCTAGACGAGGAGGGAGCGCGAGTCCATGGCACACGATGCAGGCAGTCACGCTGCCGTTCCGGTTCATCTTGCCCGGGAGCGGATGCTGTCCTCTGTAACCCCTTTGCAGGCCATTGAGACGGTGCCGTTGGCGCAAGCACTGGGCCGCGTCTTGGCGCGACCGCTGCAGGCAGGCTGCAGCGTGCCCCCGGCGGATAACAGCGCCATGGACGGCTATGCCGTGCGCGCGGACGACATCGCGCCGGGCCGGGCCGTGCCGATTGCCGCGCGCATTCCCGCCGGTGTCATGCCTTCGCCGCTGGAGCCCGGTACGGCGGCGCGCATCTTCACCGGCGCCTGCATTCCGGCGGGCGCCGACAGCGTTGTCATGCAGGAGCGCTGCAGGGTTCACGACGGGCGATTGGAGGTCGATGGCACGGTCGCGACGGGGGACAACATTCGTCGCGCCGGCGAGGACATCGTGAGCGGGAGCGAGATCCTGCCCGCGGGGCAGTGTCTGAAACCGACCGATATCGGACTGGCGGCCACGGTGGGCTGCGCCGCGCTGGAGGTCGTGCTTCGGCCCCGCGTCGCGATCCTGGTCACTGGCGATGAACTGGTTCCGCCAGGACGGTCGCTCCGGCCTGGACAGATCTTCGAGAGCAACGCGGCCCTGCTGGAGGCCCTGCTGCGGACGATCGGCGCCGAGGTCCTGCCGATTCAACGCGTCGCCGATGCATTGGATGCCACGCAGTTCGCGCTCGAGCACGCGGCCTCGACGGCCGATCTGATCGTGAGCAGTGGCGGTGTGTCGGTAGGGGAAGAGGATCACGTCCGCGCGGCAATGGAAGCGGTGGGCACGCTGGATCTCTGGAAGATCGCAGTGAAGCCGGGCAAGCCGGTGGCCTTCGGTCGTGTCGGCGCCGTGCCTTTCATCGGCCTGCCGGGCAATCCGGTGTCGGTGCTTGCGGCATACCTGCTCTTTGCCGCTCCGGTGCTGAGACGGCTGCAGGGGCGGACGCGCCTATTTCCGGAGCCGGTGATCCATCGTGCCGGATTTACGCGCGATAAGCCGATTCAGCGCGATGAGTTCCTGCGCGTTCGGCTTCGCAACGGGCGCCTGGAAGCGTTTCCGCATCAGGGTTCGGGGGTGCTCAGCTCGGCCGTCTGGGCGGACGGTCTGGCGCGGGTCCCCTCCCAAACGACAGTTGCGGAGCACGATGGCATCGAGTATTTCGGTTTCGATAGCCTGATGCATTGAGATGCTCAGACTGCCTGCCGACCGTTTCCCCTTCGCGAGCCCTCGATGAGTCATTCCGACCCGACCCACAAAGCTTTCCAGCCGCTGCGCATCGCGGTGCTCACCGTCTCCGATAGCCGGACACGGGACAACGACACCTCGGGCGATGTGCTGCAGGCCAGCCTGGAAGCGGCGGGACACGTCCTCGCGGACCGCGACCTGCTGCCCGATGACATCTATCAGTTACGCGCCGTGGTGTCGGCATGGATCGCCCGGGAAGACGTCAACGTTGTCCTGGTGACAGGCGGCACCGGCCTGACCGGGCGGGACCATACGCCCGAAGCGCTGCAACCCTTGCTGGATCGCGAGATTCCCGGTTTCGGCGAACTCTTCCGCCACTATTCGCTGGAGGAGATCGGTCCGGCGACGATACAGTCGCGGGCCATGGCTGGTCTCGCCAATGCGACCCTGATATTCGCGTTGCCCGGGTCGACGGGGGCCTGCCGGACCGCTTGGGAGCGCATTCTCGCTTCCCAGCTCGACGCACGCACCGCGCCCTGCAATTTCGTGTCGCTCCTGCCACGCCTGCGGGAATGAGGAACATGACGCTGGCGCGATCCCATCTTCGCCTGGGTCGAGACGCCCCTTGCCGCCGACAGAATGCCTGCGTTGCGGAGCGCGATACTGGGTTGCGCATACGGAGTGCAGATACAGGAGGATGTGCGCCAGAAGATTTCCAAGGCCGCGACCCACTGTCGTACCTAACGAGCCATGCATCGCCGAGCTGTCGAGGTTACGGTGTCTCGACCTGCGATGGGGAGTGCAACCATGCGTGACGAATCGCTGGAGGATCAGTTCGGACGGCGCTTCGCCTATCTGCGTCTGTCGCTGACGGATGTGTGCAATTTCCGCTGTGAATACTGTCTCCCCGACGGCTATCAGGGCACGCCGCACGGCTTTCTCAGCCGTGAGGAGATAGGCCGACTCATTCGCCATTTTTCCCGACTGGGCATCCGTAAGCTCAGGCTGACCGGTGGCGAGCCGTTGATTCGCCGGGATATCCTGGACATCGTGCGCGATGCCGCAGGCGCACCCGGCATCGAGACGCTCGCGATGACCACCAATGCCTATCGCCTGAGCGACATGGCTGGGCCGCTTCGCGAAGCGGGGCTGAATACCCTCAATATCAGTCTAGATAGCCTGGATCCCGAGAATTTCGCGCGCATCACCGGCGATCAGCGGCACGCGCGCGTGATGGAAGGCATCGAGGCCGCACTCGCGGCGGGTTTTGAGCGCGTCAAGATCAACAGTGTGCTGCTGCGTGGGTTGAATGACGGGGAGGTCGCCGACTTTGTCGAGTACGTCCGTCATCGACCGATCACGGTGCGCTTCATCGAGTTGATGCAGACCGCCAACAACGGCGAGTATTTTGACAAGCGGCACGTGCGCGCCCGCGACATTGCGCAACAGTTGGAAGCGCAAGGGTGGCAGCGACAGCAACGCGGCGGCACCGATGGACCTGCCATCGAGTTTTCACATAGCGATTACCTCGGGCGCATCGGCTTCATCACCCCCTATGCCGCGGGCTTCTGCGACGGCTGCAATCGGCTGCGCGTGACGGCACGCGGCGGCTTGCGCCTGTGTCTGTTCGGCACTGGCACGCACGACCTGCGCCCCTTGCTGCAGAACGACCAGCAGGAAGCAGCGTTTCGCGAGAGTGTCTTTGCCGCCTTGTTTCACAAGCAGGCGGGTCACCGTCTGAACGAGGGTGACTACGGCGATACGCCCCATCTCGCCATGACTGGAGGATGATTGACGTGGAGACAGCAGGAACGATGGATGCGGCGTATCGCATGGTAGACGTCGGGCGCAAGGAGGTAACGCAGCGCCGCGCCGTTGCCACGGGACGCATCCGGCTTGGGCCGGTCGCCTTTCCGATGGTGCGGGATGGCACGCTGCCCAAGGGGGATCCGCTGCGACTCGCCGAAGTGGCCGGCATCATGGCGACCAAGCGCACCGCCGACTTGATTCCACTCTGCCACCCGCTGGGGCTCGACCATGTCAGCGTGTCGATCGCGCTCGATGCCGGTGAGCAGAGTGTGACGGTCTATTGCTGCGCCTCGACGTCGGCACGAACCGGCGTAGAGATGGAGGCACTGGTGGGTGTGCAGAGCGCGCTCCTTACCATCTGGGATCTTGCCAAGCAGGTCGATTCCGCGCTGGCGATCGACGGGGTCCGCCTACTGCTGAAGGAAGGGGGGCGATCCGGGCGCTGGGAGCATCCCGACGGTGTGCCGGCGCTGCCCGACGATCTCCTGACCTCGGAGGGCCGGTAATGAGAAGCGTCGAGGTGCAACTCTTTGGTGCCTTTCGCCAGTATGGGCAGGGGGCGACGGTGCAAGTGGCATTGGACGGACCGGCGACCGTCGCGGATCTGCGCGCGGCGTTTGCACGCCAACTGAACAGTGAGCAGGCCACCGCTTTGTTGAAGGCGTCGGCCTTTGCGGACGATGAGCGCGTCCTGGCGGACACGGACCCCGTGCCGACGGTGGGCGCGCTCGCCGTACTGCCACCCGTGTGCGGCGGATAGCGAGGCAGCATGCAGGCCATCACGCTGTTGAGCGAACACCCCTTGGATGCGGAGGCCGCGCTCGAACATTGTTCGGACCCGGGCCATGGCGCCGTCGATCTGTTCATTGGACGCGTGCGCAATCGCAATCAGGGCAGGGATGTGCGTGCCGTCAGCTATGACATGCATCAGGCGCTGTGCCGTCGCGTCTTCGATGCCATCTGCGGCGAAGCGCACGAGCGGTGGGGCCACCCTCTGCGCCTCTGGCTCGCGCATCGCTCCGGTCGACTGGCAGTGGGCGAAGCCAGCGTGATCGCCGCGGCCAGTTCACCACACCGCAACGAAGCCTTTCTTGCCTGTCGCTACCTGGTGGAGCAGATGAAGCATCGCGCGCCGATCTGGAAGCAGGAACACTATGTCGACGGCGATAGTGAATGGGTCCAGGGACATGCCCTCTGCCAGCATGGATGAAGAAGCGCCCGGATTCATAGGCGTCGTGCTGGCGGGTGGCAAGTCGACCCGCATGGGGCGGGACAAGGCACTGCTCGAAGTCGCGGGTCGGCGTTTGCTGGATCGCGCGGTGGACCTGCTGCGGCAGGCCGGTGCGGGCTCCATCGTGGTCAGCGGGCACCGTCCACCCTATGACAGCGTGCCCGACCACTGGGTGGGGCGTGGACCACTGGGGGGACTGGCCTCCGTCTTGCGGGCGCGTCCGCTCGCGCCGGGGCGCGCGCTGATCGTGCTGCCGGTGGATGCACCCGGCCTGTGCGCATCTGACCTCCGACGTCTGATCGATAGTGTGCGCGGGCAGGGCGCGGCGGCGTGCTTCGAAGGGCACCCGCTGCCCCTCGCACTGCGCGCGGACGATCAGATGCTCGGGCAGTTGGAAGCGATCTTGAACGATCCCGCGCAAAAGGCTTCGGTCCAGCGCTTTGCGGCGACACTCACGCTGACGATCCTGCCAGCAGACGCGGTGGACTTGCGCAATCTGAACACGCCATCGGATCTGCACCCCTTCTCGCAGGCCCTGCGCGAAGCGCGGTAAGGCGCCGTCTGCACGTATCATCCGGGTGCATGGAGACCATCCGCATCCTGGGGCGTGGCGGCCTCGCCCTTGACGCCGATATCGCCGGCCCCGACTCCGGGCCTGCCGTGGTCCTGCTGCATGGCGGCGGACAGACCCGGCACGCCTGGTCGCGCGCCTTTCACGCCCTGGCCGAGGCGGGCTATCGCGTGCTGTCCTACGATGCGCGCGGCCATGGCGGCAGCGCCTGGGACCCGGAGGGCGACTACAGCACCGACGCGCTGGTGGCGGACCTCTGCGCCGTGCAGGCGCATCTGGCCGCACCGGTTGCCCTGGTCGGCGCCTCCATGGGCGGGATCACCTCACTGACCGCCATCGGCGAAGGGGCGCTGCCAGACGCCGCCGCTCTGGTACTGGTCGACGTGGCGCCGCATATCCGGCGCGAAGGGGTGGCGCGCATCCGCGCCTTCATGACCGCCCGCCCGGAAGGTTTCGCCAACCTCGAAGAGGTGGCCGACGCAGTGGCGGCCTACAACCCGGAGCGGCCGCGGCCACGCGACCCCAGCGGCCTGATGAAGAATCTGCGCACCGGTACGGATGGCCGGCTGTACTGGCACTGGGACCCGCGCATCATCAGCGACCGTTTCGACGAGCACGCTGCCTATCTCGATACCTTCGAGACCAGGATGACCGCGGCGGCGCGCGCGGTGGCTGTGCCCACCATGCTGGTGCGCGGCACACAGAGCGACGTGGTCAGCGCGGAGGGTGCGGAGCGTCTCCAGGCGCTGATCCCGGACGCGCGCATCGAGGACGTCGGCGGCGCCGGACACATGGTGGCGGGTGACCGCAACGATGCCTTCAATGCAGTGGTGATGGAATTTCTGGCGACGGTGTACGCCGAATCGGGAAGCGCCTAGGACGTCGAAAGCGCCTCGGCGCAGGCGTGGGCGGAGGCCCATGCCCACTGGAAGTTATAGCCCCCGAGGTGGCCGGTGACGTCCACCACTTCGCCAATGAAATACAGGCCAGGAACCCGCTTTGATTCCATCGTCGCCGAGGAAAGCTCAGCGGTATCCACGCCGCCCAGCGTGACCTCGGCCGTGCGGTAGCCTTCGGTCCCACTGGGCGCAACCGGCCAGGCGTGGAGCGCCTCGGCGATCGCGCGCAGCCGGCGTTGCGGCACGCTGCCCACCGTGCCTTCGGCCTCGAAGACCGCGCAGAAGCGCTGCGCGAATCGACGCGGCAGGCGCTCGGCAAGGATGGTGGCCAGATCGGTGCGGCCGCGCTCGCGACGCGCCTGCTCCAGCCACTCGTGCGCATCGGCGTCGGGCAGCAGATCGATCCCCAAGGCGTTGCCGACTTGCCAGTACGACGAAATCTGCAGTACGGCCGGTCCACTCAGCCCGCGGTGGGTGATCAGCATGGGCGCCTCGAAGCTTGCCCCCTGCGCCTGCGCGCGCACCGGCAGGGCGACCCCGGCCAGCGCTTGCCAGTCCTCCAGCGGTCGGCCGCTGAGCGTCAACGGCACCAGTGCGGCGCGGGTGGGGCGCACGGCATGCCCGAAGTCGCTCGCCAGCGTATAGCCGAAACCGGTCGCGCCCATCTTGGGGATGGACAGGCCGCCGGTGGCCACCACCAGGGCGGGCGCCCGCACGCGCCCTGCGGCGGTATGCACTTCGAACGCGCCTTCGCGCTGTCTCACCGATTCCACCGCGCAGTGGGTGCGGATGCGCACATCGCCCTTGGCGCACTCGGCGATCAGCATGGCCACGATCTGCTTGGCGCTGTCGTCGCAGAAGAGCTGACCGCGTTCCTTCTCGTGGTAGGCAATGCCGTGGGCCTGGACCAGCGCAATGAAGTCCTCCGGGCGATAGCGTGCCAACGCGGATTTGCAGAAGTGCGGGTTGGCCGACAGGAAATGCTCGGGACGGACGTCCAGATTGGTGAAGTTGCAGCGCCCGCCGCCCGACATCAGGATTTTCTTGCCGACGCGATTGGCGTGTTCGATGACCACCACCTGCTGGCCACGCTGGCCTGCCTCCTGCGCGCACATCAGGCCGGCCGCACCGCCTCCGATGATGACAACGTCGCAGCGGGCGGGCAGGGGCGTGTCGGAAAAGGACATGGCGGCGAACAGCGTCGTGAGGCGACAGGATTTGGCAAGGTACGGCAAGGCGCCGTTGGGGCGCGCAAGTATGAAGGAGGCGCGCCGCGCTGGCGCGATATCGCATGGCAGTGCCGAAGCGTTCGCCGCCGACACGGGTCGCACCGGACCCCGAGGACCCAAGCCGCGCGCTGCCGGGCATCGTCATGCTGGCGCTGGCGATCCTGGTCGGTGTGGCCGGCGCCTTGGGCGCCATCGCCTTCAAGGCGATTCTGGCCTTCACCTACAACCTGCTCTTCCTCGGCCGCTTCAGCCTGGCATTCGATCCCACGGCCATGCTCGCCCCCAGTCCCTGGGGTGCCGGCGTCATCCTGGTTCCCGTGCTCGGTGCGGTGGTGGTGACCTGGATCACCAATCGGGTCGCGCCGGAAGTCCGCGGCGGCGGCATTCCCGAGGTGATCAATGCGATCTATTACGAGCGCGGCCTCATCCGGCCCGTGGTGGTCATCGCCAAGGCGGTGGCAACGGCGGTGACACTGGGCAGCGGCGGTTCCGCGGGGCGAGAGGGGCCCATGGTCCAGATCGGCTCGGCCTTCGGCTCCATGATCGGGCGCGTGGTCGCCATTCCGGTACGCCAGCGCATCACGCTGCTGGGTGCGGGCGCGGCGGCGGCGGTGGCCGCCACCTTCAACGCGCCCATCGGCGGTCTGGCCTTCGCGCTGGAACTGCTGCTGGTGTCGATCAGCGCACGCACAGTCTCACTGGTGGCGGTCTCGAGCGTCACGGCAACCTATATTGGCCGGCTGTACAGCGGCCAATCACCCGCCTTCGATGTCCCCCGCATTGCCCAGTTCGAAGGGCCGCTCACCAGCCTGTACGAGTTGCTGCTCTGCCTGCCCTTTGGCGTCGCCATGGGCCTTGTCTCCGCCTTCTTCATCCGCTCTCTGTACTGGACGGAGGATCGCTTCACCCAGCGCTTCGCCAACCCCTACCTGCGCCACATGACGGGCATGCTGGGGGTGGGATTGCTGATCTATGCCTTCGTGCTGACCACCGGCCAGTATCACGTCGCCGGGATCGGCTATCCGACCGTGCTGGGTGTGCTCGGCGGCGCCCTGACGGACCCGTTCTTCCTGCTGCTGCTGGCAGCCGCCAAGCTGCTCGCCACCCTGCTGACCCTGGGTTCCGGCGCGTCCGGTGGGGTTTTTTCCCCATCGCTGTTCCTGGGCGCGACCCTGGGCGCGGCCTTCGGTCAACTATGTCAGCTCGTGCCGGGCCTCAGCGTCGATCCGGTGCTGTTTGCGGTGGCAGGCATGGCCGGCATGGTGGCGGGTACGAGCGGAGCGGTCATTACCGCAATCGTCATGACCTTTGAGCAGACCCGCGACTATGGCGCCATCCTGCCCATCATCGCCACGGTCGCTCTGGCGCACATGGTGCGTGTGCGCCTGGTTGCGCGCAGCATCTACACCCTGAACCTCGCCCGGCGCGGGCACAGCGTGCCGGAGGGGCTGCAGGCCGCGGTCTCCGCGTCACAGAATGCCCAGGCCATCATGTCGCGGGATTTTCAGTTGATCGACGCGGCGGAACTGGGCCAGTGGCAGGCGCAGTACCAGCCCGGAGAGGGCAAGGCGCATACCGTGATCTGCCGCGACGGTCTGGTGCTTGGCATGGCGCGGCCCGAGCTGCTGTATCTGCTGCGCGACGAGGCGCCGGACCGGGTGGTGAACACCAACTACTTCGTGGCCGAACCGGGCACGGCCTGGGCGGTCATCATGCGCGGCCTGCGCTTCAAGGACACCGATATCGCGCTGGTCTTCAACCCGCGGGGCTCGCGACGACCGGAGGATCTGGTCGGCGTCATCACCGCCCACGAGATCGCGCGTAGCGCCCGCGAGAACGCCGAGCTGCTCGATTGAAGCAGCGTAGCGAGGCTCTCAGGGCTGTCCGTCGAGGAAGGTCCAGAGCGCTTCAGTTGCGTCGATGTTGGCGCTCACGTTACCCAGCAGGGCGCCGCCGATGGGGTCGCTCCCCGGCCAGGTATGACCGCCGCCTTCCACCGTGGCCAACGCGACAGCGCCATCTTCGGCGCACTCGGTGTTACGCAGAAGACGTACGCGGGTGCCGTCATCACGACGGATCGGCAGGCTCTCCTCGCTGGCGGCATCCGGGACGCAGGCATTGCCCTGCTCCCAGTGCGCAAAGTTGCGGGCGGCCGAGAATAGCCCGAAGCGACCGTCGTAGGGCACGATGCGGTCATCGGTTCCGTGGATCGCCATGACCCGTCTCGGGGCCTCGTTGGGGCACTGCAGGGCCTGCTGGCGACGCAGGCTCCCGGCGACGAGGCCCATGCCCGCGATGCGCGTCTGTCCTTGACAGGCAAGGCGCGTGGCCATGAAGGCGCCCTTGGACATGCCCGCCACGTGGACGCGCGCGGGATCGAGCGGAAAGTCGCGCAGCGCTGTCGACACGACCGCATCAAGGAATCCGACGTCGTCAATGCCATCGAGTCCATTGGGGTCTTCACGCCACTGGCCATTGACCGCTTCGGGCAGCAGGACCCATAGCCCGTGCTGGGCCGCCAGGCGCCCGACACGCGTGAGGTTGGCCATATGGGCAGGATTGCCATTGGCGTAGTGCAGCAGCAGTAGCACGGGGGCGTCGCCCGGCGTGTCGTGCTCGGGCCGGATGACGACCACGCGCCGTCCCAACCCCTGGTGCGGAACCGCCATTTCGAAATGGGTGCTTCCGGGGACATCCTCCACGAAGCGCCCGCTGAGGCGTTGCAGCAGTTCCGAGCCCCCCGCATTGAGGCGGCCGAGGGCAGCCACCAGACCGCTGCCGCTACCGTCGAGGATGGCGCGCAGATTGCCGGCGGTGCGGTCAAGGCTTTCGCCCAGATTCTCGGCTAGCCGATTGCCGGCCGCGCTCAGGTTCTCGCTGAGCTGATCGCCGGTACGGCTCAGGCCTTCGCTGAGTTGGCGCAGGCCGTCACGGAGCCCGGAACCCCAGTCCTCGCCAGCGCGATCGGAGTCGTCACTCGATGCCTCCAGTGCCAGCGCCGTCAGCGGCAGCCAGAGCGCTGCACAGACGCACAGCAGACACGCGAATTGTTGAGGGCGCGGCATGATCAGCTTCCAGGCAGTCGAAGCTGCACTCTAGCCGAGTGCGGCCCCGCATTGGGGTCACTGCGTGTAGGAATCTGGCGCGTCGATGCTGCGTTGCTGGGCGAGCAACTCAGCCAGGGCGCCGGTCATCGGCTTGAGGAAGAAGGATTCGCCCGGCATGGCATCCACCTGGCAGCCGTGCTCACGCAGGCTGTCGGCCACGACCGGTCCGACCGCTGCCACAGCAATGGCGCGCAGGCCCTCCAGCAGGGCCGCTTCGCGGTCACTGTCGCGGGCCACCCGGAACAGTCGCTGCACCTGCGCCATGCTGGTGAAGGCGATGGCATCGACCGCTCCACTGGTGATTCCGTCGATCAGTTCGATGACCTGCGCCTGCTCGATGGCATCGGCGTAGACATAGGGCGCCACCGTGTGGATGGTGGCACCGGCAGCCGTCAGGAAGTCCTGCAGCGGCTGATTGACTTCGCTGCCATAGAGCTGAACCCCAATGACGCGCCCCCGGAGATCCTCCCGTTGCAGCGTGCTGATCACCCCTTGCGTGGTCGGGCTATCGGCGATGCAGTCCGCCTTGAGGCCAAGACCGCGCAGCACGCGTCCCGGCTTGGGGCCGCGGGTGACGGTACGCACCGTCGCCAGACGTGCCAGAAAGGGCTCGCGCTGATGCGGAGCGTGTTGGTCGATACAGCCCAGCAGACGGCGCAGACCTTCGCCCGTCAGCAGAATCAGGTCGTCGCAGGGCCCTTGGCAGAACCACTCAATCCATTGCAGCACGGGGGCAGGGGCGGGCGCGTCCTTTATGGCCACCAGGGGGCAGCGCAGCGCGCAGGCGCCACGGCGTTCGAGCATGGCCACGAAGACGTCCAGTTCCCGGGTTTCGGGTACCGCGACGGTATAGCCAGCGAGATCACGATTCTGCATGGAGCACGCTCTCATGACGGCGAGGATTGCTGTACGCCATGCGCCAGCAGCCAGTATTGTGACCGCTGCGCGGTAGACAGGAGAAGGGGCGGTGCAGGCAGATCGACGCGATGTAATGCGCTGGACGGCGATCCTGACGTGCGTGTTCTGTCTGCCCCTGTCGGCGGTGCGCGCGGCGGAAGAGCCGCTCAACGTCTTCGCTGCCGCCAGCCTGCGCGATGCCCTTGATGAAGCAGCCGCCCGTTTCGAGGCAGGCCGAGGGATTGCAGTGCGCCGCATCTATCTCGGCAGTGCGACGGCAGCACGACAGATCGCGCTGGGCGCGCCTGCCGATGTCTTTGTTTCGGCCCATGCAGCCTGGATGGACTTTCTGCAGGCGCGCGCCCTGGTCGCGGCCGACAGCCGGGTGGCATTGCTGGGCAATCGGCTGGTCTTGATCGCGCCGGCCGACGCAGCACCAGCGGAAGCGCTCTGGCGCGACAGCGGCGAACTACAACGTCGGCTGGCGGACGGCCCGCTCGCCATGGGTCACCCGCGTTCGGTGCCGGCGGGCCAGTACGGGGAGGCGGCACTGCGCCACCTGGGCCTATGGGAGGCCGTGAAGGGCAATGTGGTCACCACCGAGGATGTGCGCGCCGCGCTTGCGCTGGTGGTGCGCGGTGAGGCGCGGCTCGGCCTCGTCTACCAGAGCGACGCCGTGGCAGCGGGCTTCAGGGTGCAGATCGTGGGTCGGATCCCGGCCGAGGCGCATCCGGCCATTCGCTATCCCGCGGCGCGCGTCAGTCGGAGTACGCACGGAGCGGCCCAGGACTTTATCGAGTTCCTGCGGGCCGACGCCCAGTCCGCCATCTTTGCGCGCTGGGGCTTCACGGAGCCGCCTGAATGATGGGGTTGGAAGCCACCGAGTGGGATGCGCTTCTGCTGAGCCTGCGCGTGGCGCTGCTGGCGGTGCTGCTGAGTCTGCCGGTCGGCATTGCCGTTGCCTGGCTGCTTGCGCGCCGTGATTTTCGCGGCAAGACCCTGATCGACATGGCCGTGCATCTGCCGCTGGTGCTGCCCCCTGTGGTGACTGGCTACGGGCTGCTGGTGCTGTTCGGCAGACAGGGTCTGATCGGGGGCTGGCTGGAGGCGACCTTCGGGATCAGCATTGCCTTCCGCTGGACCGGCGCGGTACTGGCGGGGGCCATTGTCGGATTCCCCTTGATGGTACGCGCCATTCGCTTGTCCATGGAGGCGGTGGACCAACGATTGGAATCCGCCGCAGCCACCCTTGGCGCCGGACCCGGGCGGGTCTTCCTCACTTTGACGTTGCCGCTCGCCCTTCCGGGTGTGATCACCGGTGCCTTCCTCGCCTTTGCAAGGGCCCTCGGCGAGTTTGGCGCCACCATTACCTTCGTGGCCAATATCCCCGGGGAGACGCGTACGCTGCCCATTGCGGTCTATACCCATCTGCAGATTCCGGGCGGTGAGCAGGAGGCGATCCGGCTGGTCGCGTTGTCGGTCGGATTGGCGGTGGGAGCGCTCGTGCTATCCGAATATCTGGCGCGTGTGGCCAAGCGACGGCTGGAACCGGCATGAGTCTGCAGGTACGGCTGGAACACGCGCAGGGTGATTTCTCGCTGGAATGCGCGTTCAGTATCAGTGGCGGCATCACCGCCCTGTTCGGCGACTCGGGTGCCGGCAAGACCACGGCGCTGGATCTGATCGCCGGGCTCCGGCGCGCCACGGCAGGGCAGGTATTGCTCGACGGGCGGCTCCTGTTCGATGCCGAACGGCGCGTCGATGTCGCGCCCCATCGGCGCGGCATTGGCTATGTCTTCCAGGAGGCCCGACTCTTTCCGCACCTCAGTGTGCGCAGCAATCTGCTCTACGGGGCTCGCCGGCGACAGGCCGCGCCCGGTGTGGTGCAGTTCGACGAGGTGGTCGCGCTGCTCGGGCTGGAAGCGCTGTTGCCGCGTCAGCCAGCCACCTTGTCCGGGGGAGAGGCGCGTCGCGTTGCCATCGGGCGGGCCCTGCTCAGTGCACCGCAATTGTTGCTATTGGACGAACCCACCGCGGCGCTGGATGAGGCCCGCAGGCATGAGCTGCTGGATTACATCGACGGGCTGCGCGACCGCATCGGTATTCCGGTCATCCATGTCAGTCACCGCGTCGACGAGGTGCGTCGGCTCGCGGATCGCGTCGTTGTGCTGCACGAAGGCAAGGTCCTGAACCAAGGCTCACCCGAGCAGACCGTGATGCGTCCGGAAGCGCTGCACCGTGAGGATGCGCCGAGTCTTCCCGACGAAGCGCGGGACCGTCCGCGTCGGAACTAGCGGGCGTCGGGTAAGCGCCATTTCCAAAAAGCCTGTTGTAGTATCCGGCGCGGCGCGCCTGGCTGCGGCGGATTGATGGAGATGGGGACATGGCAATGATCGAATCGCGCGTCAATATCGACGGCGCGGAATACGCCCAGAATCGCGAGGAAATGCTCGCGCGCATTCAAGCCTGGCGCGACATCGAGGCCAAGGGCCGCAGCGAGGAAGCTTCCAAGCTCGAGCGCTTCGAGAAGCGGGGACAGATCCTGCCGCGCGAGCGAGTGCACCTGCTGCTCGACCGTGGCAGTCCCTGGCTGGAGCTCTCGACCCTGTGCGGCTACAAGCAGCACGACGACAAGGATGGCTCGCTGGCCGGGGGCAACCAGATTGCCGGTATCGGCTATGTCTCGGGTACACGCTGCCTGGTGGTAGCCAGCAATTCGGCCATCAAGGGCGGCACCATGACGCCCTGGGGCGTGCAGAAGACACTGCGACTGCAGGAAATCGCGCTCGAACAGAAGCTCCCCGTGGTGTCGCTGATCGAATCCGGTGGGGCCAATCTGCTCTATCAGGCCGAGGTCTTCATTCCTGGGGGCAAGACCTTTGCCAATCAGTGCCGACTGTCGGCCGCCGGCATTCCTCAGGTCACGGTGGTGCATGGTTCGAGTACCGCGGGCGGCGCCTACATGCCGGGGCTGTCGGACTACGTGATCATGGTGCGCAAGCAGGCCAAGGTCTTTCTCGCCGGGCCGCCGCTACTGAAGGCAGCGACCGGCGAAATCGCCGAAGACGAGGATCTGGGCGGCGCGGAAATGCACTGCCAGGTGGCGGGCACCTCCGAATTCATCGCCGAGAACGACGCCGACGGCATCCGCTTGGCGCGCGAGGTGGTGTCCAGCCTGCAATGGAATGCCCAGCGGCCGCAGTTGGAACTGCGCGAGGTGCGCGCGCCGCGCTATGCAGTCGATGAGCTCTGCGGGGTGGTGCCGGCCGACTATCGCAAGCCCTACGACCCGCGCGAGGTCATCGCGCGCATCGCCGACGACTCGGAATTTCTCGACTTCAAGATCGAGTACGACAGCCAGACCATTTGCGGCCGGGCCGTCATCCAGGGGCACCAGGTCGGCATCATCGCCAACAACGGACCGATTACCACCAAGGGGGCGACCAAGGCGGGGCACTTCATCCAGCAGTGCTGCCACTCCAACATCCCCATCGTCTACCTGATGAACACCACCGGCTATATGGTGGGTTCGGAATCCGAGCAGGGCGGCATCGTCAAGCACGGCTCGAAGATGATCCAGGCCGTGGCCAATGCCACCGTGCCGCAGATCACCATCGTCATGGGCGGCAGCTTCGGCGCTGGCAACTACGGCATGTGCGGGCGTGGCTTCGGTCCGGATTTCATCTTCGCCTGGCCCAATTCGCGCACCTCGGTCATGGGCGGCGAGCAGGCCGCCGGCGTGATGGACATCATCACCCGCGAGAAGCTGGCCAAGCAGGGCAAGCCGCCGGGCGAGCAGGAAGAGCAGATGCTGGCGGCCTACCGCAAGAAGATCATTGATCAATTCGAGGCTGAATCCGATGCCTTCGCCGCCAGTGCCCGTCTGTTCGACGACGGCCTGATCGATCCTCGCGACACGCGCAAGGTGCTCGGCATGTGCCTGTCGATCTGTCGCGAATCGCGGCAGCGCACGGTACACGGCAATACCTTCGGCGTCGCCCGCTTGTAATGCGCGCCGATTCGGCTATGGTCTGCGCCCTTTTCACAAGCCTGATGGAGTCCATGTGAGCGAAGTGTCCCTGCCCGAATGCGAATCCCTGCAATGCAGCTTCGCGGATGGCGTCCTGCACGTGACCTTGAACCGCCCCGATGCGCGCAATGCGATGAACCGCACCATGGTCGAGGAACTGGGCACGGTCTTCGACACCATCGCCATGCGCGAGTCAGTACGGGTCGTCGTCCTGCGCGGGGCGGGCGGACACTTCTGCGCTGGCGCGGACCTGAAGGAGGTCATGGCCGGCGGTACTCAGGCGCCGGCAGCGGGGCAGGACGATCCGATCAAGCAGTTCTCCCGCGGCTTCGGCAGCTTGCTGCGCAAGGTGGCGCATGCCCCGCAGGTGGTCATCGCGGTCATCGAAGGCTCGGTGCTGGGGGGGGGATTCGGCCTGGCCTGCGTCTCGGACATCGCCCTGGCACACATCGATGCGCGCTTCGGGCTGCCCGAGACCACGCGCGGCCTGCCGCCGGCACAGATTGCGCCTTTCGTGGTCGAACGCATCGGCCTGACCCAGGCGCGGCGCCTGTGCCTGACCGGCGCCCGCTTCGATGGCCGGCGCGCCGAAGCCCTGGGCCTGGTCCATGAGAGCTTCGCCGATGACTTCCAGCTCAATGACAAGCTCGACCGCATCCTGGAAGACATCCGCCAGTGCGCGCCGCAGGCCAATGCCATGACCAAGGACATCGTGCTCTCGGTCGGCCACATGGACATGGATCAGGTGCTCGACATGGCGGCCGAGAAATTCGCCCAGGCCGTGCGCGGGCCCGAGGCCAGCGAAGGCATTTCGGCCTTTCTGCAGAAGCGCACCGCGAAGTGGGCGAGCCGTAATTGATGTCCAGTGGACATCACTTACCCGCGAGCGGGCGGCCATGGATGGCCGCCCAGGGGCCTGTTATGGCGCGGCATGCCGCCAATGATGGCGACGTCAGCATCCCATTTGCCGCAGTTTCAAGGACGCCTAACGAGCTAAAAGCGTCAGACGAATGGAGACCCGTGTGAATCGCTTCGACAAGGTTCTGATTGCCAACCGCGGCGAGATTGCCGTTCGCGTGATTCGGGGCGCCCGCCGTCTGGGCTATCGCACCGTGGCCGTCTACAGCGATGCCGATGCCGCCTCGCTGCATGTGCGCGAGGCCGACGAAGCCGTGCATATCGGTCCGGCACCCGCCAAGGACTCCTACCTGCGGGGCGACGCCGTCATCGAGGCCGCACAGCGGGTGGGAGCGCAGGCCATCCATCCGGGCTACGGCTTCCTGTCGGAGAACGCCGATTTTGCGCGCGCCGTGCAGACCGCCGGCCTGATCTGGATCGGACCGCCGGCGGATGCCATCGACGCCATGGGTAACAAGTCCGCCTCGAAGGAGCGGATGCTGGCGGCCGGTGTGCCTTGCGTCCCGGGCTATCAGGGTGAGGACCAGAGCACCGAGACCCTGGCCACCGAGGCAGAGCGCATCGGCCTGCCGGTGATGGTCAAGGCGGCCGCAGGTGGCGGCGGCCGCGGCATGCGTCTGGTGGAGGACCCGGCGGATCTGTCAGCGGCCATCGACTCGGCGCGTTCCGAGGCCGAGAATGCCTTCGGTTCGGGTCAGTTGCTGATCGAGAAGGCCGTGGTCGACGCCCGCCACGTGGAGATTCAGGTCTTCGGCGACATGCACGGCGCGGTCGTGCACCTCGGCGAACGCGACTGCTCGGTGCAGCGGCGCAACCAAAAGGTGGTGGAGGAAGCGCCGTCGCCGGCAGTGGATGCGGCGCTGCGTCAGCGCATGGGCGAGGCCGCGGTAGCGGCTGCGCAGGCCGTGGGCTACGTCGGTGCCGGCACGGTGGAGTTCCTGCTCGGCGCCGACGGTGCCTTCTACTTTCTGGAGATGAACACCCGCCTGCAGGTCGAGCATCCGGTCACCGAGCTGGTCTACGACGTTGATCTGGTCGAGTGGCAGCTTCGGGTTTCGCGGGGAGAAGCCTTGCCGCTGGATCAGGCGTCCATCGACGCCCGACGCCATGGCCACGCCATCGAGGTGCGCTTGTGTGCCGAGGATCCTTCCGCTGGCTACGTGCCCCAATCCGGCCCGGTATTGGCCTGGCGGGCGCCGCAAGGGCCGGGCATCCGCAACGACACCTACCTGGAAAGCGGTGCCTTCATCAGCCCCTACTACGACTCGATGCAGGCCAAGCTGATCGCCTGGGGTGCGGACCGCGAGACTGCCCGCATCCGGCTGCTGCGCGCTCTGGAAGACACCTTCCTCGCCGGTGTGCGTTCCAACCGCGATTTTCTGCACGCCATCGTCGCGCACCCGGCCTTTGCCAGCGGCGACGCCACCACAGCCTTCATCGGGACCCATTTTCCGCCCGAGGTCCTGGCCGATACGGCGCCGCAGCCGCGGCATATCCTGCTGGCGGCCGTGGCGCTGTACATGGACGATGCGCTGCACCTGGCTTCCGAGCAGGGACTGAGCGAGGAGTACCGCGGCTGGCATAGCTCACACGAGGCGCCTGCCGCCTTCCACCTGCGTTGGGGAGAAAGGGACTACGCCTTCAAGCTCTTCGTGGCGCACGGCAGCGTGTTCTCGGCCATCATCGACGAGGTGGCGCTCGAGGTGCGTGTGGAACACGCCAGTCCGGGGCGCTTCCGCTTTCATGGCGATGCGGTGTCGGGGCTGGTCGACTATGCGCGCAGCGAGGACAGCATCTGGCTGTCAGCCGAAGGCGCGACCTTCGGTTACCAGGACCGGACGCTGGCGCCAGCCGAAGGGGCGGCGCCCGGTTCGGATGGCCGCATCCTGTCGCACAGCGACGGCAAGATTGCCGCTGTCCATGTGGAGCCGGGCGATACCGTCAAGGCCGGGCAGACGATGGTGGTGCTGGAAGCCATGAAGATGGAATTCAACCTGAGCACGCCGGTGCCCGGCACGGTGCAGAGTGTCGAGGTGGAAGCCGGCCAGCAGGTGCGCGCGCGACAGTTGCTGGTGGCCTTGACGCCAAGCGACGGCGACGCGGCCTAGGCGACTACGACGCGGCAGCCGGATCGGCTCGCCGCATCGTGCCCACGCGGGATTCCTCAGGCGGCTTGCGCGTCCGCCGCCGCCTCGCACATCACGCCGGCCAGCAGGCCATAGGCGGCGGCCCAGGCCTCGCGTGTCTCCGCGTCGAAGGCCTCACCCAGGCCCTGCTCCAGGGTCCAGAGCAGCGCATCGCCGACCAGCGGATAGTGCGCCTCTTTCACCCCGTAGCCGACGTGACGACGGCCGAGGGCACGCAGCGGCTCCATGATCTCCTGCGGTTCGTGCAGGTGCTTTACAGCCAATGCCAGGGTCTGCATCAGCATCGCACCCTGGCGCTTGATGTCGCCACTGAACAGCGGACGCACCTCGGGATGCTGCGTGAACAGACGGTCGTAGAACAGCGCTGCCGCCTGATCGGCAATAGGCGCAACCAGCGCGAAGCTGTGCTGGACGCGTTGGATCTGCTCGGGGCTCATGGTGTCTCCTTGTGGTGGTGTTGTGCGAGGCTGGCGTAGATACACCACGACGGGGCGGGGCGCCGGCTTCATCGGTGGACGCGGCAGGATGAATGGTTGCGTCACGTACTCCATGGGCGGGAAGCGCATACCATTGCGCCGCATGAGTGATCGCGCCGAATTCATTGCCACTGCCGCCCGTGGGCTGGGCCCGCTGCTTGCCGAGGAGCTGCGCTCGCTGGGCGCGGAAGACGCCGCCGAGTGCCGCGAGGGCGCGCGCTTCCAGGCGGACCTGCCGTTGCTCTACCGCTGCCTGCTGGGCAGCCGCATCGCTAGCCGCATGGTGCTGCCGCTGGTGCGCTTCGAGGAGCCGGACGGCGACGCCTGCTACGCCGCCGCCCAGGGGGTGGACTGGAATGCGCACTTCGGTCTGGAGCACGGCTTCATGGTGGAAGTGGCCGGACATAGCCGGCTCATTGCCCACACCGGTTTCGCTGGGCTGCGCGTCAAGGACGCCATCGTCGACGTCTTTCGTGAACGTGAAGGCCAGCGTCCGAGCGTGAATACGGAGCGCCCAGACGTGCGCGTGCTGCTGCATCTGCAGGGCCGCCGTGCGCTGTTGGCCATCGATGTGGGTCATGGGCCAATGCATCGTCGCGGCTATCGCACCACCGGCGGTCGCGCGCCACTGCGCGAAAATCTCGCGGCTGCCCTACTTTGGCGGGCCGGTTGGCCGGAGCGCGCCGCGCGGGGGGAGGCCCTGTTCGACCCCTTCTGTGGCAGTGGCACGCTGGTCATCGAAGCAGCGCTGATGGCCACCCACACCGCCCCCGGCTTGTTGCGACGAACCGCGCCACCGGGGCGCTGGCGTGGCCACGATGCGCAGGTCTGGCGCGCCGCGCACGCCGAGGCGGACGCAGCGGTCCAGCGCTGGGAAGGGCCGCCGTTGCAGGGCAGCGATCTGGATCCGGAGGTGGTGGCCATCGCTGTCGCCAATGCACGGCGTGCGGGGGTAGCGGCCATCACGCGCTTTGTGGCCGCCGATGCGCTCACGGTCACGCCGCCCCCAGGGCCGGGGCTGCTGATCAGCAATCTTCCCTACGGCGAACGCGTGGCCAGTCGCCAGGAGCTGGTCAAGCTCTTCAGCCTGCTCGGGGACCGCCTGAAGCGGCACTTCGGTGGATGGCATGCGGCGCTGTTGGTCGGCGCCGATGGCGATGCCCAGCGCCTTGGTCTGCGCGCCGAGCGCCGCCACGCCTTTCTCAATGGTCAGCTTGATTGCGAGCTGCTGCAATTCCCTTTGCATGCGCGCGGCAGCGATGAGGAAGCGCCGGCGGCGCCGGCACCCGACTTCGCCAACCGTCTGCGCAAGAACATGCGTCACCTGGAGCGTTGGGCGCGGCGCGGCGGTGTGGATAACTACCGCCTCTATGACGCCGATCTGCCCGAGTATCCGCTGCTGATTGATCGCTATCGGGCCGACGACGGTGCGGAGCACCTGCATGTGCAGGAGTTCGCTGCTCCCAAAACCGTGGAACCGGCGCGTGCGGAGGCCAGACTGCGCGGCGCACTGTCCGCCCTGGTGGAAGTCACCGGCGTCGAGCCGGCCCATCTGCACTTCAAGCAGCGGCGCGCGCAGAAGGGCAATGCGCAATACGTCAAGACCGAATCGGAGGCCGATACCGCCTTCTGGGTCTCCGAGCACGGCTGTCGATTGCGGGTGGACCTCGACCGCTACCTCGACAGCGGTCTTTTCCTCGACCATCGCCCGATCCGTCGACAGCTGCAGGAAGAGTGTGCCGGCCGGCGTTTCCTCAATCTGTTCTGCTACACAGCCGCGGCCAGCGTGCACGCGGCCGTTGGCGGCGCCCGGCAGACGGTGTCGGTGGATCTGTCCAATACCTATCTGGAATGGGCGCGGATGAATCTCAAGGCAAATGGATTCGAGGCCGAGATCGGCGATGGCCGCAGTCGACGCCTGCCGTCGACCCACGCACTGCTGCGCGGTGACTGTCTGCGCTGGCTGAGCAATGCGGTAGATGATCCGCGCCTGCGCTTCGAGCGCATTTTCTGCGACCCGCCCACCTTCTCGAATTCCAAGCGCACCGAGGAAGATTTCGACGTGCAGCGCGATCACGTCGAGCTCATCCAGAAGTCGGCGCAGCTGCTGGCGCCCGGCGGTGTGCTGTACTTCTCGTGCAACCGACGCCGATTCCGCATGCAGACCGATCAGCTACAGGGATTGCTGGTCCAGGAGCGCACCCGCCAGACCCTGGACGAGGATTTCCGTCGACCACCCCCTGCGCATCAATGCTGGGCCATCACCCGGGAGGCATAGTCATGGTCGTCGACCCGCTCAAGATCGTATTCGCCTTGTTGCAGCCGCTCGGCCTGACCCTGTTGCTCTGCGTGGCTGCCGTGTTGTTTGCGCATTGGCTGTTGCGCGCTCTGGCGTTGACCGCCGTAGTGGTCACGGCCGTCATCAGCACGCCCTGGGCAGCGGACCAGTTGGCGGCTTCGCTCAATGCCCGCTATCCGGACCAGCCGGTCGAGCAATACGGCCGCAGCCAGGCCATCGTGCTCTTGGGCGGGGGCGTGCGGCCGGCGGCGGACGGCAGTCGTGGCACCGATGCCACCGCGGCCGTGGATCGCATCCTGCGCGCGGCCGAGCTCTGGAAAGCGGGCAAGGCGCCGCGCATCATCGTCACCGGCGCCTATGGCACCGGGAGCTGGACCGAGGCGCACGCCATGCGCCATTGGCTGCAGGTCATGGGGGTCCCGTCGGAGGTCGTGGTGCTGGAGCCGGAAGCGCGCAATACCCGTCAGCATCCGGCCAAGGTGCGGGCCTTGCTCGACGATGCGGATGCCGCCTTTCTGCTGGTGACCTCGGCCCTGCACATGCCACGCGCCATCGCCAACTTCCGCGCCGCGGGACTGCGGCCGATCGCCGCACCGGCCGATTTCGAGCTGCTGCGCTATGACAACGTGCTCGATTGGCTGCCTGACACGCAGGCACTGCATCGCAGTACGCGCGTGCTCAAGGAGCATTTGGGTCTGCTGCATCAAAGGGTTTTTGGCGGATAGCCGCTTTTATTACTCCACGACTTGCTTCGGATGCGTAACAGTGACAGCATTCGATGACAACGTAATGAGGAGACCTGCCATGATGCCGATGCGACGCGATCTGAGTTTCGAGCTTCCCACCGATGCCATGCTGAACTGGCATCCCGCCGGCCCGCACATGGCGCATTTCTACAACACCCTGTCGATTTTCTTTCCAGTGGGGGAGCGCTTCTTCATTGATGCGGTACGTCATTACCGCGACCAGGGCGTGATTCAGGACGAACGCCTGTTGCAGGCAGTCCGCGCCTTCATCGGCCAGGAGGCCATGCACGGCCGTGAACACGAGGCCTACAACGCCGCCTACACTGAAGCCGGCGTGCCGGCGGAACGCATGGAGAAGCTGGTCGACATCATCCTGCGCGGCGTGCAGCGCATCTTTCCGCGCAGCTATCAACTGGGTGGCACCATCGCCCTGGAGCACTTCACCGCCACGCTGGCGCATGTGCTGCTCGATACCCCGGAGATGCTCGATGGTGCGGATGCGCATTTCGAGGCGATCTGGCGTTGGCACGCGCTGGAGGAAACCGAGCACAAGGCGGTGGCCTATGACGTCTTTCGCGAGGTCTACAAGGACAAGAAGCTGCGTGGCTACGCCAATCGGGTCGTGACCATGTTTCTTGCCACGGTGATGTTCTGGTCGCTGTGCTACCCCTTCTACATCTACAACGTGGCACGCACCGGCGGGCTGTTCAAGCTCAAGGGCTGGTGGACGGCCGCGCGCTATCAGTTCCTCAAGCCCGGCGCGTTGCGGCGCATACTGCCGCTGTATCTGGACTACTTCCGTCCCGGCTTTCATCCCTGGGACCACGACAACCGCCACTTCCTGGAAGGCGTCGAGGCCCTGGCCGAGCAGTACAACCGCAAGGCGGCCTGATGCGGGTCCCCACCGTGTGTCGGGCAACTGCGCTAGGGTAGTGCGCAGCGTCTTTCAGGGAGAAGGAGACAGTACATGGGGGAACATGAGGCGTCGCTGGAGCCGGCACTGCGGGCTGCGGTCAATGATGTCCCGCCGAAGAGCGTGATGCGCTTGCCGGCGGACGAGCAGCAGCGGTTGGCCACCCTGCTGGCGGATTCGCGACGCCATCAGCAGCAGCGGCTGCAGCAGGCGCTCAAGGATGCATTGGGCCACTTACCCAGACTGTTGCGTGGCCCGGTTCGGCGGGCGCTGTTCCCCAAGGGGGACCTGTGAGCCGGCTGGAGCATGAGGCGGAGGTCCTGAAGCTGGCCCGCTTCCTGGACGTGGAGGCCGAAGCACTGGACATGCTGGGCGAGGTGCCGGCGGCCGATATCCGCGCGCTTCGCGCCCAGGTCACCCATTTCTTCTTTGCCTCCGACCACCACTTTTTCAAGCGGCTGGTGGCCGCCTCGCGACTGCTGCCAGTGTCGCTGCTCGCCACGGTGGCGGGCAAGGTGCTGGGGCCGATGTTGTCGGCGCGCGTGGCGGGGCAGATGGATGTGGATCGTGGCGTGGGCATTGCCCAGCGCCTGCCTACCAACTTTCTCGCCGAGCTGTGCCTGAGTCTCGATCCGGAGCATACGCAAGACCTGATCCGCGCCATGCCGACGCAGCGCATTCGGGATGTCGCGCGCGTGCTGGCTGCGCAGGGCGAGTACGTCACCATGGCGCGCTTTGTCGATATCGTGACCGAAGAAGCGATTCGCGGCGTGCTCGAGGATCTGGAGGACGACGCCGCGCTGCTGCACATTGCCTTCTTCGTCGAGAACAAGGCGCGTCTTGAGCGCATCCTGGCGCTGATGCCGGAGGCGCGGCTGGTGCGCATCATTGAATTGGCGGCCGCGCGCAACGATCTCTGGCCGGAGGCACTGTCCCTGATGGAACATGTGGGCGATGGCTGGCGTGGACGATTGGGGGATCTGGCTGCGTCGCTGGACGATCATGTACTCGACAGCATGATCCGCTCCGTGGTGGCGGAGGATCTCTGGTCCGTGGTGCTGCCCGTTGTCGGCTGTATGCAGCTTGAGAGCCAGGCGCGCTTTGCCATGCATCCCAGCATGCAGGAACCCGCGATGCTGCATTCGGCGCTGCAGGCGGCCGACCGTGAGGGCACCTGGCATCTGATGCTGCCCGTGGTCGAGCAGATGGACGACACCGCCCGCGCGGCCGTTGCGCAGCAGGTCGACGCCCTGGATGGCGAGCAGTTGCTGCGCGTTGCCGAGGTGGCATCGGTCGAAGGGCAGTGGCAGTCGCTGCTCGCCATCATCGCGGCCATGGCGCCGCAACAGCGGACGCAGATGATGGCCCTGCTGGGTGTTGCCCCGGAGCGCACGCTGCAAGGGCTGCCCGAGGCGCTGGAGGCCACCCGGCAGTGGGCGTTGCTGGATTCCGTCTGGGCGGATCTCGGAGCCAACGCCCAGGCCCGGCTGCGCAAGGCAGTCGCAGCGGCGGGTCTGGAGGAGCGTCTGGGCGCGTCCAGTCCGTCGTGAGTCGCCGTACGCAGTACCCCTTGGAAGTCGGTGGCTTCACCGTGCATGTTCAACGCAAGGCCGTGAAGGCGCTGCGCTTGCGCGTGCGCGCGCCCGAAGGCAGTCTCCACGCCTCCGTGCCCTTTCGCGTCAGCGATCGCGACGTGCAGCGCTTTGTCTACGCCAAACGCGACTGGATTGCGGACCAGCAGGCCCGCTGTGTGGCGCGGCAACGGCCGCCGCACACCTTTCTGCCCGGCTCTGCGGTCCCGCTGTGGGGAGTGATGGCGCCCTTGCGCTACGGCCCCGCCGGCGAGGCGGAGGCGGCAGAGGGCATTCATCTGCCGCAGGCTGCGGCCAGCAGCCAGGACCGCCGCAAGGCTGCCGTGCATGCCTTTTATCGTCGCACCCTCGAATCGGAAATCGCGCAGCGTCTCCCGCGCTGGGAGTCGCGCCTGAATACGCGCGCGGAACACTGGTCAATCCGCAATATGCGCAGCCGCTGGGGTAGCTGCAATACCAGCCGTCGACGCTTGAATCTCAGCCTGCGACTGATTGCGCATCCCGTGGAATGTCTGGACTACGTGCTGGTCCATGAATTGGCGCACCTCTGGGTTGCCCGGCATGATCGGCAGTTCTGGCAGTTGGTCGCTCAGGCCATGCCCGACTGGCAGGTACACCATCAGCGGTTGCGTCAGGCCGGGCACGATGACGCCCTGTGGTGAGGGGGGCCGTCGTCATCGACGGCGCTGGGAAATGGCGGATTGATACGGGTCATTGTGTCCCCGCCTGAGGCGCGGCAGGCTGCGTCCCTGATGGGCTGACATGACCCGACGAAGAGGCGGGCTGGAATGCGAGAAGGAGCGATGCGGAACCGTGCTTGATGAAGCGATGCAGAAGCTGCGCAGCATGATGGATCAGGCTGCGCTGCAGGGTGAGGCCGAGTACCAGAGTGCTGCCCTTGCCACGGCCACCCTGTCCGGGCAGCCGTCGGTGCGCATGGTCTACCTCGTGCATGTCGAGGACGACGGCCCCATCTTCATGACCAGTCTGCACAGCGGCAAGGGCAGGCAGCTCATCGAGAACCCGCATGTCGGGCTCTGTCTCTTCTGGCCGCATATGCAGGAGCAGATCACGCTGGAGGGCGAGGCCGTGCTGCTGGACGATGCGGCATCGGATCATTACTGGAAGGCGCGGCTGCGAGACGACCAGCTCGGCGTCTGGGCCTCCGAAGCGGCCCACGAGGACGGCGAGGCGGCCGCCCCACGAGACAGCCTGCGCAGTTATCGCCAACGCTTCAGCGCGGTGGATGTGCCGCGCCCTGAGGGCTGGCGCGCCTTCCGCATTGCACCGGAGCTGATCCGCTTCTGGTCTACGGGCTGGCATCGCCTGCGCAATCGCGTCTGCTATACCCGCGGCCAGGGCGATCAATGGTCGGTCAGCGAGGAGCAGCCCTAGGCGCGCACGCTGCAAGCTGCCGTTACCGGCTGCGGATTGGGCCGCATCAGGGATGCGTGGGGCTCAACCGGCAACTGCTTCCCAGGCTGACGCAGCCACATCCTCGACGATGCGAATCGGGAAGGGCGCAGTCGCCTGGCCCGCGTACAGGCTGCGATGGGCGGAAGGAATCTCGATGTTGGCGGCATCCAGCGCCTCCTCATCACCGTCAACGGCTGTGGCGGAACTGGTCGATGCAGAGTTCGTCTTCGATGTGCAGCCCATTGAGTACATTCATCATCGCCAGGCTGCCCGCCAGGGTGTGCACGTGTCGAAACCAATCCGGGAGCAGGGCGGGCTCATCGAGCAGATCGTTGCAGGCATGATCCGACAGGGTGAAGACATCGGACAGATGCACACGCCCGCAGAACAGATGGCGCGCCAGATCCAGGCGATTGTTGCGCAGCGACCACAGGAAGAAGGCGATCACGCTGAGCCAGCCCTCGGCATAGACCGCATCCTTGGTGAAGGGGTAGCGTCCGCGCACATCGCCGCCGCGAAAGACGCGGATGGCTGATGCGCAGCTTTCCTCTTCGCTTTGCCCATGGCTCAGAAAGAATCGAAAGATGTCGATGAAATCCGCGCCCTCCAGGGCGTGGTCGATCGCAACGATGCGCAGCGAAATGCGCTTCATGCGTGCAAGGTCCATGGTGCCGGTGATGGTTTCCGCAAAGGTCGCCAGGCCTTCCTGGGTGGCGGTGGTGCGGGGGGCGCCTAGACCCAGCGATGGAAGCACGGATTGTCGGCGGCCGTTGATCGCCGTCAGGGAATGCACCATCACTTCGTGCTGCAACAGCTGTTCGGCGTCGTAGTACGAGAATTCCGCACCGGCGCGCAGGCGCACGCGGGTGCCTCCTGCCGCGGCCTTCGAGGCCAGCTCGGGTGACAACAGGACGGGAATGCTCTGCTCGCCGAAGGTCTCCGCCATGCCTGCGCGAATGCGATGCGCGACCTCTTCGGCGTTGAGGTGCGTGGCTGCGTCGGGGCCGCGAAAGTCGACCTGGAAGCGGTCCGCCTGTTTCACGAAGTACTGCGCCACGGCCGCGGACGAGCGACCCATCCAGCGGATGTTGGCGACGGGTCGGCCGTACATTTTCTGGGAGAGCGCAGTGAAGCTGGGGGTGCCCTGGGCATCCAGCAGATCAATGGCGTCGATGTAGCTCAGCGCCGTTTCCCGAACGATGCGGAAGGCTGGGTGATGAGTGCGTGCCGCTTCTTGGGCAATGCTGCAAAGTGCCTCTCGGGCGGCAGAGTGGTCGGGTCGCTGGAACGGCACCTGCGGCAGCTCGGGTGCGCCACGCCGCCAATGTCTCAGGAATTGCTCGCGCACGGAGATCGGCCACGACAGGGCGCCAAGAACGTGGATACCGCGCGCCGCGCCCGCGATCCGCTGGCTGAGAGCCGCCAAGCGTTCTCTTGCCGCAGTCGGCAGGGTGTCCGCCCCAGCGGGAGGCGGTGGGGGCTGGTTCATCACGTTCATGATGAGTGATCGTAGCTGCATCCGATGGCTCAGCGCGTCTCGGCCTGCAGAGGGGGCGCCAGGGCCGGGGTGGAGGCATGGCGATCGCGAGGATGCGTAGACCTTGCGTGCGTTTCTGTCGTCTTGCTGTCGGTGGTAAAACTTGCCGCATGACCCAATGCCCTGCTTCATCCGTCGGGATGGCCTCCCCCGCAGTGATGGGGAAGTGCCGAGCGAATCCGTTCAAGGCGCTTCGGTGTGAACCGGAGTGTCGACGCGCATGCTCACCACCACGTCGCAGCGGCGTTCGAGATGGCGCCGGAGGGCCTGGCGGACTCCGCAAAGAATGTCATTGGCGGCTGCGGCCGTGATGTTTGGATCGACTTGCACGGTCACGTCGATCAGCAATCGGTGCCCCATCCTTCGCGTGCGCAGATTGCTCTCCCCGATGACTCCGTGAACGGAGCGCACGACTGCGCGGATCCCTTGGGTCGTCTCCGCATCCAGACCCGTGTCCACCAGCTCCTCGCCCGCCCGCCAACCCAGGCGCCAACCCGTCAATCCAATCAGCAGCGACACAGCCAGTGCCGCTACCGCGTCCAGATAGGCGAAGCCGGCCAGCGATCCGAGCACCCCGACAATGACGACGACGGAAGACAGTGCGTCGTTTCTCGAATGCCAGGCATTGGCGCGCAGCAGGTCCGAGTCGTAGCGGGTCGCCACACGCATGGTGAAGCGATAGGCCCCTTCCTTGGCAATCACTGACAGGCAGGCAATGCTCAGCGCCAGCCATCCCGGTTCGGCAATGCGTTCGGGATGCAGTAGGCGCGTGGCAGCGTCGTAGGCGAAGCCCCCCGCCACCATCAGCAATGTGGCGCCCAGACCGAGCGTGGCCGCGGTCTCGAATCGCTCGTGCCCATAGGGGTGATTGGCGTCCGGCGGCTGCCCCCCAATGCGAGCGGCCCACAAGACCAGCACATCGCTGGCGAGGTCGGAGGCAGAGTGGGCGGCATCCGCAATCAACGCCTGGGATTGGCCGATCACCCCGCCAACGGCCTTGATCACTGCCAGCGCCGCGTCGATGGCGGCGCCGGCCAGTGTGATGCGTCGCTTGGCCGCAAAGGCGGTGTCAGACATGAGCGCAGGCGGTGTCCATGCCGCGCCACGATAGCGCGTCATGCCGTGGCGGCGCGGATGCGCCGCAAATTTGCCTCAGGCGGCGCGGCGTGCGGGCTCGGTCTCGACCAGCGGCGTCGGTAGGGCTACGGCGGAAGCCAGCTCCTCCAGGGCCGCGCGGTCGGTGATCAGGATGCGCTGGCGGCTGCTGCTGATCAGGCCGCGTTCATTGAAGCGGGTCATGACGCGCGACACGGTCTCGGTCGCCAGGCGCAGGTAGTTGGCAATGTCACGGCGGGTCATCGGCAGTTGCAGTGCACCCGAGGGGCCGGTCGGCAGGCGCTGCATCATGGAGACCAGGAAGGCGGCTACGCCTTCCTCGGCGGTGTGGTTGCCGGCCAGCGCCTGCGCTTCGGCGAGGTCGTGGCTGAGACGCTGCATGAGGCGGCGCATCAACAACGGACTTTCCTCCATCAGCGACAGGACGCGGTCGCGCGGCACCGCACATACCTGCGAAGGCGTGACGGCGACGGCCGTGACGCGATGCACATCCGCATCCAGCGTGTCGAGACCGACAATGTCACCCGGCAGATACAGTCCGCGCACGCACTCGGCGCCGTCGCGATCCAGGGCGTAGGTCTTGATGCATCCGGAGCGCACCATGTAAAGCGAATCGGCGGCGTCGCCGGTCTCGAACAGGCAGGCGCCCGACTGACGCAGCGGAGGCGTCGGCTGCAGCATGGACTGCCAGAGGGCGAGGGTGCTGCGGTCGCAGCCGCGCACCAGGCATTGCGCGTGTACCGGGCAATAGTCACAGGCCTGCGAGGCCGGACGGGCGGCGTGGGTACTAGTGCGGGTTTCCGTGGTGTGGGCGCGATGCAGGTGCATGGGTCTCTCCTCAGTAGACGGTGCCATGGTGCGCGCCGGTTGCGCTGCGTACTATCCGGTGTTTCCCCCGCGGGCGTAGTGGAAACTACGTAGTTGTGTTGCGGGTGTGCACAAGAACGGGCTGAATGAAGGGGTTCGTCCATCAGGAGTGCCCATGCGCGTGATGCAGCTCGATCAGGTGGGCGCACCGCTGCGCCTCGCGGAACGCCCGCTGCCGGAGCCTGGCGACGGGCAACTGCTGGTGCGAGTACATGCCTGCGGTGTCTGCCGTACGGATCTTCACGTCGTCGATGGTGACCTGCCGGATCTCGGCCGGCCGGTGGTGCCGGGTCATGAGATTGTCGGTACCGTGCTCTCGCGGGGCGAGGGGGCCGATGGCCACGCACCGGGTACCCGCGTCGGGATCCCCTGGCTGGGCTGGAGTTGCGGATGCTGCCGTTGGTGCATGGCCGGTCAGGAAAACCTTTGTCCCGACGCGCGCTTCACCGGCTATCAGATCGATGGTGGATATGCCGATCACGTCGTCGTGGACGCGCGCTACTGTTTCCCCCTCCCGGACAGCTACAGCGATGTGGAGGCGGCACCCTTGCTGTGCGCCGGTCTGATTGGCTATCGGGCGCTGACCATGACGGGCGGTGCGCAGGTGATTGGCATCTATGGGTTCGGCGCGGCGGCGCATATCGTGGTGCAGGTGGCGCTGTATCAGGGGCGCCGGGTGTACGCCTTTACCCGTCCGGGCGATGCGGCTGCACAGCGCTTTGCATGTAGCCTGGGCGTGCACTGGGCGGGGGGTTCCGACCAGGCGCCGCCCGAAGCATTGGACGCTGCAATCCTGTTTGCACCGGTTGGCTCACTGCTGCCGGAAGCCCTACGCCGGGTGGTGCCCGGCGGCGTTGTGGTCTGCGCAGGCATCCACATGAGTGAGATTCCCGCCTTTCCCTACCGCATTCTCTGGGGTGAGCGCAGCGTGCGGTCCGTGGCCAATCTTACGCGGGCCGATGCGGAGGCCTTCCTGGCCTTGGCGCCCAAAGTGCCCGTGCGCACGCACACCGTGACCTACGCGCTGGATGCTGCCAACACGGCGCTGGATGACCTGCGCGCGGGGCGCCTGTCCGGCGCGGCGGTCCTGGTGCCGGAACGCGAAAGCGCCTGAGCTGACGCCATCCCGGCCTATGCGCGCAGCCGCCGCTTGCGGCGTGCGCGTCAATTCTGTCTCGCGGACTGGGTCTGGCGGATGGTGGTCAGCATCTGTACCAGGGCCGCCAGCGAGCGCGCCTGCATCTTGCGCATGATCTGCGCGCGATGCTGCTCGACGGTGCGTTCACTCAGGGACAGATCCAGGGCGATGGCCTTGTTGGCGAGCCCGTCGTGCAGCATCCAGGCGACCTCGCGCTCGCGCGTCGTGAGATTGCCGTACTGCTCCAGGATGGAACGGCGCTGCGTCTGCTCGGCGCGATCCTGCAGGTCCTGCTCAAGCGCGTGCTGGACGCGGCGGATGAGTTCGTTGTCGTTGAAGGGCTTCTGCAGGAAGTCAGTGGCACCGGCGCGCATGGCCTCTACCGCCATCGGGACATCGCCGTGGCCGGTAATGAAGATGATGGGCAGTGACCATCCGCGGCTGGTGATTTCCTTCTGCAGTTCGAGCCCACTCATGCGCGGCATGCGTACGTCCAGCAGCAGGCAGCCGGGCGCCTCTGGTTGATAGCCGTCGAGAAAGGCGGCGGCACTCGAGAAAACCTGCGTCTGGATGCCGACAGAGCGCAGCAGCAGCGCAATGCTGTCCGCAACGGCGGACTCGTCATCGACGATGAATACGGTCGAACGTTGTAGATCAGCGGCTTGATCACTCATGGCTATTTCGGTCCGTAGCCTTGGGAAGGCAGAGGCGGAACGTGGTGCCGCCGCGGGCATTGCGCTCGAAGCGCAGGCTGCCGTCGTGAGCCGACACGATGGAATGACAGATCGAGAGACCGAGCCCCAGGCCTTCCTCCTTGGTCGTGAAGAAGGGCTCCCCGACGCGGTCGTCATGCTGCTCCTCGATACCGGGCCCCCCGTCCGCCACCGCGACGAGCACATCCCCACCTGTCGAGCGCGTGCTGACGATGATGCGGTCGTCGCGGGCGTGCTCGCGCATGGCGTCGAGGGCATTGCGCAACAGATTGAGAATCACCTGCTGGATCTGGATGGCATCACCGTGCACCGGTGGCAGGTCCGGGGCGAGGTCAAGCATCAGGTTGAAGCCAGCCTGGCGGATATCGTGTTCGCACAGTTGGACCACCTCTCGTACCAGGGCGCTGCAATCCAGAGCCTCGCGCGATTCATCCCGACGGCGCAGCAGGGCACGCAATCCACGGATAACCTGCCCGGCGCGTTCGCCCTGGGCGGCGATCTTCTGCAGGATCTCCTTGAGCTCGTCGCTGCTGATGCTGTCGTTATCCAGCATGCGCCGCGAGGCATGCGCATAGTTGACGATGGCACTGAGCGGCTGCCCCAATTCGTGGGCGATGCCGCTCACCATTTCGCCGAGGGTGCCCAGGCGCCCGACGTGCGTGAGTCGATTGCGCAGATCCTCGGCCTCACGCGTGGCGCGGATCAGCGGGCCGCGATCCATCAGCGCCACGATGAGCATGCGGGGCGTCCCGTCATTGTCGCGTCCGACAGCGGCGTACATCTGGGTATGGATGGTTTCGCCAAGGTGATCGACGAAACGCAGCGGACGGCGGACACTGCCACCGACCGCGAGTAGTGAATTGAGCGCACGCGTGCCATCATCGCGATCCTCCTCGTGCATCAACGCGCTGATGGGTCGCTGCAGGAAGTCGTCGCTGACACCCCCGAATAACGTGCAGCAGGCAGCGTTGACGTTGACCACGCGCCCATCCGGATCGGTGACGGCAAAGGCCATGGGCGCGTTGGAGAAAACCAGGCGCAGCTCCTCGGCCTGCTGCGTGAGCTGGGCTTCCTGGGCCTTGCGCTGCGAGATATCGCGCAGGATGCCGACAAAGCCGTGGCCATCCTGGCTTTCGAATTCACCCACCGAGAGTTCGATGGGAAAGGTATTGCCATCCCGGTGGCGGGCCATGACCTCGCGGCCGATCCCGATGATCTTCTTTTCGCCGGTTTCCCGATAGTTGCGCAGATAGCCGTCGTGATGCTCGCGCTCTGGGGTGGGCATGAGCAGATTCACGTTCTGGCCGATCACTTCCTGCTCGCGATAGCCGAACAGCTTCTCGGCCGAGCGGCTGAAGCGCGTGATACGCCCCTCGCGGGTGATCAGGACGATGGCATCGACGGCTGCATCGAGCAGCGCTTCGAAGCGGTCGGTGGCGACAGGACGGATGCCTTGCTCAACGGGGCGGGGGACCATGGCCGTAGTGTAGCGCGCGCCCAACCAAGGGCTGCGGCAGCTTGACGCAGGTCAATGTGGTGGCAACGGCAGCGATGGAGACTGAGTGCCATTCCTTACGTTGTATCCGGACCCCCCATGATTCGATACCGCCGCATCGTCGTCGCCACGGACCTGTCCCCTACGGCGGAGACCGCGCTCGCCACGGCCGCGCAATTGGCCCGCCGCGACGATGCACAACTGCATGTGCTGCATGTGCGTTCCCCCGTGCAGAGCGTGGTGTCCACGACCCTCGGCATAGACAATCCCACGGCCGAACTGATGGGGGATCGCGCCGTACGTGCCTGGATTCGCGCCGCAGGCTTTGAGGAGGAAGTGAGCGTCATGCGCGTGGTTGCGGGCAGGCAGGACGCCGCGCCGCAGATTCTGCATTACGCCAAGGACGAGCGCGCCGACCTGGTTGTTCTCGGCCAGCACGGTCATCACGATCTGGCGGTGCCCTTCCTCGGCAACGAGGCGCACGGCGTGCTGCGCGAGGCCGGCTGTGATGTTCTGGTGACCCAGGGTCGGCGGAAGGGGGGCGATGCGCCCATTGGAATCCAGCGCATCCTGGCACCAGTGGATCTGTCGCCTTCCTCCGGCGAGGCGATGCGCGCGGCCGGCGATCTGGCGTCCCGCCTTGGTGCCGGGTTGACGGTCTATCTGGCACTGGAGCCGCTAGCGTTGCCGCCCTACCTGCCGCTGGAGCACATGGAGCAGGACAATGCGGCGCACGCCGAAGCGGCACTGAAGACCTTTGTGGAGGCGGCCGAGTTGCCAGTGCAGCATCATCGGGTGATCGAGCGCGGCACGCCGCATCGCTGCATTACCGAGTTCGCGCGACGCAAGAAAATTGATCTCATCGTCATGGGCCGCGCCGGACTTGGACGGGTCGAGCGGCTTTTCCTGGGCAGCGTGACCGAGCGCGTACTGCGCACCACTCCCTGCGCCGTTCTGGTTCACCATGAATGGCCGACCGACGTGGACAGTGCCGCTTCCGGCGTGGCGAGGGTTTCCGCCGGCGTCGGCTAGGTGTCGGGTCCCGGATGATCACCTTCTTCACAATAGGCGCCCACTGCTGATGGGCCGTGAAGCCCTGGCGGGAGTTTTGGCACGATGGGAGAAGGATCCGGGATGCTGCTGAGCTTGCACAAGAACGCGACCACCACGCCGGCGACGCGCCAAGCGATTCGAGAGGCCGAAGGCACCGTTGACGAGCTGGCGGCGCGCTTCGGGCAGTCGCGCGACACCATCATGAAGTGGCGACGCCGGGAGTCGACGGCGGATCGCAGTCACACGCCGCACCGGCTCTCCAAGACGCTGAACGACGGGCAGGAGGCGCTGGTGCTGTATCTGCGCACCACGCTGCGCCTGCCCCTGGACGATCTGTTGGCAGTCACGCGCGAGTTCATTGCCCCGCAGATGAGTCGCTCGGCGCTGGACCGGATGCTGCGGCGCCATGGCGTCTCGAAGTTGCCGAAGGAAGCCGATGCCGAGGCAAAGCCCAGCAAGCCCTTCAAGCCCTACGAGCCGGGCTTCGTGCACATCGACATCAAGTACCTGCCCCAGATGCGCGACGAGGACACGCGGCGCTACGCCTTTGTGGCCATCGACCGCGCCACGCGCTGGGTTTATGTGCAATTGATGGCCGATAAGAGCACGCGCTCGGCCGAGCGCTTTCTCAAGGCGTTGCACGAGGCGGCCCCGTTCAATATCCACACGATCCTGACCGACAACGCCAAGGAATTCACCGACCGCTTCACCGCCAACGGCCAGCGGCAGCCCACCGGGACGCACGGCTTTGATCGGCGCTGCACCGAACTCGGCATCGAGCACCGGCTCATTCCGCCGGGCCGGCCCCAAACCAACGGCATGGTCGAGCGCTTCAATGGACGAATTGCCGACGTCCTGCGCACGCACCACTTCCGCAGCCGCGACGACCTCGAAACCACGCTCAAGCGCTATGTCTGGCTGTACAACCAGCATCTGCCACAAAAGGCGATCAGCCATCGCACGCCCATTCAAATCATGAAGGACTGGCAGGCGCACAAGCCGGACATATTCAAAAAAGCTGTTCGTAATCACTCGGGACCTGACAGCTAGGGCGTGCCTCCCTGCCGGGGTCCGCAGAACCACGACGACACACACCGCCCGCAGGTGGAGCGCACCATGACGTATCGCCGCATTCTTCTCGCCACCGATCTATCTCCGAGCGCCGATAGCGCCGCCGCGCTGGCACGCAGTCTGGCGCGGCGCGATGGCGCCACGCTGCACGTGCTGCACGTCAATGTGCTGTCGGCAGAGCATTTGCAGTATCGCGGCCTGTCCGGCATCGAAGCCTATGCCCTGCAGGTGGTCGAGGCCTGCCGCAATACCCTGGAGGACTTCCAGGACGAACCCGGCCTGTCATTGGTGCGCTCGGTGCGCAATGACCAGTCGCCCGCCAATGCGATCCTCGACTACGCCGAGGAGCAGCAAATCGATCTGATCATTGTTGGCTCACGCGGCCTGAGCGCAGTCAAGCGCTTTCTGCTCGGCAGCGTGGCGAGCAAGGTGGTGCATGCCGCGTCCTGCTCGGTGCTGGTTGCGGGTCAGGACGAGCAAGGGACGCATGCGGACGGGATCAAATGCATTGTCGCCAGCACGGACCTGTCTGAGGTATCCGCGTCAGGATTGCGCCAAGCCGATGCACTGGCTCAGGCGCACGGCGCCCGTCTCTGCATCGTGCATGTCATGGTGCCGCCCATGGTCGATCCCTACGACGCTGTAATGATTGCGCCCCACATTGACCCTGCCAATGGTCGGCGCGCCCTCGCGGATTTTGTGCGGAAACTTGGCTTAAAGACCGACGCCGAACAGGTGGTGGTCCTGGGGCTGGCGGATCAGGAGATCGTCGCAACGGCACAGGCGCGGCAGGCGGACCTGATCATCGTGTCCAACACCGGCATGTCCACGGCGGGACGTCTGCTGCTGGGAAGCGTGGCCGACAAGGTGGTGCGCAGCGCGCACGCTCCGGTGCTCGTGCACCGCGTGCCGGTGGCGCGCTGACCGCCACCCCGGCCGTGTCAGCGCGGACCGGTGCCGCGACGCAGCCAGCGCGGCAGATGGCGAGGGCGGCGCTTGCGCGGGGGAAGTACCTGGGAGTGGTCACCACTGCGGCCCTCGGCGCGTTCGACCGCGGCGCGGGTCCCGATGGGCCCCGTCAGCTCAAAGACAATTGTGGCGAAGATCACGACCGACAGGAGTTGTGGGCCCTCCGGCAGGCGCTCGGATGCCGCCAGTGCCAGACCAAGCGCGACCCCGGCCTGTGGGAGCAGCGCCACCCCCAGCCAGGCCGCTTCGCCCGAAGGGAGGCCGGCGCGCGCTCCGCCGAGCCAGCCGCCACTGATCTTGCCCGCGGAACGAAGCAGTACGTAGGCAATACCGAGGCTACCGGAGGCGAGCAGCATGTCCCACTCCAGGCTGGCACCCGCCAGCACGAAGAACACCACCAGAAAGGGCCGCTCAATGTGCTCGATCTCGTGAAAAGGGCGCTCGTGATGGCGCGCGAGATTCGATACGACCGCGCCCAGCACCACGGCAGCGAGAATGGGAGAGACGGCCAAAGTGCTCGACAGGGCGGTCAGAATCAGCACGATGCCCAACGCCTCTTCAAGGCTCGGGTAGCCCGGTCGAATGCGGCCGGTCAGCCATGCCATTGGCATGCCCAGGACCGCGCCCAGGGCCACAGCTCCCAGAATCTCTGCTCCGGCCTCTTGCGCCGCCTCCAGGGGCGTACCCGTGCCGCTGGCCACGCTCAGTGCCAAGGCGAAAGCGAGCAGGGCAATGACGTCGTCGACGGCCACGACGCCCATCAGGATGCGGGAGAAGCGTCCCTGCAAACCCAGTTCATGCACCACCGCTACGGTGGCGGCGGGGGCGGTCGCCGTTGCGATCCCTGCCAGGGTGAGCGACAAGGGCGTGCCGAAACCCAGGAGCAGCAAGCCGCCCGCAACCAGCGCGAAGGTCACCGCGGCTTGCGCCACCGCGGCGATGAGCACGGTACGGCCGAGTGTGTGAATCCGCTCCCGCGTGAACTCGCCGCCGATGAGAAAGCCCACCATGACGAGGGCGATATCGGTGACAACCGGAAACCATCGGTGTGCATCGGCGGGCAAAAGATCGAAGGCCGCGGGTCCGACCGCAATGCCGAGGCAGAGCTGCAGTGTCACGCCTGGCACGGCGGTACGACGGCCAATGGCTTCCGCGGCCAAACCGAGCAGAAGCAACAGCCCTATCGCCAGTTGTGCGATGGCCACTGCTGAGATGTCCGTGGGCAAATGCAACCTCCATCAGGCCAGACCGGGTGCTACGCACCATAGCCCGGCTCGGTTCGGCGCGGTGAATGCGCGCCTTGATCTAGATCAAGGCACAAATCTTCCGCCAGGGATAGCCTTCACCCAGCTTTCATGAAGGAATAACGATATGTATAAATAGGTATATATCGTGATCCCGCAACGAAGCGCTCGCCATTGACCGACGCGGAGTAGATCGCCATGGACGACAGCACCCTTGCCACCCCTGCGCAGGCCGACATCCCGCCACAGGAGGATTCGATGCCAATACCAACGGTTCACGCATTCTTTGACCGCGCGACCTTTACGGTGAGCTACGTTGTTGCCGATCCAGAGACTGGCGTCTGCGCAGTGGTCGATCCAGTGATGGACTACGATCCAAGCGCTGCGCGAACGTCGCACCAGTCGGCAGAGCAGCTGACAGCCACCATCCGTGAGCATGGCTATCAGGTGGAGTGGATCCTCGAGACGCATGCCCACGCGGATCATCTGACCGGGGCACAGTGGATCAAGGCGCATTGCGGGGGCAAGATCGCGATTGGTGAGAATATCCGCCAGGTGCAGCAGACCTTTGCAGGCCTGTTCAATCTTGGCGGTGATTTCCCGACGGATGGGTCGCAATTCGACCATCTCTTTGCCGATGACGAGAGCTTTTCCATTGGCAAGCTGAAGGGCCGGGTAATGCACACGCCGGGGCATACCCCGGCGTGCATCAGCTACGTCATCGAAAACACCTGCTTTGTGGGCGACACCCTGTTCATGCCGGATTACGGCACTGCACGCGCCGATTTTCCGGGCGGAGATGCGCGCACGCTGTACCGCTCCATCCAGCGCATTCACCGTCTGCCTGCGGATACGCACCTCTACATGTGCCACGACTACATGCCAGGCGGACGCGAACCGCAGTGGGAAACCACCGTGTCGCAGAGCCGGCAGTACAACAAGATGATTCGCGACGGGGTAGACGAGGACAGCTTCGTGGAAGTGCGCGAGAACCGCGACGCAGGGCTGCGTGCTCCGGTGCTGATACTTCCATCACTGCAGGTGAACGTCCGCGCCGGTGTGTTGCCAGAACCGGAAGACAACGGCATTGCCTACCTCAAGCTGCCACTCAACAAGCTCGGCGGCAGCTGACGCGACAACCAGTCTCCTCCCTTGGCTGCGGCCTGTCCCGGAAGGATCCTCCTGACCCGGGCACAGGACCGCAGCATTTCTTTTTTGTGGGGGCGCCACATTCAGGCAGGCAGCGTGAGGATCGTGTCGCGCGCGAAGCTGCGACGGGCACAGGGCACAGGGCACAGGGCAGAGCAGCACAGGCCTCGAGGAGGGGCCAAAACAACCCTTCGAACCTTTGGGCGCATTCCAGCCCGGCTGCGCAGGCACACCACCAGGCTGACAGCGTGCATTGCTTGCAAGCGTCGCGGGTTTTGTGGCCAGCGCGGTTCGCCAATGCAGTGAGGGAATTGCGTGGTAGCAAGGGCGGGGCTCGAACCCGCGACCTCGGCATTATGAGAGCGTGTTTGCTGGCTCATAAACCGTAAGTGAAACAGCCACTTGCGGCGTTTGCCGACCCCCACTGTGCCAATTTTGTGCCACTTCGGTGGCCTTTGGTAGAGCACATGACTACGCAGTCAAAGACCATGCTAGCCTCCTGCATTACTCGACTGTCATAAGACCGCAATCCAGTTGACTGACAGTCGGTTTTTCCAAGAAGAAGAAGGAGGGTCGTATGGCTGGTTACTACACGTTGTTCCAGAGCGAGAAGAGCGGGGAGTGGTACTTCAACCTCAAGGCGGGCAACCACGAGATCATCTTGCAGTCGGAAGGCTACACAGCCAAGTCCGGCGCTGAGAACGGTATCGCGTCAGTACGGAGCAACGGTGCGAACGATGACCGTTATGAGCGCAAGTCGTCGGACAAGGGCAACTACTGGTTCCTTCTCAAGGCCGGCAACGGCCAGACCATCGGCAAGAGTGAGATGTATACCTCAGCATCGAGCCGCGACAACGGGATCGAGTCTGTGAAGAAGAATGCGCCGTCTACGGATGTCCGTGAAAGCTAGGTAGTTGGCGCTAGCCGGGTAGGTGACAACGGAAGCCGCTCCTTGAGAGCGGCTTTCATATTTGGGGATACCCGCACAACCCTTGACGTTGAGAGCGTGAGGGTGGGTTAGGAACGTCAATTGCGGCAGGAGCTTGTGATGCTCGCCAATTGCGACCGCGCCGGTTCTGTGTCATCTCAGTGGCAGTTTCTAGTATGGACGCTACTGTTCTGTTGCCCCTATGCTAACTTGCAATAACCTGCTTTTCGAGTTTCTCTCCGTACGCAAAGAATACTTCTTGTATGGAGAAGCGCCGGGAAGCTATTCGGTCGTCTCATTTACTATGGGGGTTCGTCTTGGTCGAAAGTGAAGCATCAACAAGTGCCTCAAAAAGCGATGTCATAAATATAATAATAAATCCTAATGATGGGGCCAGTTACCATTCAATTGGCTCATTGGAATGGCGGAATATACCCCTCCTAACCGTTTTAACTGGCGAGAACGGGGCGGGGAAAACGCAATTACTCGACTTTCTCGCCCATAAGCTAAAAAAGTTGCCTGATTCATCAAAGCCACCTATGGCTAATATGGCGCTAGATATAGAAGGTGATAGTTTCTCTCCCGGTGACGTTGCTTATATACCTAATACATGGAAGGTGAATGGTGGTGGGCGAGCGGGACTGGAGACGGTCACAGAGCAAAGAGAACGACTTAGGCAAATTATTAAATCCCCACGCAATCATGAGGAGAAAGAGGCGCGTGCAAGAATCGAGGGTATTCTAGATAGACCCATAACGGAATATACGACCGAAGAAGTTATCGAAGCAATGCCTGATCGCAACTGGCACCTTTTGGATTACACTAACGTAACAAAAGGGCTTGCCGATATATTCTTTGCGTATCGATTTAAAAAGTTCGAATTGTATGAGCGGCGTGTGCCTGAGGCTGAGTGGGAGGCGCAAATTGGCCCCCCTCCTTGGGAAGTTTTGAACGAAGTTTTTCGAGCCTCTGGATTTCCATACGAGGTCACATCCCCTCTTCACAGCGACTTGGAAAGTGGATACAGTCTTCAATTGTATGATTCTCAAAAAGACATTTGCATTGACCCCCAGAGGCTGTCTTCTGGTGAGCAAATGATTTTGGGTGTCGTAATGTGGCTATACAATGCAAAGAACTACAGGAAATTCCCAAAGCTGCTATTACTGGACGAGCCTGACGCACACCTACATCCATCCATGACACAGCACTTTATGAGTGTGCTAAAGGATGTGCTTGTGGATCGTTATGGTGTACGCGTGATACTCACGACGCACTCTCCATCGACGGTAGCAATGAGCCCTGCTTCATCTATTTTCGTGATGTCACGCGATGCACCACGCATCTCCCGCCCTCCTTCAAAATCACATAGCGTAGGACTTTTAACTTCAGGGTTGGTTACTGTCGGTGAGGCTACGCGATACGTTCTCGTAGAAGACCAAGGCGATGTGGAATTCTACTCTGCAGTTAAAAGCATTTTGTCTGAATACGGGCCAAGAAGGGATCGTTGCGCCCTTGCTCCTGCTCCAAGCATTGTCTTTCTACCTGCATCAACGGGTTCTGGCGTGGAGAAAACTGGCGGAGGTTCGAGTGTCGTCCGTAAATGGGTAGACAAATTTGATGCACATCCGCTCGACCATATTATTCTCGGTGTGGTTGATCATGATGGTCATGTTGAAGAAGAAGGTCGCATCTTTGTATCTGACCGTTATAGCATTGAAAATTATCTTTTCGACCCTATAAATGTGTTCGGTGTATTGCTTGATAGTCATCTAACGAGCGACCTCCCAGACATTGGGGTCACCGTTGGAAATGAGCACCTGATAGAATCCAAGGAACAATCAGTCCTTCAAGAAATAATTGAATTCTTTGGAGATAAGATTGAAGCCAACCCTACCTTCAACCCGGATGCCAACAAACCTCATAGGTCTGTAGAGTTTACAAATGGAGTGACCCTTCAATACCGCGACTGGATGATCTGTCAGCGTGGCCATGACTTGGAGCGGCATTACCAAGCAGCCTTTGGAGGCGTGAAAGTGTTGAGCTTGCCTCGCCTCATTAACGCTATGCGAAGAATTCGTCTCGTACCCAAGGATCTGGCAGCCATGTTGCAGCGAATCCAGGATTGGCGAACATAACATCGCAGTCGATGGTTAACTTAAGAGAGTTGCATGACTGGCCCACGGCAAAGGTGTACATTTAGGGTCTTGTTCGTTAGATGAGCGCCGCAATGAATGATATTTTCGGTAAAGCTTCTGAGGACGAGTTAAGGCAATTTCTCGTTTGGTTTGATTCCTTAACTACGGAGTTCAAGGCGTTGGCGCCGGAAATCGCGTTAAGAGTTGGCGCTAAAGATAAGGAGGCGGATGAGTGCTTGGTGGTAGAGTGGTCAGAGTTTTATGAGATTCAGTTCCCGTTGCTTATCGGGTTACTGTTTATTTTGTTTGGTTTTGCAGAGTGGATTGAGCGAATTCTCGGATATGAACGCCATGCAGAAGGGTTGGTGGCCTTTGTAATGGCATCCGACGAACCCGGATTCTTTGACCACCTTCAGGGCCTGTCAAGTGAAGAAGTCTCCGTGTTGCTCGGCGTTCTAGTGAGCGCAACCTATTCTCTTTCGGCTTTGTCGCTTTACTCGACGTCGATGAACAGGCTCGTCGAGCGCGCGGGGGAGGGTGATTGGGAGGCTTTCAAGAATGCGATCCGTGTGGATCCGGTTTCGCTTACGTCGCCAACAATGGCGCGTGTGTTGGCGCATGGCTGCCTGGCAGATAGGAAGGCGATGGCACGTAGGGTGCGGACGGCACTCAAGGGGCCGCAGGAGGCTCGGAAGCCGTACTCACGACTTCGTCTGCTTCACTTGCTGCTGGAGGAGGTTGGAGCGTTCGCAGAAGGTCGTGAACGCATCTATGAACTGGTCGTAGATAGGCTACGGGAATACGATCATCGGAAGGCCGACGCGATGAAAGGGCTCTTCTCGCGCTTTTACGAATGGCGGAAAGAGTCAACCACGTGAATTGGATGTTTTGACTGGTCGGATTCTGGTGGGGCCGGCAATAGTGTTTGGAACCTCATTCACTAAGTTGAGGTTTCGACATGCTGGATCAATCACACTTCCTCCCGAGCAACGACTACGCCGCGGCGGGCGGCGCTTTGTCCGGCAGGACAACCGCCGCGCGCAGCGGCGCGGGTGCGCCCCCTAGTAACACAGCACCCGGTAACTGCAATTCAGGAGACAGAGGCGGTAAGCCTCTTGTCCTCAAGGCGGGGTTAGATAGTCTTTATCTCTCCTACTACGGGCGCGTGTACGGAGACATGCAGCGGCGCCTGGATGCGAAGAAGGAGCAAGCCTGCGAGTCCGACCTGGGTTTGCGGGCACAAGCTCAAATTCTGCTTGCCGATGAAAGGCTCGAAGTCGCGTCCCATGGACGGAAGGGGTATCGGTTCGTTCTTCGCAATACAGATTTCGACCTCGGCATCGCGGACCGCCCAGGAACGAAGTTCCCGCAAGCGTATTGCAAGGTGTCGAGCGCATGCCTGCTTAGAGATGGGCAGGAAGAAGCCGTCCGGAAGCTCACCGCCATTATTGATGCATTGATAGAGCGTGACGGTAGCGGCCCGAATGTTAGCCGCGTCGATCTCTACGTAGACGCCTGCGAGCCGTTTGACCTGGACTCCATGAACCGGTCGGACTGGGTGTGCCGGGCAAGAGATATCCAGGACTTTGGCTCAGTAGCGAAGCGGACAGGCTTCGTCTTCGGGCGACGCGGCGTCATTCTTGCGCGCATCTATGACAAGACCGAAGAAATCAAGCACTCGGGCAAGGACTATTGGAAGGTGGTGTGGCACCAAGCTGGGTGGGAGCCACCAAAGCGGGTTATTCGGGTTGAGTTTCAGTTGCGTGGCGAGGCGTTGAAGTCGCTCGGGTTTCAAAGCCTCGACAAGTTGTTTACGGAGGCCGGCCAACTGTGGCGCTACTGCACCACGGAGTGGTTGCGGTTGGCTGTCCCTGTGGAGGGCGACACCACGCGTAGCCGCTGGCCTACCCATCCGGCTTGGCAGACGATTGCAGAGCTAGCTTGGGATGGGTCGGAGACCGCGAAGCGGGTCGATGTACACATAGCACGAGCACCCCGCGATGAAGTTCTCATCTCACGCTTTGTCAGCGCGATTACAGGTGTCATGGCGAAGTACGACATTGCGGACCCATTCTTCGCCAATACCAAACTGCTCGGAAAAGCAGTCGACTTTCACGACGGCATGTACTTCGTTCGTGATGAGGGCTTCGAGGACCATCTGCGCAAGAAAGCCGCTCTGAAGGCCAAGCAATGGCATCTGCCGTTCCACGACTATCTGGAAAAGGGCGAAGAGCAGTTCAAGGAAGCCGAGCGAAAGGCATACCAGCGCACCAAGCGCAACCTGCGCGACAAGTCCGACGACTGGGACCAGGATTGGGACGCGGATATCCCCGGCCTCGATGGAGATCAGGAGTGATGCCATGCGAACCTATGACCTTCAGGAGGCCGCGCACTTCCTGCGCATGTCACCCACCATCCTTCGTCGTAAGGCCGCCGCAGGGGAGATCAGAGGCGCGAAGCCGGGCAAGCGGTGGGTCTTTCTCGAAGACGACCTTGCCGACTACCTGGGGCGGTTATACGCTGCCTCTCGGCAAGCGCCGCTAAGTGGCTCCAAGTTGGAGATTGGAGCATGTCGATATACAAACGCGGCGACATTTGGTGGATTCGGTTCACAACCCCCGATGGTTCGCGAGTACGAAAGTCTGCTGGGACTACGAACAAGCGAGCGGCCCAAGAACTCCACGACCGGCTGAGAAGCCAAGCGTGGCGTAAAGGGAACATCGAGGAAAGACCGAGGTACACCTGGGAAATGGCGGTGGTGCAGTGGCTCAAGGAAAAGAGCCACAAAGCCTCGCTAGAGAAGGACAAGGAGATTTTTCGTTGGGTAGACCGCTATCTCGGAGGCAAACGGCTCGATCAGATCGATCGCGTCCTCCTGTTCGAGATATTGGAGGCCAAGGCCGCCGAGGCGAGTCCGTCCACCGCCAATCGACACATGTCGTTGGTGCGGGCTGTGCTTCGGCGGGCCTGCGAGGTCTGGGAGTGGATCGACCGGGTCCCGAAGGCACCCATGCTTTCGGTGGATTCCAGAAGGACCCGATGGATCTCTCGGCAAGAAGCCGCAAAACTTCTTGCCGAGCTTCCGGATCACTTGGCGGCGATGATGCGCTTCACACTCGCCACCGGCCTTCGTCAACGCAACGTCAGTCGCCTTGCTTGGGCGGACGTGGACATGGAACGGGCGTGCGCCTGGGTCCACCCCGACCAGTCGAAGACGGGCAATGCCATTGCCGTACCCCTGAATGCCAATGCGTTGGCGGTACTCAGGGAAAGGCAAGGGCAGCATCCGGAGTACGTGTTCACCTATCGAGGCAAGCCGGTCACACAGGTCAATACCAAGGCGTGGCGGGCGGCAGTGGCTCGGGCGGGATTGCACGATTTCCGGTGGCACGATCTTCGGCATACCTGGGCGTCTTGGCACGCTCAGGCGGGCACGCCGTTCAACGTGTTGCAGGAGATGGGCGGCTGGAAATCGGCGGAGATGGTGCGGCGTTATGCCCACCTATCGTCGGCCCATTTGCTCTCGCACGCCGAACGCGTGCATTGGCAGGAACCGGCTTAGGCCGGGTGTGCCACCGTTTGGCACAATTTTGGCACAGTGGTCAAAGAATGACCAGCAGCGCAATGCCGCAAGCTATTGATTTTATTGGTAGCAAGGGCGGGGCTCGAACCCGCGACCTCGGCATTATGAGTGCCGCGCTCTAACCAGCTGAGCTACCTTGCCGCCGAAGGCGCGAGATTCTAGACCAAAACGCCTTAAGCCCGCCAGTCTCCCCGCGGACTGCGGCAATGCTCAGATTTGCAACCCATATTACGTCTGCGATGTCGAAATTTGCCTACATCGCGATAAGTGCGGTTCACGTTAGGGTAGGCAGTCTCCTGAAAAACTACTAATCGTTCGGTCAAGGCCTCAGACCTGTGCTGCCAAACAACCTCATTTACATCGTCATGGACAGTTGCCGCTTCGATAGCTGGCAACGCGCGCGCACGCCCAGCATGGATCGGCTGGGGGAAGGCGCTCGTCGGTATTCCTATGCTTCGTGGACATCGCCGTCGCACTACTCCTATCTCATGGGGATGATTCCGCACGCCTCGCCACGCGGTGTCTTTGCCTCGGAGGTGTACAAGAAAGACTTCGCGCTCTGGGTGGATCGCACTGGCATTGAGGGGCTGTCCTTCAAGAGCTTTGTGCCGCAGCTTTCGCTACCCCATGTGCTGCAGGAAGAGGGCTATCGCACCGTGGCGAGGGTTTCCCTGCCGGTGCTCAATCCGCAGTCGCATCTGAACCGCCATTTCGACGACTACAAGTTGATGGAGGATCACAACGACTTCGGCGGCATGGTGAAGGAGATGGCTTTCGATGAGGACGAGCCTTCCTTCTATTTCTGCAATCTGGGCGAAACCCATTACCCCTACATGCTCGACGGCGACAGCCTGCCGCACATTTCCGGCGTGCACGGCGTGTTCAAGCGCATGGACGACGATATGGGTGCCCAGGCCGAGGATCGGTTCTTTGATGAGGGCCAGATGCACGATCTGCACGCCCAGCAGGTTAAGACCGTCGAACACGTCGACACGATTCTGGATGAGTTGATCAGCAAGGCTCCCGTCAACACGCATTTCATCGTGACCGCAGACCACGGGGAATGCTTTGGCGAGGGTGGATATTTCGGCCACGGCCCGATCGTCCACGAGAAAGTCATGGAAGTGCCCTTCCTTGAGGGCAAGAAGCGCTAGCACACGTAGCACACGAACGGCGACACGGCCGTCCGCAGACCAATGCTTGGGATCCGTTGATACGGAAGAGAGGGTGACAATATGACGCAACGGCCATCGTTTGACGTCATTACGCTGAGTCCAGCCAGCTGGGCGCATCCCGGAGTGGCAGTTGCCGCTGCGCGCGCCGGCGGGGTGGGGATCCTGGATCTCGAATTTTGCGAGGACGCCGCACGAGCGGCGGCGCATTTCGCGCGCACGCTCAAGGAAAGCGGTCACGGCGAAATCGGCTTACGCGTCACCCCTGAGCAGGCGGACCTGGCAATCAGTATCCTCGGCGCAGCACCTGAGGCACGTCCGCTCGTCCTGATCGCAGCCGGACCAGGCGATAGCGTCGTCAAGCTGGCGCGTGCCCTGCGCAAGCAGCGCGGCCAGGAAGCGGGTGACCGGCTGTTGATCGAAACCGCTGAGAGCAGCCTCAAGCTGGGTCAGTTCAAGCCGGACGGCATCATCGCGCGCGGTTTCGAGGCGCCAGGCTGGGGCGGCGAGGATTCCAGCTACGTTCTGGCTCAGAAATGGTTGGCACACACGCAGCTGCCTTTGCTCGTGCGTGGCGGTGTGGGGCCGCATTCGGCGGCTGCGCTGCGCGCTGTCGGCGCCGCGGGTGTGGTGCTGGACGATCAGATCCTGCTCTGCGCCGAAACGCCCCTTGACGCCGAATTCAAGCAGGAAATCGGCCGTCTGAATGGCTCGGAAACGCGCAGTTTGGGTGAGCCCTTGGGCGCACCCTGCCGCGTCTACGCGCGGCCGGGCAGTGCTGTGCTGCAGGCAGCCACGGAGATGTTGGAAAAGGCGGAAGGGGAAGGCCTGGCAGCGACGCAGTGGCGGGAACGGCTCGCACCCAAGGTGGGCTGGGGCGCCGACCAGCTCAGGCCCATTGGCCAGGGCATCGGCGTGGCGGTGGCGCAGGGTGCACAGCGCGTAGCCCGGCTGATCAAGAGCGTTCGCGCGCAAAGTTTTGCCTCATTGCGGGTGGCGGCCACCCAACGGCATCTGGACGAAGGCGGCGCGCTGGCGGGCTCCCATGGCACCCGCTACCCGCTGGTGCAGGGGCCGATGACACGGGTGTCGGACAGTGCACAGTTTGCCGTCGACGTCGCCCAGGCCGGCGCCTTGCCCTTCCTGGCACTGGCTCTGATGCGCGGGGAGCAGGTGGATGCGCTGCTCGCCGAGACCAAGGAAAAGGCGGGCGATCTCCCTTGGGGTGTTGGGCTGCTCGGCTTTGTGCCGCAGGCGCTGCGCGATGAACAGTGCGAGGCGATCTGGAAGCACCAGCCGCCCTTTGCATTGATCGCTGGCGGGCGCCCCGACCAGGCCAAGCAGTTCGAATCACGCGGGATTCCCGCCTATATCCACGTCCCGGCGCCGCAGCTTCTCAAGATGTACTACGAGCAGGGCGCGCGCCGCTTTGTCTTTGAAGGCCGCGAATGCGGTGGCCATATCGGGCCGATCGCCAGCTTCCCGTTGTGGGAGCAGATGATTGCTGCACTGCTGGAAGCGGTCGATGCGAAGACGGCGCCCGAGGTGCATGTCCTGTTCGCGGGCGGCCTGTCGGATGCGGTGTCCGGTGCCATGCTGGCGGCGCTGACGGCCCCGCTGGCCGAGCGCGGCATCCGCGTCGGCGGGCTCATGGGTACGGCCTATCTGTTCACGCAGGAGATCGTGTCCAGTGGCGCCATCGTGCAGGGCTTCCAGGACGAAGCGCTGGCCTGTCGCCACACCACCAGCCTGGAAACCGGACCGGGGCATGCCACGCGCTGCGTGGATACGCCCTTCGCGCGCGAGTTCCAAGACACGCGGCGCGCACTACTGGCCGCCGGCGAGGCCGCCGAAGAGATTCGCGATCGGCTGGAAGACCTGAATCTGGGGCGTCTGCGCCTGGCCTCCAAGGGCAAGACCCGCGACGACAGCGGCACGATCATCGAAATCGATGCCGAGCAGCAGAAGCGTGACGGCATGTACATGATCGGCCAGGTCGCCACCATGCGCGATCAGGTGATTTCGGTGGCCGAGTTGCACGCAACGCTCTGCCATGAGGGTACGCGCCGCCTGGTGGATCTGGAATCCGAGGTCGAGGCCCGCATCCAGCAAGCGCAACCTTCCGACGTGGCTATCGTCGGCGTGGGCATGGTGCTGCCCAGTGCCGATGACGCAGACAGCTTCTGGCACAACGTCATGCAGAAGGTCAGCGTCATCCGCGAGGTGCCGAAGGAACGCTGGGACTGGCGGCTGTACTACGACCCGGATATGCACGCCCGGGACAAGGTGTATTCGAAGTGGGGTGGTTTTCTCGATGAGATCACCTTCGATCCGTTGCGCTTCGGCATTCCGCCGCGCTCGATGGCCTCCATCGATCCCATGCAGCTGCTGTCATTGGAGTGCACGGCGCGGGCGCTGGAAGACGCCGGATTCGACGACGACTTCGACCGCGAGAACACCTCCATCATCCTCGGTGCCGGCGGGGGCGTGGGCGATTTGGGCATGCAGTACGGAGTGCGCTCCGAACTGCCGCGTTTCGTCGAGATCCCCGACGACGGCGCCTGGGAGCGCCTGCCCGAGTGGACCAACGAATCCTTTGCCGGCGTACTGCAGAACGTGGCGGCGGGCCGTGTTGCCAACCGCATGGATTTCGGCGGGCTGAACTTCACCATCGATGCGGCCTGTGGCTCCTCCCTGGCGGCAGTGACCATCGCCACCCAGGAACTCGAAGCGGGTCGATCCAACGTCGCCATCGCTGGCGGCGTGGATACCGTGCAGGGGCCATTCGGCTTCCTCTGCTTCTCCAAGACCCAGGCGCTGTCGCCCAAGGGGCGGCCGCGCACCTTCGACAAGGCGGCGGACGGTATCGCCATCTCCGAAGGCGTGGCGATGGTCGTTCTGAAGCGGCTGGCCGACGCGGAAGCCGACGGCGACCGTATCTACGCCGTTATCAAGGCGGCGGCCGGTTCGTCTGATGGCAAGGCGTTGGGCATGACCGCACCGCGTCCGGAAGGGCAGATGCGCGCGCTGCATCGTGTCTACCAGAAGGCAGGTTTCGGGCCGGAGACGGTGGAGCTGGTGGAGGCCCACGGCACCGGCACGCCCGTCGGCGACCGGGCCGAGGCGGAGACCATCACGCGTACCTGGCGCGAGCACGGCGCGCCTGCAAAGAGTGTGGCGCTCGGCTCCATCAAGACCATTCTCGGCCATACCAAGTGTGCCGCGGGCGTGAGCGGACTGATCAAGGTCGCCCTGTCGCTGCACCATCGCACGCTGCCCGCGCATGTGGGCGTCGAGAATCCGATTGACGTCATTGCCGCGGACGATTCACCTGCCTACTTGCTGGATGAAGCCCGGCCATGGCTGGCCAGTGCCGACCACCCGCGCCGCGGCGCGGTCTCGGCCTTCGGTTTCGGCGGCACCAATTTCCATGCGGTACTCGAGGAGTATCGCGGCAACTATGCCGCGGCCGAGCCGGTGGGCGCCCGCCGCTGGCCGCATGAACTTTTCGTGTTCAAGGCTGCGGACCGTGCCGGGCTGCAGCAGCAGATCGAGCGTCTGGCACAGGCACTGCAGGGAGGGCACAGTCTCGCATTGGCCGAAATCGCCTTCGCCCTCGCGGGTGAGGCCGACCAGGCCAAGGGGGCGGGCTGCGTGGCGACCTTCGTCGCGGATAGCCACGACGCTCTTGCCCGCCAGCTTGAAGGCTTGCGCGCGCATGTCGCAGATGGTCAGACATTGCCCCCGGGTGTGCATTGCACGCTGTCGTTGCAGCCACGCAGGCGCATTGGTTTGCTGTTCCCGGGCCAGGGCGCGCAGGCCGTCGGCATGGGGCGCGAAGCGGCCCTGTATACGCCCGAGTTGCGCACGGCCGTCGAAGCAGCCGATGCAGCCTTCGACGGGCAGTTTGCATCGCCTCTGTCGAGCATGATGTGGCCGCAGGCGGCTTTTAGCGACGTCACGCGCGATGCACAGCAGCGCGCCATCACCAACACCCGGCACGCGCAGCCCGTCATCGGCGTGCTCTCCGCCGGATACCTGGATCTGCTGCAGCGGTTGGGCGTGTCGGCCGACGCGGTCGCCGGGCACAGCTACGGCGAATACACCGCCTTGCATGCCGCAGGCGTGCTCAGTCGTGCGGATTTTCTGCGTCTTTCCGCTGCACGTGGCGCGGCCATGGCCGACGCCTCGGCGGAGGATGCCGGCGCCATGGCGGCTATTCAGGCCGCACGCAGTGATGTCGAATCCTTGCTCACCGATGCGGGGCGCGTCTGGATTGCCAATCACAATGCGCCCGAGCAGGTCGTGATCTCGGGTGAGGTTGGTGCGGTGGACGCCTTGATCGCACGCGCCCAATCCGCAGGCATGCGCGCCACGCGCCTGCCGGTGTCAGGTGCCTTCCATACGGAGTTGGTTGCCTCGGCGCAGACCCCGTTGAATGCGGCGATCGATGCCGCCGACTTCCAGGCGCCGCGCTGTCGGGTCTATGGCAACCACGGCGCGGTACACAGCGACGACGCCGTCGGCATCGCCGAACGCCTCAAGGAGCACTTGCTGTCGCCAGTGGAGTTCGTCGCCGAGTTGCAGGCCATGGCCGATGACGGCGTCGATTGCTTCATCGAATGCGGGCCCAAGGCGATCTGCTCCGGGATGGCCCGTGCCACATTGGCGGATCGCGATGTCACCATCGTCAGCCTTGACGGGCAGGGGGGTGGCCTGCGCGGTCTGCTTCAGGCCATGGCGGAACTGCTGTGCGCGGGAGTGGAGATTCCGGTATCGCGCCTGATGGCGGGGCGTGGTCTGACACGCCATAGTGCGTCAGCACTGCCGCGTTTGCTCAAGGCCGCCGAGATTTCTCCTACTGCCTTCTTCCTCTCGGGCGGCTGCGCGCGCCCGCAGACGAGCAAAGAGCGGCAGATGGGCAGCCAGCCACCGTTGACGCTTGAGCGCCAGCAGGCTGCGCGCGACAAGGCTGCGCAGACGGCTGTCACTGCAGCGGCCCCACCTGCGGCCAGCGCGCAGTCAGCGCCCGGAGCCGCACCGGCGCAGCCGGCTCCACCGCATCCGACCTCCGCGCCAGCCGCGCCTGCGGTGCAGTCCCATGCAGCCTCCTCGGCGATGGGACAGGAAGCTCTGGCGGCCTACCAGCAGACCATGCAGCAGTTCCTGAAATTGCAGGAACAGGTGATGACACAGGTGCTCAGCGGTGCGCCGCCGACCCAGGCCTCCAGCGCCGCGGCTGCGATGCCCGCAGCACCGTCGCTTGCTGCCACCGTGCCGCAGCCGGCACCGGCTGTCGCCCCCATGTCGCCCCCCGCGGCGACGGACGGCGCGCAGCCATCGGCTGCGGCTGCGCAGACAATGCCCGCTGTCGCAACACCGGCACCGCCCCAGCCAGAACCAACCGCGCCGGCCTTCGATGCGCAGGCGACCTTGGTGGCCTTGGTGGCGGACCGCACCGGCTATCCCGAGGACATGATTGGCCTCGACGCGGATCTGGAAGCGGATCTGGGCATCGACTCGATCAAGCGGGTTGAGATCGTCGGCGCTTTCGCCAAGCAAGCGCCGGCCGCGTTGGCCGAAGCCATGCAGGCTGATATGGATCGCTACACGGGTGCGCGTTCGCTGAGCGCCTTGCTGGCGGCGCTGCCAGCCCAGGCGGCTACCGCTGCGCCCACCGCATCTGCACCAGTGGTTACAGAAGCCGCGCCGGCCTTTGACGCGCAGGCGGCCTTGCTCGCCCTGGTGGCGGACCGCACCGGCTATCCCGAGGACATGATTGGCCTCGACGCGGATCTGGAAGCGGATCTGGGCATCGACTCGATCAAGCGGGTGGAGATCGTCGGGGCCTTCGCCAAGCAGGCACCGGCCGCACTGGCCGAAGCCATGCAGGCCGATATGGATCGCTACACGGGTGCGCGTTCGCTGAGCGCCCTGCTGGCGGCGCTGCCAGCCCAGGCGGCCACGGCTGCGCCAACGGCTTCAACCCCGGCAGTTGCCGATGCGGCCCCGGCCTTTGACGCGCAGACGGCCTTGCTCGCCCTGGTGGCGGATCGCACCGGCTACCCCGAGAACATGATTGGCCTGGACGCGGATCTGGAAGCGGATCTGGGCATCGACTCGATCAAGCGCGTCGAAATTGTCGGGGCCTTCGCCAAGCAGGCCCCCCCGGCTATAGCCGAGGCCATGCAGACGGACATGGACCGCTACACCGGTGCGCGCTCGCTGAGCGCCCTGCTGGCTGCCCTGCCAGCACAGGCGGCGGCTGCGCCAACAGCGGCAGCCCCGGCGGCGGCCGAGACGGCTCCGGCCTTTGACGCGCAGACGGCCTTGCTCGCCCTGGTGGCGGACCGCACCGGTTATCCCGAGGACATGATTGGCTTGGACGCCGATCTGGAAGCGGATCTTGGTATTGATTCGATCAAACGTGTGGAGATCGTCGGCGCTTTTGCCAAGCAGGCGCCGGCCGCACTGGCCGAAGCCATGCAGGCCGACATGGATCGCTACACGGGTGCGCGTTCGCTGAGCGCCTTGCTGGCGGCCCTTCCAACACAGGCGGCCACGGCTGCGCCAACGGCTTCAACCCCGGCAGTTGCCGATGCGGCTCCGGCCTTCGATGCGCAGGCGGCCTTGCTTGCCCTGGTGGCGGACCGCACCGGTTATCCCGAGGACATGATTGGCTTGGACGCCGATCTGGAAGCGGATCTGGGTATTGATTCGATCAAACGTGTGGAGATCGTCGGCGCTTTTGCCAAGCAGACACCGGCCGCACTGGCCGAAGCCATGCAGGCCGACATGGATCGCTATACGGGAGCACGCTCCCTGAGCGCCTTGCTGGCCGCTCTGCCAGTACAGGCAGCCACGGCTGCACCTACGGCTGCGGCCCCGGCAGTAAACAATACAGCCCCGGCAGCACGTACAGCCAGCGCAGAGCCCAGTGCCACAACACCGGCAACGGAGGGACTCCCGCAGCGCTATGTCGTGCGTCCGCGCGAGATTCAGCCGATCCAGTCCAAGGTGACGCTGCAAGGCAGCGTCCTCATCCTGGGTGAGAGCGAGGAGGGAGCGAACGCGCAGGCATTGCGCGCGGTTTGTAGCGAAGCAGGCCTGAAGCCTGTCTGCGCGGATGCCTCCGACACGGCGGCCATCCGCTCCGCGCTCCTTGATGTACCGGGGCCGCTGGCGGGTGTTGTGCTGATCCACGGTCTGGCACCGGTGGACGCCACGGACTGGGTCGCGCAGAAGGCGGTTGGAAAGCGCGCCGTGATGGCGGCCTTCCATGCGGTTACGGCGCTGACAGAACAACGAGCGGATGCGCGCCTGGTGGTTGCCACACGCCTTGGCGGCACGCTCGGGCGGGATGTAGTTGCGGACGGCTCGGCGATCGCTGGCGGCGTCGTTGGCCTTCTCAACTGTGCCCGCTTCGAGTATCCGGAGGCGCATCTTCGCCCCGTTGACCTCAACGGGCAGAGTCCGGAAAGCGCGGCGCGGATCCTGCTGGCCGAGCTCGCCAGTGCGGAATCCTTGCCCGAGGTGGGCTACGTCGGGGATGCGCGCTACACCAGCACCACCATCGCCGAACCACTGCAGGACACGCCCTTCGCGCCGCATATCACGCCTGACGCAGACTGGGTGGTGCTCGCGACTGGCGGGGCGCGCGGCATCACGGCCAGCATCTCGGCCATGATGGTTCGACCCGGCATGACCTTCGTCGTCGTTGGGCGCAGCGCCCGGCCGGAGCCGGAAGAGGCCGTTCTGGCGCAGGCACAGGATGACAAGGCGCTGAAGCGTCACTTTGTCGAGCAGGCGGCCGCTCGCGGCGAGCGGCCCAAGCCGGTCGAGATCGACCGTGCCGTAGCGCGCGTGCTGGCCGACCGCGAGATCCGCAATGCCATCGACACCATGGAAGCCGCAGGTGCGATCGTGGACTACCGCGCCGTGGATGCCCGCGATGCCGAGGCTGTGCAGGCGCTGGTCGACGATGTCTACCAGCGGTATGGACGCATCGATGCCGTCATCCACGGGGCAGGCGTGATCGAGGACAAGCTGCTGGCCGACAAGTCCGCGGAGTCCTTCGAGCGTGTCTTCTCCACCAAGGTCGATGGCGCCGTGGCGCTGGCTGACGCGATCAAGCCCGATGGTTTGAAGCTGCTCGTCTTTTTCACCTCGGTCGCTGGTCGTTATGGCAATCGTGGCCAGGGCGACTATGCCGCTGCCAACGAGGCGCTGAATCGCATGGCATGGCGGTTGTCTCGCGCCTGGCCAGAGACACGCGTGGTTTCCCTCAACTGGGGACCGTGGGATGCCGGCATGGCGACGGAGGCCGTCAAGAAAAGCTTCCGCGAGCGCGGCATCATCCCAATCCCGTTGCGCGGTGGTTGTGAGTATTTCCTCCAGGAGGTGGCCTGCGGGCCGCGGCACGAGGTGGAGGTGGTCATCGGCGAGGGGCCCTGGCAGCAGATGGAAGGCGGTCAGGATGCCGGTACGAAGGCGCAGGATGCCGCCACACCGCCGCTGATTCGCAGCGATCTGCAGATCGGCGCCGGTGGGGCCTTGCAACTGGAGCAGGCCTTCTCGGTGGAGCGTGACCCCTGGCTGCGTGATCATCAGCTCGACGGTGAGCCGGTGCTACCTGCCGCTGGGGCCGCCGAATGGATGGCGCAGATGGCCGAGGCCGGCTGGCCCGGCTGGGAAGTGGCCGAGTTGCAGGACGTGCGCGTGCTCTCGGGAGTGCGGCTTGCTGGCCATTCCGCTCGTCAGTTGCGGTTGCGCGCGCGTGCCTCAAGCCATTCGGATGCCGGCGGTCAGATCGTCAAGTTGGAGATCATGGACCCGGCCGAAAAGGGACGGATCTGCTATCGAGCGTCGGCGCGCATCGTGGAACGTCTGGAACGCGCCCCATCTGCCAGCGTGGAGGCTCTCAGCGGCAGTACGCAAGCGCTCGCGGCCAAGGATGCCTATGGTCAATTCCTGTTCCATGGCGACTGCTTCCAGCTACTGAAGGACAGTCTGCGGGTGAACGCTGCCGGCATTGATGCGGAGGTGATTCCAAGCAGCCCGATGCAGTTCGGTCTCGGTGAAGGGCAGTGGCTGCTCGACCCGGGACTGCTGGACGTGATTCCGCAGCTCGCCATTGTCTGGTCGCGCACCCAGCATGACACCACGGCCTTGCCGTCACGGCTGGGGGTGGTGCGTCGCTATTCCGGAGGTGACCTGTCGCGCCCGCTCACCATTCGTTGGCGCGCGCGCCAGGGTTCCACGGCCGATCACGTGCACTACGACGCCTGGGTGGTGGATGCCACCGGCCATGTGGTGTTGTCGGTCGAGGATGCGGAAGGCACGGCGTCACGCGCTTTGAACCGGTTGGCTGGCGCCTGATATGGCAGCAACAGCGGGTGACATTGCCATCGTTGGCATGTCCGGCTGCTATGCCGGCGCTGGGGACGTTCGGACCTTCTGGCAGAACATTCTGGACAAGGTCGACGCCGTCGGTGCAGCCGATGCGGAGTGGACCGGGCCCTATCTCGACCCTGAAACATCGCGCAACGATCGCATCTATACCAATCAGGGGGGCTTTCTCCACGATCTGGCGAAGTTTGACCCGGCCGAGCACGGCATCATGCCGTCGTCCATCGATGGGGGGGAGCCGGACCACTACCTGGCGTTGAAGCTCGCCACGGATGCTCTGGCGGACGCCGGTTATCGTCGCGGTGGCTACGACCCGGAACGCGCGGGTGTGATCCTTGGGCGGGGCACCTATATCAATCGTGGCTACACCACGCTGATGCAGCACGGCATGGTGGTGGATCAGACGCTGGACGCATTGCGTGCCGCGCGCCCGGATCTTGGCAACGACGAAATCGAGCGCGTGCGCGACGCGCTCAAGGCGCAGCTTCCTGCCTTCAATGCGGAAATGGCGCCGGGTCTGGTACCCAATGTGACCACGGGCATGATCGCCAACCGGCTCGATCTGATGGGCCCGAACTACATCATTGATGCCGCCTGTGCTTCATCGCTGATTTCGGTGGAACTGGCAGCGCGTGAGCTGCTTTCAGGGCGCTGCAGCATGGTGCTGGCGGGTGGCGTACAAGCCCACACGCCACCCCAGTTGTTCATGATCTTCTGTCAGATCAATGCCTTGAGCCGCGGGCGCATTCGGCCCTTTTCCTCCGAGGCGGGGGGGACGCTGCTCGGCGAAGGTGCTGGCATGCTGGTGCTCAAGCGCCTGGCCGACGCTGAGGCTGATGGCGATCGAATCTATGCCGTCGTCAAAGGCATCGGGACTTCCAGCGATGGCCGCGCCAAGGGCCTGCTGGCACCGCGCTTTGAAGGTGAAGTGCTGGCGCTCAAGCGGGCCTATGCCTCCGCAGGCATCGATCCCGAGTCGGTGGGGCTCGTCGAGGCGCACGGAACCGGCATCAAGCTGGGTGACCAGACCGAGGTGGCTTCCCTGTCCGAGGTCTACGGCGCGCGCACCGCCAAGGCGCCGCGCGTGGCGCTGGGCTCGGTCAAGTCGATGATCTCGCACTGTATCCCGGCCGCGGGCAGCGCGGCACTGATCAAGGCGACCCTGGCTCTGCACCACAAGGTGCTGCCACCCACGCTGTGCGATGAAGTGAACCCGGAGCTGCACCTCGAGCGGACGCCCTTCTTCATCAACAATGAAACACGACCCTGGGTGCATGGCCAGGCGGCCCCTCGTCGCGCCGGGGTCAACGCCTTTGGTTTCGGCGGTATCAATGCGCATGTGGTGCTCGAGGAGTATCAGCCACAGGCCAAGTCCTCTGCGGTCAGTGTTCCCGCTGCGTCCCAGTGGCACGGCTTCGGAAGCGAACTTCTGGTCTTCGCTGCGGAGGATGCTGATGCCTTGGTGGCGGTCGTCGATGCCGCGATCCAACGACTGGAGGCGCAGCCGGCGCCTTCACTGGGCGGGCTTGCCAAGACCCTGGCGGAGCGCGCCGAGGCGGCAGTCGCTGCCGGTGCCACGACACGCCTCGCGCTGGTGGCAGCCGACGCGACGGATGCCATCAAGCAAATTGGCAAGGCCCGTGAGCGAATCGCCGAAGGCAAGACCGACTTCCGCACACGCACCGGTCTGAGCGCTGGCAGTGGCGCAGTGCCGGGGCGCGTGGCTTTCATCTTTCCAGGAGAGGGCGCGCAGTATCCGGGCATGCTGGCGGATCTGGCGGTGGCCTATCCGCAGGTCCGGTCCTGGTTTGATTTCCTGGACCGCACCTTCGCCGATGTGCGCGACTACCGCCCCAGCGAGGCGATTCTGCCGCCGCCCAACGGGCTGGACGCCGACCAGCGCGCGGAGTTGGAGCGTCCCTTGTTCGAGATGGACCTCGCCTCCGAATCGGTGTTCACGGCCAGTCAGGCGCTGTTCGGGCTGCTGCGTCAGGCAGGCGTGGTGCCCGAGATCATGGTCGGGCATTCCACCGGAGAGAACAGTGCATTGGTCGCCTCGAACACGATGCGCGCCCAGGACATGGAAACACTGGGGCGAATCGCACATGACCTCAATGTCATCTACCGCGAGCTTGAGGCCGAGGGCCGGATCCACACCGGCAGCTTGCTGACAGTCGGTGCGCTGGATGCCCAGGCGCGTGAGCAGGCGCTCGGCGATTTGGCTGATCGCCTCACGCTGGCCATGGACAATTGTCCGAATCAGGCGGTGTATTTCGGCGCGGCTGAGGATGTCAGTGCCGCGCACGAGCGTTTGACCGCTGCCGGCGGCATCTGTGCCGAGCTGCCTTTCGGGCGGGCTTATCACACGCCCTATTTCGAGCCGGTGGCGCAGGCATTCCGTCAGTTCTATGCCAATGTCGACATGCAGGTGGGCGAGGCCGAACTCTATAGCTGCAGCACGGTGGCGCCATTCCCGAAGGAGCCTGATGCCATCCGCGATACCGCCTGCGGCCAGTGGGCACGGCCGGTGCGCTTTGTTGAAACCGTGGAGCGGCTGTACGACGACGGCGTGCGCGTGTTCGTGGAAGTGGGGCCGAGCGCCAATCTGTCGGCCTTTGTCGGGGATATCCTGCGCGGTCGCGATGACATCGTCTCGATCGCGACCAACAGTCGTCGCCAACCCGATGTGAAGCATTTCCACAGTGCGATGGCACAGCTGTGGGCGGTGGGATGCCCGATGACGCCATCGGCACTGTTCGCGCATCGCGATCTAGCGGAGGTGACGCTGGAAGTGCCCGAGGCAGCGCGACGGCCGGTCATGCACCTGAACCTGCATTTGCCGGCGATGCGCTTCAGCCCCGAGCTGCTGCCGGCGCCCCCGCTCGCTGAAGCCGCAGCGGCTCCAGCGCAGAAGTCCACACCAGAAGCCGCTGCGCATTCGGGGCCAGCCGCCGAGTCGCCCTCCGAGCATCAGCAGGACGCCGGAGCGACGGCCAGCGCGCCGTCTGCGGCGATGCAGGGCCCGTCGCAGATTCCGACGCAGACCGCGACGCCCGCGCCGGCCGCAGCAGGCAGCGACCCCCGTGCGGCATGGGTACAGAGCCATTTCGCACTCATGCAGGATTTCCTCGCGCAGCAGCAGCGCGTATGGGCTGCGGCCTCCGGCGCCGCTCCGGCGACGCCACAGCAGGGGGCAGGGGCGTCAGAGGGATCGGCGAGCGCCAGTGCCTTCCCCTTGCTGGGCGAGGTCGAGGAGACGCCAGACGGTCTGGAAATCCGGCGCGTCTATACGCTGGAGCAGGATTGCTTTCTGCAGGACCACACCATTGGAGGCCGGCCATCGCGACTGGACAGCGAACTGCGTCCGGTTCCGGTGGTTCCGTTCACCTTCTCCATGGAGATTCTTGCGGAGGCCGCCGCGCGTCTGATGGGAACCGAGCGTGTTTTTGCTGGTATGGACAGCGCCCGTGGCCATCGTTGGCTTTCACTGGACGACGGCACATTGCCAGTGCGTATCACGGTCCAGCGCGAAAGTGCCGATACCGTTTCCGGGCGCATCTTCCTCGATCGGGGCGACAGCCTGTTGCCTACCGGTCTTCTGGTCTTCGAAGGCGTGGTGCGCTTCGCAGCCACGCTGCCGCGGGCACCGGAGCCACTGGCATGGGGCGATGGCCTATCGAAGGACGCAGTCAACAACCCCGAAGGGCAGCTCTATGAGCACGGGATGTTCCATGGCCCGCGCCTTCAGGGAGTGAAGCGCATCCTGCGCTGGTCGGACGACGCCATCGATGCGGAGCTGGAGGTGCTGCCAACCCACAATTACTGTGCACACACCCAATCGCCCCGCTTCCAGTTTGATGCGGCACTCCTCGATGCGGCCGGACAGTTGGCAGGCTACTGGTTGACCGAGAAATATACGTGGGGATTCAACTGCTTCCCGTTCAAGCTGGACCGTTTCCGGGTCTATACGCAAACGCCCCCCGTGGGAACGCGCGTGTTCTGTCGCGGCCGTTTGGCGATGACCAGTGATCATGTGCTGTCGGCGGCCTTTGATCTGGTGCTGCCGGATGGCACCGTGCTGGCGCGGGCCGAGGGCTGGGAAGATCGCAAATTCTCGGTCCCCGAGCATCTGTACGCCTATCGTCTTGAGCCGACGGCGCGTTTTCTTTCTTCGACATCGGCTATGGCGGTTCCGGAGGGTTGGGTCCTTCGCTATGTCCCCGCGTTTGAGCCGCAGTTTCTCGAAGAAGGTGGCGGCATCTGGAAGAATATGCTGGCGCACATGGCGCTGAATCGGGCCGAGCGCACGCAGTACAACGCCCTTCCCGCCAAAGGGCGCCGACGCGAGGAATGGCTGCTCGGCCGCATCGCCGCGAAGGAAGCCGCTCGCGCATGGATTGCAGAGCACTACGGACTTGCACTGGCCAATGCCGATATCGAGATCTGCAAAGATGCGAATGGAGCGCCCTATGCAGTCAGTCCGCATCTGGATGGCCGCCTGCCGCCCGCGATCAGTCTGGCGCATTCGCGCGGCCACGCCGTGGGATGTGCGGCGCCTCCTGGCATGTGCCCCGGTGTGGATTACCAGCGAACCGAAGGCGTGGATCTGAAGGACGTGGCGAAGGGCGCGCTTTCCGAGCAGGATCTTGTCCTGGCGGGAGGAGCCACCGACGCGACCGTCCTCGCACTCTGGACCGCGAAGGAAGCCACCTCGAAGGCCCTGCATACCGGTATGCTCGGGCGCCCGCTCGACTGGAAGGTCAAGCGCGCAGCGCTGGACGCGCAGGGCAATGGCAGTGTCGACATCGTCCATGGGGCGCAGACGGTGTCGGTGCTTCTGGCCCGCGTCGAGGCCCAGGCAATGATGGCGTTGGCCGCCACGACCGATTCTCCCGACATGACTGCGCAGACGACGGCATCCGTCGCCTTGCAGTCATGAACATGTACTCCCGCTAAAGCAGACTGCCCGTAATGAGCAAGACTTCAACGCTATTCATTGGACTCGACGGCTGTACCTTCACGGTGCTCGATCACCTGACGAGCGAACAGCCCGGTGTGGGCGTGGTGATGCCCTTCATGAAGCGCCTGATGGAGGAAGGCACGCGCGCCAAGCTGCGCAGTACGCCGAACCCGCTGACGCCGCCGGCCTGGACCACGATGCAGACGGGGCGCGGCCCCGGCGTGCACGGCGTCTTCGACTTCATTCGTTCCGAGGACAAGGGCGGCGAGGTCTACTGGACGCTGTATGACAGCCGCGATATCGACGCTGAAACCATCTGGCAGATTGCATCCCGCCAGGGCAAGAAGGTGGCCTGCCTGAACTTTCCGCTGTCGGCACCCCCGCCCGAGCACATCAATGGCTGCAGTGTGCCGGGCTTCATTCCGGCCAAGCATATGCGCCGCAACACGCATCCGCGGGAGCTGTTCGAACGCATGAAGCAGGACATCCCCGGTTTCGACCCGAAGGAACTGGCCTGGGATTTCGAATCCGAGAAGCAGGCATTGGAAGCCCTCGACGAGGATTCCACCGAGAACTGGGTGCGCTACCACCTGCCGCGCGAGGAGCAGTGGTATCGCGTGGCCGATTATGTGCTGCGCAACGAGCAGCCCGATCTGCTGGCGGTGATGTTCGATGGCGTCGACAAGATCCAGCATCAGGCCTGGGAGTTTCTCGACCCGGCATTGATCCCGGAAAATCCCACGCCGTGGGAGCAGCGCATGCGCGATGTCTGCGTCGAGTACTTCCGCAAGCTCGATGGCTTCATCGAGAGTCTGGTAGAAACCGCCGGACCCGAGGCGCGCGTCTTCTTCTGCTCGGACCACGGCTTCACGGCCCAGTTCGAGCAGCTGCGCATTAACACCTATCTCGGTGATCTGGGCTACCTGACCTGGGCCGAGTCGGATGGATCGGAGCAGGCCCTGCGGCGTGAGGCCTCCGATTTCGCCAATCTGGATTGGGACAAGACGCTGGCCTACTGCCGTACACCGAGCTCCAACGGTGTACACATTCGTGTGGCGGAAAAGGAAGGCGATCCAGGCATCCAGCCGGAGGAGTACGACGCTTTCCGCGACAAGCTCATCGAGGATCTCAAGGCGCTGCGTAATGAGGACGGAGAGCCGGTCATCGTGGATGTGCTCAAGCGCGAGGACTGGTTCCCGGGGCCATACATGAAATACGCGGCGGACCTGACGCTGGTGCTGCGCGACCACGGCTTCGTCTCGATCCGTCATCGCGAGCCGGCCGTCATCAAGCGCGAACGCCCGGCGGGCACGCATCACCCGGACGGCATCCTGATGGCCTATGGCCAGGGGATCGCGGCGCGGGGCATGAGCCCGCGTCGACAGATTGCCGACGTCCCCTGCATGCTGCTGCACAGCCTGGGATTGCCGGTGCCGGAGGATCTGGAAGGCAAGGTGCCGAAACCTTTCTATGATCGTGAATGGCTCGCCAGTCACCCGATCATCATTGGCGCGCCCACGGCTGCCGCCGCCGGCCAGCGCGACATCGAGGAAATGGATGACAACGAGAAGCAGCAAATCATCGAGCAGCTGCAAATGCTCGGATACATGGAGTAAGGCTTGACCATGACGAATGCAGCCCAAGCGGAAATACCGCCAGAAGCCATCCTGGCGCGATTGAAGGATGTACTCGAAGACTTCATCGAGGACTGGGACACCGAACTTGAGGCCCCCATCGGGCGCGACACCAAGTTGCTGGAGGATCTGGGCTTCGAGTCGATCGACATCATCCAGCTGGTGGTCGCCATCGAAGAAGCCTTCGGCAAGCGCAAATTGCCCTTCGAGCAGGTCCTGATGCACGAGGGCCGCTACGTAGATGATCTCTCGGTGGGCCAGATCGCGGACTTCCTGCACGAGCAGTTCGCATGAGCTTCGTGCAGGCCGGGGATACCCGGCTTGCAGTCCAGCAGTTGGGCGAGGGGCCCGACGTGGTTCTGGTGCACGGACTGGCCACCAACCGCGCCTTCTGGTACGCGAATCTGGCGCAGAGCCTGCGTGCGCGGTACCGGGTCACGCTGTTCGACCTGCGCGGTCATGGCTACTCCGACATGCCCGCCAGTGGCTACAGCGCCGACGATATGGCCAAGGACCTGGAGGCCGTGATTGACGATCTTGGCCTGGATCCGCTGGCGGTGGTGGCGCATAGCTATGGTGGTTCGGTTGCGCTGGAGCACGCCGTGATGGCGCAGCGACCGCCGCAGGCGCTGGTGCTGATGGATGCCCGCATCAATCGACTGCAGCCGCAGCAGTGGCTGGCCGATGCGCCTTATCTCACCGCCTTCGAGGACGAGGTGGCCCGCGCCGATGGCCGCGACTGGGATCAGGAAAGCCAGATTGGCTTTGCCTTTCTGGAGGCCATGGCCCGACTTCGGGTCGCCGGCTTCGAGGCGCGTCAGCGCGATCCTTTCACTCCCTTTGCCGATGGCAAGGGCGGCAAGCGCGGCGCGAAGGCCTTCTGCCGCCTGCTGGATGAGACCACGGCACGCGAGGACTTCCTACGCCTCGGCGCGGATCGCGATGCGCTGCAAACGCTCGATATTCCGGTGCAGCTGCTTTACGGTGCACATTCGCGCAACCTGCCGAGTGCGCAAGCGCTTGTGAAATGTCTGCCCAACGCGCAGCTGCATACGATCCCGGACGCGGGGCATTTCTTCCCGCTGAGCCATGCTGCGGTGGTCGCGCAATGGGTCGGAGACTTTCTGGAACAACAACGCACGGAGACAACGGTTTGATCCAGCACACAACTATCAAGCGCAGCCTGGGCAGTGTATTGCTCGCATTTGGTGTCGCCGCCTGTGCGGTCAACACAGGCCCGGCATCTGCCGCGGATGTCTGCGCGGTACGTGATCAGGCCCAGCAGGGCAGTCTCAACCACCAAGGCAGGGACCGGAGCTATCGGCTCTACGTTCCGAAATCCGCTTCCGGCGACAAAGCACTGCCCCTCATCGTGGCGCTGCACGGGGGATGGGGTACGGGCGAGCTGATGGCCGAGCAGACGGGGCTCGATGAAGCAGCGGCACGACGGGGTTTCGCGGTGGTCTATCCCGACGGTGTGTCACGTGCCTGGAATGCGGGAAGCTGTTGCGGCAAGCCCATGGAGCAGAAGATCGACGATGTCGGCTTCATCGAAAAGCTGGTCGATACCTTGGGCGATGCGGCCTGCATCGACGGTGATCGGGTCTACGGCACGGGCTTTTCCAACGGCGCGATGATGACCCACCGCATTGCCTGTGATGCGCCCACGCTCTTCGACGCCATCGCACCGGTGGCCGGTGGGCCGATGATCGAGGGTTGCCCTGGTGCCGCGGCCATCCCGGCATTGCTGGTGGTTGGCAAGCAGGATGAACGCATTCCCTGGCAGGGCGGCATGTTCAAGGAAAGCTTCCGGCCGTCCATCGCCGATCAGGTGAAGGTGCTGGCCAAGCGCAATCGCTGCGACGACGACGTCGCCAAGGCGGCAGCCCTGGGTGGCGGCTGCGAGAAGCGCAGCGGCTGCAGCCAAGGCCCCGTGCAATGGTGCGTGCTGGATGGGGTGGGACACCAGTGGCCGGGTGGCAAGACCTACTTCAAGGCCTTGCTCGGCCCCAACCGATCGGACTTCGACGCGACGTCCACAATTCTTCAGTTCTTCTCATCGAGTAAGTAAGGCGTTGGGTCAACACGAAATCGTTACAATTCGGGGCGAGCACCGGGCTACGAGAAGGCAAGCAGCAATCCGCACCGCGGTGGCGACCCCTCGATAACAACAAGGCAGTACCCCTATGACACACCCAACAACATCGACAGCCCCACGCACGCATGCATGGCGACGAATGCTTGTCGCGACGGCGCTCGCCACTGCCCTTGCTGGCTGCGGTGGCGGTGGCGGTGGCGGTGGTGGCGGTGGCAGCGACAGCGACAGCGGAACACCTCCCGGGTCATCGGATGGCGGCACGGCGCAACCGGGGCCGTCGGCTTCGCGCAGCTGTCAGAGCGATTTCTCGACCCAGCGAGTGGACAGCGGCGAGGACTGCGCGCCACGCTACTTCGAGCAATGCCCCAGGAGCGAACCGGATCAGCTCGGCTTTGGTTTCACCAGCGTCCCGGCCTGTGATGGCGTGGATGTTCAGGTGGTTTCGAAGTCGGACGTGGAGAACAGCTTTTCCGGCACCCTGGACTACATCGTGCTGAGGCCCGCCAACCGAGCTCCCAGCAGTGTGTTGGTCAGCTTGCATTTCCGTCAGTTGGGTCGGGATCCGCAGACCGCAGCCGCAACCTACGCGGCGCTGATGCGCAAGTCCGAACTGGTCAAGGCCCGCAACGTCATGGTGATCCTGCCAGGCTCACCCACCGGCAACTGGCCGCAAAGCACGGTGACCGACAACACGAATGACCTGCTGGCGGGGCTGCCCCTCAATGATGCACTGGCGCAGCTCGGTCTCATCAGCGACGAGAATGAACTGCTCGTGGCTGCGGAGGAAGCGGGTTTGCCGGCAAGCGGGCTGGGCGCCTTGTTCGACAGTCTGAATGGGGAGACGCTATCCGGGTTGGTGAGCAGTCTTTCTCTGGACTTCGCGTCGGTAGAAGACAATCTGGACTACATCGAGTTGGCCATGTTCGATGCCTTCGCCGAGTTTGGCGGAGAGAGCCTTCCGCGTTATGTGAGTGGGCTATCCAACGGCGGGATCTATGCAGCGCGCTTTGCCTGTCGGCGACCGGAGCTGTTCAAGGCGGCACTGGTCGTGGCCGGAAGCATTGGCCCGGCGGAGTCCGAGGCCTGCATGAATGGCGCGCCGGTTGGCACCGTGCAGGTGCACGGCACCGTGGATGTGCTCGCCCCCTATGGCGGCGGGTTGACCTATCCGGTCCGTGGCGGTGGTGGGCCTGGTGTGCTCAGTGGGCTGCTGAGCCCCGGCAGCCTGGACCCGCTTGGCCTCGGGCTGCCAACAGACGTGGCGCCCGAAAGCTTCGAGGACCCGCAGGTCGCGGATATCGCCGACTCCTTCGAGAGCGAGCAGAATCAGAGCCTGCTGGATGATCTCTTTGCGCTCAGCGCCCTCGTCCCGGTGCTCGGCAGCGACGAGGGTCTCTTCCTGGATGTCTTTGCCCCCAACAACGGGTGCAGCGGGTCGCTGCAGGAAACGGTCGTGTCCCGTGACACCGTGGAAGGGGACTCTGCTGGCGACGTCATCATCGAGCAATTTCCACAGTGCGAAAATCCGGGGGGATTCCGGAGCTTCCTTGTCACCGTCAATGACGGTGGGCATCACTGGCCTGGATACGACGACCAAAGCGATTTGGATTTCAACGCCTTTGGCCCCATCAGTCGGGACTTCGACGCGACGATCCAGGGTTTCGACCTGCTGGAGCGCGCCGCGGGACAACGCTGAAGGTCGGGCATCACGCAAGCAATGGATTGCTTTTACCACCACGGATGACCTGAATGAGCGTTTCGATGACCGAGAACAGCACGCCCGCCAATTCGCCCCGAGAAGCTGTCATCGCCCATTACACGGCGCGGCACACGGCACGCGGTGATCTCTATGGCGAACAGCCCTTTGCCAACTATGGCTATTGGGTCGAGCCGGATCAGAGCATAGAGGGCGCTGCCGAGGCGTTGACCCGGCTGGTTGCCACGACCGCCAAGATGGGACCGGCATCCCGTGTGCTCGACGTCGGCTGCGGCTATGGCGCTGGGCCAGTGGTCTTCGCCCGCAGCCACAAGCCGCGCACTGTCGTGGGGATCGACGTCACCGATGTGCGCATCACCTCGGGGCAGGACTATGTTGCTCAATGCGGCTTTGGCGACACGATCACCTTGCAACTGGGCGATGCCACGGCCATGGATTTCCCGGACGCCAGCTTTGACACCGTGGTCTCCGTCGAATGCGCCTTCCATTTCGATACCCGTGCCACCTTCCTGGCGGAGGCTTTCCGGGTCATGACGCCGGGCGGCCGGCTGGCGCTCACCGATCTGATTCCGAAGCGGGGCGTCGACCCCAAGCGTTACATGCAGGGCAATCGGGCGTTCCTGAGCGGGCAGTGCCTCGACATGCCCGTCAACGCCTATGACGCCGACGAGTACAGCCGCATCCTGCGCGAGATTGGCTTCGAGGATGTCCAGGTCGAGTCGATCCTCGAGCAGACGCGCATCCCGTTCATCGCGGCCCTGCGCCAGTACGCACAGCGCTCGGAGGGAGAGCGGCGCGCCGCTTTCGAGCGCATGTGCGATCGCCTGCAGTCCTATGTCGACGCGGGCGAGGACTATGTGCTGGTCAGCGCGCGCAAGCCGGAAGCCGCCTGAAGCGCAGCGCCAGCAGGTGCAAGCGTGAACGAAACGACCATGGCGCCTTCAACGCCGGAAGAAGGCCTGAGCGTAGAGCAGTTGCGCGATTACGGCCTCTACGCAGGTGATGGCCGCGGCATCGCCGGCAGCCTGCATTACGAACGCCCGCTCTGGTTGTTCAGTCCGCGTCAGATTCGGCATTGCCGCTTTGGTGCCTTCAGCTACGTCAACGGGCGGGGCAGTTCGAGCTTCTACCGCGTACAGGCCGGGCGGTATTTCCAGTGCGCCGAATCCGCCATCATCGGCCCGCCTGACCACCCGCACGACTGGTTCACGACCCATCCCTTCGGCTTCACGCGGCCGGAGGAATTTCCGAATCTGTATGACGATCCGGACTTCACGCGACTGGCGCCCGACGGCAGCGAGGCCTACCACTACACCGCCGGAGTGCCGCTGACGACGCGCATCGGGCACGAAGTCTGGATCGGTGCGGGCGTCATCGTGCGGCGGGGTGTCTGCATCGGCGATGGCGCCATCATCGGTGCGGGCAGCGTGGTCAATCGCGATGTACCGCCCTATGCCATCGTCGCCGGCGTGCCAGCAACCGTGAAGCGCATGCGCTTTGACGACGCCCTCATCGAGCGACTGCGCGCCCTGCAGTGGTGGCAATACGATCTGGCACCACACAAGCACTGTGTGGATTTTCGCAAGCCTGCGGACACCACCAGCTATCTGGAAGACGCGCTGGCCGCAGGCAGGCTTGCGCGGCTGGAACTACCGCAGTACCTGGTATCCGTAGGCGCGGCTGGCTTTACGGTCGCGCCGGCCGCAACGGGCGAGGGCGACAGCCTCTAGGGTGCCACCTCAGGCGCGCTGGTCCTCAGTGTCGTAGGCCGTACCCAGCGCATCGGCCGAGAGATCACACCATTGCGCGCTATCCAGACCCAGCTCCGGCAGCAGTGAGGCATTGTCCTGCCCGAGGTCGGGACCTCTCCGGTGCAGCGCGCCACCGCCGCGACCGAAACGGAAGGGCATGCCTGGGAAGCCTTCGTCGTCGAGCTTGAGCCACCAGGCGCGCGCCTTCAGGTGTGCGTCGCGCGCGAGGTCGGCGGCGCTGCGCACCTGCGCGGCAGGAATGCCGGCCTCGAGCAACCGTTGCTCCGCCTGCTGCGCGTCCAGCGCAGCGCACCAGCGCGCGACATCGGTCTCCAAGGCTTGTTCGCCCCCCACCAGCGTGCGCAGTGTGCGGGCCTGGTCGGTGTCGACGGCAGTCAGGGCGAGCCACTGGTCTTCGCCTGCGCAGGAGTAGCATCCCTGCAGGACGAAGCGGGAATCGCTGTTGCCCTGCGGAGCGGGCTCCTGCGAGAGTCGGAAATAGCGCAGGAAATGCTCGCCGATCAGCCAGGCCGTGGTTTCGGTTTCGGCGAGGTCAATCCACTGCCCCTCGCCATCGTGGTCGCGCTGAACAAGTCCGAGCAGCGCGGCCAGAGCGCCGAACACGCCATTCAGCACGTCCATCTCGCGCACGCGGAAGCGTTCATCATCGTCGGTGTAGGCGGTCAGATCCTGAAGGCCACTGACGGCCTCGATGCTGCCGCCATAGCCGGCATAGCGGGCGTAGGGGCCGGTGGCGCCAAAGGCGGATAGCGAAACGGCGATCAAGCGTGGATTCAACTGGCGCAGGGTGTCCGGTGCCAAGCCCTTGCGCGCCATGACGCCTGGCCGCGAGTTGTCGAGCAGGATGTCGGCCTTCTGCACAAGCCGATGGCAGGCTTCGCGGTGCTCAGCGAGACGCAGGTCGAGGGTGATCGACTGCTTGTTGCGGTGCAACTGATGGACGCGCGGGTGGGCATTGATGCGGTCCTTGTAGGCACCACGCATGCCGTCCAGCCGCGCCGGGAATTCGATCTTGATGACGGTGGCACCGTAATCCGCCAGCAATCGTGCGGCATGCGGACCGGCCCAGTCGTGGGTGAAGTCGAGCACGGTCAGGCCGGCCAGGGGCTGGGCAATCGCGGTGCCATCCCCGCGCCACTGCGTGCTGGGCTTGCCCGCGAGCCGCGCCGCCGTGTGGGACTCGGTTGGGGGAGACCGGCGCTGCCACGGGCTGCGTTCGGGCCGGAAGGGCGCGCCGGGAACCCGGCCGGCCTCGGGTGTGTCCGGTCGCAGGGCGGTGAAGAAACCTCTGGCGCTGAACTGGGGGTCTTCGGCCGCGTCGGCAAGGGTGGCAAGGTAAGTCCACGCTTGGCCCGCTTCCTGTCCTCTATGGAAGATCGTCCGCTTGTCCGTGCGTGCCAACCAGGGCTGCATGCGCTGGTAGACCTCCTGGCGGTGGGCAATGCGCTCCGCCATGTGCGCCAGCCGCGGCGCGCTGAGTTCGGCATCCTCGAACAGGGCGCTGGCCTGGCCCCAGTTGCGCATAGGCCCACCGACCACAGCGGCCCAGCCATCGCGGCAACGGAAGGTGCGCCAGGGCACCAGGGCGTGCTCGTCGCCATTGCGCCGGGCAACCTTGCCGGTGCGCAGGTGTTCGACCAGCGCGATTTCGTAGGTATCGAGGCCAGTCTCCTGCATCGATACTTCGATGAGGTCGCCCTGGCCGTCGTGCGCGCGGCGGTGCAGCGCCATCAGGGCAGCGCAGCAGGCGCGCAGCCCGGCGCCGAGTTGGACCAGCGGGAAACCGGCGTTGAGTGGCTCGCGATCGCCTCGGCCGGTCGAGTTCATGAGGCCGCTTGCGGCATAGAGGCTGATGTCGGAGGCGGCAGCGTGCGCCATTGGGCCACTGAGGCCGAAGGGCGCAATTCGCACCACAATGCGTCCGTCGCGGCTCTGCCGCTCGGGATCGGTGTCGACCCCCAGTGTCTCCAGTCCATTGGGACCCAGTCCATCGATGATCAGGTCGGCACTGGCGCACAAGTCACGTAGCGCGTCGTCATCGCAGGCAACCCGCTTCTTGCCCGTGTCCAGCCAGTCGGCGCTGTCGGTGTCGGCAGGCGCCAGCGGCCCGTTTCGCTCGCAGCGCGGGTGCGCGACGCGCAACACTTCGGCACCGAAGCCGGCGAGCAGCTTGGTGCAGTAGGCGCTGGCGACGTCGCCGCCCAACTCGACGACGCGGAGTCCAGTAAGTGCAGTCATGACACGATTCCCTGTGAGAGCGGGGTACCGAGGCGCTCCGCCAGTGCCCGAAGATCGGGATGCGCGATGGCGGGATCGAGCGGTGCGTCTGGCGGGTCGGGCCAGTCCTGTGGTGCGCGCAGATAGCTGACATCGTCCCCCAGGGGCGCATTGGCCGGCCCGGGATGGGCGAAGGGCAAGGGGCTGAGAGGAGGGCTGGCAGCGTTCAGGCCGATGTCGGTCCACAGCGGCGGAAGAACGCGGTCCGGCCGGTGGCGCAGCAGGTCGGCACGCAGCATTCTCCAACGGCGTTCAGGCTGTTCCTTGCGCACACGAAGCAGGGTGTCATGCACCCGGTACCACATCAGCGAAGGGGCAAGCACCGGATAGGTGCCGACGTGGTGCTGCGCTTCTGGCGGCGTGAACAGCCGCCCGTGCATGTCGCGGTGCAGGCGTCCGCAATAGCGTGCCACAGGCTCGACGAGCTGCACGACCAGCGCATCGGGAAGCGCGCGCAGCAGTTGCTCGGTGTCGTTGATGCGCAGCGCGGCGTGGGGTTCATGCAGCACGAGATGACGGGGGCCGGCGTGGCGCAGTAGCCAGTCCAGTAGGGTAGGTATGAGCCATTCCGCACGCCGCTGCAGCCAGGCCTGGGCCGCCTCGATGGTATCGAGGCGCTGGGCGCCGAAGCGTAGCTGTGCGACGGTGCGCAACAGGCCGTCGCCGGCGCGGTCTTCGGCACGGGCATGCAGCGCCAGCGCCTCGCCTACGGTCTTTGCCGCAGAAAGTCGCAATTCGGGCAGGGCCAGCATCCGCTCGCCGCGGCCAAGGGTGCCTGCGGCCCAGGCGATGTCGCCGCCCGGAGGTGCCAGCATCAGGATCGGGGTCGGCGTCATGCGGCATCCGCAAAGGCACTGCCCAGCCAGACCTCGGTGCCGCCGCGCGGGTTGGGCAGATAGCGCCATTCACCATCGCGGCGCTGCGCCACGGTTGGTCCGAAAGGATTGGCCGTTGCCACGAACAGCCCGTAGGGCGTCGACATCATGTTGCGAATGCCCCAGTTATAGGGGTTGTCGAAGCCGTTGCGTACCGCGCGTTGCCAGCGGACGCCATCCCGTGTGCGCCAGAGTTCACTGCCGCCGTGCTGGTAGGCCAAGCGGTCCATGCCCCAACGGCGCACCATGACCATGACGTCCTCGGGCCAGACGTGCACGGGCAGATAGGGGAGTAGATTGGCCCAGCAGAAGGTGCCCACATAAAGCCAGCCGTCGTGCACGCACATCCGCCAGACATAGCCCTGGAAGAGATTGTCGAAACCCGGCGCGAGTCCAGATAGCGGGTAGCGGATGCCCTCGGGGGTCACGCGGGCGTGGCCCACGAGCAACTCCCAGGAATCATCGGGCCAGACCCGTAGTACCTCGGCTGCCGCGGGGCCGATGCGCAGATTGCGATGGAAGCCGCCGTTGAGCACGCCGGTGCCGACATAGAGCGCGCCGTTGAAAGCGCACAGGCTGACGCCCACCTCGTTGTAGGGGCCGCGTCCGGCACCGTGCTGCAGCACCCGTTTCCACCGATAGGGCAGCTGCCCGACGCCATCATCCTCGGTGCGCCAAAGCTCGAAACCCTGTGGATTCACTGTTGTGGCGTAGAGGCGACCTTCGAACTCGGCCATCTCGAAGATGGTGAGATTGGCGGGATTGCCGAAGCCGGCCTCGTTGACCGGGCGCCAGTCCTGGCTGGGGATATCGTGCGTGGCGTAGATGGTGGCGTCGCTGCCGACGCTGTCCTGGGCACGCTGCTCCGGGTCGTGGATGTTGCGCGAACTGGTCGGGCTGGTATGGATGCGTCGGCGATAGGGTTGCAGCGTCCGGAAGCTGCGCACGAAATCGGAGAATGGGGGACGCGCAGCAGGGGCAAAGTGCACGCCGTCTTCCGAGCGCAGAATCTCGGGCGGGTCGGTGGCTGCCGGCGCCCAGCTCGATACGTAGAGACAGGCCTGCGTATCCGACGCGCCCTGGAAGACCGCCATGCCGCGGTAGCCGATGTAGCGGGGGACCATGCGCCCGTTCCGACCGGGCACATCGGGTGCGCGATAGACCCGTGTCCAGCGCCGGGTGGCGGGATCAAAGCACCAGATCTCGGCATTGCGGTCTGCGTCGTAGATGTCGTTGGGACAATCCACCGGCCAGGGCTTGAGGTCCGGGCGGGGCACATTGGTCTTGTTCATGTGCATGGCGCCCCGGGTCGTGCCGACGAAGAGCTTGCCATGGAACCAGGCCATGCTGTGGCCATAGTGATTCATGCCGTCACCGAAACCACTGGGGCCGGTGAGCCGGAAGTGGTCCTGGGATAGCGGCGGCGACTCCGGTATCACGGCAGCCAGGACCAGACTTCCACCATCACGAAGCGCACGATGGCTTTGCTGAAGACGACGATGACGGGCTCATAGACACCGTCGACCTTGCCGCGTCCGGTCATTTCGGAGCGCAGCCGGCGGTCAGGATCCTCGACAGCCAGCGTGACGCGCACCACGCGTCCGTAAGGCGCCTCCTCGGCATTGGGTGCAATGGAGAGTACCCGCGCCGGCAGCACCTCGGTCGGTCGCGACCAGATGCGGACACGGGCTTCCGCCCCTTCCTCGACGATCGCAATCTGAGCTTCGGGGACTTCCAGTTCCGCCAGCATCTGCGAATGCTGTTCGATGGTTGCGATGGGATCACCGATGTCGAGGTATTGGCCGCGTGCATGGCGCAGTTGATCCGATACCACGGTCCCGCTGATCGGGGCGCGGAGTCGGGTGTCTTGCAGCCGTTGCTGATGGAAATCCAGTTCGGCCTGCTCGGCTTCAAGCTGAGCCTGCAGGGCTTCCAGTCGTTCCGGGCGGATGCCGCCCTTGGTGACCTCCAGTTGTCGCTCGGCCTCCTTCAGTTCCTCGCGACGTACCTGTGCGTTGCTGATGGCGCGCTCGTAATCCTGGGCCGATATGCCATTGCGCTCATAGGCGGCTTCGGCGCGGCGCGCTTCGCTGGCGGCGGCCTTGAGCCGTGCCTCGGCAGTGGCGACACGCTGTTCGGCCAGTGCGATCGATTCGCTGCGGGCCCCGGCCTGCTCCAGGGCAAGCTGGGCCTGCAGGCGACTGACCTCCGCCTTGGCCATGGCCACTTCGGCGCGTTGGGCAGCGTCGTAGAGGCGAACGATCTCGTCACCGGCCTCGACCTGGTCACCTTCGGCCACAAAGACTTCTCGTACGTCGCCTGCGGCCAGTGCGTGGACTTCGGCCCGCTCCGCGGGCAGCACGGTCAGCTTACCGCTGGCGTCGTAGCGATAGGGCAGCACCATCACCAGTGCAATCAGCGCCAGCCAGCCGATGGTGCGGCGACTGGGTGGACCGGATCGTCCCTTATGCCCCCAGGTGCCCGCCAATGCACGGCGTTGTGAGCGCACCCGACGAATCTGCGCCACGGTTACAAAAAGCAGTGCGGCCAGCACCACGGCCACACCCACGCCGCCCCATACCATTCCCAACCATCGCGCAGGGAAGGCGAGAATCAGAACCACGACGGCAACGATGTAGAGCAGGGCCAGGGCGGCGAAAAGGCGCAGCGCGCGCCGTGGCGGGGGTGCGCTTCGGGCCCATGGGCGATCCCAGCCGAAAATCGCCATCCAGGCCTGATCGCGCAAATCGGGTACACCGAGGCGGTGCGCCAGCAGCAAATAGCCCTCGCGCGGGACGAGCGGGTTGGCGCGCAGCAGCGTCCCTACCGCGGCAATGAGGCCGAAGACGAGCAGATAGGTTGCCAGCAACTCGCCACTGTTGCGCAGCATGAGCCAGCCGCCGATGCCCAGGACGAAGAGCAATACGCCGCTTTGCAGGGTCGAACCGAGAATGCGCAGTCGGCCGGGGAGGTCGGCACGTTCGGCGGGGCCTTCGGTATCCACATGCAAGTGGGGTAGGAAACCCAGCGCCAGGCGCAGGCGCACAGGGGCTTTTTCCGCGGTCCAGCGCTCGATGGCTGCGGCGCGCGCGGCGCTCGACAGCAGATTGATCGCGAGGGCTGAGGGTAGGCCCACAAGGGCAATCCAGTAGGGCGACAGGACGGCAGTGATATGAACGGCGGCATCGTCGCGAAGATGCCATAGGGCGCCCAACGCACCGATTCCGGCCAGCCACAGCAGCCAACGCAACGCCGCTTGGCCGACGAACAGATTGATCAGCCGGCCGAGAGCGCGGAGGGGGCCAATGGGGACAGCCATACCGCCAGCAGCACCCCCGCGCTCGCGACTGGCGGCGGAACCGTAATCGCCGGGCAGGCCGGGACCAGCCAAGGACCCCGGGGTTGATGAAGCCGGGTGCTGTTCGGGAGCCCCGCTGGGAGGCGCGCCATCCTCTGTCATCTGAGGTGGGGTTGGCAGCGGCTCCTCGCTGCCGGCCTCGAGCAACCCTGCTTCAGAGAGCTCGAGGGCGAGTCGATCGATCAGCGTTTCGCGCTCGTTGTCGCCGGCGTCCCGCATGCGCGCGGTGCGATCGCGCGCACCGTCGAAGAGTTGCGCCATACGGTATTCATCGTCGCTGAGCCGATAGCGCGCACCATTGAATGGGGCCTCAACGATGACAGTGCCACTGGGCGCGGGAACCGCGGCAACGCGGCCAATGAAACGAAGGTGGGAAGACGCAGTCACCGGGAGTCCACTCCAGAGTTCATTTGGATGCCGTCCGGGCGCACCGGCCAGGAACGACAGGCGGCGCCGCTCATTGCAGCACGCGGTTCATTGCTTCGAGGTCGGCCATGCGCAGGACGCCCGCGGCCTTGCGCAGTCGAAGCAGGCCGAGCAGGTAGTCGTATCGCGCTCGCGCAAGATCGCGTTGTGCGCGAAAGCGCTCGCGCACGGCGGCAAGGTAGTCGGCCGCTGTGCGCGAGCCCACTTCGAAGGCGATCTGCGCGGAGGCCTCGGCGGCCTGCGCGGAGTCGACCGCCTGTACCAGTGCGTCGGCGCGGGCGAGGGCGGCGCGGGTATTGAGGAAGGCCGTACGCGTGGCCAGCCGCGCCTGGGTTTCTGCGCTGTCCCGCTGGTGGGCTGCGGCGCGTTGCCGGGCCTGCGCTTCGGTGACTTGCGAGCGCACCATGCCGCCTTCGTACAAGGGCATGCGCAGGGACAGGCCTATGCGGCTGTCGGTATCCTCGCGCGCGCCCTCGAAGCCGCCGTCGGCGTCGAAGAAGGCGTGCGAGCCGGTGAGCTGGAGGGTGGGCCAGCGCTGGGCGCGGGCGATGTCGGTGTCCACTTCAGCCAGGTTGAGACCAACGGTCTCGGCCAGAAGGTCGGTATTGTGACGCTGCGCGCGTTCCAGCCAGGGTTCCACCTGATTCGGATCCAGCGCCGGCAACTCGGCGTCGCCATTGAGGGTTCTGATGCGGTCCGGGCGCTGCCCGCTGATGAACTCCAGTCGTGTACGCGCGATGTCGAGTGCGTTCTCGGCATCGATTTCCGAGGCCTTGACGCTGTCGAGCTGGGCTTTGACCGCAAGCAGGTCGGTTTCGGCAACGAGGCCAGAGTCGAAGCGGCTTTCGGTCTGTTCGACCTGGCGCGCGATGGCTTCTTTCTCGGCGCGGATGAAGCTGAGTTCATAGCCGGCTGCCAGCACGCCGAAATAGGCCTCGGCCGTGCGCAGCATGAGATCGTGACGCTCGGCGGTCAGCCGCAGCCGGGCCTGGCCGACAGCGAGCTCGGCGCGATCCAGGCCGAGCAGGGCGGAGCGCTGGTAGATCGGCTGACGCAGCGACACCCCGTAGGCAAATTTATCGAAGTAGTCAGTTTCATCGACGTCGGTGATGCCGAAGAACTCGCCATCGATCTCCTGCCGGATACGGTTGTAGGCCCCTTCCAGGCCGATCTTGGGGAGCAGCCGGGCAAGGGCTTGCGGTTCGGCTTCGGCCGCGGCGCGATAGTCCTCCAGTGCGGCGCGGTAGTTGGCGTTCTGGTTCAGCGCCGCCTGGTAGTAGTGCAGCAGGCTGTCCTCGCTGGCGCCCGCATTGCCAATGTCGGCCTGCACGCTCCCCGCCAGGCTGAGGCTGAAACACGCAAAGAGCCACAGCGGGCTCGCGAATCGCCGATATCGCGGCATGAATGAACGATCACTAGGGTTCGTTGCGATTTGGCGGGATTCGCCTAGCCCTGTCAACCCAAAACCGTGTCAGAAAATAGATAATTACGCGTGAGTGGCAGCCGGTCCAGGCTGCGCGCGAGCTGCAGTTGGAACACCGCGAGCCCACCCCAGCGGAAGGTCGCCTCTGACGCTTGCAGATAGAAGCGCCACATCCGGCAGAAGCGTTCGCCCATGATGTCGGCAATAGCGACTCGGTTTTTCTGGAAACGGGCATGCCAGTGCGCCAGCGTGGTGGCATAGTGCAGCCGCAGAACTTCCAGGTCGGTCATCCACAGTCCGCTCCGCTCGAGGGGAGCCAGTACCTCGGAGGCTGCCGGAATCTGTCCCCCGGGGAAGATGTATTTCCGTATCCAGGGATTTCCTTGATCCGGGGGATGACGGCTGCCAATGGTATGCAGCAGCGCCACGCCATCCGGCTTCAGGCGATCGCGCACCCGATCAAAGAAGACCGGATACTGCGGGCGCCCGACGTGTTCGAACATACCGATGCTGACGATCGCGTCGAACTGCCCTTGCGTCTGGCGATAGTCTTCCAACCGGAAGCTGACCCGGTCCGACAGGCCCGCTGCCTCGGCGCGCTCGCGGGCGATGGCGCACTGATTTTCGGACAAGGTGACGCCGGTGACGTGCACATCGTAGTGGCGGGCGAGGTAGAGCGCGTTGCTGCCCCACCCGCACCCGATATCGAGCACGCGCGCACCCGGCCGCAGATGGAGCTTGCGGGCGATGAGGGCGCACTTGGCTTGCTGCGCCGCCTCCAGGCTCATTTCCGGCTGGGGGAAGTAGGCACAGGAGTAGTGCAGGTCCTGGTCGAGAAACAGCCGATAGACCGGCGTATCAATGTCGTAGTGATGCTGGATGTTGCGCTTGGCGCTGACCGCGGAGTTGAGCTCCCCGAGGCGGGCGCGCAGTACGCGCAGGGCCCGCGTCTTCGGTGACAGCAGGTGGCTGCTGTTGCGCATGGCCACCTCCAGAACCGGCATCAGGTCGTCGTCCTCGGGCTCCCACAAGCCTTCCACATAGGCTTCCGGAAAGCGCATCTGCGGGTCGCGCAGCACCCAGTGCAGCACGGCGCGATCCTTGAATCGCAGTCGGGCTGTAGGGGATCCGCTGCCGACGACGATGTCGTCGACGTCGGGACACTCGATGACAAGCCGCCCATCGGTGAAGCGGCGTGACAGCCAACGCAGAATCGGCGTCATGACGCACCCCTTTTGCAAGGCTCGCGCAGACGCTAGCGCGGCCTGCGGAGGCTTGCAAGCCAGTTGTCCCGCCGGCCCCTTTGCCGAGGAGGCACGGGCTTACGCAGGGATGTGGGCCTAGACGTTGAAGCGGAAGTGCATGACGTCGCCTTCCTGGACGATGTACTCCTTGCCCTCGAGCCGCCAGCGCCCGGCTTCCTTGGCACCATTTTCGCCCTTGTAGGCGACGAAGTCGTCGTAGGCGACCACTTCGGCGCGGATGAAGCCTTTTTCGAAGTCGGTATGGATGACGCCCGCCGCCTGCGGCGCGCTGGCACCCTTGCGAACGGTCCAGGCGCGGACTTCGGCCGGTCCGGCGGTGAAGAAGGTCTGCAGACCGAGCAGGTCGTAGGCACCACGGATGACGCGATCCAGGCCGGGTTCCTGCAGGCCGAGATCCGCGAGAAACTCGGCGCGGTCAGCTTCATCCAGCTGCGACAGCTCGGCTTCGATGCCGGCACAGACCGGGACCACGACAGCGTGCTCCTCGGCCGCGCGTTGGCGCACGCGCTCCAGCGCCTCGTTGCCTTCGCTGAGCGCGGCTTCGTCGACATTGGCGATGTACATCAGCGGCTTGGCGGTAATCAGGAAAAGCTCCCGCAACCAGGGACGCTCGCTTTCGCTGATGGACAGGCTGCGCACTGCATGCCCGGCGTCGAGGTGATCGTGCACGCGCTTGAGCAGGTCGGCGCGGGCCTGTGCCGTCTTGTCGCCCGACTTGGCTTGGCGCGAGACTTTGTCCAGCGCGCGCGTGACGCCTTCGAGGTCGGCGAGCGCGAGTTCCGTGGCGATGGTGTCGATATCGCGCAGCGGGTCGACGGAGCCCGCCACATGGATGATGTCGTCGTCCTCGAAGCAGCGCACGACGTGCGCGATGGCGTCGGTTTCGCGGATATGACCGAGGAACTGGTTGCCCAGGCCTTCGCCCTTGCTGGCACCGGCAACCAGACCGGCGATGTCGACGAACTCCACAGCGGTGGGGATCAGCTTCTGGGGTTTGACGATTCCGGCCAGGGTCTGCAGGCGCGGATCGGGTACCGGCACCACCCCTACGTTCGGGTCGATGGTGCAGAAGGGGTAGTTCTCGGCACCGATACCGGCACGGGTCAGCGCGTTGAAAAGGGTCGATTTGCCGACATTGGGCAGACCGACAATGCCGCATTGAATGGCCACGCTGCTAACTCCCTAGGGCAATGTTGGAATGAGGGCTTAGACGCACCACCGAGCGGACAGCGACGGCTTCAAGCCTGCGTCGGGGCGGTGTGCAACTGGGTACAGGCGCGCTCCCAGCCATTGCTGAGCAGCGTATCGAGTGCCTCTGCGGCGCGCACCAGGGCGTCGCCGATGGCGCGTGATTCGTCGGCTGTGGGCTTGCCCAGTACGTAGTTCAGCACTTCCTGCTGCTGCCCGGGATGCCCGATGCCGACGCGGAGGCGACAGTAGTCCGGTGTGCCCAGATGGCGGTGAATGTCACGCAGCCCGTTGTGGCCGCCGTGTCCGCCGCCGCGTTTCAGGCGCACGGTGCCAGCCGGCAGGTCGAGATCGTCATGTACCACGAGGACCTCGGGTGCGGCGATCTTGTAGAAGTCACAGACTGCGCGGACCGCCTGGCCACTGCGGTTCATGTAGGTGTCGGGCTTGAGGAGCCAGAGGTCTCCGACGCCCGTGGGGAGGCGGCTGGTCTCCCCCGAGAAGCGCCGCTCGGTCTTCCACGCAGTCGCGGCATGGGTTGCGAGTGCGTCGACAAACCAGAACCCGGCGTTGTGCCGCGTGGCAGCGTAGCCGGGCCCGGGGTTACCGAGCCCGGCAATCAACCGGACAGGAAGAGACACGATGACGGGAGAACGAGGGGATCAGTCCTCGGACGCTTCCTCGTCGTCCGACGCCTGTTCCTCATCGCCGCTGTCTGCTTCGTCTTCCTCGTCCTCTTCCACCTTGCGCGGCTGGTGGATGGCCACCACGCCGGCGTCGTTCTCATGCTTGAGTTCGACGAGCTCGACGCCCTCGGGGAGGGGAATCTCGGAGAGATGGACGGTCTGATCCAGTTCCAGCTTGGAGATGTCCACCGCGATGTACTCGGGCAGATACTTGGGCAGACACTCGACTTCGACGTCGTTCATCATGTGCTCGACGACACCGCCACCGGTCTTCACACCCGGTGCTACGGCTTCGCCTTCGAAGTGCAGCGGCACGCGCACACGAATGGCATGGTCGGCGCGTACGCGCAGAAAATCGGCATGCAGGACCTGCTTGCGCGCCGGATGGCGCTGCACGGCCTTGATCACCACGGACTCCGGTTGGCCGTCGATCTCAAGCTTCAGAATGTGCGAGAAGAAGGCTTCGTAGCCCATCTGACGGTACAGCTGGCGATGGCTTACAACGATCGACTGCGGAGGCTTGCCGCCCCCGTAGACGATGGCCGGGGTCCAGCCATCACGGCGCAGACGGCGGCTCGCACCCGTTCCTTGCGCCTCGCGCGACTTCGCCTCGACGACGAATTCATCGGACATGTTCTTGCTCCAAAAAGGGAAATAGACGCTCCACGGCCCGCGACCAGGCCACGAAGGGCGCGCAGTGTAGTGGAAGCGGCAGGTAGGCGCCAGTAGCGCAGGCGTGCCTCAGTCCGAATACAGCGAAGAAACGGACTCCTCGGCTGATACGCGGCGGATGGCTTCGGCGAGCAGGGCACCGATCGACAGCTGCCGGATCTTGCCGCAGTTCGCTGCAGCCGGTGCCAGCGGGATCGAATCCGTGACCACAAGTTCGTCGATCTGCGAACCGCTGATGTTCTCCACCGCGGCGCCGGAGAGCACCGGGTGTGTCACATAGGCCACCACGCGTCGCGCCCCCGCCGCTTTCAGTGCATCGCCCGCCTTGGCGAGGGTGCCGGCGGTATCCACCAGGTCATCGACCATGACACAGGTCTTGTCGCGCACGTCGCCAATGATGTTCATCACGCGCGCCTCGTTGGCGCGCGGGCGGCGCTTGTCGATGATCGCCAGGTCGGCGTCATCGAGGCGTTTGGCCACAGCGCGGGCGCGCACCACGCCGCCCACATCCGGAGATACCACCACGACGTTGTCGTATTTCTGCCGCCAGATGTCGCCCAGCAGGACCGGCGAGGCGTAGACGTTGTCTACCGGGCAATCAAAAAAGCCCTGGATTTGATCGGCGTGCAAGTCCACCGTCAGTACACGGTCGGCACCGGCCGTGGTCAGGATGTCGGCGCAGACCTTGGCCGAAATCGGAACCCGGGATGAGCGCGGCCGCCGATCCTGACGGGCATAACCGAAATAGGGGATGACGGCGGTAATGCGCCCCGCGCTCGCACGCTTGATGGCGTCGCAGATCATCACGAGTTCCATCAGGTTGGTGTTGGTGGGGGCGCAGGTCGGCTGGACCACAAAGACATCGCGGCCGCGGACATTGTCATGGATCTCGACGTTGATTTCCCCGTCGGAAAAGGTCCCGACGGTGGCGCTGGCCAGTGGCAGCTTCAGGTGTGCCGCTACATCCTTGGCAAGCGCCCTATTGGCGTTGCCGCTGAAGATCATCAGATGGCCGTCGCTCATTCTGTGCCGTTTCCCCGAGAAAGAATCAATCGTTGCACGGCAGCGCCAGTGACTGTCGCTGCAATGCGAAAGGCCGCGTCAGCGCGCGGCCCTGCTAGTTGGCTGGGGCGGATGGATTCGAACCATCGCATCACGGGATCAAAACCCGTTGCCTTACCGCTTGGCTACGCCCCATCGGCTGTCATGTCTACGACATTATCGCCCGATTGGACCCAGGCTTGCCACATGTAGAGGCGAAGAATTCTGCGCCCGGGTGACCAGCGTCGGCAGTGTGACCGGCACGAAGGCCTGCGCAGCCCGCGCTGTTGCGCGATCTGGCAAACACAGGAAGCAGGCACTTCCGCTTCCACTGAGTTGGGGACGGGTGTTGCTTTCGACGCGTTCGGCGGCCTGCGCCAGTGCATCGAGGGTCTCGCCGACCTGCGGGGCGAGTGTGCGCGCCACCGGCTCAAACACGTTGCGACAGCGACCCGCGGCGAAGTCATCCATTGTTACCGGTTTCGCTGCACGTTCCAGCGTAGGGTGGGCGAAGGCCTCTGTGGTGGAGACGGTGCAATCGGGCATGGCCAGCAGCAGCCAGGGCTCGTCCGGGGCAACCGGCGTCAGCTCTTCGCCGACTCCCTCGGCCCAACTGGCTCGGCCTTGGATGAATATCGGGACATCCGCACCCAGATCGAGCCCGATCCGGGCCAGCGTGGCCGTATCCAGTCGGCAGTTCCACAGCGTATTGAGCGCGATCAGCGTGGTGGCGGCATCGCTCGAGCCGCCCCCGAGTCCGGAACCCATCGGAATGCGCTTGTGTACGGCAATGTCGACGCCGTGCGGTGCGCCGGTCGCGGCGCGCAGTGCGCGGGCGGCGCGCAGCACCAAGTCGTCGTCTTCGGGAATGGTCGCGGTATCACCTTGGCGCTGGAGTACACCATCGCGGCGCACCCGAAAGCTCAGCTCGTCGCCCCAGCCAAGAAACTGGAACAGGGTTTGCAGGTTGTGGCGACCATCGGGGCGCCGGCCCGTGATGTGCAGAAAGCGGTTGATTTTGGCAGGCGCGGGCCAGCGCGCCGCGCCGAATGCGCCCAGTCTGTCTGCGGCCTCAGTCTCCATTCCTTTCAATGTCGCGCCAGCGCGCAATGCGCAGCAGGGCACTCTGCTCCCCGGTAACGAAACGGATGCGGCTCGGCAACCACAGCCCTTCCTCCTGTGGCTCGTAGGCTTCGTAGTGGATGTGCCATCCGGCCTGCTCCAGAACGGCGAGCTGGCCGGCGTCGTTATAGGCATAGCGTGCCAGCCGACCGGGCATCGGGCGTCCCACTGCCCAGAATCGTAGTCCTGCGATCGGGAGTTGCCAACCCAATTGCTGCTGCATCCATGCTTCCGGTTGGGTGGTGATGATGCGCGTGTCGCCGTCGCGGATGGTGACCGCTGAAGGCGTCCCCGAAAGGGCGATCGCACCACTGCCAAAGGGGCCGGAGGCGCGCGCAGAGAACTGCTCGCCGCGTTGCCGCCAGAACAGCGTGGCGGAGCCGACGCCACCCTCGCTCAAGCGTCCGTCGATGACGAAGGCCGTAATCTCGCGAATGGTAGAGAAGTGCACCAGCCACGCGTCGCTTCGGTCGACGCGTGCGGGTGGCATCGAGGTGGTGGCGCAGGCCGACAGCAGCAAGGTCAGCACCCAAGCGCCGCTCGCGCGCCTGAACAATCTCACTGCAAAAGGCGCTGGGTGGTTTCTTGGAGCGTGGCGTCGTTCGGATGCTCGGCCAGCGCGGCTTCGAGCAGCGTGCGGGCCCGCTCCCGTTCTCCCAAGACCCACAACACTTCGCCGAGATGGGCGGCCACTTCGGGGTTGGGGTAGGTCGCATAGGCCCGTTCGAGATAGGCCAGGGCTTCCTTCGGCTGCCCCTGCTTGAACAGGACCCAGCCGAGGCTGTCGATGATGGCGGGATCATCCGGGGCAATGGCGAGGGCCCGCCGGATGAAGCGCTCGGCCTCCTGCAGGCGCTGGCCGCGGATTGCCAGCATATAACCCAGGGCGTTCAGCGCCGCGGCATTGTCGGCATCCTCGTCGATGAGTGCCCGCAACACGCGCTCCGCGGCATCCATGCGGCCGGCCTGTTCCAGCGCCAGAGCATAGTTGTAGCGCAGTTCGGAATGGTCCGGGTAGGCCGACAGCGCCTGTTCGAGTAATGACACGGCTTCCTCGAAGGCGCCGGCTCGGTATAGCATCTCGCCTTCGGCGGCGAGCAGGCGCGCAGCCATGCCGGGATTCTCGCGCCGCAGCCGGTCAAGCCGCTCGCGTGCGGCGGTCAGGTCTCCGCTCTCGGCGTCAATCTGCGCCAGCCGAAGTTCGGCCCGCAACAGATCGCCGGCTTCTGCGGCCGTGTTGAACCATTGCCGTGCCGCATCCCTTTCGCCCCGCGACTGCGCCAGCACACCCAGCTGATAGCTGATTTCCGCGCGGTCGCCCTCTTCAGCGGCAAGCGCACGCTGCAGGTAGTCTTCGGCGGCCGAGGGATCGCCCTGCTCGCGGGCAATGGTGCCAAGACTGAGCAGGGCGTCGGCATCGCCCGGTTCCGCCGCCAGCAAAGCCTCCAGCTGCGATCGTGCCTCGGCAAAGGCACCGTTCTGGCGGAGCAGCTGGGCAAAGTCGCGGCGCAGCGCAACCGGTTCCTCGACGGTGTTGATGCGCGACTCGACCGCATCGATCGCGCTGGCGGCATCGCTGCCCCGCAACAGTGTGCCGGCCAGCAGGAGCAGATGACGGTTCTCGATCTCCGGCGCGTCCAGCGCCACGGCGCGCTCAATGGCGGCACGGGCGCGGTCGAAGCGCTCGTAGTTATAGGCCAGCAATCCCAGTGCGAACCAGGCTTCGGGGTCATCGCGACTGATCTGCTCGATATGCGTCTGCACGACATCCAGTGCAAGGCTGTGCGCCTGCTGGACATCGCCGAGGGCGCGTACAACGGGGCGGTAGCCGGGGGCGCCTTCGTCCTGCGCGGACTGAACGACCTGCTCCAGGTGACGGCGCGCCATCTCGGCATCTCCCGCATCAACCGCCAGTCGCAGCAGCAATGCGTGGCTCTGGGACGGGGAGTCGCCGGTGTCCTGCCAAAGCTGAGCGAGCTCGTAGGCAAGATCCTCGCGCCCGGCGGCCAGGGCCTCCCGCACACCGCGGCGCGCGATGTCGGGCTCGTTGTAGAGCGCGGCGGCGCGTAGGAAAGCCAGCGCAGCCGTTTCATGCTGGCCTCGGGCAGAGGCCAATTCGGCGATCAACAGCTGCTCGGTGAAGGTGGCGCGTTTCGGATCGGGGACCGGTGTCGCCTCGGCCACGCGTGCCGAGAGAGCATCGTTGAGGCGTTCGTGGCGGGATTCCTCCGTGGGCACCTGACCAGGCAGTGTTGCGCAACCACCGCTGGTCAGCAGGAGAATACCGCCCGCCAGCCATACCAGCGCGCGCCTGAGGTTGAGGGATCGAGTCGTGCAGGACATTGCGAAAAAGGATACCGGAGTCGGTGGCTGGTCTTTGTCGTTGGCCGCTCGCGGCAATGCGTAGAACCCCTGCTTGAGATGCCAAGGCGGGTCGCCGACAATGGCGCGGAGATACGGAAGCTTATATGGCCCTGATCGCGCTCGGTTTGAGCCACCACAATGCGCCGGTAGAAGTGCGCTCGCAACTCGCCTTTACGGATACCGAGGCAGCGGACGCGCTCGTGCGCCTGCGCGCACGCGGCGGGATCGAGGAGGCCGCGCTGCTGTCGACCTGCAACCGCACGGAGGTCCTCGGTGTGCTGGAGCCCTCCGCCGAGCACCTGATCGCCGAATGGTGGGCGGCGGAGCGCGGCATGAAGCCCGAGCAGCTCAGCAGCTATCTGCGCGTGCACCGCGACCTCGGCGCGGTCCGGCACAGCCTGCGCGTCGCCTCCGGGCTGGATTCCCTGGTGATCGGCGAGCCGCAGATCCTGGGACAGATGAAACAGGCCTATGCCGTCGCAGAGGCATCGCGCACCGCTGGCCCGATCCTGCTCCGCCTTTTCCAGCACGCCTTTTCCGTCGCGAAACTGGTGCGCAGCCAGACCGAGATCGGCGCCCATCCGGTCTCTGTGGCCTACGCAGCCGTACAGATGGCTAAGCGCATCTTCACCGATCTGCGCGAGCAGACCGCGGTGCTCATCGGCGCCGGAGAAACGATCCAGCTCATCGCCCGGCACCTGCGCAGCCAGGGCGTGACGCGCATCATCGTGGCCAATCGAACGATCGCCAAGGCCGAGCATCTGGCGCGCGAGGTCCATGGCTACGCGATCGCGCTGGCGGATCTTCCGGAGCGCCTTTCGGATGCGGATCTGCTGGTGGCCAGTACCGCGAGTCGCGAGCCGGTGGTGGGCGTGGATGCCATCCGCCACGCCTTGGTGCGGCGCCGCCACAAGCCGATGTGCATGATCGATCTGGCCGTGCCGCGCGATATCGATACCCGCGCCTCCGGACTGGACGACGTTTTTCTGTATACGGTGGATGATCTGCGCCAGATCATTGCCCAGAACATGGGGCTTCGACAGCAGGCCGCCGAGCAGGCCGAGGCTCTGGTGGCGGATCGCGCCGATGCCTTCAATCAGTGGCTGGAAAGCCGCGAAGTGGCCGGCACCATCCGCGCCCTGCGCGGGCGTGCCGCCGAACAGCGCGACGAGGTATTGACGCTGGCGCGCCGCAAGCTCGCGGCGGGCGATGACCCCGACGAGGTACTGCATCATGCCCTGCGTGCGCTCACCAACCGGCTCGCGCACGCGCCCTCTCGTTCACTGCGGCACGCCGACCCGGTGGAGCAGGCGCTGCTCAAGTCCGCTGCGCGTAAACTCTTCGACCTTCCCGAAGACTGAAGAGGGCGGGAAACCGCCGTGAGTCGCCTGTAATGAGCCCCAATCTGCTGGAGAAAATCCGTCGTCTTGCTGATCGCCGTGAGGAGGTCGAAGCGGAATTGTCTTCGCCCGAAGTTGCCGAGGACGCCCAGCGTTACGCGCGCCTTGGCCAGGAATACGCACGGCTCGAGGCGCTCAGCGAGCGCTATGGCGAATGGGCCCGCCTGGGCGAGGAAGTGACGAATCTCGAGCAGCTGCTGAGCGATCCGGAAATGGCGGAGATGGCGCGCGAGGACCTCGACAGCGCGCATGCGCGCCGCGAAGTCTTGGAGCAGGAGCTCTTGAGCTATCTGGTGCCGCCGGACAGTCGCGACCAGGCCAATGTCTTTCTAGAAATCCGGGCTGGCACCGGCGGCGACGAGGCGGCACTGTTCGCGGGCGATCTGTTCCGCATGTATTCGCGCTATGCCGAGACGCAGAGCTGGCGCGTCGAGATCCTGTCGCAGAGCGACGGCGAGCACGGCGGCTTCAAGGAAGTCATTGCCCGCGTGGAAGGCGCCGACGTTTTCGCGCGCCTCAAGTTTGAGTCCGGTGGCCACCGCGTGCAGCGCGTGCCGGAAACCGAGGCGGGTGGCCGCATCCATACCTCTGCAGCGACGGTGGCCGTGATGCCCGAGCAGAAGGAAATGGAGGCCATCGAGATCAATCCCAACGATCTGCGCGTGGATACCTACCGTTCCAGCGGCGCGGGAGGCCAGCACGTCAACAAGACGGATTCCGCGGTACGTCTGACGCATCTGCCGACCGGCATCGTTGTGGAATGCCAGCAGGAGCGCAGTCAGCACAAGAACCGTGCGCGCGCCATGGCGTTCCTGCAGGCGCGGCTGGAAGAAGCCGAACGCAGCAAGCGCCAGGCCAGCGAAGCCGCCACGCGGCGTCAGCTGGTGGGAAGCGGGGATCGCTCGGAGCGCATCCGCACCTACAACTTTCCGCAGGGCCGGGTCACCGACCACCGCATCAATCTCACCCTCTATCAGCTGGACCGGGTCATGGCCGGCGAGTTGGATCTGGTCATCGACCCGCTGTGGGCGGAGTACCAGGCCGACCAGCTGGCCGCGCTTTCCGAATCGGCGGATAGCTGATGTCCGTGTCAGCTTTGGGGCGTGCCGGCCTCCCGCTTTGGTGAGCGACCCGGAGTCCGGCAGCAGGGCCACCATCGCTGCGCTGCTTCGCGCGGCGCGGGCGCAACTGGCCGAGCGCTCGGATAGCGCTGCACTGGATGCGGAAGTGCTACTGGCAGCGGCCCTCGGCAAGCCGCGTAGCTTTCTCTACGCCTGGCCGGATCACGAGCCAACCACCTCCGTGCGCGCACGTTTCGAGGACGCGCTCACGGCGCGCTCCAGCGGTACGCCGGTGGCCTATACCCTCGGGGTTAAGGAATTCTTCGGCATCGATCTGGCGGTGGATCCGAGTGTGCTGATCCCGCGCCCCGATACAGAGACTTTGGTGGAGTGCGCCATCGAGCGTATCCCGCCGGACGCCGTGGTGGTGGACTTGGGGACAGGCAGTGGGGCAGTAGCGGTGGTACTGGCGCGCGAGCGTCCTGATTGTCGAATGATGGCCACTGACCGCTCGTTTCAGGCCTTGCGCGTGGCGCAGGGCAATGGGCGGCATCACGCCTGTCGCGTGAACTGGCTGTGCGCGGACTGGACCGCGGCACTCGCGGCCCAGAGCGTGGATGCACTGGTCAGCAATCCGCCCTATGTCGCCGAGGGTGACCCGCACCTGGCCGCCCTGGCCGCGGAGCCAGCCAGCGCCCTGGTGTCCGGCCCTGATGGGCTGGATGCCATTCGCGCCATCATCGGCGACGCAGGCCGTGTGTTGCGGCCGGGTGGCTTGCTGTTGCTGGAACACGGTTGGGATCAAGCGGAAGCCGTGCGCGCGTTATTGAGCGACGCCGGCTTCGAGGCGGTCGAGAGTGTGATGGATCTGAACGGGCATGAACGGGTGAGCGTTGGACAGCGCGCCGTTGGTGCCCTCCGATGACAAGTGAGGAGCACGTGGGAACTCAACGCGAAGCAGACCCTGGGGAGACGCCAGCCATCGTGCTGCCGCGCCGTATCGCCATCCAACTGATGCACCAAGCGCAGAAACAGCCGGACCAGGAGGTTTGTGGCCTGATCGCCGAAGGCGGTGGTGGCGAGAAACGCATCTATCCCATTCGGAACGCCGCTGCCGCGCCGGAGCGGGCCTTCGAGATGGATGCAGAGGCGCTGGTGGCCGCCCATCGCCGGATGCGCGAAGCCGGGCAGCAGCTGTGGGCGATCTATCACTCCCATCCGCACGGTGATGCCACGCCCTCGACTGCCGATCTGCGCGAAAGCGGACACCCGGAAGCGATCCAGATCATCGTCTCGCTGGATATCCGTGGGGTGCTGCAACTGCGCGCCTGGCGCTTCGGCGATGACGGGCCGCGCGAGCAGCGGCTGATTGTCAGCGATGAATGAGCGACGCCGTCGCTGCCCTCGCTAGAATGTGATGTTCCACTGTTGAGCAAGGACCTACGCGCCATGCGGCTGTCGCAAATGCTTGTGCCCACCACCCGCGAGACGCCTGCCGAGGCGGAACTGGTTTCGCATCAACTGATGCTGCGCGCGGGGTTGATTCGCCGTCTGGGCTCGGGGCTCTATACCTGGATGCCGATGGGCCTGCGCGTCCTGCAGAAGATCACCGCCATCGTGCGCGAGGAAATGAATCGCGCCGGCGCGCAGGAGGTCCTGATGCCGTCGGTGCATCCGGCCGAGCTGTGGCAGGCCAGCGGTCGCTGGGAGCAGATGGGCTCGCTGATGCTGCGCCTGAAGGACCGCCACAAGCGCGATTTCTGTTACGGGCCCACGCACGAGGAGGTCGTGACCTACCACGTCAAACAGGACGTGCGTTCGTGGAAGCAGCTGCCGCTGAACCTCTACCAGATCCAGACCAAGTTCCGCGACGAGATTCGCCCGCGCTTCGGGCTCATGCGCGCCCGCGAATTCATCATGAAGGACGCCTATTCCTTCCATATGGACAGCGCCGATCTGGCGCGTGAGTACGCCGGCATGCGCGTGGCCTACCAGCGCATCTTTGATCGACTGGGGGTCGATTACCGCATCGTGCAGGCCGACACGGGTGATATCGGCGGCACCGCCTCGGAAGAGTTCCATGTGGTGGCCGGCGCGGGAGAGGATCTGCTGGCGGTCTCGGACGGCAGCGACTTTGCTGCCAACATCGAGGCCGCTGCCTGCGGCACGACGCTGACGCGTCCAGAGGCAAGCCAGGAAGCACAGGATGTCGCCACCCCGGGGCGCTCAACCTGTGCCGCGGTGGCCGAACTGCTCGCGATCCCACTGGAGCAGGCCCTGAAGCTGGTCGTGGTCGAAGGCAGCGACGGCAATCTGGTCGCGCTGGCGCTGCGGGGTGACCACGAACTCAACGAGATCAAGGCGGAGCGGCATCCCGCCGTGGCGGCGCCGCTGCAGTTGGCCGAGGGGGCACGCATCCAGTCCGTATTCGGCTGCGAGCCCGGCTTTCTCGGGGTGCGCAATTGCCCCGTCCCGGTCATTGCCGACCATGCGGCCGCGGTTCTGGCGGACTTCGTCTGCGGCGCCAACCGCCACGACTTCCACACCACCGGGGTCAACTGGGGCCGCGATTGCCCGGAGCCGGCGGTGGCCGATCTGCGCAACATCGCCGAAGGCGACCCCAGCCCGGATGGCCAGGGGCGCATTCGCTTCCTGCGCGGCATCGAGGTCGGTCACATCTTCCAGTTGGGCGACAAGTACGCCCGTGCCATGGAGTTGACCGTGCTCGACGCTGACGGGGCATCGGTCACGCCGCAGATGGGGTGCTATGGCATCGGGGTGTCGCGTATCGCCGCAGCCGTGGTGGAGCAGTGCCACGACGAACAGGGCATCCGCTGGCCGCAGGCCATCGCGCCCTTTGCACTCGTCATCTGCCCTATTGGCATGGACCGCTCGGAGGCCGTGCGCGAGGCGGCGGAGCGGCTCTACGCCGATGCGCAGGCCGCCGGCGTCGAGGTGCTGCTCGATGACCGTGGACTGCGGCCCGGCGTCATGTTTGCCGACAGCGAACTGCTCGGCATCCCGCACCGCGTGGTCATTGGCGACAAGGCACTCGCCGACGACCAATATGAGTACCGCCATCGCAGTGACAGCGAGGCAAAGCGCATTTCTTCGGATCATGCCGCGCTCCTGGATCGCATACGCGCTGGCTAGCAGCCTGCTGCTGGCGAGCGGCGGCGTGCGGGCGACAGAGGCCGCGCCGCCGGTCTCGCCGGAGTTGCGCGCTGCCCTGATGGAGGCAGTGAGCGCGTCGGACAGCTTTGCGCATCCCTTCGATGCCGAGGTGTGGCTGCTCGATATGGCACAGCGTCTCGAAGTCTTTGTCCCGGACCGCCAGCGGCGCCTGGAGTGGCTGCGCCTGATCCACGCCGAGGCCACGCGTGCCGGTGTCCCACCCGAAATGGTGCTGGCGGTGATCGAGGTGGAGTCGCGCTTTGAACGCTTTGCGTTGTCGCACGCTGGCGCGCGCGGCCTGATGCAGGTCATGCCCTTCTGGCTGGAGGAGCTGGGTCGGCCGCAAGACAACCTCTTCGATGTGGCCACCAACCTGCGCTACGGCTGCACCATTCTCAGTCACTACTACCAGCGTTCCGAAGGGCGATGGCACGAGGCCCTTGCGCGCTATAACGGCAGCTTCGGCAAGTTGTGGTACCCCGACCGCGTGTTCAAGGCCCTGGACGCCCGCTGGTACGCCCGCTGACGCGGACTGGTCGCCAACCCGGGGGCGTGGCAGGCTAGCGTCAACGCAGTGGTCGCGGCACGGGAGAGGGCGATGGCGAGATGGCTGCTTCGAAGCCTGTTGGTGGTGGGCGGTGTGGGCGTCTCGGTCGTCGCCGCTGCGTACATCGTGTTGTGGGCGAGTCGGCCGCGGTTGGAGGGCGCGCTGCCCTTGCGCGGGCTGGACGCGGCGGTGAGCGTCGAGCGCGATGCGCAAGGCGTGCCCACGGTCACGGCTCAAAGTCGCGCTGATCTTGCACGCGCGACGGGCTTCCTGCACGCACAGGAGCGCTTCTTCCAGATGGATCTGGCGCGGCGGGGCGGCGCCGGGGAGCTCGCGGCTCTGGTTGGGGCCAAGGCCCTGCCCCTGGATCGCCAGCGTCGAATTTTTTTGCTGCGCAAGCGCGCGCGGGGCTGGATCCGACAGTTGCCCGCCGAGGAGCAGGCGCTGCTGTTCGCGTACCGGGACGGTGTCAACGCCGGCCTGGAGCAGCTTCGGGCGGATCCCATGGAATACCTGTTGCTGGGGCAGAACCCGCAACCGTGGGCCGTGGAAGACACCTTTCTGGTAGCGGCTGCGATGTTCTTCCTGCTGACCGATGAACACGCCGAGCGTGCCCTCAAGCTGGCGCGCATGGAGACCGTGCTACCCGCTGGGCTGGTGGACTTTCTGGTGCCCACGCGCACACCGTGGGATGCACCGCTGCAGGGGAAGGCGGTGCCCATGCCGCCGATACCCGGGGCGGAGGCACTGGATCTGCGCAGCCTGCCCAGTGCCCTGTTCTCGGGCGAGCCCGCCTCGACGCGGCGCCTGTCCGGGCTGGGCAGCAACAACTTCGCGGTGGCAGCGGCCCATACCGCCACCGGGGCGGCCCTGGTCGCCGGCGACATGCATCTTGGACTGGATCTGCCCAACACCTGGTATCGCATGCGCCTGCGCATTCCAGGCAATGCGGACGCGCAAGCGGCGGAGCGTCTGGACCTGATTGGGGTGACACTGCCGGGTCTGCCGCTGATGGTGGCCGGCTCCAACGGCCATGTCGCCTGGACCTTCACCAACAGCTACGGCGCCTGGTCCGAGCGCGTGGTGCTCGAACTCGCCGAGGGAGGCTATCGCGCTCCCGCGGGGGTGGAGCCCTTTGTGCGCAGCGAGCAGACGCTGGAAGTGGCCGGCGCCGATGATGAAGTCCTGGTCGTCGAGAGCACGCGCTGGGGGCCGGTGGTGGAAGGCGCCACCGCCGATGAACGCCATGCCGTGCGCTGGCTGGCGGCGCAGCAGGGCGCCGTCAATCTCGACGTTCTGGGCATGGAATCCGCGCGCAGCCTGGAAGACGCCGTGCGAGTGCTCAATGGCGCTGGGCTTCCGCCGCAGTCGGCGCTGGTAGCGACCCGGGATGGCCGTATCGGCTGGACACTCGCTGGCCGGATACCGGACCGGGGTGGAACGGCGGCGGTGCGGCCCCTGCCCTGGGAGCAGGCGGGGGAGTGGCGCGGCTGGCTCACGGACGACGACTATCCGCGCCTGCTCGATCCAGCCGGCGGACGCCTTGCGACCGCCAATGCTCGTCTGCTGGATGGCGCCGATCTCGACCGCGTGGGGGATGGCGGATACGCCTTCCCGGCGCGCCAGCAACGCCTGATGGAGGTCGTGGAGACGACCGCCGCTCCCGTCGATGCCGCTGCGGCGCTGGCGATACAGACCGATGTCGAGAACCACTATCTGGCGCACTGGCAGCGGCTGCTGCGGGAATTGCTCGACGCGCCGGATGCCGAGAACTACCCGTGGCGCGACAGCGTACGTGCGCTGCTCGACGACGGCGTGCCCATGGCACGCGTCGACAGTGCGCGTTACGCCCTGCTAAGGCGCTGGAACCAGCGCGTCAGCGATCAGGTGCTGCACGCTGTTGCGGCACCTATTCGAGCGCGCTATCCGGACTTCGTAGTGGATTTTCCGGCCAGCCAGGCCGCGGTGTGGGCCTTGATCACGACACAGCCGCCCCATCTGCTCGACCCGCGCTATGCCAGCTGGTCCGCGCTGCTACTTGACGCCCTCGACGTGGTTATCGGGCGCGGCGAGGGGGCCGTGGCGCAAAGGCCATGGGGCCGGATCAATCAGCTCGATATGCGTCATCCGCTCAGCCGCGCCGTACCGGCGCTGGCCGCCTTGCTGGATATGCCGCCGGTGGCGCTGCCGGGTGACCGCGACGTAGTCCGCGTACAGGGGCCGCGCTTTGGGGCGTCGCAGCGCCTGGCCGTCATGCCAGGGCGGGAGGCGGAAGGCATTTTCCACATGCCGGGCGGGCAGAGCGGCCACCCCCTGTCGCCGCATTACCGGGCGGGGCATGACGACTGGGTACGGGCGCGTCCGAGCCCGCTGTTACCGGGTGCCACCGTCAGCCGCCTGCGTTTGCAGCCGCCGTCATGAGCATGCCATGGCCCATGCCACTCGCTGCGCCCAGATGTGTAATGCTTTGGCTTGCTTTAGGCTTAGGCCTTTACCAGACCAACCGGGGGCTGCCGTGATCAACGCGCTGAACGGCGCGCCGGCGGGCGGGTCTGCCAGAACAATGAATGCGGGAGAACGGGAGGTTCCATGCGCCAACTAAGCATTGTGTCCATTGCCGGTTTGCTGGGGGCAAGCGCTGCATTCAGCGCCACGGCCCAGGTGGGCGAGGAGGGCATGTCGCCCTTTTCGGCGATTGATGCCTATCTGACCTACACGGCCCTGGAAAGCGACATCAGCGAACAGGGTGTCGATGATTCCGACATCGGCGCCGGCATGCGGCTGCGCATGGGGCTGGGCAGTCTGCTCTTCGTCGAAGGCGCCTTTCAGAGCGTGAACATCGACAACGCCGAGCAGCGCGACGGCACGACACCGGAAGGTTCCTCACGGCGGTTGCGCGAACAGTACTTCGATGGCGGTATCCGCTATGGCATTGGCGAGAACGATGTCATTACGCCCTTCCTGTCGGTGGGTAATTTCGATACCGAGGTCCGCGTGATCGGTGCCAGTGGGGCCACGGCAAACGAGAGCAGCTCCAGCATTTCCTACCGCGGTGGCGTCAACTGGGTGGTCATCCCCAATCTGCACGTGGCGGCCACCTATCGCATGGCCAATGAGTTCGATTTCGGCGAGCTTGAGGAAATTCTCGGCAGCGTAGCCTTCCAGATCAGCAATTCCTTTGCGGTCATCGGTGAGTACCGTATGGCCGAATACGATCTCGACGAGGGCGGCGACTACACCGCGGACGACATTCGTCTCGGATTCCGCTACAGCTTCCGCGGCCCCGAGGGCGATCCTTTCTACTGATCGGAGCACACAGGGTGGCGCGTTCCGCACGGCGGTTGCTGGTGTTGTACTACTCTCGAAACGGCGGCACTGCCCTGCTGGCGCGCGAAGTGGCGCGGGGTGTGGAGCGTGTCAAGGGTTGCGAAGCACTCCTGCGCTCGGTGCCGGCGGTATCGCCGGATACCGAGGCCTCGGCGCCTGAGGTCCCCGAGGATGGCCCGCCCTATGCTAGCCACGAGGAGCTCGCTGCCTGCGATGGGCTGCTGCTCGGCAGCCCGACGCGCTTCGGCAACATGGCGGCACCGCTGAAATATTTCCTGGACGGTACCGCCTCGCTGTGGATGTCGGGTGCGCTCAGCGGCAAACCTGCCGGTGTCTTTACTTCGACAGCGAGTCTGCACGGCGGACAGGAAAGCACCTTGTTGAGCATGCTCCTTCCATTGATGCACCACGGCATGGTGGTAGCCGGCCTGCCCTATTCGGAGCCGGCACTTACTGGCACGCGCTCAGGCGGTACGCCCTACGGGGCTTCGCATTGGGCCGGCCAGCAAGGTCGGGCGCTTGACGATGACGAAACGGCACTGGCGCAAGCCCTGGGCCAGCGCGTCGCGGAGCTCGCCGTACGCCTTGCCTGAAGGCATCGCCCACATGCACGAGCGAAGGCAGCATGAAGCAATTGGCAGATCATGAAGTGACGCAAGGCACGCCCGGGGCGGAGCGCACGCTCACGCCAGCGATGGGCGTCTGGGCGCTGGGCCTGGCCCTGATGGTGGCGATGCTTGCGGTATTGGTGAGCAACGGACCCATCGGCTGGGTGGCCGCTGCGCCCCTGATCCTCTTCCTGCCGTGGCTGGTGCGTCGCAGCAGTTATGCGCACGCCTTGATGAGTCTGATCATCGTGGGCTACATCGGTATTGGCCTCGTCTTCCGGGACCAGGGTGGACTCCTGGTCGCCTGTCTGGGCGCTGCGCTGTTCCTGAGCAGCACTACCTATGTGCGCTTTGCAGCGGTGGAGCGGCGGCGCGCGGCGGCCAGAGCGGCGGCGCATCGCGCGGGCGAAGACGCGGCCTGAGCCGCGCCTAGCGCGCGCCCAGCACCGAACGCGCGAAGGGCGCCGTGATGCGGTTGCGTTTCGCAGCCAGGGCCGCCACATCCAGGCGCTGAAGGGCTTGGTCGAGATGACCGGGATCCCGCGGCAGGTGGCGCAGTAACCAGTCCGAGGCACCCGCGGCCAACTCAAGCCCCCGCTCGTCGGCACGTTGCTGCAGCCAGTGCGCCAATGCGGTCTCATCGGGTGGCCGCAGACGGAAGGCCGTGCCCTGTGACAGTCGCGTCTGCAGATCGCGCAGAACCTCGGGCAGCGCAGCGACATCAAGACGCGCACTGACCACGGTCGGCAGGCGCTCCCCACTGCGGCGATCCAGCACACGGGCGAAGGTAATGGCCGCTTCGCGTGCATTGGCCAGGGCGGTCACGTCGTCGACGCCTAGCCAGGGCACCGTATCGGAGCCGTCGAGCAATGCCTCCGGATGTTCGGCGATATCCCTCGCCTCAAGATAGCGGGCACCCGCAATCTCGCGCGCCCGCCCGCGCAGCAGGTGGGTCTTTCCGCTGCCGGTTGGGCCACTCAGGTAGAGCAGCCCGGCATGATGACGCAAGGCGTGCAGGGCCTCGCCGTTGTCGCCCACAACGAAGCGGTCCAGGGTCGGGCTGCTGCGTTGCGCGACGGCGAGCGGGAGCTGTTCGGGCACGGTCGCTTCAGTCCTCGCCGGGGCCTGCGTAGAGCGGGCTGTGCAGCCAGCGCTGCTTGGTGTGGCGCAGCAGTACGGCGATGCCGGCCGAGGCCGGCAGTGCCAGCAGCACACCAACGAAGCCGAAGAGCTGGCCACCGGCGAGAATGGCAAAGATCACGGCCACCGGGTGCAGTCCGATGCGATCCCCGACCAGCAGCGGCGTCAGCACGGCCGTTTCGAGGATCTGTCCGATCCCGAAGACGAGCAGAACCCAGATCACGGGCAGCAGGGCCTGCTCCTGGAAGAGCATGGCGATGACCGCGGCGGTCAGGCCTACGAAGAGACCGAGGTAGGGCACGAAACTGACCAGTCCGGCGCCGATGCCGATGAGGAGTGCGAGATCCAGGCCGGCAAGCCACAACCCGGTGGTGTAGATCACTGCCAGTGAGGCCATGACCGCGAGTTGCCCGCGCAGAAAGGCGGCGAGGACGGCATCCGTTTCGCGCGCGATCTCGCGCACTTTTCCGATCATGCGCCGTGGAATCATGGCATCGAGCCAGGCCAGCAGGCGGTCCCAGTCGCGCAGCAGATAGAAGGTGACCACCGGCACCATCAGCACGTTGACCACCAGTGTCAGCAAGGTGCCGGTTGAGCGTGTGGCGTGCAGCAGAATCTCGCGCACGATGCTGCCGGCTTGCTCCCAGTTTTCCTTGACCAAGTTGCGCAGGCTGTCCGCATCGATGCGCCCGCCTTCTGGAATCTGCACGCCCACAGCCGGGAGCACCACGTCCTGTGCCCACTGCAGGTATTCCGGAACCCGCTGCAGAAAGACCTGAACCTGCTGCTGCAGCAGCGGAATCAGCAATGCGGTCACCAGCAGGGTTCCCAGGGTGATGACCGTGAACACGACGGTGACTCCCGTGGTGCGCGACATCCGCCAGCGCTCCAGGCGGTCGACGATGGGGTCGCCCAGATAGGCCAGCGCGGCACCCAGGACGAAGGGCAGGAGAATGGGAGTGAGCAGCCAGAGCAGGATCAGCAGGGCGATCCCGGCGCTGATCCAGATCAGGGTTTCGGCGCGGTGCTCGGTCATGGGGCTCGGCTCTGGGAGGAGTGGCATGCCGGGGCGCGAAGGGCGGCGGCGCGATGGCGGTACAGCCTGCAATAATATCGCCACCACTCCCTGACCAGCTGAGACGCATCCAGGTATGACCCAATCCTCCATGACCTACCGCGACGCCGGTGTGGATATCGACGAAGCCGATGCGCTGGTTGAAGACATCAAACGCCTGGCAGCACCCACGCAGCGGCCCGAGACCTTGGGTGCGGTGGGCGGATTCGGCGCGCTGATGCGAATTCCCAAGGGCTACAAGGATCCGGTGCTGGTGTCCGGCACGGACGGTGTGGGCACCAAGCTGCGTCTTGCCATCGACAGCGAGCGTGTGCGTGGCCTGGGCGTTGACCTCGTCGCCATGTGCGTCAACGACATCCTTTGTCTGGGTGCGGAACCGCTGTTCTTCCTGGATTACTACGCCACGGGCGTGCTCGATCGCAAGGTTGCCGCCGAGGTGGTGGCCGGCATCGCCGATGGCTGCACCCAGGCGGGGTGTTCTCTGATCGGCGGCGAGACGGCGGAAATGCCGGGGATGTACGGCAGCGGGGATTTCGATCTGGCCGGCTTTGCGGTGGGCGTGGTGGAGGCGGACGGCATCGTCGACGGCCGTCAGCGCGTACGCGCCGGAGACGTGCTGATCGGCTTGCCCTCCTCCGGTCTGCACGCCAACGGCTATTCGCTGGTGCGCGCCATTCTTGCACGCCACGGCGCCAGCCTGGACGAGGTGCTGGACGGCGAGACGCTGGGCGATCATCTGCTCAAGCCCACGCGCATTTACTGCGCGCCCGTGCGCGATCTGCTGGCCAAGGTGCCGGTGCACGGCATGGCCCACATCACCGGCGGCGGCCTGACCGAGAATGTACCGCGCTTTCTGCCCGAGGGCTGCGGCGTGCGCATCGACCCGGACGCCTGGAAGCGCCCCGCACTCTTCGACTGGCTGGCCGAGGCCGGCAATGTCGAGCCGCTGGAAATGCTGCGTACGTTCAACTGCGGCATTGGTTTCGTGCTCGCGGTGCCGGCAGAGCGCGTCGACGACGCGCTGGCCTGCCTGCGCGATGCGGGCGAGGCGCCGGTGGTGATCGGCGCCGTCGAGGAAAACGCCGAGCAGAGCGTCCGCTACAGCGCATGACGGCACGTCTGTGCGTGCTCGTCTCCGGGCGTGGCCGAAATCTGCGCGCCCTGCATGCCGCCTGTACGGACGGCCGCATCGATGGATGCGTCACCCGGGTGGTATGCAATCAGCCACAGGCGGCGGCGCTAGACTTCGCCGAGCAGGCGGGTATCGAGTGCCAGGTACTGGACCATCGCGGGTTTGCCACACGCGCTGGATTCGACGCCGCGCTTGCTGACACGGTCGAGGCAGTGCAGCCGGACTGGGTCATCCTCGCCGGCTTCATGCGTGTCCTCGGCGGCGCCTTCGTGCAGCGCTTTGCGGGCCGCATGCTGAATATCCACCCCTCATTGCTGCCGCGCCACCGGGGCTTGCATACCCATCGTTGCGCTCTGGCGGCGGGGGATGCCGAGCACGGCGCCAGCGTGCACTTCGTGACCGACGAACTGGATGGCGGACCGGTGATCGTTCAGGGGGCATGCAGGGTGCACCCGGATGATGACGAAGCAGGCTTGGCGGAACGCGTCATGTCGGACATCGAACTGCGCATCTACCCGCAGGCGGTGGCCTGGGCCTGTGCCGGACGCGTGCAATGCCGCCAGAGCACTGTGTACTTCGACGGTGCGCCGCTGCGCGCACCGCTGGACATGACGGCTCTAGAGGAAGGCTTCTGATGATGCGTATTCAACGTTGGGTACAAGCAGCCACGCTCGCTGCGGCGGCCTCGGGGCCGGGCGGTGCGGTGGGCGCGGCCGGTGATCCAGTGCAGGCGCTGCCCACCTTCACCGCAGTCTACACCGCGACCTGGAACGGAATCCGGCTGGGCGAGATCACCCTCGAGCTGCAACGCGAGGGCACCTACTGCTATCGCTATCACTCGACCGCCAAGCCGCGCGCCATGGTGCGCGTCTTCTACGGAGAACCCGAGGAAATCAGCCATTTCTGTCTGATTGACGGGCAGGTCCGCCCGGTGCGTTTCCAGTTCAAGCACGGCGACGAGAGCTTCGAGCTCGATTTCGACGCGGTCAAGGGCGAGGTGCGCGGCGCCGGGCAGACACGCACGATGCCGAACAATGCGCAGGACCGCTTCGGTATGCACCAGGCCGTGCGCGCCTGGGTCATGCAGCAGGCGCCGGAACCGCCGGAGGGGCAGTACACCTTCACTATGGTCGAGGACGACCGCATGCGCGAATACACGCTGGAAGTGAAGGGCGAGGAGTCCGTGAAGGTCCCTGCAGGCCGCTACGATGCCTTCCTTATTGGGCGCATCGAGACCGATCGCATCAGCCGCTACTGGGTGGCGCCGGACGCCGGTTATATGCCGGTGAAGGTGGAATCCGGCAAGGATGGCAAGGTGCAGCTACGCATGGAGCTGCAGCAGTACACAGCGCACGATGACGGCTGACGCCTAAGGTCACAGTTCCATGCGATGGCGGTCATCTCAGGCCGCGATGCGTCCTTCCTGGCGCAGCTTGTGCAGGTGGGATTCCACGTTGACGCGCGCCAGCGGCATCAGGAAGGGCGGCGTACTGTCGCCGTAGATCTGCTCGACGATGCGCTCGATGCTCTCGCCAGCGTCGTACAGGCTCGCCACCTGCTGTTCGCGCATTTCGCGGTGGGCGAGAGTGGCCTGCAGCTTCCAGGTGCCTCCCATGGCCATGCCATGGGAGGGAATGATGACCATGGGATCGAGGGCGATGATGCGCTCGAGCGAAGCGAAGTACTGCGCCATGTCACCTTCGTCACCGCCCACGACGACCGTTCCCACGCCCTGGATGAGATCGGACACCAGTGACCAGGCGCGCGATGCCGCCGTCGGCGCCAGTTGGCCGGCATCGTGCCCGGGCACCGCGATGGCGTGTACCGCTTCACCCTGCCAGGTCGCGATGCGGTCGCCGTCGGCAACGCACTCCACGGTGAGGCCATCGAACCACTGCGCCCCCTCGCGCGCGGCAATGCGCGCGCGGGTGTCGGCGGAGCAGCGCAGCGGCACCTCATGCCTGCGCGCCAGCACATTGGCGCGCTCGCAGTGGTCGGGGTGATGGTGTGTGAGGAAGATCGCATCCAGCGGCCAGCCGGCGATGGCCTTCTCCAGGCGCTGCAGCTCGGCATCGGAGGCCGGCGAGGGGTCGATCAGCAACCCGCTGCCAACGATATAGACGCAGTTGGTGTGCTGGGCGGGCGGAATGGTGTGCGAGCGTACCGGCAGGATACGCAGGCCACCCACCGGCTCGACATAGGCAATACGATCCGCCGGCTCGAAGTCGCGGGACAGGTCGGGCGCGCGGTGCGCCGTGGGGTCAGCGGCCAGTGCCTGCAGGATGGCCACCGTGGGTGGCGCGCACAGCAGGCGGCCTTCGCGCCAGGCATCCACCCATTCCTCGGGAGTGTGCCACTGCGCGTCGCTGATCTCGCCGGGTTCCAGGGTCAGGTCTGGCCGGATGCGCAGGTCGACCCGGTAGAAATGCGTGGCAAAGCGGTGGGTGGCCACCGATGGGGTGGTGGCTGCGCCGATCTCGGCCATATCGGCCACCAGGTGGTCGGCCAGCATGGTCGGAAGATCGATTCCGATTTCCTCATGCACCTCGCGCGCCATGGCGCGCTGCCGCGCCAGTGCGATGTCCTCGCCATCGATTCGGTCGGCCGCGTCGACCTTGCCACCGGGGAAGGCCCAGTAGCCGGGAAAGGCGGAGAGATGGGCGTGGCGCTGAACCAGCAACACCCGGCCTTCGTGCAGGAGGACGGCCGCGGCCGCGTCGTGGATCTTGGCCGTCATGGGGCGGCGCAGCGCAGGGAGCGAGGGCGTTCAGTCATGTGACAAAGGGTAACGCAGGCGCTCGGTCTGGGCAGGCTTCAGTCGCCCGTCTTGAAGCGGCGCAGGGCGCGGCGGTCGCGCCGATCCGGTCGGCCTTCGGGCTGCGGCATCCGGTTCGCGCGTCGCTCCAGCCGTGCCTGCTCGCGGCGCTCGATGCTGTCGGCGTGTTCCTGATACAGCCGTTGTGCTTCGGGTGCGCCACGGCGCTGGTCAGACAGGGCCACAACCGTGACTTCGAAATCTTCCTGACCGCGCCGGATGCGGAGCTGCGCGCCCACCTGCACGTTCTTGCTGACCTTAGGGCGTTGATCGTCGTAGCGGACATGCCCCGCCTCGATGGCAGTGCGGGCGAGACTGCGGGTGCGGAAGAAGCGCGCTGCCCACAGCCATTTATCCAGGCGGACGCCTGCGGATTCCTCGTTCATACGCGCATAGCGTACAAACTAGAGATGCAGTCCGCACTCCGTTTTCGGCTTGCCCTGCCAACGTCCAGCACGGCCGTCTCCCTTGACCGTGCAGTGCACGCAGCCAATGGATGAGTAGCCTTCCTTCACCAGTGGATGAAAGGGCAGGTCGTGTTCGCGGATGTAGGCGTCGCGCGCCTCGCGGCTGACGTCAATCATCGGGTTGAACTTGAGAATGCCGCGGCGCCACTCGAAGATTTCCATGTCGGCCCGGTGGTCCGTCTGCCAGCGCATCAGGCTGGAGACCCAGACATCGTAGCCAGGCTTGGCGGCTTCCAGGGGCTCGACCTTGTTGACCGCACAGCAGAAATCCGGGTCGCGCTGGTAGGTCTTGTCCTCGCGGGTGAACTGGTGCTTCCACTCCTCCGCGCGCAGCGAGAAGACGCTCAGGCCGAACAATTCGGTGAGGTAGTCCCGATAGGCGATGGTTTCCGGAAAGTGGTAACCGGTGTCGATGAAGGCGATCGGCTGCTCCGGGCGCACACTGTGAATAATGTGCAGGAAGTAGGCCGAGGTGGCCGCAAAGGAGGACGTCACCAATACCCGCGAGGGGGAAAAGTCCTCGTACAGACGGTGCAGCCGCTGCTTGAAGTCCAGCGGCGCGTAGTCGGCGTTGAGCTGCGCGATGCGTCCTTCCGAGGGTGCGGCGCGGCCGCGCGACGGGCTGGGCGCGGCGGATATCGTCGCCAGCTCGGCAGCGGTTTCGGTCATGGGGGTGGCCTCTCGATCCATGGCCGAATGATACGGGCGGACAAGTGTTTTTAAAACCTTTTGTGTGCAATGTCTTTAATGATATGCACTTGAGGTCTAACTGCTGTGGTCTTCATCGCGGTCGATGGAACGGTCCCGGCGCACTTCAACGAACTCGCCTTCGATGATGGTGGGTTCGTGGAAATGGGGGCGCGCGCGGCGTACGCCGGCGTCGGCAGCACTCAGGGCCGGTGCCCGGATCTGCGGGATCAGCAGCAGCACGGCCAGGCTATCCGATAGCGGGCCGGGCAGGATCAGCAGCATGCCGGCCAGGAAGTGGAACAGTGCGTTGAGCAGGGTCCGCGCCGGGATCTCTTCGCGCGCCAGCGCCGCCTGCAGCTCCTGCACAACCTGAAAACCGGTGCGGCGGATGATGATCACGCCAAGCGCGATACTGCCCAGCATCCAGAGCAGTACGCCGCCACCGCCGATGGCATCGGCGATACGGGCACTGAGCAGGATTTCGAGCACCATCCAGAGGATGAAGACAACGAGGGGCATGGGTGCTCCACGCGGTGGGGGAAGCGGCCAGTGCGTGACAGTCACGAACACGGGCATGCCAAGCATAACGTGCCCGCAGTGCGCACGCGGCAGCCTCGTCGACCGACAACGCGCTGGTAATCTTGCTGCACGGGCAAACAGAACCATAAGAGATTCGACCATGCAGCGAGCCCAGTTCCGAATGCGACGCGAGCGAAGCCTGTTGTTGCTGGCTGTGGGGCTGCTCGCTGGCTGCGGGCAAGCGGTGCCGCCTGCCAGCGAACCCCCTTCGGAAACCCAGCCGCTGGTGGTTGTCACCCGCAATGCCCCCACGTCCTACCGGCTCGATCGGCGGGGGCTGCCGGCCGGCCCTGAGGTGGGGCTGGTGCGCGCCTTTGCGGAGGCGCAGGGCGTGCCACTGCGTTGGCTGGTCAAAGACTCCACCGATGCCGTCTTGCGCGCCCTTGATCGGGGCGAGGCCCATCTGGCCGCGGCAGGCCTGACCCGAACCGTCGGTCGCGACCAGCGCTTTCGGGTCACGGCACCGTATCGCGCCGTCCGCGAGGTATTGGTCTGCCAGCGCCATCATCTACGGCTGTCCTCCCTCGATGCGCTACCCGCCGATACGGTGCTCCGGGTGGCGGCCGGGACGAGCTATGTCGATACGCTGCAGCGGATGAAGGCGGCCGGTGTCGTGACGGATTTCAAGGTCGTGCAACGGCGCAGCACCGAGGCGCTGTTGCGCGAGATCGACGAGAAGGGCGGCTTCTGCACGCTCGCGGATTCCACCATTGTCGCCCTCATCCGCCGCACATTGCCGCATCTCGATGTGGTGACCGAGGTCGGCAAGCCGAAGCAGCTCGTTTGGTATGCGGCGCAAGCTTTCGAGGATGTGGCCGCCTCTGCCCGGGAGTGGCTGGGAAGTGCAGACGGGCGCGCGGCCATCGATCACATGGAGTACCGCTACTACGCCTATATTCCGGATTTCGATTTCGTGGATTTGCGCGCGCTCAATCGCCGCGTCGAGACACGATTGCCTCGCTTCAAGCCGCTCTTCCTGAAGGCGGCGCAGAAGACGCAGTTGGCGCCGGATCTGCTTGCAGCGCTGTCCTATCAGGAGTCGCACTGGGACCCGGATGCACGCAGCCGTACCGGCGTTCGCGGAATGATGATGCTGACCGAGCGCACGGCCGAATATCTTGGAGTGGACCGCCTGGACCCCACACAGGCTATCGAAGGGGGTGCACGCTATCTGGCCGAACAGCGCGACCGCCTCCCTGCCCATATTCCGGAGCCCGACCGCAGTTACCTCGCGCTTGCGGCCTACAACCTTGGCCGTGCCCACCTGCTCGACGCACGGAGCTTGGCGCGACGGCTGGGCCGGAATCCGGATTCATGGGCAGACATGCGTGAGGTGCTCCCGCTGCTGACGGAGGAGCGCTACTACCAGCAGCTCAAGTTTGGCTATGCCCGCGGTTACCAGCCCGTGTATTACGTGCAACGCATTCGCAACTATCGTGACGTCATCCGCCACCATTTTTGAGACACCGCCGAGGGCCACGCTCGTCAGTTGTTAAGGTCTTGAAGTTGTTCAAGAATCAAGGGAGCGCGTTGTGAGGTATGGAAAGGCGGTCGGTTTCACCCTTGCCTTGGCGCTGGCACTGAGCCTGAGCGCTTGTGGCGGCAGTCCGGAAGGCGCTGCGGGCAAGGAGCTTGCGGCACCCTCCGAGACGCAGCCGCTGGTGGTCGCCACGAGAAACGCGGCCACCGCGTATGTCTTCGATCGTCATGGCAAGGCTTCCGGCCCGGAGTACGATCTGGTGGCAGCCTTCGCCGCGGCGCAGGGCATGACGGTGGAATGGAAGGTGCTGGATACCACGGCTGGGGTGCTGCAGGCGCTGGAGCAGGGCAAGGCGCATATGGCTGCCGCAGGTCTGAGTCGCACCGAGGCGCGTGACGCCCGATTCCTCCCCGGCGGCAGCTACCGCGAGGTGCAGGAGGAGCTGGTTTGCCAACGCGGGCAGGTGCGCGGCAAAGACCTGGAGCAGCTGCCGGAAGGCACGCGCATCCTCGTGGGTGCAGGCACCAGTTACGCCGATTCCTTGCAAGATCGCAATGCCGGCGCCGCTACCACGATCGCTTTTGATACCACCGATGCGATGGGCACGGAACGTCTACTCGCCGCGGTTGCCCAGGACGGCACCTTCTGCACGGTGGCCGATGACACCATCGTGGCGATGAACCGGCGCATCTTTCCCAATCTGGATGTCGTGCTCGACATCGGCGCGCCGCGCGCCCTGGCCTGGTACGTTGCGCCGGGACACGCCGCACTGGCCGAGCAGTCGGCGCAGTGGATGCGGGGTGACAGCGGTCAGCAAGCCATCACGGCGATGGGCAATCGCTACTACGACTACATCTCCGAGTTCGACTTCGTCGACCTGCGTGCGCTCAACCGCAAGATGGAGAGTGAACTGCCGGCCTACAAGCCGCTCTTCCAGGAGGCGGCCGAACGCACCGAACTGGCACCGGATCTGCTCGCGGCGCAGGCCTATCAGGAATCGCATTGGGATCCGACTGCGCGCAGCCCCACCGGTGTGCGCGGCATCATGATGCTGACACAGAACACCGCGAAGTCGCTGGGGGTGGAGGATCGCCTTGATCCCGAGCAAGCCATTGATGGCGGGGCCCGCTATCTGGCCGATCAGCGTGCGCGCCTGCCCGACACCATTCCCGAACCTGATCGCAGTTTTTTGGCATTGGCTGCCTACAACGTGGGTCGCGCGCATCTGCTCGATGCCCGCAAGCTGGCGCGCGAGCTCGGCCGGGACCCCGATTCCTGGGCCGACATGCGCGAGGTTCTGCCGCTGCTCAGCGAGCCCGACTACTACAAGGACCTCAAGTACGGCTACGCGCGCGGCCATGAGCCGGTGCAATACGTGCAGCGGATTCGCAACTACCGCGACGTCATCGCCAACGACTTCTGAGTGTTCCTTCGCTCAGCGCGGATCGCGATGGCGCAGGGCGGTCGCTTCACCGCGCTGGGTATCGACCACGATGGTCGCTCCCAGCGCGGCGGCGAAGAGCAGCACGCAGAAGACAATGGCGTCCGCCAGGCCGAATAGCGCTTGAATCAAGCCCAGGCCAAGCATGCCGAAGACGGCTGCGAGCTTGGACACCATGCCCCAGATCCCGAACATCTCGGCCGCCTTGTTGCGTGGCGTGAGCACGCCCACCAGCGCGCGGCCTGCGGACTGGCTGGAGCCCAGGCTGAGTCCGGAGAGCACGCCGGCGAAAAGGAAGAGATGCTGCGCCTCCCAATCAAGGCCAAAGCGCGTATTGAGAAAGGCCGTCAGGGCAGGGGTCTGCCAGATGGCGATGATGGCGGCGATCCACAGGCTGAGCGTGACCAGATAGACGCGCTTGGCGCCCACACGGCTCTGCATGAAGCCAAAGGTGAAGGCGCCAATCGTGGCCGTGATCTGCACCGTCACGAACATCGCCACCCGCGTCGATTCATCCCACCCGATGACTTGCGCGCCGTAGATGAAAGCGAAGCTGATGACGATGTAGATGCCGGCCATGACGAAGAAAATCGATACCATCAGCCACCCCAGATCGCGCAGGCCGGAGATGCCGGCAATGGTGCTCCGAATGCGGCTCACCCCCAGTGTCAACCAGCGCTGATCCGGCGGCAGGGTGTAGCGACGGCCGCGTTCGCGCACGAACAGAAAAGTGGGAATGGCAGCGAGCAGGAAGAAGACCGCGGCGAAGGGCCCGACCCAGCGCACGGTATCGAAGTTCTCCGCGCTCACCTCTCCCAGAAAGGCGAGGGCGAAGGCGGTACTGACCAGACCGCCGACGTAGCCCATGCCCCAGCCCAGTCCGGAAATCCAGCCCAGCGCGCGCGGGGGGCCGAGTCCGGGCAGAAAGGCCGAAATGAAGCTTTCGCCGATGCCGTAAAAATAGTTGGACAGGATGATCAGCAGAACGCCAAGCCAGGCCATGCCGGGTTCCACGAAGAACAGCAGCGCCGTGGTCCCCACAGTGCCGGCATAGCTGGCGAACAAGAAGGCCTTGCGCGTGCGCGTTGCATCCATGATGGCGCCCGCCAGCGGCGCGGTCACCACCACCAGCAGGGCGCTGACCGCCAGGGCGATGCTCCATAGCAGGTTGCCGTAGCGGTAATCGGGGGCATCACCGACGATGACCCGCGTGAACAGGTCGCCGTAGATGACGGTGATGATCAGCAGGGTATAGGCCTGATTGGCGAAGTCGAACATGCCCCAGCCGAAGATTTCCCGGCCCGGCGCCAGCTTGCGGGTCACCATGCGCGTGCCACCTTCTTCAAGGGTGCGGAGGAAGCTGCTGGGGTCGAATGCGGCCAGCGCGCGTGCTGCCAGATCGGCGTGACCGGCGCCGGCAGTGGTGGCAACTGACCGAGGCGGATCCAATGCTGTGCGGGGTCGTGGAAATCGGAACCCAGAGAGCCAAGCAGGCCGCGCTCCACCGCGTAGCGCGCAAGCTGATCCTGCGCGCCGGCGGGTGCCTGCGCCGCGGTGCTGAGTTCGATGGCATCGCCGCCTGCTTCCGCGAAGGCAGCGACGGTCCGTCGTCGCCGGGCGTGGGTGCGGGCATAGCGCAAGGGGTGCGCGAGCACGGCGATACCGCCGGCGGCGTGAATGACCGCCACGGCTTCCTCGAGCGGTAGCCACGCACTCTTGACCGCAGCGCCCTTGCCATCGGCGAGATGTCGTTGAAAGGCGGCCTTCATGTCACGCGCATAGCCCTGCGTGACCAGCATGCGCGCGAAATGGGTGCGCGTAAGGCGGTCGTGACCCGCGATGCGCCGCGTTTGTGCCAGGGCTTCGGGTACGCCGGCCGCGGACAGGCGCTGGGCGATCTGCTCGGCGCGGCTCTGGCGCTGGGCGTCCAGTCGCTGCAGCGCGCCCTGCAGCGTTCGATTGCCGGGATCAATGGCCAGACCCACCACGTGCACAGTGTGGGCATTGAAGGTGCAGGAGAGCTCGATGCCGGGCAACAGGCGCAGGCCGTGCGCGGACGAAGCCTGTGCCGCGGCGGGCAGGCCGTCCACGGTGTCGTGGTCGGTCAACGCCCATTCTTCGATGCCGTGGGCGGCAAGTCGGGCCACGAGGGCGTCGACCGGCAGTACCCCATCCGACACATCGGAATGGATGTGGTAGTCGCAGCCCCTGGCGGCCCGATCCTGCAGTGCTCTATCCACCGGCGTTCTTGAACCACTCCATGAAATTCACCAGAAGGCCGACGCACCACGCCGCCACGCTGTATAGAGCGTGCTTGAACTGCTGCCAGGCGGAATCCTCTCCACGGATGCGGTCGAGTTCCTGATGGCCGAGTTCGATCAGATAGGCGTGAATGGCAACGGCCTCGTCGCGGCTCAGAGTATCGCTGAATCCCGGCATGCCCTGCTCGACCTGCGATCCGCCGAGCACGATGCCGAGGAAGTCGCGGTGGGTATCGGCATCCATCGTGCGCAGGTCGGCGATATTCGGGTGGGTGATGGCGCGCGGGCCGTGACAATAGACGCAGTATTGGTGATAGAGGGTATTGCCCTTGTCGACCGTGGCGTCGCTGGCCTTGCGCGGCGGCGGTTCGGGTACCCGCTGCCCGCGGCGGATGGGAGGAAGCTGGCCAATGGCGTCGAGCTTGAAGGTCAGTAGACGCCCCTGAGTGGATGGCTCCTCCACCGTGTTGCTGGCGAAGCCGAAGGAGAGGCCGAAAGCACCACCCCAGCCAACCAGAATGCTGACGTACTGTTCGCCGTCGATGCTGTAGGTAACCGGCGAGCCGATGATGCCCTGCTGCGCATCGAAGGACCACAGGATGTCGCCGCTCTCGGCGTCGATGGCACGGAAGTCGCCGCGTCCGGTGCCGTCGAAGACCAAATCGCCGCCGGTGCAGAGGGCGCCGCCGTTCCACGGACTACCGGCGTTGGCGCGCCAGACCGGCTGCTGCCGTACCGGATCCCAGGCCAGCAGGAAGCCCTGCGCCATGGCCGATCCCACCTTCTTGACGAGGTCGGCGTCCATCCAGGGCGGGACGGTAATGTCCTTCATGACATCCATGCCCACGTTCCAGAATTCGGGCTCGTACTCGAAATCGGCGTCCCGCCGATAGATCATCGCCAGCTGACGTGCCGGGATGTAAACATAACCGGTATCGGGCGAGTAGCACATCGGTTGCCAGTTGTGGCCGCCCATGGGCGAGGGGAATTGATAGACCGGCCCCTCGCCGTAGTCGTTGTCGGTCTCGATGGGCCGACCGGTTTCTAGATCGATGCCCTTGGCCCAGGACACGGGTACGTAGTTGTCGGCGGACAGCAGCTCGCCCGTTTTCCGGTCGAGCACATAGAAGAAGCCATTCTTCGGCGCCTGCATGAGGACGTCGCGTGGTCGACCGTCGATCTCCAGCGTGGCGAGGATCAGATGCTGGGTGGCGGTGTAGTCCCAGCCGTCGCCCGGGGTGGTCTGGTAGTGCCAGACATAGTCGCCGGTATCCGGGTCCAGCGCGATGATGGAGGAGAGAAAGAGGTTGTCGCCGCCGCCGGGGCTGCGCACGTGCTTGTTCCACGGCGAGCCATTGCCAACCCCGATGTAGAGCAGGTCGAGGCCTGGATCGTAGGCCATCGAATCCCACACCGTGCCGCCCCCGCCGATCTCCCACCAGGGAGCGTCGCCCCAGGTCTCCGCTGCCTTTTCCAGGATGGGCGCTTCAAAGCCGTCGGCGGGATTGCCAGGAACGGTGTAGAAGCGCCAGAGCTGCTCGCCAGTCTCGGTATCGAAGGCGCTGATGTAGCCGCGTACACCGAATTCTCCACCGCCATTGCCAATCAGCACCTTGCCGTCCACCACGCGCGGTGCGCCGGTGATGCTGTAGGGGCGCTCGAGGTCCACCGTGAGCTTGTCCCACAGGATGCGTCCGTTTTCGGGATCCAGCGCGACCAGGCGTCCATCCATGGTGCCGACGAACAGCTTGTCGCCCCACGCCGCCAGTCCGCGATTGACCACGTCGCAGCACATGAACTTGGCACGCGTGCGGTCCACGTTCAGGTCATTGCGCCACAGGATCTTGCCGCTGCGGCCATCCACGGCGATAACTTCGCTGTAGGTGCCGGTGAAGTAGAGCACGCCATCGATGACCAGCGGGGTGGCCTCGAGACCGCGGCGCGTGCCGAGGTCGCGGTACCAGGCGAGACCGAGGCGCGCAACGCTGTCGCGGTCAATCGCGTCGAGCGGACTGTAGCGCTGTTCGGAATAGGTGCGGCCGTGAGTCAGCCAGTTGTGGACTTCGCTGTCGGCCTCGATCAGCCGCTCAGCGTCGATCTGCCACTGGGCGTGGGCAAGGCCGGGGAGAAGGGCCGTCGTGAGCAGCAGCGCAAGCAAGCTGCGCTGGCGGTACGAGCGTCCGCGCATGCGTGTGTCTCCGTGATTGTTGTACCGGCACCGCAGTGCCGGGGCATTGAACGATTGTTTATCGTAGCGCAGCCATGCCCCGGCGTCAGACGCTCAGCCCATGATCGTATAGGGGCCGCCACGTTCCAGGGCACGCTGGTAGGCAGGGCGCGCCTGGGCGCGTGCGACAAAGTCGTTGATGGTCGGGTAGCGCCCGCCGGCGCGGCTTTGCGCGGCCTCCAGCGGGAAGCTCATCAGCATGTCGGCCGCTGTCCAGTCGTCGCCGACGAAATGGCCGGTCGGCTCCAGCGCCTTGTTGATATAGCCCAGATGCAGGTCCATCTGCGGGCCGAGGAACTGCTTCACCACATTGCCTTCGATGCCCTTCATCAGGGGCTTGAGCAGCCGTGGCGCCTGCTTCGGAAGCTGGCCGAAGATCAGGCGCATGACCAGCAGCGGCATGATCGAACCCTCGGCATAGTGCAGCCAGTGTCGATAGGTCAGGAAGTCGGCGTGGTCGCGCGCCGGGGCGAGCGTGCCATCGTCGAAGCGGTCGACGAGGTATTCGGTGATGGCGCCGGACTCGGCGACCACGGTATCGCCCTCGCTGATGACGGGCGATTTGCCCAGCGGGTGCACGGCCTTGAGTTCGGGCGGAGCGAGCATGGTCTTGCGGTCGCGCTCGTAGCGACGGACTTCGTAGTCGGCGCCCAGTTCCTCGAGCAGCCAGAGAATGCGCTGGGACCGGGAATTTTCCAGATGATGCACAACGATCATGATGACGCTCCCTGTAATGATGGCCTCAGTGTGCTTGAGCGGACGGGGCCGTGTCTTGCGTGTCCGGATCGAACCAATAGCGACGCGCACGCGCTTCCATCGCCGTGCGCGCCTCCGGCCCCGGCAGCCAGCGTTCGTGGCTGTAGCTGGCGTGCAGCAGGAAATCGAGCAGGGTGGTGTGCTGGCGCAGGATGCGGCGATGCCGGTGCGGCGTCAGCGGGTTGAAGATGCCCAGCAGGCTGAACAGCTGCGAGGGCGACTTCTTGATCCACAGCCAGGAGCCCAGTTCCAGCGTCAACGGCAGGAAGACCGGCGCGGTCTCTCGCGCGCGATTGCGCAAATAGAGGTAATCCCACAGATCGCCGTGCGTGGTGTACTGCCGCGACTGCGGTTCGATGACGTAGATGCTGTGGTAGGGGTAGGTGTCGCGAAACAGGCAGCGCAGCGCCCAGAGTTCCGCCAGGCTTTCGATCGGCTGGCGCGTGTAGGCATAGGGAAACCAGAGATGATCGCGCGTGCCGAAACCGGAGTGGCAATCCACCGTGAGCGCGAAGCGATGACGGAGAATGCGCTCCTCGACCACCTGGCACAGCGCCTGTGATTCGACTTCCATGGGCGCGCTGCCAGGCCCGCGATACCAGGGCAGGCGACGCGACAGGCGTTGGCCGCCGAGAAAGTGCGCCACCGAACCTTCGGCATTGACCGGGGCGTTGCGCATCAGGTCCACGCCGGCCGGGTTGCTGCGCGTGCGTTGCAGCATGCCACCGGGGTTGACCAGCGGCATGAAGACCACGCGGATATGCGCCAGCATCTCTCGCAGCGCACGATCCCAGTCCAGGCGCCGGATCAACGCGTGCAGAAAGGCGAGCACCACCTGGGCCCCGATGCGCTCCACGCCATGTACGCCGCCAAAGAAACCAATGGCCGGCGCAGCCGGATCCTGACTGCCGAGCTCCAGGCAATGCAGCGGCAGTTCGCGTCCCTCGCACTGCACCGTGGCCACGGTGTCGCAGCGCAGCTCCTTGCCGCCGAGTTCGACGAGCGTGGTCAGATAATCCAGCTCAGGCAGACTTCCCGACTTCTGCAACGGCTTGAGGCGTTCCATGCATCCTTTCCTTTGCGGGCTCTCGCATGGTAGCGGTAACGCGGTGCGCGCCCATGACAATCCAGTCACAGCTCGGCAGCGGCTGCGCCCCGCGCGCTGGATGCGGGGGTGGCTCGCTGGGCTCGCCGCGTTGGTACTCGGCGGCTGTGCCCACCATGTCAATGCGCCGGCAAGCGGCATCGATCGTGCGCCGGAGAGCGAGTACCGCCTACGACCGGCAGTGGGATACAGCCCTGCGGATTGGCCGGAGGTGCTGGAGGCGGATGTCTATCAGCCCACGGCGGCAGGGCCGCATCCGGGCGTACTGCTGGTGCATGGCGGCGGCTGGACGCGTGGCGAGCGCGACGATATGCAAGCGATTGCCGAAGATCTGGCCGAGGCCGGCTTTGTCGTGATGAATGTCTCCTACCGCTTCGCACCGGCCTATCGTTTCCCGGCCCCGTTGCATGACCTGCAGCAGGCGCTGCGCTGGATGCGCAGCGAGGCCGACACCTTGGCGCTTGACCCACAGCGCATTGCGGGCTTCGGCTATTCGGCGGGTGCGCACCTGGTTTCCTTGCTCAGCGTAGCGGAGGGGGTGGAGGCTCTCGACGCGCCCTTTGGCGGGCCGGATACCCGCCTGCAGGCCGTGGTGGCGGGTGGGACGCCCGCGGACCTGCGCCGCTTTCGCGGCGGCGAACTGGTGCCGCAATTCCTGGGCGGCACACTGCAGGAGATGCCAGAGCGCTTCGCGCTGGCGTCGCCAGTGGTGCACGTCGATGGGCAGACACCCCCGCATTTTCTCTACCACGGCACGCAGGATCTGCTGGTGGGAATCGAGCACGCCGAGGACCTGTTCCACGCGCTGCAAGAGGCAGGGGTGGACACCGAGCTCTATCGCATGCGCCTGCGCGGGCACATCACTGCCTTCCTCACGGACGGTGCGGCGGTTGAGCGGGCCATCGACTTTCTCCAACGGCGCATGGCTTCGAGCCGCGTTAACCTGTCGGCCAATCCTTAGAACAACGGCCTCCGCTGCATCCTTTTGCGATGCCGGGACCTTGGAGTGCATCAATGGCGAGTCATGACATCGTAGTCTTCGGCGCAACCAGTTTTGTCGGCCAGTTGGTCTGTCGGCACCTGTGGCAGCGCTACGGCGCGGACGGGGAGATGCGCTGGGCCATGGCCGGGCGCTCACGCGAGAAACTGGAGTCGGTGCAGCGCGAGCTGGGGGCCGAGGCCGCAAGCGTGCCGCTGATCGTCGCGGATTCCTCCGACGAGAGCAGTCTGGAGGCCATGGTCAAGCAGACCCGGGTCGTCCTTTCGACGGTGGGACCCTACGCGCTCTATGGGACGGAGCTGGTCAAGGTCTGCGCCGAGCGCGGCGTCGACTACTGCGACCTCACCGGCGAGGTGCAATGGATCGCGCGCATGATCGACCGCTTCGAAGCCACCGCCAAGGGCTCGGGCGCGCGCATCGTACATTGCGCTGGTTTCGATTCGGTGCCTTCCGATCTCGGCGTGCATTTCCTGCAGCGCGAAGCCGAGGATCAGTTCGGCGCCCCCTGCAAGCGGGTCAAATTTCGGCTGAAAGCGGCCAGTGGTGGCTTTTCAGGCGGGACTGTCGCCAGCCTGATCAATGCACTCAAGGAAGCCAGTGCCGACCCCAAGGTGCGCAAGCGCATGGCCGACCCCTACGCACTGTGTCCGTCGACCAGCGAGCCGCGCCCGCGTCAGCCCGATGTACGCTTCAAGGAGTACGACCCGGATGCCAAGAGCTGGGTGGCACCTTTCATCATGGCGGCGATCAATACCCGCGTTGTGCATCGCTCCAATGCCCTGCTGGGCTATGCCTGGGGCTATGATTTCCAGTACGACGAGGCGGTCATGACGGGCCGTGGCGCCAAGGGGTGGATGGGCGCACTGGCAGCCGGAGGCGGCCTCGCCGGTCTGATGGGGGCGATCGCGCTACCACCCACGCGCTGGGTGATGGAGCGCTTTGTGTTGCCCAAGCCGGGTGAGGGGCCGTCCCCCGAAGCCCAGGAGAAGGGCTTCTTCGACGTGCGTCTCTTCGGAACCACCGAGCGGGGCGACACACTCACTGTGAAGGTCTACGGCGAGCGCGATCCCGGCTACGGCGCCACCTCCCGCATGATCGGCGAAGTCGCGGCCGCCATGGCGGCGCAGGCGGGTGAGGGTGCGCGCGCGGGCGGCTTCTTCACGCCCTCTGTCTTGCTGGGCGACAGGCTGCTCGAGCGCCTTCAGGCGCACGCTGGCATGCGCTTTGAACGCCTGAGCCCCTGACCGGATCCGGGCACGCCGACTGCGCAGCGTTCAGGAGTCAATCCCTGTGTCCGCGCGTAACTGCTTGCGGTACTGGTGCGGACTGCATCCGCTCCAGCGGCGAAAGGCGCGGGTGAAGGCGCTCTGCTCGGAGTAACCCAGTAGCTGGGCGATTTCGCTGAGCTGCAGGCGCCAGTCCGCCAGATAGTCGCAGGCGAGCTGGTGCAGGCACTCATCGCGCAGCGCGCCAAAGCGCAGCCCCTCACGCGCCAGCTGGCGGTGCAGGCTGCGCGGCGACAGATGCAGCCGCTGCGCCACCGCATCGGCATGCGCGGCGCCCTGCTGCAGCAAGGCCGGCATCTCCTCGCGGATGCGTGCGCTCAATGCCCCCCGCGGGGGCAGCCGGCGCAGCTGCTCGGCAGCTTGCTGCTGCAGGATATGCAGCAGCTGCGGATCAGCCTGGCGCAGCGGCTGCGCCAGCCAGGGCAGGGGCAGATGCACGCGCGTGGTGGCTTGCTCGAAATGGGTGGCGCAGCCCAGCACGTCGTCGTAGACGGTCTGCGGGCAGTTCGCGGCGTTGACGAAGTCGATACGGCAGGGACTGAGCTGCGGCTGCCCGGTGATATCGCGCGCCATCTGTACCAGGGCACTGATGGCGGCCTCGTCAACCAGCGGGCCGGGGCGCCCGTTCTCCGTGCCCCACTCCAGCACCAGGGCGGCGTCGGTGGAGCGCACGCGCAGCGGACTGACGTCGTAGTACAGCCGCTCGAATTCGCGCAGCCGTTGCAGTGCCGCCCCCAGATTTGGGCAGGCGAGCAGGACGTAGCCCATCAGACCGAAGGAGGCCGGAGTGATGTGCTGCCCGAGCCGCAGACCCAAGGTCAGGTCGTCGAGTGCAACGGCGGCGCGTTCGAGCAGGCCCTTCCATTCCGTGATCGGCGTGCGTCCAGGCGCGCTATCTCGGGAGGGAGCGGGCTGGCCGAGCAGCACAGTGGCGTCGTAGCCTTGATGGCGCAGATAGTCGTAGAGCAGCAGGACATAGCTGCTGGGGACACTGCCACGAAGCGGTGCGGAATCCGGCATGGCGCAAAGTGTCAAAAATTAGGCGATAACCGTCAATCCAGCACTCAACAGTGTGCGCATCATGACGGGGTACCAAGAAGGAGACCCGATATGGAGACGTTGGTAGCTGAAGTACACGCCCTGCTGGGGCCGCACGTGGATTGGAAGCAGGTGCTGCTGACCGCGATGGTGCCGCTGTTCCTGCTGGCCTTTGCCATCGAGTTCGTGGTCATGCGCCAACGGCAGCGCACACAGGGCTTTGAATGGCGCGACATCCTGACCAACCTTGGTCTCGGTGGCAGCTATCAGATCTTCGAAACCATCGCCCATCTGCTGGTAACCGGCGCGGCGGTGATCTGGATCTACCAGTTCCGGCTGTTCGACATCCCGGTCAATGCCTGGACCATCGTGCCGATCTTCTTTGGTGTCGAGTTCTGCTACTACTGGTTCCATCGCGGCAGCCACCGTATTCGTTGGTTCTGGAGCGCGCACGTGGTGCATCACTCCAGCGAACGCATGAACATGACCACCGCGATGCGCCAGAGCCTGCTGTATTCGATCACCGGCTGGTGGCTGTTCTTCATGCCGCTTGTGCTGTTGGGCGTGCATCCGGCGGCGGTGTTCTTCCTCTACGGGGTCAATCTCACCTATCAGTACTTCGTGCACACCGAATCGGTGGGCAAGCTGCATCCCTTCATCGAATACTGGTTCAACACCCCCAGCCACCACCGTGTGCATCACGGCAAGAATCCGCAGTACATCGACAAGAACTATGGCGGCGTGCTGATCTGCTTCGATCGCTGGTTCGGGACTTTTGAACCGGAAGAAGAGGCCGTGGTGTACGGCATTCCGAAGCAGGTGCACAGTCACAACATCCTGACGCTCAACTTTCACGAGTTTCTGGACATGTGGCGGGATGTGCTGCGACCCGGGCCGCTGTGGCTGCGGCTCAAGCATCTGTGGGCCCCGCCAGAATACGAACGCCCCGACACGGCCGTGAAGGGGCAACCGACCACAACGCCGTAGGCGCGACTGCGCTCCGGCACCACGCAAAGGGGAGAGTGCGTGCAGCAGAAAACAAGAAATCCAACCGGTTGGGGCTTCATCGAGGACGCCATGAGTCCGGCCGAGCGCAAGGCATTGATTCCGATGGCGGGTACGCTATTTGGCGGGCAGTTGCCGGAGGCCGAGGCAGCGCCCACCGCTGCCGACATTGCCCTGCCGCCCTCACGGTTGCGCATCCCGGAGTCCCTGGCCCATGTGCTGAGTGATGACCACGACGCCCGCGTTCTGCACGCACGCGGCCGCAGCTATCCGGATCTGGTGGCGCTGCGCCAGCGTGCGTTGGCGGAGGCGCCCGATGTGGTCGCTACCCCGAACAGCGAACAGGCGCTGCTCGACGTGCTCGATTGGTGCGCGCGTTGCAAGGCTGCGGTGATTCCCTTCGGTGGTGGCTCCAGCGTCGTGGGTGGGGTCAATGCCGAGGGCATGGAGGCTTTTGGCGGTGTCGTCACGCTGTCCCTTCAGGCCATGGACGGGATACACGACATCGACCCGCGTGCCGCGACCGTGCACGCTGGCGCCGGCATCCTCGGCCCGGCGCTGGAGTCGGCCGTCAAGGCGCAGGGTCTGGCGATACGGCACTTCCCGCAGTCCTACTTTCATTCCTCGCTGGGGGGCTGGGTGGCAACCCGGGGCGCCGGGCATTTCTCGACGCAGCACGCCAAGATCGAGGACCGAGTGCAGGCGCTTCGCGTGGTGCTGCCCGACGGACGCATCGCGGAAACCCAGCGGCTGCCCGCTGGCAGCGTGGGGGTGGACCCGAACCGCCTCTGGTGCGGTTCGGAAGGCGCACTGGGCATCATCACTTCGGTGTGGCTGCGCTGCGTGCGCGAGCCGCAGCATCGTGTGGGCTGCGGCATCGCTTTCGATGACTTTCCCTCGGCGCTGGAAGCGGCGCGTACGCTGCTGCAGTCGGGCATCTATCCCACTCAGCTGCGGATTCTGGATCCCTATGAGCACATGATTTCGCGGCTCATGGCGGGCCGCTCCGCCAAGGGCGCACTGATGGTGCTGGCCTTTGAATCCGCGGGCGCTCCGGTCGATGCCCTCATGCAGGCCGCGCAGGCGATCGCGGCCGAACACGGTGGGCAGGTGCAGCAGGGCGGTGACAGCGATGGCACCGGCGATTGGAAGAACACCTTCTTCCGTCAGCCCTACCTGCGCGATGCCATGCTCGATCACGCCGGCGTGGTCGATACCTTCGAGACGGCCGTGCTGTGGTCGCAACTCCCCGATGCCTATCACGGCATCCGGCAGCGCGTGCTCGATGCCCTGCAGCGCGAATGCGGTGGCGGTGCGGTCACCTGTCGCGTCACCCACGTCTACAGCGACGGTTGCTGTCTCTACTTCGGATTCTTCGCCCCCGGACGACGCGATGCGCTGGCCGCACAGTGGCAGGCGATCCGCGATGCTGCTGCCGAGGCGGTGACCGCCTTCGGCGGAACCGCCTCCCATCATCATGCGATGGGCCGCATGCATCGCGGATATGCCCGTGACGAGCTGCCGGAAGCCTTCATTGACGCCTTGCATGGAGCGCGCTCGCGGCTGGACCCGGACGGCCGCATGAATCCGGGTCTGCTGCCTGAGCCCATGCGCGCTACCATGCCGGCAACACAAGGGAGCCGTTCATGACCAACATCGATGCAAAGGCGCCGGTCTGCGTCACCGGGGCATCAGGCTATATCGCGGGCTGGATCGTCCGCTATCTGCTGGAAGAGGGCTATACCGTGCACGCCACGGTACGCGACCCCTCCAAGCAGAGCAGCGTCGGCCACCTTCAGGCCATCGCCGAAGCGCAGCCCGGCACGCTCAAGCTGTTCGCGTCCGATCTGAACCAGCCCGGAAGCTTTGACGAGGCGGTGCAGGGATGCCAGGTGGTCATGCACACGGCGTCCCCCTTCGTACTGTCGGGATACGACGATGCCGAGGCCGCCCTGGTGCGCCCTGCCGTGGATGGCACGCGCAATGTGCTGGAGGCGGTAAATCGCTGCGCGGATGTGCAGCGCGTGGTGCTGACCAGCAGCGTGGCCGGCATCTATGGCGACAGCGCCGATATTCGCAACACCGAGAACGGTGTCTTCACCGAGGCGGACTGGAATACCACCAGCAGCGTGGACCACAACCCCTACCAATACTCCAAGGTGGCAGCTGAACGCGTGGCCTGGGAGATCTGCAAGGCGCAGTCGCGCTGGGACATGGTCACCATCAACCCGGCGATGGTGCTGGGGCCGTCGCTGACCAATGCCAGCCAGTCGGCGAGCATCGACCTGCTGCGCCAGCTCGCGGACGGGCGCCTGCGCGATGGCGTGCCCCGTCTCAGCATGGGCATTGTCGATGTGCGCGAAGTCGCGCGGGCGCATCTGCTGGCCGCCTTTACGCCGGACGCGGAAGGGCGTTACATCCTGTGTTCGGCGTCGCGCACCATGCTGCGGATGGCAACCACCTTGAAGAGTCGCTTCCGGGACGGCTATCGCTTCCCGAAGCGCGAGCTGCCCAAGCCGCTGGTCTGGCTGTTCGGGCCGATGAAGGGGCCGGTGACGCGCCGTTTCATCAGCCGCAACGCCGGCTATGACGTGCGTTTCGACAACAGTCGCAGCCGCGCCCTGGGGGTCGAGTACCGCACGCCGGAAGACACCCTCGTGGAGCACTTCCAGCAGATCGTCGACGACGGCCAGATTCGCAGCCGCAAGGCAGCCTGACGCGCAACCGGACTGTCATGGCGGTGTGACAGCATCGCAATCCTCGTTTCATATAGAGGTTGCGACGTGACGCAGAATCCACCGCCCTTCGCCCCGCGCGGCGAAGCGCTGCTGCACTTCCGCAAATGGCTGCGCCACGGGCGCAGCGTGGCCGCGCTGACCCCGTCGGGGCAGGCCCTGTCGGCCGCCAGTGTCCGTCGCGTGTCCGCCGAGTATCCGCAGACCATCGTGGAATTGGGTGCAGGTACCGGTGCGGTCACGCGCGCTGCCGCCGCGCGCATGCATCCGGACAGCCGCTTGCTTGCCATCGAATCCGATGTCGACTTTGCACGCATGCTGGAGCAGACGGTGCCACGGGCCGAGGTACTGTGTGCATCGGCCATGTCGTTGCAGGCAATTCTGGCGGCGCGCGAGGTGACGCGGGTCGACGTGATCCTCAATGGTCTGCCGACACCAAGCCTGCCGCAGCCTCAGCGCGATACGGTGTACCAGGCCATCGCCGACTTGCCGGGGCAACCCTGGGTCTCGCAGCTGACGGTGATGCCGTGGGTCTTTTGGCGCTTCTATCGTCGCTTCTTCGAGGAAGTCCACTTCGAAGCCGCCTGGCGCAATCTGCCGCCAGCCGGCGTCTATCACTGCCGGGGCCTGCGCCCGCTGCGCTAATCGGATGGCTGCGGCTGTACGCCGTGGCGCCAGCCCGCCAGATCGACTTCCAAACCGCGCGCGGCATGATCGAGGGCGCTGCGGAAGGCGGTCGGAATCGGCTGCTTGCCGAGGGTGTGGTGGTCGACGATGACGTAGACCGTTTCCGCCTCGGCCAGAGCCTGCCCGTCGTGCAGCCGGGAGATCGCGGTACGAAGGCGGAAAGAAGTGGTTCCCACATGGTCGACGCTGACGCCGAGTGCGAGCACTTCATCGAAGGCGGCAGGCGCCTGCCAGGTGATGCTTTGCTTGACCAGCTGGTAGTCGAGCCGTCCTTCGACGAAGTCCTCGGCAAAGCCCAGGGCACGCACGAATTCGGTGACGGCCACATCGACATAGTCGGCGTAGCGCGCATTGAACACGACGTTCTGGGCGTCCACTTCGGCGTAGCGCACGCGCAGCAGGCAGCGAAAGGCGGAGGTCTCGGACATGGGGCTCGGTCGGTAGCAATGGCTGAAGATGCATCGATCGGCGATGATGCAGCCATGCAGTCTATCGCGCGATTCTCGATCTCGGCCTTGGCTCCGGCCTTCCTCCTTGTGTTGCTGTCCGCCTGTGGCGGAGCGCGGGACAGCTATGACGGTCCGCCGCTGTCGCGCCTGGCCCCGGATGCGGTCGTGCTGGCCTTTGGCGACAGCCTGACCTATGGCACGGGTGCAGCGCGGGAGGCGTCCTATCCGGCCCGGTTGGCCGATCGAATCGATCGGCGCGTGGTGAACGCCGGTGTGCCAGGGGAAACCAGTGGGGAGGGGCGGCAACGTCTGCCGCAATGGCTACAGCGCAGCCAGCCCGATCTGGTGCTGCTCTGTCTGGGCGGCAACGACATGCTGCGGCGGCAGAGCACCGAGGCGACGCGCGACAACCTGGCGGCCATGATTGCCATGATCCGCAATCATGGTGCGGAAGTCGTGCTGATCGCCGTGCCCAAGCTGCAGGCATGGTCGCTGGAGCCACACCCGATCTACGCCAGCCTGGGTGAGACGCTGCAGGTGCCCGTATTGGAGGCGGCACTGGCAGAGATTCTGTCGGAAGGCAAACTCAAGTCGGATGCCATCCATCCCAATGCGCGTGGCTATACGCAACTGGCCACAGCGTTGCATGACCTGCTGACATCCGCCGGCGCTTTGCCGTAATCGCCTGTCGACGGAAGCAGGGTATGATCCACAAAGCGCGGTAACCGTTCCCGAACGTCATGCACGACAACGTGAGACCCTCCGCCTTCAATCGAGAAAGCCTTGGCCGCCTCAGCGTGCAGGAGCGCATTGAGCTGGCGACCTACATCACGGCCTTCGGTGTCTACCATCTCGATCAGGGCGGACGTATCCGCAGCTGGAATCCGGGTGCGGAAAGGCTGACCGGGTTTACCGCGCGCGATGTGCTGGGCGAGCCCTTCGCACGCTTGTTCGGTCACGAGGCGGTCCAGCGGCAGCAGCCGGAGCAGGTGCTCAGTTTCTGTCGGGCGCACCAGCGCGTGCGCGAGCCGCAATGGCGCGTGCGGGCCGATGGTCAGCCCTTCCTCGCGGATGTGTCGATGGAGCTGGCACGGAATGCGCGCGATGGCGAAATCCTCGCCTTCGTCGAAGTGTTCGAGGACATTACCGAGCGCAAGGAGCGTGAAGACGCGCTCTACCGGCAGGCGACCCGAGACGCGCTGACCGGCGTTGCCAACCGGGGGCACTTCACCGAGGTGGCCAACAAGGAGATTGAGCGCGCCAAGCGCTTTTCCGAGCCGCTCAGCATTGCGCTGCTCGACATCGACCACTTCAAGCATGTCAACGACACCTATGGCCACGCCGCAGGCGATACCGCCCTCAAGGCCTTTACTGCCGCGGTCGAGAGCGATATCCGCGCCATCGATCTGATGGGCCGCATCGGCGGCGAGGAATTCGCTTTGCTGCTGCCACGCGCCAGTGCGTCGGCGGCGGCCGAGATGCTGCAGCGCACGCGCCAGGTGGTCAGCGCCTTGCGGGTATCCACAGACGACGGACGGGTCTTCAGTTTTACAGTCAGCGGCGGTGTCGCCGAGCTGCGGGACCGCGGTACCCATCTGGCCGCGCTGCTGCGCCAGGCCGATGCGGCGCTCTATCGCGCCAAGCGCGAGGGTCGCAACCAGATCATCGTGTGGAGAGATCTGGAGGATGTGCTGCGCCCGCGTCGCTAAGGCTGTTGCGACCGCAGCCAGTCGGGCAGGGCGGCGATGGAGGGCAGTACGGCATCCGGTTTGACCGCAGTGCGCTGCAGGGTCGTGTCGCGATACTTGCCGGTCTGCACCAGCAGACCCCGCATGCCGGCTGTCTGCGCACCGCCCACATCACTGTCGATGTCGTCGCCGACCATGATGCACTGCGCAGGCGTGCGCTCCATGTCCTCGGCCGCAAGTGCAAAGAAGGCTTCGTTGGGCTTGCCGATGACGGTGGCCCTGATCTGGGCGGCGTACTCCAGGCCGGCGACGTAGCAGCCGATGTCGAGGGAAAGCCCCTCGGCGCTCTGCCAGTAGCGGTTGCGATGCATGGCGATGAGTTCGGCGCCCTGCATCAGCGCCTGGAACAGGCGGCCGAGCAGGGCGTGGTCCCAGCGCGGGCCGATGTCGCCGATCACCACGCAGTCAGGGTCGTCGGGGTCGCGATCGTCCACGCCGAAAGATTCGCGCACCGCGTCATCGACGACCAGCAGCGGATGCCGGTGGCCGCGCTGCGCGAGGTAGCGCTGCGTCGCCGTCACGGCGCTGAACAGCTGATCGGGGGAGACCTCGATCCCCATACCGCTCAATGTGTCGGCCAGGCTCTCGGCCGTACGCGTGGTGGTGTTGGTGATGAAGCGATGCGGAATTCCCTGGCTGCGCAGCCATTGCAAGGTATCGACGGCACCGTCGATCGGCGCGCTGCCGACATGCAGCACGCCATCGATATCGAGCAGGATGCCGGGATGGTCAGAATCCTGATGCATGGCGATAGGGCACGCAGGAATCGTGCCCGTACGGTCTACTGCAAGGCGTGCCGCGACAGCACGCCGAGTTCGACCACATTGAGGGTGGCCTCATGGCAGGCCGAGAGCAGGACCGGGGGCGCCACGCCGTCCTCGGCCGCTTCGGCCCAGCGCGCTGCGCACAAACACCACCGGTCCCCCGGCCGCAGGCCCTTGAAGCCAAACTCCGGACGGGGCGTCGACAGATCATTGCCCTGGGCGCGGGTATAGGCCAGGAATTCCTCGGTCATGATGGCGCAGACGGTATGCATGCCGACATCGGCCGGGGCGGTATGGCAGAAGCCGTCGCGAAAGAAGCCGGTGCTGGGGGTATCGCAGCAGGCTGTCAGTGGCTGGCCAAGAACGTTGCGCGCGGTGGAGGTTGCCATGAGGGTTCCTTTTTGTGAGGGATGGCGCCGGCGCCAGGAGCGCTACAGGCTGCGCAGTCCGGCGAGATAGCGCTGCCCGTTCTGCACATAGTGCTGCGCGGACACACGGATGGCCTGCGCGTCGGCGTCGGTGGTTTCGCGCACAATCTTGCCCGGCGCCCCCATGACCAGCGAGTTGTCCGGAATCTGCTTGCCTTCGGTGATCAAGGCACCCGCGCCGATGATGCAGTTCTTGCCGATACGGGCGCCGTTGAGTACGACTGCGCCAATGCCGATCAGCGTGTTGTCTCCGATGGTGCAGCCGTGCAGCATCACCATATGGCCCACCGTGACACCGCGACCGACGTGCAGCGGGAAGCCCGGATCGGCGTGCAACACGCTGCCGTCCTGGATATTGCTGTCCTCGCCAATGTGCAGGGTATCGGCGTCGCCGCGCAGCGTGCAGTTGAACCAGACGCTGGCATTCGCGCCGAGGCGCACATCGCCAATGACCGAGGCATTGTCTGCGATATAGACGCTGGCCTCAGGGAGCTGCGGGGCGATCTCGTCGATGGTGTAGAGCAAAGCACTTTCTCGCTGGAAATGTTGTGCCACTATGCCCAGCGCCTGTAGTCGCCACAAGCGATGCGGGTCATCTGCCATGCCGTGGGGAGGACGATGCCATGCGCGAGCTGAAAGACAAGACGGTCTGGATCACCGGCGCCTCCGGGGGGATTGGAGAGGCACTGGCGGTGGCGGCGGCCCAGCGGGGCGCCCGTCTGCTGCTGACGGCGCGCCGCGAGGATGAGCTGGCGCGGGTGCAGGCGCGCTGCGCCCCCTTCAGCACCTGCGCGCTGCTGCCGCTGGATCTGATGACGGTCGATGCCGATGCCGCGCTGGAGCAGGCCGAGGCCCTGGTCGGCCCGATCGATGTGCTGGTCAACAATGCTGGTCTGTCGCAGCGCAGTCTGATCCGCGATACCGACATGGAGGTCTATCGCCGTTTGATGGAGCTGGACTTCTTTGCGGTAGTCGCCCTCAGCAAGGCCGTCCTGCCGGGCATGGTGGCGCGTGGCGGAGGGCACATCGTCACCGTCAGCAGCGTGGTGGGCACCATCAGCTCGCCCCTGCGCAGCGGTTATGCGGCCGCCAAGCACGCGCTGCATGGCTTTTTTGATGCCGCCGCGGCGGAGTACTGGGCCGAAGGTGTGCGCTTCACGCTGGCCTGTCCTGGCTTCGTGGCGACTCAGGTGTCGGCCAATGCCCTGACCGGTGATGGCAGTCCCAACGGTCAGGTGGAGGCAAGTACCGCGGCGGGCATGGCCCCCGAGGCATGCGCACAGCGCATCTGGAAGACGGTGGAACGCAACCGCTATGAAGTGACCATGGGTCGCGAGCGCTTCTACGTCTATCTGAAGCGCTTCACGCCGGGGCTCTTCGCCTGGCTGCTGCGCCGCGTCGCCACGCCCTGAGCCGCGCCGCGGAGCGAGCACCATTACACTCGCGCCCTTTGCATCCGTGGAGGCTGCCGTGTCCTTCTATGACGACCATATCCTGCCGGTGGTACTCGACGCCTGCTGTGGCATGAAGGCGATTCAGCGTCAGCGCGCCGCGCTGCTGCCGCGCGCCCGCGGACGGGTGCTGGAGATCGGCATCGGGACCGGGCGCAATTTTCCGTTCTACGCCCCCTTGCAGGTCGAGCAGCTCGTCGGTCTGGATCCTGCAGAGACCATGCACGGCAAGGCGCGCAAACGGGCGGCCGCAGCCGGCATGGAAGTGGAATTGCTCAGCATCTCGGCGGAGGGCATCCCGGCCGCCGCGCGCAGCTTCGACACAGTGGTTTGCACTTTTTCGCTCTGCACGATTCCGGATCCGGTGGCAGCGCTGCACGAAATGCGGCGCGTGCTGAAGCCGGGCGGTGATCTGCTGTTCAGCGAGCACGGGCTGGCGCCCGATACCTCGGTGCAGCGCTGGCAGCACCGGCTGTCGCCGGGCTGGAGCAGGATCGCGGGCGGCTGTCAGCTCGACCGCGATATTCCTGCCTTGCTGGAGCAGGGCGGATTCCGCATCCACGACATGGACGCACGCTACCTCAAGGGGCCCAAGCCCTGGACCTACGTGCGTACCGGCAGCGCGCGCGCCGCCTGAGGCAGACCCTAGCGCGGCTGTTCGCGGCGCAGCAGGAAGAACAAGGTCTGATCCATGCCCTTGAAGTCCATCGCGCCGAGCACGGTGTTGTCATCGACACGGCGGAAGACATCGTGGATCGGACGCTGGTCGTAGCACATGGTGGCACTGAGCTTGCCGCGATACTCGGTCATGCGCAGGCGCGCCTTCGAGCTTCCGGTGGCCAGTAGCGGCTGGAGCCACGGGAAGAGGCCGGCGCTGAAGCCGTTGTTCAGCTGCGGGAAGCGCAGGCCGGTCTTCAGCGGCATCAGGGCGGGGTTGAGCTTGCGGATGCCGCCACTGCGCGTGGAGAACAGCAGTGGATGCACATGGTCGGCATCGACGAACTCCTTGCCATACCAACCGAAGGCTTCGAGTACGCCGTCCAAGGCGTGGCCGGTGGTGTAGCCGTCCCCGCGCCAGCGGCCGAGCATGAAGTCGCAATCGACGGTCTCGAGCTGATCGTAGAAGGCGAAGGCCTCCTCTTCCGAGGCGCGCCCGGTTCCGAGGGTCTGGGTGGCGTCAAAGGGCATGGTGGATCTCCTGCGGCGCGGGGCCTTACATGTTGCGGCGGTATTCGCCGCCGACAGCGTAGAGGGCGTGGCTGATTTCGCCCAGGGAGTGATATTTCACCGCCTGCAGCAGGCTGTCAAAGGTGTTGCGCCGCTCGCGTGCCGTGCGCTGCAACTCGGTCAGGGCGTCTCCCGCCTGGCTGCGGCGCGCGGCGCGGAAGGCCTCGACGGTGCGGATCTGCTGGGTGCGCTCTTCTTCGCTGGAGCGGATCAGCTCGATGTCGGTGGTGATCTCGCCGCCGTGGTCCTTGGACAGGAAGGTATTGACGCCGATCAGCGGCAGGGAGCCGTCGTACTTCTTGTGTTCGTAATACATCGACTCGTCCTGGATCTTGCCGCGCTGGTACATGGTGTCCATCGCCCCGAGCACACCGCCGCGCTCGCTGATCGATTCGAACTCCTTGTACACGGCTTCTTCGACCAGATCGGTGAGTTGCTCTATGAAGTGGCTGCCCTGCCATGGGTTTTCGCAGAAGTTGATGCCCAGCTCCTTGTTGATGATGAGCTGGATCGCCACCGCACGCCGTACCGATTCCTCGGTGGGCGTGGTGATGGCTTCGTCATAGGCATTGGTATGCAGGCTGTTGCAGTTGTCGAGCAGGGCGTACAGGGCCTGCAGCGTGGTGCGGATATCGTTGAACTGGATCTCCTGCGCGTGCAGCGAGCGACCCGAGGTCTGGATGTGGTACTTCAGCATCTGGCTGCGCGCACTGGCGCCATAGCGCTCGCGCATGGCGCGCGCCCAGATGCGGCGGGCAACACGGCCGATGACCGAGTACTCGGGGTCCATGCCGTTGGAGAAGAAGAAGGACAGATTGGGCGCGAAGTCGTCGATCTTCATGCCGCGTGCCAGGTAGTACTCGACGATGGTGAAGCCGTTGGATAGCGTGAAGGCGAGCTGGCTGATCGGATTCGCACCGGCTTCGGCGATGTGATAACCGGAAATGCTGACCGAGTAGAAGTTGCGCACCTTGCGCTGCACGAAGGCTTCCTGGATGTCGCCCATCATGCGCAGCGCGAACTCGGTGGAGAAGATGCAGGTGTTCTGCGCCTGGTCCTCCTTTAGAATGTCGGCCTGCACCGTGCCGCGGACCGTGGACATGGCCTCGGCGGCAATGCGCTGATAGGTCTCGGCGTCCACCACCTCGTCGCCGGTGACGCCGAGCAGCCCAAGGCCCAGACCGTCATTGCCATCGGGCAGATCTCCGCTGTACTCCGGGCGGGGGCGATCCGCGTAGATCTCCTTGATCTTCTTTTCGGCGGTCTCCCAGCGCTTCGGGTCCTCGCGCAGGTATTTCTCCACCTGCTGGTCGATGGCGGTGTTCATGAACATGGCCAGGATCATCGGCGCGGGGCCGTTGATGGTCATCGATACCGAAGTGGTGGGCGCGCACAGGTCGAAGCCGGAATACAGCTTCTTCATGTCGTCCAGCGTGGCGATGGACACGCCCGAATTGCCGACCTTGCCGAAGATGTCCGGCCGCTCGGCGGGGTCCTCGCCGTACAACGTCACCGAGTCGAAGGCGGTGGACAGGCGCGCCACGTCATTGCCCTGCGACAAATAGTGGAAGCGGCGGTTGGTGCGCTCCGGCGTGCCCTCGCCGGCGAACATGCGGATCGGGTCCTCGCCGCTGCGCCGGTACGGATAGACACCCGCGGTGTAGGGGTAGGCGCCGGGCAGATTCTCCTTGAGCAGGAAGCGCAACTGCTCGCCCCATTGATTCGTGGTGGGAGCGGCGATCTTGGGGATCTTCTGGTGCGACAGTGATTCGCGATAGTTCTCGACCCGGATGGTCTTGTCGCGCACCTGATATTCGTTGACCTCGTCCGTCACCGCGCGGTAGCGCTCGGGCCAGTCGCGCAGCGCACCGAGGGCGTCGCTGTCGAGGCTGTCGAGTGCATCCTGGTAGCGCTGACGCAGGCGCAGCAGGCTGCGATCGTCCTCGGCCTGGAGGGCGTCGCGTTCGTAGGCTTGCAGCGGTTCCGGCAGCTTGGGGTCTTCCAGTTCGCTGAGTGCGGCATAGAAGTGCTGCGCGCGCTCAGCGGCTTCGGCCTGGGCTTCGACACGGTCGTTGGTGGAACGACCGGATTCGGCGATCTCTGCCAGGTAGCGGTTACGCGCGCCGGGGATCAGCACGGTTTCACGCGGCTCCTTGACGCTGGTATCCACCGACGGGCTCCAGTGGTCGGCCGGCAATTCCAGCTTCTCGCGCAGCAGACGGCACAGCTCGGCGAACATCCAGGTCACGCCCGGATCGTTGAACTGGCTGGCGATGGTGGGGTAGACCGGGACCTGGTCGTCGGCGAGCGAGAAGGCGGTACGGTTGCGCTTCCACTGCTTCTTGACATCGCGCAGGGCGTCTTCCGCGCCACGGCGATCGTACTTGTTGAGCACCACCAGTTCGGCGAAGTCGAGCATGTCGATCTTCTCGAGCTGACTGGCAGCACCGTAATCGCTGGTCATGACATACATCGGGAAATCGACCAGATCGACGATCTCGGAATCGCTCTGGCCAATACCGGCGGTCTCGACCACGATCAGATCGAAGGGCTGCGCGCGCAGATAGGCAATCGCGTCCTGCAGCATCTCGGTGGTGGCGGCGTGCGCGCGGCGCGTCGCCATCGAGCGCATGTACAAGCGCTCACTGCGCAGACTGTTCATGCGGATGCGGTCGCCCAGCAGCGCGCCGCCGGACTTCCGCCGTGTCGGGTCCACTGCGAGGATGGCGATGCGCATCTCGGAGAAAGCCCCCAGGAAGCGCAGCATCAACTCGTCGACCACCGACGACTTGCCGGCACCGCCGGTGCCGGTGATGCCCACCACCGGTGTCTTGCCGGCAGCGAGCTGCCATTGGCGATGCAGCTGGCCACGCTGGTCCTCGCTGAGCACGCCATCCTCGATCAGCGACAGCGCGTCCGCCAGGCCCTGGTCGTCTTTGGCGGGCTGGGCCAGCGCTTCGGGATCGGGGGTTGCCACACCGCGCGCCTGACGCGCCTTGTGGGTCCGCGCGACGAGGTCGTCGATCATGCCGTCGAGACCCAACTGGGCACCATCATTGGGGTGATAGATGCGCTCCACGCCCTTGTCATGCAGGACCTTGGCTTCCTCCGGCGTGATCGTGCCGCCACCACCACCGAAGACACGGATATGGCCGGCACCGCGCGCTTCGAGCATCTCGACCATGTAGGCGAAGAATTCGTTATGCCCACCCTGATAACTGGAAAGGGCAATCCCGTCCGCGTCTTCCTGAATGGCGGCGCGTACGATGTCTTCGACGGATCGGTTGTGACCCAGGTGAATGACTTCGGCACCGCGCGCCTGGATCATGCGGCGCATGATGTTGATCGCGGCGTCGTGGCCATCGAACAGACTGGCGGCGGTAACGATACGCAGCGGGCTTTGGTCTTCAGCCGGTAGCGGTTGCTGATCCTTGCTGCGAGCGTGCGACTGGGGCATGACCGATCCTCAAAATGAATTTGGATTCACAAAAGTGAGTATGCCTGCCGACCCGGACAGCGTCCACCACTTTTCGGACGAGGTCGTGGGCAGCCTGCGACCAGTGACGTCAACAGGGTCGAGGGCAGGGCGCCATACCGGAGGGCCCGGAGCACGCCTTCGTTGCGAGCCGATCGCCGCGTCGTGGAGAGCATGCGGCGAGCGCGCTACAGGCAACGCAAGCTTGCTCGAGCGACCGGCCGGGAAAGCCGCGTGGACACGCGTGAAGCGCGATGCGGAGCTTTGCGGTGATGCCCGTCCATGAACGATGCTGCGGCACTTCTCTATCCCGTTGCGTTACACCCTGAACCGTCAACGTGCTGTAACAAGGGCCTGCTTTTATTCCGCGCTTCACGGTTCGTTCAGTTCAGGGAGTGGGAATGCGCAACAAGGCGATGGGGTCCGTGGCGTTTGCTGCGGTCATGGCGATGGGGTTGAGCGCCTGCGACGGCGTCAACAATCGCGTTGTGGTCGGTGAAGGTGGCGGCGATGGTGGAGCCGTGGCGCCCGGCTTCGAACTGCAGCTTCTGCACTTTGCTGATGTGGACGGCGCAGGCGGCGCCGACGACGTGCGCAACTTCTCTGCGCTGGTGGACGGCTTCCGTTCCGAAAAGCCAAACAACACCCTGTTGTTGAGTTCCGGCGACAATTTCATCCCGGGACCCGAGTTCTTCGCGGCTGGTGACGACAGCCTGGCGGATGTCCTCGGTGAACCGGACGCGGGTCGGGCCAACATCGCCTGGCTGAATGCGCTTGGCGTGCAGGCCTCCGTGGTTGGCAATCATGACCTTGACGTGGGGCCGGGCGGACTCGCCGAGCTCATCGCCAGTGACGGCAGCTGGCCAGGGGCGCAGTTCCCATATCTCGCCGCCAATATCGACTTCTCCGGTACGGCCAGCGACGAGGACGTCGATCTGGCTGAACTCACGGTCGCGGATGGTCAGGCGGCAAGCGCCAACAGCGTTGCGGGCAGCGCGACGATTCAGGTGGCGGGCGAGACCATTGGCATCGTGGGTGCGAGCGTACCGAGTCTGCCGAGCATCACGGACACCCGCGGTCTGACCATCATCCCGGCGCCGGGCAGCAGCGTTGCCGAACTGGCCGCAGCCATTCAGCCCAGCATTGATGCGCTGACCAGCCAGGGGATCAACAAGATCGTACTGCTCGCCCATATGCAGCAGCTCGCTGTGGAACGGGAGCTGGCCACCTTGCTGCGTGGTGTGGACATCATCGTTGCCGGCGGCTCCAACACGATCCTCGCCGATAGCAATGATCGCCTGCGCGACGGCGACCAGGCGGCCGACAGCTATCCCATCGAACTCAGTGGTGCGGACGGCAACCCGGTGCTGCTGGTCAATACGGCCGGCGACTTCACCTACCTCGGCCGCCTCGTGGTCGAATTCGACGCTGACGGCGTGCTCGATATCGACAGCATCGACACTGGCGTAAGCGGCGCTTATGCCAGCGACATGCTGCCCAACAGCAGCTTCTCGCCCATCGACACCGTCGTGGCCATCACCGACGCGCTGGAAGCGGTGCTGCAGGCCAAGGATGGCAACGTGCTGGGCTTTACCGAGGTGTACCTCGACGGGCGTCGCAGCGCGGTGCGTACGCAGGAGACCAACCTGGGCAACCTGACGGCGGATGCCAACCTGTGGGTGGCACAGCAGGAGGACGCAAACACGCTGATTTCGTTGAAGAATGGCGGCGGTATTCGCGACGATATCGGTCGTGCCGTGTTCCCGCCGGGGTCGACCGACGTCGACGACCTGCAGTTCCTGGCACCCGCTGCCAACCCGAGCAGTGGCAAGCCGGCCGGTGGCATTTCCCAGCTCGACCTGGAAACCGCGCTCCGCTTCAACAATGGCCTGACCCTGCTGAGCGTGACCGCGGCCGAGCTGGCCGACATCATGGAGCACGCCGTGTCGCGCAGTGGCAATGGCGCGACCCCGGGCCAGTTCCCGCAGGTCAGTGGATTGCGATTCAGCTTCGATGTCAGCCGTCCGGCCCGCGCCAGCGAGGCCGGCGACACCAATCAGGCTGATCCGAATATTAACGGCGATCGCCTGCGCAATCTTGCCGTGGTGGATGACAGCGGTGCGGTCATCGATCAGATCGTGGCCGACGGCATGGTGGTGGGCGATGTCACTCGCCGCTTCCGTCTCGTCATCCTCGACTTCATCGCCAAGTGCGTGGGTCAGGTCGGCGAGAGCTGCGGCGACGGCTATCCGCTGAATGGTCTGAGCGACCCGCAGCGCGTGGACGTGACGGTGGATCCCGGCATGACCAACTTCTCGGAAGCAGGTGGCGAACAGGATGCACTGGCCGAGTATCTACTGGCCTTCCACCCGACCGCTGACACCGCTTTCAGCATGGCGGAGACGGCTGTGGCGGACGATCTCCGCATCCAGAATCTGGCGGAGGGCGCAAGCGACAGCGTCATGACGCTTCCGACCAAGAGCGTGCTGAATCAGATCGGCCGCGTACTGGTGCCGGGCGCCAACTTCGATGAGGGGGCCGCCGAGATCGTTGCCCATGATCCTGGTTCGCAACGCCTGTTCGTGATCAATTCCGACGCGGGCACCATCGATGTCTTCGACTTCAGCAACCCGGCCAATATGCCGCGCATCGCGCAGCTTGATCCGGTCAGTGACGACACCACCACCGGGGTCACCCTCGACGGTGTGAACTCGGTGGCGGTGAGCAGCAAGGGGATCGTTGCGGCTGCGTTGGAAGCGGACCCGGCGACCGACAATGGCCGCATCGGCTTCTACGATGCGCAAAGCCTGCAATACCTGGGCAGCATCGAGGCAGGCCCGCTGCCGGACATGGTGGGTTTCACGCCCGATGGCAATCTGGTGTTCTCGGCCAATGAGGGCGAGACCCCGGAAGACGCCAACGACGACGAGCTCCGTGTCTTTGCCGATGACGTCCCTGGTTCGGTGACCGTGGCAGATATCCGCAACGGCATCGGCAGCGCGACCGTCAGCCGGGTCGGTTTCGAGGACTTCAACGCAGGTGGCAGCCGTGCGGCGGAGCTGCCGGCTGGTGTGCGTATCAATCCCAACGCGCTGTCAGTGGCACACGATCTCGAGCCGGAGTACATCACGGTCTCGGATGACGGCACGCGCGCCTTTGTCAGCCTCCAGGAGAACAACGCCATCGGTGTCATCGACCTTGCGAGCAGGACGGTCGAGCGCATCATCGGTCTTGGCGGAAAGGATCACGGGCTGGCCGCCAATGCGCTCGATGTGAGCGACGATGACGGCGATTGCACAGAAGCCAACCCGGCGTGCATCAATATCCGTCCGTGGGCCAATGTGCGCGGCCTGTACATGCCCGACACCATCGATGCCATCACCCTCGCGGGCCAGGATTTCATCCTGACTGCCAACGAAGGCGATGGTCGCGGCGACGGTACCGACGAGTGCGCGCTCAAGGATCAGGGCGACGCCGGTGAGCCGGTGCTGACCCTCGATCCGGTGGCCTTCCCGAGCGCATCGCTGACCGACGATGAGAATCTCGGCGAGCTGGCCATCTCCTGCGACAAGATCGGCGGCAACACGGCCTTTGCCGGGGACACCGATGGCGACGGTGACCTCGACGAGATCCGCGCATTTGGTGCCCGCTCGATGAGCATCGTGAACGCCGAGGGCGGCATCGTCTCGGATACCGGTGACGATTTCGAGCGCATCACCGCGCATCTGGATCGCTTCGGTGAGACGGTCTTCCTGTTCAACGACACCAATGATGACGGCTCCCCCGAGCGCGACTCGCGCAGTGATGCCAAGGGCCCGGAAACGGAAGCCGTGGTCGCCGGTTTGGTGAATGGCCGCATGCTGGCCTTCATTGGCCAGGAGCGCGTCGGCGGCATCATGGTCTACGACATCACCAACCCGCGGAAGCCGGTCTTCCTCGACTACGTCAACAACCGGGACTTCACGGTCAGCGGCGAAGACTTGAAGGACGGGGTCCTGCCGCTGGATTCGGCAGGGGATTGGGGCCCCGAGGGTCTGGCCTTCGTGACCGCGGCGGACAGCCCGAACGCGCAGAACCTTCTGGTGGTAGGTAACGAGATCACCGGTACGGTGACGGTCTACTCGGTCAACCTCGACTGACCGTCTTCGAGGCAGAACGCGACACCTGTGCCCCGCGCCTTGCGCGGGGCATTTTTTTTGCGCCCTCAGACGAACAGCGCGATTTCCAGGACGCTGGCACGCTTCGGAGAGAAGGATTCTGCGCCAGAATGACGCCCAGTGCAGGGGCGGAGCAGGGTGTGAAGGGCGAGGGCGGGAGCACACGGGGCAGGGCTATGAGATGGAGTTGCGCGGGAGCGCACGTCTGCCTCGCGCCCTTTGTGTTGGGTCTCCTGCTGTGCTTACCCACAACCATCGCGGCGCACAGCGAAGACGGGGCGAGGCGCTGGCGCTTTGCCTTTGCCAATGACGCCTTTCTTCGCTCGGACAACCAATTCAGCAATGGTCTGACCCTGCAGCTGCATTCGCCGCGCGCATCGCATCTCTCTGCAACGCGCGGTACACCGGCTTTCGGCAAAGCCCTGGCGCGCCTGGTGTTGCCCACCGGCAGAGGATGGATGTATCGCGAGGGCTGGGGCCTGGCGCAGGGGGTCCAGAATCCGGACGATCTGGAGCGAACGTCGATCCAGCTCGATGATGTGCCCTACGTGGGCATGCTGGCATGGACCAACAGCTTCATTGCCTTCAACGACAGTGAAATGATCGGGCTTCAGACGTTGGTCGGGTGGGTCGGTCCGTTGAGCTTCGGCGAAGACATGCAGCGCGCGGCGCATCGCATGTTGGCGGTGACGCCGCCCAGTGGTTGGGAACATCAGCTCGGCAATGAGCCCCTGCTCAATGTCTATGTCATGCGCAAGCTAAAGCTCTGGCGTGTGCCCGGGGCGGACATCTCTTTCAGCAGTGACGCGGCGCTCGGCAATGTCTACACCCAGGTGCAGACGGCGCTGGAGTGGCGGTTGGGTCGTTTGCCGCGCGGCTTTGCGCCGCAACTGGCCGCTGTGGGTCGCAGCGTCGAGCATGACGGTCGCATGCGGTGGTCCGGCCGGACCTACGCCTATGCCACCGTGGCGCTTCGCGGCAGTGCCTTCATGTTCGTCATGCCGCGCGACGGCAATCTGTTGCGCAGGGGGAACCGCTGGACGCGGGAGAATACTCTCGATCCCGCGCTGCTGGTGGGCCAGGCCGTGCTCGGCGCCCATCTGGAGCGTCGTGCGTGGAGCGTGCATGCCCATGTCGTGCTGGCTACGGATGCCGTGCGCGGTCTTGGCCGCATCAAGGACCCACGCAACGAATTCGGCGTGATCAGCGTCGAATGGCAGTTCTAGGCCATGTCTCGCGCGATCACGCAGCGGGCTTCACGCCGTGACCGGATGCTCGGAAAACCGATACCAGCGGCGTGTCTCGAAATCGAAGAGCTTGCACTGGGCGAAGATGCCGCGCACCGTCCGCCAGCGGAAGCGGTACTCATGGATGCTGTCGCCAAAGCGCGCCTTGATGTCGGCATAGGCGCCAGGCAAATGGTAGTAGGGCACGTGCGGGTGCACATGATGTGGCACGTGCACCATGATGTTGTGGGTGAGCCACGCCATCGGCCGCGAGAAGTGGATCACCGTGCTGCAGTAGAGCTGACCGACCGCCGGTCCCCATTGTTCGCGATCCAGGAAATACGGAATCTGCGGGTGGGTGTGGTGCAGATAGACGAAGAAAGCGATGAAGTAGTTGAACACGATGAAGGGCAACACCACGCCGGCAAGCACACCGCTCCATCCGCCGCCATAGCGCCAGGCGAGCGCGCTCATCAGCAGGAAGAAGGCGAGGGTGATGCCCTTGCCCACGCGCATGGACCGGCGTTGCTCGGGACTCTGTCCCGGGTTGAATCGGACCATCCCCTGCCACCAGACCCGACGCAGGTAGTGCAGTGCGCAACCCGGAAGCGAGCGTTCGATGCGGTACAGCCAACGCTCCAGCCTACTTGCGCTGCGGTATTCCTCCGGTGTCCAGGGGCGCCAGATCCAATCGATGGAACTCAACGACGTGAAGCCGTGGTGCACCCGGTTATGGCCGAAGGCCCACAGCCGGTAGACATTGAGGGAGGGCAGCATGGCGATCGTGCCGAGCACCTCGCTGAGCCGCCGATTCTCGAACAGTGCGCCGTGTGCGGCGTCGTGTGCCCACACGAAGAGGAAGGCGACGAAGCAACCCGCGCCCAGGCCGAACAACAGCTGCAGCCAGATGGCTTCTGCCAGGAAAACGCCACTCATGCACAGCAGGTAACCCACCGCGTCGACCGCGAGCCCGAAGAGGGCGCGCGGTGTCGAGCGCTGCATGCGCGCGGGCTGGATGCAGGCGCGCACGCTGCGCAGGCTGGTCGCGCGCAGTTGCGGAAGGGGGTCCAAGGCGGTCAAGCCGTCAGAGGGAGCCAGCGGGGCGGAATCGGGCATCGGTGGTCACCAGACAGCGGCCCAGTGGCGCGCCGTATGCTTGTGAAACAATCGCGCCGGAGACTGCCCCAGTTCTGCGCTGCCGACCTTGACCTGGGTCAATGCGCGCGCGGTTGCCGGGCGGGACCAGCTTCAGGGGGTGTATTCGCTGTGGGCGGCCGTGGTGTCGCGTTCATCGCGCCTGGGGCGCAGCAGCGGTTCCTGGATATCGCGCTGATGGATCGCTTCGCGGATCTGGTCCAGGTTTTCGCGCAGGATATCGGCTACCAATTCGTCGGTGCGCGGGTCCTGCAGAATCTGCAGGACCACGCTCAACGAGGTGTCGGCGCTGACCTTTGCGATATCGCGATAGAAGGGCAGGCGCTGCAGATAGGCCGTTCTGGAATCGGCGGCGATCTGGTCCAGGATGGTGTCGACCAGGGTTTGATGATTCTGTTCCAGGGCACGCGCCACGTTCTGGGTGTAGTGCCCCTTCTTCAGGACATCGGCGACCTCGCCGATCACGGCAATGGTGATCGGACGCTTGATGACGCCAATGATGATGTTGGAGAAGCGACGCACAAGGCGATAGACGAATTCCTCGCCGAGCGCGCGATCGGCGGCGCGCCCCAGACGCGACAGCAGGATGATGACCCGCACTACGCGCAGCAGGCGCAGGCCGCGCAGGGCCGGGTCGGCAACCGGGATCATGCCCAGCACCTCGTACCAGCGGCGCAGCGGAAAATTCAAGGGCCAGCCGGCTTCGCGCCACCGGAACAGGAATTCGACCAGGAAGATGCCGCAGACCACGAAGTCGGAAATGATGATCCAGCGCAGGACTTCGGGCGAGACATCGCCGAAGGTCGCCCAGCTCAGCACGATGACCGAGACGAAGGCCAGCACCAGCATGATCCAATCAACCATGCGCACGGTTTCGCGCTGTCGCCCGAAGACAGCCTGAAAGCTGGAATCCTGCTCGGTCATGAATGGCTCCCTGATTCTTTGTGGGGCACGCTAGGGGGCCGGCGAGGACGGGTCAAGGCGGCGTGGCGGCCGGACCCGTCGCGCCTTTCCATTTTCAGCCCTCCACGGAGTGCCGCATGCCTGCACTGACCCACTGGTATTTGCCTTCCTCTGGCTTTCGCCATCAGGCGGGGCCAGGTCACCCGGAATCGCCGCAGCGACTGGTCGCGATTCAACAAGCGCTGAGCGGCCAGAACTTGATCGAGGAGGTCGCGGAGGCCCAGGACGAAGCGCTATTGCGGGTGCATCAGCCGGCGCATCTCGTGCGTATCGCGCGCCTGAAGGGTCGAGATACCCCCTTGGCGCTCGACCCTGATACCCAGGGCAATGGCGATAGCTATGCTGCCGCGCGCCTTGCCGCCGGTTGCGCCGTGGATGCGGTTGACCGTGTGCGTAGCGCAGGCGGCCTGGCCTTCTGCGCGGTGCGCCCCCCAGGTCACCATGCCGAGCCGGGGCGCGCTATGGGCTTTTGCTTCTACAACCATGTGGCTGTGGCGGCCGCACACGCGCTGGCAAGCGGGCTGGAGCGTGTCGCCATTCTGGATTTCGATGTGCATTACGGTAACGGCACTTCGCTGGCCTTCGCCGAAGACCCAAGGGTGCTGGTCTGCCAGACCTATCAGGACCCTTTCTATCCCTTCTGGCGCTCATTGGATCGCGCACACATCGTCGATGCGGCCCTGCCACACGGCTCGGATGGTGAGGCGATGCGGCATGCGGTCGAGACCCATTGGGCACCCACGCTCGATGCGCATGGGCCGCAACTAATCCTGGTTTCGGCCGGCTTCGACGCGCATCGGCTGGACCCGCTGGCCGGATTGCAATGGGAGACCGACGACTATGCTTGGCTCGGCCATTGGATCGGGGACCAGGCGCGACGCCACTGTGCAGGCCATTGCGTGGCGACTCTGGAAGGCGGTTACGAACCGCAGGCGCTTGCCGAATCCGTCGTGGCCTTCTGCCACGCTTTTCATGACAAGGAACAACAGGACAACGATGCAAACCCGACACTGTGATGTAGCCATCATCGGCACCGGTACCGCGGGCATGGGCGCCTATCGCGCGGCAAAGGCCCATACCGACAAGGTGCTGCTCATCGAGGGGGGTGTCTATGGCACCACCTGCGCCCGCATCGGCTGCATGCCTTCAAAGTTGCTGATTGCTGCGGCCAATGCGGCGCACGCGGCGCAGGAGGCCGGTGGCTTTGGGGTGCATGTGAACGGCATGCGGATCGAAGGCAACGAGGTGATGCAGCGCGTGCAGCGCGAGCGCGACCGTTTCGTCGGCTTTGTCGTCGATACGGTCGACGGCTGGTCGGAAGCCGATCGCATCCGGGCGCATGCGGCCTTCGAAGCCCCCGGTGTGCTGCGCCTTGACGACGGTACCCGCGTCGAGGCTGGGCGCATCGTCATCGCCACCGGTAGCCGCACCTTCATTCCGCCGCCGCTGGCAGCCCTTGCGAGGGCGCGTGTCGATACCAACGAGACCGTGTTCGAGTGGCCGGATTTTCCCGCATCCGTGGCGGTGTTCGGCGCCGGTGTCATCGCACTCGAAATCGGGCAGGCCCTGCATCGGCTGGGCGTACGGGTGCGTCTCTTCGGCCGCAGTCAGCGCATTGGCGGCATCACCGACCCCGAGGTGGCGGAGCAGGCGCGCAGCGCCCTTGGGGCGGAACTGCCGCTGGCGCTGAGCAGCACCGTTGACACCGTGGTCGACGAGGGCAATGGCTTCCTCGTGCGCTGGCGCGACGCCGACGGCAAGGCGCAGGAAGAGCGCTTCGCGCGCGTGCTGGCGGCCACGGGCCGGATTCCCAATATCGATGGCCTTGCGCTGGAACACGCCGGCATCCCGCTGAATGCCGAGGGCCTTCCGGATCACGATCCCGCGACCGGACGTTGCGGCGACAGTGCCATCTTCCTCGCCGGCGATGTCACCGGCGAATTGCCGCTGCTGCACGAGGCGGCGGATGAGGGACGCATCGCCGGTGACAACGCCGGCCGTTATCCCCACGTGCAGCCACAGCGTCGGCGCGCACCGCTGGCCGTGGTGTTCTGCGAGCCTCAGATTGCCGCGGTCGGACAGAGCTTTCAGGCGTTGTGTCAGAGCGGGCAGGCCTTTGCCGTCGGGCAGGTGGATTTCGCGGGGCAGGGGCGGGCGCGCGTCATGCGCGAGAATGCCGGCGTGCTTCGCGTCTATGCGGCGCATGGCTCGGGCCGACTGCTCGGCGCCGAGATGGTGGGGCCGCGCGCCGAGCACCTCGCCCATCTGCTGGCCTGGTCCGTCCAGGCCGGCCTCACCATCGACGCGATGCTGGCGATGCCCTTCTACCACCCTGTGGTCGAGGAGGGATTGCGCACCGCGCTGCGCGACTGTGCCCATGCGTTGCACTGCGGGCCGAAGCCGGTGCCGGGCTGTTCCGAATACGGTCCCGGGGATTGAGGCGGCGATGCTGCCTGCTGGCAGCTCGCGTGAGAAGGCATCATGGGCCGCCTGGGCAGGCTATGCTGCCAGCGCGACCACCAGCGCACACTGACAGACCCACTAAGGATGGCATTGATGCTTCAAAGTCTTGAACTACCCAACGAAATGCGCGTCTCCGACACTATGCTCAGCGCCGGTCAGCCGGACGGCATGCAGTTCCGGCAGGCCGCCGATGCAGGCGTGCAGCATGTGATCAATCTTCGTCCACTGCAGGAGCAGGGCGAGGATGAATCCTCGCTGGTCGAGGAGCTTGGCATGCGTTACCACCATCTCCCCATCGCCGGGCCGCAGGATCTGAATGCGGACACGGTGCGCATGCTCGATGGCCTGCTGTCGGAAATCGGTTCCGCTCCCACTGTCTTCCATTGTGCCAGTGGCAACCGCGTGGGTGCCATGCTCGCTCTGCGCGCGGCCTGGCATCAGGGCATGGATAGCGACGCGGCACTGGCCCTTGGGCGGCAGAGCGGCCTGACTAAGATGGAGCCCCTCGTTCGCGAGATTCTGGACAGCACGCCGCCCGCCGCCTGAGTCCGCCATGAACCCGCCCAGTGCCGCCGGCGCGCGCGTGGCGCGCGTGCCGCACACCCTCGTTCTGCTGTTCGGCATGATGGTTGCGGCCTGGCTGATGACCTGGCTGCTGCCACAGGGCAGCTTCGAGACCGTCAAGAACGAGGCCGGCCGCTCGTTGGTGGTGGCGGGCACCTACGCGCCTGTCGATGATCGCGTCCAGCTTTCGCCGCTGGCGCTGTTTACCGCCATACCGCGGGCGATGGCCGATGCTGCGCCCATCATCTTTTTCGTGCTGATCGTGGGCGGCGCCGTAGGTACCTTGCGGGCCAGCGGGGCGATCGACGCCGGGCTCGGGCGGGCACTGCATCTGCTGGCCGATCATCCGGGTTGGCTAATTGCCGGCGGCGTCACGCTATTTGCTACCGCCTCGGCGGCGCTGGGGACCTCGGCCGAGTACATCCCGCTGGTGGCCATCCTGGCGGCGCTGGCAGTGAGCCTGCAGTTCGACCGCATGACGGCGGTCGGCATCGTGCTCGCGGGCTACGGCGCGGGTTACGGGGTTGCCTTTCTCAATCCGTTCACGGTGCTTGCCGCGCACGAAGTCGCCGAGCTGCAGCCGGGCTCGGGCATGTGGTATCGGCTGTTGTTGTTCATTCCCTTTGTCGCCATCGGCATCCATCACGTCTGGCGCTATGCCCGACGCGTGCAGGCCGACCCGGGGCGCAGTCTGGTCGCAGGTCTGCCCGCGAATATCGAGCCCGTCACGGAAACGCTGGCACTTAATACACGGCATCGCGCCTGCCTGTGGGCCACCCTGGGCGCCATCCTGCTCTTGATCTGGGGCATCGGCTGGCGCGGCTGGTATCTCAACGAATTGACGGCGACCTTCTTTGGTCTGGCCGTGGTGATCATCGCCATCGGGCGGCTGGGGGCGAGCACCGGCGCACAGGCCTTCGTGCAGGGGGCCGCCGAGCTGGTGGGCACCGCGCTACTGATCGGTTTTGCGCGTGGAATCAGCCTGTTGCTGGAGGATGGTCAAGTACTGCATACCATCGTGCACGGGCTCTCGATTCCCTTGCAGATGGTTGGAGAGCATCTGGCGGCGGTGGGCATGCTGCTGGTGCAGACCCTGCTCAACCTGTTCATTCCATCGGGTAGCGGGCAGGCCTACGCAACCATACCGATCATGGCGCCGGTGGCAGACCTGGTTGGCATCCAACGGCAGGTGGCGGTACTGGCCTTTCAGTTTGGAGACGGTTTCTCGAATATCGTCGTGCCGACCAACCCCGTACTGATGGGCATTCTCGGCGCAGCCGCCATTCCCTATGATCGTTGGTTGCGTTTCGTGCTTCCGCTGCTCGCCAAATGGCTGGTGGCAGCGGCCGCCGCCCTGATGATCGCCGTGAGTATCGGCTACCACTAGGCGGCGGCGCTGTCGTCGCGTCGCCTTCTACATTGCGCGCGCGGGGTCGAAGTCCATGCGCAGGCCGACAAAGAGCGAGCGACCGGGGGCGGGGGCGACGTCCTTCAATACCGAGGTGGCCTCACGCTGCGTGTCGTCAAGCAGGTTGCGCGCCCGCAGATAGACCGACAGCGGGCCGGAGGCGGTGGCCAGCGTGTAGCTCAGATCCGCGCGCAGCTCGTTATAGGCAGGAGTCACGCTTTCCAGGGGCGCAGTGCGATCCTGCTCGGTGACACGGATGTAGCCGAGACGGGCCGACACGCCAGCCAGACCACCGCTGATGTCGACGCCGACGCGCGGTGGCGTCACCCGCGGCAGATGGTCGTTGCTGTCGCGCAGCTCGCCGCGCACCAGGTCCGCAAAGCCACCGACGCTCAGGAAGCGCTGTCCCTGCTCGATGAAGTGGAATCGGGTTTCGACCTCGGCACCGAAGAAAACGGCATTTTCCTGGGCGTAATCCACCAGCAGCAGCTCACCGTCGGCTTCGAACTCGCCTTCTTCGTTGACGAAATCGGCCTCGCCATCCGTGCTGCCGGTGCCGCTGCCGTCCGCATTCAGGCCCGCGTCGACTTCGCGCAGGAAGATGTAGTCGTCGATACGGCTGTAGAAGGCACCCACACTCCAGGTCCAGGTACCGGCGTCACGTACCAGCGCCAGGTCCACACTGTTCGCGGTTTCCGGGTCCAGGTTGACGTCGCCGCGCTCGAAGGTCGAGGTGGCGGCGTGGGCGCCGTCGGCATAGAGCTCTTCGGCGGCCGGCGCGCGCTGCGAGCGCTGCAGGTTGCCGCGCAGATGCAGGTGGTCCGCCAGCATGTAGTTGACGCCCGCAGACAAGGTGTAGGTACCGAAATCCTGTGCCGGCTGATTGCCTTCCGTCTCGTGATCGGTGGCGTCGAAACGGGCGCCGAGTTCCAGGCGATGGCCTTCGCCGAAGCGCAGCCCTTCGACCAGGAAAAGGCCCATTTCCTGTGTCTGCACCGGCGGTACGTAGGCCTCTTCGCCGACCGCTTCGAAATCACGATCCACAAACTGGGTGCCGATGACACCGGCCCAGTCACCGAGGGGTTTGTGTTCCGCCAGCACGCGGGCGCGCAGGGCCTGGACGTCGAACTTGGTACCGATCTCGCCGCTGGGTTCGATTTCGGCGTGGGTGTAGTCGTTGATGCCTACCCGGCCTTCGAGGCGGACGAAGCCGGGGAAGGGGTCATAGAGCAGACCGCGGAGGTCCGTCCGCGTCTGTTCGAGGTCGATGCGGACATCCTCGTGGGAATGCCCCTCCTCTTCGTGGCCGTGCGCTTCTTCCTCGTGCGCTCCACCTTCTTCGTGGCCGTGCTCTTCGCCATGTTCCTCTCCATGCCCGTGGCCATGGCCTGGAACCCCGTAGTTGGTGGTGAAACGGCTCACTGCGGCGCCGATCATGCCGCGCTCGCCGGCCCAGGCCACGGACGCGCCGAAGCTCTCTGCTTCAAGGCTGCTGTTGGGGAGCACGCCGCGTGCTTCGTCCTCGCCGTGTTCCTCATGCTCGTCGTGTGCTTCGTGGGCCTCGGGGTGCATGGATTCTTCGTGCTCGCCCTCGTGCGCATGCTCTTCTTCGTGCTCGTGCTCGTGCTCATCAGAGCGCTCCGCGCGGCCCGGAATGTCGAAGTTGCCGGCTTCGCGGCGGCTGTAGTGCGCGCCGAATTGCACACCGGCCAGACCATAGCGTGCGCGTAGGGCTGTTTGACGCTCATCGGCGTTGTCGCCGTAGGACAGGTCAGCCGTGGCGCGGAAACCGGGGATGACGCTGTCGGGGAGGCGGTCATCGACGACGTTGACTACACCACCGGAGCTGCCGCCACCATAGAGCAGTGTTGCGGGGCCGCGGATGACCTCGACCTGGTCGGCGCCCAGCGGATCGATGGAGACGGCATGATCAGGACTGAGGGCGGAGGCGTCCATCGAGGCGATGCCGTTCTGCAGAATCTGGACGCGGGGCCCGCCCTGTCCGCGGATGATGGGACGGCCGACGCCGGGGCCGAAGGAGGAATTGGCAATACCCGGCTGGTACTCAAGCACATCACCGATGGTGCCGCTGCGCTCGCGGGCGAGAGCCTCACCGGTCAGTACATCAGTGGACTGCACCACTTCGTCGGGTGTCGGACGCAGCGGCTTGGCAGTGACGATGACATCACCCAGCTCGGTGGCAGAGGCAGTCTGTTCTTCGTCCGCATGGGCGCTGGGTGTCATGGAGAGGGCAAGGCAGCAGGCGCCGGCGCGCAGCCAGAGCGGAGACAGCAGAAATCGCGGATGCATGAGTGGTCCTTCGTTGTCGGTCTTGCAGGGCAGTGGCAGCGGCCACTTGCGTGTCGTCTAGGCAAAACCGTTGGGAGGACCGCGAATGAGGCAGCTCGCAAGCTGGGCTGTCAGCGGACTGCCGACCTTGTGGACTGGTGCCAGGAACCATGCGGCAACCAACGGTGTGCCGCCGTCGGAGGCGGCAAGTGCGCCGCCAAGCGTCGTTGCGGCCTGGATGCACTGCTCGCAGCTGACCGTGTCATGACCATCCGAGCCCAGGTCATGGGCAAGATGCATGACCGCCGCCAGCTGTCCCAACAGCAAAGCGAGCGCGAGCAGTGCGCGTGGTGCGTACATCAATCGCATGGCTGCCTGGCGGCGCGGGGGTCCATCATAGCCGGCGCACGTTATAGCATAACGATTCCGCTGACAAGGAAATATCAGCGCGGTCGACAGGCGTGCAGCGATGTCGTTCTGCGGGGTCGGCGGGGACTTGCGTAGGTGGTCTGGTCCTAGTTCAGTGCACGGCGCAGACGAATCAGAGCACCATCGCGCGCATCGGTAAGAACGTAAAGACTGCCGTCGGACAGACCACCGACATCTCGAATACGGCCGACCTCGCCCTCCAGGAGGCGTTCCATTGGTTCGAGTTGCTGGCGCTGTGGATGCCATCGCAAGCGCACCACATGCTGCCCGGCCAGCGCGCCGACCAGCAGATCGCCCTTCCATTCGGAGAATTCGCTGGAATCCACAAAGTGCAGTCCGCTGGGCGCGATGGATGGCACCCATACTGTCAAGGGATCGACCAAGCCGGGCGCACTGGACGGGCCGATGGTGCCCCCGCTGTACTCCTTGCCGTGGGTGACCTTCGGCCAGCCGTAGTTGTCCGCGCTGGCCAGGCGGTTGACTTCGTCTCCGCCGCGCGGGCCATGCTCGTGGGTCCAGATCGCACCGCTGACGGGGTGGCGCGCCATCCCTTGCGGGTTCCGGTGGCCAAAGGTGAGGACCGCGGGTGCACCGCTTTTGCCATCGGCAAAGGGGTTGCCGGGGGCCGGTTCGCCGGCGTCGGTCAGTCGGAGCACGCTCCCCAGGTGGTTGTGCGGGTCCTGCACCTCGTCGCGATGGCCGCGATCGCCGACGCTGAGATAGAGCAGGCCGTCGTCGCCGAAGACCATGCGCCCGCCAAAGTGGCGTCCGCCGTCGCGGCAGGCATCGGCACGGAAGATCGGTGCCATGCCATCCAGTCGGTAGCCGCCCGTATCGGTGGTTTCGAGCCGGCCACGGGCGATGGAGGTCGTGGCGCCGCCCGGGCAAGGCTCGGCATAGGAGAGATAGACGAGGCGGTTGCGTGCGAAGTCCGGATGCAGGCGCACATCGAAGAGGCCGCCTTGATTGCGGGCGAAGACCGTGGGGACGCCGGCAATGGCAGTCTCCTGCAGTTGGCCGTCGCGAAGCCATCGCAGTTGCCCGGATCGTTCGGTGACAAGCAGATCGCCATTGGGCAGTTCCGCCAGGGACCAGGGGTGATCGAGGCCGCGTGCAAGGGGCTCCGTGATCAACTCCACCTCTGGAGTTGCCTCCGACGGCCCCTGCGCGCTGTTGCCATCGGGCGCGGGGTCGCCATTACAGGCGGTCGTCCATAGAACGGCGAGCAAGGTGAAACCGCGCTTCAGCGGGTAGGGCATGACGTGCTCCGTAGGTCTGTTCAATGACGGCGCGGATTCGTCCGGGAGATCAGCCTGCCACCTGCCGCAACGCATCGCGCAATGCTTCCGGCGTCAGATACTGCGGCGGTCGTTCCGCGCCCACTGCTTCGACCAGTGCCACCATGCGGGCGTTCAGCGGCGCACTGACGCCGGCGCGCGCGCCTACACGCACGATCTCGCCATTCAAGGCATCGGCCTCGGTGGGCCGGCCGTGGGCGATATCGCTGACCATCGACGGGTAGGCGCCCTCCGCCAGTCGCCACTTCCAGCGCGCCAGCCACCAGGGGAAAGCGCCGGCGTGCCGCATCATCATCAGATAGGCCGGCAGGGAGACCGGGAGCGGTGCCCGAAAGGGAATCCGCGCTGCGCGTAGAACCTGGATGGCTTCCTCGAGCAGATCGGCGTAGCAGGCACGCAGCAGCGGATGGATCAGGATGTCGCGGAATGTGCTGTGGGTGACAGCGGCAATGGCATTGGACAGGTTCAATAGCAGCTTGCCCCAGGCGCTGGCCTCGCCGTAGGCACGCACTGGGCGGATGCCGGTGCCCTGGAAGCTTTCCACCACCTGGCGATGTTCAAAAGGCAACTGAATGCGCGGTACCGTGGTCACGCGCGCGCGAAACGGCTCCAGCAACTGGGCATTGAACAGCACACTGGCGGGCAGGGCGGCATGCTGAGGAAAGCGCTCGCGAAGGCGGTGTACCGCGCTGGGTGCGTTCAGCATCGAAATCAGCGGCACCGAGGGCGCCAGCGTTGGCGGGATCAGATCGAAGACGGACTCCAGGTCCGGATGCTTCACGCAGATGAAGATCTGCGTGACTTGTTCCGGATTCACCGCGGTGGTCAATAGCGGCTTGGGTGCGCGCAGCGGCGGGCCACCGGTGACGCGGTCAATGACGATCCCGTCGGCCGCCGAGAGCTCGGGCAAGGCCGAATCCGGGCACAGCACGCGCACCGGACGACCGGCCGCCGACAAATAGCCCGCTACCACGGTTCCCACCGCCCCTGGACCGATCACGAGCAGCATGGCCTCTCCTTGTTCTTCGTTCCGTCTTTGTAACGCAGCACGCAGGGGGCCGCAAAATCGCCGCCATGGCGCGGACGCGCTACAGTGTGCTGATCGGGACAGCATGGGGGGACAGCGTTGCGACTGTGCAAGCGAATACTGATGGCGTGGGTTGCCTGCTCCGTCGGATCCGTGGCATTGGCCGCGGAGGCCAGGACGGCCGGTGACGCTGCGACGCCGGTGGCTGCGGGGGGCGAAACGACAGCGGCGGATGTGATGACCTGCATGCGTGCCAATGTGCCGCAGCAGTTGCGTCTGCGCGAGTTGATCGTGCGCACCGAGGAGACCGACGGCGATGTGCGGACGCTGCGCGCGCGCATGTACGTCAAGCGCGAGGATGGGCGCGCGATGGTCACGGTGCACGTGGACAGCCCCAGCGAAGTGCGCGGCACCTCCTATCTCTGGCGCGAGCTGGATACGCGCGACGAGACCTTCGTCTTTATTCCCGAGCTGAATCGGGTTCGACGCGTGATCGGCAGCGGCGCGGACTCGGGTGTGCTGGATTCGGAATTCAGCATGCGCGACCTGCAGCAGGTGCAGGGCTCCTTCTCAAGCGGCAGCCAGCATTATCTGGGCGAAGGCGCGATTGAGGGCCGCAGCGTCTGGAAGATGCGTTTCGAGCCGGGCGATGCCGAGCCAACGGCCTATACGCATGTACTGGCGGAAGTGGACCAGGCCCGCTGCGTCACGCTTCGTGCCGATTTCGTCGATGAGAAGGGGGTGGTCAAGCGCTTCACAGCCAAGGCCGACTCGCTTACTGAAAATGATGGCATCGCCTACGCGCGTCACGTGCAGATGGACAACCTGCGTTCGGGACGCAAGAGCTTTGGTGAAATCCATCAGCTGGAAGCGCCAGACAATCTTCCGCAGCGGATCTTTCTACCCAACGCCTTCTATCTAGGGCGCTAGGCAATGATGCGGTGGCTGAACGCCCTGCTGTCGCGACCGCGTGTGGTCATTGCGGTGGCGACGCTGGTGAGCGCGCTTGCCGCCCTGACCATCGTGCTCCAGCGTGAAGAGGGCGGGCCGCTGCTGCGGGTGGATGCCTCATTCGAGGCCTTGATCCCTAGTGAATCCGAAGAAGGGCGCGTGATGGAGCGCCTCGAGCAGTACTTTGGCGCGTCCGAGCCGATGCTCGCCATCGTGCATGCAGAACCTCTGTTCGAAGCCGATACGCTGCGCGCCATTGAATCCGCGCACACGCAGATCGAGCAGCTTCCGGGGGTGGCTTCTGTCACGTCCTTGGCTTCGGCGCCCAATCTTCTGTTCAACGAACCTGATGACCCAACGCTCGACGTGGGTTCGGTGACGCAGCAGCTGGCACGCAATCCCGATCAGCTGCAACGGGTCCGCGAGAGTGCAGCGCGCAATCCCATGATCGCCGGCGTGTTGTTCAACGCGGCGACCGATACCGCGGCCTTTGTGATCACGCCGGGTGCGAGCGACGCCGATGGCGCGGCCGTGGGCGTCGACGTGGTCGCTTTGGCGGCCCGCATCAGCGACATCCTGCGCGATACGCCCGGCTTCAGTGAGCCGGCGGTCACCGGCAATGCCCTGATCAGCGCCGCGACCAGCGACGCCGTGTGGACGGGACTCATCCGGACACTGCCGGTCGCGGTTCTGCTGGTGGTGGCGCTGCTTGCCATTTCTTTCCGCAGCACGCTGGTCGTCGTGCTCGGCTCGATGAGCATCGGCGTGTCGCTGCTCGTGATGTGGGCGGTAGGCGCGGTGGCGGGTCTGTCGCTGAACATGGTGACGGCGATCGCACCGCCGGTGGTGGTGGCCTTCGGCATCATGTTCAGCATTCACATGGTGTCCGAATGGTTGCGGCACGCAGTGGGTGAAGACACCACGCTCGCCCGACGCGCGGTGGCCGGAGTGGCAGTGCCGCTGCTGCTCAATGGCCTGACAACGTCTATCGGTCTGGCGGCATTGGCGCTCTCGCCGCTGCCAGCGGTGCGTGAATTCGCACTGCTCAGCGTCACCGGTGTGGTATCGCTCACCATCCTGAGCGTCAGCTACCTGCCTGCGCTGCTGCTGTTGATGGGCTCGCACATCGGCCAGCAGCAACTGCCAGGAGAAGGTATCGCCAATATGGCGGCGCGCGGACTGGCCTGGTTCGATATCCGTTGGCGCCGTCACCTGGTCGTGCTCGGTGCGGTGATCGTCGTGCTGGGGCTGGTCATGGCCCAGAAGGTGGAGCCGGGCTCTGCCTATGTGGAGAACTTCGCTAGCGACGCACCGGTGCGGGTCGACTACAACCGCATCAACCAGGAACTGGGTGGTGCGGCCACCATCTCGGTGCTGCTCGAAACACCGCTCGACCATGTGTTGCTGGATCCGGGCGTGGCCACGGCAGTGGACGATTTCGTGCAATGGGCCCGATCGCAACCGGAAATTGGCGCCGTGGCGAGTTACGTGGATCATGTCAAGGTACTCAACGCCGCCATGCAACCGGAGGTGGGCGGAGAGCTTGTCTATCCCGAATCCGCCCGGCTGGCGCGCCAACTGGTCAACTTTGGCGGTACCGATGCGGTGCGCGGGCTCATTGATCCGCGCCAGCGCCACGCACGCCTGACGATCCGCATCACGGTGGATCATTCCTCGCGCATCCGCGATCTCGCCCAGCGCATGGAGCGCCAGCTGAATGCGTTGCCGCCGGCCTTGAAGGCATCGGTGACCGGAACACCCGTGATGGCTGCCTACACCGTGGACCGGATTGTCGACCGGCAGTGGCTATCAGTGGGTGCGGCGCTGGTGGCCATCTTCCTGGTGCTGCTGGCGCTGTTCCTGTCGATGCGGGCGGCCTTGATCGCGATGCTGCCCAATTTGCTGCCGGTGTCGGTCTACTTCGGTCTGCTCGGCATCACCGGCATCGGCCTGAACCCGGCAACCAGCCTGGTGGCCTGTCTGGTCATCGGCGTGGCGGTGGACGACACCATTCATTTTCTGGCCCGCTTCAATGCCGAGGCCCGCGCGCGCGGCAGCGAAGGCGCAGCGGTCAGCCATGCGCTGGGCACCATCCTGCGCCCGGTGACCCTGACCACGGCAGCGCTGTGCCTCAGTTTCGGCGTCTTTGCGCTATCACCGCTGTCCTCGCATGCCGAGTTCGGCCTGCTCGCGGCCCTGGCGCTGTTCGTGGCCTGGCTGACCGACATCTTCATCACGCCCGCGCTCGGATCGATGGTGCGTATCGTCACGCTGTGGGACCTGCTGCGCGTCGATCTCGGCCAATCACCGCAGTACACCGTGCCGCTACTGACTGGCTTGAGCAATCGTCAGGCCCGCTTGTTCGCACTTACCGCGCGCTACGAGAAGGTGCCGGCCGGCGCAGACATCATGCGCGAGGGTGAGGTCTCGGCCGACATTTGCGTGGTGGTCGATGGTCAGCTCGAGGTTTGGGTCGCGCGTAACGGACAGCGCAAGATTCTCAATTGTCTGTTTCGGGGCGCGACCTTGGGCGAAGCCGGCTATTTCGGCCAGAAGCGCACCGCCACCGTGACGGCCAAGGGTGAAACGCGCATCCTGCGCTTCGACGCCAACGATCTGGAGCGTCTGCGGCGCCGTCACCCGCGCATTGCCGCGCTGGTTCTGCGCAATCTCAACCGGATCCAGGCCGAGCGCCTGGCCCATGCCACCGCCATGCTGCGCTGAGCGGCGCCATCATCCACACCATAAGGAGACACCATGAGTCTGGCGCATCAAACACTGTTCATATCGGGCGGCAGTCGAGGGATCGGACTGGCCATCGCCCTGCGTGCCGCGCGCGACGGCGCCAACGTGGTCATCGCGGCCAAGACGGATCAACCCCATCCGAAGCTCGCGGGGACGATCCACACCGCCGCCGAGCAGATCCGCGAGGCGGGCGGCCAGGCGCTGCCGCTGGTCTGTGATATCCGCGATGAAGCCCAGGTGAGTGCGGCAGTGGCCAAGACGGTCGAAACCTTCGGTGGTATCGATATCCTCGTCAACAACGCCAGCGCGATCTCGCTGACCGGCACGCTGCAGACTGACATGAAGCGCTACGACCTGATGAATCAGATCAATGCGCGGGGGACTTATCTCTGTGGCCAGAAATGCATTCCGCACCTGCGCCGTTCAGATAATCCGCACATCCTGACGCTGTCGCCGCCCCTGGACATGCGGCCGAAATGGTTTGCGCCGCATGTGGCCTATTCAATGGCCAAGTACGGCATGAGCCTGTGCACCCTGGCCTGGGCGGAGGAATTCCGCGCCGATGGGATTGCCGCTAATTCGCTGTGGCCACGGACGGGTATTGCCACCGCTGCCATCGAGATGCTTGGTGGGGATAGCCTGGCGCGACGCTCGCGCGCGCCGGAAATCATGGCAGACGCCGCCCACGTCATTCTGTGCAAGGAGAGCCGTTCCTTTACGGGGCATTTCTGCATTGATGATGTTGTATTGCACGAGGCAGGCGTGCGCGATTTTTCGATCTATCGTCGCAGCGATGTGGCGGAAGAGGAGCTGATGCCGGACTTCTTTGTGCCAGATGATCTGCCCAAGGTGACATGAGCCGCTGGCGTCCACCTTCGGGAGAACGGGCGTCGTGCTACGTCACCGCGGAGGGCTACGCGCGTCTGCAGCGCGAATACGATCATCTCTGGCGCGAGCGTAGGCCAGAGGTGGTCAAGGCCCTGGCGGCGGCCGCGGCAGAGGGCGACCGCTCCGAGAATGCCGAATATCAGTATCGCAAGAAGGAACTCGGCGAGATCGACCGCCGGGTGCGCTATCTGCAACGCCGCATCCCCAGTCTGAAGGTCCCGCCCGCGCCCGACGATCCCGGGCGGGTGTACTTCGGCGCCGAAGTGCAGTTGCTCGTTGATGATGACGAGGAACGTCAACTGCGCATTGTCGGCGCGGACGAGGCCGAAGCCGGGACCGGCCGTGTGTCGGTAGACGCACCGCTACCGCGCGCGTTGATTGGGGCGCGGGTAGGGGATGTGATTGTCTTTCGCGGCCCGCAGGGCGAGCAGGAGCTCGAAGTATTGGCGATCCGTTATCCAGATGTGGCCGTGCCATAAGCGGGCGCGAGGCATAGCGCGACACTATCCAGTGCATTGAATGATCGCGCTATAGAAAGCGAATGCGAATCGTTATGATCCGTGGCTTTCATACACGGAGTGGCGCGATGATCAAGACCTTCACTTTTGCCTTGGTGCACATGACGGTGGCTTTCACCGTGGTGTACCTGATGACGGGCAACTGGCTCGCGGGCGGCGCCGTGGCCTTGGTGGAGCCCGCGTGCAACACGATTGCCTACGCCATGCATGAGAAGGCGTGGGCACGCTGGGGGCGGCGCGCGATCGGGCGCGACGACGACGCTAAGCCAGGGATGGCGGCATCGCCTTTGGGTGCACACGGATAAGCAGGACTCGTCCATCAGGACGAGGGCTTTCCGCTTGCGCGCCTGAGCGCGGATGCTAGGCTTGCGGCATACCAAGAAGGAGACACACGTGCCGCATCACAGCGTGCTCATCACCGGAGGTGCCGCGGGCATTGGCCGCGCCGCCGCCGCGCGCTTTATCGCAGACGGCTGGCAGGTCGGCGCCATCGATCGGGACCCGGCGCAACTGGAGGCGCTGCGCAACGAATACGGCGACGGCAATGTCTGGACCCACTGCGCCGACGTGTGTGATCCCCAAGCGGTGGACGCGGCCATCGAAGCCTTCATGGCGGAAACGGGCGGGCGTCTGGATGTCCTGATCAATAACGCTGGGCTGGTCGCGGCTGGGCCCTTCGAGGAAGGAGACATTGCACGCTATCGCGCGGTGGTCGACGTCAATGTGAGTGGCGTGGTGACAGTGGCGAAGGCGGCCTTTCCCTATCTTGCCGGCACTCCGGGTGCGCGCTTGATCAATATGGCTTCCGCTTCGGCCGCCTATGGCACCCCCGGCTATGCGGTGTACTCCGCGACCAAGCACGCCGTCAGCGCCTTCACCGAGGCGCTGGATGCCGAATGGCACCGACACGGGATCCGCGTGCGGGCGGTCTGGCCACTCTTCGTGCAGACGGCCATGGTGACCGAGATCGGCCCTCAGCGCACCATTGACCGCCTTGGGGTGCGACTGACGCCGGAAGACGTTGCCGGCACCATCGCGCGAGCCTGCGCGGCGCCGCACTGGTGGCCGCAGTTGCACTGGACCGTGGGCTTGCAAGGATTCTTTTTTGTCCATCTGACGCGATGGATGCCGACCTGGATCAATCGACTGGCCATGCGTTGGGTCGCCGGTTACTAAGGCCGCCCCTCAACGCCTCAACTTCTGCGCTGATATCCATGATGACGCTTTCTCTACGACGCAACGTCGCCTTGCTCCTGGCGGGCGCGCTCTTTCTGACTTCGCCGCTCGCGGCGCTGGCCCAGGATGCCGGTGACGCAGTCGACACCACCAAACAGCAAAGGCGTGTCGATGCGCGCTCACAGGACCGCATTGATCAGCTCGATGACGCCACCCGTGAGGCGCTGCAGGCGTATCGCGCCGTGGTCTGGGAGACCCAGCAGCTCAATGTCTATGCCGAGCAGTTGCAGGAGCTGATCGACCAGCAGGGCGACGAACTCGACTCGCTGCAGGCGCAGCTCGATGAGCTGCAGATCACCGAGCGCGAGATCATGCCGCTGATGCTGCGCATGGTGGATGCGCTGGAGCGCTTCATTGCCCTCGATCTGCCGTTCCTGCAGGAGGAGCGCAGCAAGCGGGTCGAAGCGCTGCGCGATGCCCTGGGCGACCCGTCGGTATCGGTGGCCGACCGCTACCAGAAGGTGCTCGAAGCCTACGCCAAGGAATCCGACTACGGTCGGGGCATCGGTCATGAACGCGCCGAAATCGAGGGCCGCGTGCACGACCTGCTGCGGATCGGGCGGGTGGCGCTCTATGCCCTGTCGCTGGATGGCAGCGAGGTCAAGCGCTGGAATGCCCAACAGGAAGCCTGGGAGGCCTTGCCCGGTCACTTTGCTCCCACGGTACGGACCGGCCTGCGCATGTCGCGCGAGACCATCGCGCCGGAACTGATGCTCTTGCCGGTGCAAGTACCCGTCGAGCGACCGGAGCAGGCGCAGCCGCGCGCGGTATCACTGTCCGAGGAGGCGGCCGACGGCGATGCCGAAGGTGCCGACGACAACGGGGAGGACACGCCATGAAGCAGCGTCTCGGCGGCGTCCTGGTCGCGTTAGGTGTGCTTGGGCTGACGCTGATGGCGCCCGCGCCCGCGCATGCGCAGGACATGGAGAGCCTGCTGCAGCAGATCCGCGAGTCGGGGCGCGAGCAGCAGCGCATCAACCGAGAGCGCGAGCAGCGCTTTCTGCAGCAGCGCAACGAACGCAAGGCGCTGCTCGAGGAAGCGCGGCGCGAACGCAATGCGGCGCGCGCACGTGCCGAACGGGTTCGGGAGGAATTCGAGGCCGGGCAGGCACGCATCAACGCGCTCAAGGAAAAGCTCAACGAGGCCAGCGCGGACCTGGGCCGGGCCTACACGGCTGCGCGCAGCACAGCCGGAGATCTTCGCGCCGCCGCGCGGACCTCGCCGGTGACGGCACAGTACCCGGAACGCCTCGACAAGCTGTCGGCCATCGCGGATAACCCGCAATTGCCAACGCTGACCCAGCTCGAGCAGCTCTGGTTCTTGCTGGTCGAGGACATGACCGCGACCGGGCAGGTGGCACGTTTCGAGGCGCCGATCACCACCGTACTCGGCAATCGGCGTCAGGCCGAGCTGATGCGGGTGGGCGCCTTCAGTGCCTTCAGCGAGGACGGCTATGTGCTGCTGCCCGAGGGCGGCACGGTGGCGCAACTGCTGCCCAGCCAACCGGGCGGACGCTTCACCTCGGCGGCGGAGGACTTCATAGAGGCCGAAGCCGGGACGCTGCTGCCGGCGCTGATCGACCCTTCGCGCGGACGCCTGCTCGAGGTGGAGGCCGAAAAGCCGGATGTGGCTGAGCGCATCGCGCAGGGTGGGCTGGTCGGTTACACCATTCTTGGCATCGGCGCGGTTGGCTTGATCCTGGCGCTGCTGCAGCTGGGCTATCTGAGCGTCATTGGTGGTCGCGTGCGCAAGCAGCTGAAGGCCACCGACCAGCCATCGGCCGACAATCCGCTGGGCCGGGTACTGGGTGTCGTGTCGCAGGAGCACGGGCGCGAGGATGCCGAATTGCTCGAGTTGCATCTGTCCGAGGCGGTCGTCAAGGAAACGCCGCGACTGGAGCGTTTCCAGTCGCTGCTCAAGCTCTTCGTGGCGGTGGCGCCGCTGATGGGACTTCTGGGCACCGTCACGGGCATGATCCTGACCTTCCAGTCGATCACTCTCTTCGGTACGGGCGATCCCAAATTGATGGCCGGTGGCATTTCGCAGGCGCTGGTTACCACCGTGCTCGGCCTGTGCGTGGCGATTCCGCTGTTGTTCCTGAATTCCCTGCTCGGCGCGCGGTCGCGTGCGTTGGTGCAGACACTGGACGAGGAATCCGCGCTGGTGCTGGCACAGCGGCTGGAGGGCGACGCGCATGCTTGAGGCCGTGCTCTGGCGCCTGGCCGGCAGCGGGCCGCTGGCGGCGGTGGTGGATTTCCTCAATGCCGGCGGGCCGGTGCTGCTGTTGGTCGGTGCGGCCGGATTGATCCTGTGGGTGCTGATTCTGGAGCGCTGGTTCTATCTGCGCTTTGTCTTCCCGCGCATGGAACAGCATGTGCTCGCGGAATGGCGCCGGCGCAGCAATCGGCGAAGCTGGAGTGCGCGTCGCGTACGCGAGGCGATGATCCGTCGCGTGCACGCCAAGCTGTCCTCCACGCTGCCGCTGATCCAGACCCTGATCGCGGCCTGCCCGCTGCTCGGACTGCTGGGCACCGTGACCGGCATGATCGCGGTCTTTGACGTCGTCGCCCTGGTCGGTACCGGCGACGCCGAGGCCATGGCGGCCGGGGTATCGCGTGCCACCATTCCCACCATGGCGGGCATGGTGGTGGGAATTTCCGGTCTGTTCCCGCTCTACCGCTTCAGCGCGCGGGTGCGGCAGGCGACCGATCGCATCGCCGACCGGCTCGATACGCGGGGTACGGCATGAAGATGCGCCGTCACACCCAGCCGACCGAGGATTCAGGCATCGACCTTACGCCGATGCTCGATGTGGTCTTCATCATGCTGATCTTCTTCATCGTCACGACCACCTTCGTGCGCGAGGCCGGCATCAACGTCAATCGCCCCAGTGCGCAGACGGCGGAGCGCATGGACGAGCAGACCATCCTGGTCGCGATTTCCTCCGAGAACGAGATCTACATCGATGGCCGACAGGTGGGCATCAACGGACTGCGCGCGGAGATCGAGCGCCTCAAGGGCCAGAGTCCGGATGCCACGGTCGTGGTCCAGGCGGACAAGGAGGCCGGTGCCGGCATCATGGTGCAGGTCATGGATCAGGCGCGACTGGCGGGAGCGCGCAATGTGTCGGTGGCGGCCGAGGTGCCCTAAGCGCCCATGACCCTGCGTCTCAGCATTCTGCTGCCACTGGCCCTGCTCATCGTCGTGGCGCTGTTCTGGCTCATGCAATGGATGATCGAGCCCGGCGAGGTCGTGCGCGTCGAGCGCGAGGAGTTGCCCGGCATCAATATCGTCAAGGTGGAGAAGGAGGAGCCGGAGTCGCCGAGTGCCAATTCGGCCACGGAATCCAGCCCGCCTCCGCCGCCCCCCGCGCCGCCGGCCATGCAGCGGCCGGATCTGCCGTCCTTCAGCGTGCCTACGCCCACTGCGCCATCGATCAGCAATGTGGCGGCACCGCTCGATTTCAGCGGTGGTCAGTCGCTGTCGGACGGCCAGTTCGGCGGTTTTGCCGGAGGCACCGGCAGCGGCGGTGGGGGTGGTTACGGCAGCGGACGCGGCTTTGAGGGCAGGGAGCTGATCCCGCTGTCGACGGCGCGGCCGATGATGCCGGAGTGGGCCTGCGAGCAGGAGATCAAGGGCTGGGTCGAGGTGATCTTCACCGTCATGCCGAACGGGCGCGTGCGCGACGTGCGCATCATCGACGCCGAACCCAAAGGTGTCTACGAGACGACCGCCATCCGGTCGGTTTCCAACTGGATTTATGAGCAGGGGTCGCGTGCGCGCGAAGTCAAGCAACGCATCGAAATGGATCCGGCGGAATGCGCCTACGACTACCGCTGATCGCACTGCTCGGCTGCCTGGCCTGTGCGCCGCTGCAGGCGCAGCAGTACCGTTCCGAAGTGCGCGTACTGGACGAAGTGCCGCGCGATCAGGCACCGAAGAATCCGGAGCAGTTGCTGCAGCAGGCGGACTCAGCGTATGAGCGCGCCTTGCTGCTGCGCGAGATGGCCGGCCGTGCCGCCAGCAACAAGCAATTCGACAAGGCGGCGGACTACCTCGGGCGGGCCATCCAGCAGAATGCCCTGTCGCCACAGGCGCAGCAGGCCATGGAGTCTGACCTCTCCAAGCTGCTGGTCGCCTCCGGCGATCCGGATGCCATCATCCGCGGCCTGGAAGACAGCGTCCGCGGCAATCGCGACGCCTCGCCAGCCCAACGCGCGGCGCTGGGCTCGGCCTATGTCGCCAAGAAGCGCTTTAGGCAGGGCCTGCCGTTACTCGAGCAGGCGGTGCGCGAAAGCCCCGAGCCCGAGGAGAACTGGCTGCGCGCGCTGCTCGCGGCGCAGATCGAGCTGAAGCGGACGCAGGATGCGGCGCGCACGGTCGATCGTCTGCTGGTACGTAATCCGCGTGAGGGGGACTACTGGCGGCAGGCGGTGGCGCTGCACCGCAAGAATGGCGACAACCGCGACGCGCAGGCTGCGCTCGAAGTGGCGGCGCGACTTGGTTTCGTGTCCACGCCGGAGCAGCGTCGGCAGCTGGTGGGCTTGATGGCGCAGATCGGCGCGCCGTATTACGCCGCCACCCAACTCGAGGACTGGCTGGAGTCCGGTGCGGTTGACCGGTCGTTGACGGTGTTGCGCGAGCGCGCCAGCTACTGGTTGGCCGCGCGCGAAACCGCGCCCGCAATCAACGCCATAAAGGATGTGCTGGCGCGCACGACCGATGTCGGTCTGCTGATGCAGCTGGGACAGCTGTATATGGACCAGGAGGCCTACGGTCAGGCGGCCCAGGCCTTTGAACGGGCGCTGCAGGCGCGGCCCGGCAACGGCGAGGCGCTGATGGCGCTGGCGGTCAGTCGCTATCAGCAGGCCGATGTGGAAGGCGCATTGAAGGCCTTCAAACAGGCCTCGCAGATCGAGGCCCACGCCAAGCTGGCCAACGATTGGGTGGAATATCTGGAAAGCGGGCGTGCGCGCGAACAGGCGATGCAGGCCCGCGCCCGCCGCGCCGAACGACAGGGCGATGCACGGGCCGAGTTGGAGCGCGCGGTCTTGGGTAAAGCCATCACGCTGGAGGGGGAAGCGCAGGCCGTCGCCGGTACGCGTGGTGCCGGCGGCCTGACGCCGGTGGGTGCCGAGGCGGGGCCCAGCGCCGATGGCGTCATTCCCGCGTGGACCGGCGGCATCACGCCCGATCAGTGGCCGGAGGGCTATGCCGAAGGCGAGCAGCTGGTGGACCCCTTTGCCACCGATCAGCCCAAGGCAACCATCACCGCTGACAATATGGCGCAGTACAGCGCCTATCTCAGCGATGGCCACAAGGCGCTGCTGCAGCGCTATGCCAGTTACCGCATGCCGCTGTATCCGACGCGCCGCAGCGTGTCCTACCCGGAGCGGATCTACAAGGCGACGCGCGACAATGCCGAGCGTGCACGCCTGATCGGATCGGATTCACTGTCCGGCGCCTTCCTTGGTTTCCCCTTCCGCAAGCCCGACTCGGGCGTGGAGGCGATGTGGAATCATCGCGTGCGCTACCGGGGGGACTCGGTGATGGCGCGCAGCGAGCAGGCGGTTGTGCAGCCGGACGGGGATATCGAGCGCCGGCTGTTCCAGACCGAGCGGGTCTATTTCCGCTACGCCAATCTGGAAGACCCGGTCGACATCGACCAGCAGAATATCCTGCTGTATTACCTGAGCTGGTTCGCGCGCGATCCCACCGGCGTGGATTTCCTGGCACTGGTGCACGAGACGGCCAATGCCGCCGACAAGGGGCGGGCGCTCTGGGTGCTCCCCGAGCGCGCCAATCGCCTCTTCCGGATACCGCCAGTGGGCTACGACCAGCCCTTCCCAGGCTCCGGCGGCATTTACTTTGTCGACATGATCGATATGTACAACGGCGCCTTCGATCGCTACAACTGGCGTCTGATCGGCAAGCGCCAATTGATCGTGCCCTACAACAACTTCGGGCTGATCAACGGAACGGTGGAACAGTCCCGTCTGCTGCAGGGAAAGCACCCGGACCCGTCAGCCATGCGCTATGAGCGGCACCGCGTGTGGGTGGTCGAGGCCACCGAACGTCCTGGCAAGTCGCACAGCTTCGGCAAGCGCATCTTCTACATCGACGAGGACAGCTGGAACGTGGTGTTGGTGGAGAATTACGACGAGGAAGGCAACCTCTGGCGCTTCCAGGAAGGGCATCTGGTGCCGCTGTACAACGTGCAGGCCGCGAACGCCATGCCGGTCGTGACCTACAACTTTCCGGACGGGCGTTACTTCATCAACCGCATGGTGGGGCACACCGAGCCACCGCAGTACGACGTGCCCGGCATCAGCGCCGGCGACTATCTGCCGTCGCGGGTCAAGGCGCGCTACGCGCGCTGAGTCTGCAAGGCGAGTTCGTCCGCGAGCAGGCGGCCGAAGTCGGGGAGGACGCGCTCGACATCGCGGTGCGCAGAATCACGCATGCGTCCGTAGATGGATTGCACCATGCGGTGATTCGACGCCTGTGCCCGTCGGTCGATGACCGCGATGATGGCCTGCTGGGCGCGGTTGCCGTGGATATCCACCAGATGTACCGCGAAGTCCTCATGCGTATCCACATCCCAGATCTGATAGATCGGATCGAGGGCGTCCAGACACTCGGGCAATACGCGCCGGGATGCGGTTTCGAGCAGGTCCGGGCGCTTGCGCTGGGCAGTCTGCACCGCAGAGCGCAGTGCGAAGCCGCGTACCCCACCGGCGTTGGTCAGAAAGGACTCAATCAGCACCGCACAATCGCGGATCACCTGATCGTGGCGCGGACTCTGCTCAATGCACTCGCGAAACGGCGTCATGGGGCACACACAGGATGAATGGGCGCACGATGCTAGCCTGATTACCGTCGTGAGGCGAGCGCCCGACGGCCGCGGAGCATGCTGTGCACCATCTGTGGCAAGGGGCTCGTGATCGCTTTCACGGCATCACACGCTTACGGGCATACTCCGCCGTAGAAATCCATGGCAGGGAAAGCGAGCAGCATGGGGAGTGACGAGGACAAGCCGCGTCGCGCAAGCATGGACCGCCTGACCACCCGTCCGGCGGCGCGCAACTGGGCGATGACGCGGCTCGGAATGGGGACGGGGGCGCGCTTTGCCGCGCACAGCGTCAGCAATCTCTTCCGCGACAAGGCGGGGCGAGAGGACGCCAGCCGCGCCTTCTATCGCGCCGAGGCGGAAACGCTGGCGGATGCCCTAGGCAATCTCAAGGGCAGCGTCATGAAAGCCGGGCAGATGCTGTCGCTCTATGCCCAATACTTTCTGCCGCCGGAAGCGGTGGATGTCCTGGCCGGACTGCAGGACGACACCGCGCCTGTATCGTGGTCTGTCATCGAGCCGGTGCTGGAGCATGGTCTCGGCCGCGCGCGCATGGCGGAGCTCGAGATCGACCGGGAGCCGCTGGCAGCGGCGTCGCTTGGTCAGGCGCATCGCGCCCGCATCAAGGCGGATGGCACCGAGCTCGTTCTCAAGATTCAGTATCCCGGGGTGGGAGACGCCATCGAAAGCGATGTGCGCACACTCAAGCGCGTCATCAGCATGACCCGGCTGGCGCCCAAGGGCCTGGATCTTGAGCCGGTGTTCAATGAAGTGCGCGAGATGCTGCACCGCGAGGTCGACTACGCCAGCGAGGCGCGCTACACCAAGGAGTATCGCCGTCGTCTGAGTGGTGACGAGCGCTATGTGGTGCCGGAAGTCTTCGATGACTATTCCACCGACATGATTCTGGCGCTGTCCTATGAGCACGGCCTGCCGGTCAAGCACAAGGATGTCGCGGCGCTGGATCAGACGGCGCGCGATGGCCTTGGTTATGCCTTCATGGAACTTTTCCTGCGTGAGTTCTTCTCATGGGGGATGGTGCAGACCGACCCGCACTTCGGGAATTACCGCATTCGGCTGGAAGAGGGCGAAAGCCCGCGGATCGTGCTGCTGGACTTCGGCGCGACGCGCATCTTCGGGCGTGGTTTCATCGACGGCTATCGCAAGATTCTTTCGGGCGGCATCTTTGGTCCCCGCAGCGATATCTTCGAGGGTGCCGAGGCCATCGGGCTGATGGAGTCCAAGCACCCGCAGCAGGTCCTGGATGCCTTTGCGGAATTGATCGAGCTGGTCATGGAGCCCTTCCGCAATGCGGATGATCCACTGGCCCGCACGGAGCTGCTCAATGCCGAGGGCGGCTATCGCTTTGCGGACTCCGATCTGCTGCCACGGGCGGCGCAGAAGGCGGCGCGCAATTCGCTGTCGCGGTGGTTTCGCGTGCCGCCCCGGGAGATCGTCTTTCTGCACCGTCGACTGGCCGGCACCTTCATGGCCTGCGGCGCTCTGGGCGCCGAACTCAAGGGCCGCCGCATGCTCATGGATGCCCTTGGATTCAAGGATCCCGAGGCTGCCTGAAACATGCACTGCATCTGCGATTGCGGCATTTTCGTAGTCGCGTTACCGATGTTCATGCGCTAGACTTGAACGACTGTTTACCCAAAGTAGGAGACCACACATGACCCTTCGACGTTTGACAATCGCACTCGCAGCGGGCGCTGCGTGGGCGCTCTCCGCGCCCGCGTTGGCAGCGGTGTCGCAGGAGGAAGCCAACAAGCTGGGCACGGAGCTGACCCCAGTGGGTGCCAACCCGAAGGGCAACGAGGACGGAACCATCCCCGAATGGAACCCGACCACCATGCAGGGCGACAAGACGGGTGAGTATCCAAGCCACCCCGAGATCGACGATGACGAACCCCGCTTCGTCATCACCGCGGAAAACATGGATCAGTACGCGGACAAGCTGTCGGAAGGGCACAAGCTGCTGCTGCAGCGCTATCCCGACAGCTACAAGATGAAGATCTATCCGAGCCATCGCATCGTGACCTGGCCGGAAGAGATCCTGGCGGCCACCAAGCGCAATGCCACCGCCTGCGAATTCCGTGGTCCGGACGACATCACCAACTGTGAAGTCGGTTTTCCGTTCCCGATTCCGCAGACCGGTGCCGAAGTGGTCTGGAACCACAAGCTGAAGTGGCGCGGGAACAACGCACGTCGCTACAACAACCAGATGATCGTGCAGCAGAACGGTGACTACCAGTTCACCAAGATCGTCGAAGACGTGACCTTCAGCTACGCCAACCTCAATGACCCCGTGCCGATCAAGGACGGTCAGGGCGAATACCTGCGCTATCTGTCCGAGACGGTTGCGCCGGTACGTCTGGCGGGCACCTTCATTCTCGTGCACGAGAAGGTGGGTACCGGCGAAGCCGGCCGCCGTGCCTGGCTGTATTCGCCGGGTCTGCGCCGCATTCGTCGCGCGCCTTCGGTTTGCTGTGACAACCCCTACGAAGGCACCGACGGGCACCAGTTCTACGATCAGGTGGACATGTTCAACGGCGTGCTCGAGCGCTTCAACTGGAAGCTGCTCGGCAAGAAGGAAATGTTCATCCCGTACAACAGCCACAAGATTGCCGGCCCGCCCACCAAGTACGCCGATCTGGCCCAGCCGCGTCACCTGAACCAGGAGCTGCCGCGGTATGAGCTGCACCGCGTCTGGGTGGTCGAGGCGGAAAACAAGCCGGACCTGCGTCACACTTTCGGCAAGAAGGTGCTCTACATCGACGAGGACAGCTGGAACATCGTGATGATCGACAACTATGACCATCGCGGCGAGATGATGCAGTTCCAGGAAGGGCATTACTTCATCAGCCGCAACATCCTGGCCGGCGCGACCAGCCCCGAGGTGATCTACCACCTCAATACGGGTCGCTACTTCCTGACCGCTCTGGCGCAGGAAGACCAGCCGATCGACAGCACGGTCACCTATGACGACGGCTACTTCACGGCCGCCGCGGTCCAGCGCAAGACCTCGCGCTAAGACCGATCCATAGGCGGATGCTTATTTGGCCGCCGGGCCCTGGTCCGGCGGCCTTTTTCATGCAAGGAGAATCATTGTGGCGGTGACCACGCGGACGCAGACCCTGGTTTTCGATACACCCAAGGACGCCGTGCTGCGCATGCTGACGGATGCGAGCTTCTATCAGCGCAAGTACGAGGCGCTGGGCATGGAGGATATTGAGGTCCAACCAACGACGCACGAAAGCGCGTCCTTTGCAGTGCTGGCCCGTTTCAAGGCACACACCGAATTGCCGTTGCCCGGATGGGCCAAGCGCGCCCTTCCGGACACGATTCGCGTCGAACAGACCGATTACTGGTCCAGCGAGGATGCACGAGGCGGATTGCATATCCACCTGCAGGGCACGCCGGTGCGCATCAGCGCCGCCATGGCCCTCAGTGAGGACGGCGACAAGGTGATCAACACGGTGCAGTGGCGCTTCGACTGCCCGGTGCCCCTGGTGGGCAAAAAGCTGGCGGAATTCGTGGCAGACGACGTCTGCACCAAGGCGGAGAGGGACCACGGCTTCGGCCGCACACAGGCGGAGCGCTACCGCTAGACTGTGCCGCCATGAGCAATCTGACCGGGAACGACAACGACGATCCGCAGCGCCCGCTGCGTTTCTTGGAGCTGCTGCAGAGCGTGGCCGCGGCCATGCTGGGCGTGCAAAGCGATGCCGCGCGCAAGCGCGATTTCTCGCGCGGCAAGCCGCTGCATTTCGTGATTATCGGCGTCGCTGCCACGCTGCTCTTCGTGCTGGCCGTCGCCGGAATCGTGCAACTGGTACTGCATCTGGCTGGGGCGTAGTCAGCGCTGTCAGCACCCGCTTCAACGCTGTTTCACTCTGCAGCGGCGCGCTTCAGCCGATAGAGGGCATCCAGCGCTTGGCGCGGCGTCATCTCGTCTGGATCGATCTCTTGCAGTAAGGGCCGTAGTGGATCGCGGGCCTCGAAAAGCCCGAGCTGCGGAGAGGGACTGGGGGCGCTGGTCGCGGCGGCGGCGGCGCCCGACTCGAGGGTGTCGAGTACTTGTCGTGCCCGCTGGAGCACGCCATGCGGTACGCCGGCCAGACGCGCCACCTGGATGCCAAAACTGCGACTGGCGGCACCCTCCCGAACCTGATGCAGCAGCACGAAACGATCGCCGTATTCGGCGGCCTCCAGATGCAGGTTGCCCACGCCGTCGAGTGCTTCGGCCAGTTCGGTCAGTTCGAAGTAGTGCGTGGCAAAGAGACACAGGCAGCGGTTATGCGTAGCCAGCGCCTCGGCGCAGGCGCGCGCCAACGCAAGGCCGTCGTAGGTGCTGGTACCGCGGCCGATCTCGTCCATCAGCACCAGACTGTGGGCATCGGCGTGATGCAGGATATGCGCGGTCTCGGTCATCTCCACCATAAAGGTGGACTGGCCGCCGGCAAGATCATCCGCGGCGCCAATGCGGGTAAAGATGCGGCGGATATCGCCAATGCGCGCAGCGCGCGCAGGCACGAAGCAGCCGGCAAGGGCCATCACCGTGATCAGCGCGGCCTGGCGCATATAGGTCGATTTGCCACCCATGTTCGGCCCGGTCACGATCTGCATCCGCGTCTCTGCATCCAGGCTCAGATCATTGGGCACGAAGGGATGCTCGGCGATGGCTTCCACCACCGGATGCCGACCGCCCTCGATGTGCAGGGCAGGCGCGTCATCGAGCTCGGGGCGCACGTATTGCTGGGCAAGGGCGCGCTCGGCGAAGCAGGCCAGTACGTCGAGCTCGGCCAGGGCCTGCGCGGTGGCGCGCAGGGCCGGAAGCTCGCCCACCAGGCGATCCAGCAAGGCGTCGAACAGCAGCTTTTCGCGCGCCAGCGCGCGTTCCCGCGCCGAGAGCACCTGATCCTCGAAGCGCTTGAGCTCTTCGGTGATGTAGCGCTCGGCATTCTTCAGCGTCTGGCGCCGCGTGTAATCGGTGGGCGCGTGGGCAGCCTGGGCACGCGAGATTTCGATGTAATAGCCGTGTACGCGGTTGTATCCGAGGCGAAGCGTTTCGATGCCGGTGCGCGCGCGTTCGCGCTTCTCCAGGTCATCAAGATAGCTGTCGGCATTGGTGGAGAGCGCGCGCAGCTCGTCGAGTTCGGCGTCGTAGCCCTGCGCGAAGACGCCGCCGTCCTTGACCTGCGGCGGCAGGCTGGTTTCCAGCGCACCGTCAAGCCAGCTGCTGAGGGTGGGGAAGGGGCCCAGATCGGTGGCGATCCGCTGCAGGCGCGTGCAGTCCAGCGGATGCAGGGCCTCGTGCACCGCGGGCAGCGCGGCGAGGGTGCCCTGCAGGCTGGCGATATCGCGCGGGCGGGCACTCCTGAGCGCGATGCGCGCCAGCACGCGCTCGATATCGTGCACCTGGCGCAGGCTCTGGCGCACGCCATCGGCGCGATTGCCGTCGCTGAGCCGGCTGACCGTGTCGAGACGTTCGGTCAGTTCATCGCGGTCGCGCAGTGGCTGGGCCAGCCAGTGCCGGAGCAGTCGGCTCCCCATGCTGGTGCGGCAGGTGTCCAGCACACCGACCAGGCTGTGCCGGCTATCGCCGGACAAGGTGCTGGTGATCTCCAGATTGCGGCGACTGACCGCGTCGATGCGCAGCGACTGCTCAAGCGCTTCGGTGCGCAGGCCGGTGAGATGCGGCAACGCCGTGCGCTGCGTTTCGCGCACGTAGGCAAGCAGCGCGCCGGCAGCGGCAATGGCGGCCGGAGATTCGTCGCAGCCGAAGGCCTTGAGATGCTGCGTGGCAAATTGCTCGCACAAGAGCCGATAGGCAGTGGTGGGATCGAAGTGCATGCCATCCCAGGCGACGGCGGACGGCGTAGCGTCGTCCTCCGGCATGAGCAGTTCGGCGGGCTGCAGACGGGCGAGCTCGGCGTCGATGACGGCAGGATCCTCGCTCTGCAGGCAGTGAAAGCGGCCCGAGGCGAGGTCGAGCCAGGCCAGACCCTGCTGCTGCGAGCGCGGCAGCACGCATCGGCTCGCAAGCAGTGTCGTGCGCGTCGGGTCGAGCAGGGCTTCGTCCGTGGCGGTACCGGCGGTCAGGATGCGAACCACCTCGCGCTCGACCGGCCCCTTGCCGCCCGGCGGGGTCATCTGCTCGGCGATCGCCACGGATTCGCCCATGCGCAGCAGGCGCGCGGTGTACTGCTCCGCGGCGTGTACCGGCACACCGGCCATGGGGATGGGGGCGCCGGCCGACTCGCCGCGCTGGGTGAGGGTCAGGGCCAGCAGCCGCGCCGCCCGTTTGGCGTCGTCGTAGAACAGCTCGTAGAAATCCCCCATGCGGAAGAAGAGCAGACGCTGCGGGTGCTGCGCCTTGAGGCGCAGAAACTGCTGCATCACCGGGGTATGCGCTTCCAGGCTGGCGGATTCGGGCATGCGGGGGGCGGGCGCGCGGCAAGCCTCGACACCCGTGGCTGAAACGGGCAGCGATGCTAGCATGCGGCGACTGTATTCCACGGCCTTTGGCATGTCCGCAAGCCTCTACTCCCAGCAGTCCATCGAAGCCCACGTGGCGGCCATCGCCGGGACGCTGGAGGCGCGCGGGCAATGGCTGTGCACGGCGGAATCCTGCACTGGTGGGGCCATCGCCGTGGCCTGTACGGATCGTGCCGGCAGTTCGGCCTGGTTTGAGCGTGCCATGGTGACCTACTCCAATGCCGCCAAGCAGGACATGCTGGGCGTGGATGCCGCTCTCATTGACCGTCACGGCGCGGTCAGCGAGGCCGTGGTGCGTGCCATGGCCGAGGGCGCACGGCGGAGGAGCCCGGCCGACTGGAGCATTGCCGTCAGCGGGGTGGCCGGTCCTACGGGCGGCACGCCTGACAAGCCGGTCGGCACGGTGTGGTTCGGCTGGTCCGGCCCGGGGATGTGTGATGCAGCCTGCCGCCACTTTAATGGCGACCGTCAGGCCGTGCGCCTATCCTCAGTGGCCTACGCGCTGGCCGGTCTGCTCGCACGGCTATGAAATAATCGCCCTTTGGGCCACCCAACCACGACGCAGGATCCATGGACGAAAATCGGAAGAAGGCACTGGACGCGGCGCTGTCGCAGATCGAGCGGCAGTTCGGCAAGGGCGCGGTCATGCGCATGGGGCAGGATGACCCGGCGCGCGATATCGCGACCGTGTCCAGCGGGTCGCTGTCGCTCGACATCGCGCTTGGCGTGGGTGGACTGCCGCGCGGGCGCGTGGTCGAAATCTATGGTCCCGAATCCTCCGGCAAGACTACGCTGACCCTGCACGCCATTGCCGAGATGCAGAAGGCGGGTGGGGTGGCGGCCTTCGTCGACGCCGAGCACGCGCTGGATACCAGCTACGCCGAGAAGCTTGGGGTCAAGGTGGACGATCTGCTCATCTCGCAGCCCGACACCGGCGAGCAGGCGCTGGAGATTGCCGACATGTTGGTGCGCTCAGGCGCGGTGGATATCGTCGTCATCGACTCCGTGGCCGCACTGACGCCAAAGCAGGAAATCGAAGGCGAGATGGGTGATTCCCTGCCGGGTCTGCAGGCGCGCCTGATGAGTCAGGCGCTGCGCAAGCTGACGGCCAACATCAAGCGCACCAACACGATGGTGATCTTCATTAACCAGATCCGCATGAAGATCGGTGTGATGTTCGGTTCTCCGGAAACCACCACCGGCGGTAACGCCCTCAAGTTCTATTCTTCGGTCCGACTCGACATCCGCCGTACCGGCACCATCAAGAAGGGCGACGAGGCGATGGGCAACGAGACCCGCGTCAAGGTCGTCAAGAACAAGCTGGCGCCCCCGTTCCGTCAGGCCAATTTCGAAATTCTGTTCAACGAGGGCATCAGCCGTCTCGGTGAACTCATCGAACTCGGCGTCGAGCACAAGCTGATCGACAAGTCGGGCGCCTGGTACGCCTACAACGGCGACAAGATCGGGCAGGGCAAGGAGAACGCCCGCCAGTTCCTGCGCGAGCACCCGGACGTTGCCGAAACCATAGAAGCGGCCCTGCGCGATCAGTTATTGCCGAAGCGCAAGCAGCGTGAGGAAGCCGAGAGCGAGTAAGTCGGGCCGACGCGAGCCGCTCTCCGCCAAGGCGCGTGCGGTGGAATTGCTCACGCGGCGCGAGCACGGCGCCCGTGAGCTCAAGCGCAAGCTGGTTGCCAAGGGCTTGGAAGCTGGGGATGTCGAGAGCGCCGTCGACGAACTTGCTGCCGAGGGCTGGCAATCCGATCTGCGCTATGCCCAGGCCGTGACGCGGAGTCGCGCAAGACAGGGCTACGGTCCGCGCCGCATCGCCTTTGAACTGGGACAGGCAGGTGTGGACGCAGCCACCGTCGACGAGGCGCTGCGCCTTGAAGACTGCGACTGGCTGGCCATTGCCCAAGAGTGGGTTCAGCGCAAGCAGGCGGCGCCGGCTGACGATGTCGCGGCGATCGCGCGGCTGCGACGCAAGCTTCACGGCCGTGGTTTTGATGAGCGGATCGTGCGCGCGGTGATCTCCGACGAGGACGATTCAGCCGCCTGAAGCGCGGTGGATCATCGTTGCAGGCGCGGTGGATGTGGCGGCGGTGTGACGCCTGCATCGGCTACCATATCGCCCTTTCAGCCGTCCGCCCTGGACCCCATGGATAGCAATACCCTGCGCCATCGTTTCCTGACCTTCTTCGAGCAGCGCGACCATCGTGTTGTGCCCTCGGCATCGCTCGTGCCGGGCAATGACCCGACCCTGCTGTTCACGAATGCCGGCATGGTTCAGTTCAAGGATGTCTTTCTTGGACGCGAAAAGCGGGACTACCAGCGCGCGGCAAGCAGCCAGCGCTGCGTTCGCGCCGGCGGCAAGCACAATGACCTGGAGAACGTCGGCTATACCGCACGGCACCACACCTTCTTCGAAATGCTGGGCAACTTCAGCTTCGGGGATTACTTCAAGCGCGAAGCCATTGTCTATGCGTGGGAGTTCCTGACCAGTCCGGATTGGCTGAGACTGCCGGCCGACAAGCTGCTGGCCACGGTCTACGCCACGGATGAAGAAGCCTTTGCGGTCTGGCGCGATGTCATCGGTCTGCCCGAGACGCGCATTCTGCGCATCGGCGACAAGCCGGAAGGCGGCTCCGACAATTTCTGGCAGATGGGCGACACCGGCCCCTGTGGTCCGTGCAGTGAGATCTTCTACGACCATGGTCCCGATGTGCCAGGCGGACCGCCAGGCACCCCGGAAGAGGATGGCGACCGCTTCATCGAGATCTGGAATCTGGTCTTCATGCAGTACGACCGCGCCGCCGACGGGACGCTCACCGAGTTGCCGGCGCCGAGTGTGGATACCGGCATGGGACTGGAGCGCCTGGCAGCCGTACTGCAGGGGGTGCACTCCAATTACGACACCGATGTCTTCCAGCGGCTGATGGCGGCGGCCGCCGAGGTTATCGGGGTCGCTCAGGATGGCAACGCCTCGCTCAAGGTCATTGCCGATCATATCCGCGCCGTTTCCTTTCTGATCTGCGACGGGGTCATGCCTTCCAATGAAGGCCGCGGCTATGTCCTGCGCCGTATCATCCGGCGTGCGGCACGCCATGGCCACAAGCTGGGCGCACGCGAGCCTTTCCTGCATCGCATGGTGGCGCCGCTGGGCGAGGTCATGGGGGAGGCCTATCGCGAGTTGCAAAGCCAGCAGAAGCTGCTGGAGCAAACCATTCGCGCCGAAGAGGATGCCTTCGCGCAGATGCTGGACCGCGGCCTGCGCCTGCTCGACGACTCCATCACGCCCAAGATGCGCGAGCTGCCCGGCGACGTCGCCTTCCACCTGTACGACACCCACGGTTTCCCGGTGGACCTGACCGCCGACATCCTGCGCGAGCGGGACATGACGGTGGACATGGAGGCCTTCGAGCAGTACATGCAGGCGCAGCGGGATCGTGCGCGCGCTGCCAGCCGCTTCTCGGCAGGCTACGACACCGTGCCGGAGCAGGCGGGCACCGCCGAATTCACCGGTTACGAGCAAAGCCAGCATGGCGCCACCGTGACCGCACTCATTGTCGGGGGGACGCCGGTAGAGCAGTTGGAAGCCGGCGACGACGAGGTGGTGGTCTTTCTGGATCGCACGCCCTTCTATGCCGAGTCAGGCGGCCAGGTGGGTGACACAGGCCACATCCTTGCACCTGGTCTGCGTTTCCGAGTGCGCGACACGCGCGCGCTGCGCCCTGGCACACCGGGGCATATCGGCCAGCTTGAAGAAGGCCGTCTGCGCGTCGGGGATGTCGTCAAGGCCGAGATCGACGGCGCTCGCCGCGCGCGCACGGTGCGCAATCATTCCGCAACCCACCTGTTGCATGCCGCCTTGCGCAATGTGCTGGGCACCCATGTTGCGCAGAAGGGCTCGCTGGTTGCGCCGGAGCGCTTGCGTTTTGACTTCTCGCATCCGCAACCGGTGACCGACGAGGAACTGCAGCGTATTGAGGACGAGGTCAACGCGCAGATTCTGGCGAACGTGCCGGCGCGCACCGATGTCTGCCCCTACCAGGAGGCCATCGATCGCGGTGCCCTTGCCATGTTTGGCGAAAAGTATGGTGACACCGTCCGTGTGCTCGCGCTGGGGGACTATTCGGTCGAGCTCTGCGGCGGTACGCACGTGTCGCGCACGGGCGATATCGGCGCCTTCCGCATCATTCACGAAGGCGGCGTGTCGGCCGGCGTGCGCCGTGTCGAGGCGATCACGGGGGATGCCGTGATCACCACCATGCGGCAGCTGGAGGCGCGAATGGGTGCGGTGGCTCAACGCTTGCGGGCGGCGCCCGACGACGTCATCAACAAGCTTGACGCGCTGCTCGCCAAGACGCGGGAAACCGAACGTGCGCTCGAGCAGGCGCGCGACAAGCTCAGCCAGAGCGCGGGCGGGGATCTGGCCACGCAGGCGCAGGAGATCGACGGCATCAAGGTGCTGGCGGCGCGCATCGAGGGACAGGATGCCGGCGGTATGCGCGGCATGCTCGACAAGCTCAAGGAGCGGTTGGGCAGCGGCGTCATCGTGCTCGGCGCGGAGAAGGACGGCAAGGCGGTACTCGCCGCTGGCGTGACGGCGGATCTGACCGACCGCATCCAGGCCGGCAAGCTCATCAATCATGTCGCTGGCCAGGTCGGCGGCAAGGGGGGCGGCCGTCCGGACATGGCGCAGGCGGGCGGTCCGCAGCCGGAGCACCTGCAACAGGCGCTCGACAGCGTAACGGCGTGGGTCTCGGAACAACTGACAAGCTGATATGGCACTGATCGTACAGAAATACGGCGGCACCTCCGTCGGAGATGTGGAGCGCATCCAGCATGTGGCGCGCAAGGTGGCCGCGGCGCGTGCCAAGGGCGATCAGATCGTGGTGGTGGTGTCCGCCATGTCCGGCGAAACCAATCGCCTGATCGGCCTGGCGCAGGCGATCAGTGAGCAACCCGATCCGCGCGAGTACGACCAGATCGTAGCCAGTGGTGAGCAGGTCACCATTGGCCTTCTGGCGATGGCGTTGATGGAGCTCGGGGTGCCGGCGCGCTCCTTCCTCGGTCTGCAGGTTCCCATCCGTACCGATGACGTCCACAGCAAGGCGCGCATCACCGAGATCGACGGCACCGCCATCCACACGGCCTTGGCGCGCGGCGAAGTCTGTGTGGTGGCCGGATTCCAGGGCGTCAACGCGCTAGGCGACATCACCACCCTTGGCCGCGGCGGCTCGGACACCACCGGCGTGGCGCTGGCGGCCGGCCTGGGTGCCGATGAGTGCCAGATCTATACCGACGTCGACGGCGTCTACACCACGGACCCGCGCGTTGAGCCGAAGGCCCGCCGACTTGAGCGCGTCACCTTCGAGGAGATGCTGGAAATGGCCAGCCTCGGATCCAAGGTGCTGCAGATCCGGGCGGTGGAATTCGCTGGAAAGTACCGTGTGCCCTTGCGCGTTCTGTCGACATTCGAAGACGGTCCAGGCACGCTCATTACATTGGATCAGGAGCAGAACGGCGTGGAAGATCCGCTGATTTCAGGTATTGCCTTCAACCGCGACGAAGCACAGGTCACCCTTCAGGGCGTGCCGGATCGCCCCGGTATTGCGGCCAAGGTGCTTGGGCCGATCGGCGAGGCGAATATCGAAGTGGACATGATCGTGCAGAATGTGGGGGCTGACGCAACCACGGACTTCACCTTCACTGTCCACAAGAACGATTACAAGCGGGCGCTTGCCTTGGTGGAGACCATTCGCGAGCAACTCGGCGCGCGGGCCGTGAAGGGTGACAGTGACATCGCCAAGGTCAGCGTGGTGGGCGTGGGTATGCGCAGCCATGCCGGCATTGCATCGGATATGTTCAAGGCTTTGGCGGCCGAAAACATCAATATCCGGATGATCTCGACGTCGGAAATCAAGATTTCGGTGGTTATTGACGAGAAGTATCTTGAGCTCGCCGTACGTACCCTTCACCGGGCCTTCGAGCTCGAAGGAGCGGCTCCTACCGCATGACGGACGCGCTTTACAGTACAACGAAAGGAGGAGGGCGCGCCCCATGTTGATTTTGACTCGCCGCGTGGGAGAAACACTGCAGATCGGAGATGATGTCTCGGTGACGGTGCTGACCATTAAGGGCAATCAGGTACGCATTGGCATCAATGCCCCCAAGGACGTAACCATTCACCGATTGGAAATTGCCGAGCGGTTGCGCGATGGAGAAGCACCGCGCAAGGGCGGAAATCACCAGGAATGATTCGCTGCAAGACAGACGGGCGCGGAATCTCTACAATACCGCCCGTTGTGATCGTATCGCCGACGTAGTGGTAGAGCCTTGGCGAAGGACGCGCGCTTTACAACGGAGAGATGGCCGAGTGGCTGAAGGCGCTCCCCTGCTAAGGGAGTATGGGGCTAACACCCCATCGAGGGTTCGAATCCCTCTCTCTCCGCCAAGATGATGAATGAGAAAAGGCGCCTCGGCGCCTTTTTTCGTTGATGCAACGGGTGGATGGCGTCATCCATTCCCCCAAAAAAGTGGCCGCCGCTTCGGGGGAAAGCGGCGGCCGGGGGATGCTCTCACGGGGAGGAGATGACTCAGAGAGCAGGACTAGATTGCGCTCGGGTCGCCCAGCGCGCAAATAAGCGTTCACTATTGTCTCGATTGTGTCCCTCTCTCGTCCGGTTCTCGTGACCGACAGGTGGCCTGGACGGCGACGGCTCAAGCAGCAGGTGCCCCTTACGTAATTTGCACGATGGGGTGCGATCACCAGAGTCGACATACTGCGTACATCACGTCCTGAGCCCCTTTGCGCGCCTTTGAGAGACCTGTTGGCGCTAGTAATCGGGCAGCAGGGCAATGCCATCGATTTTCGGGGACAACTCGCATGGGGCTTCTCAATTTCCGCGCACAGTGGCCGCTGTGCATCTTGATCGTTGGTCTGGTGGGATGTGGTTCGAGCCAGAGCCCGTCAGGCAGCGCTGATGGTGGCAACGGAGGAAGCGGGACCGCTCGTGAGCAGACGATTTACTCGGTTGCCAATCGTTGCTACGCGCTGGATTCAGAGGCGGGCAGCGTGACGCTGACCACGGCCGAAGACGACTACACCCTGACCGACGATCCCGACGACGCCGCCACCTTCTACCTGAAGCCGACCGCACTTGGCTCATACCTCTTGCTGTCGCGCTATGAACGCGTTGAAGGCACAGCGGGGCAGAAGCAATTGCTCGGAATTACCGATCCGGGCGGGGAGTTCCTCGATGCCTTCGGCAACTTCATTGGCGAGGTGGGCTTTCTCGTCAGCGGTGTTGGCGATATCACGCAGATCCTGGTCGATGTCGTGGATTCCGGCAGCGGCCCGGTGCGCGATGTGGGCGAAACCGTTGGTGATCTGGGCGGGAATCTGGGCGACATCAACGTCAGCCCGACGCTCGCCGTCGTTGAGGAAGCCAATGATCTGGCGGTATGGAATCTGCTGCCCGCCTCGGATGGACGTTTCTCGTTGACCAATGCCGTAACCGGCCAACGGCTCGCCGCCGCGCAGGGTGTGGTGGCGCTGACCAACGCCACCACGGCCGGTGTCGAGACTGCCTTTCGCTTGCGGCCCGTGGCCGAGTGTGACGCCTATCCGGAAGTTAGTCTGAATGCCGAACTGCTGGACGCACGCGGTCCGGCGCTTCGCCTGGCGGAGGTACCGCTGTACAGCGAAGGCCCGGGCGCGGCCGAGATCGATGAGGACGATGTCTTCGGTTTCATCGACGCGCATTCACATATTACCGCCTACGAATTCATCGGCGGTCGTGTCAACTATGGCGACCCCTTCCACAAGTTCGGCGTCGATCACGCGCTGCATGACTGCGCCGTCAACCATGGTCCGCAGGGAACGCTGGGCGTGGTGGAAACGGTAACCAGCACGGGCACACCCACGCATGAAACGCGAGGCTGGCCGGACTTTCCGTTCTGGCCAAGGCACAACTCCTTGCAGCACCATCAGAGCTATTACCGCTGGATCGAGCGGGCCTACATGGGCGGACTGCGGCTGCTGGTGAACCACTACACCGGCAACGAAATCCTGTGCCAGCTCAATCCACAGAAGCAGAATGCCTGTGATTTCGAGGAGAACTGGCGCCTTCAGCATCAGCGCATTTTGGAAATGCAGGACTACATTGATGCCCAGAACGGTGGTCCCGGTGAGGGATGGTTCCGCATCGTGGACGACCCGGCACAAGCGCGCGCGGTCATCGCCGATGGCAAGCTGGCCGTGGTACTCGGCATCGAGATTTCCAAGCTGTTCAATTGCGGCGAGTTTCTGGGCGTGGCCGAATGCTCGCGCGAGGAACTGGTGCAGCGTCTGGATGCAGCCTACGACCTGGGCGTGCGCCATATCTTCCCGATTCACAAGTTCGACAACGCCTTCGGCGGTGTGGTCCCGGATGAAGCGCTGGGTATCGGCACCATTCTCTACGCGGGCAATCTCGCCGAAACCGGTACCCCGCTGCTGTTCGAGGCCTGCCCGGAAAACTTCCAGGATGATTCGACGCAGTCTCCGGATTCGGCCAATCCGCTGGGGATCATCGATCAGTTGCTGTTACAGCTGGAATATATCAATGGCCAGGCGAGTCAGGGTCTCCCGGTACCGCCCCTGGTGCCGGTGTCTGAGAACGGTCTCTGCAATCAGCAGGGGATTACCGAACTCGGTGTCTTCCTGACCCAGGAGCTGATGCGCCGGAACATGATTATCGAGGTGGATCACAGTGCGCGTTCGGTCATCGACCGGATTCTCGAGATCGCCGAGGACAATGGCTATCCCGGCGTCACCAGCAGTCACGACTGGCTCTTCTCGGAGGAACTGCTGGATCGGCTGGTGGCCGGCGGCGGCACCATCAGCCGTTTTGCCAGTTCCCGGGAAACCTGGGTGGACAAGATCCTGAAGGCGGAGGAACGGCCAGCCAAGAATCGGGTGGCCGCGATGGTGACCACCGGACTGGCCTCCGATGTCAACGGCATCGCCTCGCTTCCCGGCAACAGCGGTGCCGCGGACACGCCGCTCTATCCCTTCGTCTCGGTTGATGGTCGGGTACGCTTCGATGTGCAGAAGACGGGCGACCGCGCTTTTGGTCTCTACGATGGCCGTGGCGTGGCCCACTATGGCCTCTACCCGGACCAGATCGCCGATATGCAGCGCTTCACCGAGGGCAAGTCCCGGCAGGAGATCGAGCAGGCTCTGCGCTCCCTGTTCTCGTCCACCGAGGCCTATCTTCGGTTGTGGGAAGCGACACACGCCTGGCGCGGAGATCTCGGCCAGGGCGGCTAGGAATACAGCGGACGCCCTCGGCGCATGGCGGCCGAGGGCCCAGCTTAGGGAAGTGTGACCTGGCTGCTTCGCCCGGCATCCACGTCCAGGCTGCGCGAGGCGAGGAAATTCACCTCCGGCGCGTCGTCTTCCGGATCGTCGGCATCCGCGTCGCAGGTGAAGGCCACGGTATAGCCGCCAGCCGCCAGATTCGAGAAGCGGAAGCTGCCGCCCGTGATCGAGAGATTGTCGAGCTGGCGACTGTTCAGCGGAGGCTCACGGTCGGCGAGGGTGGTGGTCTCGGCGTTGCGACCCTGGTAGAGGTACACAGCCGGAAAGCAGGGTGACTGGTTGACCAAGTCAGCGGCAACTGTGCCCTGGATATCGCCGGCATCGCTTTGTCGAATGGCTCGGATCACGGGGTCGAAACGGTAGCGGTTGGCGGCCAGGTCGTCGTCGTCCTGTAGCAGGCTGGCGCGGAGATCGACATCCAGCAGCACAGTCTCGCGCTCGAGTTCGTCGATAGAAAAGGCGAGGGCCACGCGAATGCTCTCCCGCACATAGTCCAGCGTTGCGGTAGTGCCGTTGTCCAGCACGATCGGATCGGAATTAATGACATCCGGTGGTACAAAGTCAGGCGCGAAGCGAAGCCGCAGCCCGGAAAAGGCGCCCGCATCGATGCTGGCATTCTGTAGCAAGGTCTCGCTGCGCCCCTGGCGCAGACCAGCAATATCAATGCGCCGGGGCGGATCGAAGTCGAAGCGCGTGAAACTACCGTCCTCGGCCTCAATGTCGACGCCCTCGACGGCGACGAAGGCGACATTGACCGCGTCCGCGGGCGCATCGGTGATTCGGACAGTGATCTCGCCCTGGTCGCAGGCGCTCAGTACCAATGCCAGGGGAAGAAAAATGAGATGTCGCATGAGGTTTTCCGGCGAGAGGCCTGATGGGAGGGCGTATGCGGCACGATTGCGCGTTGACGTTGCTGACACGCCCCGACACTATAGTTCGCTCATTGAAGGGGCTTCAGCATGGCGGTCAATCCGCAGAATATCCCAGTCAGCAAAGGCTATCTTGGCGGTCTTGCGCGGCGTATCGTCGCCGAGGGACTGCTGAGCGAAGAACAGGCGCGTACGGCCCAGCAGAAGGCGCAGCGGAGCGGGCAGTCGCTGGTCAGCTATGCGGTGGAGCAGAAATGGGCAGCCGCCCGCGGCCTGGCCATGGCAGCCAGCCGCGAATTCGGCGTACCACTGGCCGATCTCTCGGCGCTTGAGGTGGACAACGCACTGGCGAGCGAGGTGGGCGAGAAGGTCCTGCGCAAGCACCGCGCCCTGCCGCTGTACCGCCGCGGTAAACGTCTGTTCGTGGCCATTTCGGATCCTTCCTTCAATCAGGCCCTGGAAGAGATCAAATTCGCCACAGGCCAGCCCACAGAGGGGGTGCTGGTCGAGGACGACAAGCTCGGCAAGGCCATGGAGGCCGCGCTGTCGGCGGTGGACGCGGCCTCGCTTTCGGGCGACGAAAGTGAATTCGACGACATCGACCTGGAGGCGGGCGGGCGCGAGGAACAGGCGGTGGACGCCTCGGCGACCCAAAGCGACGCCGACGATGCGCCTGTGGTGCGCTACGTCAACAAGGTGCTGCTCGACGCGATCCGCCGCGGTGCCTCGGACATCCATTTCGAACCCTACGAAAAGTACTACCGCGTGCGCTTGCGCGTCGACGGCGAGTTGCGTGAGTTCGCCCGGCCACCGGTGCAGATCGCGGCCAGACTGGCGGCGCGCGTCAAGGTGCTGTCGCGCCTCGACCTGGCCGAGCGGCGCGTGCCGCAGGACGGGCGCATCAAGCTCAAGCTGTCGGCACAGCGTGCCATTGATTTCCGTGTCAGCACCTGCCCCACGCTCTGGGGCGAGAAGATCGTGCTGCGTATTCTCGATTCCAGCAGCGCACAGCTCGGCATCGAATCGCTGGGCTACGAGCCCGAGCAGCGGGCACTCTATGAGAATGCGCTGTCCAAGCCGCAGGGCATGATTCTGGTGACCGGGCCGACCGGCTCCGGCAAGACCGTCTCGCTGTACACCGGTTTGAATATCCTCAATACCGAGGGGCTGAATATCTCCACCGCCGAGGACCCGGCGGAAATCAACCTTCCCGGCATCAATCAGGTGAATGTCAATCCGCGTGTGGGGCTGACCTTTGCCGCGGCATTGAAGGCCTTTCTCCGCCAGGATCCGGACGTGATCATGGTGGGTGAGGTTCGGGACCTGGAAACGGCCGAGATCGCAATCAAGGCGGCACAGACCGGGCACCTTGTGTTGTCCACACTGCATACCAACGATGCGCCGCAGACGCTGACCCGCCTGCTCAATATGGGGGTACCGGCCTACAACATCGCCTCCAGCGTGTCGCTGATCATCGCGCAGCGGCTGGCGAAACGGCTGTGCGTGCATTGCCGCAAGGAAGCGGATATTCCGCGCGTGGAGCTGCTCAAGGAGGGTTTCACCGAGGAACAGGTAGACAGCGAAGGGTTCACGATCTACGAAGCCCAGGGCTGCGACGAATGCCACAGCGGCTACAAGGGGCGTACCGGTATCTATCAGGTGATGCCGGTCTCCGAGACCATCGGTCGCATGATCATGGAAGGCAAGAACGCTATCGATGTCGCCGACCAGGCCGAGCGCGAGGGCGTTCTGGATCTGCGCCAGTCGGCCTTGAAGAAAGTGCGGGACGGCATTATTGACCTGAAAGAAGCCAACCGCGTGACGGTTGAATAACGGCGACTGAGGCGCAAGAACGAGCATGGCAGAAGCAGGCGCCAAGGAAGTGCTGTTCCAGTGGGAGGGCACAGACCGCAAGGGCAAGCGGATCAAGGGCCAGACCAGCGGTAAGAGCGAAACCGACATCAAGCGCGCCCTGCGCAAGCAGGGGATCAATCCACTGCGGGTGCGCAAGCAGTCCAGTCTGTTCGGTTCCCGCAAGAAGAAGATCACCGGTCAGGACATCGCGATCTTCGCGCGCCAGATGGCGACGATGATGGCGGCCGGGCTGCCACTCGTGCAGGCCCTGGAGCTGGTCGGGAACGGGCACGACAATCCTTCCATGGGCGAGCTCATCCTCGCCGTGAAAACCGAGGTGGAGTCGGGCAGTTCTTTCGCGCAGGCGCTGGCCAAGCACCCCGTCCATTTCGACGATCTGTTCGTCAATCTCGTGGATGCCGGCGAAAAGTCGGGCACGCTCGAGACGCTGCTCGACAAGGTTGCCCTGTACAAGGAAAAGACCGAGGCGCTTCGGAAAAAGGTCAAGAAGGCGCTGACCTATCCATCGGCGGTGGTGGCGGTGGCCTTCATTGTCACCGGCATCCTGTTGTACTTCGTGGTGCCGCAGTTCCAGGATCTGTTCCGTGGATTCGGTGCGGACCTGCCGGTCTTCACTCTGATGGTCATCCGCCTGTCGGAGTTTGTGCAGGTCTACTGGTGGATGATCCTGCTGGGCCTGGGTGCGACCGGCTTCGGTTTCAGCTACATCAAGAAGCGTTCGCCGCGATTCAGGCGTTTTCTCGATCGCGTCGCGCTGCACTTGCCGATTATTGGCGTCATCGTTCACAAATCCGCGCTGGCGCGCTATCACCGTACGCTGTCGACCATGTTCGCAGCCGGTGTCCCGCTCGTGGAGGCACTGGATCCGGTGGCGCGTGCCTCCGGCAACATCCTGTTCGAGGAAGCGATCTACAACATTCGTGATGACGTCGCCAGCGGCACGCAGCTCTACCAGGGCATGCAGACCGCCGGCCTTTTTCCGCCAATGGCGACGCAGATGGTCGCCATTGGCGAGGAATCCGGCGCCCTCGACACCATGTGCGCGAAGGTGGCGACCTATTACGAAGAGGAAGTCGACGCGCTGGTCGACTCCCTCTCCAGCCTGCTCGAGCCGCTGATCATGTCCGTCCTCGGCATTCTCGTGGGCGGTCTCGTGGTGGCCATGTATCTGCCCATCTTCCAGCTCGGCCAGGTGGTCTGAACGGTGGGGATACTCGACGCGCTGGCTACCAGCCCGGCCCTCCTGATCACCGCGATGGTGCTGCTCGGCCTGCTCACCGGAAGCTTTCTCAATGTCGTGATTCTACGGCTGCCGCGCATGCTCGAAAACGCATGGCGCGAAGAGGCAAGTGCCATTCTTGAAGTGGAGGCTCCCAAAGACCAGCCGGCGCTGTCGCTCGCTCGGCCTGCGTCGCATTGCACGCATTGTGGAGCGCCGATTCCGGCGTGGCGCAATATCCCCGTCGTCTCCTGGCTGTTGCTGCGGGGCCGGGCGGCCTGCTGTGGCGCGCCCATTTCCGTGCAGTATCCGCTGGTCGAACTGCTGGCCGGCGTGGTGGCAGGGCTGTGCGCATGGCGCTTCGGCTGGAGTTGGGAGCTATTGGCGGCCTACGTGCTGGCCATGACCCTCATCGCCGCGGCCGTGATCGACTGGAACACGCAGCTGTTGCCGGACAACATCACGCTGCCATTGCTCTGGCTGGGACTGCTGCTGAACACAATGGAAACCTTTGTGCCCTTGCAGGCCGCGGTACTGGGTGCGGCGGCCGGCTATCTGTCGCTGTGGAGTGTGTTCATGCTGTTCAAGCTGGTCACCGGCAAGGAAGGCATGGGCTTCGGCGACTTCAAGCTGCTGGCCGCTCTGGGCGCATGGTTCGGATGGACGGCCCTGCCGATGCTGCTGTTGCTGTCCTCGCTGGTCGGTGCCGTGATCGGAATCACTTTCCGGGTCTCCGGCCGCCTGGAGGCAGGAGCGCCGATGCCCTACGGGCCCTTCATCGCCGGCGCCGGCCTGCTCTGGTTGCTTGCGCCGATGCCGATGGCCTTGTTCTGATGCCCTTGGTCATCGGACTGACCGGAGGGGTGGCGAGCGGCAAATCTACCGTGGAAGCCGCCTTCGAAGCGCTGGGCGTACCCGTGATCGATGCCGATCAGGTCGCGCGTGCCATCGTGGCGCCGGGCGAGCCGGCCCTGGACGCCATTGCCGCACATTTCGGAGCGGAGGTGTTGCAGTCGGATGGCACGCTGAATCGACGCGCCTTGCGTGAACAGGTTTTTGCCGATGCACAGGCGCGCAAGGCATTGGAGGCGATTACGCATCCGGCGATTCGCGACCGCCTGCAGCAGTGGCGCGACGCACTGACGGCGCCGTACGGGGTATTGTCCGCGGCGATTCTGATCGAGGGTGGGCTGAACCGGCTCTGTGATCGGGTGCTGGTCATCGATGCCTCGCCGGAGACGCAGCGCCGGCGCCTGATGGCGCGAGACGCCGTGGATGCGGCGCTGGCGGACCAGATGCTGGCGGCGCAGGCACCGCGCGATCGTCGTCTGGCTGCCGCCGATGATGTCCTCCTCAATGAGGACAGCGTGGATGATCTTCCGGCGCTGATCGCGCGGTGCCACGACTTCTACCTGCGCCTGGCGCGCGGGGAAGCCGATGCGAGCACGCACCTGCGGCTGCCCGATGCGGTTTGAAAGCCCTGTCGGGCGCGCGCACAATGCAGCCCGATCCCATCATCAGGAGTCCCGGTGAGTCAGACCACGTGGCTAGCTTTCGAGCAGCCGCTGAACGAGCGGATTCGCACTTTCCTGCGACTCGAGACGCTGTTCGCCCAGCATGCGCATCATGCGCAGGACGATAGCGAGTGGGGGCTGCGTGCCACGCTGCATCGATTGCTGGATATCTACTCGCTGGTCTCGCGCTCCGACTTCAAGGGCGAAGTCGTCAAGGAATTGACCGATCAGTACAACCAGCTCAAGCAGTTGTCCGATACCGCCGGTGTCGATCAGGGGCGACTGAATCAGACGCTGCAGGAAATCGACAGCGTCATCAACGCTCTGAACGCGCTGAGTTCGCAGCTTGCGCAGCAGCAGTTGCGCGACAATGAGTTTCTGGTCTCGATTCTGAACCGGGCCGCCATCCCCGGCGGCACCTGCGGCTTCGACCTGCCATTGCTGCACCACTGGCTGGCGCTACCCGAGCAGAGGGCGCGCCGCGATCTGGAGGCCTGGTTCGCTGATCTGATCCCCTTCGAGCGAGCCATTACGCTCTACCTGCAGTTGCTGCGCTCCAGTACGGTCGCCAAGGATTGCACTGCCGAGCAGGGCGTCTACGTCTACACCCCGGAACGCGTCTTTTCCCTGGTGCGTGTTCTGGTGGCGCGCGAGGGCACGGTCTACCCGGAGATCAGCGCCGGCCGGCATCGCTTCTCGATCCGCTTCATGGAATGCAGTGATGTCAATCAACGGCCGCAGTCCAGCGAAGCCAATGTGCCCTTCCGCTTGCAGTGCTGCGAGCTATGAGCGGTCAGCGCGGGCAAGAAGGCGAGGCCACCGGCACCCCCAGCACGCAGTGTCCCCACTGCGGTGGTGTGGCCGTGCTCTCCGCAAGCAACCCGTGGCGGCCTTTCTGCTCCCGCCGTTGCAAGCTGATCGACCTGGGTGATTGGCTGGCGGAAAAGCACGTCATCGGTGACGAGGACGGCAGCCATCCCATCGGTGGCCAGGACGACTGGCAGCACTAGGGCGAAGCCCCGCCCTGCACATGGACCCTGACGATCGCGATCTTCCCTTCATGCGGGCCGCCTTGGCCGCGGCCGCCGAGGCAGCCAGTGTGAGCGAAGTGCCCGTCGGGGCGGTGGTGGTGCACGCGGGAAAGGCCGTGGCCACCGCCGCCAATCGGCCGATCCGCGGCTGCGACCCGACGGCGCATGCCGAGATGCGGGTGCTGCGCATTGCCGCGCGGCGGTTGCGCAACTACCGACTGAACGACGCAACGCTATACGTGACGCTCGAGCCCTGCATCATGTGCGTCGGGGCCATCCTGCATGCGCGTGTGGGGCGGCTGGTCTTCGGTGCCTATGACCCGGCTGCCGGTGCGGTGGTCTCACGCCACACGCTGCTGTCGCAACCACACCACTACCGCGCGCCGGAATGGCGGGGTGGGGTACTGCGCGCCGAATGCGCCGCCCAGCTCCAGGCCTTCTTTGCCGAGCGACGCGGCGGTCCCTAACAGCATTGCAGGGCCGCCGCACGCGTGACTCAGGCCGTAGCGGTGCGGGCCTTCTCCTCGGCTGCCTCCCCGTCGCCTTCACCGCGTGCGAAGTGGATGGCGCCATCCTCGGCATAGACCCGGATGTGGTCACCGGCGACGAAGCTGCCGTCCAGAAGCTCGCGGGCCAGCGGGTTCTCGACCATGGTCTGCAAGGCACGCTTCAGCGGCCGCGCGCCGTAGACCGGATCGAAACCCGCCTGTGACAGGTGATCGAGGGCGCTGTCCTCGAGCGTCAAGCCGATCTGGCGCTCCTTGAGCCGCTGCACCAGCAGCGCGGACTGGATGCGGGCGATACCGCGGATCTGGCTGGCATCAAGAGCGTGGAAGACGACACTTTCGTCGATGCGGTTGATGAACTCCGGACGGAAGTGCTGCCGCACCACCTCCATGACGGCGGACTTGATGGTGGCGTAGTCCTCGTCCGGACCCAGGTCCTGAATCATCTGCGAGCCCAGGTTGGAGGTCATGACGATGACGGTATTGCGGAAGTCCACGGTACGGCCCTGGCCATCGGTCAGACGGCCGTCGTCGAGCACCTGCAGCAGAATGTTGAAGACATCCGCATGGGCCTTCTCGATCTCGTCGAGCAGGATCACGGAGTAGGGCTTGCGCCGCACGGTTTCCGTCAGATAGCCGCCCTGCTCGTAACCCACATAGCCCGGAGGGGCGCCGATCAGCCGCGCCACGCTGTGGCGTTCCATGAACTCGCTCATGTCGATGCGCACCATGGCTTCCTCGGTATCGAAGAGGAAGTGGGCCAGCGACTTGCAGAGTTCGGTCTTGCCCACGCCGGTGGGGCCCAGGAAGAGGAAGGAGCCGATGGGGCGGTTCGGGTCCGACAGACCGGCACGCGAGCGCCGGATGGCGTCGGAAACCGCCCGCACGGCCTCGTCCTGGCCGACGACACGATCGTGCAGCGCGTCTTCCATGCGCAGCAGCTTGTCGCGTTCGCCCTCGACCAGCTTGGCGACCGGGATCCCCGTCCAGCGGGCGACGACCTCGGCGATCTCCTCATCGGTGACGGCGGTGCGCAGCAGCCGGCCGGCGCGAGGCGCGTCCTCGCGCTCGGCTTCGTCCTGGGCGTGCTCGGTGGCGGCTGCCTCCTCGGCCAGCTTGCGCTCAAGCTCGGGGATGGTGCCGTACTGCAATTCGGCCATGCGCGACAGGTCGCCGGCACGGCGCGCGGCCTCAAGATCGGTGCGGGCGCGGTCGAGCTGCTCCTTGATCTCCTGGCTGCCCGCCACATTGGCCTTCTCGGACTGCCACTGGCGTTCCAGTTCGGCGTACTCGGATTCCAGCCGTGCGATTTCCTCGTCCAGCGTCGCCAGCCCGCGCTTGGCGGAGGCATCCTCGTCCCGCGCCACGGCTTCGCGTTCGATCTTGAGCTGAATGAGTCGGCGTTCGAGACGATCCAGCGATTCCGGCTTGGAGTCAATCTCGATGCGGATGCGCGAAGCGGCCTCATCGACCAGGTCGATGGCCTTGTCCGGAAGCTGGCGGTCGGTAATGTAGCGGTGCGAAAGGCGCGCGGCCGCAATGATGGCGGCGTCGGAAATGTCCACACCGTGGTGCACTTCGTAGCGCTCCTTCAGGCCACGCAGGATCGCCACCGTGTCCTCCACCGAGGGCTCATCCACCATCACCTTCTGGAAGCGACGTTCCAGGGCGGCGTCCTTCTCGATGCCGGTGCGGTATTCGTCCAGGGTGGTGGCGCCGACGCAGTGCAGCTCGCCGCGAGCAAGGGCCGGCTTGAGCATGTTGCCGGCGTCCATCGCGCCCTCGGCCTTGCCGGCGCCGACCATGGTGTGCAGCTCATCGATGAACAGGATGATCTGGCCTTCCTGCTTGGCCAGCTCGTTGAGCACAGCCTTGAGGCGTTCCTCGAATTCACCGCGATACTTGGCACCGGCGATGAGTGCCGCCAGATCAAGGGACAGCACGCGCTTGGATTTGAGGCTTTCCGGCACCTCGCCATTGACGATGCGAGCCGCAAGGCCCTCGACAATCGCCGTCTTGCCGACGCCAGGTTCGCCAATCAGTACCGGATTGTTCTTGGTGCGGCGGGACAGCACCTGGATCACGCGCCGGATTTCCTCGTCGCGCCCGATCACGGGGTCGAGCTTGCCGGCTTCGGCGCGCTGCGTGAGGTCAGTGGTGTACTTGTCCAGCGCCTGGCGCTGATCCTCGGCATTGGGGTCTTCGACACTGTCGCCGCCGCGCAGGGCATCGACGGCCTTTTCCAGCAGTTCCTTGCGTGCGCCGGCCTCGCGCAGGAGCTCACCGGCCGGCTCTTTCTTGTCGTCCACCAGTGCCAGAAGAAACATCTCGCTGGCGATGTACTGGTCTCCGCGCTTCTGCGCCAAGCGGTCGCAGAGGTTGAGAATGCGGCCCAGACCCTGCGACACGCCCACCTCTCCGGTGGCTTCCTTGATGCGCGGTAGGTCACCAAGGGCGCGCGAAAGCTTGTTGCGCAGCTGTGCCAGCTGTACGCCGCCTTGCTCCAGGAGGGCGGGCGTATTGCCGCCCTGTGCATCCAGCAGCGCCTGCAGCACGTGAATCGCTTCGATCTGGTTGTGATCACGTCCAACGGCGAGGGACTGGGCATCGGCCAGCGCCTGCTGGAAGTGGCTGGTGAGTTTGTCGGTGCGCATGGGGGCTCCGCGTCAAAGAGGTCTGACCTCTATCTAGGGGCCAAATCGTCGACTTCAAGGCACCGTCCTCGCGCGTGTCCTTGGGTTAGTGTGTGGGCCCCGGTACGAAGAAGCCCCTATGCAGACGACGAAGGCCTACAAGAACAACGAATTCCTGATGAGCGAGGAAGCACGCGGCATCCGCATCCTCTGTGAGTATCTGGAGCCACGCCGGCGGCTGGCCATGCACGGGATCAGCCGGGCTATCGTCTTCTTCGGCTCGGCGCGCATCCAGCGCAGTACTGCCGATGACTCGCACGACTACTACGCTTTGGCTGCCGATCTGGCGGAACGCATCGCGCACTGGACGATGGAAAGGCACCATCCGCGCAGCTACTACCACCTCGTCACCGGTGGCGGCCCCGGCATCATGCAGGCGGTGCACGAGGGTTCAGCGCGGGTGAATGGGGCGCTCAATATCGGGCTGAACATTTCCTTGCCGTTTGAGCAGAGCCTCAACTCCCACGTCAATCTCGAGAACGCCTTCGAATTTCACTATTTCTTCATGCGCAAGTTCTGGTTCGTCAACCTTGCGCATGCCGCTGTCGCCCTCCCAGGCGGGTTCGGCACATTGGACGAGCTTTTTGAGTTGCTGACCCTGATTCAGACGGGCAAGGCACCGCGTATGCCCGTCGTGCTGCTCGGGCGTGAGTTCTGGAATGCGATTGTGGATTTTCGGGGTCTGGCAGACCGCGGCCTGATCGGTGAGGAAGACCTGGAACTGTTTCGGGTGTGCGACGACGTCGATAGCGCCTTCCGGCATTTGGTGCGCGGGCTTGAGCCGGATATCGCACTGCCCCTTGATTAGTTTGCGGCTGGTGGCGCCAGGGACGGATCAGTCTTCGTCGAACAGCAGGTCGTCCTCGTCAAGCAACTTGCGAAGCGCGCGTTCCTCGCGGTAGCGCTCGATATCACGCCAGTCGCGCAGGCGCACACCGGGGGGCGCGGCACTGCGGTGCGACGTCTCCCCCTCATCGTCGACAGCACTGTCATCGACATCGTCGAAGTCGTCGTCGATATCCGGTTCGTGGTCTTTTTTCTTCGCCGCCATGCAGGTTTGGGGTGATAGAGAAAGGTTGCGTTGCGTCTTTTAGCAGCGTTTTGCGAGGAAGAAAAGGGGCTGGTTCCTGCCAGTGACTTACGCTACGGTTACATGTCAGGTCCCGAGTGATTACGAACAGCTTTTTTGAATATGTCCGGCTTGTGCGCCTGCCAGTCCTTCATGATTTGAATGGGCGTGCGATGGCTGATCGCCTTTTGTGGCAGATGCTGGTTGTACAGCCAGACATAGCGCTTGAGCGTGGTTTCGAGGTCGTCGCGGCTGCGGAAGTGGTGCGTGCGCAGGACGTCGGCAATTCGTCCATTGAAGCGCTCGACCATGCCGTTGGTTTGGGGCCGGCCCGGCGGAATGAGCCGGTGCTCGATGCCGAGTTCGGTGCAGCGCCGATCAAAGCCGTGCGTCCCGGTGGGCTGCCGCTGGCCGTTGGCGGTGAAGCGGTCGGTGAATTCCTTGGCGTTGTCGGTCAGGATCGTGTGGATATTGAACGGGGCCGCCTCGTGCAACGCCTTGAGAAAGCGCTCGGCCGAGCGCGTGCTCTTATCGGCCATCAATTGCACATAAACCCAGCGCGTGGCGCGGTCGATGGCCACAAAGGCGTAGCGCCGCGTGTCCTCGTCGCGCATCTGGGGCAGGTACTTGATGTCGATGTGCACGAAGCCCGGCTCGTAGGGCTTGAAGGGCTTGCTGGGCTTTGCCTCGGCATCGGCTTCCTTCGGCAACTTCGAGACGCCATGGCGCCGCAGCATCCGGTCCAGCGCCGAGCGACTCATCTGCGGGGCAATGAACTCGCGCGTGACTGCCAACAGATCGTCCAGGGGCAGGCGCAGCGTGGTGCGCAGATACAGCACCAGCGCCTCCTGCCCGTCGTTCAGCGTCTTGGAGAGCCGGTGCGGCGTGTGACTGCGATCCGCCGTCGACTCCCGGCGTCGCCACTTCATGATGGTGTCGCGCGACTGCCCGAAGCGCGCCGCCAGCTCGTCAACGGTGCCTTCGGCCTCTCGAATCGCTTGGCGCGTCGCCGGCGTGGTGGTCGCGTTCTTGTGCAAGCTCAGCAGCATCCCGGATCCTTCTCCCATCGTGCCAAAACTCCCGCCAGGGCTTCACGGCCCATCAGCAGTGGGCGCCTATTGTGAAGAAGGTGATCATCCGGGACCCGACAGTTACACGTTGTTTCTATCCGCTTGCGCAGGGGTGAACCGGACTCGGACAGTGGGGCTCGAGCACACGCGCTGCGCGCTGATCTTGGTAGGCTGCGCACATGCTCACGAGCGAGAACATCATGCGTCGAGTCCTCTGGTTGGCGGTGTTGATGTCCGGTGTGCTCGGGCTTGGGGTGCACGCCCAGCAGGCTGGTGACGAGAGCGCGTCCACTGATCGTCCGAAGGTGGCAGTGCTCCCCATCAACGGTGCGATCAGTCCAGCAACGGCCGATTTTCTGGAAAGCACCCACAGGCAGGCCGTAGCCGACGGCGCTGCGGCGGTTGTCATTGAACTGGATACACCCGGTGGTCTGGCGACTGCCATGCGGGACATGATCCAGACCATTCTCCAATCCAGCGTACCGGTCATCACCTGGGTCAGCCCCGAAGGCGCGCGTGCTGCCAGTGCGGGCACTTATCTGCTCTACGCCTCACACATTTCCGCCATGGCGCCAGCCACCAATCTCGGCGCCGCCACGCCGGTGCAGATTGGCGGTGGGGGAGCCAGTCCAATGCCGACGGATCGTGGCGGGGAAGAGAGCCAGAAACCCAATGCTGGCGAGGGCGGTAGCGAGGCGCCTAAGGCTGAAGAGACCTCCGAGGATGGCGCGGGCGCTGGTGACGGCGACACGACTGCCAACGAAGAGGGAGGCTCCGACTTGTCGGCTTCGGAGAAGAAGGCGATCAACGACGCGGTGGCCTACATCCGCAGTCTCGCGGAGAAGCGCGGCCGCAATGCCGACTGGGCAGAGGAGGCGGTCCGGGAGGGTGCCAGTCTGTCCGCCGAGGCGGCCGTCGAAAAAAACGTCGTGGACCTGACGGCGACCAGTCTTGACGAGCTGTTGCGCGCAGTCAGCGGCCGCGAAGTCGCGCTGGCCTCCGGCGCGACCCAGGTTCTCGCACTGGAAAATGCCGACATCCAGCGCTACGAGCCCGGTTGGCGCTATCAGTTCCTGTCCATCATCACCAACCCGACGGTGGCCTACGTCCTGATGATGATCGGCATCTATGGGTTGCTGCTGGAGGGCTATAGCCCGGGCGCCATTCTGCCCGGCACCGTCGGCGTCATCGCGCTCTTGATGGCCTTGTACGCCTTCCAGCTGATGCCGGTGAACTACGCCGGTCTGGCGCTGATCGTTGTCGGCATCGTGCTGATGATTGCCGAGGCGTTGGCCCCCAGTTTCGGCATACTGGGCTTTGGCGGCATCACGGCCTTCGTGCTTGGCTCCATCTTCCTCATGGATAGCGACGTGCCTGGATACGACATCAACCTTGGCGTCATCATCGGCCTCTCACTGAGTGCGGCCCTGCTGCTCGGCATCACCTTCTATCTGCTCTACCGCTCGCGGCGCGCGCGCATCACCACCGGCGAGGAGGGAACCCTCGATGGAGAACCCGGCGAGATCACGCAATTCGAGAACGGCCGCGGCTGGGTGATGGTCAACGGCGAGCGCTGGCAGTGTCGTTCAGACCACGCCTTGACGCCCGGTCAGCGCGTCCGTATTCAGCGTCATAAAGGCTTCACCGTGGATGTAGTACCGGAATAGGACGCAGTTCAAAGGCAAGCAGTTATCCCGCAGTCCCCCCTTAGGAGGCATTCATGTTTACCACGCTGCTCACACTGGGCATTGTTGTCATTGCCCTCATCGCTTCCGCCTTCAAGGTGCTCGCGGAGTACGAGCGCGGTGTCATCCTGACGCTTGGACGCTATACCGCGATGAAGGGGCCCGGCCTGATCATCGTCATTCCTGTGCTCCAGCGCATGTTGAAGGTCGATCTGCGTACGGTGGTGATGGACGTGCCCCCACAGGACGTCATCTCGCGGGACAATGTCTCGGTTTCCGTGAACGCCGTCGTGTACTTCCGCGTCATGGAGCCTTCCAAGGCCATGCTGCAGGTCGAGAACTACTACGAAGCGATCAGCCAGCTCGCGCAGACCACACTGCGTTCCGTGCTCGGCCAGCATGAACTGGACGAAATGCTCACCGAGCGCGACAAGCTCAATGAGGACGTCCAGAAGATCCTTGACGAAGCCTCTGAACCCTGGGGCGTCAAGGTCGCCAATGTTGAAATCAAGCACGTTGACCTCAACGATTCGATGATCCGTGCCATGGCGCGGCAGGCCGAAGCCGAGCGTTCGCGGCGTGCCAAGGTGATTCACGCCACGGGTGAGCAGGAGGCCGCGGAGAAGCTCAGCCAGGCGGCGGAGCAGCTGTCCTCGCAGCCGCAGGCGCTGCAGCTTCGCTACATGCAGACCCTGATCGATGTTGCTGGAGACAAGAATTCCACGATTGTCTTCCCGCTGCCGATGGATCTCATCACCCCCTTCCTGGAGAACGCCAAGAACAAGGCGCGAACCGAGGCCAAAAACGACGAATAACCCCTGGAAAAATTGCGATTGGCTGCTACACTACGCGGCCTTGATGGGGCGGTAGCTCAGCTGGGAGAGCGTCGCGTTCGCAATGCGAAGGTCGGGAGTTCGATCCTCCTCCGCTCCACCAAAACGCTTTTCAAAGCCGGCCCCGCGCCGGCTTTTTTGTTGGACGGTCGACAATGCACGCGAAGAACTCCGCGCCGGCAGTGCCTGGCGCCAGTGAATATCACGAAGTGATGGTGCCGAACTACGCACCGGCGGATTTTGTTCCGCTGAAAGGCGCGGGTGCACGCGTGTGGACGGCGGAAGGCGACGAACTGGTCGATTTTGGCGGCGGGATCGCTGTCAATAGCCTTGGGCATTGCCATCCGGCGCTGGTGGAGGCGCTGACTGCGCAGGCTCAGAAGCTCTGGCACGTGTCGAATATCGTGACCAACGCGCCCGCACTGCACCTGGCGCGCACCCTGTGCGATCTGACCTTTGCCGACCGGGTCTTTTTCTGCAATTCGGGGGCGGAAGCCAACGAGGCAGCCTTGAAGCTGGCACGCCGTCGGGCCTCTCTCAAGCACGGCGCGGACAAGCGCACGATCCTGAGCTTTCGCAACAGCTTCCACGGGCGCACGCTGTTCACGGTCAGCGTGGGCGGGCAGCCCAAGTACACCGAGCACTTCGGTCCGCTGCCGGAAGGAATCAAGCACCTTCCGTACAACGACACGGGCGCGCTCGAGGCGGCGGTGACGGATGATGTCTGCGCGATCATTGCCGAGCCCATTCAGGGTGAAGGAGGCGTGATTCCCGGCAATGCCGAGTTCCTGAAGGCGCTACGTGCAGCCGCTGATCGCGTCGATGCAACGCTGATCTTCGATGAAGTGCAATCCGGCGTCGGCAGAACCGGCCATCTCTACGGCTATATGCAGGCCGGCGTGGTGCCGGACGTGATGACCACGGCCAAGGGGTTGGGTGGAGGCTTTCCCATCGGGGCGATGCTGACCAAGCGTGATTGGGCCGAGTACCTGCCGGCGGGCACGCATGGCACCACCTTTGGCGGCAACCCGCTCGGCTGCGCCGTGGCGCAGCGGGTGCTCGAGCTGGTCAATGATCCTGCTTTCCTGCAAACGGTAGAGATCCGCGGCCACGCCATGCGCCAGGCGCTTGCACGAATCGGCGACCAGTACGGCGTCTTCCGGGAAGTGCGGGGGCTGGGCCTGCTCCTGGGTGCGGTGGTGTCCGAGGCCTGGGCCGGGCGCGCTGGGGACGTCGTCAAGGTCGGACATCGTGAAGGCGTCTGGTGTCTGGTGGCCGGTCCGGACGTAGTGCGCTTTGCTCCCCCGCTGAACCTCAGCGAGCAGGAAATGGCGGACGGCATGGAGCGGCTCGAGCGTGCCGTACAGCGCCTGGTGGCGGGCTGAGCGTGATTAAGGCCTAGCTAGCGATCCAGCGGCTGCGCCAGACGCATGCCGCGCCAGCGCAGCACCAGTCCTTCGCGCGTGATGGCCTCGATGACGGCGCCGTTGTCCAGGCGATCGCCCTCCGCTCGGCGCCGGCCATCGATGCGTACAAAGCGCCGCTCCGGGTTGTCGTTGTAGACGTGGACGTCGATGCGAATGGCCGGCATATCCACGCTTGAGGCGCGTGGCAGCTCCGCCCAACGACCCGCATCCAGATCTGGCGATGTTGGTGCCGGCGCCACCGGGTCACGCGTTGGTGCTTCCGTTGGGAAGGCTGAGGGCGCGGGCGCATCGCGGAAGATGTCCTGGGGCTGGAGCGGTGGAGCCTCGGGGGTCGCTTCGGTACGGGCAGCGGTTGGCGCGGCGCTGGGGGTGCCTTCCGCGGGTCCGTCGTAGAGGGCATCCAGCGAATCGATCCGCTGGGCGTCACCGAGTTGCGCGCGTGGCATGGCATCGGTGGTGAGGGTATCCTCGCGAGCGGCGGGTGTTGGGGCGCCGCGCGGGGGCGCAGCCGCCGGGGGCTCGGCTTCGATGCGGGGCCGCGTACTGGGCACTTCGGACGTGGGCGCTGCGTCAAGCGGTGTCGGAGGTGTGCCCGTCTGGGCGGGCGGTTGTGTGCCGGCGTTCTGAGCCGCCGGTGCGACGCTCGCCGGCTCCGGTTCCGGCGTCGGCGATTGGAGGCGCGTATCGCTCAACCAGAGAACCGCACCAAGACCGAGGGCGCAGAGCAATGGGAGCAGCCATAGCAGCCAGGGTGGGCTGCCTCGACGCGCCGCGCGCAAGGGGCTGGCAATGGCGCTGCGGCCGGGTGGCTTGCCGAGGCGGCGCTCGTCTTCGGCCTGGCGCAGGGCATCAAGAATATGCGACACCTCAGCCTTCCTCCGACAACAGACGCGGGCCGTCGTCCGGGTGCAGCTGTTGCATCAGCATCAGATGGGTACGTTCACCCACGTGGCCATCCACGGTAAGGCCGTGCCGTGCCTGGAAGGCTTCGACGCGGTCGCGAAGTGCGGGATCGAAGCGGTCGCTGACTGGGCCAATGATCGGTTCTCCGGCCAGGGCCGCCATGCTGCGATGGAGCCACTCGATCTGTGGGCCACGGTCGCCGGGTCGCAGCACATCGACACCTTCTTCGGCACGCCAGAACAGCAGGAATTCGCCGTTCCACAGCAGATCAAGCAGGCTGCGCTCCACGGGCCGCAGTGCGCCATCGACCACAATGCGGGCGGTCGGTCCGTCAACGCCCCGCAGCAGTACATGACTCCGTGCGCCCGAGGCCGACACCAGGGTCAGGATGGCGGGTCGATCAAAGCGCTGCAGGTCTTCCCAGCTGCCGTCTCCGCGCAGGCAGCGCAGGGAAATGCGGCGAACGGCGCTGCATACGGCGGTCCCGGCAGGAATCTCGAGGCTGCTGTCCCACAGACCGAGCAGAAGTTCGACCTGTGTTCCGAGCGGCGGTGTCTCACGAATCAGTGCCTGCGCACTGAGTGGAGGCGTTTGCGCGGCCGGGGCGGCGGTGGGCGGGGCCTCCGACGGTTCATCGGACTCCGTTTGAGTGGGGCGCGCCGCCTCGTCGCGGCTTTGTGGGGTTGGTGTGCTGTCAGGCGCCCAGACCAGCGCAGGAAGTCCATCAGCGGTAGACGCAGGCGCCGGAGGTGATGAGGGCGCCTCCCGAGGGGTGGGTGGTGTTGAGGCGGTTGCCGGGGCACTGTCCAGTGGATCGACCGACCAGAACTGCAGCAGACCTGCAACTGCCAGCATGCCAGCGAAAGCCAGGCCAGGAATCCAGGCCAGGCGCAGCGCGGGCAGGGCGCGCTTCAAGCGCTTCGGCGCGGTGTCCCTTCCTGCCTGACGGACCATGGATGCAGTGACCGTGCGCGTACCTGCGGAGTAGGCAGCCAGCAGGGCGCGGTCGCAGATGATATTGATGCGACGCGGGATCCCCTCGGATGCCTTGTAGGCGGCGCGCATGGCAGCGGGCGTGAAAATTTCGGCGTCGCCGCCTGCCACGCGCAGACGATGCGCGATGTACTCGGCGGTTTCGAAACGGTCCAGCGCCGTGAGGTGAAAGCGGGCAGTGATGCGCTGCGCGAGCTGGCGAAGGCTGGGGAGGGACAGCAGATCGTCCAGCTCCGGCTGGCCGATCAGCATGATGCGCAGCAGCTTCTCCTTGCTGGTTTCCAGGTTGGTGAGCAGGCGCACCTGCTCGAGCACATCCTCGGCCAGGTTCTGGGCCTCGTCGATGATGAGTACCGTACGCCGCCCCTGGCTGTGGGTCGCGAGCAGGTGGCGATTCAAATGGTCGACCAGCTGCTTCAGGGATGCATGGTCGGGGTAGGTGACGCCTAGCTCATCACAGATCGACTCCAGGAACTCTTCCGTGCTCTGGCGCGGATTGAGAATCAGCGCGACATCGACCTCGGGCATCTTCTGCTCAAGCAAGGTGCGGATGACCGTGGTCTTGCCGGTGCCGACTTCGCCCGTGAGCTGAACGAATCCACCCGCCTCCCCGGTGCCATAGAGCAAGTGCGCCAGCGCCTCATGGTGGTGCGGCGAAAGGTAGAGGAAGGCCGGATCGGGCGTGATCGCAAACGGCGCTTCACTGAATCGGAAAAAGTGCGTGTACACCGGAATCCGCTGCGCGGCAGTCAAGTGGCGTCCTCGGCAGGATTTGAACCTGCGACCTGTCGCTTAGGAGGCGACTGCTCTATCCAGCTGAGCTACGAGGACGGAGAGGCGCAGGATACCGCTTCACGTCACTTCGTGACTTCGGGCGCAGCGGTATGAATTACCGGATGTTCTGCCTTGTGGAGCAGGGTTGAGGCCCGTAGTATCAGGCGCTAGCACGCGGCAATCCATAAACAAGGGGCACGAATGCCGACAATCAAATACTGGAGCATCCTCAGCGCACTCGTCGTTCTCGGCGGGCTGGCAGGGTGTGGAGGGGACGCGCAGCTAGGTTCCGGCGGTGGGGGCTTCAATGGCCAGAACCCCGATCAGGATGATCCGGGGCAGGATGTGGGCGTTGCCGATCTCGTGATCCTGCAGGATCGCAGTGAGCTTCCGTCCGACGCGGTCAATCCGGATCAGGGCATTGTGCTGACAGCGCAGGTGCGAGACGCGAACAATCGCGTCCTTTCCGGCGCCACTGTGGACTTCGCCGCCACTTCCGGTGCGCTGCAGGTCGTTTCGGGAACAACGGATACACAGGGACGCGCCAGCGCCATCCTCACCACTGGGGGCGACCCGAGTCTGCGGGAGATCACCGTGCTGGCGGCCTCGGGTGGCGTGGAGCAAACGGTGACTATCCCGGTCGTGGCTCCGAATCGACCGACGCCACCGGAGTTCCGATTGGGGGTGACGCGCGACGGTACTTTCGAGGCCGGTGTGATCGGTATCGGGCAGACACCTTTGTCGGCTGGCGGGAGTTCGGGGCTCAATCTGAACCTGGTGGACATTGCCAACAACAATCAGCCCTTTGATGGCACTGCCGAGGTGCAATTCACTTCGGCCTGTATCGGCGATGGGCTGGCGGCGGTAGTGCCCAATCCGGCACCGCTGAATTCTGGCAGTGTGTCCGTCTCCTATCGCGCACAGGGCTGCTCCGGTGATGACGCCATCACGGCACGCATCCAGGTCAATGGGGAATCGCTTCAAGCCAACGGCATCATCAATGTCGAGCCTGCAGAGCTCGGTTCCATCACCTTCGTGGATGCCGATCCTGATTTTGTTGGACTGCAGGGCAGCGGGCGTCCAACCACTTCGCGGGTGACGTTCCGTGTGGAGGATGTATCAGGCGGGCCGGTGGTGGGAGAGACGGTCCAATTTTCGCTGAATACCAGCGTAGGCGGCATTTCGATCACGCCACCCCAAGGCACGACGGATGGCAATGGCGAAGTCCAGACGACGGTGTCTGCCGGCACTGTTGCTACTACGGTCCGGGTGACGGCAACGGTCACGCGCGATGGTGAAACGATTCGTTCGCAGTCTGATCAATTGGTCGTAAGCACCAATATCCCCGACAATGACAGCTTCTCGGTTGCCGTCGAGTGCTTCAATATCGAGGGATGGCGTCGCGACGGTGCTACTACCGGCATCACGATCCGCGCCGCGGACCGGTTCAACAATCCAGTACCGGACGGAACGGCGATCTCCCTGACCACGGAAGGCGGTTCCGTACAGCCAGGATGTCAAACGACGGAGGGCAGCCGCTGTGACGTGGACCAGCCAGGATCCTCGTCCCCAGGCTTTCAATGGCTGTGATTCCGTGAATGGAACGGCCGGTACCGATGAGCGATGCTCGGTGGTTGGTACGGAGGGTGCATCCCGGGCGGGCCGGTCGGCTGTGCTCGTCACCGCGATCGGAGAGGAAAGCTTCACTGACCTTAACGGCGACGGGCGGTATGACAGCGAAGAGCAGTTTACCGACCTGCCTGAAGCCTTCCGGGACGACGATTCCGATGGAAGGCGCGACCTCGATCCGCAATTCCGCAACGGCGGCGAGGAGTTCCTCGATTTCGATAACGACGGCACTTACGACAACGGAGACGGCCTCTTCACCGGTGTGCTGTGCAACGACCCGGCCGCATGTTCCCCGGAAGGATCTCGCACGCTGAATGTGCGCCGCGTGGTTCCGGTCATCATGTCGGATTCCTCCCCACTGGTGGATAACAGCCGGGATGTGCTGTTCTCCGGCAGCACGGCGAGTTTCAGTCCATCGACCAGCACCTTTACGGTCGATTCGAACCAGAATCTGATCATCGCCTTCGTGCTGCGCGATCTCAATGACCAACCGTTGCCGGCTGAGACGTCCATTTCGCTTTCGGTAGATGGTGATGGAGAGCTAGTCGGGACCACGGGCTACACCGTCCCCTGCACGACAAACGATACCGCCGCGGGCAATACCTACGGATTCGCATTCAAGGCGAGTGAACTGGAGCCCGGCGACCCGGACGGTTCGGCTCTCGTGCAACTCAGCGTGGAGTCACCGTCCGGCGTGGTCTCGATCTTCTCGTACTCGGTCCAGGTCGTCGCGCCACCCGCACCGCCGCCGGAACCGGAACAGCCTGCTCAGGTCTAGAAATACCGCTGCTGGAGGGCACCGGCAAGCCGGTGCCCCAGGCCAATGATGAGGCAGCCCATGCCGAGGAAGAACCAGCGGGAGGCATCGCGATAAGGTTGTTCGTGGATGCCTTTGACCTCAGCCCGCAGCCGTTCCAATAGCTGTTGTCGGCGCTCCCCTTGGATGGGGCTCAGGTGGGGTCCGCGCCTGTCTTCGAGTGCTTCCAGTTGTTGCTGCGCCTCTCGGTCGATCTGACGGGGCGTCAGTGATTCGTGCTGCCACAAGGTGTAACCGTTGTAGGCGGCCAGCATCGCGCCCACGACGATCAGGAGCGTCGGGATTGCATTTGCATTTCTTAAGAGCCACATGCGCGGAGTCTAACGGCATTGGATGCGCGGAGGCGCGGAGCGCCGGAGCCCGGAGCGAAGTGGAGGGGCGGGCACATGGAAGTGCCCGCCAACCAACGACGGAGTCGTTGGTGAGAGCCTTACGCTGACGCAAACGAAAAACCCCGACGCCAAGGCCGGGGTTATCGTTACTGGCTCCGCGAGTTGGACTCGACGGCCTTGTCCGGAACAAGGCCATGCGCAGGCGCGAAGCGCCGTAGCCCGCAGCGGAGCGGAGGGTCAGGCCCATGGACGGGCCTGACAACCAACGACGGAGTCGTTGGTGAGAGCCGCACGCTGACGCAAACGAAAAACCCCGACGCCAAGGCCGGGGTTATCGTTACTGGCTCCGCGAGTTGGACTCGACGGCCTTGTCCGGAACAAGGCCGCGCGGAGGCGCGGAGCGCCGTAGCCCGGAGCGAAGCGGAGGGGCGGGCACATGGAAGTGCGCGCCAACCAACGACGCAGTCGTTGGTGCGAGCCTTACGCTGACGCAAACGAAAAACCCCGACGCCAAGGCCGGGGTTATCGTTACTGGCTCCGCGAGTTGGACTCGAACCAACGACCCAGTGATTAACAGTCACTTGCTCTACCAACTGAGCTATCGCGGAAGAGGCCGCGCATTCTAAGGGCCGATTGCGCGGGTCGCAAGCCTTTTTGACACTTATTGCCGCAGAAGGGTACCGAGCCGTTCTACCGCTGCATCCAGCACATCCTGCGCAGTCGCGAAGGACAGGCGCATGCAGCCGGGTGCGCCAAAGGCGGAACCGGGCACCAGGGCCACCTTGGCTTCGTCCAGGATGTGGTTGGCATAGGCCACGTCATCGTCAAAGCCGGCGGCTTGCATGGCGTCCGAGAAATCCGGGAAGGCGTAGAAAGTGCCGTCGCCGGGGTTACATTCAACACCGGGCAGGGCAGCGAGACCGGCAACCAGCTTGTCGTGTCGCGTCTTGAAGGCCGCTCTCATCTCCTCCACGCAGGACTGATCGCCGGTGAGCGCCGCGATGGCAGCGTCCTGGGCAATGGAAGTGGGGTTGGATGTGGATTGGGACTGGATATTCGCCATGGCCGTGATCAGCCATTCCGGCCCCGCGGACCAGCCGAGGCGCCAGCCCGTCATCGAATAAGTCTTCGAGACGGCGTGGATGACGACCGTGCGCTCGTACAGATCCGGACAGGCATTGATGATGTTGGCGAAAGGCGCATCGCCCCAGAGAATCTTTTCGTACATGTCATCGCTGGCAATGACGATGCGAGGGTGCCGCCGCAGCACCTCGCCCAGGGCGGCGAGCTCTTCCTTGCTGTAGGCCATGCCCGACGGATTGGACGGGCTGTTGAGGAACAGCAGGCGGGATGCCGGTGTAATGGCCGCTTCCAGCGACTCCGGCGTCATCTTGAAGCGCTGCTCCGCCGTGGTCTCGATGATGCGCGGTGTGCCATCAGCAAGCAGCGCCATGTCCGGATAGGAGACCCAATAGGGCGCCGGGATCAGCACTTCGTCGCCGGCATCGAGCAGCGCCTGGCAGACGTTGTAGCAGGCCTGCTTGCCGCCCACGGAGGCGATGATCTGCGAGGGCTTGTACTCCAGTGCATTGTCCTCGGCGTGCTTGGCGATGATGGCCTTCTTGAGCGCCGGCGTACCCCCAACCGGGGTGTACTTGGTGTGTCCATCCCGCAGTCCACGGATGGCCGCTTCCTTGATGTGTTCGGGCGTGTCGAAATCGGGCTCGCCCGCCGCCAACGAAAGAACATCCTCTCCAGCGGCGCGCAGTGACGCGGCTTTCGCGGTGACAGCAAGGGTAGGAGAAGGCTTGATGCGGTTGACGCGGGCAGCGAGTGTCGTATCCAAGACGAAAACCCAGGGACATGTGCGGAATCGGCGCGTAATAATACGCGCCTTCATGCCCAGCTTCACGAACTCATGAGCGAACAGGACGCAACCGAAGCAGGGGAGAACGACGGCGGCAAGGTCGTGCGGCTACGCCGCCGCAAGGAACACGCCTTTACCCTGGCTTCCGACTGGCCGCCGGCCGGTGATCAGCCGCAGGCCATCGAATCTCTCGTGCAGGGTCTCAATGACGGGTTGTTGCATCAGACCCTGCTGGGCGTCACCGGCTCGGGCAAGACCTACACCATCGCGAACGTCATCAGTGAGGTACAGCGGCCAACGCTGATCATGGCGCCGAACAAGACCTTGGCCGCCCAGCTCTACGGCGAGTTCAAGGCCTTCTTCCCGAACAACGCGGTTGAGTACTTCGTCAGCTATTACGACTACTACCAGCCCGAAGCCTACGTGCCGTCGACCGACACCTTCATCGAGAAGGACAGTTCGATCAACGACCACATCGAACAGATGCGGTTGTCGGCCACCAAGGCATTGATGGAGCGGCGGGACGCGATCATCGTGGCTTCGGTCTCGGCGATCTATGGCCTGGGTGATCCCGAGTCCTACTTCAAGATGGTGCTGCACGTGGTGGTGGGCGACCGCATGGGCCAGCGGGAAGTCATCCGCCGACTCACGGAAATGCAGTACACGCGCAACGACATGGAACTCAAGCGCGGCACCTACCGCGTGCGCGGCGAGACCATCGACATCCATCCCGCGGAATCGGACGAGCAGGCGGTCCGCATCGAACTCTTCGACGACGAGGTCGAAAGCATCAGCTATTTCGACCCGCTGACGGGGGAGGTGCACCAGAAGGTGCCGCGCGCCACCATTTACGCCAAATCGCACTATGTGACTCCGCGGCAGCGCCTGCTCAATATGTTCGATGCCATCAAGGAGGAGCTGCGCGAGCGCCTGGAATACTTCCGCGCCGAAGGGAAGCTGCTGGAGGCACAGCGTCTGGAGCAGCGCACCACCTTTGATCTGGAGATGATCCAGGAAATCGGTTACTGCTCCGGCATTGAGAACTACTCCCGTTATCTCTCCGGCCGTGCCGCCGGCGAACCCCCACCGTGTCTGTTCGACTATCTGCCGCCGGACGCGCTGGTTGTCATCGACGAGTCGCATGTCACCGTGCCGCAGATTGGTGGCATGTACCGCGGTGACCGCGCGCGCAAGGAAACCCTGGTCGAATACGGCTTCCGCCTGCCGTCCGCCCTCGACAACCGGCCCCTGAAGTTCGAGGAGTTCGAGCGTCTGGTGCCGCAATCGATCTTCGTATCGGCCACTCCCGGCCCCTACGAAGCCGAGCACACCGAACAGGTGGTCGAGCAGGTCGTGCGGCCCACCGGGCTCGTCGACCCGGCGGTGGAAGTGCGGCCCGTCGGCTCGCAGGTAGATGATCTGCTTGGTGAGGCGCGTGTTCGTGCGGAGCGGGACGAACGCGTGCTGGTCACCACGCTGACCAAGCGCATGGCCGAGGACCTCACCGACTATCTGCACGAGAACGGTGTGCGGGTGCGCTACATGCACTCGGATGTGGATACCGTCGAACGCGCGGAGATCATCCGCGAGCTGCGTCTGGGCAGTTTTGATGTTCTGGTGGGCATCAACCTGTTGCGTGAGGGCCTTGATCTCCCCGAGGTGTCGCTGGTGGCCATTCTCGATGCGGACAAGGAAGGCTTCCTGCGTTCGGAACGCTCGCTGATTCAGACCATCGGCCGTGCCGCCCGACATCTGGAAGGGCGCGCGATCCTCTACGCCGACAAGATCACCGACTCCATGCGTCGCGCCATCGACGAAACCGAGCGCCGCCGAGACAAGCAGCTCGCGCACAACAAGGTACACGGCATCACGCCCAAGGGGATCCGCAAGCGCATCGACGACGTCATGCACGCAGGCTATGAAAAGGCGGTGGAGGGCGGCACGGACCGCAGGTTGAAGGCGGCAGAGGCACCAGCCGGATACGAGCGCGTGCCCGCGGACCAGATCGGCAAGAAGATTGCGAAGCTGGAGAAGGAAATGTTTGAAGCGGCGCAGAATCTCGAATTCGAGAAGGCGGCCCGACTGCGCGATGCCGTGCGCAAGCTGCGTGAAGAAGGATTGATCAGCGCCGCATGACCGAGCATTCGGCTGCGAATTTTGCACTGCACATCGTGTTACTGACAGGTTAAACCCTACAACTTTGGTGCAGTGCAGAAGCGCACCGGGCATGGGGCCGCTATGATGCGCACCCCTTCACACGCCTGAAACAGACCATGCGCCTGCTGATCGCTCTCCTGACGGCTTTTCTTCCCGTCATGGCTACCGCGGCCGAAACCCCGCAGACATTGGATTTGACAGGCTCCGCCGTGGGCATCATCGCGCTGTGCGTCTTTGTCATTGCCTACGTGCTGGTGGTGGCGGAGGAGTGGCTACATCTGCGCAAATCGATTCCTGTGCTGCTGGGTGCGGTGATCATCTGGTCCATGATCGGTGCGACCTACGCCGCCATGGGCGATACCGAGATCGTCCATCGCACGGTGCAACACAGCCTGATCGAATTTGCCGAGCTGTTCCTGTTCCTGCTGGTCGCGATGACCTACATCAACACCCTGGACGAGCGTGGCGTCTTCGATGCCCTGCGCGGCTGGCTGGTCTCGCGCGGCTTTTCCCTGCGCACCCTGTTCTGGCTGACAGGGCTCATCGCCTTCTTTCTGTCGCCCATCGCAGACAACATGACCACGGCGCTGGTCATGGCCTCGGTGGCCATCGCGGTAGGGGCAGGACACCCACGCTTCGTCACCGTGGCCTGCATCAATATCGTGGTCGCCGCCAACTCGGGCGGCGCCTGGAGTCCCTTCGGCGACATCACGACACTCATGGTGTGGCAGAAGGGGGTTTTCCCGGCACATGAGTTCCTCGTGCTGTTCATTCCCGCATTTGTGAGCTGGATCATTCCGGCGGCCATCATGGCGACGCAGGTACCGAAGGCCACGCCGGAGCCGCTGGCGGTGCGCCCGGTGGTGCGATTTGGCGGCTTGGTCATCATCGGCATGTTCATCGGCACCATTGCCCTCACCGTCACCCTGCATGCGGCCTTCCACCTGCCGCCCGCGCTGGGCATGATGGGTGGCCTGGGTGCGCTGATGCTGATGAACTACACGCTCAACCGCGTAGGCGCCTTGCACAAGGGCGGGGAGGTCCACCATCACCTGATCGACCAGGGCGGCCTGAGTGGTGCCGAGAGCAGCGACCCGCATCAGCAGACCAAGGGGCCGCGCCTCAACACCTTTAACCAGGTGGCGCGTTCGGAGTGGGACACGCTGCTGTTCTTCTACGGGATCATCATGTGCGTCGGTGGCCTCGGCACGCTGGGCTATCTGTCAGTGGGTTCCGAAATGCTCTACGGCGAACTGGGTCCGACGGTGACGAACATCCTCATGGGGGTCATCTCGGCGGTCATTGACAATATCCCGGTGATGTTCGCTGTACTGAGCATGTATCCGGACATGAATGACGGTCAGTGGTTGCTGGTCACGCTGACGGCCGGCATCGGTGGCTCTCTGCTGGCCATTGGCTCGGCGGCCGGAGTAGCGGTCATGGGTACGGCCCGCGGCTACTACACCTTCTTCGGCCATCTGCGTTGGTCGTGGGCGATCGCGCTCGGTTATGCCGCGGGTATCGCCACCCACTTTCTGCTCAACGGGGAATACTTTACCTAGGCCTATTGCCCCTGGCTGCGCATGTCTATACACTTCGCCGCCTTGCAGGCGCGTAGCTCAGTTGGTTAGAGCACCACCTTGACATGGTGGGGGTCGGTGGTTCGAGTCCACTCGCGCCTACCAAGCCTGAAGAAAGAGCCCCGTACGCCGGGGCTTTTTTGTGTCTGACAGGCAGCCTGCGGGTGGACTCTCACCACCGACCCTGCGGGTCGGGGTTGCGCGGCCCGTCCATGGGCCGCGCCCTTCGGGTTCGCTGCGCTCACGCGAAACCGCGTCCTGCGGTTTCGCCGAGTCTACTCGCGCCTACCAAGCCTGAAGAAAGAGCCCCGTACGCCGGGGCTTTTCTGGGCCTGACAGACTGCCTGGCGGTGCCCCCCAATCCGTCGGAGTGAGCCATGCGCAACTGCCTTCCTTGAGAGGGAGTCCCCGTTCACCGATGGCAGTACGCCTTGATCCCAGGCTTGACGTGAGCGCGATCAGGGCGTGCTTGAGGGGCAGGCGCTCGCTTCTGCAGCGTGCATGGAGAAGGGCGCGCATGGGGCAAAGTGCTAGAATCCAGCGCCGCTGGTCACATGCGCAGCGTGTTGTGCTTCACTTTGCGCGCATGACCTATCGATATTCGGGTGAATTTTGAATTCGGGAGCAGGAAAGGGAATGGACGAGAAGGTACTGGCTGAAACAGCACGCAAGATGGTGGCCCCGGGGCGCGGCATTTTGGCCGCGGATGAATCGACCGGAACGATCAAGAAGCGCTTCGACAGTATCGACGTGGAAAGTACCGAGGAGCATCGCCGCGCCTATCGCGATCTGCTTTTCACGACACCCGGTGTCGAGGAATACATCAGCGGCGCCATCCTGTTCGAAGAGACACTCTTTCAGGCAACCTCCGACGGTACCCCCTTCCCGAAATTGCTGGCCGATCGCGGAATCGTTCCGGGCATCAAGGTCGACAAGGGTGCCAAGCCCTTGGCCGGAGCAGAAGGCGAGACCGTGACCGAGGGCCTTGATGGTTTGCGCGAGCGCCTGACGGCCTTCCGCGAGGCGGGGGCGCTCTTCGCGAAATGGCGCGCGGTCATCACGATTGCTGATGGCTTGCCTTCCGAATACGCCATTGCGACCAATGCCCACGCGCTGGCGCGCTACGCGGCCTTGTGCCAGGAGGCGGGCATTACGCCTATCGTCGAGCCAGAAGTCCTGATGGACGGCGACAACACCATTGGCGTGTGTGAGGCGGTGACGCGCCAAGTGCTCGACGCCACCTTTGAGGAGCTGCGCCTGCAACGCGTGCTTCTCGAAGGCATGGTGCTGAAGCCGAATATGGTGATTTCCGGCAAGAAGTGCCCGCAGCAGGCCAGCGTCAACGAAGTGGCTGAAGCCACGGTACGCACGTTGCGGCGGTGCGTCCCCAGTGCTGTCCCGGGGGTCGCCTTCCTGTCGGGCGGTCAGTCCGACGAATTGGCGACCCAGCATCTGGATGCGATGAACAAGCTGGGCTCCGCGCCGTGGGCTTTGACCTTCTCCTATGGTCGTGCGCTCCAGGCGCCTGCACTGAAGGCATGGGGCGGCAAGAGCGAGCGTGTCGAGGCAGCGCAGAAGGCCTTTTTCCATCGCGCCAAACTCAATGGCCTTGCCGCAACGGGGCGGTATAGCGAGGCCATGGAGGAAGCCGCCTAGGCGTCGCAGCAGCCCGTGCCGGTCCCGCAGCCAGACGGAAGGCGGTGATGGCACGCATTGAGGATGCGCTGAAGCAGAACCCGGTCTTTGCCACCCTCGGCAGGATCGGGCGCGCGCGTCTGTCGCGTCAGTGCGAGTTGCTCCGCATTGAAGGCGGAGAGGTGCTCTACCGGGAAGGGAGCCCGGGCGACGGGCTCTATCTGGTCGCCCACGGACGTCTGCGCGCCGAACGTGAGACGGAGCAGGGCACGGAAGTGGTCCGCGAACTGCGCTCCGGCGAGATGATGGGCGGGCTCTCGCTTATGGCCGGCATGGCGCATCGCGCAACCTTGCGGGCGGTAAGAGACAGCGAAGTATTGCGCATCCCCGAAGGCGCAGTGGAGCGTTTGCTGTACCGCCACCCGACCTTTGGGCGAGAGGCCATGCGCCGCTGGCTGCAGGCGGTTCTCTATGCGCCGCCGCGACGCGTTGGCGATGAGCGCCGCAGCGCACGCACCTTGGCGATTGTGCCCGCCCACGAGGGCGCGCCCGTGGAAGTGGTCGCCGATCATCTGATCAAGTCGCTCGCAGAACGCGATTCGGTCGTCCGAACCGACGGTCACTGCCTGGATGGACCCGGGGTGCAGCGGCGTTGCGATTGGGACCTGACCTCACCCGAAGGGGTCGCGTTGCTCGACGGCCTTGAGTCGGACTACCGCTTCGTTGTCTATATGGCGCGCCAGAACGATGACGCGTGGTGTGGTCGATGCCTGCGCCAGGCGGATCGCGTGATTGTCGTGGCATCGTCCGGGGTAGCGGCCCGTGCCTCGGCCCTGAGCGAGCGGATGGGGCGCCTCGAAGGGCGGGCCGAACCAGAAGTGGTCATCGTGGGCGCAGGCGCCAGCGACCGGCTTGCCTGGCGCGCGCTGTACGGGGCAAGGATGCATCACCGCGTAGAGGTGGGAGACCGGGCCGCCTTCGATCGCATGGTGCGCTTGCTGACCGGCCAGGCCATTGGTCTGGCGTTGGGCGGCGGAGGCGCAAGAGGTTTCGCGCATATCGGCCTGTTCCGGGCCATGGAGCGCCTGGGTCTGCGCGCCGATCTTATCGTTGGCACCAGCATGGGCGCATTGATGGGGGCCCTCTATGGAACCGGACATGACGCCCAGGCGACACGGGCCATTGCGCACGACATGTTCGTGGCGCGCAATCTACTGAATGACTTTACATTGCCGCGGGTCTCGCTGATTCGTGCCCGCCGGGCACGGCTGCACCTGGAGCAGTTGTTCGGCAAGACGCGCATTGAGGAAATGCGCGGCTATTTCGCGTGCATGACAACCAATCTGACGCGCGCTACCCCGGAACTGCATGACAATGGCCAACTGGCGCATTGGCTCGTCGCCAGCATGTCGGTGCCGGGGGTGGCGCCGCCCATCATCTATAACGGTGATGTACTGGTGGACGGGGGCGTGCTGACGCCGGTGCCGTCCAATGCCCTTGCGGATCTGGGGCGCGGTCCGGTCATCGCTTCCGACGTGTCGGCGGACGAGAATTTCGGCGTGCGCCGTGGTGAGTCAGTGGGGGAGACGGCTGAACGGATCAACATCTTCAAGCTGCTCTATCGCACGGCCACGCTGTCGACCCGTGACGAGCTGGAAGCGCGAGCCGCGCGGACCGACCTCTATCTCCGGATGCCAGTGGCGGGCACGGCAATGTTCGATTGGGAACACTTCGATGACATCATCGACCGCGCCACCGAGCACGCCGAAGAACGGTTGACACAGTGGCTGCAGGACGCCGACCGCGAGTGAGGGACTCAAAGGTACCACCGTCGGTGCGCGCTTTTCCTAGGGTATTTCAAGCAGTAAGCGCCCGAGCAAGGCCTCATAAATGCGCGCCAATGGATCGAGATCGGCGATCCGAACGTGCTCATCGATCTGATGGATGCTCGCATTGATGGGACCGATTTCCACGACTTGTGCCCCTGCGGGCGCGATGAAGCGGGCATCCGAGGTACCGCCTGCCGTGGACATCTCGGGATTCCGCCCGGTCACGGTCTGGATGGCCTCGACGGCGGCGCGCGTCAGACTGCCGCGTTGGGTGACGAAGGGATCGCCGGACACGGTCCATTCCGCAACGTAATCGGGGCAGTGCTTGGCGATGATGCGCTCGCTGCGCGCCATCAGCGTGGTGGCGCTGGTCACCGGGGAGTGGCGGAAATTGCAGAGCGCCTCGGCACTGCCCGGAACCACATTGGTGGCGCCGGTGCCAGCATTCAGATTCGACACCTGGAAGGAGGTCGGCGGAAAGTCCTCGTCGCCGTCGTCCCAGTGTTCGTTGGCCAATTCCGCCATGGCGCGGCTGATGCGATGGATCGGGTTGTCGACGCGGTGCGGGTAGGCGACGTGACCTTGGCGGCCGTCGACGCGTAACCGCAGATTCAGCGATCCGCGACGGCCGATCATGATGCGGTCCCCCAACGCCTCCACGCTGGAGGCTTCTCCGACGACGGCAAAATCAGGGCGTACATCGCGCGCCAACAGCTGCTGCATGACGTGTCGCGTGCCGTGGCGGGCCGGGCCTTCCTCGTCACTGGTGAGCAGGAAGGCGATGCTGCCGTCGAGCGTCTCGCGCGCGAGGAAACGCTGGGTGGCAGTCACCATGGCCGACAGGCCGGACTTCATGTCCGCTGCGCCGCGGCCATAGAGCAGACCATCGCGCTCCACGGGTTCGAAGGGCGGGCTGGTCCAGCGGTCCAGCGGACCGGGCGGCACGACGTCCGTGTGTCCGGCGAAGACCAAGAGTGGCGCCCGATTGCCGATGCGCAGCCAGGTGTTGTGCACGCCGCCGGCATCGAAGTGCTCGCAACTGAAACCGAGGGGCGTCAGGGCGTCACTGATCAGCTGCGAACAGCCGGCGTCCTCGGGTGTGACCGAGGCGCAGGCGATCATTTGCTCCAGCAGCGCGCGGGTCGGGCCGCCCTGGTGGTCGGGATACTCTGTCACGGCCGCTTCAGACGTCGCGCAGCAGCGCGTTCAGGCCGACCTTGGCGCGGGTGCCGGCGTCGACCTTCTTGACGATGACCGCGCAATTGATGCTGTAGGCGCCGTTGTCGCGCGGCAAGGAGCCGGCCACCACGACCGACCCGGCCGGTACGCGCCCACGCAGGGTTTCTCCGGTCTCGCGATCGTAGATGGGGGTGGACTGGCCGATGAAGACGCCCATGGAGATGACGCTGTCGCGTTCCACGATGACGCCTTCCACGATTTCGGAACGGGCACCGATGAAGACGTTGTCCTCAATGATGGTCGGGTTGGCCTGCAGCGGTTCCAGCACACCGCCGATGCCGGCACCGCCGGACAGATGCACGTTGTCACCGATCTGGGCGCAGGAACCCACGGTCGCCCAGGTATCCACCATCGTGCCCTTGCCGACCCAGGCACCGATGTTGACGTAGGAAGGCATCAGCACGGCGCCGGGCGCGATGTAGCTGCCGCGACGCACCGCCGCCGGAGGGACCACGCGTGCGCCCTGGGCCTGGAAGTCGGCGTCGCTCCAATCGGCGTACTTGAGCGGCACCTTGTCCCAGCCGCGCAACGCGCCCATCTCCACCGGTGCATTGCCGTGCAGGCGGAAGGACAGCAGCACGGCCTTCTTCAGCCACTGGTTCACCTGCCATTGGCCGGTACTGTCCGGTTCAGCGACGCGGGCCGCACCGGTGTCGAGCAGCTGGATGCAGGCCTCGACCGCCTCGGTGACCTCGGTGCTCTGAGGGGTGACATTGTCGCGGTCTTCCCATGCCGCTTCGATGGCGGCCTGGAGTGCTTGTTGGTTCATGAATAGCGCTTGTTGTTGGAGTGGGTTAGGGGCTGTCGTCCATCGCCTTGACCTTGTCGGCGATGTCATCGCACAGGGCGTCGGCGGCATCGGCGTCGACCAAGGGTTGGTCGCTTGCATCCGTGACATAGAAGATGTCTTCGGCGCGTTCGCCAATGGTGGCGATTTTCGCGGCGTCGAGACGCACGCCGTGCTCGGCGAAAACCTCACCGACCAGCGACAGCAGGCCCGGGCGATCGCCACTGACCAATTCGATCACGGTGCGGTCGCGCGCATCTTCGGCGTAGTGGCGCACGATGGTAGGCGTATCGAAATGCCGGAGCTGGCGCGAGGCGCGACGCGAGACGCGCACGGGTTCGAGCACCTCCGGTTGCAGGCGTTCGCGCAATGCTGCCTCGATCTCTTCGCGACGGCTGCTGCCATCAATGGCGCTGCCATCCCCCTCGATCACGACATAGGAGTCCAAGGCGTAGCCATCGGCAGTAGTGTTCAGCCGGGCATCGAGAATGCTCAGGCCAAGCTGCGCGAGGACGCCCGTGGTGACCGCGAACAGGCGGTCGCGGTCGAGCGTGTAGACGAAAACGGTGGTGCCGCGCTCCGCCACATCCTCGACCAGCACCAAGGTGTCCTGCGGCGCCGCCTGCAGCAGCGCCGGCAGATGCCAGGCTAATTCTTCGGGTGTATAGCGCAGGAAATAGTCGTCATCGAGGCGCGTCCAGATGCGCTCGGCATCGCCTGCGTCCAGACCGCTCAGCTGCAGCGCCTGCTGGCGGCGCTCTGCGACCACTTCCCGGGTGTCCTGTGGATTCTCGATGCCGCGCTCGAAGGCGGTGGCGGTAGCCCGATAGAGTTCTTCCAGCAGCGACTTGCGCCAGCTGTTCCAGAGCTTGGGGTTGGTGGCCCGGATATCGGCGCAGGTCAGCAAGAAGAGGTAGTCCAGTCGGGCGCGCGAGCCGACCTTCTGAGTGAATTCACTGACCACGTCCGGATCGGAGATATCCATGCGCTGGGCCGTCAGCGACATCAGCAGATGGTTGCGCACCAGCCAGTCGACCAGCTCGGCGTCCGCGTGTGACAGGCCATGATTCAGGCAGAAGCGCTTGGCGGTATCGGCACCGATGGTGGAATGATCACCGCCCTGTCCCTTGCCGATGTCGTGAAAGAGACCACCGAGATAGAGGAGGTCACGGCGTGGGATGCGCTGCATGACCTCATGACAGAAGGGGAGTTCGTCACGGAAGCGCTGCATCGCCATCCGGCGAAGGTTGCGCACCACATAGAGTGTGTGCTCATCCACGGTCAGCGTGTGGAAGAGGTCGTACTGCATATGACCGATGACCTTCCCGAAGTCCGGCAGGTAGCGGCCAAGCACGCCATAGCGGTTCATGCGGCGCAAGGCGCGGGTGAGGCCGCGCCCCTCGCGGAACATGAGAATGAAGAGTTCGCGAGCATGCAGCGTTTCGCGTAGACCTTCGTCGACCAGGCGGCGATCGCGCCTAATCAGGCGCAATGTGCTGGCGCCAATCCCATGCACCTCCGGGTGGCGCTGCAACTGCAGAAAAATCTCGATGAGTGCCCAGGGCTGTTCACGGAACACGTTATCCCGCCGCACTTCAATGAAGTGACTGCGGATGCAGAAACGCTCGTTGATGATCTGCGGCTCCTCGGCCGCGGCGTTGTCCAGAATGGCCTGCTCGAACAGCTGCAGCAGCATGTCGTTCAGGCAGGTCAACATCTTGATGTTGCGATAGTAGAGCTGCATGAACTGCTCGACTGCGAGCGTGGAATCTGCATCCACATAGCCGAAAAGCGTTGCGACCCGCACCTGGTGATCGAATAGCAGTCGATCCTCCTTGCGCCCGGTCAGCATGTGCAGCGCGAAGCGGACGCGCCACAGGAAGTCCTGACCGGCATACAGTTCGTCGCATTCCTGCTTGCTCAGGAAGCCGCGCTCGCGCAGATCGCGCAGCGAGCCGGCGCCGAAGTGCCGCTTGGCGACCCAGGCCACGGTCTGGATATCGCGCAGTCCGCCCGGGCTTTCCTTGACATTCGGTTCCAGCTTGTAGCCGGTGTCATCAAACTTGGCGTGACGACCCTGCTGTTCCTTCAGCTTGGCGCGGAAGAAGGTCTGGCTTGGCCAGACGTGATCCGGGCCCAGGGCCGCTTCCAGGTGCTCGACCAGTAGCGGCGCGCCAGCCAGCAGTCGATGCTCGGTGAGGGTGGTGAAGATGCTCAGATCTTCACGCGCCTGCGCCTGACAGTCCTGCACCGTGCGCACCGAGGCACCGACTTCGAGGCCGATATCCCACAGCATGGCCATGAAGCGCTCGAGCGCACCGCGATGCTGCTCCAGGCCGGCGTCGCTATGCAGCACCAGAAGATCGACATCGGAGTGGGGCAGCAGTTCATTGCGTCCATAGCCTCCGACCGCCAGCAGCGCGAGGCCCTCGCTGGTCTCGCCCAGATGCTCCTGCCATGCCGTGCGCAGCACCTCATCCACCAGCATGGAACGGGCCTCGACCAGCGCATCGGCGGGTGCGCCCTCGTGGAACAGCGTCTGCAACCGGTCCGCCCCCCAGCGCAGGGTATCGCGATAGATCTCCGTGCTGAGGCCGCCGGATGTGGGCTGCAGGCGCCGGCGAACGCTCTCGAGGCTGAAGGCGGACTCGGCGTGAGCGGACACGGTTGGGCTTTCCATGAGGCGATTGTGCGCGTTTCAGACTGCGCCGTCGCGCAGGGTCAGGACTTCGTAGCCCGTTTCCGTCACGAGGATGGTGTGCTCCCACTGCGCAGACAGCTTGTGGTCGCGCGTGACCACGGTCCAGCCGTCCGGCAGCTCGCGCGTGCCCGGAGCACCGGCGTTGACCATGGGCTCGATGGTGAAGGTCATGCCGGCCTTCAGGGCCTGTCCCGTGCCGGGCTTGCCGTAGTGCAGTACCTGCGGATCCTCATGGAAGCCGCGGCCGATGCCATGCCCGCAATACTCGCGGACCACCGAAAAGCCCTCAGCCTCGGCCACCCTCTGTACCGCGTGACCGATATCTCCCAGCGTGGCACCCGGCCGTACGACCTCGATACCTGCCACCATGGCTTGGTGCGCAGTTTCGCACAGGCGTCGTGCCATCACCGAAGGTTCGCCAACGTAATACATCTTGGAGGTATCGCCGTGCCAGCCGTCTTTGATGACGGTCACGTCGATATTCATGATGTCCCCGCGCTTGAGCTTCTTCGGCCCCGGAATGCCGTGGCAGACCACGTGGTTGACCGAGGTGCAGATGGCGCCGGGGAAGGGCGGACGGCTGCTTCCAGCGGTATAGCCGATCGTGGCGGAGGTGCAGCCGAGCGGACCCTGCACGTACTCCCGCGCAAGGTCATCGAGCTCGCCGGTGGTGATGCCAGCGACGACGTGAGGTTCCAGGTACTGCAACACCGAGGCGGCTGCCTGACAGGCTGCGCGCATGCCGTCCTGTTCCGCCGCGGACTTGATCGTAATGGCCATTCAAATGCCGCCGTTGTGGGCAAAGGGCGCGGCATGGTATAAAGCGCGCCCTCGTTTGGCAATGCAGCTTGCATGCCGTTCAGGGCGTGGTCCAGCCGGTTCTTGCGGTCTGGATGGCGAAATTCCATTCGCGCGTCGAGCTTGGGTGTTTTCCCGATGGGGAAATCTGCAACACACGCCGCGCGATCTGCTGACAACCCAAGGAGTCACCATGGCCGATATCACCATGCGCCAGCTGCTGGAAGTGGGCGCGCATTTTGGACACCGTACGCGGTATTGGAACCCGAAGATGGATGCATACATCTTTGGACACCGCAACAAGGTGCACATCATCAACCTCGAGCACACGCTGCCGATGTTGAAGGATGCCTGCAACTATGCAGGCAAGCTGGCCGCCAACGGAGGCACGATCCTCTTCGTCGGCACCAAGCGCGCTGCTCGTGACGTTGTAGAGCAGGAAGCCCGCCGCTGCGGCATGCCGTACATCAACCAGCGTTGGCTGGGCGGGGCGCTGACCAACTTCAAGACGATGAAGCAGTCGATCAATCGTCTGATCGAGATGGAGAAGCAGGTCGAGGATGGCTCGATCAACAAGCTTCCCAAGAAAGAACAGCTCGAGTTCCAGCGCGACCTCGCCAAGCTGCAGCGCTCGCTCGGCGGTATCAAGCACATGAACAGCCTGCCGGACTGCCTGTTCGTCATCGATACCGGTTATGAAGACATCGCCGTGAAGGAAGCCCGCAAGTTGGGCATCCGCATCATCGCGGTGGTGGACAGCAACAACAGCCCGGATGGCATTGACTCGGTCATTCCCGGCAATGATGACGCTACGCGCGCCATCAAGTTTTACTGCCAGTGCATCGCCGACGCCGTCATTGACGCCAAGGGTGCGAACACCGTCGGCGGCGCCGCACGCGATGCCGAGACGCAGATGGCCGCAGCGGCTCCCAGTGAACAGGCCGACGACACGCAGGAGGCATCGGCATGAGCATTTCCGCAGCACTTGTGAAGGAACTGCGCGAGCGTACCGGCGCCGCGATGATGGACTGCAAGAAGGCCCTCCAGGCGACCGATGGAGACATCGACGCCGCTATCGAAAAGATGCGCAAGGACGGCATGGCCAAGGCCGACAAGAAGGCCTCGCGCGTCGCTGCCGATGGCACGATTGCCATCGTCGAACGCGATAACGCCGTCGCCATGGTCGAGGTCAACAGCGAAACCGACTTCGTCGCCAAGAATGAGGAATTCATCGCGCTGGCCGACAAGGTCGCCACGCTGGCCATCGAGCACCGTCCGGCCGACGTCGAGGCGTTGCTGGCGATCGATGACGGCAACGGCACGCTGGAAGAGCAGCGCCGTACCCTGATCGCCAAGCTCGGGGAGAAGATGGATATCCGTCGCTTTGTCGTGGTCGACAACGCCGGCGGCCCCATTGCCACCTATCGCCACGGTCAGCGCATCGGTACGGTGGTCGCACTGACCGCCGGCGAGGACGCCGAACTGGCGCGCGATCTGGCCATGCACATCGCGGCTTCGAATCCGCAGTACCGTAATGCCGAGGATGTCCCGGCTGATGTGCGCGAGTCGGAGAAGGAAATCCTGAAGTCGCAGGCCGAAGACAGCGGCAAGCCGGCCGAGATCATCGAGAAGATGATCGAGGGTCGTCTGCGGAAGTACCTGGCCGAGATCACCCTCTACGGCCAGCCCTTCGTCAAGGACCCTGACACCACGGTCCAGAAGCTACTCAAGGACAAGGGCACCGACGTCGCGCGCTACGTCCGCTTTGAAGTGGGCGAGGGCATCGAAAAGCAGGAGAGCGACTTCGCGAGCGAAGTGAAGGCCACCGCGCAGGCCACAGCGGGCTAGCGTAGACTTGCGCCGCTGCACCTTCCGGGTGCAGCGGCCATTGTCCGCCCCGGCGCGCGAAGACGTGTGCCGGTCGTCTTCTACCTGCCGGAGTATCCTCGATGTCGTCGTCCCCAGTCTATCGACGCGTGCTCGTCAAGTTGTCTGGTGAAGCGTTGATGGGCGAGCTTGAATATGGCATTGCCTCGCCCGTCATCGGTGATGTGGCGGCTGAACTGAAGGCAGTGGTCGATAGTGGCTCCGAAGTGGCCGTAGTCATCGGTGGCGGCAATATTTTCCGCGGCGAAGGCCTGGCCCGAGGCGGTATCCAGCGCGTGACGGCCGATCAGATGGGCATGCTGGCCACCGTGATGAATGCGTTGGCACTGCAGGATGCGCTGGAAAAGATCGATTGCCAGACGCGCGTGATGTCCGCTATCCGGATCAATCAGGTGTGCGAGGACTACATCCGGCGCCGGGCAGTACGGCACCTTGAGAAGGGCCGTATCGTCATTCTGGCCGCAGGCACCGGAAACCCCTTCTTCACCACGGACTCTGCCGCGGCCCTGCGTGCCATCGAGATCGATGCCGAGTTGATGCTGAAGGCGACCAAGGTAGACGGCATCTATTCAGCGGACCCGATGCAGGATCCCAACGCGCATCGCATCCCGCGACTGACCTACGACGAGGTGCTGGATCGGCGTCTCGGCGTCATGGATCAGACGGCGATCGTGCTCTGCAGGGATCATCGCATGCCGCTGCGGGTCTATGACATGACCCAGCCCGGCGCGCTGGCGGGCATCGTGGCGGGTGACGAAGATATCGGCACGCACGTTCTATAGAGATTTTTACGGGGACTGTCAGGCACCATGATCGACGACATCAAAAAAGACGCCAAGCACCGCATGAAGCGGGCGATCGAAGTGCTCGAGAATGAGTACGCCAAGTTGCGCACTGGCCGCGCCAATGCCTCCTTGCTGGACCACGTCCGTGTCGACTACTACGGTACGGAAGTGCCCATTTCGCAGGCCGCCAACGTGGTCGCCGAAGATGCCCGCACGATTACCATCACGGCCTGGGAAAAGAGCATGACGGCGGTCATCGAGAAGGCCATCATCAATTCTGATCTGGGCCTGAATCCGAATACCGCGGGAACGGTGATTCGCATCAATCTGCCGCCGCTCACCGAAGAGCGCCGCAAGGAACTGGCCAAAGTGGTGCGTCACGAGGCGGAGAACGCACGCGTGGCCGTGCGCAACATCCGCCGCGACGCGAATCAGTCGGTCAAGGAACTGGTCAAGGAAAAGATGATCAGCGAGGACGACGAAAAGCGGGCGGAAAACGAGATTCAGAAGATCACCGACGATCATATCGCCCAGATCGAGTCCGTGATGGCGGCCAAGGAAAAGGAAACGCTCTCGCTCTGAGAGGATGATGCCGTCTCGTACCACAAGCCCTGAGACCCGGTCACACCCTCGCCATGTGGCCGTCATCATGGACGGCAATGGCCGCTGGGCTTCCCAGCGCGGGCGCCCCCGTGCGCTCGGTCATCGGGTGGGTGTGCAGGCGGCGCGGCGCATCGTTGAAGCGGCGGCGGATCGCGATGTGCCCTATCTGAGCCTGTTCGCCTTCAGTCAGGAGAACTGGAACCGGCCGGAGCGCGAAGTGCGCATGCTGCTGCATCTCTTCGGCCGTACGCTGCGCCGGGAAGGCGAGGGCTTGCAGCGCAATGGCGTCCGCATGCGCTTTATCGGCAATCGCGAAGGCTTTCCGGAAAAACTGCAGGTGGAGATGCGTGCGACCGAGGAGGCCACCGCCGGCAATCAACGGCTCGGCCTGTTGGTTGCACTGGGCTACGGTGGGCAGTGGGATATCTGTCAGGCCGCCGAACGTGCCCGTCAGGATGGCGTTCCGATCACCAATGAAGCTCTGAATAGCCGCCTCAGTACCGCCGGCATTCCTGAACCGGACCTGCTCATCCGGACAGGAGGAGAGCGGCGCATCAGCAATTTCATGCTCTGGCAGCTGGCCTATTCCGAGCTTTATTTCTGCGACACGCTGTGGCCGGATTTCGATGGCGCGCATCTCGATGCCGCACTGGATTGGTACGCGCAGCGCCAGCGGCGTTTTGGTTCGGTGGAGGCTTCCTGATCCATGCTCGCACAGCGCGTAGCCACGGCCATCGTACTGGTTGTTCTGTTGGGGGCGGCCCTGTTCTGGCTGGAAGGCGCCGCGCTCTACGCGGTCTTCTGTGTGGCAACGCTGGGCGCGGCCTGGGAGTGGGCCGGAATTGCCGGCATCACCGGTTCTGCCGGGCGTCTTCGTTATACCTTCCTGATTGCGGTGCTCTGTGCCGCGGCTTGGTACAGCCATGTGGAGTTTGCGTTGGCGCCCTGGCTGTGGGGCGTGGCGGCTCTTTGGTGGGCCTATACGCTGTGGCTGCTGCGCGGCTTCCCGGCCAGCATTGCGCGGCAGCGTTTTGGCAGAGGCGCCTGTCTGGCCGCCGGTCTGGTGATGCTCGTCCCCGTGCCGCTGGCACTGATCGCAATGACTGAAGGCGTGGCAGGGTGGGCGGCCTTGGCCATGCTGTTCGGTGTGGTCTGGGGGGCGGACATCGGCGCCTACTTCGCCGGCCGTGCGTGGGGACAGCATAAGCTCGCGCCATCTGTCAGCCCGGGCAAGACCCGCGAAGGAGCCATCGGCGGGGCGGTCGCTGCGCTGCTGATTGTCGTTCCCGTGGCGGCGATTTGGGTGCCGATGGATGCGGGGCAGTGGGTGCTCTTTCTGGGATTGGTCGTGCTGTGCATTGCCGCCTCCATCATCGGTGATCTGGTCGAGAGCGCCTTCAAGCGCACGGCGGGGATCAAGGATTCCGGGCGCTTGCTGCCAGGGCATGGCGGCGTGCTCGACCGGGTGGATAGCCTTCTCGCCGTGGCGCCGATCTTCGCGCTGGGACTGAGCAGCCTGCTGCGATGAGAAAGGGCGTGGTCATTCTGGGCGCTACCGGTTCCATTGGCCGCAGTGCACTGGAGGTCATGGCTGGGCTGGAGGCGCCCCCGCCATTTGAAGCGCTTACGGCCTACCGCGACGTCGATCGACTCGTTGCGCTGGCGTGGAAGCACCGGCCGCGCGTTGCCGTAATCGCCGATCCCGCGCTTGGGAGCGCGTTGGCAGATGCGCTGCGTGGCAGCGGTGTGGAAGTCGCAGCGGGCGTGGACGCATTGGCCGATGTCGCGGGCGACACGGGCTCGGATACCGTTATCTCGGCCATCGTGGGGGCGGCCGGACTGTTACCCACGCTGGCGGCCGTGCGCGCCGGCAAGCGGGTACTGATCGCCAACAAGGAGCCGTTGGTCATGGCCGGCGGCATTGTCATGGCTGCAGCTCGCGCCGCCGGTGCCGAGATTCTCCCCGTCGACAGTGAGCACAATGCGATTTTCCAGTGTCTTCCGGCCGGCTATTGCTGCGGGCAACCGCCGGAAGGGGTGGACCGGCTTATTCTGACGGCCTCGGGCGGCCCCTTCCGCACCTGGAGCCGCGCAGAAATGGCGCAGGCAACGCCGGCACAGGCGGTGGCGCATCCGAACTGGGACATGGGCGCCAAGATCTCCGTGGATTCCGCCACCATGATGAACAAGGGTCTCGAGGTGATCGAGGCACACTGGCTGTTCGCGACGCCTGCCGAGCAGATTGACATCGTGGTGCATCCACAGAGCATCGTGCATTCGCTGGTCGCCTATCGCGACGGTTCCTTTCTGGCGCAGATGGGCGCACCGGACATGCGCATTCCGATCGCCAACGCGCTGGGGCATCCCGATCGGCTCCCATCCGGCGCGGCACCGCTGGATCTGGTGCGCGCCGGGACACTGCATTTCGAGGCAGCCGACGCTGAGCGTTTCCCCTGTCTGCGTCTGGCGCGTGCCGCGATCGACGGGACCGACGCGGCACCGACCGTACTGAACGCCGCCAATGAAGTTGCGGTCGAAGCCTTCCTTGCCGAAAGGTTGGCATTTGACGCGATCGCCGCGGTGATTGAAGCCACGCTGGAAGGAGCGGGGCGGCTTGCGGTACGGGATAGTGCCGACCTGGACGCCGTCATTGGCCTTGATGCTTGGGCGCGCTCCTTCGCGTCCGAGCGCATTGCGGGAGCCGAATACACAAAATGATGAGCCTGATCTGGTCCATTGCCGGTTTTGTCGTCGCGATTGGCATCCTCGTGACCTTTCATGAATTTGGGCACTACTGGGTGGCGCGCCGCTGTGGCGTTCGCGTGCTGCGCTTCTCGGTAGGCTTTGGTCGGCCGCTGTGGCAGCGGCAAATGAAGAACGGCACCGAGCTGGTCATCGCCGCCATTCCATTGGGCGGCTACGTCAAGATGCTCGACGAGCGCGAAAGCGAAACGCCACTCCCGGAGGCGGAACAGGCCGAGGCCTTCAACCGCAAGCCACTATGGGCACGAAGCGCCATCGTGGCGGCCGGGCCGGTGTTCAATTTTGTGCTGGCCGCGGTGTTCTACTGGGCAATTCACGTAATGGGGGTACCCGATGTGAAGCCAGTGGTCGACGCGCCGCCGGCCGATACGGCCTTGTCCGGCAGCCCGATCACGGCGGAGAGCACGTTGCTTTCAGTGAATGGCAAGGCGACGCCTACGTGGACACGGGCCCGCTTGACGATCCTGGATCAGGCCATGGCCTCGGACACATTGCGCCTTGAATTGGAAAACCCCTCTGGCGCCGTGCAGCGCGTCTCGGTATCCACCGAGGGGCTGCCGGTGGATCCGGAACCCCTGTTCCAGCAACTGGGGCTGGTGCTGTACCAGCCGAGCATTCCCGCGCGTCTGGCAGAAATCATGCCGGATTCGCCGGCAGCCGCAGCCGGGCTCCGAGCCGGTGACGTGGTGGTGGCACGTGATGGCGATCCCGTCGAGAGCTGGTCGGAGTGGGTGCAGTGGTTGCGCGCCCACCCCGGGGAGCGCACCGAGCTCACCATTGAACGGAATGGTCGCCGGCAGAGCGTGATGCTCGAGGTGGGGAGCCAGATCGCAGATGGCCAGACCATCGGCCAACTCGGCGCGCGGGTCGATGTACCGGCCGATTTATGGCAGGATCGGCGCACCGTTTATCGGGAGGGCGTGCTCGAGGCCGCGGTCACGGGCGTGCAGCAAACATATTCGGTGGCCTGGCTGACCGTGCGCATGATGGGGCGCATGTTGGTCGGGGACGTGTCGGTCGATAACATCAGTGGCCCGGTCCAGATCGCGCAGTTCGCTGGACAGACCGCTGCGACCGGCTTGGTATCGTATTTGGGATTTTTGGCGCTGATCAGCGTCAGCCTCGGGGTTCTGAACCTGCTGCCCGTACCGATGTTGGATGGGGGGCATCTGCTGTATTACCTCGTGGAAGCCATCAAGGGCTCGCCGGTCTCCGAGCGGACACAGCTCGTCGGACAGCAACTCGGGCTCTTGATGCTTGCCGGGCTGATGGGGCTGGCCTTCTATAACGATCTATCGCGATTGTTCGGCTAACAACACGAGAGAATTTGATGCTTCGATTTGCCATCGCGGGTTGGCGTGCTGTCCTATTGCTGTTGCTGCTTGGCACGGCGACCGCGAATGCGGCCGAGCCCTTCTTGATTGACGAGATTGAGGTGGAGGGACTGCAGCGGCTGGAAGACGGGACGGTGCTGAGCTATCTGCCGCTGGTGGTCGGGGACGAATTGAATGCGCAGACGGCTCAGCAGTCGATCCGCTCGATCTACGACAGCGGCCTGTTCTCTGACGTACGACTGCTGCGCGACGGCGGGACGCTGATTGTGCGCGTCGAGGAACGTCCGCAGATCGTCAGCTTCACCATCGAGGGCAACGACAAGATCGGTGGCGATGAGTTGATGGAATCGATGCGCTCTCTCGGGCTGAGCGAGGGCGAGGTCTTCCGGCAGGCATTGCTCGATCAGGTGTCCTTGGAGCTGCGTCGCCAGTACTTTGCCAACGGCTTCTACGACGTCGATATCGATACGGTCGTCGACGAACTGCCCAACAATCGCGTCAGCCTCAAGATCGATGTCGTGGAGGGCAAGTCGGCCACGATCAAATCGATCAACATCATCGGCAATGAAGTCTTCGACGACGACACCCTGCGCGACGAACTCAAGCTGCAGGAAACCGACTGGATGCCATTCCAGCAGAGCGATCGCTATTCCAAGCAGCAGCTCGGTGGTGACCTGGAAGCTCTGAGCTCCTATTACCAGGATCGCGGCTATCTGCGCTTCACGATCGAAGACGTGCAGGTACAGCTCACACCGGACAAGCGCGATATCTACATCACCGTGACGGTCGATGAGGGCGAGGTCTACAACGTCGAAGGCATCCGCTTCACCGGTGAAACGGTGCTCAATCAGGCCTTTTTGAACGCCCTGGTGAGCACCCGCGCCGGCGAGACCTTCTCGCGCAAGAAGGCGACGGAGAGTGCGGACCGCATTGAAGCGGCCTTGGCCAATGTCGGTTTTGCCTTCGCTGAAGTGCAGCCCGTACCGGAGCCGGTGGATGGCAAGGATCGCGCCATTACCATCAATTACGCCATCGACCCGAAGAAGCGCGCCTACGTGCGCCAGATTCGCTTCCGGGGGAATGCCGGTACCAACGATGAAACGCTGCGACGCGAACTGCGCCAGCTGGAAGCCGCTCCTTTCTCGCAGACGGCCGTGGAGCGTTCGCGTGTCCGCATCAACCGTCTCGCCTTCATCGAGCAGACTGAAGTCGAGACGCAGCGCGTGCCCGGAACAGACGATCTGGTCGACGTCATCTTCACCGTGAAGGAGCGTCCACCCGGCTCCGTCCAGGTGGGCGTGGGCTTCTCCGGCGCCGACGGCTTCCTGATTTCGGGATCGGTGACACACGCCAACTTCCTGGGCACCGGCAATCGCGTGGCGGTCAACCTGGAAAACAACGAATTCTCCCGCCAGCTCAATCTGAGCTGGACAGACCCCTATTTCACCGAAGACGGTGTCAGTCAGACGATCAGCGGATTCTTCCGGCGGTCAGACCGCATCATTCGCTTCAGCTCCGGATTCTCGAGCAATATCCTCGGCGGCGATCTGACCTATGGTCTCCCGATTTCCGAATTCTCGACGCTGCGCGCGGGCATCGGTATCTCCGAGACCTCGATCGAGACCTTTGCCGGGCAGACCAGCGACGAAGTGTTGGATTTCGTCAACGAGAACGGCAAGCGCTTTACCGCCTTCCAGCTGCGCACCGGCATTGCCCGCGACACGCGCAACCGCACCATCTTCGTCACGCGCGGCAACCTAATCCGTCTGAATGCGGATATCGTGGTGCCGGGCTCGGATCTGCGCTATTTCAGCACCAGCCTGACCACGCAACACCACATCCCGATTTATGCGGGTTTCCTGGCGCAGATCAATACCTCGCTGGGTTATGTCGATACCTATGGCAATGCTGAAACCGTGCCGCCTTACGAGAATTTCTTCGCCGGTGGCACGCGTACGGTTCGCGGCTACCGCGACGGAACCTTGGGCCCGCGCGACACACCTTTCGACAACCCCTTCGGTGGCAAGCTACGCACAACCTCCCAGACGGAACTGATTGTGCCCTTACCGTTTGAATCGGACGGGCAGTCGACGCGCTTCTCGTTGTTCTTCGATATCGGCAACGTCTTTGCCGAGCCGGGTGATTTTGAGTTCAACGAACTGCGGCAGAGCGCGGGCGTTGCCTTCCGTTGGTTCACGCCCTTTTTGGGTATCCTCAACTTGAGCTACGGCTTCCCGCTCAACGACGAGCTGGGCGATGAGACCGACCGCTTCCAGATCAACTTCGGAACCGGCTTCTAAGCTCCCATTCCTCACCAACCATAGCGATCACCATGATGCAGAAAACTCTGATTTCCGCCTTCGCGGCCCTGCTGGTCCTGGCTCCCAGCCTCGCGAGCGCCACCGAAATCGGCACTGTGCGGGCACAGGAGCTCGTGCAGAAGTCGCCGCAGTACGAACGTGCCGAGCAACGCATGAAGGAAGACTTCGAGCGTCGTGCCAGCGAGCTGCAGGAAGAAGCCAAGGCGCTGGAAGAAGACATCCAGAAGTTTCAGCAGGAGGCCGATCTGATGTCGGCCAGCGACCGTGAAGCGCGCGAGCAGGAATTGACCACGCGCCAGAACGATTTTCAGCTCAAGCAGCGCAAGTTCCGGCAGGACGTCTCCAACCGCGAGCGTGAGCTCTTCCAGGAACTGATGGGCGAGATTCGCGGCGTGATCGAGGATGTGGCCCGTCGCAAGGGCCTGGACCTCGTCGTACCCGATCCGGTGTACGCGGCACCAAGCCTTGATCTTACGGACGCGGTGCTCAAGGAGCTCGTCAAGCGCGACGAAGAATAGGCCTTGGCAACCCAGGGGGAGCAGGGGCTACGCCTCGGCGACATTGCCGAGCGCGTCGGCCTGCATGTACAGGGGGATGCAGACCGCATCATTGTTGGGGTCTGCACCATTGAGCCGGGCAAGGCCGGCCACATCGGCTTTCTGGCCAACCCCCGCTATCGCCCGCAGCTCGCTCACACCCAGGCGGAAGCGGTGGTGCTGTCCGAGCGGGATGCGGCGCAGTTCGATGGCAATGCCCTGATTGCCAAGGACCCCTACCTGGCCTTCGCCCGTGTCGCGCGGCTGTTCGAACCGGCCGCGCGACCACTCGGCCCCCCGCTTCACGCCACCGCGGTCATTGCTGACGATGCCGTGCTGGGTGCCGAGGTGCGGGTCGGACCGCACGCGGTCATCGGCGCAGGGGTTCGCATCGCGGACGGCGCGCATATCGGGCCGCATTGCGTGATCGAAGACGACGCAGTCATCGGTGAGGACACGCATCTGGTCTCTGGTGTGCATGTTGGCGCCCGCTGCGTGCTGGGCGCGCGCTGCCGCGTGCAGGCGGGCGCCGTCATTGGTGGTCGCGGTTTCGGCCTCGCTCGCGGCCCGCAGGGCTGGGAGGATGTGCCGCAGCTCGGTCGGGTTCGCATCGGCAATGACGTGGAGGTGGGCGCCAACACCACCATCGATCGCGGCGCCATCGACGACACGGTCATTGCGGATGGCGTCAAGATCGACAACCTGGTGCAGATCGCGCACAACGTCCAGATTGGCGCGCATACGGCCATTGCCGGCTGCGCTGCCATCGCCGGGAGCACCCGCATTGGCGCGAACTGCCTGATCGGCGGTGGCGTTGGGATCAACGGCCACGTGACGCTCTGCGACGGTGTCATTGTGCTCGGATTCACGATGGTCACGCGCTCGATCACCGAACCGGGGCAATATGGGTCCGGTTGGCCAGTAGAATCGGCACGCACCTGGCATGGCCAGGTCCGCCGCCTTCGCCGGCTCGACAAACTGGAAGCGCGTGTTGCGCAACTCGAAGGCCAAGCCGGAGGCAATGCGCCCTCCGCCGAAGAACAGGGAGAGTAGGGGCAGTGGATTCGTCCATCGACATCGCCGGCATTCTTCAGCGGCTACCGCACCGGTACCCGTTCCTGCTGGTTGATCGCATCACCCATTGCGAGCCGGGTTCGCACATCACCGGGCTCAAGAACGTCACCATGAATGAGCCCTTCTTCCAGGGCCATTTTCCGGATTACCCGGTCATGCCGGGCGTGCTGATTCTTGAGGCACTGGCGCAGCTCTCCGGTCTGCTCGCCATGCGGACCGAGGACGCCGATAGCCTGGAGAAGGACAAGCGGCTGTATTTTGCGGGCATTGACGATGCGCGTTTCAAGCGACCGGTACTACCGGGGGATCAGCTGATTCTTGCAGCCGATCTGATCAAGCACCGGCGCGATATCTGGCGATTCGGAGCGCGCGCCACCGTCGATGGCGCGCTGGCTGCCGAAGGCACGCTGACTTGCGCCATCAAGGCGGTATGAACGCGGACATCCACCCCACCGCAATCGTCGAGGACGGCGCCGAGCTGGATCCGACCGTGAGCGTTGGGGCCTACAGCATCATCGGGGCCGGAGTGCGACTGGGAGCGGAGTGCATCGTCGGGCCGCATGTTGTGCTACGCGGGCCGTTACGCGCCGGGCGCGGCAATCGCTTTTTCCAGTTCTGCTCCATCGGAGAGATCTCGCAGGATCTGACCGCACGGGAGGAAGACGACACTGCAGTCGAGATCGGTGACGGCAATACCTTCCGTGAATACGTCACGGTGCAGCGCGGCACGCTCAAGGATCATGGCGTCACCACCGTGGGCAACAACAATCTGCTGATGAATCAGGTGCACCTTGCGCACGACTGCCGCATCGGCAATCACAACATCCTCGCCAATGGTGTGGCCTTGGCCGGTCATGTCGATATTGAGGATTACGCCATTCTCGGCGGCTTCACACTGGTACATCAGTTCTGCCGTATGGGTTCCTATTGCTTTACCGGCGGTGGTTCGGTCGTGCTGCGTGACGTGCCGCCGTGGGTCATGAGCGAGGGCTCGCCGGCCGGTCCGCGTGGCATCAACAAGGAAGGCCTGCGCCGGCGCGGTTTCGACGCCGAACAGATCCGCGAGGTGCAGTCGCTCTACAAGCTGCTCTATCGCGAGAATCGCAGACTGTCCGAGGTGCGCGAGCTTCTGCGCGAACGGGCCGAGACATCGCCGCAGGCGGCGCGTTTGCTGCGTTTCCTGGAGCAGTCCAAGCGCGCGGTTCAGCGCTAGCGCCTTATGCGCATCGTGCTGATCGCCGGAGAGACGTCGGGGGATCTCCTGGGCGCCTCCGTGGTGCGTGCATTGCGTGCGCAATATCCGCATTGCGAGTGCCTGGGCGTCACCGGTCCGCGCATGCGTGACGCGGGATGTGAGTCCATCGACGATATCGAGTCGCTGTCGGTGATGGGCCTGTTCGAAGTACTGCGTGAGCTGCCGCGGCTGATCCGCTTCCGCCGCGCCCTGCGCGACAAGATTCTGGCGCTGAAGCCCGATCTGGTACTGGGCATCGATGCGCCCGACTTCAATCTTGGGTTGGAAGGCATGCTGCGCTCCGCTGGGTGTACCACCGCGCACATGGTCAGCCCCACCATCTGGGCATGGCGCCCACGGCGGCGCTTCGGCGTCGCGCGCAATTGCCATGCGGTGCTCTGTCTCTATCCCTTCGAACCCGCCTGCTATGCCGACACCAGCGTGCGGGCCGAATACATCGGCCATCCGCTGGCGGACGAATTGAATGCTGAAGTGACGACAGCGCAGGCGCGCGCAACGCTCGGGCTTGCACCGGAACAGCCTGTGCTCGCCGTCCTGCCCGGTTCACGCAGATCCGAGGTCGAACGACTCATTCCGCCCTTTGCAGAGGCCGCATTGGCTCTGGCCGAGCGACACCCGGGCCTGCGCGCAGTGGTTCCTGTGGCATCTCCGCATCTACGGCCCCTGATTGCCGCGCATCTTCGCGAGGCACCGGGTCTGGATTGGACGCTGGTGGAGGGCGACTCGCGTAGCGTGATGCAGGCTGCGGATCTCTGCCTGCTCGCCTCCGGTACGGTGACGCTGGAGTGCCTGCTGCTGGGCCGGCCTATGGTGGTGGCCTATCGGGCCTCCGCCGCAACCATCTGGCTGCTGCGCAGCCTGCGACTGATCCGCACCAAGCATTTCTCGCTGCCGAATATTCTGACGGGCACGGCAACGGTGCCAGAGCTGCTTCAGAACGAAGTGAACGCTGAACACCTGCTCGCGGCCATGGCGCCGCTCTGGACAGATGCGGCCACGCGCCAGCGGCAGTTGGACAGCTTCGACGCCGTGCGCGATGTGCTGCGCAAGGATGCAGCGGCGACCACGGCCCATCTGATCGGCGAACTGGCCGCCTCGCCATGAAGGCGGGGGTGGATGAAGCGGGGCGGGGCGCCCTTGCGGGCCCCGTCGTCGCCGCAGCGGTCGTGCTGTCGCCGGACAGGGCGATTGATGGTCTGGCAGACTCGAAGCGTCTTTCAGCGAAACGGCGCGATCAGCTGGCAAGGGTCATCCAGGATCAGGCATTGGCGTGGGCCGTAGTGGAAGTCGATGCTTCAATCATTGATGAAATCAATATCCTGCAAGCAAGTTTTCGTGCGATGGATGAAGCCTTGACTCAGCTTTCGGTCGCTCCCACGGAAGTGTTGGTGGACGGCAACCAGCTCCCAAAGTGGCGTTGGTCCGCACGTGCCATTGTCGGCGGTGATGGCATCGAGCCCTGCATCATGGCGGCTTCCATCCTGGCGAAAGTGCATCGCGACCGAAGCATGGCTGTGCTGGATGCCGTCCACCCTGGGTACGGCTTCGGCACGCATAAGGGCTACCCCACAACGGCACACCGGGAGGCGTTGATGCGGCTGGGCGCATGCGCGGTGCATCGCCGCAGCTACGCGCCGGTGCGGCGTTGTCTGGCCGTGCGCGAGGAGCGCGTGGCGACGTGAGCACATTCGTCCATCTGAGCGTGCACAGCGAATATTCGCTGGTGGACGGACTGATCCGCATCGAGTCGGTGAAGTCGCAGCGCGATGACAAGCGCCTGCAACCACTGACTGCGCGCGTGGCCGAGTTGGAACAGCCCGCGATCGCCCTCACCGACCGCGACAACCTCTTCGCCATGGCCAAGTTCTACAAGGCAGCGGAAGGTACCGGCATCAAGCCCATTCTAGGCGTGGATCTGGGCGTGGACTGCGGCGGAGCGCCGGCGCGTGTGACTGCGCTGGTGCAGAACGACCAAGGCCTTGCCAATCTCATGCAGTTGGTCTCGCGTCTGTATACCGATACCCGCTCGGCCAGCGGCCAGGTGGCCGCCGCCCGCGACTGGGTCTTCGAACATGCCGAAGGCCTCATCATTCTCAGTGGGGCGCAGGGCGAAGTCGGGCAGCAGCTGCTGGCCGGGCAGGTCGATTCGGCGGAGGCTGCCCTGCGCGACTGGAAAACGGCTTTTGGCGATCGCTTCTACTGCGCGCTTGCGCGCTGCGGCCGGCCTCAGGACGAGCTGCACGTGCAGGCGGCCACGGCGTTGGCGCGCCGCCACGAGGTCGGAGTGGTGGCGGTCAATGACGTCTGCTTTCTGGATCGAGAGGATTTCGATGCACACGAGGCGCGAGTCTGCATTCTGCAGGGCAGGACCCTCGATGACCCGCGCCGTAGCAAGGCCTTCACCGCGGAGCAGTATCTGAAATCGAGTGCTGAGATGGCGGCACTATTCCCGGATTTGCCGGAGGCGATCGAAAACAGCGTGGAGATCGCCCGTCGCTGCACCCCGCGGCTGCAGTTCGGCACCAACTATCTTCCCGATTTCCCGGTGCCGGAAGGCCAGACCGTGGCCGAGCATTTGCGCAACCTGTCCGAGCAAGGGCTGGATGAGCGGCTGGAGAAGCACGGCATGTGGGCGGATCGCGCGGTCTATGACGACCGGCTTGCCGACGAGCTGCGCATCATCGAGGAGATGGGCTTTCCCGGCTACTTCCTGATCGTGGCCGACTTCATTCAGTGGGCCAAGGACAACGGTGTACCTGTGGGGCCGGGGCGTGGCTCCGGAGCGGGCAGCTTGATCGCCTATGCGATTGGCATTACCGACCTGGATCCGCTGGCGTACAACCTGCTATTCGAGCGCTTTCTGAACCCAGAACGCGTCTCGATGCCCGACTTCGACGTCGACTTCTGCATGGAAGGGCGCGACCGGGTCATCGAGTACGTGACCGCCAAATATGGCGCCGACAAGGTGGGTCAGATCATCACCTATGGCTCGATGGCGGCGCGCGCGGTCGTGCGCGATGTCACCCGTGTCATGGGCCATCCGCACGGCTTTGGTGACCGCATCGCCAAGATGATTCCGGCCGCTCCCGCCTTCAAGGTCGAGGCGGGTGCCGCGGGCGCGACCGAACTCGAGCACTCGCTCAACACCATTCCGGAACTCAGGGCCGCCTACGAAGAGGAGGACGTGCGCGCAGTCATTGACCTCGGGCTGCTGCTGGAAGGTCTGGCGCGCAACATCGGCAAGCACGCCGGCGGCGTAGTGATCGCCCCCGGGCCGCTGACGGACTTTGTCCCGCTCTACCGCGAACCGGAAGCCCAGGGCGTCGTCACGCAGCTGGACATGAAGGATCTCGAGGCCATCGGTCTCGTCAAGTTCGACTTTCTCGGCTTGCGGACGCTGACGATTATCCAGTGGGCGGTCGACATCATCAATGAGCGCGATCCGGATCGTCAGCTCGATATCCTGGAGATTCCGAAAGACGATCCTGCGGTCTTCGAACTGTTCTGCAAGGGCGAATTGGCCGCCGTCTTCCAGATGGAATCAGCTGGCATGCGTCGCTTGGCCACCGAACTGCAGCCGAGCCGCTTCGAGGATCTGATCGCCCTGGTGGCGCTGTTTCGTCCGGGCCCGCTGCAGTCGGGGATGGTCACCGACTTCATCAACCGCAAGCACGGCCGCGAGGAAGTCAGCTACCCGCATCCCACGCTGGAGCCGGTGCTGGAGGACACCTACGGGGTCATCGTCTATCAGGAACAGGTCATGCGCATCGCGCGTGAGCTGGCCGGTTATTCGCTGGGTGGCGCGGACCTGCTGCGTCGCGCCATGGGCAAGAAGAAGGCCGACGAGATGGCCCGCCAACGGGAAATCTTCCTGTCCGGCGCCACCGACAACGGCATTGATGCGGACACCGCCGGCTATATCTTCGATCTGGTACAGAAGTTCGCCGAGTACGGATTCAACAAGAGCCACTCGGCGGCCTACGCGCTGGTCGCCTACCAAACCGCCTGGCTCAAGGCCTACTACCCGGCAGCCTTCATGTGCGCGGTGCTGTCAGCGGAAATGTTCAAGACCGACACCCTCGTGGCACTGGTCGACGACTGCCGCAGCATGGGGCTCACCGTTCAGCAACCGGACGTCAACGCTTCCGCCTATCGTTTCAAGGTGGTGGATGAGCGCACCATCTGCTACGGGTTGGGCGCGATCCGCGGGGTGGGCGAAGGGGCGGTGGAGAATATCTGCGAGGTGCGCGCCGAGGGTGGCCCCTTCGCGAGCTTGTTCGACTTCTGCCGCCGGGTGGACCCGAAAAAGGTCAACAAGCGCGTCTTTGAAGCCTTGATCCAGTCGGGCGCCTTCGATGCCTTTGGCGAGAGTCGCGCCACGCTGTGGCAGAACCTGTCACGCGCCGTGGCAGCGGCCGAACAGAGCACCGCACTGGCCGACGCCGGACAGAGCGATCTGTTCGGCTTCGGGGATGCGGGCGCGGAGGCCTCGGAACCCGCACTGGAGCTCGATCGCGTCAATGAGTGGCACGATCTGGAGCGATTGCGTCGCGAACGGGATGCTCTCGGCTTTTATCTCAGTGGCCATCCCATCGAGAGTTTCACCGAATTACGCGAGGCGCTCAGCGACGGCAGTCTGCGCGCGCTCTGTGCCGAATTGCCTGATCCCAGTACAGAGGCCGAGGTGGGCGCCCGCAACGGTCGGCGACAACGGCGTGTGACCGTGGTGGGCTGGTTGCTTGACATCCGGCGCTTTGGTCCGCGCGCGGTGCTCACCCTTGACGACCGCAGCGGCCAGGTCAGCGTGCCGCTGTCCGAAGAGCAATGGATGCGTCACGCCGACCATCTGCACAAGGACAGCCTCCTGTTGGTGCGTGGTCGGCTTGGTCACGATGAATTCTCGGGCGGTTTCCAGCTGCGCCCCAACGCCTTGCTGGATCTGGATGGGGTCTATGCCCACCATGTGGCGCGGATCGATATCAGCCTGGATTGCACGCAGCCGGAAGCCAAGGACATCGTCGATATTCTGGATGGTGCACGTGCCGATGCCGGTAGCGCGCTCAGCCTGCGCCTGCACGGCCATGGTGCAGTCGCCCCACTGCGGTTCTCCAGCAGCTTGCGGCTGCGGCTCAGTGACCCGATGCTGCGCCGTCTGCATCGGCTGGCCGGGGAGCAGGCGGTGCGTCTCTTCTGGCAGAGCGCGGAATGAGACAGGCGGGCCGCAACTTTCGTAAGCTAGGGCTTCAAGCAACCGGGGGAGGCGTGCAGGTATGAATCTGAATTATCTCGACTTTGAGCAGCCGATTGCGGAGCTGCAGCAGAAGATCGAGGACCTGCGCAATATGTCGGATGGCTCCCAGGTCAGCCTGTCGGAGGAAATCCAGCGGCTGGAGGCCAAGCAACACCAGCTCACCGAGCAGGTTTTCTCCAAGCTGGAGCCTTGGCAGGTGACGCAGCTGGCGCGTCATCCGCACCGGCCCTACGCGCTGGACTACATCCAGAACGTGTTCACCGACTGGGAGGAGCTGCACGGTGATCGTGCGTTCTCGGACGATCCCGCCATTGTCTCCGGCATCGCGCGCCTCGACGGCCGTCCCGTGGTAGTGATCGGCCAGCAGAAGGGGCGCGACGCCAAGGAGCGCATCCACCGCAACTTCGGCATGCCCATGCCCGAGGGCTACCGCAAGGCACTGCGGCTGATGAAGATGGGCGAGAAATTCTCGATGCCGGTGCTGACCTTCATCGATACCCCGGGGGCTTTCCCCGGCATTGGCGCTGAGGAGCGCAATCAGTCGGAAGCCATCGCGCGCAATCTGTTCGAGCTGTCGCGGCTGCGTACGCCGGTGGTCGCAACGGTCATCGGTGAAGGCGGCTCCGGCGGGGCGCTGGCCATCGGTGTGGGCGACCATCTTATGATGTTGCAGCTGAGCATCTACTCGGTGATTTCTCCGGAAGGCTGTGCCTCCATCCTGTTCAAAAGCGCCGATCGCGCCCGCGACGCGGCGGAGGCCATGAAGGTGACGGCGCAGGATCTGCTCTCGCTCAAGCTGATCGACGAGATTATCCCGGAACCTCTGGGTGGCGCGCACCGGGACATTGACGCCATGTGCCACACCCTGCGTGAGCGACTGGAAGCCAACGTGGATCGGCTGTGCCGCACCCCGATCGCGCAACTGGTTCAGCAACGGCAGGATCGCCTCATGCAGTACGGTGTCTATCAGGAGGATTGACCCGCCTTCCGAGGACGTGGCTCCGGCCGTCACGCGCGTGCTGACAGCCCTTCGCGCCACGCTTGCTGCGCTGCCGCCCCACGGCCGGATTTGGGTGGGGTATAGCGGGGGGGCGGACTCCACCGCATTGCTGCATGCCTTGCACCAGCTGGTTCCGCAACGTCTGTGCGCAGTGCACATCCACCACGGTCTGCGTCCTGAAGCGGACGAATGGCTGCGACATTGCACCTGCTTTGCAGCCCACTGGGGGATTCCTCTGCGATGCGAGCGCGTACAGGTCCCTCACGGGGGCGACGGCCCAGAGGCTGAAGCGCGCCGCGCCCGCTACACGGCCTGCGGTCGCCTGATGCAGCCGGGTGATGTGCTGGCAGTGGCGCACCATGCCGACGACCAGACCGAAACGGTGCTGTTCCGGATGCTCAGAGGCGGTGGAACCCGCGGCGCGGTGGGCATGCGCCGCCTACGAGCGCTGGATACTGGCGGGCAGACCTTGCTCTGGCGGCCACTGCTCGATCTGTCACGCAGCAGCCTGCGCGAATACTGTCAGGCGCAGGCATTGGCCTATGTCGAAGACCCCAGCAATCTTGAGGGCGAAAACGCCCGCGCACGCTTGCGCGCGGTGCTCCCGACGCTGGAGGCCGCGGTTCCCGGCGCCAGCGCGGCGCTGCGCGCACACGCCGAGCAGCTGGAGGACCTGCACGAACTGTTGGCGGTGGATGTCGCGCCCCTGCTCAACCACCGCCTGCGCGACGGCGCCCTGAATGTGGCTGGCATGCTGGCCTGGTCGCGGCCCCGACGTCACGCGCTGTTGCGCCGCTATTTCCAGCGTCTTGGCATGAGGCCACCGGGCCCGCGCTGGCTGGCCCATTGCGATGATGAGCTGCTGGGCGCTGCCGTCGATGCGGAACCCCGGCTCGAACTCGATGGGTGCAGCGTGCGGCGTTTCGATCAGGCCCTGTGGGTGCTGCCCGCGCTGGAGGCAGTGCCGGACCATTGGCAGCGCACCTGGACCCGTGGGGACAGGCTTTCCCTGCCAGGGAATGCCGGCGTTCTGCAGCGTCTGGATTCATGTCCGTCGGCGCTGGAGGTGCGTTTTGCCTCGCCTGGTGAACGGGTGCGCTTCTCGCATCGAGCGCGCACGCAGCGCCTGAAGCATGTCTTCCAGCGCCATCGTGTCCCGCCCTGGCAGCGCATGCGCACGCCCGTGGTCAGCGTATCCGGGGAGATCGTCCAGGTCGGGGATTGGCCGGTCCGGGCAGGCCCGGAAGCGCTCCCCGAGCCTTGCGTGCGCTGGCTGCGCAGCGCCTGGCACAGGCGACCACAGTCACGCCGCTGACGGGGGCAGGAGGGTCGGGAAGGGCCCTCGACGTGCTACCATAGCGGCTTCGATTTTTCCCTCCCATCAGCGCGCCGCACCGCAGCGTCGTGGCGTGAAACAGGCTGAATATGACGGAGTTTGCCAAGGAAGTCCTGTCCATCAATCTCGAAGAGGAGATGCAGCGCTCCTACCTCGATTACGCGATGAGCGTGATCGTCGGGCGCGCACTTCCCGACGCAAGAGACGGTCTGAAACCGGTGCATCGCCGCGTGCTCTACGCGATGAAGGTGCTCGGCAACGACTACAACAAGCCGTACAAGAAATCTGCCCGCGTCGTCGGTGACGTGATCGGTAAGTACCACCCGCACGGTGACTCGGCGGTGTACGACACCATCGTGCGCATGGCGCAGTCCTTCTCGATGCGCTACCTGTTGGTGGACGGGCAGGGCAACTTCGGTTCTGTTGACGGCGACGCGCCGGCAGCGATGCGCTATACCGAGGTACGCATGTCCCGGCTGGCGCACGAGATGCTGGCCGACATCGACCGCGAGACCGTGGACTTTGTCCCCAATTACGACGAGTCCGAGACCGAGCCGGCCGTACTGCCGGCACGCATACCCCAGCTGTTGGTCAATGGCGCCGCGGGCATCGCGGTGGGCATGGCCACCAATATTCCGCCGCACAACCTGAGCGAAGTCATCGACGGCTGCGTGGCCCTGATCGATGATCCGGAACTCGATCTGGCCGGACTGATGCAGCACATCCCGGCGCCGGATTTCCCGACCGCGGGGTTGATCCTGGATGCCAACGGGCTGGCCGACGCCTACGCCAGCGGTCGCGGGCGCATCGTACTGCGCGCCCGTACCGACATTGAAGATATCGGCCCTGATCGCCAGGCGCTGATCGTCAACGAGCTGCCCTATCAGGTCAACAAGGCGCGGCTGCTGGAGCGCATCGCCGAGCTGGTGAAGGACAAGAAAGTCACCGGCATCTCCGAGATCCGCGATGAATCGGACAAGGAAGGCATGCGCATGGTGATCGAGCTGAAGCGCAGCGAAAACGCCGAGGTCGTGCTCAATCACCTGTTCCAGCACACCCAGCTGCAGACCGTTTTCGGCATCAATATGGTGGCCCTCAACGAGGGCCAGCCACGTACCTTCGGGCTCAAGGAACTACTCGAGATTTTCCTGCGCCACCGTCGCGAGGTGGTGACGCGGCGAACCCGCTACCTGCTGCGCAAGGCGCGCGAGCGGGCGCATGGGTTGGAAGGCCTGACCGTCGCGCTGGCGAATATCGACGAAGTGATCGCCTGCATCCGCCGTGCCGCCACGCCGGCCGATGCCAAGGCAGAACTGCTGTCGCGTGTGTGGCTGCCCGGCCAGGTCGTGGGGATGCTCGAACGTGCCGGCGCCGATGCATCCAAGCCCGATGGGCTGGCTTCAGGTCTGGGTCTGCAGGCGGATGGCTACCATCTCTCCGAGGCCCAGGTGCAGGCCATCCTCGATATGCGCCTGCAGCGCCTCACTGCGCTCGAGCAGGACAAGATCATCGAGGAATACAGCCAGATCCTCGAGGCGATTGGCGAATACCTCGAGATTCTCGGCTCGGATGCCCGCCTGCTCGAAGTGATCCGCGAGGAACTGCTCGAGGTCAAGGAGCAGTTCGGCGATGCCCGCCGCACGGAAATCTCCAATGACGCGGTCTACATCAACCGCGAAGATCTGGTGGTGCCGCAGGACATGGTGGTGACGCTGTCGCACGAAGGCTATGTCAAGAGCCAACCGCTGACGGAATACCAATCCCAGCGGCGCGGCGGGCGCGGTCGCATGGCGGCCGGCACCAAGAACGAGGATTTCATTGACCGCCTGTGGGTGGCGCACAGCCACGATACGCTGCTGTGCTTCTCCTCGGCGGGCAAGGTCTACCGTCTGCGTGTGTTCGAACTGCCGGAAGGTTCTCGAGGCGCGCGCGGCCGGCCTTTCGTCAATCTGCTGCCGCTGGAGACCGACGAGCGCATCTCCGCCGTGCTGGCAGTGCAGAGCTTCGACCAAGGTGGCTCGGTGTTCATGGCGACCCGCCGTGGCACGGTCAAAAAGACGCCATTGGCGGCCTTCTCCAACATCCGCAGCAACGGCATCATCGCGGTCGATCTGCGCGCTGACGACGCGCTGGTCGGTGTGACGCTGACCAGCGGCAATGACGACATCCTGCTGATCTCAAGCACCGGTCGCGCCATCCGCTTCAATGAAGGCGATGTGCGCAGCATGGGGCGGGGCGCCACTGGCGTCCGCGGCATGCGGCTGATTGGCGACGAAGGCAGCCCAGACAGTGCCAGCGACGGTCATGCGCGTGTCATCGCACTGCTCCAGGCTGACGGTGGGGATATCCTGACCGTATCCGAATACGGCTTCGGCAAGCGCACTGCCGTAGCCGATTTCCCGCTGCGTGGTCGCGGCGGGCAGGGCGTGATCGCCCAGCGACTGACCGAGAAGAGCGGCGAGCTGATCGGTGCCATCCAGGTCCAGGATGACCACGAGGTCATGCTGGTCTCGCACGCCGGCAACCTGATCCGCGTCTCGGCCAGCGAGATTCGCACGCTGGGTCGCAATACCCAGGGCGTGCGAATTGTGCGCCCGGTCGCAGGTGACCGGTTGATGGGCGTTGATCGCGTTGCGCCGGAGGACGGAGAGGAAGAGGATAGCGACCCATCCGTCCCGAACAGGGCGCCGCTGCACCGTCCGACCCATCCACATCCGAATAAGTAAAGGGAGAACCATGTCCCGAGTTTTCAATTTCAGCGCCGGCCCGGCGACCCTGCCGGAAGCCGTTCTCGAACAGGTCCGCGATGATCTGCTCGACTGGCGCGGCAACGGCATGTCCGTGATGGAAATGTCGCATCGCGACAAGGCCTTCATGTCGATTGCCGAAGAAGCCGAAGCCGATCTGCGCAAGCTGCTCAATGTGCCGGACAACTACAAGGTCCTGTTCCTGCAGGGTGGCGCGACCGGGCAGTTTGCCTTCGTCCCGCTCAATCTGATGCCGGAAGGCGGCTCGGCCGACTACGTTGTGACCGGCTCCTGGGGCAAGAAGGCGATCAAGGAAGCGGCCAAGTACGGCACCGCCAACACCGCGGCGCGGCCGGCGGACGACGTCTTCAATCACATTCCGGCGCGCAGCGAATGGAAGCTGGACCCGAAGGCCAGCTATGTGCACTACACGCCGAATGAGACCATCGAAGGGGTCGAGTTCCATCAGGCGCCGGATGTGGGTGAAGTGCCCCTGGTCGGTGACTTCTCCTCCACCATCCTGTCGCGCCCGGTCAATGTGGCCCAGCACGGCGTGATCTATGCCGGTGCGCAGAAGAACGCCGGGCCGGCGGGCCTGACCATGGTGATCGTGCGCGATGACCTGATCGGCAATGCACGCGCCAGCACGCCCTCGATCTTCGATTACAAGGCCGTGGCCGAAGCCGATTCCATGCTCAACACGCCGCCCTGCTTTGCCTGGTACGTGAGCGGGCTGATCTTCAAGTGGTTGCTGGATCAGGGCGGTCTCGAGTCCATGGCCGAGCGCAACCACCGCAAGGCGCAGATGCTGTACGACTACATCGACAGCGAGCCCTTCTATACCAACCCGGTGGCACCGGCGGACCGTTCCTGGATGAACGTCACCTTCACCATGGCCAATCCGGATCTGGACAAGCCCTTCATCGAAGGGGCCACCAAGGCTGGCATGCCTGGTCTGAAGGGCCATCGCTCGGTCGGCGGCATGCGCGCCAGCATCTACAACGCGATGCCGGAAGTCGGTGTGCAGTCGCTGATCGACTACATGAAGGAATTCGTTCGACAGCACGGATAGGCGCGCTGCGTCGTCGGGCTGCAACGGCCGTGTTGACCGCATTCAGCACCACCACCATTCGAATCAAGAGGTTTGCCTAACTCCATGTACCGTATTCAAACGCTGAACAACATCTCGCCCCGCGGCCTCGAGCATCTGCCGCGCGAGAGCTATGAGGTGGCCAGCGAGATCAACGACCCCGATGCCATCCTCGTGCGTTCCTACAAGATGCACGATATGGACATCCCCAAGACCGTGCGCGCCATTGGCCGCGCCGGCGCGGGTACCAACAACATCCCGGTGGATGCCATGAGCGAGCGCGGCGTGCCGGTGTTCAACGCTCCCGGCGCCAACGCCAACGCCGTGAAGGAGCTGGTCATCGCCGGCATGCTCATGGCGGCGCGCAATATCGCGCCCGCGATCCGCTTCGTGGACAGCGTGGACGCAGATGACTCGAAGGTTATCGAGGACGGCAAGAAGAAGTTCGCGGGCTTCGAGCTGCCGAGCCGGAGTCTCGGCATCGTCGGCCTCGGCGCCATTGGCGTACGTGTCGCCAACTCGGCCCACGATCTGGGCATGGACGTCACCGGTTTCGACCCCAAGATCAGCGTCGACAATGCCTGGCGCCTGTCGGCCGGCGTCAATCAGGCCACAACAGTGGACGAGCTCTGTGCAAAATCCCAGTTCCTGACGGTGCATGTGCCGCTGATCGACGCCACCAAGGGGCTGATCAGTGCCGAGCGCATTCGCTCGATGCCCAAGGACGGCGTCATCCTGAACTTCGCCCGTGGCGGCATCGTCGACGAAGACGCCGTTCTCGAAGCGCTGGACGATGGCCATCTGCATGCCTACGTCTGCGACTTCCCGTCGAACAAGCTGAAGGCGCACGCCAAGGTCATCGCGCTGCCCCATCTGGGTGCCTCCACCGGCGAAGCCGAGGAGAACTGCGCGATCATGGTGGCCCGGCAGATTCGCGACTTTCTGGAAAACGGCAATGTCACCAACTCGGTGAATTTCCCCGAATCCGTGCTGCCGCGCGTTGAGGACGAGCCGCGGCTGTGCATCGCCAACGCCAACGTGCCCAACATGGTGGGGCAGATGACCAGCCTGCTCGCCAAGCACAATCTCAACATCACGGACATGCTCAACAAGTCGCGTGGCAATGTCGCCTACACCATGGTGGACGTTGACTCGGAAATCCCGCAGTCCGTGGCCGATGAACTGATGGGCATCGAAGGTGTGCTTTCGGTGCGGTTGCTCCCGGCTGCCTGATGAACGACGACCGCCTGAGCGCCGCGCGCGCGCGCATTGATGCGCTGGATGCCGAAATCCAGCAACGGATCGTGGAGCGCGCGCGCGTCGCACAGGAGGTGCGTGACATCAAGCGCGACGCCGGCGATCTTTCCGACCATTACCGTCCGGCGCGGGAAGCCCAGGTGCTGACGCGGGCAGTGGAGCGCAATCACGCGCTCGAAAGCCCACTGTCGGACCAGGCGATCTCGAGCATCATGCGCGAGATCATGTCGGCCTGTCTGGCGCTGGAGACGCCGTTGTCGGTGTCCTACCTTGGGCCGGAAGGGACTTATACCCAGTCCGCGGTGTACAAGCACTTCGGCCATCAGGTCGAAACCCGTGTGGCGCCGGCCATCGACGACATCTTCCGCGATGTGGAGTCGGGCACGGCCTCCTACGGCGTGGTGCCGGTCGAAAATTCAACCGAGGGCGTGGTGTCGAGCACCCTGGATCTCTTGCTCGCCACGCCGCTGTCGATCTGCGGCGAGGTCATGCTGCCGGTGCACCATCATCTGCTGTCGGTGCACGACAGCATGGAGCGCATCGATGTGGTCTACGCCCACCCGCAATCCTTCGCCCAGTGTCGCCGTTGGCTAGATGGCAATCTGCCGAATACGCCACGTGAGCCGATGCCTAGCAATGGTGCGGCGGCGCGCCGCGTCGCCGAAACCAAGCGCGGCGCGGCCATTGCCAGTGCTGCCGCCGGCGTGCTCTATGGGCTGAATGCCCTTGCTGCGAATATCGAGGATGATCCCAACAACACGACGCGCTTTCTCGTCATCGGTCGGCAGCAGCCCGAACCTACCGGTGCCGATCGCACGTCGATCGTCTGTTCGGCCCCGCAGGGCGGCGAGCCGGGGGCGCTGTTCTCCCTGCTCGAGCCCTTCGCCAAGGCTGGGGTCAACCTCAGCAAGATCGAATCACGTCCCAGTCGCCGCGCAGCGTGGGACTACAACTTCTATCTTGATCTGGACGGCCACCAGGCCGATCCGACGGTGGCCGCGGTGATTGATGATGTCCGTAGCCGCTCCGCATTCTTCAAGATTCTGGGCTCCTATCCGCGCGCCAGCCAGCAGAACGGCTGAGCGCGCGGGCTGTACCAAGCGGGGTCCAGTGCGCCGCCGTGCTGGCATTCGGCGCATAATGGGGGGCTCGGTCGGGTGCTGGGCGCCACCCTCAACTGGACGCGCCCCGGTCGCGGGAGCCGCGCTGTCATGCGGCCTCCCTCGGCATCTCCCACTTTGACGACGGAATACGATGGCTGAACCTGCCTACTTTGATCGTGTGCCGGCCGGTATCCGCGGTCTCGCGCCATACCAGCCGGGAATGCCCATCGAAGAACTGCGCCGGCGCATGGGCGTGGCCGATGTGATCAAGCTCGCGTCCAACGAGAATCCCCTGGGATGCAGTGCGTCCGTGCACGAGGCAATCCGAGATCCCGGGTCGCTCGCGCTCTATCCGGATGGGGGCGGCTTTGCCCTCAAGGCCAAGCTGGCCGCCTTTCACGATGTGCGCCCGGAACAGATCACCCTCGGCAATGGTTCAAATGATCTGCTGGAGTTCGTCGCGCGCGTCTTTCTTGGACCCGGCCGCGCGGCCATGTATTCCCAGCACGCCTTTGCGGTCTATCCCCTGGCGACGGCGGCGCAGAATGCACCCGCCATCGAGGTGCCGGCGAGGCCAGCGGATGCGCCGGACGCCTATGGCCACGATCTGGAAGGCTTCGCCCGCGCGCTGAACGAGGACGTGGCTGTGGTGTTCGTGGCCAACCCGAACAATCCCACCGGGACTTGCCTGCCGGCGGGGCAGTTCGCGGCCTTCATGGAAGCGGTCCCCGCGCAGACCATCGTCGTGCTGGATGAGGCCTACTGGGACTACCAGGCGCCGGAGACGCGCCCGGACATCAACGCCCTGTTGGCGCGCTATCCGAACCTGCTGGTCACGCGCACCTTCTCCAAGATCTATGGCTTGGCGGCCCTGCGACTGGGCTATGGCCTGTCACACCCTGATCTTGCTGATCTGCTCAACCGCGTGCGGCAGCCGTTCAATAACAACACGCTGGCCCTGCTCGCCGGTGAAGCGGCCCTCGACGATCAGGCTTTCGTTGCGGACTCGGTCGCGCTCAATGCGCGCGAGCGCGGCCGGTTGCACGAGGCCTTCGTTGCGCGCGGGCTGGGCGTGCTCGCCTCGCATGCCAACTTCCTCGCCGTGGACTGTGGCCGAGATGCAGCGCCAATCCATCAGGGCCTGCTCGAATCCGGCGTCATCGTGCGGCCCATGGCGAGCTACGCCATGCCGCATTTCCTGCGCATCACAGTGGGCACCGCCGAGCAGAACGATCGGCTGCTGCAGGCGCTGGATGCGGTGCTGACGCGCATGCCCTCGACCGCAGAGGCATGAGTATTCCCCAGCGCATCGCGGTCATCGGTCTAGGCCTGATCGGCGCCTCGCTGGCGCGCGCACTCAAGAATGGGGCGCAACCGCCGCGTATCGTCGGCTATGACCTCGACGCCGAGTCGGTGGCCAAGGCGCAGGCGCTGGGCTATATCGACGAGGGCGTCGCCTCGGTCGAGGCCGCCGCGCAAGGGGCGGACTGTGTGGTGGTGGCGACGCCGGTTCGGCGCATTGCGGAGATTGTCGGGCAGGTGCTGCATGCGGCGCCGGACTGCATCGTGACCGATACCGGCAGTGTCAAAGGCAGCATTCTGGCGCGGCTGCAGGCGACAGGCGGTGCGCTGGCGCGTTTCGTACCGGGGCATCCGGTAGCGGGTAGCGAGCGCTTCGGGGTCGAGGCGGCCGATGCTGAACTCTTTCGTGACCGCCGGGTGATTATCACGCCGCTGCCTGTCACCGAAGCCGCCGCCACAGCCGCAGTGGAGGCACTCTGGCAGGCAGTCGGTGCGCAGGTCGAGCGTATGGAGCCAGGCCATCACGACGAGGTGCTTGCCGCCACCAGCCATCTGCCGCATGTGCTGGCCTACGCCCTGGTCGACTGTCTGGCGGGCATGGAAGATCGACGCGAACTCTTCGCCTACGCGGCGGGCGGATTTCGCGATTTCACAAGGATTGCGTCCAGCAGCCCGGTGATGTGGCGCGATATCCTGCTCGACAACCGCGAGGTGCTGGATCACACCATCAGTGCCTTCGAAGACACCCTCGCGCAATTGCGCAGTGATCTGCGCAATGCCGACGACGATGCGGTTCTGGCAACGCTGCAGCGTGCGCGCTCTGCGCGCGAGCGCTTTCTTTCGTTGCTGGAAAACGCCCATACCGAGGTCTGACATGGATTTTCTCTGCCAACCGGCACGCGCGCTGCGCGGCCGTCTGCGTGTACCCGGAGACAAGTCGATTTCGCATCGCGCGGTCATGCTGGCCGCCATCGCCAATGGCAGCAGCCATATTCGTGGATTTCTGCCGGGTGAGGACTGCCTTGCCACGCTGCGCGCCTTCACCGGCATGGGCGTCAAGGCCGAGCGCCTGTCCGATACCGAATTGCGCATTCACGGCGTGGGGCGCTACGGCCTGAAGCCGCACGAGGGGCCGGTCGACCTCGGCAACTCCGGCACCTCGATGCGGTTGCTGTCCGGCCTGCTGTGCGCGCAGCCCTTTGCGATCACCCTGACCGGTGATGCTTCGCTGACGCGGCGACCGATGCGGCGTGTGACCGATCCACTGAGTCAGATGGGCGCACGCATCACGACCAGTGCATCGGGTACCGCGCCACTGACATTGGAGCCCCCGGAAGCGGGATTGAAGGCGATCCACTATCGCTCCCCGATGGCCAGCGCGCAGGTCAAGTCGGCGGTGCTGCTTGCCGGTTTGTACGCCCAGGGGCGCACCGAACTGACGGAGCCCGAAGCGACCCGCGACCATAGCGAGCGCATGCTGCGCGCCTTCGGTGTCGAGCTGGAGGCCCGATCCGGCTTCGCGGCACTGGAAGGCGGGCAGGAGCTGACTGCCGTGGATATCGAAGTGCCTTCGGATATTTCTTCGGCAGCCTTCTTTCTGGTCGGTGCCGCCATCACGCCGGGTGCCGAGCTGACGCTGGAAAGCGTCGGGCTGAACCCGACCCGCACCGGCATCATCGACATCCTTCGCGCCTTCGAGGCCGATATCCACATCGATAACGAGCGCACCCTGGGCGGTGAGCCCGTGGGCGATATTCACGTCCGCGGCGGTCGGCTGAAGGCAACCATGATTTCGGGCAGTGTGGTGGGCCGGGCCATCGACGAGATGCCGGCCGTCTTTGTGGCGGCGGCTTGCGCCAGCGGCGAGACCGTCATTCGCGACGCCGCCGAACTGCGCGTCAAGGAATCCGATCGCATCCAGAGCATGGTCAACGCATTGCGCACCCTGGGCATTTCCGCCGTACCCGAAGCCGATGGGGCGCGCATCCTCGGTGGGCGCATGCATGGGGGCGTGGTCGACGCCTGCGACGACCACCGCGTCGCAATGAGCATGGCCATCGCCAGCCTGCGCGCGGAGCAGCCGATCCGCATCCGCCACTGCGACAACGTGCACACCTCCTTCCCGGGCTTTGTCGAGACCGCAGGCTCGGTCGGCCTGGAACTGCGGGTGCTGCACGATCATTCGGGTGTGGCGTGAGCCGGCAGATTCCGCACTGCACGATTGACGGTCCCTCCGGCGTTGGCAAGGGCACGGCGGCGAAATGGCTGGCAACGCAGTTGGGCTGGCATCTGCTCGATTCGGGTGCCATGTACCGGGTGGCCGGGATCGCCGCCGAGCAGGCCGGTGTGCCGGTGGACGATCCGGCCGCGGTTGCCGATATCGTGCGTCGCATGAAGGTGCGCTTCGAAGGCGACAGCACGACCGACCACATCGCCCTGGAAGGCCGTGATATTACGGCTGACGTCCGGGAGGAGAGTGCGGCGATGCTGGCATCGCGGATCGCGGTGTTTCCGGAAGTCCGTGATGCCTTGCTGCACGCGCAGCGGGCCTTTCTGCAGCCGCCGGGCCTGGTCGCGGATGGACGCGATATGGGCAGCGTGGTCTTCCCTGAGGCGCCTCTGAAGATTTTTCTCGATGCCAGTGCTGAAGAGCGCGCGCGGCGGCGCTGCCGACAATTGAGACAAGCGGGGATGCCCGCTATACTAGCGGATGTTTTGACTGACATCCGGGCGCGCGATGCGCGCGATCGGGGTCGCAAGGTGGCGCCGCTGAAGGCCGCAGAGGATGCGGTCATCATCGATACGACCGAGCTCACCGTCGACGCGGTATGCGATCGGATTTTCAGTCTTGTGAAGGATAGCGGCCTCACTTCGGTGGTGTCGTGAGCAACGGGGCATGGCAAGGACGCCGTGCTATTGAAGACTCCCTGGCCGGGACGGATTCCGGGCAGATTGTTTATTGGTAGACCAACATCCTATGAGCGAAAGTTTCGCTGAACTGTTTGAACAGAGCCTCGCACAGGGGCAATCCATGCAGCCTGGCGCCCTGGTACGCGCCACCGTGCTGGAGATCAAGTCCGACGTCGTGATTGTCGACGCCGGCCTGAAGTCGGAAGGGGTCATCGCCCTTGACGAGTTCAAGAATGAAATGGGCGAGCTGTCCATCAACAGCGGCGACGAAGTCGAGGTCGCGCTGGAAACGGTGGAAGACGGTTTTGGCGAAACCCGCTTCTCCAAGGAGAAGGCGGAGCGCATCAAGACCTGGGGCCGCCTGCAGGACGCCTTCGACAATGGCGAGATCGTCAATGGCACGATCACCGGCAAGGTCAAGGGTGGCTTCACCGTCGACATCGGTGCGGTTCGTGCCTTCCTTCCGGGCTCGCTCGTCGACGTCCGGCCGGTTCGCGACACGGCCTACCTCGAAGGCAAACCGCTCGAATTCAAGGTCATCAAGCTCGACCAGCAGCGCAACAACATCGTGGTCTCGCGCCGCGAAGTGCTCGAAGCCGAATACAGCGCCGAGCGTGAACAGCTGCTCGAGACGCTGCAGGAAGGCGTGGTGCTCAATGGCGTGGTCAAGAACCTCGTCGATTATGGCGCCTTCGTCGACCTCGGCGGCATCGATGGCCTGCTGCACATCACCGACATGTCGTGGAAGCGCATCAAGGATCCGTCGGAAGTCGTGTCGGTGGGCGACGAAATCGAAGTCAAGGTGCTCAAGTACGACCGCGAGCGTCGTCGCGTCAGCCTTGGCCTGAAGCAGCTGGGCGAGGATCCGTGGGTCGACATCGCCCGTCGCTATCCAGAGAAGACCCGCCTGTTCGGCAAGGTCACCAACATCACCGATTACGGCGCCTTCGTCGAGATCGAGTCGGGTGTGGAAGGCCTGGTCCACGTGTCCGAGATGGACTGGACCAACAAGAACGTCAATCCGAACAAGGTCGTGACCATCGGCGACGAAGTCGAAGTCATGATTCTGGATATCGACGAAGAACGCCGTCGTATTTCCCTGGGCATGAAGCAGTGCGTGCCGAACCCGTGGGAAGAGTTCGCGCAGAACTTCCAGAAGGGCGACCGCGTCAAGGGCACGATCAAGTCGATCACCGACTTCGGCGTCTTCATCGGTATCGATGGCGGCATCGACGGGCTGGTGCATCTGTCCGACCTGTCCTGGAACGAGACCGGCGAAGAAGCGGTGCGCCGCTACTCCAAGGGCCAGGAAGTCGAAGCCACCGTGCTCGCCATTGACGCCGAGCGCGAGCGCATCTCGCTTGGCATCAAGCAGATGACGGCCGATCCGGTCGCGCAGTTCATCGGCGAGAACAAGCGTGGTGAGCAGGTCACCGGTACGGTGCGTGAAGTGGAGCCGCGCGGTGCATTGATCGACCTCGCCGAAGGCGTGGAAGGCTATATCAAGGCCAACGACCTGGCGCGCGACCGCGTCGAGGACGCCACCAAGGTGCTGGCGGTGGGCGACGAGTTGACCGCGACCTTTGTCGGTATCGACCGCAAGTCGCGCGTCATTCAGCTCTCCGTGCGTGCCAAGGAGATCCAGGAGGAAGAGGATGCCGTTGCCGAGTACAGCAACAGCCGCAACGCGACCACTGGTCGTACCTCCCTCGGCGATCTGCTCAAGGAGCACATCGGCGACTGATGCGTTGTACTGTCGATGGCGCTTGAAGAAGCGCCGTTATCGGCATGAAAATGCAGCAAATAGAAAGGGGCGCGGTTGCGCCCCTTTCGCTTTTCGCCTATCGTTGGAATCGATATTTGGGGGCCCGAGAATGACCAAATCCGAACTGATCGACCGGCTCGCGGAACGCGCCGCCTCCCTTCAGGTGCCGCACGGTGACGTCGAGATGTCCGTGAAGCTGCTGCTGGATACGATCAGTCGCGAGCTGGCAGCGGACCGTCGCGTTGAAATCCGCGGCTTTGGCAGTTTCTCCGTGCATCACCGGGATGCCCGTGTCGGGCGTAACCCACGCACCGGAGTGACGGTGGAGATACCCCCCAAGCGCGTCCCACACTTCAAACCAGGCAAGGCCCTGCGCGAACGGGTCGATGCCGGTATCAGCGGAGGGCAGGGCGGTGCATAGGCTGCGCAAGATTGTTGTCTTGCTGGTCGTCGTCGCGATCCTGATCGCTGGCTTGTCCCTGGGACTGTTCAATAGCGACCCGGTGACCTTCGACTATCTGGCGGGGCGGATTGAATTGCCGCTCATTGCCTTGATGGTGTTGTCGGGCGCAGTGACCGCGCTCGCCTGTGGTCTGATCAGCGCCATTCCCCTGGTTCGTCAGCGGCGGCGTATCGCGCGCCTGCAGAAGGAGCTGGAAAGCCTGCGTCAACGCGAAAGCGTGGCAGCCAAGCTTCCCGCGTCACAGCAAAGCTGATCGTGTTGTCCGGCCTTGGCATGGCGGTTTTACTGCTGCCGCTGGGGCTGGCGCTTGGCTGGCATCTGCACCGGGTGATGCGAGAGCCACCCGAGTCGCAACCCGGAACGCCGGTATCGGGGGACTATCTCGAAGGCCTGCAGCACCTCGCACACGATGATCCGGATCGGGCCATCGCCGCGCTGACGCGTGCCGTGGCAGTAGACAGTGAAACTATTGAATTGCATCTGACGCTGGGGCGTCTGTTCCGCAAGCGTGGCGAGGTCGATCGTGCCATGCGCATCCATCAGCACCTGCTGGCGCGCGACACCCTGCCGCCCGAGGAAACCAATCAGATCCGCTTGGAGCTGGCGCGCGATTACCACGAGGCAGGTCTGCTCGACCGCGCCGAGGGTCTGTATGCCGGGCTGCTCGATGACGGCATGTACATGGATGAAGCATTGCGTGCGCTGATCTCCATCTACGAGCAGACGCAGGAGTGGCAACAGGCCGAGGAAGCGGCGCAGCGACTGCAATCCACCGAGGGGCGCTCGCAAGCCACACAGATGGCGCACTACTGCTGCGAGCAGGCGCAGGCCGCCCGGGGCGCGAATGACGCCGATGGCGCCGTCGCGCATCTGGAGCGAGCGCTCAAGACGGATCCGCAGTGCGTACGGGCCAGTCTGATGCTGGGTGAGCTGCACGAGAAGGCGGGACAGTATCGCCAGGCCTTGCGCGCCTACGAACACGTCCCGGAGCAGGATCTGCGCTTCTTTCCCACGGTGCTGCCGGCCATTCGGCGGGTCTACAGCGCGCAGAATGACGTGGCGGGTTACGCACGCTACCTGCGTGCAGCCGAAAAGCATTACGACAGCGTGCAGCCCTCGCTGGCGCGGCTGCGCCTAGAGGCGGAGTCCGGCAAGGACGTGGTGGATGAACTGGTTGCGCTCTGCCGCAAACGGCCAACCTGGACGGGCCTTCGCATGCTGGCTGAGCGGCGTGCAGAGCAGGATGATCTCGCCCAGATGGTGCACGAAGGTCTGGAGTCCGCATTGCAGTCCGGACCCAAGTTCCGTTGCGAGTCCTGTGGTCTGACGCCGCGGATGCAGTTCTGGCAGTGCCCGAGCTGCAAGCAATGGGCGCGCGTGCGTCCGGTCAGCGATCGCCTCTGAGTACGATTAGCAATCCGCGTGCCCCGCATGGCACGGGCCGCCGGGTCGGTGCAATAAGTGACGATAGAGTAGGTTATGCTGTTCGGCCCGTGAGCAAGGGCAAGAAGCGCTTGGCAGGCGCGCCCGAAGCACGCACTATGCATAGCGAAAAGAGAGCGGATACACCGCCACGACAATGAGAAGCAACGAGGAGACATGTCAGCAGACCGTATTCCCCAACGTACGGCCCTCGTAACGGGTGCCAATGGCTTTCTCGGCAGCGAGGTCGTGCGCCGCCTCGTCGATGAGGGCTGGAATGTGCTCGCCTTGCATCGGCCTGATTCCGACCTGATTGCGCTTGAAGGGGTAGACGCGACGCTGATCACCTCGGACGTCCTCGATTCACCCGGTCTGGCCGATCAACTGCCGAACCGGCTTGACGCGGTCGTGCATTGCGCCAGCAGCACCAGTCTCTGGCGGCGGATGGGGCCGGAACAGCTTCGCACCAATGTGCGTGGCACCCGTGGACTGGCGCGCATTGCCCAGGCGCGAGGCGCACGCATGATCCATATCTCCTGTGCGGCAGCCTATGGTCAGCACAGTGGCGTCATCGCACCCGAGACCCCACGCACCGGCCGCAATTCGCCGGTGACTTTCGTGCGCAGCAAGGCAATGGCCGAAGTCGAGATCGAGCGCGGACTGCGCTCGGGGCTCGATGCTGTGGTTCTCAATCCGGGCTTCATGATGGGCGCGCGCGACCGCAAGGGCTGGTCGCGCCTGGTGCGCCTGGTAGCGCAACGTCGCTTGCCGGGCGTACCGCCGGGTGGAGCGACTTTCTGTTCGGCACGCTCGGTTGCGCTGGCGGCCATTCGTGCTATCGGCCATGCCTCCAGGGGTGCGCGCTATCTCATTGGTGGGGTCAACGTCAGTTATGCGGGTCTGGCGCGGGAGATCGGCACGCAGCTTGGCCATCGGCGCTTCCTCCGACCAGTACGGCCGGCTGTACTCAATGCCTATGCCCGCATGGAGGAGGCCATGGCGCCGCTACTGGGCCGTGAGCCGGACGTCACGCGCGAAGCGGTGACGCTTCTCAGTGGCAACACCTACTGCGACGGACGCGCCGCGCAGGATGCCTTCCAGCTCGAAACGGTGCCGCTGGAAACGATGGTGGCTGACTGCATCGAGTGGATGCGCAACTCCGGTCAGCTCTGACCGGAGAGGAGCGGACATTCAGCCATGGCGGCGGAGTGCGTTCGGCTCGTCCTCGTAGTCGGGCCGCCAATACTTGGGCAAGGTTTCGCGCACCTCCTTGCGGAAGCTGCGCAGACGCGCGCGCTCATCCTCGCTGAGATCCGAGTGGCGCAGACCGGCATCGAGCTTCTCCATGGCGGTCTCGGCATCCCCCCGTCGCCATGCGTAGGTGGCGCTTTGATAGGCAAGTTCGGCGCGATCGCCGCTGGCCCGCGCGGCGCGGGCAAGAATGCGGTGGGTTTCGGTGAAGGGCCGGACGTGCTCGAAACCGTCAAGGATGAACTGGCGCGCCTGCTCCGGTCGTCCGGCGTCCATCAGCGTCTCGGCGTAGGCGAAGCGAAGCGGGGCATAGCGTGGCTGCTGCTCGAGGGCCTGATCCAGAGTTGCCAATGCTTCCTCCGGCGCGCGGCGGCCGCGCGCGTTCTCGGCCTTGAGCAGCAGAAAATGGAGCTGGTCGGGGGTGTCCTTGAGGAGACGGTCGAGAATCTCGTCGGATGCCTGGAACTGGCCGAGCGCATGGTGGGAGAGTGCTGCGCCATACCACTCCGCGGGGTGGTCGATGCCGGATTCGATGCGCTGCTTGAAGTAGTCCAGCGCCTGGCTTGGCCGCTCTACCGTCAGAACCCGGGCGCGTGCGCGCATGATGCGGAAGGTCAACGGGCGAATCTCGTCGGCGCGTCCGGTGTGACCGTCGGCGCGCTGCCGCGCCTCGGCGATGCGCGTGGTATTGACCGGGTGGGTGCGTAGGATGTCGGGAATCTGTGAGCCGTAGAGGCGGGACTGCTGCTCCAAACGGCGGAAGAAGCTGACCATGCCCTGCGGATCGTATCCGGCGGCAATCATGGTGCCGATGCCGATGCGATCCGCCTCGAGTTCGTGCGTACGCGTAAAGGACACCTGGCGTTGCAAGCTGGCGGCCTGTCCGAGCGATAGCGCCCCGAGAACAACGTCGGGCGAGGCCGAGCCGGCGATGATGGCCGCGAGGACCGCGGCCCAGGTGGCGATGTCGGCGGCGCGCGTCCCCTGAATGGTGCGCGCGATATGCCGCTGCGTGACGTGGGCCAGTTCGTGCGCCACCACCGCGGCCAGTTCGTTCTCGCTTTCGGCGGCCATGATCAGGCCCGCATTGAATCCCATGAATCCGCCGGGTAGCGCGAAGGCGTTGATGCGTGGATCGCGCACCATGAAGAACTGCAGATGATCCGGGACCCGGCTGCCGTGCGAGGCAATGTGCCAGCCAAGACGGGAGATGTAGTCGGTGAGTTGCGGATCCTCGAGGGCGTAGCCCGCGGCGTGGATCTGCGCCGTAACCCGCGCGCCGATCTGGTATTCCTCGCGCGGTGACATGACGGCATCGGCCGGCTCGCCCAGCTGCGGCAACTCGATGTCTTCGTTGATGGGATGGCCGGCCGGAGGGACGGCAAACAGCGAGACCAGGCAGAAGCTGGCAACAAGGGTCCTGCGGGTGGCGCGCGGCATCAGGCGTCCTTTGGGTCGTTCGTGCTCTTCGACGACGAAGGACCGTCTTTGGTTCGCGCACGCGGACTGGCGAGGGCCGCTCCCATGCGGATGGGGGCGCCAGCCTGCAGTCCCTTATCCCAGCGAAGCAGACCGGGGCTTGCCAGCAGGATCACGGTAGAGCCCATATTGAAGCGGGCGATTTCCGCACCGCGTGCAAAGCGACCGGAAGCTGGCACAAAGTCCGAGGGGCGGCGTCGGTGTGGCGGACAGATGCGGCCAGCCCAGACCGTATCCACGGATCCGACCAGCAGGGCGCCGACCATGACCATGGCGAGCTGTCCTCCATCGCAATCGAAGTGCGCGACCACGCGCTCGTTGCGCGAGAACAGCGCGTCGCGCAGTGCGGCGGTGGTGGGGTTGACGCTGAACAGTCGTCCCGGCACGTAGCGCCAGCCTTTCAGTTCAAGGTCGCAGGGCGCGTGGATGCGGTGATAGTTGTATGGAGCCAGATAGATCGTGCAAAAGTCTCCGTCGAGATAGGCGCCGGCGTCGTCGGCAAGCAAGGCGCTGGCTGTGTAGTCGCGTCCCTTGGCTTGAATCAGCCGCTCACCGTCGATGGCGCCGAATTGACTGACCGTACCGTCCACCGGGCTGCACAGCGCTGTCGGATCGGAGGGAAGCGGGCGGGCACCATCGCGTAGCGCGCGCGTGAAGAAGGCGTTGAAGTGCGGATAGCTGGCCAGGTCGGGGTTGGCGGCGTCGCGCATGTCCACCGCGAAGGCGCGCGCAAACCCGCGGATGAAGGGAAGCCGAAGGGGCGCCCAGCGGATATGCGCAAGGCTGTGCACGATACGCGACAGCAGGCGGGTGGGCAGCAGGGCCTGGAGCGCAACGAAAAGGGGCGCGTGCCAGGGGAGCTTCGGCGTACTCACGAGGTGCCGAGGGTGGTGCGGAGATCGGCCGCCATGCGCGCGGGCTGATAGGGCGGTTGCAGATATCCCGCGACCTGACCCTGCGGGTTGACCAGAACAATGGCAGCGGTGTGATCGACGGTATAGCCACCATCCTCCTGCGGGGTATAGCGGTAGGCGATGGAGAGGTCCTTGGTCAGCCCGTCGATCTCATCCATGTCGCCGGTCACGCCAATGAAGGCGTCCGAGAAATAGCCGACGTACTGGGACAGCGCTTCGGGGGTGTCACGAGAAGGGTCCACCGTCAGAAAGACGATCTGCCATTGTTCCCGTTTGGGTCCTTCAAGCTTGTTCATGACATCACGCAATACGCCCAGCGTGGTCGGGCAGATGTCGGGGCAGTGCGTGAAGCCCGGAAAGATGGCAGTCCAGCGACCTTGGAGGGCCGTTTCGGTAAAGGCCTCACCGGAAGCGTCTACCAGCGAAAAAGGTGAAATGGCGCGGGGCTGCGAGAGAAGGATTCCACCTTCGAGCTGCCCACCGGAGCTGGGACGCAGGGTAAAGAGCGCGACAGCGAGGCCGACCAGCAGGGCGCTCACCGCGCCGACGGTGAAAAGGGAGGGGCGTGGCATGAACAGTGACCGTGGGTTCGCATTGCAGCGAGGGATGGGCGTTCGCATACTACCAAGCTGTCCCGTTCCGGTGCCCGGCTTCGCCCCTGTCGGCGATCGCTCGTTTATGTCTGACATTCCTGAAAGTGGTATCGACGAGGTCGTCGATGTGTTGCAAACGCCCGCTGATTTCGTGCGCTGGGGGGCGAGCGCCTTTGCGCAGGCGGATCTTGCCTTCGGACACGGCCTCGAAAATGCCCTCGACGAAGCCTATTACCTGGTGCGCCACAGCCTGAATCTGCCGCACGAGGTCCCCGAGTTGTATATGCGGGCACGTCTGTTGCCGGAGGAGCGCATGCGCGTGGCGCAGTGCATCCGCAGCCGCATCGCGCAGCGGCGCCCTGCGGCCTACCTCACCGGTGAGGCCTGGTTCTGCGGGCTGCGTTTCCGGGTGGACGAGCGCGTCATCGTGCCGCGCAGCCCTTTGGCCGAATTGATCGGTGATGCCTTTGCGCCGTGGGTTCCACAGCCGCCGGCGCGCATTCTGGACCTGTGCTCGGGCAGCGGCTGCATTGCCATTGCCTGTGCCATGATCTTCCCCGAGGCCGAGGTACACGCCGTGGAAATCGATCCAGGCGCGGCCGAGCTGATGTTCGCCAATATCGCCGACCACGGCATGCAGGACTGGGTCATCGGCCACGTCGGAGACCTCTATGCGCCGCTTGCGGCACAGAAGGTGCCGGCCTTCGACCTGATCGTGACCAACCCCCCCTATGTGCCGGAGGATGAGTGGCAGGACTTGCCGGCGGAGTATCATGCTGAGCCCAAGGTCGCGCTCGCCGCGGGGGATGACGGCATGGAAGTGGTCGCGCGCCTGCTGCGGGAAGCACCTGACTGGCTCAGTCAGGACGGGGTGTTGATCGGCGAGATCGGCGCCTCCACCGCGGAATTCGACGCCCGTTTCCCCGATCTCCCCGCGCATTGGCCGGAGTTCGAATTCGGCGGCAGCGGCGTTTTCATCATTGAACGTGCCGCCCTTGTGGATTGGCTGGCACAGCAGTAGGGAAGGCAATGTCAGGGAATACGCTGGGCAGAATGTTCTGCGTCACGAGCTTCGGCGAATCGCACGGGCCCGCCATCGGCTGCGTGATCGATGGCTGTCCGCCCGGGTTGAAGCTGAGCGAGGCCGATATCCAGCCGGCACTGGATCGCCGTCGTCCTGGGCGCTCGAAGTATGTAACCCAGCGCAAGGAGGCCGACGCGGTCCGCATCCTTTCGGGGGTCTTCGAAGGCGAGACCACCGGTACGCCCATCGCGCTGTTGATCGAGAACACCGACCAACGCAGCTACGACTACGACAAGATCGCGCAGGTCTTTCGCCCCAATCACGCCGACTACGCCTACATGCAGAAATACGGCCGACGCGACCATCGCGGTGGAGGCCGCAGCTCAGCGCGCGAAACGGCCGTCCGCGTGGCGGCGGGTGCGGTGGCTGCCAAGTATCTGCAGGAACGCCTCGGCATTCGCACGCGCGCCTGCCTGACGCAGATCGGTGAGATTGCACTGGCCATCAAGGATTGGTCGGCCGTCGATCAGAACGCTTTCTTCTGCGCCGATCCGGAGCGTGTGCCGGAACTGGAGCAGTACATCGACCGCTTGCGTAGCGAGGGGGATTCCGCCGGTGCCTGCCTGCAGGTTGAGGCAGAAGGGGTGCCGCCCGGCCTTGGCGAGCCGGTCTACGATCGTCTCGACGCCGAGATCGCCTGGGCGCTGATGGGAATCAACGCTGTCAAGGGCGTGGAGATTGGCGATGGCATGGCGGTGGCCGGCATGCGCGGCACCGCGCACCGCGACGAGATGCGCGCGGAAGGCTTTCTGTCGAATCATTCGGGCGGTGTCGCCGGGGGTATCAGCACTGGGCAGAACCTGATCGCGCGGCTGGCGATCAAGCCGACCTCGAGCATCACCACGCCCGGTCAGTCGATCAACGAGCACGGCGATAACGTCGAGATGCGCACGACTGGCCGGCACGACCCCTGCGTCGGTATTCGCGCGGTACCCATCGCCGAGGCGATGGTCTCGCTGGTCCTGATGGATCATTGGCTGCGTCATCGCGCCCAGTGTGGCGATGTCGAAGCCGCCACGCCGCGTCTGCCTGCCCAAGCGCCCGACGCGGATCGCTAGGGTGTGAGCGAACGGGCGCTCTATCTGCGTCTGTCGGCGTTCTACCTGCTGTACTACGGTGCGGTGGGATGCTTCGTGCCGTACTGGCCGTTGTACCTGCGGGATTCCGGTCATAGCGCCTGGGTGGTCGGAATGGCTTTTGCCGTCTTGGGCACACTGCGTATCGGGGTCCCCTTGCTTTGGGGCCGCGTTATGGATCGTCGCGGGCAACGTATGCCGGTGATCGTCGTCACCATGCTGATCTGCAGCGCCCTCTTTGCGGTCATGCCGCATGTCCACCACAGTCTGGCCTTGCTGCTGGGCCTCCATGCCGCCTACGCACTGTTCTGGAATGCCGCCTTGCCGGCCTTCGACGTCATCACGCTGCACAGTACCCGTCATACACGGCTCGACTACAGCCAGATCCGCCTCTGGGGAAGCGTCGGCTTCGTGGTGACGGTGCTTGGCTGCGGCGCCCTGGTGGAATCCTACGGGGCAGGGGTCGTTCATCCCATGGTCGCAGTACTGATGCTGGCCATGGTGGCGTTGGGGCTTTACATCCCCGACACGCAGGGCGGCGCACGCGTACAGCCGGTACGCGGTGCCCTGCTGCGCCATTTACGGCAACCCAGCGTCGTCGCACTGCTGATCACCGCCTTCCTGTCACAGCTCGCCTTCGCCCCCTTCTACAGCTTCTTCTCGATCTATCTTCAGGAGCACGGCTACAGCAGTGCGGTTACGGGGCAGCTTTGGGCGCTTGGCGTCATTGCTGAAATTGGCGTCTTCGTGGTCGCCAGTCGCCTGCTGATGCGCTACGGCGTGCGCGCCACGCTGCTTTTCTCCTTGGCCAGCGGCGTGCTGCGCTGGGCGCTGCTGGCGCTGGCCGTGGATCAACTGTACTGGCTGGCCTTCAGTCAGTTCCTGCATTTCGCCAGCTTCGGCCTCTATCACACGGCGACGGTGGTCTGCATGCACCGGCTCTTTCCCGAACACCTGCACGGTCAGGCCCAGGCACTGCTCGCGGGTCTCAGTTTTGGCGCCGGTGGAGCCATCGGCAATCTGATGACGGGCTATGCCTGGGATGCGCTCGGCGGCCCCGTGGTCTTCATGGGTGCCGCGGCGGCCGCCGCGCTGGGCTGGCTGGTCGTCGCCACAGCACTGCGCGATCCAGCGCCGCAGCCTATTCCAGACCGACGAACAGCAGGCGATTCGGAGAACCCTCGCCCACGCTGAGCGTATCCGGCGTCGCGTCTTCGAGCAGGCGGCGGCGCACGGTCTCGGGATCCGCCGTCGGGTCCTGACCCAGAATCAAGGCGGCCGCACCGGTGACATGCGCGGCTGCCATCGACGTCCCACTGAGCAGTGCCGCGCCGGTGTCGGTGTCGTGGCGTGCCGAGACGATGTCATTGCCAGGTGCCATTAGGTCGACACATCGCCCCGGGTTCGAGAAGGCGGCACGTCGATCCTCGCGTGTCGTTGCCCCGACCGTCATGGCCGCCGCCGATGCCGCCGGTGACACGGTGCAGGCGTCATCGCCACCATTGCCGGCGGCAGTGACGACCACCAGTCCGGCGCGTTGCGCGGTGGCAGCCGCGCTCTCGATGGCGGTGGATCGATCGCCGCTGATACTGAGATTCATGATCGCCGGTGCCTCGTGATTGCGGAGAACCCAATCCATGCCCGCCAGCACATCGGACACGCGGCCTTCTCCCTCGCAATCGAAGATGCGCACCGGGTGCAGCAGCGCCAGCGGGGCGACACCGTAACGGGTACCTGCGGCCGTGCCGGCAACATGGGTGCCATGGCCGTTGCAATCGTCCGGTGGCGCATCGGGCTCGCGGATGTTCTGGCCTTCGCGTACGCGGTTGAGAAAGTCAACATGCGACGCATTGATCCCGGTATCGACGATGTACAGGTGGATCCCGGCGCCATCACCTTCCGGGATATAGCGCCCATCCAGCGGCCGCTCGCGCTGGTCGATCCGATCGAGCCCCCAGGGTGTGGCCTGGAGGTCGGGTCCGTTGCCGGGGAGAAAGGGCAGGCGAATGAGGCGGTCCTCTTCCACCACGCGCAGCCCGGGCTGATCGGCAAAGGAGGAAGGGGTGAGGGAGCCCAGCACTTCGATCAGGATGCCGTTGATGGCCTCGAAGGGGCCGAGCAGCAATTCACCGAGATCATTGAGGATCAGGTCATTGACGAAGCGGATCAGCTCGACAACCTCGCCGTTCTCGTCCCTCACCGTGCTGCGCCGGATCTGAACCACTTCCGGATCGAAGAGCAGGATGTAGCGCGTACGCTCGGCGCTTGCCGCGCCGTCGCCTGCGGTACTGCTTTGCTCAATGTCAGGGGGCTCGCTGGTACAGCCCAGCAGTCCCGCCAGAAGCAATGTAATGGCGGCCTGCTGCAGCCGCAGGATCAGCGATCGCGCCATGAGGGGTCTCCCTTCCTTTCTCAACGACCAAGTGTGCGATCTGACGATCGTTAGCGCAACGCGGGGGCCTCAGCGCATGGTGTTGCCTAACGAGGGTGCTATAGCGTCGATCGTGCGGTGTGAGCGGCATACACGGCAGTGAAACACTAGAATGCTGCTCCCCGTTGGGCCAGTGAGGACGCCGTGGCCGGCAAAACGCTCTATCAGAAGATCTGGGACGCCCATACCGTCACCGCTTACGACGACGGTAGCGCGCTGCTCTACATCGATCGCCACCTGGTGCATGAAGTCACCAGCCCGCAGGCATTTGAAGGGCTGCGTCTGGCCGGGCGCAAGCCCTGGCGCGTGGACGCCAACCTGGCGGTGCCGGACCACAATGTGCCGACGCAGAACCGCGCGGCAGGCATCGCCGACCCGATTTCGCGGGCGCAGCTGGAGGCGCTGGATGCCAACTGTGCCGAGTTCGGTATCACCAAATTCGACCTGCTCGATCGCCGTCAGGGCATCGTGCACGTGATTGGTCCGGAGCAGGGGGCCACGTTGCCCGGCATGACCGTCGTCTGCGGCGATTCGCACACCTCCACGCATGGCGCATTCGGGGCGTTGGCCTTCGGCATCGGTACCTCGGAGGTGGAGCACGCGCTTGCCACCCAGACACTGGTGCTGTGGCCCGCCAAGACGTTGCGCATCACCGTGCGCGGCGCGGTGGGCAAAGGCGTGACGGCCAAGGACATTGTTCTGGCCATCATCGGTCGCATCGGCACCGCCGGCGGCACCGGTCATGTCATCGAGTTTGCGGGGGAGGCCATCCAGGCGCTGTCGATGGAAGGCCGCATGACGGTCTGCAACATGAGTATCGAGGCAGGCGCACGCGCCGGCCTCATCGCCGCTGACGACACCACCATCGATTACATCCGTGGCCGGCCCTTCGCGCCCCACGGGGAAGAGTGGGAGCAGGCCGTGGCCTCATGGCGCGCGCTGCACAGCGATGCGGATGCCGTTTTCGACAAGGAAGTCGTCCTCGAAGCCGCGGATATTGCACCGCAGGTGAGCTGGGGCACCTCGCCGGAGATGGTGGCGCCGGTCACCGACCGCGTACCCGATCCCGCGCAGGAACAGGACAGCGCGCGCCGTAATGGCATGCAACGCGCTCTGGAGTACATGGGGCTGACCGCCGGGACGGCGCTGCGTGATATTGCCGTCGACAAGGTCTTCATCGGTTCCTGCACCAATGCACGCATCGAAGACCTGCGCGCGGCGGCCGAGGTGGTCAAGGGCCGCAAGCGCGCGGACAGCGTCAAGCTGGCCATGGTCGTACCGGGCTCGGGCTTGGTGCGCGAGCAGGCGGAATCGGAAGGCCTCGACCGCATCTTCACCGAGGCCGGCTTCGAGTGGCGGGAGCCGGGCTGTTCCATGTGTCTGGCCATGAACGCGGACCGTCTGGAAGCAGGCGAGCGCTGCGCGTCCACTTCCAATCGCAATTTCGAAGGGCGTCAAGGTGCCGGTGGCCGTACCCATCTGGTCAGCCCGGCCATGGCGGCGGCTGCGGCCATTGCTGGCCACTTTGTCGACGTTCGGGAGTTCCACTGATGCAGGCCTTCACCACTCACCAGGGGCGCATGCTGCCGTTGGACCGCGCCAATGTGGATACCGACGCCATCATTCCCAAGCAGTACCTGAAATCGATCCGCCGGACCGGCTTCGGTCCCTTCCTGTTCGATGACTGGCGCTATCTCGATCCCGGCACCCTGGATATCGATCCGGCCACCCGCCGTGTCAACCCAGACTTCGTCCTCAACGAGCCGGCCCGCGCGGGCGCCAGCATTCTGCTGGCCCGCGACAACTTCGGTTGCGGCTCCTCCCGCGAGCATGCGGTATGGGCGCTGAAGGACTACGGCATCCGCTGCGTGATTGCCCCCAGCTTCGCCGACATCTTCTTCAGCAATTGCTTCAAGAATGGTCTGCTGCCGATCGTGCTGGACAACGCGGCGCTGGATCACCTGTTCGCCACGGCCAGCGCCTCGCCCGAGCGCGAGGCCCATATCGACCTCGGCGCGCAGATCGTGTCCTGTGACGACCAGCAATTCCCCTTTGATATCGACGCCAAACGCAAACAGAACCTGATGGAAGGACTCGACGAAATCGGTATCACGCTGACCCAGGCGGATGCCATCCGCGCCTATGAGGCGCGGCGCCGCAAGGAAGCGCCCTGGCTGTTCCGGGGAGCGCAGGCATGAGCGCGCGCCTGCTGTTACTGCCGGGCGACGGCATCGGTCCTGAAGTCATGGCCGAGGCCGAACGCGTGCTGGAATGTCTCAAAACCCATCATGGCCTCGCGGTTGAATGGAGCTTCGGCCTGATCGGCGGGGCAGCCATCGACGCGCACAACGATCCGCTTCCGGCGGAGACCCTGGAAGCGGCTCAGGCTGCCGATGCGACCTTGCTCGGCGCTGTGGGAGGCCCGAAGTGGGAGGCCATCGAACGCGCCCTCCGCCCGGAACGCGGCTTGCTGCGCATCCGCTCGGAAATGGGCCTCTATGCCAATCTGCGCCCTGCGATGCTGTTCAGCGAACTGGCTGCAGCCTCTTCACTGCGGCCGGAACTGGTAGCGGACCTCGATATTCTGATCGTGCGTGAACTCACCGGAGGCATCTATTTCGGGCAGCCGCGCGGCATCCGCGAGGAGAACGGCGAGCGAGTCGGCTACAACACCGAGGTCTACAGTGAATCGGAGATCGAGCGCATTGCGCGCTCCGCCTTCGAGGCCGCGCGCAAGCGCGACCGTCGCGTCTGTTCGGTAGACAAGGCCAATGTGCTCGAATGCTCCGAGCTCTGGCGCGAGGTGGTCACCCGGGTGGCGGCGGACTATCCCGACTGCACGCTGAGTCACATGTATGTCGACAACGCCGCCATGCAGCTGGTGCGCGCACCCAAGCAGTTCGATGTGGTCGTGACCGGGAATCTCTTCGGCGACATCCTGTCGGATATCGCGGCAATGCTGACGGGTTCCATCGGCATGCTGCCGTCGGCCTCGCTGAATGCACGCGGGCAGGGCTTGTATGAGCCGGTCCACGGCAGTGCGCCCGATATCGCAGGGCAGGGCAAGGCCAATCCGCTGGCGACCATCCTGTCGCTGGCCATGCTGCTGCGTCACTCACTGGACCGGGGCGATCTGGCCGAGCGGGTGGAATCGGCAGTGGGTTCGGTGCTCGCCAGCGGTCTTCGCACCGCCGATCTCGCCGGCGACCAGTCAAAGCCAGTATCCACGCAGGCGATGGGTGATGCCGTGGTGGCCCAGCTTCAGAGCTGAGGACCGCTTCTTCCTCCTTTCAATGGTTCGATCATGAGCAAGACGTTTGATGTAGCAGTCGTGGGTGCCACCGGCGCAGTCGGTCAGGAAATGCTGAAGGTGCTGCGCCAGCGCAAGTTTCCGGTGGGCAAGGTCTATGCCTTGGCCTCGTCGCGCTCGGCTGGTGAGGCGGTCGACTTCGGCGATGACGAGCTGATCGTCGGTGATCTCGCCGAGTTCGATTTCTCGAAGGTGCAGATCGGCCTATTCTCGCCCGGCGCCAGTGTTTCGGCGATTTATGCCCCCAAGGCTGCCGAAGCCGGCTGCGTGGTGGTCGATAACACTTCGCAGTTCCGCTACGACAAGGACGTGCCGCTGATCGTACCGGAGGTCAATGCGCATGCCATCGCGGGGTACACCCAGCGCGGCATCATCGCCAATCCGAATTGCTCCACCATTCAGATGCTGGTGGCGCTCAAGCCGATCTATGACGCCGTAGGGATCACGCGCCTGAATGTAGCGACCTACCAGTCCGTCTCCGGCACCGGCAAGGAAGCGATCGACGAGTTGGCTCAGACCAGTGCCCAGGCGCTGAGCGGGCAGCCGATCGAGTCCAAGGTGTACCCCAAGCAGATCGCCTTCAACTGTCTGCCGCACATCGACAGCTTCCAGGACAACGGCTACACCAAGGAAGAAATGAAGATGGTCTGGGAGACCCAGAAGATCTTCGAGGACGACGCCATCCTGGTGAACCCCACCGCGGTGCGCGTGCCGGTGTTCTACGGCCATTCTGAGGCGTTGCATATCGAAACGCGCGACAAGATCACCGCCGAGTCCGCGCGCGCGCTGCTTGCCAAGGCGCCCGGCGTGAAGGTCATGGATGAGCGTGCCGATGGTGGCTATCCCACCGCCGTGACCGAAGGCGCCCATCACGACGAGGTCTTTGTGGGTCGTATTCGCGAGGACATCTCGCACCCCCACGGCCTCAATCTCTGGGTCGTGTCGGACAACATCCGAAAAGGCGCAGCGCTAAACAGCGTACAGATCGCCGAAGTGCTCGCGGAACGCTATCTCTGAACGATGCGACGAACGGCGGCTTTCAAGGATTTTGAAAGCCGCCTGAGCGGGTTACAAGCGCTTCGTAATGCAGTAGGCTCACTTTCAGAGCCATCCGGGGTGCCAACCAACATGTCCGCGCTGTCACGTCTTACGCTGCTGGCCGCTATCGCTTTATTTGCTTCGGCCGCACATGCCGTGGGCCTCGGCCCTGTGGAATTGCGCTCCTATCTGAATGAGCCGCTGCGCGCCGATATTGCGCTGCGCGACGTGCCGGCCGATCGACTGGAACGTCTCGGCGCGAGCATCGCCTCCGAAAGGGCTTATGAAGAACTGGGGCTGGCACGCAACGACTACCTGCGTAACGTCAGTGCCACCCTGGCCATGGAAGACGGTAAGCCCGTGGTGCGGCTGCGCGGTCAGCGCCCGCTGCAGGAGCCGCTGTTGGAGGTGCTGGTGGTCGTACGCGAAGGCCGGCAGATGGTCCAGCGCAGCTACACACTGCTCATCGACCCACCCCAGTTTGCGCCGCAGCCGCAACAGCCGGGTCCGGCGCCGGCGCCCACGCCAGCCCCAGCCCCAGCATCCCCGCAACCGCTGCCCACTGAAGCGGGGGAGACATCCCCGCAATCCGCAACTGCGCCCGCAGAAGCCGCGCCGGCGGAGCGTGCGAGTGTCGTAGATGCCGTGGAATCCGCCCCCGATGCGGCGTCGGAGCGCATGGCAGCGATGGAAGTGGCTAGGACAGCATCTCCGCCTGCTGAAGGCGCGCCGGAATCGACGGCGACGCAGACTGCCTCTCCGGATCGCAGCGAACCACCGATGGCGGAGAAGGCAGCGACCGAAGCAACCGATACCGAGGCGGTGGAGGATCAGCAAGCGGCCCCGGCAGCAGGCCGGTCGCCGCGCGAGGAAGCTCCGACCTTCTTCACCACCGAATCGGAACGGAAACTGGATCCCGAGCTGCTGGCGGAGATTGGCCAGGGACCCGCAGCAACAGAGACAAACCGTAGCTCAGCGGGTGCGAGCGTATCGCCGAGGCCCACGGCCGGCGTCTACCCGGTCCGGCGCGGTGAAACGCTGTGGCGAGTCGCGAGCAATACCCGTCCACCGGGGTCCGGTATCAGCATGCAGCAGATGATGCTCGCCATCATCGAGAACAATCCGACCGCCTTCGAAAATGGTGATGCGCGTCAGCTGCGCGCCGGCGCGCGCTTACGCATCCCCGATGCCACCAGCATTCGCGCCATCGATCAGGCCCGCGCGCTGCGCCAGATGAAGGCCATGCTCGAAGGGGGGCAATCGATTGGAGCAGTCTCGACAGCACCCGTGCAAACCGCTGACGCCAGTGATTCCGATGCCGTCGCAGCGACCGAAGCGGCTACCGAAGAGGCAGGCGCGGCTGCCGCCAGTCCGGATGTACTTGGCACCGATGGCGAAGCTTCCGAATCCGCAGTGGCTGAGACCGAGGATGACGCGGGGCGGACGCCGGCTCGGAAGGAAGCCGGAGCCGGAGACGCCGCGCAGGGAGAGGATCCCGAAGAGTCTCCGCTAGCCGCCGAGGCTGCAGACGATACAAGAAATGTGGTGGCGGCAGAAGAAGGGACAGGGGGTGCGGCGGATGCCAATGGGGCCATGGTGCAAGGCGACGTATCGCCAGACGCGGTGGCTGCCGCCGGACCCGGCGCCGGAGAAGCACGCGATGCGACGGCATCGTCGCAAAGCAGCGAGGAACCGAAGGCGGAAGCTCCGGATCGCCAGGCTGCAGCCGGCCCACAGGAGGCGACCGCGCCGGAACAGGCGCCAGCCGTCACCGAGGCCGAGCGCTCTGCAACTGCGTCATCGCCTCCCGCCATTGCACCGGCAACCTGGCTTGGCTTGCCGTGGTATCTACTGTTGGTGGCAGCGGGCGTTGTGCTGCTTGGCGCCGCCGCCATCATCGAAATGCGTCGTCGTGGCGCGCGTCGCGCTGCGGCCCAGGCCGAGGACGAGCCGACCACGGTCAGCCTGACAGCGGCATCTACGGCGCCCGCCCCGCTCGCGACAAACTCCCATGACGAAGGCGCTTCAGAGGCTGAATCCGCAGAGGCAACGCAAGTGTCAGAGCCCGGCGACGACGCGCTTGGGGAGGCCGGCGGCGCTGAAGACCCGCTAGCCGATGCCGATTTCCGTATTGCCTACGGCATGTACGACGACGCTGCCGAGCGGCTTACCGACGCCATTTCCCGTGATCCCGAGAATGCGGCACTTCGAGTGAAGTTGGCGGAGGTGTACTGTGCTGCCGGCGACCGAGAGCGTTTCCTTGATGCCGCCGATGCCGCGGCACGATCGGGCTTGTCCGCCGACGAGGAACGTGAGCTCGCGGAAATGGCGGGAAGGATTGCACCTGACTCACGCTTTGCCACCGCCATCGGGGCCAGCATGGCGGCGGGTGCCATGCTCGGGCAGGATGAGGGCGAAGCGGCCATAGATCCTGCAGGCCCCGACACTGGCGAAGACCTGGAAGTAGCGGCCGTGGCCGAGACGTCTTTCGATGACGCTTTCGAAGCTCCGGATCGGAGTGATAGTGCCGACAGCGACAGCCGCGTCGATGAAATTGCCGAAGCGGCTGCGGACCCTGGTGCCGATCTTGATGGACTGCTCGATGATCAGGATGCGGCGACCGGAACGCCTACGGAGGTGCCCGAGCCGACCGGGAAAGGTGCCGACGCGGCAACCGAGCACGAAAGCGCTGACAATGTCCTGGAATTCGATCTGGAAGGGCTCGAATTCGGCGATGCGCCAGCACCATCTGCAAGTACGGGCGCCGAGCCGGCGGACCCAACGGCTGGTAGCTCCGATCATGCGCTGGATTTTGATCTGGACAGTCTCGATCTTTCCGAGGATGCGCCCGCGTCGCCCCCATTGACGGCCTCTGCTGAAGAAGCCAGCCCGGTGGACGAGAACGCGCTGGATTTCGACTGGGAACTGCCCGAGGAGGATGACACCGCGAGCGAGCCTCCGGTAAGCGCTGCTGACGTGAGCGGGATGGGGCCGGACGCCTTTGATGCAGCGAACAACGCGATCGACACCGACGCCTCCACCGAGGCCACAGTATCACCGTCCACCGACCTGCCATTGGATGGCGATCCCCTCGCTGTCTCGAATTCGGACGCGGATGGCTTTGATCTCGACGATTTCTCCCTGGAGGATTTCGACGTCGATGGAAGTGGCGAGCCTGCTACCGACGCCGCGCAATCCGACGCCGGGCAGGGTGTTCCGATGCTGGAGTTGCCCGCGGAGGAGCCTCCCAGCTCGTCGGCGACAGGCGAGGAGGATGCCTTCGCGCTTGATGACTTCGAGATCGATCCCGGTGCGGGGCCGACCAACGGCGACGGCGGCGGGGATCAGGGGGTAGCAGGCCAACTCGATCTCGCCCGTGCCTATGTCGACATGGGGGAGGGTGATATGGCGCGCCCGCTGCTCGAGACGGTCGTTCAGGGCGGGGATGCAACGCAGCGCGCGGAGGCGCAGCGCCTGCTCGATATCGTCGGATAGGCGCGCATGCATGCTGCTGCCCCGGAGGCCACGCCTGGACCGCCGCATGCGGGCGTGCGCATCGCACTGCTGTTCGCCTTTGCCGCTGCCTTGCCCCAGTTGCCTACCTGGAGCTACTGGCTGTCCGGGCTGATCGCTCTGGTCTGGCTGCGCACCATGGGTGCATCCCACGCGCGCTTTTACCTCAACGGCCTATGGCGTCTTCGCTGGCTGTTCTTCGCGATTGTCGCTCTGCACCTGTGGCAAGGTGGCGGTGAGGTACTGTGGCCCGGCATGCCCGGTTTGACGGAGCTTGGGGTCGAACAGGCACTGCGCCGCAGCGGGCTGCTGGTCGCCCTGCTGGGGGTGGTGGTGATCGTCACTCGGAGTACACCGCCGCGTTGGCTTGCGGCCGGTCTGGTCTGGGGGCTGCAACCTCTTGCCCGCATCGGCGTGCCCACACAACGCTTCGCGACCCGTGTTGGGCTGGTCTTCGCCGCTGTCGACGGTACGCGCGACGAGGCAGCACAACTGCGCACGGGATACCGTCGACTGGATGAGGCCGCGGCGCGGCTATTGCTTGCCGCCGAGCGCGGCGACTACACCCCCGGCCAGGCGGAGGCGCTGCCGCACGCCGGGGCTCTCCAGATGCTCGATCGAGGGCTGCTGTTGCTGGCCGCAGTCGTGCTCTTTGCGCTGTACGCCCCGTGATGCGCTGGGCAGCGGGTATCGAATATGCCGGCAGTGCCTACCGGGGCTGGCAGAAGCACGCACACATCGACAGCGTGCAGGCGCGGGTGGAGGCGGCGCTGTCTCAGGTGGGCAATCATCCCGTGGAGGTCATGGCCTCGGGACGTACCGATGCCGGCGTGCACGCGCGCATGCAGGTGGTCCATTTCGACAGCGAGGCGGCGCGAGGTCCTGATGCCTGGCGGATGGGGAGTAACGCCCATTTGCCGCGCGATATCGCGCTGCAATGGGTGTTGCCGGTCGATGCCGCATTCCATGCCCGTTACAGCGCCAGCGCTCGGCAATACCGCTACCTCATCCTGAACCGCCCCAACCGCAGCGCGCTATGGGCCCAGCGCGCCTGGTGGTTCCCGCAACCGCTGGATGCGGCGCAGATGCATGCGGCAGCACAGTGTCTGCTTGGCGAGCAGGATTTCTCCGCCTTTCGCGCCGCCGAGTGTCAATCACCGACACCGGTTCGCCGCCTCACGCGCGTCGCTGTGACACGCGTCGGCGACTTCCTGTGCGTGGACGTCCACGGCAACGCCTTCCTGCACCACATGGTGCGCAATATCGTGGGCTCGCTGGTGCGCATCGGGCAGGGACGCGAGGCGCCGGACTGGATGCAGACCCTGCTTGCCGGACGGGACCGCACGCGCGCGGGCGCGACGGCCAATGCGGAAGGGCTGTATCTGCTTGGCGCAGAGTACCCGGAGTACCCCGACATCGCCTCACCGTGTGCGCCGGATGTTCCTTGACGGGCGTACAATCCTCGGCCTATGCAACGGCGCACGCGCATCAAGATCTGCGGCATTACTCGGCGGGAGGACGCGCAGTTCGTCGCGGAAGCGGGGGCGGACGCCATCGGCCTCGTCTTCGTCGAAGCATCGCCGCGCGCCGTGGATATCGACACAGGGGTAGCCCTGCGTCGCATCGTGCCACCCTTTGTGCAGGTGGTGGCGCTGTTCATGGATGCCAGCAGCGAGACGGTGGACCGGGTCGTACGCGCGGTCGCGCCCGACCTGCTGCAATTCCACGGCCGGGAAGAGGCCCGCTTCTGTAGCGCCTTCGGCCGGCCCTATCTGAAAACCGTGGCAGCAGGGGCCGGACACGCCGATCTGGGCGCAGCTTGCGCGGCCTATCCCGACGCAGCGGCACTGCTCGTCGACGGTCACGCCCCAGGCGAGATGGGGGGCAGCGGCAGACATGTGGCACGTAGTGCGCTGGTGGGCGCCAGCCACCACCCACTGATCCTTGCAGGGGGTCTGCGACCGGACAATGTGGCCGCCGCGGTGCAACAATTCCGCCCATGGGCGGTCGATGTGTCGAGTGGCGTCGAGCACGCGCCTGGAATCAAGGACCGTGAGCGCATCGCCCAATTCATTACCGAGGTAGCGAGAGCCGATGAGCAGCAACCCGAATAACTACGCCTATCCCGATGCCCGCGGCCATTTTGGCCCGTATGGCGGCCGGTTCGTCGCGGAAACGCTGATGCAGCCGCTGCACGCGCTGGAGGAAGCCTATCTGTCGCTGCGCGACGACCCCGACTTTCGCGCCGAGCTGGACCGCGACCTCAAGCTCTACGTCGGACGGCCTTCGCCGCTGTACCCAGCGGAGCGCCTCACCAAGCGCTGGGGTGGCGCCGAAATCCATCTCAAGCGCGAAGACCTCAATCACACCGGCGCCCACAAGATCAACAACACGGTGGGCCAGGCACTGCTCGCCAAGCACCTCGGCAAGACGCGCATCATCGCCGAGACCGGGGCGGGACAGCACGGCGTGGCCAGCGCCACCATCGCAGCGCGCCTGGGGCTCAAGTGCGTCGTCTACATGGGTGCCGAGGATGTCGAGCGACAGTCGCCGAACGTCTATCGCATGAAGCTCCTCGGCGCCGAGGTCGTGCCGGTATCCAGCGGAACGCGCACGCTGAAGGACGCGATGAACGAAGCCCTGCGCGACTGGGTGACCAATGTCGACGACACCTTCTATGTCATCGGGACGGTGGCTGGTCCGCATCCTTATCCCATGCTGGTGCGGGATTTCAACGCGGTCGTTGGTCGTGAGCTGCGTGGCCAATGCCAGGAAGCCTTCGGTGCGCTGCCGGATGCTCTTGTGGCCTGCGTCGGTGGCGGCTCGAACGCCATTGGCATGTTCCACCCCTTCATCCCCGATAGCAGCGTACGCATGATCGGCGTCGAGGCAGGGGGCTACGGTATTGCCACCGGTCAGCACGCGGCGCCACTGTCGGCGGGGCACCCCGGCGTGCTGCACGGCAATCGTACCTACATCATGGCCGATGAAAACGGCCAGATCAGCGGCACGCATTCGGTGTCCGCAGGTCTAGACTATCCCGGCGTAGGCCCGGAGCACGCCTGGCTGAAGGATACCGGCCGGGTGGAATACGTCAGCGTCAATGACGACGATGCCATCGCCGCCTTCCACGAGCTGACCCGGGTCGAAGGCATCATTCCGGCCTTGGAGACCGCGCACGCGCTGGCGTGGGCCAAGCGTATGGCACCCGAAATGGGTGCCGGCAAGCGCCTGGTGGTCAATCTCTCCGGCCGTGGTGACAAGGACCTCTATACCGTCGCAAAACGGGAAGGTCTGAAGCTCGACTAGCCGCCTCAGCCGCCGCGCGGCAGGAAGACGCCGGGTGCCGCGCCCGGCGCATGCTCCGGGAAGACGTCCACAAGGGCCGACTCATGTCCGCGCCGGCGGCTGAGAAACTCGGCGAGCACGTCCCGCGTGTCCACGGTAATGGCGAGGTCCTCGCCGGCGGCCAGTTGCTCCGGCGCCAAGCCGGGCCAATCGCCGACCACGCGACCACCCATGACAGCACCGCCCAGCAGCCACAGCAGGCCGGCCGTGCCGTGGTCGGTGCCACGGGCACCGTTCTCGCCGGCGCGACGTCCGAACTCGGTCTGGACGATGACCGTCACGTCAGCCATGGCCGTGCCGAGGTCGGTATCGAAAGCCGCCAAAGCTTCGCACAGGTCGGCGAGGGCGCCGGGCAGAAAGTTGGGGAGATTCTCGTGGTGGTCCCAGCCGCCCACATCCAGGCACAGGACTTCCACCCCGAGATCGGCCTTGATGAGCTGGGCGGCCTGCAGAAGCTTGCTGCCCAGTTCGCTGTTTGGATAGCGCGCACCATGCTCCGGTGCGAATTGTGTAGGGTTGGCAGCGGCGAGGAGATCGATGGCCTGAAGCGCCGAGCCTGCGACCTCCGCGAAAGGGCGCGGCGGCGCATAGAGCAGGGCCAGGGTGTCCTGATAGCTGCTGCCGCCGGCAGCACCCAGCCCAAAGCTCGACAGCTCCTGAATCGCGAGTGGATCGCCGGCACCGGCCAGCGCCGTCGGAATCGCACCGCTGATCGATACCGCGCGCAGTGGAGAATCCTGGGTTGTGGCTGTGGCCTGTAAATGCCGGGCGAGCCAGCCGCTGCTGGCTTGATGGGACTCCGTGACGCCGCGCTCGCTGCGATCCTGCGCCTCGAAGTGCGAGCGCGACTGGTGTGGAATACCGCTGGACGGAAGCCAGGCCAGGCGGCCAGCCTGGAACAGGGGCAGAGCGGCGGAGGCGGCCGGGTGCAGGCCGAAGAAGCCATCGAGATCGATGGCGCCGCCACCGCTGCCGGGGGGTGGTACCGCGATGCGGGGTCGCAGCGCGGTGTAGTGCGGGTCGGCGTAGGGCACCACCGTATTCAAACCGTCGGCAGCACCGCGCTGAAAGAGATACACTAGAACATCCCGGCGGCTGCTCTGTCGGGCGGGGGCGGTCAGGAAAGCACGTCGTGAGAGATGCATGGGACTGGCTCAGCGCAGTTGCAAGTAGGGCGCACTGGCGAGCAGTGCAATGATCAGCGGTGCGAGCGCGCGCAGCGTGCCCGGGCTTTGTGGCGACGTGGCGCTGCCACCGATCTCGCCCACGAGGTAGTCGATGATGCGGTTGCGGTCGGGATCCGCGATCGCACGCACCACAACGCGTGCCGCGGCCATGTCGACCGCGTCCGCGACCGTCTCGGCCGTTGCCACGGTAGCCGCCAGATCAATGGCGCCCGTCTCCGCAAGGGCCGTCAGACCGAGGGCAATGCGCCAACGGTTAAGCAGGCCACTGGTGGACCGCCAGAAAGCGCCCTCGTCCGGATAGCCGTCCGGCGGCGCCCAGAAGAAGGGGACCTGCCCGAGAATGTCGAGCATGCCGTAGATCAGGCGGATGGCCTCGTCGCTGGGCAAGGTGTCGCTGGCCCGCAGGGTGCGCACCAGCTGTCCCAGAAACTCGACCGGACGGGTGGTCTTGGTATCGGCGGTCGCACGGAACCCCGGACGCCCCATGGCCGCGCGCAGGGCGGTGGGAATATCGCCGCCGCTCCCCGCGAAGGCAGCGGCCACGGCCTCGACATCACTGGTATCGGGCGTATCGGCCAGAAAGCGTCGGCAGATGCGTTCTGCAACATGGCGCGCGGTCGACGGGTGTGCGGCCAGCAGATCAAGGACGATCTCCCCATCACGCTGCCCGCCACTGGCGGGGATCGTCGTGCCCAGGACCTGCTTCTCGTCATCGTCATGCAGCGCCGGGATGAAGCGGAAACGGCCGGTGCGGAAATCGAGCGACCAGCCAGTGAAGCAGCGCGCGACTTCCTTGACATCGTCCTCGCTAAAGCCGCCGTCCACCCCCAGGGTATGCAGCTCCATCAGTTCGCGGGCGTAGTTCTCGTTGGGAGCCGTGCGCTGATTGAGGAAGTTGTCGAGATAGAAGAGCATGGCAGGGCTGCGCGCGGTGGCGCCCAGCAGCGCTCGGAAGCTGCCCATGGCATGCGGGCGCAGCGTTTCGAAATCATAGGCGGGGTGCAGAATCGGTCCGATGCCGTTGCGGATGTGGATATTGAAGTGGTCACCCCACATTTCCACCATCTGTTCAAAGAGCTGCCGGGGGCTGTAGAAGCGCCGCAACAGCGTGGCACTGATGAGATCCGCGACCACCTGCTGCTGATTGGCTGGAAAGCCAGCGCGCAATGCCTCCGGGGTGCGCAAGGCATTCGGAAAGCGAAAGGCAATCGCCTCCTCGACCGCCTGGTCATCGAGCATGTCGTAGCGCAGCTGCGCCTCCAGGTACCCTTCGATGTCGTTGCTTGCCTCTGCCATGTGTGCTTGCGACACGCCATAGCTGACCCGGCGCAGCTGCACGTAGGCGGCATCCGGTGCGGGAAGCACTGGGGGCATTTCGGTCGGGGGTGGCGTCGAGGCGCCTGTGCCGGCCTCGCTTCCGCCTCCGCCACAGGCGGGCAGCAGCGCGCCCATACCCGCCAGGGCAAGGCCTTTGCCGGTCCCTTCAAGAAAGGCGCGGCGATGCAGTGCAAAGGGGAAGGGCGCGGGGATAGCGGCCTGCGGACGAGCGCGATCAAAGGGCATGGCAACGATTCCAGAACGGGCAGGGCAAGGGACGAACTCCACCACGCGCGATGCGGGAGGAGGCGGGGCTTCATGGACTGATACACAGTGGAGCCGGAATTCCTGCAGCGCGCCTTGATCTGCCGCACCAACGGCGGATGCAAGGGGTCAAACGCGCACGCAGTCGGGCATCCGGGATAAAATTCGCGCCCCTGTCATCCGAGCGCCATGCGCATGAGTCGCATCACGACAACCCTGGACCGGCTGCGCGCCGAAGGCCGCAAGGCCCTGGTGCCCTTCATCACTGCCGGGGACCCGCATCCGGACCACACCGTCGGCTTCATGCATGCGCTGGTGCGCGGCGGCGCCGACATCATCGAGCTGGGTGTTCCTTTCTCGGACCCCATGGCCGATGGTCCGGTGATCCAGAAAGCCTGCGAGCGCGCATTGCGCGCTGGAACGAGCTTGCGCGGGATTCTTGAACTGGTGCGGCAGTTCCGCGTCGAGGACTCCGAAACCCCCGTGGTGCTCATGGGCTACCTGAACCCCATCGATGCGTTTGGCCTGGACGCCTTTGGCGAGGCGGCGCGCGACGCCGGCGTGGATGGCGTGCTGATCGTCGATCTGTCCATTGAGGAAGCCCCGGAAACGGCACCGCAACTCCACGGCTATGGGCTTGACTGCATCTTCCTGCTGGCGCCGACCAGCACGCCGGAGCGGATGGAGGCCGTGGCGGGCTACGGTTCCGGCTATGTGTACTACGTGTCGCTCAAGGGGGTCACCGGCTCCAGCCAGCTGGATCCGGAGGATGTCGCTGAACACGTGCGCGAGATTCGCGCCCACCTCGAACTGCCGGTTGCTGTCGGATTCGGCGTCCGCGACGCGCAGAGCGCGCAGGCGGTGGGTCGCTGTGCGGACGGTGTCGTGGTCGGCAGCGCGCTCGTGCAGCGCGTGGCCGATCTGTCCGAGACCCCGGAATCCATCCCTGAAGTGCTGGAAACGACCGTTCGCGCGTTGCGTGACGGTCTTGATGCGCTAGCATGACGCACCGCACATCGTCATAGCCCGAAACGGGCGCTTGGGAGCAAAGCGAAGGTGAACTGGCTCGACAAGATTCTGCCGTCGCGCATCGATACCAGCGAGACGGAACGCAAGAAGAGCGTCCCCGAAGGTCTTTGGACCAAGTGTGACGAGTGTCAGTCGGTTCTCTACCGCGCCGAGCTGGAGCGTACGCTGCGCGTCTGCCCGAAGTGTGGCGCGCATCGCCCCATCGGCGCGCGAGCGCGCATCGACAGCTTTCTCGACGCGGATGGCGAGCGCCAGGAGATCGGTGCCGCGCTGCGGCCCAGCGACCCGCTTCGCTTCCGCGACACCAAGAAGTATCGCGACCGGCTCAGCGAGGCCTACAAGAGCTCCGGCGAGAACGACGCTCTGGTGGCGGTCAAAGGCCACCTCCAGGCCATGCCGGTCGTGGTCACTGCCTTTGAGTTCTCTTTTCTCGGCGGCAGCATGGGCAGCGTGGTCGGTGAGCGCTTCGTGCGCGCCGTACGACTGTGCGCCGAAGAGCGCATCCCGCTCGTGTGCTTCTCCGCCAGCGGCGGCGCCCGCATGCAGGAAGCCCTGCTTTCGCTGATGCAGATGGCCAAGACCTCGGCAGCGCTGGCGATGCTGGCAGACCGTGGCGTGCCCTTTGTCTCGGTATTGACCCACCCGACCATGGGCGGCGTTTCCGCCAGCCTGGCCATGCTGGGCGACATCAATATCGCGGAGCCGGGCGCGCTCATCGGCTTTGCCGGCCCGCGCGTCATCGAACAGACCGTGCGCCAAACGCTGCCGGAAGGCTTCCAGCGCGCGGAATTTCTGCTGGAACACGGCGCCATTGATGCCATCATCGATCGTCGCGAGCTGCGCGGCCGCATCCATCGCATGCTTGCTCTGCTGACCCACGCGCCGCCGGCCGCGGCGACTTGATCGAACAGCGATGACAGGCGCTCGACCGTCGGTGACATGGTCGCTGGCGCAATGGCTCGCCTGGCTGGAAGCCGGCCCGCGTGGCGGCATCGAACTCGGGCTCGAACGTGTGGCGCGCGTGGCCCAGCGTCTGGCGCTGGCACCGCGCCCTACCGTGACTGTTGCGGGCACCAACGGCAAGGGCAGTTGCGCACAGGTGGCCTCGGATCTTGGCCAGGCCTGCGGCAAGCGCACCGGCCTGTATACCTCGCCGCACCTGCTGCATTTCGGCGAGCGCATCCGCATCGACGGCGTTCCGGTCTCGGACGCGCAGCTGGTCATGGCGTTCCAGGCGGTAGAGCGTGCCCGCCAGGACGAGCATTTAACTTACTTCGAGTTCACTACCCTGGCGGCACTCTGGGTCTTCGAGACGGAAGCGGTCGAGCTTCGCGTGCTGGAAGTGGGCTTGGGCGGCCGACTCGACGCCGTCAACGTGGTCGATGCCGATGTGGCGGTGATCACCAGTATCGGCCTCGATCACATGGCCGAGCTGGGGGACACCATCGACGCCATCGCGCCGGAGAAGGCCGGAGTGGCCCGTGCTGGGCGGCCCGCGATCATGGCCATGGCGGAACCGCCGCGTGCACTGCGCGCCACACTGGAACGGATCGGCGCCGATATCCGCCACCCCGACCTCCGCGTTACGCCGCAGGCGCTGGAATTGGCAGGATGGCCGCAGCCCCTGGCACGCCTTCGCGGCTGCAGTGATGCCCTGCAACGCAATGCCATTGGCGCCCTGCTGGCGTTGCAGGCACTTGGCATCGAGCAATCGATACTGGTGCGGCACTGGCCTACCGTAGCCGAAAGCTTCCAGCTCCCGGGGCGGCAGCAACGACGGGGAGACCTGTTGCTCGATGTCGCCCACAATCAAGAGGCCGCCGAAGAGCTGGTCTGCGCGCTGCAGGCCTCCAAGCTGGCACCGTGTTTTCTGGTGCTGGGCATGCTCGACGGCAAGCCGGTAGAGGCGGTGGCGCGCACGCTCGCGCCCGCCTGCCGTGGTTTCATCTGCGTGGATCTGGATTCCCCGCGAGCCATCCCCGCATCGCGACTCGCCGAGCGCCTGCGCTTGGCGGGCGTCGCTGTGTCGGGCGTGGCGGCCACCGTGGAAAAGGGCGTGAAACAGGCGCGGGCACAAAGCACACCCGGCAGCACCATCGTGGTCACTGGTTCCTTCTTCACGGTGGCAGGGGCGCTACGCGATGCATGAGGCCGAGGCCATTGCTTTGCGCAATCGCCTCATCGGCGCGGGGGCGCTGTGCGTGCTGGTGTTCATCGTCAGCTTGTTCATCCCCGAGCCGGCAGAGCAGGGCGAGGATCAAGGGGTGGTGATTGAGCTGGGACCTCGCTCCAGCGTGCCTCTGGAGAGCGCTGATGGGGGTGCGGCCGGCGCTACCGCCTCTGAGCCGGCGGTGTCCGCGCCGGCACCCCCGGGCCCCACCGGAGCAGCAGAGACAGATGCGTCTCCTCCCGCCGCACAGGCGTCGACCTCAGCGCCGGAGCCCCGACAACCTGCTGTTGCTGCCGAGGCCGCACCGCCGGCCGAGCCTTCACCGGCGCCGGCGCCGGCGCCTTCGCGCGATGCGACTGCCACTGCCAAGCCGGCAGCCCAGCCCGCGGCGCCGGCAGCGCCCGGGCGCTGGTGGATTCAGGCAGCCTCCTACAGCGATCCCGAGATGGCACGAGCGGGCCGGAAGCGTGCCACGGCGCGCGGTTTTGATACACGCCTGAATGAGGTCCGTATCGATGGAAAAGCCTGGTGGCGCCTGCAGATCGGGCCCTTTGTGGACGCTGCTGCGGCAGAGGCAGCCTTGGCGGAGGTGGAAGCCGCCGGATTCCGCGGCGCGCGCGCCATCGAACGGCAATGAAAGACCGTTCAACGGCGGCGGGGGACTGTCACGCGGGTGTTACAATCGCGCCGTTTTCAGCCGGCGGTTGCAATGAACTGGGTTGACTATTGCGTGATCGCGGCCGTCGTGGTTTCGGCCTTCATCGGTGTGCTCCGCGGTTTCGTGCGCGAGGCGCTCAATCTCAGCAGCTGGGTGCTGGCCGTGGTGGCAGCCATCTTCTTCGGACCTGTCGTCGATGGCTGGCTGGTTGACCTTATTGCGCTGGATCCGGCCCGACTGATCGCGGCCTATCTGGCGGTCTTCATCGGAACCCTCATCGTCGGCTCAGTCGTCACCTATCTCGTGGCATCCGCCATTCGTGGTACGCCCTTTTCCGGTGCCGATCGCGCACTGGGGGCCCTGTTCGGAACCGCGCGCGGTCTTTTGCTCGTCATCCTTGTCATCGCCGGAGCCGGCCTCACCGTCCTGGAGCGGGAGCCTTGGTGGCAGTCGTCGGTGATGATCCAGTCCCTTGAACCCTATGCTGCATGGGCGCGGGAGCAGTTGCCGCGTGAGTGGGTCGAGGACATTCAACCGTCAGACAGTGAGCGGGCTGCCTTTCTGGCACCCCTGCTTTCGGAGTAGCGCCCATGTGTGGCATTGCAGGCATTGTTTCCACCAACGCACCGGTCAATCAGGATCTTTTTGATGCATTGACCGTTCTGCAGCACCGTGGGCAGGACGCCGCCGGCATTCTTACCAATGCCGGCAGCAAGCTCTACCTGCACAAGGATCTCGGCCTGGTGCGCGACGTCTTCCAGCGCGATGAGCAGATGGCGCGACTGATCGGCCACATGGGCATTGGCCACGTGCGCTATCCCACGGCCGGTGAAGCCAGTGCCGCAGAGGCCCAGCCGCTGTACACCAACATGCCCTACGGCATCTCGATTGCCCATAACGGCAATCTGACCAATACCAAGGCGCTCAAGGACGAGCTCTTTGCCGATGATCGGCGCCACATCAATACCGATTCCGATTCGGAGATCCTGCTCAACATCTTCGCTCACGAGCTGATGGAGCAGGGCGATGGCCGTCTGTCGGCCGAGAACATCTTCGCCGCGGTTGCGGAGCTGCACGCACGCGCGCGCGGCGCCTATGCCTGTGTAGCGCTGATCACTGGCTTCGGCATGGTGGCCTTCCGCGATCCCTTTGGCATCCGTCCCGCCATCCTGGGGCGGCGCAGCGGCCCCAATGGCGACGATTACATGGTGGCCTCTGAATCGGTGGCCCTTGACGCTTTGCAGTTCGAGATCATCGGCGATATCGCCCCCGGTGAAGCAGTGGTGGTGACTGCGGATGGCAAGTTGCTGCGCCAGCAGTGCGCTGCCAAACCCCAGTGCGCGCCCTGTCTGTTCGAGTATGTCTATCTGGCGCGGCCGGACTCCGTGCTCGACGATGTCTACGTCTACAAGGCGCGACTGCGCATGGGCGAAAAGCTGGGCGACAAGCTGCTGCGCGAATGGCCCGACCACGACATTGATGTCGTGATTCCGGTGCCGGAGTCATCGCGCACCGCCGCCGCCGAGCTGGCCGGCCGCATCGGCGTGAAGTACCGCGAAGGCTTCATCAAGAACCGCTATATCGGCCGCACCTTCATCATGCCGGGGCAGTCGCTGCGCAAGAAGAGCGTACGCCAGAAGCTGAACCCGATCGATCTCGAGTTTCAGGACAAGAATGTGCTGCTGGTGGATGACTCCATCGTGCGCGGCACGACCTCGCGCGAGATCATCCAGATGGCGCGCGACGCCGGTGCGCGCAAGGTCTACTTCGCATCCGCGGCGCCGCCGGTGCGCTATCCCAACGTCTACGGCATCGACATGCCGACGGCGTCCGAACTGGTTGCCAATGGCCTGAGCGAGGCGGAAATCGAGCAGGCACTGCAGGCGGATCGCCTGATCTTCCAGGATCTGGACGATCTGAAGGAGTCCATTCGCGAGGGCAATCCCAAGCTGGAGCAGTTCGACTGCTCCGTGTTCACCGGCGAATACGTCACGCAGGACATCTCGCGCGACTATCTCGATCAGCTGGAACTGTTCCGCTCGGATGCGGCCAAAAAGGGCCGCCAGGACAATGGCCCTGGCATGCCGCTGGAAATCCATAACGCTGCCCATGGCTGATTCCCCCGACCACCGCGACGACGCTGGCTATGGCGCCGGCACGCTTGGCGTGCGAGGTGCCGAGGCGCGCACGCCCTGGCGCGAGCATTCGCCGGCCATCTTTGCCACATCCAGCTTCTGCTTCACCTCGGCCGAGCAGGCCGCCGAAATCTTCGCGGAACGCGAAGCCGGCTACGTCTATTCGCGCTTCTCCAACCCCACCGTGGAGGCCTTCGAGAAAAGGCTGGCCGCAATGGAGGGCGCCGAGGCGGGTATCGGCACCGCCTCTGGCATGAGCGCCATTCTGACGCTGTGCATGGCGCTGTTGTCGAAAGGCGACCATGTGGTGGCGTCGCGCACGCTGTTCGGCTCGACCATCTCCTTGTTCGACGGCATCCTGAGCCGCTTCGGCCTGCATTTCAGCTATGTCGATCCCTGCGATCTCGACGCCTGGCGCAATGCCGTCACCAGCCGTACGCGCATGCTGTTCGTGGAGAGCCCGAGCAACCCGCTGTGTGAGATCGTGGACATACCGGCTGTTGCCCAGATCGCCCGCGACGCGGACGCCCGTTTGGTGGTGGACAACTGCTTTCTGACACCGGTCTTTCAGCAGCCCATGGCCCTCGGTGCGCACCTGGTCATGCATTCGGCCACCAAGTATCTGGACGGGCAGGGCCGCTGTGTAGGTGGTGCCATCGTCGGCGACGCGGAGACTGTTGCGGGGACCTTGTTCCGCTTCATGCGTACCTGCGGACCGTCGATGAGTCCGTTCAACGCCTGGACCTTCCTCAAGGGCCTGGAAACCCTGCAGGTACGCATGGAAGGGCACGAGGCACGTGCGCGGCAAGTGGCCGAGGCACTGGACGGCCATCCGCAGGTACGCCATGTCTACTACCCCGGACTGTCCTCCCATCCGCAGCACACGCTGGCACAGCGCCAGCAGCGCGGCTTCGGAGGAATCGTCAGTTTCGATCTCGCGGATCAGGCGACGGCCTGGCGCTTCATCAATCGCCTGCAGCTGGCGTCGATCACGGCCAACCTGGGTGACACGCGCACGACGGTGACGCACCCGGCCTCGACCACCCACATGCGCATCGGGCCCGAGGCGCGTGCCCGCGCCGGCATCGGTGACGGGCTGGTGCGCCTCGCCATTGGCCTTGAGGACGCGGCGGACCTCGTCGACGACATTCGCGCGGCGCTCAAGGCCTGAACGTCGATGACGGCCGATCCCTGGCTGGCCGCAGCGGCGGAGGCGCTGCGCGCGGTATCACCGGAGGAGAAGTGTCAGGCGGTCGCCGCCTTAAGCGCACCTGTGCAGTGCCCTGTGCATGCCGCCGCCGACGGCCCGGCCACTTCGCTGCGGCCGGGTCGGCCGCAGCAGCCGGAACTGGTCCATCCACGCGAAGTGGCGCACCGCGGCCTGGGGACGCCGGCCGGCCGGGTAGCCTTGCTGCACGCCGTGGCGCATATCGAGTTCAACGCCATCAATCTGGCGCTGGACGCCATTGTCCGCTTTGCCGGAATGCCACTGGCCTACTACCGTGATTGGTGGTCGGTCGCGCAGGACGAGGCCCGTCATTTCCAGATGCTCGCCCGACGTCTGCAGGACTACGACGCTCGCTATGGCGACCTGCCGGCACACAACGGACTGTGGGAAATGGCGGAGAAAACCGCGCACGATCCCTTGCACCGCATGGCGCTGGTGCCGCGCGTGCTGGAAGCGCGGGGTCTGGATGTGACACCCGGCATGATCCAGCGCCTGGAGCAGGCGGGCGATCACCAAAGTGCCGCCATCCTCGGCACCATTCTGGATGAGGAAGTGCGTCACGTTGCCATTGGAAGCCATTGGTTTCGATGGCATTGTCAGCAAAGTGGCCTCGAGCCCGAATCAACCTTCAGCGCGTTGCTACGGGACTACGGGGTGGAAATCCGTCCGCCGCTCAATCAATCCGCGCGGCGTGAGGCGGGATTCAGCCGCCTGGAACTGGAAGGTTTCCAGCGCCGCCACTGAGTGCATGGAGCGGGCGCAAGCTGCCGCCCATCCGCTAATGCCGCACCGTTGCACCCGAGCCGCTTGCGCTGAAGCTGCAGCGGCGTAGCATGAAACCATGGCTTGCCGTGATCGCGGGAGCGCCATGAGCCAACGCAGGTCCGAGAGGCGGGAAACAACATCGGTAGCCACCTTCACGGTGGCACGGCGCGCCTATCTTGATGCCGATGGCCACCCGCGCTGCAGCCTTCCGGAATGGGCGCAGGATGCAAGGCAGCTGCGCGCGCTACTGCAATCCATGCTGCTGGCGCGCTGCTTCGATGCTCGGGCGGTGGCACTGCAACGCACCGGTGGCCTGGGTACCTATGCCTCCGGCCTGGGGCAGGAGGCGGTCCCCGTCGGCGTGGCAAGCGCCATGCGCCCGGAGGACGTGCTGCTGCCCAGCTATCGCGAGCCCATTGCGCAGCATCTGCGCGGCGTGGCACTGGAGGAGGTGCTGCGTTACTGGGGCGGCGATGAGCGGGGTTCGGCCTATGCGCATGGGGGCACGGATTTTCCTCCCTGCATCCCCGTGGGTAGCCAGCTTCCACACGCGGCCGGCGTCGCTTTTGCTCTCAAGCGACGCGGGGCGGGGGGCGCGGCGGTTACTTTCATTGGCGATGGCGGCACCTCGAAGGGCGACTTCTACGAAGCCATCAATCTCGCCGGCGTCTGGCAATTGCCGCTGGTGGTGGTGATCAACAACAACCAGTGGGCCATTTCGGTGGCACGGCAAGCCCAGAGCGCGGCGCAGACGCTGGCGCAAAAGGCGCTTGCCGCCGGCATCGACGGCATCCAGGTGGATGGCAACGATGTCATTGCCGTCCGCCAGGTCACGAGCGAGGCCCTGACCGCGGCGGAGGCTGGCCGGGCCACGGTGATCGAGGCAGTGACCTATCGGCTCGGGGACCACACCACGGCCGATGACGCCTCGCGCTATCGAGCGGCGCAGGAAGTCGAGGCAGCGCAGGCACAGGAACCGATCAAGCGCCTGCAACAGTACCTGCGGACTTGTGAGGCCCTCGACGGCGCCCAGCAGGCGACGATGGAGCAGGACGCCAAGGCCACCGTCGAGGCGGCTGTCGATGCCTACCGCATCGGCCCCGAGCGCAGGCCGGAAAGTCTGTTTTCGCACCTTTACGCGGATTCGCCGGTCGCTCTGGACCGCCAGAGACGCGATTTTCTGCGCCAGAACGACGCCGGCCCGGACGGCCTCGACGATGACTGAGCGCACGCTGGTTGAGGCCGTGAATCTCGCCTTGGCCCATGCCATGGACGACGACGAGGCGGTCGTCGTGTTCGGCGAGGACGTAGCCGTCAACGGCGGCGTGTTCCGCGCCACGGCCGGCCTCCTGGCTCGCTTTGGGCCCGAGCGTGTGCTCGACACCCCCCTGGCGGAAGCCCTGATCAGCGGCATCGCCGTCGGCATGGCCGCGCAGGGCCTGCGCCCGGTTGCCGAGATCCAGTTTGCCGGCTTTGCCTACAGCTGTATCGACCAGATGCTCAATCACGCCGCGCGAATGCGCTACCGCACCCGCGGCCGACTCAGCTGTCCGATGGTATTGCGCACGATCTGTGGCGGCGGCATTCATGCGCCCGAGCACCATTCGGAGAGCCCGGAGGCGATGTTCGGTCATATTCCCGGCCTGCGGGTGGTCATCCCTTCGACCCCGGCGCGCGCCTATGGCCTGCTGCTGGCGGCCATCCGCGACCCCGACCCGGTGGTCTTCCTGGAGCCGACACGCTTGTACCGCCTGTTCCGCCAGGAGGTTGAAGACGATGGCATGGCATTGCCGCTGGACAGTTGCTTCGTGGAGCAGGAAGGCGACGACCTGACCCTGATCAGTTGGGGGAGCACGCTGGTGGAAGTGCGCGAGGCCGCGCAGCGGCTGGAGGCCGAGGGCATCGGTGCCACGCTCATCGATCTTGCCACCATCAAGCCTTTCGACGCCGAGACCGTGCTGGAGGCGGTTGCCCACACCGGCCGCTGCCTGATCGTCCACGAAGCGCCATTGAGCGGGGGTTGGGCAGCCGAAGTGGCGGCCACCGTTGCCGAAGGGGCCATGGAACACCTGCTGGCGCCGATCCGTCGCGTGACTGGCTATGACACGCCCATGCCCTTGGCGCAACTGGAGCGGCACTACATGCCCAGCACGCAGCGCATCCTGAATGCGGCCCACGAACTCATGGAATACACATGAACGCACGCTCCAAGCCCGCACAGGCACGATTGTTCAAGCTGCCCGATCTGGGCGAAGGCCTGGCCGAGGCCGAGTTGCGCGAATGGCTGGTGGATGTGGGTGACGAAGTCGCCGTCGACCAGGCGGTTGTCTCGGTGGAAACCGACAAAGCCGTGGTCGAGATTCCCAGCCCGCGCGCCGGGCGCATCGCCAAGCTCTATGCCCAGCCTGGGGATATGGTGGCCACCGGCGCCACCCTGCTGGCTTTCCATGACGGCGACGAGGCGTCTGCCGCACCCGACGCGGACGCCAACACTGATGCCGCCACACGCGACGCGGGCGCGGTCGTGGGTGCCATCGAGCGGAGTGATCGCGTCCTGCGCGAGTCGGCCGGTGGTGGCCGCAGCGGCGGGCAGGGGGTGCGTGCCATGCCCGCGGTACGCGCCCTGGCGCGCAAGCACGGCGTCGATCTGGCCGTGGTGACACCCACGGGGCCCGATAGTCTGATCACGGCGCAGGACGTCGAGCGCGCCGCCCGCACCTTGCAGGAGGCGGGTCCCATCGAGCGTCTGCGGGGTGTGCGGCGCGCAATGGCACGCGCCATGGCCGTCGCGCACGAGGAAGTCGCGGATGTGACGCTAACGGATGACGCCGATATCCATGACTGGGCGCAGCAGGAAGACATCACGCTGCGGCTGCTGCGCGCCATTGTCGCAGGTTGCCGTGCCGAACCGGCGCTCAACGCCTGGTATGACGGCCACGCGGTCGGCCGGCGGCTGCGGTCATCGGTCGATGTGGGCATCGCGGTGGAGACCGAGGAAGGTTTGTTCGTGCCGGTCCTGCGGGATGTGGCGCAGCGTAGCCCGGAAGATCTGCGCGCCGGCCTGGAAGCGCTCAAGCGCGATGTGCGCAATCGCAGCATTCCGGCCTCCGAACTGCGCGGCCATAGCTTCATCCTGTCCAACTTCGGACGCTTCGGCGGCAAATACGCCAACCCGATGGTGCTTCCGCCGGCGGTGGCCATCCTCGGTGCTGGAAGGGTGCACGAGGCCGTCGTGGCCTATCGCGGCAAGGCTGCCGTTCGCCGTCAACTACCGCTGTCGCTGACCTTCGATCATCGGGCAGCGACCGGTGCCGAGGCGAGTCGCTGCCTGGCGGCGATCATTGGGGATCTGGAGCAGGACTAGCCGGCCGGCTTAGTTTTCCGCCTGCGGCAGCACTGGCACGGCCGTACTGATCAACCGGGGCTGACCGACGCTCACGGTGTTCATCGTCACTTCGGCAGTGCCCAACTGCACCCCGAGGATTTCCAGCAATGGCTCGACCAATGACAGCACCAGGCCATTGATGAGGTCGAGCAGCGGCTGCAAGACCGCAAAGACCGCGTCAACGATATCCGCGACCAGTCCAGCGAGCGCACCGACAAGACCAGAACCACTCTCGGTAACCGGAAGATCGGCGCTGAGCGCGATCATGGCCGGGGTCGCCACGGTCTGCGGGTTGCTGCCGTCGGGGCTGGGCGGTGCATCCGGGGCGCCGAAGGCGCGCCACACAGAAGGATGCCACGCCGGTAGACCGAGGTCCTCGGCATCGACCCGCTCGAAATCCCGAACGGACAAGGGCAAGGGAATGGGAGTTGCGCTTCCTCCTACCCCGACGTGGCTGAGTTCCAGATCGGCATCAATGCTGGTCTGCCCAAGATTGAGAATGCAGACGATGACCCGGATACAGGTCGCGTCAATACTGACGTTGGCGATGTCCCAGCGGCTGTCCAGTGGCGTGTTCAAAGGCGGTGCAGCCAGCGCGCTGCCGTCAAAGTGCCCGACATCGACACTGGCCAGCGCAGGACTGGCGCTGAGTTCGGCAATCGGCATTCCCTCGTTGACGCCATTGCGCGGGCAACTCAGGCGATCCAGGAAAGCCGTCGACTTGGTCACGCCCACGTCGATTCCGATATTCAGCGGGAGGGCAGCGACATCCACATCCAGATCGAGACCAGTCAACACACTGAGTAGTCCGCCGATGAGCCCGTTGATGATGCCTTCCAGCGTGTTGGTCAAGGTTGTCAGTACAGCACCCGAGTTGATGCGCACGCCAAGGCGTACCTGGGCGCTTTCGGCCATCAGCTCGCCGGGACGGCCCATTCCGCTGAACTGCGGTGGTTCCAGAATATTGGCGAACACCCCGACTTCCGCGACTCCCGGGATACTCAGATTGATCGGCAGGAAAATCGGCGATGCGCCGCTGTCGTCGGCCCGACTCGCTTGTGCCAGTGCGATGAGTAGATCCGCGAGATTGATGACCGGAGCATCCGGGCTTTCCACCGCGAAGCTGTCAAATACGTCGTCGAGCGCAACCTGAAAGGATTCGGCATTATCACCAAGCCCCTGCAAGAGGCTGACGATGGTGGCGCTCGCAGTTCCGGAGAGGACATCCGCCAAGCCATCGAAGACCTCCGGAAGTACCGGTGTCAGGAGGGAGAGCTCCAGCGGGTCCGCAAGATCCTCGACACTGACGCCTACCGCCGTCGCCAACTGGCTGGCGGTGACATCCAGCGACAGCAGGCCGGAGCGGGCGCTTGCCACGTCCAGGGCGATGACATTGTTCTGGCAGGCCGTGTCGCCATTGGCGCAGAGCAGTCCGCCGAGCACCTGGTTGAGCAGCCCTCCGTTCAGCGACAGGGTCGATGTGCCCAGATAGAAACTGCCGAGGGCGGCCTGCTGGGCCGTGGCGGATGCCGTCAGCTGACGATTGCTCCCAGCGCCGCCGAACAGGGTTGCAGGTGCAGGACGGCGGAGGCTGACCCGAACGGAATCAGCGTCGGCGACGTCGGTGGTCTGTAGCGCCCGAAAAGAGGTCAACGGATCGAGCACGATATCGCCCACATCGGTAAATACATCGACCACGCCGGGGTCTTCCAGTTGATTGCGTGCGAGGCTTTCGTCCACTTGGGCGTCGATATCGCCCTGGGTGGGTGCGTCATTCGACTCGCACCGCGCAACCAGCCGGGCGGCGTCCAGTGCGGCAAGATTCGCCTGCTTCTGCAGTTTCTGCTGCGCGAAGTAGAGCTGACCGATATCGATGACAAGGGCAATGGCGGCGATGAGCGCAACCATTGCAATACCGGCAAAGACCGCCGCAGCGCCGCGCTGCTGCGTGGGTCGACGACGGAAGTGGGGGGCGCTGCGGCGCATGGTCAGCCTCGATGCAAGAGCATGAGGCGAGTGTGCGAGCGCATGAGCCGCGCATCGGCTTCGTGCCGATGAAGGGGCTATCCGATCCGACGGATGGTCAAGCCATCAGAACCGGCATGCAGATAGCGCTGGTCGCCGGGACGCCAATCCGGTAGCACCACGCGTGTTCCGCCGCGCATCGCGTGCGTGTCGGGGCGGTGGGTGTGGCCATGGATGATGCGCTGTATACCGAAGGTGGCAAAGGCGTGTTCAACGGCGCCGGGCTGTACGTCGAGCAGATCGTCCGCGGTCATCCGGCCCAGGAACTGGCTTCGTGCCCGCAGCCGCTGGGCAATGCGCCGGCGCAGGGGGCGTGGCAGGGCGCGGAAACCGGCCTGGGCAGGCCCCCAGTGCGCGAAGCGGCGCCAGCGCTGGTACCGCTGGTCCTGCGTGCACCACTGATCCCCGTGCGACAGCAGTGCCGGTCCGTCGGGCAGGGCCACGATCACAGGGTCGGGCAGCGCGGTGACCCCATGGCGTGCAAGCAGGTGGTCGCTAAGCAGGAAGTCGCGATTGCCGGGCATGAAGTAGAGCCGCGTACCCGCCTGCGCGCAGCGCTCCAGCGCGTGCAGAGTATCGGCATGGTCGCGGCCACTGACATCGTCGCCCAGCCAGTACTCGAAGACATCGCCCAGCAGGAAGAGGCTGTGCGCCTGCCGGGCTGGGCCGTCGAGGAGTGCGTGCAGGGCATCGCGATACTCCGACGGCCCAGCGGGCAGATGCATGTCGGAGGCGAGCAGCACCTCCGTTCGTGCCGTTTCGGCCCTCAAGGCTCGGTGACCACCTCGACCGATTCAATCGTGATGGGCTCAACCGGCACGTCAGCGTGGCCGGCGCGGCGGGTGGTCTGCGTCTTGGCGATTGCATCGACGACCTCCATACCATCGGTCACGCGCCCGAAGACGGCATAGCCATGCGGGTCGACGCCACCCGGGTTCAGAAAGTCGTTGTCGGTCAGGTTGATGAAGAACTGACTGGTCGCGGAGTTGGGGGCGCTGGTGCGCGCCATGGCCACCGTGCCACGCATGTTCTCGAGCCCGTTGCCGGCTTCGTTCTTGATGGGGGCGCGGGTCTGACGCGATTGCATCTGAGCATCCATGCCACCGCCCTGAACCATGAAGCCCGGAATGACACGGTGGAAAATCGTGCCGTCGTAATGCCCTGCACGCGCATATTCAACGAAATTCTCAACGGACAGCGGTGCTTCTTCGGGGGAAAGCTGCAGCGTGATCGCGCCTTCGCTGGTGCGGATGATCACCTGCGGGCCATCGCCACTGTCGGCACCGGCGGCACCGGTTGCGGTGGCGGCGCCAAGGGCGGCACAAACTGCAAATCGTCGAATCATCATGCGGTTGCCTTGTTCTCTTGTGGTTGAGCGGAAAAAGGTTCAGCGGTGCGGTTCTGCGGGTACAGCAGCGCGATGGCGTCATCGATCAGAGCCGCGGTGGCGTCGGGCGAGCGCGCCGACTCACCGAGAAGCCGTCGGAATGCACGTCCACGCGGCTGGCCGCGGTAGAGCCCCAGCATGTGGCGCGTGATCGCCGCCACCGGCGTGCCGTCGGCGTGGGCTTGGGCGATGTAGTCGCGCATGCGCTCCAGCACCTCGCGGCGACTCGTCACCGGCGCCGGCGTCCCGAAACACAACGGATCGACATCTGCCAGCAGCCAGGGGTTGTCGTAGGCCGCGCGGCCGAGCATCACGCCATCGAAGCCGGCCAATTGCTCGGCCGCATCACCCACCGTTGCCAGACCACCGTTCAGCACGATGCGCAGGTCGGGCCGCGCCTGCTTGAGCTGACGCACACGCGCGTAGTTCAACGGCGGAATCTCGCGGTTCTCCTTTGGCGACAGGCCCTGCAGCCATGCCTTGCGGGCGTGGACGATGAAGACCTCGCAGCCGGCCTCGGCAATGGGCGTTATGAAGGCATCGAGAAAGGTGTCGTCGTCGCAGTCGTCGACTCCGATCCGGCATTTCACCGTCACTGGCAAGGTGCAGGATGCGCGCATGGCCGCGACACATTCCGCGACACGCTGCGGTTCCCGCATCAGACAGGCGCCAAAGCCGCCCCCCTGCACACGGTCCGAGGGACAGCCGCAGTTGAGATTGACTTCGTCGTAGCCCCAGTCCTCCGCCATGCGCGCACATTGCGCCAGCGCGGCGGGATCGCAGCCGCCCAACTGCAGGGCGACCGGATGTTCGTCCGGGTGATAGTCCAGATGCCGCGCCACATCGCCGTGCAAAAGGGCACCGGTGGTCACCATCTCCGTATACAGACGCGTATGGCGCGACATCTGTCGGAGGAAGAACCGGCAGTGACGGTCGGTCCAATCCATCATGGGCGCCGCGCAGAAGCGCCATGTCGGCTCATCGAGCTCTACGGCTGGCTGCGCTGGCGCTTGGATGCTGTGGTTGCCTGTCATTCCTGCCGTGGAGTAGGTCAGTTGGGCGCGCTGCCGATCATGGACCGCGCAACATGCCGCGTCGTTCCAACGGACACGGCGACTGGGGCCGTATTATGCCCGACGATTCTGGCGCCACCGCCGGTCTCGACGCGCGATGCCCTGCCTGCAGAGCCTTGGGTGTCGGCCGCTGAGTCAGACATCGGTCAGGTACCACCGGCGGGACCCCATCATTCCGAAGGCGGGCTCGAATGCGTCGTGTCCAGGGGTGCTTCCGACCAATGAGTCAGCAGAGTTCGAATCAAGGCCTGTGTGCGCGCGGTGAGATGTCGGTTGTGCGGGTACAAGGCGTACACCCCCAGCCCCACGCGTTCGTACTCCGCAAACAGTCTGACCAGGCGGCCGGATGCCAGCGATTCGCGGATGATGTATTCGGGAAGCTGGGCGATGCCGAGACCGCGTTCGGCCAGCAGCGCGACGGGGAGTGGCGCATTGGCATGGAAGCGACCATTGACACGTACTTCAAAGTCTTGCTGATGGTCGCTGAACCGCCACCGATAAGGGTCGTGTAAGCCGCTATTGACGAGGCACTCATGCGCTGACAAGGCTTGGGGGTGCTTTGGGGAGCCGTGCGCAGCCAGGTAGTCCGGTGAGGCACACAGTACGAAGCGCATGTTCATCAGCCGCTTGTACATGAGCGCGGAATCCATCAAACGACCGACGCGAATCACGAGGTCAAAGCCTTCCTCGACAATCGCCACGCGTCGATCGCTGAGATCGAGGTCGATCTGCACGTCCGGGTGTTCCTGCATGAAATCGGCCAGCGCCGGAGCCAGGTGCATGGCACCGAATGCGGTCGGGGCGCTGACGCGAATGGCGCCCGCCAGCTTTGATTGCTGTTCCAGGAGGGTCGATTCCAGCTCATCGAATTCCGACAGCAGCCGTTCTGCACGCTCGAGGTAAGCCTGTCCCGCGCCAGTGAGCTTGACGCTGCGCGTGGTGCGATTGAGGAATTGCGTTTCCAGTCGCTGCTCAAGCTGCTTGACCGTGGCGCTGGCGACCCGTGTGCTGATATTCAGCCGACGAGCGCCCTCGGTGAAGGACTCGGCTCTCGCCACAGCCGCAAATACCCGCATCGCCTGTAGGACATCCATACCCTAGATTAATACATAACTCGTAATAGTCATTCTCTTTTTTTGTCGTTTATCTCCGAATGGGGTCTATGTACTGTGATTTCTGTCGACGCGGGCCTATCCACACGTCCCGGTCGCCACGCATTCCCGTCGCATCCCCTAATTGGAGAGCATCATGCGCAACACCATCCGCATTCATCGTCACCCCCTGTCCGGTCACAGCCATCGGGTGCAACTCTTTGCGAGCCTCGCTGGCATCCAGCACGAGCTGAAGGATGTCGACCTCGCTAATGGCGAACACAAGCAGCCTGCATTCCTGGCGTTGAACCCATTTGGCCAAGTGCCGGTGATTGAAGATGGCGAAACGGTTCTGGCGGATGCCAACGCCATTCTGGTGTACCTGGCACGTAAGTACGCCCCTGACTACCTGCCGACGGACCCTGTGGAGGAAGCCCAGGTGCAGCGCTGGCTGTCGGTAGCGGCCAATGAGATTGCCAATGGTCCTGCCGCGGCCCGCCTGGTGACAGTCTTTGGGGCAACGCTGGACGCGGAATTGGCGCAGAGCAAAGCGCGCAACGTCCTCAAGACGATGGACAGCATCTTGCAGGACAGGCAATGGCTGGTGGCTGATCGCCCAACAATCGCCGACGTAGCGATCTACAGCTACGTTGCCCATGCGCCGGAAGGCAACGTGTCGCTTGCGCCCTACGCCAACGTGCGCGCCCTGCTCAAGCGCATCGAGTCGCTCCCCGGCTTCGTGCCGATGGTTGCCACCAAGGTGGGGCTTGCGGCCTGACCGGCATTGGATCGGGGTCCGATGACCGCACCCCGGTCCCTCCTCAGCCTGGCGGGGTATGCAGATGCGCGAAACCATCGAAAGTGCGTTGCAAGGACGCAGTCTTCCTGACCGGAAGGACTCTCCCTTTCATGACGGAGAACGCGCCATTCAGCTACGGCTGGGCGTGGAAGAGAAGATGGACCGCTTCGCGCGGCGCGTGGTGCGTGACCACATGCCGCAGCAGCATCAGGACTTCTACCGGCAGCTTCCGTTCATCGCTTTGGGTGCCATGGACGACGAAGGGCAGCCATGGGCGAGTCTGCGCTTTGGTCACCCTGGATTCTTTGCGCCGCGTACGGAGCGCAGTCTGGCAATGCAGGCGACAGGCCACCCGGATGATCCTCTGGAGCCGCTCTTGCAACCGGGGCGTGCCGTCGGCGTGCTCGGCATGGAGATGGCAACACGACGGCGCAACCGACTGACGACCCGTGTCACGGCGCGGTCGGGGCATCGCGTCGAATTCGCCGTGGACCAAAGCTTTGGAAACTGCCCGCAATACATCCAGACGCGTTCCTTTGCGTTCCGACGCGACCCCCAGAGCATGATCGATCTGCCGGCGGGCGAGTGCTTTGATGCGCTGCGTGATGAACACGCCGCCATGATTCGAGCGGCCGACACCTTCTTCGTCGCTAGTGCCGTTCCCGTCCGTGACGATGCAGTCACTCAGGGGGCGGACGTCTCGCATCGCGGTGGCCGGCCCGGCTTTGTGCACGTCGACGGCAACTGTCTCACCGTGCCCGACTATGCGGGCAACCTCCATTTCAACACCCTCGGCAATTTTCTTCTGCATCCAAAGGCCGGTCTGTGCTTCGTGGACTTCGAGACGGGCGACATGCTGCTGCTGACCGGCCATGTCGACATTCTCTGGGATGGCGATCCTGCCATCGCGTACTTCAAGGGGGCGGAACGCGCCTGGCGCGTGCGGGTCACGCGTGGTGTGATGCTGCGTGGCGCCATGCCCTTGCAATGGCGGTTTGGCGAGTATTCACCGAACAGCCTGATGACGGGGACCTGGGCGCAGGCCGAGCAGCGTGCGCTATCGGAACGCCTGCGTGACGCCTGGCGACCGTATCGTGTGGTCCGGACCGTGGATGAATCGGATGTGATCCGGTCGTTCTATCTGGAACCGACCGATGCGTACGGCTTGCCAAGCTATCAGGCAGGTCAGTATCTGACGATCCGCGTGCAGCCCAACGCCGATCAACCCATTATCCGCACCTATACCTTGTCGTCGTCGCCGCATGACGCCTTGCTGCGCATTTCCGTCAAGCGCGAAGTGGGTGGTGTTTCCGCATGGCTGCATGACAACTGGGAGGTCGGCGCCGTGCTGGAAGCCAAGGCACCGCGCGGAGACTTCTGGATCGATACCACTGCGACAAGGCCCGCCATCCTGCTGGCTGGAGGGGTGGGCATCACGCCCATCGTCTCCATGGCCCGGAACGTGGCCGCCGAAACCCTGCGTACGCGCAGCGGACGGCGCATCGTCATACTGCATGCTTCGGCGAACCGCGGTCAGCGCGCTTTCTTCGAAACCTTGCGCGACCTGGCTGCGGCCACTCAGGGGCTGATCCAGTACCACTCCGTGCTGAGCCAACCGGATGCTCAGGCGCGGGAGGGCATCGACTTCCACAGCAAGGGCCACATCACCGCCGATCTGATGCGTACGCTGCTGCATATGGACGATTACGACGCCTATCTGTGCGGTCCTGCCAACTTCATGCAGGCAATGTACGACGCCCTGCGTGAACTGGGCGTCAACGATGCACGGATTCACGCAGAAGCTTTCGGTCCGGCGGCCATCCATCGGCGGTCGGACGCCTCAGCGATACCACACGCGAGCGCGTCGGACGAAGCCGAAGCGTCGGTCATCCGCTTTAGCCGATCCGCCTTCGAGCAACGTTGGAACCGGGGCGAGGCCACGCTGCTTGAAACGGCGGAAGCGCACGGTTTGACGCCCGCCTTCAGTTGCCGCAATGGCAGTTGTGGTACCTGCGCCGTTGCGTTGCGCAAGGGGCAGGTGCATTACCGCACGCCACCCACAGCGGAGATCCCCGGCGGACAGGCGCTGATCTGTTGCGCGGTTCCGGCGGTCGGTAGTGACGAGGTTGAACTGGATCTGTAAGTCCGCCGTCGCCTGACCGGGTCGGCCGGTGCAGCGCAGACAGCGCGCCCCACGGTGGCACCCTACTCAGCCCTCTGTTTCCTGAACGCCACCGGCCGGCGAGGCCAGGGTGTTGATGGCGGAGCGACGCCAGTGCTGCGGCGAGCTGCCCGTCCATTGTTTGAAGGCGTGCGAGAAGGCCACGGCATCGCTGAACCCGAGGTGGGTCGCCACCTGCTCCATGGAAGCCGTGCTCTCGCGCAGCAGTTGCTCGGCCCGTTCCTTGCGTGCCTCACGCAACACCTGCGAGAAGGAAACTCCTTCCCTGCGTAGCCGTCGCTGCAGCGTGCGCGCGGTCAGGAACATGCGCTCCGCCAATGTGGGGAGATCGGGCATGACAAAGCTTTCCAGCAGGCGGTTGCGCACGGCATCGGCGTAGCGGAAGGGTTGGTCGATGCTGCGCGCCATGGCTTCGCATTGCGCCGTATAGAAGGCGCAGATCCGCGCATCCGCCTGCGGCAACGGGTGCAGCGCGGTCGCCTTTGCGGCCCGAATGCCGGTTTCCCTGGCCCCGAAATGCACGCGACAGCCAAAGAAGGCTTCGTAGCGGTCGGGATCGCCCGCGCATTCGTGACGAAAGGAGACCAACTCCAGCGGAAAGCGTTGCTGGGTGGCTTCTTCAGCCATCACGAGAGCGCAGGCCAGGTCGCGCTCGGCAAAGAAACCCTCGGCATTGCCCAGGCGTGGCTGGGGCCGCAAGACGATGTGCAGACCATGCACGTCCAGACGCAGTGTGCCGTCGAACATGCCCCAGGCCAGCCTTGGATAGCGCGCAATCAGGCGCAGCATGGACAGGACGTCCTCGCTGGCCTGCATGGCCAAGCCCAGTACCGAAAAACCGCGAAGCCCGTACTCACGGGCGACTTCCAGGCTGAGCGCCTCGCTGGGGATGCGCAGATAGCAATCGGTCAGAAACTTGATTTCCTGCTGCACGTTGATGGTGTAGCTCGGATCCATCACTCCAAACCGGGCGATGCCCGCATCGTGCAGAAGCCGGTCCGCATCCTGCCCATAGCGGTCGAGTAACTCCAGCATCGGCAACAGGCCGTAGGCGAGCCGGATCGGCGACCAGAAGGAGACATGGAGTTGCAAGTCGCTGTGAACCACCATCACGGATTCCAGGGCGCGGTGTCGGGGAGGCGAAAAACTGTCGCAAAATATCAAGTATCTGCCCTCACGGATCATTCTAACGAGACTGGCCAACGCCGACACTGAACCCCTACGTATTCACCAAGGTGCTCCCCATGCCTGCAGACAGCGGCCTGAACCCGTCTCCTTCCGCCCAGCCGCCCTGGACCCAGAGCGGTAGGGCACCGCGCATTGCCATCATCGGCGCCGGAATGTCGGGGATTGCGGCCGTAGTGAAACTGCGCAAGGCCGGATACCACGATGTCACGGTCTTCGAAAAGACCGACCGGGTCGGCGGCACCTGGCGCGAAAATCAATATCCCGGCCTTTCCTGCGACATTCCCTCCTACCTGTATCAGTTCTCCTTCGAGAAGAATCCGGATTGGTCGCACCGTTTCTCCTATGGCCCCGAGATTCAGCGCTACATGGAGTCCACTGCCGAGAAGCACGGCGTGACCCGCCATGTGCGCTTCAATACCCAGGTCGACGCGCTGCGCTACCTCGCACCGGTGTGGGAACTGACCACGGGTGATGGACAGACCGAGGTCTTCGACATCGTGATTTCTGCCACGGGCGTGCTGCATCATCCATCCATACCTGATATTCCGGGGCTTTCGGACTTTCAGGGGGAGGCCTTTCACACCGCTCGCTGGAATACCGACCTGGATCTGCGTGGCAAGCGTGTGGGCATCATTGGTACCGGCTCCACGTCGGCGCAAATCGTGGGGGATATCGCCGACAAGGTCGACAAGCTCAGCCTTTTCCAGCGCACGGCCCAATGGATTCATCCTTTGCCACAGAAGGCCTATGGCCGCTACTGGAAGGCGCTTCTGCGCAAGGTGCCGGTACTGAACACGGCGGCCTATTGGGGCGTTGCCTTCAGCATCGAGCAGAGCTTTGTCCGCGCCACGTTGGGCAACAAGTGGTTTCTGCGCTATGTCGACTGGGCCTGTCGCCGCAATCTGGCCAAGAACGTGCCGGACCCGGAACTGCGCCGCAAGCTCACGCCGGACTATGCCGCCGCCTGCAAGCGCCTCATCTTTTGTTCCACCTTCTACCCGGCGATTTCGCGTGACAATGCCGAATTGGTCACGGACGGCATCGAACGCATCGAGGCAAACGGGGTGCGCACCCGCGATGGCCGCCTGCATGAGCTGGATGTGCTGGTGTTGGCGACGGGTTTCAAGGCGGACCGCTTCATTCTGCCCACGCGCGTGATCGGCGAAGGCGGTCAACAGCTCGGTGCGCAGTGGGACGGCAGCCCGCGCGCGCATCGCGCCACCAGTGTCCCGGGCTTTCCCAACTTCTGGATGCTGGAGGGCCCCACCGGACCCATCGGAAATATCTCCTTGATCATGGTGAGCGAGCACCAGATCGACTATGTCATTGCCTGCCTGGACAAGATGAAGCGCGATGGTCTGGCCGCGATGGCGCCGCACGAGGCAGCTTTCCGCCGATACAACGCGGCCATGACCGAAGCCGTGCAGCGCACCGTGTGGGTGACGGGTGGCTGTCAGAGCTGGTATCTGGACAAGGACGGTATCCCCAATATCTATCCCTGGACGCCGCGCCAGTATCGACAGGAGATGCGGCATCCGAAGTTCAGTGAGTTCCGCCTGATGCGCGCGGCTGAGGCGTCGGCGAACGTGCCCCAGCCCGCGAAGGAGGCGGAAGAGGTGTAGCGCCAGGCTGGCGCATGAGATGAGGCGCGAGACGAACTACTGCGGGTTGCGGGCCCGTGCGCAGTCTGTCCAAAGCCATCAGCCTGATGGGGAGGCGGGGCTTGTATCCTGCAGCCTGATTCGAACAGGGAGCAGGGCATGGGACGCTTGGTCGAAGGCGTGTGGCGCGACGAGTGGTATGACACCAAGAGCACGGGCGGGGCCTTTCGGCGCGAGGACGCTGGATTTCGTCATTGGGTCACCGCCGATGGAGCGCCTGGTCCGAGCGGCGAGGGCGGTTTCGCAGCGGCCTCCGGACGCTATCACCTCTATGTGTCACTGGCCTGTCCATGGGCGCACCGCACGCTGATCTTTCGGGCGATCAAGGGGCTGGAGGACCACATCGGCGTGTCGATCGTGCACCCGCACATGCTGGAGCACGGCTGGGAGTACAAGCCGGCGCCGGAGCCGCTGCACGGCTTCCGTTTCCACCACCAGCTCTACACCCACGTCAAGCCAGATTACACCGGGCGGGTGACGGTGCCGGTGCTATGGGACAAGGAGCGGGACACCATCGTGTCCAACGAGTCGGCCGAGATCATCCGCATGTTCAACACGGCCTTCAACGGCATCACCGGCAATCACGATGACTATTACCCCGAGGCGCTCCGGGGCGAGATCGATGCGGTCAACGCGGAGGTCTACGACCGCGTCAACAATGGCGTCTACCGCTGCGGCTTCGCGACCACCCAGGAAGCCTATGAAAAGCCCTATCACGAGCTGTTCACGACACTGGACCGTCTGGATCAGCGATTGAGCCGTCAGCCCTGGCTGTGCGGGGACCGCATCACCGAGGCCGACTGGCGGTTGTTCACCACGCTGGTGCGCTTCGACGCCGTCTATCACGGCCATTTCAAGTGCAACAAGCGCCGCATTCGGGACTATCCCGCGCTGCATCGCTACCTGCATGCGCTACTCGCTGTTCCTGGCGTGCGCGGGACGGTCGATTTCGAGCACTGCAAGCAGCACTACTACTACAGCCATCGCACCATCAACCCTACCGGGGTGGTACCGCTGGGGCCGGACCCGCTCTGCTGAGGATCAGCAGACGCGGGAGATCATGCGGCCGGTGCGCTCGTCGCGATAGCGGATGGTGGTCTTCTTGAAGTTGAGGTCCACAAACAGGATCGCCTTGGCGTCACCGTTCTTCCACTGCATGCTGACACTCGAGTCATTGGAATAAACCAGATCAAACTTGCCGCGGAAGGCGGGGTGCGTCTTGCGGAATTCGAGTAGCTGCATCAGGCGACGCACCACCGGCTTCTCGACGCAGGCGTCGACATCCTCCAGGCTGAAATAGCTGCGATTGATATCACGCAGCTCGTCCGTCTTTTCCATCAGATCGACGTCATTGGTCCCGGCCAGCAAGCCAACGTAGTAGATCTGTGGAATGCCGGGGGCGAACAACTGGATGGCGCGTGCGGCGATGTAGGCGTCGTCGTTCTGCTTGAGTGCGTCGTAGAAGGTGCAGGTGAGCTGGTAGATGGCCCCGACACTGTGCACATTGGCCGCCGAACGCCGCAGGATCGGGTCCGCACTCCGCTGCGATACATTGTCGATGACAGCCTGGATCTCGTCCTTGGGCAGGATGCCTTCCACATCCGGAATGCAGATGCCGTCGTGGGTGTCGAGCACCGTGATCTGATTGCGCGGGCAGACACGCAGCCAGTTCTTCAGGTAGACGCTATTGGCGTCGAGCAGGGAATAGAGCAGCAGCGGCGGCAAGGCGAAGCCATAGGGCCGCATGCCGCGCATGCCAATGGCGAACTGGTAACTGGAATGGTCGTGTACCTCGGGCAGCACTTCGGCGCCCATGGTGTTGGCGGTGCGGTGGAACCAGCCGAGAATATCGTAGACATCGGGCTCGACAAGGAAGCAGCTCGTACCGATCTTCTTGGTGGTGTAGCCGAAGGCGTCGAGGCGAAACAGCTTGACGCCGTGGCCGGTCATTTCACGGAGATTCTGCTCCATGAATTCGTAGGTGATCTCGGCGTCGTAGTTGAGGTCGACCTGCTGCTCGGTGAAGGTGCACCAGACCCGGCGCTTGCTGCCGTCGCCCAGCGTCACTTCGCGGAAAGGCTCCTTCTCCTTGCGGATATGAATCCGCGCGAGGTCATCGGCCGTGATCTCGCCCAGGGTGTCGACATCCACGAACAGCTCGGCATAGCGGCTGTCCTTGCCATTGCGCAGGAAGTCCTGAAACTCCGGCGACTCGTCGGCGATGTGGTTGAGCACCAGATCGAGACAGACGTCGTATTCCTCGGCGATCGCCTCGACATCGGCCCAACTGCCATAGCGCGGATCAATCTCGCGATGCGTCAAGGGCGAGAAGCCGCCATCGGCGTTGGAAGGGAAGGGAGGCAAAAGGTGCACGCCGCCAAAGCAACGGCTGAAGTGCTTGGTCAGCACTTGGCGCAGATCGGCGATGTTGTTGCCCATCCGATCCGGGTAGGCAATGAGTTGGGGTTGATTGCGAAGCATAGGGTTGTTTTTGACTTGATCGGGCTCTGGATCAGCTCAGGAATCCACCATCGACGGCCAGTGTCGTGCCGGTGACGTAGCTCGCCGCGTCCGATGCGAGGTAGAGCACCGCCGGGGCGATTTCCTCCGGCTGGCCCACCCGTTTCATCGGGATATGCGAAAGAAAGCCGTCAAGCTGATCCTTGTTGTCAATGAGTGTCGACGCGAAGCGGGTCTGGGTCAGGCCCGGAAGCACCGCGTTGACGCGTACGCCCCACGATGCACATTCCTTGCCAAAGGCCTGCGTCATGTTGATCACGGCCGCTTTGGTGATCGAATAGATGCCCTGCGCCTCCGCCGGCTTCACGCCGTTGATGCTGGCGATATTGACGATGGCGCCCCCACCGGTCTCGCGCATGCGTTTGGCGCAGCGCGCGGACAGATCGAAATAGCCGCGGATATTGACCTGCAGCGTCTTGTCGAGCATCCCCATGTCGGTATCGGCGATATGGCCGAAGTAGGGGTTGGTCGCGGCATTGTTGACCAGAATGCCGATGGGGCCGGCCTGCGCCTCGACCTGCGCCACCAGCGTCTCCAGCGCCTCAGAGTCGCCCTGGTGGGCCGCAATGGCGGTGGCCTTGCCGCCAGCGTCGCGGATCGAGGCGGCTACCTGATCACAGGCCTCCTGCTTGCGACTGGAAACAATGACATGGGCGCCATAGGTGGCCAGCAGGCGGGCGGTGGCCTCCCCGATACCGCGGGATGAACCGGTGACGAGGGCAACGCGCCCGCTCAGGTCGAAGAGATCGCGCATGGCTACTCCGGTTGCGATGAATGAATCAGCCGAATCTTGGCTGCGGTGGCAGTCGGCGCCGCGCCCAGGCAATCAGCACTGCACCGAAGGCGAACATGAGCAAGCCATAGACCGCCGATGGCACCGCCATCTCGGGCGAATCCAGCAGGATCAGCGTGATGAGCAGCCCGAGGGTGCCGTTCTTGATGCCAAGCTCCATGGCGCAGGCAACGGCATCGCGCAGTGGAATGCCGAGACGACGGCCGATCCAGAGCCCCAGACCGATGCCGACCACATTGAGCAGGGCAACGGCCAGACCCGCATCGCGGAACATGGGCAGCGCGTCGCCGCCCAGCCGCGCCAGGATCAGGGCGATGATCACCACCAGCACGAACAGTCCGAAGACACCCACGGCGCGCTCGAGCTTGGCGGCCAGAATCGGCCTCCAACGCCGAAAGGCCATGCCGATGACCACCGGCAGAATGACGATGGCCAGCAGCGTACCCACCGTCCGCCCCACCGGCAGTGACAAGCGTTCGGCCGCAGACGTCACCCCGGTCTGTAGCGGGAAGAGGTCGAGTGCGGCGTTAATGATCACCGGGAGTGTGGCCACGGTGATCAGGCTGGCCACCACGGTAAGCACAATCGACAGCGCCACGTTGCCGCGCGCGAAGTAGGTGAAGATATTGGAGGTCGTGCCGCCGGGGCAGGCGGCAATGACAACCAGGCCCACTGCAAGGGCGGGATCCAGCTGAAGCACCCAGGCCAGGGCGAAAGCGAGGATTGGCATGCCGACAATCTGCGCCAGCGTGCCGAAGGCCGAGGCCTTGGGGTAGACGAACACATCCCGAAAATCGCGCAGGCCTAAGGTCAGGCCCATGCCCACCATGATGATGAACAGGGCAATCGGGAGCCCGATGTCGATCAACGAAGAGCCGGCCATGGAGTGTGTCGTCTAGCGTGCGGGCAGGCCGGCGGTGGCGCGAGCGCGCCGTACCAGCACATGCACCATGGGGCCAAAGGGCTTGTAGCGCGGATTACTGGTCTGTCCCATGGCATAGCGGTAGTAGATCTGTTGCGCGATCACGGCAAGCCGGAACAGGCCGAAGGCCAGATAGAAGGCGGGGTTGCCGATTTCGATGCCGGTCTGCTCCTGGTACCACGCGGTGACGTCCTCGCGTCGCAGCATGCCGGGCAGGTTGGAAGGCTGCATGCGGATCGCCTCAAGCTCCGGATCGTCGTCATCGTGCACCCAATAGGCCAGCGCGCAGCCCAGATCCATCAAGGGGTCGCCGACAGTGCACATCTCCCAATCGAGCACGCCGATGATGCGGAGGTCGGCATCAGGTGACAGCACCACATTGTCAAAACGGTAGTCGTTGTGGATCAGACTGGCGCGTCCATCTTCCGGGATCTGGTGCGCCGCCAGCCACTCCATCACGTCCTGCGCTTCCGGAGCGTCTTCGGTACGGGCCTTTTGGTAGCGACCGTTCCAGCCTTCGATCTGGCGTTGCACGTAGCCTTCCGGTCGGCCGAGATCGACCAATCCACAGGCGGCAGGAGAGAGCTGGTGGAGGTCGATCAGCCGCTGCCAGAAGTCGCGGCAGAGACTGCCAGCGCGGTCCGGCGTCAGGGAAAGCCCCTGCGGCAGATCGCGGCGCAGAATGATGCCTTCCAGCTTCTCCATGACATAGAAGGGGGCACCAATGACGGATTCGTCCTCGCAGTGGACGAGCGGCCGGGGCACGGGATAGTGGCCGTGCAGCCCCGACATGACGCGGTATTCGCGACCCATGTCGTGCCCGGACTTGGGGCGTGTGCCGGAAGGCGGGCGACGCAGGATGAGCGTGCGCTCCCCAAAGGAGAGGGCATAGGTCAGGTTGCTGGCGCCGCCGGGATACTGGGCGACCGTCGGGGTGTCGCTCGGCAGATCAGGAATGTGGTCGCGCAGCCAGGGCAGCAACACGTCGAGATCGAGCTGATTCTCTTCGCGCACCGTGCCGGGTTGATCCAGCAGTGCGCTATCCGATGTGGACGCCATCAGAGACTCCCTTGGAGCAGTGTTCGGGCTTCGCCAGAGCGAAGAGCGCATGCGGACCTGCGGGCCCGCAACGGACGACTGCCTAGTCGGTGCTGGGTGGCACGCCTTCCTGTGAAAACTCGGAGGCAATGCGTTCTTGCTGCGTCGGTGGCGGCGCGGTCTCCTTGTTCTGGTTCATCACCGTTTCGATACCGAATTTGACGGCGACGGCACCGACAGCGATGCAGGCAACCACCGTAACCGAGCGAACCAGTGTCTGGATCATGCAGTCTCCTCTCAAGCTTGCTTATACATGGGCAAATCAGGCGCCGTGGCGTGGAAAGCACCAGATGGCACGCGCAGCGATAATAACGCGCTTGGACCATCGCGCACCGGGGTCCACCATACCGATACTCAGAGAGACACTCCAACGTTGAGCGATCCATCCAGTCCGCATTCCGCGCCGGCCACCGGCGAGCAGAGGCCGCGCGCGCGCTCGCTGCTCCCGACCCCTTTCGCGACCTTCACTTTGTCCGTGTACGAGGATGGCGAGGGCAAGGAGCACTTGGCCGTCACCCTGGGGAACCTGTCTCCCGAAGCCGGCGAGGCAGCCCCCCTGTTGCGGATTCATTCGGAATGCTTAACGGGTGACGCCCTGTTTTCGCTGCGCTGCGACTGTGGTTTCCAGCTAGAACATGCCCTGCAACGCATCGCAGTAGAAGGGCGCGGTGCCTTGCTGTATCTGCGCCAGGAAGGTCGCGGCATTGGCTTGGCCAACAAGATCCGTGCCTACGCGCTGCAGGATCAGGGACATGACACGGTGGAGGCCAATGTCCGCCTTGGCTTTCCACCGGATGCCCGCAGCTACGGGATTGCGCTCGCCATCCTCGACGACCTGGGCCTGCGGTCTGCGCGGCTGATGACCAACAACCCGCGTAAGATCCAGGCCCTTGAAGAGGCGGGCATCACCGTCACCGAGAGAGTATCCATTGAATGCGGCAGGAATCCCCACAACGAAAACTATCTGGCCACGAAGGCGGGGAGACTCGGCCATCTGATGCAGCCGGAGTAGCGGTGACCGAGAAGCGGCAGAACCCACCCAGCAAGCGCCCGGGCGGTATCGCGATCCTGGGGGAACTGGGTTCGTTGACGGTACAGACCTACCGGCTGTCACGCGCCTTCAGTCCGCTCGTGCGACTGCTGGCGCACGAACACGACATTACCCGCGATGAATTGACCGCGGCCGTTGATACGGTCTTCGAGGGGCTGTACGCGCATCCCGCAACGCGCTCCATCGAGCGGATCACGGATTATCTGCGCGCCCGGAAGATGATTCCGGATGAGCAGTCCACCGAGGATCTGATCCGTTTCGTGGTGGATCAGATGCTGCAGCGCTCGCCGGTGCCGGTGCCGCAGGCGCTGGTGGACGAGTTCTGGCAGTTCTTCGAGGAATTGTTCTCGTCGGAAGAGATCAAGGGTCTCGGCGAGATGACCCTCGACATGGTGCGGTTGGTCATTGCCACCTACGAGCCACTGCTCACCGAGGTGGTCAACATCCTCAAGGCCGGGCGCCGCTTTAACCAGTGGCAGCTGCAGGAACTGCTGCGCCGGGCACAGACCGTGCGCGGCGATATCACTATCGTGCGGCGCCAGTTGCGCGCGCTGCGCTGGGTGCGCCCCTTCTTCCAGGCCGATCCGCGCGATTTTCGCCAGCAGGCACAGATCGTCGCCAACATGGTGCGCGAATTCGGCCCCTTCTTCATCAAGATGGCGCAGGTCGCGGCAGCCAACGCCGATTTCCTGCCCAACGAGATTGCGCACGAACTGCAGGTCTTCCACGAGGATGTGCCCCCGATGAGCGCCCAGGAAGTCGAGCAGGCCTTCCTGGAATGCTTCGGCAAGCACCCCTCGGATCTCTACATGGGCTTTGACGCCGAAAAGCCACTGCGTTCCGGTTCCATCGGCTCCGTCTATCTGGCCAAAAAGCCCTTCGTGGAGAACGGGGTCGAGGTGCTACGGCCCATCATCGTCAAGGTGGGCCGGCACAACATCGACCGGGAATTTGCCATTGGCAAGCTGGTCATCGGTCTGGCCATCATTTCCAGCCAGTACTGGGCCCCACATTCCAAGCTCGCGCCGTTCCTGCGCGCGCTGCAGGAACAGGTCGATGAATTCGTCGCGGGCTTTCTGCAGGAGCTCGATTTCGAGGACGAGGCACAGAATCAACTGCGCTTCTACGACCGGGCCCAGAGCAGCAGCGTCTGGCGCGTGCCGGCGCTCTATGGCAGCTCACGCCGCATTCTGGAGATGGAGTTCCTGGCTGATGGCGAGAGCCTGATGCGGGCCTTGCGCCGGCAGACCCCTGCGGCACGCCGTCGTTTCCGCGCCCAGGTGGCCGAGCGCCTGCTCTACACCATCCTGCATCACGCCATGGTGTACCGCGAGATGCACGGGGACCTGCATCCGGGCAACATCATGATCGGCTCGGACAATGCGCTCTACCTGATCGACTGGGGCAATACCGTGCCGCTCGACGGCAAATGGGATGCGGTGTGGGATTACGTTTCCGGCGCCTGCCTGGCGGACGTCGACCTGCTCACCGATACGTTGATCCGGATCAGCACCGCACCCGAGGCCAATGCCAAACGGCGCCAAGAAATCCGCTCTTTGCTGGCCGAAACTCTAGCCAAACGCGACATCAAACCACTGTCGACGCGCAATCTCGTCAGCGAGCTGCGCCGCGGTGGGTACGACGGTCTGCGTCGCCGCGGTCAGGCCATCCTGCACCTGATGTCGAATACCCAACACCTGGGCCTGGTGGTGCGCAGCGACTACACCCATCTGTCGCGCGCGCTCATGGCGGCGGCGGGCAGCTTTGGCTCGCTCTACGAAGGGGTTCCCAAACGGACGCTGGTGCGGGACCTGCTCAGCGGCGTGCTGCGTCTGCCCTTGCTGTACTCGCGCGATCGCATCCGCAACGAGGTCATTGATCTGCGCCGCCGGCTCGCCTTCCAGCCTGCGGCCCGTCCAGCCGCGTTGCCGGCGCCGGAGCGGAGACCCGACCCCGGTCCTCGGCTGCCAGGAGCGCGCTGATGTTCCGTGCTGCGCGCCCCTTCATCTTCCGCCTCGACGCCGAGCGGGCACACTGGTTGACCGTGCATGCGCTGGCGAACGCGCCGTGGGCCGCGGGTTGGGCGGCCGACCCGGTGGATGATCCCGTCACCCTCATGGGGCTTCGCTTTCGCAATCGGGTCGGCCTCGCCGCCGGTATGGACAAGGACGGTATTGCCCTCGAGGGGTGGCAGCGTCTTGGTTTCGGCTTCGCCGAGATCGGCACCGTCACGCCGCGCGCCCAGCCCGGCAATCCTAAACCGCGCATTTTCCGGGACGTCGGCAGCGAGGCCATCATCAATCGGCTCGGATTCAACAACGGAGGCGTTGACGCCTGCGTGCAGCGGGTGGCGCGACATCGTGCCAAGGGCATGCTGGTCGGCATCAATATCGGGCGTAACAAGGACACATCGCCAGAACAGGCCGTGGATGACTACCGCTACGGCTTCGAAGCGGTCTATCCGGTCGCCGATTACATCACGATCAATATCTCGTCGCCCAATACGCCCGGTCTGCGCGACCTGCAGGCAGAGGCGGCGCTGGACGGTTTGCTTGGCGCCCTGGCGGACACCCGCGCGCGTCTGGCCGATGCGAAGTCCGTACACCGTCCGGTGCTGCTCAAGATCGCCCCGGATCTGGATGACGCCGGCATTCGATCGGCCGCCGCCATCGCGCTCAAGCACGGCATCGACGGATTCATCGCCACCAATACCACCATTGCTCGTCCACCGGGGCTGTCGGCAAAGGTCTCCGGCGAAGCGGGTGGACTGTCCGGGCCGCCCTTGGCGGAAAAGGCGCGTCACGTACTGCGCACGCTACGGGCCGAGTGTGGCACCTCCGTACCGCTGATTGGGGTGGGCGGGATCGATAGCCCGGAGGCCGCAAAGGCGCGCATTGCCGATGGTGCGGATCTCCTTCAGCTCTACACCGGCCTGGTCTATCACGGCCCTGGTCTGGTCTCGCGCCTGGCGCGCGCGGTGTCCACAAGCTAGACGACAGGGTGGCGGTGCGTGGGCAGACGTTGCACAATGCAGACATAACGCAGGGAGAGCCACCATGTACCGAACTTTTCAGTGGGCGACTGCGGTCGCGCTGAGCACAGCAGTGTGCGCAGCCGCTGCCGCCAATACCAACGATTCCGATATGCCCTACGTGCAGGGCCTCGGCACTTTCACCATTGTCGATAACGACCGCACCTGGGACGACGATTTCGGCTTCCAGGTCGGCTTCGGCCTGCCGCTGGAGTGGGAGAACACCGCGCTGGAACTGTCCATCTTCAGCGGCCGTTTCGAACGCGACATCGACGGCGACGATGACTATCACGCCGGCATCACCCTGGACCTGGTGCGCGACTTTGGCGGCATCAGCTTCCTGTCCCGCTCCGACATCGTGCCCTTCGCGCTGGCAGGCGTTGGCGCGGTGCGTGATGACGTGCAAGGGGACCACGACGTGCGCCCGATGGCGAACATCGGGGCAGGTGCCCGTATGGGGCTGCCGTGGCTGGGAATGGATCTGCGCTCGGAATTTCGCGTGATCGGTCAGCACGAGTCGCTGTCCGCGCCGGGCGAGGACTGGCTGATTGATTACCGTTTCCTGGTCGGTCTGCAACTGCCGTTGACCCCGTTCTTCGCCGCGCCTTCCGATCCGCCGGCCGGCCCCTTGCCGGACGAAGAGGAATGTGAAGTTGCGGTGGTGGATCCGGTCACCGGGCGCACGGACTGTCGCGCGGACTCCGACGACGACGGCGTCGACGACACGCGGGACGCCTGTCCAAGCACGGCAGCCGGTGTCACCGTGGATGAAGAGGGTTGCCCGCTAATGGCCGACTCGGGCCAGGACAGCGACAGCGACGGCGTCATGGATGCCAGTGATGCCTGTCCGGACACCTATCCCGGTGTGACGGTGAATACCGACGGGTGTGCGGAACCGCAGCCGCTGGTGATTCCGAAGCTGACCTTTGAGTTCGACACTGCGCGCCTGACGCCGGATGCCCGTATGGTGGTCGACGACATCACGCTCATGCTTCAGGGGCAGCCCGAACTGACTGTCGAGATCATCGGTCATACCGATTCGCGAGGCCCCGACGCCTACAATCAGAAGCTCTCGGAAGAGCGTGCCATCGCGGTGCGGGACCGTCTCGTCGCACAGGGAATCGATGATACCCGTCTGAGCCTGACCGGCCGCGGTGAAAGTCAGCCGGTGGCAAGCAACGACACCGAGCAGGGCCGCGCAGCGAACCGGCGTGTAGCCTTCTGGCTGTATATCGACTGAGCGTCTCGACTTAAAGACACGCAGTGAACGGGGCGGCCATGGTCGCCCCGTCCGTTTTATAAATGAGAATGACCAAAACATCATCGGGGGTTTCACCCCGACTTGCAGACCCGCCTTCGCCCTGTATTGGCGTATGTGCACTGGATGGCCCTGAGGGCCTCTGTGTTGGGTGCTTGCGCACTGGCAATGAGATTGCCGAGTGGCCGACAGCCACGCCGGAGCGTCGCCGCGCCATCCTGGCGGAGACCGAACGCCGAAATCCGCGTCAGACGGCGCCCAAGTCGCGGGGAGACAGCGCCAATGGTTGAGCCTGACATGGCGCCACACCGCGTCAGCATCGAGGTGCGCTGGGGCGACATGGATGCCCTGGGCCACGTCAACAATGCGCGTTTCTTCACCTATGACGAGGATGTTCGCCTGGGCTTCTTCAATCAGCTCATGGCCGAAGACGCGCGATTCTGGAAGGATTACGGCCTGATTCTGGCGCATATCGGTTGCGACTTCGTCGCCCAGGTGCGTGCACCCGCCACCCTCGATGTCGCCTATGGCATTGCGCGCATCGGCTCCAAGAGCTTCGAAACCCGCGCCTTCATGTATGACCAGGGGGTGCTGGCAGCACGCACCAAGGCCATCGTGGTGTGGTATGACTATGTGGCACAGGCCACGCTGGCGATACCGGATGGCGTCCGGCAGCAGTTGAGCACCTACCTGCTGCCCGAGCAGCCGGAAAGCGACTAGGGCCAAGGTCGCGACCGACTGCGCGTTAACAGGCCCTAGTCCTCCTTACCCAGATCACGCGCCTGATCGGCCGCATTGCCGATGTAGTCAGCGGGGGTCAGAGCCAGCAGGCGGTCGCGATCGGCAGCGGGGATTTCGAGATCATTGATGAAGGCTCGGAGCGCATCCCGATCAATGCGGCGGCCGCGCGTGAGTCGCTTCAATTGCTCATAAGGCTCAGGTAGACCGTAGCGCCGCATCACTGTCTGCACCGCCTCGCCGAGGACCTCCCAGTTTTCATCCAGGTCGCGGCCGATGCGCCAGGCGTCGGCCTCCAGCTTGTTCGCCCCCTTGGTAATCGACTGGAAGGCCAGCACGCTGTGCGCGATGCCGACGCCGAGATTGCGCAGCACCGTGGAATCGGTAAGGTCGCGCTGCCAGCGCGACACCGGCAGCTTGCCGGCGAGGTGACCCAGAATGGCGTTGGCCATGCCGAGGTTGCCCTCGGCATTTTCAAAATCAATGGGATTGACCTTGTGCGGCATGGTAGAGCTGCCGACTTCGCCGTCCACGGTGCGCTGGCGGAAATAACCGAGCGAAACATAGCCCCAGACATCGCGGCAGAGGTCGAGCAGGACGGTATTCGCACGCTCCAGCGCGTGGAAATACTCCCCGACAAAGTCATGCGGTTCGATCTGGGTCGTTGCTGGATTGGGTGACAGCCCCAGATCGCGGATAAAGGCCGCCGAGAAGGCGGGCCAGTCCACTTCCGGATAGGCAGCCATATGCGCGTTCCAGTTGCCCGTTGCGCCATTGATCTTGCCCATGATTTCGACCTTGGCCAGCTGTTCGCGCTGGCGGACAAGACGGTGATAGAACACCGCGAATTCCTTGCCGAGGGTGGTGGGGGAGGCGGGCTGACCGTGCGTGCGCGACAGCATGGGCTGCTCGGCATACATCCGGCCCAGCTCGGCAATGCGCGCGCTGAGCTGGTCAAGGTGCGGCAGTAACACCTGCGAGCGGCACTCCTCCAGCATGACTGCGTAGGCAAGGTTGTTGATATCTTCCGAGGTGCAGGCGAAGTGCATGAATTCCTTCACCTTGGACAGCTCTTCGTGCTGGCCGATGCGCTCCTTCAGGTAATACTCGACCGCCTTGACATCGTGGTTCGTGGTCTCCTCGATCTGCTTGACGCGCTGCGCCTCGTCAATATCGAATCGGGCAGCGATTTGTTCCAGCCGCTCCTGGGCCGACGCCGACAACGGCGTCACTTCGGGAATGGCATCGCAGGCGGCAAGGGCTTCCAGCCAGCGGATCTCGACCAGTACACGAAAACGGATGAGACCGTATTCCGAGCAGATTTCGCGCAGTTGCCAGGTCTTGTCGGCATAGCGGCCGTCGACCGGCGAGATGGCGGAGAGGGAGGTCAATTGCATGCAGGGTCCGTAGTCAGTAGCGCAGCGCGCCCGGTGCGGGCCGCAATCGCGGGCCGCCGATGGTGTTGAAACCGCGCATTTTAAGGCAGGCTCGACAGTGACGAGTGAATCAGGAGGTCAAGGCGATGCAGAACGGCAAGACACGGACGGAATATGACTCGCTGGGACCGGTGACGGTGCCGGCCGAGGCCCTGTGGGGCGCTCAGACGCAACGCGCCATCGACAACTTCCAGCTGTCGCCCCATCGCTTTTCGCGCACCTTCCTGCGCGCCCTTGGTCTGGTCAAGGCTGCAGCCGCGCAAGCCAACCGGGAGTGCGGTGTGTTGCACGACGCAGTGGCGCAGGCGGTCGCGACCGCGGCGCACCGCGTCGCCGACGGCGAAGTGGATGACGCCTTCCCGGTGGATGTCTTCCAGACCGGATCGGGCACCTCGACCAACATGAACGCCAATGAAGTGATCGCCCGGCTGGCAAGCGAAGCCAGTGGCCAGACCATTCATCCCAATGACCATGTCAATGCCAGTCAGTCGTCCAACGATGTGATTCCGACCAGCATCCACGTGGCTGTCACACTGGCGCTTGAGGAGCAGCTGCTGCCCGCATTGCGCGCGTTGCGGGGTGCGATCCAGGACCGTGGCGAAACGCTCAACGCCTACGTCAAGACCGGGCGCACCCACTTGATGGACGCCATGCCGGTCCGGCTCGACCAGGAGTTGGGCGCGTGGGCTGCACAGCTCGAATTGGCTGAGGAGCGGCTGGTCGGTGTGTTGCCGCGCCTCGCCGAACTCGCCCAGGGCGGGACCGCCGTGGGCAGCGGCGTCAACGCGCCGGAGGGCTTTGCGACCACCTTCTGCGCGGCGCTGTCAGAGATCTCCGGCAAGGCTTTTCAACCCGCGCGCAATCATTTCGCGGCGCTGTCCTGCCAGGATACGGCGGTAGAGGCATCGGGCAACGTCCGCACCCTTGCTGTGGCATTGATGAAGATCGCCAATGATTTGCGATGGATGAATTCCGGTCCGCTGGCCGGACTGGGAGAAATCGAGCTGCCCGCCATCCAGCCGGGATCCTCAATCATGCCGGGCAAGGTGAACCCGGTTATCCCGGAGGCGGTGGCCATGGCCGCAGCACAAATCATGGGCCACGACACGACCGTGGCCATCGCCGGTCAATCCGGCAATTTCCAGCTCAATGTCATGTTGCCGGTGATCGCGCACAATCTGCTGGCCTCCATCGATTTGAGTGCCAGGGCCTGCGCGGCGATGGTGCCCGTCATCGAGGGATTCCAGGTGCGCGCGGATTCGCTGATGCGGGCGCTGGAGAAGAACCCGATTCTGGTCACGGCGCTGAACCGCGAGATCGGCTACGACAAAGGGGCCGCTATCGCCAAGCGCGCCTACCGCGAAGGGCGTAGCGTCATGGAGGTGGCGCTGGAAGACAGCGGCCTTGATGAGGCTCGGCTGCGCCAGCTGCTCGACCCGCGCGCCCTGACGGGGTAGACCTTGGGCGCATACCGCGCATGGCCGGGATGCAATCGGCTAGCATGTCGCCGCGCCAACACGATTCAAGCCGATGACCACGATCAAGCAGGAAGACTTCGTTTCCTCCATCGCCGATGCCTTTCAGTACATCAGCTACTACCATCCGCTGGATTACATCCAGGCTCTGGGCGCGGCCTATGAACGCGAAGAGTCCCCGGCCGCCCGCGATGCCATCGCGCAGATTCTGACCAATTCGCGCATGTGTGCCGAGGGCCGGCGACCGATCTGCCAGGACACCGGCATCGCGTTGGTCTTTCTCAAGGTGGGCATGCAGGTGCAGTGGGACAGCACGCTGTCCGTGCAGGAAATGGTCAACGAAGGCGTCCGGCGCGCCTACAGCGATCCGGACAATGTGCTGCGCGCCTCCGTGCTGGCCGATCCAGCCGGTCGCCGTCAGAACACCAAGGACAACACGCCGGCCGTGGTGCATTACGAGATCGTGCCCGGCGATAGCGTGGAAGTCATCTGTGCCGCCAAGGGCGGCGGTTCGGAGGCCAAGAGCAAGTTCGTCATGCTCAATCCCTCCGACTCGATTGTCGACTGGGTACTGAAGACCGTGCCGACCATGGGCGCGGGATGGTGTCCGCCGGGCATTCTGGGCATCGGTATTGGCGGCACGCCGGAGAAGGCGATGTTGCTAGCCAAGGAATCCATCATGGCGCCGGTGGACATTCAGGAACTCATCGCGCGCGGGCCAAGCAACCGGCTCGAAGAACTGCGCCTTGAGCTCTATGAAAAGGTCAATGCGCTGGGCATCGGTGCGCAAGGCCTGGGTGGTCTCACCACCGTGCTGGATGTGAAGATTCTGGATTACCCGACCCACGCGGCGAATCTGCCGGTGGCCATGATTCCGAATTGCGCCGCGACGCGTCACGTCCATTTCCATCTGCATGGTGAAGGCCCGGCGGAACTGCCGACCCCCAAGCTGGAGGACTGGCCGGACGTCACCTGGAAGGCCAATACCGATGTGGCCAAGCGCATCGATCTCGACAACCTGACCCCGGAAGAGGTGGCAAGCTGGAAACCAGGCCAGACGCTGCTGCTCAATGGCAAGATGCTGACCGGCCGCGATGCCGCGCACAAGCGCATTGCCGACATGCTGGCCAGGGGCGAACCGCTTCCGGTGGACTTCACCAACCGCGTGATCTACTACGTCGGCCCGGTCGACCCGGTGCGTGACGAAGCCGTCGGCCCGGCGGGCCCCACTACGGCCACGCGCATGGACAAATTCACCGAGACCATGCTGTCGCAGACGGGTCTTATTGCTATGGTGGGCAAGGCGGAGCGTGGGCCAGCTGCCATCGAAGCCATCCGTGCACACGGCTCGGCCTATCTGATGGCCGTGGGTGGCGCCGCCTACCTGGTATCCAAGGCGATCCGCTCGGCCCGAGTCGTGGGCTTCGAAGATCTCGGCATGGAAGCGATTTACGAGTTCGACGTGCAGGACATGCCTGTCACCGTGGCGGTGGACGCCAGTGGGGAGTCTGTCCACCAGACCGGCCCCAAGCAATGGCAGGCGCGGATCGGAAAGATTCCGGTCGTTACCGACTAAAGAGAGCACACGTGCTGCACAACTTTCGCGTCCTCTGTCTGCTTGGGTTTCTGGCATGCGCCGGCGCCATGGCCTTCGCGCTGTGGCTTGAGCACAGCGTGGGTCTGGAACCCTGCCCGATGTGCGTGTTCCAGCGCATTGCCATGATCGCCACAGGAGTGATCTTGCTGCTGGCCGCATTGCACGGACCCACCGGCGGTGGCCGCCGCGTCTATGGTGTGCTCGCTCTGCTCAGTGCTGGTACCGGCGCGGGCATCGCCGGTCGGCATGTCTGGTTGCAGAATCTGCCGGAGGACCAGATTCCCGCCTGCGGACCGACGCTCGACTTTCTGGTGGACGCATTGCCGCTATGGGAGGTGCTCACCACGGTCCTGAGGGGCGACGGCAACTGCGCCGTCATCGACTGGACCTGGATGGGCTTTTCGCTGCCACAGCTCACCCTGGCTGGCTTTATTGCCCTCATCGGCTGGACACTGGTCACTCTCTGGCTGACGCGCACACGCCACGAGTACCTCTAACGGCGGAACCACACCGCACCCGTTCCAACATTCCGACGCAACCATAGGGAGAATCGCATGAGCTACGCCACCACGGACCTGTCCGACGCCAATCCGGGCTGCGCCATCGTCGAGCCCATGTTCGGAGACTTCGGCGGCCGCATCGATTTCCACGGACCGGCTCACACCCTCAAGATCCACGAAGACAACAGCCTCGTCCGCGCTGCACTCGAGCAGCCAGGCGAGGGGAAAGTGCTGGTGGTGGATGGCGGCGGTAGCATGCGCTGCGCGCTGCTCGGCGACCAGCTTGCGGAGCTGGCGGTCAAGAACGGCTGGGCCGGTGTCGTGGTCTACGGCTGCATCCGCGATTCCGCCGCGATTGAAGAGATGGATATCGGGGTCAAGGCGCTGGCCACGCATCCACGAAAGTCCGAAAAGCGCGGCGCCGGCATCGAGAACAAGACCGTCCATTTCGGTGGCGTGACCATCCATCCCGGCGACATGGTGTATTGCGACGCCGACGGCATCCTGGTTTCACCGCACCCGCTCTGAGCCGGTCGTGGCAGCCGGCGGCAACAGGGAGACCGAAGCGCGACGCTACCGCATGGCGGAAGTGGTGCGCGAAACCGGGGTAGGGCGAGAGACCATCCGTTTCTACATCCGCGAGGGATTGCTGCCCGAGCCGGAGCGTCCGGCGCGCAATATGGCGTGGTACTCGGAAGAGCATATCCGCCTGTTGCGTACCATCCGCCAGCTCAAGGACGAGGAGTTCCTGCCGCTGGAAGCCATCAAGGCCGTACTGCACGACCGTGATGCCCACCACTTCTCGGATCGGCAGCGCGGCATGCTGGATCGCATGCGGCGTCGGCTCCGCTTGCAGCGCAATGCCACCGGCAGCGGCCATGCACGGCGCAAACTGGCCGATTTGCTTGACCTCAGTCAGGACGAATTGCGTCAGGCCGAGGACATTGGATTCATTCGCGCCAACGCCACGCAACTGACCGAGGAGGAAGAGCGCCTGCTGACGCTATGGGCCGAGATGCGCGACGCGGGATTGCGCCTCGAACGTGGGCTCGGGCCGGAAGCCCTTCGCTTCATCAATGACGCGGTGGAATCGGTCTTTCGTGCAGAAGTGCGCATCTTCAGCGAACACCTGCGCGATCTCTCCGACGCCGAGACCGACGCGCTGCTCAATGTTGTGATCCCCCACGTCAACCGCGCCTTTGCCCTGCTGCACACCCGCCGCGTGCGGTCCTTCGTGAATCAGTTCGCAACGGAATCCGACGACGGCGGCAGCGACGCCTAGGAGGCGTCGTTGGCCGCTACCGGCTCGAAGTCGATCTTCTCCCGCACGGCACAGTCCGGGCACGCCCAGTCATCCGGCACGGCACTCCACGGCGTGCCAGGTGGGAAGCCTTCATGAGGACAGCCTGTCGCTTCGTCGTAGACGAATCCGCAACCAGGACAGCGGTAGCGCATGGCATCAGCCCTCCATGGAGGCGCTGTGCTCTGCCGTTGCCGACCGATGCGCGAAGCGGGCCTCGAGCGCCGCGCGCTTGCGCGGATCGACGTTGGCTCGTGACAGATCGTATCCGTAGTGCTCGGCGACACGGTGATCCATCACCGCCCGCCACAGTGGGGGGACCAGCGCCAGCATGAACATCCCCGGATAGCCACTGGGCAGCCGCGGAAGCCCGTCGAAATGGCGGAGTGCCTGGAAGCGCCGGGTCGGATTGGCGTGGTGATCGGAATGACGCTGCAGATGGAACAGCACCAGATTGGAAAGAATATGGTTGGTATTCCACGAATGTTCTGGACGTGGCCGCTCATAGCGCCCATCCGCATTCCGTTGTCGGCACAGGCCGTAATGTTCGATGTAATTGGCCTGGCTCAGCAGCAGATAGCCGAGGAAGGCCTGCAGCAGCAGGAAGGGAAGCGCCATCCATCCAAAAGCCGCCACCAATGCGCCATACAGCACCACCGTGATCAAGGCTGATTGCAGGATTTCATTGTGCACACTCCACACTGGACTCCCCGTGCGCTGCAGACGGTCACGCTCGATACGCCACGCGCGCCGCGCCGTCTGGGGAATCTCGCGCGTGAAGGCAAAACGATAGAAGTTCTCACCGAGCATGGAGCTGGCCGGATCCTCCGGCGTGGCCACGTCACGGTGATGCCCTTTATTGTGCTCGATGAAGAAGTGCCCGTATGCCGGCATGGCGAGCACGATCTTGGCGAACCAGCGCTCCAGCGCGGATTTCTTGTGACCCAGTTCGTGGCCGGTGTTGATGGCCAGACCGCTGATGATGCCAACGGTCCAGACCAGGCCGACCAAGGACCACAGCGGGAAGGCGCCGCTGGTGAAGGCCCAGGCGCCCGCAATCAGTGTCAGAAAGTGGCCTGGTACGGCAAGCAGCGCCATCGTGCGATAGAAGGGGTCGGCATCCATTGCGCTCACCGCCCATTCCGGTGGGTTGTTGTTGTCTTCACCGCGCAGATGATCCATCGCCGCGATGCCGATATAGAACAGCACCGGCGTCGCCCAGAACAGCCAGGGATGCCCACCGAGGGCGCCGGCCAGAATGATCAGTCCGGGAACGATGGGGTAGAGGGTGCTGAGGATCCACAGACCCCGCTTGCGATCGATGTATTCAGCGCTGGAGGCAGGGTCCTTGAACGCGCGTGTCAGTAGCATGGCCTTGTCTCCTGCAGGTCTTCCCGCGTAGTGCGTAGTTATACTACGCAATGTATTTGCCCGCGGCCGCACTGTCAACCATTGCGCAACACGACCCGGGCGCCCATTTCGATTGCGTGACTAGTCCGTCTCGGGTATATTCGCGCCCCTTTTTAAGGGGTGCGTTCCCGCGACAGGCGGGGCGCAGCGTTTGTTTTGCGCGGGCCGGATGTGCTGCGCAGCCGAGATTCCGCGAGGAGATGGATAAGACAAAAGGTCGCGACCGGGGGGCTTAGGCGCCTATTGGGTTCCACGAGGCACGCGTGGGCCTTTCCTGCACGAACGATCGCCCATCGAGTCGGGTTATTTGCAGTATCCACCCGCCCATACCACCGAAACAAAGGAAGATTCACCTCATGAGCATGTCCCGCGAAGAGCAAATCAAGCAACTCGAGAATGACTGGGCGAACAACCCTCGCTGGAAGGGTGTGAAGCGCCCCTACAGCGCGGCTGACGTGGTCCGCCTGCGCGGCTCTGTGCAGCCGGAATACACCCTTGCCCGCCAGGGTGCCGAGAAGCTGTGGAAGCTCGTCAACGGAGATGCCAAGAAGGGCTACGTCAACAGCTTTGGCGCGATCACCGCGGGTCAGGCCATGCAGCAGGCCAAGGCTGGCATCGAAGCGATCTATCTGTCCGGCTGGCAGGTTGCCGCGGACGGCAACACCTCCGAAACCATGTACCCGGACCAGTCGCTGTACGCCTACGACTCGGTGCCGACGATGGTTCGCCGCATCAACAACACCTTCAAGCGCGCCGACGAGATCCAGTGGAAGAAGATCTGTGACGGCGCGATGGACGAGAAGGAAGCCATCGACTACTTCCTGCCCATCGTGGCGGACGCCGAAGCGGGATTTGGCGGCGTGCTGAACGGCTTCGAGCTGATGAAGAACATGATCATCAATGGTGCCGCCGGTGCGCACTATGAAGATCAGCTCGCCGCGGTGAAGAAGTGCGGCCACATGGGCGGCAAGGTGCTGGTGCCGACCAAGGAAGCCATCGAGAAGCTGGTTGCCGCCCGTCTGGCTGCCGACGTCATGAACGTGCCGACCCTGGTCTTCGCCCGTACCGACGCCGAAGCTGCCAATCTGCTGACTTCGGACCACGACGCCAACGACGCTCCCTTCCTGACCGGTGAGCGCACCGCGGAAGGCTTCTACCGCGTCAAGAATGGTCTGGAGCAGGCCATTTCCCGTGGCGTTGCCTACGCGCCCTTCGCCGACATGGTGTGGTGCGAAACCGGCACGCCGGACCTCGGCTTCGCCAAGGAATTCGCCGACGCCGTGCGCAAGGAGAACCCGGGTCAGCTGCTGGCCTACAACTGCTCGCCTTCCTTCAACTGGAAGAAGAACCTGGACGACAAGACCATCGCCAAGTTCCAGGAAGAGCTGTCCAGCTACGGCTACAAGTACCAGTTCATCACGCTGGCGGGTATCCACATCAACTGGTTCAACACCTTCCAGTTCGCCTACAACTACGCGCGTGGCGAAGGCATGAAGCACTACACCAACATGGTGCAGCAGCCCGAGTTCGAGGCACGCGACAAGGGCTACACCTTCGTGTCGCACCAGCAGGAAGTGGGCGCGGGCTACTTCGACGACGTCACCACGGTCATCCAGGGTGGCGCTTCCTCCGTGACCGCGCTGACGGGTTCGACGGAAGAAGAGCAGTTCTGATCGTCGCCATCAAGCGATGCGCGAAAAGGCCCGGTTCTGCCGGGCCTTTTCTTTTTCGGGTGCACGCAAGGTATCCCCAGACGCACCAGAACAGAGCTCGATGGCGCTACCATGGGGCCACTGTCAAGGAAGTGCCATGATCACGATCATTCTCGTCGACGACCACCGACTGGTCCGCGCTGGCTTGCGCCGGGTGGTGTCCGAACAGCCCGATATGGAAGTGCTCGCCGAGGCGGCCTCTGGTGAGGAGGCCATCGAGTGTGTGCGCGCGCAGGAACCGGACGTGCTGCTGCTCGACGTCAACATGCCCGGCCTCGGTGGCATGGAAGCGACACGCCGCATCCATCAGCGCTTCCCGGACGTGAAGATCATTGGGGTATCCATGCACGTGGACGAACCCTATCCGTCACGCTTGCTGGCCGCCGGTGCCGTGGGCTATATCGGAAAGGACTCGGCCGCGGACGAGGTGGTCACCGCCATCCGGCGCGTCCACTCCGGCGGGCACTATGTGGCAGCCGCCGTGGCCGGCAATCTGGCCGCCCACCTGTCCAAGGGGAAGAACACATCGCCTTTCGACGCGCTGTCGCAGCGCGAGCTCCAGGTGATGTACATGCTCACCCAAGGTCTGGGGACGCAGGCCATTTCCGACCGGCTCTGCCTCAGCCCGAAGACGGTAAGCACCTACCGCTACCGCCTGTTCGAGAAGGTAGGGGTGCATAACGATGTGGAATTGACGCGGCTCGCCATGCGCTACGACATGCTCGACAGCCAGCAGGGGCTTGACCGCGGTTCATGACGGGTTCCGCCTTCGACAGCAAGGCCTTCCTCGCGCAGTTGACCACCGCCCCTGGCGTCTACCGCATGTACGATGCCAACGCGGCGCTGCTCTATGTCGGCAAGGCACGCAATCTGCGCAAGCGCGTAGGCAGCTATTTCCTGCGTGCCTCGGGCAACCCCCGTATCGAGGCGATGGTGGACCAGATCGCCCGCATCGAGGTCACGGTCACGCACAGCGAGGATGAGGCGCTGCTGCTCGAGGCGACCCTGATCAAGGAACAGCGACCGCGTTACAACATTCTGTATCGCGACGACAAGAGCTATCCCTACGTCCGCATCACCCATCATGCCTATCCGCGCATCGCCTTTTATCGCGGTCAGCGCAATCGTCGCGACCAGTTCTTCGGGCCGTTTCCGTCGGCGGCATCGGTCAAGGAGACACTGGACAGTCTGCAGCGGCTCTTTCAGCTGCGGCCGTGTCGCGATACCTATTTCAACTATCGCACGCGGCCCTGTCTGCAGCATCAGATCAAGCGCTGTTCCGCGCCTTGCGTGGGTCGCATCAGTGAGGCGGACTACGCACGCGATGTCGAGCGTGCCACGCAGCTGCTCAACGGGCGCGCCGAGGCACTCATGCGCGAGCTGGAAGCGGAGATGAACAAGGCCTCGGAGACGCTTGCCTTTGAAAGGGCTGCACGCCTGCGCGACCAGATCTCCGCGCTCAATCGCATTCAGCAGCAGCGTGGGGTGACCGGAGGCACGCGCAATACCGATGTCATCGCACTGGCGCCGCACGCGGGGTGCAGTGCGCTGGTGGTGATGTCGGTGCGCGACGGGCTGAATCTTGGGCACCGCAGTTTCTTTCCGCGCCATGGCAATGACGTCGAACCCGGCGAACTGATGGAAAGCTTCCTGTCCCAGCACTATGCCGAGCACCCGCCGCCGCGCGAGATCCTGGTCAGCCACCCGGTGTCGGAGGAGGCCGGACTTCCCGCCGCCCTCAGCGCGCGCAGTGGCCATCAGGTGGCCATCCGCACGCCGCAGCGGGGCTTCAAGCGCAAATTGCTGGAGATGGCGGCCAACACCGCGGCGCAGGCACTGTCCACACACCTCACCGAGGCAGCCAGCATGGACCAGCGGCTGGTCGAACTGGCCGAGCATCTTGGCCTGCCGGCGCCCCCCAACCGCATCGAATGCTTCGACATCTCGCATACGGGCGGGGAAGGCACCGTGGCCTCCTGCGTGGTGTTCGATAGCAGCGGCGCCGTCTCAAGCGCCTACCGTCGTTACAACATTCGCGACATCACTCCTGGCGACGACTATGCCGCCATTCAGCAGGCGGTCCAGCGGCGCTTCCGCCCCAGCGACGATGGCGAACGCATTCTTCCCGAATTGCTGCTCATTGACGGCGGCAAGGGGCAGGTCAAGGCGGCGCGGGCGGCACTGGCGGAGCGCGATGCCGACGCGATCCCCTTGTTCGGCGTTGCCAAGGGCGTGACGCGCAAACCTGGCCTTGAGGAGCTGATTCCAAGCGAGGGTGGGGCGGCCTTCCGTCTCCCCGCGGATTCGCCGGCCCTGCATCTCATCCAGCAGATCCGGGACGAGGCGCATCGCTTTGCCGTCGCCGGGCATCGTGCCCGACGCGGCAAGGCGCGCACGCAATCTAGGCTGGAAGACATCGAAGGGCTGGGGCCGGCACGCCGACGTGCCTTACTCAATCATTTTGGCGGCATCAGTCAGGTACGGGCCGCCAGCGTTGATTCCATTGCCAAGGTGCAGGGCATCAGCCGCACGCTGGCGGCCCGCATCCACGCTGCTCTGCGCTGAGTCATCCGACACGTTGCAGCCATGGCGAATACACTTCACGCATAACAACGCGCATGGGGTGATTGTGAAGCTGACGTTGCCGCTGATACTGACGCTGGGCCGGGTAGTGGCCATACCCGTGGTCATGGCATTGTTTTTCATGCCGGTGCCCTATGCCCGGCAGGCGGCGGCCGTGGTTTTCATCCTCGCCAGCATCACCGACTGGCTGGACGGCTTCCTGGCGCGCCGTTGGCAGCAGGAAAGCCGCTTTGGCGCCTTTCTGGATCCGGTAGCGGATAAGTTGCTGGTCGCGGTGTCGCTGGTCTTGCTGCTCTACGACCGCCCAGGCGTCTTGCTGGCGTTGATCACCAGCGTGATCATCGGCCGCGAAATCGCGGTATCCGCGCTGCGGGAGTGGATGGCGGAGATCGGCACGCGGCGCAACGTCGCCGTCAGCTGGCTCGGCAAATTGAAAACCGGCTTTCAGATGACCGCCATCGCCATGATGCTGTGGCAGCTGACCTTGTTCGGTTTGCCGCTGTACACCATCGGCTTCGCCTTGCTGATCGTGGCGGCTGTGCTGACGCTGCAATCGATGATCGCCTACCTCCAAGCAGCATGGCCTGCGCTTTCTCAGGACGATCAGGCTACAGATGCTTGACACCCTCGTTTGGCGCCATACAATACGCGCCTGCTTTGCGGGAATAGCTCAGTTGGTAGAGCGCAACCTTGCCAAGGTTGAGGTCGCCGGTTCGAACCCGGTTTCCCGCTCCATTACGGCAAACCCCGGCACTGCCGGGGTTTTTGCTTTGAGGACATCGCGTGGCTCGGTGGCAGAGTGGTGATGCAGCGGATTGCAAATCCGTGTACGTCGGTTCGATTCCGGCCCGAGCCTCCAATGCCCCGCTACATCGGTTCATGAGCGAGTTGCTTCGCTGGGGTAGAGCCCGCCCGAGTGGCGAAACTGGTAGACGCACGGGACTTAAAATTCCGTGGCCGCAAGGCCGTGCCGGTTCGATCCCGGCCTCGGGCACCATCGCCGCCGGTCCACAAGCGTCCCTTTCCTGATGGAGTATTCCGAAGCGGCCGCCCCCCTGATCCAAGGGTCCGGGCTGAGCATTACGCGCGGCATTCGCCCTCTCTTCGAGCATCTCGACTTCCAGTTGCATGCCGGGGAAGCGGTGCAGGTCTGTGGCCCCAACGGCTGTGGCAAGACCAGCCTGCTTGAAGCACTTGCCGGGCTGCGCCCGCCTGACAGCGGTGTGCTTCACGTTCCCCCTTTGACGGACAGCATCTGGATCGGGCACCGGCATGGTTTTGCACCCGAGTTACCTGCCGCAGAGAATCTGGCCCTGTGGTGCGATCTGCACGGCGTGGAAAACCCGGATATCGAAGCCGCGATGCGCTACTGGCAAGTGCCTCGGGCACGGCGCCGCGCATTGGGTGCGCTCAGCGCCGGCCAACAGCAGCGCACCGCGCTGGCAACCACCGAGTTGAAGAAAGACGCGCGCCTGTGGCTGCTCGATGAACCCATTGCAGCGCTGGATACCGAGGCCGTCGAGCGGCTGAGTGCCCGCATCCGCGCTTTCTGCGAGGGCGGGGGAGCCGTGGTGCTGACGACGCATCAGCCGATTCAGGGGCTGACACCTCGTCGTGTGGAGCTGAAGGCATGACGGGAGGCGCCCTGGCGATCCTGCGCCGCGAGTGGATGCTCACCCGGCACCGCGGCGCGAACTGGGCTCAGCCCCTGGTGTTCTTCGCCGTGGTCGTCACCGCCTTCGTGCTGGGCGCGGAGCCGGAAGCCCCCTGGCTAGGAGAAGCGGCACCGGCCGTCATCTGGGTGGCCCTGCTGCTCGCCTTGATCGTGGGTAGCGAGCGAGCCTTCCGCGACGACGCACGTTCCGGCTTTCTGCAGCAGCTCATGCGCAGCCCCACGCCATTACCCTTGCTCATGTTCGGCAAACTGCTCGCGCAGTGGCTGTTCACGGCGCTGCCGCTGTTGCTGGTGGCACCGCTGGCGATGGTGGCCCTGCAGATGAAGGGGGAAGCCATTGGCGTGCTCGTGGCCGCGCTCTGGGTTGGATCACCGGCGCTGTCGATGATCACTGGCCTGGGTGCGGCCCTGACCGCCAGTCTGCCGCGCGCAGGGCTGTTGCTCCCGCTCTGCGTGCTCCCGCTGTCGCTGCCGATCATCATTTTCGGCAGTGGTGCGGCAAGAGCGGCACTGCACGGACTGAGCGCAAGCGGACCTTTATACTTGTTGGCCAGCGTTTCGCTGCTCTGCATCTGCGGCATCCCATTCGCCTGCGCGGCCGCCGCCAAACTGCAACCGACATGAATTGGACCTGGTTCCACAAGCTGACATCGCCGCCGCATTTTCACCGCTTCGCACGCCGGTGGACCCCATGGATGGAATGCGCAGCGGCGGCGCTTGTGGTCTATGGGCTGATCGGCGGGCTGATCCTGGCCCCGCCGGATTATCAGCAAGGCGAGGTCTATCGCATCATCTACGTGCATGTCCCGGCCGCCTGGCTGTCTCTGGCGCTGTATTCGGGCATGGCCACGGCGGGACTCATCGTGCTGATCTGGCGGGTCAAGCTGGCGGAGTGCGCATTGATCAGTCTCGCTCCGATAGGGGCCAGCTTCACCGCGCTTGCACTGGTCACTGGAATGCTGTGGGGCAAGCCGACCTGGGGTGCCTACTGGGTGTGGGATGCGCGACTGACCTCGGAGCTGGTCCTGCTGTTTCTGTATCTGGGTGTCATCGCCCTGCACGGGGCCATGTCCGAACCGCGTGCCGCCGCCCGAGCCGCGGCCCTGCTTGCCGTAGTGGGCTGGGTCAACGTTCCGATCGTGCGCTATTCGGTCGACTGGTGGAACAGTCTGCACCAGACCTCCAGCATCACCTTGTTGGGCAAGCCCACGCTTGATGCCAGCATGCTGTGGCCGTTGTTCGGCATGGCGCTCGGATTGACGCTGTTCAGCGCAGCCAATGTGCTGCGCCGCATGCAGGCCGAAAATGTGCGTCGTAACGCGCGTCAGCGCTGGGTACGCGAACAATTGGAGCCGCCACATGTCTGAATGGCTGGCAATGGGCGGCCACGCGGTCTTCGTGTGGAGCAGCTTCGGGCTGGCCGCTGCAACGGTGCTTTGGAATGTCTGGGCGGCGCGTGCATGGATGCAGCACGCGCGTGACGAGATCACGGAGATCTGGGATGAAGATGACGGCGCGTAGGCAACGCATGGCATGGATCGCGTTGCTGCTCGTGGTGGTCGGTGCAGCGGCGGCGCTGGCAAGCGCGGCCTTTCGCGAAAACCTGATGTACTTCCACACCCCGACCGACATCGCGGAGGGCGAGGTGCCTTCGTCGACCAATTTCCGGCTCGGGGGGCTGGTGACCACCGGCAGCGTCAATCGCGACCCTGACTCGCTGGATGTCCTCTTCAAGCTGGCTGATTGTGACCACGAAGTCGCCGTGAAATACACCGGCATCCTTCCCGATCTTTTCCGTGAAGGGCAGGGCATCGTGACCATGGGCTATCTTGATGACCAGGGCACCTTCCAGGCACAGCAAGTCCTTGCCAAGCACGACGAAAACTATATGCCCCCTGAGCTCGCCGAGCGTCTTGCCGACGAAACCGGCCACAGCTGTGAACCCTTCAAGCCCGTCCGCGCGGGCTACGACACAGGCTACGATTCCTGATGCTTCCCGCACTTGGTGACATGGCTCTGGCAGGCGCCACCTGCGTCTGCGTTTTGCAAATGCTTTTCGCCGTGCAGGCCGCGCGCGCGCCGGAGCGCCATCCGGCTGCGCCCGCACTGCTCAATGCGATGGTGTCCAGTCATCTGCTGCTCATCTTCGTGGCCTACTGCGCCATGTCGGCCCTCTTCGTTCAGGACGCCTTCGAAGTCGTCTTCGTGGCGCAGAACAGTCACGTCGAACTGCCGCTGGCCTATAAGCTCAGTGCCGTCTGGGGTGGGCATGAAGGCAGCCTGCTGCTCTGGATGCTGATGCTTGCAGGCTGGACCTGGTGCGTTGGTCGCTTCTCGAACAATCTGCCGTCGAGCACGCGCGCCATCGTGCTGGGCGTGCTCGGCTTTGTGGCCATCGGCTTTCTCACCTTCACGCTGTGGACCTCGAATCCCTTCGACCTGCAGTTCCCGGTGCCAGAAAGCGGCCGGGACCTGAACCCATTGCTGCAGGACCCTGGCATGGTCATCCATCCGCCATTGCTCTACATGGGCTATGTCGGCTTTGCGGTGGCCTTCGCCTTTGCGGTAGCGGCCCTTATCGAGGGCCGTCTGGACAGCACGTGGGCGCGCTGGACGCGTCCATGGACCACCTCCGCCTGGGCCTTTCTCACTGCCGGTATCGCGCTTGGCTCCTGGTGGGCCTATCACGAACTCGGCTGGGGCGGTTGGTGGTTCTGGGACCCGGTCGAAAACGCTTCCTTCATGCCGTGGCTGGTGGGGACGGCGCTGATCCATTCGCTGGCGGTCACGGACAAGCGCGGCGTGTTCAAGTCCTGGACGGTACTGCTCGCCATTGTCGCTTTCGGGCTGTCCCTGCTCGGGACCTTCCTGGTGCGCTCCGGCGTGCTGGTCTCGGTGCACGCCTTCGCCAGCGATCCGGAGCGCGGGCTCTACATCCTGGCTTTCCTCACCGTCGTAGTGGGTGGGGCATTGGCGCTCTATGCCTGGCGCGCGAGCCAGCTCAAGCCGGAAAGCCGGGTGGCGGTCATCTCGCGAGAAAGTGCGTTGCTGCTCAACAACGTCTTTCTGGTGGTGCTGGCCGCGGTTGTCTTCATTGGCACGCTCTATCCCCTGGTAGTCGACAGTCTTGGGCTCGGCACCATGTCCGTGGGCCCGCCGTATTTCGAGGCCTTGTTCATCCCGTTGGGATTGCCGCTGGTGCTACTGGTGGGCTTTTCGGCCACGCTGGCCTGGAAGCGCTCCAAGGCGGGGCCGGTGCTTCGCGCGGCGGCGCTGCCGGCCGCGGTGGCCGTGGTGGCCGGAATCGCACTGTGGGCAGGCATCTACGCCGCGCGCAGTGCCATGGCGCTGGTCGGCATCATCCTCGGTCTGTGGGCCATTTTCGCGGCACTGCGCGATCTCTGGCTGCGGGCACGTTCAGGCCGAGGCGTTGGCAGCATCCCGAGCTCGCTCTGGGGCATGAGCCTGGGCCACCTCGGGCTGGGCATGTTCGTCATCGCGGTCACAGTGGTCTCGAGCTTCGATATCGAGCGCGACGTGCGTCTGGCTACGGGTGAGGTGGCCGATGTTGAGGGCTACCAGTTCCGCTTCGAAGGGACGCGCCCGGTCGAGGGCCCGAACTACATCGCCGAACGCGGTACCGTGACCGTACTGCAGGATGGCGCGCCCATTGCAACGCTGTATCCCGAAAAGCGTCGCTACCGTGTCCAGCAGGACATCATGACGCAGTCGGCCGTCACCTATACGCCGATGCGGGATCTCTACGTGTCATTGGGCGAACCCATGGGTGCGGACGCCTGGTCGCTGCGGCTGCAGTACAAGCCCATGATGCGGCTTGTCTGGCTGGGGACGGCACTGATGATGCTGGGTGGCTTCATCGCCGCGCTCGACCGTCGCTACTGGCGTGCGACGCGTAGCGAGAAAGCAGCCTCCGGCGTGGCCGGCAACGCACAGCAGGCGACCTGATGCGGGCACATATCTGGGTTCCTCTGCTGGCCTTGGCGGCACTCGTGATCCTCCTCTATGCCGGCATGCAGGACATGGACCGCGCCTTGCCTTCGCCCATGGTGGGCAAGACCGCACCCAATCTGCCCGCACCGGAAGATGCCTCCGACGCATCGGCGCTGGCAGGCACAGAAGGTAAACCGCGGCTGGTCAATTTCTGGGCGAGCTGGTGTCAGCCTTGCCTGGCGGAGCACCCCGAACTGATGGCACTCGCCGAGCGCGGCGTCACCATCATTGGTGTCAACTACAAGGACGAGAGCAGTGCCGCTGCGCGTTGGCTCGAACGACACGGCAATCCTTTCACGGTCGTGTTGCGCGACCCAGAGGGAAGCTTTGCCATTGACTGGGGTGTGTATGGCGTGCCGGAAACCTATCTGATCGGCGCCGATGGCACCGTACTTCACAAGAAGGTAGGGCCGGTGGACGACGATTACCTGCGCGACGAACTGCTACCACGACTGGCAACCTTGAGCGGATCCCCGTCGTGATAGGCGTCAAAGCCATCGCCATCCATCGAAAAGGCGTTGCCCTCCTGCTGTGCTTGCTATTCCTGCTTCCAGCTGTTGCCATCGCGGCGGTCGGCGATGAGGGGCTGGATGCGGAGCAGCGACAGCGCTTTCACCAGTTGACCACAGAGCTGAGATGCCTGGTCTGCCAGAACCAGAGCATTGCGGAGTCCAACGCGGATTTGGCGCTCGATCTCAAGCGCCAGGTGCGCAAGCAGATCCTGGAAGGTCGCAGCGATGAAGATATTCGTCGCTACATGCGCGAACGCTACGGCGATTTCGTTCTGTACAAGCCGGCCGTGGAGCCCAAGACCTATCTGCTTTGGGCCAGTCCTGCGTTGTTGCTACTGGTTGCCCTTGTGATCCTGGCCCGCCGCCTGCGCCGCGCACGGCCGGAAGATGATGAAACGGACGAGGAGATGTCTTGAGCGCTGCCATTCTTGGTCTGGGTGTGTTCGTCGGCGGGCTGGTCAGCCTGCTTGCTTTTTGGCATGCCCGTCGCAATTCCGCGGCGGTACGCGTGCTGCGCATCGGCCTGATCGTTGGCTTCATCGTGCTTGCCAGCAGCGCGCTGCACTACACGCTCAGCGACAACCACCGCATCGCGGATCGCATTGCGCTTGCGGAAAGCGACCCTGCCGCGGCGATGGCCGGAATGGCGAACGACCTTGAAGCCGAGCTCGCCGATAAGCCGGATGTGCAGGGCTATTTCCTTCTGGGACGGGCGCGTGAAGCCGCAGGTCAACCCAAGGCGGCTGTTGCGGCCTTCGCTCGCGCCAATGCCATGACGCAGGAACCGAACCCGGACATCCTCGCCGCGGAAGCGCGCGCTCGCCTGGGCACCGCACCCCCAGGCTCGGAATCACGCGTGATTGCGCGGACTCAGGCCGAACGTGCGCTGGACGTGGCACCCGATCACATGTGGGCGCACTACACCCTGGCAGCGCTGCTGATTCAAGAGGGGGATGCAGCCGCGGCCGTGCCGCACTTGAAGGCAGTGCTTGATGCCAATGTGCTCGACCCGCAGACGCAGGATCGACTGCGCGCACGGCTCGCCTCCATCGATCCGAGCGCACTCGACAATGGCGATGCCGGGAACGAGACCACGGCGACCGACACGCCCGCATTGGAGATTGAAGTACAGCTAGGCGCGGACGTGCAGACACAGGGCGGCGTACTGTTCGTCTTCGCCCGCCAGGCCGAGGGACCACCGATGCCGATCGCCGCACGCCGCATTGCCGAGCCCCGGTTTCCGCTGACCGTCGTGCTGGGTGATCAACACCGGCTGCAGCCCGGGCAACCGTTGCACAGCTACGACGCACTCGAGATCGGCGCCCGCTGGTCTTCCACCGGAGAGGCCAGCGGGGGCGCTGGCGACCCGGTTGCCCGCACCCGAATTGACCCCGCCAGCAAGCAGCAGATTCGTCTGACCCTGACCGCGCCTGGGGATGCGCCAAAAGGCTAATCGGCTCGTTCGGATAGAGCGCGGTACACTGCGGCTACAACGATGAACTGAGCGGAGAGGGAGTTACCGAATGCGGATTCGCAAAGCCGTTTTCCCCGTGGCCGGCCTGGGTACACGCTTCCTGCCAGCAACCAAGGCCAGCGCCAAGGAAATGCTGCCGGTGGTCGACAAGCCATTGATTCAGTACGCGGTGTCGGAAGCCATTAGCGCGGGCGCCGAGGAACTGGTCTTCATCACCGGCCGTTCGAAGAACTCCATCATGGATCACTTCGACAAGGCCTACGAGCTGGAGACAGAACTCGAGCAGCGCGGCAAGGAAGAACTGCTCAAGATCGTTCAGGAAATTCTCCCGCCCGGCATCACCTGCATCTTCATCCGCCAGGCGGAGGCCCTCGGCCTCGGGCACGCCGTGCTGTGCGCCTGGCCCGCGGTCGGGGATGAAGACTTCTTCGTCATCCTTGCCGACGACCTCATCGACGGCAAGCTGCGGCCCTGTCTGGCACAGATGCACCGGGTCTACCAGGAGTACGGGACCAGCGTGCTCGCCTGCGAGCGCGTTCCGCATTCGGAGATTGGCAGCTACGGCGTGGTCGATCTGAAGCCGGTGGGCCCCGGCTTGGGCGAAATCAAGGGCATCGTCGAGAAGCCCAACCCGGAGGACGCGCCTTCCGACCTCGCGGTCGTAGGTCGTTACATCCTGACGCCGCGCATCTTCAAGATCCTGCAGCGCACCCAGGCGGGCAAGGGGGGTGAGATCCAGCTCACCGACGCCATCAGCCAGATGATGCAGGAGCAGACGGTGCTGGCCTACGAATTCGAAGGCAAGCGTTACGATTGCGGCTCCAAGCTGGGCTATCTCAAGGCCAATGTCGAATACGCCCTCAAGCACCCGGAAGTGGGCGAGGACTTCCGCGACTATCTGCACCAGCTCAGCGTGGAAGAGCACTTTGCGGAAGGCAAGAAGCAGCAGGCCAACGGCAAATAAGCGCTACAGATTAGACGCGCACGGATTCAGCAGGAAGCAGGCAATGACCAGCAAGTACGAGCAGTTGCGGCAAACCACTTCGATACACGGCGCCAACGCCGCCTGGCTGGAATCCTATTACGAGCAATATCTGGAAGACCCCGAGTCGGTCGAGCCACACTGGCGCGCCTTCTTCCGCGGTGTGCAAGGCGGCCAGATCGTCACCGAGATTCCGCACACGCCGATCATTCAGCGCTTCGAGCGACTGGCGCGCGAGCGCCGTGTCGGAGCCGTGAATGCAACAGCCGGCGGTGCCGATATCGAGCACGCGGCCAAGCAGGAAGCCGTGCTGCGGCTGATCAACTACCACCGCGTGCGTGGTCATCAGGTGGCCGCGCTCGACCCGTTGGGGCTGGCCCAGCCGGCGCAGGTGCCTGACCTGGACCCTGGCTTCCACGGGCTGGGCGATGCCGACATGGATACCGAGTTCTCGACGGGCTCTCTGGCCATCGAGGAATCGCGGCTGCCGCTGCGCGACATCCTGCGCGTGGTGCGCTCGGTGTACACCGACACCATTGGTGCCGAGTACATGTATGTCACGGAAACAGCCGAAAAGCGCTGGATCCAGCAAAGGCTCGAGGGCAAGGCTTTCGCACCCAAGCTCAGCGTCGAGCGCAAAAAGGAGGTCCTGCAGCAGCTCATCGCGGCCGAAGGTCTCGAGCGCTATCTGCACAACAAGTACGTCGGCCAGAAGCGCTTTTCGCTGGAAGGCGGCGATGCCCTGATCCCGCTGCTGGACGAGTGCATGCGTGCCTGTACCGAAGCAGGCGTCGAGGAGCTGGTCATCGGCATGGCCCACCGCGGCCGCCTCAACGTGCTCGTGAACATCCTGGGCAAGTCGCCGGCCGAACTCTTCGCGGAATTCGAGGGCAAGTACAGCGAGAAGGAACTGGCCCGCGCCGGCGACGTGAAGTACCACATGGGCTTCTCCACCGACGTCGAGATCGAGGGCCGTCGTCTGCACCTGGTGCTGGCCTTCAATCCTTCCCATCTGGAAATCGTCAACCCCGTGGTCGAGGGCAGTGTGCGCGCCCGCCAAACCCGCCGAGGCGACCAGAACGGCGAGCAAATCGTCCCGATCCTGATCCATGGCGATGCCGCCTTCGCCGGCCAGGGCGTGGTGATGGAAACCCTGCAGCTGTCGCAGGCGAAGGGTTTTGCCACCGGCGGTACGGTGCACATCATCGTCAACAACCAGATCGGCTTCACCACGCCCAATCCGATCTTCAGCCAGCCCGGCACGCAGGCGCGCACCTCCAGCTACGCGACCGACATCGCCAAGATGCTTGAAGCGCCGGTGTTCCACGTCAATGGCGACGACCCCGAGGCCGTGGTCTTCGTGACGCGACTGGCGGTGGACTACCGCAATCGCTTCCACAAGGACGTCATCATCGACATCTGCTGCTACCGCCGGCTCGGCCATAACGAGGCCGACGAGCCGTCGGTGACTTCGCCGCAGATGTACCAGGCCATCAAGTCGCATCCCACGCCGATGCAGGTCTACAGCCAGCGGCTGATCGAGGAGGGCACCATCGAGTCCTCCGACACCGCCACCTGGCAGGAGGACTACCGCAACGGCCTCGACAAGGGCGAGAACGTCGCACGGTCCTCGCTCGGCATGGTGGGCAACAAGTACACCATCAACTGGTCGAAATACAGCGAAGGCACCTGGGACACTCCTGCGGAGACGGCCGTGTCCAAGCAGACCATTCAGCAGCTCTGGTCGCGGATCGAGGTGTTGCCCGAGGGGTTCACGCTGAATTCGCGCCTGAGCCGCGTCTGGCAGGATCGCGCCAAGATGGCGGCGGGCGAAATGCCGATGGATTGGGGCTTCGCCGAGAATATGGCCTATGCCGCGCTCCTCACCGAAGGCTTTGCGGTACGCCTGTCCGGACAGGATTCCCGCCGCGGCACCTTCTTCCACCGCCACGCCGCGCTTTTCGATGCCAAGACCGGCGAGGCCTTCAGCCCGCTCGGCAATCTGATCTCGGACCCCGACAGCTTCATGGTCAATGACACCCTGCTGTCCGAAGAGGGGGTGCTCGGATTCGAGTACGGCTACAGCACCACCGATCCGGATACCCTGGTCGCCTGGGAGGCGCAATTCGGCGACTTCGCCAATGGCGCGCAGGTGCTGGTCGACCAGTTCATCAGTTCCGGCTATGCCAAGTGGGGCCGCCTCTGCGGTCTCGCCATGTATCTCCCGCACGGGTACGAGGGGCAGGGACCCGAGCACAGCTCGGCCCGTCTGGAGCGCTATCTGCAGCTGTGCGCCGGTGACAACATGCAGGTCTGCGTACCCTCCACGCCAGCACAGTTCTTCCACCTCATTCGTCGTCAGATGAAGCGCTCGCTGCGGCTCCCCGTCATCGTCATGACGCCGAAGAGCTTGCTGCGTCACAAGCTGTCGGTATCCACGTTGGAGGATCTGAGCGAGCGCAGCTTCCTGCCGCTGATAGGCGACACCGCCGGCCTGGACGCCAAGAAGGTCAAGCGCATCGTGTTCTGCAGCGGCAAGGTCTACTACGACCTGGTGGAGAAGCGCGAACAGGACGGCACGGACAATGTCGCCATCATCCGCATCGAACAGCTCTATCCCTTCCCCAAGAAGGACTACGCGGACACCATCGCGCGCTATCCGAACGCCGACACCATCGTCTGGTGTCAGGAAGAACCCGAGAATCAGGGCGCCTGGTATCAGATCAAGCACCGCCTGTTGTGGGCACTGTCCGCAAAGCATGAGATGGTCTACGCCACGCGTGCCGGTTCCGCGACCACAGCCTCCGGCTTTGCCAAGGTCCACCAACGCGAACAGGCGGCTGTGGTTGAAGCCGCCCTCTACGGCGGTGAAGTCCTGCACACACGCGGCTGAGCACGCCCTGAATCCTTTTAAGAATCACTGAGCGAGACGAAACATGAGCATCGAAGTCAAGGTTCCAGCACTGCCCGAGTCGGTCTCCGAAGCAACGGTGGCGACCTGGCACAAGTCGGCCGGAGATGCCGTGAAGCGAGACGAGACGATCGTCGAGCTGGAAACGGACAAGGTCATGCTCGAGGTTCCCGCCAGCGCTAGTGGCGTCCTCTCCGAGATCCGCGCCGAAGAAGGCGCCAGCGTCACGGCAGACGACATCATCGCCATCATTGAAGAAGGCGAGGGTGGCAGCGCCTCTTCATCCTCGTCCAAGGCAGCCCGTCAACCGGCACCGGCGCCCGCTCCATCGCCCGAACCTCAACCGGAACCAGAGCCGGAGCCGGCGGCCGAGCCGGCCAGTGACGATCAGCCGCAAAGCCCGGCCGTGCGCAAGCTGCTCAACGAGCACGGTCTGTCCGCGTCCAGCATCCCCGCCACTGGCAAAGGCGGGCGCCTGACCAAGGCCGATGTCGAGAACTATCTCGCCAATCCGCCGGAATCCAAGGCGCCGTCGCCGGCCCCTGCACCCGCACCCACGGCAGCCCCAGCGCCGGCGCCCACCGGCGGTGCGCGCGAAGAGCAGCGGGTACCGATGACCCGCATCCGCGCCCGCATCGCAGAGCGTCTGGTCGAGGCGCAGAGCACCGCGGCAATGCTGACCACTTTCAACGAGGTGGACCTGCAGGCGGTCAACGACATCCGCAAGCAGCACAAGGAAGCCTTCGAGAAGCACCACGAGGTCAAGCTCGGCTTCATGAGCTTCTTCGTCAAGGCGGCCGTCGAAGCGCTCAAGCGCTTCCCACTGGTAAACGCATCCATCGACGGCAACGACATCGTCTATCACGGCTACTACGACATCGGCATCGCCGTGTCCTCGCCACGTGGTCTGGTGGTGCCGATCATGCGGGATGCCGACGCCATGAGCTTCGCCGAAGTCGAGCGCAAGATCGTCGAGTTCGGCACCAAGGCACGCGACAACAAGCTGACGATGGAGGACCTCACCGGCGGCACCTTCTCCATCACCAACGGCGGCATCTTCGGCTCCATGCTGTCGACACCCATCTTGAATCCGCCGCAGAGCGCCATTCTGGGCATGCATGGCATTCAGGAACGCCCGATGGCCATCAATGGTGAGGTACAGATCCGGCCGATGATGTATCTGGCGCTGACCTACGATCACCGCATCATCGATGGCCGCGAGGCGGTGCTCTTCCTGCGCAGCATCAAGGAATTCCTGGAAGACCCGACGAAACTTCTGCTGGACCTGTAAACCGCTGTCATAAAAAGCAGATACCATCGCGGCTCACGGTCCAGGGGCCGTGATGGTTTCGCACACACAAAGAAGTACCGGGAGAAAATCATGAAGCGTTCGATCGTGGGCGGCTGCGCCCTCGTGCTTTTTGCTGCCCCAGCCATGGCGCTGGAAACCGAAGTGACGCTGGACGGCCATGTCGGCTTTTCCGCCAGCCATTTCGACAACGACAACGACGACAACACCAATCTGCACAACAACGCGTCGCGTCTTGGCCTGGAAGCCACGGCGTCGGAAGGCGGCTACACCGGCTTCCTGCGTTATGAGCGCGGCATGGACATGTACAACGCCGACTCCGACTTCGATGGCGCTGCCTTCGAGACGGAAAGCACCAACCAGGACTTCGTGCGCGAGTTCTACGCCGGCATCGATTCGCCCTATGGCCGTGTCACGGTCGGCCGCTTCCGCGCCGCCTACGCCCGCGCCGGCAAACGCGTCGATCCCTTCTATGACACCTCGCTGGCCGGTTTCAGTGGCACTGCCTCCACCTATGGCGGGCAGGGCGCCAACTACGGTTTCTCCAACCTGACCAACGGCTTCTCGGACCGCGTGATCGAGCTGCAGTCCGGCAACTACAGCGGCCTCAGCTTCAACGGTAACGTCTACCTGGACCGTGGCCAGGAAAATGATCACGACTATGGTGCCGGCGTCAGCTACGCTGGCAACGCCATGCGTGATCAGGCCTTCGAGGTCAGCCTGCAGTACCTCGAGATCGAGAACGAATCCGCTGTGGGCGTGCCTTTCCGCGATCCCAGCGACGGCTCTGTGCCTTCGGTCGGTGGTTCGCCGGGACCTAGCACGAACTTCCGCGTGTCGGGCGTGTACGACATGGGTAATTTCTCGGTCGGCGCCAACTACGAGTACGTCGATGTCGACGCCGAAGAGGACGCACGTCATTACTCCTCGATCACTGCCTCGATCCCGCTGAATTCCAAGCTGCGCATCGCGGCGGCTGTCAGCTACCTGAACTTCCCGGAGGACGGTCCAGCCATCGAAGGCTTCGGCGGCACCGTGGGCGCCTTCTACGAAGTGCTGGATGGGCTGAACACCTACGGCGGCGTGCGCTACATCGACTTCGACGAGAATCCCTCCTCGGATGGCACGCTGGCACTCGCCCTGGGCGCGGCCTACAGCTTCGATCTCAGCCTGCGTTAAGAGAGATCCTGCTTGTGCGGAAAAAGGCCGGCCTGTCCGGCCTTTTTCTTTGCGGGCTCTATAATGTCGGACGATTTGCACCCTGGATGGCGGAGGTAAGACACGATGAGCGATTCCTACGACGTAGTGGTCATTGGCGGCGGTCCCGCTGGCTACCCCTGCGCCATCCGCGCGGCCCAGCTCGGCCTCTCGGTTGCCTGCATCGACGGCTGGCTGAATCGTGACGGCAGCCACGCCTTTGGCGGCACCTGCCTGAACGCCGGATGCATTCCGTCCAAGGCGCTGCTCGAATCCAGTGAGCTCTACCACCGCACCCAGCACGAGTTCGCCACCCACGGCATCAACGTCGGAAAGGCGAGCTTCGACCTGGCCCAGATGCAGAAGCGCAAGAACGATATCTCGGGCCAGCTCACCGGCGGCATCCGCACCCTGTTCAAGGCCAATGGCGTCGAAGGCCTGGAAGGCACCGGCAGTCTGGCCGGCAATGGCAAGGTCCGTTTCCAGCCGCTCAAGGGCGAGGCGCGTGAACTTACGGCCAAGCACATCGTGGTCGCCACCGGTTCTTCGCCGGTGGAGCTCAAGAAGGTCGCGCCCTTCGATGGCGACCGGGTCTGCGATTCCTGGGACGCGCTAGATTTTGACAAGGTGCCAAAGAAGCTCGGCATCATCGGTGCCGGCGTCATCGGCGTCGAACTCGGAAGCGTCTGGAGCCGACTCGGTAGCGAAGTGACCATCCTCGAAGCGCTGCCGGAATTCCTGCCAGCGGTAGATGCGCAGGTCAGCAAGGATGCGCTGCGCCAGTTCGGCAAGCAGGGCCTGGACATCAAGCTCGGTGCCAAGGTCACCGGTGCCAAGGTACTCAAGTCCAAGGTCACGGTCACCTATGAGCAGAAGGACGAAAGCCACACGCTCGACGTCGACAAGCTCATCGTGGCGGTCGGTCGCGGCCCCAACACGCAGGGACTTGGTGCTGAGGAGGCCGGCCTGAAGCTGGATGAGCGCGGTTTCGTGGTGGTGGACGAGCATTACCGCACCAACCTGGACAATGTCTACGCCGTTGGCGATGTCATCGGCGGCCAGATGCTGGCCCACAAGGGCATCGAGGAAGGCGTGGTCCTGGCGGAGCAGCTCGCTGGCCACAAGGGAGCCGCCGTCAACTACAACGCCGTGCCCTGCGTCATCTACACCAGCCCCGAGATCGCCTGGGTCGGTCTGTCCGAGAAACAGGCCAAGGAAGCGGGTTACGAGGTCAAGGTGGGGCAGGCACCCTTCGCGGCCAACGGCCGCGCCAAGGCACTGGAGATGACCAGTGGTCTGGTGCGGGTGGTATCCGATGCCGCCACCGACCGCATTCTGGGCGTCCACATGAGCGGCCCCTATGTCTCCGAACTGTTGGCCGAAGCGGTATTGGCGCTGGAGTACGGTGCCACCACCGAGGACGTGGCCCTCACCATGCACAGCCATCCGACACTGTCGGAAACCTTCCACGAGGCGATCTTGTCTGTGGATGGTCTGGCGATTCACGCCGTCAACAAGAAGCGCAGCAAGTAGTCACAACGCACACCAACAGGAGTCCTGATTGTCAAGAAGATCGCTTTTGCCGCGATGCTCGGCATTGTCAGCGCCAGCGCGCAGGCCGAGACCTTTGACCTCAACGTTTCCAGCGAGGCCGTGCGCGCCGCGCTTTCGGGGCCCTTGCGCTTTGGCGAGACCAACGGGGCTCGCTACGACATCGGCTACCTCTATTCCGACGACCGCGATGCCAGACTCAATGTCGGCCACGTCGGCCTATTGGTCAGCGGGGATGCCGGTGCGCGTTCGGCGAATGTCCATGTCGGCATCGGCATCCGCGCCGCGGGCATCGACCAGCGCGGTGCCGAGGGCGGTGCCGTCTCGGTCGGTGGCGAATTCGATGTGCGTTTGCCGTCGATGAACCGGCTCGGCCTGGTCGGCTACGCCTTCTATGCGCCGGATGTACTGGCCTTCGGCGACATCGACACCTATCTCGACGCAGCGCTGACGGTCGACTACGAGATCATCCGCAATGCCTCGGTATACGCGGGTTACCGCCAGGTGCGCGCCGGCATCGATGAAGTACGCGGCACGGACTTGCGCGACAACAGCCCGATCGTCGGCCTGCGTCTTCAGTTCTAGCATCGGCGGAGACCGCAGCAACCATGGCCGGACATTCCAAATGGTCCAACATCCAGCACCGCAAGAATGCGCAGGACAAGAAGCGCGGCGCGGTGTTCACCAAGCTGGTACGCGAGATCACCGTCGCCGCCCGACTCGGCGGCGGTGACCTTGAAGGCAATCCGCGGCTGCGTCTGGCGGTGGACAAGGCACTGGCCGTATCCATGCCCAAGGACAACATCGAGCGTGCCATCAAGCGTGGCAGCGGGCAGGACGAGAGCGCCAATGTGCAGGAGATTCGCTATGAAGGCTATGCCCCGGGCGGCATTGCCATCATGGTGGACTGCATGACGGACAACCAGAATCGTACCGTCGCGGAAGTGCGGCACGCCTTTTCGAAGAACGGCGGCAATCTGGGCGAGGATGGCTCGGTGGGTTACCTGTTCTCCCGCCTGGGCGTGATCCAGATCCCGCTCGACGAGACCACCACGGAAGACGCGGTCCTAGAAGCGGCACTGGAAGCCGGAGCGGAGGATGTGGTGACCGACGACGATGGGCAAGGGGTCGAAGTACTGACCCGGCCGGAGACCTTCCAGGAAGTGCGCGCCGCCCTTGAACAGGCGGGATTCGCTGTGACCGAGGCCGACGTCACCGAACGGCCGGCGACCACCATCGAGGTGACTGGGGAGCAGGCGGAGACCGTGCTCAAGCTACTCGAACGCCTGGATGATCTGGAAGACGTCCAGAACGTCTACAGCAACGCTGTCTTCTCCGAAGACGCCCTGAGCGCGTCCTAAGCGAGCCCGGCCGTGCGCATTTTGGGGGTGGACCCAGGATCGCGCGTCACGGGCTATGGCATCGTGGATGCAGATCGGCAACAGCTGCGCTGCGTGGCCGCCGGGGTCATCCAGCCGCCTCGAGTGGAGCCCGCCGCGCGTCTGGGACACATCCACACGGCCCTGACCGCGCTCATCCTGGAACATCGTCCCACCGTGCTGGCCATCGAGCGCGTATTCATCGCCAAGAATGCCGCCAGTGCCTTGATGCTGGGCCAGGCGCGGGGCGTGATACTGGCCTGCGCCGGCACGGCCGACATGGCGGTTTCCGAGTACAGCGCCTCCCAGATCAAGCAAGGGGTAGTGGGCAATGGCCGCGCCCGGAAGGAGCAGGTTCAGCACATGGTGGGCATACTCTTGGCGATGGATCTGAGCGCCCACGAACACGATACCACCGACGCGCTGGCCGCGGCCATCTGCCATGCCCACGGTCACCGTGTAGCAGCGCAGACCGGTCTACCTGCTGGAGCGCGCTGGTCACGGGCACGCCGCCGATGATTGGTCGACTGTCCGGACTTCTTGCCTCCAAGCAACCGCCATGGTTACTGGTGGATGTGGGTGGCGTCGGCTACGAGGTCGAGGCCCCGCTGTCCACCATCTTTCAGCTCGGCGAGTGCGGCAGCGAGGTCGTGCTGCACATTCATATGGTGGTACGCGAAGACGCCCAATTGCTCTACGGCTTTGCCACCGAAGCCGAACGGCGCCTGTTCCGCAATCTGATCCGCGCCAGTGGCGTCGGCCCCAAGCTGGCGCTCACCATCCTTTCCGGCCTGGGGGCAGAGGATTTCTGGCGCGCGGTCCGCGAGGACGATACTGCGGTCCTCATCAAGCTGCCCGGCGTCGGCCGCAAGACCGCCGAACGCCTGCTGGTGGAAATGCGCGATCGCGCTGAAGCCGAGGGCATGAACCTGGCCGCCACGGCGGGCACCGCCAGCGCCGCGAACCTCGGCGTACACAGCGCCCAGGATGAGGCCCGGGCCGCCTTGCTCGCGCTCGGCTACAAGCCCTCCGAAGCCGACAAGCTGGTCGATGCGGTACATCAGGACGGCATGGAAGCCGATGCCCTGCTGCGTGCGGCCCTGCGGAGAGCGGTGCGATGAGCGATCAGCGTCTGGTTGGCGCCGCCGCCGCGGGCGACGAGCAGAATGCCGATGCGCGCATTCGCCCGCGACGCTTCCGGGACTACGTGGGTCAGCCCGCGGTCCGCGAGCAGATGTCGCTGTTCGTGGACGCGGCCCGCGCGCGTGCGGAAGCCCTCGACCATGTGCTGATCTTCGGTCCACCCGGGCTCGGCAAGACCACCCTGGCGCATATCCTCGCCGAGGAGATGGGCGTTCAGCTCCGTCAGACCTCCGGCCCCGTGCTCGAAAAGCCCGGCGATCTTGCCGCGCTGCTGACCAACCTCGAACCCAACGACATCCTCTTTGTCGACGAGATACACCGCCTCAGCCCGCTGGTGGAAGAGGTGCTGTATCCGGCCATGGAGGACTGCCAGCTCGACATCATGATCGGGGAGGGGCCGGCTGCGCGTTCCATCCGCCTCGATCTGCCGCCTTTCACGCTGGTTGGCGCCACCACGCGCGCCGGCAGCCTGACCAGCCCGCTGCGCGACCGCTTCGGTATCGTGCAACGGCTGGAGTTCTACTCAGTGGAGGAGTTGTGCGGCATCGTCACCCGCGCCGCCGGCATCCTCCATGTCGCCATCAATCCCGAGGGGGCAGAGCAGATCGCGCGTCGCGCGCGCGGCACGCCACGAATCGCCAATCGATTGCTCCGGCGCGTTCGCGACTACGCGCAGGTCCGGGCCAGCGGACACATCGACGCGGACACTGCGCGGGCGGCGCTCGATATGCTCGACGTCGACGCCAATGGCCTGGATGTGCTCGACCGACGGCTGCTGCAGACCCTGATCGAGCGTTACGGCGGCGGGCCGGCAGGCATCGACGCGCTGGCTGCCGCCATCGGCGAGTCGCGCGATACGCTGGAGGACGTCATCGAGCCCTTCCTGGTGCAGAAAGGCTATCTGTTGCGCACGCCCCGCGGCCGCGTCGCCGGCGCTCCGGCCTGGCAGCAGATGGGCCTCACGCCCCCCGCGCAACCGGGCTCCGAATCCCTGTTCGACGCCTAGCGACCCGCCGATATGCACGACGCCCCTTCAGCCGCCGGCCTTGACCAGTCCATCCACCCCATTCGCGTCTATTACGAAGACACGGATGCCAGCGGCGTCGCCTACCATGGCAGCTATGTGCGCTGGATGGAACGCGGCCGTACCGAGTGGCTGCGTGCCAAGGGCGGCTCGCAGGCCTTGTTCATGATCGGTCAAGGTGTTGCCTTTACGCTGTCGCGCCTTGAGATGCGCTTCGTGTCCCCCGCGCGGCTCGACGATGCCCTCGAAGTGGTGACCACCGTCGAGCGCTTCGGTCGCGCCAGCATTGATTTTCGGCAGGAAGTGCGTCGACAGGACAGTGCGCAGATTCTGGTACGGGCCACCGCCCGTGTCGGCTGCGTGGATCAGCAGAGTTTTCGCCCGGCGCCATTGCCTTCATCCATTGCTCCACCAAGGAAACCCCACGCATGAGCGAAAAGATGTCCATAGTCGGCCTGATCGGCCAGGCCAGCCTTCTGGTCCAGATTGTGATGGCGTTGCTGCTGCTGGCGTCGGTGCTGTCCTGGGCGCTCATCCTCTCCAAGCGGGCGACCATTGCCAAAAGCGCGCGCGCCTCGGACAAATTCGAGGATCGCTTCTGGTCCGGCGGCAATCTCTCCGATTTGCACGCCTCCATCGCCCATGACAAGCAGCCCATCGGTCTGGTCGCGCTGTTCCAGCATGGCTATGACGCCTTCCTGCGCACCCGCGAAAGCAAGGGCGCGGATGTGGAGGACGTCATCACCAGCACCCATCGGGCATTGCGCGTCAGTCATGCCCGCGAAACCGAGCGCCTGGAATCCGGTCTGGCCATGCTCGCCACCATTGGCTCGGTCAGCCCCTATGTCGGCCTGTTCGGCACGGTGTGGGGCATCATGAATGCGTTCATTGCCATCGGGCAGGTCCAGCAGGCCACCGTCGCCATGGTCGCCCCCGGCATTGCCGAGGCGCTCATCGCGACCGCCATGGGCCTTTTCGCGGCCATTCCGGCCGTGGTCGCCTACAACCTGTTCACCAACCGACTGGCGCAGCTCGATCAGCGCTACCGCACCTTTGCGGATGAGTTCGCCGGCATTCTCGAGCGTGGCCTGCGGCACGAGAGCGCGTAATGAAAGAGGCGCCCATTCTCCAGACCGGCTCGCGCCGCAAACTGGCCCACGAGATGAACGTGGTGCCCTATATCGACGTCATGCTCGTGCTGCTCATCATTTTCATGGTGACAGCACCACTGCTGAGCCCGGGCATCGAAGTGCAGCTTCCGGAGGTCGGCGGCGAGCCGATGTCGCAGGAGGACAACGAACCGGTCACGCTCTACGTCAACCGCAACGGCCAGTACTTCCTCGACATAGGCGAAAACCAGGACCAGGCCTTGAGCGACGCGGAAGTGGAGCAGCGCGTGGCCGCGGTCATGCGCAATCAGCCGCAGCGCATGGTGCTGGTGCGTGCCGATGCCAAGGTGCCCTATGAGGCCGTGGCGCGCGGCGGCGTGCTGCTGCAGGCCGCCGGCGCGCAGCGCATCGGCTTCGTCACTGATCCGGAATCGCGACGCTGATGCCGCAGCGGCGCTACATCGTCGCAGCCTTTCTGCTGCATGTCGCAGTGGGCCTGCTCAGCCTGCTGTCGACCACACTTGGGCAGAAGCAGGTGCAGAAGCCGCAGGTCATTGAGGCCGTCATGCTGGATCCGACGCCTGCCGAGGTCGAGGCCGAGCGCGTGGCCCGCGAGCAGGCTGAGGCTGAGCAGCAGCGCCAGCAGGAAATCGAGCGCCAGCGCCGACTTGAGGAAGAAGCCCGCGAACGCGCGGAGGCGGAACGGCAGCGCCGACAGGAAGCTGAGCGCGAACGGCAGGAAGAAGCCAAGCGGCAGGCAGAGGCTGAGCGCAAGCGTCAGGAAGAGGCCAAGCGGCAAGCGGAGGAGGAGCGCAAGCGCCAGGAAATCGCGCGCCAGAAGGCGGAGGAAGAGCGCAAGCGCAAGGAAGCCGAAGCCCAGCGCAAGGCCGAAGAGGAACGCAAGCGTCAGGAGGAAGAAGCCCGACGCAAGGCCGAGGAAGAGCGCAAGCGCAAGGAAGAGGAAGCCCGTCGCAAGGCCGAAGAGGAGCGCAAGCGTCAGGAGGAAGAAGCCCGACGCAAGGCCGAGGAGGAACGCAAGCGCAAGGAAGCGGAAGCGCGTCGACGCGCTGAAGAGGAGCGCCGCCGTCAGGAAGCCGAGGCCCGGGCGAGAGCCCTGCAGGAACAGCTCGAAGCCGAGGAGCGCGGTCGCGTGCTGAACCAATGGGGTGCCCAGCTTCCGGCCCATATCGAGCGCTATTGGCGGCGTCCACCCGGTCTGTCCAGCAATCAGGTGCTGACCGCCAAGGTCTTCGTCCGGGTGTTGCCCAACGGGGAAGTCGTCGCCATCCGGATCACCGAGAGCTCGGGCAATACGCTCTTCGACCGCTCGGTCGAGCGTGCGGTTGAAACCTCATCGCCCCTGCCGTTGCCTTCTGATGGGCGTCCGCCTTCGGACGGCATCATCATCACTTTTGAGGAACCCAAACGATGACGCACTCCACCGGAGCCCGTACTGCAAGCCGGAGCAGCAGATGGTCGCGTTGCCTGCTGTCGATGAGCCTGATGGCGATGGCTGTGTTCGCCAACGTCGGCTACGCCCAGCTGGAGATCACCGTCCGTGGCGGCACCGAGCGTGCCATTCCGATCGCCGTCGTTCCGCTACAGGGCAATACCGCCGGTGACCCGGTCGATGTATCGCGCATCATCTCCAACAATCTGGAGCGCAGTGGACTGTTCGACCCACTGCCGCGCGAGGACATGCTGGAAAAGCCGGCCACGCCGGAGGATCTGAGCCTGCGCAACTGGCGGACCCTGGGCGTGGAATATGTCGTCTTCGGCCAGTTGCGCGCCAACAACGTGGTGCGCTTCCACCTGGTCGATGTCTTTAAGGGCGAACGGCTCATGGCCTACGACATGCCGGCGCCGCGGCAGGTCGAGCAGTTGCGCTATACCGCGCATGACGTCTCCGATCTGGTATTCGAGGGCATTACCGGCAACAAGGGCGTATTCAATACCCGCATTGCCTACGTCACCTCGACCGGGGCGGGGGACAACCAACGCTTCAAGCTCACGGTCGCCGACGCCGATGGCTACAACCCACGCGTTCTGGTGCGCTCCGACGAACCCATCATGTCGCCCGCCTGGTCGCCCGATGCGCGCAGCCTGGCCTACGTTGGCTACGAGAACGGGCGGTCCGCGATCTATACCATCGACGTATCCTCCGGCAATCGCAGGAAAGTCATCTCCGAGCCCGGCATCAACGGTTCGCCAGCGTGGTCACCGGATGGCCAGAAGCTTGCCATCACGCTGTCCTACGAGGAGAACCCGGACATCTACGTCCTCAACCTCAATAGCGGGCGCAAGGAACGCTTGACCAATCACTGGGGCATCGATACTGAAGCCGCCTGGTCACCGGATGGCGAGCGCATTGTATTTACTTCGGATCGCGGCGGTTCGCCCCAGATCTACCGAATGTCCGCCTCCGGCGGCTCGCCCCAGCGACTGACCTTCGATGGCCGCCAGAATCTGCGCGCCAGCTATGCCCCCAATGGCGAAAAGCTCGTGCTGGTGCACCAAAGCGACCGCGGCTACCAGATCGCGCTCTACGATCTCAAGCGCGACGCCATCCTGCCGCTGACCGACGGACGACTGGACGAAAGCCCGTCCTTTGCGCCCAACGGACAGCTCGTCATCTACGCCACCAACGGTGCCAGTGGCACCGAGCTGGCGACCGTGACAGTCGATGCCAGAGTGCGTCAGAATCTTCGCCAAGCCGGGAATGTCCGCGAGCCCGTTTGGTCTCCTTTTCTCAACGCACGCTGATTCCAGCGTGCCTTTTCCACCCTCACCTTACTAGGTGCCGTCATGCAAGTCCGTAACATCGTTATTCCCGCCGTTCTTGCCCTTTTCCTCGCTGCCTGTGGGTCCACCGCCGAGCGTGACAGCACGGCCGGCCAGACCACGGTTGGCGACAACACCGGCCGCGACGCCAGCACCGAGGGTGCGGGCGATCAGGGCCGTGGCTCCGCCAAGCCACTGCCAATGTCCGACGAAGAGCGTCAGGAGCAGCAGAAGCTCCAGTTGATGCAGAACAACACGGTCTACTTCGACTTCGACAGCTCCGAGTTGACCAGCGAGGCGCAGAGCACGGTGCGCCAGCACGCCGAGTTCCTGATCAACAACCCGAACGTCAGCGTGCGTCTGGAAGGCCATGCCGATGAGCGCGGCACGCGCGAGTACAACATTGGCCTCGGCGAGCGCCGTGCCCAGGCTGTCGCCCGCGTCCTGCTGTCTCGTGGCGTGAGCAGCGAGCAGTTTGAAATCATCAGCTACGGCGAAGAGCGTCCGGCCGTCCTCGGCTCCAACGAAGAAGCCTGGGCCAAGAACCGCCGCGTCGAAATCGTCTATCGCTAATGCCAAAAAACGAAGCGAAAGCATCCTTGCGGAGTCTCGCCGTCATCGTCGCAGCCGGTGTTCTCACATCGGCCTGCGCCGGCTTCGGTGGGCCGATCAACGAGGACGGTGAGCTTACCCCCGAGGAACGCCGTCTGCGCTCGATCGAGTCCCAACTCGATCGCAACAGCCGCCGCATCGATAATCTCGGCGAATCGCAGTTGTCCTCGCAGGGCAACATGGCGATTGCCGACGAGATGCGGAAGCTGCGCGGCCGGGTTGAGGAACTCCGCCATGAGCTGGAGCGCAGTGAACAGCGCAACCAGCAGCGGCTGAACGATATCGAGCGCCGTCTGGCCGCATTGGAGGGCGGTGGCGGCGGTTTCTCGACCGGAGGCGCAAGCGTAGGCGCTGGCAGCAATGCCAGTGTCGTCGCGCCCAGCCTCGACGGAAGTGATGCGGCGGGCCAGGGCGCATCCACACCGGCGCAGCCCGATCCGGCGGAAGAGAAGGCCTATCTGGAAGCCTTCGATCTGCTCAAGCAGGGCAAGTACTCGGACGCCATTCTCGGTTTCGAGAATGTCGTCCAGAATTGGCCCAACGGACGCTACGCCGATACCGCGCTGTACTGGGCAGGCGAATCGCACTATGTACAGCGCGAGTATCAGAAGGCGCTGGACAAGTTCCAGACCCTGCTCGACCAGCACCCGAACTCGAAGCGGACGCCGGATGCCTTGCTCAAGTCGGGTTTCTCCTATGAGGAACTCAACCGCAAGGACAAGGCGCGCGAGATGTTTCAGCGCATCGTCAACGAGTATCCGGATGCCAGCGCCGCCAATCTGGCCAAGCAGCGACTGGAGCGTCTGTCCTGAACTTGAGCGCACCGCAGGCACTCAAGGCTGCCCGACAGGTAGACGATAAGGGCGAGGATGTGCGTGGGACGCAGCTGTTGCGTATCACGGAGATCTTCCGCTCGCTGCAGGGGGAGGCCCGGGCAACCGGGCTTCCCACCTGTTTTGTACGGCTCACAGGCTGTCCCTTACGTTGTCATTACTGCGATACCGCCTACGCCTTTCACGGCGGCACAAAGCAGAGTATCGATGAGGTACTTGCCAGCGTTGCCGAAAAGGGCGTGCGCCACGTCTGCGTGACCGGCGGCGAACCGCTCGCACAACGCGCCTGCTGGCCCTTGCTCACTGCACTCTGCGATTCTGGCTATGAAGTCAGCATCGAGACCAGCGGTGCCATCGACTTCTCCACCATCGACGCCCGCGTGCATCGCGTGGTCGACATCAAGACGCCCGCATCCGGCGAGGTGGACCGGCAGTGCTGGACGGCCCTGGAAAGCCTGCGGCCAACCGATCAGCTCAAGTTCGTCATCAGTTCCCGCGCGGACTATGACTGGGCCCTTGGCGTCATCGCCGAACGGCTGCAGAACATCCCCGCGGAAATCCTGATGTCGCCGGCTGTTCCGGCGCTGTCGCCGGCCACCCTGGCCGACTGGATCGTGGCCGATGCACCGCCGGTGCGCTTTCAGGTGCAGCTCCACAAGATCCTGTGGGGCGACACGCCAGGGCGCTAGGAGTTCACGTGACCCAATACGCCCGCGCCGTGGTGCTGCTGTCCGGTGGCCTGGATTCCGCCACCACCCTGGCCATGGCCCGCAACGAAGGCTTCGACTGCTACACCATGGCGGTGCACTACGGCCAGCGCCACCGCGTCGAGCTCGATGCCTCGCGCGCGCTGTCAGAGACCATGGGCGCGCTGGAGCACCGCGAGCTGGATGTCTCGGCCATTGGCGCCTTTGGCGGTTCGGCCCTCACCGACCAGACGGTCGCCGTACCGGAGACGCGCAGCGAAGGGATTCCGGTCACCTACGTCCCCGCGCGCAATACGCTGTTCCTGAGTATTGCCCTGGGTTGGGCCGAAGTACTCAATGCCCGCGCCATCTTCATCGGCGTCAATGCCGTTGACTATTCCGGCTATCCCGACTGCCGACCGGCCTTCATCGAGGCCTTCCGCAACCTTGCCGCGGTTGCCACCAAGGCGGGGGTGGAAGGCCAACCCACCGAGATCCGTGCGCCCTTGATCGACATGACCAAGGCCGAGATCATTCGCGCCGGCAGTGCACTCGGTGTGGACTACGCGCAAACCATCTCCTGCTATCAGCCGGATGCGGATGGCCGCGCCTGCGGCCGCTGCGATGCCTGCTATCTGCGCCGCCAGGGTTTCGAGGAAGCCGGCGTGCCCGATCCCACGCGCTACATCGAAGCGGCAGACTAGCCCGGCGTCCGCTTCGGCCTTGCCTTGGCCCGTTTGATGCATCATCGGGACACAGGCCATAAGAAAAGCGACGCGAGACATGCACCCCATCCGCAAGCTGCTGGTAGCCAACCGATCCGAGATCGCCATTCGTATCATGCGTGCGGCGGCCGAATTGGGGATTCCGACCGTCGCGATCTACGCACGCGAAGACCGTTTCTCGCTGCATCGCTTCAAGGCGGATGAAAGCTATCTGGTAGGCGAGGGCGCCAAACCCATTGCCGCGTACCAGGCCATCGACGACATTCTGCGCATTGCCCGCCAGTGCGGTGCCGACGCCATCCATCCCGGCTACGGCTTCCTCTCCGAGAGCCCTGAGTTCGCCGACGCCTGCGCCAAGGCCGGCATTGCCTTCATCGGCCCGACCGGCGATGTCATGCGCACGCTGGGCAACAAGATTGCCGCGCGCCAGGCGGCTGAAGCGGCTGGCGTACCGGTCATGCCTGCCAGTCCAGCCCTGCCCGAGGACATGGCCGAGATTCGCTCCATCGCCGAGTCCATCGGCTACCCGCTGATGCTGAAGGCAAGCTGGGGCGGCGGCGGACGCGGCATGCGCATCGTGGAATCCAGCGACGATCTCGAATCCACCGTGCCGGTCGCCCGCCGCGAGGCCCAGGCCGCTTTCGGCAATGGCGAGCTGTATTTCGAGAAGCTGGTGCGCCGCGCGCGCCACGTCGAGGTGCAGTTGCTAGGCGATACCCACGGCAATCTGGTGCATCTCTACGAGCGCGACTGCTCCGTGCAGCGCCGTAACCAGAAGGTGGTCGAACGCGCCCCGGCGGCCTTTCTCACCGAAGCGCAGCGCGAAGACCTGTGCAACGCCGCCCTCAAGCTGGGGCGGGCGGTCAACTACACGCATGCCGGCACCGTCGAGTTTCTGATGGATGCGGACACCGACGCCTTCTATTTCATCGAGGTCAATCCGCGCATCCAGGTCGAGCACACGGTGACCGAGGAAATCACCGGCATCGACATCGTCAAGGCGCAGATCCGCATCACCGAAGGCGCGCGCATCGGAGACGGCATCTGCGGTGTGCCGGAGCAAAGCGGCATCGAGCATCACGGCTTCGCCCTGCAGTGCCGCGTTACGACGGAGGACCCGGAGAACGACTTCCGTCCCGACTATGGCCGCCTGACGGTCTATCGCAGCGCCTCCGGTTTCGGGGTGCGCCTGGATGGTGGCACCGCCTATTCGGGCGGCGTCATCACGCCCTTCTATGACTCCCTGCTCACCAAAGTCACCACCTGGGCGCCGACCAACACCGAGACGGTGCAGCGCATGGATCGCGCGCTGCGCGAATTCCGCATCCGCGGACTGGCCTGCAATCTGCAGTTCCTGGAAAACGTCATCAATCATCCGGTGTTTCAGAGCGGTGAGGCCACCACGCGCTTCATCGATCAGACGCCGGAGCTGTTCCAGTTCAGCAAGCGGCGCGACCGCGCCACCCGACTGCTGCGCTTCATCGGCGAAATGACCGTCAACGGCAACCCGGAAATGAAGGGCAGGGAACCGCTCGGCGAGCGCCCGCCCGCGCCCATCATGCCCAAGGCCGATCTTTCGATGGAGCCGCCTCCCGGCGCCCGCCAGCGCTTGCAGGAACTGGGGCCGGAGGGCTTCGCGCAATGGATGCTGGAGCAGCGTCAGGTGCTGCTCACCGACACCACCATGCGCGACGCCCATCAGTCGCTGTTCGCCACGCGTATGCGTAGCGAAGACATGCGGCGCATCGCACCCTACTACGCGCGCCTGCTGCCACAGATGATGTCGATGGAATGCTGGGGCGGAGCCACCTTCGACGTGGCCATGCGCTTCCTGCGCGAGGATCCCTGGCAGCGCCTGCGCGAGCTGCGGGCAGCCATGCCGAACATCCTCACGCAGATGTTGCTGCGCGCCTCCAATGCGGTGGGCTACACCAACTATCCGGATAACGTCGTCAAGTATTTCGTGCAGCAGGCCGCCGACAACGGCATCGACCTGTTCCGCGTTTTCGATTCCCTCAACAGCGTCGAGAACATGCGCGTGGCCATCGACGCTGTGCGCGAAACCGGCGCCCTGTGCGAGGCCGCCATCTGTTACACCGGTGATCTGCTCGACCCCGGCCGACCCAAGTACAAGCTGGATTACTACCTGCGACTGGCACGGGAGGTGGAAGCGGCCGGCGCACACGTGATTGGCATCAAGGACATGGCCGGCCTATGCAAACCCGAGGCCGCACGCCAGCTTGTCACCGCGCTCAAGGACACCGTCAATGTGCCGGTACATTTCCATACCCACGACACCAGCGGCATCAGTGCGGCCAGCGTGCTTGCGGCCGTCGAGGCCGGCGTGGACGCGGTTGATGGCGCCATGGACGCGATGAGTGGGCTGACCTCGCAGCCCAATCTCGGCGGCATCGTCGCGGCCCTGCGCGGCGGCCCACGCGACCCGGGGCTGGATACCGAGGCCATGCGTGCCATCTCGCAGTACTGGGAAGGTGCGCGCCGCTACTACGCCGCCTTCGAGCCGGACATCCGCTCGGGCACGGCCGATGTCTATCGCCACGAAATGCCCGGCGGGCAGTACACCAATCTGCGCGAACAGGCGCGGGGGCTGGGGCTCGAATCGCGTTGGCCGGAGGTCGCCCAGGCCTATGCCGACGTGAACCAGCTCTTTGGCGACATCGTCAAGGTCACCCCCAGCTCCAAGGTGGTGGGGGACATGGCGTTGTTTCTGATGGCCAACAATCTCAGCACCGCCGATGTCCTCGACCCGGAACGCGGGATCGCATTCCCCGAATCGGTGGTCTCGCTGATGCGGGGTGAACTCGGTTTTCCGGAGGATGGCTTCCCGGAGGCCATCCAGAGAAAGGTCCTCGGCGACGAAAAGCCGCTCACCGAGCGCCCCGGCGCCGTACTGCCCCCCACGGACCTCGAAGCCGAACACGCCAAGCTGATCGAGCGCTTTGGCGAGGACCAGATCAGCGATACCGATCTCGCCTCGCACCTGATGTATCCCAAGGTCTTCGCCGATTACGCCGAGCACCGCAAGACCTATGGCGACGTCTCGGTATTGCCCACCAGCGTCTTCTTCGAAGGGATGCTGGAGAACGAGGAGATCGCGGTTGACCTCGAACCGGGCAAGACCCTACTGATCCGACTGCTGGGCCGCGCCGAATCCGCCGAGCAGGGGGTGGAGAAGATTTTCTTCGAGCTCAACGGTCAGCCTCGTACGGTTCGTATTCGTGCGGAAGCGGCGGGGCCGGTGGAGGAAGCGCCCGTGGCCGAGGCGGGCAATCCAGCCCATGTTGGCGCGCCCATGCCAGGCATGGTGGCTACTGTCAGCGTCCAGGTCGGCACCAAGGTGCGTAAGGGCGATGCCCTGCTCTCCATTGAAGCGATGAAAATGGAAACCCAGATCCGCGCAGAGCGCGACGGCACCGTTGAGGCGGTTCACGTCCAAGCTGGCCAGACCGTCAATGCCCGCGATCTGTTGATCGTCTACCAGGGCTGAAGTCCCCCTCCACCCACCGTCTGCACCTCGCGTCCAATAGCGGATGCGAATCGTGCGCATTCGCCTTGACAATGGATTCGCATTTGCGTCTAATGCGAATCATTATTATTCAAGGGCAGAAGGATGGGTATCGCGGCGGCACGCGCGACACAGCGGATGGGCCAACGGCTGGGTACGGCAAGCGCGCTCTGCGGCGCGCTCGTCCTTCCCTGCAGCCTGCATGCGGCCGAAGACGTAGCGGCACTGGACCAAGTGGTGGTGACCGGATCGCGTATCGAGCGTCCGGTGATGGACGCGCCTCTGCGCACCGAGGTCGTTGGAAGGGCGGAGCTTGAGCGCGTCCACGCGCGCAGCCTGAAGGAAGGCCTGGAGAATGTTCCGGGCCTGCAATTGCGCGAGATCCACGGCAAGGCCGGGCACGAAGTCGTGCTCCAGGGTCTCTCCGGTGATCAGGTACTGGTCCTGGTGGACGGACTGCCGCTGACCGCCACCACCGGCTCCACCGTCGATGTCAGTCAGCTCGCGGTGCTCGACATCGAGCGGATCGAAGTAGTGAAGGGCGCACTGTCGGCCCAGTACGGCAGCGCCGCCATGGGGGGTGTGGTCAACGTCATCACCCGTCGCATCCAGCCCGGTTTCGCGGGAGAAGTGCGCGGCGACTTCGGCAGCTTTGGCGAGCAGAATCCTTCCGGCACCACCGCCGATGCCGGCAATCGCCATACCGGCCTGCGCCTGGAGGGCGGCACCGAGCGGTTCCGCCTCCGGCTGACAGGCGATCAACGCGAACGCGCGGGGATCGACCCCGACCCGGAAAGCTGGGCGCGCCCCGGTGACGCCACAGATCGTCAACAGTACGACCTGCGGGGAGAATGGCACCCCAGCCCAGGCGGCGCCTTCCATTTGCAGGCGGGACGCTTCCAGGAAGAGATCGACAGCCGGTTCGACCTGCGACTGCCAGGCCGCACGGTGGAACAGTCGCGCTTTGAGGATGTCACCCGCAATCGCCTCCAGGGCGGCGGCCACTGGCACTGGCGCAACGGGGTCTCGCTGCGCGGTCAGGTGCTCGATGAACAGCTCTCCATCGATACCATCAAGGAGGCGAGCGACCAGCGCTTTGACGACCGCGACGCCGATATCGGCCTGTCCCAGGTCAGTCTGCAGGGCGATGTGCCCCTGCTGGCCGGGCAGCACCTGCATGTGGGTGCCGACCTGCGGCGCGAGGATCTGCGCCAGTTCAAGGATGGCAACTCCGAGCTCGACGGCAGCCTGGTAGAGCGAGAGAGTCAGGAAGTCTGGAGCCAACTGACACTGGTGCCAGCGGTCGGCTGGTCGGATGTCTGGGCACCACTCGCGGCGGATCGGGCGGAGCTGCTGCTGGGCGTGCGCGCCCAGGACGACTCCGACTTTGGCCAGCATGTCGTGGGAAGCGCCAATCTGCGGCTGGAGCTTTGGCAGGGCGCGAGCAGCACCGGTGCGCTGCGGCTCGGTTGGGGCCAGGGCTATCGCGTTCCGAATCTCAAGGAGCGGCACTTCCGCTTCGACCACAGCCAGCTCGGCTATGTCGTCATCGGCAATCCCGATCTGCAGCCCGAGGAATCGAACAGCTTCCAGGCCGGCTGGACGCACAGCTGGGGCCGCTGGCTCTGGCTGGAAGTCGGTCTCTTCGACAATCAGCTCCAAAACCTGATTCAGGTCGATGTGGACAGCGCCCAGGTGGATGCGCAGGGCATCCAGCAATTCCGCTACGACAACGTCGAACGTGCCCGCACCCAAGGGCTGGAGATGGGCAGCCAGCTGCGCTTGCGCGACGACCTGCGTCTGGTAGGCGGCTACACCTTCATGCGCACCCGCGATGAAGACACCGGCGGCGCGCTGACACGCCGCCCGCGCCATCAGGGCCGACTGGGCATCGACTGGGCGCTGTGGCACGGCACGGAAATGAGCCTGCGCGGCCGCTATCAGAGCGATGAGTTGGTGGACAGCAACAGTGGCGCACGCTCGCCCTCGTGGACGGTGCTGGACTTCCGGCTCAACCACGCGCTTACGCCGACCCTCGGCCTGTTCGGCGGCATCGACAACCTCTTCGACCGTCAGCGCGATTTCGCTGACCCCGCGGATTTCAGCCCCGTGGCTGGCCGCTTTGTCTATCTCGGCGCTCGCTACCGATTCGGCGACCGCTAAACCATCCCTCCAAGGAGTCCGACATGCATGATTCTTCGCTTCTTCGTGCGACCCGCCTCGGCATTGGCGCGCTCGCCCTGCTCACCCTGGCCGCCTGTGGCGGAGGCGGGGGCGGTGGTAGTTCGGCTGGCGCCAGCAGCGGCGATACGGCCAATGGCGGCGGCAGTGGCAATGGCGGCACTGACGGCAATGGCGGCACCAATGGCGGTGGAAGCGGCAATGGCGGCGGAAACGGTGGAAGTTCCGATGTGAATCTGCCGGCTGGCGTCGAGCAGCGCCGCTTCGATGCCACCAATCCGGAACAATGGACCTACATCGACCTCGCCACCGGCGATGTGCTGGAAATGAGCGAAGCCGACGCCGCCGAATCCACCGCCTGGCACATTGCGCTGCGGCGCTTCAATGTGGCCGTCAACGGCGGCACCTCCGGCCCCGGTACGGCCGCCGGCGGCCTGATCGGCCCGCAGGACGCGTTCTACGACGAGAACGGCGAGCCGAATTCCAGCGTCTTTCTTAACGCCGAGGCCGATGATTATCTCGAAGTGCTGATGAACGACGACTTCGAGGAACCCGAATTCGTCACCGACGCCATCACCAATGTCTTCGGCGAGGACTGGTACCGCTACAACTTCGCCACCGGCAACATCACCGCCGAGCCCAACAACGGCTGGCTGGTGCGCAGCGGTGAAGGCACCAGCTACGCCCGCATGCGCGTCACGGAGATCGACTTCCCGACGCGGATGGGCCAGGGCATCCGCAATTTCGAAGTCAACTTCGACGTGCAGCCGGAAGGCGTCAGCCAGTTCACCAACACCGCCACCTTCACGGGCTCGATTCCGGGCGAGGGCGGCGTGCGCTGCTTCGACTTCGATACCGACAGCAACGTGGACTGCACCGGCAGCAACTGGGATATCCAGATCGGCTTCCAGAGCCGCGAGTTCTTCATGCGCAGCAACAGCGGCCCCAGCGGCCCCGGCGGTGCGGCCGGTTTCGGACCCTTCCCCTGGGAGGAGCTGAAGGATTATGGCTCCGCCACCACCGACCCCAACGGCCAGAACATTGCCGGCATCTATCAGCCGGATACCAGCAGCGGCATTTTCGCGGCCAGCGACTGGTATGCCTACAACCTGCAGGGGCAGCGCAAGCTGTGGCCCAACTTCCGGGTTTACCTGATCGACAGCAACCCGGCAGACGACACGGCCGCGCGCTTTGCCGTGCAGATCATCGACTACTACGACGACATCGGCACCAGCGGCAATCCCACCCTTCGTTGGCGGCAACTCAGCGCGGAGTAAATCATGACCACCACCACAACGAATCCAACGTCTCTGCATCAACGCTGGCAGCAGCTGCGCGCCACGCAACCCAACCTGCGCATCCGCAACGCGGCCGAGCAGCTTGGCGTCTCGGAACTGGCGCTCTTGCGCACCGAGCCGGAGCGGATTCAACCCCTCCGGCCCGATTTCGCGGCCTTGTTCAACCTGCTGCTCGATGTTGGCCCGGTCATGACCCTGGCGCGTAACGACGAGGTCGTGCACGAGACCACGGGTCTGCTCGAAAACTTCGAGCATTACCCCGGCAGCGGCATGGGGCTGTCCACCGGCGCGCTCGACCTGCGCCTGTTCTTCAAGCAATGGCGGCACGCCTATGCAGTGGAGGAGAACGGCCGCGAAAGCATTCAGTGCTTCGATGCCGCCGGCAATGCCGTGCACAAGATCTATCGCGTCGGAGCCACCAAGGCTGAGGGGTGGAAGGCCATGGTGGAACGCCTCGCCGATGACACGGCCGGGGCCGCACCGTTGGAGGCGGCAGCGCCGCCGGAGCCGCGCAAGCCCTGCGCAGACGTGGCCGCGCTCCGTCGGGATTGGGCCACGCTGCGCGACTTGCATCACTTCCACGCACTGCTGCGCCGGAACAAGACGGACCGGCTCAGCGCGCTCGAAGCCGCGGGCGAGGAGTGGGCCCGTCCGCTGCCGGTGGAGGCATTGGAACGCCTGCTGCAATCGGTGGCGGACGACACGCCCATCATGGCCTTCGTCTACAACCCCGGCGTGGTGCAGATCTTCAGCGGCCAGGTGCACAAGCTGGCGCGCACCGGCCCCTGGTACAACGTCCTCGACCCGCACTTCAATCTGCACGTGCGCACCGATGGCCTTTCGCAGTGCTGGCGCGTGCGTCGTCCTTCCGACGACGGCGACGTCAACGCGCTGGACTGCTTCAACCACGAAGGCCGACTGGTGCTGAGCTTCTTCGGCGCCCGCAAGCCCGGCATTCCGGAGCTGGAGGATTGGCGTTCCCACCTGGATCAGCTGGAGGATGCATGCGCCATTGGCTGAGAGGCCTGTCCATGGCCGTGGGCGCGCTCAGCGCCCTCGGCCTGTCTGCCCCAGCCATCGCCGAGTCCGCCAGGGATGAACGGCTGGTCGTAGCGGGCGGCTGCGCCACTGAGATCGTCTACGCCCTCGGGGCCGGTGACCGCGTCGTGGCGGTCGATTCCACCAGCGCCTGGCCCCCGGAGGCGCGGGATCTCCCGCGTATCGGCTACGTCCGTGCCTTGCCGGTGGAAGGCATTCTCTCCATGGAGCCCGACCGCCTGCTGGCGGTGGCCGAGGCCGGACCGAGTACGGCCATCGACAAGCTGCGCGCCGCCATGCCGGTGGATGTGCTGCCGCCGCTGCGCGATCCGCGCGCCTTGCCAGATCAGATCCGCCGTGTGGCCGCGCACCTCGATCTGGAGGAACGCGGAAAAGCACTCGCCGATAACCTGGAGGCACGCCTGGCGGAGATCCCCGCGGGTGTCGGCACCGAGGCGGCGCCCTCGGTCCTGATCCTGCTTGCCGCCGGTGGCAATCAACTCCTCGCCGGTGGCGCCAACACCTCCGCCGACGCCCTGCTCGATGCACTGGGGCTGCGCAATGCGGCGGGCGCGCTGGAAAGCTTCAAGCCGATGAGCCGCGAGTCTCTGCTGCAGATCGACGCCGACCTCATCGTCATCGCGGAAACCGCGCCTGGTGCCTTCGACCCGACCGCCTGGCCCGCCCTGGCACACACGCCAGCCGGGAAGGCGAATCGCGTGCTGGTGCGCGATGCGATGTATCTGCTCGGCTTCGGTCCGCGCGTGATTGACGCCATGCAGGAGCTGCGCGCAGCCGTGGTGGACCCGAACTTCGTGGCATGGAAGCGCAGCTGACCCGGATTCCGGCCACCGCCGGCCTGTGCGCCCTCGTGGGCACGCTGGTGGTGGTGGCATTGGCCGCGCTGGCCATCGGCCCGGTCGCGATCAGCTTTCGCGAACTGCCCAGCGCACTGTTCGGGGAAACCGCCGGTTCGGCCAGTTTCGTGGTGCAGGAACTGCGCCTGCCGCGCATCGTGCTGGGCGCCATGGTGGGCGCAGCATTGGCCGTGGCGGGCGCGATCCTGCAGGGCCTGTTCCGCAATCCGCTGGCCGATCCGGGCCTGATCGGCGTATCCGCCGGTGCGGCGTTGGGGGCGGTGGCGGTTATCGTGCTGGGCGAGCGCGTCATGAGCCAGTTCGGCATGGGCGTGCCGCGGCTGCTGTTGCCGGGCGCCGCCTTCCTGGGCGCGCTGGTGGCCACGCTCGCGGTATGGCGGATCGCCACCCGTGCCGGGCAGACCTCAGTGGCCCTGCTCTTGCTGGCCGGAATTGCCATCAACGCCATTGCCAATGCCGGGGTCGGGGTGCTGACCTTCCTCGCCGACGACACCCAGCTGCGCACGCTGACCTTCTGGACCATGGGCAGCATCGCCCACGCCAGTTGGGAGGACATCCGCATGCTGCTGCCGTGGATGCTGCTGCTGGTCATCTCCGTGCCGTGGCTGGCCCGCCCGCTCAACGCAATGCTGCTGGGCGAGGCCGTGGCCGGGCATCTTGGCTTTCCCGCCCATCGCATGAAGCAGGCGGCCGTGCTTGTCTGCGCATTGGCCGTGGGCGCCGCGGTGGCGCTGACCGGGCTGATCGGTTTTGTGGGGCTGGTCGCGCCGCATATCGTGCGGCTGGCCGGTGGCGTGGACCACCGCTGGCTGTTGCCCGCCTCTGCCTTGCTGGGGGCGGCGCTGTTGATCGCGGCGGACACCCTGGCGCGCGTCATCGTGGCGCCGGCGGAGCTGCCCATCGGCCTGGTCACGGCCCTGATTGGCGGGCCCTTCTTCCTCCTTCTTCTCATGCGCCAGCGGATCCCCTGATGGACGGAACCCCACATCGCGGCCTTGCATCCGACGCCGTGACCGCCAAGGCACACCCCTTGATGGTCTGCGCCGGCCTGAACCTCAAGGCGGGCAGCAAGCCGCTGCTGGCCGATGTCTCCCTGCGCGTGCGCACCGGCGAATGCCTGATGCTGCTGGGCCCCAACGGCGCGGGCAAGTCCACCGTGCTGCGCGTGCTGGCTGGTGAACTGACGCCCGATGCCGGGCAGGTACACATCCTCGGCCGCAGTCTGGCGCAGTGGCCGGGGCGCGCTTTGGCACAGCACCGCGCCGTGCTGCCGCAGCAATGCGCCGTGCATTTTCCGGTGACGGCGGGCGAGGTGGTGGACCTCGGGTTACCCAACACGCTCCGCGGCCAGGCCCGAGCCGCCATCCGCAGCGAATTGATGGAGTGGCTGGCCGTCGGCCCGCTTGCGCGCCGGCTCTATCCCAGCCTGTCCGGCGGCGAACAGCAACGGGTGCAGCTCGCCCGCGTGTTCGGGCAGATCTGGACGACGCCCGGCCCAAGACTGCTGCTGCTCGATGAGTGCACCTCCGCGCTGGACCCGGCCCAGCAGCACGCCGTCATGGGCATGCTGCGCAATCTCTGTCGTGCCGCCGAGATCGGCATTGTTGCCACCGCCCATGACCTGGGCCTGGCGGCTACCTATGCCGACCGCGTCTGCCTGATGCGCGACGGACGCGTGCTGGAAGATGCCGCCCCACGCCAGGCGCTCACACCGGAGCGTCTCACTGAGGTCTACGATCTGCGCGCGCAGGTGCGCTGGGAGCCCGTCCCGAGTGTGGAAGTAGAGGGCACGCTGAACCCGCGCAGCGCCATTCCGCCGGCCAGTCTGGCAACCGGTCAGCGCGCAGCCGCGTGAGCGGCACGCGGGCGCGGCCCGACGCTAGCGCGAGAACTGCGTCAGCTCGAAGGTGCGCGTGCCGCCGGTGAAGGAATGCGTCCGCAGCGGCTCGCTGCGCTCCAGCTTCACGAGCCCCACGCCGGGGGCATACCACTCGCGCGAGATGATCGGCACATCGGTCCAGCCGTCGACGGCATCCGTGTAGATCGGCAGGGTGCCGCGGCCCACCACCAGCACGCAGTTCTCGAAGCGCCCGGCTGGCACCTGCACGCTGGCCGCCGTGTCCTCGATCTCGTAGGCCATCTCCACCGTCATCGTCCGGCGCAGCACATCCTCGGCCTCGTACATGCGTTGCAGCACATAGGGATGGCTCTTCAGGGTCCAGGCCGTGCCGGGCTGAATCGGCTGGCGCAGCACGTAGCGGGGATGCGGGTCCGGCACCGGCTCCAACTGCACCACCAGGCGCTTGGCGATGCGATAGATGCCACTGTCGTCCTCGGCAATGATGTAGTCCGTGCCCGAATCAGTGCGGCGGACGGCGCGGGTGACGCCATCCTCGCGCGTGCGCTCCACATTGCGGATGCGAAACAGGGTGCTACTGCGCTGGCCATCGCGTTCGGTGGTCACGCGGTAGGTCCAGGACAGGCCCTCATTGAGCGGGAAATAGCCTTGCGGAGCCTCATTACAGGCGGCCAAAAGTACGGCCAGGCCCAGCCAGAGCAGGGTGCGCATGTGCTATTTCTCCGGCAGGCGTGGGTCGGGCAGGTCCTCGACCGTGATGCGCTGGTCCGGCGTGGCCATGTGCGTCTGATCGGTGGGGCGCTCGTCGCGTTCGCCGTCGAAGGTGGTCGCCAAGCCGATCTGCACATTGCCGTCGCGCCGACGCTTGTCCGCCTCGGCCAGGGTGTTGTGGATGACCGCGTCATAGGGAAGGGCGTAGGCGCGCGGGCGCAGGGCGGGGCGGTCGCCTTCCAGCGAGGTGGCCCAGATGTGGATGCTGCCCTCGGTGCCCTCGCGCTTGTCTGGCTCGTTGATGCTGGAGGCAAGCAGGATGAAGCGCTCCGGCAGCGGGTGCTGGGTCGGCCAGCCAAGCATGCCAGTGAGGCTGGTGTAGGTCACGAAGTACAGCCCCGTCACCATCAGTACGCAGCCGGCGCGAATCCACAGCGCCCAGTGGCTGAAGATCACCAGCCCGGCCAGGATGGCCATCACTGCGCTGTAGGCCAGGGCCAGTCCGATCACTGCTTCGTTCATGCGGTCCTCATAGGGCTTCGACCGGCGCCAGGGATTTGTAACGGCGGTTGACGTTGATGATGCTGCCGTCGCGGGTCACCGTGAAGCGCACCGCAGTGCGCTCATTGCCCACGTGCGGCAGCTGCAGGGTGCCGTAGTAGATGACTTCCAGTTTCGGGTTCACGCGCACCACCTTCACCTCCACATCCACCGGGAGATCGCTGGCGGCGTAAAAATAGTGCGTGTTCACCACGTATTCGCCGGGCGAGGTGCCACGGATGGTGACCACCTCCTGATTCAGCGGATTGGCGATCTTCTCGCCGTCCACCAGGATCATGTCATTCGCCATGCCGCGGTCATCGCGGTCCAGGTGCATCAGCCCGGCCTCGGTGTTCTTGAACCAGACGATGCGGCCTTTCGGGTCTTCCACCCAGAGGTCGATGTCATCGTCGGTATTGTCGGGCCACTGCATGGTGATGATGACCTCGGCCTTGGGGTCGATGATGCCCTGCTTGGCCGGCGGGTTCAGAAACATGATCGCCACCAGAAACAGGAAGGTGAAGGCCAGCAGCGAGTTGAACAGCAGGTCGGTGAACGGGTCCTGCTCGGTGGACCGCCGCTGGCGGAACATCGCCATCTAGGCGACGCCTTCCAGAAGATGCACTTCGGCATAGTGCACGGCATCGGCCACGAGTCGGTCCGCAGCGCGGTCCAGCATCAGGTACTGAAAACCCAGCAGCATGCTGCCCAGCAGCCCAACCAGTGTGGTGTTCAGGGCCACGCCCATGCCCACGGTCATGTCCTGCAGCACCTGCTGCACGTTGTCTACATCAAAGGACTCCATGCCAGACACCGAGCCCAGCATCAGCACAAAGCCGATCACCGTGCCGATCAAACCTAGCTTGGTCAGCATGCCGGTCACAAACCAGCCCGTCTCATGCGGCCCGCGCGCCTGTTCGGCCAGCACCTGTGTCAGCTGCGCGTTCTCCAGCTGGTAATCCTGGTGGCGCGCATCGGACTGTCCATACTTCTGCACCAGCGCGTGGAAATAGCCGGCGGGCAGGGAAGGCGCGCGCTCATGCGCCGAAGCTGGCCCCTGCCAGTCGCCCGTCAGCCGGATGGCGCGCATCTCGTTCAACTGCTGCGACAGAAACCAGGCGCGCAGCGCGCAGTGCCCGGTTGCGCCGAGGAACAGCGCAACGATCACTTTGGAGAGATGGGTGGGGTCTTGTTGGAAGACCGGCGCCAGAAAACCCTGCGCCCAGGCAATCCACACCGCGAAGCTCACCAGCCCCGCGAACAGCATCCATTGCAGAAACAGCCGATGCGACGGCTCAGGTTGCGTCACGCTGCGTCGTCCTCCATGCCCCCGGTGTGGCCTTGCACCCGGGCGTCCTTATCGTAAGCACACGCATGGGAAGCGCACCCAAACGCGTGGAATAGCCGCGCATTCAAACCGTTCAATGCGCCGCAGGCAAGAAATATTGTGCGGTCTGCACAACTACTGCAGAGTAGCCCATAAAACAATTGGCTAAGGTGCAGCAATGGACGGGGAGAACAAGGCCAGCCTGGAGGCCGCCATCGCGGACCTGAAACACGCGCAGCGCGTGCTGGTCATCACCGGCGCCGGCATCTCTGCGGATTCGGGCCTGCCCACCTACCGCGGCGTCGGCGGCCTCTACGACCGCGACCTCACGGAAGAAGGCTTCCCTATCGAGGAATGCCTGTCGGGCGGCATGTTCCGCCAGCGGCCGGACATCACCTGGAAATATCTCTACCAGCTCGAATCCACCGCGCGCGGTGCCGGCCACAACGCCGGGCACAAGGCGCTGGCGGACATGGAAAAGCACTTCGAGCGCTTCACTATCCTCACCCAGAACGTTGACGGCTTTCACCGGGACGCCGGCAGCACCGACGTCATCGAAATCCACGGCAACATCCACACTCTGTACTGCACCGCCTGCGGGGCAGAGGAGTGGGTGGCGGACTTCTCCCACCTGCAGGAAATCCCACCCAAGTGCGAAGCCTGCAAAGCCATCGTCCGGCCCAGAGTCACCCTGTTCGATGAATTCCTGCCCGAAGAAGCCGTCGCCCGCCTGGAACACACCATGGCCCAGGGCCCGGACTTCGTCATGAGCATCGGCACCACCGCCGGCTTTCCCTACATCGCCGCGCCGATGATTCATGCGGCCAACAGCGGGGTTCCTACGTTGGAGATCAATCCCAGTGAGAGCGAAGTCTCGGCATTTGCCAAGCACCCGATTCGGCAACGGGGAATTGATGCGTTGCCTGCTATCTGTGAAGCGATCAAATAAGTTTGTATTGCAGATCTAGGGCCGGAGATGTCCGGTTTATATCCAAAACGGCCATACGGAAACCGTGGTCTGTCCCCAATTACGCCCAGGATCTCGAAGCCCGCATCCAGCGCTTGTTGCTGCTCGTGCCGGAGCAGCGAGTCAGCAAGCGTCCGGGACGCATCGAGCCGAGGACCGTCAAACGACGACCGAACCCCTACCAGTTGCTTACCTTGGCAAGACCGGCGGCTCCCCGTCTCGTTCGGCGCTATGGCGATCCCAATAGAAAACGGAGCGAGAGCCTGAAGCCCTGGTAATGCCCTCGTTATTAACGGAGCTCGAAAGTGGAGCTACGCAGCGGCGGCTTGGTGGCGGCTGGGCAACATCTACGAACACATGGACCGCATCGACGATGCCCGGCAGGCCTACCACACCGCGCTGCGCAATACCCTGACTTCACACAGCCGCGCGCGACGAACTCGAACAACTGGACGACGGCTGAGTGTGAGGGCTAGGCGACGTACCGCGATCCGCGCAATGCGGCTTGTGCTGAATCACACGCGCTGGCGACAACGCGGAGGATCGCTCAGCGCACCACGGTTGCGGACAGCATCAATGTGCCGGCGGGCCGCCCACCCCGTTTATGCTCAGTCCAGCCGCTCCAGGGTCACGAATTCCACCGATCCATCACGCGAGATCTCCCTCGGCGGCTCCACGCCAGCACCAGCCACCAGCACGACGGCGTCGCCGTTGCTGGTGTCGGTTGCTTCGACGACGATCTGATCGTTGGCGAACGGCCGGAGTTTCTGAATCGTGAAACCATCGAAGTTCAGACGCGTTGCCGCATAACCGGCGTCGCGGTCGTAGGCGTAGACCACGTCCTGGGAATCGCCGTCCTCGCGCCCGAGTGCGAAGATGGTCCGATCGGTGAACAGGGCCGGAGCCGGCTCCGCAGGTGACCGTTGCGCCCCCACCACGAAGCCGGCTTGCACCAGATTGTCGACCACCGTGATCGCGATACGTTCGTCGAGTGGTGCGTCCAGACGAACCTCGACGATGCACCGACCGTTGCCATCGAGCGAGATTAATGTCCGCTCGCTCAACTCGGAGAGAGAAAGACCGAATGGACCTGCAGCGGAATTAATGAAGGAAGCCTCGGGTCCTTGCGCACCATCTTCACCGGAGTAACGACATTCGTCCGGTGACGAAACAACCGTCGGGTTACTGAGAACAAGCTCGTCGTTGCTCCCGTCGACCGCGAGTTCGTACATGACGATGTCGTTGTCGGCGATGTCGCTATTGTCGGTAGCGTAATTTGCCACTCCCCCCAGCACGACCTCACCCGACCGGAATCGAAACGGTGCTCCACTGAAGCGATCGTATGTGCGATTAGTGCGTGTGGGCAGATCGAAGCCGTTGATTTTCGGATTGACCGTGAATCCGCGTGTTGCGAAGTTGAGCAGATTCAGGTCACTTTGCCGATCCAGCGTCAATTCGCCGGATGCGTCGTTATCAACGTACCGAAGAAACAGTTCACTGCTACCGGAATTCTCCGTATAAATCGCGTGGTTCACTACCGTTGAAGCGGTCGAAGGCAGAAGAAAGTAGACCGGCACGGGTTGGGTGGCAGGGGATATTCGCTCGGCGACAAGATCCCGGCCAGGGTTGGATCGCTGAGCGCGAAACAAGCCTGTATCGAAAAAGTCTTCCTCCGCACGAAGTACAAGGAAAAGCTCGTCCGACACCTCATTGAAGAGCGAACCGCGAGCGCCTAGAGCATATGCGGCCCCACCGTTCGGAGAGTCAAGTCCGACTGGACCGGACGGAATCGTCCCGGCCCACTGATTGGCCTCGAAGACCGCACCATCGGACTGACGAACAAACAACTGCTCTCGTCCGGTGGGCGGTGTGATGATGGCGGCGACGTAGTCATCCTCGATCCGGACCACGGCCCCGGGACGAAACGATTCACTCGCCAGTTCGTTGCCATCCTCATCGAAATAGAGAACACGCACCAGGAGGCCGTTCTCGTCGACGGCATACAACGTTTCGGAGCGCAGATCGGCCTGACAGAATTCTTGGCCGTCGATCATGACCAACTCGCCCGGGTCACCGTTGTCGTCGGTGCACTCCGCGTCATCGGATTGCTTGGTCGCGTCCGCGGAGACTGTACCGGTGATGACCAACCCCTTCGCCTGCGCGAGGCCGAACTTGACCGCTAAGCGGTCAACTGCTGCCGGTGCAGCAGAGCCACCGCCACCGCCACCGCCACCGCCACCGCCGCAAGCTCCCAGAAGCCCACTCGCTACCAACGTCAGAACACACACACTCGCTCGCATAATTCCCCCTGATGAGGGGAAGCAGATGAGTGAAAGTGGTCTTATTCCCCTAGAAGCCAGCTTAGTCAAGTCATTCAACGTTGTCGAATTTGCGACTTGAGGCAATTGCCATATTGAATGGCAGGGGGCGGTCAAGACGTATTTGGAGGTAATAGGAGACAGACCAGAATGGCGCTTACTTAGTGATTACGGTGACACGTTATTAATTGCACTAATTTGGAATACAACGAGTGCCCATCGTCATCCCCGTGGTGGGGCGTATTGAATAAGGTGTGCACGTAGTGCCATTCACCCGGGCTGCACTCCCCGATGGCATCACAGCTTGTCGTGATCTTCCAGTGACCGGCCGCCTGCCGATTGCCAGCGATCCGCGAAGCGCTCTTGCTCGTTCCCTCGATTGCCTTGCGCAAGTACTTCTTGCGCGGATGGGCCCGTATTCGACAGATGGGCCGCTTCTGAAGGGACTCTTCCTGGCAGGGCCTGTAATTGGACCCTGGTCGGTGGTCCGCCAGGAGTGATGCCGGGGCAAAGGGAAAAGGCCGCAGTCGTTGCAGACCATTTTCCTGCCACACTGCGCATCTTCCCAACATCACGCAGCGGCTTGGGTTCGAAGAACATGGCCGGCGTTCGCTGGGTGGTGTCCAAACCGCGGTCCAGGGGGACTTCATGAAACGTTGGACGGTTGCAGATATTCCCGATCAAAGCGGCAAATTAGTGGTTGTCACCGGAGCCAATATTGGCCTGGGCTTTGAAACCGCCAAGGCGCTTGCGGAGAAAGGGGCCAAGGTGGTGTTGGCTTGCCGGAACCTGGACAAGGCCCGGGCGGCAGCCAGCCAGATTGCGGGGGAGACGGACGTCCGCCAGCTGGATGTGTCCGACCTGGAATCGGTGCGTCGTTTTGCCGCCGAGCTCAAGGCGGACTATCCCTGCATTGATCTGCTCATCAACAACGCCGGGGTCATGGCTTGCCCGCAGGCAGCGTCTGCGCAGGGCTTCGAACTACAGTGGGCGACCAACCATCTGGGCCATTTTCTGTTGACGGGCTTGCTGCTCGATCAACTGGAAGCGGCGCCGGCCGCGCGGGTCGTCGCGTTGTCGAGCATCGCCCATCGAGATGGCCGTTTTCATTGGGACGATCTGCAGCATCGCGAAAACTACCGGGCCATGCGGGTGTACTGTCAGAGCAAGCTCGCGAATCTGGTCTTCGCATTGGAGCTGGACCGCCGCCTGAAGGAAAAGGGCAGTTCGGTGATGTCGCTGGCCGCACACCCAGGCGTGGCCAACACCAATCTGGGGTATGCCGGCCCTGGTTTCGCCCAAAGCCTGCCGGGCAGAGCCCTGGTTTGGCTGGTCGGGCATCTACTGCACAGCGCGGCCAACGGGGCACTGCCCACCCTGATGGCGGCAACCCAACCCGATGTAAAAGGTGGTGAGTACTTCGGCCCGCAGAACAACGGCCCGCGCGGTTCGAAGGATAAGGAATGGAAAGGCCCGCCCGGCCCTGCGGTGATCAGCGAACGTGCGCGCAACCGGGAGGATGCGAAGCGTTTGTGGACCGAGTCTGAACGCATGGTGGGTATGAGCTACCTCAATGGTTGAGGTACTTGTTTTGCGTTTGGCACCGCAAGACAAGAGGCTCAACGGCCAAAAGCCTGGGCTGCTCCACCAGGGATTACGGTGACACGCTACCAATTGCTCAACATGTTGCCGATCGCCGGTTCGCCCTAACTTGGTTGCTGCTTTGAATACCAAGACAACGTGATAAGCGCATCACTAGGTGATGGGTTAGGTTTGAATCTCTGACGGACTAGAGTGCAGCGGTCGCCGTCGTAGGCAGTGGTCAGTTACCAACAGTGCCTGTGGCCCTTAATCCAGGCCCATCCGAACGGAAAAGAGGTTGCTCGCCCAGTCGATGAATGCCTGCACCTGAGGGGCGCGATGGCGTCGGTGCGGGTAAAGCACCGAGATTGGGAGAGGCTCGGGCCGATGCTGGGGGAGTACTTCTATCAGTCGTCCGTCTTCGAGATCGAGCCGCACATCATAGGCGGGGACCTGAATCATGCCGAGGCCTGCCAGGCAGCAGGCGATGTAGGCTTCGGCGTTGTTGACCGTCACCACGCTTCGCATTGGGATCGTGATGCTGCAGCCTTGGTCCATACATTCCCAGTCATCGACTCTTCCGGAGAGCGGTGAGGCGTAGTGGACGGCGAGGTGCTGCTGAAGGTCCGCCAGTTTTTTGGGGGTGCCATGGCGAGCCAGATAATCTGGACTGGCGCAGGTGATTTGTTCCAGCTCGCCGAGCCGACGTGCGACCAGGCCGGAATCCGCCAGCTCACCCACGCGGATCGCGCAGTCGACGCCTTCTTCAATTAGGTCGATGGGGCGGTCGGTGACGCCAAGCTCGAGTTTGATGTCGGGAAACTGCCGATGAAAATCCGGCAATGCGGGTGCCAATATCAGCCGCGCCACGCGACCGGGTAGATCGGCTCTCACCTTGCCGGTGGGAGGCGAATCCGCAGGCAGAAACATCCTTTCGGTCTCGTCGAAATCGGCAAGAAGACGCAGGGCACGCTGGTAATAGGCGCTGCCATCGCTTGTCAGGCTGACGCGCCGTGTGGTTCGGGTCAGCAGCGGCGTGCCCAGCCTAGCCTCCAGTTGCTTCACTGCCGCCGAAACCGTCGACCGGGGAAGTTCAAGCTGGTCAGCAGCGCGCGTGAAGCTGCGGCTTTCCACCACGCGCACGAAGATTTCGAGATTGAGCAGGCGATCCATCCATCACATTGTTCGTTCAGCGCGAACAGTGATGTCAAATTTCCGAGCTTTATCCATCGCTTTTAAACAATAAAGATGCCGTCCGCTGTCTTTCCGAAGAAAGCAGCCTGCAGTGAACGATGGCAACCAACCTGGAGCAGTGGATATGGATAAGCAGGTTCTCGAAGGCAAGGTGGTGCTGGTCGCCGCCGGCGCCAAGAATCTTGGAAGTCTCATTAGTCGCCGCATGGGCGAGCGAGGAGCAAAGGTGGTCGTGCATTACCACAGCGATGCCACCCGCGCGGACGCCGAGGACACGGTGGCAGCGGTCCAGAGCGCCGGGAGCGAAGCCTTCATGATGCAGGGTGATCTCACGCAGCCCGCCAATGTCGCTGCGCTTTTTGAGGAAGCAAAGAGCCGTTTCGGCGGTATTGATATCGCTGTGAATACCGTGGGCAAGGTGTTGCGCAAGCCCATCATCGACACCGGCGAAGACGAATATGACGTGATGTTCGACATCAACGCCAAAGCCGCCTATTTCTTCATCAAGGAGGCGGGTAAGCATCTCAACGACAACGGCAAGATCATCACCATCGTGACGTCCCTGCTGGCAGCATTTACCGACGGCTACTCGACCTACGCGGGCGGCAAGGCGCCGGTGGAGGACTTTACGCGCGCTGCGGCCAAGGAGTTTGCGTCGCGGGGCATTTCAGTGACGGCGATCGGCCCCGGACCGATGGACACACCCTTCTTCTATGGTCAGGAAACCCCGGAGCGCGTTGCCTACCACAAGTCGCAATCGCTGAACGGAGAGCTGACAAAGGTGGAAGACATAGAGCCGATTGTCCGATTCCTGGCGACCGATGGATGGTGGATCACCGGGCAGACCATTTTCGCCAACGGCGGTTATACAACCCGATAAGCGCCTGCGGGCCGATCCAAGGGTGGGCCGGCCCGCTTTGCCGTTGGCCTCTGGAGGTAGGCGAGATGCACACACTGATTATGGTGGCGTGCGGGCTTATGACGCTCGCAATTGTCTTACTACTGAGCGCGGCCCTCGGCTTGGCGCGAGGCGGGGCTGTAGCAGGCTTCCTGGCGATCTGGATTGTGGTCGCGCTTCTCAACCTGTGGATTGGCGTGCAGCACGCGGGGTACACCGTCTGGCAAGAGTTACCCATCTTCGTGGTCGTATTCGGCGTTCCTGCTGCGGCGGCAATATTCGCCAAGCGTCATTTTCGGTGACACCGTAGCAAGCACACTCCCTATCGCCATGTACCTTCAGAACAGCGGTGACACGCCACCACTTGCACCAAATGGTGTTGCCCGCTGTTCGCCGGCATCTCCGGGTCGCGAGCGACAAGGCTTCAAGCGCAAATCCAGCTCGCGCGTTGACCTTACGTAGCGCCACTTGATCCAGACATGGAAAGCCTGCCACCGAACGACCCGTGCTTTATGCCGGGCGAAAATCGATCTTTTCCACCCCATCCAAGTTAACTGACTGCCGGGCCTTCCAGAGGTCATGGTTGCCCTGCATCGTGAGCCAGCTCTCAGGACTGCGACCGAGTGCCTTCGACAGGCGCAGTGCCATTTCAGATCTCAGGCCACTGCTTCCGTTCAGTACACGGTTCAGCGTGGACGGGGAAACCCCGAGCTTGGCAGCGAGCTGCCGGCCGGTGATTTCAAAGGGCTCCATGTACACCTCGCGGATGAACGCACCCGGGTGCGGGGGATTGTGCATAGCCATCAGTAATAGTCCTCATAATCCAGTACCTGGGGGTTGCCATCGCGCAACGCGAACGTTACCAGCCAGTGGCCACTCAACCAGAATGACCAATTTTCAGCCTACGCCTGTAGGCTTGGGCGGTTTGTTGTGCTGACTAACATCTCACCGATACGCGCGTAGTAGCCTTGTACCCGCAAAGGGCACACAGCCGAGAAAGATTTGGATGAACGACACACTGCCGCAATATCGGCTGTTCGCACCTTGGGCCGAAGTTCCGCTGGCGATTGCATGCGTGGTGCTCGCCCTTGTCACCCTGATCTGGAAAACGGTCGGACTTGCCTTTCTGCCCGGCTGGGAGGAGATGTTCGGCGGCGTGGGCGCGCAGTATCCGCGGCGTGTGGAATCCCTGGCGCCCGCGTGGGAGGTCGGCTACCTGTTGATGTACGGCGTACTCGGGACGGTGGCGACGACGGCGGGCCTGTTGGTGACTTGGGGGCGAGGTCCGTTGGCGTCTCCGGCGGGGGCTGCCATCTGCACGCGGGCGCGGATATTGGGCGGCTTCCATGTGCTGCTTGGGGTCCACCACACGCTGTGGGCCGTCAGCGGCGGTGCGTGGGGCAATCTGACGCTGGAACAGTTCTCTGTGCCGGGCTTGTACGTCGTGGCCGCCATTGCCGGGTTTGCAACCGGGCTTCATGGGCTTCGGCTCCTGTGCAGCCGGGCTGACCACCCTACGTATCGCATCGTGCGCTCCAAGATCGCGGTCGATGGCGCTTCGCTGCTGACTTTCGTGTCCGTATTCCTGTTTTTCCCGATGAATGCCTTGGGACTGCCCCGGAATGCGCTGCTGGAGCAGGTGGCCTGGTCACTGGTCTTTATCGGGCCTGCGGTTTGGCTGCTGCTGGATGCAGTGTTCTCCCGCACACCACGCGGCGGGTCCGTGTTACCGCGCGCGGAAGCCTTGAGCTGATGCTGCGGGACAGGGGTGGGGTGTCCGTCGGGCGATCAAGGTCCTGATTGGGCGGCACCGCGCGTGAAGCGTCAAAGCGCAATCGGGAACGCGGTACGGTTTTAGGGGCGCGGTGCCGGTACCGGCTTAGGCGCATGTGAAGGGTATGATTTCCGCCCGTTACAGCCTGCCTCCACCATGATTCAGCTCGGCGCCGATTCGACCAGTCTTGCGCACGCCGCTCGCCTGCTGCGGGACGGCCAATTGGTGGCCTTCCCCACCGAGACTGTCTATGGGCTGGGTGGGGATGCCGCCAATCCCGAGGCCGTGGCGTCCATCTTCCGCGCGAAGGGGCGGCCGGCGGACCATCCGGTGATCGTGCACATGGCCTCGGCCGACGCCCTGCCTCTGTGGGCCAGCCACGTGCCGGAATCCGCGCAGCATCTGGCCGAGGCCTTCTGGCCCGGTCCGCTGACACTGGTGCTGCGACGTGCCGATGGCGTCTCCGATGCCGTGACCGGCGGTCAGGACACGGTGGGGCTGCGGGTGCCCGGCAACCCGGTTGCACTCGACTTGCTGCGTGCCTTCGGTGGCGCGCTGGCGGCGCCCTCCGCCAATCGTTTCGGCCATGTGAGTCCCACCACGGCTGCGCATGTGCTCACGGAGTTCGGTGGTTCGGAAGTGGCTGCCGTGGTGGACGGCGGGCCGTGCAGGGTGGGGGTGGAGTCCACCATCATCGATCTGGGCGGTGCACGGCCCGCACTGTTGCGGCACGGCATGATTGCCATTGAGGCCATCGAGGCGGTCCTCAATGAACCGCTGGAGCGGGTGGGGGACCAGCAAGGCCCGCGCGCGTCAGGCCGTCTGGCATCCCATTACGCCCCGCGTGCTGTCGTCGAACTGGTGGCCATGGATGCGCTTGCGGAGCGGGTCAGGGCCTGCCTCGCGGCGGACGAATCCGTCGCGGTTCTGGCGCGGCGAGAGCCGCAATGCACGACGTCGCGTGCAGCCTGGATCGAGATGCCGGGTCAGCCAGCGCCTTTTGCACAGGCGCTGTATTCCGCGCTGCGGCAAGCGGATGCGGCCGGGCCGGATCGCATTCTGGTGGAACGCCCACCGGACACGCCCGGCTGGGAGGCCATTGCCGACCGGTTACAGAAAGCGGCCGCGCCGCGATAGCCCGACATCCCGGCGGGCCCTTGGAGACCGTCATCACAGCCCTTGGTGGTCGACAGCAGGGTGTCAGGAGGCCGGCTGGGCGTCTGTTATATGCACCCGGAATATCAAATCAGGAAAGCGACCATTTCCAATTTGAGCGTGACAGGGCAAAATAGCGCGGAACCGGTCGAAAACTACGGGATGTTCACATCCCGCGGCCTCTCTTTTTCTCCTTACGAGCACACACATGCCCGCCTATAAAGCCCCCCTTAACGACATGCGCTTCCTGCTGGATGAAGTCTTCGACTATCCGGCGCACTACGCTTCGCTCTCCAACGGCGGCGATGCCGACCCGGATACGGTGTCGGCCATCCTTGAGGAATGCGGCCGCTTCTGCGAGGAAGTGCTGTCGCCGCTCTACCGCAGTGGCGACGAAGAGGGCTGCACCTATGACAATGGTGAGGTGCGCACGCCCAAGGGCTACAAGGAGGCCTACCAGCAGTTTGTGGAAGGCGGCTGGCAGGGGCTTTCATACCCTGAAGAGTTTGGCGGGCAGGGCCTGCCGATGAGCCTGGGGCTGCTGAAGTCCGAGATGATGGCCACGGCCAATTGGCCCTTCCTGATGTATCCGGGCCTGTCGATGGGTGCGATGAACACCATCATGCAGTACGGCAGCGAGGAACAGGTGGCGCTGTACATGCCGCCGATGACCGAAGGCCGCTGGAGCGGCACGATGTGCCTCACCGAACCGCAGTGCGGCACGGACCTGGGCCAGATCAAGACCCGCGCCGAGGACAACGGCGACGGCACCTACGCGCTGCACGGCAGCAAGATCTTCATTTCCTCCGGCGAACACGACCTCACCGAGAACATCATTCACATCGTGCTCGCGCGCCTGCCGGACGCGCCACAGGGCACGCGCGGCATCTCGCTGTTCATCGTGCCGAAGATCCTGCCGAATGACGACGGCAGCCTGGGCGAGCGCAACGGCGTCACCTGCCCGAGCATCGAGCACAAGATGGGCATCAACGCCTCGGCCACCTGTGTGCTGAACTTTGACGGCGCCAAGGCCTGGCTGATCGGCGAGCCCCACAAGGGCCTGGAGGCGATGTTCACCTTCATGAACACCGCGCGCATTGGCACGGCGGTGCAGGGCCTGGCGCATGCCGAGCTGTCCTTCCAGGGCGCGCTGCCCTATGCCAAGGAGCGCCGCTCCATGCGCGCACTCTCGGGCAAGAAGGACCCGGACAAAGCGGCCGACACGCTGATGGAACACGCCGATGTGCGCCGCATGCTGTTCAACCAGAAGGCCGTGGCCGAAGGCGGCCGGGCGATGATCTACTTCGCCGCGCAGTACGCCGACCACATGGTCAACGGCATCATGGAGAAGGACGACGCCAAGTACGAGAAGTACGACGACAAGCTGGGCTTCTTCACGCCGATCCTGAAGGGCTTTCTCACCGAGATGGGCCTGGAGGCCGCCAACCACGGCATGCAGGTCTTCGGTGGGCACGGCTATATCCGCGAGCACGGCATGGAGCAGATCGTGCGCGATGCGCGCATCGCCACGCTGTACGAAGGCACCACCGGCATTCAGGCGCTGGACCTGCTCGGCCGCAAGGTGCTGCTGATGACGCGCGGCGGCTGTGTGCGCGAATTCACTGGCCAGATCGCGCGCTTTGCCGCGGAACACCTGCGTAGCAAGCAGCTGCGTGGATTCGCCCTAACGCTGGGCCGCTACGCCACGCAGTGGAACGTGCTCACCGTGCGCCTGATGCTGATGGCGCGCAAGGACCGCGATGTGGTTTCCGCCGCCAGCCATCACTTCCTGATGTACAGCGGCTTCGTGATGATGGGCTACTTCTGGGCGCTGCAGGCCGCCGTGGCCCAGCAGAAGCTGGATGACGGCACCGGTGCGCAGACCGACGACTTCTACCGTGCCAAGCTGGCCACGGCCGCGTTCTACTTCGACCACATGCTGCCGCGCGCCAAGAGCCACGCCGCCTCGATGACCAAGCCGAGTGCGTCACTACTGTCGCTGGACGCCGAGCACTTCAGCTTCTGAGCTGCCGCTCCCGCGGCGCGTGCATCGTGCCGCGGGAGCGTACTTGCCCCGCAGGGAGGATGTAGGCAACGGAGGGAGATGGCACATTGTCACCTTCCATATCCGTTCTGCATGGCGCCATCTTCATGACCCAGCATCATCACGCGCGGTGGGTGCACCTTCTTCCGGCTCTGCTCGCGGTGCTGTTCGTTGCGGCATGCGGTTCCGACAGCAGCGGCGTTGGCACGGGATCGGGCGCCCCTGGTCAACAACCGGCACCCACGCGCGTTCTGATATCGGCAGACATGGCTGCTGGCTTGTTCACGCTGCCGCCAAACTATGCGCTGCCATTCCCCAGCGATGTCGATGACGGCATTGCCATTGCCTTGGCGCTGAATGCCCTTACTCCCGAGCAGGCAGGTTTTCGCGGGCTTGAGGTGGCGGGGATCTCGGTAACCTTCGGCAACAATGAGCGCGACGCGCAGTTGGCACAAACGCGCGAGCTGGTGCACGAGATGATGGGGCGCACGGATATCCCGGTGGAAGGCGGTGCGGCGGGGCCATTGCCGCCAGCGGATCCTGATGCCGAGCGGGACCCCTGCATCACACCGGGGGTGGAAATGATGGCGGATCAGCTCGCCCTAGGGCCGGCAGCGCTATTCGCCTTTGGCCCGCTGACCGACCTCGCGTGTCTGGTGCTGGCCTTTCCTGAGCGGGCAGCCAACATCACCCATGTACTCGCACAGATCGGTGCGCGTCCTGGAGAGGAATACACGCTTCCGAACGTCCAGCAACCGATTCGCGAAGCAGTGGACTGCTGCCTGTGGAGCGTGAACGTCAGCCTGGATGTCCCGGCGGTGGAACTGGCCTTGTCCGCCCCGGAACTCTCGCAGGCGCGTTGGACCATTGCGCCCTGGCATTTTGTTGCCGCAACGCTTCTGTCCACCAATCGCATGGCGCAGTTGGGCGGCAGCAGACCGGAAGGCGAGTGGCTGCGCAGGAATTCCATCGCCTTTCAGACCTTCTGGCTCGCTGCCTTCAACGAGGCGGGCATCCACCCCTGGGACGTCACGCTCGTTCAGTACCTGATGCGCCCTCAGGATTTCGCCACGCAGGAAGTCGGCTGGCGCATTGTCGATTGCCGCAATCCGGATGACCCCCTCGGCCGGCCCACCAATACGGACTGCGCGGGGCACGGCCCCACGCAATTCCCGCTTCGCGACGCGGAGCCCGCTCAATTGTGGCTGGGCAATGGGGACGACCAAGCCATCCGGCCGGGCCTTTTCATCATCGACGACTTTGTCAGCGAGGAGGCGCGCACGCGCTTCCTCGATACCGCCACGGCCCTGGCGCCCTGAACCACAAGCTCCGCGGCCTGCTGGGGTAGCGCCGGAGAGGGATGGGTGTTCAGATAAGACATCCGGGGCAATCGTGGTGCAGGGGAGCTTGATGAAGCCGTTCTACGGGGTGATGTGCTTGCTGGGCACGCGGCTGTCATGGGGAGCTCTGCCCGCTGCGGCACGTTGCAGGAATGTCTCCGCACCGAGCATGGCAGGCAGGCATCCCTTGTGCGCTGAGTGGTTCGCCTCGAACGTCTTCCCCCGGTGCGGAGGCGCGTCGCCTTGGTAGAGCGCGTACTCAAGGTGCTGCGCTTTCCGCCGCGCGATCCCGCGCAGGCCCACCGCGGTGTGACGCCGCTGGAGCTGCTTTTTGATCTGGCCGCGGTAGTGGCCATCGGTGCAGCCGCGCACGGACTGGCGGGTTTCATCGTGGAAGGGCGGCCCATGGCGGGCCTTGCCGCCTTCGTGCCCAGCTTCTTCATGGTGTGGTGGTCGTGGATGAACTTCACCTGGTTCGCCTCGGCCTACGACGACGGCTCAAACGCTTTTCGCGGGCTGAGCATGACGGTGATGTTCGGCGCGCTGATGATGGCCGCCGGGGTCGGCGCCGCCTTTGCTGGCAAGCCGATCTGGATGGCATTGCTGGGCTTTGTCGTCATGCGCCTGGGCATGGCACTGCTCTGGCTGGGCGCCTGGCGGGGTGATCCGCAGCGACGCCCCACGGCGCAACGCTATGCGCTGGGCATCATCGCCATGCAGCTGTATTGGATCGCCCTTGTGGCGCTGGTGCCGCCGCACGCAGCGCTGTATCTGCCGCTGTTCGCCCTGGGCGCAGCAGGGGAGCTTGCCGTGCCCGCGATGGCGGAGCGCCGGGCGGCGACCCCCTGGCACCGTCAGCACATCATTGCGCGCTACGGGCGGCTCAACCTGATCGTGCTGGGACAGGCCTTTCTGGCGGTGGTGTCCGCTTTCGAGCTGGAACCGGGCTCCATCTTTCCGCGCGCGGAAGGCGTCGGGCTGGCTTTGATCTTTGCCGTCATCGCCTTCTCGATGTGGAGTGTGTATTTCACCAAGGAGCCACACCTGGTCAGCGGGGCCTTGCGGCATTCCTTGTTGTGGGGCTACGGCCATGTGGTGGTCTTCGCCACCGGGGCGGCGGCCGGCGCCGGCATGCAGGCTGTGCTGCAATCCCAGGGCAATGGCATCAACGGCGCTCACTGGTCAGTGGCGGCGCCGGTGGCGTTGTACTGCGCCACGCTCTGGTGGATACGCGACCGCTATGCATTGACCGGCCACAGACGATGGAGCCTTTTGGTGGCGGCCGCGCTGGTGGTCACGATGGAGGCGATTCCGGGCATGGAGTTGTTCTCCACCGCGTTCATACTGGCGGCGGCAGCGCTGGTACGTCGGGTGCCGGCAGGGTCTGGAGTGCAGGCCCAAGCATAATGCGCAGCGCCAGCCGGGCGGCTGGCTCATCCGTCGGCGCGGGGGCGCCAAGGACACAGCAACAGGGGGATCAGGCATGGCGATGGACGACTTTCCGATCTGGCGGCGGCCACGCCATTACATGGACGTGCCGGACGCCCACGACCATGTGCACTGGGTGGAACTGTTCTTCGACCTGATCCACGTGGTGACGATCTTCGTCCTCGGCAACTATCTCTCGCATCAACTGGATTGGTCCGGCTTTCTGGTGTTCACCGGCCTGTACCTGGCGATTTTCTACGCCTGGGCCGACAACTCGGTCTACAACTCGCTGTACATCTCCACCGACATGGCGCACCGCGCCACCATGGCGGTGCAGATCGTGACCATGGTGATCATTGCGGCCGCGATTCCGGATGTCACCGGCAAGGGTTGGGTCTACTTTGCGCTGGGCTACGCACTCAACCGCGCGCTGACCGCGCACATGTACTGGCGTGCGCGTGCGGTCAGCGGGGAAGCCTGCCCGATGGCGCGCGAACAGGGGCGCAACTTCTTCCTGCTGGCGGCGCTGTTTGCCATCTCCGCCTTTGTGCCCAAGCCCTTAGCGTTCTGGGTGTTTGGCGCCGGCGTGGTGATGATCCAGCTGCAGTACATGCTGCCGCGCATCGGCACTCTGCGCTACGCACGCTTCGTACCGCGCCTGGGCCACATCTCCGAACGCTTTGGCCTGCTCATGCTGATCATGCTGGGCGAGGGCTTTTTCAAGCTGGTGGTGACGCTGGCGGACAAGGGGATCTACAAGGTCGAGGCCGGCACGCTGGTCAATGTCGTGATGGGCGGTCTGTCGCTGTTTGCGTTGGCATGGATCTATTTCGACAGTGCCGGCAATGCCAAGCCCAAGAGCCGTGACAACGGCGTGCTGGTGGCCTACTGGCTGGCGCATATCGCGATTCTATGGAGTGCGGTGGTGATGGGAGTGGCGCTTGCAGGCGAGGTCTATGTGGGTTTCTGGGAGCCGTACCCGACGGGCTATGGCGCATTGGGCACCGTGGGGCTGGCTGTTTTTCTGGCCTCGCTATGGATCTTGCAGCACCTGGTGGCGGACCGGGACCGCACCTGTCACTACCACAGCGGCGGCGTTCTGCTTTTTGGCATCGCGCTGGCGCTGCTGGTGCTGGTCATCCACCCCTTCGTCCCGTCCATTGTGGGCAACGCCCTGTGGGGGCTGGCGCTGTTCTCACAGATTGGCGTGCCGGTCTACCGCGGCCTGCGTGATCTCCGCCGCGGCCCGATTTCAGATGCCGTGCGTTGAGGGCGCGGGCGGTGACCTCCGCAGTGCGCGGGTGGCGGACCAACCCAGCAAGCCAACGGCGATGAGGGTGAAGGGAATCGTGCTGCCGCCCACCAGATAGCCGATGGCGCCCAGCAGATCGGGCTCGCCGAGGCGGGTCGTGCCGGCCGAGAGTCCGCGGTTGCTGGACAGATTGGCGCAGTGGAAGAAGACGGTATTGCCCCAGCCCGTGTAGACCATGCCCCAGACGATCCACGCCTGCGCGCGCAGCGAAGGGAGCACCGTGGTCAGGGCGAGGCCGATGAGCAGCATCAGCATGCCGTTCATGACACCGGCGACATGGGCCACGCGCCAGCCGCGCTCGCTGCCCGGAATGTTGCCGTCATAGGCCACCGTCAGCGGCCAGACGTGAATGGCCTCCAGGATCGCGAAGACCATGCCGAAACCGGACAGCAGGCCGATGACGGCAATGGCCGCACCGTGCTGGATGAGCCGCAGACGCCCGCGCTCGGCCGCCACGGACAGCGTGTAAGTGCTGGCCATGGACTTAGCCGCCCGGGCCGTCGTCGTGCTTGCCGAGCAGCGCCTTGTAGGCAATCGCGGCCATCAGCACCATCACGGCCACCACGCCGATGTAGAACAGGCCGAAAGCGATGTTGTTGGTGAGGGAATCACTCACCGCCAGGCCGCGGCTGTCCGGGAACAGCGGGTCGAGCGCGGAGGCAATGACGATGGTCCAGGCGATGACCAGCATGGTGTAGACCGTGCGCCGCACCCCCAACGCCGTAAACGGCAGATGCTGCAAGACCGCCGCGCCGATCCACAGGATGGCGCCGTTGACGATGGCCTCCATATGCGCCATGCGCCAGGCGTCATAGGTGCCGGGCAGCTGGTAGTCGATGCGCCCCGGGATGGGCCAGAGTCGGATATCGCCGATCAGGAAGAACAGAAAGCCAAAGCCGATCACGCCACCCACGAAGATCATGAGTGCACCGTGGCCAATGAGCAGGCGGCGCAGCGGCTTGAGGGCGTCCGTGGTGGTGGTCATGCGGCGGCTCCGGTGGCAGCCCGCGCCGATGGAAAGGGCACTGGCATGGTGGGGCTGTGGGTATCGAGCAGCGGGATGTAACCCTCAGGGGCGTGCGGATACTGCGCGATCCAGTCGTGCACCCACTGCGGCTCGCGCTCCCGGCGTGGCGTGTGGCCGGGCAGGGCGGCGCGCAGCAGATAGGGCGCTACCGTCCAGGCGAAGCTGCCCAGGCGGCGTGCCAGGCGCAGGCGCGAGCGTAGCTGCCCCCACAGGCCGGCCTTGCGCAGGATGATCTTGTAGCCGCGCATGGAATTGAACATGACGTCCAGCGCGCCGTGGAATACGCCGCGGGCGCGGGCGAAATAGCCCCCGAGGGAGCCGCCGTAAGCGGCCTGATACACGTCGAAAGCGACACACTTGTGCTCCGCCTCCTCGACGAAATGCCACAGGATGAACGAGGCCACGCGCGTGTCGCTGCCACCGAAGAGCTGGACGCGATTGTTGATGAGCCAGCGCGTCACGCCCATGGTCATCGCCTCGAAACCGGCGGTATAGGCCATGCGGGTGCGCAGCGAGCGGGTGCTGAGTCGGGCGTAAGCGGCTTCCATGCGCGCTTCCAGGCCGGCCAGCTCGGGGTAGCCCTTGGCCTTGATCAGCTCATTGAAGCGGCGGTGCGCGCGGTAGTGAAACTGCTCCTGGGTATTGAAGGCCTTGGCCTCTTCCTGCACGCGCGGGTCGTCGATGTGCCGCGCGGTCTCGCGCACCGTCTTGATGAGGAAGGGTTCAAGATAGGGCATGGTCAGCGAGGCACCGTTGACCATCGCGCAGAACTCGGGGTCGTCGGCTTTCCAGTTCGGATCGATGTCGTCGGGGAAGTCGAAATCGATGCGCCGCGGCACCGGCAGCGGCTCTATGTCTTCAGCCATGGTGGGTCTCCTCTTGCGGATGGCCGGTGCTTTGCCCGGCTCTGTTGTCGTAATGCTCCATGCCCATGCGCAGGGTATGGATCAGGGTCGGGGTCAGCGTCTGTACGCTGCGTCCCATCTCGAACTGGCCGGCAACCTGCAGCGACACCAGGCCGTGCGCGGCCGTCCAGAACAGGTGGCTGGCGGTGAGCGGGTCGATGGTGGAAGGGAGCTCACCGCAGGCCTGGGCGGCGGCGATGGTGCGCGTGCAGACATCCAGCGCATCGTGCTTGGCTGCGCGCAGCTCCAGCGAGCGCGTCGTGCCGCTGGGGTCCTCGACGTTGAAGAACATCAGGGCGTAGCGCTCGGGCCGTTCGATACCGGCCCGGATATAGGCGTCCGCCAATGTCTCGAGCTGCGCTTCGGGGCTGTCGATGCCCTGAATGGAGGCCAGCATCACGCCCTCGATCCAGCGGTAGGAGCGGGCGCGCATGGCATTGACCAGCGCTTCCTTGCTGGCGAAGTAGCGATAGGGCGCGGAATAGCTGAGCGACAGCTCGGCGGCGAGCTTGCGAAAGCTCAGTGCCTCCAGGCCGCCTTCCTTCTCGAACACGGCCATGGCCGCGTCGAGGATGTCATCGCGCTTGCGCTGACGAACGCTGTCGCTGTCTTTCTTGCGTGCCATGCATTCAGTTGACACTGTTTACTTGACGGTGTCAACAAATGCGGGTTCCGACGAACCGCAGGCGTTAGCGTTTGCGTGTCCCAGTCGGGCAGCCGCGCGCGGCTGCCATCGACCTACTTGCGAGAACCGAGGTAGCGCGTGATCGCGTCTACATTCACGCAGGTTTCGAGCTGTGGTTGCCCATAGGCGAGGTCCTGCATGCAGGCAGCGCGACGGGCACAGCCATCGCACTGGTCGAGCTGCTTGGCCAGTGCCGGCTCTCCAGTGCCCTGGACGTACACCCTGCGGTCGATGCCCAGGCTGTCCAGCATGCGCGCGAGCAGGGAGCGGCGGAAGCGCATATCCACGGCGGCGTTAAGAGGAGGTTTGGGCGTGCGTGCATCGCGCAGGAACAGAACCAGCAATGGCAGCAGGAGCACCGCGATGGTGGCGATCCAGGACCAGGCGTAAAACTGCGAGAAGCTTTCGAGTACGGCCATTGGTCATCTCAATGGGGGTGCCCAGTGAGTATCGGACAGGGTTTGCGACCAGTGATTGACCTGTGTCAACGACCGAGTTCCGCTCGTGCAACGCCGTGCCAGCAATCATTCATTGCAGGCGACCTGAAGCATCTCTAACCTACCGGATGGTTGTGACAGGCGTGTCAGGTCGGGCGCGCACGATCACAGGTTTTCTTGCCACGCAGACGGCGGCTCCACCTTCTTAATGTCCGACGACAACGCAGTCGACAAACTCAAGAACTCCATCGACGCGATCCAGTCGCATCGCGACTTCGAGGCGCGCCGCGCGGCGGAACAACAACGCGGCGTGGATGAAGGCTGGCAGGCGGTATTGCGCGCCGCGCGCGACCTACGCGACCAGCTCAAGGACAACCCGCGGTTGCGCTACTTCGTGGTGGCGCTGGATCGATCCGAGGTGTCGGTCCGCTTTGAAGCCAAGGGGTCAAACAGCGCCTTGCTGTCGCTCTACCGCCGCCACCCGGAAGGCCGGTTTCCCAGCATCAACGCCATCTGGATTCTGGAACCGGGCCGCAAAGATCGCTATGTGACCTCTGGTGACGAGGCGGTCGAAGCCCTCGTCTACCATTGCGCCGTGAACATGACGCGAGAAGACGACTGAACGCGTCAACCTTCTGCAGCGATGGCCTGTAGGCCTTCCCGGATCGGCGTCACGCGAAAATCCGGAAAGCGCTTCTTGAACTTGTCGGACATGAAGAGATTCTCCACCGCATAGCGCGGCAGCAATTCGGCAGCGTCGCGCACCTGGGCGCTGAACAGACCGGCGAGGCGCAATTGCCACGACTTGAGTACGCGGTAGCGCGCCTTTGTCCCGAAGACTTCCGCCGCCAGTGCAATGAACTGCTGATAGGTCAGCCGCGCGTCGTCGCAAGGCAGGTGCCAGCTCTGTCCATAGGCGTCATCAGTGTTGCCGAGCAGTGCAATGGCGCGGCTGGCGTCCGGGGTGAAGATCAAGGTACGCAGCGTGTCGTCGCGCAGGAAGACCTTGGCACTGCCGCCCGCCTTGAGCGGTGCAATCACCGTACTGTTGGTGATGCTCTGCGTCTTGCCGGGGCCGTAGAACTCGGGCGCGCGCCCGATGACCGCCCGGACGCGCCCCTGATCCATGGCCTCCAGCAGCATGCGCGTGATCTCGCCGCGCACCCGGCCCTTGGCGCCGTGGGGGCGGAAAGCCGTCTCCTCGGTCTGCGGCTCCGCCGTCTGCGGGTACATGTAGGTGTTATCGAAATACACCAGACGGGCGCCGTGCTGGGCGCAGGCATCGATGACGTTGCGCATCATGGTCGGCCACTGCGCCACCCAGCGTTGCGTGTCCATCGGCAGACCCGCGGTGAAATACACCGTGTGCGAACCCGCTACGGCCTGCTCAGTCTGCGTAGCGTCGAGCAGATCGGCGCTGAACACTTCATCGGTGTCGTTCACCTTGCGTGGATTGCGGCTGACCAGCCGGATGGCACCGGCGAAGTCCTGCTTCAGATTGCGGGCGACTTCACGGCCGATCTGGCCACTGGCGCCGAGGATGGTGTGCATGGAACCACTCCGTTCTGGAAGAGCCGGCTTCGCCGCGCGCATCGATGCAAAGCCGGGCAGATCAGGGACGATCCCAGATGCGCGGCAGTTGCGTGGCAAGGCCAGGCGTCAAAGCCATCAGGCGGCGTCGTGCCAATCCGCGAGCTCGCGCAGCACCGCCGTGGCGTAGCTGCCTGCCGGAAGGGCAAAGCGCAGCACCAGCGTGCTGGTGTCGATCCATTCCCACTGCAGGCCCTCCGGGCGCAGGCGTAGGGCACGGCGATCCTGATCCAGCCGCTGTCGGGCGAGGCCTTCCACCAGCTTCTGGTTTTCACGGGCCACTGCTTCTTCCAAGGCCGCGGCCTCTCCTTGACTGGGCAGCGCGCCACTCCCCCAAAGCGGGCCGGAGGGGTGGATATCGCCATTGGCTGCGCGCGCGTCCAACGCCGCCTGCGCTTCGCTGTCGGCGACAAACCAAGAGCGCGAACCCGCCAGGGAGCAGCATTCCCCGAGCAGGATGCGGTTCCAGCTAGCGGCTTCGACGCGACGGGCGAGAACCGAATTGAAGATCTGGGAACGCGCGGCGGAAATCAGCATGCCGTGCTGCTTGCGCGGGGTGCGCCGTCCGGCGAAGAAGGCGAGGGCGCGCTGGATGTTCTGCCCTTCGCGGCCAAAGCGTTGCTCGCCAAAGTAGTTGGGGACCCCGTCGCGGGCGATGGCCTGAAGGCAGGCGTCGGCCCGGTCACGATCGCCCGCGGCCTCGCGCAGGGTGATGCGAAAGGCGTTGCCGTTAAGGGCGCCGCGGCGCAGTTTTCGGTGGTGCCGGGCATGGCTGAGAATCTCGACCCCGGGCTCCGGGAACTGCGTCCAGTCCGGCGCCGCCTTGCCGGGCAGATGGATCGAGTAGGTCTGCGTGGTCACCGCATGCCGGTCTTTCATGCCGGCAAAGCTCACATCGCGGGCCGACACCCCGGCGAAGTCCGCGATGCGCTCGGCCAGCCAGTCGCTGTTGGCTCCTCGCTTGCGCACGTGCAGGAAGACATGCTCGCCCTCACCGCTGGGCGTGATGCCAAGATCCTCGTCAACGACGAAATCCTCGGGCGTGGCGCGCAGCAGAGCCGTCAGCGGCGGGCCACCATGGGCATAGGGGAGTTCGGACACGGGCGCTTCGCGGAAATGGGGCAGGCGCGGATTCTGCAGCAGATCACCCATGACCGTGCGGGAAGCGCGCGCGGGACCGGGCCCACCGCATCGCGCGGGCCCGGCCTTGGTTTTTGCGCTGCCTTCAGGTGGCCTGCAGTGCCTGATCCAGGTCCGCGATCAGGTCGTCGATATGCTCAATACCCACGGACAGGCGCACCATGTCCTCGGTCACGCCCGCCGCCGCCAGCTCCTCCGGATTGAGCTGCCGGTGCGTCGTGGAAGCCGGATGCGTCGCCAGGGACTTGGCGTCACCGATGTTGACCAGCCGGGTGAACAGCTTCAGCGCGTCCTGAAAGCGCGCGCCGCCATCGCGACCGCCGGCCACGCCGAAGGTGAGCACGCCGGCGGCGCGGCCGCCCAGATACTTCTGCGCCAGGGCGTGGTCCGGATGATCCGGCAGGCCGGCGTAGCGCACCCATTGCACCTTGGGGTGCTTCTGCAGATATTCGGAGATGCGCAGGCTGTTGTCGTTGATGCGGTCCATACGCAGGGCGACGGTCTCGATGCCCTGCAGAATCTGGAAGGCATTGAAGGGCGACAAGGCAGCGCCGGTATTGCGCAGCGGCACCACGCGGGCGCGACCGATGTAGGCGGCTTCGCCCATGGCTTCGGTATAGACCACGCCGTGGTAGCTCGGGTCCGGCTCGTTGAGCTGCGGGAAGCGTTGTGCGTGTGCCGCCCAGTCGAACCGGCCGGAATCCACGATGACGCCGCCCAGCGTGGTGCCGTGACCGCCGAGGTACTTGGTCAGCGAGTGCACCACGATATCGGCCCCGTGCTCGAAGGGGCGCAGCATGTAGGGCGTGGCCACCGTGTTGTCGACGATCAGCGGCACGCCGTGGGCGTGCGCGATGTCTGCGATGGCGGCAATGTCGCTGACGTTGCCGAGCGGATTGCCGATGGACTCGATAAAGACGGCTTTGGTCTTGTCGTCGATGTGCTGGGCAAAGCTGTTCGGCTCGTGCGGGTCCGCGAAGCGCACCTCCAGCCCGAGTTGCGGCATGGTGTGCGCGAACAGATTGTAGGTACCGCCGTAAAGGGTGCTGGCCGAGACGATGTTGTCCCCGGCGCGGGCGATGGTCTGAATGGAATACAGCACCGCCGACTGACCCGATGCGGTGGTCAATGCCCCGACGCCACCTTCCAACGCGGCCATGCGCTGTTCCAGCACGCCGCAGGTCGGATTCATGATGCGCGAATAGATGTTGCCCTCGACCTTCAGATCGAAGAGGTCCGCACCGTGCTGGGTGTCGTCGAAGGAATAGGCGACGGTCTGATAGATCGGCACGGCCACCGCGCGCGTGACGGGATCGGGCGAATAACCTCCGTGCACGGCAACGGTTTCAAACTTCCAATCGGCATCGCTCATCGAGATCTCCTTGCGTGTAGGTCTGCTTGTTACGGCCGCTTCGCGGCGCATCGGGTGCCCATGCTAGCGAAGGGTGCGCGAAGACATGAGCGGGCGCGCATCATCCCAACCAAGCAATGCGCAGCAAGGAGCGCTGCCCGCGCTTTGGATACAGTGTCAGCCAGACGAGCAGGGGAAGGAGCAGGCCATGCGGATTCGTCATCATCGTCTCCACGACGACCACCAGCAGCCGATGGAATTTCGGCGCAGCCCGAATCAGAGTTCCGGCATGATCGAGCCACGTTATCTGGTCATGCACTACACGGCCGGGCGCGACATGGACAGCGCAGTGCACTGGTTCGAAAACCCCAACGCCAACGCCTCCGCGCATCTGGTCATCGGCCGCGACGGCCGCATCGTCCAGATGGTGGCCTTTAACCGCAAGGCTTGGCACGCCGGCCGCAGCCATTGGGAAGGCCTCAGTGGCCTGAACGCGCATAGCATCGGCATCGAGCTCGACAACCAGGGGCAACTGGAGCCGCGACCCGGCGGCTGGGGGCCGTGGTTTGATCCGGAAACGACACTGCCCTCGGAGGAGTGCCTGGAGGCCGCCCATTGCCATGGCGGCCCCGTGGTCGGCTGGCATCGCTACACCAGCGTGCAATTGGCAGTGGCCATGTCCGTGGCAAGTCTGCTGGTGGCGAAGTACCAGCTCGTCGACGTGCTCGGCCACGAAGCCATTGCCCCCGGCCGCAAGACCGACCCGGGCCCGGCCTTTCCGATGGAGCGCTTCCGCAACCGGGTCATGGGGCGGGGTGGGCAGGATGAGGATCGCGCCCGGTGGCTCACCGTGACCGTACTCAACATCCGGAGCGGGCCGGGCACTGACCACGCTCGTCTGGATGCCAGCCCCCTGGCCAAAGGCACCGCATGCACCGTGCGCGACGAACGCGGCGACTGGCGCTTCGTGGAAGCCGAGGCGGCAGATGGCCTGATCGAAGGCTGGGTGCACGGCTACTACCTGCGCCGCGCCTGAGCGAGCGGGAAGAGCGGGCTCAGGCCACCAAGGCCGCCACCAGCATCGCCAGGGTGGCGAACCAGCCGGTAGCGAAGAACATGGAGCGCCACGGCACCCAGCCGAGGACATAGGCCGGAATGTAGAGCATGCGCGCACCCAGATAGACCCACGCGCAGCCGGCGGTGAATCCACTCTGCGCACCCGAGGCCGTCACCACCAGCACCGCCAGTGTGAACAGGATCAGGTTCTCGAAATGGTTGTTCATCGCCCGCTGCGCACGGCCTGCCAGACCCTCCAGGCGCCGGGCCTCATCGCGGGGGGAAAGGCTGTATTTCAGCCCCACCTGCAGATTGGCGGGGACCGCGTATAACAGGACCTGCGCGCATTGAAGAATGCCGGCAAGGGCAAGGGCGGTGAGCTCGGGCGACATGGGCAAGGCATTCCCTGGTGATGAGTTATCTCACCATAGTGCCAATGCCTGACGGTTGGGCAGTACTTGACCTGGCACAGCGCACAGCAGCGTTGGCCCAGCCCTACGGCCGCGAAATCGATCCGGGATTCAAGCCGCTTTCGGGCCGCTCATCGGGCGAAAGCTGTGCTTTGACTCACCCTTCATCCGAAATTGGATGCCATTCCCGATACTGCAGGCGAGCGCTGATAGCGGCCCATCCATACGGCGCTTTCCCCGTTATCCGCCATCTCCAGCCACCAACGGTTGATCGAAATGGATTTTGCAACGCTGATTGGTCTGATTCTCGGCAGCATCGTGGTGGCCGTGGCGATCATGCTGGGATCGGGCTTCGCGCCCTTCCTGAACCTGCCGGGCTTTCTGATCGTGATTGGCGGTGCCTTCTCCGCAACCCTGGTCCGATTCCCTCTGAAAGCGTGTCTGCGCTCCTTCGGCACTGCACTCAAGCAGGCCTTCAAGGAGGAAGTGGACAGCCCGCTGGAACTCATCGAACTCGCACAGCATCTCGCCACCGTATCGCGCAAGAAGGGGCTCATCGCGCTGGAAGATGAAGAGGTCAACAACGAACTCTTCGCCAAAGGCGTGCAACTGTGTGTGGATGGCCACGATACGGACCTGGTCCGCAGCATTCTGCGTAACGAGATCCACGCTTCCATCCGACGCAATGAAGTGGGCGAGCGGGTATTCCGGGCGCTGGGCGACGCCGCCCCCGCCTTCGGCATGATCGGAACCCTCGTCGGGCTCGTGCAGATGCTGATCACGTTGTCAGACCCAAGTTCCATTGGCCCGGCGATGGCCGTTGCCCTGCTCACTACCCTCTATGGCGCGCTTCTGGCCAATCTTCTGTTCATCCCGATCGCGGACAAGCTGAACACGCGGGCGGAGCAGGAGCGGGCAAACAAGACGCTCATCATGGAAAGCGTGCTCGGCATTCAGCAGGGCACCAATCCCCGGGTGCTGCGCGAGCTCCTGGAGACGCATCTGCCACTGGATCAGCGCGAAGCCGCTGGTGAGGCCGAGGCCGGTGCCGAGGCCGAGGCCAAAGCCGCCTGAGCATGATGGAAGGGGAAAGCAGTGCAAGAGTCGGAGGGAACAGCGTTCCCCCGTGGATGGTCACCTTCGCGGATCTCATGGCACTGATGATGACCTTCTTCGTGCTGCTGTATTCCTATTCCAAGGTGGACGAAGAGAAGTACAAGGCCATGGTGGGCTCGATGGCGACTGCCTTTGGCGGCATTCAGGACATCCCGAGCAATAGCGAGGACGCCATCGAAGGGCTGGAGGCGGGCATTGTTTCCAAGGACGGCGCCGAAACCCAGCCCATTTTCGATGAGCAGGCGACATTGAGTGCGAGCATTGATGAAAGCTCGAACCAGGAGCAGCTCTATCGCAAACTCAAGAGCGGTCTTGTGGAGGAACTTCAGGCAAAGCGAGTGATCGTCGAACGCGAAGGGGACAGCGTGATCATCCGTTTCCCGGAGAAAGTCTCTTTCCGTTCCGGCAGCGATTCACTGACGCCGGACGCCATCCCGCTGATTCATCGTGTGGCCGGCATGGTCCGTGACGGCGACTACACCGTGACGGTCGCCGGGCATACCGACGACCTTCCCATCACCACAGAGCGCTTCCGCTCCAACTGGGAGCTGTCGGCGGCGCGCGCTGTGTCGGTGGCGCATCAGGTACTGGATACCCAGCACATTCCGCCAGAGGCACTGCAGGTCAGCGGCTTTGCCGACGCGCGCCCGCTGGTGGCCAACGACTCTGCCGAGAATCGGGCACGGAACCGCCGTGTCGAGATCATCATCGAGTACCAGCAGACCGGTGGAGAGGCGCTGCAGGCGCCGCCGCAACCCATCGAAGCGGCAGCGGCAGACACGCCTGCAGCGAACGGCTCGCCCTGATATCGGCCCTGCCAGCCTTGCCAGCAGGGACCCAACGCGAAGCCGCAACCAGAGTGATATCCGGTAGCGGCATCGGGCGGTTCGATCATTGAACGGGTGATCTTCTCCGGTAGCTCAGGTGATAGAGCGCGGGGAGCACGAACAGGGTGAGCAGCGTGCTGGAGAGGATGCCGCCAATCACTACCGTTGCCAGTGGCCGCTGCACTTCTGCACCGGTGCCGACGTTGAGTGCCATGGGCACGAAACCGAGACTGGCGACCAGCGCGGTCATGAGTACGGGTCGAAGCCGGGTGAGTGCGCCTTCCAGGATGGCCTCATGGATCTCCTTGCCATGCGCCCGCAAATCCCGGATGAAGGACAGCATGACCACCCCGTTCAGAACGGCGATACCCGACAGGGCAATAATGCCGACGGCAGCCGAAATGGACAGCGGCATATCCCGTAACCAGAGCGCAGCCACGCCGCCGGTCAGCGCGAGCGGCACGCCGGTGAACACCAGCAGGGCGTCGCGCAGAGAGCCGAACGCACTGAAGAGCAGCAAGAGGATCATTGCCAAGGTGGCAGGTACGGCAATGCTCAGGCGCTGGGTGGCAGACTCGAGTTGCTCGAAGGTTCCGCCGTATTCCACCCAATAGCCCGCCGGAAGATCCACACCCTGTTCAACCGTGCGCTGGAGATCGTCGATAAAGGACCCCAGATCTCGGCCGGTCACATTGCTGGTGACCGTGATGTAGCGCTTGGCATTTTCTCGACTGATCTGATTGGGGCCAATGCGCAATGCGACATCGGCGACCTCCTGCAGTGGAACATAGCCGGGCGCGCCATCCGCAACAAAGATCGGAAGGCGCTTCAATGTATCCACATCGTTACGCCGTGACTCGGCAAGCCGGACCACCAGGTCGAAACGACGGTCTCCATCATAGATCTCACCCACGACGGCGCCACCGAGCGCGGCGCGGATCGTGTCCTGCACGTGACGGATGTCCAGACCATGCCGCCCCAGTGCAACGCGGTCGGGTTCGATACTGAGCACCGGCAGGCCCGCAACCTGCTCCATCCGAGTGTCGGAAGCGCCGTCAATCGTGCCCACGATTCCGTTTACGGTCTGCCCGAGTTCCAGCAACTGCTCCAGGTCGTCGCCGAAAATCTTGACGGCGACATCCGCCCGCACCCCCGAGATGAGCTCATTGAAGCGCATCTCGATCGGCTGGGTGAACTCGTAGTTGTTGCCGGGCACTGCCTCCATGGCCACTTGAATCTCCGCTTCCAGGTCCGCCTTCGTGCGGCTCGGATTGGGCCAATCCCGTCGGTCTTTCATGATGATGAAGGTATCCGCCACTGACGGCGGCATGGGATCGGTGGCGACTTCGGGTGTGCCGATCTTGCTGAACACGTGCGAAATTTCCTCAAAGTCGCGAAGCCGCGCCTCAAGGTCGTTCTGCATGTCCACGGCCTGTGACAGGCTGGTGCCAGGGATGCGCAGTGCATGCATGGCGATGTCGCCTTCATCCAACTGAGGAACGAATTCGGCGCCCAGTCGGGTGGCTAGCCACGCACTCGTGATCACCAACAGCAGCGCGGTCAGCACCACCGGCACGCGGAACCGGAGCGCGATCTCCAGCAACGGTGCATAGCCGCGACGGATCACGCGCATCAGCGGGTTTTCCTTCTCTGCCACGCGCCCGCCCAACAGCACGGCGAGGCTGGCCGGCACGAAGGTCAGCGCCAGGATCAAGGCCGCGGTCAAGGCCATGATCACGGTAAGGGCCATGGGGCGAAACATCTTGCCTTCCACCCCGGTGAGCGTGAGGATCGGGATGTAGACGACCAGGATGATCAGCACACCGAAGGTCGCCGGCCGGATGACCTCGGTGGAAGCCGCGCGCAGCACTTCCAATCGCTCGCTCCGCGTGAGCAAGCTACCCGACTGGCGCTGTGCTTCGCCCAGTCTGCGCAGGCAGTTCTCCACAATGATCACGGCGCCGTCGACGATGAGGCCAAAGTCCAGGGCGCCAAGGCTCATGAGATTGCCGCTGACACCGGCCTGCACCATGCCGGTCATGGTGGCGAGCATCGCCAGCGGAATGACTGCCGCGGTAATCAGGGCCGCACGGATATTGCCCAGCAACAGGAACAGGACGGCGATGACCAGCAATGCGCCTTCGGCGAGATTCTTCTGCACCGTAGCGATGGTCTTGTCGACCAGGGTGGTGCGGTCGTAGAGCGCCTCGACGCGTACCCCCTCGGGCAGTGATTTCTGCACCAGTGCGAGCCGCTCACCGGCCTGTTCCGCTACCACCCGGCTGTTCTCTCCGATCAGCATCATGACGGTGCCGAGTACGACTTCCTCGCCGTCCTTGGTCGCCGCACCGGTGCGGAGTGCGCTCGCTTCGAGCACACGCCCGATATCGCCTACGCGAACCGGTGCACCGCCCACGTCACTGATGATGACGTCTTCAATGTCGCTGACCGTCTGCAGGCGCCCTGGAACCCGCACGAGATTCTGTTCACCGCGCCGTTCGATATACCCGGCACCGACATTGTCGTTGCTGTTTTCGAGCGCGCGAATCAGCTGGTCGAGATTCACTCCATGGGCGGCGAGTTTCTCCGGATCAGGCGCGACCTGATACTGCTTGCGGTAGCCGCCCACCGTGTTGACCTCGGTCGCGCCCTTGGTGAGGCGCATTTGGGGCCGGATGATCCAATCCTGGATGGAGCGCAGATCGGTGGCGTCATAGCCACTGCCGGGCTCCGCGGTGACGGCATACATGAAGATTTCGCCCAGGCCGGTGGCGATCGGCCCCAGGCTGGCCGACAAGCCGGCCGGAATGACATCACGCGCCTCCGCCAGTCGCTCGCTGATCACCTGCCGCGCGAAGTAGATATCCGTGCCTTCCTCGAAGACCACGGTGATCTGAGACAGGCCATAGCGAGACAGCGAGCGTGTGTAGTCCAGCCGGGGCAAGCCGGAAAGCAGGGTCTCCATCGGATAGGTGATGCGCTGCTCCGCTTCCAGCGGCGTATAGCCCGGCGCTTCGGTATTGATCTGGACCTGGACATTGGTGATGTCTGGTACGGCATCAATGGGTAACGACTGATAGCTGTAGATGCCAAGCCCTGCGACACCCAGCATGCCGAGCAAGACCAGCCATCGCTGTGCGATGGCGGTCGCGATGATGCGATCGAGCATGGTGTTCTCCTAGTGGTCGTGGCTGGCGCCGCTTTTTTCGATATCCGCGCGGATCAGAAAGCTGTTGCCGGTGACGTACTCTGTTCCTTTTGCAATGCCACCGAGCACTTCGACCCAGGTGTCGTCGCGAGCACCCAGCTCCAGCATCCGGACTTCATAGGTGTCGCCGAATCGCGCGTAGACCACATCGAATGTGCGAAAGCGCTGAAGACCCGAGCGCCGCACCGCGCGCGGCACCTCGCGTACCTCCACGATGACCTCTCCCTGCACAAACTGCTCAGGGCGCAAGGCGCCTTTCGGGTTTTCCACCGGCACACGGAGGTGCACGTTCTGGCGCCGGCCCGAGATGGGACTGATGCCTTCAATGCGACCTTCCGCCAAGAGCTGGCCATTGAGGTCACGCACCGTCACGGACTGGCCCTCAGCCAGGTCGCGAAGATCCTTTCCAAAGGCATCCAAGTGCACCCAGACCTGATCGAGATTCACAATCTCAAAAAGGGGGTCGGTTTCGGCCTGCTGTCCCACGGCTGCATCGCGCTTCAGCACCACACCTGCCAGGGGCGCGCGCAGTACCGTGGGGCGCAGGCTTTCACGCGCGACCACAGTTGCCAGCGCCTCGCCCTTGTCGACGGCGTCATAGAGCTCGACATTGATTGCCGTGACCTGGCCGGGGTAGGGGGCGGCCACGCGGGCAATACGATGGGGAATCGCCTGCACACGGCCACTCAGTTGAAGGGTGCGATGCAGCGTGGCAGGGCCGACACGCTCCGTTGTGATGCCCGCCTCCTCTGCAATTTCCGCCGGTATACGGGTGCGGCCTTCGTGGCTTTCGTACTGCCATTGATAGGTACGCCCCTGATACTGAGCCTTGACGGTGACGTCGAAGGAGTGGGGCTCAGCCACCGGTTGGTTGCCACGCAGAAAATCATCCACGGCATGGAAGGTGACGACATCGGTGGCGCCTCCCAGGCGGTCCAGACGCACCTCGAGCGTCACTGCCTCCGGCGGAAGTGCCTGGCTCTCTGTGCTGGGCCATGCACGGTACTCTGCCGCCGTGCCAACGTCGACCAGGCCCAGCTCCAAGCGAAAGCCATTTTCTTCAAGCAGTCGGCCTCCATGGGGGCCGTGAGCAACCTCGTCCCCGCCAGATGAGCCGACGGACGCGTGACCACCACCGGCATGAGCGGCACTGAGCCAGAAAGCGCCCAACAGGGCCAGGATGCCGGCGAAGGTGTTGGTTTGGATGGAGCTTTTCATTGTTCTCTCCTCATCGGCGCGGCAACCGCGGTGCCGGTCAGGCGCTCGATTTCAATGAGGTGGCGGTGGTAGCGGTACGCGGCATGAATGGCACGCCTGCGTTGGGCAATGAGATCGTCCTGCGCGCTGGCCAACTCGATATAGCCGTAACGGCCTCGGCCATATCCAGCCTGGATCGATTCCAGCGCAGCCGTGGCGGCTGGCAGGATGTCTTCTTGGAGCGCCTTTACTTCTGTTCCGGCGTGCACCATTTCCTGATAGCGCGCATATACCACCGCATAGAGCTCGCGCCGCACGACTTCGTAGCGCCGCTCCTGTGCCTGCGCCTCGGCCTGCGATGCGCGGATGCCAGGCTGGGCGCGTTCCGCGCTCCCCCAGGGCACCGACAAACCGAAGATCAGCGAGGTATCGTCCGTGCCCTCGCGTCGGCGTACACCGCCCATGACGCGGATATCCGCGCTCCCTTGTGCATAGGCCAGCTGCTGACGTGCATCGGCGATGCGTCGCTGCTCGGCAAGTCGTCGAAGCTGCGGATTGCCTTCGAGGGACCTGACGATGTCGCTCAAGGCTTCGGGCACCGGTAATGCGGACAAATCGGCTTGCGCCTGAGCGAAATCAGGCTCCCGCTCCCCCCAGAGACTGGCGAGACTGACGCGCGTGGCCTTGAGCTCGTGTTCGGCGTGCTCCAGTTCCAACCGCGCATTGGCCAAAGCGATCTCTGCTCGGGCGCTTTCGGTCTCGGGCGCCGCTCCGGCCTTCACCCGACGATGGGCTTCCTTCTGTGCGGCCTCGGCGAGGGCAACCGCCGACTCGGCAACCGTCAGCAACTGCTGGTCGCGCACTACGTGCATGAAGCGCTCTGCCACATCGGCCAGCAATTCGAGCCGATCGAGGTCGCGTTCGGTTTGTACGAGCATGCCGCGTGCATCAGCGAGACTGCCCCGCAGTACAGCCTTGTCTCCGCGCTCCAGCACGCGCGACAGGGTCAACGTCGTTTCCGCGCTCTTCAGGCCCGCGGTGCTGTCATTACCGGCGACATTTTCTACATCGAACCCCACCTCGAAAGGAGGCGGCTGCGCGGCTTCGTTTTTGCGCGCCAGGGCGGCGCGGCTTCGATACATCCACGTTTGCAATTGCGGGTTATCCGCCAATGCAAGGGCATAGGCATCGTCAAGCGTGATCGGGCGGCTGTCCGCACCGGCTGGCATAGCCATGACGGCCAGCAGGCAGGCGCCCAAGAAAATTCGGGGTGCCATTGGCATCTCCATTCACAGTGAAAAACGCGATGCGTAAACGCATCGAAAGCACTGGAGATGTCAGGCGATGGGAGGACGGAAAGGGGGAGAGATAATCCCTGCGCGCAGATGCGGCGCCGTGCGCATAACCAGAGGGGCGCGACTCGGGGCGAGCATGGCTGGGAGTTGCATCGGTAATGCCATGCAATGGGCTGTGCATTGACATGCGTGCACATGCAGGCCTTCGGGATCACCCCACAGGTCTGCGCCCTCAAGATGCACGTGCGCCGCGGCATCCGAGTGTTCGACGCTGGCAGCGTCGTGCACTTCGAGTTCCGGCCAGGTGCTGACGAGCAGCATCAGGACCAGCGACCACAAAGCAAGACGCTCCAATCGCTTGTAGGGCAGGCGTTGTTGCATGGCGCCCGTAGCCTATCACCCGCGGAGGTGCTTTCCGTGATGTGTGTCAACACAGCGCGGCAATATGGGACAGATGTCCCGTATCCACCTTCAAATCGGCACGCGCTATGCTCCGCGCCCACCTTTCCTCATACCTTTGCCGTATGGCCCTTGATGCCCTCACCGATCAAGGCCCCGGCAACCATTCACTATTGGCTCGGCCACTCCTGCATGCGTAGAAGCGAAGGTGGCAAAAGCCCCACCACAACGATACGGAGACACAACCAATGACTTTCCCCATCTGGATGCTTCTGGGATTCGCCCTCTGGACCATTGCGGTGCTGCTGTTCTCGGTGGGGGTCTACCGTTGGACACGGATTCTGACCGGCAGGGTGGATATCAAGGAATTCCGTGGTGATGTGGTGGAGGGCGACGACTGGTATCGCAGAGCCATGCGCGCCCATGCCAACTGCGTGGAGAATCTCCCGGTGTTCGGTGCTGTTGTATTTGCCGTGCACGTGAGCGGTGTCTCGGGCCCCGCGGTGAACGCAATGGCCGCCGCGGCGTTGGTGGCTCGCATGTTCCAGTCCGTGATTCATATCGCCCTGGTGCAAAGCAACCGCATTGCCTTTGTGCGCTTTCTGTTCTTCTTTGCCCAGCTGATCTGCTTCATTGGCATGGCCATCAGCGTGATGCGGCACGCGCTGTGAGAGCGGTTGTAGCCACAAGCGCCAGCAGGGGTGCCCTCCGCGTGGTGGAGTGCCCGGCCCCCAAGGCCGGGGCACGCGATCTCGTGGTCCGCGTACACGCCAGCAGCCTGAATCCGCACGACTGGAAATATCTGGGGTGGTTTGCCAGCAGTGCGTACCGCCTTGGACTGCCGCTTCCGCACCTGCGGCTGGGGCATGACTTTGTCGGAACGGTGATCGAGACCGGTTCTCGTGTGCGTCACTTCCACAGGGGCGATGTGGTCTTCGGCATGAGTGCCAAGACTGGCGCCTTTGCGGAGTACGTCGCGGTCGACGAGCGCATGGTTGCGCTTAAGCCCAAAAACGTGGATGACGCTGTCGCAGCGGCCTTGCCCATGGTTGGCCTGACCGCATTGCAGGCCTTGCGCATGGCGCATCTGCGCGCCGGCATGTCGGTGCTGATCATTGGCGGTTCCGGTGGCGTCGGCTCCGTCGCCATCCAGATCGCTCACCATCAAGGCCCGCGGGTCACCGCGGTCTGCAGCGGCCGCAACACGGCCTTTGTGCGCGCTCTCAGCGCGGACTCCGTGGTTGATTACGAACAGGAAGACTGGCGGGCTAGCGGGACGGTCTACGACATCATCTTCGACACGATCGGCCAGGAGACAGTGGCGCGGATGCGGCCCGCACTGAAACCCGGTGGCTGCCTGATCTCCACCGCAACGTCGGCCGCCAATGCGCTCACCACCCTGACATCGCGCGCCGTGGCGCGCTTTCGTCCTTCCGCCGTGCGCGCCGGCACCCTGCTGGCATTACCCCGCGGCCTGGACATGGCCGAGTTGCGCGACATGGTGGAGGCGGGATTCCTGAAGGCCCCCATCGACCGGCGCTACCGCCTCGAGCAGTTAGCGGAGGCCATCGAATACAGCAAGACCGGTCGCGCGCGCGGGAAGATCGTGCTGCTCGTAGCCAAGGATTGACCGCGACAGCGTCTGTGTGTGTGCTGGCGGTCGGCATCAATCTCAGCCTCAGGGCCGCACTACCAACTCCACCCGCCGGTTCTGGGCACGACCCGCCTCACTCGTATTGGAGGCGCGCGGCGAGAGTGGTCCGACCCCATAGCCTTGTACCCGCGCCGATGGGATGGCATGCGTATCGACCAAGGCCTTGGCCACCGCGCGGGCGCGGGCTTCGGAAAGGCTGGCATTCAGCTCGAAGCTTCCGGTTGAGTCGGTGTGTCCAACCACCCAGACCTTCATTGCGGGGCGTGCCTCAAGGATCGCCGCCATCGCTGCCAATGCTTCGGCAGATTCGGCTTTGAGACGCGCCTCTCCGGTTTCAAAGTAGACCCCGGGAATGGCGACATGCCCGAGGCGGTCGAGGGTCTGGCCCAAGGCGTCGGGATCGACCTGTACGAGCCCCGTTTCCATGGCCTCGACCTCAAGGACCGTGATTTGATGATCCGCCTTGGCGACCGCGATGGCCACATACGCGCTGGCATCCTCGGCATCGATCCGGGCCGCCAGGTAGCCGCCAATGCCGGGCAAATGGATCGTGCCGTTGAATCGTCCCCAGCGGCTTCCCGCATAGGAGGGGCCGCAGGCCTTGTCGCGGCAGGTGAAGAGGATTTCACCGCCTGCGCCCACAAGCGCCTGCTGATAATTGGCGAGGATCTCATGCGAAGAACGCTCGGGCGGATTCCGATAGCGAATACGCGTCAGCGTACCGGCAAGATCCATGCTCTCGAAATCGAGACTGTCTGCGACCAGCCCGGTGATGAGCCGATACTCCTGGTAGGCCGCTTCTTCGCGATCGAGCGCTACGGCGCCGGGATAGCGGCTGATCAGGGGGTGATCCTCGGTTTCAGCCGACCAACCGGGCAGAGGCAGCATCACCAAGATCATCAAGAGCGCACTGGCTCCCATGCGAAACACCGTGCTCATACTCCACCCCCCTAGGAAATGGACCACAAAAGTCGGGAGCCTGCGCGCATTGCATGCCCTCGGTGAAACTATAAGCCGAATCATGCAGAGGCCAGACGGCACCATGCTGCGGCATTGCAGCCCAACAATCTCCGACTTTCGGATGATTGAACCTTCATTCGCCCTGCGGTCCAATCGTTGAGAAACGCTGTATCCGCGCCTCCACCGGCCTGTGGCCAAAGGACTCGATGTCATGCAGTTCCGTCGTTGGGAAGACTTCGATACGCGGGCGGTGGAGCGTCTTTACACCGAAGTGTTCACGGCATCCGAAGGTGTGTCGGAAGGCAAGGTGATCGGGGCACTGGCACTGCGTTTGATGCGTGAGGTCTCCGCCAATGACCTATGCGGCTTTGTCGCAACGGATGCGGAAGACGTCGTCGGCGCCATCTTCTTTTCGCGCCTGCGTTTCGCCACTCCGGTCGAGGCTTTCCTGCTGTCACCGGTGGCCGTAGCCACGGCCTATCACGGCAAAGGGGTGGGGCAGGGCCTGATCCGTTTCGGGCTTGATGCATTGCGCGAGTGGGGTGTTCACCTGGTCTGCACCTATGGCGACCCGAAGTTCTATGGCCGTGTCGGCTTCCACGCCGTGGATACCGAAACGATTCCCGCGCCCTTCGCGCTGACCCAACCCGAGGGTTGGCTATGTCAGTGGCTGAATGAGGCGTCGCTGCCCTCCGTAGCAGGGCCGAGCCGTTGTGTGCCCCCCTTCGACAATCCAGACTACTGGTAGCCACGCGCCATCACCGGCGCGTTACGGACAGAAGGCGGGGCTTCATCATGCGAAAGCTGCATATTGCGATCTCGACCGATCGCATCGAGGCAACGGTGGCCGATTATTCGCGTCGGCTCGGGGTGCCACCCTGTTCCTATATCGAGGGCGCCTACGCGTTGTGGCGGACAGACAGTCTGAATGTCTCAGTCCGTCAGGACCCGGACAGTGCACCCGGCAGTCTGCGCCACCTGGGTTGGGAGGATCCCTCAGCCGAGGCGTTCACGCAGGACACGGACGTCAATGGCATTGTGTGGGAGCGCTTCAGCGCTGAGCACCAGGCCGAGGAAATCAACGCACTCTGGCCCGAAGCCCGCTACCGCCCCTGAGCTTGAGGAAAGGCAGCGGCCTGGAAGGGCCGCAAAGCCGGCGGACCGGCCTTGCGGCCACAGCATCAGCCCAGCAGCTGCCAGACCATCGCCAGGATCAGGGCGATCTGGGCGATGAACAGTGTGGCGCGGATCAGCACCAGGAAGAAGGACGTCCCGATGAGGTGGACGATGCTCTGCCCCACACGCATATACAGCACCAAGGCCGCCATGCCGGCCAGCGCCTCCGCCTGGTCCATCATCGCGCCGATAATGACCACCGCGGCGAAAACCGGAAAGGTTTCCAGGCAGTTGTAGTGCGCGTGCTGGGCGCGGATCAGAATGCCCGGGTCCACGGGGGCGTTGCCTCGCGTCCATGCATCGGCCTTCTGGCTGCCCATCAACACACGCGGCACGCGTGGCAGGGCATAGAAAAGAGCGAGCAGCAGGGTCCAGGTGCCGAACAGCAGTACAGCGGTCAAAGCAGTCATGTCGTCTCCCGTTGTGTTTGGTCATACCGCGCCCCGAGCCTACTGAATGGCGATTCAGCTTTGTAGTTGCGCTTGGGTAAGGAGCAAAGGCGACGGCGCACGTCGATCGTGCGCTGTCGCTCTGGGGATGGTTCTGCTCCTCAGGCACTCACCGCTACAAAATCCGGCTTCTCCCGCACGGCGCAGCTTGGGCACTGGAAGTCGTCCGGCAGCGCCTGCCAGCTTGTCCCCGGGGGATAGCCTTCATGCGGACAGCCCGCCGTCGCGTTGTACACGTAGCTGCAGTTTGGGCACTGATGGTCAACCACGTCACTCGCCTCGGGCCGAGCATTCGCCGGCACTGCGGCGTCTTGCGCGGGTTGCGGGGCCGCCGACTCCGGTACGGCATGATCCGGCATCCACTTGGCCATTAGCTGTGCTCGCTTGGCCGGATACAGATTGGCCTGCCGGATGTCGCCGCCGTGATGTGCAACGACACGGTGATCCATCAGCTTGAACCAGAGGGCAGGGATGTAAGCCACAAGGATCATGCCGGCATAACCTGATGGCAGCTGCGGACTGTCACCGAAATGGCGCAAGGCCTGGTAGCGGCGCGTCGGATTGGCGTGATGGTCGGAATGGCGCTGCAATTGATAGAGCAGCAGGTTGGTTACGACATGATTGCTGTTCCACGAATGGCGTGGCTGGCAGCGCTCATAGCGGCCACTCGCCAGCTTCTGGCGCAGCAGACCGTAGTGCTCCATGTAGTTCACGACTTCGAGCAGTGAAAAACCGAAGGCCGCCTGCACCACCAGAAACACCAGGGCCCAGGGCCCCAGCCAGAGACTGAGCGCACCGAACAGCAGCACCGTCAGCGCCCAGCTTTGCAGATTCTCATTGTGTATCGACCACGCTGACGCTCCGTTGCGCTCCAGACGGCCTTTTTCGATGGCCCAGGCAGACTTCAGACTGCCGACAACCGTCCGCGGTAGAAAAGCCCAGAAACTCTCGCCCATGCGGGAGCTGGCAGGGTCTTCCGGCGTGGCCACATGCTTGTGGTGGCCTTTATTGTGTTCGATGAAGAAATGCCCATAAGCCACTGGCGCCAGGACAATACGTGCCAACCAACGTTCGAGCTTGTTGGTCTTGTGACCCAGCTCGTGCGCGGTATTGATGCCCACGCCATTGATGATGCCGGTGGCCAATACCAGAGCGACGAGATTCCACCAGGCCAAGCCGCCATCCACGGCGAGCCATGCGGCGAGGACGGTCATCAGATACTGGCTGGGGATATAGGCGAAGACGATGCGCAGGTAATACCGGTCGGCGCTGAGATCATCGACGGCAGCTTCCGGCGCATTGCTTTGGTCTTCCCCAATCAGCACATCGAGCAGCGGCGCAATGCCATAGAACACCACCGGCAAGACCCAAAGGATCTCTCCCGGCAGTCCCACCCACACGGCCAGGACGGAAAGCAGGCCCAGCAGGGGCAGGGCGGGGCTCAGCAACCACCAGTAGCGCTTGGCGTCTGTCCAGCGGGTCGCATCGCGAGAGGGGTAATGGACTTGTGCGTTTGCAGTGCTCATGGGAGGACTCCTCGTCTCCGAAAGGAACGATAGATATCCTGCGCTGGCCGGCGACCGAAGAATGGTGATTTCACGCCATGCTATGGTGATAATGCGCCATTCAGTTGAGGTAGCACGCTATGCAGGCAGTAGATGTGTCGGTACCCGCGCGCTACTACGTCCGGCTGGCAGCGCTGTTGCAGGCGGAAGGAGTGGATGTCGAGCGCCTGCTCCAGCCATTGGGGCTTTCGATGTCACAGCTCAGCGAGCCGGAGGCACAGGTCCGTTTCACGCTCATTGACCGACTACTGCAACAGGTTGTTCGCGCCAGCGAGCGTAGCGACCTTGCTTTCGAGACCGGCCGGCGACTCACCGCGAGCTCACACAGCTTTGTCGGCTTCGGGATGTTGAGCAGTGCAACCGTGGATGAAGCGTTGCGCTTCGAGGCGCGCTACTTCGGGCTGGTCATGCCCAGCTTTCAGCTGCGCTATCGCGCGGCGGCCGACCATGCGGAGCTTCTGGTCACGCCGCGGGTGGCGATGAGCCACATCTGCCTCGTCTTTCATCTTGAAGCCATCGCGCTTGCCGCCCTGCGTGAGATCTCGGACCTCAACGGCGGCATATTGCCGCGTTGCCTTCTCGACTGCGCATTTCCGGAACCTGTGCACGCCCGACGCTATGAGCAGGAACTGGGTGACGTCTCGGTCCGCTTCGAGTCCGGGCCGAATGCCAGTATCCGACTCCGCATCTGTGAGAACCCACGTAGCCTGCGCCTCGAAATGGCGGATAGCCATGCATTGCAGGTGGCGGAAGCTCGCTGCAGGGCACTGGTTCAGCGTGCCGCCGACGGCGGTCGCTTTGCGGATTGGGTGGCGATGACATTGCGCGAAGTCTCTGATGCGCTTCCCAGCCTAGATGAACTCGCAGCCTCGCTGAATCTCTCGCGGCGCACCGTCAACCGCTACCTGGCGCGCGAAGGCACCAGCTTTCGCGAACTGGCCGGCACCATCCAGCACCAGATTGCCTGCGAACGGCTCACAGACAAGGGCATGAGCGTGACCGAGGTCGCCTATTCCCTCGGCTTCAGTGATGCCTCCAACTTCTCACGCGCCTTCCGCGACCGCGCCGGCTGCAGTCCCGGAGACTATCAACACCGGTACCGATCAAGAGCAGAGTAGCGCGCGACACGGCAGCAGTTGAACGAGGCGGTCGGACGCTTGCTTGGATTCGTCTAGGCGCCACAGTCCTTGAGCAACTCCCTGGCCAAGGCAATGGAATCGGCTTTGTGCGTGGCATCGTCGTCGCTGCGTTTGAGGTTGACGCTCAATGCCTGATTGCCGACCAGCACCTGCAGTGTCCGGGTCTTTGGCAGCCCGCCCCAGGCGGCCGCATCCCCAAGGCCGGGCTCGTTCATGGTTTCGTAGTTGATCTTGCTGACCATGGAGCGGGCGAAATCGCGCGCCATCTCCTGGTGCTCGGCATCGACGGCCTCCGCGGCCGTTTCGCTCAGTGACTCGGCGGATTTCGCCTGCTCTTCCTGAGAACGCGGCCGGTAGGCGGCCGTGAAGCGAGCCTTCGCTTTCTCGGCGTTCTCTGCAAAGGTTTCGATGCTCAGCGTCGCCTCGTCATCGATGGGGTTCTCGAAGGTCATGGTACCGACCTGCATGGTCATTTTTCGACTGCCGGACCAACGGTAATCACAGCTGGTGGTGCGACCAAAGGTGCTGTTTTCGCCCTGCAATTCGCCGATATCGCCCGCGATCTTGCGCACGTGCTCGGCGGTCAGGAGACTGCAAGGATCAGCCGCGGCGTCGGCAAAGCAGGATGCGGCTTTGGGTGCGGCATCCGCCGGACTCCCACCACAGGCAGTGATGAGCACGACTGCCAGAGCAGAGGCGGGGGCGGTGAAGAAGCGCAGGCGGGGCACGGAAAGGGGTGTTGCGGTCATCGCGAAAGCTCTCTAGTAAGTTTTGGCTCAGTTGCCGAACAGCTTGTCGAATGCCTTGTCGAGCACTTTGTCGACGACGCTATCGGTGGCTTCATCCACCTCGGATTCCGTGCGGTCCTCGACGCGTTCCTGCTGGCGTTCGGCCTTCTTGCCGAACAGCCCGCCCAGGGCGCCCAAGGCGCCACCCTTGTCGCCGGCCTGGGCCTGGTCTTCGTTGTCACTGGCAGTTGCGTTGCCGCCGAATCCAGGCAGGCTTACAGGCTCGGAGGGCAGACTGAAAAGATCCTCCGCCACGCGCTGGTCCGTCAAAGCGCTTACCCGAAATTCGTCGTCCATGCGAAGCATGCCGCGCTTGCGTGATTCGAACTCTCTCAGCATGACGTCCGCACCGTGGGTGTCCTTGCCCGCCGCGTTGAGCAGCGTGCGTGTCATCAACCCCAGCGCCGCCTGGAACTCACGGGCGCGCGCATCGCCGGACAGCACCACCTCGCTGGTCTTGGGCTTGCCTTTGTCATCGATGTAGCGAATCTCCCAGATCTCGCCACGGATACCGGCGATGGTTTCAGTGCGGCCGGTATTGCTCAGCTTCTCCACCTTGGCAGCGCTGGGCCCGGGGGCGGGGATCGCAGCCCCGAACATGCCCATCATGGATGAGGCATCCATGACCGTGCCGTCAGTGACGACATACATACGGCCGTCGCGGATGACCATATAGCCTTCGTCATCGGTGTTCATGCGCAGCTTGTCGCCGGCATATTCAATCGTGGTGGCGTCCTTGCCATTCATAATGGTCGCAGTGCCAGCGGAAGCCGTGCCGGCTAGCAGCGTGGCCATGGTGGCGGCCAACACGGCAAGGCCGCGGAGTTGAGGAAGCGCAGTCATTTTGAGTATCCATTCCCAAAAATTCGGTGCGGCAACTATGCGTGCTCCCCGGGGGATCACCAATACCCCACGTGGTGTATTCACTGCATATACTTACCCGCGCGACACCATGATCGAAGTCGATGCCGAACCCTGAAGCACATCCCCTTATTGCCCTGTGCTATGCCAGTGGAACGGACGCGCGCCGGTTTCCCGAGCTCATGCAGGCCATCCACGACATAACGCAGCAGGCTCCTGAGCGAGCGGTTGAGCTGTTGGGACCGCTGGAACCGCACTTGCAGCAGGCTGCGGCCATTTCCACGCGCATGCCGAGTGCGTGGACCGACGCGCTCGCCGAGTCGTTACAGGGGATATTTGGCTTCAGCAAGACGGAGTTACAGATCATCGCCGCCCTGCTACAGGGGGATTCGCTCGCCGAATTCGCGGCGCAACGGCATCGTTCCTTGCACACCGTGCGCACGCAGCTGAAGAGTGCCCTGGCGCGCACCCCTTGTCGGACTCAGGCCGAACTGATGCTTCTGGTACGCGGCCTCGCATTGGTGGCGGCGCAGGAAGGTGCGGCGGCGGAAACGGCAGGAGATGTCGTCACGACCGAGCTCGCCGACGGACGCAGGTTGTGTCACATCGAGTACGGCGCACCCGATGGGCAACCGGTACTGCTTCTGCACACCGCCTTGCTGGGCCCAGAGCTGCCTTCCTCGGTGGCTGCGGCCGCAAGGCAATCCGGGCTCCGCATTCTTGCCTTGGCGCGCCCGGGCTACGCCGGTAGCAGCCCACCGCCTCCCGATGACACTGACCTGAACGTGGTCTCCGGACGTATTGGCGAGTGGCTGATGCGGCATGACCTCCCGCCGCTTCCAGTGCTCGGCAATGTGGTCGGTGCGATCTACGCCCACGCCTTGGCACAAGCTTGCCCGCAACGCGTGAAGCGCGTGGTGGTGTGTGCCGGTCCCGTACCTCTAACGCGCGCTCACGATGAGACATTGCCAATGAGCCGCCGGGTATGGCTGCAACTGGTTCGCCGTCAGCCCGGCTTGTTATTGCCTTTTGCTCGCCTTGGCGTGGGCTATGTACACACGGGGCACGCGCGGCGCTTTCTGCAGACCGCCTACCGTGCGCATCCGACGGATGTCGCCGTTCTTGACGACAAGACCTTGGTTGAGGAGCTCTGCCCCGCGGTGGCCAGTGCTGCAGCGGCCGGTGCAGAGCGCTTTGTCGAAGCCGTAAGGTTGCAATGTCGCGACTGGGGGACGCTGCGTCAGCACAGCGTACCGGTCACCGCCGTCCACGGTACTGCCGATGAGATCGTTGATATCGGCGCGGTCCGTGCCTTCTATGCAACCGAAGCCGTGACCCCCGTAGCGGAGGCGGGCCAACTGCTGCTCTACGCCAAACCCCAAGCGGTCTTTGCCGAGGTTGCGCGGACGCCATGAAGAGCCTTTGTCGACCCGACGTCATGGCTTGATGGCCCGTCACTGACGTGGACGGCAAGCCAGAACGTAGGCAGCCGGCAGCAGCAATAGCGCGAGAAGCAGCGTCGTGACCATGCCGCCGACCATGGGTGCGGCGATGCGGCGCATGACTTCGGAACCCGTTCCGGTGCTCAGCATGATGGGGATAAGCCCGGCAATGGTGGCCGTGGCCGTCATGACCACGGGCCTCAAGCGCCGAAGCGCGCCACTCTGCACTGCGAGGACAAAGTCCGCGTCGTCAGAGCTACGCGTCAAGTGGCGGCACTCCTGCCGAAGGTAGCTGAGCATCACCACGCTGATTTCCACGGCAACGCCGGCCAGTGCAATGAAACCCACCGCCACTGCAACGGACAGCGAATAACCCAGCAGATGAAGCAGCCAGAACCCGCCAGCGAGGCTCATGGGTACCGTGGCCAGAACGAGGAGCACGGGTGTCACTTGCCGAAAGGCCATGTAGAGCAGCAGCACGATGACCCCCAGCGTGGCGGGGACCAGCAGCTGTAACCGTTCGGCCGCGCGCTGCATGTATTCATACTGCCCGGACCACACCAGGCTGTAGCCCGCCGGTAGCGCAAGCGATGTCTCGACGGCCTGCTTGGCCGCCTCGACGTAGCTGCCCAGGTCACGATGGGCGATATCGACATAGACCCAACCGCTGAGGCGCGCATTTTCGCTCTTGATCACCGGAGCGCCGGCCTCGATGCGGATATCCGCCACATCACCGAGCACAATCCATTGTCCCTGCGGCGTCATCAGCGGCAGACGCTGCAATGCCTCAGGCGAGGCCCGCCACGATTGCGGATATCGCAGATTGACGGGATAGCGCTCGCGGCCTTCGACGGTTTCGGTGATGTTCATGCCGCCAATGGCGCTCTGCACCACAGCATGCAGTTGCGCGATATTGAGACCGTATCGGCCGGCCGCCCCGCGATCGATGTCGATCGTCACATAGCGTCCGCCCGCCACCCGTTCGGCGAAGACGCTGAGCGTGCCGTCGACCTGGCCAAGAATGCGTTCCAGTTCCTCGCCGATCGCCTGGATCGTCGACAGCTCCGGACCCTGCACCTTGATCCCCACCGGTGTCTTGATGCCGGTGGCCAGCATGTCGATGCGCGTCCGGATGGGCATGACCCAGGCATTGGTGAGGCCGGGAATATTGACCCGTTCACGGATCTCGGCGCGGATATCCTCCAGCGTCATTCCCGGCCTCCACTCGGATTCGGGCTTGAAGGTGATGGTGGTCTCGATCATCGTCAGCGGCGCCGGATCGGTCGCAGTTTCGGCGCGCCCGATCTTGCCGAAGACGGTATCCACCTCCGGCACGCTCTTGATCAGCTTGTCGGTCTGCTGCAGCAACGTGCGCGCCGTACCGATGCTGATACCCGGCTCCGTGGTGGGCATGTACATCCAATCCCCTTCGTCCAGGGGCGGCATGAATTCACTGCCGAGCTTGGTGGCGGGATAGAGCCCGCTCAGCGCCACCAGCAGCCCCGCGGCCATCACCACCCAGGGCTGGCGTGTGACGCTGCGAAGCAGTGGCCGATACAGCGCAAGCAATGCGCGATTCAGCGGATTCGCCTGCTCGGGGCGGACGGGGCCGCGAATGAGCAATCCCATCAGCACCGGGATAAGGGTCACTGCTAGGCCCGCGGCTGCCGCCATGGCGTAGGTCTTGGTAAAGGCCAGCGGAGCAAACAGCCGCCCCTCCTGGGCCTGCAGACTGAACACTGGAATGAAGGACAGCGTGATGATCGCCAGAGAGAAGAAGAGTGGCGGCCCGACCTCGCAGGCCGCGTCCCGCACCTTCTGCCAGTGTGAACGCGCATCCTTGCGCGCCAGATGTACATGCAGGTTTTCCACCATCACGATAGCGCCATCGACCATGGCGCCGATGGCAATCGCGATTCCGCCCAGCGACATGATGTTGGCGTTCAGCCCCTGCGCGCGCATGACCAGAAAGGCCACCAGAATGCCAATGGGCAGGCCAATCACAGCCACCAGTGCCGAGCGCAGATGAAACAGGAAGAGCGCACAGATCACCGCGACAATCACCAGTTCCTCGACCAAGGTGGTGCGTAGGGTGTTGATGGAACGCCCGATAAGGGCAGAGCGGTCGTAGGTCGTGACCACCTCGACGCTGTCGGGCAAGCTGGGCTGGAGTTCCTTCAGACGGGCCCGGACCCGGTCGATGGTGGCCTGTGCATTTTCGCCCTGACGCATGACCACGATGCCGCCCACCACCTCGCCTTCGCCGTTGAGTTCGGCAATGCCACGCCGCATCTGCGGACCCAGACGAATCTCTGCCACCTCGTCGAGACGTACCACCGTGCCATCGCGGTTACTGATCAACGGAACCGCGCGCAGATCTTCGAGTGTGCCGAGATAGCCCGTCGCGCGCACCATGTACTCGGCTTCGGCCATCTCGATCACGCCACCACCCGTCTCCTGATTGGCATCGGCGACGGCCTTGCGCACCGCGGACAGCGGTAACGCGTGTGCCCGCAATCGGTCCGGGTCGGCAACCACCTGGTACTGCTTCACCATGCCGCCCACGGTGGCCACCTCAGCCACGCCTTCAACCGCCTGCAGCTCGAACTTCAGCAGCCAGTTCTGCAGGCTGGTGAGATCGGCAAGGTTGCGCTGCCCGCTGCGGTCCACCAGGGCGTATTCATAGACCCAGCCGACCCCGGTCGCATCGGGCCCGAGTTTGGGTCGCGCTGCAGCCGGTAGCTCGGCCGACACCTGCGACAGTGATTCAAGGACCCGCGAACGCGCCCAGTAGGGGTCAGTGCCTTCATCGAAGATGACGTAGACGAAGGAATCGCCGAAGAAGGAATAGCCGCGCACTGTCTGCGCCTTGGGCACCGCCAGCATGGCGGTGGACAGCGGATAGGTCACCTGCTGCTCAACCAGCCGTGGCGCCTGACCAGCGTAGGCGGTCCGCACGACGACTTGCACATCCGAGAGATCGGGGATGGCATCCACCGGGGTGGCGCGCAGGGCGACGATGCCTGCAACCACCAGAAAAGCCGTCGCGATGAGGACTAACGCACGGTTCTGCAGGGACCACTCGATGATGCGGGTGATCATGGGTGTGCCTCGCCATGCCCCGCGCCATGGTCACCATGGGCGTGCTGATGGTGCTCCGACGGCTGAGCATCAGAACCGGATGGGGCGGGGTGCGAGCCGTGTTCGACACCCATCGAGGTGGCGTCACCGTGCATGTCGTGATGCGAGGAATGGTCCATGCGCGCATCGGCTTCGGTGCCGTGATGGGTATGGTCTGCGGCGGAGTGGCCAGACGCGGTCTCGGGCTCGGGCTCGGAGAGGCGCAAGGCTTCGGCGTCGACATTGGCTTCGGTGTCCAGCAGGAACTGGCCCTGGATCACGACGTCGTCCTGCGCAGACAAGCCTGCGCGCACTTCCCAGCGATCCCCCACGCGTTGGCCCAATTCCACCTTGGCCACTTCAAAGCGGCCATCGCCCACAGCCTTGACGACGCGGTCGCTGCGTCCGTCGCGGATGACGCTGCTCGCCGGTACGCTGAGCACGGCGTCGCTGGCCGGAAGCGCGATATCGGCGCGAACGAACATCTCGGGCCGAAGACGGCCATCGGCATTGTCGATGACCAGGCGTGCGGTGAGTGTGCGTGTCTGCGGGTCCAGCTGACTGGCCAGGCGCTCAATCGATGCCTCCCAGCGCTCGCCAGGAAATGCAGCGACCTGCACCGTTGCGGATTGCCCCTCTCGCAGACGACCGATATGCGCTTCTTCGACCTGCGCCAGCAGCCACAAGCGGTCGAGCTGCGCCAGCGTCATGAGATGGGTGCCGGGCTGCACGTACTGACCCGCCCGCACATGCATGCCTGTGACCGTACGCGCCGCCGTGGCCTGGATCAGTACCGTATCCGTGGCCTGAGCGCGGCGCTCAAGCGCCTTGATCTGGGCATCGCGGTACCCTAAGGCGCGCAGCCGCTCCGCCGCGGCCCGCCGCAGACCAGCATGACCGGCAGCCGCCAGATAATCCGATTCGGCAGCATAGAATTGCGGCGAGAACAGGCTGTACAGCGTGTCGCCGGCGGCGACGGTGTCGCCATCGCCAGTGACTCCAAGCGTCTGTAGCCAGCCTTCGGTGCGACTGTGCACACGCTGTTCGCGGCCCGGATCAGCAATCAGACGCCCGCTAAGCGCCAGCGTGGGCGAAAACGGTGCGTGCTGGACCGGCGCGGTACGCACGCCCAAGGTCTGAATCGTCGCTGGCGATACAGCGATCTGGTAATCGTTGAGGGCCTCGGATTCGCATTGCGGCACGAGGTCCATGCCCATGGGCGACTTTCCGGGTTCGTCGCGGCGGTAGTTGGCATCCATCGGCGCTACCCAATAGGCCGGCTGTGCGCCTCCGGGGCAGGGGCCATCCCCCGATTGGGCCGCTGCGCCTCCATCATTGCCCGCATCGTCGAGCAGGGTGAATGCAACACCGCCACCGATGGCGAGCCCGAGTAGCAAAGCCGTGCACAACATCAAGAGCATTCGCAGGGTCATGGCTGGGTCTCCGCAAGGAGGCTGTCGTCGAAGCGACCACCACTGAGCTGGGCCAGTCGCGCCAGCGCCTGAAAGGCGTCGCGCTGAGTGCGCAACCGGCCCGTTCGTACTGCCAGCCACTCCGTCTCGGCATCGATGACGGCCTGCACATCGCCGCGTCCGCGTGAATACAGTGCCAGGGCGGTTTCACGGCTCTGCTGCGCGAGGGTAGAGAGCTCCTGCTCATAGAGTCGGCGTGCCCGGTCGGCGGCGCGCCAGCGGCCGTAGGCACTGCGCACATCGGCGCGCAGGCGGTGGGCAAGATCATCGCGCGTGGCGCGCACCCGCTCGCTGCGGGCCAATGCTGCAGCCTGGGCTGCGTCGTACTTGTCCTGCCCGAAGGGCACCGTGAGCGCGACACCAAGCTGCGTGCGATACGGCTCTCGCGGCAGGGTCCCCACATAGTTCGCGCTGAGCGTGAAATCCGGGCGGCGTGCCAAGCGCTCCAGATCGCGACTCGCCTCGGCGCTGTCGCGCTCGGCATCCAGCTGGGCCAACCCCGGATGCGTCTGTTCGGCCGCCTGGACCAGCCGATCCATGGGCGGAAGATCCGTCTGCAAGGGGATGGCTGCAGCTTCCGGCAATGGCGTATCGGAGGCCCGTTGGCGCAAGGCGTTGAGGCGCGCGCGGGCGGTCTCCTGCTCGGCTTCGAGCTGCCATTGCGCTTCGCGTAGCCGCAGCAGGCGCACCTTCGCGGCCAGCGGGTCCTGCTGGGTGCCGCTCCCTGCGGCGTAGCGTTGCTCGGCCACGGTGACCAGCGTGCGCAATTGCGCCTGCTGCTCGGCATTGATGCGCAGCGCACCCCCAAGAAATGCCCAGTCCGCGAAGGCGTTTCGCGCTTCGAAAGCAAGTTCGCGTCGCCGTACCTCCAGACCATAGCCCGCGGCTTCGGCCTCCGACAGCGCCCGTTGGCGTTGCAGCGTGCGCTTCCCAGGCCAGGGCAGGGACTGGGAAATACCGACGATATGTCCGGTCTCGACCGAGGGGTCGTCGATCGACTTTGGGGCGATGGCGTAGTGCAGACGCGGATCGTCCAGCGCGTCCGCGCGCCGCGCTTCGGCGGCCAGTGCCTGTTGGCTCGCCTCAAGGGCGGCAATGCTGGCGTTGGCACGCAGCACCTCGGCAACGAGTGCCGCGCTCGTGAGCCGTTGCGTGGGCTCCGCCGCAGAAAGCGAGAGACTGACGGCCATGAGCAGCAACGAGAAAAGCCGTGCGATTCGCCGCTCAGCCGCATGAAATTGCGAGTGTTTCACCAGATACATCCTCGACGTCACGGGTGCAGGTGCACCCGGATACACCGTGTCTCAGACACGGCATCCCGGCCGCGCAAGTAGCGCGGCAGTCGCGTCAGATGCTTCGGGGAGGGCGGTAGACCGCGTCAGGGAGGTGGTACGGGCAGTCAACCGCGAGCGCAGGGAGCTCGGTGTCGGCAGAAAGCATCAGTGGCTGGCTTTGCGCTTCCGCCAGAGCCGAAACCGCGGCACCACAGCAATCCCATGCAGACGCGCAGTCGTGCGGATGCGCCGTCTTGGAATCGGAAGCTTCTTCGATGACAACCGCCGTCGGAGCGTCTCCGTGACACGGCAGGTCATCGACACCAGCATCCGCGGACCACTCCGGCTGATCACCGTGCGTTATCTCGGCACAGCAATGCGCCAGCACCTGACCCATGGGGCCAAGCACCAGCAGCAGACTCAGCAGTGCCGTGAAGCAAGCTCTCATGGGAGGAGCTTAACCCTGTAGCCGTGATGAGAGTCAATCATCCAGGGTGGAACTCGTGTGATCGTATTGACGCACAACGCGGCAAACCTCAACCCGATAGTGCTCGTACCAATGTCTGCGGCCCTCGCGCTGCGCCAGCTGGTGCTCGGCGACCTGCTTCCACTGTCGGGCCGCGCTTTCGTCGACCCAGTAGCTCACCGTGATGCCGACACGCGTTGCGGGATCGCGTACGGAGGTGGCACCGAGGTAGCCGTGCTGGGCTTCCACCAGTTCCAGCATGCGTTCGGCCATGGCCTCGTAGCCATGGTCGTCATCTGCGCTGCGCATGGAGGTGAAGATGACGGCAATCGCACCCTCGGGCAGGGGGCCAGGGAAGGTCACGGCCCGATCTCCATGAGGATGGACAATGCGACGCCGTTGTCATCGCACACGATGGTGCTGTCCAGAATCTGACCTCCGGCAGCTGCGCACAGGCGCTGCCAATCGGCTGGGCTGCGCAATTGATAGGGCATGGGTGTCCATTCGCCGGGAAGATGGGCAAAGGTCTCGCAGCTCGTGGCTTCCTGGCTCCCACCGGGCAGCGTCTGGATCAGCACGCGTCCTTCGGGCGCAAGGTGGGCGAGGGCGAAGCCCAGCGCAGCCGTGTCCGCTTCTGCACCGAAAAGAGCGAAATTGAACACGATCCAGTCGAAGGACATGCCCACCAAAGAAGAACACTGCGCGAGCCCGTCATAGTCGACACACACGAAGTCCGCGTCCTGTTGGGCGGCGGCGGCCGCCTCGATCAGCGCGGCACAGGCATCGACACCCATCAGCCGACGGCCCGCCGTACCGCCAAGTTGGCGCAGCAGCCAGCCCTCGCCGCAGCCGATGTCGAGCAGGGACTGATACGGCCGATGGGCAATCCGCTGCAGCAGTGCCGCATCCGTGATGCGCCGACTGGGCAGTGCACGGTTGCGGACGGCCGCAATCCATGCGTCGGCATTGGCTTCCCAACTAGCAAGGTGTGCGGTGGTGTCCAGTTGGCCTGGCTCGGCGCTCATCGGGTGATCCGTAGAAAATTATAGGCGCCCTGCTGGACGCGGTAGTGGCAGGGCACCTGCTCCACACCAAAGCCCGCCTGCAGCAGTCGCGTCGTCATCGGCGCCACGTGCTCCGAAGGCGTGCCATCCAGACGGACGAGCGGGTAGACACGCAACTCCGGCACCTTGGTCAGCATGGCCTGCAGCCAAGTCCAGTGCGTGTCTTCATCAAGGTGGGCGCTGTACAGAAACAGCAGATGGGAGCACAGCCCCAAGTCCGCCTCCATCACGCCGTCGAGATCAGGCAGGGCACGCGCCAGATAGCTTTGGCCGTCGTTGCCACGCGCGCGATAGTCGTCCAGAAAGCGCGCCATGGTCGCCAGTCGATTCTCGACCATCGCTTCGGGGCTATCGAAGTCGTCCCAATGGAAGGCCGCCCGGCTTTCCTGCAACCCTTTGGTGATTTCGGGACGGACCGCCTCAATGCGTTCTGCGATGGCATCCGCCTCGAAGGCATAGAGCGGATCCACGGATTGCACCCGCGTGCATTGGCCCCGCGCCCACACCTGGAAATCCGAAGGACCATCGCCGAAGGACAACACCCGGCGGCCGGCCAGGTCCTCCGGCTGGAGTGCGAACATGCGGGCGTACTCCGCGCCCGAGCGGCCCCAGGGGACAATATCTTGAAGCTGCATGGCCGATTTCGGCGACGGTGGTCGACCAACCAAGTGTAGCGCGAGATCGTGGCGGTTCTAAGGCGATTCCGAGCGCGAAGTCAGACGCACGCCGTCGCTGATGCGCTCGCTGGGATGGAGCACCACCGTCGCGCCTGCATCCACCCCACCCAACACTTCCGCAAGCTCACCGTTGTTCTTGCCGATGGACAGCAAAGCCCGCTGCGCGCGCCCCTCATTGACAAGGTACGCGGCCCAGTCGCCTTCATGGCGGAACAAGGCGCTGGTTGGTACGCGCAGCACGTCGTCGGCATGCCAGACGGTGATGTCCGCGTCGACGCGGAAGCCATGCCCGAGAGACGACCATTGCGCGGGTGGGGCATCCAGATCAATGATGACGTTGACCCGCTGCTCTTCGATACCGAGCGCCGACACCTTGGTGAAGCCGTAGGGTTCGATGCGGCGTACGGTGCCCGCCAGCGCGTGATCGCCACCCCAGCCGGTGATGGCCACGGCAGCGCCTTCCTGGATGCGCACCGCGTCGCGCGACAACACATCTACCACGATCTCCATCTGCTGCGGGTCGCCGAGTTCCACGAGCGGGGTGCCGGCTGCCACTACCGTTTCGCTTTCCTGGAGCACACGCAAGATGCGGCCGTCGGTGGGTGCCACCACTTCCACGATGCCGTCGTCGTCTGCGGCTGTATTGTCTTCGCCCGGATTGGTGAGTACAGCCTGGGCGTTCTCGAGCTCGGCGGCCCGGACCTGTGCCGCGGCACGCGCGGTCTCAAAGGCCGCCTTGGCGGTCTTCAGGGCGAGTTCGGCGCGTTCCAGATCCGCACCGGAATAGCTGCCGCGCTCGGAGAGGCGCTGCGCCCGCGCAGCTTCGGCCTTGGCAAATTCCAGTTGCGCCTCGGCCTTGCGCTTTTCCGCCTCGGCCAGGCTGAGCGCTGCCCGCGCACTACGTACAGCGGCCTCGGCCTGGCGCCGGCTTCGTGCGTCCAGAAAGGCCGGGTCGTTGGGGAGAAAGCGGGCGATGAGCGTTTCGCCGGCCTGTACCTTGTCGCCGACCTGACCGTCGAGGCGCAGCAGGTGGCCCGATACCGGCGCGGAGACGATATAGATGTCGCGCACGCGGGTTCGGCCTTCATCGCGCACATGCACCGTCATGGGGCCGCGCTCAAGGGTTGCCATGTCCACGGGCACCGGATCGGGCAGGAAGGCGAAGACGAAGAAGCCCACCAGGACCACCACGATCCCGATGCCGACCCTGCGACGAAGCTTGGTGTTCTGGTGTTGTTCAGCCATTGGAATTCAGTGCGTTATTCGCGTGTCTTGAGGACAGAGATGAGGTCTAGCCGGTCCACACGCCGCCGCACCAGCAGGCCCGAGGTGATGGCGGCCACAACAACCACGAGAGCCGCATAGGCATAGGTGGAGAGATCCACGATCAGCGGGATGCGGAAGATCTCGGTATCGAAGGACTCGGTCATCCCCCAGGCCAGTATCCAGCCGAGGCCGGCGCCGACTGGCAGCGCCAGTATCGTCAGCAAGGCCAACTCGCCGAGCAGGATGTAGGAGACCTCGCCGCGCGACAGCCCAAGAACGCGCAGGCTCGCCAGTTCGCGGCCGCGTTCGGAGAGGGAAATACGCGCGCTGTTGTAGACAACACCGATGGCGATGAGTCCGGCGAAGAGGGTGTTGAACAGGACGAAAGTGCCGAGGTTTTCCTGCAGCGTGTCGTAGAACGCAGACTGGGCTTCACGCTGAAGGCCGACACCGGCGACGATGGGCGTGCTCTTCAACTTGGCGTAGAGGGCTTGCGTCTGCGCCGGGTCAACCAGCAGGTGGGCGCCGTTGATGGTTTCGGTCTCATTGAGGATGTGGCTCAACGCCATGATGTCGATGTAGGCGGCCGTGCCCATGTAGGTGTGGACGATGCGCGCCACACGCAGCTCAACAACAGGGCGGCGGCCTTCAGTGATCTCCACCTGCACGCGATCACCGGCCTGGACGTCCAGGAGTTCGGCAAGCTTGTCCGTGACGACAAGCCCGTGTGGTGGCAGCGCGACGGACGCGTACTCGGCGTCGAGCAACCGGCTGAGGCGGGCGTCAGGGTGCATGCCGATGATGGTTTCGCGGCGCATTCGGGTACCGTGGCGCAGCACCGCGCGGATGGCGCGGAAGGGCTCGGCCCTAAGCACACCGGGGGCATTGGACACACTGTGCAGCGCCGACAGGCTCCGGGCTTCCGCGAAGTGGACCGTCACATCCTGGCGCTCGGCGATATTGAAGTGCACGTCCACCATGTGAATCATCGCGTCGAGCGAGAAACTCGAGCCCACAAGCAGGCCCATGGACATGGCGATGCCCAGACAGGTCAATGCCGCACGCCGGGGCCAGCGCCGGATATGGCGGAGAATCATGCGCGTGGGCTGATCCAGGCGACGCGGATCGGTACTTGAAACCGGCCGACGCCGGCCCCGGCTATAGTCCGGTGGCGCCGGCGGCACCATGGCCACCGCGGGGGCCAGCCGCATGACCTTGAGCACGGCCGACAGGGTGCCAAGGGCGGCGACGGCCAGGCTGAATCCGGCGGCGATCAGGAACACATCGCCGGGCACACGGAACAGCAGGAAGGGGAACTTGAAGCTGTCCATGTACATGGTGGCCAGGCCGCGCCCCATCCACAACCCCATGCCTATGCCGAGCCCGATGCCGACGATGGTGATGGCGCCGACCAGCTTGAAATAGTGCAGGCCCACGAAGCGGTTGGAGTAACCAAAGGCCTTGAGCAGGCCGATCTGTTCGCGCTCGGTTTCGATCAGACGCGTGATGACGACATTGAGCAGAAAGGCCGCGACAAAGAGGAAGATGGGCGGCAGCAACCGCGCCATGACATTGAGCTGCTGGATCTCGTTCGAAAGGAACTGGTCCGAGGGTTGCTGGTCCCGCCCGTAGGCACCGGGCGTACCGAAGGGTTTGAGGAGACGGTCAAGGCGCTCGATCAGCGCGGTCTCGTTGACGCCCGGCTGGGTAAGAAGCAGCGCTTCGTTGAATGCCCCGTCCAGGTCGAAGGCATGGGCCAGCGCGTCGCGCTGCATCCAGATCACGCCGAAGCCACTGTCATCGGGCACCAGTTCGCCGGGCGCAATGGCGTAGACGTACTCCGGCGCCAGCGCCAGGCCTGCGACGGTCAACTGCCGCTTCGCCCCGTTGAGGATGGCGTGAAAGGTCGCACCGGGCTCCAGGCCGTGGGCTTTGGCGAAATCCTCAAGGACCAGGACTTCATTGGGGCGGCGTGGATCGAAGTAGCGCCCGCTGCGGAGAACGATATCGTTGATGCGCGGCTGCCGCCGCTCCGGCAACGCGATCATGACGCCGCTAATGGGAGCATCGGCGCCCTCGACATCGATGATGGCGCTGGCGCGAATCCGTGTTTCCGCGCGGCGCACCCCCGGCAGAGCGGAAAGCTGATCCTGCAATGCACGCGGTGCGCGCGTGACTGGCGCCACGATATCGGCAAAGCGGTAGCGTTCGTAATAGGCGCGGCGTGTCTCTTCCAACGAAGCGAACATGCCCTTGCTCATGATGTAGACACCGACGCCGCAGGCGATGACGAGCGCAATGGCAAAGGCCTGACCCTTGATATGCCAGAGATCGCGCAACAGCTTGCGATCCAGCGGAGGCAGCCAATGCAGGCCGAGCGCGCGCATGGCTACCAGCTCAGATCCGATGCCGACAGCGGATGCGTATTGATCCGCGTGTCGCTGATGCGGCCATCCGCCATGTAGAGCACGCGATCCGCCATCTCGGCGATGCCCGCGTTGTGGGTGATCACGAGCGTGGTCGTGTTCAACCGTCGGTTGGCATCCGACAGCGCTTGCAGCACGACGATGCCGGTGGTGCTGTCGAGCGCCCCGGTAGGTTCATCGCAGAGCAGCACGGTCGGCTGCTTGGCGATGGCGCGGGCGATGGCCACCCGCTGCTGTTCGCCGCCCGACAACTGCGCGGGGAAGTGGTGCATCCGCGCCTGCAGGCCAACCAGGGCAAGCGCGTCTTCTGCCGGCATCGGGTTCGGTGCGATGTCCGTCACCAGCATGACGTTCTCCAGCGCCGTCAGACTGGGGATGAGGTTGTAGAACTGGAAGACGAAACCCACGTGGTCACGACGATAGCGGGTCAGTTCGCGGTCGGAATGCGCCGTCAGCTCCGCGTCGCCAAACAGCACCCGACCGGAAGTCGGTGCGTCCAGCCCCCCGAGGATATTCAGCAACGTGGACTTGCCGCAGCCCGATGGCCCCAGGAGCACGACCAGCTCGCCGCGTGGCAAACGCAGATCGAGCCCGCGCAAGGCATAAACCTTGGACGGGCCGTCTCCGTACGTCTTGGTGAGACCTTCTACGCTGAAGGCATGGTCGATTGCGGCCATACACGCACGATAGCGCGCGCTGGCCGAGCCGACATAGACCTAGATCAACTATTCCGCGAGCGCGACACCGGTTCGAGGCGGCACTGGATCGCGGCTGAAGATGCCCACGATCGGTGTGCCCTGTGCGCGCATGATCGGTTCGATCTCCCGGTGCAGCGCGTGGTAGCGATAGAAGGGCACACGCGGGAAAAGATGATGGATGGAGTGCAGGTTCTGGCCCAGCCAGAACCATTCCACCGGCTTCATCCAGGTGGGCATGATCAGGCTATTAGTATTGCGATAGCGCGTCGGGTCCTCATACGGGATATGCGGCCGATAGGCGAACCAATAGGCGGTGAAGAATCCGCCCAGGAAATAGCCAACGACAACCACTGCCAGTGCGCTCAGCGTATGCGGCGCCAGCAGCACGAAGGCAAGACGCCAACCCACCGACACGGCAACCTCCGCACAGTAAGCAGCACGTTCGCGGATCGAGGCGGTCGACCAGTGCTCACGCACGAAGAAGGTGTTCTGCACCCAGAAGAACTTCAGTGTGGTCGCAATCGCTGCAACCGGCCCCTTACCCATGCCGCTGACCATGTAATCCGGGTCCTTGTCGGGCTGGTTGGTGAAGCGGTGATGGGTGAAGTGCTCCACGCGGTGTGAGGTGAAGGGCACCATGATGAAGGGCGCTACCAGATAGCCGCAGAGGTCGTTCAACCACTGCAGTCGGTCATTGCGACCATTGATGTTGCCGTGCACGGCCTCGTGCAGCGGCGTGTAGGCGAAGTAGGTCAGCCCGGCGAGGATCAGAGTGGCCATCCAGCCCGGCAGCAGGCCTGCGGCAAACAATCCCAGATTGGCCACCACGCCGACGAGCACCCCTGCAACAAGACCCACGGTGGGCCAGCACACCGCACCCATATGCTTCTGGGCAGCAGTGATCGCCTGCTTGTTGAGCGTCGCAAGATCGTCGGTCATTGGTGTGTCTCCTTTCTGGAATGATCGCCACTCTAGGGGGCGACTCGCGCGTCGAACAGGACAGAAACGGCCATTCGCCATGCACCTTTGGCCACTCGGGCCAAAGCGGGTGTGCACTACAATCGGGCAATGTCGCAACAGGACGCGATTCTCCACCCGGTCGTCATCGGCCAGGTGATGATCAATTTCGCCGCGCGCCACGGCGTGGACCAGGAAACCTGCCTGCTGGGCACGGGTATCACCGAAGCCGAATTGCAGGATGGCGAGGCCCTGATCACGCGTGGGCAGGAGATGCGGCTGCTCGAGAACATCATGCTGGCGCTACCAGAGGTGCCGGCACTCGGCTTCGAACTCGGTCTGCAGTACAGCATTGCCACTTTCGGAATCTGGGGCTTCGCTCTGCGCACCAGCCGCACCCTGCGTGATGCCATTGCTGTTGCGACGCGCTATCTGCCCCTGAGTACGGCCTACTGCCGCGTGGAGGCCTTCGAGGATGGCGAACGCTTCGGCATTGGCATGGATCCACAGCCGATCCCACGCCATCTGCGCCCGCTGCTGCTGGAACGCGACATGGCGACCGGCCTCAATCTGCTCAATGAACTCGGTCTTGCCGGCATTCGGGTGGCGGCGTTGGAATTTCAGGGGCCACCGCCCGAATACGCAGCGCGGATGGAAAGCCTCTGCGGCTTTGCGCCACGGTTTCACTGCCCGCACAACGCGCTTTTGGTACGCCGTGAAGATGCCGATCGTCCCTTGCCCATGTACGACCCGCATCTGGTACGCATGCTTGATGACCAGTGCCGGGCCCAGTTGCAACGCCGGCAGTTGAGCGGGGTCGCCGGGCAGGTGCGGCAGCAATTGCTCGGTGCCGCAGGCCTGGTTGCATCCTTGGAGGATGTTGCCAGCGCGCTGGCCATGTCATCACGCAGCCTGCGTCGCAAGCTCGATCAGGAAGGAACCAGCTTTCGCGCCCTGGTCGAGGAAGAGCGCCGGCAACTGGCATTGCAGCTGCTGGAAGGCAGCGACATGAAGCTGGACGAACTCGCGATTCACCTCGGCTACACCGACACCGCCAGCTTCACGCGCGCGGTGCGGCGCTGGACGGGGCAGTCGCCCGGGCAGTATCGCAAGGCCTATCGCGATGGCCCGGTAGGCTGAGCCCTTGTACGTGGCCGGGTCCATGCCATGACGGCCGCCGACTGGCATCAGTTACTCCTGATCGGCTTCGGCGTCGCCTCCGTCGCGGTCTTTGTCACGTTGCGCTGGGGAACGAAGACGGCCTATGGCCGCCATGACACGGGGCAGAGTGCCTGGTGGTGGGGACCGCGCGTTCCCACACGCGCCGCCTGGGTCCTGATGGAAATGCCGGCGTCGCTGGCTTTTGCCGCATTCTTCTTCCTGGGCGACCGCGCGCTTGAAGCGGCGCCGCTGGTGTTTCTCGCGTTATGGCAGGCGCACTATCTCCAGCGCAGCTTTATTTATCCATTCCGTTGACGACTGAAGCCGGGCGATCGCAGCCCGCTGCTCATTCCGGTGCTGGCTTTCACCACCAATGTGGGGATTGCCTTCATCAATGCCTCGGTGCTGTCGTGGAGCAGCATCGGCGACTACGACGGCAACTGGCTGCAGGATCCGCGCTTTGTTGTTGGCGTGCTGATCTTCGTGACCGGCTACGTCATCAATCGCAAGGCCGACGCCATGCTCGCCGCACTGCGTAGTTCCGGCCACGGGGGATATCGCATTCCGCGCGGTTGGCTGTTTGAGCGGGTGTCCTGTCCGAATTACCTCGGAGAGTTTCTGATCTGGATCGGCTGGGCGGTCGCGACCTGGTCACTGGCCGGGGCCGTCTTTGCGTTATGGACGGTGGCCAATCTCCTGCCACGCGCCCTGAGTCACCACGCCTGGTACCGCGCGCAGTTTCCGGACTATCCGACCGCGCGCAAGGCGGTCATTCCGGGCGTGCTGTAGACCGAGGCGCGGCCTCGCCACCGCCCCCAGCCGAGACGCTGGGCTGGTGCAGACGGCCGTGGCAGGCTTCGCCGACGTAGAAAGCGGGCTTGGTGCCGGGAAAGGCCCAGAAGGGCGTCATCTCGGAGGACGGGAACAGATTCGGAAAGCGCGGATCGCGCGCCGAAGGCCCGGCGATGGTTTTTTCCTGCACCATCGAGATGTATTGATCGACCGCGTTCTCCAGCGTATTGCCGTTGATGATGACCTCGGTACCGATCGTCTTAGCGTAGTCCGCGACGCCGGCCGCGGTGGACAGCAGCGGCGCGTAAGCATCCACGCTGACCCCGTTCTCGCTGGTGACCCAGAGACCCTCATCGGTGTGCACCACGATGGAATGGTTGCCCTCGGTATGGCCTGGGGTGTGCACCAGTGCCACGCCGTCACCAAGCTGGATGGAGCCTTCGAAGCAGTGCACGCGGGATGCCGGCACACCCGCAACGCCATTCGGGCAGTACCAGTCCGCCTGATAGGGGTTCAGGTCCTGCGCCGATTCCCATTCCTGACGGTGCACCAGCAGCTTGGCATTCGGGAAATAAGCGTCTTCCTCGTCGCTGCCCAGCCATCGCCTGACATCCTGGGTATGCAGATGGTCGTAGGTGATGTAGTCGACATCCTCCGGCTGCAGGCCGATACGCTCCAGCACCTCCGGCACGGTGGCGTGACGCTTGACGATCCATTGCGTCACGGCATTCGGCGTGCGGTCTGCAATGCGCCGGAAGAAAGGAGTTTCAATGCCGCGCTCATGATCCGACGGCGAGACGAGCAGGGTCTTCAGGCCATCTGGCGTGTCGAACTGCACCACGAACATCCGATTGCGCAGATGCAGAAACTCCACGAAGCGCTCGCGCGAGAAGGCATTGCGCAAGCCGTAGCGCGTGGGGTAGGGGACCGTAACGAGATCGAAACTCTGGAAGTAGCGCACCTTGGGCCCGGCCAGCAAAGCCTTGCGGAAGGCTTCAGCCGCTGCGCGAGTGTCTTCAACCCGCGCCTGCTGGCCAGCGGCCCTGCGCGTGTCGTCGAAATGCTTGATCGCTGTGAATTGGTGCATAGCCATGTCTCGGAGGTGAACCGGGGCGCCTCAGCAAGGAGGTTGCCACGGTGCAGGCACTCGGGCCTGCACGTCGGGATCCAGAATGATGGCTGTCATTGTGCCAATTCCAGCTCCCCGCGTTCGATGCATGGGGAATGGCCTTTGCGCCGGTGGCGCTGCAACTCGGAAACCGTTCATCCCAATAGGCCCTGTTTCCGGCGCGCCCCAGAAACCCGTGGCGATTCCGCAAAAAGAAGCCCCGCAATGGGGCTGAGAGGGAGGAGAGGAAATGTGGAGCGCCAGTCCGGCGCCTTTTATTTACCCGACTTATAACTTATTCCCCTGACTCCCTCAAGGCAGTCGGTGAAGGTCTGCAGCATTCACGCATGCTCTCACGGTGTAACAGCGTCTTAACCACCCGTCGCGATTTACCTCATCTGTCCTGTAGCGGTCTCCGTCGCCTGCATCTTCGCGTCATGTCGCGAGTGCAGTCGCACCCGTAAACCGTCAGGAACCAAGGTGAAGGCCATGCGCTCGGAGGTGTCTGCGTCTCCGACCTCTTCCATCCAGAAGTTGCGCGCAAACATGCTGGCAACGGAGCGGATCTCCATCGTTGCAAGGTTCTTGCCGGGGCACATACGGGGGCCGCCACCAAAGGGCATGGGCGGCTGGGTGGCGAATTTCTTATGCTTGCCAAGCCACCGGTCCGGAAGAAACTGCGCCGCATCGTAGGGGCGCGCAGCGAGCACAACACATCGGTTCCCGCGGGTACGGAGACATCACCAATCTGAGCATCCTGACTGGCGCACAGGAAGAGCAGGGGGGCGACAGGCTTGAGGCGCAGCGTCTCGATCATCACCGCATCGATGCATCCCAACGCATCGCCATCCTGGAGTTCGGACCACAGCATCCGCTCCCCGAGCACGGCATCTACCCGATCCTGCAATTGACGCTGCGCCATGAGGTTGCGACACAGCAGATGGATCATCCAGGCGAGGGTATTCGCCGTGGTGTCCTCGCCGGCGAGCAGCGCCGTGAGCGTATTGCCCAGGATTTCCTCGTCGGTGAAGGCCGAGCCATCATCATCGCGTGCGACGATCAGTGCTTCCAGCAGATTCTGTGGTGCTTGCTGGCGGGCTGGATCGTCGGCAAGCCGTTGGCGGGCTTCGCCAATGATGCCGTTGACGTAGTCCTTGACCACCTGCATCGCATGATCGAGTGCCCGGTCCTTGGGCAACTTGAAGTAGCGCCAGTAGGGCACTGGCGCTGCCAGTCGATCATTGATCGCCTGGAAAATCTGAGCCAGATAACCCTGAATGCGATCCCCCTCTGTTTCCAGCGTATTGCTCTCCACACCGAAGGCGAAGCGCGTGGTGACATCCACGGTGTAGCGCATCAGATCATCTTGCACATCCACGGCCTCGCAACGATGCGCGGCCCGTTCCCAACGGGCGTACAGCCGCTTCGTGGTCTCGGTCAGCGTGTCGAAGAAGGGCCGCACCTGATGCGCATTCAAGGCCTTCATCCAGGCACGACGCTGCCGGCGCCAGGCTTCGCCCTCTGCCGAGAACAGTCCGTTGATGCCGAGCTCGTGTGCGATGCCCTCAAGGGCGGTCAGGCGGCGGAAGCGTTCCGGGCGATCGCGCATGATGGCGTTGATCTGCTCCGGGTTGGAGACCAGGATGCCGTCACGCGGGCCCAGGCGAACCCGGCAGAGCGAACCATAGCGGTGGGACCACTCCTCGATGACGCGGTGCAGGTTGTCAGGCCGGATTTCCAGCGCATTGCCCACAAGGGGGAGGGCGCGGGGGCCGGGGAGGTCGGCGAGAGAGCGGGACATGACTGCGCAGGCTCTGAAAAGAGAGGAGGCGAAGGGTGCGGCAACCGTCGTACACATTCAACTGGCGCCCCACTGACGTTGCGAAAGCCTTGCCTGACTCACTACGCTGCCCCATTGCAGGAATACTAGGCCACACGGCGATGCCCCAGAACCTCAATGCAGAACTCGACCGGCCGTTGCGCGTGGAGACGCTGGCCATGGACTGGTCACCCAGCCCCAGCGGCACGGTATGGCGCAAACGCGTCCACCGGGCTGGACCGGAAGAAGCGGGGCAGGTGACCTCGGTTGTCCGCTACGAGCCGCACGCCTCCTTTCCCATGCACGATCATCCCGACGGCGAAGAGATTCTGGTGCTGGACGGCGTCTTCTCCGATGAGCACGGCGACTGGCCCGCGGGCAGCTATCTGCTGCATCCCGAGGGCTTTCGCCACACGCCCTTCTCGAAACGCGGCTGCCTGCTCTTCGTCAAGCTACGGCAGTATCCCGGCATCCAACGTCAATACGTGGCCTGTCAGATCGAGGACCTCCCATGGCAGCCCGGTGAGGACGACGGCGTCGAGCACAAATGCCTCTACCGGCAGGAAGGCTTCAGCGACGAAAGCTGGCTGGAGCGCTGGGCACCCGGCACGGAGGTGGCAGGACGCGCCTACCCCCTAGGCGCTGAATTCTTCGTGATCGAAGGCGCACTGCAAACCCAAGACGGCGAACTGAATACCAACGCCTGGATGCGCTTGCCCGCGGGCTCCACATTGACTGCTGCCAGCGACCAGGGCTGCACGCTCTACATCAAGCGCGGCGGGCTGCGGTACTTGTTGGCAGAGGAGGGATAAGCGCATCCGTAAGGAGCGACCACCAGCCGAAGCGAAAGGGGTCAGCTATTCGTACTGTGCGTGGCTGTCATCAGCGAGGTTCTGATGAGTGGTGGGTCGTGTTGGATTCGAACCAACGACCTACGGATTAAAAGTCCGCTGCTCTACCGGCTGAGCTAACGACCCACGGGAGGCGCGTATTTTAAGCGCCGCTACGCATTGGCGCTTTGCGCTGCGAAAACGCGGTCAGCGATCGCGATACTGGGCTTCGATGTGCTCGTTGTGACCCTTGACGTCCACGCAGACCGTGGCTGTCGGACGCGCCAACAAGCGGGGGATGCCAATCGGTTCGCCAGTCTCTTCGCAGTAGCCGTATTCGTGATCGACGATGCGGCGCAGGGCTTCGTCCACCTTGCGCAGCAGCAAGGATTCACGCTCGCGCAGACGCAGGTCGAGCCAGTGCTCTTCCTCTGCGCTGGCACGATCAGCCGGGTCAGCGAAGGTTTCGCGCGCGTTGAGACGTGCCTTCACGTCCATCTCGCGGGCGAGGACTTCTTCCCGGATCTTGAGGAGACGCTGACGGAAGAACTCGAGCTGCACCGGGTTCATGTAGTCGTCTTCGGACATCGCCCGAATATCGTCTTCCGTGAGTTTGGAGACATCCGTGGTCGCGGCGTCTTTCGCCTTCGCGGAACTACGCTTCGTTGCGCTCTTCTTCGCTACCGTCTTCGTCATTCTTCAATGCAATCCATGGCGGGAGGCTTGGGGCGCCTCCGAAACCGAGCGCCGCGTTATACACCCCTACAGTAGGCCGGTCAATTCCTTACGTCATGGTTGCAGAGGCATGCCTGTGATAGGCAACGCGCCCCTGGCGAACGCGACCGACCCTTGCCTGCAGCTTATACCAACCAAGCGGTTGCAACACCGGCGACGGCGGCCACAAAGAGAGGCAGGGCCACGGTGCGCCACATGGCGGCACCGCCCAGCACAGCGGCGAGGATGCCCTTGGTCACACTATTGACCGCTGCCGACAGCACAATGGCCCGCTGCGCAACCTCTGGAGTGAAGGTATCGCCCACCGATCGCGCCACCGTCAGGGTAATCGCATCTACATCGCTGATGGAGGCAACCACGGCCACCAGATAAATGCCTTCATCCCCCAGATAGACCTGGCCCCAGTGGCTGAGAAGCGTGACGGCCACAAGCAGGGCGCCGAACTGCAGCGCCGTACGCAACTCAAAAGGGTTGGATATCGCAATGGAAGCCTTGTCCACGGGCGCGGCATGATCGCTGCGCGTCACCAGCAGCCCCGCGCTGGCGATTGTGGCCATCACCAGCAGGGGAGGGATCAAGCTCCAGGCGAAATGGGGTTGAAGTACGAAGGCCTCTAGCCAGACCCGAGGAAACATCATGGCGCAGGCCAGCAGAATGCCCACACTCAGCGGAATGTGCAGTTCGCGCGCCTGACGAAACATGCGCGCATAGCTGAGCGTCAGTGCCGTAGAGGAAGCCAGCCCGCCCAGCGCACCGGTTACCAGCAATCCTCGCTGCGGTCCGACGATGCGCATCGCGAAATAGCCTGCCGACGACAGCATCGCGATGAGCACGACCATCCACCATATCTCATAGGGGTTGAGCACATTGCCCGGCCCATAACCCTGATTCGGAATCAGTGGCAGGGCCACAATCGAAATCAGCAGCAGCTGGAACACGGCGCGCAATTCAGCTTCGCTGACGTGATGGATCAAGCCGTGCATGGCGGGCTTGGCGCTCAGTACCAGCCCCATGACCACTGCACTGGCAGCGGCAATCTCCAAGCGCCCCGAAACGCACAATGCGCCGATGATGAAGGTGACGACGGCCGCGGTCAGGGTCGTGATGCCGGCATCGTCCTCGCGCAGACTGCGCAAGCCATAGGCAATCAGCAGCATGGCTGCAAGGCCGGCGAGGGCAACTGGGACGACGGCCATGCTGGTGGCCTGTCCAAGCAGCACGCTGAGCCCACCGAGCAGCCCGATCAAACCAAAGGTACGCACGCCGGCGATGCGTTCTCCCTCAGCACGCGCTCTGGCATGCCAGCCGCGCTCGAATCCCACCACCAGACCCAGCGCCAGCGCCATGCCGAGATGCCCAATGTCGTTGAGGGATTCCATGCCGATTGCGCCTACGCGATCATGGCGCCATGCTGCGACCAAAGTGCTGACATGACAAGGAGATGAAGGGCAATGCGCATGCAGACGACAGCAGCACGGTGCCGCGGTACACGATGAAGGCGCCCCTAGAAGCCGAACGCGTCCCGGTCGCGCATTACCGGGTGGATAACGGCGAGGATTTCGATCTTCGTCGCTTTGCCACCGCAGTCACGGCGAACTACCGCGACCTCAGTGATTACCGCCAGCGCATGGAGGCCTACCGCCGCTCCATCCGTCAGTGGCAGCGCAAGCTCTTCGCCGACGGCCAGCGCGGGCTCCTGGTGGTCGTGCAGGGCATGGATGCAGCGGGCAAGAATGGGCTGATCCGCCGCGTCATGGGCGGTGTCGACCCCGCGGGGCTGCACGTGTGGTCATTTGGCCCACCCACGTCAAAGGAACTGCGCCAGGATTTCATGCGCCGTTATCACCAGTACCTGCCGGAGTATGGAGAGATTGCGGTCTTTAATCGCAGTTACTACGAGTTTGCGCTGAGTGCACGCATTCACCCGGAGTGGCTGGAAGCCCGCGGTATTGAAGCCGGCAATGCCAAGCGCACCGCCTTCTGGCAGCAGGTCTACGAGACCATCCAGGCCTTCGAGCACTATTTGCTGGATAACGGCATCTACGTCGTCAAACTCATGCCGCATGTCTCGGAACAGGTGCAACGCCAGCGACTGCTGGACCGACTGCATACCGAGCACAAACGCTGGAAGCTCTCCGAGGCCGATTGCAATGACGTCCGGCGCTGGAATGATCTTGCCGAAGCCTATGCCGCCTGCATACAGGGCACAGCGACCGCGCGCTCGCCCTGGTATGTGCTGCCGGGCGACGACAAACGTACAACACGTTTGCTGGCCGCCGAAGCGGTGCTGCAAGCACTCGAAAACATGGCTCCGCAATGGCCCGATGGGCTGGATGGTGATAACGCCAACAAGCGGGCGCGTATTGCCGCCATCCTGAACGGGGAGAGCAAGCGCTAGACCCTCGTTGCTGCTGCTTCGCCGCGGGCCATATTGTACTTTACATAATATATATTATGCGCATATCTGTACAGAACTTAGGCAGTATGCGCAGTATGGAGTGACAGTGAGTGTGAGCCGTGCAGCCGGAGGTACCGGCGTCTTTCTATTCCACGTCATCTTGCTGCGCTTCCCTATAGATACTTCTCGAGTGTCATCGCAACGATGGACATCAAGGCCAGCACTGCCAGCGCCGCAGAAACAACAGCAAGAGTGACACGACGCATGAGCGTCACCAAGGGAAACGCAACGGGATATCAGCAGTTTTCTTCCCATCGAGCGATCACCATTGACCAAGCCGCTCACTGGGTCGACAAGCAGTGTCAGCGCACGCCGCAACGACTCAAGGTCGATGAATCGGGCATTGCGCCAGATCAATGCGTCAGCGTACAGGATGGATAACCTGCGGCTTATGGCCCGGTTAGTGGCCGGTCAAGATCACAACAACCGTCACGTCGTGCGTGGACATCACAGGAAGCATCACGGGCGGCGACATGAACGCGGAACACATGACCCCCGATCATCGCAGTGTCCTGCAGCGACGCCTCGATGCCATGCACGAGCAACTGCAACAGATTGACGGAAAGGATGCCGCGTGGCTTCGGCGTTCCGCCGACGAATGCCGTCGACTGGCGCGCGAGTGCCAACAACCCCGGACCACAGAAGGAGATGCGCTGGCAGACCGTTTTGAATCACTTGCGGTCGACATTTCCATGGAGCTTGACGAGCGCACCGTCTCTGCGCTGCTGTCCGGTCACGGCTCCGACTAAGGCCGCTCTACGGCCGGCGTCATCGCGTCGGGGGACTCTACATGGTCTCGGTTGGCCGATCCGACGTCAGCATGCCCGCGAGCAGCGCTTCGAAATGCTTCTGCACTTCGGCAGAATCCTGATTGAACTGCACGCCCACACCCTGGCGGCGTCGCCCCTGAGCGCCGCGTGGATTGACCCATACGACCTTGCCATTGATTGAGTAGCGTTCCTGCTCATAGGTCAGAAGCAGCAGTACTTCGTCTCCCAATCCGAGCTCGGCCGTAGTGGGCACGAAGAGCCCTCCATTGCGGACAAAAGGCATGTAGGCGGCATAGAGCGCGTTGCGATCCGGGAGATTCAGCGTCAACAGACCCGGCTGCTGTTTGGGGGCGTCATCGGCTTCCGCCATGCATGTCTCCGTTAGGGCGCTTGCGCGACTGTGCCCGGAGGGCGAGCCACGACACTAAGAGGGCTTCCACCGCGAGTTGCGGCGGTGTATTGGCGCGAAGCGCGCCTCGAGCCTGCAACGTTAGCTGGTACGTCTCCACAGCGCACGTCGTTCCGACGGACGGCCCCGCTTCCAGGTGCGAGGCGGCATCGCTCCAGGCATGCGTCGCAAGCCATTCCAGAAAGCGGGTGGCATCGTCGCGCGTGGACGCGATGCGACGTGCCACATTAGTCAGCTCCGATGGAGCAGCCTCCAGCTGTTGGAGTTCTGCTTCAAATTCGGTCGCAATTTCCCGATCTTCATCCTCGAGCGCCCGCAATGGCTGGCCTGGATAGATCGCGAGCCGGCTATCCGCGTCAGAGATTCCCTGTGTCATGAGCCACTCACGGGCCTGCGCCTCGCTAGGCCGTGGCACGGTTATGACCTGGGCCCGGCTACGGATCGTGGGTAACAGATTGCGCGGCTGCTCGCTCAGCAGCAGAAAGACGGTCCCCTCCCCTGGCTCCTCCAGTGTCTTCAGCAGTGCATTGGCTGCATTGCGGTTGAGGCGCTCTGCAGGATAGAGCTGTACCACGCGATAGCCCTGATGGTGGCGCGACAGCGAGAGCAGTTCGGTCACCGCACGAACCTGATCCACGGTGATCTCCTGGGCCGCGCCTTCGGGCAGGATGCGCAGTGCATCCGGATGGTTCCCCGCCCGCCATTGCCGGCAACCGCTGCATTGGCCGCAGGGGGTATCCGTGCGCTGTTGGCAAAGCAGCCATCCCGTCAGCGCCTGCGCGAAATACTCCAGCCCGGTGCCACGCGCAGCCTGCAGGACCATCGTCTGCGGGAGCCGCGCGGCCCGCTCGAGGCGCTGCAGTTCCTGCAGTGCGGCTTGTTGCCAGGGCAAGACTGCCGTAGCGATCGCTGCTGCGTCCTGACTCACTTCAGGCGTGCCTCCAGCGTTGCCTGGACGGCACTGCGCACATCCTCCTGGTTCTGCCCGGCGTCAATGATGGCGTAGCGTTCCGGATGCTGATGGGCGCGCTCAAGATAGACCTCGCGTACCTTCTCGGCAAAACGCAGTGCCTCCTGTTCGAAGCGGTCGGCAGCCCCTCTTCGCGCAGCGCGTGCGCGGCCCACGGTGGGCTCCAGATCCAGCAGCAGCACGAGGTCCGGCTGGATGCGATCACAGATCCAGGAGGCAAGATGGTCGAGATGGTCCATTCCAATACCGCGACCGCCGCCCTGATAGGCGTAGCTGGCATCGACGAAGCGGTCGCTGACCACATCCTGGCCAGCCGCCAGCGCCGGCGCGATGTGCTTTTGAAGATGCTGGCTGCGCGCCGCAAAAACCAGCAGCGTTTCGCATTCGGGCGTCATCTCCACATTTTCACGGTCAATCAGCAGGCCACGTATGCGCTCAGCCAATGGCGTGCCGCCGGGCTCGCGCGTGCACAGCACGTCACGCCCCTGCGATCTCAACCATTCGGCAACCGTCTCGACCTGAGTGCTTTTGCCGGCGCCCTCGCCGCCCTCGAGCACAATGAAGCGCCCTCGATTCACTGCCCCCCTCCCCGCTGATAACGATTCACCGCCCGATTATGCTCGGCCAAGGTATCCGAGAAGACGTGCGTGCCATCATTGCGCGATACAAAATACAAGGCCGTGCCGTCGGCCGGATTCGCCACGGCCTGCAGTGACGCTCGCCCCGGCAGGCAGATGGGCGTTGGCGGCAATCCGCCTCGGGTGTAGGTGTTGTAGGGGGTATCCGTGACGAGGTCGATGCGACGCAGACGCCCGCTACGTTCCGGATCGCGCCCGTAGAGAACGGTGGGATCGGTCTGCAAGCGCATGCCCCGTTGCAGACGGCGTGTGAACACGCCGGCGACCCGCCCCCGCTCCTCTGGGGCTCCCGTTTCCTTCTCGATGATCGACGCCATCGTCAACAAGGCATAGGGCGTATCCAGTGGGAGGTCATCGACCCGTTCCGCCCAGGCCGCCTCTAGAGCCGCTTTCATGGCGCGATGCGCGCGTTCCAGAATCTGGACGTCCGTGCTGCCGCGTGTGTAGTGATAGGTCTCGGGCAGAAACCAGCCTTCCGGATTGCTCGCCTCGATGCCCAGCGTGTTACGAAGCTGCTCAATGGCCTGCTCGCGCTTCTCCGGAAGGGTGTGCCTGAGACGTTCTTCGGCACGTAGGGCGTTCAGAGCCTCGTCCAGCGTCCAGCCTTCGATGAAGGTGACGCTGTGCTGCACCACGTCGCCCGCCACCAGCATAGCGAGCAACTCATCGGCCGTCACAGGCTGAACAAGGCGGTACTCGCCAGCGTGGATCCGACGCGTCTGCTCATTCAGCCGGCCGAACAACCGCAGATAGACTGCATCACGCGGCGCCTGCAGCCACTGCCGTCTTTGCAGGTCTCGGACCAATGCCGACCAGCTGCTGCCCTCTTCCAGAACGAAGGTCGTGGGGAGCTCGGAGGGGGTGATCCTGGTCTGAAGTGCCCGCCAGGCATCCGCTGCCACCGCCCCCGTGGCCGCCACGACCAAGAGCATCAGAATTGCGATCCATCGCTTCATGAAACTTCCGCCAATTGCACACCAGGGTGCGTGAGGGTCTGCATCCAGCTGGGCAGGCCGGATGCTCCGGCAGTCGGCTGACCGTTGAGGCGCTTCACGGGCCAGACACCAAAGACGCTGTTGCACACAAACAGGCCATCGGCGCGCAGCAGGATTTCGACACCAGGGGCCTCCACTTCTCGCACCCTGGTCCCATACGCCTGCGCCAGCTCGATGATCCGGTCCCGCGTGACGCCGCGCACACCGCAATCGACCACTGCCGGCGTCAGCAGTTCATGCCCTTGACGCCAGAACACGTTGCTTCGCACGCCGCATTGAAAGCCTTGCGAAGGCCCCCGGCACAATCCCTCGACGGCCTCGCTCCGTTGCAATTCCGTGGCTGCCAGCACTTGCTCCAATCGGTTGCAATGCTTGATGCCGGCAAGGCGCGGGTGCACGCTGAGTTGGGCATCGAGTCCCACCACATCGATGCCAGCGGTCCAATAGGCAGCCGGATATCGGGGCAGTGTATGGACGAAGACACCTAACTGGGGTTTGGCGGTCGCGTCCGGGGCATAGCCGCGTGCCTCGCCTCCGCGCAGGACGATCATCTTGACGATGGCAGTGCGCGGGAGCTCCACGCTCTGCAGTCCATCCAGCGCCTGCTGTAACTGATCCACCCCAATGTCGATGGCGAGCGCCCGCGCGTCCTGATGCAGGCGTTGCAGCTGGCGTTCACGTGCATCGATCTGTCGGTCCCACCAGAGCATGGTGCGAAAGACACCGTCGCCGTAGTGCAGCCCTCGCGTCTGTGCAGGCACCGCGTTGGCAGCGACGCCATTCCACCAGCAACCGATCAGGCTCATGCGCCCAATGCGCGCAGCAACCCCTGCGCCTTGGCACGGGTTTCTGCGAGCTCGGCCTCAGGGTCTGAGTCCGCGACGATGCCGGCTCCGGCGCGGAAGCGAATCTCCCGGTCACGCACGCGCAGGGTGCGAATCAGGATATTGCTGTCCATGCGGCCGTTGCGTGAGACGTAGCCCAGTGAACCGGTATAGCTCCCCCGCCCCTCCCCCTCCAGCTCCGCGATGATTTCCATGACGCGGAATTTCGGGCACCCCGTGATCGTGCCGCCGGGAAAGCCGGCCCGCAGCACGTCGGAGTAGGAATGACGGGCATCCAGATCGCCAACGATGTTGGAGACCAGATGATGCACGCTGGCGTACTGCTCCTGCGTCAGCATCTCTTCGACCTGCACCGACCCTGGCACACAGATGCGCCCCAGATCGTTGCGCTCCAGATCGATCAGCATGACGTGCTCGGCACGCTCCTTGAGACTGCTGTCCAGTTCCGCCCGCATGGCCGCATCTTCACCGACATCGCGACCGCGGCGACGCGTGCCGGCAATGGGTCGTGTATCCACGCGCCCATTACGCACGCGCAGCAGCCGTTCCGGTGAAGCGCTCACCAGATGCTCATCCCCGTGCTTCAGTAGTGCAGAAAATGGGGCCGGATTCCGGCGATGCATGGCTTCATGGAGCATGGGCGCGGGCATGGCCGAGTCCAGCTCGATTGACCACGCCCGCGAGAGGTTGACCTGGAAGCAATCGCCGCCATGCAGATAATCCAATACCGCGCGGACGTTGCGGAGATAACGCTCAGCAGCTTCCTCTTCCTGATGGCGGATGACGCACTCGCCTGGCTCGACCGCGGGCAGTGATCGCTCCGCTGCCAGCGCCAGCGCGCGTACCGATGCCTCGTCCGGGGCCACGCACCAGGCCTCATGGCGCTCATGATCAATGATGATCGCCTGATCGACCTTCCAGACCACGATGTCGGGCAAGCCTTCCGGCCGCAGTGGCAGGATAAGCCGAGGCTCGAACTGCCCCACTGCCTCATAGCCCAGATGAAAGACATATCCCCCCACAAAGGGAAGGCCATCCGTCTCATCGGTAGCGGGGCGCCGTACATCCAATGCGGCAAGTAGTGCTTCCGCCTGCGGCTGTCGGGCGTCGCAGGCGCCGATGCATTGCCCTTCCGCGAACAGAATGTCGTAGCGCCCGGTACGGGGCGCATAGGCCCCGCTGCGCATCAGGCAGAAATAGCGCTCCGGGTCCGCGGCATGCAAGGCGAGCAGATCGGGAATACGCGACAAGCGACGCTGCACGCTGCCCTCGACACGGCGCGCCAGCGCCGTCTCCGGCTCAGGCAAAGCGCTTGAATACGATGGTCGCGTTCGTTCCGCCGAAACCGAAGGAATTGGACAACGCGTATTCGACTTGCTGCTGACGCGCCTTGTTGGGCACGTAGTCGAGATCGCAGCCTTCGCCCGCCTCGTGGAAATTGATGGTGGGGGGGAGGACGCCATCGTGCAGCGCCAGCGCGGTGAAGATGGCTTCGATGCCGCCTGCCGCGCCCAGTAGATGACCTGTCATCGACTTGGTGGAACTGACTGCAACCGAGGACGCGTGACTGCCGAAGGCACCATGGACTGCTGCGGTTTCGGCGATGTCGCCGGCGTGCGTCGACGTACCATGGGCATTGATGTATCCGACCTCACTGGGGTCAACGCCCGCATCCTTGAGCGCATTCTGCATCGCGCGCTGCGCGCCCTCGCCCGTCTCGGGTGGGAGCGTGATGTGGTACGCGTCCGAGGACATGCCAAGCCCACACAGCTCGGCGTAGATCGTTGCACCACGCGCCTGGGCATCTTCCAGCCGTTCGATGACCAGCACGCCGGCACCGTCACCGAGCACGAAGCCGTCCCGATCCTTGTCCCAGGGCCGCGATGCCTCGGTCGGCGCATCGTTGCGGGTCGACAGTGCCCGCGCCTGGCAGAAGCCGGCAAGCCCAGCCGGGCTGGAACCGCATTCGGCACCGCCGACGATGAAAGCATCTGCATCGCCAGCCTGAATCAGGCGCAGACCAAGACCGATGGCGTGCGCGCCTGTGGTACAGGCCGATACCGCGGCCAGGCTGGGGCCGACGATGCCCAGATCAATGGAGATGTGCCCGGTCACCATATTGATGATGCTGCTGGGCACGAAGAAGGGTGACATACGCCGCGGACCCTTCTCCCGCAGCACCGCGCACTCCTTCTCGATGGTGCCGATGCCGCCGATCCCTGAACCGACGCAGACGCCCACGCGGTCGCGGTTGCTGTCGTCGATGACCAGTCCGGCATCCTTGACCGCCTGCTTGGCGGCGGCCACACCGTAATGAATGAAGGGGTCCGTCTTGCGGACCTCCTTCGGGGCCATCCATTCGTCCGCCTTGAAGTCTTCAGCAACCAGACCCGCAAACTGCGTCGTGTAGGCGGAGACATCGTACTTGTCGATGTTCCGAATCCCGCTCTTGCCGGAGCGCACTGCTTCCCACGCCGTGTCGACACTGTTGCCGACCGGAGAAACAATGCCCATGCCGGTGATGACGACGCGCGTCTTGGACATGCCTGATCTACCTGCGGTGAAATGGCGGCCGGGGGCCAGAAGCCATCAAGAAGCCTGGTTGGCGTTGCTCTTGATGTAGTTGATCACGTCCTGGAAGGTCACGATCTTTTCCGCTTCCTCGTCCGGAATGTCGATCTCGAATTCCTCTTCCAGCGCCATCACCAACTCGACGGTGTCGAGCGAATCCGCACCCAGGTCCTCTACAAAGGACGCGTCGGGGGTAATCTGGTCTTCGCTGACCGAGAGCTGTTCAGCGATGATCTTTTTAACCTTCTCTTCCAGGTTGCTCATGAGCCACTCCTAATGGATTTATCAATGCGGTACGCGTTGGAAGCCGCCTACCGCGAGCTCCCGCCTCGGTCGCCGTACTGGTAGCGAACCGCGGTGAATTGTAGAAGATTGCGACGACCGGTATCTATACGCACGAATGCCCGCAGCATCGGGCTTATGCCATGTGCATGCCACCATTCACGTGCAGGGTTTCGCCACTGATGTAACTGGCGTCCGGGCCCGCCAGAAAGGCCACTGCCGCGGCAATGTCCTGCACCGAACCCAAGCGCGCTGCAGGAATCTGCTCGAGCAGCGCTTCGCGTTGCGATGATTCCAGTGCCTGCGTCATGTCGGTTTCGATGAAGCCCGGGGCCACCACGTTGACCGTAATGCCACGATTGCCAACCTCGCGCGCCAAAGACTTGCTCATGCCCACCAGCCCGGCTTTGGAAGCGCAGTAGTTGGCCTGGCCGGGGTTGCCCGCCGCCCCCACCACCGAGCCGACCGAGATAATGCGTCCGTTGCGCGCCTTCATCATGCCGCGCAGGACCGTGCGCGCGCAGACGAACGCGGCCTTGAGGTTGGTATCGACGACCGCGTCCCAGTCGTCGTCCTTCATGCGCATCGCCAGGCCATCACGGGTGATGCCGGCGTTGTTGACCAGGATGTCGACGCCAGGAAGCGATGCGACCAGCGCCTTGACGGCTTCGCCATCGCAGACGTCCAGGACGCGCCCCTCCCCGCGCTCCCCGAGTGCTTCGCTGATGCCGTCAGCGCCCTTCTGCGAGGTACTGGTGCCGATAACATAGGCGCCATCCTGGGCCAGTCGCGCACAGATGGCCGCACCAATGCCGCGGCTTCCGCCTGTCACCAGCGCCGTTTTTCCGCTCAGTGGTTGACTCATGCCCTTTTCCATCCCCCTATTGCTCGCCCAAAGCTGCGCTCAGTGCCTCGAGGCCACTGTCTCCGCCGAGTGCCACACTCGGCACCCCGCGCATGCCCCGTTTTGCGAGACCGCAGAGTACCTTACCCGGACCACACTCCACGAGCAGCGTGACCCCCTGCGCTTGCAATGCGGACTGGGTCTGCGTCCAGCGCACTGGCTCGCAGAGCTGGCGGCGCAGGGCTTCGCGCACGCTGGCACTGTCGCTGCGCGGCGCCGCATCGACGTTGTGCAGCACCGGAATGTGCGGGTCGCTTAGCGTCACGGACTGCAGTTCCGGCGTCAGCGCTTCGGCGGCTGCCTCGAGCAGCACACAGTGCGAGGGCACCGACATGGCAAGACGGGCGATCTTGCGCGCCCCGGCTTTGGGCCCTTCCGCCTCCAGCCAATCCAGGGCATCCACACGGCCGGCCACCACCACCTGGCCCGGCGCGTTGTAGTTCACTGGATACAGCCCGCCTTCCGGGCGTTGTGCACACAGGGCCTCCACGGCGCTGTCATCCATGCCAAGCACTGCCGCCATCCCCGAGCCTTCAGGCGCATGCATCTGCATGAAGCGGCCGCGCGCCTCGACCAACCGCAATGCATCGGCGAAACCCAAGGCACCGCTTGCGACCAGCGCGCTGTACTCGCCCAGCGAGTGCCCAGCCAGCACCGAGGGGGCAAGCCCGGTCTGCTCACATGCCAGCCGCCAGAGAGCAATGGACGCCGTCAAGATGGCCGGCTGCGTGTACTGGGTCTGGTTCAGCTGCGTTTCCGGCCCCTTAGCGATCAGTGCCGCCATATCCCAGCCCAAGGCCTGGGATGCCTCTTCCAGCGTTCGTTGCACGATGCCCTGATCATAGCCATCGAGCATTCCCACCGATTGCGATCCCTGTCCCGGGAAAACTACCGCCGTTGTCACACTGCCTCCTTCATTGCATCGCGCCCGCAAAGCATGTCACACGCGGCGCGCCGCTAGACCTTGTTGCTTGTAGTGCCCCCCAAGCAGAAGCATGACCGCGGCCAAGACTCCCGCCAGATGCGCATCTGTTGCCACTGCGGCACCGATGCGCTCAGCGTCGGACAGGGGAACGCCCAACGCCTGCTCCCAAATGATCTTGACAACAAGATACAACAGGCAAAGAAGGGCAATCCGGTCGCGTCGTGCGGCCTGCGGCACGAGCCCCATGAGAAAGAGCCCGTGCAGCACCCCAGAAAAACCGGCGTAGCGAATCATGTCGGGCTGTACCAGCAGCAGCCACAAGCTGACGCCCCCACCCAGCCAGGCCAGGATGACTATCCATTGCGTGAGGGTCCATCGCCGTGGGCATAGCAACACCCAGACAAGCAGACCCAGGGCATTGAGCGCGAAATGGTAGGGGGTCCAGTGCACCAGGTGCCCACTCCACATGCGCCACCACTGTGCCTGCTCGATCATCTTTTGGCGGTGATAGACCAGGTCGTCAAAGGAAGGAGGCGCCACCCACTGCAGGAATCCCATCAACAGCACGAGCGCCAAGGGGATGCCCCATTCCGGAGCAGTTCGAAGCGCACCTTTTGCTATTCTCTGGGTCCAACCCGCAACGTTCATATCGGAGCCTTCTTGGTGCAGCATCCGACCTCTCGCCGGTTTGCCGCGCGCAACCGCGGTTTTACCCTGATCGAAATCATGGTGGTTGTGGTCATCCTCGGCATTCTTGCGGCCGTGGTGGTACCGCGCATCATGGACCGTCCCGACGACGCACGCATTGCCAAGGCCCGCCAGGACGTGCGCGCCCTGCAGAGCGCCCTGGAGCTGTATCGACTGGACAACTACCAGTATCCGAGCTCACAGCAGGGCCTCGAGGCCCTGGTATCGGAACCCAGCGGCGATCCGCCGGCACGCAACTGGAAACCCGGTGGCTACATCAATTCGCTGCCGACTGACCCGTGGGGCAACCCCTACCAGTACGTCAATCCGGGCGAACAAAGCGACTACGACGTGTACAGCTTCGGTGCCGACGGCCGCGAAGGCGGCGAAGGCATCAATGCCGATATCGGCAACTGGAACATCGAGTAGCGTCGCCGCCACGAACTGTGCTCATGCGCCCACGCGCGCTCGGATTCACGCTGCTTGAGCTGCTGGTTGTCCTGCTCATCATCGGTGTGATGACGAGCTTTGCGGTGCTATCCATCGGTAACCGCACGCTTTCGGACCGGCTTGACAACGAGGCCAGCCGACTTGCCCAGCTCTTCGTATTGGCGCAGGACGAAGCCTTGTTCAAACGACAGGAAATTGGCTTCTTCACCGACGAAGAGCGCTACGGTTTCCTGATTCCCGATGGCAGCGGCGGTTGGCAACCCCTCACCCAGAGCGGACCATTGCGCGTACGTCCCTTCAGTGAGCCCTTCCGCGGCGTGCTCTTCGTCGAGGGCCAGCCGGTCGCGCCGCCCGACCCGGACGAACTCGAACCCGCGGTGCTCATCCTGTCGAGCGGCGACATGACCCCTTTCCGTCTCGAGATCGATGCGCCTTCCGATCCCAACCTCGACGAGGCCATCGTGCGCGGCGATGCGCTGGGTCGCATTGCGCGTGGCCCGGCCGACAATCGGGAAGACTGAGCATGGCGCCGCAGAGACAACGCGGGTTTACGCTGATCGAGGTGATGGCGGCGGTGCTCATCCTGGCCATGGCATTGGGGGCCATCATCGCCGGATTTGCGCACCAGGCCGATCTGTCCTCCGATCTGCGTGATCGCACCCTCGCCATGCTGGTGGCGCGCAACGAACTTGCCGAAATCACGCTCGACCCGGCCTTCCCCGATGTCGGCGAGCGCGACGGCGAGGCCGAATTCGCCGACAACGAGTGGGAATGGCAGGCCACCATCAACGAGACCCAGGACCCGGCCCTGCGGCGGGTGGAAATCAGCGTGCGACGTCGGGATGACGAGCGCGAGCTCGCCACGCTCACCGGCTTCATTGCCAATACGGGGCGCCAGCGATGAGTCGGGCGACGCGCCAGAGCGGCTTTACCCTGCTCGAGCTGGTGGTCGTACTTGCCGTGTTTTCCATCGTGGCGGTGATGGCCTATGGCGGCCTGAACAATGTGCTGCGCACGCGTGTAGCCATCGAAGAGAATCTGGAGCGCGTGCGTCAGCTGCAGCGCGGTTATCTGCGCTTACGCCAGGATTTTCTTCAGATCCAGCCACGCACGATCCGAGATGAATTCGGTGACCCGCGCTCGGCGGTACGCGGCCAGCCGGAAGAAGGGGTCTACCTGGTGAGCGGCGGCTGGCGCAATCCGGCCGGCCACCCGCGCAGCAACATGCAACGCATCCGCTGGCATCTGCAGGATGACGCGCTGGTACGCAGTCACTTCCTGCATCTCGACCGGGCACCCAACAGCCAGCCCGAAACACTGGTGGTCCTCGATGGTGTCACGCAGTTGACGGTGCGCTATCTGGCACGCGATCGCGAGTGGTACGCGCAGTGGCCCCAGGCATTGGGCCGGAGCCCGGATCTGCAGGCCAGCGCTGAAGCGCCGTTGGCGATCGAAGTCAGACTGGAAACCGACGCTTGGGGGGAACTGCGTTTTGTATTTCCCACAGGTCCAAGCGCGGCGACACAGGGGGGCGGCACGGCGGCTCCCGGGAGCGGCGGACCCACGGTCGGACCCATGAATGGCCCCGGCGGCGGCGTACGGGTGGGCCCGTGAGACAGTGTCAATGCCTATCGCCTCAGCGTGGCGTCGCCTTGATCACCGCGCTGCTCGTGGTATCTCTCGCAAGTATTGCCGCTGTGGCAGTGGCCTCTGCCGGCTTTCAAGCGCTTTCCCGCACGCAGTTGCTGCTGGATAGCGAGCGCGCCTGGTGGTATGCGCAAGGCATGGAAGCCTGGGCCGTGACGATCCTTGAACGCGAGGGCGCACAGACCGAAGTTGACCATCTTGGCGAAGTCTGGGCGCGCCAGGTGCCGCCCTTACCCGTGGAGGGAGGCGCCCTGCAGGGGCGCATCGAAGATGCCCAAGGTCGCTTCAATCTGAACAATCTGGCGGTCGACAACGACGAGCAGCGCGCCCGCTATATCGAGCAATTCGCGCGGCTGATGCGCTGCGTGGACGCCGGTGACGATTTCAATGCCCGCGATATTGCCAACGCGATCATTGATTGGGTAGATGTCGACGAAGAACAGCGCTTCCCCGGCGGCGGCGAGGACCTGCTCTATCTGGGCAAGGTCCCGCCCTATCGAACCAGTGGACAGCTCTTTGCCACGGCAAGTGAGCTGCTGCTCATCAACGGTGTGGATGACGACATCTTTCGCGCACTGAGTCCGCACATTGTCGCTCTGCCGCAGATTACGGCCATCAATCTGAATACGGCGCAACCCGAAGTGCTGTGTGCACTGTCCGATAACGCGGATTTCCGTGCCCGGATCGAGGATTTCGCCGAGGTACGCGCCAACCAGCCACTGGAGAGTGTCGCCGCCGCCTTTCAGGAAGGTGGCCTGGTGCCGGCGGGCACACCTGAAATCCAGCAGCAAGACCTGACCGTCAGCAGCAACTATTTCCTCACCGAAGCGGAAGCCTTCATTGGCAATGGAAGCGCGCTTCTTTATAGTCTCGTCTCCCGCCCGGACCAGGGCGTTCCCACCGTGCTGCGTCGCAGCACTGCAAGACCCTAATTCGCCTTGCGCCAAACCCTCTACATTCATCTCCGGGACGCCGACTCGGAAGCCCCGCTCGCTTTTCGCGTGGACGGCGCCGCCACCGGATCGGTGCAACACGCCCCCCTGCACGCGATTGCCGAGCAGGCCCCTGGGGCACGGCTGGTGGTCTTTGTCCCTGCGGCGAGCGTCCGCTTTCTGGACGTCGAATTGCCGGTGCGGAATCGCCGTCGCGCCCTGGCCGCGGCCCCCTTCGCCTGCGAGGACCGTTTGGCGGAGGACATCGATCAACTGCACTTTGCGCACCTTGGCATCATCGAAGGTCAGCGGCATGGCTTCGCCGTCATTTCGCATGTACGCATGCGCCGCTGGATGGAGCGCCTCGCGGCTGCAGGCCTGCATCCTGACCTGCTGCTGCCCGACAGCCTGTGCCTTCCCCCGCCGGATGAGGCGCAGTGGAGCGTGCATCTTGATCACGAGATTGGCCAGCTCTACATCCGTCATGGCCTGAACAGTGCCTCGGTCACGCAACCCGACGCCCTCGACACGCTGCTCACCCTCTCTGGCGACGAAGCCCCACAGAGCATCCGCGTGGTCCAGCGTGGTGATGGGGATGATCTCTCGCTGCCCGAAAGCATCGAGCGTCAGCGGCAGCCGGAGTTCGGCGCGCTTCTCGATCTCTTTGTGCGCTACATCGAGAGCGCTGAACACGCCAACCTGCTGCAAGGCGACTACGCGCCGCAGAGCAATATTGCGCGCTACTTCCGGCCCTGGCGGGCGGCGGCGCTCTTTGCGGCACTGACCATGGCGGGCATCCTCGCGCACCAGGTCGCCGACACCTACTACCTCAGACAGCAGGCCGAGGCCCAGCAACAGGCGAACGTGCAGCGGTTCCAGCAGCTTTTCCCCGGCTACAGCCAGGTGCGCGCGCAGCAGCTTCCCAGTTTTCTGCGGTCGGAGATGCGCAGCGCACAGGAAGGAGATACCTCCATCTCCGTGCTGACGTTGCTCGATTCCTACGTCCAGGCCGCGCAGGCCTCGGGCGGCTTGCGGCTGGAGGGGATGCAGTGGCGCGATCAGACGCTCCTGCTCAACCTGCGCGGAGAGTCGCTCGAGAATCTGGAAGCCCTCCGTGGCTGGTACCGCAATCAGCAGGCCGTGGCCATGACGGTCGAGAATGCCGATGCCGGCAGTGAGGGCGTCCGTATCCGCATCCGGCTCAGCGGCCCGGGGGCGGCATGAACCTTCCTCTGCAGAATGCATTGTCTGAGCTGCAGCAGGCCTGGCAGCAGCGATCCACGCGCGAACAGCGCATGATCGCCATCGGGGGGCTTGCCCTGCTGCTGACGCTGTTCTATCTCATCGTCTGGGAACCCGTCATGCAGGCACACGCTCAGGCTGAGGCTGCACTGGCCGACGCGCGCGCCACCGCGCAGCGCATCGAGCGCGTTGCCGCCCTGCAGCCGGCGCAGAGCCGCCAGCGTGCCAACCCAAATGGGTCGCGTTCACTGCTCGCCCAGGTCAACCAGGCGGTACGCAGCAACACGCTGGGCAGCACCCCCGAACGCCTGACACCCGATGGCGACGATGCCGTCAGGGTCTGGTTGGAGGCCGCGCCCTTCAACAATCTGCTGCGCTGGCTCGCGGAACTGGAGCGCAATCCGGGGCTGCGCCTCGAACGCGCCGACATTGATCGCAAGGAGGGCGGGACGGTGGACGCGCGCCTGCAGGTCGAGCGGGCATCATGAGGCGACGTTGGCTCATCGTGGCAGCACTGGTATCGGCCGTGGTATCGGCGGTTCTCTATGCCCCGGCCGCGCACCTCTATGCCTGGATCGGCTCGCCCGACCCCCGTCTTGTGCTCAGCGGGCTGTCCGGCAGTATTTCCGAGGGTCGGGCCTCACGCGTGCAATGGCAGAACATGATCGTGGTCGAAGACCTGGAATGGTCGTGGAACCCCTGGCAGCTCTTCCTGCTGCGCGGCGCCTTTGATCTGCGCTTTGGTGGCCCTGCCACCGGCGAGGCACAGGCGGGCGTGACGCCGACCGGTCATGTACGTCTGGCCGATACCCGCGTGGTGGCCGAGGTCTCGAATCTGCTGGAGACGGCCGGCTACGGGAGCCTCCCGGTCCAGGGCCGCGTGGTGACGCGCCTGCAGGAAGCCCGCGTCGACCGCGCGGGTACCCCGTTGGCGGTAGACGGCAGTGTGGAGGCCATCGGCCTTGCCTGGAAAATCGGCCAAAGCGCGCTGCAGCTTGGCGATTTTCGCGCCGACGTACGGACGGAGGATGATGGCACCCTGCTCGCGGATATTGCCTCCAGTGACGACAATCCCATCGAGGCGAAGGGCGAGGCACGCCTGCGTCCGGACGGCGTCTACGAAACCCATGTTCGGGTGAGAGCACGCGACAATGCGCCCGAGCAGACCCGCAACCTGCTGCGGCTGATCGGACGCCCCGACAACCAGGGCTATTACCATCTGCGGCAGCGGGGCAACCTGTGATGGACGAGACGGCACCGCATGTCACAGTCGCCACACTGGTGGAACGCAGCGGCCAATGGCTGTTCGTCGAGGAACGGGTCGGCGGACAGCGGGTGCTGAATCAGCCGGCGGGCCACTGGGAAGCCGGCGAGACGCTGATTGAGGCGGCCGTGCGCGAGACCTTGGAGGAAACCCGCTGGCGCGTGCAACCAACGGCCCTGGTCGGTATCTACAGCTACCATCCGCCGGACCTGCCCTACGCCTTCCTGCGCTTCGCTTTCCTCGCCACCGCGCTCGACCATGACGCAGACCGGCCCCTTGATCCCGCCATCGAGCAGGCCGTCTGGCTGAGTCCGCAAGCACTGGCCGCACGCGCGGCTGAGCACCGCAGCCCGATGGTGCAGCGTGGCGTCGATGACGCCCTCGCGGGTCGCCGCCTGGCGCTGGAGTGGCTCGACCACCTGCCGGCCTAGCCTCATGCATGTGGTCGTCGGATTGTCCGGAGGCGTCGACTCCGCGGTCACCGCGCTGCTGCTGCGCGAAGCCGGCCACGAGGTATCCGGCGTCTTCATGGTCAACTGGACGGCCGACGAGTCAGGCTACTGCAACGCCGCAGAGGATTTCGCCTCGGCCCGCGCGGTTGCAGAGGAACTGGATATCCCGCTGCAACGGGTGGATTTCTCGCGCACCTATCACGAGCAGGTATTCCAGGAATTCCTTGCCCAATACGCACGCGGACGCACGCCCAATCCGGACATCTTGTGCAATCGCGCCATCAAGTTTGCACCCTTTCTCGCCCATGCCCGGCGGCTGGGTGCCGATGCCGTGGCTACCGGCCACTATGCGCGCCTGCAGCAGGACGCCGGTGGCCCGCGGCTACTGCGCGCGATCGACGACAACAAGGATCAGAGCTACTTTCTCGCCGGCGTCGCCCGCAGCGCCTTCGATGGGGTGCAATTCCCGCTCGGTGAGCTGAGCAAGACCGACGTCCGTGCCAAAGCGCGCGCCGCGGGTCTGCCGAACCATCAACGCAAGGACTCCACCGGTATCTGCTTCATCGGCGAACGCCATATGCGCGACTTTCTCGCACAATGGCTACCCGCGCAGCCCGGGCCCATTGTCGATTCTCGGGGTCGCGAACTGGGCCGCCACCAGGGCGTAGCCTTCTATACCCAGGGTCAACGGCGCGGCCTCGCCGTCGGGGGAGTCGCCGGCGCGGCCGAGGCGCCCTGGTATGTCATTGAGCGCGATGTCACAGGCAATCGGTTGGTCGTCGACCAGGACCCCGAGCATCCCCGCCTGATGGCGCGCACGATCGAGCTAATCGACACGCACTGGATCCGCCGGCCACCCGAAATCGATGGCGGCGATAGATCGCTGGCACTGGAGGTGCGTATTCGCCATCGGCAAAGCCTTCAGGCTGCGGCCCTAGAGGTGGGCGCGGACGGCCGTAGCAGCCTTCATTTTGAGCAGCCGCAACGCGCCGCCGCTCCCGGGCAATATGCCGTGTTCTATCAGGGCGAAGAGTGCCTTGGCTGCGCCGAAATCGACCGCGTGCACGCCCTCGAAGGTACGGTCGCGTCGTAGTCCGTTGCATCGCGCCACCCGCCGTGATGCAACTTTGGTCGCAGCAGCCCGCTACCATCTGGGGTTTGACGCCACAGCGCGTATAATGCGCGGCCATGTCGCTCGCGGCACCGGTCGCCGGCGCGGCAACAAGACCAATCATGTTCCGGAAAAGATAAGAGGCTCGCGATGACGGATAGCTTCAATGTCCGCGCCACGCTGGACGTCGGCTCGAAGCAGTACCAGTACTACAACCTGCAGGCGCTGGAAGACAAGTTCCGCGTCTCCCGTCTGCCCTTCAGCTACAAGGTGCTGCTGGAGAACCTTCTCCGCAACGAGGACGGAGAATCGGTGACGGCCGAGGATATCGAAGCCTTTGCCTCCGCGGATCTGCGCAACCTGCCCGCCAAGGAGATCGCTTTCACGCCAGCGCGCGTGATCCTGCAGGACTTCACCGGCGTGCCCTGCGTGGTCGATCTCGCCGCCATGCGCGACGCCATGAAGCAGCTCGGCGGCGACGCCAAGAAGATCAATCCGCTGTGCCCGTCGGAACTGGTGATCGACCACTCCGTCATGGTGGACCATTACGGTGCCAGCGACTCCTTCGATCTCAACGCGAAGCTCGAGTTCAGTCGCAACAAGGAACGCTACGCCTTCCTGCGCTGGGGCCAGGATGCGCTCGACAACTTCAAGGTCGTCCCTCCCGACACCGGCATCGTGCATCAGGTCAACATCGAGTACCTGGCACGCGTCGTATTCGATAACAACGGCGTGCTGTACCCGGACAGCTGCTTTGGCACCGACTCGCACACCACCATGGTGAACGGTCTCGGCGTGCTGGGCTGGGGCGTGGGCGGCATCGAGGCCGAGGCCGCCATGCTGGGCCAGCCTTCCACCATGCTGATGCCGGAAGTCATCGGCGTGCGCCTGACCGGCAAGCTGCCCGAAGGCGCTACCGCCACGGACCTCGTGCTCACCGTCACGGAAATGCTGCGCAAGCGTGGCGTGGTCGAGAAGTTCGTCGAGTTCTTCGGCGACGGCCTGGCCGAGATGACCCTCGCCGATCGCGCCACCATCGCCAACATGGCACCAGAGTATGGCGCCACCTGCGGCATCTTCCCGGTGGACGACGAAACCCTGAAGTATCTGCGCCTGACCGGCCGCTCGGAAGACCAGGTCGAAATGGTCAAGGCCTACGCCAAGGCCCAGGGCATGTGGCGCGAGGACAACGAACCGGAAGCCGAGTACAGCGACGTGCTGCACCTGGATCTGTCCACGATCCTGCCCTCGCTCGCCGGCCCCAAGCGTCCACAGGACCGGGTGCTGCTGACCGACGTCCAGGCCAACTTCCGCAAGGCCTTCGAGGCCGACCAGTCGCACCGCCCCACCAAGGGTCCGGCCCAGGTCGAGTACAAGAACCAGAAGTTCGACCTCAAGGATGGCGCCGTCGTCATTGCAGCCATCACCTCCTGCACCAATACCTCGAACCCCGCCGTACTGATCGGTGCCGGCCTGCTCGCCCGCAACGCGCGTCAGCGAGGCATCACGGTCAAGCCCTGGGTCAAGACCTCGCTCGCCCCCGGCTCCAAGGTGGTCACCGACTATCTCAAGAAAGCCGGTCTGCTGGATGACCTCGAAGCCCTTGGCTTCAATGTCGTCGGCTATGGCTGCACCACCTGCATCGGCAACTCGGGTCCGCTGCCGGAGCCCGTCGGCGAAGCGGTCAACGCCAACAACCTCTCCGTCGCTGCCGTCCTTTCGGGCAACCGAAACTTCGAAGGTCGCGTCCATCAGGACGTGCGCATGAACTACCTGGCCAGCCCGCCGCTGGTGGTCGCCTACGCGCTGTCCGGCAACGTCGACATGGACCTCAACAACGACCCCATCGGCGAGAACGACAAGGGCGAGACGGTCTATCTGAAGGACATCTGGCCCACCAATCACGAGATCCAGGACCTGATCAACAGCTCCCTGGATGCGGACATGTTCAAGGCCAGCTACAGCACGGTCTTCAATGGCGACGACCGCTGGCGCGGACTGGAAGTACCCACCGGCGAGCTCTACAACTGGAGCGACGACTCGACCTACGTGCAGAACCCGCCGTACTTCCAGGGCATGACCAAGGAAGTCCCGGGCCTGCCCGCCATCACCGGCGCCCGTGTGCTGGCGCTGCTCGGCGACTCGGTCACCACCGACCATATCTCTCCGGCGGGTGCCATCAAGAAGGACTCGCCGGCGGGCAAGTATCTGATGGAGCACGGCGTCGAACCGGCCGACTTCAACAGCTACGGTTCGCGCCGCGGTAATCACGAAGTGATGATGCGCGGCACCTTCGCCAATGTCCGCATCCGCAACCAGATCGTGCCGGGTGTCGAGGGTGGCTATACCAAGCACATCCCCACCGGTGAACAGATGTCGATCTACGACGCTGCCATGCGCTATCAGGACGAAGGCACCCCGCTGGTCGTCATTGCCGGCAAGGAATACGGTACGGGCTCGTCGCGCGACTGGGCGGCCAAGGGCACGACCCTGCTCGGTGTGAAGGCGGTCATCACCGAGTCCTTCGAGCGCATTCACCGCTCCAACCTCGTCGGCATGGGCGTGGTCCCGCTGACCTTCAAGGATGGCCAGAACGCCGAGAATCTTGGCCTCGACGGCAGTGAGCAGATCGACATCGAAGGGCTGGAGCCCGGCGCCAAGGAAGTCACCGTCAAGGCGCACAAGGCGGATGGCTCCACCGTCACCTTTACCGCCAATGTGCGTGTCGACACGCCCAAGGAGTGGGAGTACAACCGCCACGGTGGTGTGCTGAACTACGTCCTGCGGCAATTGGCAGCCTAGGCGCGTAGCCCCGAACATGCCTGCCCGGTTACCGTGCCGGGCAGGCATTCTTGAGCGAATGTCCGCATGAGCAAGAAGGTCCTCGTCACTGGCGCGTCGCGCGGTATCGGCCTGGAGATTTCCACCGTCCTCGCGCAGCAGGACCGAGCACTTGCGCTCACGGCGCGCAGTGCCGCGGTGCAGGACCAGGCTGCTTCACTGGCATCACTCGGCAAGGGGACCGTGGTGGGGCTCCGCGCCGATCTGGCCAAGCGCGAGGACGTGGAGGCTTTACCCGACCGCGCTGCCGAACAGCTTGGTGGCCTGGATGCTCTGGTACTGAATGCCGGTCTGGTACGCACTTCGGCATTGGCTGAAACGAGCAACGACGATATTGCTGCTCTGCTCGACGTCAACGTCAAGGCCACCATGCTGCTGGTACGCGCTGCACTGCCCTATCTGCGGCAGTCCGAGAAGCCACGCATTGTAGTGGTCACGCCTCCCCCCACACAGAACAAGCGCTGGCTAGGCAGTTTTGCTCCCTACGCGGTCTCCAAGTTGTCACTGTCGCTGGCTGTCATTGGTATCGCGGAGGAGTTCAAGCGGCTGGGCATCACGGTCAATGGCCTCTGGCCGCACACCCTGATCCTGACTGACGCCATCGTCCACGCGCACAATGTGCAGGCCGAAAACTGCCGCAAGCCGAGGATCGTGGCGGATGCGGTCAGTGCCCTGCTCTCTGACCCCGGGCGCGGCGAACCTGGCCGCTTCTATCTGGATGAAGAGATTCTACGCGCGCGCGGCGTCTCCGATTTCAGTCACTACGCGGTGGACCCTGATAAACCGCTTGCAAGCGACACCTTCATCAGCTGACGAGAGAGTCCATTGAGCAACGCCACCATCACGCGCGCCGTGTTCAACCAGAAAGGAGGCGTTGGCAAGACGACCATCGTCTGCAACCTCGCGGCGGCCGCTGTGGCGCGCGGCAAGCGAACGCTGGTTGTTGATCTCGACATGCAGGGCAATGCCAGCCGCTATCTTCTGGGCGACCAGCCGGTCGAGCGCGATATTTCCGACTTTTTTGGCAGCACCCTCAACTTTTCGCTGGGCAGCACCCCTTTCGAGGCCTATTGCACGCCGACCGCGTGGGAAGGGCTGGATGTGGTGGCGGCCGGCAATGAGCTTGAGCATCTGCAAAGCAAGCTGGAAGCCAAGCAGAAGGTGCACAAGCTACGCCAGGCCCTGCGCAAGCTGAACGGCTACGACCAGATCCTCATCGATACGCCCCCGTCCTTCAATTTTTACAGTCGTTCGGCGCTCATCGCCGCGGATGAAGTGCTGATCCCCTTCGATTGCGACGACTTCGCCCGACAGGCGCTCTATGGCCTGCTCGAAAACATTGCGGAACTGCGCGAAGACCATAATGAGTCCTTGCGCGTGGGTGGCATCATTGTCAACCAGTTCCAGAGCCGCGCGCGCCTTCCGAAGCAACTGGTGGAGACACTGCGAAGTGAAGGTCTCCCCATTCTGGAGCCGCTGCTCCCCAGTTCCGTGGTCGTGCGGGAGTCGCACGAGGCGCGCCAGCCCCTGCCCTGGTATGCGCCACGCCACCGCGTGACCGAGGCCTTTGACGCGCTCTATCGGACGCTGCACCGCGCCTGACCGGCCGCGTCGTCCCTAGAGACCGCGCCGCTTTGCGGCCTGCCAGCGTGCCTCCATGGCATCCAATCGTGCGGGATTACCGAGCGGTGGCAGTTGCTCCGCATCGCGCATCACTTCGGAGAACCGAGCATTGAAACGCGCCAATGCATCATTAAGCGCGCTTTCGGGGTCGACTTCGAGTCGGCGACTCAGATGTGCCAGGACGAACAGCAGATCGCCCAGCTCGTGCCGGCACTGCGCAACACGTTGAGTCGCGTCCGGGTTCTGCGTCGCGTCCTCCAACTCAGCCAGCTCCTCGCGCAGCTTAGCGAGTACGCCATCCAGATCGGGCCAGTCAAAGCCCAAGGCTGCGGCTTCGCGCTGGCGCTCCTGGGCCGCGCGCCATAACGGCGTCATGCCGTCATCTTGTTGTACATATTCCAAAGCATTCCCGCCGTCGCGCCCCAGACGACATAGCCGTTGTATTCGACCTGGAAGAAGGGCACGCGCAGTCCTTCGCGCGTAAAGAATCGTCGCTGATAGCTGGAACGTTGCAGCAGATGCGCAAGCGGAATCTCGAAGATCTCCGCGACCTCGCCATGGTCTGCATAAAGGTCAGGTGGTGTATCGATCAGCGCCACAACAGGCGTCACCAGGTAGCGGGTGATGGTCGGATAATCATCCAGGCAGCCAATCACTTCCACATGCTCGCGCGACAGGCCGATCTCCTCCTCCGTTTCGCGCAAGGCCGTGTTGATCAGTTGCTCATCCCCGGCTTCATAGCGCCCTCCGGGGAAGCTCACCTGGCCACGGTGCGCGCGCAGGTGATCGGCTCTGCGTGTGAACAGGACCTGCAATCCCTGCGCACGACGCAGGATGGGTACCATGACCGCGGCATGGGTAAAGCCCTCCAGGCGCTTGCGCGTGACCAGGCGATCAAGCCCCAGGGGCAGTTCGAGGTCGACCAACGGCCGTTCCGCACCGGGTTCCAGAATCTGCGGCGCCGGGCCAAGCGCCCCGCGCAGAGTCTGCTCCACGACGGCGCTCACGCGTCCTTGCTGGAAGCGGCTTGATGTGCCGCTGCCTTCAGTCGCGCAGCGTGCTTGCGGGTCAATTCATGAAATCTTGGGCCCAGTCCGATGTCCTCGTAGATGGGGTCGCCCATCTCATCATGCTCAACGACGCGGTCGCCGCGCTGATAGGGGAAATTTGATTCCAGCTCATCGAGCGAGGCGGTCAGCAGATCGGTCAGCAGAGCTTCCGCATCCCGTCCCGGAAAAAGTTCGGACAATGCCGCCAGCCGGGCCGCGTCGTACACAGGCAAACGCACGTTGTAGGATTCCGCCGTAAAGGGATCGCTGGCGCCAGCGTGCCAAACATCGAGCAGTTCCTTGATTTTCATCACCCTCCTCCGCGGGGCAGCGCTTGCGAAACGTACAATGAACAGCCTATCAGATGGCCGCGCATGCACACCTTGCGACGAATGTTGAATGGCTTCTTTTTGCCGCCTGCGTGCTGAGCACGCGCTGAATCCGTTGCTGCCGTAATCGCCTGCATGCTGACGGAAGAGGCATCCATCGCCCAATGGCAACGCGCTCTGGAACGTCGTATCGCGGCCGGCCGCAAGCAGTTGCTCTGTCGCGCCGTCGGTTTGCATCGCAAGGCCCGTCTGCGCATCTGCGACGCCACCGCCGGCTTCGGACGCGACGCCGCCCTGATGGCGGCGCTGGGCGCGGAAATCACGTTGTGCGAGCGCCATCCTGCCGTCGTGGATTTTCTGCGTGCCGCCATCGCGGCGCTGCCGCAGGACATCCAGCAACGGCTATCCCTGCACCCCGGCGATGCACGCGAGCAGCTCCAGTCCCGACAATGGGACGCCGTCTACCTCGACCCCATGTACGCGCCGACGCGCAAGCACGCCCTCCCCGACGCCCAGGCTCAGCAACTGCGCGCACTGGTAGGTCACGATACGGACGCGGATGCGCTGCTTGCGCTGGCGCGCAAAGCCGCCCATGGCCGCGTGGTAGTGAAGCGCGCGCTGCGTGCGCCGCCCCTGGCTGGTACGCCGCCCATGGAAAGCCTCCGCGGCAACAGCGTACGCTTTGACCTCTACAACCCCCTGCCCGATGCCAAGGAGGCACCATGAGCCTCACGCTCAGTCTGGTCCGTCACGCGAAATCGGCGTGGGATGACCCTGAACTCGAAGATTTCGAGCGCCCCCTGAACGCGCGCGGTCGACGCGACGCGCCGCGCATGGCGCAGCTTGCCGCTACACAATGTGCACAGGTGCCGATTCTGCTCAGCTCCCCCGCAGTCCGTGCCATCACCACGGCGCGACGCTTCGCTGAGGCCTTCGATATCGATGCCCGCACCATGCGCATTGACGCCCGCCTCTACGAGGCCAGTGCCGGCGACTGGTGCGAGGTGCTGCAGAGCCAGCCCGACGATGGCAAGGCACTCATGGCCTTCGGCCACAACCCGGGCATCTCTGCCTTCGCAGCCTGGTTATGCCCCGATATGCGCGGCGTGGAGATGCCCACAGCTGCCTTGCTCATCCTCGAACTGGAGTGCCAACGTTGGGCCGAACTCGCGCCGGATTGTGCCCGCCGCATCGCCTATCATCGCCCGCGCGACGTGGAAGCCTAGCGCCCTACTCCACACCCAGCCGCTCACCCGCGTCGCGCTGTGCCCGCGTCAGCGCGACGCGGTCACGCACATAAAGCGGGGTCAGCGCCTGCGCATTGATGACCTGCCCGGCGGTATACCGTAGCCCGCCCAGTCGAAGGTAGGTGTCGGGATGGGGCAAGACCTCGGCATCGAGCCCGCCCCAGCCCGTCGCCTCCAGCAACTGCGCCTCCGGCAGCCGCAGCGCATTGCCCACCACCCACGCGCGACCGCTCTCCTTCGATGTCTGCGCCTTGCCGGCGGCTCGTCGTTCGAAGAAGGCCGCCGACGACCACTCGCGAACGGGGGTCTGTGCATGCACATCTCCGTCGTCGGCCAGCACAAAGCAGCCCGCGTAGACCGAGCCCATACGCGCGTCCAAGGCAGCCCAGACAGCCTCGGCCTGGGAAGCATGCAGGCATTGCGCCGCCATCGCTTCGAGGGAGCCCACAGCAACGAGTGGACAATCCAATGCCCAGGCCATGGACTGCGCGAAGCTCATGCCAATGCGGAGCCCCGAAAAACTGCCGGGTCCGACGCCGACCACGATGGCATCGAGCATTCCTGGTCTCAGTGCGGCAGCGCCCAGCATGGCCTTGACGCGTTGTGGCAGGGAACGCGCATGGGTCGCACTGCCTGTGGAAACATCACTGTGGCGACGCTCGCCATGGCGCACGCCGACGCACAGTTGGGCAGTGGAGGTATCGACCGCGAGCAGTTTCATTGAGGGGACCCTGGACGAAGGGAGCGCGCAAAGGAGAGGACGTCCTCCGGATGCGCCAAGCGCGGCATGGCGGGCAGCGCACGCAGCACTTTCGCGCCATAGCGTGCAGACAGCACTCTCGGGTCACCCAGCACCAGCAGCCCCCGGTCGCTTTCGCTACGGATGAGTCGGCCGACTCCCTGGCGCAAGGCGAGAATCGCCTGTGGCAGCTGATACTCCATGAAGGGGTTACCGCCATCACGCTCGATCCGCTCACGGCGCGCTTCCACGACCGGATCATCCGGTGGCGCAAAGGGCAGCTTGTCGATGACGACCATGCGCAGTGCGTCACCAGGGACATCCACGCCCTCCCAGAAACTGGCCGCGCCAATGAGCACGCCGTGACCGGCCTCACTGAAACCCCGCAGCAATCGGGCACGATCATCCTCGCTCTGCACAAACAACGGAAAGCGTCCGTCCGCGCGCAGGATGGCCGCAGCTTCCTTGACGGCGCGATGGGTGGTCATCAACAGGAAAGCGCCACCGTCACTGGCTTCCAGTGCCGGCAGTACCGCGTTGAGAAGTGCCCGCGTGTGCTGATCACCGCCCGGTGCCGGCAGCCCCTCGGGCACCCAGAGACGGCACTGCGCCTCGTAATCGAAGACCGGTGGCAGCACGCTTTCGCGGGCTTCGGGTGGCAGGCCGAGCTGTCCCCGAAAGAGATCAAAGCGCCCGTTGACCGAGAGCGTGGCAGATACATAGATCCAGGCCCCCGGATGTCCCGCGGCCGCCCTGCGGTAGGCTGCGCTGATGTCCGCCGGGCTTGCACACAGAGCACCACCCCAGCCTAGTGGCTCCGCCCAGCGCACCATCTCGCCGCTCACAACCGTGGCCGGCGTGTACTCTCCATCGGTTCTGTCGTGGTCGTGCCCGGTCTCTTCATTGGACGGGTTATCAGAGGTTGGATCGAGAAAGGCCGCCAGGACCGACAGATGCTCCTGGCAACGCTCCGACAGCCGACGGCCTTCCTCGTCGTCCGCCATCCTAGAGTGCTCCATCTGCGTGGCTAGCAGCTCCAATACCTCCGCGGTATCGGAGATCAGGGATTCAACACCAGCCTGCAAGCGCAGGCGTTGCCAGGCTGTGCGTCCTTCAAGTGCGCCTAACTCGCTTTCCATGGCGGCACACAGATCGACGAGACGTTGGAGCGTATCGCCAAGCTCTGGGTAATCCGCCAAGGCGTGCATGCGTCGGAGATCGCGGCTTAATTCACTGAGCTGCCGAGTCGACAGACGCTGCCCGAAAGCACTCGCGGCGAGGTCAGGCAGCTGGTGCGCCTCGTCGACAATCACGATCTCAGCACCGGGCAAAATTTCGCTGAAGCCCGCCTCCCTCACGGCGAAATCAGCGAACAGCAGGTGATGGTTGACCACCACCAGATCGGCATCCAACGCGCGTCGACGCGCCGCAAACACGAAGCAGTCGTCGAAATCCGGACAACGCGTGCCCAGACAATTGTCGGCCGTGGAAGTCACCCTGGGCCGCAGCGGGTCGTTGTCGGCAAGCTTGCCGTAGTCGGCCAGTTCGCCGGATTCAGAGGCTTCCATGAACTGCCGCAGCGACAGAATGCGCCCACTATCCTGCCCCGGCTGGTCCGCCGCCTGCTTCAGGCGGTAGCGACAAAGGTAATTCGCGCGGCCTTTGAGCAGCGCCGTCTGAACCGGCATGCCAAGGGCGGCCAACAGACGCGGAAGATCGCGCTGATAGAGCTGATCCTGCAGGTTCTTCGTTCCCGTACTGACCACCGTACGCTTGCCGGACAACACGGCGGGGAGCAAATAGGCCATGGTCTTACCGGTGCCGGTTCCGGCTTCCACCAACTGTGTGGCTCCTTGCTCGATAGCCTCCGCGACCTGCTCAGCCATCTCGCGCTGCACCCGGCGCTCACTGAAGCCCGGAATGGCGCGTGCTAGCGGTCCATGCGCTGCCAGATGCTCGCTGGCCTGCCGCGCCAGAGGCGCGGCCGTGTCAATTTCCACCCGTTTGCCGCAGCCGCGCCTGCTCGGCCTTCTGCCGCGCAAGCTGGGCGCCCTGGGCGTCACCCTGCTGCCTGCGTGCATCTGCCAGGGTGCGCCAATTTCGCGCTTCCAGATAGGGGTTGCCTCGCGCCAGACTGTTGGCGCGATCAGCAGTCGCGGCCGCCTGCTGGGCTTCACCCGCCTGCAGCCGAACCTCTGCGAGACGCGCCCAGACAAAGGCATTGCGGGGTTCAATGCGCAGCGCACGCTCCAGCACCGCAATGGCGGTCTCGTAGCGCGCCTCGCGGGCCGCCTGATCCGCCTGTTGCACCAGACTGACGACGGCGGGCCCGCTGACCTCTGACAGGGAACGGGGATGGCGCTCGGTCAGCGATTCGGGCTGCTCCGTTGCAGGCGGTTGATAAATCGCCACTTCGGTACCGTCGCGCGGCGCCTGACGCTCACGTTCACCCGCGGCAGCCCGGTCGCTCCGCTGACCGTCCGTTTCTGACGGGGCGGACTCGAAAACGGTGCCGGTCGTGCGCTCATGCGGCAGCGTGCCGCACGCGCCCAAGGCGAGCGCAAGCACAACCAGCAAACCGCGCGTCATTGCCACAGGCGCTGAAACCATCCACGCACTCCTTCGGAGGGATCGCTACCCGCACAGGGCGCCTCGCGCTCTGGCGCGAAGCCTTCGATGAAGGGCAGCGAAATGACTTGTTGACACCCTTCGCCTGCGCGCAGTCCGCTCTCTCGGTCGATCTGCACCTGTTCCACACCGGAAGGCATGAAGGGTTCATAACTCTGTAGGTCAAGCGCCGCCATGGTAGCTGACCACAGGGGCAATGCGCCGCTGGAACCGCTCAGCCCGGTGGGCGCATTGTCATCGCGACCCACCCAGAAGACGCCGACGCGATCACCACCAAAGCCGGCGAACCAGGCATCGCGATACCCATCTGTCGTGCCCGTCTTGCCCGCCACGCGCGTCGTCGGGTCGATCCAGCGGTAGACACCACCCCCCGTTCCGAAGATCGTCACCTGCTCCAGGGCCCAATTGGTCAGGTAGGTGGGCGCCTCCTCGAGACCCCGCTGCACCTGCATGCCGTAGCGGGTGAGTGGCTCGCCCTCGGCATCGGTGACTTCCCGGATCCCGGTCAGGGGATAGCGGAATCCGCCGCTCGCGAGCGTGCTGTACATCTGCGCGACCTCCAGGGGCGACAGATCAATCGCGCCCAGCGCCAAGGACGGCAAGGCCGTGGGCGCCTGCTCAAGCCCCGCGGCGCGCATGGTCTGTGCCACTGCCTTGGGGGTGACGGCGAGGCCAAGATGGGCGGTTGCCAGATTGTAGGAACGCGCCAGCGCCTCATACAGACGGACCTCGCCGTGTATTTGCTCGGCATCGTAATTCTTTGGCTCCCACACGGAGCCATTGGGCATCTCCAGACGCAACGGCTTGTCTTCGAGCAGGCTATACAGATGAAAACGCTCTGGCTGTGACAGTGCGGTGTGGTAGACGAAGGGCTTGGCCAAAGATCCGATGGGACGGCGCGCATCCAAGGCGCGATTGAAGCCGCGATACCGGCCCTCGCGCCCGCCGGCCAATGCGGCCACTTCGCCGCTCTCCGCGCGCGTGATCAGGGCTGCGGCCTCCAGGCTGCCTTGCTCGATATTGCGCTGGGATTCGATACGCGAAAGGCCATCGCGAATCTGGCGCTCCAGTTCGGCTTGGGCATGCGGGTCCAGGGTGGTGAAGATGCGAAGGCCCTCGCTCTGCAGATCTTCCTTGCGATAGTCCGCCTCCAGCTGTCGTCGCACCAACTCGACAAAGGCCGGATAACGCACTGCGCCGCCGTCGCCATCGCTTTCCACACCGAGGGGCGCGGCAATCGCGCGCTGGTAACGCGCCTCGCTGATCAACCCGTTTTCTTCAAAAAGCCGGAGCACGAGATCGCGTCGGGCGCGCGCCCGCTCGGGATGCCGACGTGGGTTGTAATAGGAAGCGCCTTTGGCCAACGAGATCAGCAAGGCCGTTTCTGCAGCATTGAGCTCGGACACCGGCTTGTTGAAGTAATGGCCGGCCGCCAGGCCAAATCCATGAATGGCGCGACTGCCGTCCTGGCCAAGGAAGATCTCGTTGATATAGGCCTCGAGCACTTCCTCCTTGTCATAGTGCAGCTCGAGCAGGATCGCCATGATGGCCTCCTTGATCTTGCGCTGCAGGTTCTGGTCCAGGGTCAGAAAGAAGTTGCGCACCAACTGCTGGGTGATCGTGCTTCCTCCCTGCACGACCCGACCCGCCTTGACGTTGGCCACCATCGCCCGCGCAATGCCGCGCAGCGACACACCCCAGTGCGAGTAGAAATGGCGATCCTCGACCAGGATGATGCCCTTGGCGAGCAATTCCGGGACTTCCTCGCGCCGGAGCAGCAAGCGATCCTCCGCGCGCGCAGCGTGAATGCTGCCGATCGCCAACGGGTCGATGCGTACCAGCGCATGGCTGCTGGACACGCCCGGCTCGACGATCTCTCGAATACCGGCATCATCGAAACGTACGAACAGCCGGCGCGAGGGCTCCTTGCCGTCCCAATACTGGAAAGCGCGGCTGACAAGATCCACTGCGCGTCGCGACTGGGCATAGCTCCCCGGCTTGGAGGGCGTGGCCACCTTGCGATAGCCCAGCCGATCGAGTTCCCGCGCCAGTGCCTGCGCATCCATTGGCTTGCCCGGATACAACTCAAGCGGCGCGGCAAAGACCTTCGAGGGCACCGCCCAGCGCACACCGGCGAAGCGCTCCCGGATCACCTGATCGAGATAAAGAATATACAGGCTGCCGGCAACCAGGCCGACAGCCAGAGTCACCAGCGCGGCGACGCGCAGCTTGGAACGCACAGATTGCTCAGTTGGCCTTCGATACCGGCCCGTATTGTAGCCGCCTCGTCATGGTGCAAGCGCTGGCGGCGAGCGATACCGGCCAGCGGTGGCTACTGTGCGGCGCGGACGATTTCCTCGACGCGGTCAATATCCACGTAGCGCACGTCCTGCCCGGTCACCATGTAGATGGTGTGCTCCCCGATATTGCGGGCGTGGTCCCCAATGCGCTCCAGCGCGCGCACGGCCCACATGAGGTCGACTGCACGCTTGATATTGCGCGCGTCCTCCAGCATGTAGGTCATGTTCAGACGGATGATCTCCTCGTGCTCGCGATCGACCTTGTCGTCTTCACGCGCGACACGCAGGGCGGCGTCCGGATCCAGGCGGGCGAAGCCATCCAGCGCACCGCGCAGCATCTTCTGCACGTGCAGGCCCAGGTTCTCCGCCTCGGTGAAAGCGTCGGCGTGGCGGCCGCGGGCGTCGGTCAGCCGTGTGGCCATCTTGTAGACCTTCTTGGCCTCGTCACCGATGCGCTCCAGATCGACGATGACACGCGATACGGTCAGGATGAGGCGTAGATCGCTGGCGGTGGGCTGACGGCGCGCAATGAGCTCGGCAATGGATTCGTCAATGGAAACTTCCAGCGTATTGACCTTGCGATCCTCGGCCTTGACCTCCTTGAAGTCGGGCGCACGACCACTGGCCAGTGCCTCCACCGCATCGCTGAGCAATTGCTCGACGATGCCCCCCATGCTGAGCACACGCTCGCGCAGGTCCTCGATCTCCTCGTTGAATTCCTTCGAGATGTGCTTACCGAGTGAGGACTTGTCGATCATGGGCGTCTCCGAAGCCGTCTTGGTTGTGGTGCGCAGTTGCGCTTGGAATGCAGGATTGCCGAGTGCACCTACGCTAGGGCAACTAGATTACAGGCAGTGAAGCCCGTCCGGAGCCGAGCGACGAGCGGGACGACAGACGGTGCCATCAACGGTTCCCGACGCCGTGGCCAACATTGCCTAGCCAAAGCGGCCCGTAATGTAGTCTTCCGTTTCCTTCTGCTTGGGATTCGTGAAGATCCGGCGCGTATCGTCGAACTCCACCACTTCCCCCAGATACAGATAGGCCGTGTAATCCGACACGCGCGCTGCCTGCTGCATGTTGTGCGTGACGATGACGATGGTGTACTTCTTCTTCAGCTCGGTGATGAGCTCCTCAACCTTCGCCGTGGAGATCGGGTCGAGTGCCGAACACGGCTCGTCCAGCAGCATGACTTCCGGCTCGATCGCGATGGCGCGCGCAATGACAAGACGCTGCTGTTGACCACCAGACATGCCGAAGGCATTGTCGTCCAGTCGGTCCTTGACCTCATCCCAGAGTGCGGCGCCACGCAGCGCCTTCTCGACCGCCTCCGACAACACGCGCTTGTCGTTCACGCCCTGCAGGCGCAAGCCGTAGGCGACGTTCTCGAAGATCGACTTCGGGAAGGGGTTCGGTTTCTGGAACACCATACCCACGCGCCGACGCAGCGCGGCCACGTCCACGCGCTTGTCGTAGATGTCGTCCTGATCAATGCGGATCAGCCCTTCCACCCGGCACGTGTCAACCAGATCGTTCATGCGGTTGAAGCAGCGCAGCAGCGTCGACTTGCCGCAGCCCGAAGGCCCGATGAAGGCGGTCACCCGTCCACGCGGAATCTTGAGATTGATGTTCTTGAGCGCCTGCGACTCACCGTAGAACAGGTTGAGATTGCTGACTTCGATGCAGGTGTCTTCGTTCGCCAGGGAACGCGTCCCGCCGTTGGTGGCGGAAGGACGGCTGCCGGGCATCGGGACTTGCGGGGATTGCTCCACCATGAGGACTCCGTTGGCCGTCGATCAATCGCTGTCGGCGCGGAAGCGCTCGCGCAGACGATTGCGGATCGAAATGGCCGTGAGGTTCAGGGAAATGATGATGAACAACAGCATCAACGAGGTTGCGTAGACCAGCGGCCGTGCCGCTTCCACGTTCGGGCTCTGGAAGCCCACGTCGTAGATGTGGAAACCGAGGTGCATGATCTTGCGTTCCAGATGCAGGAACGGGAACTCGCCGTCGATCGGCAGTGCCGGCGCCAACTTGACGACGCCGACCAGCATCAGCGGCGCTACCTCGCCCGCCGCCCGCGCCACGGCAAGGATGAGCCCCGTCATCATGGCCGGCGCGGCCATGGGCAGCACGATGCGCCGCAGCGTCTCCGCCTTGGTCGCCCCCAGGGCCAGGCTGCCCTCGCGCACCGCACGCGGGATGCGTGTCAGCCCCTCCTCGGTGGCAACGATCACGACCGGCAGCGTCAGCAGCGCCAGCGTCAGCGACGCCCACAGCAGGCCCGGGGTGCCGAATACCGGCTGCGGAGCCAGCTCGGGATAGAACAGGGCATCGATACTGCCGCCCATGGTGTAGACGAAAAAGCCCAGGCCAAAGACGCCGAAGACAATGGAGGGCACGCCCGCGAGGTTGTAGACGGAAATGCGCACGATGCGCAGGAAAGTGCCCTGGCGCGCATATTCCCGCAGATAGATCGCGGCCACCACGCCGAAAGGCGTGACGACGATGGACATCAGCAGCACCATCGTGATGGTGCCGAAGATGGCCGGCATGATGCCGCCCTCGGTATTGGCCTCGCGCGGAAAACCGAGTACGAATTCCTTGAGCTTGACCAGGTAGTAGCCGGTCTTCTCGAATACCGACATATCGTTGTTGCGCGTCGCCCGGATGAGATTGGAGAGCTTCATCTCCTTCTCACGCCCGTCGGCGGTGCGCATGGTGACCGATGCCCGGTTCAGCTCGCGCATCAACACATCGCGCTTCTCGCGCAGCTTCTTGTACTCGGCCTGCGCCGCTTGCCGCTCAGCCTCGATCTCGGCCATGCGCCGCTGGTACTCATCCTCGCTGATCTTGTCGCGGTTGAATTCCAGACCGCGCTCATCCAGGCGCGCCTGCTCCAGCCGGTAATTGATCGCACCGATCTCGTACCGGTCGATGTGTTCCAGTTCGTCGACCTGCTCGCGGTTCTTGTCAAGCATGGCCTTCAGTTCCTCGAAGGCCTCGTCGCCCCGCGCAATGATCTCGCCGTCGCGCTTGATATTGACCAGATAGCCGTAGAAATTCCCGTACTCGCGCCGTTCCAGCATGATCGCGTCCTCGGGTATCCGGGTCTCGATCCGCCGCGGCTCGAGGATCCAGCGGAAATCGCTGCCGAAGACATCGCGGTTACCGATCTTGAACTGCGCCCGGGAGGTCAGTGCATCGCCATCGGCCTGCCCCGCCAGATCGGTATCCTGCAGCTGCAGTGGCGTCAGCGTCTCGGTGTCGGTGATTTCGCCCAGCACGATTTCGATCTCGCCGCTGGCCGTGCGCACCTTGGTCTCGATCAGTTCTGCGGGCCAGAAGTGCCCGAAGCCGCGTACCGCGATCAGCCCGATCAGCCCGATCACCATCAGCAGACTGACGGTCAGCGCACCTCCGATCATCCAGACCCAAGGATCGCCGCTGGCGAACCATTTGCGTGTATTCGACATCGGCTTCCCTAGAGGTTGCTGTAGCGCTCGCGCAGACGCTGGCGCACGATTTCAGAGACCGTGTTCACGACGAATGTGAACAGCAGCAGCACGAGTGCGGCGAAGAACAGGACGCGGTAGTGCGTACTGCCCACAGCGGTTTCCGGCAACTCCACCGCGATATTGGCCGACAGCGTGCGCATTCCCTCGAAGATGTTGAAGTTGACTACGGGGCTGTTGCCAGTGGCCATGAGCACGATCATGGTCTCGCCCACGGCGCGGCCGAAGCCGATCATCACCGCCGAAAAAATGCCGGGACTCGCGGTCAGCAGCACAACCCGCGTCACCGTCTGCCAGCGCGATGCCCCCAGAGCCAGCGACCCCTGCGTCAGATGCTTGGGCACGGTAAAGACGGCATCCTCCGCGATCGAGAAGATGGTCGGAATCACCGCAAAGCCCATCGCGATGCCCACCACCAAGGCGTTGCGCTGGTCATAGGTAATACCGACGCTGGTCAGCCACTGGCGCATATCGCCGTTGAAGAACCAGAGTTCGGCCCACGGGCTGAGCGTGGCCGATATCCACACCACCAGAACCACGACTGGGACCAGCATCGCCGCCTCCCAGCCTGCCGGGACGCGCTCACGCAGGGACTGCGGCATCTTCTGCCAGGCCATGGCGGCCAGCAGGAAGCCGGTCGGCAAGCCGACCAGCACCATGAAGATCATGGGCAGGTTGGCTTCCACGAAGGGCGCCAGCCATAGACCGGCCAGAAAGCCAAGAATGACCGTGGGCAAGGCTTCCATCAGCTCGATGGTGGGCTTCACGGTCTGCCGCATGCGCGGCGTCATGAAATAGGCGGTGTAGATTGCGCCTGCGATGGCCAGCGGCGCCGCAAAGATCATGGCAAACAGCGCCGCTTTCAGCGTGCCGATGGTCAGCGGCACCATCGACATCTTCGGCTCGAAGGTATTGGAACCGGAGGAGGCCTGCCACACGTAGGCTGGCTCTTGGCGTCCCTCGTAGAGCACCTTGGTCCACAGCGCCGAGAAGGATAGATCCGGATGTTCGTTCCACAGCTCGAAGAGCACGATCTCACCACCGGCGTCTTCGATGAGCAATTGCTCGTCCACCGGCGACTGGGCGATGGCGACGATGGCCTGGTCCGCCACCTTCTCGCGCAAGGTGGTTCGATGCGATGTGGAATAGTGCAGCTGCAGCACGCCGTCGGCGTCACCGGTGGCAAAGCCGCGCCGCCCATAGTCCGCGGCAATCGCCGTCACCGCGGCGTCGTGCGCATCGAAACTGCGCATCTGCGTCAGCTTGAAGGTGTTGTCCTCCTGACGCGTGAGCATCCACTGCGTCAGGCTGCCGTCGCTGCCGCCCACGATCCACGACTTGGAGCCATTCAGGAAACGCAGTTGCGTGATCGCGACCCCCTCGGCGACTGCCTGCGTGGAATCGGCCAGCCCCACAGGCTTGCGATCGTCGATGTTGTAGTAGTAGAGCGTCCCATCCCCGCCGTGCGCGATGATGTTGGAGAGGTCGGTACTCACCACCAACGATTCGAGATCCGAATCGACAGAACCGAGATCCCGCGTCGATACCTCTGCTTCCGCCGCACCCCCGAGAAAGCTCTGCCGGGTGCGGACGCGCGCCATTACCAGTCGGTCATCGGCGGTCAGTGCGGCAATGACAGCTCCGCTGGCGCCACTGGAGCCCGGCTGTACGGTGACCTGACGCAGCGCCTGCCCCTGTGGGTCGACCACCAAGGGCTCCGCACCGTAGGGATACTTCACGTTGGGAATCAGGACCCGCTGATCGTTCGGGAAGGTGAGCTTGTAGGCGTCCTCGAGGATGACCGCGGTCCCGTCGGAAAAGCCGTAAGCATGCGTGCGGGTACGCGGTTCACCGGAGCCGAAGCTGGTGATCTCCGCTTCAGGATTGCCCTCGATGCGCTGCTGCTTGATGACGGACTGATCATCGAGCTCCCAGAACACGATGCGCCCATCGGCAGTCAATCGCGCGCCGATGTCGCTGTAGCGTTCGAGCATGAGGCGCTGTGAGGGAACATCGCCACCGGCCGGGGCTTCGAATCGCTGAGGGTTGTCGATACTCGTGCCGCGCAGTATCGGCGCCACCTCGGAGAAGAGGTACACGAAGATCAGGCCCAGCGATACGACGACGGCACCGCCACCGGCCCGGATCAACCACTTGACCGCGCTGTCCTTGAGGTTGCGACGACGCTGCCGCATTTCCAGCACTTCGCGGCTGGGCAGGATGGCTTTCCCGGCCGAACCTGTTGAGTTTTGCCCCACGAGCGCCCCTTATCGACTGACTGCGCGCCCGCGACCGGGCGCCTTCACGAAGCGCGACACTCTAGCGCCGCAATATGACAACCGCTTGTCTAACATCCCATCCGAAACAGTGCATTCACAGTGGCAAGCCGCCGGGATGACCCCGGCGGCGCGCCTTGCCTGCGGATGCCATCGGTCCGGCAGCACTCAGAGGCCGAGCTGATCCCGGAAACGCTGCGCCACCGGTGCCGGCAGGGGCACATAGCCATCCTTGGCGACGATTTCCTGACCGGTCTTGGAGAGCACCATCTTCAGGAATTCCTGCATCAGCGGCGTCAATTCCTCATTCGGGTGCTTGTTGACGTAGAGGATCAGAAGACGCGCCAGGGGGTACTCGCCACTGGAGGCGGTCTCGCCGCTGATCTCCACGCAGTCGCCACCGCTTTCGCGCGCCACCTCCAAGGCCTTGACGCCCGAGGTGTTGTAGCCAATACCCGAATAACCAATACCGTTGATCGATTCGGTCACGCCCTGTACGACCGAGGCCGACCCGGGCTGCTCATTGGCGCTGGGCTTGAAGTCGCCACCACAGAGCGCATTGTCCTTGAAGTAGCCGTAGGTCCCCGATACCGCGTTGCGCGAGTACAGGGCGAAATCCCGGTCGGCCCAGGCGCCTTCCAGACCGACCTGCCCCCAACGGGTGATGTCTTCCGGATGACCACAGCGACGCCCCGTGGAATAGATCGCGTCGATTTCCGGAATGCTCAGGCACTGCACCGGGTTGTCCTTGTTTACGTAGACCGCGAGCGCATCGATGGCCACACCGACCATGGTGGGCGGATAGCCGTAGCGATCCTCAAAGGACTGCACTTCGGATGACTTCATTTCCCGCGACATCGGCCCGAAGTTGGCCGTTCCCTCGGTCAGCGCCGGCGGCGCCGTGGAGGAGCCAGCACCCTGAATCTCGATGGTGACGCTGGGATAGATCTTCTTGAACTCTTCGGCCCACAGTGTCATGAGGTTGTTGAGGGTGTCGGAGCCGATGCTGACCACGCTGCCGGAGACGCCGGAAACCGGCTCATAGGTCGGCAGTGCATCGTCGACCGAGGCCATCACTGGGGAAGCAGCGACCAGCCCAAGGCCGGCAAATGCGACGAGCTTGCGAATCATGGGATTACTCCAGGTTTCGAAGGGAATTCGATGCGCAGCTGCTGCGCAAAACGCGCGTATTGCATGACATCTTCGTTACAGGATGATGACACCCGACTAGAAAGCGAACTGCGCGCGGAGGGAAACCAAGTCCGGTTCATCGCCGTTCAATTCGTTGTCGGCCATGCTGTAATTGAGCATGAAGCGCACGTTCTGGTTCGGGTAATAATTGAGCGCCGCGTCCACCGTGGTGAGTTCCGCACCCGCGACGGCCTCGTTTTCCGCGTATTGGTAGCGCAAAGCCACCTCGAAGGCGCCGATTGACCCCGTGCTGGGCCGAAGATTCTTGGTACGGCCGGCGCCAAGATCGTAGCGACGGGGGGAGCCGCCGGTGAGCGCGTAACTTATCTGTGCATGATACGCGGTGAAGTCCTGCTCCGACGCGTCGTCGGGATCGGCCGAACCCACCAACCATTCGGCCTCGAAGGCAAGCGGGCCATGCAAAGCCGCCAGTTCCATATTCAGGCGGTCCACCGTGGCGCGCGCGTCTTCTGCTACATCATCACGCTCACTGCTGGCGTCAAAGAGCGTGAAGCGTCCCTCGTTGGAGCGCCCCAGCGGTCGTACACGGCCACGTACGCCACCTTGGTCCGAGACCTCCCGCGAGAAGCTGAATCCGACGTGCAACGCACTGCGGTCACGAAGGATAGGCGCTGCATACAGACGCAGCACGCCGCCCACACCATCATTGATCGCGCGTGCGCCGCCGTCACTGGCCTCGCGCAGGTTGTAGCCGGACAGCGCGTAGCCAAAAAATCCCTCAGTTCCGTGATACCCCACGCCCAGGGCGCGCGCAATCATCGAATTGGACACATGGCTGCGCTCGATAAAGACAATGTCGTTCGAGCTGGTGATTTCCTCGAAGCCCTGGAACTGCTTGAACTGCCCGACGATCAGACGACCCGGCCCGAGCTCACGCGCGACGAAGGCGTCCTTAAGGTCGGATTCGTCGGTGGCATTGTCAAAGGTGACCTCGTAGTCCCAATTGCGCAGATGGCCGATGAGGCCAATGCGGGCGCGGCGTACGAAAGCGCCACTGGTGTGGTCAACGCGGTCGCTGCCATAGAAATTGGCGTCTGCATGCAGTCGCCCGCTGATTCGTGCTGCGAAGGTGCCATCGTCCGCACTGATGACCAGCTTGCCGTCGGTATTGATTGAAACAGCCTGCGCAGTGCCGGCCAGTGCCATCAGGACGGCGCCCACTGCACCCCCTTGGATTGAAGCTTTCATGCAATTCCCCTGTATGCCTTGTCGTTGTCGTTGTCACCGCGCGCGGTGGCTCGACAGGTGAATTATGACAGTTGTGTTACAGCTCGCTTAACCGGCGCGCCGCTGCTGGCGCACCTGATGCAGCCGATAGGCGGGAAAATGACAGACGAAGACACTGCCCTCGCCCGGTTCGCTCTCCACAGTCAGTTCCGCTTCATGGTGCTCCAGGGCGTGCTTGACAATGGCAAGCCCCAGTCCGGTTCCACCCGTGGCGCGCGAGCGGCCCACATCCACGCGAAAGAAGCGCTCCGTGAGCCGCGGGATGGCATCCGCCTCGATGCCGATGCCGCTGTCCTTGACCCGCAGCAGCGGATAGTCCGAGCCACTTGCCCGTGCCGTCCGCCATTCCACTTGGATGGTGCCGCCGTCCGGAGAGTAGCGCACGGCATTGCTCAGCAGATTGATGGCGATGCTCTGCAGCTCACTTTCGCGCCCGTACAGAAGAACGTCCGCATCGATCTCGCTTTCGAATCGATGCACCCCGCGCGACAGGGTTTCCGCTTGGCGCAGGGCGTCATGCAGCAGCTTGGCCATATCGATGGGCTCGTTGCGCGGTGCCGGCGTGTCGCTTTCCAGCCGCGCCAGTTTGAGCAGATCGCCGATGAGGTGCTCCATTCGCCCGAGCTGACCCCGCATTTCGCCCAGCGGCGCGCCCCACGATGCGAGCGCGCTGTCGGATCGGCCCGCCTCGCCGTGCATCATCTCGATGTAGCCGCTCAACACGGTCAGCGGTGTGCGCAGCTCGTGCGAGGCGTTGGCCACGAAATCGCGGCGCATCCGATCCAGGCGCTGGTGCTCCGAGACATCGCGCACGATCAGCAGGCGCTGCCCGTTGCCATAGGGAATCAATCGCAGGTTGAGGGTGTACTGCGCGTTCAGCGGTGAGGGTAGCTGGACATCCTTGCTGAAATCACCCTGCTCGACGTAGCGCTGGAAACCCGGATGTCGAATCAGGTTGTTGATGCGCGCACCGATATCCTGCGGCGAACGCAGACCGAGCAAACCCTGGGCCGCAGTGTTGAACCAGGCGATATGCCCGCGCGGTGTGACCACGATGGCACCATCCGGCAGCGCAGCCGTCGAAGCCTGAAACTCGGCAAGAATGGAAGCCAGCTTGCGCTTGCGCTGCCGCGCCCTGCGCTGGGTGGCGTAGAGGCCTTCGAAGATTTCCCCCCAAACGCCGCCGCTTTCGGGAAGCTCCACCCGTTGCGGGTTCAGACTCCAGCGCGCGAGCAGATAGAGCAGGCGAAAGTGGTAGCTGACCAGCACCAGAAGACCGACGGCCATGCCGAGGTGCGGCGCCGCGAACAAATAACCCGCGAGCCAACCTCCCCCGATAGCCAGGACGAGACGACGCAACTCCACGAGCCACGCGCGACGCATGTCGGAAGCCAGCGTGCGGCGGTTGTCCTCGACTTCGGGACTACTCACCCGGGCTGCGTCAGAATTTGTCGGAGAATCGATAGCCAGTGCCACGGACTGTCTGGATCATGCCATCGTAGCCGAAAGGCGCCAGGGCCTTGCGCAGGCGACGGATGTGCACATCCACCGTACGCTCTTCGACATAGACGTTATGCCCCCAGACGCGGTCCAGCACCTGCTCGCGCGTGTAGACCCGCTCCGGATGGCTGGCGAAAAAGTGCAGCAGCCGATACTCGGTTGGGCCAAGACGTACGGGATCGCCATCGGCGGTGACGCGCTGACTGGCGGCATCCACCGCCAGTCCGGAGACCGTGATGCATTCGGATTCGCCACCCGGTACCGCACGACGCAGCACGGCGTGGATGCGAGCTACCAGTTCCGGGAAGGAGAAAGGCTTGGTCATGTAATCATCGGCACCGACATTCAGGCCGCGTACCGTGTCCTCTTCCTCCGTGCGAGCGGTCACCATGATGACCGGGATGTCGCGCGTCGTCGGATCCGCTTTGAGTTCGCGCGCGTAATCCACACCGGAAGTACCAGGGAGCATCCAGTCGAGCAGGATGAGGTCCGGTCGCAGGTCCGCCACCTGCACGCGCGCCTCCGACACGTCACCGGCCTCGAGCACGTCGAAAGATTCCCTTTCCAGAGCGAAGCGGATCATCTCTCGGATGCCGGCCTCGTCTTCCACCACCAGAATGCGCTTTCCTGACACGTCCATGACAGCCTTATTGCCAGCTCGGGAGAATATTGGCAATAGGTGACACTTGCGTGACAGTCAGGATGGCAGTGCGGCGTCCAGCATCTCCAGTACATTGGCCGAATGCACGCGCCCGCGCAGTGACTCGACCGCAGCCCGTTGCAGGCTGGACCAGGGCTCCTCCAGCCGCGCGAATCCGATCATAGGACGGCAAAGCCGGGCGGCGATCTGCGGGTTGCTTCGATCCAGCCTTTCCAGTATCTCGGCATAGAGCCGATAGCCCCCTTCGCTGTGAAAATGCGCAATATTGTCGCGCGCAAAGGTCGCCACTACCGCTCGTACGCGGTTGGGGTTCTGCCAATCGAAATCCGGATGGTCCAACAGCTGCTGCACGCCCTCCACGGTGCAATGCGGCGATCCGGCCTGCACTGCGAACCAGCGGTCCAAGACCAGCGCGTCATTGCGCCAGCGCTCGTAGAAAGCGCCATTGGCCAGCGTGCACTCCCCCGTCGCCGTCTGGTTGAGGCCTTGCAGCGCCGCCATGGCCAGTGTCATGTTGTCGTCGCAGACGCGACGCCGCGCCAGTGCCAGCACGGTATCCGGCTGAAGCAGCAGCAGATAGCCGAGCGCTACGTTGGTCAGTGCGCGCGGCCCGGCGCGATTCGGCCCAATGGGGTTGCGCTGCGCCCAGACCGATAGCGGTCCGCACAGCGCGCGCGCCACGGCCTTCTTCAGGCTGAGGAAGGCGGTCATGAAACGCTGCGGGTCGATCGTTTCATACTGCTCCCACAGCCATGACAGCGCAGGTGGAGCGAGCAGCATGGCGGTGAAGGCTTCATCCTCAGGCGGCGCCGCGGCAATCCGTTGCAGACTGACGAGCAGCGGTTCCAGCAGGGAATCGTCCTCCACCATCAGGGCGCGATGCGCCTGCGCATGCAGCTGCTGCAAGGCGTCCCAGCGGACATAGGGATCGGTGGCCTGTACGGCCAACCGCTGCAGATCCAGGGAGCTGTAATCGGCTTCGAGAATGACCGGTGCGGACAAGCCCATCAAACAGGCTGGCAACAGCGGCTCCTGGCTGTCGATATCCACCGTCATTTCCGCATCCGTCATCAGCAACAGGTCGTCTCGCTGTCGCGCTGGATGCTCGGGTAGTGCTCGCAATCCGCCCTCGGCATCCAGCAGCTGCATGCGGATGGGAATCGGCAAGGGTTGTTTGTCGGGCTGGCCGGGTGTAGGCGGTGTGCTCTGACTGAAATGCAAGCGCACGCGGGACTGCTCGGACAGCCACTCACGGCGCAGCCGCAGCCGCGGCGTGCCCGCCTGGCCGTACCACGCCAGAAAGCCGTCGAGATCGACATTCGCAGCAGTGGCCAGCGCCTGCACGAAATCCTCGATGGTGGCTGCCGTCCCGTCGTGCGCCTTGAGGTAGGCCCGCAATCCCTCCCGGAAGGCCTGCTCGCCGATGCGCGCGTGCATCATGCGGACGATCTCTGCCCCTTTTTCATAGACCGTGGGCGTATAGAAGTTGTTGACTTCCTTGTACGCCTCCGGCCGCACCGGATGTGCCGTCGGACCGGCGTCCTCGGGGAATTGCACGGCGCGCAGCGCACGCGCCTGTTCGATGCGTTGCACCGAAGCACCCAGCACATCCTCACTGAAGCGCTGGTCGCGAAAGACCGTCAGGCCTTCCTTCAGCGAAAGCTGGAACCAGTCGCGACAGGTGACCCGGTTGCCCGTGTAATTATGAAAGTACTCGTGGGCGATCACCGAGGTGATGGCATCGAAGGTCGCATCCGTGGCCGTTCGGGTCGAAGCCAGAACCAGCGACGAATTGAAGATATTGAGACCCTTGTTCTCCATGGCCCCCATGTTGAAGGCCCGAGCCGCCACCACAATGTACGTATCGAGGTCGTAGTGCAGCCCGAAGACCTCCTCGTCCCAGCGCATCGCCTGCTTGAGGGCGTTCATGGCGTGGTCCACCAGGCCCTCGCTGCCGTGGTCGACATAAAACTCGAGCGCGATCGGTCGATCCTCGCTGGTGCGGTACTCGTCGCGCACCAGCGCCAGATCGCCCGCCACCATGGCGAACAGATAGCAGGGCTTCCGGAAAGGGTCTTCCCACACCGCGAAGTGACGCCCATCGTCAAGCGTTCCGCGCTCTACACAATCGCCATTGGCGAGCAGCACCGGGAATCGCGAAGCGTCAGCGGTCAGCCGCACCCGAAAACGGGAGAGCACATCCGGACGATCAATGAAGGGCGTGATACGCGAGAAGCCGTGTGCCTCGCATTGGGTGCAGTACATCGGGCCCGAGGCATAGAAGCCCTCCAGGGCCGTGTTCTGCTCAGGATGAATGGCGCATTGCGTCTCGATATGGCACTCGGCCGGCAGACCGTGTACCCAGAAGCCGTCATCGCCATGCACGACCCGTTTGCCATCCAGTACTTCGCCGTCGACCGCGATCGAGAGGAGTTCCACGTCGCGTGCGTCCAGCCAGAGGGGGGCATCCATCGCCGCCGACTCGTCGCGCCGGACTTCCAGGCGCGCACGCACCAGTGTCCGCGTATCGACGTCCACCGCCAGCTCCACGCTGTCGATGTGGTAATCCGGCGGCTGATAGTCCGCCCGGCGAATCCAGCCGGCACCGCTGTGGGGCGCAGCGGCTGCTCGATCGTCTGCCATCGAAAATCCCGCGAAAGAAGAAGTGGGCGCTGCGCGTGTTCAGTGCTTGCGCATGACGACGCAACCCGCCGAATAACCGGCGCCAAAGCCACTCAACACCACCACATCGTCTGCCTGGATGTCGTCGCGGTGCTTGTGGAACGCAATGACCGACCCGGCCGAGCTGGTGTTGGCGTACTCGTCGAGAATAACCGGGGCATCGTCGGCGGTGGCATCGCGTCCAAGCACGCGCCGGGCGATATATTCGTTCATCGCCAGATTGGCCTGGTGCAGATAGAAGCGGCGCACGCTGTGCGGATCGATACCAAGATCGCGCAGGTGTGTGCTGATCAGCTCGGACACCATCGGCACCACATCCTTGAACACGCGCCGCCCGTTCTGGACGAAGAGCCGATCAGCCTCGCTGCGCCCCGGCGACTCGCTGCGATTCAAGAAGCCCCGGTTATTGCGGATATTGTTCGAGAAAACGGTACGCAGCCGCGTTCCGAGCACTTCGAACTGGCCAGCCGCGGGCGCACCCTCGGCGGCCGAGACCAGCACGGCGGTGGCGGCGTCGCCAAAGATGAAATGCGAATCCCGGTCGCAGAAATTCAGGTGCCCGCTGCAGATTTCCGGACTCACCACCAGTACCGCACGCGCGCTGCCGTTGCGCACGGCGTCCGCCGCCGCCTGAATGCCAAAGGCCGCCGAGGCGCAGGCAACATTCATGTCATAGCCCCAACCCTCGACACCCAGCGCGGCCTGCAACTCCACCGCGATGGCCGGATAGGGTCGCTGCATGTTGGAACAGGCCACGATGATGCCGTCGACGGCCTCCACGCCAACGCAGGCCTGCTGCAGTGCCTCACGACTTGCCGCGGCACCCATGTCGCACATGAAGGAGGGCTCGTCATTGCCGCGCGTGGGCAGCCGCGGCCGCATGCGCTGGGGGTCGAGGATCCCCTCGCGATCCAGCACGTAGCGCGAACGAATACCGGAGGCCTTCTCGATGAACTCGGCCGACGACGGCTGCAGCGGTTGCACACTGCCTGCCGCGATGGCGTCCGCGTGCTCCGCGTTGTACTGCGCGACGTAGGAATTGAAGCTTTCCACCAGCTCTTCGTTGGAAATCTTCTGTTCGGGGGTGTAAAGCCCCGTGCCGCTAATGACCACCGTCTGCGCCATATCGCCTCGTCGCCCGTTGTCGTGTGATTTTGACCTCAGAGTGTAGCGTGCGCGTTGCCTTCAGGGTGGCGGCCTACCCCGTTGGCCATTCCGCCACTTCCATGGCGCGACGCAGCTCGCGCGTCACCACGCCGCTGCCGCGGAAGGTGACATGGCCGCCGGGATACCAGGTCGGCTCCACCGCCCAATGCGCGCCAAGGCGCGCCACCTCCGCGGGGGGAACCAGTCGGTCGGCCAACCCGCCGAAGATGAAGCGACGACCATGCGGAATGATGGGCGCATGCGCCAGTGGCGCGACCGGCTGCAGAACGGCGCGCAGCAGTTCCGGGTCGGCGCCCCGATGCGCGAAATAGCGCTGGTGCAGATCGGGCAGATTGGGCCACAGCACATCCGCGAGGTCCGACACCGGGATGCCGGCGATGGCGAAATCCAAGGCTTCGTGCTGCGCCAGCAACGCGGTGTTGTAACCGCCCAGCGAAAAACCCAAGGCGCCGATGCGGCGCACACCGCGGGCGCGCAGCCAGGCGACATGGCGCCGCAGATCCCATAGCGTCTGGCACTCCGCATGCAGCAGATCGCCCAGATCGCCGTCGAGGAATTGGCTACCCGTGATCCAGCCGCAACGCCGCATGCCATGCAAGGGAAGCACCGGCATGAGCAAGTTCAGGCCGTACTTCTCATGCAGCACGCGCGGCGGGAAGAGCGAGAAATCAAGCGCCGGATGCCCCATGCGGTAGCCGTGGACACAAAGCAACCACGGGCGATCTTCGCCATCGGGATGCTCGAACACCCAGGCGGCGGTCTGGCGAGTGGCGTCGAAGCGCTTCCAGGCATCGGCGCCGGGCAGTTCTGGATGCGGTGCAAACTCGCTATCGAAGTGCAGCGACCGGTAATCCATACCGAACAGACTGCGGTTGTGCCAGACGACGTGTTCCGGCGCCTCCGGCGTGCCGTGCAGTGCCGCGGGTTTACGGTCAAAGCCCAGGCGTTCAACCGCCTCGCGCTGGGCCTTGAGGGTTTCGATGCAGTCGTCTGCGGCCTGCCCCGCGGGAACCGATGCGGTGCCAGAGAAATAGCCGAGCAGCGCTTCATCAATCGCAGCGCGCGCATAGGTCGCCAGATCCTCCGGTGGCGGAGGAATGCCTGGGGTGGTGGGCATCAGGTGCAGACCCTCTCGCCCGCTCAGGATGAGACTGCCCACCGAAAGCAGCACGGCCAGCAGCGCGCCATCGTCAAAGGCCCAGAAGAAGGATGCGAGTATCAGACCGAGGATGCCGCCTACCGCCATCATGCGCGGAATGCGCACGTCACCCGGCATGAACAGCAGCGCCAGCCCGGCCGTGAGCAACAGAGCGCCTGGCAGCATGGTGAACAGCAGCCCAAAGCCCTCCCCCGCCGCGATCCAGCAGGCACCGGCGGCAATCGGAAGAAAGGACCAGAGGTTGTAGCGTTTGGGTGCGCGCATCATCCTTTCCCGTGGATGGCTTGCATCCAGAACAGCAGATCGTCCATGACGCCAGCGACCGCCTCCTGGTTCTTGCTGTCACGCAGCGCACCCTGGGCATCAAAGGCATCGCCTGCCTTGGCGAGGGCGAACTGGCGGGGCACCACCATTGCGGAGAGATTGCCCAGAATCTCTCGCACGTGACGCAGGCCGCGCAAACCACCCAGCCCGCCCGGAGAAGCGGCCAGCAGCGCCATCGGTCGCCGCTGGAAGCAGGCCGGCGCAGGCAGCGCATCATCGGGCCGGGAGACCCAGTCGATCACGTTCTTGAGCAGCGGCGTCACGGAACCGTTGTATTCCGGACAGGCCCACACGATCCCGTCAGCGGCGTGAAAGGACGCCTTGAGCGCCCGCGCCTGTTCCGGCAGGCCCGAGGCCGATTCCAGGTCCTGGTCCATCAGGGGCAAGGCTCTTAGGTCGGAAGGCGCAATACGCATGACGTCGATGTCGCGCGCTGCGAGCTCTGCGGCCGCAACCTCAAGCAGAGCCGTGTTGAACGACGCCGCCCGCGCCGAGCCACTCAAACAAAGGACCTTCATGGAATCACCCCACTCCCAGCATGTTCAGACCAACAAAGAGCACTACCAACGACACGCCCCAGCCCGCCACCTGATGCGCCGGCCAGAAGGGCCAGCGGCGCTGCAGCGAGCGCACACACACGCCTCCCGCCAAGGCCAGCATGCCCGAGAGCAGCACAACGCGAAGCACCCCAATGAGGGTGCTTTGGTATTTGGGGAACTCGTCGACCCAGAAGGCGAGCAGGATGGCCACTACCGACAAGGTCACGACGAAAGTCACGCCAAAGGCGAGCAGCACCACATTGGCAATCTGGAGGTATCGCAGCACTTAGCCTTTTCCTGAGTCATCATCGCCATCCGCACTGCGCACCCAGGAACGAATAGCTAACCAACGCGCAGCGGGGAGAATTTCCGCCCGAACCTTGGGCAGAGAGGCCCCGGCGCGCGCAAACAGCATCGTGAATTGCCGCGCGATGCGGTCGCGGTAACGGAAGACGCTGCCCACCATCGGGATCGCACGGTCGTTCAGCATGGTGATCTGGTCGTCTGGTTCGTCCCCGAACCGAAAGGCCAAGGTCAGACGCACTTCAAGCGGATTATCCCGTTCCCGTTGGCGGCGTGCGGCGCGACGACTCGCTAGACTGGATGACTGGCCGGACTTCGGCTTCGTCTCCTTTTTTCTCGCCATCGAGATCTCCTCCCATGCCCGATTCCGCCCCCCTGATCTGCTTCAACCACGGCAAGGAAAGCGGGCCGTGGGGCACCAAGATCAAGCGGCTGGCGGATGTCGCCCGCGACCACGGCTTCGCCGTGGTGTCGCCGGATTATACGCATACCTTTGATCCCCACGAGCGCCTGCAGCAGCTTGTGGAATCAAGGCCTGAAGGCCATCCCCTGGTGATGGTCGGATCAAGCATGGGCGGCTATGTAGCAGCGCACGCCTGCGCGCAGCTGGACGTGGATGCGCTCTTCCTGCTCGCGCCCGCGCTCTACTTTCCTGCCTGGCCAGAAGAGCCCACCGCCATACCGGAGCACTGCGAAGTGCTGCACGGGCTGCACGACGACATCGTTCCGCCACAAGTGGCCGATCGCTTCTGTCAACGCCATGGCGCAACACTGCGCTGGCTGGACGCGGGACACGCCCTCAACGAGCGCCTCGACGAAGTTGCCGAGCACTTCGCGCGCTTCATCGCACCCCTGACGACGGCGCCCGTGAGGGGCTGAGAACGCTTAGAGGAGCGGACTGACCTGGTAGGCCGCCACGAATGCCTCAGGCTGGCGACGCGGCCGCCCCGTGGTCATATCGACACAAGCCCACTGCGTCCGCGCATTCATCACCGCGCGCCCATCCGACAGACGGATGATGCGGTAGCCGCGCCACATCGTGACTCGGCCATCGTTTTCCTCGATCCAGGTGCCAACGATCAGCGTATCGTCAAGAAAACTGGGCGCCAGATAGTCGAGCTCATGCCGCCGTGCCACGCAACCTGCACCAATGCGATGGTAAGCCGCCATATCCAGGCCCAAGGCACAGGTGTGCGACCACGCGCACTGCTCGAGCCAACGCAGATAGGAGACGTTATTGGTGTGGTCGAAGGCGTCGATGTCGTCGACGCCTACCCGCACTTCAATGCAGTGCGGGCTGGCCACGGGCCATGACAGGGCTGCAGCGGTATCGTCCATCACCCGATTATGCGACAGCACAGGCTTGCCAGCACGCCTCCGCGCCCCTAGCGTTGTGTCATGCAGAGCCATTCCTCGACCGGTCCCGCCCATCGCGACGGCTGGCGCATACACGCTGATCGCGGCGGCACCTTCACCGATCTCATCGGGATCGCCCCGGATGGAAGCCGCCACACGCACAAGCTGCTGAGCCACGCGCCCGGGCAGTACGAAGACGCCGTCATCGCCGGCATCCGTGCATTGCTTGGCCTGTCAGCAGATGCCGCTATCCCCGCGGGCAGAGTGGCGGAATTGCGCCTGGGCACCACGGTCACCACCAACGCCCTGCTGGAAGGACACCACAGCCCCTGTGCGCTGTTGATCAATACCGGCTTCGAGGATCTACTGGCAATTGGCGATCAGGCGCGCGACGACATCTTCGCGCTGGCCATCCCGCCGCGCAGCGCGCTGTGCGCACGGGTTGCGGGCGTAGCCACACGTCGGGCCGCCGACGGCCAATGCCTGGCGCCACTGGACCACCATGCCCTGCAGACGACCCTGCAGCGCCTGCGTGACGACGGCATTGACAGTCTCGCCATTGCCCTCATGCACGGCGCCCAGTATCCGGACGAGGAGCAGGCCATCGCCGTGGCGGCGCGCGACGCTGGCTTCGCTCATATCTGCTGCAGCCATTGGGTCTCGAACGAGGCAGGCTTGCTGGCACGGACCCAGACCACGGTGGTCGAGGCGGCGCTGGCCCCCATCCTGCGGCGCTATACCCAACGCCTGGCGGCCCAGTTGCCCGGCGCACGCATCCGCTTCATGCAGTCCGACGGCAACCTGGCCGATGCCGCGCATTTCACAGCACGCAACAGCATTTTCTCCGGCCCCGCCGGCGGTGTGATCGGCGCCACCCGCGTCGCCGCCGCCAGTGGCATACAACGCATTGTCGGCCTCGACATGGGGGGAACCTCCACGGACGTCTTTCACGCAAAAGGCCATGCGCCTGTACGCAGCAGCGTGACCGTCGCCGGACAGGAGGTACGCGCCCCCGCACTGGACCTGCATACGGTGGCTGCTGGCGGCGGCTCACAGATCTTCCATGATGGGGCGCGCATGCGCGTCGGCCCGGAGTCGGCGGGTGCGGATCCCGGTCCCGCTTGTTACGGCCGCGGCGGTCCGGCGACGATCACGGATGCCAATCTTCTGCTCGGACGTATCTACGGCGAAGGCTTCGCCCCGGTGTTCGGGCCGCAGGGCAACGCCCCTCTCGATGTCGGGCGCGCTGAAGCCGCCTTTGCCAAGCTACTGGGGGAAGGCGCCGACCCCGCCAGCATTCGCAACGCTGCGCTCGGTGCGCTGCGTCTGGCGGTGGAGCAGATGGCTGGCGCTGTGCGACGCATCAGCGTTGCGCGCGGCGTGGATATCGGCGCGCACTGTCTGGTTGCCTTTGGCGGCGCCGGCGGACAGCACGCCTGCGACGTAGCCGACGCACTGGGCATGCAGGAAGTCCTGCTGCCGCAGCGTGCCAGCGTCCTGTCCGCCCTGGGTGTGGGCATGGCGGCGCTGGGTGTCACCGTGGATGCCGCCATCGATGCGCCGCTGGATGCCAGCAGCGTGGCACATGCCGTCGCGGCGTGGCCGGCGCTTCAGACACGCGCCAAAACCCTGCTGGCGGAGCAGGACACCACGATGGTGCAGCAAAACGCGGTTCTGCGCCTGCATTACGAGCGCGCCGAGACCGTTCTTGAAATCCCCTTTGACGGCGAGGGCACTGCCGCCGAACTGATCGAAGCTTTTCACGCCGCGCATCACCGGGACGTCGGATTTTCAGACCCCGCACGCGGTATCCATGTGGTTGGTCTGCGGCTACGCGCCCAGGATGAAGGACAGCCTGTGGGAGCGGAGGCCGCGCCGCAGAAGCGGAAGCAGCTCGGCACGCAGCCGATGATGCTGGCCGATGGGCAATGGCATCCGGTCCCCGTCTACCAATGGTTGGACGAGGAGGCGGTCGAGGGTCCGGCTCTGGTCCTGCTGGCCCAGTCGAATCTGGTATTGCCGCGGGGCTGGAGCGCCCGCGCCGATACGCACGGCATCCACGCTCGACGCAGCAAGCCGCCCTTGGTCAACGAGCACACGGCCGCGGCCGCCCGCCTCGAGCTGTTCAACCATCGGTTCATGCAGATTGCCTGTGAGATGGGCGATGCTCTGCAGCGTAGTGCCCACTCGGTCAATGTGCGCAACCGCCTGGATTACTCATGCGCCCTGTTTGATGACAAGGGTCATCTGGTGGCCAATGCGCCCCATATCCCGGTCCATCTGGGCTCGATGAGCGCCGCCGTACAGGCGATATCGCAGCAGCTGGCCGCGCGTGGCGAGCATTGGGAAGCCGACACCGCCTGGTTGATCAATGATCCCTACACCGGTGGCACGCATCTTCCCGATCTCACCTTGATCATGCCGGTCTTCGCCACAGCGCAGGACATGCCAATGGCCTTCGTGGCCGCACGCGCACACCACGCCGACGTGGGCGGCGTCAGCCCCGGTTCCATGCCTGCCTCCAGTAACACCATCGAGGAAGAAGGCATCCGTATCGCCGGTTTGCGCGTCGTGCGTGACGGCGTCCTGGATGAGGATTTGCTGCGCGCCACCTTGACGCAAGGTCGCTACCCGGCGCGCAATCCGGAAGCAAACCTCGCGGACTTGCGCGCGCAGCTTGCCTCCTGCGTGCGGGGCGTACGGCTGGTGCAATCGCTGTGCACGCAGCATGGCGTGGAGATGGTCAGGGAACAGATGCAGCAGGTCCAGGATTACGCGGCGCAGGCGGTGGCCGAGTTCTTGCCCGCGCTGCCCTGCAGTCAGCACAGCGTGGACATGGATGATGGCCAACGCATCCAGTTGGCCACCCAGGTCCGTGACGGCTGCCTGCATATTGACTTCGCTGGCACCAGCCCGCCCGATGCCGGCAATGCCAATGCCCCGCTCCCGGTGGTGCGCGCGGCGGTGATGTACGCGCTGCGCTGCATCATCGACGCCCCGCTACCGTTGAACGAGGGCTTTCTTCGTCATGTTGCCCTCTCGGTGCCGGAACCCTCGCTGCTGGCACCGCAGCCGCCGGCCGCCGTGGTCGCCGGCAATGTGGAGACCTCCCAGGCGGTCACGGATGCGCTGCTCGCTGCCTTCGGCGCCATGGCCGAGTCGCAGGGCACGATGAACAACATCAGCTTCGGCAACGCGCGCTATCAGTACTATGAAACGCTGTGCGGTGGTGCCGGCGCCGGGCCCGGCTTCGACGGTGCAAGCGCCGTGCACACCCACATGACCAATTCGCGCATCACCGACCCTGAAATCATTGAGCGCCAGCAACCGGTGCGCGTCGAGTCCTTCGGCATACGCCGGCACAGCGGCGGTCAAGGCCGCTGGCACGGAGGCGATGGGGTACGCCGCGTGCTTCGCTTTCTCGAGCCGGTCGATCTCGCCGTGATCAGCAATCGACGCCGGCATCCAGCGCACGGCATGGGCGGGGGCGGCGACGGTCAGCCCGGTGAGAACTGGCGCATCGCGCCCAACGGCGACCGGGAAGCCTTGCCCGCCCGCGTACGACTGCAGATGGACGCAGACAGCTGCCTTGAGATCCTGACGCCCGGAGGCGGCGGCTGGGGACCGCCGGGCAGCGACGAGCCGACTGCATGAAGCGTCGCCGCCTGCTTCAGGTCGGGGCTGCCGGCGCGCTGCTCGCTGGCGGCCTTGCCTGGCTGCGGCCTGCGGATCGTTCGGCCCCCCACACGTCCTATTTCTCGCGCTTGCAGCGCATGCTGCAGCACGACGGTCCTGGTACCGCCTGCCTGGTGCTCGATCTGGACCGGGTCAACCACAATCTGATCGCGCTGCGCGACACGATGCCGCCGCAGATGGCCTATCGCCTGGTTGCCAAGTCATTGCCCTGTACGGATCTCATCGAACAGGTGCTCGCCACGATGCGATCGCGGCGCATCATGACTTTCCATCAACCCTTCACCAACCAGCTGGCACGCGATTTCCCCGATGCCGATCTGCTGCTCGGCAAGCCGATGCCGGTGGATGCGGCGGCCACCTTCTACGAGCGCCTGCGCCCGAGCATCTTCGACCCGCAGATGCAGCTGCAGTGGCTGATCGACTCGCCGAACCGATTGCGGGCCTATCGCGATCTGGCGCAGCAGCTCGATGTCCGGATGCGGATCAATATCGAGATCGACGTCGGACTGCGGCGCGGCGGCGTCGCTGACGATGCCAGCTTCATCCAGTTGCTGCGCATGCTGCGCGACCACAGTCAGCATCTGCGCTTCGCGGGTCTGATGGGCTACGACGCCCACGTCATGCGCATGCCGGCCATTTTTGGCAGCCCGGAATCACTGCAGCAACGAGCGCATGCGCGCTATGCCCACTTCCTTGGGCTGCTTCGTCGGCACGGCAGCGATCTGCTCACGATGAACCAGGACCTGCCGCTGGTCTTCAACACCGCGGGCAGCCTCAACTATCAATTGCACGCCTCCGGCAGTCCGGCCAACGAGGTCGCGGTTGGAAGCGCGCTGGTCAAGCCTTCCGATTTCGATACCGACGCCCTGGCCCCCTTCCAGAGTGCACTCCACATCGCCGCTCCCGTACTCAAGACGGCAAGCGGGCTTCGTCTGCCCGGAATGGAGTGGGCGGATGCTTTCGCGCCAATCCTCGACCCCAATCTCGCCCATACCCACTTCATCTACGGTGGCAATTGGATGGCAACGCCGGAATCTCCAGCGGGACTGCAGCCGAATCCGTGGTACGGACACAGCAGCAATCAGCAGATGCTCAACGGCGGTGATGCAGCCCGACTGCGATCTGGGGACTATGTCTTCCTCCGTCCTACGCAGTCCGAGGCCCTGATGCTGCAATTCGGTCCGCTGGTCGTGGTGCAGGCCGGGGCCATCATCGACCGATGGCCCGTTTTGTCCGCAAGCTAGGCCGCGCGCCTCGACAAAGTGCCGGACGGGCTGCATCTCCGGCGTGGGCAGAGTACAATCCAGACTAAATCGGTTTGGATTAACGCCATGCGCCTAGGCAAACTCACAGACTATGCAACGGTCATATTGACGGAGATGGCGCGCGAGCCCACGCGCCGGCAATCGGCCGTGGAACTCGCCAATCTCACGCATGTGGCGGCGCCGACCGTGTCCAAGCTGCTGCGCCAACTCGCCCAGGTGGGCCTGGTGGAAGCGACGCGCGGCGCGCACGGCGGCTACCGCCTGGCGCGGCGCCCGGAGAAGATCACGATCGCCGAGATCGTTGCCGCGCTTGAAGGGCCCATTGCCCTCACAACGTGCAGCGACGGGGCGGACTCCTGCCCCATCGACGACCACTGCGGCGTACGCACCAACTGGTCGCGCATCAGTGACGCCATTGAACGGGCGCTGGCCGCCGTCACCTTGGCGGACATGGTCGCCCCGTTGTCCGACACCGAATTCCCTTTGCGTCGCTTCGATGCGCCGCAAACCCGTCAAACCGCTGGAGCCTGACATGGCCACCGCTGCTGAACTCGAAAACATGATGAAACGGCGTGAATACAGCGCCGGCTTCGTGACCGATATCGAATCCGAGACGGTTCCCCCTGGACTGTCCGAGGATGTCATTCGGGCGATTTCCGCCAAGAAGCGCGAACCCGAGTGGCTGCTGGAATTCCGCCTGAAGGCCTACCGCCGCTGGCTGAGGATGGCGTCGCCAAGCTGGGCTCATCTCGACTATCCGCCCATCGACTATCAGGCGATCAGCTACTACAGCACGCCAAAGTCCATGGCGGACGGTCCGAAATCGCTCGACGAGGTCGATCCGAAGCTGCTTGAGACCTATAACAAGCTCGGCATCCCGCTGGAGGAGCAAAAGATGCTCGCCGGCGTGGCAATGGACGTCGTCTTTGACTCGGTCTCTGTCGCCACGACCTTCAAGGAGAAGCTTGCCGAGGCGGGCGTGATCTTCTGCCCCATCTCGGAAGCCGTGCAGGAATACCCCGAGCTCGTCCGGAAGTACCTCGGCACGGTCGTGCCCTTTGGTGACAACTTCTTCGCCTCGCTCAATACCGCGGTATTTACCGATGGCAGCTTTGTCTATGTCCCCAAGGGCGTGACCTGCCCGATGGAGCTGTCGACCTACTTCCGCATCAACGAGCGCAATACCGGCCAGTTCGAGCGCACTCTCATCATCTGTGAGGAAGGCGCGTCCGTGTCCTACCTGGAAGGCTGCACAGCGCCGCAGCGCGACGAGAACCAGCTGCATGCAGCCGTGGTCGAGCTGGTGGCGCTGGACAATGCCAAGATCAAGTACTCGACCGTGCAGAACTGGTACCCGGGCGACGAGAACGGCAAGGGTGGCATCTACAACTTCGTCACCAAGCGTGGCGACTGCCGCGGCAAGCGCTCGCATATCTCGTGGACGCAGGTCGAGACGGGCTCGGCCATCACCTGGAAGTATCCGAGCTGCCTGCTGCGCGGGGACGATTCGCGCGGCGAGTTCTATTCGGTCGCACTGACCAATGGCCGGCAGCAGGCCGATACCGGCACGAAGATGATGCACTTGGGCAAGAACACACGCTCGACCATTGTTTCCAAGGGTATTTCTGCCGGCCGTTCGAATCAGTCCTATCGCGGGCTGGTACGCATGAACGAAGGCGCAAGCGGTGCACGCAACCACACACAATGCGACTCGCTGCTGATCGGCGATCAATGCGGCGCCCACACCTTCCCGTACACCGAAGTGCGTACGCCCAGCGGTCAACTCGAGCACGAGGCGACCACCTCGCGCATCGGCGAGGAGCAGCTCTACTACCTGATGAGCCGCGGCCTGTCCGAAGAGGACGCCGTGTCCATGATCGTCAACGGCTTCTGCCGCGACGTCTTCAAGGAGCTGCCCATGGAATTCGCCGTCGAGGCGGGCAAGCTGCTTCAGGTCTCTCTGGAAGGCGCGGTCGGCTAGGCCACCCGCGCAGGCAAAGGAAACATAATGCTGGAAATCAACAATCTACACGCCTCCATTCAAGAGGAGTCGATCCTCAAGGGGCTGAATCTTTCCATTCCCGCCGGCGAGGTGCACGCCATCATGGGTCCGAACGGCGCGGGCAAGTCCACGCTGGGGCACGTGCTCGCCGGCCGCGAAGGCTACGAGGCCAGCGAAGGCAGCATGACACTGGACGGGCGCGACCTGGCCGACATGGACACCGCCGAACGCGCGGCGGCAGGCCTCTTCCTGGGGTTCCAGTATCCAGTCGAAATCCCCGGCGTGAGCAACATCCAGTTCCTGCGTGCGGCCTACAACGCCCAGCGCAAGGCGCGCGGCGAGGATGAACTGGACGCCATGGCCTTCCTCAAGCACGTCCGGCAGTTCCTCGACACGGTCGGCATGGAAAAGGACATGCTGCATCGCGGCCTCAACGAGGGCTTCTCGGGCGGCGAGAAGAAGCGCAATGAAATCCTCCAGATGCTGGTGTTGCAGCCCCGCATGATCGTGCTCGACGAGACCGATTCCGGACTCGACATCGACGCCCTGAAGACGGTCGCCGGCGGCATCAACGCCATGCGCAGCCCGGATCGCGCCATCCTTCTGATTACGCACTACCAGCGTTTGCTGGACTACGTGAAGCCGGACCGCGTGCACGTACTGGCCCAAGGCCGCATCGTGCGGAGCGGCGGGCCGGAACTGGCGCAGGAGCTGGAATCCAAGGGCTACGCGGGGATCGAGAACGCCGCATGAGCCTGACCGAACGCCTCCAACCCCTGTTCGATCATCTGCCGGAGGACCAGCGCGCCGCGCGTGGCGCCTTTTGGCAGCGGCTGCGTGACGAGGGCTTTCCCGGCAAGAAGCACGAGCGCTGGCGCTTCACGGACCTGCCCGGCGCCCTGCCGGACGCGCTCCGACCGGCCGAGCCGGCCGAGCTAAGCCTGCCCGAGGTCGAAGGCTTGCGGCGCGTCGCCTTCATCAATGGCGTAGCCGATGGCCTGGATGCCGCCGAGCTGAGAACGGAACCCGCCTCCAGCGTCCATGACGCCAGCGACTTGGTCAATGCCGCGCTGGCCACTAGCGGCCTGCACTGGGCACCCGGCGCTGAGGCTAGCCCGCTCCACCTGTGCACGCGCACCACAACGGGTTCGGTCCACTTGCGCCACCGCGTCGAGGTTCCAGCCCAGGTACAGGCACAGTTGTTCTGGGACGACGTAGTCGAAGGCGACGCCGACTTCGTGACGCAGAGCCTGGAGATCGTGCTCGCCGAGGGGGCGTCTCTCATTCTCGCGCGCCGACATGCCAACACGGCGCGTGGCCCTGCCCTGCTGCGCACCGAGGCATGGCTGGCACGCGATGCGCAATTGCAGCTCACGGGCTTCGATGCCGGCAGCGCATTGTCGCGTCACAACCTGCATGTGCGACTCGACGAAGCCGGCGCAAAGGCGCAGGTGCACGGCGTCTTCGCACCCTGGGCACACGGCCATATCGATACCTTTGCCACGGTCGAGCATGCCGCCGCGGATACCGGCAGTCGCCTGCAGTTCCGCGGCCTCGGCATGGACAAGGGGGTGGGTGTGCTGACCGGCCGGGTGCATGTACACCGCGACGCACAGCGTATCGATTCCAACCAGCAGCTTGGCAGCCTGTTGCTGTCGCCGCGCGCTCAGGTCAACGCCAAGCCCGAACTGGAAATCTATGCCGACGACGTGCAGTGCGCGCACGGCAACGCCATCGGACAGATTGACGAGGACGCGCTCTACTATCTGCAGACGCGCGGGGTGCCCTACGCCGAGGCACGCGCCCTGCTCATCGGCGCTTATGCAGCGGAAACGCTGCATGTCCCGGCCATGCCGGCTGTGGAAAAGGCACTCATGGCGGGTCTCGACCGTGCTCTCGAGCACGCCGACTGGAGCCTGACATGAACGCCCCCGACAGCCTGCACAGGACACAACCGGCACTGGATGTGGCGCATGTGCGCAAACAGTTTCCGGTGCTGCAGCAGCGCGTGCATGACGACAAGCGCCTCGCCTATCTCGACAATGCCGCGACCACGCAGAAGCCCGAAGCTGTTCTCAACGCGCTGGATCGCTACTACCGCTACGACAACAGCAATGTCCATCGCGGCGTGCACGCGCTGGCGGCACGGGCCACCCAGGGCTACGAGCAGGCGCGCGCGCGCATCGCGCGGTTCGCCAACGCCAGCGAGGCGGGCACAGTCTTTACGCGCGGCACCACGGAGGCCATCAATCTGGTGGCCTACAGCCACGTCCTGCCCATGCTGCAGCCGGGCGACGAGATCCTGCTCACCGAGATGGAGCACCACGCCAATATCGTGCCGTGGCAATTGATCGCCGAGCGCGCCGGTGCGCGCATCGTCGTCGCGCCGGTGCACGAGGACGGTCGGCTCGATCTGGATGCATGGCGCGCGCGCCTGAACGCACGGACGCGCATGGCTGCCTTCGTGCACGTCTCGAATACCCTCGGCACGGTGAATCCGGTTGCCGACATGGTGGCGGAAGCGCGCAAACAGGGCGTATCGACGCTGATCGACGGTGCCCAGGCAGCGGCCCATATCCCGTTGCAATTTGAGGAGCTTGGCGCGGACTTCTACACCTTTTCCGCGCACAAGCTTTATGGACCCACCGGCTTCGGCGTGCTGCTCGCAAAGCCCGATCTGCTCGCGGCCATGCCCCCCTGGCAGGGCGGCGGCGACATGATCGACACGGTCTCCTTTGACGGCACGACCTTCGCCGAAGCCCCCGCCCGATTCGAAGCCGGCACACCGCATATTGCCGGCGCGATCGGGCTGGCTGCGGCCATCGACTGGCTGGATGCCCAGGGGCTGCGTGCGGCCAAGGCGCACGAGGACGCGCTGCTCGAACAGGCGATGGAGGCCATTGCCGACATTCCGGGCCTGCAGCTCTTCGGCACCGCTGCGGGCAAGGCCGCCATCATCGCCTTCAATCTGGAAGGTGCGCATGCCTCCGACGTCAGCAGCCTGCTCGACATGCAGGGTGTGGCCGTCCGGGTCGGCCACCACTGCACGATGCCACTGCACGCGCGCTTCGGCCTCAGTGGCACGGCTCGCGCCTCCTTCGCGATCTACAACGATGCCGAGGACGTCGCACAATTCGCCGCCGCGCTGCACAAGGCACGGGACATGTTGCGCTAGCGGCGCGATGACACCTACTTGTAGGTAAGTCCGTACAATCCTTCGCGTCCGGGCGGCCCATGCCGCCCTCTTGCATCGGGGAGGCGCGGCATGCGGTACCAGCGATTTGGCGGCGTTCTATTCCTCTGTCTGGCGATGGTCTGCGGTGCAGCCGCGCCCACGGACGTCCGCGCGCAAGGCGAAACCTGGACCGCGCAGTTTCCGCGCCTTGCAGCCCTTGCCGGATCCGGCGTCAAAGTCTCCGCCTTGGTGGAAGAACTCGACAGCGGGCGGCCTTTGGCTGCTGTCGATGCCGCCAGCCGGTTGATTCCCGCCTCGGTCAGCAAGCTTTACGTCGCGCGCGCCGCACTGGAAGTCCTGGGTGCGGATCACCGCTTCATCACCCGCCTGCTGGCCAGTGGAGCCGTCGAAGGCACGGAGCTCCGCGGCGATCTCATGCTGCGTGCCGGCGGCGATCCGACTCTCAGCAGCAAGGATCTGCGGGCACTGGTGGCCGACATCAGCGCCCTCGGCATCACCCGGATCACCGGAAATCTGATCGTCGAGGATGCGCTCTTTGGTGCCATTGCCTGCGAGATCAAGGACCGCTGCGACGCGCACAAGGAGAGCGCCCATGCCTTCGACGGCGCCCTGTCGGCCGCCGGCATCGACTATGGCACCGTCGAGGTCGTCATCTATCCGGCGCAGCGCGCCGGTCAGCCGGCGCGGGTCGTCGTGATGCCACCCGGAGTGGGTGGATTCCGTCTGCACGGCCACATCGAGACCGTCTCTGCCGGAGGGCTTACCCGCCTTGGCATCACCCGCAGTACCGATGATGAAGGGCTGCATCATCTGCACCTCAGCGGCGAAATCGCCGTCGATCATCGCCCCGTGCGGCGCTCCCGTTCCATTGTGCACCCTGCCCATCACACGGCCGAAGTACTGCGTGCCCTGCTTGACCAGGGCGGCATCCGCGTCGAGGGCGAGACGCGTGTGACGCACAAGGCCGCGACATTGGATAAGACCCAGGAGCTGGCCCGGCATTACGGGGAGACGCTGGCCACCCAACTGCATGCGATGATGCAGTACAGCAACAACTACATCGCGGATCTGCTCACCTTGCACGTGGCACAACGCGATGCCGCGCCGGAGCGACTGAGCGACGCCGCCGACCATCTGCTGCTTCCGCTTCGCGCTGCCTCGCAGAGCGCCACGGACACACCGCCGGGCATGCCGATACTGCACAGCGGCAGTGGGTTGAGCGTCGACAGCCGCCTGTCGGCGCGCGACCTGGTCGAGCTCCTGCGCGACAGCTATGAGGCCTCGGCGCTGTTTCCCACCTTCGTTGGCACGCTGCCGGTGCCGCTGTACAGCCGCAACAGCCAGTTGGCTTTCGACGACAACAACTGGCAGACCCGGCTCGCCGCCAAGACCGGCTGGCTGAGTGAACCCGTCGGGGTTCGTGCCCTCGCCGGCTACCTGCGCCTGCAGGATGGCGGCTGGGCGGCCTTCGCCATTATCCTCAACGGCACGCCGGAATCCCCGCGCCTGCCGCGCGAGAAGACCCTGGGTGCGATTCGGGCGGATATGCGCGACCTGCTCGCCCGTCACTGACCGCACCGGAGCCGACCGTCACCCGCAGCCGGCATCGACCAAAGTTGCGATGACGGGCCGGCCGCTTCCAGATAGGCTTGCGGGCTCAGTCCCAACCGCAAGGAACCCGTCCATGTCGCAGGCTTCGCAACGCATTCCGGCCACCCTGCTCACCGGTGATGGCATTGGCCCCGAGATTGTCCGCGCGACCCGCCGCATTCTCGAAGCTCTGGGCGCGCCCTTCGAGTGGGACGAACAGCCCGCTGGCCTGGGCGCAATGGAAACCCACGGTGATCCTCTGCCGGAATGCACGCTGGAAAGCATTCGTCGCACGCAGTTGGCGCTGAAGGGGCCATTGACCACGCCCGTAGGCAGTGGCATCCGCTCGATCAATGTGCGCCTGCGCGAGGAATTCCAGCTGTATGCCAACCTCCGGCCCGCGCGCAGCATTGTCGATGGCGGCCGCTTCGACGACATCGACCTGGTGCTGGTCCGCGAGAATCTGGAAGGCTTCTACGTTGGCTACGAGCACTACATTCCGGTCAACGGCGATCCCAAGGCCGTGGCGGAGAGCGCCGGCATCAACACCCGCGAGGGCTGCCGCCGCATCGCCAAGTGGACCTTCGACTACGCCGTACGCAATGGCCGCAAGAAGGTCACCATCGTGCACAAGGCCAACATCCTCAAGAAGCTCACCGGCCTGTTCCTGGAGAGCGCGCAGGAAGTCGGCAAGGAGTACGCCGATCGATTGACGATCGAGGAACGCATCGTCGACAACTGCGCGATGCAGCTAGTCTTGAACCCCTGGCAGTTCGACGTGCTGCTCACCACCAATCTCTTCGGCGACATCCTCTCCGACGAGATCGCAGGGCTTGTCGGCGGCCTCGGCATGGCGCCCGGCGGCAATATCGGAAAGGACGCGGCCATCTTCGAAGCGGTGCATGGCTCGGCACCGGACATTGCCGGCAAGGGCATCGCCAACCCCTGCGCATTGCTGCTGGCTTCGGCCATGATGCTCGACCACGTCGACCATCACGACGACGCCGAACGCTTGCGCACGGCCCTGCGCGCCACCATCGTCGAGGATCGCGTGCGTACCGGCGACCTCGGCGGGACTGCCTCCACCGAGGCCTTTGCCGACGCGCTGATTCAGCGCCTTTGAGCTTCTTCCCATAAAAAAACCGCCGGGTGCTTTGCCCGGCGGTTCGTTTCTAGCGCGGCAGCCCCGTTCCATCAGGTAGCGGTTCGCCGTGTACTGCGGAGGCGGAGTGCATCAGGATGCGGCGTCGCTGGCCGAATCATCGGCCTCGATGCTTTCCTCCGCCTCGTCATCGGTCGCATCGTCATCGTCTTCATCGTCGATGCCTTCGTCAGCCGATGCTTCCCCGTTGCCCCCTTCATCGCGCTCGTCTGACGCATCCGCACCATCGCCTTCGTTGTCGTCTTCGTCTTCGTCTTCTTCGCGCTCGATTTCGGAGGCGACGAAGCGCTGCAGGTTCTCGTCGAAGCGGCCTTCGGCCTCGATGAAGTCGCCGATCTGAACCGATTCGAAGAAGACATCCGCGGTCACAGTCTCATCGTCGTCCTCGAAGCGGGCGTTGCTGGCGTCGATCCGAACGCCCGTGACCACCAGTTCACGCGCGGCCGCATCCTTGCTTTCAAGGGCACCGGCAAGCTCGCGCGCTTCACCATCGTCGTCGTTGCCCTCGTCGTCATCGAGATCCTCGCGCTCGATGCGCAGCGCGACCACGCCCGCTTCGGTGCGAATCGCCGCAACCTCCACCGCATCGCCTGGCTGCAGATCGTCCAGACCAAAGGCGCGCAGATCATCGCGGTCGTCTTCGAAGCGGGTGCGCTCATCGGTGAGAATCGTCACGCCCACCACCTGCAAGCTGCCGGCCTCGACATCGACCGACTGCACGTCCCCTTCGATCTCGATGCGTTCGGAACCCGCGTTGGTCGAACGCTCTTCTTCGAAGTCGATCGTATCGGCGACGATGACGCCATCGGCGGAGAATACGCCCTCGACTTCCACCAGTACGCCATCGGCGAGGTCATCGGCACTCCCTTCCTCGAAGCGGGTCTCGCCATCGAAACGCACGCCGATGCCGCGGATGCTGAAGCTGGATGCAGCCGCGTCGAAGTTGGCAATAGCGCCATCGAATTCGGCTTCGGTACCGTCTTCGCGTCCATCATCGTCATCATTGCCGGGCGCGTCTTCGATCTCGATGCGGGCTGCGGTCAGGACACCATTGGCCAGACTGCCTTCCACCTCGACCAACTGCCCGTTGGCCAACACGCTGCCTTCGGGACTGATCAGCGCGGTGTTGTAATCGACCTCAAGGGACTGCACGCGGAATCGGCGCTGCGCGGTATCCAGAGCCGCGAGCCGACCCGTGATCTCGGTTTCCTCGCGCGCTTCGGATTCGCGTTCCACATAGCTCGCCACCAGGACGCCATCGCCGGTGATCTGCCCGCTAATCTCGACCGGATCGTCCACGGCAAGTGTGCTGAGGTCGCCGCTCTCAAAAACGGTCGCCCCCACCACACGGATCAACTGCCCCGCGACCGTCAGGGTCATCGCCTCGAGGTCGATCGCTGTGACCGGACCACGGATTTCCGCGTCATAACGGATGCGATCGGCGGCGAAGTTGCCGTCATCGTCGCGACGGCCGCGAATTTCGACAATCTGCCCGACGCGCAACGCGTCCTCGGTTGCACTCGGCAGCTCATCCACTTCGACCAGTGCGTTGTTGGTATCGAAGCGCTTGCCTTCCACGATGACACTGCCAAAGCCGGTGATAGCGCCGCGCACAAACACCTTGGTGGTGGTCGCGCCGGTGCCATTGACATCGCCGGCAACGCCTGGGCTACCGCCACCGCCGCAGGCCGCAAGGGTGGTGGCAGCGCCAACGACGCCCGCGACAACGGTTTTTTCGAGCCAGCTATTCATGATTCAGAACCTCCATTGGGGCGTTTCATGTCAAACAGATAAATGCCTACGCCGCTGATGCGCTGCGAGGACGAGTCCTCCGGCGCATGCGGTGTCAGTGTCTCGTTGAGCGACTCCAACCAGGCTTGGCCATCCCGTTCGAGCAAGGCTTGCAGCTTCTGCAGGCCTTCGGCATCGAGCCCCGGAAAGACCAGCTTGCGTTCAAAGCGCGAACGCGCTCGGCCATGGCGCAGGTTGTGATCGACCGTGTCGATATGTGCGGCGATGTTCTCGCCGAGATAGGGCAAGCGATCCGCCTCGTCGGCGGAGGCGGGAATGAAGGCACGCTGCAGCAGGTGCAGATTTCCAGCCTCCTTCCGGGCCAGACCCAGACGCTCGAGCTCACGCAGCAGCGTCTGCCAGGTCACGTCGCTGCCGATGGCCCGCACCAGGGCGGAAAAGCCGTCGCCCTGTTCCTCGTCAAGCGGCAGAGGGCGGGGCGCCTGGTCCGCATCCAGCCAGCGCGCGTCCGTGACCCAGCAGGTAATCAAGCGATTCAGCAAATGGCGCTGGCCCGCCGCGGCGTCCTGGTCCTGACGGGTGGCAGACAGCAATCGGGTCACCTCTGCCCGGCTGAGTCCGGTCAGTGCGGCCACGCGGGACTTGTTCGTCGGGCGTCCCCGAATGCCGTACTCGGCCCGGGCGCTGTCGACAAAGGCCTGGCGTGTCACGCGCTCCACATCCGATACCGTCAACCCATGCCGCATGGCGATTCGCGCCAGTGGGCGCAGCACTTGGTACATCGCATCGAGAACGAGGGCCTTCAATTCCATATATGTACTTTTCTCACACATATATGGATTCGTCAAATGCACTCAGGGGCTATCCCGACAAACGGTAGGCCCCTGCTCTCAGAACGGCCTGACCGCTAGTGGGACTCGGGCCACTCGTGGTACTGCGGGAGGCCGTCACTGAGCGGCAGCCAATCGGCCTTTTCGACGACGAAGGCGTGAAACACGATTGCCGGTGCAATCGGGTCATCGATCGTGCCGGCGCGCACGCGCTTCACCTTGGGGCGGTCCTCGCGCTCACTCCACAAGGGGCTGCCGCACTCGCGGCAGAAGACCCGAAACTTGCCTGGCGAGGACTCGAAGCGGCCGAGTGCCTGGGCACCGGAAAGCAGGGTGAATGCCTCGGTCGCCATCGGAACGACCGCGACGAAAGCGGATCCCTGAGCCTTTTGACAGCGCCGGCAGTGACACATCGAAAGGGTCTCGGCCGAACCCTCGTAGCGGTAGCGCACGCTGCCGCACAGACAGGAACCCTTGAGCATCGGCTGACCTCCTCTGACTGCGTGATGGCCGCCCTAGCGTACCGCCAAATGTCGAAGGATCAGCTGAACCTGTTCGTCCCCGCGCCAGCGGTTGACCCCTAACTGATACGCCGTTTCCACGTTCTGACCCGGCGCTGCCATGCGTTCGGCGCCGCCAAAATCAATGGCCGTCAGACGCAACTGCGTATTCTCGAGCCGCGTCAGCGTGTAGCGCGCGTGACGCTCCCCCACGATGCGTGCGTCCGTCACTCGGAAGGTGCCGTCAAAGACCGGCTCCGGAAATCCCTGCCCCCATGGGCCGGCAGTCTCTAGGGCGCGCGCCGTATCCAGTGTCAGCTCCGAGGGCGCCAAAGCGCCATCACTATCGATACTCGCCTGCAGATCGGCATCGGACAGCAGCGTCCGGCAGGCCGCATCGAAGGCTTCGGCAAAAGCTGGCAATGCCGCTTCGCGCAGGCTGAGCCCGGCTGCCATGGCGTGTCCGCCGAAGCGGTCAATGAGCCCCGGCTGCGTGCGGTCCACTGCCGCGATCGCGTCACGGATATGCAGACCGGGAATGGAACGCGCCGATCCCTTGACCCAGCCCGCGTCATTCGACGGCGCGAAAGCGATCACCGGCCGATGGGCCTGCTGCTTGGTGCGGGACGCCACCAGTCCCACCACCCCTTCATGCCAGCTGGAGTCATAGAGACAGAGCCCTACCGCGTCGGGAACAAGACGCGCAGCATCGGCACCCTCCACCATGTCGGTCTCGATGTCTCGCCGGGCGCGGTTCAGCTGATCCAGCGTGGCGGCAAGGGTGCGCGCGCTCCCCACGTCATCGCTGAGCAGGCATTCCACCCCCTGCCCCATGTTTTCCAGACGCCCGGCGGCATTCAGCCTGGGCCCGACCACAAAGCCGAGTGTCGCGGCGTCGACCGTGGCTTCTTCGCGCCCGGCGACTTCGAGCAGCGCACGAATACCCGCACAGGCACGCCCTGCGCGGATCCGGGCCAGCCCCTGCGCGACGAGAACGCGGTTGTTGTGATCCAGCGGCACCACGTCCGCTACCGTGCCCAGCGCCACCAGATCGAGCAGATCGGCAATGGCAAGGCGGTCTCGACCGATCCGGGCGCGAAGCGCAGCCAGCAGGTAAAAGGCCACGCCGACACCCGCCATCGCCTTGCTGGCAAAGTGGTCTCCAGGCTGGTTCGGATTGACGATGGCATCCGCCTCCGGCAGCACCTCGCCTGGCAAATGGTGGTCCGTAATGACCACCTGCAGGCCGTGGGCTCGCGCATAGGCCACGCCGGAGACGTTGGCGATGCCAGAATCCACCGTGATCAGCACCTCCGCACCCCGCGTGCGGGCGGCGTCGACCAGCGATTCCGAAAGGCCATAGCCCATGGTGAAGCGGTCCGGAATCACGTGATCGACCTCGACCGACCCGAGCGCACGCAGGCCGCGCACCAGCAAGGCCGTACTGGTCGCCCCGTCGCAGTCATAGTCGCCCGCGATGCAGATGCGACGGCCATCGGCGATGGCCTTGGCGATCACATCGGCCGCCGTATCCAGCCCCTTGAGTCCATCAGGTGGCAGCAGCCGCTGCAGCGCGTAATCACAGTCTCGTGCGCTGTGCACGCCGCGCGCGGCATAGACGCGGCGCACTACCGGATGCAGGCCATCCGGGAGTGAGGAGACCGTAGCCGCGGGACGGCGACGAATGCGTGGCAGCGCGCTTTCCGGCGCTGCTGACATCAGGCCATTTTCTGCGTCAGCAGCTCGGCGATGGCCGCGCGTTCGGCCGGCACCTTGACGATGTGGTCAAGGGCGCCACGCATCGCAATTTCCGGATCCTTGAGGCCGTGGCCGGTCAGCGTACAGACGATATCCACGCCGTCGGGCACCTTGCCGGCGGCCACATCGCGCAGCGCACCCGCCAGCGAGGCAGCCGAGGCCGGCTCGCAGAAGACGCCTTCACGCTGTGCCAGCTTGGCCTGGACGTCGAGAATCTCGTCGTCAGAGAGCTCACCGAACCAACCGCCCGACTCCTTCTGCACGATATGCGCCGGCTCCCAGGATTGCGGATCTCCGATTCGGATCGCCGTGGCCACGGTATCCGGGTCCTTGACTGGCCCACCGCGCAGGAAGGGCGCGCTGCCGCTGGCCTGATAACCCACCATCACCGGGCGACGGTCGTTCATCGGCGGATGCGGCGACTTGCAGTCGCCGCCACAGAATTTGCACGCTGGGGTGCCCTGGCCAACCGCTTCGGTATAGCCGATCCAGTGGGCAGTGATGTTGCCGGCGTTGCCCACCGGCAGATAGTGATAATCCGGCGCATGCCCCAGCGCCTGCACGATCTCGAAGGCCGCCGTCTTCTGGCCCTGCAGCCGGTAGGGATTGATGGAGTTGACGATGGTGACCGGGCTGGTCTCGCCCACTTCCTTGACCAGGCGCATGCCGTCGTCGAAGTTGCCTTCAATCTGTACGACCACTGCGCCGTGCATGACCGCCTGCGCCAGCTTGCCTGCCGCGATCTTGCCATCCGGGATGACGACAAAAGCCGTGATGCCAGCCCGCGCGGCATAGGCCGCGGCCGCCGCCGAGGTATTGCCGGTCGAGGCGCAGATGATGGCGCGTGCGCCCTCGTCCACCGCCTGGGTGACCGCCATGGTCATGCCGCGGTCCTTGAAGGAACCGGTGGGATTCAACCCTTCGTACTTGACGAAGATACGTCCACCGAAGCCCACATCGCGGGCGAGGTTCTCCAACTGGATCAGCGGGGTATTGCCCTCGCCCAGGCTGATCGCCTTGGCATTCGCGGACAGAGGCAGGCGGTCGCGATAGGCGTCAATCAGACCGGTATAACGGTGGGGAGTAAAGGCTTGGGTCATGGAATCAGGTAAAAGCGGGAATAAGAAGGCGTCAGTCGCCCGGGTGCTCGACGCGCATACGCGTCAGCGCGCCATGAACGGCGGGCAGGTCGGCAATGGCCGCACCGGCGGCAATGATCTGCGATTCGCCGATGACCGAGGTGATCATGGCGATCACGGCATCGTGGTCCCCGCGCGGCTCGCGCTGGTAGATCGCTTCGACGCTGATGTCGTGGTCGGCAAGAATGGAGGTGATGGAACGCAGCACGCCGGCTTCGTCCGCGACCTGCAGCCGCAGATAATGACTGCTGCGCGTCTCGGCAAGCGCACGTACCGGAAGCGCACGGATGCCCTCCGGCTGAGCCGACAGCGGCGGCACCCGGACCTGGCCCTGATCGCGCGCGATATCGACGATATCCGCCCATACCGCCGAGGCCGTCGCATCTCCGCCCGCGCCCGGCCCGAAATAGCCGGTGGGCCCAACGGCATCGCCAGTCACCACGACCGCATTGAGCACGCCGTCGACCTTGGCCAGCAATTCGGTTTCGGGCAGCAGCGTCGGCTGCACGCGCAGTTCAACCGCGTCCCCGCGCCGCTTGGCAATGCCAAGATGCTTGATGTGATAGCCGAGCTGACGTGCCAGCTCGATGTCCTTGGTGCTGATGCCGCGGATGCCCTCGCAGGTCACGCTGTCGAAGGCCAGCGGCATGCCGAAGGCCAGCGAAGCCAGGATGGTGAGCTTGTGCGCGGCGTCGATGCCATCGACGTCGAAACTCGGATCGGCTTCGGCATAACCCAGGCGCTGCGCGTCGGCGAGCACGGCATCAAAGGCAATGCCCTCGTTCTGCATCCGGGTGAGGATGTAGTTGCCGGTGCCGTTGATGATGCCGACCACCTCGTCGATGCGATTGCCGGCCAGGCCCTCGCGGAGAGCCTTGATGATGGGAATACCACCCGCCACCGCCGCTTCAAAGGCAACCGTCACGCCCGCTTCCGTCGCCTCGGCGAACAGCGTGTTGCCGTGCTCGGCGATCAGCGCCTTGTTGGCGGTCACCACCGGCTTGCCCGCGGCGATGGCCGCACGCACCAGTGTGCCCGCCGGGTCCAGGCCGCCAATCAGCTCGACGACCACATCGACATCATCGGCACGCACAACCGCCATCGGATCGGCTTCGATGCGAATACCCTTCAGATCGCAGTCGCGCGCCTTGCCCGGATCGCGTGCGCTGGCCGCGGTGATCACGACCGGTCGGCCGGCCCGCTGGCTGATCGCTTCGGCGTTGCGCTGCCCCAGCCGCACCACCGCCTGCCCGACGGTCCCAAGGCCCAGCAGCCCCAGACGCAACGCTTGCATCAATTGCCCTCCCGAAACATCTTCTTGATCCCGCGCAGTGCCTGGCGGGTACGGTGCTCGTTCTCGATCAGCGAAATCCGGACGTGATCATCGCCATAGTCGCCAAAGCCAATGCCAGGCGACACCGCCACCTTCGCCTCGGCCAGCAGCCGCTTGGAGAACTCCAGGGAACCCAGCTCGGCGAAGGGCTCGGGAATCTTGGCCCAGACGAACATGGTGGCCTTGGGTTTCTCGACCGGCCACCCAAGCGCGTTCATGCCTTCGCAGAGCACGTCGCGCCGGACGCGGTAGGTCTCGCAGATGTCCGCAACGCAGTCCTGCGGGCCTTCGAGCGCCGTGATCGCGGCGACCTGAAGTGGCGTGAACATGCCGTAATCCAGATAGCTCTTGATACGCGCCAGTGCTGCCACCAGTTCCTTGTTGCCGACCATGAAGCCAACGCGCCAACCCGGCATGTTGTAGGACTTGGACAAGGTGAAGAATTCGACGGCCACATCCTTGGCGCCGGGCACCTGCAGGATCGAAGGCGCGCGGTATCCATCGAAGACGATGTCCGCATAGGCCAGGTCGTGCACGATCCACATGCCGTGCTCGCGCGCGATGGCCACCGCCTTCTCGAAGAAATCGAGTTCGACGCACTGCGTCGTGGGGTTCGACGGGAAGTTCAGAATCAGCATCTTCGGCTTGGGCCAGAGTTCGCGGATGGCGCGCTCCAGCTCCTCGAAGAAGTCGACCCCGGGACCGATGCGCACATGACGCACATCGGCACCGGCGATCACCACGCTGTAGGGGTGGATCGGATAGGCCGGATTGGGCACCAGCACCGCATCTCCCGGGCCGAGCGTAGCCAGCGCCAGATGCGCCAGGCCTTCCTTTGAACCGATGGTGGCAATGGTTTCCGTCGCCGGTTCCAGATCGACGTCAAAGCGCTGCTTGTACCAGTAGGCGATGGCGCGTCGCAGGCGCGGCACACCAGCGGACACCGAATAGCGATGCGTATCCGGCCGTTGCGCAGCCTGCACCATCTTGTCGACAATATGCTGTGGCGTCGGACCATCCGGATTTCCCATTCCGAAGTCGATGATGTCCTCGCCACGCGCTCGGGCTGCCTTTTTCAGATCGCCGACGATGTTGAACACGTAGGGAGGCAGTCGCTTGATGCGCGGGAACTCGGTTTGCACGGCAGTCTTCGGCAGGGAGTACGGCGGAATGGACCTGCGCGTGGCGCAGGCATCGAAACCCGACATTCTACTCGGTGCGGGGCAGCAGGCGTAATGGGTCGACGGGCCGACCGGCCTTGCGAATCTCGAAATGCAGCAGGCTGCGTCGCGCCGGCCCCATGCCGACCTCGGCAATGACCTGACCGGCCTTCACCGTGTCGCCCTCCTGGGCATGACGCCGGCTGTTGTAGCCGTAGGCACTGAGATAGGTATCGTCGTGCTTGACGATGATCAGCTCGCCGTAACCCTTGAGCGCACTACCGCTATAGACCACCCGTCCCGCCGCTGCTGCGCGCACCTCTGTGCCTTGCTGTGCGGCGATGTTGATGCCCTTGGAATCCGGCGGCGCGAAGCGGCGCGTGATGGCACCGCGCACCGGCCACTGCCAGCGCTGATCGAAGGCAGGCAAGCCAGGCTCCGGCGAGGGCGCCGGGCTCGGCCTCGATGGACTGCTGGGGGCGGGTGCACTGTCCGAGGGGCGCCCCCCGCTCGACGGCGGTGCCCGCGCTACCTGGGTCTGCCCACTCTCACCCGAGGGCGGTGACAGACGCAGGACTTGACCGGGGCGGATCAGGTAGTTGTTGCCGATGTTGTTCCAGCGCGCGAGGCGCCGGTAGTCCAGATCGTGCCGCAAGGCAATGGAGTACAGCGTATCGCCGCTGCGCACGCGGTAATGGCCATCAGGCGCATCGCTATCCCATCGCAGTGCCGAGGCGCATCCAGCCAGGAGGGTCGCGATCAGCGCTGTGACGAGCCACTTCATCCGCGCAAGCCGAGCACCAGGGCTGCAATGACCGTGGCCAGCACCAGCAGCCAGCCTATTCGCTCCAGATGGCGCTCCAGCCAGGGCGTGGCCGCGGGGCCCAGCAGGCGCACCACGCCCGCCACCGCAGTAAAGCGCAAACCGCGCCCCACCAGCGCACCGATGACAAACACTGGCAGCGCCAGACCGACGCTGCCCGCTGCCACCGTGAAGACCTTGAAAGGAATCGGCGTGAAGCCGGCGAGGAAGATCGCCCAGAAGCCCCAGTCCTCGAACCAGGCAGCGGCCTGTTCATAGGCCGGGCGATAGCCCGCGGCTTCTACCCAGGGCATCGCGGCTTCCATCATCGCCAGCCCGATGACATACCCCAGCAAACCGCCCAGCACCGAGGTGACCGTCGTGAGCAACGCAAGGCGCCACCAGTGATCCGGCCGCGCCAGCGTCATGGGGGCCAGCATCACATCGGGCGGAATTGGGAAGAAGGAGCTTTCCGCAAAACTGACCGTCCCCAGCCAGAAGCGTGCATGACGATGACGGCTCACGCGCAGCATCCAGTGATACAGCCGCGCGAAGGGGCCGTGGCGTGCCTCGGTGACCACGCCGGCGGACGGCTCCGGCGTGCTCATGCCTTGCCCGCCATCAAGGGAACGAAGGCAACGCCCTGCAAATCCCTGCGGCTCAGGCTGCCGTCGGATTGCTTGTCGAGAATCACGAGCTGCTGCGCCCCTTTGCCGCCCAGCGGCATGACGATACGCCCTCCCACCGAGAGCTGATTGACGAAGGCGGAGGGTACAGTTGCGGTTCCGGCCGTAACGACGATGCCATCGTAGGGCGCGTGCCCGGCCCAGCCCGCCATGCCATCGCCGTAGTTGAAGACGATATTGCGGTAATGGAGCTGCTTCAAGGTGTCACGCGCCTGCATGCTCAGCACACGAATGCGCTCGACCGTAAAGACGCGCTCCACGACTTCCGCCAACACCGCCGCCTGGTAACCGCAGCCGGTACCCACTTCCAGCACGCGCTTGCGCGCGCCGTCGGCGAGCAGCGCCTGCGTCATCAGGCCGACAACCAGGGGCTGAGAAATGGTCTGCGCCTGGCCGATGGGAAGGGCCGTATTCTCGTAGGCGCGCCAGCGCATGCCTTCGGAGACGAAGACATGGCGCGGTACCTTGCCAATGGCGCGCAGCACGGATTCATCCTGCACGCCCTGACGTCGCAGGTCCTCGACCAGACGCTTGCGCGCGGAATCCGGCAGCAAGGGTGCGCGTGTCGTATGCCGCGTCTCCGTCACAGCAGATTCGCGGCCCATGACGCCGTACGCTCCAAGGCTTCGTACCGCGTAAGGTCAGTCACAATGGGTGTGATCGCGACACATTTGCGCGCAATCGCATCAAAATCCGTGCCAGGCCCGCAATCGGCCTCGGGTCCGGCGGCGCCAACCCAATAAATGGGGCGCCCGCGCGGGTCGGTATCGGGCACGATGGGCTCGGCCAGGTGCCGCCGCCCCAACCGCGTGATCTCGACGCCCTGTAGCGCCTCCCAAGGTACGTCCGGGACATTGACATTGAGGATCGTGTCCGCAGGCAGCGGCTCGCGCAGCAGTTTGCCCACCAAGACCCGCGCCACGCGCGCGGCCGTGGCGAAGTGATCCGGATCGAAGTTGGTGCAGGAGATGGCAATGGCCGGCGCACCCAGAAAGCGGCCTTCCATGGCCGCGGCGACCGTGCCCGAATAGAGCACATCGTCACCGAGGTTCGCGCCGTTATTGATCCCCGACACCACCAACGATGGCTTGTGCTCCAGCAGGCCGGTCAGTGCGAGATGGACGCAATCGGTCGGGGTGCCTTCGACGCACCAGACGCCATCGTCATGCCGAGCAACGCGCAGCGGATGTGACAGGGTCAGCGAGTTGCTGGCGCCACTGCGGTTGCGATCCGGGGCCACCACATCCAGCGCATATTCCTGGCGGAGTTCGTCGGCCAGCGCGCGCAGACCCGGCGCGTGGCAGCCATCGTCATTGGAAAGAAGCAGCCGCGTGGCACGGCTGACGGAAGGCCCATGGCTGGATGGGCTGGAAGATGCGCTAGCTTGAGACACAACACGCTCGATGTGGTCGGCGGAAGGATGTACCGTAGAGTCGACTGCGTTGAAGCTCGCCGGGCGCTTCGCCGGGCGCGAAATGCAGCCAGCCTCCATGGGCCCCGATTGTAGCGCGAGCCATGTCCAGAAAGCCGAATGTCCCTGCCGAATCCGCCGACGATGCAGACCTGCAGGCCTTCCGCGAGGCCATGCGCGATGTCGTACCGCACAGCCCGCAGCGCAGCGTGCGCGAATCCCCGAAGCTGGATGCGCGCCCCTACCAGCGGGAAGCCGACGAAGCCGAGGCGCTGCGCGAAAGCCTGGAGCATGTCCCCGACGATGTCCTGATCGCCTCGGGCGACATCCTCGAATACCGCGCCCCCGGTGTGAAGGAGTCCACCTACCGCCGCCTCCGGCGCGGGCAGTTCCACATTCACGACGAACTCGATCTGCACGGTCACACGGTGGCGGCTGCCAAAGCCGCCGTGCGCGATTTTCTGGCCGAGTGCCAGCAGCGCGATCAGCACTGCATCCGCATCATCCATGGCAAAGGGCTGCGCTCGGGCAACAACGGTCCGGTGCTGAAGCGCCATATCGATGGCTGGCTGCGCCGACGCCGGGACGTGCTCGCCTTCTCCTCCGCCAAGCGCGAGCAGGGCGGTGCCGGCGCGGTCGTGGTGCTCCTGAAGCGTCTCGACTAGGCAAACACCGTCACCACAGCGTGGGCGGCAAGCGCCCGCGTTTCGCCGATGGCATCGACGCCTTCGTGGGTGGTGGCCTTGACCGAGACCCGGTCCAGACCAATGCCGAGATCGTCGGCGATGCAGGCCCGCATTCGCGGAATGTGCGCCGCCAAGCGTGGGCGTTGCGCCACCACGGTGATGTCCACATTGCCCGGGGCATAGCCGGCATCGCGCACCAGTGCGCAGACATGGCGCAACAGGTCGCGGCTATCGGCGCCCGCCCAGCGTGCATCGGTATCCGGGAAGTGCTGGCCAATATCGCCCAGCGCAAGGGCACCCAGCAGCGCGTCACAGAGGGCGTGTAGCGCAACGTCGCCATCGGAATGGGCTTCGACCGCGTATTCGCAGGCGATGAAGACCCCGCCCACGTGGAGCCCCTCCCCCGCGCGCAGCCGGTGCAGATCAAAGCCCTGTCCGATACGGATATCCATCAGGAAGGGCTGGGCTGCTGCAGGAACCAGTCCGCCAGCAGCAGATCCTCGGGGGTGGTGATCTTGAGATTGCGCGCCTCACCCGGCACCAGTCGTGGCTGATGGCCGGCCCACTCCATGGCCTGCGCCTCGTCACTGCACAGGCGGGCCTGCGCTCTGGCGGTGCGCAGCGCGGCAGTCAACGTGCCCAGCGGGAAGACCTGAGGCGTCTGCGCGCACCACAAGGTGGTGCGGTCCAGGGTTTCTGCGCAGTGCAGTTCGGACGTCCCTTCGCCCGCGCGCTTGACCGTATCGGTCATCGGAAGGGCGAGCAGAGCGCCTTCGGCATGGTGGGCATGCGCAGACAAGCGCTGCAGCGCCGAAGTGCTCAGGCAGGGCCGTGCGGCGTCGTGCACATAGACTGGATCGCGCGCCATCGCACCCGCATCCGCCAGAGCCTCCAGGCCGCACAGCACGGAATCCATGCGTTCCTCACCGCCATCGACGCGCAGCAGACGCTCGGCATCCGCTGCATCCAGGTCGAGTTCAGGCATTGCCACGCCCGGCGCCAGTACCAGCGCCACGCGCCGGATGGCGTGCAGTCCGAGCAGTGCTGCCAGACTCCAGCGAAGGACGGGGTGGCCGCGCAGCGGACGGAACTGCTTGGCAGGACCTTCGCCCATGCGCCGCCCCTGCCCAGCAGCTACCACCACCGCCCAGGCCGGGGCCTCGTCCTGCGCTGCAGCAGTCACGCGATGGATTAGCCTTCGTTGACGACGAGGAAGAATTCCTCGCCTTCTCGCACCAGGCCCAGCTGACGCCGTGCCCTGGCCTCCAGTGCGTCGGCGTCCTCACCCTTGAGCGAGGCGATCTCGGCGCTCAGGGCGGCGTTCTCGGCCTGCGCCGCTTCGATCTCGGCGCGCAGCGTTTCGGCGCGGGTGTGCATGCGGTGGACGTCCGCCAGACTGCCCGGACCAACCCACAACCGGTATTGCAGGAATACCAGCAGGACCGCCAGGAGGATCGTCACCGCATGCTTCATAGGCGGATACTACCCCAGCGGAACCGGGAATGCCGAGACCCCGGGATACTGCGCCTGCTTGCCGAGCTCGCGCTCGATGCGCAGCAACTGGTTGTACTTGGCCATGCGGTCGGAGCGACACAGCGAACCGGTCTTGATCTGGGTGGCCACGGTGCCGACCGCGATATCGGCGATGGTGGCATCCTCGGTCTCGCCGGAGCGGTGCGATACCACCGAGGAATAGCCCGCCTGATTGGCCATATTGATCGCATCCAGCGTCTCGCTGAGCGTGCCGATCTGGTTGGGCTTGATCAGGATGCTGTTGGCCACACCCTGGTCGATACCCTCGGCCAGGATCTTGGTATTGGTCACGAAGAGGTCGTCACCGACCAGCTGCACGCGCTCACCGAGGCGCTCGGTCAGCAGACGCCAGCCGTCCCAATCGTCCTCGGCACAGCCGTCTTCAATGGAGATCACCGGATAAAGGTCGCACAGGTCCGCCAGATAGGCGGTGAAGCCGGCCGCGTCAAAACGCTTGCCCTCACCCTTGAGCTCGTACTGACCGTTCTTGTAGATCTCGCTGGAGGCCACATCCAGGCCCAGCCAGATATCACGGCCGGGCTTGTAACCGGCCGACTCAATGGCGGCAATCAGACATTCCAGCGCGTCACCATTGGAAGCAAGATCCGGCGCAAAGCCGCCCTCGTCGCCCACCGCGGTGTTCAGGCCGCGGCTGGACAGCACCTTCTTCAGAGCGTGGAAGGTCTCCGCGCCCCAGCGTAGGGCTTCCCGGAAGCTGGGTGCGCCCACCGGCAGAATCATGAATTCCTGGATGTCGACATTGTTGTCGGCGTGGGCTCCGCCGTTGATCACGTTCATCATCGGCACCGGCAGGCCAGTAGCCTGCAGACCGCCGATATGGCGATACAGCGAACGGCCCGACTCGCTGGCCGCGGCGTGGGCGGTGGCGAGGCTGACCGCCAGGATGGCGTTCGCGCCCAGGCGGTCCTTGTTCTCGCTGCCATCGAGGGCAATCATCGTGGCGTCGACCAGCAACTGGTCCTGCGCATCGAGACCAATCACGGCCTTGGCGATGTCGTTCTCTACATGCTTGACGGCTTTGGTCACGCCCTTGCCGAGGTAGCGGGTGTCCTTCTTCTTTCCACTGCTGCCGTCGCGCAGCTCCACGGCCTCGCGTACGCCGGTGGAAGCGCCACTGGGCGCACAGGCGCGTCCGCGCGCGCCGGAGGCCAGCGTGACTTCGGCCTCGACCGTCGGATTGCCGCGCGAATCGATGATTTCAAGGCCTTGAACGGCCACGATCTTGGACATTGCTTACTCCCTTGGCTACAAATGTGGACCGGCGCACTCGAGGCGCAGTCGCTTTTCAATCAATTTGTTGCACCGCTTATTTCAGATAGCACCTGAAATATTGGCGGCCTCAGCCGAGCTCTTGTTCCAGCAGAGGCGCGGCCTTCACCGCGCGATCCAGTGCCACCAGGGTCTCGAGCAACTGCGGCATCGCCGACAGCGGCAAGGAGTTGGGGCCGTCGCACAAGGCTTCATCCGGCTTCGGATGGGTCTCCATGAACAGCCCGGATACACCAGCGCCCACCGCCGCGCGCGCCAGCACGGGAATGTACTCGCGCTGCCCACCAGAGCTGCCGCCCTGCCCGCCCGGTAGCTGCACGCTGTGCGTGCAGTCGAAGACCACCGGCGCGAAGGCGCGCATTGCGGCCAGGCCGCGCATATCCGACACCAGGTTGTTGTAACCGAAGGAAAAGCCGCGCTCGCACAGCAGGAAGTTGTGTTCGGCCACGGCAGTCATCTTGTCGATGACCTTGCCCATCTCCCAGGGGCTCATGAACTGGCCCTTCTTGACGTTGATCGGCCGGCCGGTGCGCGCCACGCGCTGCATGAAATTGGTCTGGCGGCACAGGAAGGCAGGGGTCTGGATGACGTCGATGACCTCAGCTACGGCCTGCAAATCGGTATCTTCGTGCACATCGGTCAGCACCGGTACACCGACCTGCTCCTTGACCTTCTGCATGATGCGCAGGCCTTCTTCCATGCCGGGTCCGCGGTAGCTGGTATGCGAGGTGCGGTTGGCCTTGTCGAAGGAACCCTTGAAGATGTAGAGAATGCCGAGCTGCTCAGCGAGCGGCTTGATGGTCGACGCCACTTCCAGTGCGAGCGCTTCCGACTCCAGCGTGTCCGGCCCCGCGATCAGAAACAACGGCTGATCGATGCCGATTTCACGGCCGCAGAGCTTCATGCTGCCCCCTGCGCGCTGCTGGTGGCCGGTGCCGCCGCTCCGGCGTCCACCTGGTGCGACAGATGGTGCTCGCGCGCGGCGCGCACGAAACTGGAGAACAGAGGATGCCCCTCGCGCGGCGTCGACGAGAACTCGGGGTGGAACTGGCAACCAACGAACCAGGGGTGGTCGGGCAACTCGACGATCTCGGCCAGGTGGTCCTCCGGCGTTTCGCCGGAAATGCGCAGACCGCGCCCCTCGATGGTCTCGCGATAGTGATTGTTGAATTCGTAGCGGTGGCGGTGACGCTCTTCGATCATCTCAGCGTTATAGATCGCCCGCGCCCGCGAGCCCGCGCTCAGCCGAGCGCGCTGCGCGCCCAGGCGCATGGTGCCGCCCTTGTCGGAGGAATGGGTGCGACGCTGCACCTCTCCACCGGAATCGTGCCACTCGGTGACCAATCCAATCACCGGGTGCGAGGTATCTGGATCGATTTCCGTGGAATGCGCGCCCTCCAGACCGCAGACATGGCGCGCGAATTCGATGACCGCGACCTGCATACCCAGACAGATGCCGAGATACGGAATGCCATTCTCACGGGCGTACTGACAGGCCACGATCTTGCCTTCGATGCCGCGCTCGCCAAAGCCACCGGGCACAAGGATCGCATCCGCACCCTGCAGCACGCGATCGCCCTGGCGCACGATGGTCTCCGCCTCGATATAGCGGATACGCACCTTGCTGCCGGTGTGCCGGCCGGCGTGCTCCAGCGCCTCGTTGAGCGAGATGTAGGCGTCGGCAAGGTCGACGTACTTGCCTACCATCACCACCTCGATCTCCAGGTCCTGGGCATCGCGCGAGGTGACCACCCGATCCCACTGGCTGAGGTCGGTCTTGCGTGTCTGCAGGCCGAAGTGTTCCACGACCAGTTCGTCCAGTCCCTGCTGATGCAGCCAGGCCGGAATCTTGTAGATGTCGTCCAGATCGATGGCGGAAATGACGGAGCGTTCGGCCACATTGGTGAACAGCGCAATCTTGCGTCGCTCGCTATCCGGCAGCGGCCGGTCGCTGCGGCAGAGCAGTACATCGGGCTGGATACCGATAGTGCGCAGTTCCTTCACCGAGTGCTGCGTCGGCTTGGTCTTCATTTCGCCTGAAGACTTCACGTAAGGCAGCAGCGTCAGATGCATGTACATCGCGCGCTTGCTGCCGACACGGATGCCTAGCTGACGGATGGCCTCAAGAAACGGCAGTGATTCGATATCGCCGACCGTGCCGCCGATTTCGGCAATGCAGATGTCCGCACCCTCGCCACCGCGTTCAATGGCGAGCTGAATCTCGTCGGTGACATGCGGGATGACCTGCACGGTCGAGCCGAGGTAATCGCCGCGGCGCTCCTTGTCGAGCACGTTGCGGTAGATCTGGCCAGTGGTGACGTTGGACAGCCGGCTGGTCTTGCCGTGCAGGAAGCGCTCGTAGTGCCCGAGGTCGAGGTCGGTCTCGGCGCCATCGCGCGTGACAAAGACCTCGCCGTGCTGAAACGGGCTCATCGTGCCCGCATCCACATTCAGATACGGGTCCAGCTTGATGATCTGCACCTTGAGCCCGCGCGTTTCGAGCACCGCTGCCAGGGAAGCGGCCGCGATGCCCTTGCCCAGTGAGGAGACCACCCCACCGGTGACAAAGAGATAGTGCGGGCGGTTTTCGTCAGACATGGGGCGGCGCTCGGGAGACAGAACGGCCGCTATTGTAGCCGAGCCGTCCGCCCGAACCGACCTTTCGCGTACGACTTATTCCGGCGGCAGACTCACGGCGCAAGCGGTATGGACATTCAGTTCGGCCGCTGCGGAAAGCAGGCCCGCAGAGAAGTCCAAACGCAGGCCATTGGCCTCCGCACTCGCGGCCCCCAGCGCGGGCGTCGACAGCAGACGTACTTCCTCCGCACCAACCGCGCCGAGCAGCGACAGCTTGAGCGGCGCGCCGGCGTCGTCGCCGAAGCGCTCGCGTTCCAGACAGTTCTCGCCGTTGACGTCGCAGCTCACGGTAGCGACTTCCACCCCGGAGAGCAGTTCCAGGCTGAGCAGGCCGCTGTTGCGGCTGATCAGGAAGGCGGCAGGTTCGCCTACTGTCAGACCAGCCCCCTGCGGGTTGGAGACGATAACCGACTGCACCGACTGCGTCAGAAGACCCAATGGAATGCTGAGCCGCGCGAAGCTGCTGTCGTCGCCGTCTATGATGGCGCCCGGTTGCTCGACGTTGCATCCGATGCACAGATCCGAAGCCTCGGTCGTGACCTGCGCGCCAGGCGCGAGCAACTCCAGCCGGCAGACGTCGCTGCGCGGCAACACATTGAGCGTCGCCACAGCTTCGGAAGGAGACACCCCATCGGGACTCGCCAGCGCGCCCGTGATGGCGGTCTCGCCAGGCAGCAGCGCATCAAAGCGCTCGGGCCGTGTATCGTCGGCGTTGTCCGCCACGGTCGGCACACTGCTAGACCAATTGACGGCACGCGCATCCGTATCGAGTTCGCGCACATCGCCGTTGGAGAAGCGGCCGAAGATCTCGAACGGCACCACGCTGCCTTGCAGCGCCTGGTACCGATCATCGCTGCGACGGGCCACACCTTCCGGCTTGACGAATTCCACGGCTTCCAGCACCGCATCGGTGACGGTCACCGTCACGCTGTCGCTCTTGTCCTGGAAGCGGGCGCGAATGGACGCCTCACCTGAGGCGACCCCCGTAACAACACCCGCGTCGACCGTGGCAACGGCTTCGGCGAGGCTGCTCCAGGTTGCTCGCTCCGTCACATCCTCGCTGCTGCGCAGCTCGCCCTCTTCCGCGCCCTGCGTGCCGGGTGGCACCGTGCGTACGAAATCGGCAATGGCGCGGAGTTGAATCTGGGTACCGGCGGGTGTGCTCAACGGGCCGGTAGCCTCAATGCGCAGCGCTTCTAGCCGACTGGTCGGGACAATATCGGGGCTGCGCACGGAACCGTCGCCACAGGCCGTGACCAATACCGCCACACCGAGCGCAACCGCCGCGCTCCAGTCATGCACCCGCCATCCTTGCTTCCGCATGCCCTACTCCCCGTGCTCGTCGCAACTCGGCGCGTCATGCGCCCATTACATTGTTGAAAGCGGAGTATAGAACCCGCCGCGGCCCGCGGGAAGCGGCTTGTTGACTAGCCTGGGAGAGCTTCGTCGAGCAACCGCGACGCGCGATCGCCCTGTTTCGGCCGGGCGACACCGCGCTCGCAGACGATGGCATCGATCCGCGCCGCGGGCGTGACATCAAAAACCGGATTCCAGGCCGCGCAGCCCTCCGGCGCGACGCGATGCCCGGCCAGGGTGCAGAGCTCATCGCCGCTGCGCGATTCGATCGGGATGCGGCTGCCGTCGGGGCACTGCGCATCGATGGTGCCGCTGGGCGCCACCACCATGAAGCCGACCCCGTAAGCATGCGCGCATTCGGCCAAGGTGCGGGTGCCGATCTTGTTGGCGGTATCGCCATTGGCAGCAATGCGGTCCGCGCCCACGATGACCCAATCCACCTGACCTTCGGCCATCAGCTGCGCGCAGGCAGCATCGGCGATCATCGTCGCCGGAATCCCTTCGGACGCCAGTTCCCAGGCAGTGAGACGGGCGCCCTGCAACCAGGGCCGGGTTTCGGTGTGGTACACGGCCTGCAGGCGTCCCGCGCGCCAGGCGCTACGGATCACACCCAGCGCCGTGCCGTGGCCGCCAGTGGCCAATGCCCCGGTATTACAGTGGGTCAGCACCCGCGCACCCTCGCCGATCAGCCCGACCCCTTCCGTGGCCATGCGCAGGTTCTGCGCCAGATCCTCGGCGTGGATTGCCCGCGCCTCCTCGAGCAGACGCTCCGGCGAAGCCTGCGCGCCCAGACCCTGCATGCGCGTCAGCGCCCAATGCAGATTCACCGCCGTCGGACGCGATGCCGCCAGGCGCGCAGCCGCCGCCGCGCGATCCTCGCCCTGTAGCGCCGCCAGGGCCAAGCCGTAGGCAGCCGTGATGCCAATGGCGGGGGCGCCGCGCACCACCATGTCATGGATGGCCTGGGCGGCTGCCGGTGCATCCGGAATGTGTAGCCAGCGCTCCTCGAGCGGGAGCCGACGCTGATCCAGCAACTGCAGCGCCCCATCGACAAATCGAATGGCTTCAACACCGACGGTGCTGGCGGCAGGGTTGGGCATGGGGTGATCGGCAGACATACGTCCAAGGTCGAGTGAGGGCGCGCGCACATGTCACGCCACAAACCGGCATTCTACGCGCGGATTCAAGGGATTCGCTGGAACGCCCCATGCAACGCATCGATCTTCTCGTGCAACCCCGCTGGCTCATCCCGGTACAGCCCGAGGGGATGGTGCTCGAGGCCCACAGCCTGGCCGTGCGCGACGGGCGCATCGAAGCCATCCTCCCCAACGAGGAGGCTGCGCGCCTGTACAGCGCCGAGCAGACCATCACCCTGCCCGACCACGCCCTCCTGCCGGGGCTCATCAATGCGCATACCCACGCCGCGATGACGCTGATGCGCGGTCTGGCCGACGATCTGCCCCTGATGCAGTGGCTCAACCAGCACATCTGGCCGGCGGAGTCTGACGCGGTCAGCGATGACTATGTGAGCGACGGCATGCGGCTGGCCTGCGCCGAATTCATCCGCGGTGGCCAGACCTGCTTTGCCGACATGTATTTCTTTCCGGAGACCGGCGCAGCCGTGGTCGAGGAAGCCGGGCTGCGCGCCGCAATCGGTCTGATCCTGATCGATTTCCCCACCCCTTACGCCCAGGACGCGGACGACTACCTGCACAAGGCATTGGCGGTGCACGATCAGCTGCGCGGTCATCAGCGGCTGAAGCCGATGTTCGCACCCCACGGTCCCTACACCGTTTCCGACGCACCGCTGCGCAAGATGCGCGCCTATGCCAAGGAACTGGGCCTGGGCGTGCACATGCACGTGCATGAGACTGCCGATGAAATCCAGGGCGGACTGGCGACCACCGGGGAGCGTCCGCTGGCCCGCCTGGACGGCCTGGACCTGCTCGACAGCGACTTCATGGCGGTGCATATGACGCAGCTCACCGCCGAGGAGATCGACAAGGTGGCGCGCAACGGCGTGCACGTCGTGCACTGCCCACAATCCAACCTCAAGCTCGCCAGTGGCTTCTGTCCTGTTGCCCAGCTGATGGAGGCGGGCGTCAACGTTGCTCTTGGCACCGATGGCGCAGCCAGCAACAACGATCTCGACCTGCTCGATGAAATGCGCACCGCGGCAATGCTGGCCAAGGCGGTGGCAGGACGCCCCTCCGCGGTGGCGGCGGCGCGCGCCCTCAGCATGGCGACCATCAACGGCGCCCGCGCGCTAGGCATGGATGCGGAAATCGGCTCGCTGGAAGTGGGCAAGGCGGCGGATTTCATTGCCATCGACCTCTCCGATGTCAGCACGCAGCCGGTCTACGATCCGATCGCGCAGATCGTCTACTGCGCGTCGCGTCACCAGATCACCGATAATTTCGTTGCGGGCCAGCCGCTGATGCGCCAGCGCCAGCTGCTCAGCGTCGATGCCGAATCGGCCATCGCACGTGCCAACGCCTGGCAGCACCGCCTGCGCCCTTACGCCACCGAACGACACCCGAGAGCCTCATGAGCAACGCTGACGCCTCCGAACTGGGCCGCTTCGACGCCATTGCCGCCGAATGGTGGGACCCGCGTGGCCCGATGGCCGCACTGCACCAGATCAATCCGCTTCGGCTGCGCTATATCGCGCAGCGCGCCGGCGGCCTCGACGGGCTGCGCGTCCTGGACATCGGCTGCGGTGCCGGCATCCTGAGCGAAGCGCTGCAAGAATCCGGCGCCGACGTTACTGGTATCGACCTGGCCGAGGAAGCCATCGCGGCCGCGCGCAGCCATGCAACGGCCCAGGATCGCGACATCGAATACCAGACCATTAGTGCCGAAGCCCTGGCCGAAGAACGCCCGGGCCACTACGACCTCGTGTGCTGCCTGGAGATGCTCGAGCACGTCCCGGACCCGGAATCCATCGTGCGCGCCTGCGCCCAGCTCGTGCGGCCCGGCGGCGATCTGGTGTTCAGCACCATCAATCGCACGCCCAAGGCCTTTGCCTTGGCCATCGTCGCCGCCGAGCAGGTCCTCGGATTGATCCCGAAGGGCACACACGACTACGCCAAGCTAATCCGCCCCTCCGAACTCAGCGCGTGGATCCGGCAAGCAGGGCTCCAGCTCTGCGAAACGCGCGGCATGCACTACAACCCGCTGTTGAAGACCGCGCGCATGACCGATGATGTCTCGATCAACTACTTCATCCACGCCCGCGCGCCGCAATGAGCCCGCACTGCCTGCTCTTCGACCTGGACGGCACGCTGGCCGATACCGCCCCGGAACTGGCCGGCGCGATCAATGCCATGCGCATCGAGGATGGCCTGGAGGCACTACCTTTCAGCCAGCTGCGGCCGGTCTGCTCCCAGGGTGCGCGCGGCCTAGTGCTGCGCTCCTACGGCGTGGATGCCGACGATCACCGCTTTGCGGGCCTGCGTGCGCGCTTCCTGCAGCACTACGGCAACGGTTTCGTCGCGCGTTCGCAGCCCTTTGAAGGCGTCAGCGAATTGCTCGGCACGCTGGAGCAATCGGGTCTGCGCTGGGGCATCGTCACCAACAAGCCTCGCGCCTATGCCGAACCTCTGGTGGAAGCACTGGGCTGGGCCCAGCGCAGCGCGGTACTGATCGCCGGTGACGACGCCGCACAACCCAAGCCTGCCCCCGATCCGCTGCTGCTGGCCTGCGAGCGCATCGCGCTGGCGCCCGCAGACTGTCTCTATGTGGGCGATGACCCACGCGACATCACTGCCGCCCGCGCCGCGCGCATGCCCAATGTCGCGGTCTCCTGGGGCTATATCGAAGAAGCGCCCCCCATCACCGGCTGGGGCGCGGATCGCGTCTGCCACGCGCCCGCGGAGTTGCTCATCGACCCCATGCGCTCGGCAAGCTGAATGGGGGCTGCGCGTGATGCCCTCGACGCCCTGCGCGCTCCCCTGGTGGGCGCGCGGCTGCTGCTGACCGAACGCAGCCTCTGGGCGCCCGCCGCGTTGCCGGTCGTACTCGGGCTGATCTGGTCCGTGCTCTCGCTGAGCATGGCCGCGGCCACCGGAACGGCCGGATCGCTGCTGGTCATCATCATGGCCTTCACGCTGGCGGCGGCGCTGCTCGCCGGCATCGTCATCGTGCAACTGCTGCTGGCGCTGTGCGCCCCGTTGTTCGACTGGCTGTCCGAGCGCACCGAGCGCGTGCTCGGCGCACAACTGGATGACACCGGCGATGCGTGGACGACGCGCACTCTGCGCTCCATCGCCATTGGCTTTCGGCTCTTTGCCCTCAAGCTGCTTCTGCTGCTGGTAGTGCTGGTGGTCAGCTTCATGCCGCCGATCGGCACTGTGCTGAGCTGGGTGCTGATCGGCTTCACGCTGTCCGTGGATTTTCTCGATTACCCCATGACCCGACGTGGCTGGAGCAGTGCCCACAAGCGCGCCTGGCTGGGCCGGCACTGGGCCGCCGTGCTGAGTTTCTCGCTACTGGTCTATCTGCTGCTGATCCTGCCCGGCGCCGGCGGCCTGCTGCTTGCGCCCGCCATCATTGGCGGCACCTGGCTGGTCTGTACCCGCGACCGTACCCACTTTGCGACTGATGACACCTCCCACAAAGCCCATGACGCCCGCATCCTTGATGCCCCTTCCCGCTGAGGCGCTGCGCGACCGCGTCGTTCTCGTCACCGGCGCCGGCGCGGGCCTCGGCCGCGCCACCGCGCTGCGTTGTGCCCGTGCCGGCGCCACGGTGGTGCTGCTCGGCCGTACTATCAGCAAGCTGGAAGCCTGTTTCGACGCCATCACCGCGCTGCCGGGGGCGCCGGAGCCCGCGATCTATCCGATGGACCTTTCCGGCGCCAGCGACCGCGATATGCACGACTGCATCACGCGCGTGGTCGAGGAACTGGGCCGCCTGGACAGCCTGGTGCATGCCGCCGCGCATTGGCAGGACTTCCGCGCCATGAGCGATGTACCGTCCTCGGACTGGGCCAACACGCTGGCGGCGAATGTCACCGCACCCTGGGCGCTGACCCGCGCCGCCCTTCCCCACCTGCAGGCCGCGGAGGATGGCTGCGCCGTCTTCGTGGACTGTGACTGTGCGCATACGCCGGCCGCCTTTCATGGCGCCTTCGGCGTGAGCAAGGCGGCGTTGCGCGCCATGGTGGCGGGCTGGGCGCTGGAGAACCCCGGCATCCGCCTGCACACTTTCGATCCCGGGCCGATGCGCACCACCATGCGCCTGCTCGGCTATCCCGGCCATCCGGCGGAATCCTATCCGTTGCCGGAGGTACTGGCAGAAGTGCTCAGCGCCCTGCTGGCCCCCGACGCGGCCCACCGCGCGCAGGTCGCTTCGCAGGTGCACTGGGCGTCAGATCCACCGCCCGCATCAGCGCCTTGATCTCGTCAGCGGTGGCTTCGCGGTAGCTCGACGAGCGAATGCCGCGACCCAATGCAATCGGTCCATAGCCCACCCGGATCAGGCGCGCGACTTCGCAGTCCTGCGAAGCCCAGAGCCGCCGCACGAGGCGATTGCGCCCTTCATGCACGGTGACCTCGAACCACTGATTGCTGCTGCCGGTCTCGCCCGGCGGTGCGGCCACCGCGTGCAGACTATCGAAACGCGCAGGGCCATCGTCCAGCTCAACGCCGGCGCGCAGCCGTTCGCACATGGCTTCGTCGACCGGGCCGTGCACGCGCACGGCGTAATGCCGCGCCAGCTCGTATCGGGGATGCATGAGGCGGCTGGCCAGCTCGCCATGGTTGGTCAGTAGCAGCAGGCCCGAGGTGTTGATATCGAGGCGACCCACCGCAATCCAGCGCCCGGAGTCCAGCTTGGGCAACTTGCGGAAGACCGTGCGACGCCCCTCCGGGTCGGAGGCGGTGACCAACTCGCCAGCACGCTTTTTGTAGAGCAGCACGCGGACGGGCTCTGCCTTTGCATTGCGCGGCTTGCGGATCGCCCGCCCATCCACGCGCACCTGGTCATCGGGGCCCACCTGCGTGCCGGGCCGGGCGACTTCGCCATTGACCGTGACGCGGCCTTCGACAATCCACTGGTCGGCTTCGCGACGCGAGGCGATACCGGCCTCGGCCAATGCCTTCTGCAGTCGCTGCTTCAATGCGGGCCTCCGGAATCGGGCATGGGGGGCGCCACCGGTCGCTCCTGCGCATCCGGTGCGGGCTCGGTCTGCGCATCGGAATCGGCTTCGTCGCCGTCATCCTCGGCATTGGCCTGCGCCTGATCCAAGCGAATGCCGCGCTTCTCCGCCAGCCGTGCGAGTGCCGCCTCCAACTGCTCCGGGTCTTTGACTTCGGGAAGGGGCGGCAGCTCGTCCAGGGTCTTGAGCCCCAGGTCGTCGAGCAGCTGTGGCGTGGTCACCAGCAGGCTGGGTCGCCCGGGCACCTCGCGCACCCCGGCCTCGCGAATCCAGCCGCGGTCGATCAGCGTGCGCAGAATGTTGCTCGACACGGTCACGCCGCGGATGTCCTCGATATCCGAGCGCGTGACTGGCTGCCGATAGCAGATGATCGCCAGCGTCTCGAGCAGGGCACGCGACAGCTTGGGCGGCTTCTCCTGCCACAGTCGGTGCACCCACGGCGCATAGGCATCACGCACCGTGATCCGCCAGCCGCTGGCCACCTCGTCGAGCGCGACCGCGCGCCCCTCATAGCGCGTGGCCAGCCGCTCCAGCGCTGCGCGCAGCGTCTTGCGGTCGCCGGCACCATCGTCGCTCAGCAGGCGCTGCAAAGCGTCCAGCGACAGCGGTTGCTCGGAGGCGAGCAGCAAGGCTTCGAGGATGTTGTCCAGATCGCTGTCGGGTGTCGCCATGGCCACGGCGTCCTCTTCGGGCGTCGGGACGGAATCCGGCGTGTCGTCGCTCATGAAGGCTCCGTGGCGTGTTGGCTGTTGGCGGGCGGGCGCAGAAAGATGGGCGCAAAGGGCTTGTGCTGCTCGACGCTGATGAGCGCACTCTTGCAGAGTTCGAGCACGGCAATTGTGGAGACGACGACACCGTCACGCCCCTCGCTCGGGTCCAGCAGACTTTCAAAGCGCATGCGCTCGACACCGCGTAGCCGGTCCAGGATCAGCCCCATGCGCTCGCGAATCGACAGCGGCTCGTGCTTCACCTCATGCGCACCGCGCAATTCCGCCCGCGCCAGCGTGGCCTGCAAGGCCCCCAACAGGTCGCGCAGGGTCGGCACCGGCAGGGCCATGGCGGGCGGCTGCGCGGTAGGCCTTGCCTGGCCCGCCATGTGATCGCGCCCCATGCGCGGCAACTGGTCGATGGTCTCGGCCGCCGTCTTGAAGCGCTCGTACTCCTGCAGTCGCTGGATCAGCGCCATGCGGGGGTCTTCCTCTTCCTCCGGATCGTCCGGCGCCGGGCGTGGCAACAGGACGCGCGACTTGATTTCGGCCAGCCAGGCGGCCATTAGCAGATACTCGGCCGCCAGTTCGAGCCGCATGCGCTGCATGAGCGCGATGTACTCCATGTATTGGCGCGTCACCTGCAGGATGGGGATGTCGCGGATGTCGAGATTCTGACGGCGGATAAGATACAGCAGCAGATCGAGTGGGCCTTCGAAGGCTTCCAGAAAGACTTCCAGCGCATCCGGCGGAATGTAGAGATCATCCGGCAATTGCGCCAGCGGCTCACCGCGCACGCGCACGCGCGCTGCCGCCTCCCCAGGCGGGCCTGCCTCGCCGGCGGGATCAGCGGCTGCCGGCGTGTCGTCGATCATGCCGGGATGAAACCCAGTGCTTCATGAACGCGGTCCACCGTGATCTGAGCACGGCGTTGGGCGCGCTGCGCGCCATCGCGCAGGATGTCGCGCAGAGCCGCCTCGTCGTTGCGCCACTCGGCGTAGCGCTGTTGCACCGGCTCGAGTGTGGCGATCACCGCATCCGCCACCGCCTTCTTGAACTGGCCATAGCCGCCGCCGTCAAACTCGGCGCTGATCTGCTCGAAGCTCTGACCGGTACAGGCGGCCAGAATCGACATCAGATTGGAGACGCCCGGCTTGTTCTCCTGATCGAAGCGGATACTGCCCTCCATATCGGTGACCGCGCGCTTGATCTTGCGCTCGATGCGCTTGGGCTCGTCGAGCAGGTAGATGGCGTTGGTTTCGGCGTCCTCGGACTTCGACATCTTCGCCTCCGGGGTCTGCAGGCCCATGATGCGCGCGCCGATCGGGGGCGTCATGGTCTCGGGCACGACGAAGGTCTCGCCGTGCTCCCGGTTGAAGCGCTGCGCAATGGTGCGCGTCAGCTCCAGATGCTGGCGCTGATCATCGCCCACCGGCACCTTATGGGCACCGTAGAGCAGGATGTCAGCCGCCATCAGCACCGGATAGCAGAACAGACCGGCATTGACGTTATCGGCGTGCTTGGCCGACTTGTCCTTGAACTGGGTCATGCGGCTGAGCTCGCCGAACTGGGTGTAGCAGTTCAGAATCCAGGCCAGCTGCGAATGCGCCGGCACGTGCGACTGCACGAACAGCACATTGCGCTCCGGATTCAGGCCGCAGGCGAGGTACAGCGCGATGAACTCGTAGCAGCGCTCCAGCCGATCCGCCGGCGCCTGACGCACCGAGATCGAGTGCAGATCGACCAGCATGAAATGGGTGTCGTACTGCTCGTGCAGCGCCAGCCAGTTCTTGAGCGCGCCGAGGTAGTTGCCGATGGTCAGCTTGCCCGAGGGCTGAATGCCCGACAGCACGACCGGGCGTGCGTCTGTGGATACCGCGTCCGTCATGAAACGAGTCCCGTGAGGCCACGCACGACGCCGTCCACGGCGCCGTACAGCGGCCAGAGAATGAATCCAAGCACGCCGGTGAACAGCAGTGCCAACAGGATGATGAGGCCATAGGGTTCAATGCGATCCAGCAGCTGCGCCTGCTGTGGCGGCAGAAAGCCGCCCAGCACCCGCGAGCCATCCAGCGGGGGCAGCGGCAGCAGATTGAGCACCATGAGCAGGATATTGATGGCCATGCCCGCCAGCGCCATGTAGCGCAGGCCGGTGGCCATGCCACCCTCGGCACCACTCACCAGCAGCAGCTTGAGAAGGATGGCCCAGCCGATGGCCATGGCCAGATTGGCCAGCGGGCCGGCCACGGCCACCCACGCCATGCTGCGTCGGCCCTGCTTCAATCGCGCCGGGTTGACCGGCACCGGCTTGGCCCAGCCGAACAGAAAGCCCCCCATCGCCAGCAGCAGCCCCGGTACCAGGACCGTACCCACCGGATCGATATGGCGCAGCGGATTCAGCGACAGTCGACCGAGCTGGGCCGCGGTGCTGTCCCCCAGCGCGCGCGCCACGTAGCCGTGCGCCGCCTCGTGCAGGGTCACGGCGAGCAAGACCGGCAGTGCCCACACCGCAAGCTGCTGAACGAGGGTCAGGGATTCCATGGCGGGATTATACGATCCGCTCTTCCCACTCCGCCGCGCCCCTGCCGGGGCGAGCGATCAAGGGCAGCTCCCCGCTCCAGTCGATGACCGTGGTGGGCTCCACGCCGCAATCGCCGCCCTCCACCACCACATCGACCAGCTTGTCGAGCTGGTCTCGCACGTCGTCCGGATGCGACACCGGTTCATCGTCCGGCGGAAGGCCAAGGGTGCAGGAGGACATCGCATCGCCCAGCTGACCCAGCATCGCCTGCACGATGGGAGAATCGGGCACGCGCAAACCGATGGTCTTGCGCTTCTCGTGCTGCAGGCGGCGCGGTGCCTGCTTGGTGGCCTGCAACACGAAGGTGGTCGGACCGGGCGTGGTGGCCTTGAGCATGCGGTACTGGCGATTGTCGACGCGCGCGTAGTGCGCGATATCGGACAGGTCGCGGCACACCAGCGTGAACAGATGGTGCTTGTCGAATTGTCGGATCATGCGCAGACGGTCGGCCGCCGCCTTGTCGTCCAGATGGCAACCCAGGGCATAGCAGCTATCCGTCGGATAGACGATGACCGCGCCCTGGCGCAGGCGATCTACGACCCGCGCAATCAAGCGCGGCTGCGGGTTTTCCGGATGGATCGCAATGAATTCCGCCACAACCAAGCCCTCGAAAATGCCATGACCGCCCCCGGGCGGACGGCGCGCATACTACGCCGGTTGGTCATCGGCGGCTCAGGGTGTGAGCGCTATACTGGGACGCATGAAACAGCTTCTCGACCTGGTGCCCGCCGTTGCCTTCTTTCTCGGCTGGGTGCTTTACGACATCTATGTCGCCACCGCCGCGGTGATCGTGGCGCTGATCGGCGTCGTCATCGCCTACGGCGTCATCGAGCGGCGGCTGCACAAGATGCATGCCTTTGCCGCCGCCATCGCCACTGTCTTCGGCAGCCTGACCCTGGTGCTGCGCGACCCCGTCTTCATCCAGTTCAAGCCCTCCCTGGTCTACTGCTGCTTTGCGCTGCTGCTGGCCGGCAGCCACTTCGTTGGCGACAAGGTCCTCCTGCAACGTATTCCGCAGCACACGCTGGTCATGCCCGATGCCAACTGGCGCAAGCTGAATGCCGCCTGGGCGGTGTTCTTCCTCGCGATCGCGGCCCTTAACCTGTACCTGGTCTACTTCCAGACCGAAGCGGTCTGGGTGCACTTCCGCACCTGGGGCTATAGCGTGCTGACCATGCTCTTTCTCGCCAGCACCCTGCCCTTTCTCATTCGCTATCTCCAGGAAACCGCCGCCGAACACGAGCGCAGCACATCAGACGACTCGCAGTCATGAACCGGCAACTGCTCTACACCATCATCGGTCATGACGTTGCCGACTCCGGCGCCCTGCGCCAGAAGATCCGGCCGCAGCACCTCGAGCACCTGCGCCATCTGCAGGCTGAGGGCCGGCTGGTGGCCGCCGGCCCGCGTCCAGCAGTGGATGCGGTGGACCCGGACGCCGCCGGCTACGCGGGCAGCGTGGTCATCGCCGCCTTCGACAATATCGACGATGCCCGCGCCTGGGCGGATACGGACCCGTACATGACTGGTGGCGTCTTCGAACGCGTCGATGTCTTCCCCTTCGTCCGGGTGCTGCCGGAATGACGGATCATCCTGACAACCGTGCGCGCATCCAGCGCATGGAAGCGGCGCTGCATGCCGCCCTGCAGCCGGAAAGTCTGCAGATCGAGGACGAATCGCACCTGCACAAAGGGCACGCCGGTGCCCAATCCGGCCGCGGCCACTTCCGACTGCACATCACCGCGCATGCCTTCGAGGGCATGAATGCGCTGGCGCGCCACCGCGCCGTCTACGGCGCGCTGGGCAGCATGATGGAGACCGATATCCACGCCCTGTCCATCCAGGCGCGCACCCCCCATGAGGCGGCCGCCGCCGACTGAAGCGGCCGCGGCTGATATCGCCTACAGGCCGCTGGCGGAATCTCCGCGACCCCGTGCCAGGTAGTGCTTGAAGGCCCCCAGGATGTGCAGGGCCAGCAGCGTCGGCAGTACGTACAGGCCGGTCACGACGTGGATGGACTCGGCCGGCTCGTGCAGGAAGGAGAGCGATTCCAGCGGCAAGCCCACCTCGAACCAGCCAAAGACGTTGATCGGATAACCCGCCGTGAAGATGTAGAGCGGCCCGGTCAGCACCAACAGCACCAGCGCCAGCAGCATCAGCCGGTGCACCAGAGACGCCAGCCGGCTCTCCCAGTGGTGCTCGGTCTCAGGCGCCACAAAACCCTCCCGCAAACGCCAGAACACGCGCCAGAACACGAAGAAGAAGACGAAAAAGCCGATCGAAACATGCATCCACATGACGAAGCTTTCGGCATCGTCGTTGGGAGCGATGGTCGCAATCAGGCCAAGAACCAGCATGGCGGTCACCAGGATCAGGGTCAGCCAGTGATTGATCGTGCTGATGCCGGAATAGCGGGGCGTCATGACAGTGCTTCCTTCCTTAGTCAATTACCGAGGGCAGTCTCTAGTGTCGCGCGCCACTTACGGCCGCGCATCAGCCAAATGCCTGAGAGACCACGATAGCGCGGAGCGTATGACATAGGTCCGATGACGGCGACTGCGGGTGCTTCAAGCGCAGCAAGCCCGCCAGACCGGTTCACCCGATGCATCTATTCAACGCGCCCGGTGCGTGAGGAAACGGAAGGCGCCTGGGATCATGCCCATCCAGGGCCATAACGGCCCGAGGCGCATCGTCAGCGACGGCGCTCAGCACTTTCGTCAGTGTGCGCCGTCGGCACGATCAGCACATAGGTGCGCCGACGCCTCAGGCCGGAGTACTTTTCATGCGGGCCTCCGGCCACGCCCGCGGGTCAGTTCCCGGATGACTCCAGTGTCACGACCGAGTCCGCAATCATCTCGCTGCCCTGGAAGAAGTCATCATCGATGGCGCCTTCCACGGAGACCCGGTCCCCGACCTGGATCTGCTGAAAGCCCTCCTCGTCGAGGGGGTTGTACAGCATGTTGGTGGTATCGACCGTCAGCTCCATCTTGCCGGTATCGATGGTGAAGAAGCCCTGGACGCGGTTCACCGACTCCACCTTGCCGATATAGACCACCGCGCCCGGCTCATAGTCGGTGCGGATGGCCCAGCCACCGAACTCCTCCTCGTCGGTGGGGCTGGCATAGAAATAGCTGTTCAGGTCCTCGACGAAAATGCTGGCGGCATCAAGTGCGGCAGATTCGTACAGCCCTTTGTCGACCCGTCCGTAGACCGTCACCTTGTCGCCCTTTCCGAGTTCGAACTGCTTGTTATAGGTCTGCCAGTCGGCGACTCCTACCGTCATGGTGCCGTCGCCATAGTCCATCTTGAAGCGATCCTCCTTGACCGTGGTGACCGTCCCCGTGAGTCCCGCCCAGGTTCCAGCTTGCGCCGATTCGGGCTCCTGCAGCGCGATGGCGCTGCCGCTTGCGAGTGCGAAGGCGACGCTCCAAGCGGCCATTCGAGGCAGCCACGTCATGATCGACCTCCTTCTTGTGCTTGTTGGTTCCTGCCGCTACAGATGCATGGACCTGTCCACGGCCTGTCCTCCAGCGATAGTGGCAGGACGCACGAGTTCCTGCGTGCAGGCCTCCGGCACGTCGTGTCAGACAGCGCCCGAGAGACCGAAAACAGCTTCGGCATTGCCGCGCAGCACGCGCGCCGCGTCCGCCTCGGACAGCGCCAGGTCTTCCCAGCCTTCCAGACAGTCCGCAGGACTCAGCATGGGATAGTTGGAGCCGAACAGCACCTTGCGCGCCCCACCATCGCGCAGGAAGGACACGAAATCCGGCGGCAATCGCTTCATCTTGTAGGCCGAGGTATCGAGATAAACGTTCGGGAACTTGTGGGCCAGGGAAATGACCTCCTGCGTCCAGGGTGCGCCAACATGCCCGCCAACGATGGTCAGTTCCGGGAAATCCAGCGCCACGTGCTCTAGATGCGGGATGGGTCGGCCGGGCTCCGAACTGAGCAAGGGACCGGTATGGCCTACCTGGGTACAGAAGGGCACCCCCAGGGCTACACATTCCGCATACAGCGGGTAGTAGCGTCGATCGTCCGGCGGCAGCCCCCAGAGCCAGGGCACGATGCGCAGACCACTGAAGCCCAGCTCGGTAACACAGCGACGCAATTCCCGCACCGCCTGCATCGGTCGATAAAGATCCACACTGGCCAGTCCGATGAAGCGGTCGGGGTGGGCCGCCAGACACTGCGCCACTTCCTCGTTGCTGATCAGCGCGCCCTGTGGACCGTGCCATGCGGAAAGAACGCCGGTCTGAACACCGGCGGCATCCATCGCCGCCACGGTATCGTCCAGCGTGGGGACCCGGAAGCCGTCTTCCTGTCGGGTCCAGCGCTGGAGCGAAGCGAGCCACGGCTGCGCCAGGAAATGGGCATTCGGATGCTGCATCCAGGCGTCAATCACGGGCCTTGCCTCCCGCGCCGAGACGGCGCGAGCCACATCCAGAGCCCCGAAAGGGCAAGTCCTGGGAACACCACCGCCTGGTTCAGCAACGCAAACCAGGCGACATCGCTCCACGGGGGATAGAGATAGGTTCCGATCAGCGCGGCGCCCACCAAATGCACTGTGCGCAGCGCCGTTCGCTGGCTTCGTGGCTGCATGTCATCCTCCCGGTATCGACCGACAAGCTCCGAAACATGCGTGTGCGAGTGCGTCATACCGCATGGTGCGTCAAAGCAAGACTCAACGAAAACGATGTGGCTTCCGGCTATTGCCCGGCGAGCCCGTCATGCAGCACCGCACCGCGAAGCCTGGTTAGCGATTGCCCCATAGGCGCGCCACGGCCCGATCCGTGCCCAGCAAGCCTACGACGGTGCAGGTTGCGGACAGGGTCAGGAAGACCACGGTAGCGAGCAGGCCTGCCGTGAGGCCGGCCGACAACGAAAAGTAGGCGGAGACCGCCGAAAGCAGAAGGAAGAGTCCTGCAACCACCAGCAGAATCGTGCGATGCATCGGTTGATAGCGGAAATCGCCATTCCCCTCCTCCAAGGGCCGGAGAACGGGAGCGAAGATCTGGCGGAACTGGGCTTTCATTGGCGGCTGGACCGACTGGGGTGATGGTTGGGCTCAAGCGGCAAAAGCCACCTCGGCGGCAGGGCGACTGCCGACACGCTGGAACCAGTCCGCAAGATGGCGCTGCTCATCGGCAATCCGAAACCCGGCGGCGCGGAAGAAACGGATACTGCACCAGGCGGTGATATCCGCGATGGTGAATTGTTCTCCAGCGATGTATTCACGCTCGCCCAATTCCTTGTCCAAGCGCTTGAGGCGGCGTTCGGCAACGGCCCGCTGCTTCTCACCATACTCGGGCACCTGATCTTCCAGCGCCTTCATCGCGGGATGCGTATGGCGGAAGGTCATCGCCATCGGCAGCATCAATTCCAGCTCCATCATCCGATCGAACATCTCGATCCGGGCGCGCTCCAAAGGCGTGCTTCCCATGAGCGGGGGATCGGGCTGGAGCGCCTCTTCGATATAGCGTGCGATGGCGGTGGTTTCGCACAACACGGTCCCGTCGTCCAGTTGCAGGGCCGGCACACGGCCATTGGGCACCGTGGCGCGGTATTCACTGGTGCGATGCTCGCCCTCCATGAGATTGACCACCTCGCGCTCGATCTCGATGCCTTTCTCGGCGAGAAAAAAATGCACCCGTGCGGGGCTGATCGCCTTCGGGGTCGTCAACAGTTTCATGCGGCAGTCTCCCTGATTGGTTGTTGTAGGCGCCGGACCTCGCTTCGGCGTCGGCGCGCAGGATAGCGTGGCACGCGTTGGCCCCGAGTGACAGCAGGCTAACGCTTGCGAGCAAGACTCAGGCCATCGCCTATCGGCACCATGCTGATGTCCACGCGGGTGTCGGCGTGCAAGGCCGCATTGAAGGCCCGAATAGCTTCGGTGGCGGTATCGGTCGTGGCGGGATCGACCACGCGTCCATCCCAGAGCGTGTTGTCGATGGCGATCAAACCGCCGGCGCGCACCAACTGGAGACAGGACTCGTAGTAGTGGGCGTAACCGGCCTTATCTGCGTCGATGAAGGCAAAGTCGAAACGACCGCCCTGCCCTTCGTCCAGCAACGCCGCCAGACTGTCCGCTGCGGTACCCAGCTTGAGAACAATGCGTTGCTGCATGCCTGCCTGCTGCCAGTATCGGGATGCGATACGCGTCCATTCCTCGCTGCAGTCACAGGTCACCACTTCCCCGTCGGCGGGCAAGACCTGCGCCATTGCAAGTGCGCTGTAGCCGGTGAAGGTGCCGACTTCCAGGCAGCGACGCGCGCCCATCAGCCGCAGCAGAAGCTGCATGAACTGCCCCTGTTCGGGGCTGATTTGCATGTTGCGCTCAGGCAGCGACGCGGTTTCTTCCCGTAGCGCCTGCAGCACAGCGTCCTCGCGCAGGGAATGCGCGAGAAGGTAGGCGTGCAGCGCCTCCGTCATCTGAATGCTTCGATTGGTCATCCCGGCTCCCGGTTGCATGATTGCGTTCGCGATCGCAATGCATTGTGCCCTTGTCACGGCGCGCCACCTCTGCCGCCTTCATGGCTGTGACAGCGCCCAACAAAAAGGCCCGGCGGAACACCGGGCCTTTGTGATGCCACATCGCCGGCCCTCGGGCCGGCGCGCTCCTGCTTTAGAAGTGGAAACCTGCACCCACGCGGATGTCGTCAAAGTCCACATCCGTGTCGTCATCCTCGAAACGGCTCATGCGATAGTCCGCGAAGATCGAGACGTTCGGGCTGGCCATGAAGCGCCCGCCAACCAGGAATTCCGGGCCGTCGGTGTCGTCAATCGACAGATAGCCGATGCTGCCGTGCACCGAGAAGCGCGGCGTTAGCATTGCCTCGAGTCCACCGTGCACGCCAAAGCCGGTCTCGTCATCCGACTCGCCAAATGGGGTGTCAAGCTCGACACGAACCAGTTCAGCGCGCGCATTCCACTGCACATCCGGGCCCAGCGGGGCGAAGAAGCCCACGCCACCGCGCAGTTGGTCGAATTCCAGTTCGGAGTCGTCGTACTCGACGGCCTGGTATTCGCCGGTCAGGAAGAGCTGGTCCGCAAACTGGGCACGGCCTTTCACGCCAAAACCATCGCCATCGTCGTCACCGCCACCAAGCTCGATTTCGGCGCTCGGGATGTAATAGCCATCGATATGGCCAATGGAATCCGTCGCAGCGAAAGCCGGGGCGGATGCGAGGCTAGCGCCAAGAATGGCGATGGCCGAGGTCATGGATCCCTTCATGTGTACTCCTTATCTACGTTGTGTGTGCACCTGCAGCGTGCAGGATGCACTATGTTGGCGCAGAAATGTGAATTGATGGTGAATAGAGTCACGTATCCTTGCTTGGCGCTGTTGCCTCCGGTGGACGCCACCCCTGCACCTCTCCTACCGTGCGCGTGTTCGTCCCGCTCATGCGGAAAGCGCCGATCACTACCCGGACAAGGAGGTGTCATGCCCCACGCACTCGTACTGATTGCCGATGGCTCGGAGGAAACCGAAGCGGTCACCACCATCGACGTACTGCGTCGGTCCGAGGTCTCGGTGACGGTCGCCGGGCTCGACGGCCTCGAGATCGAGGCGTCACGCGGCGTCCGGCTCAGGGCAGATGCCTGTCTGGATGACGTGTTGGGACGCGATTACGATCTTGTCGTACTACCCGGTGGCAAGCAGGGAGCCGAGCGGCTGCGCGATGACCCGCGTGTTGTGGAGCTACTACGCCGACAGCACGCGGCCGGTCGGCGTATCGGCGCGATCTGCGCGGCCCCCATTGCGCTCGTTGCCGCGGGCATCCTGCAAGGGCGTCAAGCCACCAGCTATCCGGGCTTCCTGCAGCACGGTGAAGCCGAACTCCGCGAGGAGGCCGTGGTGGTGGACGGTGTCATCACCACCTCGCGCGGACCCGCCACGGCCATGGCTTTCGCCCTCGCACTGGTCGAGCAACTGTGCGGGCGCGCAGCGCGCGATGAGAATGCCGAGCGACTGCTCTACACCCAGACTGTCCAGACTGCCGCCACAGGCTGATCCACCGACACAGCCCCTTCCGACGCTGGCAGGCGGCGCACAGCGCCGAAATTAACCCTGACCGAGCAGCAGATCCCCGCCGAGCGCCAGGCAGAAGCCGAAGACGGCGCCCAGCGGGGGCGCCCAATGCTTGTCCAGTCGCGACTGCGGCGCGATGTCCTGAAACAGCAGATAGAGGATGCCACCTGCGGCGAAGAGCATGATCGCGCCCATCACCACCGGCTGTTCCGCCAGAAAGACAAAGCCCAGCAGTCCGGCCAAGGGCCCCACGGGGACGAGCCACACCATGGTGCGCAGGATGGTCTTGGGCGCCCGCCCACCATGGGCGGCAAGTTCGCGATAGCTGTTGAAGCCCTCGGGCAGATTCTGCAACCCGATCAACAGTGCCAGCAGGGGCGCCATGGTCGATCCGGTAGCCACCAAGCCCCCAGTGCGATGGCTTCCGGCACATAGTCCAGAATCATCCCGGTCAGCTGCGGCGCCTCGCGGCGGCGCAGACCGAGCGCCCGCTCCAGCCCAAAGAAGACCAGGCCACCGGCCATGACGACCGACAAGGCCCACGGCGTCCCCGCCATATGCGCCACCCCTTCGGGCACCAGCACCATGGCAACGGCGCCTAGCAGAATGCCGCCGCCGAAGGCGATGACAAAATGCCGGAACTCGCGCTCCAGCCAATGCGGGCGTACACGCTCCATCCGCGCCGCCATTGCGCCCAATAGAATGCAGGCGCCAGCGCCTGCACTGAGCCCGACAATCGCGAATAGCTCATGCATGCGCGCGCCTCCCCTGGATCGCAGGTGCCGACCTTCGGCCTGCCGCCCGCCCGATGCGGTCACGGGTGAGGCAGATCCCTTGCGGCAACCGGCTCAGGCAACCCGAGGGTGGTAATGGCGATGCCGACAATGCCTTTACCTCGCGGTGTGCTGTGGGCAGCGCCGCGGCCCTAGCTCGCCCCCGGCACCGCAGCCGCCTCGCGGACCAGATCCGGCATCCAGCGTCGCTCGAGCCAGCCGAGACCGGCGACATAGACCGCCTCAAGGCCCAGATGCAGCACGCCAAAGGAGGTCAACCCTTCCCAGAGCGCGGCAATGTAGACCAGGCATAAGACACCCCAGGCCATATTGGCGCGCCACAACAGGCCTAAGCGCCAGCGCGAGCGACGAGCACTGAGCACCAGCGTCCCCGAATAGCAGCCATAGGCCACGTTGACGATCCCCATGAACACCACAAAGGCGAGGGGCATGCCGTAGAAGGACACCAGCCATGGCGCGAAGATCAGTACCAGAACACCAACCAGCAGCCCGCCCAAGGCGTCAAAGATCAGAATGCGCGGCTTCATCGTTTCTCCCATCCAAACCCATTGCGGCCGTATCGGCCAGGAAACGCGTGATCTCGCCGAGCAGCGCACCCGGCGCTTCTTCGATCACCAGATGCCCCGCATCCGCGATCGTGCGCAAGCGGGCATTGCCCAGCGCGGCCGTCAGTCGCCGGCCCTGCTCGACCGGTATCCAGGTATCCGCCTCCCCCCAGAGCACCAGACTCGGCTCGTCGATGCGACCGTACTGCGGCTCGACAGCCTCGGTATAGGCGGCATCCGCCTGTGCCATCTGCCGGTAGAAGGCCGCCTGCCCCTCGGGCTGACACCACGGCTGTACGGTGGCATGCAGCACCGCCTCCGCGAGCGGGTGGTGCGCCGCGCCCATGATGTAGCGACGGCAGAGCGCCTCGTGCATGGCCGGCGGCAGCCCAGCAAAGGCGGCCTCGTGCGCGGCCACATGACGGAAGAAGTCGGAACCCCAGGGCGACATTGCCACCGCATCGATCAGAATCAGCCGCGAAAAACGATGCCCGTCCAGCAAGCGCGTCCGCAGCGCCGTCGCACCCCCGAAATCGTGGCCGATGACAATGGGCTCGTGCAGCCCCCAGTGCTGCAACAGCGCGGACAGGACCCGGTTCTGGATGCCCAACGACACATCACCCGGCCGCTGGTCGGACTGGCCATAGCCCAGCAGATCGAAATAGAACACCTTGAACTGCCCGGCCAAGCCCTGAATCAGGTGCCGCAGGTTGAAGGACGACCAGGGCGTACCGTGCACCATCACGACGGGCGGCCCCGCGCCCTGGACGTCGTAACGAACCCGGCGGCCATCGACCTCAATCGACTGGCGCAGTTGCCAATCGGATGCGGAGTACGGAGGCATCCCCTGCTTCCTCGGCGTGGCATCACCGCCACACCGGCATTCTAGACGGCTGCTGCTACCACGTCCGCCGCAGGCCGGCGCTGTGCATGCCTCGCCCAGGCAGCGCCTGGCGGCGTCACTCCATCCATTCCGCAGGCAATGGCGGCGATACCGCCTCGGACCCCAGAATCTCGGCAAATACATCGGCAGGCGCAACCAGACCCTCGGCACCCGCAAAGGCGTATTGCAGCTGCCCGCTCGCCACCACCCGCGCATTGCGCAGGAACTCCTGCGCCATGAAGAAGCGCTTCTGGTTCCAGCCGATGATCTGCGTGCGCAGGCTGAAACGCTCGAAGGGCATGAGCGAGCGCTTGTAGCGCATGGCGCAATGCGCCACTGGTACGCCCAGTCGCCGACGTCGCGCCGTCCGCATGATGCCGCTGCGGACCAGGAGTTCGTTGCGCGCCCGGTTCATCAACTGCAGGTAGCGCACGTTGTCCATGTGCATGCCCAGATTGAGATCGCTCGGCCAGACCAGGGACTGGTGCACCAGGGGCGCGTCCAGGGGATGACCGGGCTGTGCGATGGAGCGCAGTGCAGAGCTGAAGAAGCGCATATCAATCTTCCGTGAGAAGCAGAGCAGCGGCGAGTTCCCTCACCAACGGCCGCGGATCATACCGGAGCCAGGAGAGCCGCTGACCCGCTGCCTAGGCCCCCGCTGCCTCCCGGCGCAGCCATTGCACCCAACGGCGCTGGCGGTGCCGGTAGAAGAGCTGCGCGAACAACCAGATGAAAGGAGTCAGCACGCCTGCGCGAATCTCGATCTCATCGACGTAGTGCACGCGCCCCGGCGCCACGTCTTCGAAGTGAATGCGATGGTTCCAGACGCGCGCCAACTGGCCGCTTTCCTCACTCTGAATCGTGTGCGTGGCAGGGTCGATGCGCACCAGCCGGATGGTATGCCGACCCAGTGGCAGCACGTGCAGGAAGTACAGGCGCAATTCGTAGGGCACGCCTTCTTCCCATCGCGCGGGAAGCGTTCCCCCCTCCGCGGGCACAAAGACCAGGAGCGGCGCAGCCACAAATACCAGTGAACGCGGCTGCATGATCTGCTCCCAGAACACCTCCGCCGAGCAATCAAAATGACGATCAATACGCGCCAACATCGCAATCCTGCCTCCTGACGGAATCCACGAATCGAAGCGCCATGTCGATGGCACTAACTGATATCGACGATGCGGATCAGTCGTCCATCCTCGAAGGTGAATTCGGAGCGCCCCTCGAGGCGGAGTTCCTGCCCGGCCTTCATGCCATTCGGCAGGTCACAGGCCAGCACCCCTTCAAAGGCAACCTGGATCGCGGCCTCTTTGCTCGTTTCCGAGAACGCCAGCAGCGTCTGGCGGCGCGCAGCGAATATCGTCTTGGCCTGTTCCGCCATCTGCCGCAATGACGCCGCCCCATCAGCCTGGGCAGTGACTTCACCGGCGGTGATGTTCTGGAAGACCACGTCGTCGTGCACCGTGGCCATCATTGCCTCGACATCGAAGCGGTTATAGGCATCGAGGTAACGCAGAATCAGTGCGCGCTTGGAATCAGCATCCATGGTGTCACTCACAAAAAAAAGGCTTTATACCGGCTTCTTGTGACGCTTTTGAAGCCATCGATCGAGCGCATTGCCGAACGCCTGCTTGTCGCGCGCGTTGAGGGCGGCCGGCCCGTCGCTCTGAATGCCACTGCTGCGCATGGTCTCCATGAAATCGCGGATGTTCAAACGCGGCTTGATGTTGTCCTTGGTCAACAACTCGCCGCGCGGGCTGAGCGCCAGAGCCCCTTTGCTGATGACCTCATCTGCCAGCGGGATATCGCTGGTGATGACGAGATCCCCTGGCGCACAACGACGCACGATCTCGTTATCCGCCACATCAAAGCCCTTGGCGACCTGCACACTGGTCACATAGCGCGATCGCGGCGTCCGGATCGGCTGATTGGCGACCAGCGTCACCGGTGTCTCCGTCCGTTCCGCCGCGCGAAAGAGGATGTCCTTGATGACGCCTGGACACGCATCAGCATCCACCCAGATGGACATGGCTTAGCTTCTCCTCTGATGCAGCTGTGCGCGCTTCAGGATGGTGACTGAGCACCGCTCAGCCATTGGTGCGCGAAATGCAGTTTACGGCGCGCGCGCTCGGAAAGGATGAAGGGATAGAGGTCCGACAATCCCATTGCCCGGTTGACATGGTTCATCCCCACCGTCAGGCCCGCCGCCGTATGGATCAGGCGTTCCGCGTCCGCTTCCGCGTAGGGATCCCAGTTCGCGCTCGGCAATTGCGGCGCCCACAAGCCACTGGCGACAAAGCTGTCGGCAATATCCGTCAGGTGCAGCAGATGGGCAACCGTCTCCGCCCAATCCTCGTGCGGATGGGAGGCGGCATAGCTGGTGAGATAGGCCTGTTCCCATTGCGGTGGCGGGCCGTTGTCGTAATAGGCCTGCAGAGCCTCGCCATAGTCGCGCCGCTCGTCACCGAACTCGGCACGAAAGGCGTCCAGAAAATCCGTACGCACGCTCAAACGCCACCAGAGCACGTGCGACATCTCATGCCGCATATGCCCGAGCATGGTGCGATAGGGCTCGAACAGAGCTTCCCGGCGCATGGTCAGGAGAATCGGATCTCCTTCCGCGACGCTGATGGTGACGACCCCCTGGGAATGCCCCATGGTGATCGGAAGCGCCCCCTCGGCTAGCATGTGAAAGGCCGGTGACGGGCCAGGATCGCTGGCGCTGAACCACCCCCAACGCGCCAGATTGTCCAGAGCCCATCGCTTGGCAGCTTCCGCCTTTGCCCAATGCGGAATCGCGTCCTGGATCGATGGGTCGGGCGCGAGGTGCGTCATGGCACAGGAGCGGCACAACGCATTCGGACCGGCCGCCGTCCAGTTGCAGCCCAGCAACGCGCGGTTCACACAGAAGGGCTGCGAAGCCGTGAAGGCCATGGCGTCGGGGTTGTAGGCCACGGCCAATCCCCTACTGGTGACCAGATTGTCAAACCAGAGCGCATCGCTTCCTTCGGGATTCCCAAAAACGCGCAATCGTGACGCTCCTGGAGGTCCTGCCTCCGCTTGACCCTAGGTGGTGCAGCAACCCAATCGCGACGCAGGCAGCGCAGCGGCCAAGCATCAGGGCATACCGTGCAGTGTAAGGAGCAGCAGCACAGTTGCCAGGCAGGCTGCGAGCGTACGACGCCGATTCCAACGATTCCAGCGCGCCTCGAAGACCACGCGTGCGCGATGCACTTGCTCGTCGTCCAGATCATCGACCACGCAGGCCTGCAAGGTATTGTTCAACGGAATGTTGATGATGGCGGTGGGCAGTTGTACGCCAAGCAGATAGACACCGGTAGCGCCTATGAGCCATATCTGTGGTAGGCCCTCGAGGAGCACAAGGCCGGACACCGTCACCCCAAGCAACACCAGGGCAGAGCCCACCCAGATCAGCAAGAACAATGGCTGTCCGCGCTGGATCACGCCATCCATCTCTTGAAAGGCACGAACAAATCCGCGATCCGTCAAGCGCGCAATGCCGGGCATGACGACGGAGGCAAAGGCCCACAGAAAACCAGCAACCAGGCTCACCAGCAGCGCAGCCACCATAACCCCCAAGAGCAGAGCATTCATAACGATTCGAGCCTCATGCCCCGGAGTCGCGTGGGTCCATCATATGGCCGTCGTTCCTAGCGCCGACCTTGATTGCAATGGCTTACTGCAGCGCCTCGCCACGGGGACAGTCAAAGGCGCCTTCGGCGGATACGGTGACCCCGTCGTTGTCCTTGGTGATAAAAGAAAAATTGCCAACAACCCGGTCATCGAAACGAGTGAACTCCACCTGCCCTTCCGTTTCAATGGAGTACATGTCGCCGTCGCTCGTCACTGAACCGCCGAGTGTTGCCGCACTGCCTCGATAGGCATACTGCACGGGATAACTGCCCGGCTCGGCGCTTCCGAACTTCGGCGAAAAGAAGAGGTTTGCAGAAGGTCCGTAGGCATTCTCCGGTCTTAATTGCAGTGTCCAGTTCTTGCCATACTTGCTGAAGTAAAGGCTGCATTTCGCCTGCTCGTAGCGACCGTCCACCGCACCTTCAAGAACATAGTGGTTCTTACCCGTCGGCTCCGCCAACAAGGGTGTACTCACCACACAAGAAAGCATCACAAAGACTACCACTAAAATATTCATCACGCCCTCCTTATTGCCAACCATAGATATCCAGCATGATATTGCCCGGTACGCAATTATTTTCTAGCGCACATAGTCAATATGGAAACAAAATTACCCTAACGCGATAAATAATCGCCATAACGATCGAGCCAGCTGATCAAGAACTGCGCCTCAATATAGAGACACGATCAAAGCCCAGTGCGCCGCAACCACTGCTACTCACCAAGACCACTTCGTTTTGGGAAACGGAGATCACCCGGGGAACAATCCTATTTTCCACATCACCGATTTCCTGTGTCGGATTAATGTAGGAAAAAAGAACCACTCCAGGTGCTAAAACCTCCCACACCTGATTATCCTCCCTGTGATCGCAAATACCGTTCCTGGGACCTTCGCCCGCCCCCATTCCAATGGCGGCGAAAGATCCACGAATTAGATCGAAGGCCCCTCCAGATGAAATGAGCACTTCTCCAGTATCGAGGTGAACATCATTTGGGCTCAAACCGCGATTTTCTATTTGCCAACGTCCGATTATCACTTCCTCAAACGGGAGCACAAGATCCTTAAAGGCAGCTTGAACGGTACCCTCCAAGTTCACCTTGCCAGAAACCTTTTCCAATATCACATTTCTTGCTAGCACCTTCAGATCTGGATCAGTGGAGTCTTGCGCTTTGCTGTCAGAAATGCAGCCAGAAAGCACCCATCCCGAAACAAGAATACCGATTAAGCTGAAAACTCTCATCCCCCACCCCTTGTATTGCAATAAATGAATAGCGCTGAAGCATATTCCGAATTGTTTCAGCATAAAGGAATATACCCGCACTTACCGGGAATGTCACACCGATCATTCTGCTGCCTGACGCGACGGCCCCCGCATGTTGCGCACTTGCTTCGTTTTCAGGCATACGCTAGGCGGAGGTTGCCGACCCCCGTACCAGTATGCTCAACGCATAGCTACCGCTAGTTCCAGACGGTCGACCTCTCGCAAGCAAACAATGAATGAACGGCCTTTCAGACGCTTAACACCAAGAAGCCAGTTTTGGCGGTGGGCTCTACATACCGGCTCCGTTCTATGGCGCAGCCTGCGCCCCACTTTCCTGCTGCTGACGCCGGTATGCGTCGCTCTCGGTCTGGCAGCGGGCCCCGACTTTCCCGACGCAGCTGTGGCAGCACTCATCCTGCTGGGCGGGCTCGCCGCCCATGCCGCCGTCAATACCCTCAACGAGTATCAGGACTTTCGCAGTGGCCTGGACCAGCGCACCATCCGCACGCCTTTTAGTGGAGGCAGCGGCGCCCTGCCCGCACATCCCGAAGCCGCCCCTGCCGTTGCGATACTTGCAATGGTCCTGCTTGGGCTGACCACGGGCATCGGCGCTCTGTTGCTGGCCCATGCAGGCTGGCTGCTGCTTCTACCCGGCGTGTTGGGCTTCGCGTTGATTGTGGCCTACACCCGCTGGCTCAACCGCTCGCCGCTGTTGTGCCTTCTGGCCCCTGGCATTGGATTCGGCCCCGTCATGGTGGTGGGCAGCAGTATTGCGGCCACTGGGAACGCCAGTCTCACCGCTTGGTGTGCGAGTCTGCTCCCGCTCTTTCTCGGGAGCGGGCTCCTGCTCCTGAATCAGTTGCCAGACATCGAGGCGGATCGCGCATCGGGAAGAAGGCACCTGGCCATCCACTATGGTGCCGCGGCCTCTGCCCACGTCTACGCGGCACTGATGTTCGCCGCTCTCGGCTCGCTGTTGGTCGGGGTTGGCGGCGGCCTATTGCCCATGCACAGCCTTGTTGCACTGCTGCCCTTTCCACTCGCCTGGCCGGCCTGGCAGGCCGCGCGCCAACACGGGCAGCGCATCGGTCAGGCACGGCCGGGTGCACTGGGGGCCAACGTGGCTCTCACCCTGCTGGCGCCCGCACTGCTTGCGATCAGCTTGTGCTTGGGATGAATCCGTCCGGGCTAGCTGTGTTGCGCCCGCGGGTGTCTTAGCGCGGGCGGGTACTCCGGTGCAAGCGCTGCCAGGGCAGCACGGCCCCGATGATGCCGCGCACTACTCCGCGGCTGAGTGCCATCCAGTCGAAGTAGTCCCGCCATACAACAATCTGCCCATCGCGGACCTGAAAGGTTCCGCATACCCAGAAGCGCGCATGCACAGGCCCCAGCTTCACCACATCCGTACGCTCAGTCAGCACGGTATCGCCATTCACAGCAATGTGGTGCGTCTCCACCTCGAATCCACCGCCCCGACGCAGAGCAAGCTCCAGCATGCGTGCCACCCGCTCCCCGCCCCTGAGGGTGGGCAAAGACACATTCGTGTATGCGAGATCAGGTGCCAGCAAGGCCCTGACTGCCGAGAAGTCGCAGTCCTGCAGAGCTTGCAAAAACGCGGTCACTGTTTCTTCCGGGGTGGCCTCGATGTAAGGGCGGCTTGTCTGATCCAGCGCCATGGATGATCTCCGCAATAAGTGAACTACCGACTATACCCGCGTACCTTGCTTCGGCAGTGAACGCCCTCGGCTTCCGACATCCCTGGTATTACGTGGCTGCCAATGGCGGGTCTACCCTGGCGCATCGTCCGCAGTAGTAACTGCCCAAAGATCCGACGCTGCCGTAGCATGTTTCCATCATGATGCATTCAGGCCCAAGCGGCCCGGGCCGGCGTCACCCCGATCCGCGAGTGGATCATGGAAGCACCCTAGAGAGGGAGCCGATGCACCGATCGACCTCACCCACCACACCACTACTGCGTGCCGGCCTGCTGCTGATCGCGCTCTGTACCGCCGGCTGCGGCACCAGCGACCCGGCCCCGAATGCGGAACCGGAGGCTGACAGCGCGCAGGAGGCCTTGGACGAACGTGTCCTGACCGAGACCGGCTACATTGCCGTCTCCGACGGCACGCGCCTGCGCTATCACATGCAACGCCTGGAGGGTGCCCCACCCGGTCCGGTGGTCATGCAGTACGACGGCTACGACGCCGGCACCGGCGGCTATTTCAGCGACATCCCCGAAGTCAAAGCCGCGTTGATGCGGAAGGGCTACAGCATCCTCGGCGTCTCGGTGCGCGGTACGGGCTGTTCCAGCGGGGGCTTCGATCTGTTCGACCCGCAACGAGCGATCGACGGCGCCGAGGCTGTGGAATGGGCCGCAGTGCAGCCTTGGTCCGACGGCAACATCGGGATGATCGGCTACTCCTATCCGGGGATCATGCAGCTCTTCGTTGCCGGTCAAAAACCACCCCATCTGAAGGCCATCGCGCCGGCTAACGTCATCTTCGACCTCTACCGCGATGTAGGCGCCCCTGGCGGCATTCTCAATGGAGCCTTCACGGCGCTCTTCACGGTTCAGCAGCAGGCACCCGGCGCCCTAGGCCTTCCCGATGCCATCGCTCAGGCGGACCCAGAATGCATCACCAACTACCTGGCCAACCGGCTGGCCTATCAGTCCTTCATTGTGGACGGCATACAAAGCCCGCATATCGATGGCACCTTCGGCTGGATGGAGCGCAGCCCGGCCGCTACTGCCGCGCAGATTGACGTGCCAGTCCTCACCATCAATTTCTGGCAAGACGAACAGACCGGGTCGCGTATCGGGGGCCTGCTGGAACCGGGTGGCCTGCTTAATGTGTTGGGGCTGGAGCAAAGCTGGACGGTCATGAGCAATGGCAACCACGACCTCACCTGGGGGCATCCCCTATATGCAGAGATGCTGGTGTCGTTCTACGAGCACTATCTGCGCGGCGTGGACAACGGCTGGCCGACCACGCCACGCGTTCAAATTCTGCACGAGTTGGATGCCAGCACGCTCCAGCCCAATTGGATCACGACATTCGACGAGTTCCCCGAACCCAGGCCCACCGCCCTCTATCTCCACGCAAATGGCCACCTGGCGAATGACGCGCCCAGCACGCTGGAGGCCAGCGACTCCTATATCTACCCGCTTCCCTCGACAGCCACCAATCCGCTACCCGACAGCGTCGATATCCTGGATCAGCTCTGGCGTCTGCCGGCGCCCGATCAGGGGCGTGTGGTTTTCACCACGCCCGTATTGCAGGAAGATTTGCAGCTACTTGGCTCAGCCAGCCTCGACTTGTGGCTAGCATCCACGGCCCAGGATACGGACATCCAGGCGACACTGACCGAGGTACGCCCCGATGGGCAGGAGGTGTATGTGGCCCGCGGCTGGCTGCGCGCCTCCAAACGGGCGCTGGACGCAAGCCGATCCACGCCGACACGTCCCTTCCAACAGCACACCGAGGACAGTGTGGCGATGCTGACGCCAGGAGAACCAAGCTTCATGCGGCTCGAAATCTTCCCCTTTGCCCACCGCTTCCGCGCCGGAAGCGCCCTGCGCCTGATCATCGACGGCCCTGTTGCGACCACCGGGGACTGGGGCGCCTTCCTCAACCCGACGCCATCCATCAATCGCGTGCTTCACGACCTCGCCCACCCCAGCCGGCTGGTGATCGGTGTGATGGACGACGATGAGCCCCGCCCTGAAGCCCGAGCCTGTGGCGCATTGGCCAACCAGCCCTGCCGCAGTTCCATAGCACACGTCCCGAGCGGCAGCATCGCGATCGGAAATTGAAAGGCCCATCCCTGGCGGTGCACTGCCTCTGCGCGCCGGATACCGGCGGGTGTAGGTCCTAAGGAGGCGCAGGCGACGCGACTGCCTTGCAGCCCTCAGGACTGGGTGGAATTCCTGCGTAGACGAAGATGCTGCATCACCACCCACGCAAGCGTGAGGACGGTCAGGGGAATCACGACGTACAGCATCACCCCTGCGAAGCTCTGCAGCGCAGCGTGCTGAGAGGCCGCAAGCACGAGATAGGCCGTATAGGCGACGTAATAGCCAAGGAGAAGCGCGCCCTCTTTGCGGGTAATCACCCCACCGGTCAGAAAGATGGGTAGGCAGATCAGGGCGACGCCGATCATGACGGGGAGATCAAAGCTCAGGATGGAACTGGACACCGAAAGCCCGGTTGGCGCAACGATACTGGCCAGCCCCAGCACGCCCATCAGATTGAAGATATTGCTGCCGACCACATTGCCAACGGCGATATCGCGCTCTCCACGCACGGCCGCAATCACCGAGGTCACCACTTCCGGCATCGAAGTACCCGCAGCAACGATCGTGAGACCGATGACCAGCTCACTGACGCCAAGATACTGCGCGAAGACGATTGCGCTCTGCACCAGCCATCGTGAGCCAAACACCAGCAACACCAGTCCGGCAGCGATCAGAACAAGGTCCTTGCCAAGCCGAGAACCGAGCGGACCGATGGGCTTTGCTGGAGAGTCAGCTGGATCAGCAGAGACGTCCTGCCTATTGTTCTGACGAATCAAGAAAGCCACGTAAAGCAGGAGCCCCAGCACCAGGATCGCGCCGTCGATCCGCCCCAATCGCCCATCTCCTGCAAGCCAGAGCGTGAAGATGGAGAGCGCAATCATCAGTGGCACGTCCAGCCGGATCAGTTGCTGGGACACCATCAAAGGAACAATGAGTGCCGCCAGGCCCAGGATGAAAAGGACATTGAAGATGTTGCTTCCGACCACGTTACCCACGGCAATACTCGCCTGGTCAGACAGGGCCGCCTTGACACTGACCGCCAGCTCCGGCGAGCTCGTACCGAAAGCGACAACCGTCAGGCCGATGATCAAAGGCGAAATGCCGATCATTACCGCCAACCTCGACGCGCCTCGCACCAGCATTTCTGCGCCGACGATCAGAAAACCGAGACCTATCAGAAATTGGAATAAAGCCATTGCGGTCACCCCCAATCAATTCGCTTTGGTTGGTCCCTAGAGGCGAAAGCGCATCAATGCTTTCCGCCCTCGGCGAGACGGTCCATCAGCGCAAAGAGCAACCCGGAGACCACGAAGGCGAGATGGATGCCGGTTTTCCAGGCCAACTCGGCCTGGGTATAGGCCGCCATGTTCATGTAGGCCTTGAGCAACTCAATACCCGAAATCGCCACGATGGAGCCGAAGAGCTTGATCTTGAGGCCGGAGAAGGTGACCTTGCCCATCCACTCCGGCCGTTCCTGGCCTTCGTCGAGCGTGAACTTGGAGACGAAGCTCTCGTAACCGCTGAAAATGACGATCAGCAACAGACTGGCGATGAGTGAAATATCCACCAGCGTCAGGATGGACAGGATGATCTCCTTGTCGCTGTCCTGAAGCACGCCAGGGAGCAGATGGAAGAACTCCTGCACAAACTTCACCAGCAGCACAGCCACCGCAAGAATCAAACCGATATAGAACGGCGCCAACAACCAGCGACTGGAAAACAGCACCGCTTCGAGCCTTTCTTCCCAACTCTTCATACCTGCTCACCTCTTTTCACGCTATCGAAAAAGGGAGCGGGCGCCCCCAAAATGGCGGCGAGCGTAGTAGGTCGTGACCAAGGGTGCAATCGGCTAGCGTCAGAGACCATCGGTAGTCCGAGCCTTCTCGCGAGGTCCGAAGGGCTCAGGTCGGAATTGCCGCCTCAAAGAATGAATCGCTCGACGGAAGCGGCACTGCACTTCAGGATGAACCAAGCCGAGCTGGGGCCGCCTAACCTTCCCATGCGCGGTCACAGGCGAGTACCTATGGCTATCGCTAGAACCCAATGCGCACGCCGAGCATGCCGTGGCCCAGAGTGTACTCAGCGACATCATCCTCAACCGCGTAACTTTGCCCGGAAAGCAGAATGGCTACTTGCTCATTGACTCGGTAGCCAAGGGCGAACTCGAAGCTACCGCCATCGACTTCGTCAAACTGAACCAGGCCCAGTTCCACTTCCCAAAGAAATGCTGTCTCGCCGTTATCACCAAGGCCTACGCTGACCACTAGCCCATTGTCATCAGAAGCGACGCTCCCGCCACTGCCACTCAGTTCGAGTTCGACATCACCGAACTCAAGGGCCCCGTAGTAGCGCAGGTTCTCGTTCACACCACCAAGACCCAAGCCGACGCGGAAGAAAGTACCTTCCAACTCCACGCCATCCAGATCCTGGCCATTGATCTCCACTTCATCAGGCTCTGCTGTGAGGTAGTTCGCGCGAATAAAAAGACGCTCATTCACATGAAATTGTCCTTTCAGGTTGAAGCCGACACCGCCTTCAGCCTCCAATTCATCGGCGCCTTCCTCGACTTCATATGCACCACTCACCAGCCGGAAATCGAGCGTGTTTTGGCTCGCCGCCGTGGAAGATACAACCGCCAGCCCCATTCCGAAAAGCCACTTCATTCGCATCATTCACCCCCAAACCGTTAGTAGAAGACCCTTATGCACTACACCGATCTTGCTACCCTCTGAAGACCCGCGACCAGCGCCAAGCTTACGGTGATTGCACGAACAAGGATTAGTGATCGATAACCGCCCCGAGCCAGCGCGCAACGCGACGAATCACGGAACGCGGAAACATCAACCCAGACTAGGAACAGCTGCCTCCATTCACCGCTTGCTCGGCCTGCAAGGGCAGATCGCGGGATGAGTGGCCCAGCAGGATGTGGTAGCAGCCAGGGGCTACGACCCAGTCGCTCTGTCCCGTGTCCCAGTAGCTCAGATCCCGATGGCTCAGATCGAACTGCAGTACGCGCGTCTCGCCGGGCTGCAGCCAATATTTGCCAAAGCCCTTCAGCGCTGCGGGCGGTTGTGCCACCGCTTCACTGGGCTCCGGGAGCCCGACATAAAGCTGCGGCACGGCCCAACCCGCGCGCGCCCCCGTATTCGTCACTCTGGCCTGCACCTGCAGCGTGCCGTCGGCCTGCGTGGTGACGCGCAAGGCCTCGAAGGCAAAGGTGGTGTACGACAGCCCGTGGCCGAAGGGATAGGCCGGTGCGATCTGGTTCTCGTCGTGCCAGCGATAGCCGATGAACACCCCTTCGGAATGCTGGGCCTGATTCGCCAGTCCCGGATAGCGCGCGGGGTCACCAGCGACCGGCGTGTCTGTTTCGTTGATGGGGAAGGACACCGGCAGACGCCCACCGGGGTCCGTATCACCAAAGAGAATGGCGGCAAGTCCGGGGGCCACTTCCTGACCCGCAAACCAGATCTCCAGAATCGCATCGACCTCGTCCCGCCAGGGCGTCAGGACCGGCCCGCCCGTCTGCAATACGACCACCGTTTGGGCATTGGCATCTGCCACCGCACGGATCAGCGCGTCCTGATTGCGATGGGACACCGGCAGCGGCTGGCCACCTAACAGAATGGGCGCGAAGGCTTGCTCCAGGGTCTCCGCAATCGGCGACTGACTGAGAATCGGGTCCAGCGCCAGATTCAAGACATCCGACCCCGTCGGCAGGGTGTTCAGCAGCAGCGAATCGGGCAGGTCGGCAAGCGTGCAGTCCAGTGCCAGGCAGAACTTATCCACACCCTCTGTGGCCAGCGCATTGGCGAATACGATGGCCACATCCGCTTGAGCAGCGGCCTCGGCTGCCGCCTGCAGATCGCGGCCTTCCGTGTAGGTCACTTCCACCCCATCACCGGCGCGTTCCTGGATCCCCTCCAGCGGTGTCTTGAAGCGGAAGGGGGTCACGAAGGAAGAGCCACCACCGGTGGGACGCTCGGTGGCCGACAGGCCGATAACGGCAATGCGCTTGACCTCGTCGCGCAACGGCAGGACGCCCTCGTTGCGCAGCAGCACCGAACCCTGTTCCACCGTACGTCGCGCGACCTCGGCATGGGCCTGCTGGTCGATGCGGCTTTCGTCGCGCTCATAGGCGGCGCGATCAAAGAAGCCGAAGCGGAAGAGGGTGCGGAAGATCGCTTTCAGGTGGTCGTCGAGCGTGGCCTCCTCTACCTGGCCACTTTGCACCGCCAGCTGTAACAGGGGTTGCTGGTAGAAGAGCGCAAACGGCATTTCGATCACCGCCCCGGTGTTGGCGGTCTGCACCGTGTCCTTCTGCGCAAAGTAATAGTCGGTCACCAGAAAACCGTCAAAGCCCCACTCCTCGTAGAGTTGCTGCAAGAGGAAAGGACTGGAGCAGGCCGGTACCCCGTTGAGCAGGTTGTAGGCGCACATCATGGAGGCCACGTCGGCTTCCTTGACCGCAAACTCATAAGGCGGCAGATAGATTTCGCGCAGGGTGCGCTCGTCGATCACGACATTGACCAGACTTCTGCCCCCCACCGCTGCCACCAGTGGTGGAATACCGCCGATGCCTTCCTGCGTATTCATCAGATAGTGCTTGACGTTGGCCAGCACGCCTTCGGACTGCAGCCCTTTGGTCCACTCCACGGTAAAGCGGGTGGCCAGCAGCGGGTCCTCGCCGAAGGTTTCGAAGGTGCGACCGGCGAGCGGATTGCGCACCAGATCGGCCACCGGCGCATGCACCAGGTCGTTGCCCTTGAGGCGGGTCTCGTTGCCCACCACCGCACCGGTTTCGTGCGCCAGCGCCGGATCGAAGGTCGCCGCCAGCGCCAGCGGAATCGGCAAAGCCGTCGCGGGCCCTCCACGCACACCCACCGGTCCGTCATTCATGCGGATGGGGGGGATATCCAGCTCCGGGATGCCGTTGACGATGCCGCAGTAGGGCTCGCAGCTGGCTGCCGACGCCGGGTCATCGCCGGCGAGATAATCAATCTTCTGCGCCAGCGACATCGCCGCCACCAACAACTCGGCGCGCGCCGCGGCACTCTTACCGGTATCGCACCACGCGTGATCGCCGCAACGGCTCGCGCCAGCGCCGGCGCCGGCGCCCTGCCCAGCGGCCGCCCTATCGTCCGGGCTGTCATTGCTTCCGCAGGCCGCAAGGCCGAGCACAAAAAGCACCCACCCCAGTCTCCTCGCCATATCCGCACTCTGTTTGCTTTGTAGTAGTAACGAGCATCACACAGGCGCGGTTGCACGGCCCTCCTGCATTTAGAGGAGCCCCGGTCGAAGCCGCAGCAGGGTGCGGAGGACTCCATCGCAGGCTTGCCACGCCGCCTCCCGCACCGGTCATGAGCAGCATTTGCCCACTGCTGTTAGCTTCGGTCGACCACCATCGCGACGCGGTGATCCTCAGTTCGGCCGATCAGGAACCGGCACACAGCTTCGGATCGTCTGTGTCTTGCCCGCCAGGAGGGGGAATGGCGACCACCACATCAAAGCATTTGCGGCGAACGCGTTGGCTGATCGGGCTCCTGCTCGTGGCCACGATCGCCATCCTGCTGGTCCATGTCATTGCGCCACGCATCGTTCTGCAGCATCTCAATACCCGGCTCGCGCAGATGCCCGAGCACAACGGTGCGTTCGCAGAGGTATCGATGCAGTGGTGGCGCGGTTCGATCCTGTTACAGGGCCTTGTCATCCGCGCACAGGAGACACCCGACGACCTGCCACCACTGATCGACGCGCCCAACATCCGGATGTCCGTGACGGGTTGGCGCGCCGGGGACACACCCATTCGGGCGGAACTCACGGCGCTTCGCCCGGTCGTCACCGCCATTGCCGACGCAGAGGGGCGGATCGTGCAATTCGGCTTCGGGCAGGACTGGGTGCAACTGCTCCAGGATCTGGTTCCATTGACCATTCAGGCGCTGCAGATGGAGGACGGCGTGCTGCATCTGCGGGTGGGTACCGAAGCCAAGGGATTCGAGGCCCTACGCGTTTCCGCACTAAACGGGCGCATCCATCGCGTCCATGACGATAAGACGGTCAGCGGTACTTTGAACGGCCAACTGCCTGCATCCGGCGCCCTGCGGCTCGATCTGGACAGCGCGAGCTCCGGTCCAATGACACGTTCGCAAATACGCTTGGACCTGTCAGACGTCGCACTGAACGCACATACGCGCGCCATCGAGGCAGCCACGGGCCTCCGCGTCAGCGAAGGACGCATGGACGCCGATGCCCGCATTGAGGTCAACCATCAGCAGGCCCGCGGCGGGATCGATGCCACCATTGCCCAATTGCGCTTTGGCGAAGCCATCGACGATGCTCCCTTCGACTGGATGATCGAGACCCTCCTCGGTGCTGGCGTCGCAGTCGTGGGCACCGGCGAGCACGACCGCTTCGGCGTCCACATACCCGTGCAGGGGCGCATCCAAACCGTTCGCCCCCGCACGCTGCAAGAACTACGGGATGCCATGCTTGCGCTCCTTGCACCGCCCCTAGAATGGCGCATCAATGGCACGTCATCGGACACGTCCGCGCCAATCGCCACCGTCCCGAAATGATCGCCTCGCGCGTGTCGTGTCCGGCTGAACCGGCGCATACGCGTACGGCTCGCCACATGCTGTGCCCGACGACGCGCATACACCCCTTTGCCGAAGTCACCCCGAGAAGGAGTTGCCATGCCTGACCCACACGATCAGAACGAGCCCTCCACCCTTGCCTCCCTCGCCGGTGGCCTGGGTGCCGCGCTGATGGATGTGCGCTTCAAGACGGTGGTTGCCGTGCGCATGCTGCCCGCGGTCTACGTCACGCTTGTGCTCGGCTTGGGCGCCGTTCTGCTCAGCCGCACCGTGGACGCCTTCGCCCTGAGCCTGTGGCAGGGATTGATCGAACTGTTCCTGGTGAGCCCGGTGTACTTCATTGCCGGACTGGTCTTCATCCGGGTCGCATTGGAATTCGTTCATGCGGTCTTCCGCATCGCCGCCAATGTCGATGCCCTGCGTGGCTGGTCGCAGGATATCCAGGGCGTCGAAGCCCTGCGTGACGCCTTGAAGACGCTCGTCATCCCACGGGAGCGCACGAACAAGACGGATGACGAATGACCCGGCTTTACCACTGTGGTGGCGCTTCGGTAATGGATCGCAGCGCGACTATGCGGCGGCTGCGGCTGCTTCTGCTGCCCGCGTTATGCCTTGCCTGCTTGCTCGCCTCAGCCCAGGCGCAGGAAGCGGGTGACGTTCTGATCCAGGCCGGTTGGGTGCACATCGTGCCGCGCGAGGACAACGGCGCACCCCGAAACCAACTACGCCCCAACCCCCTCTTTCCCCTTCTAGGTGTGGAATCCTCCTTCTCAAGCGAGAGCGTGCGTATTCTTGCGGGCTCGGTGGATACGCTCGGGCTTGTCGGTCAATATTTCCTGACCGATCACTGGGCCCTCAAGCTGATCGTCGGCTATCCGCCGGTCGCCGAGGCCAGGGGGCGCGGCATCGTGCGCCCGACAGGGCCCACCGGTGAGATGGCGCGCATCGATCTCAGCGAAGCCCGGTTCAACCCGCTCGGCAGGGCGCGCCAGTGGGTCCCAGTCTTCCAGTTGACGTACCACCTCGGGCCACCGCACGCGCGCTTGCGCCCATTCTTCTCCGCTGGCTTCGCCTATGCGGTGTTTACAGGCGAAGCCCTCAACGAGGCGCTCAAAGCCGAGGCGAACCAACAATTCGGCGTACCGCTGGCACTCGCGGCCGGCATACCAGGGCCGACGCGCATCCGCTCAGAGCTCGACCCCGCGCTGGCCCCCGCCTTCGGCACCGGGGTTCGCTGGAATATCGATGCGTCGTGGAGCCTGTCCATGGCATTCGATGTCATCGCACTGGAGACGCACGGCAGGGTCCGCCTCCACGCCTCCGACGGTACCGAGCTCGCGAGAAGTCGCACCTTTCTGCGGCTGAACCCCATCAACATATCCCTGCTGGCCGGCTACCGCTTCTAGGTGCGAGGGAAATTGCCGCTGCGGCCATCCACCGGAGCACCGGAGCATCGTCGGCACTATGAGAGTCCCTGCGCCCCGCGCCCACCCCTATTGCCTGATCTAGGCCACCAACTGCGCCCCACGCAACGCGCGCCGCAGCGCCGCGTAATCCGAAGACTGGGGCAGCTCCAGAGGCCTTGCGCCTTCATCAATGAGCCCCATCTCGGTGAGTGCCCATCGCACGGTGATATCGAGCGGGTGCGACTCCAGCGCGTCGAGGATCGGTTTCAGCACGGCCTGCAGCGCTTCCACCTGTCCCTCGTCACCGTTTCGGCAGGCCGTGCAAAGCGCCTGCACATGGCTTGGCGCGACATTGGCAAGCGTCGACACCACACCTCGGAAACCCTTCAACATCAATCGGTGCGCACCGCGATCGGCACCCGCGTACAGCCCAAAACCCTGCGGCCATTCCATTTCCAGCAGCGCCTGTGGCGCCTCCGGGTTCAGGCCGCGCTCGATCAATCCATGGATCCCACTGATTTTCGCAAGCTGCTTGATCACGCCGTAGGGAAGCAGGTCGGAGCGCTCGGGATGCTCACGCAGGTACACCGGGATTCTGGCGGCGCGCGCGACCGTCTGAAAGTGCGTCAGGATAGCGTCGTGACCACGGATGTCCTCCACCGGAATCGTCAGCAGGACCGCGTCCACGACCGCGTCATTGGCTATGCGAAGGCCTGCCAGGCTTTCCTTGGTGGTACTCGCGCTGATATCCGCGATGACCGCAATGCGGCCGTCGGCCTGCCAGACCGTACGACGAAACAATTCGTAGCATTCCTCGCCATCAAGAATGACGGTGGAATCCAAGGTACTGCCAATCAGTAGAGCGGAAGTGCCCTGGTCGATATGCCACTCGACCAACCGCTCCAAATCGGTATAGCTCGGGGAAACGCCGGGTTGGGTGGGCGTAATCAATTCGACGATGCTGCCCTTGATCATGGAACATCCCTTTTCGTTGCAGTGGAGCGGGGCTCCATTACCCACGCAACATGGCGGCGCGATGGATCCGGAAGATCCGCGCCTCGGCGTCCATTGCCACCCACCCGATGCCTCGTTGCACCCGGGCTAGGGCTCATTCAATAAGCAAGAATCGGACCGTTTGACTGTCGAACGGATAGAAGGCCTCGCCCCAACGCCCTCCCTGCCAACCTCGCCATCAGTGCGCGGCGTCCCGTGGCGATGCCAAGCGGCGCTCGAAGGCAGAACCGGTGTGGCGTGGTCCCAAGGGGTCGAAGGGTCCGTCTGGCTACGACCCTGGTCCGCCAACCGCCGGGATCAACGCAAGCCCCACGCGTCGAAGCCTGATGCGCCCACCGCATCGGCATTCACCGGTTGCAAGGCACCCTCGCCGAGGTACTCGAAGTATTGGCCCTGATCGTCTCTGAAGATTTCGCCGGTGCCGAGCATCACGAGGCGCTTTCGGGACACCACCTCCAGCTCACCCGTACTCTGGTTGACCAGATAGACCACGCCGTTGGAGGTCTCAAAGAGTGCGAACTGCGGCGGCGTGGAATAGGTGCGGTTCTCGCAACCCGCGAGCCACACGCCAACGATCACAAGCATCCACCATCGCATCAGAAACTCCCACCGGGAAAAGAGAAAACCGCCAAGACGGAGCTCGCACCACCAAGCCGTTGGTGCCGTCGTAGCGAGCGGCGCCTTGCAGCGGCCAGGATCCGCTCAATCGGCCTTCGAGGAAAGCGTGCCATGCTGGGATGAGGCGCCCTCGGTCGAGTAGTTGAGCACGGTTTCCTTAGCCATGTTGCCCACCTGATAGGTCCTGTAGAGGTAGCGAACAATGGCTGCCGGCTTGCCCGACACGAAGCCCGTATTCGGATCGTGTAGGCATAGCGCGGTCCCCTCGCCGACCAGGGAGGTGCGTTCCGCCGCTTTGCGGCTGCCGTTTGCGCAGGCCTTCCAGAGATACGGCACTTCCAGGCAGGACAAGGCATCGAAGACGACAATCGCACCTGTCTGGCCTTGCGCGCCATAGAACACCAGTGGCTCGGCGGGCAGCCGGCTCGGCACGCGCAGCACGCCGAAGTAGAGCGACAGCCGCAGCGAACGCAGCATAAGCTTGGAGATCGGCAGCGACGAGAACGGGCGCGCGGGTGCGCCCCCGCCATAGGTGTCGAGCAGATAGGCGATGATCGCCGCCGAATCCGAGAGGCCGGTCCCCGTGTTCGGGTCCTCCAGGTACGGGAACATGAGTTGCCCGCTCTTCGCTTTGACCTCGGGGCGGTAGCGGCTATCGCCGGCTTGCGCATAGGCCTTCACCGTTACCCGCGGACATGGATAGATGCGTACATCCAGGTCCAGCTCGCTGATCACCGCGCGCACACGCTGGCAGAAAGGACACCCGTTGTACTCGTACAGCACCAAGGGCTGCGCTGGCGCGACCGCGGTGGTTTCCACACGCGCACCGCGCCGCCCCGTCCAATACACAAGCAGACGGCTACTGAGTGCATGCCAGCTCGCGTACCACCAGCCCGTCGGGTTTTGCATTTTTGCCATCATCCACCCCCGCATGTGCGCGGTTCAATCTTCATCCGTTGAGACGGCCACAGCAATGCGCGCTCCATCGGCTCACTGCCCGTCCGGTGCCCGGGGAAACCCAGGGAAAAAGCGATTCGTGGTCTTCTGGTACTGCGCGTAGGCGGCACGCTTTCGCAGCGAGTAATACTCCGCAGGCACAGCCCCCGTCAGATACACCAGGGTCGTATACATCGTGGCGGACGCCCCTAGCGCACCCAATCCCAAGACCCACCATACGATGGTGGGCTCCGATTCAGCGAGACTGATCCAGGACGGGACCGCGGCCACCACCAGGCCGGTCCACACCAGCCATTCCGCGAAATAGTTGGGATGACGGCTGTAGCGCCACAAGCCCACATTGCATACGCCTCCCTTGTTCTTCGCGATAAAGCGCAGCTTCTGCGTATCTGCTGTGGACTCAACGATGTAGGCCGTCAGCCAGATGGCGATCCCGGCCATCTCCCACGCAGAAAACGCGCGCTCGTTGATCGCCATCATGAATCCCGGCAAGGCCAGTACCGAGGCGTTCGCCAAGCCTTGCGCCATGATCTCGGTCAGCGTGTGCAACTTGAGATGGGCACCGCCCTCCTTCTGCAGCATCATTCGCCGGTAGTCGTAGCGGGCAAACTCCGTCTTGAAAATCACGCCGGTCTTCCATGCCATCGTCAGCGCGCCGATGCCCATGCGCAGGCCAATCAACAGGTAGACGGCCCCGACGGTGATCCGGCGGATGAGCTCGCCATCCCCGAGCATGATGATCGAGACCCCGATCAGCGCCACGCCAAAGGGCCAGGCGATATCGACATAGGACATGCGGCCGGTCCTGAGATACGGGATGCAGGCAACAAGAACGAAGAGCGCGATCTGCAGTCCAGCGTTGACCCACAACAGCGTCAGCAGCGTCGCATCATTCGCGAATACCGCTGTCGACCAGACCGCGGTAAACAGTGCGCACAAGATGACCCCGAAGTGCATGTCCTTCCCCGAATGAATGTGTGCGCTGCACCCTGAATGGCTGCCGCGGCAGCCGTTCGCGCTTTGACAGCGTGTTCAGTGCTCTGAGAGCGCGTCCGCAACCAGAATCAGTGGCGCAATCCGGCGTGATCAGGCCGCTTTTTCGCCGTCCTTGGCCGCGTTGAGCGTATAGGCCCAGCGCCAACCCAGCTTCTGCAGGGGGACGAAGCCATAGGCCTGCAGGCAGGCGCCGATGGCCTCGGCGGGTTCGAAATCCGGATCCGGATGATGCTCGGTGATGGACAGCACGCCGTCCGGCTTCAGTACCCGGGCGGCCTCGGCAAGAAAGGCCTCTCGGGCCTCGATCTCGCCAAAGACCGTCACCATGAAGATGGCATCGAAGCTCGCATCTTCAAAGGGAAGTGCGCCGCCGTCCGCCGGCTGCGTCTCAAAGTTGGAAATGCCCGCCGCACGCAGCTTGTCGGCAGTCTTTTCGAGCATCGCCGGCTGGATATCCAGCAAGGTGAGCCGGCCTTGAGGAATACGCTTGGCCACTTCCACGCTGTAGTAGCCGGAGCCCGGCCCGATTTCCAGCACCTGTGCGTCCGGCTTCACCGGCAGGCGCCCGGCCACGGTCTCGGCAGACATGATGAATTGCCGGCCCGGCAGATCGAGCACCCAGGTGAGCTGGTGCGGAAACACGCCACGACCAAAGCCGCGACGCAGAATGCCAATGCGTTCCGAGAGGTTCATGCTTCTTCGCCGGATGGATTCAAATGCTGAGCCTACGCGAAAGCGCAAAGCCCGCGCAGCGCGGGCCCTGATCAGGTGCGCACTTGCGCGTGACAGATCAAGCCGCTGCACAGCCCGAGGAGCGAAGAGATTCTTGTAGCGGCCATCAACGGCCATTGCAGCGGTGCAACCTCCGGAGCGTTCCGAGCACGCATCCTTCGCCAAACCATGCGCAGCGCTTTCACATACGTGGCCCCTGACGGGCGGCTGCACCAGACAGGTTCAATCGCTCTGCTGCGGCGCGGCCACGGGTACCAGTACTTCGTTGCGGCGAAGAAACCACGGCTTGAACGGCGGGTCGTAGCGCGCCCAGATCGGCTCCCCGACGACCTCCAGATCGTTATCCGCAATCCAGCTTTGCAGTGCGTCGAGATTGCGCTGGTACTTCTCCTTGCTCCAGAAACCGGAATAGCGCACTGCGGCTATATGGCGTGCGGGAATCTTGCGAATCGTCACGTCCGGGTGCTTCGGCTCCGGCGTCGTTTCCAGCGTATAGGACGCGGGCATCGTGAAACTCACCCGCCAGTCGCCGTCCTGGCCCTGCTGGCCCACCGGGGATGTCATCGCGATCTTCTGGCCCGCAGACTGCTGCGTCACTGGCGATGTCATCGCTACTTCTTGCTGGGGATGGTTCTCGCCCGAGATGTAGTCAAACAAGCGGCTAAAGGCCTTGCCGCCCGCGTCCTCGAAATCCGCATCCACGGTGGTCTCGGCCACGATATGGGCTGCGTACAGTCGAAGCGAGAAATCCCCATCTTCGTGCAGCAGCTCGTACTCCGCTTCTTCTACGGCCATGGCATTCCCCGTAAGCAGCGCAAGGGCCGTGGTAGCCCACAACAGGCGCATCATGATCTTCATCGCGTCTACCTTGAATACCGAGTGCCGCTTCGACACGGTAAAGCGCCATGCGTTGCAAACAGCCCGCCTGGCCCTGCTGGCTGGTGCGCGGACTGAGAGCCGCCCACGCATAGCATTTGCCGCCCGGTGCCCCGCCGGCACGCGTCAAGACCGCGAAGGCAGCGGTCGGGTGATCAGGAAAATGGACACTGAGACAAAGGTGATCGAAATCACCAGCAATAGCCAGTGCGGGCCCAGCCGCCAGTACATGAAGAGCCAGCTGGCGATCAGCATCACAATGGCCAGCACCTTGGCCTTGCGCGAGACGGCCTTCTCACGCTCCCAATCGATCAGCAGCTGACCGAAGGTGGGATGGGCGTACAACCAGCGATGCAGCTTCTCGGAGCCGCGCGCCGCAAACCAGGCCGCCAGCAGCAGAAAAGGCACCGTGGGCAGACCCGGCAGGAAAACACCGATGAAGGCCAAGCCCACGAACAGGTAGGCCAGAATGAGCGCCGCAAACCGCGCCATTCAGGCTGCCCCCAGAAGTCGAAGAAACCGAAGAAAGTCCACGCGCGCTCAATAGGCAGGGAAACCTCACGAAGCCGCGGCACGCAAACGATCCACCCAATGCGTACCGCAGTCCAGGAGTCTACGGCCCCGCAGCGTGCTCCGCAGGGTAGCCGAGCGCTCGCCGGCTGAGGGGCCAGGCGGGCGCGCGTCAGAACCCCGACCCCGGCTGCTGCAGAAAGATCCGCTCCTCGGCCGTCGATTCGCGGCCGAGCACCGCATTCCGATGCGGATATCGCCCGAAGCGCTCGATGATCGCCCTATGCCGTCGCTCGAAGTCCAGGCTGTTCTCCAGCCCCGGCTGCGCGAAGAGGCGCTCTGCCTCCTCGTGAATGATCGGCGACTCACTGTGCATATAGGGCATGTAGAGGAAGCTCCGCGCCTCAGAAGGCAATGCGCCATCGGCGCCGCGGGCGACTGCTTCCTGCGCGAGGCCGAGCGCGAGCGCATCGCAGGCGAAAGCCTCTGGCCGGTCGCGGTAGATGTTGCGCGAGAACTGGTCCAGCACCAGAATCTCGGCTAGCCGCCCTCGCGCATCGGCCCGCCAGCCGTAAAGCTCGCAACGCGCCGCCCGACCGTGAAGCGCGGCAAAGCGATCAGCAACTTCCCGGTCCAATGCTGCGTCGGTGCTGAACCACTGCTTCGGGCTGAGTTCCTCGAACCAGAAACGCCAAATGACGTCACTTTGTTCCATCATCGTTGATCGGCCTTGAAGGAATCGCGCACCGGGATGAGCGCTCATGGTGACATGTCGCGCATCACCTCCAACCGTGCCGCGCCGCCCACGGACCCGGTCATTACTGGCGTCGCGCCCATTCGGCGCCCAAAACCCTGCTCCAACGCACACCGTCAGCCTTCGTCACGGGCGTCATCTATCGATGCGATGGCGGGTCCAGCAAGCGCAGAATCCTGTGCCAATGGCTCTGCACCTCGCTGCCTCCGCTTTCGTTCATCGGCGTGGCTAGTAAGGTGTGAAAATCTTTCGAGAGAGTCGACTGCACCATGCCATTACGCCGACGCATTGCCGCCCTGTTCTATGCCATCAATGCTCTGGTCAGCCTTGCGCTCGGGACGCTGTATTTGTCTCGTGACCGCTTCATGCCCTATCACGAAGCCGCGCTCGGTCAGCCCTGGGAATCGGTCGAGCCGGCGCTACAGACCCTGCTGCTGGCGTTGATGGATGTCGCCGGAGCCGGATGGATCGCCCTCGGCGTCGCGGTGCTGATGCTGACGATCTACCCCTTCCGCCGTGGCGAGACCTGGAGCCGTGTACTCATCCCGGCCCTGTTCCTTCTGTTCTATATCCCGACCCTGCTGGCGACGCTGGCTGTGCTGGCACAAACGCCGGGCACGCCGCCCTGGTACGGCAACGCCGTGGCTTGCACTGTCGCGGTCATCGGTGTCCTGCTGGATGCGCCCTGGCGGGCGGACCGCGAGCGACCCGCCTAGCGGAACACCCGCAATTCAATAGCCGCGCCGAGCACCCAACTGGAGGTGTCGGCATCTTCTTCCAGGAAGGTACCGTCCCCCAATGAATAGCCAGCGGTCGCGCCCAGGCCAAGCATCTCGGTCACGTAAATGACGCCCGTTACATCCAGGCCGAAGGAATCAAAGTCGTCTTCATTGCGATAGTCAAGGTCGACGCCAAAGCGACCGCCTCCAGTGTCCCTCTCAACACCGACGGTGAAAGTGATGGCGTCATCGTCGTCGCCTTCGTCCGAATCCGAACGGCTGAAACGCACCGACCCGAATGGCTGTAGCTCACCGCGTGCACCTGCCCGATACCCGGCAACGAAGGAAGTCGTGTCGACTTCGAGCGTTGGCAGGTCAAGCGACTCCCCATTGAATTCGAAGTCGTCGACTTCCGCCTGAGAAAAGCGCGCACCCAAGAAGGGCCCGGACTCACCCAGGAAGTAGACCCCGTCAATCACCAGGTCGGAGGAATCTGCCTCCACCTCATCGCCGCCATCGGCTTCGATCGATACGGCACCGATTCCGTATGCCAATGCGCCGCGAAAATCACCAGCCACCGCCGAAAACGACCAAAGAAAACACGCTGCGCCGCAGAGCACTGTTTTCATTAGGACAACCCCCATTCTCTATTTTGCTGGTCAATAGCATGCGGCTCTGTCATGCAAGAACGATGACAGCATCGCCATGGCAGTCGCTTACCCCTGCCAATGCGCAGCATGGCGCCGCGCTCCCCCTATCGTACGAGCAAGGTGTGTACGGCTTTCAGGCTTGCGGGGTCCTTGGCGCGTTCCTTGTGTGCAAAAGCCTCGATGGCCTTTTCATGCGCATAGACATAGTCAAAGAAAGGCCGGTATGCCTCCGGTGCGTGCTGCTTGAGGCGCAGAAACTTTTCCTGGAAATCGGCCGTGCCGTCGCCCAGCAGCTTCATCGCCATGGGCCACGGCATCGCCCCTAAAGCGGCTCCCTCCACACGCCCCTTCATGACCCATCCGCGAGGCTGCCGTATTCGCTGCCCGGTGTCCCGCATATGCACCAGATAGCGTTCCAAGGTCGCTTCTTCCAACGCCTTGAGGGCCAGCCACTTCTGCTTGCGGTCAGGATTCCTGGTCACGCTGGCCGCAGTGCCAAAGAGCGCAATGCCGTAGACCTCCGACTCGTGGATGCGCTGCAGGTCGCTCTGGTATTCCGGGTAATCCATAAAGCTGCCACCGCTTTTTCGAGTTGCCAGCATACCCAGCCTGGGTGTGCATAGTGCTGGCAGGGATTTCGCCAGGCAATCACCCCTGCGCCGTCGGGCTCCGACATGTGCCGGCCACCCACCCTCGCCGTTGCGTGTAAGGTCTTTACCGCTGTCCAGATCGGCGCCTTTCGAGCAGACAATCTGCAGGTGCGACAGCCGCCTCGACGGTGAGGCAGATGATTCGCTGCTACGTAGTGCACTGCGATCAGCCTTGCGCCCAAAGAATTGCCATCGGCGCCACATCGGAGTTGAAGCGCACGAGAGCTGGCGCCACCTTTGCCACTTCAGAGGATTGAACGCCCTTACTAGTCGGGACCATCATCGCGTCAGCCGGCGGCATGTTGCTTTCCCACGAGCCACGGCATGAGCGCGAAGACGAAGAGCATAAGGATATAGACCGCGCCCGCCACGGGATCCCGCTCCTTCAGATACTCGCTGATACTCACCCCCTGTAGGCCCAACACCACAGTGAATTCCATGATGAGCAGGAGAACGAGCGCCACAACCCCAGAATGGAGATATTCCACACGGCGAGACGCCCTGAAACACCGAGTGGCATAGCGAGCCGAGAGATACGTGGCGGCCTGCATCAACGGCGCCTCGATCAGTTCCGCGGTGCGAACCCCCAGGTGCGGAACGAGCCAAAGGACTCGAATCGTCCCCAGAGTGAAGCCAACGCAAAAGACCAGACCGAAATAGATGACGCCTCTCGTCGCTGCAATGCTCCCCCTACCGCCTAACGCCATGCTTTTGCGCGAAGTGAGGGGCGGCGCGGCTGAGTCGGTCGCAGCATCCTGTCACCAGCCATTGTTCATGACCTTGCGGATCCGTGCCTTTACGGAGGGCGCCTCATCACGCATCGCCATCTCGAAGAATGCCTTCGCTTCTTTCTTATACTCGGGATGCTGCCTGCTTAATTCATACAACCCGTTGTATGCCCAAGCCCGCACAAACTTGTTCGGTTCAGTGAGTGCGGTCCTAAAGAAGTTGTACACGTTATCCCTGTCCGCATCTGCGATAGCCATGAAGGGAACGCTTTGAAGCACATGCAACTTGGCTTCCCAGTGCACCAATTGTTCAAGCGATGCAAAAATTCTTGCGATCTGCGCTTGCTCCAACTCATTTCCCGCCTCCAGCCATGCCTTCAGCAACCACGTGCCCCCTTTTTCACAGGCTTCCGTCAATGAGAGAGCGATAACGGTGTTTGAGAAGCTTTCATCGGCACTGTGCGCATCAAAAACCGCCTGAATTTGCGAGGCGGATTTGCCGTCCCACGATGCGATTTCGTTTTCAATGCCCATTGCTTTTCAGGACGCGTTCTTCATCTGAGTTCACCGCCAGTTGAGGCTGCATCAAGCTTAGCGATGGCATCCCTGTCGTGCCGTGCGAGATGCTTGCGCGTATACACCTGCCTTCCCGCTCAGTTCAGGCAAGAGCCCTCATTCACGGAAGGGTTGCAGCCTTCGCATCCAGATGGCTCGTGACCTCCTTCGCGGCCCGTTCACCCGACTCCAAGGCACCTTCCATGTAGTTTCGCCATGCCGAGGCGGTCTCTGTTCCGGCCCAGAATATCCGACCGACGGGGGCAGCCAGCGCCGGACCAAACGCACTCAACACGCCAGGGGCAGCAATGGCTCCGTAGCCACCCCGCGCCCACTCGTCAGCGCTCCAGTCGTGGTCACGATAGGCCATCGGCTTCGCAGCGGCCGGCCCGAATGCGCGCGCGAGCGCGTTCAGCACCAATTCGCGTCGACGCTCGGGTGGCTCGGTACCCAAGCTTCGGGCGTGCGCTCCGGTTGCAAGTGCGACGAGTACGCCGGGTCCCTCCCTGCTTGCCGTCCCGTCAAGGGTTGCCGTAATGGGCCCGGTTGCATCAAGCAGCGCGCCGCTGAGGCCATCTTCGCGCCAGAAGGGATGGTCATACACGCACAAGCATTTCACGACAGCGCCCTGTCCAAATCGCTGGGTCAGACCGTCGCGGAGAGCCGGCAGGATCGGGCTGTAGGCGATTCGGGCCGCCAGCGCAGGCGGCATCGCGACGATAACGGCAAGTGCCTGCCACTTCCCGTGCGCAGTCAGGACACAGACGCCCTCCGCACCGTGCTCGATACGCTCGACAGGCTCACCGGGATGGACGCAGTCAGAAATCTCCACCATGAGCTGCTGCGCGAGCTGCCCGGCCCCACCCACGACAAAATCCTGCTCCGCCGTTTCAAGCGGGCCCGTCCCGCCCATGGTCTTCAACTGATGCGCAAGCGCGAGAGTCGATACTTCGCCGGCGGTCGCGCAGGCACCTGCCTCCAGAAGCAGCCGCCAGAAAGCCTTCGCGCCGCGCGTCCACCCAACCGAGTGAAGCCAGCGCTCGGTACTCACGGCATCAAGGGCCTGCATTGCAGCGGTTGGCCGAGACGTGGCCGCGTTGGCCAGCCGTTCCAGCCGCCGCTGAATGCGGTGCGCGTCAAGAAGCGAGAGCGACCCGAGCGGGGGAAGATGCCCTCCCCGCCGTATGCGGCCATCCAAGGCGTAAACCGTCTGCCCGGAGGTATACGTCGAAGTAAGCGAGACGCCCGCCTCGCTTGCGAGTCGATACGCACGTTCCTGACCGGGTCCAATCCACTGCCCCCCAAGGTCCACCACAGTGCCGTCTATGGGCACACTGTGGACCCGACCGCCGACCCGGTCCCGCGCCTCCAGGACAGCCACTTCGAAGCCACGACGGGCGAGCGACCGCGCGGCCGAAAGGCCTGCCAAGCCGGCACCCACCACGATTACGTCTGCGTGTGTGTCCATGGGGTTTCGTGGTTACGAGGACCGTTTACAAATCAGGCCAGTTCCTGCTTACTCGGCGTCGAGCCCAATCGTGGCCTCAGCTATCGCCGAAGCGGCTTCACAACAGCCTTCTAGCGTGCGGCGCCGCTCCACGGATTACAGGCGGCGCAATACACTAGGTCGGAAACGAGCCAAATTGCGGAAGCGTTTCCAACTGCTCATCCCAATTGGCCCTGCTATCCATAAATATGTGCCCTTGAGGGCGGACTGGTACATCCGTATCCAGGCTACCCGCAGGTACGACGCCCAGGGCTCCGTTCATTTGCAGCGTTGGCAGGGCCGAACCGCACACCGTGCAGAAGCTCCTCACATGACGCGTTTCGGGAAAGTGATAGACAGCCACTTGCGGCTCTCCCGATAGCCAGCGTAGTTCAGCGTCGGCAGAGAAAAGGTTTGCGGCGTGAGATGACCCCGAGCCCTTACGACAATGGGAGCAATGACAAAGGAAGAAGCCTTCAAAAGCCCCCGAAACCTCAAAGCGAACCGCGCCGCATAGACATCCGCCTACATGTTTCACAGCATTTTCCACCTGAGATGACGGAGACATGCTAGTCATTACACCAGTTCCTTCTGCCCGCTGTTCGCAACCCCACGTGTCCGCGGCCCTCGGCGGCGTGGCTTCAACTGCAGACCCAATTCGTCGCGCGCCAGCTTTTCTCAACCGCGCACAAGGCATACGTGGCCATGTACCGAATGGCCAGCAGCTGAACCGTTGCGACCATTGCACCGCAACCAAATCAACCCTTCGGCCCTGGAGCAAGTGCCCGGTCAGCCGAGGCCGCGCCTTGATCCAGCTACTGCATTCATCGGTGACGTGTTCTGCCGACCGCTCGCGCCAAGCCAACCCGGGGAGCGGACACCATGATCACGTGCACATGATTGGCCATCAAACAGTAGGATCTGACCACACGTCCATTGGCTTTGCACGCCTTCGCCATCAGGTGAAGATAGAGCGCGACATCACTCTCCGCTAGAAAGGTTAGTGCCCATTGCCCCAATTGATGAGGGTCGCGTGGCACCATCACTCTGCGCGATCTGGCCGCGACGCCAACGGTCGTCTTCCAGGGCGTTCATCGGCGATCCATGGCCCGCGAAGATCACCGGCATTTTCGTTGCGGTTGGATGGGTCATGGCTCTTCGTCGCTGCGTCGAGGCGCTGGTCGCACTTCGATCCTCGTGTTGAGAATCTTGAACGTTGATTGGTGCGGACGGAGCCCATTGGCTCCGTCCGTTCCTCAATCTGCGTACCGGATGCATGCACCCTTAGGCGCGCTTGTCGAGCAGGTTGTCCACTGATGCACGTCCTGCGCCGCTGATCGCCAGTGACACCGAAGCAGCAAGCAGCGCCAGGGCGAACTCGTATCCGTTATTGCTCATGAACAGACCGTTCGCGATGTGGGTGCTGAAAATGGCAACGACCATGGTGAATGCGAGTACCGCGGCAGCCGGGCGCACAAGAAGGCCAACGATCAGCGCCAATCCGCCAAAGAACTCAGCACTGCCAGCCATCAGAGCCATCAGAAAGCCCGGCTCAAGGCCGATGGACGCCATCCACTGACCGGTACCCTCAAGGCCGTAGCCTCCGAACCAGCCAAAGAGCTTCTGTGCACCATGCGCGGCGAAGATGATGCCGACCGGAATGCGAAGGGCGATCGCATGCCACCCTGCGTCGGTTGCGATAAGGCGCTGCATCAGTGACTTGAACATTGTGTTCTTCTCCGTTGCCATCCGTGTTTTCTTGATCGTGGGGTTTGCGGTTGTCATCAGAAATCTCCTAGTCGGTTGGGGGCCGCAGTCGGTCTGCGGCTTGAGCGTCACTCTATTCACTCGCCCTATCGGGATAAACGTGACATTCTGAGATATCCAGTTCCGCTTTCCTGAACAATGGACCGCTTTCAAGAAATGCAGACCTTCGCCGCGGTGGTGGATGCGGGAAGCTTTATCGGCGCGGCTGACACGCTCGGGCTCTCCAAGGCGGCTGTCTCGCGCCACGTGAACGAACTGGAAGCAAGGCTGGGCGTGCGGCTACTGCATCGCACCACGCGTCGCCTGTCCCTGACCTCTGAGGGTGAGGTATTTCTTGGACGAGCCCGGGACCTGCTCTCGATCCTTGACGAGGCGGAGGCGGAAGTCACTTCCAGCAGCGTGTCGGCGCGCGGCAGGCTCCGAATCAATGTCCCGGTGACCTTCGGCATCCGGCAGCTGGCCCCCCTCTGGAGCATCTTCCTCGCTCAACACCCTCAGGTAGAGCTCGACGTCACCCTGGCGGACCGGACGGTGGACCTGATCGAAGAAGGCTTCGACTTGGCCGTCCGTATCGGAACGCTCAGCAGTTCCAGCCTGATCAGCCGAAAACTGGCCACGACGAGATTGATCATGTGCGCGAGTCCGGAATACCTCGCTGCACACGGAACGCCCGCGACACCCGCTGAACTGGGTCAACACGCTGTGATCGTATACAGCTACGCGGCAAGCGGTGATGAATGGCGCCTCGAAGGCCCGGCCGGCACCGTCAGCGCCCGCACGCGGCCCTGCTTCCGCAGCAACAACGGCGACACATGCCGCGCAGCGGCACTTGCGGGAAAAGGCATCGTCTTGCAACCGGATTTCCTGGTCGGTGAAGACATTCAGTCCGGCAAGCTGGTTGAACTCATGCCGGAGTATTCCGCAGCAAAATTGGGTGTGTACGCGGTTTACCCATCCCGTCGTCTAGTTGCTCTCAAGGTGCGGGCGCTTGTGGACTTCCTGGTGCAGCGCTTCAGCACCGCAAAACCGTTCTAAAGCAGAGCGTTTGCCCGCCTAGCTCTGCAGAACAAGGAGAAGGGAACAGGCACACCAGGCCGCCTAACACCTCGGCTTTGCGGCGCACCGAGGTGCAAGCACAGGTGCGTCCAACAGCAGGTACTTGTTAAGCGGAATTCCGTTCGACAATCCGGAGATTGAACCCCTCCGACTCTTCGGGTGGCTCAAAGTAACCTGTTACCATTTTAAAGACCTGCTCTGTGTCGAACCGTGCTCGTTCAGGTTGCTCTCTCTGTCGCTTTTTCAGCTGCTTTAAACCAACCCCGTCGTCTACCAACAGATAGTACAGTTCATGAGGAATACAATGCGGCGAATAAATTTCTCTGAACCAAGCTCTTTGCTTCCGGGTATTGCCGGGGAAATCAAGAACCACAGATGTACCCGCCAAGAGCACTTGCTCAACGTGTAAAGCCAGCACCGGCTTAAGGCGCGATGAGTAACGAATGTAATCCTTGAAATCGTTGATCTCTCCGGGGAACAGAGCGGCTAGCCACTCATCTTCTGAAATAAGCACCGCTCCGCGCTCATGAGCGATTTTTTCAGACAAAGTGCTTTTTCCAGCCCCCATTTTTCCACAGAAGAATATCAACGTCCCGTACGCACTCATTGCTTCATCCTTTCGCATAACGTCGTGCACAGTGGCGCATTTGGAGCGTTGCCGAAGGCGTAGCGGAAGACACATCCCTTGCGTGCACTTGTTTGTTATGTGGCCACTTACACGGCACCACGGACAATAGAGATCACCTCATTGAGCGTATGGAGAACTGAGGAGATCCATTTTCGTTTGGTGTGCTTTTCGATCTGCTTCTTGAGGCTGTTCGTAACGGTCGTCGCGGTCGCTAGATGGTCTTCCGGATCGACACTTCCTTCAGACTCAGAAAGCCCCTTGTCTAGAGCGACGAGTTCCGGTCCGATTTGGCCGTCGCGGATGGCATAGACAAGGTCAACGAGATCAGACGCCCCCTCCTTAAGCCCCTCATGAAGCTCTCGATCAAGAAGCTCAAGGATCCGCTCGGCGGCTTGATCGTATACCGGCAAGAAATAAGCAACGTAGCGGCGCCCGTCCTGTCGCTCAACGCAAACGCGCATTATCGCCATTACGAGAGTGAGCAGGCCGCCAAACGCATTCAGGTACGCGAACAGGACGCCCTCGAGAGGTTGCGGATTCTCGGGGAGGTCATCGGGAAGCTCTCGGAGCTGTTCGTCAAGGCGATAAAAAGGAGTCGCATCCACTTCGTAGGCCATCAGTCATCCCCCATTACGCTGTGGGCGTGCGGCGGTACAACGCCCAAAGCAGCGGTGCGAAGCAACCACTGGCTTTGCTTGTTATAACTTAGATTCACCACCTTCAGGTCCATAAAATATTACCCAAACTGAAAACCCTACCGTGAAATTCAGAAATCGATGCCCTATTCCTGCAGGTACAAAGATGAAAGAGCCTTCTCTTATATGAATGGTTTCTTGCCCGTCAAAGAATTGACCAGATCCCTTTGCGACGACGTAAATTTCATCTCGCGTATGAGGTGTTTGAGGGTCTGTTCCTTGCGGAGTATAAAGCTCTGCCACCATGGTGCCATGACAAAATACTGGTATGGCTAAATTACTAGACGGCGCAGGACCTAAATCGATAGCCTCATCTATTGTCGAATGTGTCGCCCTCTTCATCATAGCTATTTTTTTCCTCCAGTCGGCGTTTCAATCTGATCGATGTCAACCAAATTCCACGCCAATTCTTTATTGCGATAAATCCTCTTATTCAATTTTGGATAATCCCCAACATCATGATCCAAGCGCTGGCCGACAACAATACACCTTAGAATTGATGAACTGTTGTTATATAGTGTGTGGGCATCTCCTCCAGCACGGTAGCCTAAAAAATCTCCAGCCTTAACACTGAATTTCTGATCGCCAATAAAAGCTTCCGCTGTTCCTTCAAGGATATAAACGCACTCATCCTCATGATAGTGCTTATGAAACTCAGTTGACTCATGACCAGGTTCTATCTCAATTAAATGAAACCCAAACCCTTTTAACCCCGTCAAATCACCGAGCGATTTATTAATTCGCCTTGCATTGTCATTGAGAAAATGAACTTTTGAAGTACCCTCGAAGTCTTCAATTTCTTCTTTAGTAATAAGGTATTTATCCATTTCGTACCCCCTAGGCATAACGCCCACGTTCAGGTGCATTTGAGGCGATGACCGTTTTTGCGGGAGCAAAAATGGGCAGCGGCTCAAATGTCCGGTGCAACGAATTGTTAGATTGTGAATGCACCCAAGCGTAGATGAAATTGTGGCTTTCCACCGTTCACCCCGAAAATCAGTTCGGTCGGCAGCTTATTACACCAAATGTAATAGCTCATGGTCGGGGTTGCTTGGTTTCCGGCATTCATAACCCAATATTTCTCGTCAGGCGTTGGGCCGCTGCCACAATTGGTCAGCATCCCTGTTCCTGTGGGTAAGCCGCGAGGCCCCACCACGATGCTTGGGTTCAGTGCTTCTTTTTCCGCCATTGGGACGGCGGCAATGAATGGAGCCCAAACGCCCGCCCTAGGGCGGACTTCGATAGCATATTTGTCCTGCTGCCCCTCGGGAGCGTGAACCTTCATAAAATATGGCTCAATGTTCGGCCGGTCAGCGACATGCTGACGCCCCTCGGCTGCAGCAACTATTCTTTCTTTCCAGTCGGGGTCGGTGACACTTACAAACAAACGCGTGCGAATGCCGGCTGGTATTAAGGAATCGTCAACGTCTGAGAGAAAAAGACCTATGACCGGGAAGGCTCGCCCCCGAGACTTAAGCGCTCGATCAAGGGCATACGCAAACTCCTCCTTACAAGGTTCACTGGCCAAGCTGTTTTCCGTAGCCACCAGAACCCAGGCATCACATTCATCAGAGGAACAAATGAATTTCTCTATCTGTTCCCACAAGCGTTTACCCGCCCCTAGATTCCAGCGATCCAGCTTGATCTTCAAGCCGGAGCTTCCGAGTTCTTGAGCGAGATAGTCCACGTCCTGAGCTTCATTGTCGGCCCAAGCGTAAGTGATCCAAAGTTTAGCCATCGCGCCCCCCTTTAAACGAGCAATTTAACGCCTGAGTCCATCGGCGTTTGAGGCGGCGGGTAAAACGTCCGCTGCAACGAAATGTTAGCTGCCGTCCCACCATACAATGGCCTCTGGCTCAATCGGCTCTGGCAATGCGTTCAGATAATTGACTTTTATCGACATTTCTACACCCCGGCAACCCATCCGGCTCATGAGGGTTTCCGGGTCGGTCCCAGGGGGCACCTCCATCTTCATGTCGACGTGCCCGGTGCCAGAACGAATCATCGGGGGGCCGAGCAGCGTGCCGGTGGTGGCCACTTTCAAACGCGCTGCTGTATCGGTTAGCTCGGTCTTGAACCTTATCCACCACTGGTCGTTCGGCTCCCGTAGCTTCTTCATAGAGTGCAGATAGTTTCCGAGTTTTTCGCCGTCCTTCCGCAGCCTGGTCGTTACCGGGGTGTGATAGAGGCTGACGTGCAACTTATCCTTGGCCCGATCATGCACCGCCCAACGCACGACCTTGTTCCCTGAGCGAAATGCTTCTTCGAGATTTCGGTGCGTCTCAGCTATGCGCCAGCCCTTCTTCTTTTTCTTTGAGATATGGTCCCAGACTTCCAGATACTCGCCCATCCTGGCCTCAATGCCACACCGGAGCTCAAACGCTGCATAGAACAGGGACTCAGGCCCGGCAGAGTCCAGACAGGACCATGCTCGCCGCAGATAGTCGTGTGAGGATATGCAGTATTTTTCCATCAGGCAGCTAACGTCGCCATAAACGGCGCGAGCTTGCGAGCGTCCGGCGACCGAAGGGAGCGAATTTGATGGCCTTGTTAGGCGAGGTCACCGAGACCACCCTGGCATTTGACATGATTGCTTGACCCACTCAGTAACTTGGCCAGATTTAGCCTCTTCAATATTTCTGATTTTCACATAACGTGTTTCGTCCCCAAGTTCCGGTGGCCCTTTGAGTTGACTGCCATTAATAAATACGATATTAACAGAAACGTCATAGGCTACCAGCTCTATACACCAACCAAAGTCTTCAGAACCATAATACGCTTTGCCCCACTTAATGGCGAACCGCGGGTTCCTAAGCTCTTGCAGAATGAGCCTGTCCAGTTCGGACACAATTGAATTGAGAGCAGGTTTGGCATTCGCAATCCACTCTTCAATGAGTTGATGGTCTTCAATCGGTTTTGGTGGTTTTTCGAAGACAACGGCTTCTGGTTCTTCATAGCTGATCCTCGATTTTCGCCTAACGGCTGTGTTCAGGTGCATTTGAGGCGATGTGCAGCCGTGCGGCAGCAAGGATGCGCAGCGGGTCAAATGTCACCTGCAACACTTTGTTGGGCGACAACCCCACCTTTACTGCAGGTAATCTGCACAAAATTTTTGAACAAAGAGCAACATCTGCTGAACCTGAGCCTTATCGTAATTTCCGAAGTGGCCGTGAGCGGCGTCGTTTCTCAGATTTGCCCACGATGTGATTTGTTTTTGAACCAGTGGGCCGTACATCCCGCCTTTTGCCAGAGCCGCGTTCAGTGGATCAATTGTAAGGGGCTTTCCTGATGAGCCGGCTGTTGGAACACCGTTAGCATCAGCTAGCTTTCGTAGTGAATCCTCAAGCACTGCGCCGAGAACTACAGCCGACGCGTCCTTGTACCCTTCGTTCAGCAGGTGTTCCGCCATTTCAAGGAAATCTGCAAATATTTCAGCCTGCACTACGCTGCGGAAATTTCGCAACATGCCTGTTTCAATGTCGTGCGCAACGGCTTTGAACATACCAACCACATCGCTCACATGCCGATAATGATTGCTGTGCATCTCGTTGAAACCTGGGATGCTGGTTGAGGCTTTAAACATCTCAAAGTAGTGACTTTCCGAGCCATAAAGCCGGGTGATGAGTTGACCCCCACGCGCCGTGATAGAGACTAATTCTTGCACCCGATCATGAGGCAGGTAATCGCCTGATACCGCAGCGTCAGATACAAGCTTCTCTCCGACTTTGATCAGGTCCTTGATTTCGTTTTCAACCAACTGATTCAAGTTTTTCTCCAAGCCTTTCTTGTCGCCCAACGCCTGAGTGCAGCGGCGTTTGAGGCGACGACCGTTTTTGCGGCAGCAAAAATGGGCGGCGGGTCAAACGTCCGCTGCAACGATTTGTTAGCTTTCAAGCCACCTGCTCCAGATGACCGACGAAATCATCCAAGAAGTCCAGAGATTGGTTGACGAACGCAGGCTGTAGTTCCCGAGGCCTCAGATTTCCACCGCGCTGATGCCTGACAATGTCACCCTCATGAACGATGTGGTTTCGTCGCGCCACAATCTGATTTAGTTGGTTCCGAACGGGTGATATGTCGCCAAGGCCCATAGCCCCCTGCAGTTGGCCGGCAAGATTCGTAATGCCCAGAAGCTTGAACGCGTACTCGACCTCTCTCCAGCTTTGAAACGGCCGCTGGTGAAGCAGCTCTTGCACCTTCTTCCTCACCTCATTCGCCGGCCTCACATTCTGGCCCGCGCGCCTGGCACGCGACATCGCTTCAGTAATTTGAATCGCCGTGGTCACAGGAATCGAGAAATCTTCCTGCTGTTTGGTTCGTGGCGTTCGCTTCAGCGCTGCAACAATGTTCTGGACTACACGCTCGTGGATGTATCGATCCAATGCACTTACGCCATAAACGACTGCGGCACGAAGCATGTCAGCCAAGGCTTCTGAGCTGAAATCGTCTGGCTCCAACCCGGATCCATCACGAAGAATCAGAACTGCATCTGCGCTATCCACCCGATCGATGTTCGAGCCTTGGGGCCAGTGCATTAACCGACAAAACGATGCCTTCCAATCTTGCCGTATTCGACGCTGCCGAGTATTGATCAAGCCATCGTGAAGCTTCACGAATCTTCGAGCTCGAGCCGCAGTGTCGTTGTACGCTTCAATTGGCTCCATTGCTCACCTCTGAAAGCTAACACCCAGCATCAGCGGCGGCGCTTTGCGCCGTCCGCTGCATGCTGATGTTAGGCCGCAACTGAGTGGTCATCGGGGATCCTTGGAGTCCCCGTTACGGAGACGAAACGTGGGCATCGACTGAGTAGCGGAGCCCCAGCGCTCCGAGTTCAAACCGTCGCACGTCGAGAAGCTTGAGACAAACGGTCCGGCGGATAAAGGGCACGCCAGCTCCTAGCGCAGCCGGGTGCATGAACAGGGCGTACTCGTCGACCAAACCGTGCTCCTGCAACGCGGTCACGAGCTGAGCGCCCCCGTAGCACAACAAATAGCCCTCCGTCTCCCGCTTCAGGTGCGCAACCCCTTTAATTGCGTCAGCCGCCACCACGCGGGTGTTCCAGGCCGGACCCGTCAGAGTTGATGAAACGACCACTTTCCGCTTCTCCACCCATAGCCGCCCGTATTCGCGTTCATAAGCAGGCTTCGTCGGGTCTTCAGCGGCATCAGGCCAATACGGAATCATCACCTCGTAAACCTTGCGCCCATATAGGAACGCGTCAGCGCGTACCGCAAGCTCATTAAAAGCGCGGTGCACCTCCTCGTCGATGCGAAGCCAAGCCCCATCGTCATGCCCTTGTGCCTCGATGTAGCCATCGAGTGACACGTTCATCGATACGATCAGTCGTCCCATACGCCTCCTGTCTTGCGGCCTAACGACTTGCTCACCGGTAAATTAGGAGCTCAGCGAGTAATTTATCCGTGTGCAGCAACTGGTTAGGCACTTCGGCCGCCCAGCAATCGACCAAGTTTCGGACACCACAGCATTTCATTATTGTGGCTTCGGCCCAATACGGAGAGTAATGATGTTGTCTCGCTTCTCTTTGTGGTCTCTGCCAAAACCAGGGGCTGCTTCTACACCTAATTTATTCAACGCGTCCACTAGCACAAGCGCCGCCTCCCCGACTATTTCGTAATGCTGTCGGTCAATCACCACTTGTACGCCAGGTTGAGATTCAATAGCAATACCGGCTGGTGGGTCGCCACTCGCCAACCCGGCCGGCTTCGCTCGACTCCAACCTGCTTCCCGAAGTAACTTATCAAGGGCAATCCAAAGAGGCCTAACATCAAAACCGGAAGGTGCAATTACAGCAGTAAACTCCTGCCCGGAGAATGCAGATAACTGCTCTAAAACCTCCCCCCGTACTTCGGAGTCTAATCTTCTTGGTGCTTGAATTCTCTGCACCTCTTCTTCGGCATTTTGGGCACGCTCACCAGACTCCTGAGCTGCAGTCCTTGCTTCCGCAATCTCAGTTTGTCGGTAATCTTCCTTGATGTACCCCATCCATAGCTGGCCGATCGTTCCGATTGCCGTGAGAATCACGCCCAGTATTAGGATATAACTGGATACAGTATGGAGAAGACTGGCAGTGCCAAAAGATATCGACATGGAACACCTTAGTATATGTGCCTAACAATGATTGGATCGCACGCTGCATGATTGCATCATGTTGCGCGCTTCATAGTTCCGGTGGACCGCTGGCCATAAGCTAGGCATTTATCTTGTTGTTTCCTACACTTAGCGCACCTCTGTCTGCTACCGACCGTATTCGTTTGACTGCGGCATTTTGCTCATGAATCATACTGTACAGGCGTACAGTACTCGTGAGATCCGCCATGGATGGACATACTCGGCCCCCTCGGTTGAGAGAGCAGCTTCGTGGGGTGATGCGAACCCAGCGCTACAGCCTGCGCACAGAGAAGACCTACTGGTACTGGATCCGCTACTTCATCCGCTTTCATGGGATGCGGCATCCGCCTACGCCTAGCAGAATATTTCTCTAGTGACCTTACAGCGTGTGTACCTGAAAGTCACAAGTCTCCGTTGTTTTGGGAGGTTCGGCCGCAGCATGGCGTGGGTCTCGCATGAAAACCTTCAGAGGCTGGCCGGCTTAACTTTGTGATTTGGCGCTATCGGGGCGCTCGGCGGCTTTTGGCCAGCTAGCGCTGGCTACCCCCTCACCCTGCCCTCTCCCCCTTGGATGGGGAGAGGGGATTCTTGGGGGGTGGTGTAGCCAGCCCTTCGCCCGGTTTTCTTAGCTGGCTATTACGCGTCCACGTTGGATGCGCCGGCGAAAGATTGCCCTTTGGGAAATGCGTATTGGGCTGGTTCAGCCCAGCATCTTCTGGAGCTGGTCCCAGTCGATCACGTTCACGCCCAAACTTCTCGCCTTCTCCAACTTGCTGCCCGCGTTTTCGCCGGCCAGGAGATAGTCGGTGTTTTTGGAGACGGAGCTGGAGACCTGGCCGCCTTGGCTTTTGATGATTTCGGCGGCCTGGTCGCGGCTGACGTCGGGCAGCGTGCCGGTGATGACAAAACGCAGGCCGGCCAGGGCTTCGCCTTTGGGCTGCTTGGGTTCGGGCCAGTGGATGCCGGCGTTGAGCAGTTCGTCGACGACCTGTTGGTTATGCGGTTCCTTGAAGAAGTCGCAGGTTTCGCTGGCGACGACCGGGCCGACGTCCGGCACGGCTTGCAGTTGGGGGAAGCGCTTGCTGCTGGGGCTGAGGTCGCGGGTGCCGTCGTCCGCCAGTGCGGCGTCTCGCAGCGCCTGGATATCGCCAAAGTGTTCGGCCAGTGCCTGAGCGGTAGTTTCGCCGACGTCGGGGATGCCCAACGCAAAGATGAATCGCGCCAGCGTGGTGTCTTTGCTGGCGTCGATGGCCTTGAGCAGGTTGTCGACGGACTTGGCGCCCATGCGCTCCAGGCCGCGCAGGGTTTCGGCCTTGAGGTGATAGATGTCCGCCGGGGTGTGGATGAGGTCGCGCGCCAGTAGCTGGGTCAGCATCTTGTCACCCAGGCCGTCGATGTCCATCGCGCGGCGGGAGACGAAATGCGCCAGGGCGGCGTGTCGCTGCGCCGGGCAGGCCAGGCCGTTGGTGCAGCGGGCGACGACTTCGCCTTCCGGGCGGGCGACGTGGGCGCCGCACTCCGGGCATTCGCTCGGAATCTGCGGCTTTTCCGCGCCTTTGGGGCGTTTTTCCGGCAGAGCGCGCACGACTTCGGGGATGACGTCCCCTGCCCGGCGCACGATGACGGCGTCGCCGATGTGCACGTCCTTGCGTTCGAGCTCGTCGGCGTTGTGCAGGGTAGCGTTGGAGACGGTGGCGCCGCCGACGAAGACCGGCTTGAGGCGGGCAACGGGCGTCACCGCACCGGTGCGACCGACCTGGTATTCCACGGCTTCGAGGATGGTCTCCACTTCCTCGGCCGGGAATTTGTGGGCGATGGCCCAACGCGGCGTGCGGGCGAGATGGCCGGCTTCCTCGCGTGCGGCGAGTTCGTTGAGCTTGTAGACGACGCCGTCAATCTCGACTTCCATCTCGGCGCGCGTGGCCAGGAGTCGGTCGTAGTGCGCCAGGCATGCGTCGATGCCCTTGGCCAGCTTGGCATGCGGGCTGACCTGGAAGCCCCAGGCCTGAAGCTGGTCGAGCAGTTCGCGCTGGGTCTTGATGGCCAGCTCGTCCGCACCGGCACCCACGGCATAAGCCATGAAGGACAGCGGGCGCTTGGCGGTGATCTTGGGGTCGATCTGGCGCAGGCTGCCGGCGGCGGCGTTGCGCGGATTGACGAAGCGCTTCTCGCCACGCTTGGCCAGGTCGTTGTTCATGCGCTCGAAGGCGCTCTTGGGCATGACGACTTCGCCGCGGATTTCGATGCGTGCCGGTGCTTCGCCTTTCAGCTGCAGCGGCAGGTCCTGCACGGTGCGCAAATTGGCGGTGATGTCCTCGCCGGTGCGGCCGTCGCCGCGGGTGGCGCCGCGCGTGAAGGCGCCGTTTTCATAGAGCAGCGACACCGCCGCGCCGTCGAATTTGGGCTCGGCCACGTAATCGCACTGGGAAACACCCAGCACATCGCGCAGACGGCGGTCGAATTCGCGCGCCTCGTTGGCATCGAAGGCGTTGCCCAGCGAGAGCATGGGCACGGCGAAGGTGACCGGGGTGAAGGCGTCCGAGGCCGGCGCGCCCACGCGCTGGGTGGGGGAATCCGGTGCCTGCAGCTCGGGGTGTGCTTCTTCGAGTTCGACCAGCTCGCGGAAGAGTCGGTCGTACTCGGCGTCGCTGATAGTGGGCGCGTCGTCCTGGTAGTAGCGCCGGTCGTGCGCGCGGATGGTCTCGCGCAGTTGTTCTGCGCGCTCCGCGGGCGACGTGCTCATGCCCGCTTGGCGTGCCAGTCGCGGACGTCTTCGCGCAGCTCGGTGATGCCGCTGGATTCCAGCGGCCGGCGCTGGCCGTCCAGCACCACGGCGTCCAGGCTCTGCGCCAACCGCTGCGCGGTTTCCACCAGGTCGTCAAAGGCCACGACCGGGTCATCGGCCGAATTCAGCAGCGCGAACAGGCTGAGGCCGGGGGTTTCAAATTGGTCGGCCTCGCCCGGATCCAACACGCCGGGCTTGCGCATGTTGGCAACGTGGAACCAGGTGACGCCGCCCACACGGCGCTCGTAGGTCAGGCGTTCGCCGGGCTCCAGGCCCAGCGCGTGCAACTGGCGGTGGATGGTGGTGCCGGGAATAGGCTGGCCTTCACGCTGCAACACAAAGAGGGAGACGATCTTTTCCTCCTCCTGCGATGCGGGTGCCGCAGCGCTAGGGGTCGGCTGCGGGCTGGCGGAATAGCCACCCGCGCGGCGCGGCTCGCCAACACCGAATTCATCGAAACGGCCGGCGGCGCTGCCTTCACCGAGCAGATCCAGTTGCTCTTCCCGGCCGTCGACCCGTGGCGCCTTGCGGTGGGCGCTGCGCGGCGCCTCGCTGCGCCGGTAGCTGACAAAGCCGACCGCGGCGATGACGACCAGCGCCAGGATGAGTAGAGACAGTTGCAGTGCAGTCAAGCGGCTTCTCCGGCCAGGCTGGCGGCTTCCTGTACATCCACGCTCACGAGGCGCGAGCTTCCGGGCTCGGCCATGGTCACGCCGTGCAGGTGATCAGCCAGCGCCATCGTGATCTTGTTGTGGGTAATGATGACAAATTGGACGCTGTCGGACATGTCGCGGATGACATCGCAGAAGCGCGACACATTGGCGTCGTCCAGCGGCGCATCGACTTCGTCGAGCAAACAGAAGGGCGCCGGGTTGAGTTCAAACAGCGCCAGCAGCAGGGCGACGGCCGTCATGGCCTTTTCACCGCCCGACAGCAGATGAATCGAGGTATTGCGCTTGCCCGGCGGCCGCGCCATGACGCGCACACCGGCCTGTAGCAGATCCTCGTCGGTGAGTTCGAGGGCGGCCTCACCGCCGCCGAACAGACGCGGGAAGCGCGCGGCGAAGCGCTCGTTGACCTGGTCGAAGGTCTCGCGGAAGCGTGAGCGCGTTTCGCGGTCGATCTTGCGAATGGCTTCTTCCAGGGTTTCCAGCGCGTCGGAGATGTCCTTGTGCTGCGTGGCCAGTTCCTCGGCCCGCGCGCGGGTCTCGGAGAGCTCATCGATGGCGGCGAGATTGATCGCACCAAGCCGCTCGATGCGGCGCTGCAGCTTTTCCAGGCGCTCCTGCCAGGCCGCGGTTTCAGCCCCCTCTTCCAGCTTTTCCGCCACCTGACTGCGGGTAACGCCAAACTCTTCGAAGCGCGCGGCCAGGGTCTGGCGCTGGGCGTCCAGGCTGCGGTAATTGAGCTGGGCTTCCTGCTGGGCAGCCTGCGCCTCGTCGGCGGCAGCCTGCGCCTTCTGTTCTTCCTGGCGGGCCGTGGCCAGCGTCTGCTCGCAGCTTTCCTGCGCACGGCGTGCTTCTGCCAACGCCTCGCGCGTCTGCTTCTGGCGGGCGTCGGTCGTGGCCAGCACGATCTCCGCTTCCTTGACCGCGTTGTCCTGCTCCGGCTGCTGCTCGCGGGCGGCGAGCGTCTCGGCGAGCTGGCCGGCGCGGGTGGCGAATTCCTCGGCGCGCTTGGCGGCGGCTTCGTTCTCGCTGCGCGCGGCAGCAAGCCGCGCCTGCAAATCGGACTCCGCCCGCTGGGCCTCGGCCACGGCGTTGCGCGCTTGGTCGCGCTGCTGGCGCGCCTCTCGTTCGGCCTGCGCCAGGGATTCGCGCTCGCTGGCGAGCTGCTGGGCGCGGCTTTCGAGTTCGGCCAGGGTCGCGCGCAGGGATTCCACATCCGTGCTGCGCTCGGCGTGTTCCTTGCGCACCTCCTCACGCTGCTCGACCACGCGCTGGCGCTTGGCGGTCTGCTCGTCGAAGGCGCGCTGCGCCTTCTGTTCGGCGGACTGGGCGCGCGCATGGGCTTCGCGCGCACGCTCGGCTTCCTGTGCCGTCGCACGTCGGGCCGCCGCGGCTTCGCTCTGGGCGCGGCTCGCGGCTTCGGCCGCGGCCTCGGACGCCCGAAGCCGCTCCGAGGCCTGGGCGAGTTCAATGTCGAGTTGCTCCAGACGGCGGCTACGGGCGATGACGCCGCCGCCGCTGCCACGCGGTGGCGTGCGCAGCCAGCCGCGCGCACGCCAGACGCCATCGGGCGTGATGACACTGAACCCGGCCTCTGTCTGCGCCTGCAACTGACGCTCGGCGTCGGTGGCGTCCTCGGCACAGCCGATGCGCGACAGCAGCGCCTGGATGGCCGGCGGTGCCGTGACCTTGGCGCCCAACCCGTGCTCGCTGCGCTGACCTTCGGCTTCGGCCACCACGGCCGCACCGGATTCCGGGGCCTCGGCGGCCTGTGCGGCAGCCGCCACCAGATCGGCAGCCATGGGGGCCTGCAGCAGCTGCCCGAGGACGTGTTCGACCGCCCCTTCCCAGCCTTCTTCAACGCGGATGCGCTGGCCGAGACGGGCGGCATCGCCCAGCCCGAGCACATGTATCCAGTCATTGAGGCCACTGTCGTCTTCGCCCAGCGCAGCGGCCTGCAACGTCTTCAGCGAGGCGTGCTCGCTGGATAGCTGGGCGTGGCTGCTACGCGCCTCCGCCAGCGTGGACTGCGCTTCGATACGGGCGGCCTCGCACTGCTCGGCTTTCTGTTCGGCGCTCTCGGCGGCGGCGCGCGCTTTTTCCAGTGCGGTGGCGGCCTGGCGGGTCGCGGTCTGAGCAGCATCGAGGCTGTTGCGGTCCGGTTCCGGCGTGGCCTGGAGCTCCGCCTCCAGGCGCTCCACGCGCTTGGCAAGCTGCTGGAGCGTCTGTTCGCGCTCGCGCAGGCGGGCGCGCTCACCAGCCAGTTCCTGCAGCGGCTCGCGGCTCTGCGCGTCGTGCGTCTGCAAGGCCTGGCCGTGGGTTTCCACAATCTGTTCGGCATGGCTCAGCGCCTGCTGCGCCTCCTTCAGCCGATGGGTGGTCTGCTCGAGTTGGGCCTTGAGCTGCTGTTCGCGCTGGGCGGCGGCCTGTGCGGCCTCGACGGCGGTGCGGTGTTCCTGCTGGGCCTTGTCGCGCTCGCTGCCCAATGAGGCAATCTCGCGGTCGCGCATGTCCGCCAGCTGGCGGGCGTGGCGCAGGCCCTGTTCGGCACGGGCGTATTCGGCCTCGGCATTGTAATGCGCGCTCTGCGCGGCATTGAACTGGTTGCGAGCGGATTCCAGCTCCACTTCAGCACGTAGACGGGCCTCACGGCTGGTGTTGAGGGTGGCGCGGGCGCGTTGCTGCGCGCTGTCGCAGGCGGCGGCCTGCTGCTGGGCGGCCTCGCACTGGGCTTCGGTGTCGCGCGTGTTGAGGAAGTGGATCTCCACCTTGAGCTTGGATTCTTCCTCCCGGTATTGCTTGTATTTGCGGGCGTTCTCGGCCTGGCGCTCCAGCGCCTTGGCGCGCGCCTCCACCTCGCCGTGCAGATCGTTGACGCGCGACAGGTTCTCGCGCGTGCTCTTGATGCGGGATTCGGTCTCCCGCCGACGCTCGCGATAGCGCGAGATCCCCGCCGCTTCCTCCAGCCACTGGCGCAGTTCTTCCGGCTTGGCCTCGATCATGCGCGAGACCATGCCCTGCTCGATGATGGCGTAACCGGAGCGCGCGCCCAGGCCGGTACCGAGGAACAGGTCCACGACGTCGCGCCGCAGGCACTTGGCGCCGTTGAGGAAGTACTGCGACTGGCCGTCGCGCGTCAGCTCGCGCCGCACGGAGACCTCGTTGTAATGCGCGTACGGCCCCTGCAGCGTTTGGTCACTGTTATCGAAGGTGAGTTCGACCGAGGCGCGCCCCACCGGCTTGCGCGAACGCGAGCCATTGAAGATGACGTCCTCCGAGGAGGACGAGCGCAGTGTCTTCATGCTGGACTCGCCCAGCACCCAACGCACGGCGTCGATGATGTTCGACTTGCCGCAGCCGTTCGGCCCCACCACGGCCGTCAGATTCGACGGCAACGGCAAGGAGGTGGCGTCGACGAAGGACTTGAAGCCCGCAACTTTGATCTGGGAGAGACGCATCCGGCCTGTAGCGCACCAGCACGGGAAAATGACTGTGCCGGGGCAGTGCCTCCGGCGACCTTGTAACCCTAGTTTAAGATATTGCGACGATGGCCCCTGATTGGCGGCCCCGCATCTACGGGATCGAATATGACCACGCGCCCCACCCGCGAGCTGGAAACCTTTGACAACCCCCGCCCCGAGCGCGATTTCTGTGTGCGCATGCGGATCCCCGAGTTCACCTGCCTGTGCCCGAAGACGGGCCAGCCGGATTTCGGCACGCTCTACCTGGAATACATCCCGGACCGCCTATGCGTGGAGCTGAAGGCGCTGAAGCTGTATGTCTGGTCCTTCCGCGACGAAGGGCACTTCCACGAGGCCGTGACCAACATGATCCTGGATGATCTCGTCGCGGCGGTCTCTCCCCGATTCATGCGCCTGACGGCGGTGTTCAACGTGCGCGGCGGTGTGTACACCCACGTTTCCGGGGAACACAAGGCCGAAGGCTGGCAGGGCGCGCTGCCGCCGCCCGCCTGGCACGTCGACCCCACCGGGGCCGGCATGACGCCCGGCGTGTGACATCCATTCGTCATATGCACTTAAGCAAAATCAACGACTGACGACGCCGCGAATCGCGTCCTAGCATGCCGGCATCCACTGCTGTTGCAGGAGCATTCGATGCAGACGCTTGAACAATATCTCGACGAATACGGCCAGAGTCACCGCAACCCGCTGAACCAGAAGATCCACTTCGTGTGTGTGCCGCTGATCTTCGTGGCCACGCTGGGTCTGGCTTGGTGTCTGCCCGTGGGCGCGTGGCTCGGACTGGAATCGCCACTGGCGTACTGGGTCAACGGCGCCACCATTGGCGGCGCCATCGCCTCGATCTTCTATTTCGTGATGGGGTTGAAGCCGACGTTGGTCATCACCGGCTGGTTTGCCGCCAGTGTGGCCATCATCGTCGGCATCGACCAAAGCGCACTGTCCTTGCTGTGGACCAGCGTCGTGGTCTGGGTGGCGGCCTGGATCGCACAGTTCTATGGGCACAAGGTGGAAGGCGCCAAACCTTCCTTCGCCAAGGACATGCTCTTCCTGCTGGTCGGACCGCTCTTCGTGGTGGACGAACTCAGCGGTGGCTTCTTCGGCGGCAGCAACACCGCCCATTCCTAAGGCTGCCTGATTCCAGTCTTCGGGCGCGTCACGCCTCCCCGGCGTGGCGCGCCTGCACGGCGCGCAGATCCTCCAGCGTCACCCAGGCGCCATTCTTCAACGGCGGATTGGCCGAGGTCGTGGGGGCATCGGGCTCACCCAGACTGTCGACGATGAGTTCGGCCCCCGAGAAATCCTCGTCGCGCGTGGTCGCATTGAGCGTGACCACCGTAGCCATGTTGGCAGTCAGCGCGGCGCTCAGGCCAAGGTGCGAGTCTTCCACGGCCACCGCTTCCAGCGGGTCCACCGCCAGCCTGCGAAGCGCTTCCACATAAAGGTCCGGCTCCGGCTTCTTGGCAAAGCCCTCATCGCCGCACAGCACCAGATCAAGCTTGTCCTGCAGCGCGCTGCCGATACTGTGCTCGAGCACGGCAGCCACCGTCGCGCGACTGGCGTTGCTGACGATGGCGAGCTGGATACCCACCGCGCCGGCCTCGTTGAGTAGCCGTGCCACTCCGGCGCGCAGAGGCACCTCTCCGTCGCGTACCAGCGCATGAAAATGCGCCGCTTTGCGCGCGTGCAGATCCTGAATCAGCGCCTCGGGGTCTTCGGGATCGACTTCGGTGTCCTCCGGCCACTCGGGCTGATAGGTCGAGAGAAAGTGCCGCAGACGGTCGCGGCCACCGCCCGGATGGCGCAGCAGATCGCGATAGAGTTTGGGGCCCCAGCGCCACGACAATCCGGCTTCGCGGAAGGCCCGGTTGTAGGCAGGGCGGTGGCCGAGGCGCTCGGTATCGGCGAGCGTGCCGTCAAGATCGAAACAGATTGCACGCAGCACGGCGGGTCAGTCCGGCGGCGACCGTCTGAAGGCGGCCGGGAACGGGTTTTCAACGCTTGCCGTGCAAGTCTTCATCTCCCGGATAAGCTTATCACTGTGCATGCCTGATTCGGCAGGGGACCCTTCCAAGGAATCATGACGACGTCGCCACGCTATCGCGGCCGCTTCGCGCCCACGCCTTCCGGCCCGCTGCATCTGGGATCGCTGCTCACCGCGGTACTGAGCTGGCTCGACGCGCGCGCGCACGATGGCGACTGGTATCTGCGGATCGATGACCTCGACACGGCGCGCTGCAGCCCGCAGCACACGCAGACAATCTTGCAGCAATTGCAGGCGCACGGGCTGCATTGGGACGGGGCGGTGCACTACCAATCGCACGCCCTCGATAGCTACAAAGACGCCCTGCAGCAATTGTGCGCGGCCGGTCATTGCTTCGCCTGCGTGTGCACGCGCAAGACGCTGCGCGAGAGCGCACGCGCCGGTGCCTTCGGGCCGGTCTACCCCGGCACCTGCCGCGCAAGGACGGTGTCATCCCTGATGCAGGCGCCGGAGCGGACGGCCATTCGCATGCGCGTGCCAGAGGGAACTACGCGCGTGGAGGACGATTGGCGCGGCGCCCAGTGCTACGACTGGCAGCAGGACATCGGCGACATCATCCTCAGACGCCGCGATGGCATCTACGGCTATGCCCTGGCCTGCGCGGTGGACGAAGCGCGCATGGGCATCACCCATGTGGTGCGGGGCGCCGATCTGCTTGCGGCCACGCCCGTGCATTGGCATGTCATGCGATGCCTGGGTTGGAGGACACCCCGCAGCCGGCATGGTCCAGTGGTGCTGCGCCCCGATGGCGCGAAGCTGTCCAAGCAGAACCACGCGCGCCCCATCGAAAGCGAAGGCGCCATCGCCAACCTGCAGCGCTGCCTGAGCTGGCTGGGCATGCCGCGCCATATCATTCAGGAGACGCGCTCGCCGGAGGCCTTGCTGCAGGCTGCAGTGGCCCGCTGGAAGACGCTTCAGACGACCACGTTTTTGCACGCCGATGTCTGTACCGATGCTGCGGATTGAACACATCACCCTATGGGATGCGTTTTCCGCACAGCGCTCTATAATGCGCTGCAACAATCCCTGCAAGAACGATCCTCATGAGTGAAGCGCGCATCATCAAGAAATACCCGAATCGGCGCCTTTACGACACGGCCATCAGCCGGTACATCACGCTGGAGGAAGTGCGTCAGCTGGTACTGGACAACCGTTCGTTCCAGGTTATCGACAAGCGGACCCACGAGGACATCACGCGCTCGATCCTGCTGCAGGTGATCTCCGAGCAGGAACAGGGCGGCGACCCGATCTTCCAGACTGACCTGCTCAAGCACATCATCCGCTTCTACGGCGACCCCATGCAGGGCACCATCAGCCGCTACCTGGAACTCTCGATGCAGATGTTCCTGGAGAAGCAGCAACACTTCGCGGATCAATTGCGCGGCATGCTCGGCCGTGCCGAGCAGCCTTTCTATCAGCTGCGCGAATTGGCCGAGGAGCACGTGCCAATCTGGCGCACGGTGCGGCGCGAGTTCCTGAAGAATCTCGGCCGGGAAAATGAAGGCAAGATGCTGGCGCGGGGCAGCAGCAAGCGCGAGCAGAACGACAGCTAGGTCGACGTCAGCCGCCCTGGCCGTCGGGGCGCAGCAATACGCGGACAGCGTCCAGATCTTCCTGGGCGTCGACGCCACGGCCTGGCGCCTCATCCACGATGGCCACGGTCAGGCGCATGCCCTGCTCCAGCGCGCGCAGCTGCTCGAGCGATTCGCACTGCTCGAGATTGCCGGGCTGCAAACTGGCAAAGCGCCGCAACGCGGCGACGCGGTAGCCGTACAGGCCGATATGCCGCAGCGACCCCTTCGGCAAGGTCTGCTCGTCGCCGTCGCGTGGAAAAGGGATGCGCGCGCGCGAAAAATAGAGCGCTCGACCGCGCACATCGCAAACCACCTTGACGACATTGGGGCGGACGAAATCCTCCACCGCCGCGATGCGGTGCGCGCAGGTCGCGATCTCCGCCTCGGGATCCTCCGCCAGCCGTCGCGCGCAGGCCGCAATGACGGAGGCCGGCATCAGCGGCTCGTCGCCCTGGAGATTGACCACCAGTCGCTTGTCGTCCCACTGACGGGCGGTGGCCACTTCGTGCACGCGGTCGGTGCCGCTGTGATGCAGCGGTGAGGTGAGCTGCACGTCGGCACCGATGGCGTGGCAGGCCTCGGCCACCCGCTCGGAGTCGGTGGCTACCACGATGTCGCGCGCACCGGCCTCGCGCGCACGGTCGACCACATGCGCAATCAGGGGCTTGCCGTGAATGTCGGCCAGCACCTTGCCCGGCAGACGCGTGGAACCCAGCCGTGCCGGGATCACGACATCGAAGGTCGGCTGCGCCATGGTTCAGTCCCGGATCTGCGCCAGCTCTTCGTCGCTCAACGGGCGCGCGTCCTCCTCCAGCATGACCGGAATGCCGTCGCGCACCGGATAAGCCAGGCGGGCGGCGCGCGACCACAGCTCCTGATCACCCTCGCGCCACACCAGACTGGCGCCAGTCACCGGACACACCAGAATATCGAGCAGTTGCTTGTCCATGCTGCACACCTCGGAAAATGAATCAGGAAGACGCTGCCGCGCGCTCGGCAACACGCCGAATGAGCGTGTCGAGACGGGCTGCACCGGCGTCGCGCCAGCGCAATGTTACGGGCACCGCATAGCACTGCGCGCGACCAGGGGGCGCAAGTTTGACCGCGTCCTTCTCGGTCATCAATAACGGAGCCTGCTCGGCCAGCGCCAGAATGGCCTCGGGGACTGCTTCGTGATCGCCCAGCGGATGGTCTTCGATGTCCAGGCCCAGGCCGCGCAGAGCGTCGAAAAAGCGCGCCGGATGGGCAATGCCGGCGGTGGCAAAGACGCGCCCGCCGCGGAAATCGGTCAGCGGTCGGGCATGGCCGTCCCTCAGGTGGACCGCCTGATCCAGCGACAGCTCGCAATGCAGTGCATCCCAGGTACGCGCCAGGGCTTCGCCGGCCGCACCTCCACCGTTGACGACGACCAGATCGCAATGCGCCAGGCGTGCCTCGGGCTCGCGCAACGGACCCGCCGGCAGGCGCCAGCCATTGCCCAGGCCACGACTGCCGTCCACCACGCAGATTTCGGCAGTGCGCGGCATGCGGTAGTGCTGCAGACCGTCATCAGCGATGACCACGTCCAGATCGTGTACCGCTGCGAGCGTGCGCACGGCCTGGCTGCGATCACGCGAGACGCAGACCGGTGCACCGGTGCGCCGCGCGATCAGGATGGGCTCGTCGCCCACGGTGCGCGCACTGGTGGTGCTGTCCACCTGCAGCGGAGCGCGCACCCGCGCGCCATAGCCACGGCTGACAACACCCACGCGCAGCCCCATGGCCTGCGCCGCCTCGACCAGTGCAATCGTTACCGGTGTCTTGCCCGCGCCCCCGCTGGTCAGGTTGCCGACCACGATGACCGGCAGTGGCAGCGATGCGGCCTCGGCGCGATGACGCTGCGCGCGCTGGTCCGCGACACGCCCGTACAGCCGCGAGAGCGGCCGCAGCCAGAGCGGTGGCGGCTGCTCGCTATACCAGCGCGCGTTGAGGGCGCCCTCGATCCGCGCGCGCAGTGTCACCTGGTACCGCCCTCGGTGACATCATCCTGCGCCTCGCTTTCCTCCCGGAATTGCATGGCGTGCAGGCCGGCGTAGATACCATCGCGGGCGAGCAGCTCCTCGTGCGTGCCCACCTCGCAGATCCGGCCCTGGCTCATGGCCACGATCAGGTCGGCATCCCGCACTGTGGACAGCCGGTGCGCAATCACCAGCGTGGTGCGGTCGCGCATCAGGCGCTCCAGCGCGCCCTGGATGTAGCGCTCCGATTCGGTGTCCAGCGCCGAGGTGGCCTCGTCGAGCAGGAGCAGCGGCGCATTCTTGAGCAGGGCACGGGCAATCGCGAGGCGCTGACGCTGGCCGCCCGAAAGCAGTACGCCATTGCTGCCCACCGGGGTATCGAGGCCCTGCGGCAGGCGCTCGATGAATTCCCAGGCGTAGGCATCCTCTGCGGCGGCGCGAATCTCGGCGTGGCTCGGGGGCGGGTCCATGCCGTAGGCGATGTTGTCGGCGATGGAGGCGTTGAACAGCCGCACCTGCTGATCGACCATGGCCATCTGCCGGCGCAGGGCATCGCGGCGATAGTCGCGCAGGTCCCGCCCGTCGAGTTCGATGCTCCCCGAGGCCGGCTCGTAGAAGCGCGGCAGCAGCGACAGCAAGGTGGACTTGCCCGAGCCGGAACGGCCCACGAAGGCCACGGTCGCGCCCGCCGGAATCTCGAGGTCGATGTCCTGCAGCACCATCTCCTCGTGATCCGGGTAGTGAAAGCTGACCTGCTTGAATCGCAGCGCACCCTTGACCCGGCCGGGATCGATGCCGCCTTCGTCGATCTCCCGCTCGGCTTCGAGCATGCCGAAGATTTCCTGCGAGGCCGCAATGCCCTGCTGGATCTTTTCGTTGACGCGGGTCAGCGCCTTGATCGGGTTCATCAGCGACAGCATCGCGCCGAGATAGGCCACGAAGGTGCCCGGGGACAGCGACTCGATCATCTCCGGCGTGGTGGCGTAGTAGATGATTGCCGACAACGCGAAGGCGGCCAGCACCTGAATCAGACTGGTGCTCATCGCGCGCGTGGCGGCGAGCTTGATGGCAAGGCTGCGGTTCTGGCGGTTGGCGGTAAGGAAGTGCTTGCGCTCGAATTCCTCGCCGCCATAGATCTTCATCGTGCGCTGACCCTGGATGACCTCTTCCGCCACGTGGTTCAGGCCGCCCACCGAATTCTGGATGCGCGTCGAGATGCGCCGGAAGCGCTTGGTGACGTAGTTGATGATCACCGCGACGATGGGGGCGATCACCAAGGTGAACAGCGTCAGACGCCATTCCAGATACAGCATCAGGCCGAGCAGGCCGATGACGGTCAGCCCCTCCTTGATGATCGCGGTAAACGCCGTGCTGATCGACTCCGCCACCTGCTCGACGTGGTAAGTCAGCCGGGTCAAAAGCTGTCCGGGGCTGTTGTGGTCGTAGAAGCGCACCGGCAGGCGGATGAGATGGTCGAACAGATCCTGGCGCAGATCACGGATCACGCCGCGGGCAACATAGGCCATGCCGTAGACCGAGCCGAAATTGGACACACCGCGCAGCAGGAAGAGGCCGATGATGGCCAGCGGAATCCACATCACCTCGGAGCGGTTCTTGGCCACGAAGCTCTCGTCCAGCAGCGGCTTCATCATGCTGATGAAGCTGACATTGGAGGCAGCAAAGAGCGCCATGGCCAGAATCGCCAGCGCAAAGGGCACGACCAAGGGACGGAGATAACCGAGCAGCCGACGGTAGGCTTCGCCCGGTTCGATCGGCTTGATGCTGGCGGATTGCGACATGAATCGGAGTCGTGCGGAAAGACTCGGTATGGTAACGCCTCGGGCTGGCCCGAAAGCCTCGCCCACCCGCCTGCCTCCAGAAAACCATCAGCGATCACCATGTCCGAAGCCAGCGAGGGCAAGACCCTCTTCCAGAAGATCATCGACCGCGACATCCCCGGCACCATCGTCTATGAAGACGACCACTGCGCCGCCTTCCGCGACATCAACCCCGGGGCGCCGACGCATATCCTGGTCGTGCCGCGCAAGCCGATCCCGCGCCTGGTGGACGCCAGCGACGACGATCAGGCCCTGCTCGGGCACCTGATGCGCACGGCGGCCAAGGTGGCCCAGGACGAAGGCGTGGGCGACGCCTTCCGCCTCGTGATCAACAACGGCGCCGATGTCGGCCAGACGGTCTTCCATCTGCATCTGCACGTGCTGGCCGGCCGCGAGTTCCAGTGGCCGCCGGGCTGAATGGCCCCGACACCCGCCCACCCAAGCCGCTGGGCGAACTTCGCGGCGCCCAGTGCGGGCGTCACCATCGGTAGCGCAACGCGCGGGCGCTCCATCGCATCGCCATATGCCGCTGCGATACTCCGCGGATGACGCTCCTCGACGCCCTATCGCGCCTCATTCGGGCACTGCCCCTCGTGCTGCCCTGCCTGGCGCTGCTCGCCTGCGGTAGCAGCAGCGCCCCGGCTCCCGCCCCTTTCGAGCCACAGACCGACGCGCTGTGCGAACCGGAAGGCGAGACGCTGGTGTTCACCGGCACCGTGGCGCGCAGCGATGCCAAGCAGTACCGCATGCAGCCCTTCGATGTCGCGCCCGGCACCACGCGCATCGAACTGGCCTATGGCTGGCAGGAAAGCGCCGGCCTGCCGGCCACGCCGCTCACTGGCACTACGCTGGATCTGGGCCTGTACGACCAACGCGGCGTCCGCGATGGCTTCCGGGGCTGGAGCGGCTCGCGTCAGGGCCGACTGGATCAGGGCCAGCCGCCCGTCTTCATCCAGGCCGATGCCGCCGAGCGCGGCTACATGCCCGGCCCCATCGAAGCCGGACTGTGGTTTGCAGAACTGGGCGTGGCGACGGTGTCGCCGCAGGGCGCCGAATGGCGGCTCGAGATCCGCTGCAGTGGATCGCCGACTGCTGGCCGCAACGCCCCCGACCCGGTGGACGCCACCCACGTCGCACGCAGCGCGCCGGGCTGGTATCACGGCGACCTGCACATGCACGCCTTCCACTCGCAGCCCAACGGGCCGTCCTGGGAGGAATTCATCGCCCAGTCGCGCGCCGCCAAGCTCGACTTCCTGATGGTGACCGAATACGTCACCGGCCAGCACTGGAAGACGCTGGGCGCGGTCGCGCGGGCCCACCCCGATTTGCTCATCGTGCCCGGCCGCGAAATCATCACCTATTACGGCCACGCCAACACCCACGGCGAGACGCCCGGTCTTTACGAATATCGCCAGGGCTTTGAAGACGTCAGTCTGGGTGACATCCAGAAGAAGGCACGGGCCATGGGCGCACTGTTCCAGATCAGTCACCCCACCTTCTTCCCGCCGCCGCTGTTCGAGAACCTCTGCCGCGGCTGCTATTTCGAGCTGGGCGACGAGATCGATTGGGACGCGGTGGATACCCTCGAGGTGCTGACCGGACCGGTGATCACCCAGGCCGCGGATGCCGGGCTGCCATTACCCCTGCCAGTAGGCATCGAGAATCCCTTCATGCAGAGCGCCATCGATCTGTGGGAAGAGAAGCTGCTCGCCGGCCACCGCATTACCGCCGTGTCGGGCTCGGATTCCAAGGGCGTGGAAGCCGAGGCGGAGCGCGGTCGCGTCGGCTACGGCAGTTCCGCCACCGCTGTGCAACTCGACGCGCTCAGCCGCGACGCGCTGTTCGAGGCGCTGCGCGCCGGCCGCGCCTACATCCGCACGCGCGGCGTCGACAGCAGCCCCGAACTGCGCATGACCGCGACAGCGGACAACCAGAGCGTCACCTTCGGGGGCACGCTGCCCTCGGCAAGCGCGACGCTGCGTACCGAAGTCATAGGCGGCCAGGGCCAGCAGCTCCGCTATTTCGCCAATGGCAGGCTGATGCGCATCGTCGCCGTCAGCAGTGATCCCTTCGTGCACGAGATCACGATCAGCGATCTTCCCGATGCAGGGCCACTGGGCACCTTCTGGCGGGTGGAGACGGCCGATCTGCGCGCGCGCACCACCATCGGCAATCCGGTCTTTCTGCAACCGAGGGCGGACGGCGCCGATCCGCCACAATAGGCGGCTCGCCCGATCCTGCACGCCGCATGAAGCTGCTTGATATCAGTCGCGCCCTGAGCGCGTCGGTTTCCACCCTGCGTTTTGGCGACCCGGTCGCCTGCATCTACAACCCGTTGGACTATGCCGGCGCCCCACACGCACAGTATCTGCAGCGCTTCGGCACGCCGCCGCGCGAGATTCTTCTGCTGGGCATGAATCCCGGGCCCTTTGGCATGGCGCAGACCGGCGTACCCTTCGGCGATGTATCCATCGTGCGCGACTGGATGGGTATCGAAGCACCGGTCGCCCAGCCCGAGCATCCGCATCCAAAGCGGCCCATTCAAGGCTTTGCCTGTACCCGTTCCGAGGTCAGCGGCAGCCGACTGTGGGGCTGGGCACGCGACCGCTTTGGCAGTGCCGAGGCCTTCTTCGCGCGCTTCTTTGTGGCGAATTACTGCCCACTGGTCTTCATGGAGGAAAGCGGCCGCAATCGCACACCGGACAAGCTGGCCAGGGAAGAACGCGACGCGCTCTACGCCGTCTGTGACGAAGCGCTGCGTGCCACCGTGGACCACCTTCAGCCGGACTACGTCATCGGCGTGGGGGGCTTCGCCCGCCAGCGCGCCGAAAAGGCTTTGGTTGGCTACACCGGACGCATTGGCACCATCCTCCACCCCAGCCCGGCCAGCCCACTCGCCAATCGCGGCTGGGCGCAGGCAGTCGAGGCGCAGTTCGCCGACGAGCTCGGGATCACGCTGTAGCACGGGCGCCCGAGCGCGTTTGCGCTACCGCGTAGAGAAGACACGCTAGGGGCAGTCGTTGACGGCCGCGAATCGCGCGCGCAGGTCCTCGACCCGCTCGCGGTTGACGCCGAAGTCGCGATAGCCGATGCGGGAGACCGAGCGCACATCGATGGTGCCGTCGTCGCGTACCAGTAACTCCAGGTCATCGCGATAGCGCATGGTGGGGGTCACGAAGACGGCGTGCAGGTAGTTGTCCTCGCCTTCCAGCGCCTGGAACCCGGGCGTCGCCTGCAGGGCCGTGGCCAGCGTCGAGGGGACAGCCTCCGCCTCACCGCAGTACTGCAGCGGCGCGATGGCATGCACTTCATCCGTATCGACTGAGGAAACGCAACTGGGCCGGTCCGGACAGGTCGGGAAGGTGCCCGTGACGGCGTAGCGGTCGGCGGGCGGCGTCAGGCTCTTGTACACCGCCCAGGCGACGGCCAGGCCAACGACGAGAATGAATATCCACGCCACCAACGCGAGTCGGCCGATGCCGTGCTGCAGGGTCGATTCCTTGTGCATATGCTGCCTCCTAGGGTTGTGCGTCGGGGAGCAACAGGGCCGGGTCCAGTCGCTTGTCGAACCAGTTGTAGCGGAAGCACAGATGGGCTCCGGTCACGCGCCCGGTGGCTCCGACCGCGCCGATCACCGCGCCCTGCTCCACCCGATCCCCCACGGCAACATCGAGCCGGGACATGTGCAGATAGGTGCTGCTGACCCCCATGCCGTGATCGATGATGACCGTGCCTCCCGTGTAATACAGATCCGTATCTGCCAGTCGCACGATACCAGCGGCGCTGGCGCGGATGGGCCGCCCGGTCTCGGCGGCGATGTCGAGACCATAATGCGGTTGGCGCGGCTTGCCGTTGAGGATGCGCTGGCTGCCGTAGACGCTGGTGATGCGCCCGCTCACCGGCCAGATGAAGCCCTCGAAGATGCCCATGGCAGGGCTTTGGTGGGCGCGCGCCGCCTTGACGCGATCCGCCTCCGCGACGATGCGGTCAATGACCGCCTGCGGTGGTGACACCATGCTGCTGGGAAGTCCGTCGATGCGCTGGATGTCGTACTCCCGCTGCGTGACAGGAAAGACGCGCTCGCCCGCCTGGCCGTCCGGCATTTCCCAACGCAGCGTCACGGTATCGGGGTCGTCGCGATGAAAGCCCGTGACAAAGCGCCCCGAGGCATCCACGGGTAGCGCTTCTCCGTCCCGAAAGACGCGTGCACCGGGCGCGACCTGACCGATCAGGAGTCCGCCCTGCTGCAGGCGAGTTCCCGGCAGTAGATTGATGCTCGGCGCATCGCTTTCCGCGGTCGATACGACGGGCGCCAGCGTCAAGGCCATTACGGCCGCCAGTGCAAGGCACCGGACGCACTGAAGGAGGCCCAGCGCGTTGACAGTCCGCCTCACCGTGCTTCAGCCCGCCGCACTCGGGCGCCGTTGCATCCACGCCGTAATCGACTGCACCAGCACGATGGCAGCGGCCACCACGCCGCACAGCGTCCAGATGTCCTGTGAGGAGAAGATCTGCCCGCGCGCGAGCAGAATCAGGACCACGATGTAGGTCGTGAGCAGGGCCAGCATCATGGCGCCGTCCAGCCGCGACAGCTCATAGCCAATCAGGAACATCGGAACGCACAGCAACGAGACCGCGACCATCACCGGCATGTCGAGCTGGACCGCCTGGGCCGAAATGGCCAGACCGCCGGGGGCGACCAGCGCGGTGATGCCGAGCACCGAGAGCAGGTTGAACAGATTGCTGCCGACGATATTGCCGACGGCAATATCGCGCTCGCCCTTGAGGGCGGCCACCACTGAGGTGGCCAGCTCGGGCAGCGAGGTTCCCAGCGAGACGATGGTGAGGCCGATCACCAGTTCCGAGACGCCCAGCGCACGGGCGAGCTGGACGGCCCCCTGCACCAGCCAGTCGGCCGCGATGACCAGGCCAATGATGCCGCCGATCAGGCTGATCAGATCGATCCACAGCGCGCGCGGCGGCTTCTCCGCGGCCTCCATGGCTTCCGGATCGAGTTCCACGTCGGCGCGGCCACTGCGTACGGCGATATACAGCCAGCTCAGATAGGCGACCAGAATGGTGGCAAGCACTGCACCGTCGGCGGTCGACAGCCGAAGGTCACTGGCCATCCACCAGACCAGCAGCGAGACCGCGATCATGAGCGGCACATCGCGCTGCATGAGATGACGATGCACCGCCAAGGGCAGCACCAGCGCCGAAAGCCCGAGGATCAGCAGCACATTGAAGATATTGCTGCCCACGATATTGCCCACGGCGATGTCGGCGGAATCACTCAAACCGGCACGCAGCGATACGGCCAGCTCCGGGGCGCTGGTGCCGAAGGCGACCATGGTCAGACCAATGACGATGGCTGGAATGCCCAGGCGCAGCCCGAGCCGCGCCGCCCCGTCAACCAGATAGTGCGCCGCCACCACCAGTCCCACCAAGCCGCCGCCGATGAGGAGCCAGGTCATGGCGATCAGGCCTCCGACGGCGGCAAGGATTCCTGCTTCAGAATCTCGATGGCGTCATCCAGGCTGAGCACCTGCTGATCCTTGCTGCCCAGACGGCGCAAGGCGACCGTCCCCTCTTCGGCCTCGCGCCGGCCGACCACGGCCATGGCGGGCACCTTGGCCAGTGAGGACTCACGCACCTTGAGATTGATCTTCTCGTTGCGCACATCGGTCTCGGCACGGATGCCGGCCCGCTGCATGCGTTCGCAGACCGAACGTGCGTAGTCGTCGGCGTCCGAGACGATGGTCGCCACCTGCACCTGCACCGGCGCCAGCCAGCTGGGCAAGGTACCGGCGTGATGCTCGATAAGGATGCCGAAGAAGCGCTCCAGCGAACCGAACATGGCGCGGTGGATCATGATGGGTGTGTGCTTGGCGCTGTCCTCGCCGACGTACTCCGCATCCAGCCGTCCGGGCAGATTGAAGTCGAGCTGCAGGGTGCCGCACTGCCAGTCGCGGCCGATGGCGTCGCGCAGCACGAATTCCAGCTTGGGGCCATAGAAGGCGCCCTCGCCTTCAAACACGGTGTATTCGAGGCCGAGATCGCCGAGGGCGTTGGCCAGGGCGGATTCCGCCTGATCCCACAGCTCGTCGGCGCCGATGCGCTTCTCCGGCCGCGTCGACAGCTTGATGACGATGTTCTCGAAGCCGAAGTCCTTGTAGATCGCCAGCGTAAGCTGAGTGATGTTGATGCACTCAGCGTGCATCTGCTCGCGCGTGCAGAAGACGTGGGCGTCATCCTGAGTGAAGGAGCGCACACGCAACAGACCGTGCAGCGCGCCGCTGGGCTCGAAACGGTGCACCTTGCCGAATTCAGCCAGACGCAGCGGCAGTTCGCGGTAGGAACGCAGGCCCTGGTTGAACACGGCGACGTGGCCCGGGCAGTTCATCGGCTTGAGCGCCAGGATGCGGTCCTCGTCGCGCTCGGTGGTGAACATGTTCTCGCCGTAGTTCTCCCAGTGGCCGGAGCGCTTCCACAGCGAGAGATCCATCATGTCGGGCGTGTTCACTTCCTGATAGCCGGCACGCAGCTGCTGGCGGCGCATGTAGTCGATCAGGCCCTGGAAGACCGTCCAGCCCTTGGGGTGCCAGAACACCGAACCCGGCGCCTCTTCCTGGAAATGGAAGAGATCCAGCTGACGACCCAGCTTGCGGTGGTCGCGCTTCTCGGCTTCCTCCAGCATGCGCAGATGCGCCTTGAGCTGCTTGTCGTCGGCAAAAGCCAGGCCATAGATGCGCTGCAGCTGGGCGTTGTTCTTGTCGCCGCGCCAATAGGCTCCGGACAGCTTGGTCAGCTTGAAGGCCGTGCCCAAGCGCCCCGTCGACGGCAGATGTGGACCGGTGCAGAGGTCCTTCCACTGGTCGCCCTGGGTGTAAACGGTGATTTCCTCGTCCGGGTCGATGCCCTCGGCAATCCACTGCGCCTTGTAGCTTTCACCCAGCTCCTTGAAGTGGGCGATAGCCTCGTCGCGGTTCCAGACCTGCCGCTGGATGGGCAGATCGCGCTGCACTATGTCGCGCATGCGCTGTTCGATGGCTTCCAGATCGTCCTGCGAGAAGGGCTCATCGCGCACGAAATCGTAGTAGAAGCCGGTGTCGGTCGACGGCCCGAAAGTGATCTGCGTGCCGGGGAACAACTCCTGTACGGCCTGGGCCAGCACGTGCGCGGCGTCGTGGCGCAGCACCTCGACGCCCTCCGGACGATCCCGCGTGACGATGTCGATGCGCGCATCGTGCTCGATGGGCCGGGTCAGATCCCAGAGTTCGCCGTCGACATTGACCACCACCGCCTTCTTGGCAAGGCCGGGGCTGATGTTCTGCGCGATCTCGAGACCGGTGGGGGCATGGTCATAGGACTCGGTGCGCCCGTCAGGGAAGGTAATAGCAATGCTCATGATGCGGATTCGGTGGGTTGGGCGGCCAGCCAGGCAAGGGCTGCGTCCAGGCGCTCGAGGGTGGTATCACGACCCAGCAGCGCCAGGGTCTGATCGATGGGGGGCGTCACGGCGGCACCGGAGATCGCCACACGGATGGGCTGCGCGACCTTGCCCAGGCCGACCTCGTGGCTCGCCGCGACCGCATGCACCACCTCGTGCAGAGCTTCGGCCGCCCACGGGCCATCGACCAGGCGCAGGCGCACATCGGCGAGCACCTCCGCCGCCGGAGCCTTGAAATGCTTCTTGGCGTCCTTTTCCGCGTACTCCGCCGGTGGCTGGAAGAAGAAGGTCGACTTCTCGGCCATTTCCGCCATGCTGCGGCAGCGCTCGCGCTGGGCGTCGACGATCTCGGCGAGTCGCGGGTCGCCCTCAGCCTCGATACCAAGGCGGCGCAGGTGCCAGACCAGCTCAGGCACCAGCAGTTCCATCGGCGCCTGCTTGATGTACTGGTGATTCACCCACCAGGCCTTCTCCATGTCGAAGCGCGCCGGTGCGCTGGAGACATGATCGAAGTCGAAGTGCTGGACCATCTCGTCGCGGGTGAAGATCTCCTGATCGCCGTGGCTCCAGCCGAGCCGGACGAGGTAGTTCAGCAGGCCGTCGGGCAGGAAGCCCATGGCGCGATACTCGGTGACGCTGACCGCACCGTGGCGCTTGGACAGCTTGACGCCATCCGGCCCCAGGATCATCGGCACGTGCGCATAGGCCGGTGGCTCCGCGCCCAGGGCCTTGAGGATATTCACCTGCCGCGGCGTATTCGCCACGTGGTCGTTGCCGCGAATGACATGGCTGATGCCCATGTCCATGTCGTCGACCACCACGCACAGGTTGTAGGTCGGGCTGCCGTCGGCGCGAGCAATGATCAGATCGTCCAGCTCGTTGTTATCAAAGGCCATGCTGCCCTTGACCAGATCATTGACCACCACGGCGCCTTCCAGCGGATTGGCAAAGCGGATCACCGGGTCCACGCCGGCCGGCGGCTCGGGGAGCGTCTTGCCGGGCATTGGCCGCCAACGGCCGTCGTAGCGGGGTTTCTCCTTGCGCGCGCGCTGTTCTTCGCGCATGGCATCGAGCTCTTCCTTGGAGGCGTAGCAGCGGTAGGCCTTGCCTTCCGCCAGCAGCTGATCGATCACTTCGCGATAACGCGCGTCGCGGGCGGTCTGGTACACCGGCGCCTCGTCCGCCGCCAGGCCCAGCCATTCCAGCCCTTCGAGAATGGCCTGCACGGCTTCGGGTGTGGAGCGTTCGCGGTCGGTGTCCTCGATGCGCAGCACGTAGCGCCCATCTCGCCCGCGTGCGTACAGCCAGGAGAATAAAGCCGTGCGAACGCCGCCGATATGCAAGAAACCGGTCGGGCTGGGAGCGAAACGGGTGGTTACGGACATGACAGGCGCGAACTCAACACGGCAGGAATGCGGCGCGCAATCTTAAACTATGGGTGGCGCTGCCACTTTGCGCCGCCCTATTGTGAACGCTCATGGCCTGCCTCTTCGTCAACCATCTCACCGTCGCGGATTTCTCCTACCTCGACAGCGCGCGCGGACTCGTGGGCGAATCCTGGATCGTCGACATCGAATTGGAGGGCGACCTCGACGCGCAGTCGATGGTGCTCGACTTTGGCGCGGTAAAGAAGCGCATCAAGCGCGCTATCGACGACAGCATCGACCACACCCTGCTGGTGCCCCTGCAGGCCGAGGGCGTGCAATGGGAGCCGGGCACCCAGGACACCCGGCTGCTCTTCCCCACGGCGATGGGCGCCATCGAGCACGTCGCGCCGCCGTGTGCCGTGTCCGCGATGGACTGCGCCGAGATTACCGTCGAGGCCGTGGCGCAACATTTGGAATCGGTTCTGCAGCCGCTGATGCCGCCCTCAGTGCACGCGCTGCGCATCGGACTTCGGCCCGAGGCCATCGACGGCGCCTACTATCACTACAGCCATGGCCTGCGGAAACACGACGGCGCCTGCCAGCGCATCGCCCACGGGCATCGCTCACGCTTGGTCATCGAGATGGACGGCCAGCGCCAGCCCGATTGGGAGCGCGAGATCGCCCTCGCCTGGACGGACATCTATCTGGGCGTGGTCGGAGACATCAGCGCTCGCGCCAATGGCCGCATCCGCTTTGCCTACGATGCCCCCGAGGGGCATTTCGAGCTCGCGCTGCCGGAACACTGCGTGGATCTGCTGGAAACCGACAGCACGGTGGAATGCATCGCCGTCACCCTGCAGCAGCGTCTGCGCCAGCACAAGGCGCTTGAGGCCGACCGCCGATTGCGCGTCCGCGCCTTCGAGGGCGTGGACAAGGGCGCCATTGCCGACGCGCACGAATAGCCCGTTAATCCGTTGGTTAGCCGGGTTTTCTAAGCTACTTTCGAGCCAAAGGCGACGGCATCCCGCGCCAGCAAGGCATCAGCTACTGGGCTGACACTGGGCGCAGAGGCCATAGACCTCCACCACCTTGCGTTGCGGCGTGAAGCCGAGTCCGCGCGCGTGGGCATCCAGCGAGGCGCGGACGTCGGGGTCGTGCGCCTCGTGCGAGGCGCCACATTCACGGCAGACAAAGTACATGCTCTCGTGGCGGTCCCCGGGGTGATCGCAGACGACGAAGGCATTGCGCGACTCGATGCGATGCACGAAACCCTCTTCGAGCAGGAAATCCAGCGCGCGGTACACAGTGGGCGGTGCCAGGCGCTTGCCCGTGCTCTGCTGCATGCGTTCGAGCAATTCGTAGGCGGAAATGGGGGCCGCGTAGGCCACCATGGCCTCGTAGGCGGCGCGCCGCATTGGGGTCAGGCGCACGCCCCGTTCACTGCAGGCAGCCTCGACGGCACGGGTGGCCTCGCTGGGCGATTCGGCTTCGCAATCAGAACGGGTCATGACGGGTTCATGATATAACACGCGCCCCGCGAATCCCGGCAACCCTGTCGTTTCTGCCATGTCTGACTTCATCCGCTTCTTCCCGCGCCAATCCATCGAACAGGTCGAAGAGGGCAACGAGCTGGCCCCCAAATTCGACGAGCATGGGCTGATCCCGTGCATTACCACGGCGGCCGGTACCGGCGAAGTGCTGATGCTGGGCTACATGAATGAAGAAGCCCTGAAGCGCACCATCGCCACCGGCGAGGCGCACTACTGGTCGCGCTCGCGCCAGGTGCTGTGGCACAAGGGTGCGACCAGTGGTCTGGTGCAGACCGTTGAGGAGCTGCGCATCGACGACGACCAGGACGCGATCTGGCTACGCGTCTCGGTGCAGGGTGATGCCTCTTGTCACGTCGGTTACCGCTCCTGCTTCTATCGTGCCGTACCGGTGGGCGAAGGCGAGGCCGAGCGTCCGCTGGAGTATCGCGAGAGCGAGAAGACCTTCGACCCGGTCGCCGTCTACGGCGACGCGCCGAACCCGACCAAGCTCTAGTCAACGGCGCTGGGCAGCCGATACGGCGCCCGCCAGATCCGGCGCTGTTCGCGCGCAGAGCGTAATTGCGGTTGCATACCCGCGCCAAGCCGAACCACCAGGCTGCCGGCGTCGCCGGTCGTGACCGTCTCTGCCCCGGCGCGTTGCCAGCGGCGCAGCACCTCCGGATGCGGGTGACCGTGCCGGTTGCGCCAACCGGCACTGAACACCGCCCACTCCGCCTTCAGCGCCTCCACGAAGGCCGGCGTCGATGAAGTGCGGCTGCCGTGATGCGGCACCACCACGACCTGCGACGCCAGTTTCTCCGCCGTCGACCCGCCCAAGGCCTGTTCGGCGGCCGCCTCGATATCCCCTGTGATCAGCAAATGCTGCCCGCCGGCCGTGACGCGTAGCACACAGGAGCGGTCGTTCGCCTGCCAGCGCTCGGGCTGCCTTGGATGCAGCACCTCGAAGCTCACGCCGTCCCAGTTCCAGCGCCGAGGGGACCGACATGCGGCATTGCCCTCCTCCCAGGTTTCCATGACCGGCAGCGCCTGCGCCACCGCGACAGCGCCGCCGGCATGGTCACGATGGCGGTGCGAGATGATCAGTCGGTCCACGGCGCGCACACCGGCCTGCCGCAGGTACGGCACCACAATGGCCTCGCCGGCATCGAAACCCCCTGGCCAGGCCGGCCCTGCATCGTAGACCAGGGTCTGCTGCCGGGTGCGCACCACCACCGACAGGCCCTGACCGACATCGAGGATGGCCACTTCGGCCACCCCGGGTGTGAGCCCGGGACGCGGCCAGAGCAACGGCAACCAGCAGATCAGCCCGAGCAGGCGCAGTGGTTGTATTTGCGGACTAAGCAGCAGGAAAGCGCCCCAGGCCGCGCACAGGAGGGTCAGCGCCCCTGGCATGGCCTCCAGCCACAGCATGGGTGCCGCGTCCGCCGCAAGGATCAGACCCTGTCGCAACCATTCGAGCAGATGCGCCGCCGCTGTCAACGGCAGCGTGCTCCCGCCCGCCCAGGCGAGCGCAACACTGGCCAGCAGGAGCGGCAAGAGCACGGCGAAGGCGGGGATGACCACGGCGTTGACCAATGGTGCAAGCAGGCTGGCCCCGTCGAAGAAGAGCAAGGTCGCCGGTGTCAGACCGACGAGCAGTGCCGCCTGCAATCGGGGAATGCGCCACCACACCGCCGCCCCGCCGGCGCGTTCGCTGCTGACCATCACAATGGTGGCAACGGCCAGAAAGGACAGCCAGGTTCCGGCCCCCAGGACAGCCAGCGGGTCGAAGGCCAATACGGCCATCCACGCCAGCATCAGCACATGCCAGGCACGGGTGCGGTGGCCGCTCCACAGTGCCAGGGCAATCACCGCCCACATCAGCAGCGCGCGCTGAGTGGGCACGCTGAAGCCGGCCAGCGCCGCATAGGCCAACGCCGCGGCCGTGCCGGCCAGCAGCCCGGCCCGCGGCGCGGGCATGTGACGGCACAGCCAGGCCGAGCGCTGCCACAGCCAGCGCCCAAGAAAGAGAAAAAGCCCGGCGACCAGGCCCACATGCAAACCGGAAATGGCCACCAGATGCGAGGTACCGGTCACGCGCAGCACCCGCCAATCAGCCTCGTCGAGGCCATTGCGGTTGGCAACGGTCAGCGCCCGCGCCAGATCCAGCGCCGGATGATCGTGCAGCCAACGGCCGAGCGCAGCGTCGAGGTGCTGGCGCATCGAACGCCACCATGGCGGCGGCGCGGCCTCCGCGCAGGGATGGCCCGCCCGCACATAGGCACTGGACACATAGCCTTCCGCGAACAGCCAGCGCTCGTAGTCGAAAGCTCCCGGACTGACCGCGCCGCGCGGCGTGCGCATGCGCAACTGCAGAACCCAGCACTGCCCCCCAGCGAGCGCCACATCGGCGAAGTACCAGCTGGTGCGAATGGCGCCCTGCACTGCTTCGCCAGGCAAAGCCTCAAAGCGGAAACGCCAGTGGTCCGCGCGTTGTAGCGGCAGGTCGGCAATGCGGCCCTGGACCGTCACGTCCTCGCCGTGGCGTTCGGCGGGCCAGCGCGCGTCGAGCAGGCTGGAGGCGTGCCACAGCGTCCAGCTGGCGCCCAGCAGACACCACAGCAGCGGCCAGCGCAGCCAGGAGCGGATGAAAGCAACGGCAACCAGGGCAAAGGCCAGTACCGGCCAAGGCAAGAGCAGCGGCGACCAGAGGACGCCGAGGACACCGGTCGAAGCGCCTAGGCCGGCGCTGAGGAGCCCGCCTCGGCTTGTCCGCTCCACGACGCCGGATCGCTCCCGTCGAGGGAATGAATGCGCTGCATCTTGGCCGCCAGATGCTCGTCGTGGGTGACCACGATCAGGGCCGTGCCAAGGGCGCGGTTCAGCTCCAGCAGCAGATCGAAGACCCGTTGGGCATTGTGCCGGTCCAGATTGCCGGTCGGCTCATCCGCAAGCAACGCACGCGGCTGGGTCACCAGTGCGCGCGCAACCGCCGCGCGCTGTCGCTCACCGCCCGACAGCTCGCTCGGTTTGTGCTGCAGGCGATCGCCCAGTCCCACGCGCTCCAGCATGTCTTGCGCACGCTTGCGCGCCGAGGCGGCTGGATCGCGTCGCAGCAGCAGCGGCATGGCGACGTTGTCCAGGGCACTGAACTCGGGCAACAGATGATGAAACTGGTAGACAAAGCCCAGCGACCGATTGCGCAGGCGACTGCGAGCGCTGTCCGACAGCGCCGCCATGTCGCTGCCGTCGATCAGGACGCGCCCGGCGTCCGGCCGGTCCAGTCCACCGAGCAGATGCAGCAGGGTGGACTTGCCGGAACCGCTGGCACCGACCACGGCCAGCGACTCGCCGGGGGCCACGCGCAATGCCACATCCTCGAAAACGGTCAGCGTTCGACGCCCGTCGGCGAAGCGCTTGGTCAGCCCCTCTGCCGCGATGACGGCTTCGGTCACAGGACACCTCCGGAACAGTGGCGGGCGATGCGTACTTGGTCCCCGCAGTGCGTCTGCCCGTAGGCCGCGCGCGGATGCACGTCGTTAACACCCGGCTGCGCGAAGCCCCGCACGCTGCTCGCTGTGCTCGCGAAGCATGGAGATGGCCGGCTTGTCCTGCCAGTCCCGCGCAGACTCGCGACGCTAACACCCCGCTGCGCGGGGCCCCGCACGCTGCTCGCTGCGCTACTCATGCCGGAGTGCCTCGGCAGGCATGGTGCGCGCGGCCCGCCATGCGGGATAGAGACCCGACAGCAGCGCCAGCAGGAAGGCCATGCCCCCCACCCGGATCAGGTCGCCGCGCTCCACCTCGGAGGGCAGATCGCTGATGTAGTACACGTCCGGCGCCAGGAACTGCTGGCCGGTCAGCGTCTCGATGAAGGGCACCACCACATCAATGTTGAGCGCCAACGCCAGGCCGGCACCGAGCCCAAGCAAGGTTCCAATGACGCCAATGAGCAGCCCCTGCACCAGAAAGATCAGCATGATCATGCGCGGGGTTGCGCCAATGGTGCGCAGGATGGCGATATCCGGCTGCTTGTCCTGTACCACCATGACCAACGTGGACACGATATTGAAGGCGGCCACGCCGACGATCAGCGACAGGATGATGAACATGACCGTTTTCTCCGTGCGAATGGCGCGGAAGAAATTGGCGTGCTCCCGGGTCCAGTCGGAGATGCGGTAGCGGCCGCCCAGCCCTTCGGCGACATCACGCACGACCCGCGGCGCCTGGAACAGATCCTCCAGCATCAGCCGTACGCCGGAGACCTGGTCGGCCATGCGCAGCAGCGCTTGTGCATCATCGAGGTGAACCACCCCGAGACCGCGGTCGAATTCGTACATCCCCACTTCGAAGACGCCAACCACCTCGAAACGACGAAAACGCGGCAGCACGCCCGCCGGCGTGACGCTGGCCTGCGGCACCATCAGATCGACGGAATCCCCCTTGGCGACGCCGAGCGAGCGCGCCAGCTCAGCACCGAGCAGCACGCCGAACCCACCCGGCTTCAACGCCTCCAGCCCACCATCGCGCATGTACTCGGGCAATTTGGAAACCTGTGCTTCCCTCTGGGGCAGGACGCCGCGCAGCAAGGTGCCTGAGGTCTGGCCGCGTACGCGCAACATCGCTTCACCGCTGATGTAGGGCGCGGCGGCAACCACGCGCGGGTCGCCGGTGACCTGATCCGCGACGCGCTGCCAGTCGGCAAGCACGCCGCGCTCTCCCGAGATCGTGGCGTGGGATGCCATGCCCAGAATCCGCTGCCGCAGCTCCTTTTCGAAACCGTTCATCACCGAAAGCACCACGATCAGCGCCATGACGCCGATGGCGATACCCAGCATGGAGACGATGGAAATGAAGCCGATGAAATGGTTACGCCGCTTGGCGCGGACATAGCGCAGGCCGATCAGCAATTCGACGGGTGGGCTCATGGTTCGCGATTAGACCACAGGCGGCTGTCTGAGCCCTTTCTGGCTGCGCTATGCTCATGACAAAGCGAAGAGCCTGATCCCATGCCTGTATTCCGCACCCTGTTCCCACTCCTTCTGCTGCTGACCAGTGCCACCGTGATGGTGCCGTCGCATGCGGAGACGCTGCGCATTCCGGCCACCTCCCTGACGGCGGAGGGCCTGCCGGAGCGCGGCATGACCATGGTGGCGGTGGAAGCCGAGTACGGCCCGCCCGAGACACGCTTCGACCAGGTCGGGGGCGGTCATGCCAAGCGACCGCCCATCGTGCGCTGGGACTACAGCGATTTCTATGTCGTCTTCGAGAAGGATCGCGCCATCATCGCGGCGCCGAAGAATCGCGCCGTCAAGCCGATCCGACAGAGCGAGCAGCTCGAGGTCGAGTCCGAGCCCGTAACGGGCACCCCCTGAAGCCAGGGCGCACGCCCCCTCATCGCCCCCACACTCGCGCCCGTAGGCACGGCGCGCATACACTGCGCCGCGCGCTGACCGCCGCAGGCTTGCCCTGGCGGCATTCCGTGCCCCCTGTCTCCCCTGCTCCACCCCGCCATGTCGATTTTTCTGCCCGCCGAATGGGCGCCGCAAGCCGCCGTCCAGCTCACCTGGCCCCACGCCGATGGCGATTTTGGGCCGATGCTGGATGAAGCCCATGACCAGTTTGTGCGCCTGGCCGTCGCCATCGCCGAGGCAACCCCTCTGCTGGTGGTGGTGCCCGATCGCCCTGAGGCGCGCCGCGAGGAATTACTGGCGCGCGGGGTGGCAGCGGAGCGCCTGCGAATGGTGATGTTGCCCAGCAATGATGTGTGGGCACGTGACCACGGCCCAATCACCGTCTGGCAGGACGATGGGGCGCGGCATCTGGACTTCCGCTTCGACGGCTGGGGCGGCAAGTTCGATGCCCGCCTCGACAATGCACTCACCGCACGACTCGCCGACCAGGGCCTCCTGCCAGGGCCGACCGCGCCCGTGGATTGGGTACTGGAAGGTGGCAGCATTGAGAGTGACGGCGCCGGCACCATCCTGACCACCGAGCGTTGCCTGCTGGATACCGCGCGCAACCCGGGCGCGACGCAAGAGAACGTCGAGGCGATGCTGCGCCACCAGTTGGGCGCACAGCGGGTGCTGTGGCTGGCCCATGGCGATCTCCTCGGGGACGATACCGATGGCCACATCGACACCCTCGCCCGCTTCTGCCGCCGGGATTGCATCGCCTATCAGGCCTGCGACGATCCATCGGATGCGCACTTCGAGACCTTGGGCGCCATGGCCGACGAACTCAGCGCATTGCGTACGGCCGAAGGCACCCCATACACCTTGATTCCGCTGCCGTTGCCGGCGGCGGCCTTCGATCCGGACGACGGGCACCGCCTGCCAGCCGGCTATGCCAATTTCCTGATCAGCAACGCGCTGGTGCTCGTGCCCACCTACGATGACCCGGCCGATGCCATCGCCCTGGCGCGGCTGCAGGCGGCCTTTCCCGAGCACCGTGTGCGGGGCGTCGACTGCCGGACGCTGATTCGGCAGCATGGCAGCCTGCACTGCGTGACCATGCAGATTCCGAGCCAACCATGACGCACCATGCCTCTCGCCGCCTCACCGCCGCCGTTGTCCAGCACGCCTGTGGCGAAGACGTGGCGGCCAACCTGGAAAGCAGCATTGCCGCGATTCGCGATGCCGCAGCGAAGGGCGCCCGACTGATCCTGCTGCAGGAACTGCATCGCAGTCGCTACTTCTGTCAGGACGAGCATCCGGACCGCTTCGATCTCGCCGAGCCGATCCCCGGCCCGAGCAGCGAGACCCTGGGGGCATTGGCCGCCGAACTTGGCGTGGTCATCGTCGCCAGTCTCTTCGAGCGCCGTGCTGCAGGCCTCTACCACAACACTGCCGCGGTGCTGGACGCCGACGGCCGCCTGGCCGGCATCTACCGCAAGATGCATATCCCGGATGATCCGGGCTACTACGAGAAGTTCTATTTCACCCCCGGCGATCTCGGCTTCGAGCCCATCGACACCGCCGTCGGCCGGCTCGGGGTGCTGGTCTGCTGGGATCAGTGGTACCCCGAGGCCGCACGCCTGATGGCGCTGGCCGGGGCCGAGCTGCTGCTCTACCCCACCGCCATCGGCTGGAATCCGCAAGACGAGGCGGACGAGCAGTACCGTCAGCGCGACGCCTGGCGCACCATCCAGCGCGCGCACGCGATCGCCAATGGCCTGCCCGTACTCGTCGCCAACCGCTGCGGCCATGAGCCGGACCCTTCGGGCGTATTGCCCGGCGCGCAGTTCTGGGGCGGCAGCTTCATTGCCGGGCCGCAGGGCGAAATCCTTGCCGAAGCCGAGGATCAGCCCACCACAGTGCTGGCCGAGATCGATTTGGCGGCCGGCGAGCAGGTCCGCCGTTGGTGGCCTTTCCTGCGCGACCGGCGCATCGACGCCTACGACGATCTGCTACGCCGCTATCGCGACTGAGCGGTGCTGCCCGGCTAGGTGGTGCTCGCGGACTTCCACAGACAGCGGCCCGCACGTTTTTCGATCTCGCCGAGGCGCGCCTCATGCTCGGCCTGCTCTGCCTCGTTGGCCCGGATGACCGGCAGCGGCCGCGTGGCAGTGGATTCGATCAATGCCTTCAGCGCCGGCGGCAGGCTATCGCTCTGCCCGTCGGTGCTGCTGTGCAGCGCCAGGGTTTCCTGGCCGCCGGTCAGCGCCAGATAAACCTCCGCCAGCAGCTGGGCGTCGAGCAGAGCGCCGTGCAGTTGGCGATTGGAATTGTCGACGTCGTAACGCTTGCACAGCGCATCCAGGCTGTTCTTCTGGCCTGGGTGCTTTTTCTTGGCCAGCGCCCAGGTGTCGGTGACGGTGCACAGGTCGGCAATGCGTTCCGGCAGACCGGCACGGGCCAGCTCATGATCGAGAAAACCGACATCGAAGTCGGCGTTGTGGATCAGCAGCTCAGCGCCCTTGAGAAAGGCCAGCAGCTCGCTGACGCGCTCGGCGAAACGCGGCTTGTCGCTCAGAAAGGCGCGCGAGATACCGTGCACATTGAAGGCCCCCTCGTCGATATCGCGTTCGGGATTGAGATACCAGTGCAGGGTATCCACCGGCCGCCGCTGTTCGAGCACGACGCAGCCGATTTCGATGATGCGATGGCCTTCGCTGGCTTCGAGGCCGGTGGTCTCGGTATCCAGCACGATCTGTCGTGTCGTCATCCCGCCATCTCCGCCTGTGCCTGCTCCAGTCCCTGATTGGCGAGCTGATCCGCCTGCTCATTGCCGGCATTGCCGGAGTGACCGCGCACCCAGCGCCAGTCGATACGGTGGCGCTGCGCCGCGGCATCAAGGCGCTGCCACAGCTCCCGATTCTTCACCGGTTGCTTGGACGCCGTCTTCCAGCCGCGCCGCCGCCAGCCATCCAGCCATTCCGTGATGCCGTTGCGCACGTAGACCGAGTCGGTATAGAGCGTGACCTCACAGGGGCTCTTGAGCGCTTCCAGCGCCTGAATCGCGGCCATCAGTTCCATGCGGTTGTTGGTGGTCTCCGCCTCGCCGCCGCAGAGGGTCTTCTCGTGGCTGCCGTAGCGCAGCACCGCGCCCCAGCCACCTGGTCCCGGGTTGCCGCGGCAGGCGCCATCGGTATAGATCTCTACGCACTTCATGCCGGTGGGCGCTCTTCTTCCGTCGGACGTTCACGTCGAAAATGGGTCACGGCCACGCCCGGTGCAGGCGCAGGCCGACGGCGCAGCAGGGGCTGTCGTGCCAGCGTCAGCGGAAAGACGCGCTTGCGCGCCACCAGGACGTAGCAATCGGCAAAGGTGCGCGCCATACCCCCCTGCGAAGGGCCACGATGCGGCGGCCCCACCGAGAAGCCGCTGTAGCGCTCCAGTTCGAAATCGAGGACGTCCAGCCAGTCGCGGATACGCCCCGGCCGCACCAGCCCGGTGCCCGCAGGCAACACGCGCCCACCGAGCCCCATCAGCCGGGGCAACGCGCCAATACTGTGTGGCGACTGGCCGACAATGAACAGCACGCCGCGGTCGTTCAAAACCCGATTCGCCTCGCGGATGAGGCGGTGGGGGTGCACCGAAAACTCAAGCGCGAAAGCAAGCACGACGGCATCCATGCTGCTGCTGGCCAGCGGAAGCATGGCGGGATCGGCCACCAGCGCACCGCCTTCGAAGCAATGCGCCGTACATTGCACCCGTCGCAGGGTGCTCGCCTCGCGGGTCAGGTCGCGCCCGCAGGCACCGATCTGCAGACACCATCGACCGAAGACGTCGCCCAATGAATCCCGTATGCTCAGCGCGGCGAGGGCTTCGAGTGCAGTGCGACGCCGGCTGATCTGCCATTGACGCAGCGCAGCGTGGCGTTTGCGTGCGCGGCGCTGTTCGCGCTGCCTCGCGATGGCTTCCGCACGCGCGGCAGCGGTTTGTCGCGCTGCATTTGACCCGAAGAATTGCATTGCGCAGCATCTTAGTATGAAAAACGCTGTCCCACTGCCCGCATTTCAAGACAACTACATCTGGTCGTGGTTTGACGGCGAGGCCGCCGTGGTCGTCGACCCCGGGGACGCCGATGTCGTCACAGCATGGCTCGAGGGCAACGGCTATCCGTTGCGCGACATTCTGCTCACGCATTGGCATCCGGACCACACCGGCGGCGTGGACGCGCTGCGCAATCGCTATGGGGCCCGTGTCGTCGGCCCCTTGGCCGAACAAGCACGTCTTCCCGCTTTGGATCTGGCGGTGAGCGACGGCGATCGCGTGCGCTCGGGTGGCGAAGATTTCTCCGTCATGGCGATCCCGGGCCACACCCTCGGGCACATCGCCTACGTCGGCGCCGACTGCGTGTTCTGTGGCGACACCTTGTTCCATACCGGATGCGGGCGCCTGTTCGAGGGCGAACCCGCACAGATGTACGACTCCCTGGCCCGACTGATGGCGCTGGATGCCAATACCACGGTCTACTGCACGCACGAGTACACCCTGGCCAATCTGGCCTTCGCGCGCAGCGTCGAGCCGGATGACGACCGGCTGCGCCAGGTCGAAGCCGATGCCAAGCAGCGCCGGGCCGAAAATCAGCCCACCTTACCGACCACCATTGGGGAGCAGAAGGATTTCAATCCCTTCCTGCGCACGGACGAAGCCGCATTGGCCGAGGCCGTTTCCGGCGCGGTCGGACACACCGTGGCGCCGGGTGTGGACACCTTCGCCGCGCTGCGCGCGCTGAAAGACCGAAGCTGATGCAGGCAATGACTGGCCTGCGACGCCTGGCAGCCGGCACCACCCTCCTGCTGCTCGCCTTCGGCGTGCAGGCGGACACCACCGACGATCTCTGGGAAGGCTTCTGCGCGGAGGCTGTGATGCAGGCGCCGGATGCCGCGGCCGCCGAACGCAGCGCGCGCTGGCATACCCGTTCGGCCACGCATTTTCAGGACCTGCTGTATCGCGCCGAGCCCTGGCTCTGGCACACGATGGCCGCCGTTCGGGCGCGCGGCATGCCTATCGAGCTGGCGGTATTGCCGGCCATCGAGAGCGGCTTTGAGGCCGACGCCCGATCCAACCGCGCCGCTGGCGGCCTGTGGCAACTGATGCCGGCGACTGCCCGCCGCTTCGGCGTGCCGATGCAGCAGGATTACGACGGCCGCGCCGATGTCGGCCATAGCACCCGCGCGGCCCTCGACTATCTGGCCTATCTGCGCGATCGCTTCCACACCTGGCCACTGACACTGGCCGCCTACAACGCAGGCGAAGGCACGGTGGTGCGCGCCTTGCGGGCTGTCGGTGCGCGTCCGGGTACGCGTGTTGCCGTTGCCCGCCTGCGCCTGCCGGGAGAAACGCAGGCGCATCTGAACCGCTTTCTGGGCTTCGTGCGCGCAGTCTGCAATCCACAGGGCTATGGCTATGTCCGGCCTGTGCTTCCGGCGCGACCACTGATCCAGGCGGTGCACTTCAACCAGCAGGTGGAGTTGGACCGTGTCGCCGCACTTGCCACCACCTCGGTGGCCGAGCTCCAGCGCGTCAATGCTGCCCTTTCCAGCGATAGCACGCCCGCAAGTGGCCCGCATCGGGTGTGGGTACCCGCGCACCGCCAATCGCATCTGGCACGACGGCTGCGCCAGGATGGTCACCTGAGCCTGGTGGAGCATGGACGATATCGCGTACAGCCCGGCGACACGCTCTCGCACATTGCCCTGCGACACCAGACCACCACGCAGCAGCTCATGGCCATGAATGCGCTTTCGTCGACCCGCATCCGGGTAGGCAAGACCCTGCTCGTGCCGCTGCCTGCGAGCGCCGTGGCCAGCGCGCCCGACGCCTGAAGGGGCGGCTGATGCGACCCTGGACCGCGGCTTGCAGGTGCCGGGCGGCGGCGTCGCGGCGGCAACGGACAAAGCCGGAGCTTGCGGGTAGCTTTGATACACTGAATTTTCAGTAGCCAGCGCACTGTAGACCCCAACGTGAATCGACCGACGCTTTCCGGCATCCTGCTGCGTACCCTGCTATTGCCTGCGCTTTGCCTGTTTGCAAGCCAGGCCGGAGCGGCAACGCAGCGGGTGGAACTTGACCAGGCCACTTCCGACGCCAAGAGCGCGTTGCTGGCAAAGGAGCGCGACGTCCGGCAGCAGCGGCTGGCACTGCGCTACCCCCCCTATGCCCGCGTGGATCTCTACGCCGAGGCGCGCATGGAGGGCTTCATTCTGGAGTCCATGCGCATCGCCATCGACGAACGGCAGGTCTACGCCCACAACTACGAACTGCGCGAGGCACGTGCCCTCGCCCATGGCGGCGTGCAACGCGCGCGCCGGCTGGCAATCGCTCCGGGCGAGCACACCGTCAGCGTCGAATACTCGGGGCGCCGGATTGATCGCCGCGGCGACGGCACCCCGGTCAGCGAGCGGTTGGAAGCCACCTTCTACAAACGCGCCGAGGCGCTGAATATCGTGGTATCGCTGGGCGAGCGCCCCGGCCCACTGGAATTCAGCACGCTGGATATCGCCGGACAGACGGGTAGCGACAATACCCAGGTGCGTCGCGTTCAGGCGGGTAGCCGGGAGGATCCGCGTCTGGGTCACGCCCGCTACCTGAGCAAGACCGGCGACCATTTCGCCGCCCTGGTGGAGCTGGCACTGATGGACGGAGGCAGCGGCGATTACGCCCTGGCAGAACCGTACTACTGGTTGCTGGCAGAGAGTTACCTCAACTTCGGCATGCTTGAGCCGGCACAGCGTGCCTACGACCGCCTGACGCGCATGACCGAGGACCGGGAGCGCCTGACCGAAGGCTTGCTCGACCTGGCGGAATTCGAATATCAGCGTGGCTATCTGTTCGAGGCCGTGCAGCGCCTGCGGCGTCTGCGCAACGATGTCGAGCGCAATTACCTCACGCGCTGGCAGGATTTGACCAGCCGGGTGCTGCTCGACCAGGGGCGTTTTTCCGAAGCAGCCGATGTGCTTCGCGAAAAACCGAACCGCGACGATCACACGCCCTTCATGCGCTACAACCTGGGCATTGCCCTGATCAATGCGGGGGATCTTTCGGCCGGTCGCAGCGCGCTTGACGAGATCTCGCGCCAGCGCCCGGAGGGTACGGTGGAACTCGCCCTGCGGGACAAGGCCAATCTGACCCTTGGTTACCATTTCCTGCGCCAGCAGCTGGGCGGTACCGCCAAGCCCATGTTCGCGCGCATCCGCACCGAAGGCCCCTTTTCCAATCGCGCCCTGCTCGGGATGGGATGGGCCGAGCTCGCCCCCGAGGGGTCGCGTCAGCAACGCGAGGCGGTGGGCGACGCCAGCGAGTACGATGCCTTCCGCGATGTTGCGTCGCTGGGAGTGCTGATCCGTCCTGGTTTCTTCGAGGCCGAAATCTACCGGCGGCTGGCCAATCGCCCCTTCCGTCGCGCCGGCATCAGCGAGGACGAGAACCAGTCCCTGCTGCGCGCCCTGACGGTCTGGAACGAGCTGGTTCAGCGTGACCCGATGGACGCGGCGGTCCAGGAAGGCATGCTCGCCATTCCCTACGCCCTGGACCGGCTTGGGGATTACCAGGGCGCGGTGCAGCGTTATCAGGAAGCCATCGAGGTCTTCGAAGAGGCGCGCGAGCGCATCGACGCGGGAATCGAATCGGTACGCGGCGCGCTCATGCTGAATGCGATCGTGCGGCGCGACGCCGATGCGCAATCGGGCTACAACTGGCGACTTCTTGATCTGCCCGACCTTCCCGAAACCTACTGGCTCAACCGGTTACTGGCCGAACACCGCTTTCAGGAGCAGCTCAAGAATTATCGCGACGCGCGCCTGCTGACCCGACGCATCGAAGACCTTCGCAACGACGTCGACCGCACCTTCCAGGCTGCGTCCCTCTTGCCGGCCCCTCCGGAGTCGGTGCTGTTCGCCGACCAATACGACATCTTTTCGCGTGCCGACCTGCCTGCACTGCGCCTGCGCGCGGCGGACCGCCTCACGCTGCGCAGCGACGATGCCGTACCACCCGTATCGGAACCGGCCCTGGTGCTCCGCGAAAGCAATCTTCCCGCGCGCTTCGACGGCCAGCGCGAAGCGTACGCCGATGCCGTGACCGGACTGAGCGATCAGCAGCAGGCGCTGGAAGCCCTCGCTCGTCGGCAGAGCGAAGCCGTTCGCAAGCTGGCCATTGAAGATCTGGAAGCGCAGCGCGACATTCTCAAGAAATACCTACTCGAAGCCCGCTTCGCGGTTGCCCGCCTTTACGATCGCGAACTGCGCGACGAACCCGCCAACACACCATGAAACCGACCCCGCTTGCCTTGGCCGCTGGACTCGCCAGCCTGCTGCTCGCCGCCTGCGGCAGCAGCGGCACGAGCGAGACCGGCCCCACCATTCGCAGCCTTGAGAACCGGGAAGCGACGCTGCCAACGCGCCGTCCCGATGCGGACGACGAGCGTCCGACGCAGCCCAGCCCGGAGCTCGCGCTGGAGAACTACCGCGCCCTGCTTGAGCTTTCCGCCGATGAAGATACCCGCGCCGAGGCCCAGCGCCGGCTGGCGGATCTTCAGGTGCAGCTGAACGAACTCAATCCAGCGGATGACAGCGAGCAACGGCTGGAAGAGGCGATCAAGCTGTACAAGCGGCTGATCGCGCAACGCCCCAATGATCCGGGCAATGACCGCGTCTACTACCAGCTTGCTCGCGCTCAGCAGAATATCGGCCGGGTCGATGCTTCGGTGGCCACACTCGCCGAGCTGACGGAGGCCTATCCGAACAGCCCCTACGCGGCCGACGGTCGTTTTCGTCGCGCTGAGCTGCTTTTCGCCACCAAGCGCTTCGACGAGGCTGCCGCCGAATACGAAGCCGTGCTCGCTCTGGAAAACCAGACGCCCTTCTTCGAAGCCGCGCAATACAAGTACGCCTGGACGCTCTACAAGCTGGCACGGTATCCCGAGGCCATCGAAGTGCTGTTCACGATCCTCGACCGCGAATTGCCTGAGCCGGTGGCCCACGAGCCGGAGGCCGCATTGGCCGAGGTGCCGCAGGTCAAGCGCGATCTCACGCGCGACGTGCTGCGTGTCACCAGCCTGTCCTACACCGCCATGGGTGGCGGGCCGGCCGTCAACGATTCCTTCGCCGAGCGCGGCGAACCGCGCTTCTATCCGCTGATCTACAGCGCGCTTGGCGAGTTCCTGCTTGAACGCGAACGCTACAGCGACGCGGCCGGCGCCTATGCCGCCTTTGTCGCGCGTTTCCCAATGCACGAGCTGGCCCCGGACTATCAGGTGGCCGTGGTCGACAGCTACCGCGCCGGCGGCTTCCAGGACCAGGTTCTTGCCGAGCAGCAGCGCTACGTGGACACCTATGATCCGCGCGCCGCGTACTGGGAAGGGGCTGAGGCCACCGATACCGTACTGACGACCTTGCGCAGTTATCTTGGCGATCTATCCGGCTTTTTCCATGCGCGGGCGCAGGAAACACCGCGCGATGTGGAGTGGCCCACGGCCCAGTCCGACTATCTGACCGCGGCCGGCTGGTACCAGCGCACGCTGGAAATCTTCCCGGACGCCGACGACGCGCCGGAAGTGCACTTCCTTCTCGGCGAGACCTTGCTGGCAGGCGGCGAGCCGCTGCGTGCCGCCGAGGCCTATCATCAGACCGCCTATGACTACCCGCCGCACGCGCGCAGCGCCGAAGCGGGCTACGCCGCCGTGCTCGCCTACTATGATGTCCACGCCGCCGCGGCGGAGACCGACAAGGCGGCCGCCTTGCGCCAGGCGGTCGACGAGGCGCTGCAGTTCGCCGAAGCCTTTGCGCAACATCCACAACGCCTGCCCGTGCTGACCCGCGCAGCGGAGGACCTATACGGCCTGGAAAGCTATGAGGAAGCGATCAGCGTCGCCGCTCGCGTCCTCAATACCGCGGAAGCGCCGCGCAATCTGGTGAAGACGGCACTCGGGGTACGCGCGGATTCCGAGTTCACGCTGGAGCGCTACAGCGCCGCCGAAGCTTCCTATCTGGATCTTCTCGGACTGCAGCAGCGTGGCACGGCAGAAGCGGATCGCGTCGCCGACCAGCTCGCGCTGAGCATTTTCCGTCAGGCCGAGGCCGAGGAGGCGGCCGGCAACGCCGGGGCGGCGGTGGCGCAATACCTGCGCATCGGACAGGTCACGCCGAATGCTGCCATCCGTGCCAATGCTGAGTACGACGCCGCCGTCCTGCTCATGGACATGGAGGACTGGGCCGGCGCCGCCCGCGTGCTGGAAGGCTTCCGCAGCCGCTTTGCCGACCACGAGCTCGCCGCCGACGCCGACAAGCAGTTGGCCGTGGCCTACGAGCGCAGCGATCAGCCCGTCAAGGCGGCCTCGGCCTATGCCCGCATCGCCGGCCGCGCCACGGAGTCAAATGCGGTACGCGAGGACGCCGGCTGGAAGGCGGCGCAGCTGTTCGACGACGGCAATGCCACCGGCCAGGCCATCGACGCCTATGAAGGCTACGTCGCGCTGGCTTCGGCCACCGCGGAGCGCCGCACGCAGTCGCTGCGCCGCCTCATCGATCTTACCGAGGGTCGCAATCCGGAGAAGTACCGCTTCTGGCTGAATCGCGCGGCCGCTTCCGACGGCGATGGCAGCGCCGCCGGTCAGCTGCTTGCGGCGGAGTCAAGCCTGGCGCTGGGTCGGATTGCCGCCGACAAGGCCGCGGCCGTCGAACTGCGTCAACCCTTGCGCGAGACGCTGCAGGAGCGCCGTCAGCATGTCGAGGCGGCCGCCGCGCGCTTCGACCGGGCCGCCGGCTATGGCTTCGAATCGGTCACGCCCGCCGCCACCCATGCGCTGGCTCGGGTGTATCACGACTTCGCGCGCGACCTGCTCGATTCGCAGCGACCGGCCGGGCTGAGTGGCATCGCCCTGGACGAGTACAATCTGCTGCTTGAAGATCAGGCCTATCCGCTTGAGGAACAGGCCATTGATCTCTACGAGGCCAACCTGCGGCGGATACCGCAGGGTGTCTGGAACGATGCCGTGCGCGCCTCGTGGCAGGCCCTACAGGATCTGGTGCCTGCGCGCTATGAACGTCGCCCCATTCTGGAGGATCGCTATGAATCGCTACGTTAGCGGGGCCGTGCTGCTGTTGGCGCTGTCGGTTGCCGGCTGCAGTTTCGGGCCGAAGCGTGCCGAGCCGCTGTCGAAGGAACCGGTACCGGCGACGGATCGCGGCGACACAGGCAGCGATGCGGCGGATCAGTCGCCCGAGGCCCGTTTCGAGGAAGCCATGGGCTTTCTGCGCAATGGCCAGGTCGATGCCGCGCAGCGCGTCCTCGAACAGATGAGCCGGGACTATCCTGCGCTCAGCGGACCGCCCACCAATCTCGGCATCCTGCACGCCCGCGCCGAGCGCTGGGACGCAGCGCGCGCCGCACTGGATGAGGCCATCGCGCGCAATGCCGACAACAAGGTTGCGCTGAACTGGCTGGCGCATACCTACCGCGAGGACCGTCAGGCAGAGCGCGCCGAACGCTACTGGCTGCAGGCACTGGACGTGGACCCCCGCTACACCGCCGCGCACATCAACCTCGGCATGCTCTACGAGGAGGTCATGGCGGATCTGCCGGCGGCGGTGCGCCACTACCGGGCCGCCTATGACAGCAGCGATGAAAGCGAATTGCGCGTCCTGCCCTGGATTGCACGACTCGAAGAACGCCTACAAAGCACGGCCGCTTCTTCGGCAGACGGTGCCGTCGGCGGCGACAATACTGCCACCACCAATCCGGCGGGCTCGCCCTAGGAGACGCAGAGATGAAGCGAAGGCTTCGCACCTTGATCGTTGCGCTGTGCGCCGTCTGGACCGGCGTCGCACTGGCCCAGGATGGTCCGGCCATCGACACCAGCGGCGGTAACCTCGGTTCCACCAACCGTGATGCGCCCGGTACCTCGGCAGGTGCGGACACGCGCGCCAATGAATCGCCGGCAGATGCGGGCCAGCAGCCGGCCGTGGATACCGGTAATGCGGGGGCCGGCACCAGCGTGATCGGCGATACCGAGTCGCCGATCGGGCTCTACATCATCCCGTGGCGTTCGACATCGCCGACGCCGCAGCTCGACCGACCGGCCCGCTTCGTGGACGCCACCGAGGAGCCCGTCGACGAGACCCAGTTCCGTCGATTCGTCGAGTACCACGACGCCCTTACCCGCCATCGCGCGGCGCAGCAGGACGCCGCCGACCGTGCTCGCCAGTAGCGATGCCGGTCACTGGACTACACCGCCTTTCATGATCGTCAGCTAGGACACGCCTCTCCATGGATTTCTTCAGCACTGCTCTTCAGTTCCTCGGCCGCGGGGGTCCTTTCATGTACCCCATCGGTTTCATTCTCGTGCTTGGCCTGGCCATCACCATCGAACGCTGGATGTTCCTGACGCGTGCGCACCGCGAGAATCAGCGCATGTGGAACGAGCTCCAGGATCTTGTCAATCGCGGCGAGTTCGAAAAGGCCGGCGACATGGCTGCCCAGTCCGACAGTGCCGTCGGCAAAGTGCTGGCGATGGGGCTGGCACGCGCCCATGGCCGCGACTCCCGTCAGGACATGGAAAGCGCGATGGAGGAGTCGCTGCTTGAGGTCACGCCTCTGCTCGAAAAGCGCACTCACTACCTGGCGACCTTTGCCAACATTGCCACGCTGCTCGGGCTGCTTGGCACCATCATTGGCCTGATTCAAGGCTTTTCCGCGGTGGCCAATGTCAATCCGGCGGAGAAAGCCAACTTGCTGTCAGCCTCGATCTCGATCGCGATGAATACCACGGCTTTCGGCCTGATGACCGCCATTCCGCTGCTGCTGCTTCACACCTACCTGACCACCAAGACGAATGCCCTCATCGACAGCCTGGAAATGGCTTCGGTGAAGTTCGTTAACGCCCTGTCCCGTCGCGGCGGATGATCTCCAAGCTCCACAAGCGCCGGCGTGCCCCGACGTCGGAGCTGCAAATCACTGCCTTCATGAACCTGATGGTGGTGCTCGTCCCCTTTCTGCTGATCACCGCGGTGTTCTCGCAGCTGGCCGTGCTCGAGCTGGCCTTGCCCGAGCCTGCCAGCGAAAGCAGCGACGAGCCGCCGTTGCCACCGGGCCTGCGTGTCGTGGTGCGGGCCGACACGGTGACCGTCACGGACGGCGGCAGCCCGGTCCAGGCCTTTGATCGCGCCGACGATGGCGCCATCGACACCGAGGCGCTGGGTGCACTGCTCAGTGAGATCAAGTCACGGCGCCCGGACGACACCGCGATCACGCTGCTGCTGGAGCCCAGCGTGGCCTACGAGGATCTGGTCACGGTAATGGACACCGTGCGCATGCAGCCGGACAACCCCAAACAGAACATGTTTCCGGATATCGCCATTGGTGAAGCCGCCCCCGTGAATGGAGAGGCGCCATGAGCCGGCGCACGATGAGTTTCCGCGGCAAGCACCTGCAACGGCGCGCCGGAGAGCAGAAGCGCGGCGGACTGAATCTGGTGTCCCTGATGGACATCTTCACGATTCTGGTCTTCTTCCTGCTGGTCAACTCCTCGGCGGTGGAGGTGCTGCCAGCGCCGCGCGCCATGCAGTTGCCGGAATCGCAGACCGAGGAGCGCGCGCGCGAGGTGCCCGTCATCATGATCACCCGCGAGCGCGTGCTGCTCCAGAACGGCAGCCGCACGACGGACATCATGTCGATTCAGGATGCTGCCAGTCAGGATGGCGATGTCATTCCCGGGTTGCAGGCACAGCTTGAGCAGGATGTGCCCCTGGTATCGGTGGAGATCGACGATCAGACCCAGCGCACGCGCGGCGAGATCAACGTCATGGCGGACAAGGAAACGCCCTTCTCCACCCTGAAGCGCATCATGGCGACCGCGACCGAAGCGCGCTTCTCCACCGTCTCTCTGGCGGTGCTGCAGCGACAGCCGAGCAAGGAGGGTTCCTGAGCGTGTACGCACTGAGCCCTGAAGTCGCACGCTATGCGGATGCCTCGGACCGCCGCTTCCAGCGCGTCCTGTTCGCACTGTTCATCCCGTTTCTGATCATCGCGCTGGTCATGCCCTTCCTGCGCATCCCCGGCCTCTCCGAAGGCGGCGGTCAGCAGGGCGAGGAACCGCGCTATGCGCAGCTGATCCGCGAGCGGGCGGCCGAGATCGCCCAGCAGGAGGAAGAGCCCAAGCCGGTGGAACAGCCGGAGCCCGAGCCTGAACCCGAGCCCACACCGGAACCGGAGACGCAGGAGGCCCCCGAACCTACGCCCGAACCGGAATCGCGCGAGACCCCCGAACCGCGCGAACAGGCGCCCCAGCCCGATGCGCGACAGGAAGTACGCCAGCGCTACAGCAGCGAATTCGAGGCCTTGAGCGATCTGCGCGACCAGACACTGACCCAGCGTATGGATGGCAATCGCAGCCTGCGCAGCAGTTCCGATGTCCTGCGCGCCCAGGGCAGCGGCGTCAGCGGCGGCGGCGCGGTGGAGCAATCGGCGCGGCAGCGCTCCGGCGGCGGAGGTAGCGGTGAAGTGCGTGCCGCCCAGAGCAGCACCGGGATCGGCAGTCGCAGCACGACCCAGGTCGAGCGTCCGGCCGGCGTCGGCGCCCCCAGCCCACGCGTGGGCGACAGTGGCGACCAGCGCAAGTCGGGACGCAGTCTGGATGAGCTGCAACTCGTCTTCGATCGCAACAAGGGCGCCTTCTATACCCTCTACAACCGCGCGTTACGAGAAGATCCGTCGTTGCAGGGCAAAGTGACCTTGCGCATCACCATCGCCCCCAATGGCAGCGTCACGGATGTCCGCATCGTCGACAGTCAGCTGAACAACCCGAGCCTCGAACAGCGCATTCTGACGCGCGTTCGCACGCTCAACTTCGGCGCCAAGCCCAACGTGGACACGGTGACGCTGAACTATCCAATGTATTTCATGCCGAGCTAGGGCGGCAGGCCGCACTCTGGGAGGAGAATCGATGGGCTTTCTGCAGGGAAAAACCGCACTGATCACCGGCTTCGCGAGCGAGCGCTCCATTGCCGCGGGTATCGCACGCGCCATGCACCGCGAGGGCGCCGAGCTGGCCTTCACCTACCAGGGCGAGAAGCTCGCACCGCGCACCGCGGAATTTGCCAAGAGCCTGGACAGTGAGAGCGTCTATCCCCTCGACGTCAGCAAGGACAGCGATTTCGAGGCGCTGACGGAAGCCCTGCGCAATCGCCACGAGGGCATCGACATCGTTGTACATTCCATCGGCTTTGCCCCGCGTGAGGCCTTGCAAGGACGCTTCATCGAACAGACCACGCGCGAGGCTTTTTCCATCGCGCACGATATCTCCGCCTATAGCTTTGCCGCGCTGGCACGCGCCACCCTGCCGCTGATGGAAGGCAGGCAGGGCGCCATGCTCACGCTCAGCTATCTGGGCGCCGAGCGCGCCATCCCGCGCTACAACGTGATGGGCCCGGCCAAGGCCGCACTCGAATCGACCACGCGCTATCTGGCCGCCGATCTCGGACCGCAGGGCATTCGCGTCAACGCCATCTCTGCCGGCCCGATCAAGACGCTGGCCGCCGCCGGCATCAGCGGCTTTCGCGGCATGCTCTCCAAGGCTGAATCGATGTCTGCGCTCAAGCGCAATGTCAGCGCCGACGAAGTGGGCAATGTCGCGGCCTTCCTCTGCTCCGACCTGGCGTCGGGCATCACCGGCGAAGTCACCTATGTCGACGCCGGCTTCCGCGTCATGGGATTTGCCGAAGGCGAATAGCGGTTTTCGGTCCGCGAACGGGCAGCGACACGAAAGCCCCTGCTGCGCCGGATGCCAACGCGCGGCAGGGCTTTCAACCACGTCAAGCGCTTCTCAGGCGCGCGTTTCGCGCTCCGGGGCGCTGTTGCGGTAGGGCGCTTCCCCCTCGCCGCGCGCGATGATGACCGCACCGCAAGTGTCGCCGTACACATTGACCGCCGTGCGCATCATGTCGAGGATGCGGTCCACGGCGAGAATCAGCCCGACGCCCTCCAATGGCAGACCCACTGCGCCCAGGATGACGGCGATGGCCACCAGACTCGCCGAAGGCACCCCTGCCACCCCCACCGAGGTGAGCAGCGCCAGCATGACCACCAGGAACTGCATCGACAGGCTGAGATCGAGACCATAGGCCTGGGCGATGAACAGGGCGGCAGCGCACTCGTACAGCGCCGTCCCGTTCATGTTGATGGTGGCGCCCAAAGGAAGCACAAAACCCGCGGTAGACGGCGATACGCCGGCACGGCGCTGTACGCAGTCGATGGACACGGGAAGCGTCGCCGCCGAGGAACTGGTCGAGAAGGCCGTCAAGAGCGCCGGCATCATCGCGCGCAAGTGCTGCCAACCCGAGACACCGGCGAGCAGCTTCAGCAAGACCGGCAGCACCAGCAGCAGATGCAGCAGCAGCGCCGCCGCCACGCACAGGAAGAACATCAGCAAGGGCCCGAAGGCCTGCCAGCCGGTCTTTGCAACGGTCTCGGAGACCAGGGCAAAGACACCGATCGGCGCGAAGCGCATGATCAGGCCAGTGATGCGCAGCATGGTTTCATAGGCGCCTTGCCAGAAGCGGGTCTGCGCGTCGCGCAGCGGGGCCTCCAGGCGGGAAGCGAAGAAACCGAAGAGCAGGCTGAACACGATGATGCCGAGCATCTGGGACTCGGCTGCCGCCTCGACAATATTGGGTGGCAGCATGCGGAGGAAGATGCCAGCAATATCGCCAGTGCCGGCATCCTGCACGCGCGCCATGACGGTGTCGGTTTCCGCGTCGAGTCCGAGGGCCTCACCGGCCGGTTTGCCGTCCACGACACCCGGCTCAATGGTGTTGACCAGCAGGAGACCCACCAGCACGGCAAGCAGTGTGGAAAGGGTGATCCACCCCACGAGGCGCCCGCCCAGCCGGCCCACGGAGCTTGCCGCCGGCAGGTTGAGCATGGCCTGCATCATCGAGGTGATGATCAGCGGAACGATCAGCATGCGCAGCCCGTTCAGGAAGAGCTGCCCGAGAAAATCGACGACGCTGATGAAGGCAGCGCTATCAGCCAGGAGCGCACCGGCCGCCACCGCAAACAACAACGCGATGGCGATCTGCCAGTGCAGCTGGCGCAGCGCTTCAGGCATGGCGCGGCAGCCTCTTCCTCATGACGTGCGCTCCGTCATCAGCGCAGCGGATCGCCCTCGTCGAAGTCGGCAATGCCCTCGTTGCGGCTGACATCAATGCTTTCGATGATGTGCTGTTCCAGCCCGGCGAATTCCATGCCCGCAGCCCGTCCCTGAATGCGTCGCGTCAGGGTGCGTTCGCTGATCTCGTCTTCCGCCGCGGCGTCCGGTACATGCACCGCCTCCAGTCGGACGACCGAAATGCCTTCCTGTCCCAGTGCCACCGACTGAACCGGCACGTCCTCCGCGGCGTCCGGTCGCGGCATGCCGAAGACTGTATTGAGCACGCGCTGATCCCAGTCGCTGCTGTCGCGGCGCACCTTGTCTGCGCGCTCGGCCTGAAGGTCCCGTGATGCGGCCGCATCTTCCAGCGTCGCTCCACCCCGCACCGCTTCGAGAATGGCATCCGCCATGGCCCGCGCCTTCTCCGCAGCCTGCTCGGCGCGGACATCGGCGGCCACCTGCTCGCGCACCTCATCCAGCGCGCGCACGCGCGCCGCTTCGTGTTCGCGTTGACGAATCACCACGACGCGACCGGGCGCCAGCTCCAATGGCCGTGAGTTCTCGCCTGCCTTGACGGTGTCGCTGAAGGCTGCCTGCGCGACCTCCGGATAACTAAGCAGGCCTTGGCCGCTACCGCGCGTCAGCCAATCCGTTGTCTGTACCTCCAGGCCGGTGGCATCGGCGGCCGGTTCCAGCGAGGCGGCCTGTTCGAAAGCGATCCGCTCCAACTGATCAAAGGTTTCGCGGAAAGCCACATCCGCTTCCCGCTCGCGGTACATGCGCAGCAGCTGTTCCTGCACCTCGGGATCTTCAAAGGACTTCGTGCGGGATGCCTCGATGGCATCCACGCGGATCAGATGCCATCCGAAATCGCTCTCCACGGGCGCGCTGAGCGTATCCGCCGGCAATGAGAAGGCCGCCTCTTCAAAGGCCGGGACCATGTCGCCCTGCTCAATCCAGCCCAGGCTGCCGCCGTCTTCGGCTGAGCCGCTGTCATCGGAAACTTCCTTCGCGACCTCGGCGAAGGATGCGCCTTGGCGAATGCGCTCGGCGGCGTCTTCGATACGGGCGCGGGCATCCTCACCTTCCGCCAGAATGTGACGCACCTGGCGCCGTTCGGGGCTGGTGAAGCGCACCTTGGATTCCGATTCATAGATGCGGCGCAGCACGGATTCGCTGGGCTCGGGCTGGTTGTCCGCGATGCGATCGCGGTCCAGCTCGATGTAGGCCAGCTTGACCCGTTCCGGCACGCGGTAGGCCTCACGATTGGCCTCGTAGGCGGCCTGCAGGGCAGCGTCATCCACCTCGATGTCGCCCAGGAACCGAGAAACCGGAACCCGCACCGCTGCAAAGCTGCGCTGCTGTTCACGCACCGCGCGGGCACGCGCCACTTCCTCCGGCACCACAAAGGCGGAATTCACCACGGCATTGCGCAGTTGCTCGGCGCGCAGGCCTTCGCGCAGTTGCTGCTCGTAGCGTTGCGGGCTCATGCCCTGTTGCGCGAGCAGTTCGCGATACGCATCGGGTGAGAACTGCCCGTCGCGCTGGAATGCCGGCACTTCCTGGAGGAATTGCATCAGAGCCTGGTCGCTGACGCGCCAACCTTGGTTCTGTGCGTACTGCAGGCGTGCTTCCTGCTGAATCATGTCCTCCAGTACCGCCTGGCGCATGACGCCACGGTCCAGCGTGGAGGGATCGAAGTTCTCGCCCAGCATCTGCACCAGTCGCTGATAGCGCTGATTGTAGGCGTTTTGGAACTCGCGGAGGGTGATGTCCCTGTCGCCCACGCTGGCCACTTCCGGATTGGCGTTGCTGGTCGTGAACTGGTCTATCCCGAAGAAGGCGAAGGGAATGATCAGCAGGCCCACGATGAACCAGGCGACAACGCCGGACATGCGATCACGCAACGACTGCAGCATCGAATGGTCTCCACGGCTGGTCGGACCTGCGAGATTGTGTCAACAGGCCCTGAAACAACAAAGGCGCCGAAAAATGGCGCCTTTGCACAAACTGGCGGAGCGGACGGGACTCGAACCCGCGACCTCCGGCGTGACAGGCCGGCATTCTAACCGACTGAACTACCGCTCCGCGAAACAGGGTTTACTCGGGGCTATTGGTGGGTGCTGACGGGATCGAACCGCCGACATTCGCCTTGTAAGGGCGACGCTCTACCAGCTGAGCTAAGCACCCTTCAAAACGCCCCGAATCCGCATTAGTTTACAGCGTCTTTCAGCGCTTTGCCAGCCTTGAATGCAGGGGTTTTGCTGGCCTTGATCTTGAGCTCGGCACCCGTCTTCGGGTTGCGGCCCGTGCGGGCAGCACGCGTACGCACTTCAAAGGTGCCAAAGCCGACCAACGATACCTTGTCGCCCTTCTTGAGCGCCTTGGTCAAGGCTTCGATTGTCGCGTCCACCGCACGACCGGCATCTGCCTTGGAAAGATCCGCACTGGCGGCGACCGCGTCAATCAGTTCCGATTTATTCATGCTTGAAAATCCCCTCTCACTCTGGGTTATTGAGAAAACACCCCCGAACGACCGCAAGGCTGCGGCCGCGACCGTGTCGGCGTGTGGCTTGTTATCGCACGGGCATTGTAGCGCCGTCAACGATGATTCCTTACATCAACTGCCGGCAATTGCAGGCCGCTGACAGCTTTAGTGTGCCCTAACTTCATCACTGGCTGCACTACCCTCGGCTTTCTTGCCTGATTGCTCCGACAAAGGTTCCGGCGCGTGCTCCAGCGCCACGGCAATGACGTCGTCAATCCAGCGTACCGGACGGATATCCAGCGAATCCTTGATATTGCCCGGGATCTCGTCAAGATCCTTGCGATTCTCTTCCGGAATCAGAACGATACGGATACCGCCGCGGTGCGCTGCGAGCAGCTTTTCCTTCAGACCGCCGATCGGCAGCACCTCGCCCCGCAAGGTGATCTCTCCCGTCATCGCAACATCCGATCGCACCGGGATGCGCGTCAGTGCCGAAATCAGTGCGGTGCACATGCCAATACCTGCGCTGGGTCCATCCTTGGGCGTTGCCCCTTCGGGCACGTGCACGTGCACGTCATTGTTGGTGTAGAAATCCGGAGCAATGCCCAGTGCGGAGGCGCGGCCACGGACGACCGTCAGGGCAGCCTGTACGGACTCCTGCATAACATTGCCCAGGCTGCCCGTCTGGGACAGCTTGCCGCGACCCGGCGACAGCGCCGCCTCGATCGTCAGCAGTTCTCCGCCGACTTCGGTCCACGCCAGCCCAGTCACCTGTCCGACGCTGTTCTGCTCCTCGGCACGGCCGTAGCGGAACTGGCGGACGCCCAGATACTTGTCGATGTTCTTCTCGGTGACCCGGACACGCTTCTTCTGCTTGGTCGACAGCAGTTCCTTGACGACCTTGCGCGCGATCTTGCTGATCTCGCGCTCCAGATTGCGCACACCGGCCTCGCGCGTGTAATGCCGCACGATGGCGCGCAGCGCGTCGTCGGTGATGCTCAACTCGCCTTCGCGCACACCATTGCGCTCGATCTGCTTCGGTACCAGGTACTTCTTGGCGATGTTGACCTTCTCTTCCTCGGTATAACCGGGAATGCGGATCACCTCCATGCGGTCAAGCAGGGGCGCTGGGATATTGAGCGTGTTTGCGGTGCAGATGAACATCACATCGGAAAGGTCGACGTCGACCTCCAGATAGTGGTCATTGAAGGTGCTGTTCTGCTCGGGGTCGAGCACTTCCAGCAAGGCCGAACTGGGATCGCCGCGAAAATCCATCGCCATCTTGTCGATTTCATCGAGCAGGAAGAGCGGATTCTTCTTGCCGACCTTGGCGAGGTTCTGCACGATCTTGCCCGGCAGCGAGCCGATGTAGGTCCGGCGATGGCCGCGGATTTCAGCCTCGTCGCGTACGCCGCCCAAGCTCATGCGGGTGAACTTGCGGTTGACCGCCTCGGCCACCGAGCGCCCGAGCGACGTCTTGCCGACACCGGGCGGCCCCACCAGGCAGAGAATCGGCCCGTGCAGCTTCTTGACGCGGCTCTGGACGGCTAGGTACTCGATGATGCGTTCCTTGACCTTCTCCAGACCGTAGTGGTCGCGGTCCAGGATTTCCTGGGCGCGATCAAGGTCGATCTGTGTGCGCGTGCGCTTCTTCCACGGCACGCTGGTGAGCCAGTCCAGATAATTGCGCACCACCGTCGCCTCGGCGGACATGGGCGACATCATCTTGAGCTTGTTGTACTCGGCCATGGCCTTGGTCTTGACCGCCTTGGGCATGCCCGCCTTCTCGATCTTGTTGCCAAGCTCCTCGATCTCGTTGGGTGCCTCGTCGATCTCGCCGAGTTCCTTCTGAATGGCCTTCATCTGCTCATTCAGGTAGTACTCGCGCTGAGACTTCTCCATCTGCGATTTGACCCGGCCGCGGATCTTCTTCTCGATCTGCAGCGTGTCGATCTCGCCTTCCAAGGAGGCCAGCACGTGCTCCAGTCGCGCGTGCGCACCGCCGACTTCCAACACAGCCTGCTTGTCCTCTAGCTTGAGGTTGAGATGGGCCGCAATGGTGTCGGCCAGCCGACCCGGCTGGTCCATCGCACTCAGCGACGGCAGCAACTCGGCCGGTACCTTCTTGTTGAGCTTGATGTACTGCTCGAAGAGGGCGACCGTAGAACGCATCAGGGCGTCGGTTTCGCGCCCCTCGCTGGCAGCATCGTCCTCGTCAAGCAGCACGATGTCCGCCTGCAAATAATCCCCGCCGGGCTGCAGATTCTGGATACGTGCGCGCTGCGCGCCCTCGACCAGCACCTTCACGGTCCCGTCAGGCAGCTTCAGCATCTGCAGGACGCTGGCCAACGTCCCCACCTGGTAGATATCGTCTTCGCCAGGATCGTCCTTGTCGGCCGAGCGCTGGGCGACCAGCAAGATGCGCTTGTCGTCCTGCATGGCGGCGGAGAGCGCGCGTATGGACTTCTCCCGGCCGACGAACAGCGGGATCGCCATGTGGGGATAGACCACCACATCGCGCAGCGGCAGTACAGGGCAGTTTTCGTCTACGGTACTTGTCATGACCGGTCGTCACCTCGAGTAGAAACGAGTGCGGCGCCTCAAGGGCGCCGCAAAATAAGCGTCTTCATGCTACCTCGGGGCGAAGGCGGCCTTTTTCAAGGCAGCCTTCGCCAGCATTCACCCTCACGCACTCGATTTGACATCGCGCTGCGCGTCGCTGTTCTCGTACACGACGTAGGGCTTGGATTCTCCACGCACTACGGCGTCGTCCACGACCACCTTGGAGACATTCTCCATGCTGGGCAGGTCGTACATGACGTCGAGCAGGATTTTCTCAAGAATCGTGCGCAGGCCGCGCGCACCGGTCTTGCGCTCACGCGCATTCTTGGCAATGGCCCGCAGTGCCTCCTCACGAAACTCGAGACTGACATTCTCCATCTCGAACAGCTTCATGTACTGCTTGACGAGGGCGTTCTTCGGCTCGCGCAGGATGGTGACTAAGGCTTCATCGTCAAGCTCCTCGAGCACCGCCGTGACCGGCAGACGGCCCACGAACTCGGGGATCAGGCCGTACTGCACCAGATCCTCGGGCTCGACGCCGCGCAGCAGCGAATCATCACGCCCTTCCAGCGGCGACCGGACATGGGCACCGAATCCAATACCGGCGCGCTCAGTGCGATTCTGCACCACGCGCTCAAGGCCCGAGAAGGCACCGCCGCAGATGAACAGAATGCCCGAAGTGTCCACCTGCAGGAACTCCTGCTGCGGATGCTTGCGGCCACCCTGCGGCGGAATGCTCGCCGTGGTGCCCTCGATCAGCTTGAGCAGCGCCTGCTGCACGCCCTCGCCCGAGACATCGCGGGTGATCGAAGGATTCTCGGCCTTGCGCGAGACCTTGTCGATCTCGTCGATGTAGATGATGCCGCGCTGCGCCTTCTCGACGTCGTAGTCGCACTTCTGCAGCAGCCGCTGGATGATGTTTTCGACGTCCTCGCCGACGTAGCCCGCTTCGGTGAGCGTGGTGGCGTCGGCAATGGCGAAGGGCACTTCCAGCAGTCGAGCCAGTGTTTCGGCCAGCAGCGTCTTGCCGGAACCGGTGGGTCCGATCAGCAGGATGTTGGACTTGGACAGTTCGATACCGTCCTTGTCGTCCTTGGAATTCAGCCGCTTGTAGTGGTTATACACCGCCACTGACAGGATCTTCTTCGCCTGCTCCTGGCCGATGACATATTCGTCCAGCACCGAGCGGATTTCGTGCGGCTTGGGCAGACCGGCGTGCTGCGGCCGGGACTGCACCTCTTCACGGATGATGTCGTTGCATAGATCCACGCACTCGTCGCAGATGTACACAGAGGGGCCCGCGATCAGCTTCCGAACTTCATGTTCGCTCTTGCCGCAGAACGAGCAGTACAGCACCCGTCCGTTGGAAGAACCGCGGTTTTCATTGCTCATAATTAACCTCTCGACGCCCGCCTGGGGGCACAACGCATTATTAGCACGCTGTCACCCTATTGCAAAACCCGTACGAGGACCGTCAGACCTGACGGATGCACCGCTTAGCGGTCCTCCTTCGATGGCGCAATGCGCTGGGTCATGATCTCGTCGATCAGCCCGTACTCCTTGGCCTGTTCGGCGGACAGGAAGAAATCGCGATTACTGTCCTTTTCGATGGTCTCAATCGACTGCCCGGTGCACTCCGCCAGAATCTCGTTCAGGCGCTGCCGCAGGTAAAGAATCTCGCGTGCCTGGATCTCGATGTCCGAGGCCTGCCCCTGCGCACCGCCGTGCGGCTGGTGAATCATCACGCGCGAATGCGGCAGGGCGTAACGCTTGCCCTTGGCTCCGGCTGCGAGCAGCAGAGACCCCATGCTGGCAGCCTGGCCGACGCACATGGTGGCCACATCCGGCTTGATGAAACGCATCGTGTCCAGAATCGACAGACCCGCGGTTACTACCCCGCCCGGGGAGTTGATGTAAAGGTGGATGTCCTTCTCGGGGTTGTCCGATTCCAGGAACAGCAACTGCGCGATGATCAGGTTGGCAACGTGATCGTCGATACCGCCGGTGATGAAAATCACGCGCTCGCGCAGCAGCCGCGAGTAGATATCGAAGGAGCGCTCGCCGCGCGGGCTCTGCTCGATCACCATGGGCACGAGGTGTTGTCCGCGCACGGGTTCGTTCATCCTGATCTCCTAATGGGTTAGCGAATAGGTTCAGCCGACACTTTAGCCGGCCTGCCGGTCATTCAGCAGTTCCTGCAGGGGCACTGTCTTATCGGAGACCGTGGCGTGACCGAGGATGTGGTCCACCACCTGCTCTTCGATGACCATTGCGCGGATGCCTTGGATCGCCTGCTGGTTCGAGCGGTAGTACTGCTTGACCTGTTCCGGATCCTCGTACTCCGCCGCCAGCTCCTCGATGGTGCTGTCGAGACGTTGCTGATCGAGCTCGATCTTATGCTGCTTGATCAGTTCGCCGAGCAGCAGCCCCAGCGAGACGCGGCGTTGGGCCTGCGGCTGCAGCAGCTCGTCGGGAATCATCTGCTGCAGCTGTTCGGCTGACAGCTGGGCTGCGTTGAAACGGGCCGCCGTTTCCTGACGCAGGCGCTGGATCTCGTCATCGAGCATGGCCTGCGGCACCTCGAAGCTGTGCAATTCGAGCAGCTGATCCATGACCGCCGCCTTCAGCTTGTTGCGTGAGGCCTTCTTCTGCTCGCGCTCCAGCGCTTCGCGGCACTTCTGGCGCAGCCCCTCCTCGCCCGCTTCGGCGTCCACGCCATGCGCCTTGAGGAATTCCTCGTCGATCTCAGGCAGATGGATTTCGTTGACTTCCTTCATGGTCACGCTGAAGGTCGCGGCCTTGCCACGCAGATCCTCCGCCTGATAGTCCTCGGGAAACTGCACCGGCACATCGAAGGTCTCGCCGGCAGGTTGTCCGATCAGGCCTTGCTCCAGATCTGGCAGAAAGCGGCCCGCGCCGATCTCCACTTCCTGGTTCTCGCCCGAGCCGCCGGTGAAGGTCTCGCCGTCGATACGGCCTTCGAAATCGATACGTACCGAGTCGCCTTCCTGCGCGGCGCGCGATACCGTCTCCAGACGGCGCTTGGATTGACGCAGGTTCTGCACCAGGCGATCGACATCTTCGTCGTTGACCTCGGCCACTGGCCGCTCCACGGCGAGCTTGTCGAGGTCGCTGAGCGCGATGTCCGGATAGACCTCGAAGGTGGCGTTGTACACCAGCGCCTGACCTTCGCTCTCGTCATCCACCTCGAAACTGGGCTGGCCAGCGGGATTGACGTCCGCCTCCTGCACCGCCTGCGGCCAGGTCTCGCGGACCAGTTCGCTGATCGCATCCGCGCGTGCCTGGTCGCCATACTGCTGACGGATCACCTTCAGCGGCGCCTTGCCCGGTCGAAAACCCGGGATGCGCGCGCGCGTTCCGATCTGGCGCAGGCGCTTGTCCACAGCTTCGTCATAGCGTTCTGCCGGGACCGACACACGCAGTACACGCTGGAGACCACCCGGGCTTTGCAACTCGACTTCCATGCTTCGATTCCTGTTTATCTGAATAGATGGTGGTTTGGGACGGCTCGACGCCGCCCCTGGCCGGCACGTTGGACGACCGAAGTTCGTGGTGCGAAAGGCGAGACTCGAACTCGCACGCCTTGCGGCGCTGGAACCTAAATCCAGTGCGTCTACCAATTCCGCCACTTTCGCACTTGGCCGCACGCGCACACGTTCGCGTGAGGACCGGCGAGTATATCAGCGGCGGCCCCCATCGCGGCCGAGACCGCAGTCCCGTACGGAGTGCAACCGCCCTGGCGCATCCGCCTCGTCAGCAGCAACGCCCGTGACATAATCCGCGGCCCGTTCCTGACCCCCGCCGCAACGGATACCCTGAGGTGACTGATTCCCTCCTACTGCCCCGGTTGAACCTGCCGGAAGCCGGGCAGCCAGTTGCACACTGGCCGCGCCTGCCCGAGCCCGCAACCGCCCTCGGTCTGACCGAATTGGCCGACGCACACGCCGGGCCGCTCATCGTGGTTTGCGCCAACGAGAGCGAGGCCTATCGTCTCGAGGGAGAACTGCGCTTCTTCGCCCCGGATACGTTGCCGATCTGGCATCTGCCGGATACCGAAGTGCTGCCCTACGACGCCTTCTCGCCACACCAGGAGCTGGTGTCCGACCGCATGGGCGCACTCGCCGCGCTGCCCGCCCTGGAACGCGGCATCGTCGTTACCACCACCGAATCGCTGCTATTGCGCATGCCGCCGCGTGAGTGGCTGCAGGCAAGGCGCTTCGCGCTCGCCGAGGGCGACCACCTCGACCCGCAGGCCTTTCGCGAACAGTTGGTCGCAGCCGGATACCAGTCGGTGTCGGAGGTCCAGACCCAGGGGGAATTCGCGTTGCGCGGGGCACTGGTCGATCTCTTCCCGATGGGCGGCAATGCCGCCTATCGCATTGATCTGTTCGACGACGAAATCGAATCGATCCGCCAGTTCGATCCCGAGTCGCAACGTTCCACTGACCGGGTTGGCAGCATCGATCTGTTGCCCGCGCGTGAGTTCCCCACGGACCGCGAAGCCATCGAGCGCTTCCGACGCCAATATCGCGCCTATTTCCCGGGCGACCCCAGCCGCTCGCGCGTCTACGAATCAGTCAGCCGCGGCGTGATGCCGGCAGGGATCGAGGCCTACTTCCCGCTGTTCTTTGAAGACACCGCCGGGCTGGAGGCCTACCTGCCGACCAACGCGCTGCTCTGCCTGCCAGGCACGCTGGACCACATCTTTGACGAGCAATGGCGCCAGATCCAGGAGCGCCACGAGCGCTACAGCGGCAACCTGGAGCGACCGCTCATGGCACCTGCCGACCTGTTCCGGGCACCGGAACAGGTGGAAGAGACCCTGGCCGGTTGGCCGCGCGTGCTGCTGCAGGCCGATAACAGCGCACCGCCAGCCACTGAAGACCTGCCGCAGGGGGACGGCACGGCACTGATCGAGGCACTGCGCGAGGCTCCGCGCAGCCTGCTGGTGGCCGAATCCCCGGGCCGCGTACAGGCGGTGCGCGACTGGCTCAAGCCCCACGGCGTGGAAGCGCGGCAATGCGCGGACTGGGCGGACTATTGCAGCGGACGCGGGCGTTTGTGCATTGCCCAGGGCCCGCTGCAGCAGTCGATGCGGCTTCCGGATGGCAGCGTGGTGCTGTCCGAGGCCCAGATCTTCGGCCAACGCGCCCGCGTGGCGCGGCCGCGCAATCGGGTGCGCGACCCCGACACGCTGCTGCGCGATCTGTCCGCACTCAATGACGGCAGCCCGGTGGTGCACGTCGAACACGGCGTCGGCCGCTACCGTGGGCTGACCCGGCTCGACGCTGGCGGCATCGAGGCCGAATACCTGGTCATCGAATACGCCAAGGGCGACCGCATCTATGTCCCGGTCGCCCAGCTCAATCTCGTACATCGCTACACCGGCGCCGAGGACGAGCAGGCCCCGCTGCACGGCCTCGGCAGTGAGCGCTGGAAGAAGGCCACCAGCCGCGCCCGCAAGCGCGCCTTCGACGTCGCCGCCGAACTGCTGCAGATCCAGGCGCGTCGCGCCGCTTCGGCCGGTACCGCCATGGCTGCCCCGCGCGAGGAATACGAAGCCTTCTGCAATGCTTTTCCCTTCGACACGACACCCGATCAGCAGCGCGCCATCGATGAGGTGCTGGCGGATATGGCGGCGGCGACACCGATGGACCGTGTGGTCTGCGGCGATGTCGGCTTCGGCAAGACCGAAGTCGCGCTGCGCGCCGCCTTTGCCGCCATCGCCAGTCAGCAGCAGGTCTGTGTGCTGGTGCCGACGACCTTGCTTGCCCAGCAGCACTACAAGAATTTCTGCGACCGCTTTGCCGACCTGCCGGTGCGCGTCGCCGCTGCCTCGCGCCTGCGCGGCGAGAAGGAGCTCAAGCAGATGCTGGCGGACACCGAAGCCGGCAAGATCGATGTTCTGATCGGCACGCATCGCCTGCTGCAGCCCGATGTCCGCTTCGATCGGCTGGGCCTGGTCATCGTCGACGAGGAGCACCGCTTCGGCGTGCGCCACAAGGAAAAGCTCAAGAATCTGCGCGCCCAGGTCGACCTGCTGACGCTGACCGCCACCCCCATTCCGCGCACGCTGAACATGTCCCTCGCCGGGCTGCGCAACCTGTCGATCATCGCCACCCCGCCGGAGGGGCGCATGGCGATCAAGACCTTTGTCTCCGACTGGGACCAGGCGCTGGTGCAGGAGGCCTTTCTGCGCGAACTCAAGCGCGGCGGCCAAATCTACTACCTGCACAATCAGGTCAAGGACATCGAGCGTGTCGCCGCCGATCTGCGTGAACTGGTGCCGGAGGCTCGCATCAAGGTCGCACACGGCCAGATGCGCACGCGCGAGCTGGAACAAGTCATGCTGGACTTCTACCACCACCGCTTCGACGTCCTGTGCTGCACGACCATCGTCGAATCCGGCATCGACGTTCCCAACGCCAATACCATCGTCATCAACCGCGCGGACACCTTCGGTCTGGCCCAGCTGCACCAGCTGCGCGGCCGCGTCGGGCGCAGCCATCACCGCGCCTATGCCTACATGCTGGTACCGGCGCGGGCCAGCCTGTCCGCCGACGCCGAGAAGCGCCTGGATGCCATCGAATCGCTGGGCGACCTCGGTTCCGGCTTTCAGCTCGCAACCCACGATCTGGAGATCCGTGGCGCCGGCGAACTCCTCGGCGACGAGCAGTCCGGACAGATCGAGGAAGTCGGCTTCACGCTCTATGCCGAGATGCTGGAACGCGCGGTCAAGGCGGTGCGCTCCGGCGCCATGCAGGATGCTCCGCTGGAAGCCGACGACTGCGTCATCGATCTGGGCGCCAGCGCCCTGATTCCGGAGAACTATGTGCCCGACGTGCATACCCGCCTGTCGCTCTACCAGCGGCTGACCGCAGCAGATGATGCCGACACCGTGGATCAGCTCAAGAGCGAAACCATCGACCGCTTCGGTCCCCTGCCCGAGGCCACCGACATGCTCTTCGGCAACGCCCGACTGCGCATTCATGCCCGACGCCTGGGCATCACCCAGCTGCGCGCGACGGACGCCTCAGTGACCGTGGACTTCGGCCCCGTCACGCCTGTGGAACCGCTGCGCCTCATCCAGTTGGTGCAGGCCGACCCCAAGGCCTGGCGGGTCGAGTCCGAGCAACGTGTCATCTACCGCGCCGCGGCTGCGGATCTTGCTGCCCGGCGAACGCACGCCGATAGCGTACTGCAGCAGCTGGAGCAGGCCTGCGCCGATGGGAACACGGCCACTCGTACGGACAGTGCTACGCTTTCGGCATGAGCAAAGCATGGATCGCTTTCGTAGCCGCAGCCCTGTTCAGCTGCGCCGCACACGCCGAACGCTGGCGCGTCGACGTCGTTGTTGTCCAGGATCGTAACGAGGGCCTCTACGAGACCGAGAATGCCTTGCAGCCGAGCTTCTTCGACAGCGGCAAGGCAATCCCGCTGGACGACACGCGCCGACTGGCGGCCCAGGGCATCACGGTGCTACCCGAGTCGGACTCGATCCTCAGCCAGCAATGGACGCGACTGTCCAACAGCCAGCGCTTCGAACCCGTCCTCCGCCTGGCCTGGATCCAGACCAACCCGCCCCGTCGCGGCGGCCCCGCCCTGCTGATCCGCCACGGCGAGCCGCTGCGGACCGTTGCCTTGGATACGCCGCTGCACCGGCTGGAAGGCACATTGAGGCTGACGCTGCGCCGCTTCCTGCATCTGCACGCCCACGTGGAGTGGCGCCAGGCAGCCAATACTGTCGACGGCTCCGAGGTGATGGCCAAGGCCCTGCGCGAAGAGCGCCGTATGCGCTCACGCACGCTGCACTACATCGACGGCCCCGGCTTCGGTCTGCTGGCCCACGTGCTGCCGCTCGACGACGAGTCCTAACGCAGCAGCTTAGCCCTGTTCCGCGTGCAGCGAGGGCAGCACGGCCGTCAGCAACGCGCGCAACCGCTCCATCCCCTGCGCGGCGAAACGCTCGATTTCTCCGTGAATGTCGCCGCTGCCAATGCCGGCCGCCCAGTTCACACACACCGCCACCACGGCGTATTCCAGGCCGAGCTCACGCGCCAGAGCCGCCTCGGGCATCGTCGTCATTCCCACCAGGTCGCAGCCGTCGCGGCACAGTCGACGCACTTCGGCCGCGGTTTCCAGCCGTGGTCCCTGGGTGACGCCCAGCACCCCGCCGGCGTGGATCGGCACCGATGCGGCGGCCGCACCTTCCAGAACACGTTCACGCAAGGGCGAGAACGGCTCGGTAAAGCCGATGTGATGCAGCGGCATGTCCGGACTGTCGGAAAAGCTGTGCGAGCGGCCCCAGGTGTAGTCGATGCAATCCTCGGGCAGGGCCAGAGCGCCGGGCGGCACCGCTTCATTCATCGAGCCCACAGCGGCCGCCGCGATCACACGGCGCACGCCGGCGTCCGCCAGGGCCTGCAGATTGGCGCGGAAATTGATGCAGTGTGGCGGGATGTGATGACCCTGGCCGTGGCGGGCCAAGAACAGCACCGGCGTATCGGCGAAGTGTCCCTGCTGCAGGGATGCAGAGGGCTTGCCCCAGGGCGTGTCTGCGTCCAGTTCGCCGCTGGCCTCAAAGCCCGGCCAGCTGTTCATGCCGGTACCGCCGATCACGGCCACCGATGCAGCACTCATGCGTTCTCCTTCAAGGCACGGATTTCAGGAAGTTGCCGCCAATAGCCGTGAACGTCCATGCCACAGCCGAAGACATAGCGATCGGGCACCTCCAGACCGATGAAGTCGGCCGTGGCATCGGCGGCCCGGCGGTCGTGACGCTTGTCCGCCAGCACCGCGACGCGCAGGCTGGCCACCCCCTGCTCGTGCAGCGCCGCGCAGATCGCCTGCAGGGTCAGGCCTTCATCGAGAATGTCGTCGATCAGCAGCACATGGCGCTGCGCCAGGCTGCTACCGGGGGGCACCTTCCAGACCAGTTCGTGGCCCGAGATACCGCCGCGATAGCGGGTGGCGTGGAGATAGTCGAGCCGCATCGGCATGGACAGGCGCTGGAGCAGCTCCGCCGTCGCAAACAGACCGCCAGTCATGACGCAGAGCACATCCAGCGGCGTGGATCCGTAACAGCGCGCGATGGCCTCGGCCATGCGGTCGTAGGCTGCGCTCACAGCATTGCGATCGGCAATGCAGTCAGAGGCCGCCAGCAGCGCCTGCGCCTCGTCGTGGACGGCGCCCGGGTCATCCATGGTCATCCTCCACAAGGAAGGCGTCCGGTACCACCGCAGCTGCACCGGGTGGCGCGGCGTGCAGCCGACACAGACGCGCACTCGCCGCTTCCGATGGCGGCGCCAGCCCCGCGTGCACCGCGGCACGCACAGCGGCGCGATCGTTGCACAGCAGGATCAGCTCGCAGCCCGCGGCCTGGGCCGCGGCGACGCGCTCGGCCGTACCGCCGAAGGCAGCCGCCCCGCCCATGACCAGATCATCCGAGATGATGATTCCTTCGAAGCCGAGTTCCCCACGCAGAATGTCCTGCAGCCAGTAGCGGGAGAAGGTGGCCGGCTGCGCGTCCACTGCCGGATAGTGGATGTGCGCAGTCATCACCGAGTCCAGACCGCGCTTGACCATGCCCGCGAAGGGCGACAGACAGGCGGCGCGCAATTGCGCGAGGTCGCGGTGGTCGCTGGGCAAGGCTTCATGCGAATCGACCTGCACACCACCATGGCCCGGGAAGTGCTTGCCGGTCGACGCCATGCCGCCCTCGGCCAGGCCATCGCAGAAGGCACTGGCCAGCGCGATGACGGTATCCGGGTCGGCGGCCAGCGCGCGGTCACCGATGACCGCGCTGAGTCCGAGATCGCAGTCCAGGACCGGTGCAAAGGGCAGGTCGATGCCGTAGTCGACCAGCTCGCGCGCAATGGTGAAGGCGTGTTCGCGCACGGCGGCCAGCGCCGCGCCGGGGCTCTGTTCGGCCTGAGCGCCGTATTCGGCCATGGGCGGCAAGGCGGTGAATCCGTCCCGGAAGCGCTGCACGCGCCCGCCTTCGTGATCGACCGCAATCAGCAGACGCGGCGTGCGCAGACTGCGAATGGTCTCGGTCAGCGCCCGCAACTGGTCGGGGTCGCGATAATTGCGCGTGAACAGAATGACGCCACCGACCTGCGGGTGCAGCAGCAGATCGCGGTCCTCCTCGCTGAGCGCCGGACCCTCGATGTCGATCATCAGTGGCCCCAGCGGCATTGCCACGGCATCAGTCATGAATCCAAACCTCACTGCCAGCCGGCGTGCAGTCGAATAGCGCGACGACATCGTCGCAGGCCATCCGTATGCAGCCATGTGAACCGGGCACGCCGAGCGGCTGGTCGGGCGGCGTACCGTGAATGTAGATGTAGCGCCGCATGGTATCGACCGCACCAAAGCGGTTGCGGCCCGGCTCGCAACCGCAGAGCCAGAGAATGCGGCCAAGTATCCAGTCCCGATGCGGCGCGGTGGCAGCGAGCTCCGGCGTCCAGATCTCGCCAGTGGGCCGGCGTCCGACGAAGACGGCGTGCGGATGCGCCCCGTCACCGATGCGTGCGCGGATGCGATGCCGACCCCGTGGCGTGCCTCCGCTGCCGTTGCGTTCGTCCGCGCCTGCCGTTGCCGTCGACACTGACCAGGATTGCTGCCGCGCCCCGTCCGACCAGGTCAGACACTGCGCTGCCAGCGACACCGTCAATCGCGGCAAGGGCATCAGGCCCGGGCCCACTCCGACCAGGGACGCAGCGCCAGCGCATGGTTGTAGTAGCGCTTTTCGTCGGTCACTTCCTGAGCCACCCAGTCCGGCCGTTCAAAATCCTCATCCACGGCATCGAGCTCGATTTCGGCCACGATGAGACCGGCATTAGCACCATGGAATTCGTCGACTTCCCAGCAATGACCTGCGAAATCGACCAGATGCCGCGTCTTGTCCAGACAGCCCACGCACAGCGTGTCCAGCATTTCCTCCGCATCTGCGCGCGGCACTGGATAGTCGTACTCGGCGCGCGCACTGCCCACCACCGCCGCCTTGATGTTCAGCCGCGCCTCGTGATCGTCCACCCGCACCCGCACCGAAGCAGCACCGCCGTCGGTACTCAGATAGCCCTGTCGGATGCGGCGCTGGGCATGCGCCTGCGCGCGCCACGCCTCACCGCGTACCAGAAACTTCCGTTCAATCTCCAGCGCCATCGTCCGTCCTCGTCAACAGGGCCATGGATTCCACGTGCGCGGTGTGCGGAAACATATCCATCACACAGGCGCGCTCCAGGCGGAAACCGTAATCGTGAACCAGTATGCCGGCGTCCCGCGCCAGCGTGGCCGGATGACAAGACACGTAGACCATGCGACGGACACCGCGCTCGGCCAACAGTGGCAGAACCTCGCGCGCACCCGCGCGCGGTGGATCGAGCAGGGCGCAGTCCCACTGCCCCTGCAACACCTCTCCTTGCGCTTCGAACAGATCCGCGCAGTGCCAGTCGACGTCGAAGCCCTGCGCCGCGGTATTGGCGCGGCCGCGCGCCACCAGACCGGCCTCGCCCTCGACGGCGGTCACGCGCGCGCCGGCCGCGGCCAGCGGCACCGTGAAAGCGCCCAGACCGGCAAAGAGTTCCAGCACGCGCTGCTCGCGCACCGGCCCCAGCCATTCCAGGGCACGGGCGATCATCGCCTCCGACAGCGGACCGTTGATCTGGATGAAATCAGTGGGTCGCAATTCCAGCTGATGGGCCCCGCCGTCCGGTGAAAAGCGCGGCAGCGGCGTATCGCCAAGCAGCGGACGGGCGCTGTCGATACCGCCCGGCTGGAGCCAGATGTCGAAATCATGCTGCTTGCCGAAGCGTCGCAGGGCCTCGCGGTCCTCTCGGCTGGGTGGCTGCAGAACCCGGAAGACCAGGGCCACCCGGTCCGTCGCCGCCACCTCGATCTGGGGGATCTGATCGACAATGGACAGGCCATCGATGAGCGCGCCAATGGCCTGCAACTTCGTACCGACGCGCGTGTCGAGTACCTCGCAACGCTCGAGCACGGCGAGAAAGGGGGTACCGCGCTCGCGGAAACCGACCAGCGTGCCCCCCTTCTTGGGCACGTGCCGCACGCCCAGCCGGGCACGCCGACGGTAGGCCCAGCTCGGGCCCTCCAGCGGTTCGACCCACTGCTCCGGCGCGACACGACCGATGCGGGAGAAGGCATCGGCCAGCTGCTGCTGCTTGAAGCGGCGCTGGGCGGCGGGTGCCAGGTGCTGGAGGACACAACCACCGCACAGTCCGAAGTGCTGACAGCCGGGTTCGACTCGGTCCTCGGACGCCTCGAGTACTTCCAGCGTCTGCGCTGCATCGGCATCGCGCCCGCCCTTGGTGCGCTTGGCGCGCACGCGTTCCCCGGGCAGGGCGTCGGCGACGAAGACCACCTTGCCATCAACGCGGGCAACGCCACGGCCGTCGCTGGCGAGGTCTTCGATGACGCAGTCGAAGGGCGCCGGATCCAGACGCTGCTTATGCCGTCGGCGGCTCATGCCGCGCTGTCGCTCAAGAGAAGGGCCAAGGGATCAGGACGGGAACACGCCGGTGGAGATGTAGCGATCGCCGCGGTCGCAGATGATGGCGGCAATGGTGGCATTCTCTACCTCTGCGCACAGCTGCAGTGCCGCCCACACCGAGCCCCCCGAGGAGGGTCCGCAGAAGATGCCTTCGCGCCGCGCCAACTCGCGCATCGTGTGTTCGGCCGCTTCTGTTCCGCATTCGATGATGCGATCGACCGCTTCGGCGCGAAAGATCCCGGGCAGATAGGCCTCCGGCCACTTGCGGATGCCGGGAATGCTGGATTCGCCGTCGGGCTGCACGCCGATGATCTTGACTTGCGGTGCGTGCTCACGAAAGAAGTTGGAGCAGCCCATGATCGTGCCGGTGGTCCCCATGGTGGCGACGAAGTGGGTGACGCTGCCCTGCGTATCACGCCAGATTTCCGGGGCGGTGCCCTCGTAATGGGCGCGCGGGTTGTCGGGATTGGCGAACTGGTCGAGCACGCGGCCACGGCCTTCGCGCTGCATCTGCTGCGCGAGATCGCGCGCGCCTTCCATGCCCTCTTCCTGGGTGACGTGCACGATCTCGGCGCCGAAGGCCTTCATCACGGCACGGCGCTCGGCACTCATGTGGCTGGGCATGATCAGGGTGAGCGGATAGCCTGCGGCGGCGGCCACCATGGCCAGGGCGATGCCGGTGTTGCCACTGGTGGCCTCGATGAGGCGGTCGCCGGGCTGTATGTCGCCGCGCTCTGCTGCCCGGCGGATCATGCTCCATGCCGGCCGATCCTTCACCGACCCGGCCGGGTTGTTGCCCTCCAGCTTGACGTAGAGGCGATTGTTGCCGATACCGTCGAGTCGGGTGACGCGAACCAGCGGCGTGTTGCCGATGAAATCCGTGAGCATAGGGTAAGAAGGTGGCCGGTCTGAAGGCGCGTTAGTCTAGCCGAAGCCCCACCGACATCGCTGCACACCCTGCCCTCATGCCCGCCGTCGATCACCGCCGACCGCTTCGCCCGCCGACCCTGGGTCTGCTGCTGGCACTCACCCTGCCCTGGCTCAGCGCGGTGGCCACGGCCGTGCTTGTCTGGCCACTCTGGCTGCAGTGGGGCTGGTCCGGGGAACGCGCCCTGCTCGCCAGCGGTGGGCTCGCCCTGGCCGCGGCCCTGTTGGCAACGCTGCTGGCATTGCATCACCTGCGACGCCCCTGGAAGGAACTGCTGGCGGTCGCCCATGCGCATCGCAACGGCCGCTTCGAACGGCTGGCTGCAGGCCCCCTCCCCGCACACGCCCAGCGCATCGCCGACGCCCTTACCGATCACGCCGTTGCGCGCGCACACCAGCAGAGTGCCACCAAGCAGGCGGTGGAGACCGCAACCGCGGGGCTGCGCACCCAGCTCGCGCAACTGCGTCGCGACGCCCGCGCAGCGCACGCACGCGCCGACGATCAGCAAAGCGCGCTGCAGCACCAGAGCCAGCTGCTCGCCGGACTGAGTCACGAGCTGCGCACGCCGCTGAGCGCGATCATGGGGCACGCAGACCGCCTGCGCGCCAGTGCCACCAGCGCGGATTCGCAGGAACAGGCGGAAAGCCTGTACCGCTGCGCGCAGAACCTGCTGGGCACGATCAACGATCTGCTCGACTGGAGCCGCATTGCGGCCGGCGCACTGACCTTGCACGAAGTCAGCTTTGATCTGGCCGATACGGTCGAAGATGCCCTCGCGCTCATCGCTCCGGCCGCCTGCGACAAGGAGCTGGAGCTGGTCCACTTTATCTACCACGACGTGCCCACCCGCCTGCGCGGCGATCCCGCACGACTGCAGCAGATCATGACCAATCTGCTGTCCAACGCGGTCAAGTACACGCAGCACGGCGAAGTGGTGCTGCGCATCATGAAGGAAGGCGAGGACGGCGATTCCGTGCGCCTGCGCTTTACCGTCAGCGACACCGGACAGGGCATCGCCCCGGCGCGCCTGCCCCGCCTCTTCGATGCCTATACGCCGTCTGCCAGCGGAGCACCTGGCAGCTCCACCGGGCTGGGCCTGTCCATCGTCAAGAGTCTTGCGCACAGCATGCAGGGCGATGTCGATGTGGAGTCCATGCCCGGCAAGGGCAGTACCTTCGGGGTGTCGCTCCGCCTCGAGCGTCAGCGCGACCGCGGTTCGGAACTGCCCCTGCAGGCACTGCAGGGCACAACGGCCTGGCTGCTTGAGCCGACCAGTACCGCCCGCCTCGCCCTGACCCACAGCCTCGACTACTGGGGGGTGCAATGGCGCGCCTTCGACGGCCCCGACGTCATCGCGCGCGCGCTGGCGAGTAGCCAGTCACCGCCCACCTTCGTGCTACTCGGCTTGCGCGTCGAGGACCTTTCCGAGCGCAGTGTGCTGGGGCTGCTCGACCAGCCTGCCGACGGTTCTGCTCGCGTTGTCCTGCTGCGCAGCGCCGCTCCGGGGGACCTCCAGCGCGCCCGCCGTTGTGGTGCCGACGTGGCCCTGCCGAAATCGGTCGGTCGGAGTGCGCTGTACCGCTCGCTCTGCGCCGCCCTCATCGGTCACGGTGAAGGCCAGCAGCGTCCCCTTGCCGGATTGCGTTTCCTGGTCGCCGACAACGCCACCGCCACGCGAGGCCTGCTCGTTCACATGCTGCGGGAACTCGGTGCTGAGACAGTGGCTGCCGAGGACGGCGAGCGCGCGCTCCAGCGTTTCGACGCACAGCCCACGGACGGTGCTCTGCTCGATCTGCACATGCCGGGGCGCGATGGCATGAGCCTGATGCGCGTGCTGCGCAGCCGCGACAGCGGCGCACGACGCCCCGCACTGGTGCTGATGTCGGCCTGGTTCGACGCCGAGGAACAGCGTGAGGCGGCCCTCGCCGGCGCCGACGTGGTCATCAGCAAGCCTTTCGACAGCCGGCAGCTGCTGCGTGCGTTGGCACCCTGGCTGCGTCAGCGTGGCGCCACCAGCCACTTCGAGGCCGACAGCGGAAGCGGCATCGATGCCCGTCTGCTGGACGACGCCGAACTGCGCGACATGCTCATCGAGGAGCTACCCAGCCAGCTCGACACAGTCGAGCAATGCTTTGCCGCCGGCGATGCCATCGGCTTGCGTGAGGCCGCCCACGCCCTGCATGGCACGGCGGCCTTTTACCATCTGCACCGGATCCGCGGGCTGGCGGCGCGCGTCGAACGCCGCATCCAGCAAGGTGGCAATGCGCCTATCGTCGGTCTTGAAATGCGGGACGACATTGCCCAACTGCGGAGCGGCATCCAGGACACACTGCAGCATCTGCGCACCGCCGCGAACCCTCCACTCGCCGCGGGCGGCAGAGACGGCTAGCACTGAGGGTGGTTTCGTCTATTCCCGCGCCTGGCGCAGCCGCCACAGCGCAACGACCAGGACGATGAGGCTGGGACTCAGCGCCGACAGCATCGGCGGCCAGCGATAGATCAAGGCGCTGCTGGCAATGACCTCGTTGCCGACCCAGAAGGCAACACCGATGAGCACGCCCACCAGCAGACGCTGCCCGGTGCCGCTGTCACGCAGCGAGCCCAGCACATAGGGCACCGCAAGTAACATCATGACCAGCACCGTCAAGGGCGCCACCAGCTTCTGCCACAGCGCGATCCGGTGCTGCTGCGCGTCGAGGTCGTTGCGTTCCAGATAGTCGATCAGGCGTAGCAGGCCGCGCACCGACAGGGCGTCGGACTCCAGCACAACCAGTTCGAGTACATCCGGGGATGGCCCCGAGGGCCAGCGCATGCGCGCCACCTGTTCGCGCCGCACGCCGTCGTCCCCGAAGTGCATCTGCGTGATGTCCTTTGCCTGCCATGCGCCGTCCGCGAAGTGCGCGCTCGCCACCTCGGAGATGATTTCGATGCCGCCGTCCGAACCCAGGCTGTAGACAGTGACGGGTCCCACCGCGCGCGGCGACTCGACGCGTCGCACGTGATAGATCTCCTGCTCGCCCCGCAGCCACACCGGCCGCGTCACCACGCCGGGGTCGGTACCGTACTTTTCGGCGCTCTGCAGTTGCTCCGAGGCGCGCTTGCCGGCCGGAGCCACCACATCGGTGAGCAGCAAGGTCAACGCCGCGAGCAGCAGGCCGCCCGCGAGTGTGGCCACGCCAATGCGCAGGACCGAAATGCCCGCGGCGCGCATGGCCACCAGTTCCCCCTGCTGGGCGAGCGCCCCGAGTCCGAGCAGCGTGCCGATAAGAGCGATCATGGGCATCAGCACCAGCATGATGCTGGGCGTCTCGAAGGCAACCACCGTGACCAGGTCAAGAAAGCTGAAACGGTCACTGATGTCGTCGGCCTCGGCCGCCAGGGTGATGAAGCTCTGCAGCGCCAGCAAGGCAAAGCCGACGATGGCCGAGAACCCCAGCACGTGGGCAGCGATATGGCGGTCGATCAGCTTCATGCGCGCGCCCGTCGCACCCACAGCCACAGGCCAAGGGCCAAAGCCGCCCCGTGCACCCACCACAAACCCGCCCAGGCCGGCACAACGCCACGTTCCAGCGCGGTCTGCCCGGCGCCCAGCAGATTGGCATAGACCAGATAGACCAGCAGCCCCAGAACCAGCTTGCCGTAGCGCCCTTGCCTCGGGCCGACATGCGACAGCGGCACCGCGATCAGCACCATCAGCAACACGGCGATGGGCGCAGCCACACGCCAGTGCAGCTCGGCGATGGCCTCGGGGTCATCGCGTTGGAGCAGCTCCGCGGTGGGGGCGATGTCGGTTTCCGAGGCTTCATACAGCAGGGGCGGCGGCACGAAGCGAAGAATGAGCTGCCCGAAGTCGAAGACATCCCAGGCCAGGTCGCCCTTGCGCTGCTGGTAAGCCCGACCGGATTCGAGCACGATTTCGCGGACATTGTCCTCACCCTCGACGCGCTGGCTGCCGGCCCGGGCCTGCACGATGCCCTGGAACTCGGGCAGCTCGGCATGAATGAAGATGTCCTCGAAGCGGGTGCCGCCGTCTTCGGTCTCACGCGCGTAGAACACCGCGTCGCCGCCCGCCATGCGGGTGAACCGGCCCGATTCGAAGGGTGCGTAGGACAGTTCCTCGCGCGCCTCCTGCGTCAGCTGGTCGACCGCCCGCCCGGCACGCGGACCCAGGTCCAGCGACAGCATGCCGGTCAACACGGCTGCAAAGCCCGACAAAAGCATGAACGGGAAGGCAATACCACCAAGGCTCACGCCACAGGCCGTAGCCGCGGTGATTTCCTGATCCTTGTACATGCGGCCCATTGCCAGCATCACGCCCAGCAACAACGAAATCGGCGTGATGATCATCAAATAGCTCAGTGCCGACAACAGCACGACGCTGAGCACGATGTCCGCCGGGATGTTGCCCTCCGCCGCGGCCGACAGGAACCGCACCGAGCGGCTGGCGAGCAGGATCAGCAACAGGACCGACAGCACGGCCAGCCAGGCCAGCGCCGCATCGCGGAAGAAATATCGAGACAGAATGCGGCTGCCACCCATCACGCAAGGATAGCCCTGGCCGTCCGTTGGCGTTGCGGCTGAACGGCGCCCCGCCTCGCTTGCACAGCGTGCGCAGTTTGCCGACACTCCTGCACCACGCGTGCGAACGCACCCAATACACAAATACGAGGCGCTCGATGGAATTTTTCGTCAAGAGTGGCAACCCCACCAAGCAACGCGCAGGCTGCGTCATTGCCGGTGTTTTCGACAAGCGCAAGCTCAGCCCTGCCGCCAAGGAACTTGACGAAGCCTGTAACGGCGCGATCAGCCAGGCCATGCGCCGTGGCGACATCGAAGGCCGCGAGGGCGAAACCCTGGTCCTGCACAGCTTGACCGGCTTGGTCTGTGATCGTGTGCTCCTGGTCGGTTTGGGTCGCGAACGGGATTTCTCCGACAAGGCCTACATCCGGGCCACGGAGGAAGCCGTGCGGGCAGTACGCAAGACCGGCGCGGTCGATGCGGTCAGCTATCTTACCGATCTCGTGGTGCGTAAACGCGATCGCCGTTGGACCGTGCTGCGCGCGGCCATGGCCTCCGGCGCCCTCGGCTACCGCTTCGTGCAGTGCAAGAGCAAGCCGGATCCGGACCACAGCAAGCTCAACCGCATCACCTTCAATGTCCCCAGCCGCAGCGATCTGGCCGAGGCGGAAGAAGCGCTGCGCATGGCCAACGCTCTCAATGCCGGGATGGTACTGACCCGTGATCTGAGCAATCTGCCGGGCAACCGCTGCACGCCCACCGATCTGGCCAACACCGGACGCGAGCTGGCCAGCAGCTATCGCAGCATCAAGACCACGGTGCTGGACGAGAAAAAGATGGAGAACCTGGGCATGGGCGCCCTGCTCTCGGTCTCAAGGGGCTCGCGCGAACCCGCCACCTTTACCGTCATGGAGTACATGCAGGGCCCGAAGAAGGCCAAGCCGGTCGTGCTGGTGGGCAAGGGCCTGACCTTCGATGCAGGCGGCATCTCACTCAAGCCGGCGCAGGCCATGGACGAGATGAAGTACGACATGTGCGGGGGCGCTGCGGTCTTCGGCACCATGAAGGCGGTCGCGGAACTGGGCCTGCCGATCAATCTGGTCGGCATCGTACCCGCCTCCGAGAACCTGCCGGACGGCATGGCCAACAAGCCTGGGGACATCGTTACCTCGATGTCGGGGCAGACCATCGAGATCCTGAACACCGACGCCGAGGGCCGTCTGCTGCTCTGTGACGCGCTGACCTACGTGGAGCGCAACTACGACCCCGACTGCGTCATCGACATGGCGACCCTCACCGGCGCGGTCATCATTGCCCTGGGCAACCACGCCACCGGTGTGTTCGCCAATCAGCCGGCCCTGGCCAAGTCGCTGATCACGGCCGGCGACTATATGGGCGACCGCGCCTGGGAACTGCCGCTGTGGGACGACTACGAGAGCGCCCTGCGCTCCCCCTTTGCCGATGTGGCCAACGTCGGTGGCCGCGAGGCGGGCTCGGTCACCGCCGCGGTCTTCCTGCATCGCTTCGCGCGCAAGCTGCGCTGGGCGCATCTGGATATCGCCGGCACCGCCTGGACACAGAAACCCAAGGGCGCCACCGCGCGGCCGGTGCCGCTCCTGCTGCAGTTCCTGACCCAGCGGCTGCATGAGTCCTCGTGACGCGGGTTGATTTCTACGTCCTGCCGGAAGCCGATGACGTCGGCCCCGTGCTGCTGGTCTGTCGGCTGTGCGAGAAGGCCGGCGCTACTGGCAAGCGGGTCTTTGTGCACAGCGACGACGCCGCGCTACTCGACGATATCGACAGCGCGCTGTGGAGCTTCCGGCAGAACAGCTTTCTCGCCCATGAGCGGCTGGACGCCAGCGGACAGTGTTCCCCGCTGGCGGCCATTGCCCTGGGTGAGCAGGCGCCCCCGCCATCACATCAGGACATCCTGATCAACATCGCCGAGGCCGTGCCGACCTTCTTCTCGACCTTCGAGCGCGTGCTGGAGCCGGTCTTCGGGGACGATGCCCAGCGTGCCCGGGCCAGGGGCCGCTTCGGCTTCTATCGCGAGCGCGGCTACCCCCTGCAAACCCACAAGCTGTAGCTGCTGCCAGGGCGGCCAGGCCCGGTTTCCGTTACCCTTCGCGCCCTCCGGCTCGGGATCACCGGGCATCATCGAAAACGAACTCTGCCGATGGACAAAGCATTCGAGCCGCGCGCGCTGGAAGCCAAGTGGCGCGCCTACTGGGAAGACAACGGTCTCTACGCCCCCAAGGGCGAAGGCACACCGCACACCATCGTCATTCCGCCGCCGAATGTCACTGGCACCCTGCACATGGGGCATGCCTTCCAGCACAGCATCATGGATGCGATCACGCGCTATCAGCGCATGCGCGGCCGCGATGCCCTATGGCTGCCCGGCACGGACCATGCCGGCATAGCCACACAGATGGTGGTCGAGCGGCGCCTCGAGGCACAGGGCCAGTCTCGTCATGACCTGGGTCGCGAGGCCTTTCTGGAAGCCGTCTGGGAATGGAAGGCCAGCTCCGGGGGCACGATTACCAACCAGATCCGGCGCATGGGCAACGCGGTGGACTGGTCGCGCGAGCGCTTCACGATGGACGAGACCTGCTCGCGCGCGGTCACTGAAGCCTTTGTCCGCCTGTATGAAGAGGATCTGATCTATCGCGGCACCCGCCTGGTCAACTGGGACCCGGTGCTGCAGACCGCCATTTCCGACCTGGAAGTCGAGTCGCGCGAGGAAAAGGGTCACCTGTGGCACTTCCGCTATCCGCTGGCGGATGGCTCGGGGCATCTGACGGTGGCCACCACGCGCCCGGAGACGATGCTGGGCGACACCGCGGTGGCGGTACACCCGGAGGATGCCCGCTTCCAGCATCTGATCGGGCGCGAGCTGCGGCTGCCGCTGACCGACCGCATCATCCCGATCATCGCCGACGACTACGTCGACGCCGATTTCGGTAGCGGCTGCGTCAAGATCACCCCGGCGCACGACTTCAACGACTATGCGATGGGGGTCCGTCACGGGCTGCCGCAGATCAATATCCTGACCCCGGATGCGCGCATCAGCGATCAGGCGCCTGCCGCCTATGTCGGCCTCGACCGCCTTGCCGCGCGCGAACGCGTGGTGGCCGACATGGACGCCCTGGGCCTGCTCGAGCGCGTCGATGACCACACCCTGATGGTGCCGCACGGCGACCGCACCGATGCGGTGGTCGAGCCCTATCTGACCGAGCAGTGGTTCGTGCGCACGAAACCGCTGGCCGAGCGCGCGCTGGCAGCGGTGGAAGACGGCCGCATGCGCTTCGTGCCCGGCAACTGGATCAATACCTATCGTCACTGGCTGAACAACATCGAGGACTGGTGCATCTCGCGCCAGATCTGGTGGGGCCATCGCGTCCCCGCCTGGTACACCGAGGATGGCCGCGTCCTGGTCGGCCGCGACGAGGAAGAAGCACGGCGCAAGGCCGGCCTGGACGCCGCCACACCGCTACGGCGCGATACCGATGTCTTCGATACCTGGTTCTCCTCCGCGCTCTGGCCCTTCTCCACCATGGGCTGGCCGGAACAAACCACGGATCTGCAGCGCCACTACCCCGGCGATGTGCTGGTCACCGGCTTCGACATCATCTTCTTCTGGGTGGCGCGCATGGCCATGATGGGCCTGCATTTCATGGACGACGTGCCCTTCCGCGACGTGTACATCACCGGCTTGGTGCGCGACTCGGACGGCGCCAAGATGAGCAAGTCGAAGGGCAATGTCATCGACCCCCTCGACATCGTAGAAGGCATTTCCGCGGATGAGCTGGTGGCCAAGCGCACCGCCGGCCTCATGCAACCGCAGAAGGCCAAGGCGATCGAGAAAGCAACCCGCGCCGCCTACCCGGACGGCCTGCATGAAACCGGCGTCGACGCGCTGCGTTTCACCTTCTGCGCACTGGCCTCGACCGGGCGCGACATCCGCTTTGACCCGAAGCGCGCCGAAGGCTATCGCAACTTCTGCAACAAGATCTGGAATGCCGCCCGCTTCGTGTTGATGCACTGCGAATCCGAGGCGCTGCCCGAGGCCGGCCAAGCCGCCACGCTGTCGGCCGCCGATCACTGGATCATCTCGCGACTGCAGCGCGTCGAGGCCGAGATCGAACAGCACTTCCAGGATTACCGCTTCGATCTCATCGCGCAGACGCTCTATCACTTCGTCTGGCATGAGTACTGCGACTGGTACGTGGAATTGGCCAAGCCGGCCCTGTCCGGCCGCGATGTCGCCGCCCAACGCGGCACGCGCACGACCCTGCTGCGAGTACTCGAGACCATCCTGCGCCTGCTGCATCCAATCATGCCCTTCATCACTGAGGAGATCTGGCAGCGCATCGGGCCGCTCGCCGGCAAGCAGGGCGACAGCATCATGCAGCAGCCCTACCCGCGCGCGCAGCAGGACCGCATCCACGCCGAAGCCGAGGCCGACATCGAATGGCTGCAGGGCTTCATCGTCGGCATCCGCAACATTCGCGGCGAGATGAATCTTGCGCCGTCGACCATCCTGCCGGTCTACCTGCGCGACGCCAGTCAGCAGGACGTGGAACGGGTGCGGCGCATGCAGTCGCTGATTACCGCTCTGGCCCGGACCGAAGCGCCGCTGTTCCTGGAACAGAACGAGGAAGCGCCAAAGGCCGCCACGGCCCTGCTCGGTGATCTCAAGATTCTGGTACCGATGAAGGGGCTGATCGATACCGAGGCCGAGCTGGCGCGGCTCGACAAGCGCATCGCCAAGTGCGAGAAGGAACTGGCCGGTCTGGAGCAGCGTCTGGCCAACCCTGATTTCGCCAAGGCACCGGAACATGTCGTCGCTGGCGCGCGTGAACGCAGCCAGCAGCTGCGCGATGATCTGGCAGCGCTGCGCGAACAGCGCCAGAAGGTGGCCGAAATCGCCTAGTCATCACCGCCACCGGCGCCAGGCCGGTGGCGGATGAATGCCGCTACTCCTCGGCGGCCTTTTGCCGGACCAGGCGCAGCGCCCGCGGCTTGCGAGCCAGTGGCTGGCGTCGATTCTCCGGCGCCTCCAGATTGGTCAGGCAGCGTTCCAGGGCCTGACTCACCATCAGCTGATTGCGTACCTGCGCCATGCGCGGCCAGGTCGCCCGCTCCCCTTCGAGGATGAAGCGGCGCACATCATCGATGCGCGGGTTGGCGGTGACCCGCATGAAACGCCACAGACTGTTCTGCGGCATGATCGTGACGTTGCCGCGGTAGTTCTGGTCGAGCAGCGAGGCGGCCATGTCCAAGGGCTTGCGCAGGCCGCCGTCCGGCAAGCCGGAGCGGGCGATGTCCACGACGCTGCGCGACTGCTGTAGCAGGGTTCCCATCACCAGCTTGCGTACCCCCGCGAGACGCCCGGCACGCGGGCCACCTTCAGCACGCGCGAGGAAGGGGATGACGTGCGGATTGGTCTGGCTGACGACGAAATGATTGGCGTTGTGCAGTCGGCGCAGTCTCTGCATCGGCAAGTCCGACTTGAGCGAGCCGTCGTTCCACTTGAGCGTGGGCATGAACGGGACGCGTGCCCCGCGCGCGTCGCGCGTCATCAGCATCACCGGCGGAAAGATCAGCGGCACCGAGCAGGACGCCGCCACTGCCTCACGGACGCAGACATAGGGAAAGGTCAGGTGATTGAGCAGCCGCGGCGGCTGATTGCTGCCGGCCGGCGACACCGTGATATTGAGGCTGCGACCCGAGGCTTCGAAGGCCTGCTCGAAGGTCAGATCCGGCACATTGGCGGCGATGGCCTTGCGCAGCTGAGTCGGGTCCATGATCGAGCCGAAGCGCATCATGTCAGCGGGGCGCAGCGCGCGCCAGAAACGGTAGTAGCTGCTTTCCGGATCGAGCAGCTCCAGCGTCTGCTCCTCGTTACGGGTCGACACCGCCGCGGCCACCACCGAGCCCGCGCTGGAACCCGACAATACGCGTGGCAGCAGGCCTTCAAGATAGATCGCCTTGACCACGCCGACGTGAAACAGGCCCAGCGTGGCGCCGCCGGACAGCAGCAGGCCCGACTGCCCGAAGGACTGCGTGACTTCCCGAAAGAACTTCAGCTTCCTTGCATGCGGCCATTCCGGGAAACTGGTGTCGGCCAGATATTCCAGTGTCTCCACCACCGTCTGCAGATACTGATCGATCAGCGTCTTGGTGCCGGTGCGGGCATAGGCATAGAGATTGGGGTTGCCGATGTTGCCGATGTTCCAGTGCAAGCCCTGGCGCATGTAGTGCACCAGGGCGTGCACGTCGCCTTCCTCGCGCAGCTGGCGAAGCTGGCGCAACCGGGTGCGGATCAGCTGCCAGTCGTAGTCTTCGGAGACCTCTTCCTCCATCCATTCGTCGAGGCCCTCGCGCTCGTCCAGCACAGAGGCGGCCTCGTGCCAGGTGGCGTAGGTCTCTGCCTCGCGCATGGCGGCCTGGGCTTCTCTAGCGATCGCGTCCATCTCGCGTTGCTGTCCTTTTCGGTTGTTTGCACGCATCGTGCGACGATCACCGGCCCATGGCAAGCCGCTCCTGGACCGTTACACTCCGCCCATGCCTTACGAAAATCACACCGCGCAGCGGCAGATGCGCGATGCCATTGCTGCCGTCGACCGCATCATCCTGGGCAAGTCACTGGAGACCCGCCTCGCCAACTGCTGCCTGATCGCCGGCGGCCACCTGCTGGTCGAGGACCTTCCCGGGGTCGGCAAGACCACCCTGGCACTGGCCATGGCGCGGGTCTATGGCCTTGACTACAAGCGGATTCAGTTCACCAGTGACCTGCTGCCCGCCGACATTCTGGGTGTCTCCATCTTCGACGCATCGACCGCGCGCTTCCGCTTCGAAGCCGGGCCGATCTTCAGCGATGTGCTGCTCGCCGACGAGATCAACCGTGCCTCGCCCAAGACCCAGTCCGCCCTGCTCGAAGCCATGGCGGAAGGTCAGGTGACGGTCGAGGGCGAAACGCGCCCACTGCCTTCGCCCTACTTTGTCATCGCCACCCAGAACCCGCGCGACCAGCTCGGCACCTACCCTCTGCCCGAAAGCCAGCTGGACCGCTTCCTGATGCGCCTTTCGCTGGGCTATCCGCCAGCCGAAGCCGAGCTACAACTGCTCCAGGACAGCGACCACCGCCGGATGGTCGAGCACCTGGAGCCTGTGCTGGACCGTGAATCGCTTCGTGGCATTCAGGCTGCCGTAGCCGCCATCCATGTCTCCGACGCGGCGGCGCGCTATATCCTGGCTCTGGTGCAGTACTCGCGCAGCCTGCCAGGATTGCGCCACGGCCTATCCCCCCGCGCCGGTCTGGCAATCCGCCGTGCCGCCCAGGCCTGGGCGCTACTCGAAGGCCGCGATGGCGTATTGCCCGAGGACATCCAGCGGGTCTTTCCGCCGGTGGCCGGGCACCGCCTGCATCCCAGCCCGGACAGCGAGACCGAATCGCCCACGGCCGGCGAGATTCTGAGCGCAGTGGCCATCCCCTGAGCCGGCGCGTGGTGTTCCTGCGTCCCATGCAGCGCTTCCGGCGCGCCTTCGAAAATTGGCTGTTGCGTCGTGTGCCGCGCCAGTCCTTGCCGCAGCGCGTCGGGCGGCGACGCGTCTACATCATGCCAACCCCGGCCGGGTATGCCTTTGGCGCTCTGGTGTTCGCGCTCTGGCTGGGATCGATGAATTACGCCAACAGCATGGGCTTCGCCCTCGCCTTCCTGCTCGCCGGCGTCGGCCTGGTGGCGATGCACCTGACCCACGCCAATCTGCTTGGCATCCATCTGCGCCAGTGCCATGCCAAGGCAGTGCACGCCGGCAAAGAGGCGCGTATCGAGCTTGTGCTGAGCCACGACGGCGCCAGGCCGCGACCCGCCATCTTTGCGCACTGGCCGACGTCGGTGGCCGCCAGCCGGGATGGTGTGGATCTTCCGGCCAGCGATGCGGCCCGCCTGCACCTCGATTTGCCGACGGTGCGCCGCGGCTGGCTCCCCCTGCCACCTATTGCCCTGGAGACCACCTTTCCCCTCGGCCTTTTTCGCGCGTGGACATGGATACGGCCCGATCGCCGGCTGCTGGTCTACCCAGCCACCGACGCGTTGGGCCCCAGCTTCCCGCAGACGCATCACGCTGAAGGCGAAGACAGCGGACGGCGCGCGGGGCGCGAGCACTTTGACAGCCTGCGCGATTATCGGCACGGCGATGCCATGCATGACATCCACTGGAAGCGCCTTGCCAAGGACAGCAAACCGACCGTGAAACAGTTCCTCGATACCACGGACCGCCGTCTGTGGATCGACTGGCAGGCACTGTCTGGAGACCATGAAAGTCGCATCCGACAATGCGCGCGCATGGTGATCGAGGCACATCGTCAGGGATGGCGATGGGGCATGCGATTGCCCGGGGCGCTGATACCACCGGAAGAAGGCGATGCCCATCGCCACCAGTGTCTGCGTACCCTGGCCCTGTTCGACCCGCCAGGAGAACAGCATGGCTGAAGCGATGGCACTGCCGCGCGAACGTCTGCTGCGGCTGCTGCCAGTGGTTGCTATCGTGCTGGCGCCGCACGCGCTGCACCTGCCGCCCTGGATCGGGCTGGTGGTAGGCACACTGATCATCTGGCGCGGCGTGGCCGCACAGCGCGCCTGGCCTCTGCCGGGCCGCTGGGTGCGCGTGGCATTGACGATCGCGGGATTCGCCGGTGTCTGGCTGAGTTTCGGGCGCAGTTCAGGGCAAGTGGCGGGTACTGCCATGCTGACGTTGATGATCGCGCTCAAGCTGACCGAGTTGCAGGACCGCCGCGGCGAGATGGTGGTCCTGCTGCTGCTCTATTTCACGCTGTTCACCCATTTTCTGCGCGATCAGGCGTTGTGGACCGTTCTCTGGATGCTGGTTGCGGTGCTGCTGATCACCGCCCTGCTGATCGACGGTCAGCGACTGCAACGTGCAGGCTGGCGCGCCGATCTCTCCGGAGCGGGCCGCCTGCTGCTGCTCGCATTGCCACTCATGCTGGTGCTGTGGGTGCTTTTCCCTCGCATATCCGGTCCGCTTTGGGGGACACCGGGGGCCAGCGACAGCGCACGCACCGGCATGAGCGACACCATGTCCCCCGGAGACATCGCATCGCTAATCCAATCGGATGCGGTGGCTTTTCGTGTCAGCTTCGAGGGCGCCGTCCCCGATAAGCAGGAGCGGTACTGGCGGGGACCCGTGCTGTGGTACACCGACGGCCGCACCTGGTACCCGCACCGGCGCAGCCTGGGTGCGCCAGAGCGAGACGCCTCCGCAAGCCTGGTGCCAGAGGGCCCCGCCATCGACTATCGGCTCACCCTCGAACCGCAGACGCTGTCGTACATCTTCGCACTCGACTACGCGCCGCCTGGCACCCTGCCGGCACCCTTGCACCTGGATGCCGGCGGCGCCGTCCGCAGCGCATCGGTACTCAATACCACCACGTTCTTCGATCTGCGCGCCTATCCGGCCGCACGGCTCGGTTCATCGCTCGAAGGCAGCTTGCGCGAGCGGGCCTTGCAGTTGCCCGCCAATGCCAATCCACGCAGCCGTGCGCTTGCCGCCGACTGGCGCCGCCAGACGCGGCAGCCCATGGCGCTGGCACAGCGCGCGCTGGCCTATTTTCGCAACGAGGGCTTCATCTACACGCTCTCTCCCCCGCTGCTGGGTACGGATAGTGTCGACGCTTTCCTATTCGAATCCCGGCGCGGCTTCTGCGAGCATTTTGCCGGCAGCTTTGTCACCCTGATGCGTGCTGCGGGGGTGCCTGCGCGCGTGGTGCTCGGCTATCAGGGAGCCGAGCGCAGCCAGGTGGGCGACTACTACATCGTGCGCCAATCCGATGCCCACGCTTGGGCGGAAATCTGGGATGAGCGCGCTGGCTGGCTGCGTATCGATCCCACTGCGGCGGTGGCGCCTGATCGCATCGAGTTCAATCTCGATACCGCCCTCGAACAGCGTGGCGAGCAGCGTGCGCTGCCATGGGCGGGGCAATGGGCGATCGGTGATTGGATCGGCGCGCGCTGGGACTTTCTGAACATGCAGTGGGACCGCTGGATTCTGGCCTACGGCCCGGAGCTGCAGCGCGCCTTGCTGTCCCGCATCGGCCTCGGTGATTGGCAGCGCATGCTGTTCGCGCTGACTGCGTTGATCGCACTGATGATGGCGATCATCGCTGCCCTGGCGATTCGCGCCAATCTGCGCGAGGTCCGGCGCGACCCGCTGGCGCGGGAATGGCAGCGCATCTGCTGCCGTCTTGCGCGATCAGGGTTGGCGCCAGAGCCGCAGGAGGGGCCGCTGGACTATGCCGGGCGCGTGCGCGGCCATCTGCAAGGCGAGGCCCTGCGCGCCTTCAATGACGCAGCCGATGCCTATATTCGCGGTCGCTATCTTGCAGCGGCGGATGCAGACGCCCTGCTGGTGTTGCAGACCCGCATGGCGGCCGCGCGGCGGCGTATGCCCATGGTGTTCGCCGCCGGCTTGCCTCACCCTGGTCGCGCAGTGCCGCCCTCTTCGAGCTAGCCGGCACCAGCCTCGCGCACCGCCGTGAAGTCGAAGGACATGACGAGCGCGTCCTCGCGCGTCCCGGCATGTGCCGGGTAATAGCGCGGGCGACGCGCCAGCACGGCAAAGCCCCTCTCGCTGTAGAGATGAATCGCGCTGCGATTGGAGGCGCGCACTTCCAGCAGCATGCAGCGTGCTTCCGCATGCCGCGCCTGGCGCAGCACGTGCTCCAGCAGACGACTGCCCAGACCGTGCCGGCGCGCGTGCGGCGCCACCGCCAGATTGAGCAGATGCGCCTCGTCCATGGCCAGGGAGCTCAGCGTGAAGGCCAGGATTTCCTGTTCAGCATCCTCGAGCACCCAGCCACTGTAGCCTGCCTTGAGACAATCGGAAAACATGCCGCGCGACCAGGGATGGGGCTGGCTGACCCGCTCGATGGCGTGGACGGCGTCGAGATGCCCGTCCGCCATGGGCAGGAGCCGCACACCGTGCGCCACCGGCTGATCAGCCGCCAGTCCCATCGCGCTGCTCACTGGACCCGGAATCATGCAGCAGCGCGTGCACGCGCTTGAGGTCTTCCCAGGCCTTGGCCTTCTCCCTCGGCGAACGCAGCAGATAGGCAGGGTGGTAGCTCACCCACACCGGCACCGAGGCGGGCCCGTAATAGTGTGTACGGCCGCGCAAGCGCGACAGCGGCTCCTCGGTGTTGAGCAGGCGCTGGGCAGCCACGCGGCCGACGGCCAGGATGAGCCGTGGTTGCAGCGCGTCAATCTGGGCATCAAGGAAGGGGCGACAGGCTTCGACCTCGGCCGGCGCCGGATCCCGGTTGTTGGGCGGCCGGCACTTGACCACATTGGCGATATAGGTGTTGCGCCCGCGATCGTGGCCAATCGCAGCCATCATGGCGTCCAGCAGCTGCCCCGCCCGGCCAACAAAGGGTTCACCGCGCCGGTCCTCTTCCGCACCCGGGCCTTCTCCAATGACCAGCAGTGGCGCTTCGGTGGCACCGACACCGAATACCGTCTGCGTCCGCGTACGGTGCAGGGCGCAGCGCGTGCAATCGGCCACGCAAGCCTGTGCCGCTTCCAGGGAATCCAACGGCGGCAGCGGCGGCAATGGGGTTTCGACCGGCGCCTCGATCACGGTTTCCGGCAGTGTTGCCTGGCGTGCGGCCGGCGCCCGTGCCGCCGACCGGAAGGGTGGCGCAGCGACGGAGGATGGAGATTGAGACGACTGCGGCGGGGTCCGTGGAGCGGGTGCCCCCGCGGAGGCCGTCTCCGCAGGGGCTTGACGGCGCGCAGCCGCCTGCCGGCGCTCGCCCAGAAAATCGCGCACGCCCAGCGCCTTCAGATAACGCTGGCGACGCGCGGGCTCCATCAGGCCGCCTTGGCCTGCTGCGCCATCGCGCGGTTCACGCCCGACAGCACGGCCTTGAGCGAGGCGGTGACGATGTTCGGGTCGATGCCGACGCCAAACAGCGGTCCCTGGTCGCCCACGCGCAGGTCGATATAGGTGGCAGCGCGCGCATTGGCGCCTTCCCCGAGAGCGTGCTCGTGGTAGTCCATGATCTGGATCTTGACCCCGAGCCGCTGCGACAGCGCCGAGACGAAGGCGTCGATCGGCCCATTGCCACGGCCTTCCAGCGTGGCCGCCTCGCCCTCGATACGCACGTCGGCAGTGAGATGCACCTCGTCGGAACGCGAATCCTCGACGAAGTGATGGCCTTCGTAGGTATAGGGACGGTCCGGATGCACATAGGCATCCTGGAAGACCTGATAGATGGCCTCGGCAGTCAGCTCCTTGCCGGTGTCATCGGTGACCTGCTTGACGATCTGGCTGAACTCGATCTGCAGGCGACGTGGCAGCCGCAAACCGTACTCGGTTTCGAGCAGATAGCTGACGCCGCCCTTGCCGGACTGCGAGTTGACCCGGATCACTGCCTCATAGGTACGCCCCACGTCCCGTGGATCGATGGGCAGATAGGGCATATCCCAGACATCGTCCTTGTCGCCGCGCGCGGCCAAGGCCTTCTTGATGGCGTCCTGATGCGAACCGGAGAAGGAGGTGAAGACCAGTTCACCCACATAGGGATGGCGAGGCGACACCGGCAACTGATTGCAGTGTTCCACCGTGGCCTTGATGGCGTCGATATCGGAGAAGTCGAGGCCCGGGTGCACACCCTGCGTATACATATTCAACGCCAGATTGACGATGTCCACGTTGCCTGTGCGCTCGCCGTTGCCGAACAGACAGCCCTCAATGCGGTCGGCCCCGGCCATGATGGCGAATTCAGCGGCCGCCGTGCCCGTGCCGCGGTCATTGTGCGGGTGCACCGAGAGCACCACCGCATCACGCCGGGCGATATGACGGTGCGTCCACTCGACCATGTCGGCAAAGATGTTGGGCGTGGAATGCTCCACCGTGGAGGGCAGATTGATGATGCAGGGCGCCTCCGGCGTCGGCTGCCAGACCTCGGTGACCGCGTCGATGATGCGGCGCGAGAACTCCAGCTCGGTGCCCGAGTACATTTCCGGTGAATACTGGAAGACCCATTCGGTCTCCGGCATGGTGGCTGCGATATCGCGCAGCATCTGGGCATGGTGCACGGCCAGGGCCACCACCTCGTCCTCGTTCATGTTGAACACGACCTTGCGCATGATCGGCGCGGTCGCGTTGTAGACGTGGACGACTGCCCGACGCGCCCCCCGCAGCGACTCGAAGGTCCGCCGGATGAGGTGCTCGCGTGCCTGGGTCAGCACCTGGATGGTGACGTCACCGGGAACGCGGTCTTCCTCAATGAGGCGCCGGATGAAGTCGAAGTCGGTCTGCGAAGCGGACGGAAAGCCCACTTCGATTTCCTTGAAGCCGATGTCCACGAGCGCCTCGAACATCCGGAACTTGCGCTCGTGATCCATCGGTTCGATCAGCGCCTGGTTCCCGTCGCGCAGATCGACGCTCGCCCAGATCGGCGGCTTGTCGATGATGGCGTCCACCCATTGGCGATCCTTGAGGCCAACGCGTTGAAAGGGACGATATTTGATCTGCGGGTTATCGAGCATGGCGGTTGTCTCCATGACGCTCCGCTCCGCGCTGGGGCGTTGCGGAGGCTAAAGGGGATTTGGATTGCGCGGTCATCTGGAGGGCCCCACGCCGGCCACATCGCATCGTTATCTGCCCCTCAGGGCAGTAGCGGAGACACGCACAGTCGCAGCCGCAGCCAAAGGCGCGAGGCAAAAGCGGAAAGCATGTCGTTGCAATGCCACATAGGTAAAAGGTTACTCTTTGCGCCGCGCCTTGCCAACCACGGGAAGACCGCCACGGCCACCGTATAACGCCAATATGGGGCCGGATATCGCGTAGGCAAAGAACAGAATGAAGAGAATGCGCGGCGGATCGATCATGACCAGTGCCAGCGCGCCGACCACCATGACAAAGGACACGAAGCGCACCCGTCCGGTCAGGTCGAGCTTCTTGAAGCTCGGGAAGCGGATGCTGCTCACCATCAGCAGTGCGATCCCCATGGTCAGAATCATCGACACCACCAGCAGTGACTCACCGGACAGTCCCCAGGAGTGCGCACTCCAGACGTAGAAAACGATGACCGCCGCCGCCGACGGCGACGGCAGACCGAAGAAATCGCCGGTGCCGCCGGATATGCTGGTGAGCACGTTGAAGCGCGCCAGGCGCAAGGCCGTGCATGCGACAAAGGCAAAGGCGATGACCCAGCCGAGCTTGCCGCCAAGCCAGGCGTAATCGCCGAGATGATGCAGCGAATAGGCATAGATCAGTACGCCGGTCGCCACACCGAAGGCCACCATATCGCTGAGGCTGTCGTATTCCTTGCCGAAATCGCTGGCCGTGTTGGTCAGACGCGCGATCCGTCCGTCGAGGGCGTCGGCCACCATCGCCACCAGGATGGCTAGCGCCGCTTCGGAGAAGCGCCCAGACAAGGCAGCCACAATGGCGTAGAAGCCACCAAAGAGCGTGGCGGTAGTGATCAGATTGGGAAGGACATAGATACCCTTGCGGGGCTTTCTGTCGCTGTGTTGTTCGTCCATCCGCCTAGGATAACGAGGCGAGCACCGTCCGTCCTGCTGTCGTCCGGGCCCCCACCGCTGCACGGACCTCGCTGTCCATCGGGACATAGACATCCACCACGCGCAGCGCACGCCGCGGTCCGATCCGCCGCGCCTGTCCCACACGCTGCCCGAAGGACATGCGCAGAATCGAGCCGCGGCCGGCATATCCCGCCTTCGGCACCATGAGCACATCGGCCCCCGATACGGTATGTAGCCAGCCGACACCACGCGCATGGGGTCGCGCCGGCTCACGCACCTGGCCATCGACAGGCGCGCGCAGCGCATACCCACGGAACCAGGACACACGCAGGCGCAAGCGCAATGCGGGTGCCCCCAGCGGCCCTTTTCGAACGCGGCGCACACTCATCACGCGGCCCGACAGTGGCGCGTAGATCCCGCTGGGGGTTGCCGGAAGCTCCCCGCCCGGTTCACGGAAGTAACACACGCAGAATGCGAGCGTCAGCAGGGCCACCCCTGCCGCCAGAACCCACCCGACCAGCAGACAGACACACAGCAGGGCGGCCGCCAGCAGTACCAGCGGCCACCCCTCCCGCGCGATCCCGAAGCTGGGTTCCGCAGAACCCAGGAAACCGGGCCGCGGGAAACGCTTAGTTACGGCTGCGATCAACCAGCTTGTTCTTGCCGATCCAGGGCATCATGTTGCGCAGCTTGGTGCCCACGGTCTCGATCGGATGCTCGTAGCCGAGACGGCGCCGCGCCTTCAGCGTCGGCGCACCGGCCTGGTTCTCGAGCACGTACTCGCGCGCGAACTGGCCGGTCTGGATCTCGGTCAGGATGCGCTTCATCTCCGCCTTGGTTTCTTCGGTCACCACACGCGGGCCGCGTGTGTAGTCACCGTACTCGGCGGTGTTGCTGATCGAGTAGCGCATATTGGCCATGCCGCCCTCGTACATCAGGTCAACAATCAGCTTGAGCTCGTGCAGACACTCGAAGTAGGCCATCTCGGGGGCATAACCCGCTTCGGTCAGGGTTTCGAAACCAGCCTGCACCAGCGCGGTGGCGCCGCCGCAGAGCACCGCCTGCTCGCCGAAGAGATCCGTTTCGGTTTCTTCGCGGAAGGAGGTCTCAATGACACCGGCACGGCCGCCGCCGTTGGCCGAAGCGTAGGACAGAGCAACCTGCTTGGCCTGCCCGGACGCATCCTGATGCACGGCAATCAGGCTGGGGACGCCGCCACCCTGGGCGTAGGTCGAGCGCACCAGGTGCCCCGGCCCCTTCGGCGCGATCATGATCACGTCGAGGTCGGCACGCGGCTCGATCAGCTGGAAATGGATGTTGAATCCGTGCGCGAAGGCCAGGGCTGCACCCTGCTTCATGTTGGGCGCGAGGATCTGGTCGTAGAGTTCGACCTGACGCTCGTCCGGCACAAGCAGCATGACCAGGTCGGCCTGCTTGGCGGCGTCGGCCACTTCGGCCACCTTCAGGCCCGCTTCCTCGGCCTTCGCCCAGGAGGCGCCGCCCTTGCGCAAACCGACGACGACGTTGACGCCGGATTCCTTCAGGTTGAGCGCGTGCGCGTGCCCCTGCGAGCCGTAACCGATCACCGCCACCGTACGGGACTGGATCAGGGAAAGGTCGGCATCCTTATCGTAGTAAACGTTGATACTCACGTACTTACGCGCTCCAATTGAAGTAATGATTTAAAAAATTCAGCTCTCTTGCAGCCACTAGCTCGCCGTGGCGAGTACCCGGGCTCCGAGCACGGCGCTCCCCGTCTCGATGGCTGCGACGCCCGAACGCACCAGTTCCACGACCTCGCCGATGGCAGCCAATTCGGCAACCATCGCATCGATCTCGGTCCCAGTCCCGGCGACGCGAAGGCAATGCAGATCGCCCTCCGTCTCTAGCACGTGCATTTCATGCTGCGCGCACAAGCCTTCCCAGGCCTCGCGGGCATGGGGAGCGACCCGAAGCTTGATCAGCATCAGCTCACACTCACTGTGCGCGCGCACGGTGACGTCGAGCACTTCCACCACGTCAATGAGCTTGCGCGACTGCTTGACGATCTGGTCGATCACCTCATCGGAACCCATGGTCACCAGCGTCAGCCGGGAGAGCGAGGGGTCTTGGGTGGGCGCGACGGTAAGTGACTCGATGTTGTAGCCACGCGCGGCGAACATGCCGGAAACGCGCGCGAGCGCGCCGGATTCGTTCTGCAGAAGAATGGAGATGATGTGGCGCATAGGGTGCGCAAAGATAGCGGCGCCGCCTGCATTGTGCAACGCAGGATGCGCGCAGCCGCCGCAGGATGCCCGCGTGGCGGGGCTTTCGCCCACCCGCACCGGGCGGACCGGGGCACCAAAAACCCGCCGTCGCGCGCGCGACACCGCCTGCGCGTGCTATAAATGAGGGTTCCTTCCCCACATTTTTGGCGCATTCTTTATGACGACCGTGCGTGCATCCGAACACCCACGGGCCGGGCAGACCCTCGCCGGCTCCGACATCATCGTTCAGGTTCTGGCGGACGAGGGTGTGGATGTCGTATTCGGTTATTCCGGCGGCGCCATCCTCCCGACCTACGATGCCATCTTCCGCTACAACGCGGAAGCCAACGACGGCCAGGGCCGGGATCCAATGCCACTCATCGTGCCCGCCAACGAACAGGGCGCCGGCTTCATGGCGGCGGGCTACGCCCGCGCCTCGGGCCGTGTGGGCGTGGCACTGGTGACCTCCGGCCCGGGCGCGACCAACTGCGTCACGCCAGTACGTGACTGCATGGCGGATTCCATCCCCATCGTCGTCATCTGTGGGCAGGTGCCGACGGCGGCCATTGGTAGCGACGCCTTCCAGGAGGCGCCCGTCAGCAACATCATGGGTGCCTGCGCCAAGCATGTCTTCCTGGTGACCGATCCCTCCCGGCTCGAAGCCACCGTGCGCACCGCCTTCGAGATCGCCCGTTCCGGTCGCCCAGGACCGGTGGTCATCGACGTGCCCAAGGACGTTCAGAACTGGGAAGGCCCCTTCCTCGGCCAGGGCACCCTGCCGATTCCGGGCTACCGTGCGCGCCAGCAGCAGATCGATGACAACCATCTCTCCGACGCTTCGGCGGTAAAGTTCTTCGAGCAGTTCCAGCAGGCCCAGCGCCCGCTGATCTACGCCGGCGGCGGCGTCATCAATGCCGAGGCCTCGGCCGCGCTGCGCGAATTCGCGGACACCTTCGGCGTGCCTGTTGTCACCACGCTGATGGGCATTGGCGCCTACGACACGACTCAGCCGCGCTCGCTGCACATGCTCGGCATGCATGGCACCGCCTTCGCCAATTACGCGGTCGAGGATGCCGACTTCCTTTTCGCGGTGGGTGCGCGTTTCGACGATCGCGTCGCGGCCGTGCCGGAGCGCTTCGCACGCAACGCCAAGGCCATCGCACACCTCGATGTCGACCACTCCGAGATTCACAAGGTCAAGCGCGTCAGCTGGCATCACGTCGGACGCATGCGCGAGGCGCTGGAAGCATTGACCGCCCACGGCAAGGCGAAGGGCTTCGCGCCCGACTACGGCGCCTGGCACAAGCACCTTGCGCATCTGAAGCGCGATTACGCGATGAACTACAACCGCGAGGCGGAGCAGATCCAGCCCTATGCGGTGATCGAAGCCATCAACCGCCATACCCGAGGTGACGCGGTCATTGCCACCGGCGTAGGACAGCACCAGATGTGGGCGGCACAGTATTTCGACTTCCGCGAACCCCGGCTTTGGCTCACTTCGGGCTCGATGGGCACCATGGGCTTCGGACTGCCGGCCGCCATCGGCGCCGCCTTCGCCCGCCCGGGACGTACCGTCATTGACATCGACGGCGATGCCTCCATCCGGATGAATCTGGGCGAGATGGAGACCGTCACCACCTACGATCTGCCGGTGAAGATCGTCGTACTGAACAACTTCGGCGACGGCATGGTGCGGCAGTGGCAAAAGCTGTTCTTCAAGGGCCGCTTCTCTGCCTCCGACAAATCGTTGCACAAGAAGGATTTCGTCAAGGCGGCCGAAGCCGACGGTTTCGCATTCGCGAAGCGGCTGGACCGCGGCGAGGACCTAGAAGCCGTGATCGCGGAGTTTGTCACCTTCGACGGGCCGGCCTTCCTCGAAGTCATCATCGATCCGGATGCCGGCGTCTACCCCATGGTGGGCCCGGGTATGACCTACGACCAGATGATCACCGGCGACTGGATTCCTTCGCGCGACGCTACCGAAACCATCACGCCCGACCAGTCCGAGATGTTTTAGAGCGGACGGCAGGCGTGTCGGCCGAGCTAAGGCAGCGCCTGGAAAACGGCACGCTGCATCTGCAAATCGCCGGTCAGTGGAACCTGGGCGGCAGCCCGGATACCCACCGCCTGCAGGATGCGCTGCGGCAGGCAGACGCACTGCGGATCGAAGTTGCCGAGCGCACGAACTGGGATTCGGCACTTCCCGCCTTCCTGACGGCGCTACTGCATAGCGCCGATCAGCGGGCCATGAAGGTGGAACTGCAGCTGCCGGCACGCCTCGACGCCCTGCTGCGCCTTGCGCGCAAGGATGCCGCCCCACCAGAAGTCCGTGCGTCCTCGCCCTTCCGACTGCCGGATCTGCGGCCACCGCTGCGCTTCCTCGGCGCCTTGCTGCTGGCCCTGCGGCCGGGTGCACACACGCTGCCGCAAGGGCGAGAGCTACTACGCATCATGCGTCAAACCAGCGTGCAGAGCGTTCCCATCATCGTGCTGGTGAATTTCCTGGTGGGCGCCATCCTTGCCTTCATCGGGGTGGTCCAGCTACGCACCTTCGGCGCGGAAATCTACGTTGCGGATCTGGTCGGCATTGCCACCGCGCGGGAAATGGCAGCCCTGATCACAGCCGTGGTGCTGTCGGGACGTATCGCCGCCAGCTTCGCGGCCGAAATCGCCACCATGCAGGCCAATGAGGAAATCGACGCCCTGCGCACCGCGGGCGTGGATCCGATCCGCTATCTGGCGGTACCCCGCGTGCTGGCGCTGGTGCTCGCCATGCCCGTGCTGTTTTTCGTGGCCTGCACCGCAGCCCTGCTCGGCGGGCTGGTCGTGGCGACGCTGATGATCCAGCTGCCGGCCAGCGGCTATCTGGTGCAGACGCAGGAGATGGTGACCCTCACCCAGGTGATGATCGGATTCGGCAAGAGTCTGGCCTTTGCCGCCTATCTCAGCGCCACGGGCTGTTACTACGGCCTGTGCGCGCCGCGCACGGCGGCCGGCGTGGGCGATGCCACGACCCGGGCGGTGGTGGGCAGTATCATCGGAATCATCTGTATCGACGCAGCCGTGGCCATGCTCTGCAATGCACTTGGAATCTGACACTCCTGTGGCCGATCCCGTGATCCGGGTAGAGGGCCTGACCATGGCCTTCGGCAAAACCGTGATACAGCGCGATATCGATTGCGCCATCCCGCGCTCCAGCATCTTCGCCATCATCGGGGGTAGCGGCTGCGGCAAATCCACGCTGCTTCGCCACATGATTGGGCTGGAGACACCGCAGGCTGGTCGCATTGACCGCCGCGGGCGCGACGGCGGCGAACCGCGCTTCGGCGTGATGTTTCAGCAAGGCGCGCTGTGGTCGTCGATGACGCTTGCCGAGAACATCGAAACGGCCGTCGCGTTCGAACGCCATCTGACCCTGCAGGCGGCGCGCGAACTGGCACGCTACAAGCTGGCGCTGGTCGGACTGGCCCGCTACGCCGACTACTACCCGGCAGCCATCAGTGGTGGCATGCGCAAGCGGGCGGCCATCGCCCGTGCTCTGGCACTGGACCCTGAGCTGGTCTTTCTCGATGAACCCTCTGCGGGTCTCGACCCCCTTTCCGCCAGCGCCCTGGACGAACTCATCCTGCAACTGCGCGATACCCTGCAGACCAGCATCGTCATCGTGACCCACGAATTGCACAGTATCTTCGCCATCGTCGACCAGGCCCTCTTTCTCGACGCCGGAAGCAAGACGCCGTCTGCGCTGGGCAGCCCTCGTTGGTTGGCGGAGGCCTGCCCCGACGCAGAGGTGCGCCGCTTCATGCATCGCGAGTCGACACCCGCGGAGGTCTCGGCATGAGAAACGCCTCACGCAGCGCCCTTGCCGTAGGTGCCTTCTTTGTCATCGGCGTCGTCCTCATCGTCGGCATGGTCAGCTTCTTCGGCGACGGCATGCCATGGCAGAGCAAGCAACGCGCGGTCGCCTATTTCAAGGGCTCGCTGTCGGGCTTGACCGTGGGCGCTCCAGTCACCTTTCGTGGCGTGCGGGTCGGCAACGTGGAGCGCATCGAGCTACGGATCGATGGTGCACAGGCACGGGCGCAGATTCCCGTCTTCCTCCGCCTGAACCCCGATGCGGCCCAGTGGCGCGGCGGCAATGGCGAGCCCGACATTCACGCGCTGGTGGCGCAGGGATTGCGCGCCCAACTCGCATCCCTCAGCTTCGTCACCGGCCAGCTCTACATCGAACTCGACTTCCACCCGAACCACATCGCCGAGACCGCGACGGGCCACAGTCATGACGTCCCCGAGATTCCGACCATGCCCTCGGACACCGCCCAGGTCATCGATTTCGTGAAGCAGCTGCCGGTACGCGAGCTGGTCGGCTCGCTCCGCTCCACCCTCGAGCGCATCGACCGCCTGACCGCGACGATGGAAGGCGAACTCAAGCCGATGAGCCAAAGCATCACGCAGACCCTCGACACGCTGAACCGAACCATTCCGCGCGTGGCAGAGGATGTCGAGCGTCTGCAGCAAGACATCGGCCGCGCCAGTGCAAACGCCGGAGAAGCCATGCAGCAGGTGGGCGGCGCCGCCGAGCGTATGAGTGCGGAGGTCGCGCTGCTGGCCCAGGAACTGCGCTCTACTGCCGAAGCCTTGCAACGCAGCAATCGCCAGGTAGAGAGCTTGATCGCCGAGGATGCGCCCGCACGCGCCGATCTCGAACAACTGCTTTCGGACCTCGCCCGGACGGCGCGCTCCCTGCGCGCCTTCTCCAGCACGCTTGAAGAAAACCCCAACAGCCTTCTCTTCGGAAAATGAGCACCACCGGTAAACTCCTGGCGCTCGCAGGCGCTGCCCTTTGTCTCAGCGGTTGCCTTCACGGCGCGTCCAGTGTGCAACGTCACACCCTCTACCTGGATCCGCCGCAGGATTACGCGGCGAAGGCCGGAACGGCACCCAGCGTGCGCGTGGATCTGCCACGCTACATTGAGGATCAGTATCTGCTGCAGCGCGCCTCCGACGGCACCCTGCAACGGCTGGATGGACACCTCTGGGCGGAAAGCCCCGACCAAGGATTTGCCCGCCTGCTGCGTGAGCACCTGGCAGCACGCGGGGGCCTGGAAGGCGACCACCTGCGTGTGCATTTCACCCGCTTTGAGGCCGGCAGAGATGCTATGTTCTACGCCTTGGGGGATTGGCAGCTACGGGCCGACGGACGCATCTGCGCGCAGGGGCATCTGGGCTTTCAGTCACCACTGACGAATAGCGCAGCCACCACGCTGGTGCACGCCATGAATGCCGCGGTGGGCTATACCGCGGCCCGAATCACGCCGTGCGAACAACAGGATTCAACCGAGCACACCGGCACCTGAAGCAACAGCTGCCGTTCCAGAAGAGACGAGACGGAATCAATGACCGACAGCATCCAGATCACCGACCGAGGCGCGGTGCGGGAAATCCGCATTCATCGCCCGGAGAAGAAGAATGCCCTCAACACTGCGATGTACAGCCAATTGGCCGACGCGGTGGCGCAGGCGGGAGCAGCGGATTCCGTGCGTTGCGCGCTGTTCGCGGGCAGCCAGGGTGCCTTCAGCAGCGGTAACGATATCCAGGACTTCTTGAACAACCCTGCATCCGGAGAGGACCATCCGGTTGCGCAGTTCATGCGCGTCATGGCGGATTTCCCCAAGCCGGCAGTCGCTGGCGTGCTGGGCCCCGCTGTGGGCATCGGCTCGACGCTGCTGCTGCACTGCGATCTGATCTATGCCGGGCAAGGCGCCCGGTTCATGCTGCCCTTCGTCAATCTCGGCATCTGCCCGGAGTTCGCATCCAGCCTGCTGCTACCGCGCATGATGGGACATCCGCGCGCCGCCGAGCTGACCATGCTTGCCGAGCCCTTCGACGCCGCCAAGGCCTATGAATACGGTCTGATCAACGCCGTGCTGGATGACTCGGCGGTGGAAGAGAGTGCCTTCGCCATCGCCGAAAAACTGGCCGCCAAGCCGCCCCGCGCCATGCGCACGACCAAGGACCTGCTCAAGCGCTGGACGAAGGCGCAGGTACAGGAAGCGATCCGCGAGGAAGCGGCCTTGTTCATGCCGATGCTGCACGAGCCCGAGGCGCGCGAGGCCTTCTCCGCCTTTGTGGAGAAGCGCAAGCCCGACTTCTCTCAATTCGTCTAAGCCAAGCTTTGCGCGTCGCCCTCGCCTTCTCGAAGCCGTATTCCCGGGTACCGGCATGAGCCTGACCGAGCGCATTCTCAATCGCCGCGAACACCGCAAGCGGCAAACGCGTCAGCTCATCCTGGATGCTGGTTGCGACACCTTTGCGGAGCTGGGCTTCGAAGCTTGCACGGTCCGCGACATCATCCGCCGCACCGGACTCGCCTCCGGCACCTTCTACAACTACTTCGACACCAAGGACGAGGTGCTGCGCGAGATCATCGACGACGAGATCGGCCGCATCTCGGAGCGCATGCGCGAATCGCGTCAGCGCGCCAAGAATCTGCACGCCTTCGTGCTCAGCGCCTATCGCGAAATCTACCGTGCGGTGGTCACCCATCCCAAGGTCTACCGCATCATGCTGCGCAACGAGTCGGTGGTGCGCGAACTCTACGGCGACAGCGGCTTCAGCTCCGCCATTGCCATCCTGCGCGAGGACATGCGCAATGCGGTGGGTGGCGGCATCCTGCCGGACATGAATGTGGATTGGCTGGCCTCGGTCTTCTTTGGCGCCGGCTACGAGATGGCGCGCAACCTGCTTGAAACGGAAGCCGGCCGCGTGGAAGCCGACGAGGCGGCGGAGTTCACCGCCCGCCTCTTCCTCGGCGGCATCCAGGCCTTCAGCGAGTGCGACACACGCCCGGTGAAGCTGCGCGTGCGCCCACCCAAGAAGGACTAAAAAAACCGGCGCCTGTACCAGGCGCCGGTTGGCTTACTGCCGTGCGCGATCGCGCTTACTGCACGCGCTCCAGCACGGTGGCCACACCCTGGCCCATGCCGATGCACATGGTGGCCAGGCCGAACTGGGCATCTTCCTCGTTCAGGATGCGCGCCAGCGCGCCGCTGATGCGACCACCGGAACAGCCCAGCGGATGGCCAAGGGCAATGGCACCGCCCTTGATGTTGACCCGATCCATGCGCTCGGTCAGCTTGAGCTCGCGCAACACGGCCAGCGACTGTGCAGCGAAGGCTTCATTGAGCTCGAAGTAATCGATGTCGTCGAGGCTCAGCCCCGCCCGCTCCAGCGCCTTCTTCGACGCCGGCACCGGGCCGATGCCCATGATCGACGGGTTGCAACCACTCGACGCCATCGCCTTGACCCGCGCCAGCGGCTTCAACCCCAGCGCCTTGGCACGCGCCTCGGACATCACCAGCAGCCCGCAGGCGCCGTCCGAAATGGCCGAGCTGTTGCCCGCCGTCACCGAACCCTTAGGGTTAAAGGCGGGGCGGAGCTTGGCGAGATCGTCGAGGTTGGCGTCGGCGCGCACGACTTCATCGAAATTGACCTTGATCGGGATACCGTCGGCGTCGTGGCCGGCGATCGGCACCATCTCGTCCTTGAAGCGCCCGTCGGTGAAGGCCTTGTGCGCCTTCTTGTGGGAGTTGAGGGCGAATTCGTCCTGCGTCTTGCGGTCCACCTGATGGGTCTGGGTCAGCATTTCTGCGGTCAGACCCATCGCGGCTGACGCCTTCGACACGGTCAGCGACAAGGCCGGATTGCCGTCGAAGTTGTAGTCCATGGGCACGTGGCCCATATGCTCCACGCCGCCGACGAGATAGACCTCACCCATGCCGCCCTTGATGGCGTTGGTGGCGGCGTGCAGCGCGGTCATGGAGGAGCCGCACAGCCGGTTTACCGTCTGCCCGGACACGGACAGCGGCAGTTCGGCCAGCAGCGCCGCCTGGCGGGCGATATTGAACCCCTGTTCCTTGGTCTGCTGCACGCAGCCCCAGATCACGTCCTCGATCTCGTTGGGGTCGACGGCGGCATTGCGCGCCATCAGGGCCTTGATGAGTTCCGCGGAGAGGTCTTCTGCGCGGACATTGCGGAAGACACCGCCCTTGGAGCGCCCCATCGGGCTGCGCACGGCGTCTACGATCACTACGTCGGTCATGATGAAATCTCCGTCGAACTACTTGCTGTAGTAGGTCTGCCCGTTGGCAGCCATTTCGCGCATGGTGGCGGTGGGCTCATAGAGCTTGCCGAGGCCGCTGTAGCGGTCGGCCTTCTCGACGATGGCCTTCAGCCCCACCGTATCGGCGTACTTCAGCGCGCCGCCGCGGAAGGGCGGGAAGCCGATACCGAGGATGAGGCCCATATCCGCCTCCTGCGCCGTGCCGACAATGTTTTCTTCGAGGCAGCGTGCCGTCTCGATGATCATCGGCAGCATCATGCGGTCAATGATTTCCTCTTCCTCGAAGTCCTTCTGACCGTTCGGCTGCACATCGGCGATCAGCTTGTAGGCCGCCTCGTCCGGGGTCTTCTTCGGCCGGCCCTTGGGGTCCTTCTCGTAGCGGTAGAAGCCCTTGCCATTCTTCTGGCCGTAGCGCTCGTTCTCATACATGACATCGAGCGCGCTGCGGAATTCCTTGCCCATGCGATCCGGATAGCCCTCGGCCAGCACATCGCCGACGTGGTGGCTGGTGTCCATGCCGACCACATCCTGCAGATAGGCCGGTCCCATCGGCCAGCCGAACTTCTCCATGACCTTGTCGACCTGGGTGAAGTCCGCGCCATCGCGCACCAGCGCCAGGAAGCCGCCGAAGTACGGGAACAGGATGCGGTTGACCAGGAAGCCGGGGCAGTTGTTGACGACGATGGCGCTCTTGCCCATGGCGGTGGCATAGGCCACGATGGTCGAGACCGCCTCGTCACTGGTCTTCTCGCCCCGGATGACCTCGACCAGCGGCATCTTGTGCACCGGGTTGAAGAAGTGCATGCCGAGGAAGTTCTGCGGCCGCTTCATGGCCGTGGCCAGCTCGTCAATCGAGATGCTGGAGGTGTTCGAGGCGATCACGGTGTCTTCACGCACCAGCGATTCCACCTCAGACAGCACCGATTTCTTGATCTTGGGGTTCTCGACCACCGCCTCGACCACCGCGTCGACACCGCCGAAGTCGCCGTAGTTGAGCGTAGGACGGATGCTGCCGAGCACCTTGCCGGCCTTCTCCTGCCCCATCTTGCCGCGCTCGACCTGCTTGGAGAGCAGCTTGTTGGCCTCGTTCATGCCCAGTTCGAGCGCCGCATCATTGATGTCCTTCATGATGATCGGCGTGCCCTTGACGGCACTCTGGTAGGCGATACCGCCGCCCATGATGCCGGCACCCAGCACCGCGCCCTGCTTCACCGGGCGGGCGGCCTTCTGCGCCTTCTTGGCCTTCTTCTTGATCAGCTGATCGTTGAGGAAGAGGCTGATCAGCGCATCCGCCACGGTGCCCTTGGCGATCTTGGCAAAGCCTTGGGCCTCGATCTTGAGCGCCTCATCACGCCCCTTGGTCGCGGCCTTCTGGATGCTGCTGACGGCAGCCAGCGGCGCCGGATAGTCCTTGCCCGCCTTGCCGGCGATGAAGGCCTTGGCGGTCTCGAAAACCATCATCGATTCCACGCCCTGCAGCTTGAGCGGACCGGTCTTCTGCGCGCGACGCGCCTTCCAGTCGTATTCGCCCGCGGCCGCGTCCTTGATCAGACGCAGGGCGGCTTCCATCAACTTCTCGCTGGGCACGATGGCATCCACGGCACGCACCTTCAGCGCATCCTGCGCCTTGTTCGGGCTGCCGCCGGCAATCCACTCGATGGCGTTGTCTGCACCGATCAGGCGCGGCAGGCGCACCGTGCCACCGAAACCCGGATAGATGCCCAACTTGACTTCCGGCAACCCCACCTGGGCGCTGTCGGCCATGACGCGGTAGTCGGTGGCCATGCACATCTCGAAGCCACCGCCCAGAGCGATGCCGTTGATCGCGGTCACACTCGGAAAGGGCAGATCCTCGATGGCGTTGAAAATCTGGTTGGCCTGCAGCGCCCAGTCGACAATCTCTTCCTCAGACTTGGCGAAGTTGGCACCGAACTCGGTGATATCGGCACCGACAATGAAGCCATCCTTGGCACTGGTGACGACCAGCCCCTTCAGACCCGACTCCTTGCCCAGCAGTGCAGCGACTTCGCCCAGCTCGCCCACGGTCTGCTGATCGAATTTGTTGACCGACTCATCCTTGCGGTCAAAACACAGTTCCGCGATGTCCCCGTCGAGTCGTGTGACCCGCAGGCTCTTGCCCTCATACATAGGTGATGTCCTCTCGACCTGATGTGTTATCGAAACGCTTCATTGGACCTGCCGCGCTCCTACGGCGTCTCCCGCGCGTGCGGCAATGCTGCCGGATGATACCGCTGTGTCCCCCTGCATGCTTGGCATCACGGGACAGCCCGCCTCGCGCCTTCTGCGCACGCAAGCCACATCTCGCGCTATAGTTTGATGTTTGGCATGTGCGTCGAAAGCGCGCGTCAGACGCGTCAGCCGGGAGCCAGGCACATGTCCGCCTGAAACGGGAGAGGCAGACCAGATGCTCAAGCGATTCACCGAACGGCTGCGAAAAGCCGCGAAAAAGGCTGATACTCCGCAAAAGTCGGCCACCGCGCCGACGGCGCGTGCTGCCGGCAAGGCGACGAAGAAGACAACTTCCTCCGCTCCCACAAGCGGTACCGCAGCCGCCAGGAAAACCGCCACGCCCACCGCCGCAGCGAAGAAAACGCCCGCCAAGAAGGCGACGGCGAAGCGCACGGGGAAGCAGGGTGCCGAAGCGCCCAAGGCCACGAAGCAGGCCCCGACCAAGACAACGCGCGCAGCCTCCAAGGGATCGTCGACCGCCAAGAAGGCAACCGGCAAGAAGACCACCGCGGCCAAGCGTCCCGCAGCAACCAAGACCGCCCCGGCCAAGAAGCCAGCGGCAAAGAAGGCGACCAGCACGACGCCGACACGCGACAAAACCACCGCAGCAAGTGAGAAGCGTGCTGCCACCTCGCTGAGCGAGCGCGCACGACAAGCCGGCAGCTCCGCTAGCGCGGCCGCTGATGGGGTGCGCGAGGCCATGGCCCGCGCCGGCAAGACCGCGCGTGCCTCAGCCACGCAAGCGCAAAGTCGCGCCAACAAGGCCGTGACCGAAGCCAGCCAGCAAGCGCGCGACCGCGCATTTGAGATGGCAGAACGAGCCAATCAGCAGTGGGCGCGTCTGGCCGCCAACGTCAAGCGGCCCGTGAGCAGTTCACCCTCGCCACTCAGTCGCGCGCGCCTGGCGACCAGCAAGGGTCGCGAAGCCGTCAAGAGCGGGGAAGCAACCCAGAAACCGCTTACGCCTGCCGATCCCCGTCGCAGCGATGAGGACTAAGCTTCTGCTGCGGCCTCCGCGGTCGCGTCGGAGGGGCTCGCATTGCAGCTGACTATCGATCAGAGCACGCTGATCTGTCGCCTGCTCGCGGATGCCAGTCGCCAACGCATTCTGCTGCTGCTGGAGGCGGAAGCCCTGTCGGTCGCCGAGATCACCAAGATCACCCAGCTTTCGCAGGGACGCGTCTCCACCCATCTTTCGCGGCTGCGCTCCGCCGGTCTGGTCAGCGACGAGCGCATCCAGAACGTTCGGCACTTCCGCGCCAACGTGCTGGACGACGAAGATCCGGCGGCGCGCCTCTGGCAAACCCTGCGCGCCCGCATCGACGACCAGCTTGCCGAGATGGACCGTGAGCGCGCGCGCGAAGCCGTGCGTCGGCGTCATGCCGGCACGAGCTGGGCCGAAACGGTCGCCGGCCGCATGGAGCGCCACTATTCCCCCGGCCGCGGCTGGGAGGCCAATGCGCGCGCGCTGCTCAGCCTGGTCGAACTGGGGGATGTGCTGGATATCGGCAGCGGCGACGGCGTGGTGCCCGAGCTGCTCATCGACCGCACCCGCTCGATGACCTGCGTGGATATCAGCCCGGCCGTGCTCAAGGCAGCGCGCGCGCGGCTGCACGAGGATCCGCGCGCGCGCTTTCTGCAAGCCGATATGAATGCCTTGCCGCTGGCCGCGGAGAGCTTCGATCAGGTATTGCTGATGCACGCGCTGACCTACACCCGCACGCCGCGGCGGGTCATCACCAGTGCAAGCCGGCTGCTTCGGCCGGGCGGCACCTTGCTCATCGCCACCCTGGATGCACACAACCACAGCCTGGCCGAGGAATCCTTCGACCATCTCAATCGCGGCATGAGCCCCCATGATCTTCGCGACGCATTGCAATCGGCGCAGTTGAACGTGGGCTGGTGCGATGTGGCCTGCCAGGAAGGGCGCCCGCCCTATTTCAAGGTGGTCGTCGCCCGCGCCGAAAAGCCGCGTTGATCTGACGCAAGCGGAACCCTGTACCAGGGTGCAGCAATTTTGCGCATTGCATATTTGTTTGACCCTACCGTAACGTTGTCTGACTGCCGTGCCCGGCAGTCGTTGCTGCTCACCATGTAGGGAGAATTTGCATGCCATTCAAGAAATGCCTTCTGGCCATGACCGGCCTCGCCTTCGCCGTTGCTGCCGCTGCAGCCCCCGTCAATGTCAATACAGCGGACAAGGCAACGCTCACCAGCCTGGATGGCGTAGGTGAAGTGCTCGCCGAGCGCATCATCGAGGAACGCGAGGCCAGCGGTCCTTATAGCGACGCCGAGGACCTGACCCAGCGCATCAGAGGTCTAGGCGATGCCTTCATCGAGAACAACGCAGAGGACCTCCGCTTCGAAAGCGGCGAGTAAATCGGTGGCGCACCGGGTGTCGGCAGCCCGGTGCGCCTCAGGCCGCGTGCTCCATGGCATCGAGAAAGGCGGCCGCCTCAGTAGGGTCATCAAGCTGATTCGGATGGAAGCCTGGCTGCAGATAAGCCGCCAGATCGACGATCACCCGCAGCACGGCGCGTCCGCCGATGGGCCAGCCCTGCCGCCCCGCCTTTCCCGCAGCCAGCGCCCGCGCCAGTTCCCGATCCCCCGCACAGAACCAGAGCAAGCCCACCCCTGACAGCCCCGCGACAGCGGCGCTCGCCACCACGAAGGCGCCGATTCGCTCGGCGTAGGTGCCACCTTGATCGGCATGCAGATCAAAGGCAACAGCCTTGTGCTCCAGTTCCTCGGCACCGTGCCAGCGATGCAGTCGGTCCATCTCGGAATGAAAGCGCTGGATCGGAAAATCCTGCCGAAACAATACGCTGCTCAATACCGCGGTGTAGTGCTCCAGTGCCGCCGTGACCGCGAGGCGTTGGCGATTGCTGAGATAGCCACCAAGGCGCTGTTCCATCAGGCCGAAGGCGAAGGCCTGATACCAGCGGGCAAAGGCATCCACCGGCAAGCCCTGGCGACGAAGATGCAGCCAAAAGCCTCGATGTGCACTTTGATGCCACCCCTCCTGCCCCATGAAGGCCTGGCAGCGTTCGCGCAGGCTGCCCGCGGGCAAGGCATCGAGATAGGGACGCACGCAGCGGATGAAGAAGCGCTCGCCTTCGGGAATGATGATGTGGAAGGCGTTCAGATAATGCGTCAGCAACGGGTTGCCAGCCGCCCAGTAGCGCGGGACATCCTCGAAGGAGAAACACGGCGAACGGACCTTCATCGCTGCTGCCACGCCTGAGCGCCAGCTGCATCTGCATGCCGACAACCAACCACCCCTTTCCGTACGAAACCCAGACCGTCCGCAAGCAGTATGCGGCGCGTTGGAATGGATGCAGAAAGGCACGCCAACAGCCACCCCCAGACCTCACTGAGCAGCGCTGTCGACGCACGCGGCTCGGTGTACCACAAGTATCGGCCGCCCCAATGGCGCTTCAGGTGACAGCTGCCAGTAAGCATCGCCCTGCCCATCAGGCGTCGACGCCAAGGTCCCGGCAGTGCGGAGAGCGCGGCGTGGCGTCGGGGTCCGGTCCGGTTCCCAGCAGGCGATCCACCGAGGTCAGAGTGAAGCCATACCAATAATTCTCGTTGCGAAAATGATGCATGCGATGGGCGCGGAACAAACCCTGGTAGTAGCGGTTGCCCGGCTGGATACGCGTGTGGACCATGAAATGCGTCCACTCGTAGTTCAGCGCGGCCAAGCCATAGCCCACTAGGGCCGACAGGGCCATCGCGCTGTTCGGAACCAGCCACCACGCCGCAGCCAATAGAACGGGCCCGAAGCTGAGGTGAACATAGGGCGGCAGCACAATCAGTTCCGGGCGCCAGGGCTCACGGTGATGCGCCCGATGACGGCGCGCAAACTCGGGGTCCACGGTACGACCCAAGAGCTTGCGCGGCCGGACATGCAGTACGTACTTGTGGAGAAACCACTCCAGAAAGGGCCATACCGCCGCTCCGGCCATGATCAGGGCGAGATCCCACCACTGCCAAGCACCCAGGCTGCTGCGCAAGGCGCCAGCAGCGAGGACAAACAGCAGAATCAGGCGGGGGCTGGCGTGCCGCGACCAGGCGCGCAGCGCGCCGCGGTAGGTCGTGATGGCGCGGGTACTTTGTTCAGGGCTTGCTGCTGTCATCGGGATCATCCTCCTCGAGTGCCGATATCGGTGGGGCCTGGGCGGCCGCCTCGCGCAGCGGTTGCAGGTCGGGGCTGTCACGGAAGGGTGCGAACATCGTGTCCAGCGCGGGCTGAACGAGTGCGTCCAGCGAGCGGCCGTGCATGAGCTGACCACTGACGTGCAGCGTGAACAGGCCATGGGACATGGCCCAGGCCAGATGCAGAATGTCGTCCGGATCGCCGTTCAGGCTGCCGCTCTCGACCCCCGCCACGACCACGCTGCGAAGATGCCGATAGACCGCCGTGCGCGATGCGGCGAGCTCCGTGTCATCGGTCGGCGGCGGCTGATTGAGCGCAAACATCAGGCGGTAGTCCGCTGGCCGCTGGAAAAGATAGGTAAATGTGCCCGCCGTGATGGCATAGAGCCGCTGCAGCGGGGGCGCATCGCGAGGATCCGCGCCCCGGATGATGGCGAGTACCTCATTGAAGCAATGGGCGCGCATCGCCGCCAGCAGCGCCGCCTTGTTGCGGAAGAAGCGGTACGGCTGCATGTGGCTGATGCCGATGTCCTGGGCCACCCGACGAAAGCTCACGGCCGCCATGCCCGCAGCGCGATAGCGCGCCAGCGCGGCAGCCACGATAGCCTCTCGGCTGCCCTTGCCCTTCGTTTCGGACTTGACTGCGCTCTCTGTCATCGCTTAGAAATTTACGCTGTAAATTCCAAGGATGTCAAACGCTTCGCATGGAGAGATGAAGCCCTGCCCATGCCGCAGGTGCTCTTGTCAGTGCAAAGAGCGGGCATTACGATCCAGTACAAAAGGCGCACGACGCCAATGAAAATCAACGTGGGGAGGAGACCATCATGAACGGGCGCACACCGGGGGTGCCAAGCCTTGCGGCATGGCTATTTGGCAGCTGCATTCTGACTTCGCCGACGCTTTACGCCGTCAGCTACCAGGTGGGACCGACGGAAATCCGGGTCAACAATCGTTTCGTGGTCGGGGGCGGCATCCGTCTCGAGGAACCCGCGCGCGACACCATCGGCAAGCTCAATCTCAATCCGGACCTGTGCCCGGACGACTGCCTGTCACTCACATTGGATCCGGAGCCCAATCAACGCCTGGTGGATGCGCCGGGTGCCTTCGTGGGCGCCAACTTCGATGATGGCAACCTCAACTACGACCAATGGGACCTGATCAATGCGCAGGCCCGCCTTGAAACCGGCATCACCCTATTCTGGGGTGAGGCCATCGCCAACCTTTCGACGATGGCCTTCTTCGATACGGTCAATGTCGATTTTCTGGAGACCAATACCGACACCAATTTCCAGCCGGCGCGCATGCCGCGGCCAGACAAACTGGAACGCGAATCCGGCGCCAGCCTGGACTTGATCGAGGCCAAGATTGCCTACCCCTTCCAGCTCTTCGATACCTACTTCCAGTTCTCGATCGGACAACAGCGCGTGCGTTGGGGCGAGTCCACCTTCCTGGCGCTGGGCAGCCTCGATCAACTCAATCCTCCCGATCAGAACCGCCTGAACTTTCCAGGCTCGGATATCGCCAGCGTCTTCCGGCCGACCGGCCTGGCAGTGCTATCCGGCGAACTAACGCCGGAGCTTTCGGTCGAGCTGGTCTACCAATACGACTGGGAGCGGGCGGAACCGGCATCCGCCGGCACCTTCTTCTCGACCAATGACATCGCTGGTGACGGGCCATATGGCGTCATTGGTCTCGGGCAGACATCGGAAGACCCGTTGTTTGTCGGGGGGTTCAAGAACCAGTTGGCCCAGCTACTGACCAGCACAGCGCTGAACGTACCCATTGACCACAGCTTTGGAGAGCCCCGCAACAGCGGCCAGTACGGCGGGAAAATCAGTTTTTACCTGCCGGATTTCAATGGCGGTACGGGCATCAATCTGTACGCCCTCAACTACCACGCCCGCCTGCCCTATGCGAGCACCTTCGCCACCGACGCAAGCTGCCTGCGCAATCCTCCGCTTGGCGATCTGCCTGATACCGGGGACCTGGGACCGGTGAGCGACGTGCTCGGGGCCATCGGTGCCCAGTTCCCCGGACTGCAGCTCACCGAGATCGGACTGGATGCGGTGGGGGCTCTCATCAACTGTGGGGGCGGCGATGGTGCATCGCCGCTTGGTCAGGCGCTGGCCAATGCCTTTCCGGGGGAGAACAGCGACCCGTTGCCGGTCGATACCGCCAAGTTCTTCATCGATTACCCCGAAGACATCCGGATGTTCGGTGTCGACTTCAACACCCAGTTCGGCAACTGGTCACTGGCCGGCGAGTACGTCTTCCGTCCGAATCAGCCCGTGCTCATCTCATTGGCCGACACGGTCTTCGCCACGCTGCAGCCCGCCCTCCCCGACGAGGACATCGCCCTTGGTGCCATCGTAGTGCCGAGCAATCGCAACGCGATCCCGGATTTCGTGCAGACCATCTTCCGCAACGATCCACCCGAGGCGAACCAACTGATCCGCGGCTATGAACGCCTCAAGGTGCATCAGGTGGGTCTGACCGGCATCCGCGTCTTTTCCAAGAGCAACTGGATCGGCGCCGATCAGATCATTCTGCTCACCGAGGCGGGTTTTACCTACATCCAGGACATGCCCTCGCGCGACGTACTGCAGCTGGAGGGTGGCGGCCCCAATTGCACCCACGCCAGCCCGGGCGCCGACGGCACCGGTCAAGCGGATGGAGAGCCGGATCCGCGCAGCCTGAACCCTACTCAGGCTCGGGGCTGTTTCGCGGACTCCTTCTCCACCGGCTACCGCATCCTGTCTCAATCGCAATACAACAATCTGCTCTTCGGCTGGAGTTTCAACATGCTGCTCGGTCTCTTCCACGACGTGAAGGGCGTGGGACCCGCACCCGCCCAGAATCATGTCGAAGGCCGCATTCAAGTGCTTGCCGGCAGCGAGGTCGAATTCGCTCAGGGGCTGCGCGGCCGGCTGCTCTATCAGGGCTATATGATGACCGGCGCCGAGGAGCGCGTGAGCCTGCTCAAGGACCGCGATCATCTCTCGCTGCACGTGGAGTACAACTTCTAGAAGCACCCCATCAGACAGCGCGGGATGGCATACAGCGCTGCATGCTGTCGAGACACGCACGCTGCGCGGTGCCGGCCCACACGGGCCGGCACCGCCTCTCTTAGTGCTGAGCCTGGTAGTCGCGTCCCAGGTAGAGGTAGGCAGCCGGGACCACGTACAAGGTGAACAGCGTGCCAATGGTCATGCCCGCCGCCACGATAAGCCCGATGGCGAAACGCGCCGAGGCGCCGGGCCCGCTGGCCGTCAGCAGCGGCACCATCGCCACCACCAGTGCCGCAGTGGTCATCAACACGGGACGGAGGCGGATGGAGGAGGCTTCCTCGATCGCCTCGCGCTTGGACAGGCCCTCGTTGATCTGCAGCTTGTTGGCGAATTCCACAATGAGAATGCCGTGCTTGGCGATCACCCCGATGAGAGTCACCAGACCCACCTGGGTGTAGATATTCAGGGTGGCGCCATTCAAACTGGTCAAGCCCATGCCGTTGGTGATGCCGAAGATGTTGAGCACCAGCAGCGCACCGGAAATGGACATCGGGACGGTGACCAGCATGATCAACGGGTCGCGGAAGGACTCGAACTGCGCAGCCAGTACGAGATAAATGATGATCAGCGCAAAGACAAAGGTCGTCAGCAGCGCTGACCCTTCTTCCATGAACTGGCGTGACTTGCCCGAATAGTCGATCTGAAAACCGGCGGGCATGACCTCGCGCGCAATGGATTCCAGAGTCGCCAGGGCCTCGCCCTGCGAGATGTCCGGCCGCGGCACCGCAATGATGGTGTCGGCATTGAGCTGCTGCGCGCGCTCGATGCTGCGCGGCACGACGCGGTCGCGCAGCGTTGCAATGGTGGAGAGCGGCACCATCGAGCCATCCCCGGCGCGCACGTAATAGTTCTCGAGCTGCGACGGGTTGAGGCGATCTTCGCGCTGCACCTGCTGAATCACCTGGTACGAACGGCCATCAAGGGAGAAACGATTGACCTCGCCACCCGCCATGAAGCCTGCCAGGTCGCTGGCCAGCGACTGCATGTCGATGCCCAGCAGTGCGGCCTTTTCGCGGTCGATGTCGATCACCGTCTCCGCCCGGTCAATGCGCTGGCGGCGCGCGAGGTAGAAGAACTTCTTGGTTTCGCGGGCGCGCTCCACCACTTCAAGCGTGGTCTCGGTCACCGTTTCCGGCGACAGCGTCGACTTCAGGATGAATTCCACCGGATAGCCCTGCCCCGGCGTCGGCAGCGGCGGCGGCTGCACCACGGCGGAACGCACGCCCGGCACGGAACCGACCTGCTCGGTCAACTGCGCGACGATCTGCCCGGTGTCGACGTCGCGCTCGCTCCAGGGTGCCGGGATCATGCCGGTGAAGCCCTGGCTCGTCCCCTGCCCCATGCCGGCGTTCAGCGTGAAGATGTGATTGATGGCCGGATGCCCCAGCACGATCTCCTCGACCTGTGAGGTGACTTCATCGAGGTATTCGATGGAGGCAAAGCCGTCGACCTCATTGATCACGATGGCAAAACCGCTGTCCTCCTGCGGCGCCAGTTCGCTGTCGGTCCCGACAAAGAGAAAGTAGCAGGAGACCAGCACAATGAGGCCAAAGACCCCAATCACGTGGGTCGTATTCAGCGCACCGTGCAGACGTCGCTTGTAGCCCTGACGCAGGCTCTCGAAGCGGTCATCCAGCCAGGCGGCGAGACGGTCACCCCGCCCTTCCTCGGTGGTGTCGCCCGGAGTTGCGTGCGAGCGCCGCAGGATCTTGGCGCACATCATCGGCGTCAGCGTAAGTGCGATGATGCCGGAGATCACTACGGCGCCTGCCAGGGTGAAGGCGAACTCCGAGAACAGCGTACCGGTGATGCCGCTGAGAAAGCCGATGGGTGCGAACACTGCCACCAGTGTCAGCGTCATTGCGATGACCGGGCCGACGAGCTCTCGCGCGCCCTGAATGGCGGCGTCGAAGGGGGCCATGCCCTCCTCGACGTGCCGGTGGATATTTTCCAGCACGATGATCGCGTCATCGACCACCATGCCAATGGCCAGCACCATGGCCAGCAGCGTCAGCAGGTTGATGGAGTAGCCCATGACGAGCATCACCAACATGACGCCCACCAGCGACAGCGGCACTGTCACCGCGGGAATCAACGCGCTGCGCACGGAGCCGAGGAACAGGAAGATCACTGCCAGCACAATGACCACCGCTTCGAGGATGGTGTAGAGCACCTCCTTGATGGCATCGCGGATATAGATCGTACTGTCGTAGCCGATCTCCCCGTACAGCCCCTCCGGCAGACGCGCCTTGATGCCCGGCCATTTCTCGCGCACTGCATCGATCACATCGAGGACATTGGCCTCCGGCCGCACCTGGATGCCCACGAAGATGGCGTTGTCCCCATCCCAGCGTGCCGAGCCCTCGTAGGAGGCCGCACCCAGCTTGACATCGGCAATGTCGCCCAGCCGCACAAGATCGCCGCTGGCCGATTTGATGACCATGTCGCGGAAGGCTTCCTCACTGCGCAGGTCGGTATCGGCGGAGAGTCCGATGCGCACGTAGTTGCCCTTGGTCTCACCCGCCGCGGAAAGCACATTCTCCGCCTGCAGCTTGCGGTGCACATCGGTGGCCGTGAGGCCGTAGGCGGCCATGCGATCCGGCTTGAGCCAGACGCGCATGGCGTAGGTCTGCCCACCGATGATCTCGGCACTTTCCATGCCCTGGATGCTGGTCAGTTCCGGCTCGACCTCGCGGCGCAGATAATCGACGATCTGGCTGTTGCTCAGCAGCTCAGAGTAGAAGGACAGGTACATCGCAGCCGTGCCGCCGCCTTCGGCGATCTGCACCACCGGGTCCTCTGCGCCGTCCGGCAATTCGTTGCGCAGCTTGTTGACCTTGGCGGCAATTTCGGTGAGCGCCTGATTCGGGTCCTTGTCCAGCTCAAGATTGGCCGTGATCAGCGACTGCCCGGGATTGCTCGACGAGCTGAGGAAGTCGATGCCGTCGGCGGCCGCAATTTCCCGCTCCAACGGGCGCGTGATGAAGCCGGCCACCAGCTCCGCATCGGCACCGGGATAAGGCACCGTTACGGTGATCTGCGCATTCTGCAGTTCCGGGTACTCGCGCACGGTCAGGTCGAATCCGGCGCGAATCCCCAGCAGCAGGATGACAAGACTGACGACACTCGCGAGGACCGGCCGGCGAATGAAGATGTCGGTAAATTGCATGGGCTATGAACTCTTGATGGCGGTCGAAGGCAGGGCTTCAGCGCGCAGACGCGCTTAGCCTTCCGGTACCGCGGGGTCGAGCTTCGGCTCGGGCGCCCCCTTGTTATTGATGATGACCGGCATCTCGTTGCGCAGCTTGAGCAGCCCGGTGGTCGCGATTTCCTCACCGCCCTGCAGCCCATCAAGCACTTCAACGAAGTCACCGCGCGCCTCACCGAGTTCCACGAAGCGCTGCTTCACCATCAGCTGGGTATGCGGCGGCATGTTGGGGTTCGGGTTCTCCGGCGGCGGGCCCTTGTCCGGGTCCTCCTGCACGATGAACACCGAACTGCCGTAGGAGTTGTACTTGACGGCCGTGCGCGGCACGACCACCAGCTCGCGCTCGCCGGGCAGATCGACTTCCACGCGTGCGAACTGCCCCGGGCGCAGGCGACCATCGGCGTTGGGCAGCCGCGCGCGCACATCAAAGTTGCGCGTATTGCTGTCCACGCGTGATTCCAGCGCCAGGATCTCGCCCTCGAACACCTCTCCCGGATAGCCGTCGACACGGACCTTGACGCGCTGGCCGGGCGAGACCTTGGGCAACTGCCCTTCCGGCAAGGAGAAGTCCACTTCCATCGGGTCCACCGATTCCAGGGCGACCATCGGTGTGCCGGCGTCCACGAACTGTCCGATGCTGACGCGGCGAATGCCGAGCTTGCCGGCGAAGGGTGCGCGGATGCGCTTCTGCTCGAGCAGCGCACGTTGGGCCTTGACCGCCGCCTTTGCAACATTGGCCTGCGACACCGCCTCGTCCAGCTCCGCCTTGGACAGGCTATTCAGTTCAAACAGCCGTTCGCGCCGCTTGCGGGTCAGCTCGGCCAGCTCGGCCTCGGCCTCGAGGCGGGTCAGCTGGGCCGCTTCGGTGTCCGAATCCAGCTCCAGCAGCAGCTCGCCCGCCTCTACCGTGTCGCCTGACTGGAAATGGATCTTGGTGATGATGCCAGGGGCTTCGTTGGTCACATTTGTGCCGTTTTCGGCCACCAGACTGCCCACCGAGCGAAGCCGGCTGTTCCAGCGCATGGTGCCGACCTCGGAGGAGGACACGGTGGCCGGTGGCGTCGGCATCTGTTCCAGGAAGGACACCATCGCCCGCCGCCCGAACTCCTTCATGCCGAAGACACCGCCAAAGACGAGCCCGACGAGCACGAGCATGATGATCATTCGCTTGGTTGTCATTGCGCTTCCCCAATGGTTTCTTGAGACACCGCCGCCTCGGTATCGGCGGTGTCGTCGTAACGGAGCAGGGCGTCCAGTGCGGCGAAGTCGCCGGCATCCATTTCGCCCACGGTTTCCTTCAGACGCAGGATGTTGAGCAGCAGCCGGTAGCGCGTCGCATTGAGGTCGCGCTGGGCCTGCGCCACCCGGGAGGTCGCATCCAGAACATCGGTGATGGTGCGCGTGCCCGCTTCATAGCCATTCTCGGTGGCTTCGCGTGCGGCCTTTGCTGACGCCAGCGCCTGTGCGAAGGCGCGCGCTTCGCGCCGCGCCGAATCGACGGCGCGAAAGCGCTCGCGCACCAGACGCCGGGTCTCGGCCTGAATGCGCTCGAACTCGGCTCGGGCCACGCGTACCTGGGCTGCCGTCTGGCGTTCCTGAGCGGCAAGAGCGCCCCCGTTGTACAGCGGCAGGGTGAGCTCCACGCCGATGACGCGGTCCTCCAGCCGTTGGCCGAACTGGTACTCGCTGCTGTCGTCGACGCCGACGCGTCCCACCAGATCCACTTCGGGCACGCGCGCGGCCTCCGCACTACGTGCATCGGCCTCTGCCACCTTCCAATCCGCCTTGGCCTGCATCAGGGCCGGATTACGCGCCTCGGCTGCCTCGATCCAGGGTGCCAGCGTGGCAGGCGTGACGGCCGGCAAGGTCACCTCCGGGGGCAGCACCGGCAGCTGCTCGGGGTAGACACCGGTGATCTCCGCCAAGGCATCCTCGGCGTTTTCCAGCGCGCGCTGCGCGGTCAGCAGCTGTGCCTGGGCAAGATCGTGGCGCGACTGTGCCTCGACCAGATCGGTTCTGGGGATCAGTTCGACCTCGAAGCGGTTCTTGGCGTCCTGGAAGGACTCGGCCACGGCCTCGGCCTCCTGCTGGCGCTGGGCAACCGCATCGCGCGCATCCAGCACATCGAAATAGCGTTGCGCCACGCGCAGCAGCAAGGCGTTGCGGCGCTCGCGCAGCGCCTCGTCGGCGCGTTGCTCGACTGCCTCGGCCCGGTCGCCTCGCGCCCACCAGTCCAGGCGAAAGAGTGGCTGGCGTGCCTCCAGCTGCGCGCCCCATGCCGGATAGCTTTCCGCCAGCGAGCCGAAGACACCCTGCGACTTGGTGCGGCCAAACTGGCCGTAACCCGAGACATTCACCGACGGCAATCGGCTGGCGCGATCCTCCGCGCCGGCTTCCTGATCCGCATCGTGCTGCGCAATGGACGCCCGGACCGCGGGGTCATGCTGAATGGTACGGTCCAGAGCCTCGCTCAGGCCCATGGCCCCTGCCGACGCAGACACAGCCGAAAGCGCCACAGCACAGAGCGCACCGGCCAGGCGCTTAGGAACGTTGGTCACAGAGATCATGAAACACCTCAGATTGAATACGGTGAATCAGCGCCTGTAGGCACGACTGATCCAGGGGGTCGACCAGCGGCTGCCACTGATAGCCATTGAGCACCGCCTGCAGGTGCTGGCACATCAGCAGATAGGGTTCCTGCACATTGAAGTCTTCCAGCACACCTTCGGCGTGCACCAGGTTGTGTGTCCCCACGGCAGTGGCCCACATTCCGGTGACGAGATGCATCGGGTCCATGCCGCGCAGATTGAGATCGCCCTGCGCCACGGCCTCGTTGATGATGGATACGACGATCTCGGTGATGGGTTCGTTTTCGCGCAGGAATTCCTGGCGCCGCTCGGCGGAAGCCGCATTCCAGACCGCTTCACAGAATACGTACTGTGCAATACGGAAGTATTGCGGATGCCGTCGAACGAAGATCATGTCAGCCACGCCGATGGCCATCATGCGATCGCGCGAACTCGCCTGCCATCGCTGCACGCGACGGAACATGTCGACATGCTCGCGCAGCCCCTCCAGCGTCAGCGCCAACAGCAGGTCCTCTTTCGAGGCGAAATGCTGGTACAGCGTGCCAACCGCATACTCGGCTCGGTCCGCGATACGCGACATCTGCAAGGGAAGCAACCCACCTTCCTCGATCAAGGCATGCGCTTCCTGCAAGAAGCATTGTTCCCGCTCAGCGAACTCGCGCTGGCGGCGTTCCTTGGTTCCCAACCCTTGTGCCCCGATAGGTGAGTTCGAATTATGAACGGGCTTCACTCCGCGACGCAAATACATCGCGTTTTGTCCGCCTCTTGCCGAGCCCCAATCGGGTGTCCACGTCGAGACGCGTGCGGCATCTCGACGCCCCAAGCATCCGGTATCCTTCTCAACGTCGTTGGTCAACAAGGGGCTTTCCGGCATGCCAAGCCATCGCGCCCGGCGCACGCCATCTGCGCGCTCCGGTGGCATCACGAGGGATCGCAGGACATTATCTCGCGCCTGTCGCGGCGCCGGCACGGGGCGCACCCGCCCTGCCACCGGACACCAACAAGTCTTGCTTGACGCATGAGTTCAGATGCCCAGAAGCGCGTCTCAGCGCCCCCGTGGTGGTTGACGCTACTTTCTGCTGTCTTCGTGCTTCCGCAGGCACATCGACGGGCGTGGCCCTTTGGACTCGACGCACGCGTGATGCGCGCATGCCGACGCTTTGGCGCAGCCATCGACGTCAACCCGGATGACCGCCCGGGCCATATGCTGTGGCGTCTCTTCGTTCGCGCGCCACGCGAAACGCAGTCCACGCGCCAGGTACGCGCGCTGCGCGCCATCGCCGCACCCTGCCTCCGGGCACTGCGCCGCCTCTCCCGCGGCAGCGGCACGCCGAACCGCTCTGATGCGGCGGCCACACCCGTTGCCGACGGGCTGTTCAGCGCCCTCTACACCGAGCGCCGGCTGGTGCATGCGTTGCTGCTCGTCGTCGGCCTGATTGCCATCGGCTTCATCGCCACCACACCGATGGAGTGGACGCAGCAACTCTGGTTCAGTGGAGGACTATTTGCACTGGCCGTGCTGCTGCGCAAGCGATCCGGCCGTGCCGTCACGCTGGTTCTGATCAGCCTGTCGCTGATCGCCACCGCACGCTACTTCTGGTGGCGCGTGAATTATTCGCTGGATCTTGGTTCGCCCATGGAACTGGTATTGGGCTGGGGCCTGTTCCTGGCCGAATGCTATGCCCTGGCGATTCTGTTGCTGAGCTTCATCCAGTCCGCCTGGCCGCTAAAGCGACGCCCCGTGGCATTGCCAGCGGACTCAGCCGACTGGCCTTCGGTGGATATCTTCATCCCGACCTACAACGAACCCATCGATGTCGTACGCCCCACGGTGCTTGCAGCTCTCAACCTGGACTGGCCCGCTGACAAGCTGACCATCTACCTGCTGGATGACGGTCGACGCGACGCCTTCCGCGAACTGGCCGAGGCAGCCGGCGTGGTCTACATGACACGACCCGACAACAAGCACGCCAAGGCCGGCAATCTCAATCACGCGCTGGCGCAGAGCCAGGGCGAGTTCATCGCCATCTTCGACTGTGACCATGTGCCGGTCCGCAGCTTTCTGACCACGACCATGGGCTGGATGCTGGCCGACCCCAAGTGTGCCCTGGTGCAGACGCCGCATCATTTCTTCTCGCCGGATCCGATGGAACGCAACCTTGGCACCTTCCGCAGGGTTCCGAACGAAGGCCGGCTGTTCTACGGGCTGATCCAGGACGGCAACGACCTCTGGAACGCCACCTTCTTCTGTGGCTCCTGTGCGGTCCTTCGCCGGGGGCCACTGGAGGAGGTCGGCGGTATCGCCGTCGAAACGGTGACCGAGGATGCGCACACCTCGCTCAAGATGCATCGACGGGGCTACAACAGCGTCTATATCAATCAGGTGTTGGCGGCCGGACTGGCCACCGAAAGTCTGGCCGCGCACATCGGCCAGCGCATCCGGTGGGCACGCGGCATGACGCAGATCTTCTCCGCCGACAACCCGCTGCTGCGCCGGGGCCTGAGCTGGTATCAGCGGCTCTGCTACAGCACGTCGATGCTGCATTTCCTGCATGGCGTGCCCCGGTTGATTTTCCTGACGGCACCGCTTGCCTATCTCTATTTCGGCTGGCACGTGTTCGACGCCGAAGCCATTGCCATTGCCGCCTTCGCCGTCCCGCACCTGGTGCAAGCCGTCATTGCCAACTCGCACATGCAGGGGCGCTTCCGGCATTCCTACTGGGCCGAGGTCTACGAATCTCTGTTGGCGTGGTATATCGCCCTGCCCACCACCTTGGCGTTGATCAACCCGCGCTTCGGGCGCTTCAATGTGACGGCCAAGGGCGGCCAGGTATCCCGCAGCTATTTCGACTGGCGCATTTCCCTGCCCTTCCTCGTGCTTATGGCACTTGGGCTTGTCGGCTTCCTGATCGGCATCGCCAGACTCGTCTTCGGCCCGGGCGGCGAGGCCGCCACCATCCTGCTGAACCTCGCCTGGACCGGATACAACCTGATCATCCTCGGTGCGGCTGTCGGCGTAGCCCGCGAAAATCGGCAGTTGCGGCGCACCCACCGTGTCGACTGGCACGATCCGGTCCATCTGATTCTTCCGGACGGACGCACCGTCTCCGCGGAGTCGCGGGATTTCTCGCTCGGCGGCATGCATCTGGCGCTGGATGAACCGCTTGCGCTCTCCAGGGGCGACGCGGTCGAAATCATTCTGCCGCTCGGCCCACCCAACGTCCGATTCCCGGCGCGGGTGATCTCGGAAGGGACCCATCTTCGGCTGGCCTTTGACCAGCTCGACCTGATCCAGCAACGTGCCCTGGTTGCCGCCACTTTCAGCCGCCCGGACGCCTGGGAGCACTGGGATGACCCCGCCGAGGTGGACCGTCCCCTGGCAAGCCTGCGCGAGATTCTGGTCTTTGGCATCAAAGGCTACGGCCTTCTCTTCCGGCCCCTGCTGTCCTTGACCCGGCGCATGCGGCCGGTACGCCCCACTGCAACGGATACACACTGATATGGGTTGGTGGAGTTTCTATTTCCTGCTCAAGCTGGCCGCCTACGCTGCGGGCAGCATGGCCTTCGACTGGCGCCTGAATCTGGCACTGGCACTGTTCGTGCTGCTCCCCTTCCAGGGCGCGCGCCGCTGGGTGCAGCAGTTCATCGCCATCCCAGCCGGCGTCGCCTTGCTCTATCACGACGCCTACCTGCCGCCCTTCACCCGCTTCATTGCAGAGCTGGACACGCTCGCCCACTTCGATCTGATCTATCTGCAGGAACTGGCTGCCCGTGTGATCGGTTGGGAAGATGTTGCCCTGCTGATCGGCATCGCGCTGATCTACTGGCTGTTGTCCGCCAAGCTGCGCATGGCGAGTTTCGCGCTGGTCGGCATAGTGCTGGTCCCGGTGGTCCCATTGATCGGTGCCTGGTCATGGTCTGCGGCCTCCACCACGGAGCCAACCGCAACCCCAGCCAACCGTGATGGCACGACGGATACGGCGGCGCGTTCGCCCGAAGCGGAGCTGGAGGCCTTCTATCGCGCATCCGCCCAACGGCGTGCACCCTTCAATGCGATGGATCTCGACGGAGCGCCCTTCGATGTCGTTTTCCTGCATATCTGTTCGCTGGCCTGGGACGATCTCGATCTCTATGGCATGGCAAACCACCCCTTGCTGCAGCGGCGCGACATTGGCTTCGAGGCCTTCAATACCGTGGCCACCTACAGCGGGCCCGCCGCTCTGCGGCTGGCGCGCGCGACCTGCGGCCAGCAAAGTCACGACGGCCTGTACAGCGCACCGGAGGAAGAATGCCTGCTGTTCCGGCAGCTCCAGCGCCACGGCTACCAGCCGCAGTTGATCACCAATTGGTCGGACAGCGCCGGAGTTCATGATTTCATTCCCAAGCTGCGCACCCTTGGTGGCCTCGATGCACCGCAGCGTGCCTTTGGCGATGCTCCCATCACCATGCGTACCTACGACGGCGAATCCTTGTATTCCGACGACGCCCTGCTCGACCAATGGCGCGCGGATCGACGTGCGGCACCGGATCAGCGCGTTGCGCTCTACTACAACACCAACAGCCTGCACGACGGCAACCGTCTGCTCGATCGCCCACGGGCCAGTTCCACCGAAACCTATCCGGATCGGCTGCGCCAGCTCCTTGATGATCTGAACGGCTTTATCGACGCGCTCGAAGCCTCGGGGCGTGCCACCGTGGTGGTGCTGATTCCCGAGCACGGTGCGGCTCTGCGTGGTGATGCGTTGCAGATCTCGGGCATGAGAGAGATTCCCACCCCGGCCATCACGCTGGCGCCGGTCGGCATTTTCCTCGCCGGTAGCAGTCAGACACGTACGCCCGTACGCGTCGATACGCCCACCAGCTACTTTGCTCTGGGCACGCTGCTGAAACGCTTTGTCGCCGACAATCCCTTTGCCTCTGACGCCCCGGAACTCGCGCGCTATGTCGACGATTTGCCAGCGACCCGGCCCGTGTCGGTCAATGAAGGCGCCATCGTCATGCGCAAGGACGATCAATTCCTGCGCCGCGACATCAGTGGGAGCTGGACGCCCTTGCGTACCGGTCTCGGCCGTGGGGCTGCCCTGCTCGATCAGCCGCCCGTACCGCTCTCCCCGACCGCTCGCATCAGCTATCGCGGTAGGGAGTGATGCGTCGCGGTGGGAATCGAATGTGGGGGGTGCCCGTACCCAGGCTGTGGCGGAAATAGAGCGTCAGGAAGTTCGGCTCGTAGAAATCAGCCCGGTTGATCGCGAAACGCGCCCCGATACCCAAGCGGTCCGTCAGGGCATATTCGGTCGAAAACTCCGCCTGAAGGCTGGCGCCGCCGCCTGAACCCCCTGCATACACGGGATCTTCGCCAGCGGCTCGCGCGGCTGCCTGCAGGTCGGGCCGCCCCGGGAAATAATCGGCTTCATCCTCACGCGAGCGCGTGTAGGCGTAGCCCAGTTGGGCGGCGTAGCTCCAGCGCGTACCCCCGCCCTGCACATAGAGAGGAAGAGAGAGGGTCGTGAAGCCCTGCGGGCTGTAATAGCCACCGTGCCCAAAGGTATAGAAACGCTGGTTGCGCTCGTAGGCCCAATGGCTGATGCCAACGCCCACATAGACCCGCTGCCCGAACCATTCGGCGATCTGCCGGTTGGTACTGGCGCGGGCAATGACGCCGTTGTTGTCCGGTATGTTCTTGCCGGCAATGCGATGCAGATAGACCGAGGCGGAATAGTCATAGCGCGCCGCGTAGCGCGCGATGCCGAAGCTCACGCCATCACTTCTGGGGATCCCCCAGAAGCGACCGCTGACGGGATCCGTGTCTCCGGCGAAGGACAGGAAGGTGGCAGTCACTGCCCGGCGACTGAGATCCACGCGCCATTGGTGCCCCTTCCAACGGTCGTTATAGGCCACCCCACCGACCAGATAGGGCCTGGGGAAGCCGAGCGGGGTGGTGCCAAGGTCCAGGCGCCAGTGCTCACCCTGATAGGCCAAGCCGAGACCGACACCGCGTTCGATGCCCCGTTCCTGCGGAAAGAATGCTGACCGCGCATTGGGAGCAATGGTCGCAAACTGCCCGAAATCCACGGCGTCGTCCGCCGACAGGCGCCCGACATCCATCTCCGTGGCGTCGAGCTTGAGGATCCACTGGTCATCCCAGTTCACGGGCGTCCGCAACTCGACCATCAATGTCTCGAGGCGACGACCGGAGAAGCCGGCGACCCCCGGCACGGCCGCCAGATCGTATCCACCCGCCAGCATGCCCTGTCGGCGCGCGCGCAACGCGGCCATGCGCCGCTGCAGGGTCTCGGCCTCGGTACCGGGCATCTCAGACGCCTGCAGATAGAACTGCATGGCGTCGGCCGGAGCATCAGCTTCCAAGGCGGCGTCCGCGGCGAGCATCAGCACTTGGGGGTGCGCGCCCTCTTCGGCTCGAAGAATTTCAAGATAGGGATTCTCACGCGCGTCCTGCGCCTTTGACGGCTGCCAGGCGCGCGCGACCGCAAGACGATCTTCCAGCGTCTCTGACTGCACCCAGGCCGCTTCCAACGACTGCCGTGCTGCCTGATCGGCATCGTGCGCATAGAGCGCTTCGGCATAGGCCAGCCGGTCCTCAAGAGGCGGTACCCCTGTTGCCAGGACGCGTTCAAAGCGCCGTACCGCCTGCGCGGGCTGATCGAGGGCAAGATGCACGCGCCCGAGCAGGCGCAGTGCCGGACGCTTATCGGGCATGCGGTCGGCCAAAGCCGCCACCGCCTCCAGCAGGGGTTGCAACTGCTTCGGCGATGCCTGGTTGGCAAGGCGCCATTCCGCTTCGGCCTCGAACAGGGCGAGACGCGCATCCGGGGGCACATCGTCGCGGCGGCGCCAGGCCTGCAGCACCGAGGCGACCTCCTGATCTCGACCGGCCGCCCCATAGACCCGCGCCGCGGCAATCGCTGCATCCAGCGTCTCTTCACGGCCCTCGTACCAGGCTTCGAAAGCCGCGAGCGCCTCGCTCGTCCTCCCGAAACGGAGTCGTGCCAAAGTCAGACGTCGCCAGCGGCTGGCGTCCTCGGCAGCGTGCTCTTCGCACGTCGCCCAGTCATCACTCGCCTCTGCCGCATCCAGACACTGTTCAAAGCGCATGCGCTGGGCGAGCGCCTGCATGCCCGCACTGCGCCGGACCTCCGGAATGGCTTCGACCTGTGCCAGCGCCTCCTCAGGCGAGGCGATGGTCTCCAGGATCAAGCCGGCGGCGAAACGCATCTCGGCCTCGTCGGGATAGGCCTCGACCCCGGCTTCCATGAGTTCACGTGCGCGCGCCGGCTGCCCCATTGCAATCTGGATACGTGCCAGATCGTGGCGCAGCCAGGGGTCCTCCGGCCGCCCCTCCAACGCCGACGCAAGCATCGGCTCGGCCACAGGCGCCGGTGCGATATCGGCCGCCAAGGCCGCTATCGTGGCGCGGGTGGCCGGCGACTCAGCCGCATCGAAGGCCGTCTCGAGCTGATCCTGCGTGGCTGCTTCATCCCCGGACTGCGCCAGCAAGCGCGCATAGGCGAGGCGCTCCTCGACCGTGACAGCTGTCTCGCAACAAGCCAGCAGACGGGCGTAGTTGGCACGCGCTGCGTCATTGTTGCCCAGCGCCGACTCAAGCTGCGCCGCCCAGCGGTAGCGGTCACGGGGCGGAAAGTCACTGCCTCGAAGGCTGCCGAGCAACTCCCTGATCGCGCCGGCTGCGCCATCTGCCGCGTGGGCGCGCAGCGTCACCGCAACCAAAGCGTCCATGAGCTCCGCATCCGTCGCCCGCGCCAGCATCGAGTCGCGCAGTTCCACCAGGACAGCCCGCGCGTCGTCGTGACGACCCGTCCGCGACAGCAGATCGGCCCAGACACGTGTCATCGCCGGTGTGCTGGTGTTCTCATCACGCCAGCGCGCGAGGCGCTCAACCCCCTCGTCGAGGATATCTGCCTGCGCCCAGGCGTCGATCAGCGACCGCCACCGCTCCGGTGCACTGCCCGCACGCAGGCTGCAATCGAGCAAGCCTTCTGCGCTATGGCGCTGCAGGCACTGACGGAAGCGCAATGTATCGAGCAACTCCGCCATGGCCGCTGTGCGGCGATGCGCCGGAACGGCCTCGAGGGCGGCTACCGCCTGCGCGGCTTCGTCCAGGCTGCGCAGGATCAATGCCTCCACATAGCGCATGGTGGGGTCAGACCGTTGGCGTGACACGCCAGCCCGGACCACTTCACGCGCCGCATCCGGCTGCTGCAGGGCGATATGGGCACGGGCCAGATCGTGCCTCAGCCAGGGATCGTCAGGAAATCGTTCCACGGCCGCGCGCAGGAGGCGCCGAGCTTCGGCATGGTTCCCGCGCTCCGAAAGCGTGCCCGCCCGGCTGCGCAGATCGGAACGCGCGGCGCGCGCAGCCATACGTTGGAACTCGGGGTTGTTCGGGTCGACGTCCAGATAGACACGGACCTGCGATTCGATATCGGCTGCACCGGACAGATTGCGCAGCGCCGTCCGCCAGTACCGCAGGGCCCGCGCTTCGTTGTCGGTCACCTTGCGCAGGGATCGAACGCGGGCAATGGCCTCGCGCGCCGTGTCGGGGTTTTCCGCCAGATGACCGGCATAGGCCATCTGCACCTCGGGGTGCTCGGGAAATTCGCGCGCCATGCGTACATAGCTGGGATGCAGCGTCTGCCACGACGCTCCCGCCTGGGAGCGCAGCCAGAGATATTCCACACCGAGTTCGCCGCCAGGGATACCCTCATCGAAAAGCGCCTCGAAGGCACGGGCCGCCTCCGCGTACTGCCGCGCTTCGGCCAGACGCCGCACCGCAGCCATTTCCAGGCGATCGCGGGTAGCGACACGGCAGCGGGCCGCCAATGCCTCTCGGTAGGGTGAAGGCGGGAGCGCTTCACGCATGCGGCGCACCACCTCGGTGCAGCGTTGCGGCTCGCCCATTTCAATGCCCAGCATGCCCAACCGGTACCAGGCGCGCGCATCGTCGGGTTGCGTCTGAAGATATTTCTCCAGGGCCTGCCGGGCGAGATCGGCGCGCGCATTCTCTTGCCAGTAGGCGGCACTTTCCAGAAGCCCTTCGGGTACCTCCACCTTTGCCTTCGGCGTCTGCGCCTGGGCGGTCGCCAGCCCGACTGCCAGCAAGCACAGCAGCCTGCAGGGCCATTGCCGCTTCATCGGCACCCCTCGCGATCCCAAAGCGGCTGCAGCCGACCATCCGACGCAAAACGCAGCCACTGCTGCTGCCAGCCAAGACCGAACAATCGCAAGGCCTGCTGATAGTAGGCCTCGGCAGGCACGGGGCGCGCGACCAGTCGCTGCGCTTGCTGATCTGCCAAATCCGTCGCACCACGCGCCGCCAGATAGGGAATCAGCGCAGCCGAAAAGCCCGGCGGACCGGCAGGCTCCACGATCTCCCCCGCCTCCACCCGCGCTGGCGGCAGACCGTGACCGCGTATTGCGTCTTCCATGCCACCGATCGCAGCCAACACATCATTGCGCACCGGATCGTCCGGGTGGGTCATCCCTGCCCACAGATAGACGCGTATGGCGTCGTAGTCGCCCTGTGTTCCGTCGACGGGATCGGGTGCAAAGCCGGTATCGGCGGAGTACAGCGTCCAGTCCGGCGCGAATCCCTTTACCGCCGAGTCGATGAGGACCGCCCGCGCACTGGTCACCACGGGGTGCCAACGTGGATCGCTCTGCGCCAGTCGCCGCAGCAGCGGCATGGGCAGATAGCTCGGATTCAGGCGCCACGCCTGCTCCGATACCTGAAATCCGCGGGGCGCAGGCAGCAGAACCGGGCCGAGTCTTCCGAGTTCACGAACTTCCTCCCGCAGAATCCGCTCGGCGACGAGCTGCCCGAGTGCACGGTAGCGGTCGTCGCCCCATAGGCGGCCCGCCTCAAGCAAGGCATAGGCGATCCAGGTATCGGCATCGCTGGCGGCATTGTCGTCGAGCACCCCCCAGCCTCCGTCATCGGCGCGCCCCCAGAGCCAGGCCGGCAGACGCGCCGTCAGGTCGCCCGCCGCGAGATTGTTTTCGGTCCACTGCAGCACGCGGTCGAAGTGCGGGCGATCGTTGGCCGCCAAAGCAAAAAGCAGGGCGTACGCCTGGCCCTCGGAGACCGTACGACTGTCCTCGCTGCCACGGTCGACGATGCGCCCATCGTCAGACATGAAGGTGGTCCGGAATTGGGTCCAGGCATCCCAGGTCGGGCAGGGCGCCGCGTTCTGGCAGGACGCCAGCAGCAGCAGGCTCGGCCACCAGGCCCAGCGCAGCGCATACCGTCTGAAGGCGCGCATCATGCGCCTGCCCGGACCACCATCATTCAGGCGCGCGTGCGCGCCGCGGCGACGCCTCGCAGCATCCAGAAGGCCAGCGCGGCCAGCATCAGGCCGGCGATCACCGCGAGCACCGACATCAGCAAGGGATGCCCCGCAAAGTACAGCCAGATACGCTGCCACCAGGTCAGAGTCCCCAGCGCGTAACTGTGTCCGACGTCGATCGGTCGCACCTGCTCGCCGGCGACCAGGCTCACCCCATAGCGCACACTGTTGATCAGGCGAGGCTGCGTGAGCGCATCAAAGGCGGCGCGCAGCCCCTGTTCGGAATTGCCCGCCACCGCCACCACGGATTGCTGGTCGGCGAAGGGCGACGCAAAACCGAGCAGCACACCGAGGTCACCCTCTGCACGAACGGTAGTGCGCACACCGGGCGCACGATCCGCGGCCGCTTGCAGCTGTCGCTGCGCGCCACTCAGCAGCAGCGGCGACTGTGCCCCCATCGCCGAGTCGGTCTCGAGCGACAGCCATTGCGGGGCGGTACCGATCATCAGAAGATCGCTGTCTGGTTGGTCCAACGCGGATTGCGTGGTAACCGAGACGCGCGCGCCCGCCAATCCACTCAGCGCGCTCAGCCGACCGACCAGACCGAGCATGACTTCCATTTCAACGGCGCCGTACCGGTCGGGGAGCACCACCGTCGTCTGGGAGAGATCCGCATAGCGTGTGAAGGGATAGCCCGCATTCGCGAACAGGGCGAGATCCGGCATCGGGGCGTGACGCGGGAAACCGGTCAGATCGATGGTGGAGTCAGGGTCGATGGCGGAATAGACATTTTCCGCTGGCTCCGAGGCGCACTCCTCCCCTTGCCGGTAATCGTGCGAAAAGGCGAACTGCAGGCGGTTATCGATGCCCAGCTGGAACGCCGGCAGACGCAGCGCATCGCGTGCCTGCGAACGGTCGCGGTCGAGCAATGGCAAGCGAATGCGCGAGCTGTCTTCTGCCTTGGGATCGGGTGCGAGCGCGAGCGACTGCACGAAGCGGTCATTCACAAACACCGACAACCGCGAATCATTGACCGACGAAGGCCGTGTGTAGCGATAGCGCAGATCCATGTCCACGCCTTCGTAGAATCCGGTGTACAAGTCCGGTGGTATGCGCGCATTCAGGGTGATCGGGTCCGGCCGATAGCCGCGGACCTGGAGCAGCTCCGGCCGGTCCACCAGATCGCCCAGCCGAATCGGCCGGTCGGTGGCAACCCAGGCGGGGACATCGTTCATCGGACGCGGCTGCGGCGGCTGGATGGCATCAATGACTGCGCGCTGCCCCGTGAGCAAGTCCTTGCCATATAGCAAGCCATGCGCCGCCATGCGCAGTTGCTTCTCGTCGGCGCCCTGCAGCACCAGGCGCTTGAAACGTGCGTCCTCTGGATCCGCGATCACGGATACCGTGGGCGCTTCCACCGGCTCCAGTGTCCAGTCCTCGGGGATGGTGTCGTTCGTCACAAGCAGCACGGCGTGCTGGTCGGGCAGCTCGCCCAATGCCACCGGAAAACGCGCGCCACGGTAGCCGGCCTGCTGCCCGAACCACCCAGAGACCATCGCCGCCGTTGTGAGCACCGACGGTGTCGGCGTGGTTCCGAAAACGAAGGGCAGCACCAGTGGCCGGTTATCACGCTGATCGAAGAAGGGCACCGGCAAGGCCGACAGGCCCTGGCGGATATTGAGGCGCTCGGTGGCGAGCTCTAAGCGGCTGTCCGGGCTGATCTGCACCCACAAACTGGAATGCGCCGGACTCTGGCATCGCTCGGTGTAATGGCCCACAAACTCCAGGGCCAACTGGTTGTAATCCCCAAACAGACGTGGGTCGATCGGCAGGCTGCGGGTGATCTGCGGTTCGCGACGCGGATCCTCCGCAGTCACCGTGCCGACAAAACGCCCGTTCAGGCGCACATTGACGTGCGAGAGCTGCGGCAAGAGCGCAGGCGACATCGCCAATTGGAGATCGAGGGTCGCGGCAACGATGGCTTCATCGCGTGGGATGCCGAAATTCAGCACCGCTTCCCGGTCCAAGCCGCCCAGCCGGACCGGCTCTCCACCACCCATCTGCTCGAAGTCAATGGTTCTCGCCACCGCAGGATGCACGCTCAGCGAACCAACGACCGCGAGCAGCGCGAGCGCCCAGCGCCGCCACACTCTCCCTATTTTCACGCTGAGAACTCCCTGTGCCCGATCAATCAAAACAGGAACCTAGCACAATCCCTTCGTGCTGCATCAAGCTGTGAAGGAGAATTCGGCGGCGGGTCGTACACGCTCTGAAACCGAATGAAAATGGTCGGGGCGGCAGGATTTGAACCTGCGACCACCTGCACCCCATGCAGGTGCGCTACCAGGCTGCGCTACGCCCCGAATCGACCTACATTATTCCACAATGATCGCTGTTGCGCGCGCATCGAAGAGCATTCCGTCTGACGTTGCGCGCCGGCCCAAAGCTACAGACGGTCGAGCACGCTCAGCGCCGCTTCCAGCTCCTTGCGGATATCGGCCAGCGCGCTGGCCAGATCGCCCGTGCTCTTGGGTGCACCGCCGCCCTTGTCGATGGCAGCGATCTCTTCAAGGCGCTGACGCGCACCGCTGATCGTGAAGCCTTCTTCGTACAACAGATGGCGGATTTTGCGGATCGTGAAGACATCGTCACGCTGGTAGTAGCGGCGGTTGCCGCGGCGCTTCGACGGACTCAGCTGCGGGAATTCCTGCTCCCAGTAGCGCAGCACATGTGGTTTGACACCACACAGCCGAGCGACTTCACCGATGGCGAAATAGCGCTTCTCCGGCACCGCGGGGAGAGGCGTCTCGACGCCGCTGCGCGCGGCCTGAGCCTGTCCGGTCATGGCGCGTTAGCCATCCACGCGCAGCCGAAGCTTCTGCCCCGGTCGGAAGGTCACCACACGACGCGCAGTGATGGGAATCTCCTCACCCGTCTTGGGATTGCGCCCCGGACGTTGCGGCTTGTCGCGCAACTCGAAGTTGCCAAAGCCGGAGAGACGTACCGATTCGCCGCTCGCGAGCGAATCGCTGAGCGTGTCAAAGAAGAGATCGACGAGCTCTTTCGCCTCGCGCTTGTTGAGGCCGACCTGCTCGTGCAGCGCCTCGGCCAGTTCCGCCTTCGTCAACGCCACCGCTACCCCCGAATACGCGCACCCCACTCGTCGTGCAGTGCCCCAACCACGCCTTGCGCGGCCTCGTCTATCAACTCGTCAGTTAGCGTGCGCGAAAAATCCTGAAATATCAAGCCCAAGGCAATGGCCTTGCAGCCATTTTTCAGTCCAGCGCCCTGGTAGACATCGAATACGAAGCAGTCGCGCAGCATTTCCGGCCCTCTGCGCAATGCCGTTTCCACCAAGGCTTGCGCCGCTACGTCCTCCGGGACTTCCAGCGACAAGTCACGACGCGACGCCGGGTAATCGGGGACGTGGGGCGCGTGAGGCAAACGGCGCTGCTGCAAGGGCTCCGCCTGAAGTTCGAATAAAAGCAAGCTTTCTGGAATATCCCATTGTTTTGCAAGGGATGGATGTATCTGCCCGATCCAACCGATGGCACCGTGGGCGCCCAGCGTCACCCGTCCGCTGCGTCCCGGGTGCAGCGCCGGATGGGTACCGGCTGAGACGTCCATCCCCGGAACCAGTGCCTGCAGCTCACCCTTGAGATCGAAGAAGTCCACCATCCGATCCGGTTGCGCCCAATGCTCCGGGTAGGCACTGCCCCACATCGCCCCCGCGAGCATGACTTCCTCGCGTACGGTGGGATGCACGCCCGGCTCCGCGCTGTAGCGGCGGGCCAGTTCGAACACGCGATAGCGCCGGCACTGCCGGTCCACGTTGTAGCGCACGATCGGCAGCAATGACGACCACAGCGTGCTGCGCATGCAGTTGAAAGGCGCGGCAATGGGGTTATCGACCGGAATGCGGGCGGCGTCGGGATTCAGCGCCGCATCCAGCGCCTGCTCCACGAAGCTGTACGAGACGACTTCCTGAAAGCCGCGCGCAACCAGCTGTGCACGCAAGGCCGGATCGGACAGTCGTGCCTCCACCACCGGCTGCATGGCGACGTGGGCCGCATAGCCTTCCGCGCCAATGGCATCGTAGCCGACCACCCGTGCCACCTCTTCGATCAGATCAACCTCGCGGCTGATGTCAAAGCGCCAGCTCGGCGGCTGCACGGACCAGCCCGCGTCCACCGCTTCAACCGCGAAACCGAGGTCGCTGAGAATGCGAGCGACTCGCGTATCGTCGACGGCAATGCCGAGCAGCCAGGCCAGTCGACTGCGGCGCAACACAATGGCTGCCTCCGCCGCAGGGACGTCGCCAGCATTGCTGGTGCCGATGACCTCGCCGCCGGCCATGGCCAGGATGAGATGGGTCGCTCGCTCCAGAGCACGCGGGACGGCCGCGGGGTCGACGCCGCGCTCAAAGCGATGCACCGCATCTGAATGCAGCTTGTGCCGCCGGCCGGTGCCGGCGACGGCCGGAGGAAGGAAGCAGGCGGATTCGAGGAAAATCGCCGACGAATCCAGTCGCATCTCGGCGTGCTGCCCCCCCATAACGCCCGCCAGTGCCACGGGGCCCGTGTCATCGGCGATGACGAGTTCACCGTGCGCAAGGGTATAGCTCTGATCGTTGAGCAGGTGGATCGTCTCGTCGGGCAGCGCTTGCCGCACCCGCACCGTGCCCTGCAGCCTGCTGTCATCGAAGGCATGCAGCGGTTGGCCGGTCTCGAGCATGACCAGGTTAGTAATGTCGACCACCATGGACACACTGCGCAGGCCACTGCGTCGCAGCCGCTCGCGCAGCCAATCCGGACTGGGGACCTGGGCATTCACACCCTGGATGCAGCGACCCATATAGCGTGGGCACAGCGCCGGCGCGTCAATGGTCACCGGGCGCGCCCGGCCCTGTTCATCGCCTCCGGCCGCTGCGCTTGCCGTCACCCCCTCCGAATGCTCCCGCCACTGCCCAAGCCCCAGGGCCACCGCCTCGCGCGCGAGTCCGATCACGCTGAGCGCGTCACCACGGTCTGGCGTCAGCTCGAAGACCAGAATGTCGTCGTCCAGTGCCAGCCATTCCGCCAGAGCAGTCCCGATCGGTGCCTCTGCGTCCAGTTCGAGGATGCCGCTGCTGCTTTCGGCCAGGCCCAGCTCCTGCGCGGAACTCAGCATGCCGGCCGATTCCACGCCGCGGACAGCCTGGCTCTGTACGGAGAGGCCATTGGGCAGGGTAGCACCGGGCAATGCCACGGCGGTGCGTAAGCCCGGACGCGCGTTGGCGGCGCCGCAGACGATGGTGCGTGGGCGCGCCTCGCCGGTATCGACCTCGCAGACCTGCAAGCGATCTGCATCCGGATGCGGGGCCGCGGCCACAATACGTCCCACCACCACCTGCGCCAGGCGGCGGTCGGGCGCCGCGGCTTCGACTTCACACTCAAGGCCGGCGAGCGTAAAGGCCTCAGCCAGCGCCTCCGCCGACTGCGCGCTGTCGATGAACTCGAGCAACCAGCGCTTGGAGACCTTCATGCCTGTGCTCCGAACTGGTTCAGGAAACGGGCGTCATTGGCAAAGAACTGACGCAGGTCATCAACGCCGTAGCGCAGCATGGCGAAGCGCTCCACTCCCAGACCAAAGGCGTAGCCGCTGTAGCGCTCGGGGTCGATGTTGACGGCTTCCAAGACATTGGGATGCACCATGCCGCAGCCGAGCACCTCCATCCAGCCCCGCTCTCCGCGGATATCCACTTCCGCCGACGGTTCGGTGAACGGGAAGTAGGACGGCCGGAAACGCACTTCGACGGACTGCTCGAAGAAGCCCTCCAGAAATTGCTTCAGGTCATGCTGCAGATTGCGGAAGGACACGCCTTCGGCCACATACAGCCCTTCCACCTGATGGAACATGGGGCTGTGCGTGCGATCCAGGTCCACGCGGTAGACGCGCCCCGGGCAGATGATGCGTAGCGGCGGCTCCCGCCCCTGCATGGTGCGAATCTGTACCGGCGAGGTATGCGTGCGCAGCAGGTAGGAACCGTTTTGCACATAAAAGGTGTCCTGCATGGCGCGCGCGGGGTGCGCCGGGGGAATATTGAGCGCCTCGAAGTTGTGATAGTCGTCCTCGATTTCGGGGCCGCGCTCGGTGCTGAAGCCGAGTTGCCCGAACAGGGCTTCGATGCGCGCGATGGTGCGGGTGATGGGATGCAGGCTGGCAGCGCGCTCGCCGCGCCCCGGCAGCGTGACGTCGATGCGCTCGGCCTGCAGCTTCGCCTCGGCTTCCTGGGCGGCCAGGGTCTCGCGACGGGCAGTCAACCAGTCCTGCACCTGCTGCTTGGCCTCGTTGATCGCCGCGCCGACGGTTCGACGCTCGTCCGCCGGAAGGCCGCCCAATTGCTTCAGAAGCTGGGTGAGCTCCCCCTTTTTGCCAAGCAACTGCACGCGCAGCTGTTCCACGGATTGCGTATCGGGCGCTTCATCGATGGCGCGCCGAGCGCGCGCCAGAATGGCGTCCACTTCATTCTGCATGCCCAAATCCTTTTCCCCAACAAAAAAGGGAGCGGCACTGCCACTCCCTTTTCAAAGCAACGCGACCCTCGCGATCGGGATCGGCCCTGCTTTAGCCGAGAGCGGCCTTCGCTTGGTTGGCCAGCGCGGCAAAAGCCGGCTTGTCCGAAATGGCGAGGTCGGCCAGCACCTTGCGGTCGAGCTCGACACCTGCCCGCTGCAGACCGTTGATCATGCGGCTGTAGCTGAGGCCGTTCTCGCGCGCACCAGCGTTAATGCGCTGAATCCACAGCGCGCGGAATTCACGCTTCTTGACGCGGCGGTCGCGGTAGGCGTACTGCCCCGCCTTGATAACCGCCTGCTTGGCGGAGCGATAAGTACGCGAGCGCGCGCCCTGATAGCCCTTCGCCTGCTTCAGTACCTTCTTGTGACGGGCGTGCGCTGTGACGCCCCGCTTTACACGTGCCATCGGTACGCCTCCTTAGCTGTAGGGCAGCAGTTGCTTGGCTTCACGTACATCCGACGGATGCATCGTGCGCACCGTGCGCAGCTGACGCTTCCGCTTGGACGACTTCTTGGTGAGGATGTGGCGGCGATGCGAGGCAGCGCGCTTGAAACCACCCCCACCCGTGCGGCTGAAGCGCTTGGCGGCACCGCGATTGGACTTCATCTTTGGCATGTCGATTTCCTGCTTCGTTGATTGGACCTTCGGCGGCAGTGGTGCGAAGCCACATTTTGAGAGCCGACGCCGGCTTGTGGGTCGACCTTAAACGGTCTGACGCTTCTTGGGAGCGATGACCATGATCATCTGACGCCCCTCAAGCTTTGGGAACTGTTCTACCTGCCCCAGATCCCCAATTTGTTCCTGTACCCGCTCGTGCAGTTCACGACCGATCTCTGGATGCGCCATTTCTCGCCCTCGGAACCGGACCGTGATCTTGACCTTGTCTCCCTCTTCCAGAAACCGCGTGACGGCACGCATCTTCGTGTTGTAGTCGCCGTCGTCCGTATTCGGCCGGAACTTGACTTCCTTGACCTGAATCAGCTTCTGCTTCTTGCGTGCCGCCTGCTGTGCCTTGTCCTTCTGGTAGATGTACTTGCCATAGTCCATGATCTTGCAGACAGGCGGGTCGGCGTTGGGCGACACCTCCACGAGGTCAAGTTCGGCTTCGCTCGCCTTGGCAAGCGCGTCGCGGGTCATCATGACGCCAATTTGCTCGCCGTCTGGCCCGATCACTCGGACGCGTGGAGAGGTAATGTCAGCGTTCCGACGATCATTACGATCTTGCGCGATGGTAGTCTTCCTCGTGCTTCTTCAGAAAAAAGTATGCCCGCAGCCGCGAAGCCGCAGCGGCGCGGGATTGTACTGAGTCGGCTACCGCTGCGCAATGGCCACGATTGGGCCTAGGCGAGACTGGCCTCCCCCTGAAGGGCCTGCATGCAGCAGCGCAGATGGCTCTCCACAAGCTCGTGCGAATACGTACGGCAACGCGCCTGATCGACGTCGCCATGCTTGGTCCACCAACTGAGCAGCCCCTGGCAGCTTCCGATCATCGCCACCGCATAGGGTAGAGCCTGCTGCACATCGGCGTCGGTCGCCGAAGTATCTCCATCGCCGCTGGCCTGCTTGCAGGCTTCGACCAGCGTTTGCGCGGCGATCTCGGCAACCCGCTCGCGAAACACGCTGATATCGAACAGCCCCTCGGGTGCCATCCGCTCGTTGTAAACCATGGTCCAAGCGGCACGCTGCGAGAAGAAAAAGCTGAGCAGTGCATCGGTACCCTCCTGCAACCGCTTCCTCGCATCCTCCATGCCCATGAGTTCGGTCAGCATCTGGACGACGTGATCGCCCGCGCGCTGTACCGCCGCACGGTACAGCCCCTCCTTGGAACCGAAGTAGGCGTACAGCATCGGCTTGGTGACATCGACCTTTGCGGCGATGTCATCCATCGAAGCCGCGTGAAATCCCCGTTCACTGAAGACTTCGGTGGCTGCGTCCAGCATCTGCGGTTCGCGCACGGCGCGCGGTACCCGCTTGCGCGTGCTGCCCTTGTTCCCTCCCGAATGTTCGGTATGTTGTGCTGACTGTTTGGTTGGCATGAATCGACCCTGGATGCTTGTGTGGTAGCCGGGGGTGTCGGTCTCGTGGCGTCGACACGCGGTCTGCGTTCCGCGCTACCCTAAATGTTATGGATTACCGAGCCCGTAAATATACTGCAAGCCTCGGCCAGATAGCGACTCTGGTCGTTGCATTGCTGGGGCCGCTCATCGGCTACGCCCAGAAACCTGAATCACAGCTCATCCTCGAATGCGTCATGGACAACGTTCCGCCCGCGCTGCGCGTGCTGGATGTGGTCATTACCACGCACGACATGCATTCGGACGCGCAGACCTCGGATCGGGTCGCCTTCGACGCCCACCTCCAGGACCGCAACGGCCTGCTTGCCGTCAGCGCCATTGTCAATGCACCCGACGATCTGGAGGGTGCCGCCTACCTCTTCCGTCAGACCGCCGAAGGGCCGGAGGTCTATTACTACTCGCCGGAGCTCGATCGCGTACGACGCATCGAGGGCGGTAGCGGCGCCGGCGGCATCTTTGGCTCCGCGCTGTCCTTCTCCGACTTCGAGGATGTCGAGCGCACACTGCGCAGTTCCAGCATCACACTGCGCGGCGTCAAGGCCGACGATCCCCCCTTTATCCGGCGCTTTGTGGTGTTGCCCTCGCCAGCCGCAGAGGCGCCTTTCGGAAGGATCAACATGAAGGTCGATACCGAGCGCTGCTTCATCGTCGAGGCCGAGATCATGAACGACCACGGTGAGCGCATCCGCCATATTCGCGCCCCGCGCGAAGCACTGCGCAACATGCAGGACGACTTCTGGTATCCGGGACGGATTCTGGTCGAGAACTTCGAGACACAGCGTGTCACCGAGGCCCACATCCGCGACCTGCGCCTCCCGGGAACCGTCCCTGAGCAGGTCTTCGACCCGGAGGCTTTCTACCGGGGCATGGGGGAATAGAATCTTCTTCGATGAGCGGCAGTCAGGCCTAGGCGTTGCCGCTGCTCGCTTGCGGATCGTCTGGTGCGGCGTCTGCCTGACAGTATTGCCAGAGCTCCCGGCCGAGCTGACTGATCTCCACCGTCTCGAATTGCCAACGGGTCTTCAGCCCGCGGTCGCGAATGGCGCGGTCCGCTGCACTGGCGGAGGGTGTCGCCTTGAGGGCGGCCTGCGCCGTCCGCGACAGCTTGGCTTCGGCCCCGGCCTGCACCAGGCCCAAGGCCACCAGATGTCCGAAGTAGTACCCCATCATGCCGCGTAGCTTGATGCCTTCCTTGTCGCCCAACAGGCAGACGTAGCTCGCAACGCGCTCGTCTTCACCGCCGAAGCGCCCCGCCGCCGAGACATGTACCACCGGCTGCGGCTGACCGCTCGACAATACCGACAGCAGGCACGCCTCGTCGGGCACCAGTTCGCGCAGCAGCGAGGTATAGAGATATTCCCGCGCATCCTCGACGTCCTGGCGCGCCGCCATGTGCATCAGTTCGTCGAGCACCCGAGCCGGCGGCTCGTGAATGGGCACGAAGAAGGTGCGCTGCGACGGGGCACGCGTCTCAGAGGACGGCGCACGCGCGCGTTGGAGTCGCGCGTTCAGCGTATTCAGCAGGCGGTCTTCCACATTGCGCGCGCTGGATTCGAGGCGGGCAATGGGTCCATAGCGCTTGCGCAGCGTACCCAGATAGCGCCCCACCGCCCGCACTCCTGCCGGAATCGGCACGCGGTCACCGATGCCGCCCTGCCCGGCGGCAGCCTCACGCTCAGTGACGGATGTCGGTGCGTGCGTCAGACGCTGTGGCGCTGTGTCTCGATGGGGTGATTGCGTCATTGCACGTCTCTGTTGAAAGCCTGTGTTCCGCACTGTACCGCGATCCCGGTGTCGCACTCGTGGCACGATAAGAGAATACTCGGTAACCTACGCGGGTATCATCATACGATGAAAAGGTGACATCAAAACGGCTCAAAGCGCTTGCTACAGCTGCTCTTGATGCTCGCAGCGGTCACCGAAACAAATGACCCAACGGGGCTGGACCCGCACTCAAGCGGGTGCGGTGCGCACAGTACAACACCAAGATGCGTCCTCAGACGCGCGATCAAGGGCTGGCAGGAGGAGAAGTGAAGAAGCGACATACCCGGTCGACGGCGTGGGCCGTCCTGACTGTATTGACCCTTCACGGCAGCGCCCATGCGCTGGAATGGGAGTACGAATCGGCTGCGGGCCCTCTGTCGGTTGAACTGCTCAACACGGTGTCGGTTGGCGCCACTATGCGCGTCGAAGCGCGCGACCCGGACCTGGTCGGCAAGGCCAACCTGCCGCAGAACCGTCAACTGTGTGCGGAGGAGGACTGCATCGGTCTCAGCGAGAGCGAGACCGGACCCAATGCGCGCTTCCTGGCGGCACCCGGCCAGCCCGCCTCCTACACGGACGACGGCAATCTCAACTACGACCGGGGCGACATCGCCTTCGCCGCCGCCAAATGGCATTCGCGGCTGAACGTGAACTGGGACACCTTCGGCTTTGAATTCAGCGGCTTCTATTTCTACGATCCGGTCAATACCGGCTTCAAGGAGAACAAGCCAAACATCATCCTGCCCACCAGCTGCGCCGGGGAGCCTGGCGTGGATTGCCCCCAGCCCGGTGTTTCCGCCGCACGACCACGCAGCGACCAGGCCGAACGCGATGTCGGCAACAACTTCGTGCTGCGCAATGCCAATGTCTGGCTGCGTTTTCCCACCTTCGGCGATCAACAGGCGGAACTGCGTATCGGCCGCCAGGTGATGACCTGGGGCGTCGCCACTTTCGGCATCGCTACCAACATCAATATCATCAATCCGGCCAATCTCAACGCATTGACCCGGCCGGGTGGAGAGCTCTTCGAGCTGTTCACGCCGCAGAATATGGTGTCGATCAAGGCCGGCATCACGGACAACATCGGGTTCGATGCCTGGTACCAGTTGGAATGGCGCCCGTACGGATTCCCCGCCAAGGGATCGCTTTACTCCTTCTTCGATGCGGGCAATGAGCCCGAGCCGAACGAAACGATTTCTCTGCCGTTCTCGAAGATTCCCGACGACCCGCTGCAGATCGGCACGCCAGCCAGTCCGCTGGCGTCCGCTGTATCGGCGACCAGCTTTTCTGCAGCGCGTGTGGCTAATCGCGAACCGCCTGACAGTGGCCAGTTCGGCTTCGCCATCTATCGCTTCTTCGACGGCCTCGGCGCCAACGGCACCGAGTTCGGGTTCCACTTCGCGAACTACCATTCGCGTATCCCCTCGGCGAGCTTCTTCGCGTCCGATGCCACCTGTGCGCGTCGGGAAGGCAATCCCAACAACCGCGATAGCTCCAACCTGCTCGAGTTCACTCTCGACTGCGGCATCCCATTTGTCGATCAGCCCGGGCAGGATGGCTTCGAGGCGCTGCCGATCGATACCGCCACCTATTTTCTCGACTATCCGGAAAACATCCGCCTCTTCGCTCTCAGCTTCAACACCAGCTTTTTGGGTGCCAATCTGCACGGTGAGCTGAGCTATCGACCGAATCACCCCGTGCAGGTGGACCTTGAGGATGTCTTTTTCCGCGCACTGAACCCGGTGTTCCCGCGCCAAGAGATCGTCATCATTCCGGACGGCGTCGGGCAGCTGCTCAATGCCCCCATCCTCGGCCCCATTCTCGAGGCCACGCCCAGCCTCGGGCCATTGCCCTCCCTGGGCGCGCTGGGCGGGGCGACGCTGACCGACTCGCGCACCGCCCTGCCCGACTACATCAGCGCCTTCCGCGGACAGGAGCCCGGCGAAACACCGCCCAATTCCTATGTACGCGGCTACGAAGATCAGCCGATGTGGCAGCTCAGCCTCGGCTTCCTGCGCCTGTGGGGCAACGACTTTCTGCCCGCTGTCGATCAACTTGGCTGGCTGTTCGAGGCCAACGCAATCTACCTGCCCAAGCTCCCCAGTCTGGACCGGTTGCAATTCGAAGGCCCCGGTACCTTCACCCACAACTCGCCCGGCATTGCTGAGACGAACAACGGCCTGAAGATCAACCCCTTCCGCACCAGCGATGGCTTCGTCACGGAATGGTCGGCCGGTTTCCGCACCGGCGTGCTGGCGATCTTCAACGACGCTTTCATCCCCGGCCTGCTGATCCGGCCCACGCTGGTGCTGCTGCACGACTTCCATGGTGTTGCGCCCGGCCTTGCCGAGAACCATCTGGAAGGGCGCATCATCAGCCTGAACGAGTTGCACTTCCGCTATGCGGATATCGGCCTCGACCTTCAGTACGCGCATTTCGCCGGTGGCGGCAACAACAACACCCTGCACGACCGCGACAGCATCAGCCTCGCCGTGTCCTACAATTTCTGAGGAGCCCGCCATGAAATCCCCAAACCGTAGAACGCGACAGCATGGTGGCATTGGACTGTGGCTCATCCTTCTGTTGCTGCTGATTGGTGCCGTCATTGGCGGTGCGGTCGTCGCCTTCTGGGTGTTCAGCAACGTCAACGCCAGCCTGGTGATTGCCAATGAGCGCGCCAAGGTCATTGCCGATGAACCTTTCCAAGCAAGCGCGCGCGTGACCGAAAATCTGCGCATCCGCATCGACGAGCGCATCACAACCTCGGTGCCGGTGGACGAAGAGCTCAGCCTGCCGGTCAAGGACCCGCTGCAGATCCAGGCCGAATTCGACGCCGCCGTTCCGATTCAGCTTGACGTGCGCGTGCAAGACACCATCGAAATCAACCAGATCCTCGATGTCGACGCAGTCATCGAGGCCAAGGTGCTCGGCGACTGGCACAAGCTGCCCATCCGCGGAAAGATTCCGGTCAACGCCACCGTCCCCGTGGACCTCCTCATACCGGTGGACGAGATGGTGCGGCTCAACTTCACCGCGCCGGTCAAAGCCGTACTCAAGGACAATTTGCGCGTCCCGCTGCGGACGACGATCAACACCACGATCCCGATCCAGAGTGAAATGTCGGTGCCACTGCTCTCGGATCTGGAAGCCGAGGTCACCTTGCCCAAGGACCAGCCGCTGGATGTGCTGATCAACTACGCGGATCTCACGCTGCCCTTGAACACGCTGCGCCTCGGTATCGGTCGCAATGATGAAGCAGCCGCCGAGTCCGGTGCAGCCGACCAGAGCGCACAGGCGAATATGTCGGCACCCCCTGCAGGGGCTGCCGCGTCCTCGCAGGCCAGTGGCGGGAGTGACTCACCATGAGCCGACGGGTCCACGTTCCCGGTGCCTCCTCGACGAGCGAGGAACCCGCAACCACCGCCGCCCAGCCGCCCCGGCGGCGCGGTCGCTTCCTGCTTTGGGGCCTGTTCGGCCTGAGCGGCCTCGGTGTGATTGTCGTGGGTGCCTTCGCCAGCTTTTGGCTGTTCATGCACCTGACCTTTTCGATCAGCCTCAAAGACCAGCCGATGGCCATCACCCTGCCGCAGGACTTCGAGGTCACCGCCAACGTCGAGCGCGAGCTGGACATCCTCATGAATGGCGTGATCTATGCCCAGGTGCCCTTTCAGCAGGAACTGACCCTGCCCCTGCAGGGTCGCTACCGCTCCGACGTGGTGCTCAATGCCGACGTGCCGGTGCAGTTCGACGTGCACTATGACGGCGTCATCCCGGTGGATACTGTTGCGGACATCGAGATTGTCACGGACTTCAATTACATGGGGGCCAAGACCCTCCGCAATCTCAATATCCAGGCCAAGCTGCCGATGCAGTTCAGCCTGCCGGTTCAGCTGACTGCGCCAGTCGATCAGACCATTCAACTGAAGTATGAAGGGCCACTGGTGATGAACCTGGATCAGGAGATCACCACTGAGGTCGACACAATCATCAACACCAGCCTGGCCGTCAATCAGAAGGTCAGCGCACCGGTCATCGCCAAGATTCCGATGCACACCAATGGGCCTCCGCGGCCTATACGCGCCATCGTGACGGAAAGCACGATCGGCGGGCGGGTTGCAGGCATCGGCCTTTCGGTCGCCGATGAGGACGCCAAGCGCGCACAACGAGTGGAATCCATCTGGGGCCCCGCTGCGCCGCCAATCGAGCAGCGCGCACTGATCGAGCAACCCAGCATGGGCGCCTCACAGCGCTCAAGCGCCCGCTAGAAACGGCTTGCGGATCGGGCAGTGCCTCGTCGGCTATGCCCCAGCACACCGTAGCTCGATCAGTGATGTGCGCCTGGACGGCGGCGCCAGTCCAAGTTTGCCGTGAACGCGCGGCCGGGACAGGGGGTCGCCGTCCGCGCCAGAATCAGGGCTTGTCGGCAGTGTGCATGCCAGTGCGGCTGGACATCAGCAAACGATCTGCCTGCACGACCACATCCGAATAGGGCTGATCGGTAGGGCTCTGCACCGGCTCCAGCAGCGCCTGGTCGGCACGACCGGTAACGATAGTGCCGTCAACGCCGACCAGAACCAGTAGGCCAGAGCCGTCATCGTCGTAGAGGCTCCCACCGAAGAGACTTTCGACGACGGGGTTGTCGTATGCCTGCCAGCCCATGCTTGCCAAGGTCTCCGAATCCGTCACGCTTTCATTGATAAAGGGATCGTAGGCCATGGGATCGTCGAGGACGGCCAGCTCGCGCACATCGATGGCACGGAATACCTTGCCCTGCAGGCCATAGAGGACAGCCGCGTGCGGCCCCACGGGGATGACCCCGAAATAGGAGCCGATATAGGGCGGCTCGATCATCTCCCAACTCTCGCCATCGTCCAGGGAACGCGCCATGAAGCCGCGCTCTCCGGCGATCATCAAGGCGCCGCCCTCGAGGCGTTCAATTTCGTAGAGGTGAAAGCCGGTATCGAAGACCTCGTTGGTGACTTCCTCCCAGGATTCGCCCCCATCGTCGGTGCGCAGCATGCGTCCGTTGGAACCAACCACCAAGCCGCGATCCGGCGTCGTGAAGATGGCATCGTAGAAGGGCCGCCCCCAGGCCGCATCCCAATGGCGCAGCTCCCAGCTTTCGCCTCCATCGGAGGTCCGCAGCACGCTGCCGTCGTGCCCCACTGCCCAGCCATGCCGAGCATCGACGAAGGTGACGCGGGTAAGCATGGCACGCACCGGCGCCTGCACCTGCTGCCAGTTATCGCCATTCTCCGAGCGCAGAATATGGCCGCGCTCGCCCACGGCCACCAGATGGTCGCCGGCACGTGTCATGTCATTGACGATGGCCTTGTCGGCCAGCGGCATGATCTCGGAGTGCTCCGGCTGTCGCGGCTGATCGGCCCAGCGCGCGTCCTGTGCCTGGCCCAGCACGGACCAACTCAGCAGCAGGCATGCGACCGAAAGGCGGACACCCTGCTTCGTAGCGATTGCCTGTTTCATGCGTGTCCCCCTCATTTTCCGTTGTATCCCTGCTCTTCCGCTTCGCTGGCACCGGCCATCAAGTCCTGACCGGCGTGCTTGAGTTCTTCCTTGGAGAAGAAGCGGGCGAGCGCGGGCAGCACCAGAATGGCGCCGAACATATTCGCGGTGAACATATAGACCAGCATGATTCCCATGTCGGCCTGGAACTGCAGCTTGGAGAACAGCCAGGTACTTACACCAAGGCCCAGCGCGACACCGGTGAAGACCACCGCCTTGCCCGTCTTGCGCAAGGTCTGGTAGTAGGCTTCCTCCAGCGACAAGCCACGGCGCAGGCCGTCGGCCAGCTGTGCATAGATGTAGATGCCGTAATCCACACCGATACCGACCGCCAGTGCGATCACCGGCAGCGTGGCGACCTTCATGCCAATGCCCAGCGTCGCCATGACGCCATAGGCGGAAATGGAGACCAGCGAGAGCGGCAAGGCCACGCAGATCACACCGGAGAAGGTCCGGAAGGACAGCCACAAGAAGAGCAGCACCACGGCATAGACCCAGAGGACGATCTCGATCTCCTTGTCCTCGACCACCTCATTGGTGGCTGCCATCACGCCGACATTGCCGGACGCAAGGCGGAAATCGATGCGATCGGTGGCCTGCTCTTTCGCCTTGTAGTCCTTGATGGCGTTCACCACGGTCTTGATCGACTCGGCGGCGTGATCCTTGGTGAACAGGAAGATGTTGAGCGCGCTGCACTTGTCGTTGAGCATGCCGGAGCTCGTCGGCACCAGTGCCGTGGCCTGCGAGAGCGCGTACTGGTTACGCGGTACGACCTGCGCGTTCAACCGCCCTTCCGACAAGCCGGCATAGGCCAGCTTGGAGAGATCCATCAGCGTCATCGTCTCGCGCACTTCCGGCAGATTCTTCATGTGCCAGGCGAAACGATCGACCTCGGCCATCAACTCGTACTTGATGCAGGCGTCTTCTTCCGTCTCGGCGATGACGTTGAGCTGATCGAGCGCGATGCCGAAGTTGCGCGCGATGAAGCGGGCATCCTGATTGAAGCGGGAATCCGGACGCAGCTCAGGCACGCCCTCTCCCACGGTTCCGATCTTGAGGGACGGATAGGTATACAGGCTCCATACCAGCACCACGCCACCCACCGCGAGCGTGGCCACAGCCACCGGCGTGCGCGTGAAGTGCTTGGCAATGAAGCGCCAGACGCCATCAAAGAGCGCATTGCGCCGCTCCTGCTTGCGCTGGAATTCCTCTGGATCACGGACTGGCGTCACGGTCAGCAGAATCGGCATCAACGCCTTGTTGGTGACAATGATGGCGGCGATACCGAAGGCCGCGTTCAGCGACATCTCCCGGATCACGTCGATATTGATCAGGTAGATGGTGAGAAAGCCCGCGGTATCGGTGATCAGTGCGATCGTGCCCGGAATAGCCAGGCGCCGGAAGGTGGCCAGGGAGGCGCGGTAACTGGACAGCCCCAGTGCCACCTCCGCTGCCCAGGCGTTGACGTACTGCACGCCATGCGACACCGACACCGCCAGCACCAGGAAAGGCACGAGAATCGCAAAGGGATCAAGCCCGAAGCCGACCAGGCTGAGCAGCCCCATCTCCCAGACCACCGCGGCCACCGAACAGACTAGGGGCAGCATGCCCAGCAAGAAGGAGCCGACATACAGCCAGAGCAGCAGACCGGTGAACAACAGCGTGACCGCGAAGAAGATCACGACCTCGGTCGAAGCCTCGGTCATGTCGTGGACGACCTTCGCAAAACCAATGACGTGGACCGTGGTACTCCCGTCCTCATACTTGGCGCGGATGTCCTCCAGCTTGCGTCCGACCTCGGTGTAGTCGATGGCCTTGCCCGTGACCGGGTCGCGCTCCAGCAACTCGGCCACCACCATGGCCGCCTGCTGGTCTTCAGAGACAAGCCTCCCCACGATGTTGGCCTTCGCTACATTCGAGCGAAGCTGTTTCATCATCTCTTCGGTGGGCGCGTAGTCCGCCGGCACCACTGTGGAGCCGGATAGCCCCGTAGGCTGCACCTCCACGTAGAGAATGTTCGGCGTGAACATGGAGCTGACGCGCTCCCGCTGCACGCCCGGGATGAAGAAGACGTCATCGGTCAGCTTGCGCAGCTTCTCCATGAAGTCCGGCTGGTAGATATCGCCTTCCTTGTTGCGAATGGCGACCAGAATCCGGTTGGCTCCCCCGAACTCGTCGTAGTAGTCGAGGAAGGTATCCATGTAGGGGTGCTCTTTGGGCACCATCTTGAGCCAGCCGGCATTCGGCTCGAGCTGGGCTGCCTTCCAGCCGAGAAAGGCCGTGATCAACAGCAGGATCGCCAGCGTGATCCATCGATGCCCGAAGATCGCGGGCTCAACTATCTTGAGGATGCGTTGCGTCGCACTCATTCCCCTCTCCCTGTATTTGCGGGTCTCGCCCGCCTCTCACGCCCCGGTGCGGGGCCCTGGCGTGTTGCGCACCGAACCACTGCGGCGACTCGCACCTGCGCACGGCCCTCTCACCGGCACAGGCCCCGCGAACGTCATGGCCCGGCATGCCTTGCTGGCATACCGGGCCATGAAACCTGTCTCCGACACGTGGTCGCTTAGCGGCCGCGTGCCCGACGCTTCAACGCGGAAGGACTGAAATAGCCGTCGCGGTATTCAATCTTCCAGTCCGTGACCTTGCCCTCATTCGACATCGCGGTCACGAAGTAGCGGCCGCTCTTGAGGTCGTAGATGACCTCCGGTGCGGTGGTCGTGGTCGGCACGAAAGGTGCGGTCAGCACATGGCCTTCCTGGAAACGCCACAGCTCGCCGCGCGCGTCGTAGTTGTCCACGGCCACGATGCCCCAGCTGTCTTCGTCGACATAGAACACGCGACGACCGAACTGATGGCGCGTACCGTCGCGCAGAGTGGCTTCCACGACCCAGACGCGATGCAGCTCATAGCGCGCCATCTTCTGGTTCATGTGCCCCTTGCCCACCATGTCGGCGTACTTGGCGACCGGGTTGTTCATCAGATAGGAGCTGTACGGAATGTACATCTCGCGCTTGCCGAGCAACTTCCAGGTGTACCGGTCCAACGCACCGTTGAACATGTTGACCTGATCGTTGAACTGCAGACCGTCGGAACCGATGGAGGGATTGTCATAACCCACGTCGGGAGCGCGATTCACGCGCCCGAGACCCGGGTTGAAGATCCAGGCGTTACGGCCCGAGGTGTCCTTGCCGAAGATTTCGTGCACCAGCGTGAACTGGCCGGCCACGCGCGGCGGAGCAATCGTTTCCTGGAGGAAGTAGGCGATGATCTCGTTGTCGCGCCCCTCCCCCTTGGCCAGGTTGGCGTATTCGAAGCCCACGTCCTCGATCACCTGCGTGATCTCATGGCTTCCGTCGGCATCAACCACCGCCTGGTCGTTGTATCGACGGGCGGTCGAACCGCGGAACTTGAGCTTGTGGTTCCAGATCACCTCGGCGCCGCTCTGCGGGATCGGGAACGGGAAGCCGAGCTTATGGCCGGAAATATCATCCGTTCCTTCCAGCGTGGCACGCGTTGCGTTGGCCTTGGTCGCTTCGTAGATCTCGTCCGGATAGTAGGCCGTACGCACCGTCGGGTAGACGATCATCTCGTAGCTGTCGTAGAGCTCGAACAGCTTCTTGTGGCCCTCGGTCAGCTTGTCGGCGTGTTCCTTGTAATTGCTCTTGGTGATGGTCATGCGCGGATTGAGATTCTCCACGCCGATCTGCGTCACCAGGTTGTTGAGATCTGGCTCCATCTCGGCGGCCTTCTTGAGGTCATCGAGATTGGTGATCAGATTCAGATTCGGGTTTTCTTCCGCGAACTGCACGATGCGCTCGCGAATGGCCTCCAACTCTTCCGGAGTGAGATTCTTCTGCTCATCGCTGAAATTGGCCGCCCCGGTGAGTTCGGGGATGGTGCCTTCAGCATTGCCCTTAGGGTTGGCGCCAACCTGCGACAGCTCGTTGCCGAGTTTCGCAGCCTCCTCCGCGCTGACCTTGGCGTAGGTACCAACCGGCAGCAACGCCGCACCAACTGCCGCCATCGTCAGATAGCGGACCGCATTTCTGTATCCCATGTGCTGTGTCTCCGAGAGATCGGGTTGGCGACGTGCGCCAAGCCTGAGTGGTCGTCTTGTATTCGGAAAGAAAGTTTGGTTACTCCACATCCATTAAACACAATGCGCGCCCCACCCGCAACAGCTTTGTGGCGCAACGGGCCACGCATTCTTGCTTGTACGCCAGGCACGCTTGAATTAGCATCCGCGTAACTTGCTGCGGCGCAACGAAGCGCCCAATCATTCATTACACGGGGAGTTCGCAAGTGATCCATCGTCAGGCCTATGGTCGCGGAGCCCTTGGCTTCGCCGCTTTGCTTTGTCTGTTTGCCAGCGCCCAAACGCATGCCCTGACAACGGAAATCGGCGACCTCGATATCTCGCTCAACAGCCGCGCGCTGTTCGGCGGCGCCGTTCGCCTGGAGGACCGGGCGCGCGAGACGCTTGGAAAGCTGAACGCCACCCCGGATCTGTGCCCAGACGATTGCATCTCCTTCACGGGGGATCCCGGCCCGAACCAGCGCCTGGTCGATGCCCCTGGCGCCTTCATCGGCAGCATCTACGACGACGGTAATTTGAATTACGATCAGGGCGACCTGGTCAGCGCCCAGGCGCGCTTTGAGTCCGATCTGTCGGTGCAGTGGGGCGAGGCCGTGATGAAGGTCTCGGGGATTGCCTTCTTCGACCAGATCAACAATGACTTCTCGGAGACCAACTTCGATACGGCCTTCCAGCCGGCCAGGGCACCACGCAGTGGCGGTGTGACCAGCCGGGTTGGTACCGACATCGACCTGCAGGAAGCCTTCATCTCCTATCCCTTCCAGCTGGGTGACATCTATGCGCTGGTCTCGGTGGGTGAACAGCGCGTGCGCTGGGGCGAGTCCACCTTTGTCGCGCTGGGCAGTCTGGATCAGCTCAATCCACCGAACGAGAATCGCCTGAACTTCCCCGGCTCGGAAATCGCCAGCGTCTTCGAGCCCACCGGCCTGGCGGTCATTTCCGCCGACCTGACCGCAACGATCGGCCTCGAATTGGTTTATCAGTACGACTGGGAGCCTGCCCAGCCTGCCGCGGCCGGCAGTTTCTACTCGGTCAACGACATCGCAGGTGGCGGTGAAACTGCGGTGATCGGACTCGGGCAATTTTCCGAGGATCCCAACTTTGTGGGCGGCTTCAAGGGCACACTGCCGCAGCTGCTGACCTCGACATCGCTCAATGTCCCGGTCAGTTCCACGATCGGGCGACCGGATGAACAGGGACAATTCGGCGGACGCCTGACCTGGTTTGCCGAAGACCTCAACGGTGGCACCGAACTGGGCTTCTATGCGCTGAACTATCACAGCCGCCTGCCCTACGCGAGCACCTTTGCGACGGATCGCTCCTGCCTGCGCGATTCTCCGCTGGGCCTCAGCGTGGAAGATATTCTTGGCTCGGGGGTGAATGACATTCTTGCCGGGCTAGGCAATCTGGTGCCCGGTATCACGCTCGACAACCTCAGCACCGAGGGCGGACTTGCCATTCTGGGCCCTTGCGGGGGCGGTACGGGCACACTCGGCGTACTCCCCGGCGAGAACCGGGAGCCACTGCCTATCGGCACGCTGCGCCCCTTCCTGGACTACCCCGAGGACATCCGCCTCTTCGGCATGGCCTTCAATACGCAGTTCGGCTCCTGGTCGCTGGCCGGCGAGTACGTCTATCACCCGAATCTGCCGCTGCAGGTCTCCCTCGTGGACGTCATCTTCGCTGGGCTGCAGCCCGCCCTCCCCGCCGAGGACCAGAACATTCTCATTGCGACGGTTCCGGGTGCCCGCACTGCGGTGCCGGACTTTGTGCAGACCCGGTTCCGCAACGACCCGGTCGAGGCCAACGAACTCATCCGCGGCTACGAACGCGAGAAGGTGCACCAGCTCGACCTGACCGGCATCCGTGTCTTTTCCAGCAGCAACTGGATCGGCGCCGATCAGATCATCCTGCTCGCCGAGCTTGGCATGACCTACATCCAGGATATGCCCGGGCTCAACGAGCTGCAGTTTGAGGGCGGTGGTCCGAACTGCACGCATTTCAGCCCGGGGGCCGATGGCACCGGCACGGCGGATGGCGAACCGAACGCGCGGCGCCTCAACCCCACACAGTCCACCGACTGCTTCGCGGACGAGTTCGCCACCGGCTACCGCCTGTTCATCCGTCCGACCTATAACGACTTCCTCTTCGGCTGGACCTACACTCCCATCATCGGGCTCTTCCACGACGTGTACGGCATCTCACCCTCCCCGCTACAGAACTTTGTAGAAGGCGAGATCGAGATTCTGCTGGGCACGGATATTGAATTCGCCCAAGGCTTCCAGGCGCAGATCCTCTATCAGGGCTTCTTCGACACCGGCAATGACCGCGTCAGCCTGTTGCAGGACCGGGACAACCTGAAGTTCAGTATCGAATACAACTTCTAGCCGTCACGTTGATGCCGGAGCTGGCCAGCGATGGCTCCGGCACGACTGCTCAACAACGGCGCGGCCTCGCCAATGCCGCGCTCACTTGCGGTGATCCGGCGCCAAGACGTAGGTCGCCACCGGCTCGGCCAAACCTTTGACATAACGCCGCAATGGCTTGCCGCGGGCGCTCTCGCCCGCCAGCTGCAGGGTATCGGCGTCGACCCGGATTTCTCCATCGCGGGCCCGGTCGCAGAGCCGCGACGCCAGATTGACGGCGGGCCCCACTGCGACATATTCAAAGCGGGCGCGCTGGCCGACGATACCTACCGCCACTTCTCCGGTGGCAACGCCCACGCCGAGGCCCAAATTGGTGCTGTAGCGCTGCACGACCGGGCGGGTGTGGCTCTGTAAGCGGCGCGCCAGCGCCAATGCGCGCTCGGCATGATCCTCCATTTCGACGGGCGCACCGATGACAATCAGCGCACCGTCGCCCGCCAGGTCCTTGATTGTCCCGCCATAGCGCGCGGCCGCCATACCGATTGCCGCATAGAAATTGCGCAGCAGTCGAAGAACGACCTCCGGCTCCACGCCATGCGCATAGCTCGTGAAACCGCGGATATCCACGCACACCACCGACACGGTGACGCGGTGCCGGCGCATGGCCTGGCGCAATCCGCGCGTACGCACAAGCTCCGCGACCTGTGGCGCCATGAAGCGGGACATGAACTGCGCACGGGCGCCCTGCACCATGAAGTAGCGCAATGCGCCAAACAGAAAGACCACCTGGCTGAGCGCCAGCGTGATCGGCGCCACGTGCAGCGGCACGATGAAGGAGAAGCCCAGCAAGGGCAGCACCACCAGCATGGACAGAATGCGCCCGGACTCCGCTTTGTCAGGCCGCCGCATCAGCATGCGAACAGCTGCGATGGTAATGAAGGCGAAACCCACTGTCGGCACCGTCGCAAAGGCCCAGAACCAGGGCGAGAGGTAAAAGGCGGGGTTGCCCATTGCGCCGATCAGATGCTCGATACGCTGAGCCGGAAACAATGCGCTGATCACCGCATGGAAGAGGACGAAGACCTCGGAAAGCCGCGAAAGCCCCCACAGCCTCGGCCCCGCGCGCTCGCCCGCCGTGCGACTGACGCGAATGCCCCACTCGACACCGCAGATGAAGGCCAATGCCTCGATGAAGCCCGCCGCACGCGCCCAGAAGGGCAAGGCCTCCACCCCCACCTCCAGCAGATAGGCGTTGAAGCCAATCGCAAAGCCGGTGGCGAGCAACGCACACGACAACCAGCGCGTGGAAGGCGTGCGGGGGTCGGATACGACAAAGGCGATACCAATGCCCACCGCGATGATCGCGGTGACCAGGAGTCCGCTATTCGATGACGACAAGCTGCTGATCAGGTTGAACACCGCACGACCTATTCGACTGGGCCCCGCCTAGAACGTCGCAACCCTCGCGACGCCGCCAAACGGCCGATTGCCTATTCGACCGCGTCCTGCGCGGAGCAAGTACCGCGCCAACTATACGGGGGGTCGTGAGAGGCATGCATGGCGCACAGCGTACCGAGGCCTATGCCGACTACAATATTCACACGGAGAGGTGGCAGAGTGGTCGAATGCAGCGGTCTTGAAAACCGCCGTGTCCGCGAGGGCACCGTGGGTTCGAATCCCACCCTCTCCGCCACTCGCCCCCCGTCACCATCGCAGCCGAAAGTCTCGCCCGTCCGATTGTGAGGTGCCCGCGCTGAGCAACCGATGACCGCGCTCCGCGCCAGACACGAAAAAGGCCCGCGCCGGAAAGTCGCAGGCCTTTGATTTTATTTGGTGCCGGCGGAGAGAATCGAACTCCCGACCCACGCATTACGAAAGCGGGTTGAAGGCTTCTGTAACCTCCCTTAATACAGCCACTTGTGGCGCTTGCCGCCGGTCGCTGTGCCGAATTTGTGCCACTTCAATGGCCATACGCAATCGGACGCCGACCATGCTCGGCGCTGCACCGCGTCGCACTGGACGAGACGTGTAGGTTACTGCGCGTTATGCTGCGGTCACACGCCTTCATAGAGCGCCGATCCATGGACGAACAAGTTCCTGAATTCACGCGGGGTTGCGCGTGCCGAAATCGCCGCATACCGGAGTTATGAAGCGCGCGCCATGAATGGAATCATGAAGCACGCAGCCTAGTCACTGCGGGGCGTAAGACATTATGGATATGGGTCTAGCTACACTGATAGCTGCAGTCATCGCAGCCGTCGCCTCCGTTCTAAAACTGTTTTTCGACCGCTACTCCGAGTCAAGGACTAGCCATAGGGAATTGCTACAACCACTGCTGACAGAGTTGGGCGAGGCCATTTCGGGAGTGGTAGCGACTTCAACTGTTTTAGCTAAGGGTCGTTCAGACAAGAGCTACTCCAATTGGTACGGAAAGGCAGCCAAGGAGCGAGAAAAGCTGAAAAATGTGCGACCTAAAGTTCGCTATCCCTTGTGGGGAATAGATGAGGGCATCAGGGTGCTTATCCGTCTTCCTGACTGGGTTTCACATGCCAGATCAAACGAAAAGCGTCTTGCGAAGCTACTTGGGCGGGCCGACGACCTGCGCCTGATGATCGACGTCGTTGCGTTCCGATGCTATCGAAATGGGAGGACGCCGGATCTTTTGGAAGTTATGCAAGTCCGGTTCCATGCGTGGCGCTGTCGTCGAGTCTTTGATGAAGGGGGTGACGGTGTCATTCATGATGCCCAAAAGGGCCGTTAAGCCGGACGCCCCAATACGCTTTGCTCCTTGAGGCGCGGCTCACGGCTATCGTTAGAAGTTGAGGGAGACCCAGTTGGAACCATTAACAGCAGCAACGACCTTCGCAGGTATCGTCGGTCTGATATCCAACTTCAAGTCTGAGCGCCGCGCGACTTCCGCTGATGAGTATCAGGAGTTCATTGATTGGCTTGGGAGCAAGCGACACCAAGCCGTTCTAGACGAGATTGGCTCTAATCACCTTCTTGGTCTAAGTATCAAAGGCCTGCTGAGCCAAAACCATGAACAGGTTATGTCTGTCCTGGACTCGTTAAATGAGTCGGTTTCCAAGCTTGCTGCCCATATTCAGGGACTTGCGCCTATCGCCCAAGCAGTAACCCCAAATGCAGCGTTGTCGGAGCAAGCGGTGTCGATTCTGGAGCAGCTTGAACGATCTCGCGGCAGCTTCTTTTTGGAGCTAAAGACATCTGATGGAACGGGGTATCACATCATGGATGGGGCCGGTGGATTAATAGAAATCGAAGAAACTAGGTTCGTTGATGATGATCTTGAGAGCTTGTGTTCACTCGGCCTTCTTCGGCCGGATAGGAATTCGCAGGGGCATCGCTTATGGCGGATCACCCGGGAGGCAGTAAAACTTGTGCGGCCGCTGCCAGAAAGATGAGTTCTAACAATTCATTGCAGCCGCCGTTTGACCCGCTGGACATTTTGCTACCGGAAAATCGCCCACCGCCTCAAACGCCGATGAACGTAGTTGTTGTTAGTCCTTGGGGTTCTAGAAATGAGTGAAGAGAGCCCAAGCCCGAGACGGTATTTAGAGCACGCGGTAGTGGTCAATGAAGCGGCAGGGCGCGCGCTGCGTCTCGAAACTCGAGATGCATCCGCTCTCCAAGCTAAGGTAAGCATTGGGCTTTCACTGCAAGCAGCCGAACTAGCCGGAAAATGCTTTCTTCGCATGATGGGTGATTCCTCGGAAACTATCCGCAGAAATTATCGTGGCCACAACACCACAAAGTTGCTAAAAGACGTAGCCGATCGCATAGAAGCGCACGAGAACGATATGTTCCGTTTACATGGCAGGTATTGGCGCTGGCAGCTCTTAGTGGACGGTGTAGAGTACGGCACCACCATCGGCGAGTATTTCGAACACCACTTTGCTCGCGGCCCATCAGGCTACCCGAGAAATTATTTTTATCCAGACGAAGAAACCTTTGCTGGGCCGCAGCCGATCCAATCACTGTACGTAATGGTCGAGAAGATTTTAGATTGCACAAGAAGAACAATGGAGGCAGTCATTGAGTAAAGGACGCCGCCCAACACGTGGTTCCACTGCGACATCATTGCCTTAGGCTTGGCCGCGAGTAAACCTAGGCGTAAGCCTTCGTTGGATACGCCAAACCGTAACGCGCCGCGGCGCTCGGCGCTTTGTCCTTCAGGACAACCGCCGCGCGCGGCGGCGCGGGTGCGCCCCCTAGTAACACAGCACCCGCTAACAGCATGATCGCCCCTGTAGACCCTCCCGAAGTCTTGAGAATGTGTTTCTGAATCGGGACTTGTTGGCGCCCCCTGGCCCCTCGCCCTCTAGCGCCTTCGTAGCCCTCGCTCAGCGCGTTCTTGCCACTCCCCTGGCCCCCGACTACCCTCAGCCTCGGCAAGCGCCGCATCGTGGCTCCAAGTTGGAGATTGGAGCATGTCGATATACAAACGCGGCGATGTGTGGTGGGTCCGGTTCACAACCCCCGATGGTTCGCGCGTACGAAAGTCTGCTGGGACGACGAACAAGCGAGCCGCCCAGGAATTCCACGACCGACTGAAGCAACAGGCGTGGCGTACCGGGGCGTTGGAGGAGCGACCGCGATACACCTGGGAAATGGCGGTGGTGCAGTGGCTCAAGGAAAAGAGCCACAAAGCCTCGCTAGAGAAGGACAAGGAGATTTTTCGTTGGGTAGACCGCTATCTCGGAGGCAAGCGACTCGATCACATCGACCGCGTCTTGCTGTTCGAGATATTGGAGGCCAAGGCCGCAGAGGCCAGTCCGTCCACGGCCAATCGACATATGTCGTTGGTGCGGGCTGTGCTTCGACGGGCCTGCGAGGTCTGGGAGTGGATCGACCGGGTTCCGAAGGCACCCATGCTTTCGGTGGATTCCAGAAGGACCCGATGGATCTCTCGGCAAGAAGCCGCAAAACTTCTTGCCGAGCTGCCGGATCACTTGGCGGCGATGATGCGCTTCACACTCGCCACCGGCCTTCGTCAACGCAACGTCAGTCGCCTTTCTTGGGCGGACGTGGACATGGAGCGGGCCTGCGCCTGGGTCCACCCCGACCAGTCGAAGACGGGCAATGCCATCGCGGTGCCGTTGAATGCCAACGCAATGGCGGTGTTGCAGTCGCAACAGGGCTTCCATCCGGAGTACGTCTTCACCTACCAGGGCCGACCGGTCACGCAAGTCAACACCAAGGCGTGGCGCAAGGCAGTGGCTCGGGCAGGACTCACGGACTTCCGGTGGCACGACCTGCGGCATACCTGGGCGTCCTGGCACGCACAGGCAGGCACACCGTTCAACGTGTTGCAGGAGATGGGCGGTTGGAAGTCGTCGGAGATGGTGCGCCGCTACGCGCATCTATCGTCGGCGCATCTGCTGGATTACGCCGCGCGCGTGCACTGGCAGGAATCGGCCTGATTCGAGTGTGCCAGCGAGTGGCACAATTTTGGCACAGTGGCCAAAGGAGCCTGAAGACGCTTACTCGTAAGCGCCTGTTTTTATTGGTGCCGGCGGAGAGAATCGAACTCCCGACCCACGCATTACGAATGCGTTGCTCTACCAGCTGAGCTACGCCGGCAACGAAGCGCTATTCTAGCACTGACCTCGCGAACGACCCCGGCCGCAGCGGCAGGCGGGCGGTTTTGCAGGGGCGCGGAGTATAGGACAGGCCTCAGGTCGCGCGCCAGCACTTGGGACAAGTCCGTCCGAACCACCGCCCGTCAGCAAAGGTTGGCGGCTGATCGCCCGTTCGGGCACAGTCGACGCATTTCGTGCTAATTGGGTCGACATGCAACGCGGTTTCACACTCATTGAGTTACTGGTGACGATCTCCGTCGCCGCCATCCTGCTTGGGATCGCGGTGCCTTCCTACAATCACCTGATCCAGAGCAATCGCGCCAGCACGACGGCGAATCGGCTACTGAGTACCTTCATGCTGGCTCGCTCGGAAGCTATCCAGCGCAATCAGCGCGTTGTGGTCTGTATCGTTCAGGCCGGTAGCGACGCCTGCGACACCAGCGGCACAGCCTGGGAAAGCGGCGTGATGGTGTTCGCCGACGCAGACAATGACGGCGTGCGTGATGCGCAGGAGGCGGTCATCCAGGTAGAGCGTCCATTTGCGCAGCGGACGAGTATTACCGGCAACAGCAACGTGGCACGGGCGGTGTCCTTTGATGCGGGGGGACGGACCTCTAGGGTCGGCACCATTACGGTGGATGCGGGGGACGATGCGGATTACAAGCGGGCCATCGTGATCTCGACGACAGGCCGGAGCAGGGTGAAATCATGAGCGGTCGCCGGATGCACGCACGCGGTCTGACATTGATCGAGGTGTTGATCGCGGTCGTGGTGCTTTCTCTGGGCCTGTTGGGCGTGGCAGCCATGCAGGGGTCTGCCGTGCGCAATACCTTTGTCGCTGATCAGTACGCGGTCGCCAGCATGCACTCGCAGAGTATCGCCGAGCGGATGCGCGCCAACCGTATCGGGCTGATGGAAGGCCACTATGCTTTGGCCGCCGGCAGCGAGCCCCCCAAGGCCGGCGTGGACTGCGCCAGTGCCGACTGCAATGCAGAGGAGCTTGCCGTCTGGGACCTTGGCCGCTGGAAGCAGGCCGTCACGGGCGGTACGGACAAGGTCCATAACGGGCCGCCCCCACTGCCAGCATCAAGCGTATCCATCGTCTGCACCGAGTCGCCCTGCGATGCCTTGTCCCCCTACAGCATTGCCATCTGCTGGGACCCGGAACGCGGTGCACAGGGGGATGAAGACATCTGCCTGAGCTTGGCGGTGGCGCCGTGAAACCGCTGGCACGTCACCAACAAAGTGGCATCTCGCTCATCGAGCTGATGATTGCCGTGACACTCGGCCTGGTGATCCTGGCCGGAATCGCGACCGTATTCGTGACCAGCCGCCACAGCTACCGCGTGCAGGAAAGCACGGCCATTCTGCAGGACAACGCGCGTTTCGCCATGGAAACCATTGGTCGCGCGCTGCGTGACGCTGGCTTCAGCCATGGCGCGCCAACGACCGCGCTTCAGTGGTTCCCCAACTCTCTGGACAATCCCGATGCGTCGGCCTGCTCGGCTGCCTGGTATGCCGATATCCGCCGACCGATCGAAGTCCACAACGGCGCCAGCACGACGCCGCTGAGTGGCTGCACGGTGTCGAACTACGAGCCACTGACCGACGTCCTGGTCATTCGTCATGCCGACCCGCTGAGTGCCCCGGGGACGGGCTATTTGCCGCGTGCCGACATCGATGCCCTTGGCGGTGACACGCTTCTGCTGCGCGTGATTCCGGCCACGCGAGCGGCCATCTACCAGCGGAGCGATGTAGCCAATGTGGACAGCCAGTTCACTGCCGATGACGAAGACGATGGTGTCTTTGATTATCGCTATCGCGCCCGTGTCTTCCATGTCGGGGTGCCGACGGGCGCCACCGCAGCGGAAGGCGCCGCTCTGTATGAGCATTCTCCGGACTTCGGCAATCCGGATTCGCAACCCATCGTGTCCGGCGTGGAGCGATTCAGCGTGGTTGCGGGCATGGACCGCAATGGCGATGGCATCGTGGAATCCTGGGACAACCCCGAGGATGTCTCTGCTGCTGACTTCGTGGACATTTCCGCGATACGGATTGGGCTGATCCTGCGCGCCCCGGAACGCAGCGAGTTCGCCGACAACACCACCTACACCCTGCCCGACGGCGATACCTATACGCCGCCGGACGATTTAGAGCGCTTCCCGCGGCGTCTCTACGTGCAGGATTTCCAGATTCGCAATCACGGCAGAGGCGGCTGATGCGGAAGATTCCCTCCCGACAACAAGGCGGTTTCGCGCTGATCACCTCGGTCGTGTTGCTGATCGGGCTGACCGTAGTGGGCACCGTGGCCGTACGAAACGCCGGTTTCGAGCTCCGCATGAGCGAAAACCAGATCCAGCGCGTGGAAGCACTCGAGAATTCCGAACTGCCACGGCGCCGCCTGGGCGACATCATCGATCAGCACGTCTATGCGCGCGGCTGGCCTTCGGAGCGCGGTGGAAAGGTATTGAAACGCGATTTTCTCTTCGACATTCCCGATGCCTACACCATCACCGGGCTCGCCGCGGACAAGGAATCGCCCCGCTGGTACGTCATCAATGAGGAGTGCAAGCCGCAATCCCAATGCGCGTTGCCGGCCACGGATGACATGCTGACCAAGGCGAGTTTCGACAGGAATATCCCCACGGGCGTGGGGGAAGCAACGCGCCCCGTCGCTGCACAGCTGGGCGTCTTCAAGTTGCGGACGGACCTCAACCCGGGAGCAGGCACCGCCATGGTGGCGGGCTACGAAGGGCTCGGAAAATCCTCCGCCGCCGGTGGCGCCCGCATTCTCTTCCATATCGAAAGCCGTTCGACGTCATCGAGAACGGTACGTACTTCCGCGGAGGAGGACGTGGCCGGTCGTGCCATCACCGCCGCCACCTACCGTCACGTGGTCAGGAACTAGGAGCTCCATCATGTTCAAGCGAACAGCGAACCTTCTTGCCCCTACCCGGCGCAGGGTTTTGGCCACGGTGATCGTTGGCCTCGGCGGCATCAATGTCGCGCTGGCCGCCGGGCTGCCGTACCTCTCTGGCTCCGACAATCTGCAGAAGTACTCCAGTCTGCCCGCGACCAGCGTCGACACCGCACAGCCGCAGGCAATGATTACGCTGTCCAAGGATCATCAGCTGTTCCTGCGCGCGTACAACGACTACACCGACCTCGACGGGGACGGTGATATCGAGACGACGTACCAGCACAGCTTCCGGTACTACGGCTACTTTGACGACAACAAGTGCTACAACTACGCCAGCGGGCTGTTCACGCCCGCCGGCCCGGTCGACGCCGACCGCTACTGCAGTGGCAACTGGAGCGGCAACTTCCTGAATTGGGTCTCGATGTCGCGTATCGACGTCGTGCGCAAGATTCTCTTCGGCGGCAAACGCATCATCGACCAGTCGATCACGCTGGATGGCAAGTCCCGTACGGTGCTAGAGCGCGCCTACCTGCCCAACGACGCCCACTCCTGGGCGAAGTACTACAACGGCAGCGATATTGCCAAGCTCACGCCGTTCAGCAGCATCACGACCAACAGTGCAACGGCGCGTGAAAACGGCATCACGATCTGCAACACCACTTACCCGGGCAGCAGCGTCAACTCGGAAGACGTCACTTCCCCGCCCCTGATGCGTGTCGCCAAGGGAAACTTTTCGCTCTGGGCGGCCAACGAGCGGTGGCAGTGCCTGTGGCGGGGTGAAAAGAGCGCCACCAACGACAACGATCCCGCTCAAAGCGGCATCCCCGCATACGATCAAAACCCCCGACGGAGCGATCACGGCGTGGGCGCCGAGGACTACACCGTACGCGTCGAGGTCTGCGTCTCCGGCTTTCGCACGGGGGACCGCTGCAAGTTCTACCCGGATGGTTCGTCGAAACCCATCGGCCTGCTGCAGGAGTTCGGTGACAACGAGCGCATGTGGTTTGGGCTGACGACCGGCACCTACAAGAAGAACAAGTCCGGTGGCGACGTCATGAAGCGCGTCGGCACCTTCACGGATGAGGTCAATTCCGAAGTCGATGGCCGCTTCATCGCTACCTTCGGTTTACGCGATGCAGACGGCAATATCAACGGGGTTCAGAACACCGAATCCTTTGGCCTCGTGAATGCGCTGTCGCTGTATCGGATCATCGAGTACGACCATGGTGACGGCGTCTACAACGACTGCACCTTCCGGCTGGCCGAGTTCAAGAACGGGGAATGCAAGAACTGGGGCAACCCGTTGGCCGAAGCCTATCTCACCGCCCTGCGCTGGTATGCCAATCTGCCTCCGTCGGGCGACTTCCGTGCGAACGACTCCACGCTGATTGATGGTCTGAATCAGCCGCAGTCCTATCAACCCCCGTCGGTCAATGCGAACAACGAATGCGCATCGCTCAACACCGTCGTGTTCAATGCCTCGACGATCTCCTACGACGGCGACGAACTGGACGACAGCAGTGATGGCATGGGCAGTATCAATTCCAGCCTCACCTCCATTGAGTTGACCAACCTGATCGGTGCCAATGAAGGCATCCACGGCAAGTCCTTTTTCGTCGGCGAGAATGGGCAGACCACAACGGCGGACCGCGATCACCAGCTCTGCACCGCCAAGGAAGTCAATGCACTCGGAGAGGTGCGCGGCATCTGTCCCGAGGGGCCACGTCTTGAAGGCACCTTCCGCATTGCCGGCGCGGCCTACCACGCCTACACCGGCGACGTAAACACTCAAAACCAGATCGGTGGACAGCAGTCGGTCAAGACCTACGCCGTCCAACTGGCGTCGAACACGCCCAAGATCGACCTCGTGACGCCAAGCGGCGAACGCTCCGTGACTCTGCTGCCGGCCTGCCTCAACCTGGATCTGCGCGGTGCAAACAGTGACCGGAATGGGGCCTGCGCCATCGTCGACTTCAAGCACGCGCAACCCCCGACGCGGATCGAAAACCCCACGAAAGAGGATCTCGCCGTCGCAGGTAGCAGTGCGCCAGCGGCCGCACAGTGCACCTTCGATAGCCCGAGCGCCATCGTGCGCGGCAAGCTGTACATCAACTGGGAGAACGGCGAGCAGGGCGGCGACTACGACCAGGACATGTGGGGTGTGCTGGACTATCGAATCAGCGACAAGCGTCTCTGCATCACCACCAATACGATCGGCTACAGCGGCGGTGGCGCGCGCATGGGCTTTGGCTACAGCCTGTCGGGCACAACTCAGGATGGCGCCCATTTTCACTCGGGTGCAGAGGGCTTTACCTTCACCGACAAGACCAGCGCCCGAGACTGCGCCGGCGGCTGTGCCCTGGCGGACGGACCCAGCGCACACACCTACGAGCTAGGAGACAGCAGCGCGGGCTTGCTCAAGGACCCGCTCTGGTACGCGGCCAAGTACGGCGGCTTCGTAAAAGACCCCTCCAAAACGGCAAGCGGCCGCCTCGCCCCGCTCAGCACGAGCCAGTGGGACACCGAAAATGCACTCGGAGAACCCACACCGGATGGCAATCCGGACAACTACTTCTTCGCCGTCGAGCCGCGACAACTGGAGGACTCACTCCGTCGCGTCTTTCAGGAAATCGTGGGCCAGGTGGCCTCGGGTACCGCTGCGGCCGTGGTGGCCAACGCCCGTGAGGGTGAAGGCGCGGTCTATCAGGCTTTGTTCGAACCCAACCGCACCGATGCCAACGGCAATGAAGTGAAATGGATTGGCTCATTGCAAGCGCTTTGGGTCGACAACAAGGGGCGACTGCGCGAAGACAATGGCGACTTCAAGCTTGGCGACTTCGCGGAGGATCCGGTCGTGGAGTTGTTCTTTGACGAAAGCTCGGCCGATGCAAGCCAGCAGAGAACGCGGGTGCGGCGCTACAGCGGCGATCCGGCCGACGACGACAGCACGATTGTGGAGTTGGCTGACCTCAAGCCGCTGTGGAATGCGCGCAATCAGCTCTCGTCCCTTTCCGACGTACTGTCTCAGCGCACCTACAGCGATGTCGCGACCCTGGGTCGCAGCATCTACACCTGGGTCGACCTCGACCTGGATGGCCGTGTCGACGGCTCCGGTCTCGGTGGAGACGCGTCCAGCGGCAATGAGGTCAAGCCCTTCGTTCCGGCAACCTTCGGCAGCGGGACAGCAGGGCTGGTCAATGCCCCGGACGCCAACGTCGCCAAGCTTCTGGTGGAATACATCCGTGGCGAGGACAAGCCCGGTATCGGCTTGCGCAATCGCACGCTTGACTACGACGGCGACGGCACTCTGGAAACCATGCGCCTTGGTGACATCGTCAACTCGACACCCACGGTCGTGGGTGCGCCGGCGGAAGCCTTCGATCTGCTGTACGACGACCAGACCTATGCCGACTTCCGCGCGCAATATCGCAATCGCCGCAATGTCGTCTATGTCGGGGCCAATGACGGCATGTTGCACGCCTTCAATGCCGGCTTTTACAACGCGGGCACTCGACAGTTCGTCACCTCCATCGACAACCGCACCGCCCACCCGATCGGGGCGGAACTGTGGGCTTATGTCCCCTTCCACAACCTGCCGCACCTGACCTGGCTGACCGATACCGACTACACCCACGTCTGGTACATGGATGCCAAGCCCCGGATCTTTGATGCGCGCATCTTCGATCCCGACGACGCGGATCACCCGCACGGCTGGGGCACCGTGATGGTGGTCGGCATGGGCTTCGGCGGCGGCGACATCAGCGTACCCATGAACAAGGCGTGTGAACCCTTCACCAATCTGCTCGGCATCGGCAACCTCGTTTGCACCCTCGGTGACCTGGTGCAAGAGACATTCGGCAGTTTCAAGCTGGGCAGCGCCCTCGCCTCCCTGCTGCGCGACAGCGGCGGCGAGAAGGAGCTGACGCTGCGCTCCTCCTACGTCGTGATGGATATCACCAACCCCGAGAAGCCGCCCGAGCTGCTCGGCGAGATCTCCAATCCGGCCATGGGCTTCACTGCCATGACACCGGCGGTCATCGCACAGAGCGCCAAGGGCAACAGCGATGTGAGCAGCATTACGGACGATTGGTATCTCGTCCTGGGCAACGGCCCGGACAACCTGAACTCGCTGCCCGACAACCTGCAGAAGGCGGAAAGCACGCAGTCCGCCAAGCTGTGGGCCCTGGACCTGAAGCAGCTCGTCACCGATGGCAGCGTGTCCTATTTGCCTGGATTCGCGCCGGCGGAACTGCCCAACACGGTGGTCGCCGGCACCGGCAAGAAGCGGGACCAGGGCAGCTTCGTCACAGCCGCGACGACCGCCGACTGGAATCTTGACTTCCGCGGCGACGCCCTGTACCTGGGCATGGCCGCTGGCAATGCCGAGACACCGGACGGCGGACTGTTCAAGGTGGACCTGCGGCCTTCGGCCACGGGCCTTGGCAGCGCCAACCCGGCTGACTGGACGGGCCCCTTTGAGATACTCAATACCACCAACCCGATCACCATTACCCCCTCGGTGACCATCGACAATTTCGGCAACTGGTGGGTGCTTTCGGGAACCGGCCGCTTCTACGGTGACCCCGATCGCGCCTCTACCGACCAACAGAGCCTGTTTGGCATCATCGATCCGGTCGGCAACGGAAAAGCACCGGGCACCGCGGTCAGCTACAGCGGCCTGACGGATGTCACCAATGCCGAAGTCTTCGAGGATGGCAGCGTCAAGAACGTCACGGACGTCAATAACGAAGCCGAACTGGTCACTGCGGTGCGCAACGCCGGCGGCTGGCGACTGAATCTGACCGCAACCGGCCCGGCAGAGCGCGTGGTGACCAATACTTCGGTCATCGGCGGCGTGTTCTTCGCTTCCGCCTTCACGCCGGATACCAGCCTGTGTGGTGCACAGGGCCGAAGCCGTCTGTTCGGCCTGCGCTTCGATACCGGCGCGCCCAGCAGTCAGATCCCGACCTTCGGCACCGACGCCAGCGGCGGGCTGGACAACTCGCCCGACAAGGCCATCCGCAGCGTGGATATCGGCGTGGGACTTGGCTCCGCTCCCAGTCTCTATGTCGGTGGTGCGCGAGACAATCGCGGTCTGACCATCTTTACGCAGACCTCCACCGGCGCCATTCAGCAGACCCAGGGCAATGTCTCCGATGGGGCGCGCAGCGGCGAGCTGGATTGGCGTGAGCGCTATTAGGCACATGCGCGGACAGTCGGGCGTCACGCTCATTGAACTGATGATCGCGGTGGCGATCGTGGGCATCCTGGCCACGATCGCCTATCCCGCCTATCAGAACTATCAAGAGACGTCGCGCCGCGCCGAGGGGCAGTCCTGCCTGGTCGAGCTGGCTAACACACAGGAGCGCTTCTATGCCCGCAACAGCCGCTACAGCGACAGCTTTGCCGAGCTGCGCCCCGACGGCGATCCGACCTGCGGCGAGAGCGCGGTCTACGAGCTCAAGATCATGGAAGCCACCGGCGGCTGTCCGCTTTCGGCCTGCTTCGATCTTCGCGCTGACCCCGTCGGGCGTCAGGCGGGCGACGGCGAGCTCCGTCTGCGCATCGACTATCGCGAGCCGGAAACGGGCGACCGTGAACTGCGCCAGCGCATCAAGGGCAGCGAGACCCTCGCCTGGTAGAACTAACCAGTCGTCCGAATGGCCTCGGCCAATTCTTCTGCCGAGGCCGGCGCCATGGCCAATCCCGTACGGAAATGGCCGGTGTTCCACCAGAGTCCTCGCAGAGCAGGGTCTGCACCAATGATGGGCTCGCCATTGGCGCTTCCGGGTCGCAAGCCTGCCCAATGATCGACGACCCGCGCCGCCTTGATCCATGGCAGATAGGACGCCGCTGTACGGAGTAAGCGCTCACGCGCCTCCGGCGTCACGGATTTGTCGTAGCCGGCATCCTCCACGGTGGAACCAAGCAGCGTAGTGCCGTCGCCACGGACGATGACGTAGGCCTCCGGCAGCAGCCAGATCCCCGCGGCCGAGGGATGATCCGACGCAGGCTCCAGTCGCAGCATCTGCCCGCGCATCGGCCGCACCCTGGCCGAGACCGATTCACTGAAGTGCCCACTCCAGGCACCGGCTGCGACCACCGTGTGGGGCGCCCGCAGCGCGCCCTGGTCAATATGGACGCCCGTAACACGGTCACCGTCGCGGCATAGCGCCTGTACCGGTGTCTGTTCCCAGACAGGGATTCCCGAGGCCTCCATGGCGCCGCGGAGCGCGCGGATCAGGCGCGGATTGCGCACCTGCTGCACCCACGGCATGGCGATCGCCTCAGCATTTCCGCAATGGGTGTTTTCACAAGGCAGCCCGACGCGGGCATGCCATTCACGGGCGAGGTCGAAATCGGCACTGTCCAGCAAGGTGGCGCCGCAGTGCAGCAATTCGATATCCACGCCGGAACTGCGCTGCAGGCCGTCCTGCAACTCCGCATAGAGCGCGCGACTGCGCGCCACCAGATCCCAGACGCGCTGTGGATAATGCCAGGGCCGCAACGGCGCCAGAATGCCACCCCCCGCCCACGAGGATTCCGCACCCAAGGTCCCGCGCTCGATCAGTGTGCAGCGCAGGCCGCGCGCCTGCAGGGCCAGAGCCGTGGTCATGCCGATGGCGCCACCCCCCACGATGATCACATCCGATACGGCCGTTGAGCGGAAAGCTGCCTCGTGGCTGCTTGGCATCAGCGAAGCACCCCCGCACAATGACAATTGTGAATAAAGAGCCTACCACCGCAGGAACGAGAAGCCGCGGCTTCACCCTGATCGAGTTGATGATCGTCGTGGTCATCGTGGCCATTTTGGCCACCATCGCCATTCCGGGTTATCAACGCTACATCCGGAATGCGGAACGCGACTTCGCCATCACCTGGTTGAGCGACAAGGAGGCAACCCTGGAGCGCGTGCGCATGCGCACCGGCGGCTATCCGCGCGACAGCGGCGGCGCGCTGGACCGGGCCGCCATTGGCGAGGCGTTGACCGGAACCAGCGCGACCACCTTCTATCTGTCGCGGCGCAGTGGGCTGTCGACCACAGAGACCAATACCAGCCGCTATCGGGTCGATATTCTGGCGGGTGATGGCAATCGCCCCGCGCTGCGATTGACCACGGTGCAGCAGCAGCTGCCCGACACGACCTGTGCGCAGATGACGCTGAATGCCAACGGTTCGCGCAGCGCCACCAGCAAGGGCGGCACGAATACCACCGCCGATTGCTGGCGCTAGCACGCGCCGATCACGAGGCGCTCGACGCCGCGTCCAGGGCACGCTGCAGATTGCGCGGCAGCGAAAAGACGACGTGCTCCTCCACGCCTTTCTCCTCGCTCACCGTGGTGCCACCCAAGGCGCGTAAGCGCTCTACCACCTGCTGCACCAGCACCTCGGGCGCGGAGGCACCGGCCGTGACACCCACTGCGCTGACGCCGTCGAGCCAATCGGTCTGGATGTCGGCCGGACCATCAATGAGATAGGCCTTGCTGCCACAGGCCGCGGCCAGTTCGCTCAATCGGTTGGAGTTGGAGCTGTTGCTCGAGCCCACCACGAGGACGAGATCCGCCTTGGTCGCGAGGTCGCGCACCGCATCCTGTCGATTTTGCGTGGCGTAGCAGATATCGTCCTTGCGCGGCCCCGCCACCTGCGGGAAGCGTCCGCGCAAGGTGTCGATAATGCGTGCCGTATCATCCATGGACAGAGTGGTCTGCGTGACGAAGGCCAGGCGATCCGGGTCGCGGATCTGCAGCGCCTCGACATCCTCCGGCGTCTCGACCAGCATGATCCGACCGCCGAAACGCGCATCGAATTGCCCCATCGTCCCTTCGACCTCGGGGTGTCCGGCGTGGCCGATGAGAATGACCTCGCGGCCCTCACGGGCGTAGCGCGTCACCTCGATATGCACCTTGGTCACCAGCGGACAGGTGGCGTCGAAGACCGTGAGGTCACGCGCCTCGGCCGCCTCGCGCACGGCCTTGGAAACGCCGTGGGCGGAGAAGATGCACAGCGCCCCGTCGGGCACTTCATCGACTTCTTCAACGAAAACCGCGCCCTTGCTGCGCAAGTCATCCACCACAAAACGGTTGTGCACGACTTCGTGACGGACATAGATCGGTCCGCCAAAGGCCTGCAAGGCGCGCTCGACGATCTCGATGGCACGATCCACGCCCGCACAGAAACCGCGCGGGTTGGCCAATAGAATCTTCACGGAGCACTCCTGCCGGTTCGGCGACTGCGACGCCAATCCAGGAAGGCGTCGAGAATCATCAGACTGGCCCCGATGGTAATGGCCGTGTCGGCCACATTGAAAGCCGCGAAGTGCCAACTTCCCCAGTAGAAATCCAGGAAATCCACCACATAGCCGCGCGCGGCGCGGTCGATGGCGTTGCCGATGGCACCGGCGAGAATCAGGCAGAGGGCCACGGCGACCAGTGTCTGCCCCTTGGGATTGCGCCGCAGCCAGATCAGAATGCCGGCCGACACGATGATGGCCAGACCGATGAAGATGATCTGCGAGCTGCCCGAGAACATCGAAAAGGCCACGCCGGTATTGCGCAGATGGACGATGTTGAAGTGCGGGAACACCGCGATGTGCTCGTACCAGTCCAGATGACGGTGCACCAGTTGCTTGGTGATCTGGTCGAGCAGGATGATGGCAGCCGACAGCCACAGCCAATGGGCATTGCGCACCGGCATCAGATCACCCGCCGGGCTTCGCCGGTACCCGCAACATTGCTGACACAGCGCCCGCACAGGGCTGGATGCTCGTTGTCGGCGCCGACATCCGCGCGGCGATGCCAGCAACGCACGCATTTCTCGTGCGCGCTGCGGCGGATGGCGATGGAGAGCGTTGCGCCGCTATCCAGCGCCACCGACTCCATGTCGTCTTCGACCGCATCAACCACGGTGGCATCCGAGGTCAGCAACCAGAAGCGCATCTCTTCGCCCAGCGCGTCCAGGGTCTGGCGCAGCCCGGCATCGCTGCTGTGCAGCCAGACTTCGGCATCGAGATCGCCCTTGATCTGGCCCCCATTGCGCGCCGCCTCCAGCCGCTTCTTGACCGCGGATCGCACCTGACGCAGCGCCTCCCAGTCGAGGCCGCTCTCGGGCAACGTGGGAAATGCCCACCAGGTCTGTACGAAGACCGAGCGGCTGCGATCGCCCGGCAAGGCCTCCCAGGCTTCTTCCGCGGTGAAGGAGAGAATGGGCGTGATCCAGCGCACGACGGCTTCGCCGATATGCCAGAGTGCGGTCTGCGCCGAACGCCGCGCCAGCGAATCCGTTCCGGTGGTGTATAGCCGGTCCTTCAGCACATCGAGATAGCGCCCCCCGAGATCCACCACGCAGTAGTTGTGGAGCTTCTGATAGACGCTGTGCAGTTCACGCCGGCCGTAGGCCTGTGCCAGCGCCGCCTGCATGGCCTGCGCCTCGCGCAGCGCAGCGGCATCGCCAGGTAACAGGGCCTCGGGTGCCAAGGCATGCTGCGCGGGATCGAAATCATGCAGATTGCCCAGCAGAAAGCGCAGGGTGTTGCGGATTCGACGATAGGCCTCGGCGACACGCTTGAGCAGATTGTCGGAAATAGCGATCTCGCCGGAGTAGTCGGCGCTGGCCACCCACAGGCGCAGAATGTCGGCGCCCAGCGTCTTCATGACCTGCTGCGGCGGCACCACATTGCCCGCCGACTTGCTCATCTTGTGGCCCTGCTCGTCCACCGTGAATCCATGCGTGAGCACGGCCTTGTACGGCGCCCGGCCATGGATGGCGACACTGGTGAGCAGCGAGGACTGGAACCAGCCGCGGTGCTGGTCCGAGCCTTCCAGATAGAGATCAGCCACGGCATCACCCGGCGCGGTACCGGTTGCGGGACCGGCGCAGCGATGCACCACACCACTGTCGAACCAGACATCCAGCGTATCCGTGCTGGCCTCGTACTGCTCGGGATCGACGCCCCAGTCGGCCGGCTCGGAGCCAAACCAGGCCTCCAGGCCGCCGGCTTCCACGGCGGCGGCGATACGGCGCAGTAGCGCCGGCGTATCCGGATGCAGATGCTGGGTCTGGCGATCAATGAACACCGCCATGGGCACACCCCAGGTGCGCTGGCGCGAGATGCACCAGTCCGGCCGTCCTTCCACCATCGAGCGGATACGGCTTTCCCCCCAGGCGGGGATCCACTGCGTGGCGTCGATGGCCGCCAGCGCCCCTTCGCGCAGGCCGTTGCCGTCCATGGCGATGAACCACTGCGGTGTGGCGCGGAAGATCAGCGGCGTCTTGTGGCGCCAGCAATGCGGATAGCTGTGGTCGAAGGGCGCTTCGTGCAGCAGGTGGCCACTCGCGCGCAGTGCGTCGACGATCACCGGATCGGCCTTGCGCACATGGGCACCGGCCACCAGCGGCGTGTCCTCGACGAAGACTCCATCGCCCCCCACCGGATTGGCGGTTTCCAGTCCGTAACGCTGGCCAATGACGTAGTCGTCGGCGCCGTGACCGGGCGCGGTATGCACGATCCCGGTGCCGGCATCCAGCGTGACGTGTTCGCCACCGACCACCGGCACGCTGCGCGCAGCAAAGGGATGCTCTGCCAGCAAGCCTTCCAGCGCTGCACCGCGTGCGCGCCCGCATTCCTTGCCATCGAGCCCTGCCCGCTCCAGCACGTCGCTGGCGAGCTCGGCAGCCACCACGATGGCGCGCCCCTCGCTCAGTCGCAGCCAGACATATTCCAGTTCGGGGTGGACGGCCAACGCCCGGTTGGCTGGCAGGGTCCAGGGCGTGGTCGTCCAGATCACGAAGTCGACCGGCGCATCTTCTTTGATACCAAAGGCAGCCGCCACCGCCGCCGCATCGGTGGCCGGGAAACGCACATCCACGGCGGTGGAGCGCTTGTCGGCGTACTCCACCTCGGCTTCGGCCAGCGAGGAGGCGCAGTCCAGACACCAGTGCACCGGCTTGAAGCCGCGCACCACGTGCCCATTGGCAACGATATCGCCCAGCGCCCGCAACTGTTCGGCCTCGAAGGCCGGATGCATGGTCAGGTAGGGCTGATCCCAGTCGGCGAGTACGCCCAGACGCTCGAAGTCAGTGCGCTGACGGGCCACCTGCTCGGCGGCATAGCTTCGGCACTGCTCACGGAAGGCGGCCGCGTCGAGCTTGCGTCCGACCTTGCCGTACTTCTTTTCCACTTGCAGCTCGATGGGCAGGCCATGGCAATCCCATCCGGGCACGAAGGCGGCATGATGGCCGTCCAGCCGGGCCGACTTGACGATGATGTCCTTCAGAATCTTGTTGACGGCGTGGCCAATGTGGATGTCGCCGTTGGCATAGGGCGGGCCATCGACCAGCAGGAAGGGTGGCCGGTCAGCCGTTTCCTGCTGAATGCGGGCATAGAGGCCGTCCGCCTGCCAGCGCGCCAGCCGGTCAGGCTCGCGTTGCGCCAGCTTGGCCTGCATCTCGAAGGCCGTCTGGGGGAGGTTGAGGGTTGCCTTGTAGTCGGCGGCTTCGCTCACGCTGATAGTCCGAAATGCGCGCGCGCCGTTTTGACGTCGGCGCGGATCTGCCGGGAGAGCGCGTCCAGCGAGTCAAAGCGCTGTTCCGCGCGGATGAATGTCTCAAAATGAACCATTAATTCTCGCCCATAAAGGGCTCCGGTGTCTCCTAGCGCGTGCGCTTCCAGCACCGGATGGCGACCTTCCACGGTCGGGCGTGTCCCGAAATTGGCCACCCCGGCCCATTCCTGTCCGGCGCAGCGCATGCGGACCGCGTAGACGCCGTGGCGCAGCGCCAGACGTTCGCGGAAGGCCAGATTGGCGGTGGCCGTGCCGAGTTCACGGCCGAGCTGCTGACCGCTGCGCACGATGCCACTGAGCGCATAGCTTCTTCCCAACAAGTGCTGAGCGCCCACGACATCGCCCTCGGCCAGACAGGCGCGCACGCGCGTGGAGCTCACCCGATCGCCGTCTGCGTCCAGCACGGCATCCACCGTATCCACCGCAAAGCCCACACGGCGGCCAGCGGCTTGCAGCATCGCCACATCGCCAGCCCGACGCGCACCGAAGCGGAAGTCGTGCCCGACGATGACGGCCGCAACACCCAGGCCATCGATCAGGACCTGCTGGATATAGTCTTCGGCCTCGAAGCGGGCGAAGCGGCCATCGAAACGCAGACAGGACCAACGCGACACGCCCTCGGCTTCGAGCACGCGCACGGTATCCCGGATCGGAAGCACCGCTGGCGGGGCATTGTCGGGGTCGAAATAGGCGACCGCGCCGGGCCGGAAGCTCTGAACCACGGCGGGCAGGCCCTGGCGCTGCGACTGCCGGCGCAACTGCGCCAACAGCGCCTGGTGGCCGAGATGCACGCCGTCGAAATTGCCAATGGCCAGCACACAGCCTCGATGCCGCGTCTTCAGATTGTGCAGACCACGGACGATCTCCATCAAAGCGGGAGCTTCAGGAAATGGGCGCGGTAATGGCGCAACTCATTGATCGAATCGCGGATATCCCCCATCGCGCGGTGATTGGATGCCTTGCTCACCCCTTCCACCACGGAAGGCGCCCAGCGACGCGCCAGCTCCTTGAGGGTCGACACATCGATATGGCGGTAGTGAAAAAAGGCTTCCAGACTGGGCATGAGGCGCGCCATAAAGCGGCGGTCCTGGCAGATGGTGTTTCCGCACATTGGCGAGGCTTTCTCGGGAACCCACTGGCGCAGGAAATCCAAGGTCTGCGCCTCGGCATCGGCTTCGCTCAGCGTAGACGCCCGAACCCGCTCAACGAGTCCGGAAATATTGTGCTGCCGGGTGTTCCAGGCGTCCATGCCGTCCAGGATGGCATCGCTTTGATGGATGGCCAGCTCGGGGCCTTCGGCCAGGATATCGAGATGCTCGTCAGTGACGATGGTCGCGATTTCGATAATGCGATCCCGAGTGGAATCCAGACCGGTCATTTCAAGATCGATCCAGATCAGGTGGTTGCTATTGATGCGACTCATGACGGGTGCTCACCCGGGCAGGCCAGACAGCGCGCAAGCCTAGCAAAAGCCGGCACGGCGGCGTGCTAGCCTGCCGCCATGCAAGACACCATCGCCATGGTTTTCGACTTCGACGACACGCTGGCGCCGGATACGACTTCCGGTCTGCTGGCCTGGCTGGGCATCGAGGATGTACCTGCCTTCTGGGACCAACAGGTCGCCCCGCTGACCCAACAGGGCTGGGATCCGGTCCCCGCCTATCTGTATGCGATGGTGCAGGCATCACGGCAGGGTCAGTGCCGCCCCCTGACGCGGGAGGCGCTGGCGGACTGGGGCGCACGCGCGCCGCTGCATGCGGGTGTCGAGGATCTCTTCGACCGCCTGCTCGATGCAGCGCGGACCGTCAATGCGCGCGTACAGCTTGAGTTCTACGTCGTATCCAGCGGTATCGGCGATGTCCTGCGCGCCACGGCCATCGCCCGGCATTTCACGGCCATCTGGAGTTCCGAGCTGCACTACGACGACGATGGCCAGGCCAGCTTCCCGCGCCGCGTGGTCAGCTTTACCGACAAGACGCGCTATCTTTTTCATATCCAGAAAGGCCTGGTCGGCCCGGAGTTCGATCGCGACCCCTTCGCGGTCAACCGGCGGATTCCGGCCGAGCGGCTGCGCGTACCGCTGTCGCACATGATCTTCGTCGGCGACGGCTACACCGACATCCCCTGCTTCTCGCTGATCGAGCAGCACGGCGGCACGCCCATTGCGGTCTACGATCCGCACCGCCGCGACAAGTGGCATCGCGCCTTCGACTTCGTACGCGAGGGCCGTGTGCGCACCCTGCATTCGGCCAACTACGCGCCCGGATCGGATCTCAGCAACACGCTGGAAATGGCCACCGCCTCACTGGCCCGGGAACTTGGCGCGCGTACTGTTGCCCGCTAGACCACAGGACAACCCATTCAGGAGCAAGCAATGAACGATCTCGCCCAAAAGACCTGCAAGCCCTGCGAAGGCGGTGTCGACCCGCTGGATCGCACCGCCGCACAAGCGATGCTGGCGGAACTGGCCGGCAACTGGAGCCTGTCCGACGATGCCACTGCCATCTCGGCAAGCTTCCGATTCCCGGAGTTCTACCGCACGATGGCCTTCATCAACGCCGTCGCCTGGGTGGCCAACCAGCAGGACCACCACCCGGATATCCGCCTTGGCTACAACTATGCGGAGGTCACCTTCACCACGCACGCGATCAACGGCCTGTCCGAAAACGACTTCATCTGCGCGGCGCGCGTCGATGCGCTGATGGCTGGCTGAGCGGTCGCAGCCTCAGACCGGTGGCGGGGGCGGTCCGGCAAAGGCGAACAGCAGCCGGACCGCGAAATAGATGGCCAGCATCGACAGGGTCATCGTGCGCGCGCCGCGTGCAGAGAGGTCGAAGAAGCGCTGCAGGGCCAGATAGTGAATGACGGCGGCGAGCATCCAGCCCCACCACTGCAGCCAGAACAGGGCCGTGCACGCGGCCGTCAACAGCAGCAGGAAGCGGAACCGAGCTTCGCGATACTCGGTGCGCGCATAGAACCAGAGCACCGTCGCCCAGGCGCAAGCCGCAGCGAAGCTCAGTAGCCCATCAATGATCAAGGGCGCTGACTCCGACTATTCGGCGTCGGGCATGCGCCGCCGCCCCGCAAAGGCGTGCGCCAGCGTGCCGCGGTCCTGATACTCGAGCTCACCGCCCATGGGCAGGCCGTGGGCCAGACGGGTCATCGGAATACCCGCTGCGCGCGCCATCTCGCCCAGATAGTAGGCCGTGGTCTCGCCTTCCACCGTGGGATTGGTGGCCAGGATCAGCTCCTTGACCCAGTTGGCGCGCAGCAGTTCTGCCAGCTGATCGAGACCGAGCTCGTCGGGTCCGGTGCCTTCCAAGGGCGAGAGCCGGCCGAGCAGCACGAAGTAGCGGCCGCGGTAGTCGGTGTGCTGTTCGATCGCCAGCAGATCGGCGGGCGACTCGACCACGCACAGCTGGCCACTTTCGCTGCGGCTGTCACTGCAATAGCGGCAGGCGTCCTCCGCACGGTACATGCGGCAGGTGGGGCAGCGGGTCAGTTCCTCCAGGGCCGCCTGCAGCGTGCGCGACAGATACTGCGCGCCTTCCCGGTCACGATCGAGCAGATGCAGCGCCATGCGCTGCGCCGACTTGCTGCCGACACCAGGGAGTCGCTTGAGCGCATCGACCAGATGCGCCAGCGGCGGCGGAAAGGCGCTCACGAAAGGGCCTGAATGGGCGTGCGGGTCAGGTGGGCATCTGGAAGCCGGGCGGCAGCTCCATGCCGCCGGTGACGCCGGACATCTTCTCCTTGGTGGCGGCATCGACCTTCTCGGCCGCATGGTTGATGGCCGCGGCGATCAAGTCCTCCAGGAACTCCTTGTCCTCTTCCAGTGCGGCGGGGTCGATCTCCACCTTGCGCGCCTGATGCTTGCCGGTCAGCGTCACCTTGACCAGACCGGCCCCGGATTCACCGGTGACTTCCATCTGCGCGATTTCTTCCTGGGCGCGGCGCATGGATTCCTGCATCTTCTGCGCCTGCTGCATCATTTGCCCGAGTGCACCTTTCATCATCAGCTCCTGTTCGCGGCCACTGCCGCGCATTGTCCATGCTCGCAGCCGCCCCTTCCTAGTGGAGCAGCTGGATGTCCTCTCTGTGCAGGCTGGCACCGAGACGATCGGCCAGCAAGCGGAACACCGGCGACTGCTCGATGGCAGCAGCGGCGTCCTCCACCGCCTGCTCCCGCGCGCTGCGCAGCATTTCGACCGGTGTCCAGTCGGCCATCGCGTCCACACAGCGGATCTGTACCGTCTTGCCGAAGGCCTCGCGCAGCTTCAGGCGGCGTTCCTCGGTCAGCAAATGATCCATCGCACGCGCCATTGCCAACTGCAGTACGCCCTCGTCCTCGGACGCCACCGTGCAGTTGCGCGCCAGTTCCCGGGCATAGCCGTCGATGTTGGCCGCTTCCACGCGCGCAGCCCAGGCGCGTGCTGCTGCGGACGGCGTGGCTGCCCGTCCACCCGTGGATGCGTCAGCCGCATCGGAGACGGTCCGCGCGTCGGCGGGCGCACTCTGCGCCAGCGCCTGGTCGTTGTTTGCGGACCCGGCAGCCGATGCCTCGCTGTCACTGGCGGCGGCCGGACCGGCTGCGCCATCCGCCGGCGTCAAGCCCGCGTCTTCGGCCGTGTCACGCCGGAAACACCACATGCGCAGCACGGCCATCTCGAATCCGATACGGGCGGAGGGCGCCCAGCTCAGATCGCGACGCGCGTGCACAGCCATGTCGTAGAACACATGCAGATCTTCGCTCGACAGCCGTGTCGCGATCAGGGCGGCATCCCGCCCCCGCGCGCTGTCCGCGTCATCCTGTGCAAAGGCCTGCTGAAAAGCGGCCGCCTGGAGAAGCGTCGCCAGATCATCAAGCAGCGCGCCATGGTCCACCGCCAGCTCCGCCAGTTCGCGCAGTTGGGTCTGTAGCCGCTGACCGTCGCCATCGGCAATGGCCTCCAGGCAGTGCACCAGCCCGTGCTGGCCGGTCAAGCCCATCATGTCGGCCACCGAGGTCTCTGCCAGCCCTTCGCTGCCGGCGTGCGCCAACGCCTGATCGAGCAACGACAGGGCATCGCGCATCGAGCCGTCGGCCGCCTCGGCCAGCAGCGCCACTGCGCCCGGCTCGGCGTCGCGTCCTTCCGCGCCCAGTACGTGATTCAGCAGTTCGCGGATGGTCGCTTCCGGCAGCGCACGCAGGTGCAGCTGCAGGCAGCGCGACAGCACTGTGATCGGCAGCTTCTGCGGATCGGTGGTGGCGAGCACGAATTTCACATGCTCCGGAGGCTCTTCCAGCGTCTTCAGCAGGGCATTGAAGGAATGCCCGGACAGCATGTGCACTTCGTCGATCAGGTAGATCTTGTAGCGGCCCTGCACTGGCGCGTATTGCACGTTGTCCAGCATGGCGCGGGTGTCGTCCACCTTGGTACGGCTGGCGGCGTCGATCTCGAGCAGGTCGACGAAGCGCCCCTCGTCAATCGCGGTGCAGGCACTGCAGATGCCGCACGGCGTGCTGCTGACGCCGGTTTCGCAATTCAGTGCCTTGGCGAGGATGCGCGCCAGCGTGGTCTTGCCGACGCCGCGCGTCCCCGTCAGCAGCAGCGCCGGATGCAGTTGATCGGCGTCCAGCGCGTTGCTCAGCGCACGGACTACGCTGGGCTGGCCCAGCACGTCGCTGAAGCGGCGCGGACGGTAACGACGCGCTAGGGCGATGTAGCTCATGGGGCAGCGCTCGGTAGGGTGTCGCGGGTGAGACGGGCGTTGGAACGACGGACAGCCATGAGCTCTTGGCGCGCTCGTTGCGGGAGCGTTTTCGTCGTGTCCCGCTTTCCGTCGCGTTGTCTTTGGGCTCCCTCACCCCACCGCTCGCTCTGCGAGCGGTTCCCCCCTCTCCCGCTTTGCGGGAGAGGGGATGTGGTCGACGGCCTTTGGCCGTCGCATCCGCCTTTTGGGTGGCGGCCTGCGCCAGCGATCCCGGCACACGATATCGCCGCTACCGTTGCTCCCTTCCGGGCCTGGCGGGGTTCACGGGTCGTCGTTGCGGGGGCCAACGCAGGCCACCATGGACTCGGTTGCTTCATGCAAGAGGGCCTTGCTTCAGGATGCGCGCGGCCGCGATGCGTGGACGAAACCATGGCCGCGTTCCAGCAGGAAGGCCAGCCACTTCACCATCATTGCGTTGCGCCGCCATTGCGCACTAAGAAATTGTATCGCGTCCGTCTCGCTGCCGTCGGTCACGGGCCAGGGCGGACGGCTGGCGCATTGCAGGGCTTCGGCCACGCGTGCATCGCGATACACCTTGATGTGCAGATCGGGCGACAGCGTTTCGTCCAGCGCGTAGGTCAGCCGGAAACAGGCAGTGTAGCGGTCGCGCGCGATGGTAGAGAGATACAGCGGTGGCTCGCCTTCGACGCGGGATACTGCCGACACGAAGGGCAGGTCCAGCTCCGGCACCAGCTGCTGCGCAAGCTGAAAGCCGCGCTCGTAGAGCACGTGCAGCGCGGCCAGTCGACTGGCGGGTGTCAGTTCTCGAAGTTGCATGGTGCGACTATAAGATATCGAGCCTCACCAACGCGTCAGCGAGCCCCATGTCGATCGAACTCTGCGCAACCCAGCCCTATCCGGACCAGAAGCCCGGCACCGCCGGCCTGCGCAAGACCGTGCGGACCATCGCCCAACCGAATTATCTGGAGAACTTCGTCGAGGCCGTGTTCCGCAATGTGCCCACCCTTGAAGGCGGATGTCTGGTGCTGGGCGGCGACGGACGGCACTACAACACGGTCGCCATCCAGACGCTGATCGCCATGGCCATCGCACACGGCGTGCGTCACATCGTCATCGGCCAGCACGGATGGCTGTCGACACCCGCGGCCTCCCAGCTGATCCGCCAGCGCGAGGCGGCTGGCGGCTTCATCCTCACGGCCAGCCATAACCCGGCCGGTCCGGAGGGTGACTTCGGCATCAAGTTCAATGTCGCCGGGGGCGGCCAGGCGCCGGCTTCGCTCACGGATGCGATCCACGTCACCACACGCAACCTGGACCAATACCGCATCGCCCGCATCCCCGAGGTCGGCCTTGACGTCCTCGGCGAGCACAAGGTGGAGGGCACCCGCATCGAAGTCATCGATCCGGTCGAGGCCTATGCCGCCTGCATGGCGCGTCTGTTCGATTTCGATGCCATTCGCGAATGGCTGCGCACACACCGCATGGTCTTCGATGCCATGCACGCCATCACCGGCCCCTACGCCCGGCGCATTCTGGTCGAGATGCTGGGTGCGCCCGAGGCGTCGGTACGCAATGCCGAGCCACTCCCCGACTTCGGCGGCGGCCACCCCGACCCGAATCTGGTCTACGCCGCCGATCTGGTCGCGGAAATGCACGGCCCAGATGCCCCCGACCTGGCAGCAGCAAGCGACGGCGATGGGGATCGCAACATGATTTTGGGGCCCGGCTGTTTCGTCAGCCCGGGCGATTCGCTGGCCGTGCTAGCGGCCCACCTCGAGCGCCTGCCCGGCTACCGCACGGGGCTGCGCGGCGTTGCCCGTTCCATGCCCACCAGTCGCGCGGTGGATGCGGTGGCCGAAGCGCTCAAGGTGCCGTGCTTTGAAACGCCGACCGGGTGGAAGTATTTCTGCAATCTGTTGGACGACGGTCGCCTGACCTTGTGCGGAGAGGAAAGCTTCGGCACCTCTTCCGACCACGTACGTGAGAAAGATGGCCTCTGGGCTGCGCTGGCCTGGCTGAACGTACTGGCGATCACCGGGCAGTCGCTGCCGGCGCTGATGCAGGCGCACTGGCAGCGTTTCGGGCGCCATCGCTACGAACGTCACGACTACGAGGCGCTTCCGGACACGGTGGCCGACGCCGTCATGGATGCGCTGAAAGCTGCTCTGCCCGGGCTGGTGGGGCGCCGGTTCGACGGCCTCGAAGTGACACAGGCGGACGATTTCGCCTACGTGGACCCGGTCGACGGCAGCCGCGCCGAGGGTCAGGGTCTGCGCATCGTCTTTGGCGAGCAGGCACGCATCGTCCTGCGTCGCTCCGGCACCGGTACTTGCAGCGCCACCCTGCGGCTGTATCTGGAGTACTTCGAAGCGCAGCCGGCAGCGGATGACGCACATCTGCGCAGCCTGGCGCAGACCGCCGAGTCCATTACGCAGCTGTGCGCCCGCAGCGGGCGCAATGGCCCTGACCTACGGACCTGAACGCCGCTCGCGGCCTGGAATGTCAGGCGTCCTGATCGTCGCGCGCGATGCCGGCGCGATTGAGGGCGTCTTCGGCGAGCTCGTCGACCCGTGCGTTGACCGCGCGCACCGTGTCGTAGACCGTGCTGGAAATCTGGTCGTGCAGGCCACGTGCGCGGCGCGCCAACCCCTCAAAGGCGGCGATGCGCTCCAGCTGATCAAAGGGTAAAGCGGCGACGCGCCGGTGGACATCCTCCACCGTATTGGCCCCTTCTTCCACTGCCTGGTGCACGATGTCCTTCAACGAGTAGATCTGGCTCATGGTCTGCTTACGGTGTGGCAATTGCGCCGAGTGTGCGGCGCCCGGGCCGCGCCGCGCAAGCCAGGGTGCAGCGCAGGCAGCATGCCGTCATCGTGCCACTCTCAGCGCAGCCGATTCCCGCATTGCGACGCCATGCAGCCCCCGCACTGCTCCGCCCCACCTCAGGGCGCCAGCGGGGGCGCCGCGGCCGGTGGCTCGCTGGCGGCAGCGGCCTCCTGCAGATGATTGTCGCCACTGGCGGTAAAGAAGGCCGCACCCAGCGATTCACCGTCAGCCCCGGGCTCGGTGACCGTATCCACGTAGTACCACTCGCCCTGGCAGCGCTCCGTGGTGACGTCGAGCACCATGTAGCCCCGCCGCGCGAGATCGATGTACTTCATGTGCGGATTGTTCAGGCGCAGAGCGTCGGAGACGCTAGCCAGCGGCTCAAGGCCGGGGGAGGTCACCGAGGTACAGACAAATTCCACCGCCTGCGCCCCCTCGCCGGTGATCGGGTTGTAGGAAGCCGGATTGTTGGGATCCTCGGAAATATCAATGGCCCAACTGGTGTGGATGTCGCCGGTCAGCACCACCGTGTTGTCGATGGCGTTGTCGCGCAGGGTGTCGAGAATCGCCTTGCGACCGCTCGGGTAGCCGTCCCACTGGTCGCCGTTGAGGTAGAGGCTGGAGGCGGAGACGGTAGGCAACTGATCCACTACGCCACTGAGTACCGCGCTGAGCGGGCTGTCCGGAGGCGTGCTCTCGAGCAGCGAGACGACGGCCCCCGTGTTGGGCAGGGCGCAGCCCGCCTCGGGCAAGCCCAGCACCTTGAGTTGGCCAAACATGACCTGCTGCCCGACCAGCTTCCAGCGCGCCTGGCTTTCTTTCAGGCCGGCCAGCAGCCATTGCAGTTGGGCATCGCCCAGGTTGCTGTAGTCCTCGTCGTAGGGTGCGGCACAGTTGGCGAACAGGCCGGTGTCCTGTACGTCATTCTCCGTGTTGCTGCCCGCCGGGGTGCCGCCAGTGGTGAGCACATTGGGTCGCCGGGCGATGTCGCGATCGAAGAGGCGCGTGTCGAGCATGTGCAGGTCGACCAGATCGCCGAAGGAGAAGCGGCGCCAGATGCGCTCCTGCGCCTTGATGCGTTCCGGGTCACGCTGGTCGTCGCAGCTCTGCGGCGCGACGTAGTCGGCAAGATTGTCGCGGATGGGCATCCATTCGCGGTAGGCCTGGATGGCCCACGCTTTGCGCTGCACCCAGCATCCCTCGCCCGGGTCCGTTTCGCTCTGCTCGGTATGGTTCTTGGCGTTGTCGCGGAAGCTGTTGTCGGTGGTTTCGTGATCGTCCCAGACCGCGATCATCGGATGCTGCCGGTGGAATTCGGTCAGGTCTGGATCCTGTCGGTACTGGCTGTAGCGCTGGCGATAGTCGGACAGCGTCAGAATCTCGGTCGGCGGTTCATAGGCGCGTACATCACCGTACTCCCCGGTACCGTATTCATAGATGTAGTCGCCCAGATGCAACACGCAGTCGATATCCGCGCGCCGGGCCAGCAGGCGGTAGGCGTTGAAGAAGCCATGCGCCAGACTGGAACAGGACACGATGCCGAGGCGCAGGCGCTCGGTTGGCCCGGCGGGCGCGGTTCGCGTGCGGCCCACGGGCGAACTCGCCCCGAGCGCGTTGAAACGATAGTAGTAGGTAGTCCCGGCTGACAGGCCCGCCACATCGAGCTTGACGGTCTGGTCGCGCTCAGGCGTCGCCATGCTCTGCTGACTGACCACGATATTTCCGAAATCGGGGTCCAGCGCCATCTCCAGCAGCACCGGCACCGCGCGCGGCTGCTCGGTGGTGACGCGGGTCCAGAGGATGACGCGGTCATCAAGCGGGTCGCCGCTGGCCACGCCGTGCCGGAACACCTGCGAAGCCTCTCCCTGTCCGGCGCCGCCGCCACTGCTGCTGCAGCCCACCAGGGCCACGGCGGGAAGACCGTAACCGGTCCGCCGCAGAAAATTCCGTCGAGAAACAAGGCCGGGACGCGGACGACGAGGGGCTGACATCAGTACACACTCCAGATCAGAGACGGGCAGCCGGCGAAAGCTACCGGCGCAAGAAGACAGTTATATGACAGACAGTCAAAAACTTTCCCGGCGCAGCTTCTTCTCCTGCATCGCCACGCTGGCGATCTCCTCCACCGACATATTCGCCGAATTCACGAAAGGTATGCCGCGCCGCTTGTAGAGCCCTTCGGCCTGGCGCAATTCATAGGCGCATTGGGTAACGCTGGCATAGGGGCTGCCCGGGCGACGCTCACTGCGCACCTGCGCCAGCCGCTCAGGGTCGGAGGTCAGACCAAAAAGCTTGGATTCAAAGGGTTGCAGGACCTTGGGAAGGCGCAGCGCCTCCAGATCCTCTTCGATCAGCGGGTAATTGGTGGCGTACAGGCCGTGCTGCATGGCGAGATAGAGGCTGGTCGGCGTCTTGCCGCAGCGCGAGGGTGCGATAATGATGAGGTCAGCCTGCTCCAGCTTCCGGGTGGAGCCGCCGTCATCGTGCTCCAGCGCGAAATTGATGGCGTCCATGCGGATGCGATAGCGGCCGGCGTCGGACAGGCCGTGGGCGCGTCCGGCCTCGTGAGTGGACTGGGTATCCAGCGCTTTTTCGAGCGCCGGAATGAAGGTTTCGAACAAATCGAAGAAAATTGCGTCCGCGCGCCTTAAAATGGCGCGCACTTCATCGGTCACCGTGGTGGAAAAGATCAGCGGACGGCGTCCGCTGTCCTCGGCGACGTGGTTGATGTACTGCACCGTGGCCTCGGCCTTCTCGGTACTGTTGACGAAGGGTAGCGTCTGGCGGCGGAACTGGAATTGATCGAATTGTGTCAGCAGGCCGTTGCCCAGGGTTTCGGCCGTAATGCCGGTGCGATCGGATACAAAGAACACGTGCAGGGTGGACATTCAAGGGCCAACTTTGCGCGACAAACGAATGGAAGCCGGCGCAGCGCGGCGCCGCTTCGCACTATAGCGGGGAAAGCGCGATGAGCAGTGACAATAACGTAGTGTGGTTCGAGCACCTCGGCATGGATGATGTCGAGCGCGTCGGCGGCAAGAATGCCTCGCTAGGCGAAATGACCCAGCATCTGGCCGCCGCCGGCGTCAATGTGCCGGGCGGTTTTGCCACCACCGCCACCGCCTATCGCGAGTTCCTGTCGCACGAAGGGCTGGCGGACCGCATCAACGCGCAGCTCCGTGCCCTCGATATCGAGGATGTCAACGAGCTGGTGCGCGTCGGCAAGGCGATTCGCGAAGATGTCATGGCGGCGCCCTTCCCGCCCCGGCTGGAGAAGGACATCCGCTCCGCCTATGAGGAAATGCTGGAGAAGGCGGGCGCCCCCATCAGCGTCGCCGTGCGCTCTTCAGCCACGGCCGAAGACCTCCCCGACGCGTCCTTCGCCGGCCAGCAGGAAACCTTCCTCAACATCGACGGCATCGACAATGTGCTGCTGGCGATCAAGGAGGTCTTCGCCAGTCTGTTCAACGATCGCGCCATCTCCTATCGCGTCCATCACGGCTTCGAGCACGAGCGCGTGGCGCTTTCGGCGGGCATCCAGCGCATGGTGCGCTCCGACGAAGGTGCTTCCGGCGTGATGTTCACCATGGATACCGAATCCGGCTTCCGCGACGCGGTCTTCATCACTGCCAGCTATGGCCTCGGTGAAGCGGTGGTCCAGGGTGCCGTCAACCCCGACGAGTTCTACGTCTACAAGCCCGGCCTGGCACAGAATCGACCCGCCGTGCTGCGCCGCGGACTGGGCACGAAGACCAAGAAGATGGTCTACGCCAGCTCGCGCGACGTGGGCAAGACCGTGGAATTCGTCGATGTGGCTGAAGAAGACCGTCAGCGCTTCTGCCTGAGCGACGCCGATGCGGAACAGCTGGCCCGCTTCGCCGTCATCATCGAGGACCACTACGGCCGCCCCATGGACATCGAGTGGGGCAAGGACGGCTTCGACGGCGGTCTGTACATCCTCCAGGCGCGACCGGAAACCGTGCAGTCGCGCGCGCAGACCAGCGTGCTGCGCCGCTACAAGCTCAAGGCCAGCGGCAATGTAATCACCACCGGTCGCGCCATCGGCCAGAAGATCGGCGCGGGCAAGGTCAAGATCCTTTCGTCCATCGACCAGATGGACAAGTTGCAGAAGGGCGACGTGCTGGTCACGGACATGACTGACCCCGATTGGGAGCCGGTCATGAAGCGCGCCTCCGCGATTGTCACCAACCGCGGTGGACGCACCTGCCACGCGGCCATCATCGCGCGCGAGCTCGGCATCCCTGCCGTGGTCGGCTGCGGTGACGCCACTCGCGCCCTGGCCAATGTCACTGACGCCACCGTCAGCTGCGCCGAAGGCGACACCGGCAATATTTACGAGGGCCACGTGGACTACGCCGTCGACGAGATTCCGCTCGACGACATGCCCGACATCCCCACCAAGATCATGATGAATGTCGGCAATCCCGACCAGGCCTTCGATTTTTCGGCGCTGCCGCACAAAGGCGTCGGCCTGGCCCGGCTGGAATTCATCATCAACAAGCAGATCGGCATTCATCCTCAGGCCTTGCTGAACTACGACGACCAGCCGGAGGAATTGAAGCGCCAGATCAAGCCGATCATCGCGGCCTACGGCGACCCGGTCGAGTACTTCGTCAAGCGACTGGCGGAGGGCGTGGCGACCATTGCGGCCGCCTTCGCGCCCGAACCCGTCATCGTGCGCATGTCGGATTTCAAGACCAACGAGTACGCCAATCTGCTCGCCGGTCAGCAGTACGAGCCGCACGAGGAAAACCCGATGCTGGGCTTCCGCGGCGCCTCGCGCTACATCTCCGACGTTTTCCGCCCCTGTTTCGATCTCGAATGCCGCGCCATGCGCTACGTGCGCGACGAGATGGGGCTGGACAATGTGCAGATCATGATTCCCTTCGTGCGCACTATCGGTGAGGCGCAGGCGGTCACCCGCATCCTGGCCGAGAACGGCCTGGAGCGCGGCAAGAACGGATTGAAGGTCATCATGATGTGCGAGCTGCCCTCCAATGCGGTGCTCGCCGATCAATTCCTCGAGTACTTTGACGGCTTCTCCATCGGCTCCAATGACATGACTCAGCTCACCCTGGGTCTCGACCGCGATTCGGGGCTGATCGCGCACCTCTTTGACGAGCGCGACGAGGCCGTCAAGCGCATGCTGGGCATGGCAATCAAGGCCTGCCGCGACCAAGGCAAATACGTCGGCATCTGCGGCCAGGGGCCTTCCGATTACCCCGAGCTGTCGCGCTGGCTGCTCGAACAGGGCATTGAGTCGATGTCGCTCAACCCGGATACGGTGGTCGAGACCTGGTTATTCCTGGCTGGCAAGTCCGCCTGATCTGCCACCAGCCGCGGCGGCAGCCCCAGGTGTGAAGGCAGGCGATGGTCGCCCGTTTATCGTGCGGCCTCGCACGCCGCCTGCCCACTCGCACGTGAAGGCTTCGGGGCCGCTGCTCCGATTCTTGGGGCCACGCGATGGTTGACCCGCATCCGCTGCCTGAAAACCTCCGTCAGGGCGCCCTGTTTGCCGTCGGTGCGGCGGCCTGCTTTGCCGGCGTAGGCGCCTGCATCAAGGCCGCGAGCGCGACCTTGCCCAATGAGATGGTGGTCTTTCTGCGCAATGCGGTGGCGCTGCTCGCGTTGCTGCCGTGGATTCTGCGCGTGCGTCTCCGTGGCCTCGCCACCCAGCATCTCGGCGGGCACCTCTACCGCGCCGGCTTTGGCCTGGCAGCCATGTATTGCTTCTTCTACGCGCTGAACCATCTGCAGCTGGCGGAGGCCGTCCTGCTGAACTACAGCGCCCCCTTGTTCATCCCGCTGATCGCCTGGCTCTGGCTGAGGGAGGTCCCGCCGCTGATCATCGCCCCAGTCACCCTGCTCGGATTCGGCGGCATCGTGCTGATTCTGAACCCCGGCGCGGAAGGACTGCTGCGCTGGCCGGCACTGGTGGGCGCGGTATCGGGCGTGCTGGCCGCCGCCGCCATGGTGTCGATCCGGCGCGTGGCACGCACCGAGACCACACCGCGCATCGTGTTCTACTTCTCGCTGTTCAGCACGGTGTTTTCGTCCATTCCACTGCTGTGGGCATGGCAGCAGCCTCTGCCCTTTGCGCTGGGCGTCATGCTGATTGCAGGGGTGCTGGCCTTGCTCGGACAGCTCTGTCTGACGCGTGCCTACTCGCTGGCCCCCGCGGCGCGCGTCGGCGCCATCACCTACATCTCGGTGGTTTTCGCGGCGCTGGTCGGTTGGCTGGTCTGGAATGAAACCCCGACCGTCATGGCAGCGGGAGGGGCACTACTGGTGATCACCGCCTGCATCCTCGCCAGCTGGCAGCAACGCCGGGGCTGAGCCAGCGCAACGCGGTCTGCCGCCTAGCCACCCTCACGCAGATCCGGCGGCCGCAGCTCTTCCACCTGAAGCCCGCCGTGGTCGTGCAGGTAATGCAACAACTCGGCATAGGCGCTGGCGGCAAGCGAGGCTGCGCCCCTCACGCCCAGTTCAATATGCCGTGCGTGCGCCTCGCTGGAGCGCGTCGGCAGACTCGACAGGCGAATACCGGCGTAACGCGCGAGGATCGCTTCCATGATGTGCAGGATGTCGCTCTCGCCCGTGGTACCCACCACGCGCAGGCGATACTCTTCGGCGGGCTCGGCGTTGTGCAGATGCTGCAGGCGGTGGTCGATGACCCACTCCAGCATCGGCCACGCCATCTCTGGAAAGCCGGGGACGAAGTACCAGGAATGGACGGAAAAGCCGGCGACCTGGTTGATCGGATTCGGCACCAACTCGGCGCCTTCCGGAAATTCCGCCATGCGCAGGCGCTGTGGCGTCGCCTGCTCGCCAAACTTCTCGCGCAGTAGCGCCGCGCCTTCCGGATGGAGCGCGATGGGTCGACCTGCCGCGAGTGCTGCGGCCTGACGCGTGACGTCATCCGGCGTGGCGCCGATGCCGCCACAGCAGAGGACGACGTCGCCGTCTTCACCGGCGCGGCGCAGACAGGCCGCAATGCGCTGCTCGTCATCGCCCAGAATCTGCCCCCAGGCGAGCTCAATACCCCGCCGCCACAGCATGTCGATGACGGCGGGGATATGACGATCCTGGCGCTTGCCGGACAGGATCTCGTCACCGATGACGAGCAATCCCACCCGCTGGGTGGCCCCGCTCACGCGGTCGCGCTCACTCGACGCTCCAGCCAAATTTCTCCACGGTCTGGAAGATGTCGTCCTCGGTGACCATCCCGATCACGCGGCCACCCTGTTCGATGGTCAGTCGCGAGAACTGGTTGGCGGACAGGATGTTGGCCGCCTCTCGGATCGTGGTTTCCGGCGGAACTGACATCACCGGCCGGGTGGCAATATCGGCCACGCGTGTGGTGGAAGGGTTGCGCCCGCCGTTGACGATCTTGGTGACGATATCGCGCTTGGTGAGGATGCCCCACTGACCGCTGTCGTCCGGCTCGACGACTACCGAGTTCACATCGTTGTCGGCCATGGCGTGCATGGCGACCTCCACCGTTTCCTCGTCGCGCACCGTGATCAGCGAGCGCGTCATCAGGTCGGATACGGCCGTCGGGACCTTGCCCGTGGCGATCATTTCTTCCATCGGCTCCAGTAGACGACGAATCTCGCGCTGGCGGCGCTCCTTGACGAGCTGTTCCTGCTGCTGCTTGCGCTTGGCTTCGAGGTCGATACCACCACGCATGCGCTCGATCAGCGCATCGGCGAATTCGGAGGTCTTGACCTCGGTGGCACCGGTGATCTGACGGGCAAAGTCGTAGGTGACGACGCCATCCGTGATCAGCTCCGGATAGGCCAACGTGATCAGGTCGGCGGCTTCCTGCCAGCCCATGTACTCGAGCATCATCACACCCGAGAACAGCAGCGAACCCGGGTTGACCTTGTCCAGATTGGCGTACTTGGGAGCAGTTCCGTGCGTCGCCTCGAAGACGGCAACGTGGTCGGACATATTGGCGCCCGGCGCGATGCCGACACCGCCGACCTCAGCCGCGATGGCGTCGGAGAGGTAGTCGCCGTTGAGGTTCATCGTAGCCAGCACGTCGAACTCTTCGGGCCGCAGCAGCATCATCTGGAACATGATGTCGGCGATGCGATCCTTGATCACGATCTTGCCTTCCGGCTGCTTGCCCTTGTACTCGTTGTAGAGCTGCTCTTCGGTGATCGTGACATCGCCGAATTCGTCGCGCGCCACTTCGTAGCCCCAGCTACGGAACGCCCCCTCGGTGAACTTCATGATGTTGCCCTTGTGCACCAGGGTCACCGACTCGCGGCCGTGGTCCACCGCGTACTGGATGGCCTTGCGGACTAGCCGCTTGGTGCCGAATTCGGAGATCGGCTTGATGCCCAGGCCGGCGCCCTCGAAGAAGTCGGCTCCCATTTCCTCGCGCAGGAAACGCGCCAGTTTCTCGTTCTCCTCGGTACCCGACTTGAACTCGATGCCGCAGTAGACGTCCTCAGTGTTCTCGCGAAAGATCACGACATCCACCTTGCCCGGATGCTTGAGCGGGCTCGGCACGCCGGAATAGTGGCGTACTGGGCGCACACAGGCATACAAATCCAGATCCTGGCGCAGCGCCACATTAAGCGAACGGAAGCCGCCGCCCACCGGGGTCGTTAGCGGCCCCTTGATCGAGACGATGACCTCTTCGAAGGCTTCCAGCGCCTCCTGCGGGAAGTACTGGCCGTCGTAGAGACTCGCCGCCTTCTCGCCCAGATAGATTTCGCACCAATGAATCTTGCGCTTGCCGCCATAGGCCTTTTCGACGGCAGCGTCCCAGATGCGCAGACAGGCGCGTGTGATATCCGGACCGATACCATCCCCCTCCACATAGCCGACGACAGGTTGGTCAGGGACGACAAGCCGGTCGCCTTCGACGCGGATTTTCTCTCCGGTGTCAGGCATACGGATATGGCGGGGCATACGCGATCTCCTTGGTTTTGTGCTGCAGGCGCAGAAGGTTGGGTTCAGTCTACCTTGCGCCGACGGCGCACAGGCAGCGCGCACTATCCTACTTTGGGCGAGTGACCGCTTCCTCTAGCATGCGTTGCAAATCCCCTTGTTCATAAAGATCCAGGGTGATGTCGCAGCCCCCGACAAATTCCCCCTTCACGAACAGTTGCGGGAAGGTGGGCCAGTTCGCGTACTCCGGCAGAGCGTGGTAGATGTCCTCGTTCTCGTACACGTTGACGAAGGCAAAGGGCACCCCACAGCCGTTGAGGGCCGCCACCGCCCGTGCCGAAAAGCCGCACTGCGGAAAATCCGGTGTGCCCTTCATGTAGAGCAATACCGGGTTTTCCGCGAGCTGCTTGCGTATGCGTTCGTGCGCGTCCATAAGCGGTTCCTATAGCATGCGGAGCGTGGGCGCGGGAGTATAAGAAAATGCGCGCCTGCCTTGTTGCGTCCGGGCCGAGTGGCAATCACATTTGACGGCGCCGGGGGGCATTGGGGTTACACTGTGCGGGTATTCGCTTGACACCGTCGGTGCCCACGCTGCGCCGGACGAGCGTTCCAACACCCACTGCAGTGCTAAGGAGAAGTTCAATGGCTTTGACCCTCCCTGATTTGCCGTATCCGCGCGAGGCGCTCGAACCGCATATGTCGGCCGAAACCCTCGACTACCATCATGGCAAGCACCACAAGACCTACGTCGATACCGCCAACAACCTCATCAGCGGTACCGAGTACGAGCAGATGCCGTTGGAGGAAATCATCGTCAAGTCCTCCGGCAAGCTGTTCAACCAGACCGCACAGATCTGGAACCACAGCTTTTTCTGGCAGTGCCTGACACCCAGCCAGACGCAGCCCGGCAAGAAGCTGACCGATGCGCTGGTCAAGGAATTTGGCGGCATTGAGGACTTCAAGAAACTGTTCACGGAAACCGCCATTGGTACCTTCGGCTCAGGCTGGGCCTGGCTGGTCAAGAAGCCGGATGGCTCGCTTGCCGTGACCTCGACCTCCAACGCCGGCACCCCGCTCACCGACGGCGACCGCGCCCTGCTCACCTGCGATGTCTGGGAACATGCCTACTACATCGATCATCGCAATGCGCGCCCCAAGTATCTGGAAGCCTTCTGGCAGCTGGTGAACTGGGAGTTCGTCGAGCAGAACCTCGGTTGAAGCGCCGCTAACCAACCCGCTTAATGAGGGGCCGCGCGCTGCGCGGCCCTTCTATTCACGGCTTTGCCATGTCCTCCATCCACCACTTCCTCCGCCTGACGGATCTTTCCCAGCAGGCGGCCGAGGCGCTGATTCAACGCGCCATCGAACTCAAGCAGCACCCCGACCCTACACACCGCCCCCTGCTCGGCCAGACGCTGGCCATGGTTTTCGCCAAGAGCTCGACGCGGACGCGGGTCAGCTTTGAGGCCGCCATGGCTCAGCTCGGGGGCCACGCCATCTTCCTGTCCCCCCGCGATACCCAGCTGGGCCGCGGTGAACCGGTGCAGGACACGGCGCGTGTGCTGTCGTCGATGTGCAATGCCATCATGGTGCGCAATGATTCGCAGGCCCAGCAGGAAGCCATGGCTGCCGTGTCGAGCGTTCCCGTCATCAACGCACTGTCCGAGCAATGCCACCCCTGCCAGCTGCTGGCGGATATCCAGACCATCGTCGAACACCGCGGCAGCGTCCGCGGCCTGACCGTGGCGTGGGTCGGAGACGGCAACAATGTCTGCCATTCCTGGCTGGAGGCGGCGCGGGTCTTCGACTTCCAGCTCCGTGTGGCCACACCGGAAGGGTTTGAGCCCGCCCCCCGCTGGCTGGATGTCGCCGGAGATCGCGCCCAACTGGTGCGCGATCCGGCGCAAGCCGTGGAGGGGGCGCAGGTCGTGGTCACCGATGTCTGGGCCAGCATGGGTCAAGAGGCGGAGCAGGAAGCCCGTACCAACGCCTTTGCCGGGTACTGCGTGGACGGCGCGCTGATGCGCCAGGCCGCCACGGACGCCATCTTCCTGCATTGCCTGCCCGCGCATCGCAGCGAGGAAGTCAGCGCCGACGTCATTGACGGCCCACAGAGCCGTGTCTGGCAAGAGGCCGAAAACCGGTTGCACGCTCAAAAGGCGTTGCTCGAAGCATTGCTTGCGCCACCGGGCACGGCGGGCGCCGTTACACTCGACGCCTGAACTCACACCCAACGCGCCCTATCCCACACTGAGACCATGCCCGAACTACCCGCCCAGGACGATATCGACGCCATTGCTGCCCGCGCCATTGCAGAGGATGTCGGGGATGGCGACCCTACAGCGCAATTGGTGCCTGCGCGCGACACCAGCGGCAAATTGATTGCGCGGGAATCCTTCGTGCTGTGCGGCGTACCCTGGGCTGAATCGGTATGCCAACAGATCGATCCGGCCATCACCTTGCGCTGGGACGCCAAGGACGGGGATACCGTCAAGGCCAACGAGGCTTTCTGCACCATCAGCGGTCCCGCCGTCTCGCTGCTGATGGCAGAACGTACCATTCTTAATTTCCTGCAGACCTTGTCGGGGACATCCACGCTCGTGCGCCGTTTTGTCGAACGGGTGCGCGGCACCGACGCAAAGATCGTCGACACGCGCAAGACCCTGCCCGGTTTGCGCAGTGCGCAAAAGTACGCAGTGCGATGCGGCGGCGGACACAACCACCGGATGGGGCTCTACGACGCCATCCTCATCAAGGAAAACCATATTGCCGCAGCGGGTGGCATCGCCGAGGCCATTCAGGCTGCGAAGGCGGTGGGCGGAGACCTTCCTGTCATGTGCGAGGCGGAGAATCTGAACGAAGTACAGGCGGCACTCGACGGCGCCGTCGACCTGCTGCTCTGTGACGATTTTGAAACCCACCTGCTCACCAAGGCAGTGGCCATGACCCGTGAATACCGCCGCTTCAACCGGGCGCAGACCATCATTGAAGCCTCCGGCGGCATCACGATCAACAACGTCCGCGATATTGCCGACACGGGCGTCGATCGTATTTCGATCGGCGGCTTGACCAAGAATGTCCAGGCAGCGGACATCTCCATGCGGCTCGACGATGCCAAAGCAACCGACAACCCCGGCCCGGTGCACTCCCTCAGCGTCAAGATGCGCTGATCCATCCTTGCGCAAGCCGCTCCGCCCGCGGTATTGGCTTGCCTTGCCGTTGCTTTGGCTGTGCGCCTACCAGGCGCATGCGGTTGAAACACGCCTTCCTGTCACCCTGGACGACGGCACTCGGCTGGAGGCACGTTTCGTCCTCCCCGAGGGGGGCAACCCGCCCTACCCCGCGGTGATGCTCTTCGGCGGCCTCGAAACCGGGGCGCAAGCGATCAATCTGTTGCCCGGCTTTGACGCCTCGATTGCCTTTGCCAGCTTCGACTACCCCTACACGCCGCCGCGCAAGTTCCGGCTGTGGAGCGATCTGGGCGAGCTTCCGAAGGCGCGCAAGGCTATCGGACGCACCATCGAGGGTGTGGGTGCCCTCTATGAGGCGTTGGCAGCCCACCCCATGGTCGACCCCCAGCGCATTACCGTGGTCGGTGCCAGTCTGGGCGCCCCTTTCGCCGTCATCGCCGCTGGCCAGCATCCCATTCCGGGGGTGGTCTCGGTCCAGGGCTTCGGAGCCCTGGAGGATGTCATCGCCCATCAGTTCCACCGCGCGTGGGGGGAGGACTACGGTGTGATCGGTCGCTGGGCCGGCACCCTGGTGGCCAAGTTGATCACCTGGTACGCCGACCTGCCGTCTCCGGAGATGCACGCCAAACAGCTGCGTGCCAGCCAGCACGCCCTCGTCATCGTCAGCCGCGACGACAAGCGGATTCCGAAGGTGGCCAGCGAAGCGCTGTGGCAAGCCGTGCAGGAATCATCGGCGCAGGCGCAACGCATCGAACTCGAAGGTGGCCATCTCTATACCGGCGCCGATGTCCTGATCGAGCAGCTGCTGAGGCTCACCTTGGATTGGAAGCAGAACGTCGGCCTGCTGAAGTAAGGCCATACCGGGGGTCTGTCAGACGTGACGCGGCCCACCCTGGTCGGACCCTTCGAAAAAGGACTGCAGGCAGCGGGCCATCTCGGCACCGGCCTCAAGTGGGACGCCATGGCGCGCGTCTGGGAAGCAGTAGAAGTGACCATCCGGCACGGACTCGGCGTAGCGGCGCATATCCTCAACCGGAAAGTAGTCGTTGCCGGAAGCAAGGATGGCGACCGGCATGACCAGTTCGTGCAGTCGTTCGACGGCCGACCATTGGGTCAAGGCAAGCAGACTGGAGAGGTACACCCAACGCTGGTTGGCCGCAGCGCGCGCTTCGATGAAACGTCGCAGTTCCGCCTGCTCCGGCTTCGGGAACATGCGGCGTCCCATGATCTGCCCCAGGCGACGCGGCCCGAGCACGGACATGGTCGCCAGCCGCAGGCCGATTTCGAACCACTCGCGGAGCCGTGTCGGCCGGAAGGCGGGCACGCTGTTGGCGATGGTCAGACTCCGAACACGCTCCGGTACGCAGAGCGCGAGCTCTACTGCCACCGCGCCGCCCATGCTGTGCCCCACCACATGGGCCTGACGAATATCCTGGGACTCCATAAGCGCCAGTACGTCTTGGGCCATGATGTCCGGACGGTAGGGGCCTGGGCCCCGCGGGCTGTTTCCATACCCGCGCAGGTCTGGCGTGAAGACCTGGTACGACTTGGCCAGCCTTGGGGCCACGTCCCGCCAATCCTGATGGCTGGCCCCCAAGCCGTGAATCAGCAGGACTGAAGGCCCGTTGCCCGCTTCAGGGCAGTGCAGCGCCACCGGCGCGTCACTCACCTCGCCGCCCCGGGAAGGGAGGTCCGCGGGAGCCCTGCCGCACCGTGGTCGAGCTGGCAGTCACACAAGGCATAGAGCCCGCGCGGATCGGCCGGGATCAGCGCTAGGCTGGCGGCCTGCGCGCGCCCCTGCAGATGGCTGCGCGCCCATCCCGCCAGCCATGCGTCCATCCCGGTGCCGCTTAACGCAGCATAGGCGCGACCGGACCAGAACTGGAGTGCATCCATCAGCCGTGGCTGCGGGGTGGCCGGCGTGGTCACGCGGTACTCCCCTTCTGTGAGCCCGGCGAGTTCCGCGGCACGATCAATAGCCAGATCAAGCCCGCCGAGACGATCGACGAGACCGCGCTCCAGTGCCTGCGTGCCGCTCCACACCCGCCCCTCCGCGATGTCTCGCACCGTCTCGATCGGAAGTTCGCGACCTGCCGCGACCCGTTCGACGAAAGAGGCATAGGCGTGCTCCACGCCGCTCTGGAAGACGCGTTCCAGATTCTCGTCCAGAGGCTGGTCCGGCCGGAGCTTGCCGGCCAGCGGCGTGGTGCCGATGCCGTCCGTATGCACACCGATCTTTTCGAGGCCTTGATCCACGCTCATCCACAGCCCGAAGACGCCAATGGAACCGGTGATGGTGGCATCGTAGGCAACGATGTCGTCGGCATCCATGGAGACCCAGTACCCGCCGCTGGCGGCTTGGGACGCCATCGAAGCGACCACGGGCTTGCCCGCCTCCTGAACCTCAAGCACGGCGCGGCGGATACGTTCGGAAGCCAGCACGCTGCCGCCGGGCGTATCGACACGCAGAATCACCGCGCGCACTTTGTCGTCGCGGCTGGCACGCAGCAGTTGGTCGGCAATGGCATCCCCGCCGGCGGTGCCGGGCTCGCCAAAACCGTCGACGATCACGCCTTGCACGTGAATCTTGGCGATTCTTGACCCGGTAGAGGCTGCGGCGGCCTGCTCATCCGTGGCCCGCAGATAATGGCGGAAGTGGATTTGGCGGAAGCTGCCATGACCATTCTCGGCCATCCCCACCACCTCGCCCATGCGTTCGCGGAAATCCTGCAGGCTTTCGAGACGGTCCACGATGCCGGCTTCGGCCACGGTAGCCGCCAGATCGCCGCCCGCCGCCTCCAACCGCGCGGGCAGGTCCGACAGCATGGCCGGCAAGGTCTCTCCCACGGTCTCGCGCACGGCGCTCGCGCGCTCAAGATAGGCGGTCCAGAGATCATCCAGCCATGCCGCGTTGGCATCGCGTGCGGCGTCGCTCATGTCATTGCGGATGAAGGGTTCCACCGCGGACTTGTATTCGCCGACCCGAAAGACGCTGACGGTGATGCCGAGACGGTCGAGCAGCTCCGCAAAGTAATTGGGATACACCGAGTATCCCTCTACCCAGATGCCACCGAAGGGATCGAGGGCAATCTCGTCCGCCTGTGCCGCCAGGGCGTATTGCGGCTGCGTGAGCATGTCAGCCCAGACGTAGATCTTCTTGCCGGAAGCACGGAAGCGCTCGGCGGCACGGGCCACCTCGTCGATGCTGGCCAGCCCGGCCTGACGCAGTTCATCCAGCTTGAGTACGGCAAAGGCGATGCGGTCGTCCGCGCGCGCGCGGTCGAAGGCATCCACCACGCTGGCAACGCTGGTCTGCAGCGGAGGCTCCCCGGTCCAGCGCTGCATGAGCTGTTGCACTGGATCGGCGTCGACATGCTCGACCAGGGCGCCGGTTGGCGCGATGACCAGTCCGACGTTGTCTTCAACCTGCACGGAGGGCCCGCCGCTGAGCAGCATCCAGCCCAGGAAGGCACCGAACAGGAGGCTCAGGATGAAGAGCGCGCGATACAGGAAGGAGAATACGGCCGCGATGCGGCCGAAGAGTCTGCGTAGGGGGCCCTTCTGGCGGGTCGCTTCGTTCACGATGTCCATTCCGGTGGCGCTGCAAGCCTGGGCCGCAGCGATTGATAAAAAGTCCCTATGCGGGAATTAGTTTCTACGGGATTGCCCTGGCGCGCGGAAGTTCCTAAGCTTGCGGCGCATTGCGGAGGTCCCGCACCCCTTTTCGTACCGAATTTCACGACACTGTAAAGGAGCAATCATGAGCGTACTTGTTGGCCGTCAGGCACCCGATTTTACCGCCGCAGCCGTTTTGGGCGATGGGAGCATCACCGAAGAGTTCAAGCTCTCCGATCAGCGCGGCAAGTACACCGTTCTGTTCTTCTGGCCGCTGGACTTCACCTTCGTGTGTCCGTCGGAAATCATCGCGCACGACAACCGTCGCAGCGCGTTCGAGGAGCGCAATGTGCAGCTGATCGGCGTGTCCATCGACAGTCAGTTCACGCACTTCGCCTGGCGCAACACCCCGGTCGACAAGGGCGGCATTGGTCAGGTTGGCTTCCCGATGGTTGCCGACGTGCAGCATGAGATCTCCCGCGCCTACGGCATCGAGCATCCGCAGGCCGGTGTGGCCTTCCGCGCCTCCTTCCTGATTGACAAGGAAGGTCTGGTACGCCACCAGACCGTGAATGATCTGCCGTTGGGCCGCAATGTGGACGAAATGCTGCGCGTGGTCGACGCCCTGCAGTTCCACGAACAACATGGCGAAGTCTGCCCGGCCGGTTGGCAGAAGGGTCAGGAGGGCATGAAGGCGGACGCTGCCGGCGTCGCCGACTATCTGGCCAAGAACGCCTCCAACCTGTAAGGCGACGAAGGCCGCGCTCTTCACAGGCGCGAAACGCCCGGGGACGGCTTTCGCCGCCCCGGGTTTTTTATGCCCTGAACTCGCCGTTTATTCTCTTCTAAGGATTCTGTCTCATGAGTGACACGCAGCATCATCGACTGATCATCCTGGGCTCCGGTCCTGCGGGCTACACCGCTTCGGTGTATGCCGCACGCGCCAACCTCAACCCCTGCCTGATTACCGGCCTCGAAGTCGGCGGTCAGCTCACGACAACCACCGACGTTGACAACTGGCCGGGTGACATCGAAGGCCTGCAAGGGCCGGATCTGATGGAGCGCATGCGCAAGCATGCGGAGCGCTTTGGCACGCAGATCACCTATGACCACATCAATAGCGTCGACCTGTCGAAGGCTCCCTACACGCTGACCGGAGATGTCGGCACCTACAGCTGTGACGCCCTGATCATCAGCACCGGGGCCTCGGCCATGTACCTTGGCCTGGAGTCGGAAGAAGCCTTCAAGGGCAAGGGCGTCTCCGCCTGCGCCACCTGCGATGGTTTCTTCTACAAGGGCGCCGACGTTGCCGTCATCGGCGGAGGCAACACCGCCGTGGAAGAGGCGCTCTATCTGGCCAACATCGCCAACAAGGTCTATTTGGTGCATCGCCGTGACAGCCTGCGCGCGGAAAAGATCCTCCAGGAAAAGCTCTTCGAGCGCGAGCGCGAAGGCAAGGTGGAGGTCATCTGGAATCGGACCTTGGACGAGGTGCTGGGCAACGAACAGGGCGTGACCGGCGCTCGCCTCAAGTCGATGAAGGACGAAGCAACCCGCGACCTCGAGGTCACCGGTATCTTCATCGCGATCGGGCACAAGCCGAATACCGACCTCTTCCAGGGGCAGCTCGACATGAACAACGGCTACATCAAGGTGCGTTCCGGAACCGAGGGCAACGCCACCGCGACCAGTATCAAGGGCGTATTCGCGGCCGGTGACGTCATGGATCATGTCTATCGGCAGGCAGTCACCTCCGCCGGTACCGGCTGCATGGCGGCACTGGACGCCGAGAAGTACCTCGACCAGCTAGACTGAAGCTTCCGGCGCCGAACGGCGGGTCGGCGCCCTTTTCAGTGGTGGTGTGCATGGACCAGACCCTGTATTGCAACCTGACGTCACCCTACGCACGCCGCGTGCGTGTCCTACTCCGGGAACTCGGCCTGGAGCACGACGTTCAGGAGGAAGTGGTCGATCCATTCGCCTCACCGCGTAATCTGCTCGACCGCAACCCCCTTTCCAAGATCCCGGTGCTGGTCACCGGCGCCGGTCTCACCCTGCCCGACAGCGGGCTGATCATGGCTTTTTTGCTCGACGGCACCGAGGACAGTGATCAGGGCTGGCCTGCCAGCCGCGGGGATTGGTCGGCCGCGACCGAGGTCACCCTGGCGGAGGGGGTGATCGACGCCGCAGTGGCCATCGTGATGGAAAATCGACGCCCCGAAAGCATCCGGTTCCCGGAGCAGATCGATCGGCAGGTCGCTACCATCCGCCGCGTTCTGCCGCGCTTTGAACATCGCATCGGCGCCCAAGGCGGAACCGCCTCGATCGCCGCGGACATCACCCTCGGGGTGGCGCTCGCCTATCTTGATTTTCGTACGCCGTGGCTGAACTGGCGGGATGATCATCCCTGTCTCGACCGCTGGCTCAGCGAATGGGTGACGCGGCCTGCCATGCAGGCCACGAAGCCGCCCGACGGGCCGTACTAGGCAGCGCCCCAGCGCCGCGTCGACCTACTCGCGCGCGGCGCGCGCCGCCTTCAGTGCATTGCGGGCGGCTTTCACGCTCTGCACACAACCTTCGAAGTTGCGCGTGGCCTGTTGCGTCTGGGCCTCATTCACGTGCATTCCCGCCTGGACAATCGCGCGCTCGTATTTCCGGGCGCCATTCTCCGCGTTGTGCATCGCACGATAGGTGTTGTAGACCTCCTCCACGCCGCTGTTGCACTGCTTCTCCGCGCTACAAGCACTCAACACAATACAAGCGGCTATACATGCGCTGAAGCGCATTGTCTTCATCACGATCGTTCTCCCCAGACGACCCTTTTCCCGCCATCCTACTGCCATCCGCCATCCGTGGACAGTGGCAATGGCGCACACACGACAAAAGCCGCGCGAGGGTTTCGCCCTCGCGCGGCCTGGAACCACGACTGCGACGTGTGCCGCGCGGGGCGGCTACACCGCTACTTCTGCGTCAGGCGCTCCTTGATGCGCGCCGCCTTACCGCGCAGGTTGCGCAGGTAATAGAGCTTGGAACGTGCCACATCACCACGGCGCTTGACGAGAATCTCAGCAAGCTGCGGGCTGTAGGTCTGGAAGACGCGCTCCACCCCTTCACCGTGCGAAATCTTGCGCACGGTGAACGCCGAATGCAGGCCGCGGTTGCGCTTGGCGATCACGACACCCTCGAAGGCCTGCAGACGCTCGCGGTCCCCTTCCTTGACCTTGACCTTGACTTCAACGGTGTCGCCGGCGCGAAAGGCCGGCACTTCGCGCTGCATCTGCTCGGCTTCAAGCTGTTGGATGATATTGCTCATGCTTGTACTTTCCTGACTGATTGTTGCTGCTCGATAAAGTCGGCGAGCAACGCTTCCCATTCATCACACAACGTGACGCGCCCCAAGAGATCAGGCCGTTTCAACCACGTTGCACCCAATGCCTGCTGCAAGCGCCACTGTCGGATGCGCGCATGATCACCGGACAACAGAACCTCCGGTACCGATACGCCGCGCCATGACGCGGGGCGCGTATAGTGCGGGCAATCGAGCAAATCTTCAACAAAAGAATCTTCTTTTGCCGAATCTTTGTGACCCAGCACGCCCGGTAGCAAGCGCGCAACGCCATCGATGATGGCCATGGCCGCGAGTTCGCCTCCCGACAGCACGAAATCGCCCAGGCTGATTTCGATGTCGATGTGCGGCGTAATACGCTCGTCCAACCCCTCGTAACGCCCGCACAGCAGAATCATTGCCGGCAGCTCCGAGAGTTTCTGCAGCCATGCCTGGTTGAGTGGCGCGCCCTGCGGGCTCATCGCAATCACCGGCGCCTCCGCATGAATGCCTCTGGCGGCTTCGATGGAGGCCACCATCGGCGGGGCCTGCATGACCATTCCCGGACCACCCCCGAAAGGCCGATCATCGACGGTGCGATGACGGTTATCGGCATAGTCGCGCGGATTCCGCGTTGTCAGCCGTAACGCCCCTGCTTCGCGCGCAATACGAGGTACACCGGCACTAAGGCCCTGTTCCACCATTTCAGGGAACAGGGTGATGACCTCGACCTCCATGGGAACTACTCTTCTTCTTCGAGTTCCCAGTCGACCTCGATGCGTCGCGCCGGAATATCGACCTTCTTGACGATGGGCCCCTGGACGAAGGGCAGCATGCGTTCGCGCGAACCGGCCTTGACGACCATCACGTCCTGCGCTCCGGTTTCAAGCAGACGGTCAATGTGCCCCAGCACGGTTTCGTTGATGGTCACGACCTGCATACCGAGCAGATCCGCCCAGTAGTATTCGCCGTCTTCCGGCTCGGGCAACGAACTGCGCTCGATCTGGATTTCCTCGCCCACCAGTTCTTCGGCAATCTCGCGATCTTCGATACCCTTGAGCTGCACCACGAAGCCGCGCCCGCTGGCGCGATAGTCCAGGCGTGGCAACTCGACACCGCGGATCAACCACGGGCCATAGCTGAAAATATTCTCGGATGGGCGCGTGAAGGATTGCACGCGCACCCACCCGCGGACGCCGTGCACGCCCGTGATGCGGCCGAGCGTGACCCAGCGTTCTGTGAAAGGCTTACTGAAACCGTCCAATGTCTGCTCCGCTCGCGCGGGGCGCTCAGGCGGCAGCGCTCTCCGCCGGCGCAGAGGCAGAAGCTTTACGCGCCAGCGAAGTCACGCGCTCGGAAACCTGCGCGCCTTTGTTCCGCCATGCATCGAGTTTCTCGTGGTCGAGAACCAGTTCCTGCTCGGCTCCTCGTGCACACGGGTTGAAATACCCAAGCCGTTCAATGAAACGACCATCGCGCCGGCTACGGCTATCGGTCGCGACAATATGGTAAAAGGGACGCTTCTTTGAGCCGGTGCGGGAAAGGCGAATTTTGACCATTAAGTAACTTCTGTCCGATTGGGGCTGCTACTAAGTCGGCTATTGTAGCTTTATCCGCCGAAAGTTAAACCCCCCGAACGTACACGAAGTTGATGGTTGCCGGCATGGGCCGACCAAGCCCATGATCTGCAAGCGCTTTTTTGCGCAACCCGCGAATGACGCCAGCGTCACCGACGCTTCTTGCGCTTGTTCTTGCGGCTCTTGTTCTTGCCCGAGCGCCCGCCACCGGGCAGCCCGCCCATACCACCGCCCATCGCACTGAGATCCGGCATGGCGCCCGGCATGCCACCGGCCGCACCGCCTCCCCCGGTCAAGCCGCGCATCATGCGCGCAAAACCGCCGCCGCTGGCCTTCTTCATCATGTCGCGCGACTGCTCGAATTGGCGCAGCAAGCGGTTGACGTCCTGCACCTGCGTTCCGCTGCCGGCGGCGATGCGTCGACGATGCGATGCCTTGATCAGTGCCGGGTGACGACGCTCGCGCGCCGTCATGGAATTGATGATGGCGATGGACCGACCGATTTCCTTTTCCGGGTTCTGCTGAGCCAGCTTCTGCTGCATCTGCGCGCCACCGGGCATCTTCTCCAGCAGGCTGGCAATGCCGCCCATCTGTTCCATCTGCTGCATCTGCTCCCGGAAATCGGCGAGGTCGAAGCCCCCCTTCGAACGCAGCTTGCCGGCGAGCTTCTCGGCTTTCTCGCGGTCTACGCGCTCAACCGTCTCCTCGATCAGCGAAAGCATGTCTCCCTGACCGAGAATACGTGCAGCGACGCGGTCCGGATGGAAGGCTTCCAGCTTGTCGATCTTCTCACCGGCGCCCATGAACTTGATGGGCGCACCGGTCACCTCGCGCACCGACAGGGCCGCGCCGCCCCGGGCGTCGCCATCCACCTTGGTCAGCACCACGCCGGTGAGGGGCAGCCGCTCGGAGAAGGCGCGCGCCGTATTGGCGGCGTCTTGCCCCGTCATGCTGTCCACTACGAACAGTGTTTCCGCCGGCTTCAAGACGCCGTGCAGGTCACTGATCTCCTGCATCATCGCCTCGTCGATGCCGGTCCGACCGGCGCTGTCGACGATGAGCACATCGTAGACCTCGCGCACCGCCTGATCGTGGGCGCGCTTGGCAATGGCGGTCGGCGACTCGCCCGCTTCGCTGGTCAGGAAATGCACCCCGGCCTGCTCGGAGACGATGCGCAGCTGCTGAATGGCAGCGGGGCGGTAGACGTCGCAGGAGACGACGGCTACGGATTTCTTCTGCTGCTCGCGCAGGTAGCGCGCCAGTTTGCCGGTGGTGGTGGTCTTGCCTGAGCCCTGAAGCCCGGCCATGAGGATCACAACCGGCGGCTGGGCGCGCAGATTGAGAGGGGCATGCTCCTTGCCCAGAGTGACCGTGAGCTCGTCCTGCACAATGCGCAGAAACTGCTGGCCCGGTGTCAGACTCTTATTGACCTCCGCGCCGACGGCGCGCTCGCGCACACGGTCGATGAATCCGCGCACGACCGGCAAGGCCACATCGGCCTCGAGCAGCGCCATGCGCAGCTCGCGCGCCGCCTTGGCGACATCATCTTCACTAAGACGGCCTGCCCCGCTCAGGGACTGCAGGGCGGTGGAAAGGCGTTCGCTGAGGCTCTGAAACATCGTGACCGTGGGAATCGTTGCGGGACCGGACAGCGCGCTAGCCTACGACAATTTGGGTCTTCACCCCGTCATGCCCCCTTACAGATCGATGACATCGTCCATCTCGAGGTGCCGGAACTCCCAGCCCGCCAGTGCCTCGGCACATTGCGCTTCGATCAGCGCACCCCGTCCGGGTTTGTGGTGGGTGATATGAATCACTGGGCGGTGGCGCAGCTTGCGCAGTTCCTGCCCGAGGACGGCCGGTGTGTAATGGCGTGCAACCCGGCCGAGACGCTCCTGCTCATCGGAGTAAGCCACCTCGATGATCAAATGATCCAGCCGGTCCAATTTGTTGAGCGCGCGCCAGAAGGGCCCGCACGCGGTGGTGTCACCGGAATAGACCAGTGTCCCGCCGGCACATTCCACTGCGTAGCCGCAGGCCGGCACGGTATGCCGGGCGGGCAATGGCGTGAGCACTGCATCGTCAATGGCTACAGGCTTGCCCATGTGCACCCGACGCGTCTCGATGGTTGCCTTGTGCTCGCAGCCGAGCGAGGCAAAGTCGGGCCAGATCTGCCAGTTGAAAATATGCGCGCGCAACGCACCCAACACCGAGGCACGGGCATGGACGCGCAGCCCGGTGGCGCCGTGCGCGAAGCGTGTGTCCGCCAGAAAGGCGAGCCCGGCGATGTGGTCAAGGTGCGCGTGCGTGAGGAAGACGTGCTCGAGTGCCTGCATGTCGTCCAGCGACAACCGACCCACGCCCGTTCCGGCATCGATCAGGACGCGGCGACCCAGCGCGAAGGTCGTGGTATGACCTCCGGTGCCAAGCCCCCCACTGCACCCCAGGACTCGAAATTGCATAGACACCCCAGCCTCCCGCAGGGCATCGGCGCGGCTACCGTCAGAACGGCGCGCGACTCGTTACCATCCGAGTTCCAAGTGTACGCGACTCACCATCATGATCCCCGCCAGTCTTAGCCTGCTCGCCTACTGCATCGCCCTGCTGGGCGCACTGCGCGGGCATCGGAGCGCCCTTATGGCAGGGGGGATCGTGGCTGTGCTGCTGCACGCCACCGCCCTCGTCGGCGATCTGTTTGCTGACGGCCTGCTCCTTATCGGCGTGGTGGACGCCCTCTCTCTCGTATTCTGGCAAGCGGCCGTGCTCACTCTGCTCGCCTGGCGTCACCTGCCGATCACCGCGCTCACTTGTATGGTCTTCCCGCTCGCGGGCCTGGCTGCCATCGCTGCCGCCTGGCCCGAGGGCGCCCAGGCCGGCGAGGGCATTCACGACAACGCACTGAAGCTTCATGTCGGTCTGTCCGTATTTGCCGCTGGGCTCTTCACCCTCGCCGCCATGCAGTCGCTGCTGGTGGCGGTACAGAACCGCGCCTTGCACGGCGCGCATGACCCGCCTGCCCTTTTGCGCAGCCTGCCTCCCTTGCAGAGCATGGAGAGCGCCCTCTTCGGCGCCCTGTGGCTGGCCTGGGGCGTGCTGAGCGCTGCCTTGCTGACCGGCATCGTCTTTGTCGACGACCTGTTCGATCAGCACCTGGTGCACAAGACGCTGCTCTCGGTCACATCCTGGGCGGTCTTTCTGATGTTGCTCTGGGGGCACTGGCGCTATGGCTGGCGCGGCCGAACGGCACTGCGCTGGACCTGGACAGGCTACGCCGTGCTGCTGCTCGCCTACTTCGGTAGCAAATTCGTGCTCGAGGAACTGCTCGGGCAACGTTGGGGCTGATTTTGCGTAGGAAACCGTGCTGCTAGACGGCGGACGGCAAGGTCTCGCTACAATAGCCAACCCGACTGGCGAATTCTTCACTCTTGGACGACATTCCCTTATCGGCACTGTTCTCCTTCCTGGCAGTGCTGATCGTGTTATCCGGCTTCTTCTCCGGCTCCGAGACGGGCCTGATGACCATCAACCGGTATCGCCTCGCGCATCGCGCTCAGCAAGGCGACCGTGCTTCCCGCCTCGCCCACGGGCTGCTGCAGCGGCCGGACCGGCTGATTGGCCTGATCCTGCTCGGCAACAACCTGGTCAATATCCTCGCGGCCTCCACCGCCACGGTCATCGGGCTCCGGCTGTTCGGCGAGGCCGGCATCGCCATCGCATCCGGCGCCCTCACGCTGATCATCCTGTTGTTCGGCGAAGTCGCACCGAAGACCTTGGCCGCGCTGTACCCGGAGAGAGTGGCGCTCCCCGCCTCCTACGTGTATTGGGTGCTGATGCGCGTGCTGTGGCCGCTGGTATGGCTCGTGAACTTGGCCGGCAACGGCCTGCTCCGTCTGCTCGGTGTCAGTCCGGAAGACGCCGCAGAGCACAATCTGTCGTCCGAAGAGCTGCGTTCGGTGGTCGCGGAGGCCGGCGCCATGATTCCGCACCGCCACCAGACCATGCTGCTTTCCATCCTCGACCTGCAGAAGTCGACGGTCGAGGACATCATGATTCCCCGAAACGAGATCGTCGGCATCGATCTGGATCAGGGCGATGCCGAGATCAATCAGCAGTTGACGGGCTCGGAGCACACCCGGCTGCCGCTGTACCGCGGCTCCATTGATGAGCTGGTCGGCGTCATCCATGTACGCAACGTGCTCAAGCTCGCCTCCGCCCAGGAGGGCCCTCTGCGCGGCGAAGATCTGGCACGCACTGCCGTCGAGCCCTACTTCGTGCTGGAAGGCACACCGCTGAACCAGCAATTGCTGAATTTCCAGAATCAGAAGCGACGCATTGGCTTCGTGGTTGACGAATACGGCGACATTCAAGGCCTGGTCACCCTGGCCGACATCCTGGAAGAAATCGTCGGCGAGTTCACCTCCGATCCGGCGACCCGCATCCGCAATGTCTACCGCGATACCGACGGCAGTTACCTGATCCACGGCTCCGTCAGCGTGCGCAGTCTGAATCGCTCCCTTGGATGGAAGCTGCCCACAGCCGGACCTCGCACCGTCAACGGCCTGATCCTCGAATCGATGGAAACGATTCCCAAGCCCGGGGACCGGCTCGTGCTCAACACCTACAACGTGGAAATCACGGAAACGCGGGGCAATGCAGTGCGCACGGCGCGCGTGCGACCCACGCTCGGCTAGCCCCCGGCACGGTAAGCACAGCTAATCCGCGTCGCGCGCGGCCGCTACCGCCTGCTCGAGGCGCTCAACGGCGTCGACGTGCAGGCCCAGACGCACACCGCGCCGCGGCCGATTGGCGGCTGGCACGATGGCGCGCTGAAAGCCCTGCTTTGATGCCTCACGCAGGCGCTCTTCGCCCTGTTGTACCGGCCGAATTTCCCCGGCGAGTCCCACCTCGCCAAAAATCACGGTGCGCTCTGGCAACGGCCGGCCGCGCAGCGAAGACACCGCTGCCAGCAGCAGCGGCAGATCGGCGGCGGTCTCCTGAATGCGCATACCGCCGACGACATTGGCGAAGACATCCTGATCAGCCAGTGACACGCCGCCGTGGCGATTGAGCACGGCGATGAGCATGGCCAGTCGACTGCCGTCAGTCCCTTGGGTGACGCGCCGCGGGTTGCCGCTCTGCGCGCGATCCACGAGGGCCTGCACCTCGACCAGCAAGGGCCGGCTGCCCTGTCGGGTCACGGTGACGGCGCTGCCAGGGACTGGCGAACTATGTCCGGATAGAAAGATGGCCGAGGGATTGGCGACTTCACGCAGCCCCGCGGCTTCCATGGAGAACACGCCAAGTTCGTTGACCGCGCCGAAGCGGTTCTTCACCGCACGTACCACGCGATAGCGGCTCCCCACATCGTGCTCGAAGTACAGCACGGTATCGACCATGTGCTCGAGTACGCGCGGCCCGGCAATCGCCCCTTCCTTGGTGACATGCCCCACGATGACGATGCAGCAGTTCTCGCGCTTGGCGTAATGCACCAGCTGCGCGGCACTCTCGCGCAACTGCGAGACCGACCCAGCGGCCGATTCGAGGGCACTGCTGTGCAGGGTCTGAATGGAGTCGATCACCAGAAGGCCGGGCCGCGATGCCACTGCCGCCGCGAGGATATCTTCGACGCCGGTTTCCGCGAGCACCGGAAGGTCGAGCCGTGGCAGCCCGAGCCGCCGCGCACGCAAGGCGACCTGCGACGGCGATTCCTCGCCGGTGACGTACAGGGTGGGAGTGGCCGCTTGCATCTGCGCCAGCACCTGGAGCAGCAGCGTCGATTTTCCGATTCCAGGGTCCCCGCCGATCAGCACCACGCCGCCAGGCACGAAACCCCCGCCCAGCACGCGGTCGAATTCCGGCATGCCGCTCGCCATGCGCGGCACCAGATCCTCGGACACATCGGAAAGAATCTGAACGCGACGCGCAGCGTCGCGCGCCGCCGAAGCTGTACGCCGCGAAGTACGACTGCCACCGCCGGGGTCGGCCTGCGCCTCCATGCTGTTCCAGGCGCCGCAGTCGCTGCACTGGCCTGACCACTGCATGGCCTGAGCGCCGCACTGCTGGCATACATATCGGGTCTTTTCACGCGCCATCCCGCAGGCCCCTCATGCATCCGGTGGCGCGGTCAGGCTCACCGTAGTCCGCTTGGTTCAGGCTGTGCCTACCGCGGCATCGGTGCCCAGTTCGCGCGCGATGTCTTCGCCAATACGTGCCGGCAATCGCTGCTGGGCCTCCACGATAGCGACATCCATGGCGTGTGCGAAGGCCACACTATCCGCGCCACCGTGCGATTTGATCACGACCCCACGCAGACCAAGCAGGCTCGCCCCGTTGTAGCGCCGCGGATCGATCCGCGAGCCCAAGCGCTTGAGCACGGGCCAGGCGACCGCACCGGCGACCTTGCCCCACCAGTGCTCCTGAAAAGTCGCCTGCATCATCTCCTTGATGAAGCCGGCTACGCCCTCGGCGCTCTTGAGCGCCACATTGCCGACGAAACCGTCGCTCACCACCACATCCGCCGCATCGCCGAAGAGGTCGTTGGCTTCCACATAGCCCACATAGTGCAGGCGCGACGCCTGCAGCAACTCCTGGGTCCGGTGGATGGCCTCGACGCCCTTGATTTCCTCTTCGCCGATATTGAGCAGCGCCACCCGCGGCCGCGGCGTACCGTCGATGAGGCGCGCCAGAACGGAGCCCATCACGCCGAACTGGAACAACTGCTCGGGTGTGCAGGCGGCATTGGCGCCCAGATCGAGGAGGTAGGTGTGCCCCTGTCGGGCCGGCAGTGCGGATACGATGGCCGGCCGATCGATCCCTGGCAGGGTTTTCAGCACGAAACGCGCAATGGCCATCAATGCGCCGGTGTTACCTGCACTGATCGCGGCGTCCGCCGCGCCATCACGCACGAGATTGATGGCCACCCGCATGGAGGAATCCTTCTTCGCACGCAACGCGCGCGATGGAAGCTCGTCCATGGTCACCACTTCGCTGGCGTGCTGCACGAGCACACGCGCGTCCTGCGCGAGCCCGTGGCGCCCGAGCGCCGCTGTCAGCGTTTCACTGTCCCCGACCAGGGTTAGCCGCACACGGTCGTGGCGTTGCAGACACAGGGAGGCTGCAGCGACCACGGCTTCGATGCCGTTGTCGCCGCTCATCGCGTCAACCGCGAGACGCACGGCCTCCCCCGTCGTCGTCGTCACGCGCTATCGCCCTTCCGCGATGCTCAGTCTTCGGCGCTGGAGGTGTCGATCAGCTTGCGACCGCGGTAGTAACCGTCGGCAGTGACGTGATGACGCAGGTGCGTCTCGCCCGAGGTCGGATCCGTCGACAGAGCGGGGCCCGTCAGCGCATCGTGCGCGCGACGGTGACCGCGACGGGACCGGGACTTCTTGCTCTTCTGAACAGCCATGCTTCATTCTCCGTGCGAACCCGGCGCCGGGCCGCTGCTTTTCCAATTCTCCGCGTGGCTTTCGCACGCATCGTCTTCACATCGAGGCAGATCCGGCAGGGCGAGCAACAGCTCGTCCTCCAGTCGTTCCAGGAGCGGCAACACCGCATCCTCCGCCCGCCACGTATCTTCCTGCTCTATCCAGCGCGCTTCTTCTTCCTCGCCCTGAACGACGACCACAGCAAACGCGAGATGCAATGGCCACTCGAATATCCGCATGCAACGCGCGCACTCCAGAGGCAGGAAGCCTTCCGCGCCCCCCACCACACGGTGGACCGCGAAACGCGGCCGCTCGCCGCGGGCCTGCACCGCTACCGACCACTCCGGCGCTTTCAGCAGCGCCGCAAGGCGCGGTAGGTCCTTTGGACCCAGGGTCGCGGCAACTTCCTGCTGCTTGCCACAGAACCGATCCAGGATGACGCGCTCTGGCAAGCTGTGAGTGCCCATTGCGGGCGCGATGATAGAGACCCGCAGGCATTTCGTCAAAAACCATCACGAAAAGGGTGTCCGTTGATCAACGCACCTGGCGCATACCCGCCCCCTCTACTGCTCGCCTCGACCTCTCCTTATCGCGCGCGTCTGCTTCAGAGGCTGCGACTGACCTTCGATACCTGCGCGCCGGCAGTGGATGAGGAGGCAGAGCCCGCCACCGAACCGGGGGACCGGGCGCGCCGGCTGGCGAGCCTGAAGGCGCGGGCGGTCGCCCGGCAGCATCCCGAGCATTGGGTGATCGGTTCCGATCAGGTCGCTAGCTGCGTGGGTCGCATCCTTTCCAAGCCCGGCAGCGCCGAGCAGCAGAAAGCGCAGCTGCAATGGCTCTCCGGCAAGACGGCAGAGTTCCACACTGCAGTTGCGCTCGTCTACCCAGACGGCGGCCGCCGCCGCGAACGCCAGCGCCTGGTGCGTACCCGTGTACGCTTCCGGCCGCTCGACAGCGATGCGATCAACCGCTATGTGGACGCCGAACCGGCTGCCGACTGTTGCGGAGGTTTCAAATGCGAAGGCCTCGGCATCACCCTGTTCAAAGCGGTGCAGAGCCCAGATCCGACTGCGCTTGAGGGGCTGCCGTTGATCGCCACCGCGACGCTGCTGCGCCAGGCGGGCCTGCTGCTGCCCTAGCCTCGTGCCTTAACACACGGCATCGGCTCGAAGCTGTACCAGCGCGCGTCCGGTGACTGTGCCGTCGATCAGCTGGCGACAGTAGTCCGGCAAGGCCTCCAAACCGATGGTGTTGGTCACAATGGCCTCCAGCTTGGCCGGCTTCCACGGGCCTGACAGCTTCTCCCAAACCGCCTCGCGCATCGCGCGCGGGCATTCCACCGAGTGGATACCGAGCAAGGACACACCGCGCAGGATGAAGGGCATGACGGTGGTATTCAGCTCGATCCCGCTGGCCAAGCCAATCGACGCGATATTGCCGAAGGGAACCACCGTACGCGTCATCGCGGCCAGCGCCTCACCGCCAAGATTATCGACTGCCCCGCCCCATTGCGCCTTTTCCAAGGGCTTGCCGCCGGAGGCCACTGCCTCGGGGGTGACCACCTCGCTGGCACCCAGGGCTTTGAGATGCGCTTCGGCATCCGACTTGCGCGATACCGCCGTGACGCGATAGCCGAGGGCTGACAACAACTGTATCGCGATGCTGCCTACGCCACCGGTGGCGCCGTTGACGAGGATCGGGCCCAGCTCCGGGTGCTGATGGTTGTCGAGCATGCGCAATACGGCCAGCCCGGCCGTAAAGCCTGCGGTGCCAAGCATCATGGCCTCGCGCAGATCAAGGCCGGCTGGCAAGGGCACTACCGCGTCGGCAGGTAGTCGCGCCCGTTGGGCATAACCGCCATCAAGGGCTTCCCCGATATTGCAGCCGGTGACGAGCACCTTGTCGCCCGGGGCGTAGCGCGGATCTGAGGATTCCGCGACCACGCCGGCCAGATCGATGCCGGGAACGCAGGGGAAGCGTCGAATGATGCGACCGGCGCCGGTCACGGCGAGCGCGTCCTTGTAGTTCACCGACGACCAATGCGTGTCGATGACCACCGAACCCTCGCCCAGATCCTCCAGCGTCAGTTGCTCGGCCTCGCAACGCGTGGTCTTGTCGCCGTTGTCATGTATGCGCAGTGCCTCGAAGCGGCTCATTGCGTTGTCCCCCTAGTTCTTGAGTGGTCCGGCTTCCAACCATGCCGGCAAAAGCGTGATGGCGTCGAGTACCCCCAGTGCGCCCGCCGCGTGCAGACGCTCCGCGGGATGGGCACCCCCGGCCACTGCCAGCGAGGGTACGCCAGCGGCTTCGGCCATGGCGATGTCGTAATCCGTATCGCCGATCATCAGCGCGCGATGCGCCGGCACACGGCATTCTTCGAGCAACTCGAACAGCATCAAGGGATTCGGCTTCGTCGCGGTCTCGTCGGCCGTGCGCGTGGCGATGAAGGCCCGCTCCAGCGGCGCGTGATGCGCAATGGCCCGGTCCAGGCCGATGCGCGACTTGCCGGTGGCAACGGCCAGGCCGTGGCCCCTCGTGTGCAGCGTCGCGATCACCTCCAGCACACCGTCGTAGAGTGGCGCGACGCTATGCGCGGCATGCTCACCCTGCGCCGAACGGTGGGCCATCAGCGTCGCCTCCAATGCCGCCGGATCGTGCTCGGGATAGAGCTCTGCCAAGCCTTCGCGAAAGCCAAGCCCGATCAGGCTGCGAATGGCCTCATCGCTGCGTGGAGCCAGCCCCAGGGCGCGTATGGCGCGCTGCATACCATCGACAATGACGCCGGTCGAGTCCGCCAGCGTTCCGTCCCAATCGAAGATCAGCAAATCGAACTGCCGCGCCATTCATCCACCTTCCAGTCGGGTCACCACGGCCCGGAGTTCCTCCGGGAGCGGGGATTCTATGGCTAGCGTGTCGAAGCCCTCTGCCGTGGGCAAGCGCAGTCTATGGGCGTGCAGAAACAGGCGGCGCAAGCCGCCCTTTTCGCGCACGGGCGCATGTTGCTCGCGCGTGCCGTAGTTTCGATCCCCCGCCACCGGATGGCCAATAGACTCCGCGTGCGCTCTGATCTGGTGCATGCGTCCGGTGCCGATGCGCACTTCGCAGAGGGCGCCATAGCGTGTGCAGGTGGTCGGGATGAATTCCGACACGGCCGCCTTGCCATCCTCCGCCGTCCGCGCGCGCTTCTGGCCCGACTCGCGCTGCACGCGCAGCGCGGAAGTCACTTCACGCGGACCGCCGCGCCAGGGCCCCACGCAAAAGGCCAGGTAGCGCTTGTCTGCACCACCGCCCCCCATCGCCTGCTGCGCGCGCAGCAGAGCGGGCCGAGACTTCGCCAGGACGATGATGCCGCTGGTATCCCGGTCAAGACGGTGCGCCAGCTCGACATAGGGATACCGCTCCCAGGCGCGCACCACTTCGATGACGCCGAAGTCAGCGCCAGTGCCAGCGTGTGCCGGCAGACCGGCAGGCTTGTCGAGGACCAGGTAGTGCGCATCGTCGAGCAGAATGCGCTCCCGCAGTCGACGCAGGAGATCGTCCGGCGGCCGTCGCGTGGTGCTTCGCGTCGCCGTGCGCACCGGAGGAACGCGCACCGTCTCGCCCAGGTGCACTCGCCGACTCGGCTTGGCGCGGGCACCGTCGACGCGCACCTGACCGGAGCGCAGCAGACGATAAACATGCGAGCGCGGAACCCCCGGCAGCAGGCTCAGCAGGTAGTTGTCGATGCGCTGTCCGTCATTTTCTTGCGCTACGACAACATGGCGGACTTGTGAATCATGGTTGGACACAGGCAAACTACCCAGTGATTGCACGTATGGCACCAGTGTTCCGGTGCGTGCGGCGAACCGTTGCGAGCGCGCGCTGAACGCGCAGCCTCACGGCGGTTGGCATGCTCAGCATGGCATTCGAATTTTTGCAACCGCGCTCTATGCGCGGTCCCCACCACCGCGTACCGCGGATGGCCAAGAGAATACCGATTCAGGCGCGCCCACGCGCGTCATGCTAAAGCACCACCGCTTATTGATAGCGCCTATGCCCGCCCCGACCACAGCCCGCCTTCCGATGCCGCGACTCCGTCGCAGGCCGGCGGCTGTGTCGATGCCGCGCCAAGCGCTACGAAGCGTTGATCCAGGTGCCCACAGTAGAACGGTCCTGAATCCCTCAGACATCCGCGGCTGCGCTTCTTCATCAAGAGCACATCCGCATGAAACGCATCCTTATCAATGCCACGCAGCAGGAAGAGCTGCGTGTCGCTATCGTCGACGGTCAGAAGCTCCTCGACCTTGACATAGAAACGGCCGCCCGAGAGCAGAAAAAGGCCAATATCTACAAGGGCCGCGTGACGCGCGTCGAGCCCTCATTGGAAGCCTGCTTCGTCGACTATGGCGCAGAGCGCCACGGCTTCCTGCCGATCAAGGAAATCGCGCCCGAATACCTGAAGCAGACGCCGGATGGCGGTGGCCGATCGCCGGACCAGATCCGCGAGGGCCAGGAAATCATCGTGCAGGTCGAGAAGGAGCAGCGGGGCACCAAGGGTGCAGCGCTGTCCACCTACATCTCGCTGGCCGGCCGCTTCCTGGTACTCATGCCCAACAACCCGCGCGCCGGTGGCATTTCCCGACGCGTCGAAGGTGAAGAGCGCGACGAACTGCGCGAGACGCTCAGCCAGGTGAGCTGTCCCGATGGCATGGGGGTGATTGTCCGCACCAACGGCATCGGCCGCAGCGCCGAGGAGGTCCAATGGGACCTCGACTATCTGGCCGAAATCTGGAACGCCATCACCACAGCGGCGGAGCAACGCAAGGCGCCTTTCCTGATTTACCAGGAATCCAACATCATCCTGCGCGCGCTGCGCGACTACCTGCGCCCGGATATCGGTGAGGTCATCATCGACAACCCGGAGCTCTATGAGCAGGCACAGGCGCACCTTGCACACGTCATGCCGTCGACGCTGCCGCGTCTCAAGCTGTACACCGACAACATCCCGCTGTTTTCGCGCTTTCAGGTCGAGTCGCAGATCGAGAGCGCTCACCAGCGCGAGGTCCAGTTGCCTTCCGGAGGATCGATCGTGATCGATCGCACCGAGGCGCTGACCGCCATCGATATCAATAGCGCGCGCGCCACGGGTGGTAAGGACATCGAGGAAACCGCCTTCCAGACCAATCTGGAAGCCGCCGATGAGATTGCACGGCAGCTTCGTCTGCGCGACGTGGGCGGCCTGGTGGTGATCGATTTCATCGACATGAGCGCCAACAAGCACCAGCGCCAGGTGGAAGAGCGCTTGCGCAAGGCCACCGAGCGCGATCGCGCCCGGATTCAGGCGGGGCGGATATCCCGCTTCGGGCTCCTGGAGCTCTCTCGCCAGCGCATGCGGCCCGCGCTGGGTGAACACACGCACGAAGCCTGCCCTCGCTGCGAGGGCCACGGCCACATCCGCAGTGTGGAATCGCTGGCCCTGTCCATGCTGCGACTCATTGAAGAGGAGTGCATGAAGGAGAAGACGGGGCGCGTACTGGCGCAGGTACCGGTCGATGTCGCGGCCTTCCTGCTCAACGAGAAGCGCGCAGTAGTGCGAGAGATCGAGGACCGCAACAAGGCCGACATCATCGTCGTGCCGAATCCGACACTGCTGACACCACGCTTCGAGATCACTCGGGAGAAACTCGACGGCAAGCAGGCCAACCGGCCGGACACCTCCAGCAGCTACCGGCTCGCCCAGGATTTTTCCGAAGCCTCTGCCGCCGAGAAGGCGTCCAGCCGGGATAAGGCCCCGCAACCGGAAACGCCAGCCGTCAGCATGATGCGTCCGTCGACTCCCCCTCCCGAACCCAAGTCCGTCGAGGCGCCGCCCGCACCGACGACAGCCCCGGAGACCGTGACGAAGCCCACCTTCTGGGAACGTGTTCGGGCCTGGTTTGCTGGCGCGAGCACGGCTTCGGCCAGTGTGGAGTCGTCCAGCACGGACGGCGAAGCCACCACATCAGCCGACAGCCGCGCCGGCGGCGGCCAGCGCAGCGGCCAAAGCGGTCACTCCCGCCGAGGCGCCGGACAGAGCAGCAGCACCGGTCGCCGCAGCCGTGGCTCCGGCAGCAACCGCCGACGCTCAGGGAACACGAGCGAAAGGCGTGGGAGCAGCGGCGGCGGAAGCAACACGAATGAAGGCACGAACGGCGCCCGTGCAAATGCCCAGAGCGGACAGGAAAGTGGCCGCAAGGCTGCCTCTTCCGCCAAGCCCTCTACGGAGACGAATGGCGCCGGCACCAAGCAGAAGGCGAAGGAAAGCTCGGACGCACGCCCACGTAACAACGACAGCAGCACGAACCGCGCTGCCGAGAAGATGGGTGCCGCTGCTTCCCAGCAGATGGACAGCGAAGCGTCGGCGGCGCCCGCGCACCATGCCGCTGATCCCAGCGCGGACAAGTCGGAGCCACGTCAGGCTTCGGCGTCGCAACAGACGCCCGCTCGCGACACAGAGGCTACCGAGGCAAGCAACAACAACACGCCGGCATCGGGGGAACGTCAGAATGGCAGTGGCGAAGACAACGCCAGTGACGGTACGCCGAAGCGGCGCCGGCGTCGGCGCGGCGGACGCAATCGGCGTCGCGGTGGCGCGGCTGCAGCGGGTACCGGCCAGAGCGATGCTCACACCAACTCGGACCAGGCCACCGCAACCCAGCACGCCGAGGGCGCAAACGCCTCATCGGATAGCGAAGGCGAAAACACCGCCACGTCCACACCGTCGTCCGCAACGCAAAGCCTTGGCGCAGGCGAAGCGACCTCGGCACGAACGAACGACACACCCGAGCAAGCGAATTCGACCGCGCCGGACGCGAGCGCGACGGTCGCATCTGATCCTTCTGGCCGTCGTATTCCCGCCGACGCAATCGTGGCCCCGCCGCCTCCGTCCCGTCCTTGGGACGACGAGACCGAAGCAGCCGCGGCGCCCGAGGCTACCTACCAGAATGAGACCACCCATTCTGTGATGCCACAGGCTGCGTACAGCCACGGATCCGCGCCGAGCGCCGACGACGGCCGAGGGTCAGGTCAGGAAGTCAATGCGCAAGACAACGCGGGACCTCCCCATGACCACACCGACGACACACGGACGGGGCTACAAGATGCTGCCGCTGGGGAAGTGATCGAAGCGACTGCGCCTTCCACACCCGACTCCGTCGATGACGAACTTGGCGGTGCGGCATCCATTGCTACCGATGAACAGGCAGCCTCGGAAGACGCGAATGTCCAGGAGCAAACCCCCACGGAATCCATCACGGGCGAGCCTCCCGAGAACGAGATCCCGGTGGCAACAGCGGATACCGCTACCAGCGAGCGCGAGCCTGTTGCCACGACCACTCCGGAACCGTCACAGCCCCTACCGGCGCCTAGCCTGCATCACGCAGCGACGCCACGCGAGGCCGGCGAATCAAACAGCGAGAACGCGGACTTTGTACCCCGTCTCGTGCAGCCAGCGAACCCCACGGAGGCGGATAGCGTGACGGTGGTCGAATCCGCCCCGGCCAAGGAACACAGCGACGACGGCTTCATTCCTCGCCTGATCGCTACCGCGGAAGACGCCAACTCAGAGGGCGCCCAGCAGTCGCCGGCTCCACAGTCCGGTGCAGACCCGAAGGAAGATGCTACGGCGTCACCCGATGATCGCAGCGCCGCGATCGATGAGGAAGCCTCCCGAGCAGCAGAAGATGAGGACACCGCGCCCGCCGCGTCGCCGGCTCCAGAGGATGCGGAGACGCCTGAGCAACGGCAGAGCGGCAGTGGAGCCTCACACTGACACCTTCAGCTTATCAGGCGCTGGTGACATCACTGCGCGCGCGCATGGGTGCGCGCGTGCAGCTTGATGGCCACACCTTTGCATTGCAGGAAGTGCTGGAGCGTGACGGGCTGTTGATACTGCGGGCTGTTGACCGCCCCCGCGCTTTGCAGGCGGATCAGCACGGCGATCCACGCCGGCACGCCCCCGAATGGCGTGAACTGCCGCTGATCGATGCTGTTACCGGCGAATCCAGCAGCATCGCGCGGCACCTTGCGGCGCAGCCGCTCGACTGACGCGGCCAATCACGGGCAATCACCACAGCGACGCACGAGTGGGCATCGATCAATGCACTGCAGTGGCGGGCATGTGTCGCCCTTGGTAGTAGCTGTGCGTGCTGCACTGCGATTGAATGACGCTGGCGTCATTTTTTGCTGACGCGTGCGTCATTTTCCCCCTGCATAAAAGCTATGCCGCTGTTTTCGTTATCTTTTTTTTGTGCAGCGCGGCATTGACAGCCAACAATGTAAGGCTTATACTGCACCGCAACAAACATAGAAAGAAAAAAGCCCGCTCGAGGCGGGCCAAAATTTTCTCCCTATGTTTTCACCAGGTCTCCTCCAGAAAGACCTCTGTGTCTTTCTCGCACTTGGCCCCCTGTTTACAGGGGGCTTTTTTTATGGGTGCTATTTATGCACCAAATATGCGCACTCCTGCAACTTTTTGTGCACTCCTCGGATTGTCAGCCTCCGGATCGGCCCCTTAACGGGGCCGAACCACGTCCGATGCGTGCGAACCTTCGCCGCGCCTTGTAATCAGGCTTCTGCAGCCAACGCCTTCATGGACAGGCGGATACGTCCCTGCTTGTCCACTTCGAGCACCTTCACACGCACGACGTCGCCTTCTTTCAGCACATCGGTCACGTTCTCGACGCGCTCTTCGGCGATCTGCGAAATGTGGACCAGCCCGTCCTTGCCCGGAAGAATCGTCACGAAGGCGCCGAAATCCATGATCCGGGCCACCTTGCCTTCGTAGATATCACCCGCCTCGATCTCGCGTGTCAGCGCCTGAATGCGGGCCACTGCGGCATCGGTCGCCTGCTTGTCCACTGCCGAGATGCGAACGATGCCATCGTCGTCGATGTCGATTGCCGCACCGGTTTCCTTGGTCAGTGCCTGAATGGTAGCTCCGCCCTTGCCGATGACTTCACGAATCTTGTCGGGATTGATCTTGATGGTGGTGATGCGCGGCGCCCACTCGCTCATTTCGGTGCGCGGCGCGGCGAGGACCTTGTTCATCTCACCGAGGATGTGCATTCGGGCTTCATTGGCCTGCGCGAGCGCTTCCTTCATGATCTCGGCAGTGATGCCGTTGATCTTGATGTCCATCTGCAGCGCGGTCACACCTTCTGCCGTGCCGGCCACCTTGAAGTCCATATCGCCCAGGTGATCCTCGTCGCCGAGAATATCGGTCAGCACCGCGTAACGATCGTCTTCCTTGATCAAGCCCATGGCCACGCCAGCGACAGGCGCCTTGATCGGCACACCGGCGTCCATCAGCGAAAGGCAACCGCCGCAGACGGTCGCCATCGAGCTCGAGCCATTGGATTCAGTGACCTCCGATACGACGCGGACGACGTAGGGGAATTCCTTTTCCAGATCCGGCATCACGGCCGCCAGTGCCCGCTTGGCCAGGCGTCCGTGACCCACTTCGCGCCGCTTAGTCATCAGTCGGCCGGTCTCGCCCACACAATAGGGCGGGAAGTTGTAATGCAGCAGGAAGGTGTCTTTGTAGGTTGAATCGATGGCATCGATAAGCTGGGCGTCGCGCGCAGTTCCCAGGGTCGTGATCGCCACCACCTGCGTTTCACCTCGCGTGAAGATCGTCGAACCATGGGTCCGTGGCAGTGCCTTGGCTTCGATTTCAATCGGCCGCACTGTGCGGGTATCGCGCCCGTCGATACGCGGCTGCTGATCGAGGATGCGATGACGGACGACTTCGGCTTCCAGCGTATGCAGCGCATCGCCGACGCGTTGCTCGTCGTAGCGCGCGTTGTCACCGCTGCACAGGGCTTCCTTCACCGCCGTCTTGACTTCCGCGACACGATCGCGTCGTTCAAGCTTGTCGGTGATCGCAAAAGCCTGCGCCATACGGTCGCCTGCTTCGGCGCGGACGGCCTCGAGCACCTCGGCCGCACCGGCCGGCGGCGCCCATTCCCAACGTGGCTGCCCCGCTTTCTCGACCAGCTCGTTGATGGCCTTGATGGCGGCTTGCATTTGCTCGTGCCCGAAGAGCACGGCACCGAGCATCACTTCTTCGGAAAGCTGCTTGGCTTCCGACTCCACCATCAGAACGGCCTCGTTGGTCCCCGCAACAACGAGATCAAGATCCGAGCTATCCAGTTGCGTAGCCGAAGGATTGAGGACGTACTGACCATCGACATAGCCCACTCGGGCTGCGCCGATCGGCCCATTGAAGGGCACGCCGCACAGGGCGACCGCGGCCGAGGCGCCAATCATCGCCGGGATGTCGCCGTCCACATCGGGGTTGTGCGACAAGACCGTGGCGATGATCTGCACTTCGTTCATGAAGCCGTCCGGGAACAACGGACGCAGCGGGCGATCGATCAGTCGACTGGTGAGGGTCTCCTTCTCGGTCGGTCGTCCCTCGCGGCGGAAGAAGCTGCCCGGAATGCGACCACCGGCGTAGGAACGCTCCTGGTAGTCGACGGTCAGGGGAAAAAAGTTTTGATCGGGACGGGCATCCTTCTTGGCGACCACCGTCACGAGGACGACGGTGTCGTCCATGGTGACCTTGACCGCGCCGCTGGCTTGCCGCGCCATCGCGCCGGTCTCGAGCGTGACCGTGCGGCCACCAAAGGGAAAAGAAATGCTAACGCGCGTATCGCTGGGCGCCATGGAATCCTCGATGTGGTAACGGGAGGGCCGCGCCTATCGGCGCAGGCCGAGCTCGGAAATCAGGTTCTGATACCGGCTGACATCCTTACGCTTGAGGTAGTCCAGCAGCTTGCGCCGCTGATTGACCATCTTCAGCAGGCCACGCCGCGAGTGATGGTCTTTCTTGTTCTTTTCGAAGTGCGGACCCAGGGTCTTGATGCGCTCCGAGAGCAACGCGACCTGAACTTCCGGCGAACCGGTATCGTTGGGCTCGCGCTGGAACTTCTCTACAACAGCACGCTTCGATTCTGCATCAAGGGACATAGATCAACCGCTCCGAAATTCTACTAAGGATGTTTGTAAAGCCCGCTATTGTAGCGGCGCTCAACTGGGGGATACAAGTAAATGCCCACTATGCGGGCAGCTGCATCATGCGCCGCGGAGCCACCATGCCGTCAGCGTCAATTTCGCCTAGGGCGAGCAGTGCATTGCCGGGGCCGTAGATGGCCACCCGGCCGCGCGACGGAGCGGCGGCGACCCGCACCGCTTCGCCCCGGGACAGATAGAAGGCGCGGGCCGCGTCCAGGGTGACGGCCGGCCAATCCGTAAGCGCCGCGGAAGGCGGCAGCAACAGCGCATCGAGGGCTGCAGCTCCCTGTTCTGCGGCAGCTTCCACGTCCGCCATAGCGTGCATCGCCGATGCGGCAAAGGGGCCCACGGCGTCGCGCCGCAGCCACGCGACATGCGCCAGCGCACCGCACGCACGGGCGAGATCTTCCACCAGCGTGCGCACATAGGTTCCCTTGGAGCAACGCACCTCCAGCGGCAGAATGTCACCTTCCTGGACGCCCACTTGCAGCGCATAGATCGTCACGACGCGGCTCGGACGCTCGACCTCGCCCCCCTCTCGGGCGATCTCATAGAGACGACGGCCCTGGTGATGCACCGCGGAATACATCGGTGGCACCTGCCCGATCTCACCGACGAAGTCTTGCGCCGTGCGCGCAACGGTGTCGGCATCCGGCCGAACCGCGTTCTCCTCGACCACATCACCCTCGGCATCACCGGTCGCCGTGCGCGCCCCCCAGCGCATGCCGACGGTGTACTGCTTGTCGGCATCGAGCAGGTAATGACTAAGCTTGGTGCAGGGACCGAAGCAGACCGGCAGCATTCCGGTGGCGAGCGGATCAAGACTGCCGGTATGGCCCGCCTTGGCGGCCGAATACAGGCGCCGGACGCGCTGCAGCGCGTGATTCGAGCTGAGGCCCTCCGGCTTATCGAGCAGCAGGATGCCATTGACATCCCGCATCCAAGGCTTGCGACGACGCCCCATGCTTACTCCGGTGCGTCTTCGTCGTTGTCGTCACGATCCCGGGCACGCGCCTCGCGAATCAGCAGATTCATGCGATCCGCCTCATCCGGCAGCGCATCCGGGCGGAAGCTGAGTTCCGGCACGCGCCGCAGTTTCAGGCGTTTGCCAAGCCAGCCGCGCAGCCGCCCGCGCACCTTCTCCAAGAAGGCGCAGGCATCATCCACGGGCTTGCCAAGGCGGCTGACGTAAACCCGCGCATTGCGTAGATCCGGCGAGACATCGACGCTGGTGATCGTGATGCCATCCAGACAGGGGTCGGAGAAGTGCTCACGCACCAGTTCGTCGATCTCACGCTGCAGCTGCACCGCCACACGGGCCGCGCGCGGGTATTCGCGGGTCGAAGGCACGACTCAGATCACCGCGCCATCTAGCCGCGTCGCCCGCCGCTTTGCTCTGCGCTGACCTTACGACGCACCTCTTCGCGGTCATAGCACTCGATCTGGTCACCGACCTTGACGTCGTTGTAGTTCTTGACCGCGATACCGCACTCGGTGCCGGCTTCGACCTTCTGCGCGTCATCCTTGTGACGACGCAGCGACTCCAACTCGCCTTCGTAGATGACTACCTGATCGCGCAGCACGCGGATGGGAAGGCCACGACGCACCTCGCCATCGACCACGAGACAGCCTGCGACGGCGCCGAAGGCGGAACTGCGAAACACATCGCGCACTTCGGCAGTGCCGACGATCTTCTCGCGCAGCTCGGTACCGAGCAGGCCGGAGATGGCGTCCGAGATATCGTCAATAACGTCGTAGATGATCGAGTAGTAGCGCACATCCACGCCGGTGGCCTGGATCCGCTGCCGTGCCTTGCCGTCCGCACGCGTGTTGAAGCCGATGATGATCGCCTCCGAGGCGACCGCGAGATCGACATCGGACTCTGAAATACCACCGACGGCGGCGGCCACGATATTGACCTTGACTTCCTCGGACGGCAGTTTGGTCAGCGCCTCGCTCAGCGCTTCCACCGAGCCCTGCACGTCGCCACGGATCATGATGTTGAGCTGCTTGTGCTCATCGCTGCCCATGCGCTCAAAGGCACGGTCGAGGCGTACCGCCTGAGATTGCGCCAGCTTCTGCTCACGCAGCTTCTTCTCACGCAACTCGGCGAGTTCACGCGCCGCCCGCTCGTCGGTGACCGACATCACCTCTTCGCCCGCATCGGGTGCGCCCGAAAGGCCCAGGACCTGTACCGGCGTGCTGGGCCCGGCGGATTTGCAGGGTGCGCCGCTGTCATCAAACATTGCGCGCACGCGGCCAAAGTACGGCCCGGCAATCAGCACGTCGCCCTGCTTCAGGGTGCCGTTGCGCACCAGCACGGTGGCGGTCGGACCACGACCCTTTTCAACACTGGACTCAATGATGGCGCCGCGCGCCACATCATCCACCACGGCCTTCAGCTCGAGCAGCTCCGCCTGCAGAACCACCGAGTCGAGCAGTTCCTCGACACCGGCGCCGGTGTGCGACGACACGGCCACGCACTGGATATCGCCACCCCAGTCTTCGACCACCACTTCTTCCTTGGTGAGTTCGGACTTGATCTTGTCGACGTCCGCGTCTTCCTTATCGATCTTGGTGATCGCGACCACCATCGGCACGCCGGCGGCGCGCGCGTGCTGAATTGCCTCGCGCGTCTGCGGCATGACGCCGTCATCCGCCGCAATGATGAGGATGACGATATCTGTCACCTGCGCACCGCGTGCGCGCATCCGGGTGAATGCAGCATGGCCCGGTGTATCAAGGAAGGTGATGCTGCCGCGTGGCGTGCTGACATTGTAAGCACCAATGTGCTGCGTAATGCCGCCCGCCTCGCCGGAGGCCACGCGCGACTTCCGGATGTAATCCAGCAACGACGTCTTGCCGTGGTCAACGTGGCCCATCACCGTAACGATGGGTGCCCGTGCCGTTTCCTGTCGCGCTTCATCGCTGCCCGCAGTGGCTGCTGCCACCAGCGCCTCTTCCTCGGCCTGCTCCGACACCGGGTGCGGACGGTGCCCCATTTCCTCGACCACGAGCACGGCCGTGTCCTGATCCAACGTCTGGTTGATGGTGGCCATCACGCCCATGCGCATCAGCGTCTTGATGAGATCGCCGGTCTTGACTGCCATAGCAGAGGCCAGATCGCCCACGCCGATCATCTCCGGTACGGCGACATCACGCACCACCGGTGCGGTGGGCTTCTCGAAGCCATGCCGATTGTCGACCTGCACGCGCTGACGACGACCGCTCTTCTTCTCGCGGCGACCGGACTTGCCTGCCTTGACGTGCAATTCCTTGCGCGAGCCCTTGTCGGGCTTAGCCCCGGCGGCGGGACGCGCCGGTGTCGGCGCCAGCGGCTGCTCGGGCTGCGTTGCGCGCATCTCGGCGGCGCGACGCAGGTTCTCGGCGGCGCGTTGACGCAGCGCAGAGGCCGCGCGCCGGCCGGAATCGATAATCTCGTCCTTCTTTGGCGCTGCCGCTGCCGGTTCGGCAGGCGTGGACTCGGCATCCTCCGCCTTGATTTCGGGTGCCTCGCCTTCAGACGACGCTTCAGCCTGCGCTTCCGACTCTTCGGGCTTTGCCTCGGGCTCGGCGGCATCCGACGGAGCAGGCGCTGGCGCGGCTTCTTCCTCGCGTCGGGCCTCCGCTTCCGCCTCCGCTTCGGCCTGTGCCTGGTCGGCCGCCTTGCGCTCGGCTTCCTCGCGCTCGGCCTGCTCGCGTTCCGCCTGTTCACGCTCGGCGGCTTCCTTCGCCTCGGCCTCCTTGCGCAAACGTTCGGCTTCTGCGGCTTCTTCCGCCTGGCGGGCTTCCTCCGCAGCTACGGCCGCCTTGGGGTCTTCGGCCGGCGGCTTCTCAAAGGTGCGGCGCTTGCGCACCTCCACGCTCACGGTGCGCGCGCCAGCGCCGCGACCGCCGCCCAGCTTGAGCTCGGTGGTGGTCTTGCGCTTCAAACCCATGCGGCCGCTAGCCGCTTGACCGGCACTCTGTTTTTCGCGCTTGGCGCGAATATGCTGAAGCAGAGCCGTCTTGTCGGCATCCGACAAGGTCGAATCCGCGTTCTCCACCTTGATACCTGCTTCCTGCAACTGCGTGAGCAGTGCATCGACGGGAAGCTTCACTTCCGTGGCGAAATCTCGAACCGTTACCGATGGCATGATGTTGTCGGGATGTCCTGATGCAAATGGGGGCGCTGACCGCAGGTGCGCGGTGGCCTATTCGGCGAACCAGTGCGCGCGAGCGGCCATGATGATTTCTCCGGCGGCATCCTCTTCGATGCCGATAAGCTCCGACAGTTCGTCGCTACCGAGGTCCGCGAGATCGTCGCGGGTACGGATACCCTGAGCCGCCAGTGAGTGCGCCAACTCATCGGTCATGCCCTCGACCTCAAACAGATCTTCGGCAGGCGATTCCCCGCCGCCAGTGATGGCATTGGCGAGCAGCGCGTCGCGCGCACGGGTGCGGAGCTCTTCGACAATCGCGTCGTCGAATTCCTCAATAGCTGTGAGCTCCTGCTCCGGTACGTAAGCAATTTCTTCCAGGCTGGTGAAGCCTTCCTGGACGAGGATGTCGGCCACTTCCTCATCCACGCCGAGCGACTCCATGAACATGTTACGCAGCGCCGTATTCTCTTCCTCCGTCTTGGCCGCAGCCTGTTCGGAGGTCATCACGTTCAAGGTCCAGCCGGTCAGTTCGGAGGCCAGACGGACATTCTGACCGCCACGGCCAATGGCCTGCGCCAGACGCTCCTCGTCCACCGCAATGATCATCGAGCGGGCATCCTCGTCCACCACAATGGACTCGACTTCGGCCGGCGCCATGGCATTGATGACGAACTGAGCGACGTTGTCGTCCCAAGGAACAATGTCGACGCGTTCCCCCGCCAATTCGTTGGAGACGCTCTGTACGCGCGAACCGCGCATACCCACACAGGCACCGACCGGGTCGATACGCTTGTCCTTGGCCTGCACGGCAATCTTTGCACGCAACCCCGGGTCGCGCGCCGCGCCGCGCAACTCAATCAAGCCCTGTGCGATTTCCGGGACTTCCAGCTTGAACAGCTCGAGCAGGAATTCCGGCGCCGTGCGCGACAGGAAGAGCTGCGGTCCACGTTGCTGGGGGCTGACTTCGTACAGATAGCCACGGACACGATCGCCGACGCGCAGCGGTTCCCGCGGGATGAGGTGGTCTCTTGGAATGATGGCCTCGGTGATGCCACCGAGGTCGACGATGACAGCGCCGCGTTCCATGCGCTTGACCACGCCCGTGATCAACTCGCCGACGCGCTCCTCATAGGCCTCGACCACCTGCGCGCGCTCGGCCTCGCGCACCTTCTGGACGATGACCTGCTTTGCCGCCTGCGCGGCGATGCGCCCGAACTCCTCGTTCTCGAGTTGCTCTTCGACATAGTCGCCGACCTGAATGTCCGGATGGTCCGCGACGGCCCGCGAATACAGCGTCTGACGAACGGGGGACTCGAATTCCGGATCCTCGTCATCCACCACGAGCCAGCGCCGGAAGGTCTCGTATTCACCGGTATGACGGTCGATCGTCACACGGACGTCAATGTCGTCGGGATAGCGCTTCTTGGTTGCCGAAGCGAGCGCCGCCTCGATGGCCTGAAAGATGATCTCGCGCTCGACGTTCTTCTCGTTCGAGACAACGTCGACAACGGTGAGTACGTTCTTGCCATTCTTATTCATGCCAGCAACGTTCCGTCAGCAGCCTTAGAGTGAGTATTGCGGCACGAGACGTGCCTGTTCGATTTCATCCAGCTGCACTTCCATTTGGATGTCATCGCAATCGAGCGTCAGTGCCGCACCGGTGAAGGCCGCCAAGCGCCCCTTGAACTTGCGCCGCCCTTCGCAGGCTTCGCGCAACCAGATTCGGATTTCCTCGCCCACAAAGCGTTCAAAGTGCTCCGCCTTGGTCAAAGGACGATCGAGACCCGGCGAGGAAACTTCCAGCTGATAAGCGCCAGGCAAAGGGTCCTCGACATCCAATAACGCCGAAACCTCGCGACTGACCGCTTCGCAGTCGGCAATCTCAATCCCGCCGGGCGAGTCGATATAGAGCCGCAGCACCGCGTTGTTGCCGGAAATGAACTCAACGTGCACCAACTCGAACCCTGCGGCTTCTACCGTCGGTTCGAGCAATTCAGCCAGTTGCACATCCTTTCCGTTCATGATCGCCAGGAACAAAAAGGCCCCGAAAACCGGGGCCTTTCGTAAAATCGAAAGTTGGTAGCGGGGGCAGGATTCGAACCTGCGACCTTCGGGTTATGAGCCCGACGAGCTGCCAGACTGCTCCACCCCGCACCGGATTCACACATTGTAACGAAACTGCCGCTTCAGATGAAGCCCCTCTGGCCTTTCCTGCTCAACCGGGCACGCTCGTCCTGCCTCGGTGAACATCTGTGGTGCCGACGGTGAGACTCGAACTCACACGGGCTTTCGCCCACTACCCCCTCAAGATAGCGTGTCTACCAATTCCACCACGTCGGCGGGGTCGCGCATTGTAGCGGCGACTTCCGGCAAGCGCCAGCCCTTATTCCGGAATGCTGGGACGGGACGGAGTGCCCGCTTCGTCTGCCCCGGAAACCGGTGCCTCATCCTCGGGAACCACCGGGCCGCTTGTGGCATTGGCACCGGCGTCATCCGCCATCTTCTCGACCACACTGCCGGCTTCGGTTTGCGCCATATCGTTGACCAGATAGGCCAGCGCGAGACTGATGCTCATGAAGAGCACCGCACAGACCGCCGTGGCCCGTGAGAAGAAGTTGGCGGAGCCGCGCGAACCGAAAACGGTACCCGAGGCACCCGCGCCGAACGCAGCGCCGGCGTCGGCACCCTTGCCCTGCTGCAGAAGAACGAAAGCGATAAGTGCCAGGGAGACCAGAACCTGGATTGCGACCAGAGCCGTGTACATGAAAATTCCGTGGTGTTTCGTAGGGCGGATGGCGAGACTAGTGGGCGCCGGCGGCCTTCACGATGGCACTGAACTGTTCCGCCTTCAGCGAGGCACCGCCAATAAGACCACCGTCCACATCGGGTTGTGCGAACAGCTCCGCAGCGTTGTCTGCTTTGACACTGCCGCCATAGAGGATCCGCACAGAATCCGCGATTTTAGCATCCGACGCGGCCAATGTCGCGCGCAGTCGCGCGTGGGCAGCCTGCGCCTGCTCCGGACTGGCACTGCGCCCGGTTCCGATAGCCCACACCGGCTCGTAGGCCACCACGGCGTTCGCAAAGGCGGCCACCCCGACCCGCGCCACAACCGCACCAAGCTGGCGCTCGAGCACCGCCTCGGTATTGCCGCTATCGCGTTCCTCCAAGGTCTCGCCCACGCACAGGATGGGCACCAGACCCGCTGCCTGTGCGGCCTCGAACTTGCTGGCGACACAGGCATCGTCTTCACCTCTGGTGGCGCGACGCTCGGAGTGACCCACGATGGCGAACTGCCCGCCACAATCCCGCACCATGGCGCCGCTGATGTCGCCCGTGTGCGCACCCGTACCCACCACGTCCGACACATCCTGCGCGCCAAGGGCGCAGTGACCGTCCGCCAGCGCGGCGCCGACCGGAATCAGGTAACAGGAGGGCGGACACACAACGACATCCACGTCGTCCACGCCGGCAACCCCGGCGGCGATGTCCCGCGCCAGGCGCTCGGCTTCCTCCCTTGTGGTGTGCATCTTCCAGTTGGCGGCAACGAATGGTGTTCTTGGCATGACGACTCCCTAGATGTGCGTGATGTCACGCGCGTCCTGCGCGCTTAGGCCGCCTGTGCCTGCTGGCGCACGGCGGCGGCAATGTGATCGGCCTGTGTTCGAGCCACGGCAGCCTCCTGGGCTTCCACCATGACGCGAATCAGGGGTTCCGTGCCCGACGGCCGCAACAGCACGCGGCCACTGCTCCCGAGTTGGGCCTCGGCTTCGGACACCGCCTGGCGGACGCGGGCATCTTGGCAGAGTGCCGCGGCGTCGGTACCCGCTCGGATATTGACCATGACCTGCGGATAGAGCGGAATCTCGGCTGCCAGCTGCGCCAGGCTCTTGCCACTGCTGCGAACGACCTCAAGCAACTGCAGCGCCGATATCAATCCGTCACCGGTGGTGTTCTTGTCTAAGCACAGCAGGTGCCCGGAATTCTCCCCGCCCAGCTCACCACCCTCGCTCTGCAACCGCTCCAGCACATAGCGGTCGCCCACCTTGGCCCGATGAAAGGCAATACCGAGGTCAACGAGGGCCTGCTCCAGCGCCAGATTGCTCATCAGCGTCCCCACCACCGGCCCGCGCAGCGTACCCGTCGCATGACGATGGCGGGCAAGCAAGAAGAGCATCTGGTCACCGTCCACCAGTTGCCCATTGCCATCCACCATCAAACAGCGGTCACCGTCACCGTCCAGCGCGATGCCGAGCTCTGCGCCAGTACTGATGACCCGCTCCTGCAGGGCTTCGAGATGGGTGGAGCCGCAACGCAGATTGATATTGAAGCCATCCGGCGCCACACCAATCGTTGACAGGCGCATACCGAGACGCGCCAGGACCTGTGGAGCCACTTGGTACGCCGCACCGTTGGCGCAGTCCAGCACCACCTGCATGCCATGCAGCGAAGGCCCGCTGTAGCTGTCCGCACAGAAATCGGTATAGCGGGCCTGGGCATCGCTGACCCGCTGCGCGGCACCCACCCTTGCCGGCTCGACGCACTCCAGCGGCTGATCGACCATCGCCTCGATCGCGCTTTCTATCTCGTCATTGAGCTTGTCGCCCGCAGCGGAGAAGAATTTCACGCCATTGTCTTCGTGCGGATTGTGCGAAGCGGAAATCACCACGCCCGCGGCGGCGCCCAGTGCACGAGTCAGATAGGCCACGCCCGGAGTCGGCAGCGGCCCCAGCAGGGCAACGTCCATTCCCGCGGCCGCGAAACCGGCTTCCAGAGCCGATTCAAACAGATAGCCGGATCGCCTCGTGTCCTTTCCGATCAGCACAGGCGCACGGCTGCCGTTGCCGAGCACGCGGCCAGCCGCCCAGCCGAGCCGCATGACGAAATCCGGCGTCATGGCGCCTTCACCGACGCGCGCGCGCACGCCATCGGTGCCGAAATAGCGTCTACCCATGCCTCCCCCGTCTGATTGATGCTGACGCAGTGCCCATTATCGCCCAAGCCGCGCGCTGCGCAGTGCCTGCGCCGTGGCGACGGCCTGCACGGTCTCGCGCACATCGTGGGTACGGATGATGGCCGCCCCCTGCCAGGCAGCGACGGCCGCCACAGCAAGGCCCGGGGCCAGACGCTCCTCGACAGGCAGGTCGAGCAATTGCCCAAACATCGACTTGCGCGACGCGCCGACCAGCACGCCCGCCGCCATCGCCTGGAAGCGGTCAACATGCGCCAGCAACGAGAGATTGTGCGCCAGTCGCTTGCCAAAACCGATCCCCGGATCGACCAGAATCCGGCTGCGATCGATCCCCGCTGCAGCGCAGGCCTCAACACGGGCGCGCAACCAATCCTCGACCTCGTCCACCACACTGTCGTACGCGGGTGCCTGCTGCATGGTCTGTGGGTCTCCCTGCATATGCATCAGACACAGCGCGCAGCCGCTGTCGCGCGCCGTCTCCAGGGCACCGGGGGCACGAAAACCGTTGACGTCGTTGATCAGGTCGGCGCCCACATCGGCAGCCTCCCGCATGAGCTCCGGCTTCATGGTGTCTACCGACAGCACAACGTGCGGCATTGCCTGGCGAAGGGCACGCAGCACCGGCAAGACCCGCCGCCGCTCCTCTTCCAGGGGCACCGGTGTCGCCCCCGGACGGGTGGACTCGCCGCCAATGTCAATGATGTGAGCGCCATCCTCCACCATCTGGCATGCGCGATCGATGGCTTGTCGTGCATCGAGAAAGCGACCGCCATCGGAAAAGGAATCCGGGGTGACATTCAGCACGCCCATCACGGTCGTACCGTCCGTGAGCCAATCGTGAGGAAGCAATTCGACCGACCTCTCAAAGTAAAGCGCCGGGCAGTGCCCGGCGCTCGTTCAGCAAAGGCGCAATCAGCTTGCCGGATTGACGGCGCCGCCAGGCGCTTCGCCCCCGTCAGCCTGTGGCGTGGCCGGGGCCGTTGGCCCGCTGGGCGGCGTGCTGTCCTTGCTGCCGTCATCCCAGTTTTCCGGCGTGCCCGCCGGCTCGCCACGCATGATGCGCGCGATCTGGCCACTATCGATGGTCTCGTACTTGAGCAGCGCCTCGGCCATCGTGTGCAGCTTGTCCTCGTGCTGCTCGAGAATGGTCTTCGAGCGCGCATAGTTGCTATCGATGATTTCGCGGATTTCGCGATCGATCGCATGCGCGGTCTCGTCGGAGACATGCTTCTGCTGCTGTACGGACTTTCCGAGGAAGACTTCGCCCTCGTTTTCGGAATAGGTCAGCGGCCCGAGCTTTTCGGACAGACCCCACTTCGTCACCATGTTGCGGGCGATTTCGGTGGCGCGCTCGATATCGTTGGAAGCACCCGTCGTCACGTGCTCGTCGCCGAAAATCATCTGCTCGGCGATGCGGCCGCCGAACAGCGAGCAGATCTGGCTGTTGAGGCGCTGCTTGGTAAAGCTGTAGCGGTCCTCTTCGGGCAGGAACTGTGTGACGCCCAGTGCGCGGCCACGCGGGATGATGGTGACCTTGTACACCGGATCGTGGTCCGGCACGGACAAGCCAACAATGGCGTGGCCCGCCTCGTGGTAGGCGGTCAGGCGCTTCTCGGCGTCGGACATCACCATGGAACGGCGCTCAGCCCCCATCATGATCTTGTCTTTGGCGCGCTCGAAATCGTCCTGGTCAACCAGGCGCTTGCTGGCGCGCGCGGCGAACAACGCGGCTTCGTTGACGAGGTTGTGCAGATCCGCGCCCGAGAAGCCCGGTGTAGCACGCGCAATGACTTCCGGCTTCACGTTTTCCGCCAGCGGCACGGCACGCATGTGGACCTTCAGAATCTGCTCGCGGCCCCGCACGTCCGGCAGCGGCACAACCACCTGGCGGTCGAAGCGACCAGGACGCAGCAGCGCCGGGTCGAGCACGTCCGGACGGTTGGTCGCGGCAATGACGATCACGCCTTCATTGCCTTCAAAGCCATCCATCTCCACCAGCAGCTGGTTCAAGGTCTGTTCGCGCTCGTCGTGCCCCCCACCGAGGCCCGCGCCACGCTGGCGGCCAACCGCATCGATTTCGTCGATGAAGATGATGCACGGCGCCTGCTTCTTGGCCTGCTCGAACATGTCGCGCACGCGCGACGCGCCCACACCGACGAACATTTCGACGAAATCCGACCCGGAAATGGTGAAGAAGGGCACACCCGCCTCGCCGGCGATCGCGCGGGCGAGCAAGGTCTTACCCGTACCGGGCGAGCCCACCATCAGCACTCCGCGCGGAATCTGACCACCCAGACGCTGGAACTTGCTGGGGTCGCGCAGAAAGTCGACCAACTCAGCCACCTCCTGCTTCGCCTCTTCGACGCCCGCCACGTCATTGAACGTGATCTTGATCTGATCAGCGGCCATCATGCGCGCCTTGGACTTGCCGAAGCTCATCGCGCCGCGACCGCCGCCACCACCCTGCATCTGCCGCATGAAGTAGATCCATACCGCGATCAGCAAAAGAATCGGGAAGGAATTGATCAGCAGTGTCATCAACAACGGCGTGCCTTCGGGCTTCTGGCCCGTAATGCGCACGTTGTTGTCGAGCAAGGTACCGATCATCGCCGAATTGTCCGTCTCCGGACTCGTCGTCGAGAAGCTCTGGCCGTTGCGCATCTGGCCACGAATTTCCTGGCCTTCGATGACAACGCTTTCGATCTTGTCCTGCTTCACCTGACTCAGGAATTCGGAATAGTTCAGCTCCGGCGCGCTCTGCGAGCGATCGGAGAAACTATTGAAGACACTCATCATCACGACGAGTATCACCACCCAGAGAAGCAGGTTGCGAGCGAGGTCGTTCAAGTTTTTACCCTCGTCATTACGTTTGCTTGACAGCCCATTTAGCCTACTCGCCTTGCATGCCCCGTGCCACAAGATAGATTTCTCGTGAACGGGAGCGCGACGCCAGCGGCTTGCGCAGTGTGACGCGATCAAAGCATCGACGCAGCCGTGCTACCAATTCGTCGAAGCCCTCGCCCTGGAACGCCTTGCTGACAAAGTCTCCACCTGGCCGCAAATGCGTAAAGGCAAAGTCTTCGGCAAGTTCCACCAAAGCGGTGGCAGCGGCCTGATCGGCGCTCTTCACCCCCGATAAGTTGGGGGCCATATCCGACAAAACAAGGTCTACAGGGCGACCATTCAATGCTAGATCCAACGCTTGGACCGCACTTTCCTCGCGAAAATCCGCTTCAATCAGATGGGCTCCCGCTATGGGCTCCATAGGCAAAATGTCGATTGCGACCACGGTAACCTGCCCCTTGAGTCGCCGCAGCGCGTACTGCGTCCAGCCACCGGGTGCCGCGCCCAAATCCACAATGCACTGCCCGGGCCGCAGCAGCGCATCTTTCTGGTCGAGCTCTTCCAGCTTGTAGGCGGCTCGACCGCGATAGCCCTCGGCACGGGCGCGAGCCACATAAGGGTCGGACTCGTGCTCACTGAGCCAACGACTCGAACTCGCGGATCGCTTAGCCACGGTCGTCAACGGTCATCAAAGCAGGATGCAGGCCGCTTGCGCGACGCCCCGTCGACAGATGCCCATGGCGCGCGGGAGTCAGGCGCGATCCTCTACTTGTACTCGACCGACACAATTTCGAGTTCCCGGGTCCCGCCCGGAGCCTGCACATCCACGGCGTCACCCTCGTGCTTGCCGATGAGCGCGCGCGCCATCGGGGAGCCAATGGAAAGCAGGCCCGCTTTGATGTCGGCCTCGTCCTCGCCGACGATCTGGTAGCAGAGTTCCTCGCCGCTGTTGACGTCCTCCAGCGTGACGGTGGCGCCAAAGACCACCTTGTCGCTCTTGGGCAACTGCGTGACGTCAATGATCTGTGCCGAGCCGAGCTTGGACTCCAGCTCCTGGATGCGCCCCTCAATGAAGCCCTGCTGCTCGCGCGCTGCGTGGTACTCGGCATTCTCCTTGAGATCGCCGTGCGCACGCGCCTCCGAGATGGCGGCAATCACCGCCGGCCGCTTCTCGCTCTTCAGCACCCGCAGTTCTTCCCGGAGCCGCTGCGCCCCGCGTTCGGTAATCGGTTCTCTCATGCCTTGACTTGACTCTGTGCCAGCTGATCGTGGAGATCCTGAAGCCGGCGGACCTGGGGTTCGCTGAGGTATTCCATCGCCACGGCCGCAGCCCGCGCACCCGCGATGGTCGTGAAGTAGCACACCTTGTGGTGGATGGCGGCCGCCCGAATCGAGCGCGACTCCTCGATCGACTTCTTGCCTTCCGTGGTATTCGCGATGAAATGTATCTCGCCATTCTTGATCATGTCCACACAGTGCGGACGGCCTTCCTTGACCTTGTTGATGGTCTCCACCGTCACGCCACCGGCAGCCAGGGCCTTCGCCGTACCGCTGGTGGCCACCACGCGGAAGCCGCGCGCGATCAGCGTGCGGCCCAGTTCCACGGCCTCGGCCTTGTCGGCGTCGCGCACCGAGACGAAAGCCGTGCCAGCCGCGGGCAGATTCGCACCCTGGCCCGCCAAGGCCTTCGCGAAGGCTTCGCCGAAGGTGCCCCCAACGCCCATGACCTCGCCGGTAGAGCGCATCTCCGGCCCCAGTAGTGGGTCCACCGACGGGAACTTGTTGAACGGGAAGACGGACTCCTTCACGGAATAGAAATTGGGGCGGATCTCGCCCTGAATGCCCTGATCTTGCAGCGATTGTCCGGCCATACAACGCGCTGCGGCCTTGGCCAGCGCGCGCCCTGTTGCCTTGGAGACAAAGGGACTGGTGCGCGATGCGCGCGGATTGACTTCGATGACATAGAGCCGGTCTTCCTGCAGTGCAAACTGCACATTCATGAGGCCGACCACCTGCAGCGCACGCGCCATCTCGCCGATCTGGATACGGATCCGGTCGAAAACGCTCTCGGACAGGGAGTACGGCGGCAGCGAACAAGCCGAATCCCCGGAATGCACGCCTGCCTGCTCGATATGCTCCATGACGCCACCAATGACCACTTCCTTGCCGTCCGACAAGGCGTCGACGTCAATCTCGATGGCGTTGACCAGGAAGTGATCGAGCAGAACCGGTGATTTGTTGGATACTTGTACGGCACTGTGCATGTACTGCCGCAGGTCATCATCGTCGTAGACGATTTCCATGGCCCGCCCGCCCAGGACGTAGGACGGACGCACCACCAGCGGATAGCCCACCACCTGAGCCAGCTCGAGGGCCTGGGCCTCGCTGGTGGCAGTAGCGTTGGCCGGCTGCAACAGTCCCAGTTTCGTGATGAGCTGCTGGAAACGGTCGCGATCTTCGGCCAGATCAATCGAATCGGGCGCGGTTCCGATGATCGGCGCGCCGGCTGCCTCGAGTTCGCGCGCCAGCTTGAGCGGCGTCTGCCCACCGAACTGCACGATCACGCCTTCCGGTTGTTCGACCTCGACGATTTCCAGCACGTCCTCGGCCGTCAACGGCTCGAAATAGAGTCGGTCCGAGGTGTCGTAGTCGGTGGAAACGGTCTCCGGATTGCAGTTGACCATGATGGTCTCGAAGCCATCCTCGGACAGCGCCTGCGCCGCATGCACGCAGCAGTAGTCGAATTCGATGCCCTGTCCGATGCGATTCGGTCCGCCCCCCAGCACCATGATCTTGCGGCGGTCGCTGGGGCGCGCCTCGCACTCCTCGTCGTAGCTGGAGTAGAGATAGGCGGTGGCCGAGGGGAACTCGGCCGCACAGGTATCGACGCGCTTGTAGACCGGTCGCACGCCCAGCGCACGACGGTGCGCGCGCACTTCCAGCTCCTCGGCGCCGGTGAGGTTGGCGATACGCGCATCCGCAAAGCCCAGCCGCTTCAGCGTGCGCATCTGCGTCGCGTCGATGTCGTAGAGCGCGCTGCCGCGAACCGATTGCTCCCAGGCGACCAGTTCGGCGATCTGCTCGATAAACCAGGCATCGATGCCGCTCAGACGGCAGACTTCTTCCTCCGTCAATCCCGCGCGCAATGCCTCGCCCACATACCAGATGCGCTTCTCGCGGGCGGTCACCAGCTCTTCGCGGATGCGGTTGAGGGCGGCCTCGTCGTGCGTCTCGAACAGGTCATCGAGGCCGGAGGCCCCGACTTCCAGACTGCGCAACGCCTTCTGGAAGGACTCCTGGAAATTGCGGCCGATGGCCATGGCCTCGCCGACCGACTTCATCTGCGTGGTCAGACGCGAGTCGGCCTGCGGGAATTTCTCGAAGGCAAAGCGCGGAATCTTGGTGACGACGTAGTCGATGGAGGGTTCAAAGGAGGCCGGCGTGACGCCCCCGGTGATCTCGTTGGACAACTCGTCCAGGGTGTAGCCAACGGCGAGCTTGGCCGCGACCTTGGCAATCGGGAAGCCTGTGGCCTTGGAGGCCAGCGCCGAGGAGCGCGACACGCGCGGATTCATCTCGATCACGACCAGTCGGCCGGTTTCCGGATTGACCGCGAACTGGACGTTCGACCCGCCGGTCTCGACACCGACCTTGCGCAGCACCGCCAGCGAGGCGTTGCGCATGATCTGGTATTCCTTGTCGGTCAGCGTCTGCGCCGGCGCCACCGTGATCGAGTCGCCGGTGTGCACGCCCATCGGATCCAGGTTTTCGATGGAGCAGACGATGATGGCGTTGTCGGCGCGATCGCGCACGACCTCCATCTCGTATTCCTTCCAGCCGAGCAGGGATTCCTCGATCAGCACCTCGTTGGTCGGGGACAGATCGAGGCCGCGTCCGCAGATCTCCTCGAATTCCTCCGCGTTGTAGGCCACACCGCCGCCGGAGCCGCCCAAAGTGAAGCTGGGTCGGATGATGACCGGGAAACCGATGTCCTGCTGCAGTGAACGCGCTTCCTCCATGCTGTGGGCAAGGCCCGAGCGCGGCGACTCCAGACCGATCTCGGTCATCGCGTTGCGGAATTTCTCGCGGTCCTCCGCAAGATCGATGGCGTGCTGCGAAGCGCCGATCAGCTCGACATTGAACTCGTCCAGCACGCCGTGCCGCCACAGATCGAGCGCACAGTTCAGTCCGGTCTGCCCGCCCATCGTCGGCAGCAGGGCATCCGGGCGCTCGGCTTCGACAATCTTGGCCACCGTCTGCCAGGTCACCGGCTCAATATAGGTGGCGTCGGCCATTTCGGGATCGGTCATGATCGTGGCCGGATTGGAATTAACCAGAATGACCCGGTACCCCTCCGCACGCAGGGCCTTGCAGGCCTGCGCGCCGGAGTAGTCGAATTCGCAGGCCTGACCGATGACGATCGGGCCCGCGCCAATGATGAGAATGCTGTTGATGTCGCTGCGCTTGGGCATATCAGGTCCTGGAGGCACCGGCGTGGCGGTCGATCATGTCCACGAAGGCGTCGAATAGTTGCGCTACATCGTGCGGCCCCGGCGACGCTTCCGGGTGCCCCTGGAAGCTGAAGGCGGGGGCGTCATTCAGGGCAAGGCCCTGGTTGGTTCCGTCGAAGAGCGAGCGGTGCGTCACCGTGACGCCCGCGGGCAGATGCGCTTCGTCGATGGCGAAACCGTGATTCTGACTGGTGATCATGACCTGTCCGGTGCGCAGGTCCTGTACCGGGTGATTGGCGCCGTGATGGCCGAACTTCATCTTGTGGGTACGACCGCCCGCGGCCAGGCCCATGATCTGATGACCGAGACAGATGCCGAACAGCGGAACCCGCTTTTCAATCAACGTCCGCGCAGTGGCGATGGCATAGTCACAAGGCTCCGGATCGCCGGGGCCGTTGGAGAGCAGCACGCCGTCCGGTGCCATTTCGAGAATGCTGGCGGCGCTCGTGGTCGCGGGCACCACGGTGACGCGGCAGTCCCGGTCGACCAACATGCGCAGGATATTGCGCTTCACCCCGAAATCGCACACCACCACATGACGCCGGCCACCGGGGCGTTGCGGACAACCATTCTCCGCGAAGGTCCAGCTCGCCTGTTCCCATACATAGGTCTCTGCCGTGGTGGCTTCGCGGGCGAGGTCCGCACCGGACAAGCCCGGGAAGGCGCGCGCCTCGGCGAGCGCCGCCTGATCGATGCCGTCCCCCGTCATGATGCAGCCGGGCTGCGCACCATGGGCACGCAGATGGTTGGTGAGCCGGCGGGTATCGATGCCGGCAATGGCGACGGTGCCATTGGCCCGCAGGTATTCGTCAAAGGCCTGGGTCGCGCGGTAGTTGCTGCGCGGCCGAGGCGTTTCACGCAGGATGAGCCCGGCGAGCTGCACTTTCTCGGATTCCGCATCGTCCGGGTTGGTACCCACGTTGCCGATGTGCGGGCAGGTCAGGGTCACAATCTGACGACGGTAGGAAGGGTCCGTCAGGATTTCCTGATAGCCCGTCATCGACGTATTGAAAACCACCTCGCCGGTGGTCGCGCCCTCGGCGCCGATGGCATGTCCGTGAAAGAGTGTGCCGTCGGCGAGAGCGACGGTCGCGGGTATTGGGGCGCGCATTCGAGCGTTATCCGGTTCGGGTGGACGTCTCGACCGCGGGCAGGCGTACGCACCGGAGGTCGAACCGGGCGCGAATTCTAATGGGTCGCCGGTCCGTCGTCCATTTGTAATGTTCCCGCGCCGCCCGCCTCATCGGCGACGCGGGCCAGAGCCTCACCTTCCAGACGAAAGCGCTGCCATTCGGGTTGATGCCTCCCGCCGAGGCGGCGATAGAAGGCGATGGCCTCCGCATTCCAGTCCAGCACCGACCACTCGACACGGGCGAAACCGCGTCGGTGGGCACTGGCACAGACTGCGCGCAACAGCGCCAGACCGACACCCTGCCGCCGCCAGGATGGCCGCACGTAGAGATCCTCGAGGTAGAGCCCGGCACGGCAGCGAAAAGTGGAGAAGGACTTGAAGCTGAGCGCATAGCCGAGCAGGGGGGCATCTCCTTCGCTCGACTCTGCTTCGGCGACGAGGCCTTCGACCCATGGTCGGCGCCCGAAGGCCCCCTCCATGAGCCCCTCGCGGTCCAGCGTCAGCTCGTGCTCCAGCGCCTCGAAGGCGGCCAGCTCCTGCACCATCGACAGTACGTCGTCGATGTCCTGCGGAGCCATGACACGCAGCCGCCAGTTCGCCATCTCAGGACAGGCCGAGCACGTCGAACATGTCGTAGCGGCCGGGACCGCGACCGCGCAACCAGGCGGCGGCGCGCAAGGCCCCGTTGGCAAAGGTGGCGCGGCTGGAGGCGCGATGACCGATCTCGACGCGCTCGCCATCACCGAGGAACAGCACCTGATGGTCGCCCACCACATCGCCCCCGCGCACGGTCGCAAAGCCGATACTGCCGTCGGGGCGGGCGCCGGTGTGCCCTTCGCGCGACATGACGGCGACATCGCGCAGCGCAACGCCGCGCGCCTCGGCCGCGGCCTCGCCCAGCGCCAGGGCCGTGCCGCTGGGGGCATCGACTTTGTGACGGTGATGCGCTTCGACGATCTCGATATCGAAGTCCTGACCCAGTGATTCAGCAGCGCGCGCTACCAGCGCACGCAGCAGGTTGACGCCAAGACTGAAGTTGGCGGCCATCACAATGGGGATATCCGCGCTGGCGGTATCGATATCGGCCAGCTCGCTGGTGCTGAAGCCGGTCGTGCCGATGACCATGCCGCGCCCGGCCTGCCGCGCGGCCTCGAGCACGGCCATGGTCGCTTCCGGTCGGGTGAAGTCCACCACCACGTCGCACTCGGATACCGCGGTGGCCACGTCACTGCTGACCCGCACCGCGGACTCGGGGATGACGGGCCGCCCCATACCCTCCGCCTGGGCGTGGTCGAGGGCCGCGGCAATGCGCAGGTCGCTACGCCCCTGCGCCGCAAGCGCCAGTGCCTGGCCCATTCGTCCACCGGCGCCGGTGATCGTGACCCGCAATGCTTCGCTCATGGATTGTTCCTCGTACGGCGGTGCCTAATTGCCGATGGCGTCTTCAATGAACTTTCGCGCCTTGTCCAGCCAGGAACTCGACTGTGGCGTGTGACGCTCCTTGGAATGATCCATCGATTCCCCGAATTCGCGCAGCAACTCCTGCTGCTTGCGCGTCAGCTTCACGGGCGTTTCCACGGTTACGGTCACCATCAGGTCGCCCTTGCTGCCGCCGCGCAGGCTCGGCATGCCCTTACCGCGCAGACGGAAAGTCTTGCCCGTCTGCGTGGCTTCGGGAATCTTGAGATTGGCCTTGCCGTCGAGCGTCGGTACTTCCATCTCGCCGCCCAGGGCCGCGGTCACGACACTGATCGGCACCGAACAGAACAGATCGGTGCCCTCGCGCTCGAAGATGGGATGCGGCTTGACGTTGATCTGGATGTAGAGATCCCCGGGCGGGGCTCCTGCATCGCCCGGCTCACCGTCGCCGCTGCGCCGGATGCGGTCACCCATGTCCACGCCGGCGGGGATCTTGACCGACAGGGTCTGCTCGTTGCGGATCTGGCCCTGACCACGGCAATCGGAACAGGGGTCAGTCACCACGGTGCCGCGACCGCGACACTGCGGACAGGTCTGCGCCAGGGTGAAGAAGCCCTGTTGGATGCGAACCTGCCCGCGGCCATGACAGGACGGACAGGTGGGCGGCTTGCTGCCGCCTGCGTTACCGGTGCCCTTGCAGCTACTGCAATTGTCGAAGCGCGGGATGGTGATGGTGCGCTGGGTGCCCGCGAAGGCTTCCTCCAGCGAAATCTCGAGGTCATAACGAAGGTCCGCGCCACGGCGCGGCCCGCCGCGTCCTCCGCCACCAAAGATGTCGGAGAACATGTCGCCAAAAATATCGGAGAAACCGCCGCCGAAGTCGCCTGCGCCCGGGCCGCCCCCGCCGGTCCGTTTCAGACCCTCGTGGCCGTACTGATCGTAGATCTGCCGCTTCTGCGGATCGGAGAGTACCTCGTAGGCTTCCCCCGCCTCCTTGAACCGGTCGGCAGCGTCATCGTCCCCCGGATTGCGGTCCGGGTGGAGCTTCATTGCGAGGCGTCGGTACGCCTTCTTGATATCGTCTTCGGACGCGTTCCTCGATACGCCCAGCACCTCGTAGTAATCGCGCTGGCTCATGCTGCTCCCTGCTGCCTTGAAGTCGTGATCCCGTGTCGCCGGCGGCACCAAGCGGATCGGCATCGACCGCGCCGCGGTTCCGCCTCTGCCTGACCGATGGAGGCCCCTCGCCCACGCCCCGCCTTGCCGGCGCGCGTCCACGGGTAAACTGCAAACGCAAAACGCCCGACTGGCGGGCGCCTGCACAACTCGACAGGATACGTCGACCACCCGGCACCAGGGCCGGGCGGTCGCATCCTAACCTGCCTACTTCTTGTCGTCGTCCTTGACCTCGGTAAATTCTGCATCGACGACATCCTCGTCGGACTTGGACTGGGCCTCGCCCGCCTGGCCGCTGGCGTCGCCGCCTTCACCCTCGCTGCTCTGGGCATAGGCACGCTCAGCCAGCTTGGCGGAGGCTTCGGCCAGAGCCTGCACGGCGCTGTCGATGGCGTCCTTGTCGTCGCCCTTCACCGCTTCGCGCACGGCTTCGATCTTGGATTCGATGTCCTCTTTCTCGCCGGCTTCCATGTTGTCGCCGAGTTCGTTCATCGACTTCTCGACACCATGGATCATGGCGTCCGCCTGGTTGCGCGAGTTGACGAGGTCGGCGAACTTCTTGTCCTCCTCGGCGTGCGCCTCGGCGTCCTTGACCATCTGCTCGACTTCGTCCTCGGACAGACCCGAGCTGGCCTTGATCTCGATCGACTGCTCCTTGCCGGTCGCCTTGTCCTTGGCCGACACGTTGAGAATGCCGTTGGCGTCGATGTCGAAGGTCACCTCGATCTGCGGCGTACCACGGGCCGCGGGCGGGATATCGGTGAGATCGAAGCGGCCAAGCAGCTTGTTGGCCGACGCCTGCTCACGCTCGCCCTGGTAGACCTGGATCGTTACCGCCGTCTGATTGTCCTCAGCCGTCGAGAAGACCTCCTGCTTGCGCGTAGGAATGGTGGTGTTCTTCTCGATCAGCTTGGTCATGCGCCCGCCAAGAGTCTCGATACCCAGGGACAGCGGGGTGACATCGAGCAGCAGCACGTCGCTGCGTTCGCCAGAGAGCACCGAACCCTGGACGGCGGCGCCGACAGCCACGGCCTCGTCGGGGTTGACGTCCTTGCGCGGTTCGCGGCCGAAGAACTCCTTCACCGCCTCCTGCACCTTGGGCATGCGGGTCTGACCACCAACCAGGATCACCTCGTCGATGTCGGAGGCCTTGAGGCCGGCATCCTTGAGCGCCGTCTTGCAGGGCTCAATGGCGCGCGAGATCAGATCTTCGACCAGTCCCTCGAGCTTGGCGCGGGTCAGCTTCAGGTTGAGGTGCTTGGGCCCACTCTGGTCAGCGGTCACGTAGGGCAGGTTGATTTCCGTCTGCGTGGTGGACGACAGCTCAATCTTCGCCTTCTCGGCCGCTTCCTTCAGGCGCTGCTTGGCAAGCGGATCCTTGCGCAGGTCAATGCCCTGCTCCTTCTTGAATTCCTCCGCGATCCAGTCGATGACGCGGTTGTCGAAGTCCTCACCACCGAGGAAGGTGTCGCCGTTGGTGGCGTGCACTTCGAATTGCTTGTCACCGTCGACATCGGCGATCTCAATGATGGAAATGTCGAAGGTGCCGCCACCGAGGTCGTAGACTGCGACCTTCTTGTCGCCGCCCTGCTTGTCGAGCCCGTAGGCCAGCGCAGCCGCGGTTGGCTCGTTGATGATGCGCTTGACTTCCAGACCGGCGATCTTGCCAGCGTCCTTGGTGGCCTGGCGCTGCGAGTCATTGAAGTACGCCGGGACGGTGATCACCGCCTGCGTCACCTTCTCGCCCAGATAATCCTCGGCGGTCTTCTTCATTTTCTTCAGCACTTCCGCCGAAATCTGCGGCGGCGCGAGCTTCTGATCCTTGACCTGCACCCAGGCGTCGCCGTTGTCCGCCTTCACGATCTGGTAGGGCACCATGTCGATGTCCTTCTTCGTGATGGGGTCATCGTAGCCGCGGCCGATCAGACGCTTGATGGCGTACAGGGTGTTGGCCGGGTTGGTGATGGCCTGACGCTTTGCGGGCCGACCGACGAGCACCTGGCCGTCGTCGGTGTAGGCCACCACGGAGGGCGTGGTGCGCTCGCCTTCAGCGTTCTCGATGACCTTCGACTGGTTGCCTTCGAAGACGGCAACACACGAATTCGTCGTGCCGAGGTCGATTCCGATCGTGCGGGACATGGTTGGACTCCTATGAAAACCGTATGAAGAAATTGGTTTGGCCGTGAATGGCCTCTGTTTTGCTAGGTTGGGGCGTTCGCGCGGCGTTCAACCCCGCGGGCACGAAATTCAGGCGGCGTTGTCGCCGTCGCCCGCATCGCCGCCCTGCTCGATCGGCACCGCTGAAGCCACGACCACCCGCGCCGGGCGCAATACGCGTTCGTGCAGGCAGTAGCCCTTCTGCACGACTTCCAGCACGTGATTGGGCGCCACATCGGCACTGGGCACCATCGATACCGCCTCATGTACCGAGGGATCGAAGGCCTCGCCGGTCGGCTCGAGAACGGTCACGCCATGACGCGTCAGCGTATCGTGCAGTTGCTTCTGGGTGAGCTCGATGCCCTCCACGACCGCGCTGCCTCCCTCCGACTCGCGCGCCGACTTCAACCCCAGATCCAGGCTGTCGGCAACAGAGAGCAGGTCGCGGAAGACTTTCTCTGCGGCGTACTTGACCGCATTCGCGTTCTCGCGCTCCATGCGTTTGCGCTGGTTCTCGGCCTCGGCACGCACGCGCAGCAGTTGCTCGCGATACTCGTCCGCCGCAGCGCGCGCCTGAGCGAGTTCATCCTCGCCCTGCTGGGAAGCGGCCTCCGCGGCTGCGGCATCGGCCTGCTGCTCTGCGTGTTCGGGCGCGTGGTCGTCGCCCGTATGCTCCTGATCCTGCGGCTTGTCTTGTTCCGCCATAGCCCCTTGCTCATGCAGTGCGTGAATGGATTGGCGCCAGGGCGGCGCCACATCGCAGACACATAAGGGCGATCAGGAGACTTTCAAGCCTTGGCTGAGAATCTTTGCGGTATCGCGTACCAGCGGGATGATGCGACCATAGGCCATACGGGTCGGACCGATGACGCCAATCACGCCGGCCGTCTGGCCGTTGACGCTGTAGGGCGCGGTCACCACGCTGCACTCGTCGAGCACCCGATAGCCCGACTCTTCACCGATGAAGAGCTGGACGCCCTGTCCATCCAGGCAACGGTCAAAAATCGCCAGCAGATCACGCTTGCGATCCAGCGCCTCGAACAAGCCATGCAGACGGTCGATTTGCGCCAGGTCGGCGTACCCAAAAAGATTGGCGCCGCCGGCCACCATCATGTCGCCCTCATCCTGCCCGGACGGCGCCGCAGAACTGAGCAGGCCGAGCGCATCCTTGAGGGAGGCGTCGATATCCTGCTTAGCGACGCCGACCTCCTGGCGAAGGGCTTCGCGCAAAGCCAGTAGATCCCGGCCGACATAGTGCGCGTTGATCGCGTTGGCAAATTGCTCCAGCTCACTCGCACTGTATTCGCGCTCGGTCTCGAGCACCCGGTTCTGCACTTCGTGCTGGTTCACAACCAAAATGGCGAGCACGCGTGAACCGGACAGCGGCAGGAATTCGATTCGGCGCAGGATGGCGCGGTTGCGCCGGGGCACGGTCAACACGCCCGCCATGGTCGATACCGAAGACAGCACGCTGGTCGCCGCCTGGAGCATGTTCTCCGCGTCGGCGTGGCCATCGCCAAGAATCGCGCGCATCACGCGCTGCTGCACACGGCCGGGCATGCGCTCCGGCTCCAGCAGCGAATCGACGAATACACGATAACCCTGGTGCGTCGGTATCCGGCCTGCCGAGGTATGCGGCGAGCAGACAAAGCCCATATCGTCCAGGTCGGCCATGACGTTGCGGATCGTGGCCGGCGACAAGCTGTTCCCCACCGCACGTGACAGCTGCCGAGAAGCCACTGGCTGACCGTCCTGGATATAGCGTTCTATCAGGAGTTTGAGGAGCCAGGCCGCGCGCTTATCAAGAGTTGCCATGCACGCAAAGCTATTGTCCGGCGGCCCGGTCGTCAAGCAGGCAATCGAGACAGCAACAAGCTACCCTTGCGCTCTACCTCATAGGCCCGCGGCATGTCGCTTTTCAACACCATCGGGATCGTCGCCAAGCGCGACGCCGCCATCGCGGACAACGTGAACGCCCTCGTTGACTTCCTCGAAGCGCGTGAAATTTCCATCGTGGCTGACAGCGGTTGCGCCGGGCTGTTGCCGGATCGCGTCACGGCCAGCGATACGGCGGCGCTGTGCGCCTGCGATCTGGTCATCGTGGTGGGCGGCGATGGCACCTTGCTGAACACCGGGCGCGATCTTGCGCCCGCTGGAGTGCCGATCCTGGGCGTCAACCAGGGCCGCCTGGGCTTTATGGTCGATGTCGCGCCGAAGGACATGATCAACGTCCTCGAAGAAGTGCTCGCGGGCGACTATCACGAGGAGCAACGTCTGATGCTGGCGGCGCGCATCGAGCGCAGTGGGCGTCTTCTGAAGCGCCTGCGAGCGGTCAATGACCTGGTGATCCGCAATCAGGCCGCCATTCGCATGATCGAGTTCGAAACCAGCCTTGACGATGTCTTCATCAGTCTGCACCGCGCCGACGGCATCATTGTGGCAACGCCCACCGGATCCACGGCCTATGCGCTTTCCGGTGGCGGCCCCATCATTCATCCGGGCGTGGATGCGGTGGCGCTGGTCCCTATCTGCCCGCATGCGCTGTCCGACCGACCCGTGGTGGTCTCAGCCCGTCACGAAATCCGCATCCGCCTCAAAGGCAACGCCCGCTCACGCGCCCTGTGCACCGCAGATGGACAGGAAAATGATCTGTTGGATGCGGACGACGTGCTGTGCGTGACGCGCGAAGCGCAACCGCTCCGGCTGTTCCATCCAAGGTCCTATAATTATTTCGAAGTCCTGCGCACCAAACTCCACTGGGGACGCAACCGCGTCTGAGACCGCCCGCATGCTCGTCCATCTGGACATTCGAGATTTCGCCATCGTCGATGCCGTCTCCCTGGACTTCGACGCGGGCCTGACTGTTCTCACTGGCGAGACCGGCGCCGGCAAGTCAATCCTGATTGATGCGATCGGTCTGCTTCTGGGCGACCGGGCGGACAGCGGCTTCGTGCGCAACGACGCCTCGCAGGCGGATATCGCAGGTCAATGGGATATCGGAGGCGATTCCCGTGCACAGGAGTGGCTCGAACAGCAAGCCATGACCGATAGTGATGATCCGGCCACCCTGAATCTCCGGCGCGTCGTGACTGCCGATGGCCGCTCGCGCGCCTTTATCAATGGCAGGCCGGCGCCCATATCGGCATTGCGCGACCTCGGCGAAATGCTGATCGAGATTCATGGTCAGCACGCCCACCAGCTGCTGCGCAAAGCGGGGCACCAGCGGCAGCTCCTCGATGATTTCGGCTGCTACGACGAGGCGCTCAAGGCGGTGGCTGACGCTGCGCGTCACCTCGCGGACATGCGCAGCAAGCTCGATGCCATTCAAAGCCGCCGCAGCACGGACCCCGCACAGCTCGACTATCTGCGGCATCAACTCGATGAATTGGAGCAGCTACAACTCGCAGACGACGAGCTCGAGGACCTGGAACAGGAGCATCAGCGGCTGTCGCATGCCGGTTCCCTGCTCGGCAATGGCGCCAAGGCACTCGCTGGCCTTTCCGAGGACGAGGATGCCGTCAGTCAACGGCTGTCGAGCATCAGCTCGCTGGTTAATCAACTGCGTGACGTTGCGGCGGATTTCGGCGAGGCAGCCTCACTCGTGGAGCAGGCACAAATCAATGCGGATGAAGCCGCCAACAGCCTGCGCCACGCACTGGATCACATCGAAGTCGACCCGGAGCGGCTCCAGGAAGTGGAACAACGCCTATCCAGCATCCACGATCTGGCGCGCAAGCATCGCGTGCGCCCGGAGGAACTGCCAGCACTGACGGAACGCCTGCGCACTGAAGTGGCTGAGGCCGAAGCCGCGGGCGGTGATGTGGCTGAACTGCAGCAGGCCGTGCAGCGTGCGGAGGAGGCCTATCGCAAGGCGGCCGTCCCGCTCAGCAAGCAACGTGCGCACGCGGCTCAGCAGCTCGGGGACGCGGTGCGCGGAAAGCTCGCCGAACTGGCGATGCCGGAGGCGCGACTGGAGGTGGCCGTGCGTACCGATGTCGGTCGCAGCCCATCCATCCATGGCGATGACGAAGTGGAACTCCAGTTCAGCGCAAATCCTGGCCAGACGCCGCGTCCGCTCACGCGCGTCGCCTCAGGCGGCGAATTGTCGCGCATCAGCCTGGCCCTGCAGACCGCATTGTCGGCGCGTGCGAACGTCGGGGTGATGATTTTCGACGAGGTCGACGTCGGCGTCGGCGGTGCGACCGCCGAAGTGGTGGGCCGGCTCTTGCGACATCTTTCGCAACGCTGCCAGGTGCTGTGCGTCACGCACCTGCCGCAAGTGGCGGCCCAGGGGCACCACCAGATCACCATTCGCAAGCGGGCAGAAAAGAATCAGACGCGCGTCGAGGCGCAGACACTCTCCCGGGACGACCGCCGCAAGGAACTGGCGCGCATGCTGGGCGGTATCGATGTCACGCAGCAGACGCTCAATCTTGCCGACGAGATGCTCAGCGCCAACGCTGCATCCTGACGGCGAGTGCGCACCGCTGGGGGACCGAATTCGCCGCGCTCAGTCCTTGCCGGGCTTCAGAGGCCGCACATAGAGCACGAGGCTGTGATCTTCGATCTCGTAGCCGTGTTCTTCGGCGATCTTGGCCTGCAGGCGCTCGATCTCGGCGTTGTAGAACTCGATGACCTTCCCGGTCTTCACGCAGACCATATGGTCATGGTGCTTGTCCGGGGCCAGCTCGAAGACAGCGCGACCATCGGAAAAGTGATGTCGCTCCACGAGACCCGCGGACTCGAATTGGGTCAGCACGCGGTAGACCGTCGCCAGACCGATGTCCTCCCCCGAATCCAGCAGCATCTTGTAGACGTCTTCCGCGGAAAGATGCCGCGTCTGGCTTCCTTCCAGGATCTGCAAAATCTTCAATCGGGGCAGCGTAACCTTCAGGCCAGCGTTACGTAGGTCTTGCGATTCCATAGGGGCACGTTAGCAGGTTTTGTCTTACCATTGCGGGATTATGCGAAAGCACATGATCCCGCACGTTCTTCTCGGCAGCGCGCTCGTTGTAGGCCTCAGCGCGTGCAACATTGTCTACAAGCTCCCGACGCGACAAGGCAACGTGCTCGAGCAGAGCAAATTGGAGCAAATCGAAGTCGGCATGACGCGCGATCAAGTGCGCTTCCTTCTCGGAACGCCACTGGCAGCCAGTCCATTTACCGACGAGCGCTGGGACTACCTGGGATTCTACCGCAGCCCGCGTGGGCAGACCGCCCAACGCGTGGTCAGCCTCTACTTTGATGGCAATTCCCTGGTGCGTGCCGAAGGCATCGAGCCGGAGGATAAGGAAGCGGTTAAGGCCACCGAACCGGAAGCCGTGCGCGAGGACCTGGAAGCACTGGGAGAAAGCCCCGGCCGCGACCGTGGTGAAGAGGCTCCCGACGATGTCGTCAATCCCTTGCCCCGCGGGCCGAGCGACGTCTGAGACCGCAGCGGCTGGGGACTATTGCTTGCCCTTGTCCGCCTGCGCGCGGGCGCGCCTTGCTTCTTTCGGATCGGCTTTCAAAGGGCGGTAAATCTCGACGCGATCTCCACTGCGCACCGCGTCATCAAGCGCCTTGAGCTTGCCGAACACGCCCACGCGCATGGTATCCAGATCGATCTCCGGCACTTTATCCCGTATCCCTGAGTGCTCAATGGCGTCACGCAAGGTTGCACCCTCGGGCAGATCGGTCGATAGCAGTACCTGGCGATCCGGGTAGGCAAAGGCCACGCTCACGCGCAATAGATCTCCAGTCATGCTGCAACACTCCAGAATCCCACCACCCAATCGATCACACCCACGCCGTAGAGCAAGGTGAAGATCGCCGCAACCCGGGCCGGATAGACCAGCAAGAACCGAAGGCTCAGGGCGCGCCGACCGACCCGACGCGTCTCGTAATCCTTCAATCGCGCGCCCATGGCTATGGATAGCTGCGCGCGCGACCATACGCGACCCACATACAGACTAATCGTGAGGATGGCCAAAGGCGCCCCCCACTGCAGACTAAGCGTCTGCATCCAGCCAAAAAGGCTTCTCCCGCCAATATCGCTGAACAGGGCTGAGCCGAAGGTCAGGACCGTACACAGCCCCACCGCCCACACCGCCGTGCCCACCACCCCCACCGCATAGACGCGGGTGCATCGCTTGCGCCCCATCACGAACTGCACGAGCGGCTCCATCAGCGCGACCATGGAAGCCAGCGCGAGCAGTGTCATCATCAAATAAACCGCAGCGGGCACCCAGCGCGCATCCTGCGCGGCGGCGTACTGTACAAGAGCAACGAAGAGCGTCGGCATCTGGCCGCCCGCCGCAATACCTGCCGACTGCACGAATCCGACGATCAAACTGCCGGCGACCAGCGCGAATAACGTGGACCCAAGCAAGGTCAGGGCCGACAATCGAAGAATGCGCCCCCGCTCCGGCAGAAAGGCGCCCAGCGCAAGCATCATGCCCAGTCCGATCCCGGCCGAGAACAAAGCCTGCCGGATGGCTTCGCTGGCACCCCGCCACCCCAAAGCAGACCAGTCCCAGGTGAGCCAGATCGCCATTGCCGCATCCAGCCCTGTTCCCCGGCCTGCCATTAACGCAAGAAAGAGCACCAGAAGCAGGGCCATCAGCATGAGCGCGCGCGAAAACTGCTCGATACCGCCACGCAAACCGCGCGCCACGATCACGCCGCTGGCCACCACCATCAGCGTATGCCAGGCCATGGAGCGCTCCGCGTCCTGTGCCAGCGCCAGGAAGGGCGCGGCGGCGTCGTCCACCTGCAGGGGGAACAGATTGTTGCTGAGCGCGCGAATGAAGAAGGCCGCGTTCCATCCCGCGATGACGGCGTAGTAGCTCACGACGAGCAACGGAACCATCAAACAAAGCCCCGCCAGAAGCAGCCAGCCGCGGGTCAATGATCGCTTCCGAATATCGGAATACAGCGCGCCGGCGAAGTCCTGCCGAAGCAATCGACCGAGCATCAGTTCGGCACTGAGCAGCGGCCACGCGGCGATGCCAAGCGCCAATACATAGACGAACAGGAAGGCACCCCCGCCATATTGCTGCGCCAGCACCGGCAGCCGCAGGACGACACCCACGCCGACCGTCGCGGCGATGGCAGCAAAGACGAAGGCGGTTGCCCCCCGCCAGTAGCCCCCAGGACTGGGTGGGATGGCGATGTCAGTCACGCGCGAACCGAGGCAGGGGTCGCCATTCCAGGCTGCGGCAGGGTGTATGCATGGGTCTCCTTATAATGCGGCTATGGCTCACGCATCTGCGAAAAACAAACCATCCGACGCCCGCGTCATTGCGGTCAATCGCCGCGCGCGGTTCGAATACTCTATCGAAGATCGCTTCGAAGCCGGCCTGGTGCTCGAAGGCTGGGAAGTCAAGGCGCTGCGAGCCGGGCGCGCACAGATTACAGAAGCTTACGTCACGATCCGCAACGGTGAAGCCTACCTCCTCGGTGGCCACATCACGCCGTTGCAATCCGCCTCGACGCACATTCATCCGGACGCACGGCGGACGCGCAAGCTGCTGCTGCATGGCCGGGAGCTGGCCCGACTGATCGGCAAGGTGGAACGCGCGGGCTATACCCTGGTTCCGCTAGACCTACACTGGACGCGCGGCCGCGCCAAACTCGAAATCGGCCTCGCCAAGGGCAAGAAACAGCACGACAAGCGCGCCGACGAAAAACAGCGTGAGTGGCAGCGCCAGAAGGAGCGCATTCTCAAGAACAACTAATCACTGGGGACGCAAGCGCCAAAGCGGAACTTCCTGACCGGTTGAACGTCCCAGTGGGCGCAAGCGTTGCGCTCTGTTACGCTTGTAGAACCTGGGGGCGATCTGGGCTCGACGGTGATCGTGAAACCCAAGGTGCATGCCGAGGTGTCACCTCCCTCGTAAAACCTGTGGCAACAAAGTTAGTTGCGAACGACGACAACTACGCCCTCGCCGCCTAAAAACCGGTGAGCGCCCTACCGACTGGTGCCGATCCTGGTCGGATCCGGGCGTCGACTATGATCGGCTCGCGATGACGGCCTGTCCCGGCCAATCCATCGCTAAACCCAAACGGGACTAAGCGCTTGCCAAGCCGATAGTCCGGGCGGCCGACAAGCGTCGAAAACCCAAACCTGGACTAAGCATGTAGAGCCGAGGGTGGAGCATTATCGGACGCGGGTTCGATTCCCGCCGCCTCCACCAGTTTTGTCGTCAATGTGACTTGGTGACGTGAAAATGCCCGCATTACGCGGGCATTTTCGTCATTCGGCGAAGAGAAACGGCGAAGTGGTCTCAGCCGGTCAACCTTCCGATGAAGGACAGGATGTCTTCGATGATCGTATCGAGGTTGTCCACGGTGTTCTGGACCGCCTGCACCAGTCCTCCCTGATCGGAACCGTCGCCAACGAGCAGTGCCGTCAAACCTTCCTCGAGTTGACCACCCTGAATCAGGTTTGCCACAAGCTCGGCCAGCGCACCGTTGCTCTCAAGCGTGTCACCCAGGATCTCGACCAGTTCTTCCTGCGTGAGCTCGTCGCTGAGCGCCTCCAGCACCCCGCCGTCGAGCAGCAATAGATCGACCAGCCCAATGTGATCGCTGTCCCCTCCGATGAGGCAAAGCGTACCCAGGTTCGCCTGGCACGCATCTGCCGTACCGTCGGTGAGCAGGGCCTCCACCAGACCGGCGACACCGTCCGGGCCGAGAATGCCGGCCAAGCCGCCGCCACTGCCATCTCCCAACAGCAGTGAACCGATGATGTCCTGGAGGTCGCCGTTGCCTTGGCCATCCCCAAGCAGAAGGAGTTCCAGCGCCTCCTGCAACTGACCATCAGTGATCAATCCCGTCAGGATGGCGTTCAGGCTTCCGTCGTCGTTCTCCAACAGCGTCGCGATGGCTTCAACCAAGTCCTCGGCATTGATTTCACCGGCAAGCGGGCCGAGGGGGCCTGTTGGCCGGAGCAGGATGTCCACGATCCCGCCGCTATGGTTGTCTCCGCCGATCAGACAGAGATTCGATACCGGAACGCGGCAGTCCTGCAGATTCAGTACGGATGGCCGCTGGTAAGCGTGCGCGAGGGCCTGTCCCATATTCTTGGTCGCGTCACGGAAATTGCGCTCCTTGAAGATGAACCCGGTCGCGGGATGCCCCGTCTCCGCGGTGAAGCGAATGCGCGCCCAGCCCGCGGCTTGATCGCCTGCCAGGCCCGCGCTGTCGACATCGATCGTGCGCGCCGCATTGGAATTGAGGACATTTGGCAGGTCGCTCCCGCGACCAATGCGCAGGACATTCGCGGAATGCACCAATGCGCGGGCCGCTGGAGGCGACAGCACCAGCAAGGGGGGGAGATCCGGCGCCAGGTCAAAAATGGGGCCGGTGTCCAGCGCCGCCGTGTTCTCCTCCCGGTCGTAGACCGCGATGGTGAACTCCGTTGGTGATGCGCCATTATTGCCCGATTGGAACCGCTGATTGAACGGTTCGAGTGGACACGTGGAGAGCAGCAGCAATTCGGGGGGCAGCAGCGTCAGAGGGTTGAACCCGAGGTAAGGCAGACCCGGTACGCCCACCACCGTACCGCCAGACGACCGTGAGTTCCGGTAGACGTTACACGCAGCGTGCAAATTGAGCGCGTCCTCATCCACGTGAAAGCGCTTGGTGGGCATCGTCACCACCCACTCGGAGCCCGCGCCCGTATTGGGATTGTTACTCCACTCATTGGCCACCGAATTGGCGGCGATTCCCGCCTCGATCTGCGCGAGTCCGGTCGTACTCCAGAGGTCGTTTGAGGAAGCGAGCGTCGGCTCCAGGTTGAAGGGAAAACCCTGTGCAGTGACCAGATTGCGGCCTTCGCCGTAACCGGCGATCGGGAAGGAATCCACCCCCGCTGCCGTTCCGCGGTCCTGATTGACCAAGGTTGCGTTCACCTTCAGCGGAGTCGGTGAGACGATCGGGCCATATCCCGAAGGATTGGTGGCCGTCGCGCGGGCTATAGGATTGCCGGAGCCCTGGTCCCCACGGATGGCAAGTGGCGTCTCTGAAAGGATGCTCTCCAACAACACCTCGAGGAAGTTGCCCGCTTCCTCCGGCTCGAAGTCTTCCGCCACGCGCAGACAGTTGCGAGGAATGCCATTCTCATGCTTCGCGAACCAGGCCGTGCTTCCGCGGACGTCGTTGGCCGGATCTGGCGCCGTACCCTGCCCCGCTGTCTCCCCCATCACGAGTACCGTGATGTAGCCCTCGCGCATGCGCTCGATACTGCCGTCGGTTGCATCGTGATCGCGGAAGGAAAGCGAGACCAGCCCCAGGAAATCGAAGATCGTCGAGTAACCTTGTTCGCTGGCTCTCAGCCCCTCGCTACGAATATTGAGCGGGCTCGTGCAGGAAGTGTCGTTCGTCCGCAAGACCGGCCGACCATCCGCATCCGCCTGAATGTAGGCCGTCCATACATCCAACGGACTCAGCGCCACGTTGAAGTTCATCACGCTTCGGCCGTTCTGCGCTTCGTGTAACCGCACTTTGACCGCGAGCGAGTTCGTCGTGGTGTTGGTGAGGTTGATCAGCGTTTCCCAACCGCCATTCACCGAATAATAGGGCACCACAACAGCACTGCCGCTGCCGTTGGTAGACACCGTGACGGCCCCGACCTTCGACGGCGTGCCCGCAAGGAGGACAAGAGGCAAGATACCGAAGCTGCACCAGCGCGCGAAAATGCTTCTCATAGCGAATGAACCCCTACAGCGCAGAGCAGGGTCAGCTTCGTAGTACGCTGATGAGTCTGTCGTCGCATCACTTCCCTCTAGCGATGCAAAGCCCTGGAACCGAACCGCCAGCGCGTGCTGCGAGAAACCCCCTGCCTTGATTCCCCGCACCCTCCGTTACGGCCGAGTATAGCCAGCGCCTTTTGAGGGTGTCGACCTCAGGCGCTTACATTGCAGCGAAGCCTCTGCGACCGGGGGATAGCATTCAGTCCTCTGGAGGTGACGCCTCCAATGGAATGCTGGTGGCATGATTGAACTCGCGGCTGAATATCTGCCAGAAGGCCACGAAAAGCACCGCGATTAGGGGACCCACCACGAATCCGCTGATCCCCACCATGACAATGCCACCCAGGGTAGAAAGCAGCACCATCCAATCCGGCAGCTTGGTGTCCCGTCCCACCAGAATAGGACGGAGCACATTGTCGGCGAGGCCAATGATCAAGACACCGTAGGCAATCAGCACGGTGGCCGAGACCCACGATCCGATGGCGTAGAGATAGATGGCTGCGGGCAACCAGACCAGACCGGCACCCACAGCGGGAATCAGTGACAAGACGGTCATCACCACGCCCCAGAGCAGCGGCGCAGGAAGCCCCAGAATCCAGAAAATCAGCCCGCCCAGCATGCCCTGAACAATCGCCACTAGGAGGTTGCCTTTCACTGTGGCTCGCGCCACTTCGGCAAATTTCTGGAACAACAAGCGCTCACGTTCATCCCCCAGAGGAAGCGCGTGGATCAGTTGATCGATCAACACGCGACCGTCACGCAGCAGGAAAAAAGCGACATACAGCATCAAGGCGACTTGCAGCACGAAACCGAATGTCCCCTGCCCAAAAGCCAACGCATTGCGAGCCAGGAATTGACTGGCCACCACGGCCGCCTGTGCTGCGTTCTCGCGCAGGCTGTTGACATCAATGTCGAAGCGCTCAAGCAAGTCCTGCACCGCCGGGAAGGCCTGGCGCACCCGTTCGACATAATTGCCCGGTTGGATCTCGCCGGACTCGATCTGCTGATAGACCGCCAGCGCCTGCTGCAGGAAGGAACCGAAGAGAAACAGGATCGGCAACACGACCAGCACCATGCATGCCACCAGTGTGGTCATTGCGGTCAGATTCGGTCGGCGCCCCCAGCGCCCTTCCAGCCACACCTGCATGGGGTGGAACAACACCGCGATGATCACGGCCCAGAGCAAGGGCGCCCAGAAGGGCATCATCAGCAGTCCGAAGACCACCGTGACCAAGGCCAGCGTGATCAGGAAGGTGGACTGCTCCAGCTTTTCGCTCATCGTGTCACCGAGGCTGCGGTTCAGAAGGCGGACACTCTACGGGCCAGCCAGAACGGCGGCAATTGCGGGCATCACCGAGACCCTGTGCCCGCACCGCAGCGCAGATTCAACGCAGGATGGGTTTACTCGCCCTGATCCCCCCGCCACATCCGTTGCTCGATCTCCGATATGCGGGCCTCCGCGGCATCCGCACTGCGCCCGCCGATGAGCACGAAGGTCGCGACCAGACCCACCAACAGGCCCTGCCAGGGTTCAAAGAAGGCGAGCGCGGCGCCTGTCAGCAACGCCACGCCGCGCTCGGTGGGGTGGCGCACCACAGCCATGGCGACGTAGGCGCAAGCGAAGCCCGTCAACACCAGGGTGAGCGATAGCGCGATGCCCATCAGTGGTTTGAGCCCGGTCAGCAGCGGCAGTAGGAAAAAGACGAAGGGCAGGCCCATGAAATAGTAAGAGGCGATGCCGCTGTGCAGACTGGGCATGGCACGCGCGCCCTGTCTCCAGCGTTGCACGATGGCCACGTGCACCCCTGTCCAGACGCTGCCCTGGGTGGGAAAGAAGGGCGCGGCAATCGCCATGACACCGTTGCGAATGGCCAGCGACCAGTGCGATCGGGTCGCATCGATGTCGATGGGATCATCGGCGCGATGCGCACTCGCGTCGCGAATGATCTCATTGCCGGTCACAAGGTCCCCAAACAGGATGATGTAGGTCACCAGGGCCAGCGGGACGGCCGCGACGAACATCTCGACACTGGGCCAGCCAATCGCCAGCGGGGACACCTTGGCCCAGGTATCCATAAACGGGGGAATCAGAATGCCCCACTCGATGTCGTACTGCACCTCTCCGACCAGCGGGCCCACGATAGCCGCCACCAGAAAGCCCGGGAGCAAGCCCAAGCCACCCAACACGTGCAGGAACCGGAAGCGGGTCTTCAACAGCCGGAAAGGGATCGAAAAGATGAAGATCAGGCACACCGCACAGGCGGTGATGGTGGCGATTGGCTGCGCCAGCAAGTACTCGGGTGCATCGTCTACAAAGACGCGCTTGAAGGCTGCGATTGCGGCACCGAGGATCAAGCCCGCCTTGAGCGCGTCGGGCAGCCATTCCATGAAGCGTCTCCCCATCCCGCTCGCCCCCAGCAACAGCAGCATTGCGGACAAGGTGATGGCCAGGGCCGTCATCGCCTGAAAACGCTCTGTTGGCGAATCGTAGCCGCCAAGCACGAAGGTCAAGACCAACGGCAGGGCTGGCGTCACCCAGCCGGGAGCGTACGGTTCACCAAAAAGAATCGGTGCCGTGCCGAGCAGAAAGCCGCTGATCAACGACATGGTCACGGCTTCTTCGAAGGTCAGGCCGAAGTGCGCCGTCATCATCGGCACCAGCGCCAGCCCGGTCGCCGACGCGAGGGCCGTACCCTGCAGGAATTCCGGCCAGCAAAGCCGCGTATGCACGAAGGGAACCCGGAAACGAAACATTCCCCACTGCCAGCCCGTGCGCCTATCCGCGCCGCGATCTGCTTGCGCCATCTCGATCTCCTCGAAGCCTTGTTATTTCCCGCTTTGCTCGCAGCTTCGCATGCCCAGCCCACGATGGGGAGATTCGCCCTGTGCCGCTACGCCCCGACCCGCGCCAAGACCGCGCTCGGAGCCTCACTATGCAGGGCAGCTGAACCAGGAGTAGCCTGGGGTACTTAAGTAAAGCAAGAGCCGGCGCAACGGACCGGCCCCGACACGCCATTCCGGCGGTCACCAGAACGGAGGGCGACATTGGGCGACGACGCACACGCACCGCTGCTACCGGCGGAGCAACGCCTGAAACGACTGCCGTTCTGGCTGTGCGTCCTGTATCTGTTGGCCTCGCTCGCTTGGGTTGGCCTGGGCGACCGCTGGTTGATCCTCGCTCCGCTGGAAGGCCCTCTGCGCGACATCATCATGATCGCCAAGGGATTCGCCTTCGTGACGGCGAGCACCCTCTTCCTCTATGTGCTATCGCGCCGTCTGATTGGGCACGCCGTCGCCGCAGAGCGCCGAGAACGCGAGCAAGAAGCTGCCCGTGCCGCCCTGTTCGAGGACAATCCAATTCCAGCCTGGGTGGTGGATGCCAACGACCACACCCCCATTGCGGTCAACGCGGCCGCGCTGCACCAGTACCGCATGGACGAGGCAGAGTTCTATCGCAAGGCCCTGCGCGACCTCGCCGTGCACAACGCAGAGCTGGCCACGCTGGACGACCCCCTGGTGTCGGGCGTGCAGCGCCATCGGCGCGGCGACGGCAGCATTTTCTTCGCCGCCTTGGAGTCCGCACCGACCACCTTCCAGGGGCGAAATGCACTGCTGATCATGGCGCGCGACGTGAGTTATGAGCACCAACTGGAGCAGGCGCGCCAGGAAGCACTCAAGGAAAATCAGGCCGCGTTGACGACCATCAACGCCATCATGGAGGTCACCCGCGACGCCTTCTGGTCCTGGGATCTTGGTAGCGAGGATATCTGGTGGACCGACTCCTACGCCACCGCGTATGGCGCGCCCTCGGGTCATATGCCGGTCCCGGACTGGCTGGACCGCGTGCATCCGGACGACCGCCACCGTCTCGCCGAGCACTTGCGCGCATTGTCGATGGGGCAGACCTCCACCATGGAGATCGAGCATCGCTATCGCCGCGCGGACGACACCTGGGCGGAGGTACGCGCCACTGCCGTTGCCATCCGCGACCCACACGGCAAGCTCCAGCGTCTGATCGGTGCCATGCAGGACGTGAGCGAACAGCGCGCGCAGCAGCGCGAGCTGCGATTGCATGCGGCCGCGCTCGGCGCAAGCCGTGAGGGCGTCTGCATCGTCGACGCCCTGGCCGAGGATCAGCCCATCGTCTTCGTCAATCGCGCCTTCGAGAAGCTGACCGGCTATACCCAGGCCGAGGTCCTCGGCCGCAATTGCCGCTTTCTGCAGGGTCGCGATCGCGATCAACCGGAGCGCGAACTGATCCGAAACGCGGTGGTCCACGGGACCGAGATCACGACCCGCCTGCGCAACTATCGCAAGGACGGCTCGCTGTTCTGGAACGAGCTCTCCATCGCCCCCGTCCGCCAGGACGGGCATATCACGCACTTCGTCGGCCTCCAGAAGGACGTCACGCGGCGCCATCTGCAGGAGGCCCAGGGTGCCTATCAGAGTCGTATCGATACGCTCACCGGGCTGGCCACCCATATCGCACTCACCGAGCGCCTGGAGCAATCGCTGCGGCTCAATCCCGACATGCGCCATGCCGTACTGCATATCGATGTCGACCGCATGGCCGCCGTCAACGAAGCGCTCGGCCATGCCCATGGCGACGAATTGCTCGCAGCGATCGGACAACGTCTAGAGCGCTTTCTCGAGGCAGGAGAAATCGCCGCCCGCATTGGTGGCGACAAGTTCGTGGTCGTGCTGCGCCTTCCCCCGGATCGAGACGACACGATGGAGCGTGCGCGGCAGTTGCTGGAAAAGGTCAGCGCACCGCAGATGATTGCGCAGCACCCGCTCAGCGTCACGGCCAGCATCGGCATTAGTTGTTATCCCGCCGACGGGCGCGATGTGAAGCGACTGATGACGCGCTCGGAAATTGCAATGCAACGCGCAAAATGGGCCGGTCGAAACAATATCCAGCGCGCCGAAAGCGCAGAGACGGGACAGCCGTCCTACACCCTGGAACTGGTCGAGCGCCTGCGCGGCGCCATCGATGCCGATGCGCTGGAAGTGTATTACCAACCGCAGATCAGCCTCCGCAACGGCGTGATCATCGGTTTCGAAGCGCTTCTTCGCTGGCATGACCCGGCTCTAGGACACATTCCGCCTTCCCTGTTCATTCCTATTGCGGAAGACAACGGATTGGTCGACGCCATCAGTCGTATCACCCTGCACACCGCTGCGGAACAGGTTGCCGTCTGGTCGCGCGAGTTTGGATTTCAGGGCACCGTCGGCTTCAACGTATCGCCGCTGCAATCACGCCGCTCGGGCCTGCAGGAGTCCGTGGCCGCGGCGCTGGAAGAGCACCGAGTCCCCGAGGGCCAACTGGAAATGGAAATCACCGAGAACGCGGCCATGGGTGGCACTCAGGAGCTGATGCGGCTCATGCATACGATCGCGGACATGGGCGTCCCCATCGCAATCGATGACTTTGGCACCGGATACTCCAACTTTGGCTACCTCCGGCGATTTCCGATTCATCGCGTCAAGATCGATCGCAGCTTCGTGCGCGATATTGCACACAACCGCGAGGATCGCATGGTGGTGCGGGCCATCATTCGGCTCGCGCAGGGCCTGGGCCTTGACACCATCGCAGAAGGCGTGGAGCAGGAGGAGCAGGCCGTCGTCTTGGCTGCCGAAGGCTGCGCGGCATTCCAGGGCTTTCTCTACAGCCCGGCCGTTGATGCCGCAGCTGCGACGGAGCTCCTTCGCACAGGCCGCGGCTTCGCCTTGCCCACCCTGGGCAGGCGTGCCCAGCCGCTTGATTCCTCTGCCGCCGATGAGCAGCAGGCTACCAGCGACATTCGCTTCCGGTAGGACGCCGCGAGCGACTGCTCGGTACCCGCGCGAACGGCGATGGGTGTCGCGCGCATCACAGCGCAGCGGGACAGCGGCAATGCCGGCCTTTCGCATGCCCTCGTCATTCGAAGCCACTGCTTTCGTCCGCATCGCCGAATTGACCGTGCCGACCGGTGCCCTCGGAGAAGCGTCCCGCTCCGGCCACCGTCTCTCCGGATTGCAGCGTTTTCAGCCCATGCTGAAACTCCTGTGCCATGGCGTCGTCCTCGCTGAGGCCCCATTGCGCATAGGCGCTCAGCCGATCACCGCGCAGGCATTGCTGCGGAAAGGCGGCCAACTGCTGCCCAAGCGCAACCGCGGCTTCGCGTGCCTTGCCGGCATCCACCAGCCGGTTGACCAAGCCCATGCGCAAGGCTTCTTCGGCCTCCACGGCTCGCCCGGTCAAAATCAGATCCATGGCATGACTCATACCGATCAGGCGCGGCAGGCGCACCGTGCCGCCATCGATCAACGGCACCCCGAAGCGACGACAGAACACTCCGAACACCGCAGTGCGATCCGCGACGCGCATGTCGCACCACGCCGCCAGCTCGAGCCCACCTGCTACGCAATAGCCGGAAACCGCGGCGATGACCGGCTTGGACAGCTGCATCCGGCTCGGCCCCATGGGCCCGTCACCGTCGGAGGCAATGCGATTGGCACGCTCGGCGTCACCACTGGCGACCGCCTTGAGATCAGCACCGGCACAGAAGTGCGCCCCGACACCGCTCAGTACCGCCACCGCACTGCTCTCGTCTGCCTCAAAAGCGCGAAAGGCTTCCGCCAATGCAGCGGCTGTCGGCCCATCCACCGCATTGCGACGCGCAGCCGCGTTAATGCTGATGACCCTGACCGCGCCCTCCTGCTCTACCACGATGCTGTCCGACATCACACCCTTCCTTTATTACATTGCTTGACGCAATATTAGGCTGATTGTAATTTATGTTCCGCATACACGTGAGTTCGCGTCATGAACCAGCCCCAGATTGCCCTGCATCCGGATGCCGTGCCCGCCACGCACGAAGTCACCAATCAACCACCGCCATTACTGGACTACAACGCCTTTGATGGCGATACCGCCCTGGTAGAAGCGGTGCAACGCGAAGGGGCGCAGTGGGCGCAAAGCGCGCTTTCGGAGGCGGGCGCGCGCACGGGCAGCGCCGAGGTGATCGAATGGGGTTATCTCGCCAATGAGTTCAAGCCCCAGCTGCACGCCTTCGACCGTCAGGGGCATCGCATCGATACGGTGCGCTACCACGACAGCTACCACAAGCTCATGGCCATGTCCCTCGAGGCGGGTCTGCACTGCAGTCCGTGGACTCAGCCGGGTCCGGGCGCGCACGTTGCGCGCGCTGCGCGCGAGTATCTGCACGCACAGGTGGATGCGGGACACGGCTGCCCGGTCACGATGACCTTCGCGTCCGTGCCCGCGATCCGCACCACGCCGGCCCTGGCGGAAAGCTGGCTTCCGAAGATCCTTACGCCGGGCTACGACCCCAGAAACGTGCCCCATACCGAGAAGCAGTCGCTGACCATCGGCATGGGCATGACCGAAAAGCAGGGCGGATCGGATGTGCGCAGCAACACCACCATGGCGCACCCCATTGGCACGACCAGCGGCAGCGGTGCCGCCTATGAACTGATCGGCCACAAGTGGTTCACATCGGCCCCGATGTGCGACGGCTTCCTCATGCTGGCGCAAAGCGCCGGCGGACTGTCCTGCTTTCTGGTGCCGCGCTGGCGGCCGGACGGCACCAAGAACCCGATGCAGATTCAGCGCCTCAAGAACAAATCCGGCAATGTGTCCAATGCCTCGTCGGAAATCGAGCTCCGCGGTGCGCTCGGCTGGATGGTGGGTGAGGAAGGCCGTGGCGTACCCGCGATCATCCAGATGGTGGCAATGACGCGCTTCGACTGCATGGTCGGTTCCACGGCCGGAATGCGCCAGGCCGTTGCTCAGGCCATCCATCACTGCCAGCATCGCGCCGCCTTTGGCAAGACGCTGGCCGAGCAACCCGCCATGGCCAATGTGCTCGCGGACCTGCAGCTCGAGGTGGAAGGCGCACTGGCGCTGACCATGCGCATGGCGCGGGCTCTCGACCATGCCGACGACCCGCACGAGAAGCTGCTGCTCCGCCTCGGCCTGCCGGTGGGCAAGTATTGGATCTGCAAGCGGCATCCGGGCCATGCCTACGAGGCCATGGAATGCATCGGCGGCAATGGCGTCATGGACGACTTCATCATGGCGCGCATCTACCGCGACGCTCCCATCAACGCCATCTGGGAAGGCTCGGGCAATGTCCAGGCCCTCGACCTGCTGCGCGCAATGGCGAAATCACCCGATGCGGTTGCGGCCTGGTTCGCGGAACTGGAGCAGGCGCGCGGTGCCCACCCCCTGCTGGATACGGCCATCGATGCGCTGTCAGACGTGATCAAGGATCGCGATGACCTGGAATATCGCGCGCGCAGCCTGAGCGAGGCCATGGCACTGACGATGCAGGCCGCCCAGCTGGTACACACTGGCAACCAGGCGCTCAGCGAAGCCTTCATTGCATCGCGACTGGCGGGGCATGCAGCGCATCACTACGGCGCGCTACCGCGCGGGGTGGATGTGCACACCCTGATCGAGCGCGGGAATCCGTTGGCGGTCTGACGGGCACACACATGCACGACAGGGGTCCTACCGCCAAGAAGATCGTGCTCGATCTTCTGCTTGCCGTAGACCCTGAGCCATTGACGGCGCGCGACGCCGTCAGCGCCTGCGGACTGTTTGGCATCCGCGAAAGCAATGCGCGTGTCACGTTGACACGCCTGTGCAGTGAGGGCTTGGTCGAATCTGCCGCACGCGGCAGCTATCGGCTCAGCCCCTCGGCGCACCAGCTGGCCACTGAGGTCGCCAGCTGGCGGCGCCTGGAGACGCGCATGCGCCCCTGGGACGGCCGCTACATCGCCATTCATACCGCCGACCTCGGTCGCAGCGATCGCACTGCGCTGCGCCAGCGCGAGCGCGCCATTGCCATGCTGGGTTTCCGCGCCCTTCGCCGCGATGCCTTCATTCGCCCCGACAATATCGAAGACGACCTTCAGCAAGTGCGCGACCGGCTCGTCCGACTCGGTCTGGATGCGGACGCCCTGGTCTACCGGGCCAGCGACTTTCCGACTGCCGATCACGCGCGCATCGCGGATCTTTGGGACGGTGAGGCCCTGAACGCCGACTACCGCGCAACCCGCACGCGACTGGAAGCCTGGTTTGCACGCTATCCCCGTCTGGGTCTGGAAACGGCAGCACGCGAGTCCTTCCTGCTGGGGGGTGAGGCCATCCGCAAGCTGGTGTTCGACCCTCTGCTGCCGGAACCCATGGTCGACGCCGAGGCGCGCCACCAGTTGCTGGAAGCTACCTTGCACTTTGATCAGGTCGGCCAGGGCATCTGGCGCAAGCTCATCCGCCTGGACGCGCTGCCGCGATCGGCCTGAGCCCTCCCCTTTACCCTGCCGGCACGAGCCAATAAGATAGTGAGTGCTTACTATCTAATTGGTGGAGACATGATGCAGGACGCCCGCTTCGATCTGATCATCCGCAACGGCCTCGTCTTTGACGGCATGGGTAACCCCGGCCAACGCCGCCATGTCGGCATCCGCGACGGCCGAGTGGCGGCCCTGTCCGAACTGCCCCTGACCGAGGCCGGCGCAGAAGTCATTGACGCGCAGGGCCAATGGGTCATGCCCGGCATGCTGGACATGCATACCCACTACGACGCGGAGTTGGTCGCCGCACCAGCATTGCGCGAGTCGGTCAAGCATGGCGTGACAACGGTCGCGGTCGGCTCCTGCTCCATCTCGATGATGCTGTCCGAGCCCGAGGACTGCTCCGATCTGTTCACCCGCGTCGAGAGCGTGCCGCGCGACCAGGTCCTGCCGCTGCTGGAAAAGCACAAGACCTGGGACAGCCCCCATGGCTATGTCGATTTTCTGCGCCAGCATCCGCTCGGGCCCAACGTCTGCGCCTTCCTCGGCCATTCGGACCTGCGCGTGCGCACTCTGGGCCTGTCGCGCTCGGTGCGGCGCGGACTCAAGCCCACGCGCGAGGAACTCGCGACCATGACCCAGCATCTGGAATCCGCCCTCGATGCTGGAATGATGGGGCTCTCCGGTATGACCAACCCCTGGGACAAGCTGGATGGTGATCGCGAACGTTCTGCGTCCCTGCCCGCCGCCTACGCGCCCTGGAGCGAAATCCGCCACCTCAACCGCACGCTGCGTCGTCGCGGCCGTGTGCTGCAGTCTGCACCCAACCTAGTCACCAAGCTGAATGCCATTCTCTTCGGCATCGCCTCGGCCGGCTGGTTTATCCGCCGGCCGCTCAAGACCACGCTCATCACCATGATGGCAGTGAAAGGCCAGGAGGCCCTGCCCAAGCTGGTCGGTTTCCTCTCCAACGTCTTCAACCGGCTGTTCCGGGCCGATTTCCGCTGGGAGTCCCTGCCGACGCAATTCGAGGTCTTCTCGGACGGCATCGATCTCGTCATCTTCGAGGAGTTCGGCGCCGGTGAAGCCGTGCTCCATCTGGTCGACGAACTGGAACGCAATGAATTGATGCGCGATCCCGACTACCGCAGGCGCTTTCGCAAGGATTACGAAAAGCGCTTCGGCGCACGCGTCTGGCACCGCGATCTGGGGGACGCCACCATCGTCGATGCCCCGGACCGCAACCTCGTCGGCAAAAGCTTCGTCGATGTGGCCCGCGAGCGCGGCGTGCATGAAGTCGACGCCTTCCTCGATCTCGTGGTGGAACACGGCCAGAAGCTCCGCTGGCACACGGTGATCGGCAACTACAAGCCACAGCAAATTCGCGAGATCGTCAACCAGCCAAGCACGCTGCTCGCCTTCAACGATTCTGGTGCACACATCCGGAACATGGCCTTCTACAACTCGCAGCTGCGCTTCCTGAAGTTCGTGCGCGACGAAGCCGAGGCCGGGCGACCGGTGATGCCGTTGGAGAAGGCGATCTGGAAGCTCACCGGCGAGCTGGCCGACTGGTTCGATATTGACGCGGGACGCCTGCATGTCGGCGCGCGCGCCGACGTCGCGGTGATCAATCCGGAAGGATTGGGCGAGCAGTTGGCCCAGTTCGACGAGGCCAAGATCGAGAATCTCGACCTCAAGCGCCTGGTCAACCGTAGCGACCATGCCGTCACCGCCACCATCATTAACGGTCGCGTCGCCTTCCGGCAGGGGCAGTTCGTTCCCGAACTCGGCAGGGACACCGTCTTTGGCACCTTCCTGCCCGCCGGTGCACGCGGTGTGGCGGGTCCGAGCGCACGGACCGAGGCATCGACTGCCTACGAGGCGAATGTGGCGGCCAGTGCATGAGCGCGGCCAGCAACCCCGTCGCGGCACCCCAGCGGCCGCGGCGTAGTCAGCAGCAGCGGCGCGAAGCATCCCGCCGTCGCCTGCTCGACGCCACCGCCGAGGTCCTCATCGCTCAGGGCTATGCGGGTGCCAGCGTCCAGGCGATCGTGGACCGCGCCGGCCTGTCGCAGGGAGCGCTATTCCGCCATTTCGAAAACCGGCTGGCCCTGATGCGTGCCATCGCCAACGATATCGGTGACCGCCTGCTGGAGCGCTACATCGAGCGCTTCCGGGCACTGCAGCCCGATGCGGACCAGGACTGGCTGCTGCTGTCGCTGGAACTCCTGCGCGACAACTGCCGGAGTCCGCTGCAGCAGGCGTGGTTCGAACTGTTGATGGCCGCACGCACGGATGCGGCGCTGCACCAGACGCTGGCGCCGGTCTGGGCGCGCAATCAACGCGAGACCATTGCTTTGGCCGCGCGACTGCTGCCCCAGGCCCACGCCGCGCTGGGTGAGGCACGCTTTGCGGAAATGGTCGATGCCGTCGTTAGCCTGTTCCATGGCGAAGCCGTGGATCAGATGGTGCGCCATGACGCCGCCGCCGATGCGGCGCGCCTGCAGTGGATCTACCAGACACTGAAGACCCAGCTGGCAAGAGCCTAGCGTCGCCATCGTCACAACGACAAACGGCGAGGCTGGGGTTTCCCAGCCTCGCCGTTGCAGTTGAACCGTGTCCCAGGCCGCGCCTAGAAATCCCAGCGCAGGCCGACGTTGTAACCGAAGACGCGCAGCTCGCTGCTCTGGTGATAGACCTGACCACCGCCACTGATGCGGATATCCGGGGCATCCGGCATGAACAGGCGCAGCGGCAGCATGATGTTGCCGCCGAAGGACACGCTGTCGAAGCTTTCCGTGGCGCCGTCCTTGGTCAATTCCGTGCGCGCATAACCGACGGGGAAGGACAGCTCGAACAGCTCAAAGACCACCGCGTGTGGCACGACGAAAAGACCGTAGAAGATATCGGTTTCGATGTCCTCGGCGCCTTCATCATCGCTGATGCCCATGCCGACCTGTGCCTCGAAGGTCACAAAGGAACCACGACCGGCGAAGTTCTCCGGCCGAATGCCCAGACGCAGGTTGACCATGTCGGTGTCGAGATCCTTGTTCGAGAGCCCCTGGAACCCGGTATCAGAGAACGAGACATCGTTCTCGACGTAGTCCGCGGCGACGGTATATTTCACTGACCGGTCTTCCCCAAAGAAACCGGCTTGCGCCAACGTGGGCACGGCCCACGCACACGCGGCGACGATGGCGACTGCTTTTTTCATGTGCTCCCCCGACCTAAAAAACGAATGACAACAGTGAATGGCCCAGTCGGGCCTTGTTCGAATAGCGTCGATCATCCCTGATCCGGCCTAGCCCTGTCCAGCCTCTGCTAGGCTTTGATTATGCAATCAATTCGTTCTATGCCGCGGATGCCGGCATGAAGTACTGCTCCGACTGCGCTGCCGAACTCCGCATCCTCATTCCGGAAGGCGACCACCTGCCGCGGCATGTGTGCGCCGCCTGCGGCGCTATCCATTACCGCAATCCGCGCGTCATCGTCGGGGCTATCTGTGAGTACGAGGGCCGGCTGCTCATGTGCCGCCGCGCCATCGAGCCGCGCCTGGGTTTCTGGACCTTTCCGGCAGGCTTTCTGGAGATCGGCGAAACCACGGCAGACGGTGCCGCGCGCGAAACCATGGAGGAATCCGGCGCCGACGTCGAGATCGAGGATCTTTGCGCTCTGATCAATGTCCCCTACATAGCGCAGGTCTATCTGAGCTACCGCGCGCGCATGCGCAGTCCGCATCACCATCCGACTCCGGAGAGTTCCGAAACCATGCTGATCGATCCCAAGGACATCCCCTGGGATGAACTCGCCTTCCCCACCATCTGGCACAGCCTGCGCTTCTGGATGGCGGATCGCGAAGCCGGCGCGCGTGGTTTTCACAGTCTGGACCTCACCCAACGACCGCGCCGTCCCATCGATCGCGAACGCAGCGCTGCCGAAGAAGCGGGCGGAACGCCTTGATTGAGCAGGTTATACTTCACGTCTTTCATCAACAGCGTGCGGAATCAACGCCATGACCTTTGTCGTCACGGAAAACTGTATCAAGTGCAAATACACCGACTGCGTGGAAGTCTGTCCGGTGGACTGCTTCCACGAGGGACCGAATTTCCTGGTCATCGATCCTGAGGAATGCATCGACTGCACGCTCTGCGAGCCGGAATGCCCGGCCAACGCCATCTACGCGGAAGACGATCTTCCCGAGGAGCAGGCGCACTTCATGGAGCTCAATGCCGCTCTGTCCAAGGAATGGCCCGTGATCACCGAGCAGAAGGATCCGCCGCCGGATGCGGAGGATTGGGACGGCAAGCCCGACAAGCTGGAATTGCTCGAGCGCTAGACCCGCCCACCCTTCGCCGGCACCTCGTAAAAAGCCGCGCCGTCTTTCGACGGCGCGGCTTTTTTTATCACCGCAATGCCTCTGGGAAAAGCTTCAGCGCACTGCCAGAGGATCCTGCGCCGGATCGGTTTCAAGGCGCGTCAACAGGCGATCGGCGGGCACGTAGCCCTGCACCACTTCGCCATTGGGCAGCACCATCATCGGTGTGCCACGCAAGCCCAGCTTGCGGCCGGCGAGCAGATGATTGTCCACCGGATGGTCCGAACAGCTCTTGCTGCCGGGATCGACGCCCTGCTTGGCCTCGGTCAGCGTCTGCTGCCGGTCCTCACTGCACCAGGTCGCGACCGCCTTGCGGTAGGAGACGCTGTTCTGGCCACTGCGCGGGTAGAGCAGGTAGCGAATGGCGATGCCACGCTCGTTGTACTCGCCGATTTCATCGTGCAGCTTCCGGCAGTAGCCGCAGTCGATATCAGTAAAGACCGTCACCAGATATTCAGCGTCGTCGGCGCCGAAGCTGATGGAGCGCGCGGCGGCATCCTCGAGCACTTCCAGGCGCGCCTCGCGACGACGCTCCTCCGTGATCTGCCGACCGGTCGCCAGATCCACCAGATCGCCCTCGATGAGGTAACGACCGTCCGCGGTGACATAGCCGACGGCCATGCCGCGCGACAACTCGTAGATATCCTCCAGCGGTGTTGGGCGCAGCTCGCTGGAAGCCAGATCCGGAATCCGCTCGGCCAGCTTGTCGCGCACAGCCTGCAGCTCGGCGTTTTCCTCGCCCGATGCGGGCGCCGCGCTCTCCTGCGTTGCCGCGGTGCTCGCCCCTGCGTCCTGTGCTGTGGCCTCCTGATTCGTGGATTCGGAGGCGCCGCAGGCCGTCATGAAGAAGCCGGAAGCGAACAGTAGCGGTGTCAAGATGGAACGCATAGTGGAACCGTTGGCGAGGGGGAGAACGCTAGGACCGGCCAAAGCACGGTGGCGTTCAACCACGGGGATGATGTTCGGCGTGCAGCGCCTTGAGACGGGCGCGCGCCACGTGGGTGTAGATTTGGGTAGTGTTGAGGTTACTGTGTCCCAGCAGCATTTGCACGGCGCGGAGATCGGCACCATGGTCGAGCAGATGGGTGGCAAAGGCATGTCGCAAGGTATGTGGCGACACCTTGCCACGCACACCCGCCATGGCGGCATAGCGACGCAGCCGTTGCCACGCGTTCTGCCGCGTCATGCCAGCCCCGCGCTGGGTCAGGAACAGGGCCTCGTCCGATTTCGTGCCGGCAAGGCTGGGACGGGCATGGCGCAGATAGCGGTCAAGCCAATGGTGGGCCTCGTCCCCCACCGGCACCAGCCGCTCTTTCCCCCCTTTGCCCAAGACCTGCACCACACCCTGTCGGGCGGCATAGGCCTGTACCGCCAGCGTCACGCTCTCCGACACGCGCAGACCAGTGGCATACATCAGCTCCAGCCACGCCCGATCCCGCAGGCCAAGCGGGGTGTCGATATCCGGCGCCGAGAGCAGCGCCTCCACCTGCTTGTGGCTCAGCGTGGCCGGCAGGGCACGCGGCAGGCGCGGGCTGCGCAAGGTGGCGGCAGGATCATCGCCGCGCCGCCCGCTGCGCGCCTGCCAGGCAAAGAAACGACGCAACGCGCTCTGCGCCCGTGCCTGGGAGCGGGCCCCGAAGCCTCCTGCCTCACCACGCGCCGCGAGATAGCGTCGCAGCGCTTCGGCATCCGCTGCGCCCAGGGTCTGCGCACGGCCAGCCAACCAGAGGGCCGCAGCACGCAGGTCACTGCGGTAGGCGGCCCGCGATCCCGCCGCCAGACCATCCTCCAGCCATAGGGCTTCATCAAAGGCGGCGATCAGGGCCGCATCGGCATCGCTGAGCTCCGCGGATGGGGGAGGTGCCTTCATGGACCGAAGCCTTGCCACTGCATTGTGTAATGTTACGCGCCATGACAGCCGTCCTCCAAGGCAGATTCCGGCCATGATCAGCGCGCGCCCAGAACGCGCGGGCCTCGCACAGACGCTCTACGGGGCCTATTTCGCGCTCATTTTCGGCGTGCTCATCTTCGGGCTTCTGAGCGCACTGGTGCTGGTGCTTCCCGGCCTGGAACGGCGCCGACGCGTGGCGGGCGGATTGATCCGGCTCGCCATGTGGCTGTGCGCCGCACCCATCCGTTGTCGCGGCGCCCTGCCACCCGGCGACGGCCCGGTGATCGTCGTCGCCAACCACGCCAGCTACCTGGATGGTCTGCTGATGACGGCGGCATTGCCGCCCACGATCAGCTATGTGGTGAAGGACGACGCTGCCGAATGGCCGCTGATCGGTCGTGTGCTGACCCGGCTGGGCGTCATCTTCATTGCGCGCGACGCCATCCAGATGAGCGCACGCCAGACGCGCGCCTTGCTCAAGCGCCTGCGCGCGGGCGATAGCCTGGGCATCTTTCCGGAAGGCACCTTCCAGCGCCCCAACGGCTTGCTGCCCTTCAAGCTGGGCGCCTTCATGCTCGCCACCCGCACCGGCACGCCCGTGGTGCCGGTGGTGATCCGCGGTTCCCGGACCTTCTACGGAGAGGATGCCCGCCTGCCACGCCGGACCCGTATCGAGATCGATATCCTGGCGGCGCATGCCGCTACCGACACCCCACCCGAGCAACTCTGTCAGGCGGTCCGTCAGGCCATGCTGGCGCGCCTGCCCGAAGACGCCGTTGCCGAGACACTGAGCGAACCCGCTGCATGACGAGCCTGTCCCTGGTCAAAGACCGCCACGCATCGAAACGCCCCCAGAACGGGCACGCGCCGCGTTTCATTGCCACGCCCGCTGTATTCGAACAGATCCAGCGTGAAGTGGCCTACGCCGCGGAAACCGGCAGCCACCTTCGCGTGGCAGGGCGCGGCCACACCCGCGCCCCCTTGTGCCGTTGCGATGACGGCCTGCTGCAGCTGTCGCGCTTCACCGGCATCGAGGATGTCGACGCCGTGCACGGCATCGCCTGGGTGCGCTCCGGCACGCGGCTGTCGCATCTGGCGCGCGAGCTCGCCAGCTACGGGCTCGCGTTGCCGACACTGGGTTGGTCCGGCAACGAGAGTGTGGGCGGCGCGGTGTCGATCGGGAGCTATGGCCTCGGAACCGGCGACAGTCGCTACCCCTGCCCTGTAGTCGGCCTGCGCATGATCGGCGCCGACGGTTCGGCCTTCAGTATTGGTTCCAACGATCCCCGCCTCCCCCTGGCCCGCGTCAGCCTGGGTACGCTGGGCGTTCTGACCCACGTCGGTCTGCGCTGTGTGGCCGCCAGCCATCTGCAATCGCAGGTCTCCGGCCGCTCGCTGAGTGCGGTGCTCAATCGCGTCAATGCACTGCGCGCGCACGATTACGTCGAGTGGTATTGGACGGCGCACAGCGACGACGTCCGCCTGCGTACCATCGACCGCCGCCCGCGCCATCCACCCGGCCGCCACCGTCACGCACTCAAGGGCAGCTCGGCGCGCATCCGCAGCGTCGTGCACCGTGCCATCGACGTCATGCCGCAGTTCGGCAATCGGCTGCCGTGGCGCCTGATCCCGGAGCGCGCGCGCATTCCCGAGAGTGTCGATGCGGCCTTTGGCTGGCAGTTGTTCAGCGAGTCCAATCTCGGAACCATCGGCTACGCGCTGCCCATCGATGCCCTTGGCGACACGCTCTACGCCCTGCGCCATGTGCTGCGCGCCATCGACCCCAAGCACCGGGTCGTGCTGCGCGTGCGCTACGCCTGCGCCGATGATGCCGCGCTGTCACCGGCCTACGGCAACGAGACCGCCTTCGTGCGCATTCTTTCCGGGCCGAAGGTCCGGGACCATGCCGAGGCAGCCGGTGACATCTTCGAGCGCCACGGCGCACGACCGTTGTGGATCATGCCGCACGAACACCATCTGCGCGATCTGGAAACGATGTACCCGCTGTGGAGCGATTTCGCGGATCTGCGGGCCGAACTCGATCCGCGTGGCCTCTTCCTCAACGATTACCTGGCAGGCATCTTCGGCGTGGAGGACACGCCGTGAGAAGCAGTCCACGCGGCCGCTACGAAGCGGCGCTGGCCGCAGGCAGCATCGAAGCGGACAGCGCCCAGGCGCGTGCGGTGGATGCACTGGATGCCATCCATCAGAAGCTGATGCAGGCACGCCGGCCGAACACGGGTGGAGGGCTGTTACGCCGCAAGCGCAGCGCCGCCACCTGGCCCGCGGTCGAAGGCCTCTATCTGTGGGGCGGGGTCGGCCGCGGCAAGACCTATCTGATGGACACCTTCTATGCCGCTCTGCCCTTCGAGCAGAAGCTGCGCACCCACTTCCACCGCTTCATGTTGCAAGTGCATGCCGAGCGCCGACGTTTTCTCGACGAGCAGGACCCGGTGGCACTGATCGCCGAGCGCATCGCGCGCGAAACGCGCGTGCTCTGCTTCGATGAGTTCTTCGTGTCGGATATTGCGGACGCGATGATCCTCGGCCGACTCACGGAGGTGCTGTTCCGCGAGGGTGTGACACTGGTCACCACCAGCAATGTTGCCCCGGACGATCTCTATCGCGACGGCCTGCAGCGGGCCCGCTTCCTGCCGTCCATCGACCGCATCAAGGCGCATTGCCAGGTGATGGAGCTGGCGAGTCCGACCGATTTCCGCTTGCGCACCTTGCAGCGCGTCCCTCTCTACCTGCACCCCTGCGACGACCACGCCATGCAGACCCTGAGCGACGAGTTCACTGAACTGGCACCCGCACAGAGCACTGGACGGGTGACGCTCACCATCAATGGCCGCCACGTCGAGGCACTAGGCGCGGTCGACGATGTGGTCTGGTTCAGCTTTGCCGAGCTCTGCCAGTCGGCGCGCTCCGCTGCGGATTACATCGAAATCGCTCGCGAGTACCACACGGTGCTGCTCAGCCATGTCCCGCAGATGAACGCCACCCTGGAGGACAGCGCGCGCCGCTTCGTCCATCTGGTCGACGAGTTCTACGACCGCGGCGTCAAGCTGGTCATCGCCGCCGATGTCGCGCTGGACGCGCTCTACGTCGGCAAAAAGCTGACCTTCGAGTTCCAGCGCACGGCGTCGCGGCTGTTCGAGATGCAGTCGCGCGAATATCTCGCACAACCGCACCAGCCCACCTGAGTCGCCCTAGGGCCTGTTGACACGCAGACGATCGCGGCGCGCGAGTCCGTATGCGTGCAGCGCAGGGAGTAAGGAGCGCGATGTTTTTGACGACCATGAGCGACGAAGGACGCGGCGGTGTGCGCATACGGGCCGCGCCCTTCGGATTGCCTCCGGAAATCGCCAGGACGACTGAGAGCTAACAGGCCCTAGATCTGCCGAATCTGGCGCAGCGCCCGGACGCCCACGGTCAGAGACATGAAGTCGTGCGGCGTGTGGCTGCGCAGCCCCTCGAGTCGCCCGAGCAGATCGAAGGCGGCATCGCCGTACTGGCCGAGCCAGGCCTCGACACAGGCCGCGCCGTCCGCAATCGCACCGTCGGGCGCTTCGGCCAGCACGCGTTGCGTGATGCGCCGATGCAAGCGGTAGGTATCCTCGCGCAGATTGGCACGCGCCAGTGCCTGGTAGCGCCCGGACACCTGCAGACCGACGATGGACGACAGCAGCCAGAGCACGTGCATGCGCTGGCCAATGGCGAAGTAGACGGCCGCGGCCTCCTCGGGCGCCCGCTGGCTGTCGCGCGCCACCTGAATGATGTCCGGCGCGCTGCCCATCACCAGCGTACCGGCATAGCGTTCCGCGGTCTCGCGCGGCACCCCTTGCTCGCACCAACGCTCCACCGCCGCATCCCAGTCACGGCGGTAGACCTCCGGCAATGCCGCCGGAACACCGGCCATGACGCGTGTCAGCGGTTCTTCCAGCGGGGAAGCCGCATCGTCCAGGCCCTGGGCGTCGGCGTGTTCGCCCAGCGCCCAGCCCGTGACATGCTTCATCAGCCCCGCGGCGCGCTGATAGAGCTGAAGCTGGACGCCGGCATCGATCTGTCCGTCGAGCGCGTCGGCAGCCGCAATGAGTTTGTCCCCCCGCATCAGTCGCCAGGCCAGGGCAAAGGCCTTGACCACCTGCGGTCGGCGCGCGCCCTGTTCCTCGGCCATGCGGTGCACAAAGTTGAACCCCATGCGGTTGACGACCTGATTCGCCAGATCAGTGGCGATGATCTCGCGCCGCAAGCGGTGCGCGGCAATGGCTTCAGCATAGGCATCGCGCATGGCGGCCGGAAAATAGTTTCGCAGGCGATGCGTCATGCCCGCATCGTCCGGTACCTCAGAGGCCACCAGGTCATTGAACAGCGCGTTCTTGGCGTAGGCCAGCAGCACGGAAATCTCCGGACGCGCGAGCCCCTGCTGGCGCGTTGCGCGCTCGTTCAGCGTCTCCTCGTCCGGCAGGAACTCCACGGCCCGGTCGAGGCCGGCGACGCGCTCCAGCGTGCGCATCATGTGCGCGTGTTCGTGCAGCCGGGCCGCGGCCTCGCAGCTGATCAGGCTGACCGCCAGACTCTGCTCGTGGTTGTCGGCGAGCACCGCCTGGGCCACTTCCTCGGTCATGCCCTCCAGCAGCTGATTGCGCGCCTCGCGCTCCAGTGCGCCCTCTGCCATGCAGGCATTGAGCGGGATCTTGATGTTGACCTCGCGGTCTGAGGAATGCACTCCGCCAGAGTTGTCGATCGCATCGGTATTGATGAAGCCCCCCTGGCCGCCGCGCCCGGCGAGCGCGAACTCGATGCGCCCGAGCTGGGTCAGCCCTAGATTGCCGCCTTCACCCACCACCGCACAGCGCAATTCGCGGCCGTTGACTCGGATGGCGTCATTGGCGCGGTCGCCGACGGATTGATGCGACTCGCTCTGCGCCTTGACATAGGTACCGATCCCCCCGTTCCAGAGCAGTTCCACCGGCGCCAGCAGGATTGCGTGCAGCAGCGCGTTGGGCGTCACGACCTCGGCCTCGATGCCGAGTGCCTTGCGCGCCTGCGGCGAGAGCTCGATGCGCTTGGCGTCGCGCGGCCACACACCTCCCCCTTCGCTGATCAGGGACGTGTCGTAGTCCTGCCAGGTCGAACGCCCCATCTCGAACAGGCGCTTGCGTTCCTGGAAGCTGGTGGCCGGATCCGGATTCGGGTCGATGAAGATGTGCATGTGGTTGAAGGCGGCCACCAGCCGGATGTGCTCCGACAACAGCATGCCGTTGCCAAAGACATCGCCCGCCATATCGCCAATGCCCACCACCGTGAAGGGCTCGCGCTGGATGTCCTTGCCCAGTTCCCGGAAATGCCGCCGCACCGATTCCCATGCGCCCTTGGCGGTGATGCCCATGGCCTTGTGGTCATAGCCGGCGCTACCGCCGGAGGCAAAGGCGTCCCCCAGCCAGAAGCCATACTCCGCCGACAGCGCATTGGCGGTGTCGGAAAAGGTGGCCGTACCCTTGTCGGCTGCCACCACCAGATAAGGATCATCGCCGTCCGCGCGCACCACGCGCTTGGGCGGCACGATGCGATCACCCTCGCGGTTGTCGGTGATGTCGAGCAGGCCGCGGATGAAGATCTGATAGCAGGCCTTGCCCGCTGCCGCATAAGCCTCCCGGCTTGCGAACTGCCGCTGCTTGACGACGAAACCGCCCTTGGCCCCCACCGGCACGATGATGGCGTTCTTCACCATCTGCGCCTTCATCAGGCCGAGCACCTCGGTGCGGAAATCCGCCGGCCGGTCGGACCAGCGCAGCCCGCCACGCGCCACCGCCCCCCCCCGCAGATGAATGCCCTCCACTTCCGGGGAATACACAAAGGCTTCGTAGACCGGCCGCGGCTCCGGCAACTCCGGAATCTGACTCGGATCCAGCTTGATGGAGACCCATGACTTGGGCTGACCGTGGTCGTCGGTCTGGTAGAAGTTGCTGCGCAGCGTCGCCTCCACCACGCCGGCATAGGCGCGTAGTGCGCGGTCGGCATCCAGAGAACTGACCGCCTCCAGAGCTGTATCGAGGCGTTGCCGGATCGGTGCTGCGGCGGCCTCACGGTCGCTGTCGCCGTCGGGATCGAAACGCGCCTCGAACAGGCTGACGATGTCGCGCGCAATCGCAGGATGCGCCGAGAGCAGTTCCTCCAGCATGGTGCGCCCGTAGGGCAGACCGGTCTGCAGCAGATAGCGGGTCAGCGTGCGCAGCAAGACGATGCGGCGCGCGTTCAGCCCGGCCTGGAGCACCAGGCGATGCAGGCCGTCATCCTCGGTCTCGCCACGCATGCAACGCAGCATGGCGTCCTCGAAGAGCTGCTTCTGATGCGCCGGGTCGAGTGCGCAGCCACCGGCCACGCGCACTTCAAAGGTCTGCACCCAGAGCCGACTGCCGCCGGCGGGGCGGACACAGTGCGGAGACTGACGCATGACGCGCAGCCCGAAGTGCTCCAGCGTCGGCAGGATGTCCGACAGCGCCACCGACTCGCGATAGGAATACAGCCGGAGTTCGGTGGGACAGGCGGCGCCGACGGCGTCGTCATCCACCACCAGACGCGGCAGCACAGGGTGCTCTTCGCTCAATTGCGCCAGATAGTGCACATCCACCGCCGCCGCCAGCGGGGTGGTCTCCTGCTGATAGCCCGCATCGAAGGCGTCGACGAAGCTGGCGCTGATGCTGCCTTCGGCCTGCTCACCCAGCGCCTCGCGCAGCTTTTCGGACCAGGTCCGGGTGACTTCCACCAGACGCCCCTCAACGGCACGGACATCGACCTCACGCGCCCGGCCCGCCCCCATCTGAATCACCACATGCAGGCGCGCAAAACTTTCGCCGCGCGGAAACTCCACATTGCGTTCGAAGCGGTCGCCATCCAGCGCGCGGATCAGCTCGTCGCAGATGGCATCGCGCAATTGCGCGGTATAGCGCTCGCGCGGCACGTAGACCAGCGCCGAATAGAAGCGCGCATAGCGGTCTCGCCGCATGAACAACTTGAGTTGGTGGCGGTCACGCAGCGCGCGCACGCCGGTGCAGAGCTGATACAGCTCCTCCTCGGACGATTGGAACAGCTCATCGCGGGGTAACTGATGCAGGATGTCGCGCAGCTTCTTGCCGGAGTGGCTATCGGGCGATAGCCGCGACCGACGCAGCACCTCCTCGGCCTTCTGGCGAATGACCGGGATGTTCTGCGGGCGGTCGATGTACACATCGCTGGAAAACAGCCCGATGAAGCGGTGAATGCCCACCAGCTGACCGTTGCGATCGAGTTCCTTGATCGACAAGGCATCCAAGGTCAGCGGGTGATGGATATGCGAACGCGCCTGGGCCTTGGTCACCACCACCAATCGCGGTGAACCGGCGTAGCGGTTGAGTTCATCCATGGGAGCAAGCAACCGCTCGGTATCCGAGAAGGCGGCCCCCTCGCGCAGCAGACCCAGGCTGCTCTCGCCATCGGCATGCACGCGCAACTGCTCCGCACCCTGCTCCGCTGGCGCAAAGGCATAACCAAGAAAGGTGAAATGGTGCTCGGGCAGCCACTCAGCGAAGTCGCGGGCCTCACGGATCCAGGCCTCCGGAAGCTCGCCCAGCGGCGGTTGCAGGCGCTCCGCCAGCTCCAGCGCGCGCTTGCGCATGGCCGGGAAATCGGAGACCGCCAACGCCACGTCGCGCAGGGTCTGCTCCACCCGCTGACGCAGCGCTTCGTAGGCACTTTCATCCGCCAGCGGGGTGATCTCCATGCAGACGAAGGACTCGGCACGTCCGCCGTCTTCACCGCTTTCCACCCCACAGAGGGCACCGTCCTCGGAGCGTCGCACTCGCAATACCGGATGCACCGACCAATCCACCGAACAGCCCATATCGCGCACGGCAATGCCCAGGCTGTCCACGACGAAGGGCATGTCCTCGCAGATGGTTTCCAGGCGGGCCAGTTCGTGCGCGTCGTCTTCAGAGGGTGGCGTGAGCCGTACCAGGGGTTCGCCGGGCGACCGCTGCTGCGCGAGCGCGCGCTGAGCCAGGGCGATATCCGCCAGGGCTGCGGCGTCGCGGCGGGACAGAATCTGATAGGAGGCGGCAGCAAAGTACTGACGGGCAAACTCGCGCGCCTCGCGACTGCCGTCGCGCGAGGCCACCGCCTTGTCGATGGCGGCGGAAAGCAGGTCGTGCTGCTGTTGGTGATCGCTTTGCATACCGGCGTGTCTCCCCGTCCGTTGTCGTTATGGACGCCAGACTAGCGCATCCTGCCGACCACAAACGAGCCCGCCGGCGCGATCTACAGGGACTGGCGCAAAGCGTCCGATTGCGCCTTCGGGGCAGCTGCCTGGAAGGCGGCCAGCGCGGTACAACTGCGGTAGACCGTGCGCACCCTCTTGTAGGGCGACAGGTCGATGTTGTTCTTCAGGGCGTTGTACACCTGCGGCACCAGACAGACGTCCGCCAGCGTGGGCGATTGGCCGTAGCAGTAGGGCGTGTCGCTCTGGTCGCGTTCCAACACCGACTCCAGCGCCGCGAACCCGGTATGCGACCAGTGCTCGTACCAGCCGCGACGCTGCTCAAGGCTCAGCTCCATGCTGTCCCGCATGTAGCGGAATACGCGCATGATGTTCAGCGGTGTGAAGTCCGCCACGATGGTCTGCGCAAAGCTGCGCACCTGCGCGCGCTGCGTAGGGTCTGCTGGCAGCAGCGGCCGGTCCGGATAGCGCTCCTCCAAGTATTCAAGGATCGCGAAGGACTGCGTGATGACGGTCTCGTCCTCCAGCACCAGCGCCGGCACCAGCCCCTGCGGATTCAGCCGCAGATACTTCTCGTCCTGATGCTGGCCGCGATCCTGGTCGATGTAGCGCGACTCGTAGTTCACCCCCTTGTGATTGAGCGCAATGCGCACGCGGTGGGTGGAGATGCTGCGGTAATAGGTATAGAGCTGGAGCATGACTTGGTGAATTAGGTCGGGTGTCTGGCCGCGTCGATAACAATTTTGAGGCGCAAGCCACATGGTAGCCCCTGCGGCCGATCACACGGCACAAGCAACTGTCGTGAGGCCCACAAATACGATCGCCCAGTGACGCAGACTCCAGAGGTCAAGCCCTATCCACTTCGGTACCGACAGGCACCCGAAATGGCGACGAACAGCGCAATCTGCGAGTCCTTGTCAGCGCCTTAGCTGCGACCTGCCTTGCTTGGCGTACCGCCGTACCCCACCGTCACGTGACTCAGGTGACAAATGGATCTGCAACGGCTTCGGCCTGCAACTTTGAAATTCCAACTGCACACATCACAAAACGCACCATTGCGAGCCACACCTCGAGCGTTGCGGCGAGATTGCCCGTACCCAATCTAGGGGATGACGCCTCATCCGAACAGTATGAAACTGGAATAAACCGAGCAACCGCAGCACAAGGCTGTTCGTCAGACATTCAGGAAAAACTATCCCCGCTGTAGTGCGACCAGAGACATTTTATGGCTGTCAACGCAAGGGAATAATAGGAGTGCATTTCCATGAAAATGAAAACTTTCCGGCTCTCCGCTGCGTTCGCAATCTGCATGTCGCTCAGCGCATGTTCTACAAACCCTATCACCCTCCGAGCAAGCGAATCACTTAATACAGAGGGTAACGCCGTATTTTACAATCAAGGGGTTGCCACGCTCGCCTCACAACGCGAAAACTCAGTGGTTCGAATCGCACCACTGAACTCCGACGATAAGGATCTTATTCAGATCATTGTGGCTATCTCCAATGCATCCGACCGCATAATAGAAGTTTCCGAACTCGACGTAATGGCGATTGGACAGGGTGATGGGATGTCATCCGAGATTGATGTCCTGACATTCAAAGAGTTTCAAGAATACCAAAAAGACAAGGCGTCACCAGACGGATTCATGATGCTGGCAATGGTATTGAATGCAGCGGCTGCAGGGTACGGAACGGCTACGGGGCTCCCGACTTCGACAGCGCAAGCGAACATGATGACCCTCGCGCAACAAGAACAGACTCAGACACTAGGCGCCCAGAAAACTATCGAGGACTATCGATCGCAGATGCTTCAGCGGACAACCGTTCTTCCGGGTCAGGAAGTGGGCGGAATGGTCGTGATGCGGCGCGTGACGAAAAACATCTCGAAGTATGTTGTTAAGCCGGAATCTTTAATTAAGATTGCCGTAAATGTGGGCCCTGACCGCCACGAGTTCACTTTCTACGCAGATGAAATATAGATGTTCTTGTCAATAAAAAATATTTATTTGCATTGATGTGAAGTCACCGGCTCATGAAATCACCCGTGCAAGCAATGCCTTACGATGGTTCTCCGCAGCCTCGAGTGTTTCTCTTCGTACTCGTCGCAATGGGTGTGCTGCTTTGCCATTTCCCACCATCTATGGCCAGGGGGACGCTGCAGGTCCTTATGCAAAAACTTGAGGTCCCGCAGTCCCGGCTGGATCAACTCACATCTAGTGCGCCTTGGTCTCGAGCCATCAAGGATGCCGCGAGCTTCGTGGCTGCTGATGACTTATCAATCGGCGACTCGCAGACGGGTCGCATTGTGGCAGATCGGTTTATGGGGGCATCCGAAGACCTCACCGCCCATTTGTCTGATGGGACAAACGGCAGCTTCGAAGCACACTTGGGTCAAATCGAGCGCGCGGTCATTGAAATAATCGAAGTCATTGGTGATATGCCGGTCGAAAAGCGCCTGTCGGGAGGCCCGAAAAGCGAGATGGCGGAACCGTGCACCGCTGCGGAAGCGCAAAGCGGCGAATTCAATGGTCTGGAAGCGCAGCTGGAAGAGACGGAAAGTGTCTTGAGCCGCGCGAGCCGGTATCTTGTTACCTTGTCCAATGTCAACGGGGACCTCGCCGCTATCTATGACAGGTACCACACGGCCGGGATGTGGCACGATCTGTTCTTCGAGTTCACAACATTTGGGTCATACACCGAAATTTGGTGGCGGCATAAGGTAGAAATTCCTGACTCGATTGCTGCATTGGAAAGAAAGATCGGGCGCGCCAGCGAGCTTGTGCAAGACAAAAGGCAGCAGGTAAAAGCTGTCATCCAGCATCGAAGCGACCAGGCAAATGCGCATGAATCGCACCGGTGCAATGCAACGGAATGTGCAATGGGCCCACTAGGTGTCGAGCTCTGTGGGCTGACACCGCAGGAGGCACAGGCGGTGCGCGATTCGATGGAAAGGATGGCTGAAGAGCGACGGCAGAAGGAGAAGCTGGAATTGCTCAGAGGCTCCATGGGTATCGCCCAACAGGCCAGTACCCTGAGTCGGGATATGCGGCTTCAATCTATTGAACAACAAGCGTCGGAAAACCAGATGGCGCGAGAGTTGTGGGAGCAGCAGCAAGAATGGAATCGAGAGTACGAGTTGAATCACTCTTACTCCTCTTTTGCTTCACCCCCTGACACGCGAAACACTTGCGCTCATGCATCGTGCCCGTCCGGTAGCGAACTTGTAAGGCGAGGCGATGGCAGTTGCTATTGCACGCTACCGACATACGGCCCGCCGCCACGATCACAGTCCGGCGACGCGCAGCAGTCTAGAGCAGACTCATCGACTCGAAGGGGGCAAATGTCGATTAATGATGACGATTGCACGCCGGTTCCGGCCCCATGGGGGGGGCAGTTCGCGTGCTCAACCCAATAACCCTATTGGACTGCAAGGCAGTGATTCATTGCACTCATTCTCGTCCGAAAGTTCTGCTCTCAGAGCCAGGGCAGTTCACAATTTCAGCTGCTTTGCCATGACACCTGGACCATACTTCGATGCCGTTACGCCGTAAAGGCGCTTCGGCAAGTGCCAAAGGGCGGACCTTAAACAGGAGATCTGATGCGCTGCGCCATTCGATGCTTGGGTGCTCAGTCGCGGTCCGGTGATTTGGCTGCGAGACTTCTCTCCCACCATCGAAAGAGCTACGCTGAAGCGAATGACGTCGCGCCCGCGAAGGGCCAGGGAGGTCGGCTTGCCTGCCCACCCCGATGCCAGCGCATTGATTGGGACGTTTTACCGCGCCCCGCTGTCGCAGGACGGCTGGGTTGAGGCGTTACGCACATTGCGAGACACCGTTGGGGCCAATTATGCCCAGATGCACGTATCTGACCTCCTCGGTGACGGCAAACCGTTATCGCTCTTCACCCATGTTGATACGTCGCTTCTCGAAGCCTTCAACAATCACTACGTGCATATGGATCCACGGCTTCCGTACTACCAGCGACGCGATGGCCGTTCCTACCGCCGACAAGACATGATTCCTGACCGGGCTATTCAACGGTCCGTGATCTATAACGAATTCCTCGTTCCCACTGGCGCCGAACAGTGCGCGGGCATTGCCGTTCGTGGCGTCACGGCGGGCATCAACTTCGTTGGGTTGCTTAGGGAAGAGACGGTGGGTGCCTTCAACTCACAGGACCTTCGACTGTTCGACGCACTATCCCCGCATATCGAGAACGCGTTGGCGCTGCAATTCGAACTCACCAGAGCACGCGCACGCGAATCTCGGCTTCAAAACATGCTGGATCAGCTATCGATTGCGGTGGCAAGTTTCTCGTGTAGAGGCCATGTTGAGTACATGAACGCTCGTGCGGAAAGCCTTTTTGCTCGTGGCGACGGCGTCTGGATAGATGCTTCCGGCAGCATTCGCTCCAGCGACCTCAACGCCAGCCGCGCCTTTGCGGATTTCTTTGGCAAAGCTCAAGGTGTGAGGCGCGAGAAGGCGATCGCGCCCGTCGGGGCGCGCGTGAAGGTCAATCGGCGAGATTCGCCGCAGCCTCTGTCGCTATTCTTCGTGCCGGATTCTGAGGAAAGCAATGGCTCCTTTTGGGTCTATATGGTTGACCCGGATCGCCCATGTGTCCCAGACGCGGACGCCCTGCGTGACGCGTACAAGTTGACCCCCGCGGAGCTCAAGTTAACCCTCGCACTTGCTGAGGGTGGAACGCTGTCGGAATACAGCGATGCCGCAGGGATCACCATCGGCACTTGCCGAACCTTACTCAAACGTGTGTTCCTGAAGACCGATGTGCACCACCAGCCTGGACTCGTCGCTCTTGCTTTTCGCTACCTTAAAATGAGCGATAAGCTGTAAGCGCAGCGACCAGCATCAACTCGCAGTCTGAAGGAAGAAGTGCTCCGTAGGCGGCGCTTCAGTCCGCAGCTCGCCATGCAGCCGCCCCCAGAAAAATCAGGCGAAGCTGATCCACCAGCCCGGCCACCAACTCGGCTTCGCGGTTGGCGTCGATCTCCTGCAGATCGAGAATCTCGCTGGCGGCGTTGAGCATGGTGCTGACGACGAGGTCGCAGACCATGCGCAGGGTCTCCCGCGGCAGATGCGGCAGGATGTTGAGGCCGCGCAGGTCCTGGGTCATGTCCTCGGCGAAATGCGCCACCTCGCGGCGAATCGCCTCGCGAATGGGGCGCGGTCCGCCAAGGCGTTCTCCGGCAACAAAGAGCATCTGCAGCCGATTGGCGTGCAGATAGGCGACATAGGTGTTGACCGAATGGCGGATGATGTCTTCCGCGGGCAGGTCGCCGCGCCGTGCTTCGCGCAGCAGGCGGCGCAATGTCAGGCCACCCTCCTCGACCAGGGCCATGCCCAGATCTTCCATGTCGCGGAAGTGCCGATAGAAGGCGGTAGGCACCACGCCGGCCTCGCGCGTCACCTCGCGCAGCCCCAGGCTGCCAAAACCGCGTCCCTGGCCCACGAGATGCAAGGCGGACTCCATCAGCCGCTCGCGAGTAGGCCGGCGCTGACTGCGCGCCTCGCGCATGCGGTCGAGAGAGCCCGTCCTGCGTGTCGTGGTCGTCTTGCGGCTCATGCGGGAAACCTGCTGGCAACGGAAGAGGCACGCCGCCGTGGGCGCCGGGTGGAATGGCGCGTCGGCCTGCTCGAGCCGTGCATGATAGCTCGCCCGTCCGGACCCGCAGCGCTGCGAGGCAGCACGCGGGTCACCACAGGCGCTAGGCTTCACGCATGAACACAACCCTCGATGCCCCTCCGGAACCCCGCTCTGCCGCCGGCCGACGCGCGCTGGAGGCGCACGTGACCTGGTGGCTGGAGCGCAGCCAGGGCGCCACGCTGGATGCCTGGCTGGAGCAGACGGTGGACCACGCCCTGCGCGACGCCGAAGCCTTCACGCTGGAGTCGGTGGTGTGTTGCGAGCAAGTCAAGGCCACCGCGCTGCGCTATGCGGCCGAGCTGCCGCTGACGGGCGGCATCCCGGATCTCATCGCCGATGTGGCCCACGCCCTGCATGCCCACCCCGCATTGGAGTCGGCGCGGCTGGACGCCTTTCTGCCGCATGACGCCATGCGCACCCTGACGGCGAAGGGCATCGAACTGCGGCCGCTGGCCGAACGCGTGCTGCAGGAGCTGCGCGACACGGCCGCCCTGCAGCAGTTCGTGGAAGAACTCGTCTATCAAGGCCTGCACCATGTGCTGCTGCAGCAGGGCCCATGGCGACGCCTTGGGCAGGTGCTGCCGGAAGCCGTGGCGGAACGCCTGATTGCCGAAGGCGCCCAGCGCAGTACCCAGCTCCTGACACGGAGCAGCCAGACACTGCTCGCCGCGGTGGACGACGACGCACTCCAGGACGCGATGACCCTGTTCTGGGACCGACTCGCCGAGCTGCCGCTGGCTCCGCTGCGCGACGGCCTTGCCGCCGACGATATCGACGAACTTACCGCCCTCGCCTACGCCTTCTGGCAGGAACTGCGTCTCAGCCCGCTCTATCGCGGCCTGATCGAACGCGCCGTCGAGGCCGTATTCGCGCGCTACGGAACGATGACGCTGCGTGCACTGCTGGATGACCTCGGTATCGACCGCGCCATGATGCTGGACGAGGCCCGGCGTTACGCGCCGCGGGCGCTGGCCGCGATGCGCGAGAACGGGGTGCTGGAAGCACTGATCCGGCGCCAGCTTGCCCCTTTCTACGCCTCTGCCGCATTCGAACAGGCCATCGAGGGCACATCGTCGCCTTGACTGCCGCCTCACGGCGCGCGCCGTCGTGGCATGCTCCGCCGCCCGATGAATGATGTCCTCGACAACCCCCTGACCGCCTGCCTGGCCCGCACAGGCTTCGTAGCCGTGCCAGCCGAGCAGATGCATGCCCTGCTCCGGGCTGGCGGCGTCACCGCCCGCGACTGGCAGGCCTTCGCCGAAAGCTGGCAGCGCATGCCGGTGGATCGCTACATGGCCGATGGCGGCCGCTACCGCCGGCGCCGGCACGCGGTCTGCCACGTTGCCCCGGACGGCCAGGTCGAACGGCTGCCGCAGCGCCCGCATTACCAGAGCCGCGACTACAACCCCATCAACGGCGGCATCCAGCGCTGGTTCGCCCCCATCGAGGACGACAGTCTCGGCAACGCCACGCTGGCGGCGCTGATGCGGTTGGCTGCCCCCATGTTCAGCGCGCTGGCGGGTGATGTACGGCGCTGGTACGTGGAGATTCACCAGTTCCGGATTGAAGCCGCGGGCACGCATCCCGGCCAGCCCACGCCCGAGGGCGTGCATCGCGATGGGGTCGACTATGTGCTGGTGATGCTGCTGGGCCGGCACAATGTCCAGCGCGGGCGCACCGACATCAGCCAGGACGATGGCACCCCGCTGGGCCACTTCACCCTGACCGAAGCCGGTGACGCGATCCTGCTTGACGACCACCGCGTACTGCACGGCGTCACGCCGATCCAGGCTATCGACCCCACAATGCCAGCCCATCGCGATGCTCTGGTGATCACTTTTGCGCGTAACGCGCCTGCGGCGGAGCGCGAGGACAGCGCCGACGAAGGCTGATACGCCCGCGGCGCACAAAGTCCATCTCCAGCGATCGCGGTAATCTCTCTGTCATAAGACAGAGCCGCAAGCAAACGCGGCACCCGGAGGAGACAACGCATGACCGCGATCGCACCGCGCCGCCCGGCCGTGAGCCTGGCCACCGCCCTTTCCCTATTCGCCCTTGGCCTTGCCGGATGCGGTACCAGCAGCGCGCCGGATGCCGTCAATGGGCCGAGCGAGGGAAGTACCGAAGTCCCGCTCAGCGGGCCGTCGCTGGACGACAGCATCCAAAGCAGCGTGGCTGATGCCGAGCGCCGCGGCTGCGACTTTCTGGTGCCGGCCTACTGCCAGTTTCCATGGCCGAGCAATGCCCTGACCGTGGCTGATCCGGACAGCGCGACCGGCCGACGCCTCAACCTGCGGGCGGCCGGTATGCCGATGAATATTGCCGGCATCCCGCTGGATCCTTCCGAATACAACGTCGAAGACGGCTTCTCGCAGGGGCAGATGATGCTGACTCATGTGCCCGACCTCGATCTTGAAGTCACTGGCGCTGCTCCGGTCACCGATATCGAGGCTTCGCTGCGCGACGACGCCCCCATTCTCGTCATCGACGCCGACACCCTGGAGCGCCATCCGATCTGGATCGAGGTCGACACCAGTGACACGGCGTCGACGCCGGTCTGCGATGCGGCCCCTGGCGTGAGTGAGCTCTTCGCGTTGATCGGCGATAGCCCGGAAGGGCTCAGCACAGTGCTGAACGGCCTGAGCGACGCCTGCGCCACTGCCCTCGCCCCCATCTTTGCTGCCCTCGGCGACGCGCTCGACCCGGCGCTGCCGAACAACGCCTTCAGGATCGATCCGCCGGCGCTGATCCTGCGTCCCGGCATCAATTTCCAGGAGGGGCACCGCTATATCGTGGCCATGCGCCAACTGCGCGATTCCGCCGGAAATATCCTGCCCGCACCGCCAGAATTCCGCGTCTTCCGCGACCGCCACCCGAGTGACCTGGAAGCGGTACAGGCGCGGCGCCCGGCGATGGAGAACATCTTCCAGCGGCTGTCCGCTCACGGCGTGGCGCGTGACACGCTGTACATGGCCTGGGACTTCACGGTGCGCAGCAGCGCCAGCGTCGCCAAGCCCGTGCTCGCCATGCGCGATCGCGCGCTGGAAAGCCTGGGCGGGGGCGCACCGGAGTTCGAGATCGTGTCGGTGGAGGACTTTGATGACGGCGACAGCCTGCGCCGGATCGAGGGCCGCATGCGCGTGCCGAACTTCCTGAATCTGCCCGACGGGCTGTGCGACAACACGCCACTGCTCAGCGACGTCGCCGATTACTGCGCCGCCCTCGAAGGCACGCTGGATCAGCTCTCTGCGACAGGTGCGCCCGTGATCAGCGACGCCTCCGCGGCCATCGCCGAAGGCCTGCAGCTCTTGATCCGCGACATCGGCCAGTTGCCCTTTTCGCGCCTCAACTATGGCAACCCACGCGGCCCGGCACCGGAGATCAATCCGCTGCAACCCACCCAGGATTTCCGCTTCCAGTGCGAGATCCCGCGCACGGCAGCCGGCAGCCTCAGCGAGACTGAGACCTGGCTGCGCCCAGCGCATGCCACCCTCTACGGCCACGGCCTGTTGGGCAGCAAGGGTGAGGTGGGCGGCAGCAGTACCGAGCGCCTGCGCGAGTTGAACTTCATGCACTGCGCCATCGACTGGATCGGCATGGCCACACGCGATGTGCCGATGACCGCGATCATCCTGCTGGAAATGGGGCAGTTCCGCAGTCTGACCGACCGTCTGCAGCAGGGCGTCGTGAACTGGCATTTCCTGTCGCGTCTGCTGACGCATCCGGAAGGGTTGTCCAGCCACCCCGCCTTCCAGACCGCCGACGGCCGCCCGGTATTCGACAACACGCGCGTGGTCTACGACGGCAACAGTCAGGGCGGCATTCTGGCGGGGCCGGTCATCGCCACATCGCCCGAGGTCAAGCGCGGCGTCCTCGGCGTCATTGGCATGAACTACTCCACGCTATTGCGCCGCAGTGTCGACTTCGACCCCTACGGCACCTTCTTCTATTCCGCCTACCCCAACAGCTTCGACCAGAGCTTCATTCTGTCGCTGGTCAATATTCTCTGGGACCGTGGCGAGAACAACGGCTTTGCCGGCGACCTGCGCCAGCCGGATGCCTTCGATGCGCTCGGCCACCCCACGCCGGATCACGAGGTCCTGCTGCATGTGGCCTTTGGCGACCACCAGGTAGCCGATGTCTCGGCGGAGGTCATGAACCGCACCATCGGCGGCGCGGTGCACCGCCCTGCCACCGAAGCCGGCCGCCACACCAACGTCAATCCGTACTGGGGTATGCCGGCGGCCAGCGAAGGGGATGATGGCTCGGCACTGGTGGTATGGGACATCGGCCCGCTGGACAACGGCTTCAACGATGGCACCCCACCCTCGCCCGTGACCAATACGCCGCCGCGTGAAGGCCAGGATCCGCACGGCGACCCGCGCAAGGAAGTCAGCAGCGGCATCCAGCGCTATGACTTCCTGATTCGCGAACGCTTCACGGATGTCTGCGGTGGCCGACCCTGCTTCGCCCGTGACTATGTGTCGCCGTCGGTGGCCACCGGGGCTGCCGGCAACGCCGCGCCGCTGGTGCGCGCGCCCGGGCCGGCCAGTGTGGGGGCCGGTGGCATTGGCCGGGTCTTCGCCATCGCCGCCGATCCCGACCGCGACAGCCTGGCCTACACCTGGCGCGTGGCGAGCGGTGGCGACTGCGTCGAGGCGCTGACGGCCGCCGATCAGCCCCAGGCCGAGGTCACGCTGAGTGCTGGCTGCGCGGGCAACACGGTCGAGCTCGCGGTCAGCGTCAGCGACGGTCGCGGCGCTTCGGCCGAGGCGCGGACGCGGCTCGATATCACGCCGTAGCGGCATCCCGAAGAGGCGGCCCGGCGCGTTCAGCAACTACGCGCCACCGCCCATCGGTGTCGCTGCGCGCTGAGGTGAATGCTGCGTCAGGCTTCATGCCAAGGCCATCTTGGAGCCAGAGCATGTTGTTCACGACCCGTTCCCACCACCCCGCCACCCCCGCCAGTATTCTCGGCAGCCACCGCCGTCAGCAGGAATTGGCGCTGGCGCAGCAAGCTTTAATCGATGCCCTCGCTGCTGCAGACCACTCGCAGGCGGTGAGCGCCTTGGCCGAGGTACGGCTGGCACTGCGCGCCGTCCATCACGATGCACGCCAGACCCGTGCCGCGGTGAGTGATCACGAGTGGCAGTTGCTCTGCGAAAGTGAACAGGCGGTCGAAACGCTGGGCAAGACTCTGCTTGAAGGCGCCGCCTGCAACAGCGAATACGACCACCCGCAGCGGGCGGCCTGAGCGGTTTGCCCCTAGAGCGCGGCGCTGAGCGCGATCAGCGCCAGAGCCTCGCAGCCTTCGATGGCAGCACCCGCGGTGTCACCCGTCGTTCCGCCTAGCCGCTTGCGCAACAGAAGGCGCCATCCCCACACCGACGCGGCGGGTAGCAGTAGGATCAGAATGGCCTGCGCCATACCCGCTGCCCAGAAGCTCAGCAGCACCGAAGCCGCGACCGCGCTCCCGCCGATTGCATCCACCGCCGTACGCGGCAGGTACGGAAGCATCGCCGAGGCAATGCCACCACGCCGGGCATAGGCGGTGTGCGCCAGCAGCAGGATCGCGGCGGCGCGGCCCAGCATGGGCACCAGCATGAGCAGCCACCACCATGGGGTGAGCAGCAGTGCACTCAGCGCGGACCACTTCAACAGCAGCACCACGATCAGCGCCACCACACCGGCAGCGCCGCTGTGCGGGTCCTGCATGATGCGCAGGGTGCGCGCGCGATCGCCGTGGCCACCGAGCCAGCCGTCCGCGCTGTCCGCCACGCCGTCGAGATGCAGTGCCCCCGTCAGCAAGGCCCAGATTGCGATCAGCACGGCCGCCAGCACGGTTGGCGGCAAGAGGCCGTTGGCGATCACCGCCACCGCCGTGAGCAGCAGACCCAGCAGCAGTCCGACCACGGGGTAGTACAGCAGCGAGAGGCCGTTTTCGCGTGCCTCCGGCGCAGGCTGCAATGCGACCGGAACAATGCACAGAAACTGCAGTGCGACCAGAAAGGCGCGCCAGTGACGGCGCATTGCCCGCTCATTGACCATCAGCCACTCCGGCTTCGTCGAAGGTGGCCATTCCGGCATGCAGATCGCAGGCCATGCGCAGCAGCGGGACCGCCATCGCCGCGCCCGTACCTTCCCCCAGCCGCATGTCCAGCGCCAGCAGGGGCTGTGCGCCACAGGCATCCAGCACATGGCGATGTCCCGGTTCCGCCGATTGATGCGCGTAGAAGCACCAGTCCGCGACATCCGGGCAGAGGCGTTGCGCCACCAGCGCGGCCACTGAGACGATGAAGCCGTCGACCAGTGCCGGCAGCCCGCGTTGCGCGCAGCGCACCAGCGCACCAACCAGCGCCGCAATCTCGAAACCGCCCACGCGGCGCAGCGCCTCCAGGGCGTCGCCCGCGCTGTCAGCGGCATGGCGGTGAATCAGCGCGTCCACCACCTCGACCTTATGCGCCACACCGGCAGCGTCCAGCCCCGTACCCGGGCCGCAGAGGCGCGTCGCGGAGGCATCGGTGAGCAGACAGGCCAAGGCCGCGGCAGCGGTGGTGTTGGCGATACCCATCTCGCCGCCGATGTAGAGCTGGGCACCCGCCGCCAGGGCCGCGTCCACGGAGGCACGCCCCGCATCCAAGGCCTGTGCACATTGCGCCGGCGTCATGGCCGGGCCGCTGCGACTGTCAGCGGTACCCGCCGCTACGGCGTGCTTGTAGAAGTGCGCCACGGCATCGGCCGGCACCTCCACGGGATGGGCCACGCCCACATCCACGATGGAGAGCTGCGCACCCAGGCTGCGGGCGGCCACGCTGATGGCAGCCCCACCACGCAGGAAATTGCGCACCATCGCGGCCGTGACCGACTGCGGGAAAGCGGAAACACCCGCCGCCGCAATGCCGTGATCCGCGGCGAAGACCGTAATGGCCACCTGGTCGACCGCGGGGCAGGTGCGGCCCTGCATCGCCGCGAGCCGGATGGCCAGGTACTCCAGCTGACCGAGGGCCCCCGGCGGCTTGGTCAGGCGGCCCTGGCGCTCGGTGGCAGCCTGCGCGGCTGCCTGATCCAGTGGCCGGGCCGGCTGATCCAGCCAGTCGGTCGGCACGCTCTCGTTCATAGCGGATCCCCCTTGAGTACCAGGGGCAAGCCCGCCGCGGTCAGGATCACGCGCTCGCAGCAGGCGGCGAGATCCTGGTGCAATCGACCCGCTTCGTCGCCGAAACGTCGGCTGAGCGCATCCATCGGCATGATGCCCATGCCGGTCTCATTGCTGACCAGCAGCAGCTCAGTCTGGCAGGCGGACACTGCATCGAGCAGCGCCTCGCGTTGCTGCGGCAATGCCGTGTCGGCATCGGCCGCACACAGCAGCTGTGTCAGCCACAGCGTCAGACAGTCCACCAGCACGACTGTGCCCGGCTGTGCGGCCGCCTCGATGGCGGCACCCAGCGCGACGCCGGCCTCCATCGTCTGCCAATGCGCCGGTCGATGCGCGCGGTGCGCCGCGATGCGGGCGGCCATCTCGTCGTCGCGTGCTTCGGCCGTGGCGATATAGGTCACCGGCGCATCGCAGGCGGTGGCCAGCCGCTCCGCCAGTCGCGACTTGCCGGAACGCACGCCTCCCAGGATCAACTGGCGCATACGGCGCCCCGGCAGTGCTGCATGATCTGCTCCATGTCCAGATGGGCCTCGACTGCGTCGGCCAGGGCCTCGAAGGTGGCCTCGCGGGCAGCCTGAATGTCTGGTCCCTGCGTGGCGTCGTCCAGCCCGGCCCAGCGCAGAAGCGCCGCAAGCGCTTCGGGCGCATCGAACAGGCCATGCAGATAGCTTCCCAGTACCTGCCCATCCGCGCTGATGGCCCCGTCGGTCTCCTCTCCATCGGCAACCCGCGTCAGCCGCGCCAGTGGGCGCTCCAATGCGCGGCCGGTGGTGCGGCCGGCGTGAATTTCATAACCCTTCACCGCTGCCGCGCCCGGCAGAAGCAGTTGCCCATCGCGCTCGCGCAGCACCTTGTGCCGGGTGAGTACGGTCTCGCAGTCAAGCCAGCCGAAGCCCTCGCTGCTGCCGGCCGCGCCCTCGACCCCGTGCGGGTCGTGCAGGCGGTGGCCCAGCATCTGGAATCCTCCGCAGATGCCGAGCACCCGCCCGCCGTAGCGGAGATGGCGCTGCAGGGCCGTCTCCCAGCCGTGCTGCCGCAACCAGGCGAGATCATCGCGTACGGCCTTGGAGCCCGGAAGAATGATCAGATCGGCCGCCGGTGGGCTTTCTCCTGGACCGACGAAGCGCAGCTCGACGTCCGGGTGCTGGCGCAGGGCGTCGAAGTCGGTGTGGTTGCTGATGCGCGGCAGCGCCGGCACAGCGACCCGCAGCGCTGTGCCGCTGATACTTGGGGACGGCGCGCGCGGCAGCGCATCTTCAGCCTCCAGCTTCAGCCCCTGCAGATAGGGCAGCACGCCGAGCACCGGCTTGCCGGTGCGCGCCCGCAGCCAGTCGAGGCCCGGCTCGAGCAAGGCAATGTCACCGCGAAAGCGATTGATGACAAAGCCGACCACTCGCGCACGCTCGGACGCAGACAGCAGCTCCAGGGTGCCGATCAGATGGGCGAAGACGCCGCCTCGATCAATGTCGGCGATGAGGATGACCGGGCAGTCCACCGCTTCGGCGAAGCCCATGTTGGCGATATCGCGATCGCGCAGATTGATCTCGGCGGGCGAACCGGCGCCTTCCACCAGCACGACCTCGTAGGCCGCGCTCAGCCGCGTGTGACTGCTCAGTACCGCCTCCATCGCGATGCGCTTGTAGTCGTGGTAGGCGCGCGCATCCAGCTGCTCGACGGCGCGCCCGTGGACGATGACCTGTGCGCCCTGATCCGAGGTCGGCTTGAGCAGTACCGGATTCATGTCCACCGTGGCGGCCACGCCGCAGGCCTGCGCCTGTACCGCCTGTGCCCGGCCGATCTCACCGCCATCGGTTGCCACTGCGCTGTTCAGCGCCATGTTCTGCGGCTTGAAAGGGGCGACACGCAGACCGCGCCGTGCCAGTGCGCGGCCCAGTGCCGTCACCAACAGGCTCTTGCCGGCATCCGATGTGGTGCCCTGCACCATCAAGGTGGCGGCGCTCATGCGGCAGCGACCTCGGCACCCGCGGCGCGCAACGCGGCTTCCAGCCGCGCATGGTCGGCGTCATTGGCGGTCAGGCCGATGCGCAGCGCGCTGGGCTGCTCGAAGCGTCGCGTCCACACCGCGTGCCGGGCAAGGGCCGTCTGCCATTGCCCGGCCCGGTCGCTCGGAATCCAGTGGAATAGCGGGGTGGAGACGGCAGGGCGCAGACCGTGCCGCTCCAGCAACAGGCGGGTCACCGCACTGCGCTCCTCCAGCCAGTCGCAGGTACGGCGCTGCCAGACGCGGTCTTCCAGCGCCTGCTGGGCCACCGCCCGCGACGGGCCCGCCACCGCCCAGGGGCCGGCCGCGTCGGCGAGCGCTGCCAGCAGATCGGGCTCCGCGCAGGCAAAGCCCAGTCGTGCGCCGGCGAGCCCGAAGAATTTCCCGAAGGAACGCAGCACGATCAGGGCGGGCGGCATCCAGGGGCGCAGCATGCTCTGGTCCGGTGTGGCGTCCATGAAGGCCTCATCGACCACGAGCCAGCCTCCGCGCTGCGCGAGCTGAGCGCGCCAGCGTTCCATGCGAGGCAGCGCGTAGCGGAATCCATCGGGGTTGTTCGGGTGGACCAGCACGACCACATCGGCCTGCCCCACGGCTGCATCATCGATGCGCTGTGCCGGCCGGCTGTGCACGCGGTGGCCGGCCTCTGCCCAGGCATGGGCGTGCTCGGCATAGGAGGGTGCGGCCACCAGCACCCGTCCAGGCCGACGCAGTCGCGGCAACAGCTTGATGGCCATCTGCGTCCCCGCCAGCGGCAGCAGGTCCTCGCTGCCGTAATAGCGGCGCGCGGCCACTTCCAGGCCGTCCTCGGCTTCCGGCAGCCGGTGCCAGGCCTCCATGGCCGGCGCGCGGAAGGGATAGGGGTGCGGATTGATGCCGGTCGACAGGTCCAGCCAGTCCTCCAGTGCATGACCGAAGCGGGCACGGGCGGCACGCAGGTCGCCGCCGTGGGCAGGGGCGCTGCGCGTCATCGAAGCCGTCGAGGCAGAGGCCGGGTCAGTACCCATCCGTTGTTCCCATCCCAGACATCAGCCATGACAAGACCGCAGCGGCCGCCAGCGCCGCGAACCAAAGTAGTACCACGCGGTCGAGCAGCCTTACCGCAGCGCGGATTTCCGCCGCCCCCGGGGCCTGCCCCTGCCCCAGCGGGGGCCGGTCGCGCCAACCCTCGGCGTAGGGGGCAGGCCCGCCCAGCCGCAGCCGTAACGCCCCAGCGCCGGCCGCCATGGCTGGCCCGGCATTGGGGCTGTCCCAGTGGCGTGCCTGCCCGCGCCAGCAGCGCAGCGCGGTGGGCGCATGCCCACACAGCGCGTAACCCAGCGCGGTCAGGCGCGCGGGCACCCAGTTCAGCAGGTCGTCCAGGCGCGCGGCCGCCCAGCCGAAGTGCAAAAAGCGTGTACTGCGATAGCCCCACATGGCGTCCAGTGTATTGACCAGCCGATGCAGCACCACCCCCGGCATACCGGCCAGCGCGTACCAGAACAGGCTGGCGATCACGGCATCCGCGCCGTTCTCCAGCACGGATTCGGTGGCAGCCGTCGCCACACCGGTCGCATCCAGCTGGCATGCGTCGCGGCTGACCATGCGGCCCACCGCCTCCTGCGCCCTGCCCTGCGCCCCTTCGGCCAGGGGCGTGGCCACGGCATCGGCGTGCTCGCGCAGGCTGCGCCAGCCGACCGCCAGGCCAAGCACCACGACCGCGCACACCCACTGAATCGCGGCGGGCGCCATGGCCTCCACCGCGAGTACGGCTACCACGGGGGGCACCACCAGGATGCAGAGCGCCAGTGCGCCGCGGGGACGGTCGGTCGACCTTGATCGGTTGAGACGGCCCTCAAGCCACTGCGCAAGCCGGCCGAAGCCGACCAGGGGATGCAGACGCCGCGGCTCGCCCAGCGCGCGGTCCCAGAGCAGCGCGCCAGCGGTGATGCCCGCAGTGGTTGCCAGCACTTCTCCGCCGCTCATCCGTGGGCAACCTCGTTGCTCCACCGCCGGATGATGGCGTGCAATGCCGCCAAGCCGTCACTCAGGGCCGCCGGCCCCGGTTGGAGGATCATCGGTGACTTGATCTCTTCAACAAAGCCGCTGCGCACCGCGGGCAACGCCTGCCAGCCATCGCGCGCGACCACGCGCTCTGGCGCGAAGCGCTTGCCGCACCAGGAGCCGATGATGATGTCGGGTGCGGCCGCGATTACCCGCTCCGGATCGGCAATGATGCGGTCCTTGCCCAGCGGCGCACGCGCCTGCTCGGCGAAGCAGTCCACCCCACCGGCGACATCGATCAGTTCGGACACCCACTGGATACCGGTGATGAGCGGCTCGTCCCACTCCTCGAAGTAGACCCGCGGCCGGCGTGGCAGCAGGGCGGCTGCCTCCTGGATGGCGGTCATCTGCAGGCGCAGCTCGCCGCACAGGCCCTCGGCTTTATCCAGCGCACCCACCAATGCCCCCACGGTGCGCATCATGCGGAAGATGCCCTCGATGCTGCGGTGGTTGAAGACGTGGACCTCGATGCCCTCGCGGATCAGCGCTGCGGCAATGTCGGCCTGCAGGTCGGAGAAGCCGAGCACCAGATCCGGACGGAGCGCGAGGATGCGGTCGATCTTGGCGCTGGTGAAGGCGGAGACCTTGGGTTTTTCCTTGCGGGCGCGCGCCGGACGCACGGTGAATCCGGAGATGCCGACAATGCGTGCCTCCTCGCCCAGCAGATACAGCGTCTCGGTGGTTTCTTCGGTGAGACAGACGATGCGATGGGCGTAGGGGCGCGTCATGCCGCACCCTCTTGCGGCCAGTGGTTCTCGCTGATCAGCGTGTCAAGCGAACGACGGCAGTCCCAGCCCGCACGCTCCAGCATGGGCTCCGTGTAGAAGGCGGGCACCGGCCCGAGGCAGAGCAAGGCGATGGTGCGGGCATCCCGCGGCATCTGCAGCAGCTCGCCCACCACGTCCGGATCGAAGAGCGAGACCCAGCCCATGCCGAGATTCTCCGCACGCGCCGCCAGCCACATGTTCTGAATCGCGCAGGCCGCGGAACACAGGTCCATCTCCGGCATAGTGCGGCGGCCCAGCACGTAGCGCTCGCGTCCGTCGCAGAGCGTGACCGCGATCAGTTCGCTGCAATCGCGCAGCCCTTCCAGCTTGAGGCGCTGCACCTCAGCGGCACGCGCACCGCAGGCTTCGGCGGTACGTCGCTGCTCTTCGGCCACATGGTCATGCAGTTCCGCACGCAGGCGCATATCGGTGATGCGGATGAAGCGCCAGGGCTGCATGTAGCCCACGCTGGGTGCGCTATGCGCTGCCTCCAGGATGCGTCGCAACGCCTCCGGCGCCACCGGCTCGGGCAGAAAATGGCGCATGTCGCGTCGGGCGCGCAATACCCGATGCAAGACCTCGCGCTCGGCGGTGCTGAAGGTGGTCATGGCAGAAACAGGGCGGCCGTGGCCGCCGGATTCGAGGGGAAATAGCTGTGCACGAAGGTCGCGGTCAGACGCTTGCGGCGATAGACCGCCTCGGCCATCGGCCCGCCATTGGGACATTGCGCCGTGCACAGCGGCTGCATGGCGCTGTCCATGCGCGCATGGTGGAAGCTGTGGCCGCGAAGCACGCCTTCTGGAAAGGCCACTTCCTGCGGACCGATGCCCACCACCCGGCTTGTCAGGCGGGCACTGCCTTCCAGCAGCCCCCACATCGGCGCGGCCGCACCATCGACATCGGCCAGTGCATCAAGCAACGCCAGCATGCCGCCGCATTCGGCCAGCATCGGCTTGCCGGCCTCAACGTGCTGGCGCAAATCCGCGGCCAGCGCCGCATTCGCCGACAGTGCCTGCAGATGGCACTCCGGATAGCCGCCCGGCAGCCAGACTGAATCGCACGCGGGCAGCGCATCGCCAGCCAGTGGCGAAAAGGGCAGCAGCTTCGCCCCCATCTGCTCAAGTAGCCCGAGATTGGCGGCATAGCAGAAGGCGAAGGCCGCATCGCGCGCCACCGCAATCCTCTGGCCTGCCAGCGCCATCGGCGGCGGCGCTTCCGCGGTCTCGGCGAAGGGCACCGCATCGGGCAGTGCCGTGATCGGTCCATCCAGCGCATCGGCCACGCGGTCCAGGCGGTGGCGCAGATCGGCCACCTCGCCTGCCGGGACCAGCCCCAGATGGCGGCTCGGCAGCACCGCGTCGTCATCGCGCGACAGATGCCCTAAGAAGCGGACCGACTCCGGCAGCAGCGTACCCAGCATCTCGGCGTGACGCGCGCTGGCCACGCGATTGGCGAAGACGCCGGCAAAGGGCAGTTGTGGCCGCAGCGTGGCAAGACCCAGTGCGACCGCAGCGAAGGTCTGCGCCATGGCCTCGGCGTTGATGACGGCCAGCACCGGGATGCCCAGGCGCTCGGCCAGATCGGCGGAGGACGGCGTTCCGTCGAACAGCCCCATGACGCCTTCGACCAGGATCAGATCGGCCTCGGCTGCCGCGGCATGGAGCTGCGCGCGACAGGCAGCCTCACCGACCAGCCACAGATCGAGCGTGCCCACGGGGGCGCCGCTGGCTCTTTCCAGCACCATCGGATCAAGAAAGTCGGGCCCACACTTGAAGATGCGCACGCGCCGTCCCTGCCGCGCATGATGGCGGGCAATGGCGGCCGTGACCGTGGTCTTGCCCTGCCCCGACGCCGGTGCCGCGATCAGCAGCGCCGGGCACCGCCGCGGGGTCATAGTTCGACGCCCTTTTGCGCCTTGATGCCGCTGCGGAAGGCGTGCTTGATGTCGCGCATCTCAGTGACGGTATCGGCGATATCGTTCAGTGCGTCCGGCGCGCCGCGGCCAGTGACCACCACATGCTGCATGGCCGGGCGCGCGTCGAGATCGGCGAGTACGGTCTCCAGGTCAAGGTACTTGTACTTCAGCGCGATATTGAATTCGTCGAGCACCACCAGCGCGACCTCCGGATCGCGCAGCAGGCTCCGCGCCACCTCCCAGGCCGCGGCGGCCGCGCGCATGTCCTGTTCGCGGTCCTGGGTTTCCCAGGTATAGCCCTCGCCCATGACGTGATAGCGCACGGCGTCAAACTGGCGGAAGAAGGCCTCTTCGCCCGTCGCGAACTTGCCTTTGATGAACTGCACCACGCCGACCTGCATGCCGTGGCCGAGGGCACGCGCCACCATGCCGAAGGCCGAGGAGGACTTGCCCTTGCCGTTGCCGGTATGCACCAGCAGCACCCCGCGCTCGTCCTGGGCGTCGGCGATCCGTCCGTCCACCACCGCCTTGCGTCGCTGCATGCGCTCACGGTGGCGGGCATTGCGGGCCGCTTCGTCATCAGCTTGGCTCATGGATCCTCCGGTCCTGATAGATTGCAGGTCACGCGCCCTCCCGAGGAAGGGCGCGCTCCAGGCCCTACTCGGCGAAGCGGATGGCCGCCGGATTCTGGATCAGACCGATCGTCTGCAGGCGCTGCTGATTCGTGGCGAGCACTTCGATGCGCGGCATGTCGGCCGAGCCAATCCCCACCCACAGATTGCCATCCGGGCTACCCGCCAGTGCGGAGATGTTGACGCCGTCATATCCGCTGACGGGCGTGTGCTGCACCGTGCCGGTGGAGGGATCGAAAGCGAACAGCGACTCATTCTGAAAACCCTCCAGACCCGTAAAGAAGGCCGTGTCCGCGTCCAGGATCACCAGATCGTCAATAGACCCATAGGGGTGCTCGCCACTGGTTTCCGGACCATCGTCCACCACCAGCGTGGTCGAGAAATCGCCCGTGTCGATGCGCACGATGCCACCGTTGTAACGTCGCGGCTCGCCACGGAAGCTGGCGAAGGGGTCGCCGATAGCCGCCACGAACAGGCCAAGCCCGCGCTCGAAAGCCAAACTGCTTGGATTGCGCACGTCCAGGGGAATGCCCTTGCGGTTGGATGCGTCGTCGTTGGGGTTGGTGTCGATCTCTTCATCGGTGGCCACGTCAAAGACGGCGACGTAAGGCTGGGTGTCGGGGTCCGAGGGCGCGTTATCCACGGTGCGCTGCATCAGCACGTACAGACGGTTGTCGATGACCACGCCGTCAACGGCCTCGACTGCGCCGTTCGCGTCCGCATCCCGGTAGGCGCTCAGATCGAGTTCGCCCAGCTTGAAGCTGGATTCATTTTCGGCGCTGGGATCGACGATCCAGACCTTGTCGGTCTCTCGACGCATGACATAGGCCTTGCGTGCGTCCACGAAGGCCATGGCCACGGGGTTGCTGGTCGCAGCCTCCGGATTATCGAGAGTCGAGTACTCGTAGATGCGCTGTGTGGGCGCCTCGAAATCGTACTTGGCCACGGTGTCGATCTGGAAGCGACCGATCGGGTAGAAGTGGCCGCCGAAGCGCTCCACCGTGTAATCCGATTGGTCGCGCGGCGTCAGCCCGCCGGTGGTTTCGAATGCATTGTCGAGATCGACCAGCTGGGTATCCGAGCCGCTGAAGTCCGGCGCAATGGTCGCGACCACGGCAACCTTGGCGCCAGCCACCGAGGTGTTACCACCGTTGCCGCCTGAACCGCCGCAAGCGACCAGCAGCAGTGCGGCCAGCGCGGCGCTCGCCGTACGGAAAGAGGAGGTTGTCGTCATTGCCATACTCCCTGTCATTGAATGGTGTAGGAAAGCGTGGCCAGCACCGAACGGCCTGGCGTGGGGAAGCGATTGATGTCGAGAAAGTTCTCGTCGAGCAGATTGCGCAGCGTCAGATCCAGCGTGAGCGCCCGCCACTCCGTAGTGATGGAAGTGCTGATTTCGTCCTTGTCGTCCGCGCGCACACCGTTGGCGGGGTCATAGAACAGATCCCCGCTGTGGCGGTAGTCCAGGGACCAGCGCAGCCAGGCATGGTGCAGGCTCAGCCCGACGTCGTAGCGCCGGTGATAGAGGCCGGGGAGCTGCTTGCCGCGCGCACTGCGGATGCGGCTCTGGTTTTCAGTGCTGAGCAGGGTTGTCCCGGCGCGCCATTCCATCCAGGGACGCGGCGTCCAGCGCAGATCCGCGGCGACACCAACTCGGAGCGCTTCGCCGATATTCTGCGGCTGGCCGATGCCGCGGCTGTTGAAGATGGTGACGATGGTGTCCCGGGTCTTGCGCGCGAAGACGGTGGCACTGCCATTCCATTGCGCGAACTGGAACTCCACGCCCGCGTCGGCGCTCAGGGCCTTTTCGGGTTCCAGCTCCGGTGCGCCCTCGAACAAGCCGCGTGCGCCGAACTTCTCATCTAGCGTGGGGATGCGCACCAGCCAGCCGGCATTGGCCTTGCCCTGCAGCAGCGGCGTGATCCACCACTTGAGGCCGAGCTGCGCCGTGGTCGCCGCCTCGCCGTCGCCGGGCTGTTCGGTGGCGCGGAAGCGATCCAGACGATCGTCCACCCAGGTCTGGCGCAGCAGACCGCTGAAAATCCAGTCGTGCAGGGGCGTCCATTCATTCGACACGCCCAGCACCACGGTCTGCCGACGCGCATCCACCTGGCGCTCATCCTCCAGGCGGTCGTCCTGCTGTAGCCGATCCTCGCGCCAATCCAGTCCCAGTACGAGGCGATGACTGCCCCATTGCACGCCGGCCGCATTGAAGGCACCAAGGCGCCATAACTCGGTCGCAATGCGGTTGCTGCCCAGCCCGACATCGCTTTCGGGGTCGTCGAAGACCTCGTCGTTGTGCGACAGCATCAGGTGATGGCCGACATCGACATCGCCGAGTGCATAGTCGAGACGCGCCTGGCCGCGTGTGTTCCGCTGCCCGAGGCTGGCGGTATCGCTTCGCTGATTGAGGCTGGTGGGCAATTCCTTGTCGGAATCGCTGTGCTGCATCTGCGCCTGAAGGCGCAGGCCGGACCAACGCCGGGTGGCCTTCAGGAAGAGGCTGTGCTGATCGAAGCCATCGTTCTGGCGGCGCGCACTCTCGGTCCGGAAAAGATGGGCCTCCACCGGAAAGTCATTGTCGGCATGGGTATGGCTGGCTGCGGCGATCAGGCGCCAGCCACCCAGTGAGCCCCACAAACTGGCCTCGCCGTAGCGCGTCCCGAAGGAGCCATAGCTGCCGCGCAGCACGGCACTCGCTTCACCAGCCGGAATATTGCGGGTGCGGAAATCAATGGCACCGGCCAGATTGGCGTCACCCAACTGCAGCGGCGTGAAGTCCGGATAGACCACGATGCGCTCAATCAAGGCCGGCGGCAGCGGATTGAAATCCGCGCCGCCGTTCTGCGGGCTGTTGAGCAGCAGTCCGTCGAGATAGATGTTGACCTGCTCGCCGGTGGATCCACGCAGCGCCACGCGGTTGAAGGCCCCCACGCCGCCCAGGCTGTTGACCTGCACGCCGGGCAGTGCGTCGAGCAGCTCGCCCATTTGCGTATAGCGATCGGCGAAAGCACCGCGCTCGACACTGCGACTGAAACCGGTGTAGCTATGCAGGTCTACTTCAGTCGGCGCCAGCCCGTCGGCATCGCCGTGCCCGGTGACGATGACGTCCTGCAGCGGCGTGACTGCATCGGCCTCATCGGTGGAGGCGCCCCACGCCATTCCGCTCGCCACCAGGGTCCACGCGATCGTCAAGCCCAGGAGAAGCGCGAAGGGCACTGCGCCAGAGGTGGTACGGCATGCCGCGCGATGCGGCTGAGTTTGTCCCAATGTCGATCGCTCCCGACCACGCACACCCGCGCGGCCCTGTGTACAAGACAAAGGCGACGGAAGGGACAAGGGACGCGACGCAGCATCATCGCCGCGCTCACGCACTGCTCGCGCCCTCCGCGCGCCAAGGCATGCTCCGGGCCGGTCTCCGGGCTCGCGTACTGAGGTGGGCTCACCTCGGGGTTGGGCACCTTCCCATGCCTGCCTCGGCACAGTGGCTCATTCGCCCGACCCTGCACGCTTACCGTTGCGGGGGCAGCGTCGGCCTTGCGAGGGTCCCGTATTCAAGAACGCGGACCTTTGCGCACCGACTTCCCGTTTAACCTGCAAGCGATCGCATGCAGGCACCTGGAACGGGGCGCATGCTAAGCGCCCGTCCAAACGCCGTCAAACCGGCGCGGTCCAGAATGACTGCATGCCGGCGCTTCCAGGCTTGCTATGGTGAAAAAGAGCCCGCTCCGGCTCGATGTCGCCAACCCACTCATTTTGCGATGAATCCATCCATGCTCACCGCTGTCTCTCTGCGCCGACGCCTGCACTCGGCACGACCGATGGCCCTGGCGATGCTGGCGCTCTTCGTGGGCGGCTTCGCGCCTGTGGCGGCCGCGGAGCTGCGTCTGCGTGACGATGCGGGCAACAACGTCACACTCGAGAGGCCCGCGCAGCGCATCGTAAGCCTGGCGCCGCATCTGACCGAGAATCTGTTTGCCATCGGCGCGGGCGATCAGGTCGTGGGCGCGGTGAGCTTCAGCGACTACCCCGACGCGGCTCAAGAAGTGCCTCGCGTGGGCGGCTATTCGCGTATCGATCTGGAGCGCGTGTTGGCGCTGGAGCCCGACCTGGTGGTGGCATGGCGCAGTGGCAATGATCCCGCACAGGTGGACCGCTTGCGCCAACTCGGCATCCCTGTATACACGTCAGAACCACGCACTTTTGCCGCCATTAGCGACACTTTGATACAACTTGGCACCCTTAGCGGCAATATGGAAGCGGCCGGCAGGGTTGCCGCTCAGCTGCGCGACGGGGTTGCCACGCTGCGCGAACGCTACGCCGAGGCCACTCCTGTACGCGTCTTCTACCAGGTCTGGGAGGCGCCGCTGATGACGGTGAGCGACGCGCACCTGATTGCGCAGGCAATCGCGTTGTGTGGGGGCGAGAACGTCTTCGCGAATCTGGACAGCCTGATTCCCCGGGTCGACCGGGAGTCGGTGCTGTCGGCGGACCCGGAAGTGATCGTGGCCGGCGGCATGGGCGAGGACCGGCGCGACTGGCTTGAGGCGTGGAAGCAGTGGCCAAAGCTGACGGCCGTGCGGGAAGAACAACTGGTGTTCATTCCCCCCTCGCTCATTCAACGCCACACGCCCCGCGTGCTCGAAGGCACGCGCATGCTGTGCGAGGCGTTGGATCGCGCACGCCACAGTCAACGATCGGCATCCAACGCGGCCCCCTCGCCGTGATGCACACACTGCGCAGCCTGCTCATCCTGGGCCCCGCATCACTGCTCGCCCTGGGCGTGGCCGTGACCTATGGCAGCGTCCCGCTGGCCTGGAGCGATGTGCTCGCCGTGCTGACCGGGGGCGGCGAGCCCCTGCATCGCACGATGCTGCTTGAGTTGCGGCTGCCACGTGCACTCAGTGCCTTTGCCGTCGGAGGCTTGCTGTCCGTGGCGGGGGCCTTGATGCAGGTGCTGCTACGCAATCCACTGGCCGATCCCTATGTGCTTGGGCTATCGGGTGGCGCCGCGGTGGGGGCACTGCTGGCGATGCTGGCTGGCCTCGGCGCCGCCGTGGTATCAGGGGCCGCTTTCATCGGCGCCCTGGTGTCCACAGCCATCGTGTTCGGCACCGCCCACGGCACCGGGAGCTGGACGCCCACCCGGCTGCTGCTCACCGGCGTAGTGGTTGCCGCGGGATGGTCCGCGCTGATCAGCTTTCTGCTCGCCATCAGCCCCGCCCGTGACCTCCCCGGCATGCTGTTCTGGCTGATGGGCGATCTCGCCAATGCGACGCGGCCCTGGCCACCGCTGCTGGTGCTGCTGCTGGTGCTCGGCGTGGCGATTCCCTTTGGCCGCAGCCTGAACGTGCTGGCACGCGGCCCCCAGCAGGCTGCCTCGCTGGGGGTGGCGGTACGACGCCTGGAATGGACGGTCTACCTCGGCGCCGCGCTGATTACCGCCACTGCGGTCACGGTCGCCGGCAGCGTCGGCTTCGTCGGGCTCATCGTGCCGCACATGCTGCGCCTGCTGATCGGCTACGACCAACGCCTTCTTCTGCCCGCCTCGGCGCTGGCCGGTGGCACCCTGCTGGTGCTCGCCGATACGCTGGCGCGCACCATCCTCGCCCCCGAACAATTGCCGGTCGGCGTCATCACCGCCATGCTGGGCGTGCCCATCTTTCTGTGGCTGCTGCATCGGAGCCAGGCTTCATGAGCCAGCCCCTGATGGCACTGGACAGCCTCTGCGTTGACGTCCCGGAACGCGCCGATGGCGATCCGCTGCGTTGCCGCTTCGAGGGCGGCCAGTCCTGGGCCATCCTCGGCCCGAACGGCGCCGGCAAGACCACCCTGCTGATGACCCTCGCCGGCCTGCGCGCACCCCGCCGCGGCCGCATCCTGCTCGACGGAATGGATCTGACCCGTCTCCCGCGTCGACGCGTTGCACAACGTCTCGGCGTGCTCTTTCAGCACCATCACGATGGTTTTCCCGCCACCGTGCGCGAAACCGCGCTGATGGGCCGGCATCCGCACCTGCGCGCCTGGGAACTGGAGCACGCCGACGATCTGCACGCCGCCGAAGCGGCCCTGGCACGCGTGGACCTGCTCGGCCTGGCTGAGCGCTCGGTGCAGACTCTCTCCGGCGGCGAGCGCCAGCGCCTCGCCTTTGCCACCCTGCTGACGCAGGACCCGACCCTGCTGCTGCTCGACGAGCCCACCAGTCATCTCGACCTGCATCACCAGATCGCCATGCTCGAAATGATCGGCCAAGAAGTGGCGGCAGGACGCTGCGCGATCATGGCCACCCACGACATCAATCTCGCTGCACGCTATTGCAGCCACGTGCTGCTGCTCTACCCGGATGGCCGTTCCTGCTGGGGCAGCACCGACATCATGCTGTCCGTACCCGCCCTCGAACAGCTCTATCGTCAGCCGCTGGCCACCGGAACAGTGGACGATCTACCGGTCTTTCTGCCGCGCACCAACAGCTAGCAGCAGTCTGCTCCGTGCAGCGGGATCCGCAGCACGGGGCGCAAGCAGCCGCCCTGCGCACGAGGATCGAAGACCGCGAGCGTCACCTGCCGCACCGGCAGTTCGACACGCCCCCTCCAGGCCTGCGCGGCGTCGGCAATGACCCGCAGGGGGAAAACGTCACGGTAGGGCGCCAGCGTGATGTGGGGTACAAAATGCTGGCCCTGCGCAGCGGGGATGGTGGCGCACAGGAGACGATGCAGTTGTTGCAGCCCACCGTGCGGGTCGTGCACGCGCAAGAAGGCACAGCCATTGAAGCTGCCAATACCTCCCACCTGCACGGAGGCCGCCATGATGGCCGCCCCGTGCAACTGCGCCCTGTGATGGCGGCACTGTGCGGGGTCGTACTCGTCCGGCCGCATTGCCCTGCGCACCGGAAAACCCGCCGCAGCCAGCGTGATATGCGGTTGGCGCGGCGGTAGCGGTGCCAGCCAGCGACGCAGATGGCCATGTGCCCGGGCGCACAGCGCCCGCACCGATGCAGTGTCGGCCTCGATCATCCACACCGCATAGCGCCTGCGTCGCTGATGCCAGGCGACGCGCTGTGCCGGCGACAGCGGCGGCAGGCTGCAGCCACCAGCAAAGGCACTACCGATGCTTTGTACTGGCACCTCGCACACGCTCATCCGAACTCCGCGCATCTGTTTCCGCTGTGAGCCAGGCGGAGACGCCTCCAGAGAGACCACGCCGCCCCTGAGCCGGCTGTATGGGCGTCGCCAAGAAGCGACGACCGCCGTGTAAGCGCACGGGCAATGACAATGCAGACCGACATCGCTGCCGCAAGCGGGGTTGCAAAGGGTACTGGTTCAGCGCCGATGGGGACGATAAAGAGGCATACGTCCGGGCAGAGCACCGCCCGGCCTACGCGCCGGAGGGCGGTGGGGCAGCCCCGCCACGGCTAGCCTCCTATCGCTCCGATTCCGACCACGCTGCTGTCGCCTTCGCCGGGACCAGCGGTTGCATAGAGACAGTTTCGCCCCTGCTGCTTGGCGCGATAGCAGGAGGCGTCCGCTTCCTTGAGCAGGCTGCTGGCGCTGCGGGAATGCCGCTCGATGGCGGTCATGCCGACCGACAGGCCCAGTGGCAGTCGCTGTTCACCATCTTCAACAATGATATGGCTGACGGCCTGCACCAGCCCCTCCCCCATCTGCCAGGCCTTGGCCTTGGAGCAATCGGGCAGCAGCAGGGCGAACTCGTCGCCCCCAAGGCGCGCCAGCACATCGCAGGCCCGTATCCGCTGCTTCATGGCGCTGACAACCTGGATCAGGACCTTGTCCCCGTGTTCATGACCACATTGATCATTGATCGATTTGAAGTGATCCAGATCGAGCATCATCAAGTAGTGTTCGCCACCACGGGTTCGTGCCTGAATCCGCAGCGCTTCGAGTGACCGGTGGAGTTCGCGACGGTTGGGCAGCCCCGTCAAGGGATCATGGCTGGCCTGATAGCGAAGCTGCTGTGCCAGCTGACGAGTGGCCGATACGTCGCGAAACACAAAGACGCCACCAATCAACTGGCGTTCGCGGTCGCGAATGGGATTGGCCGAGCCCTCAATGGGAAGGCGGGAGCCGTCGCGCAGCAAGAGCGTGGCGTCATCCGGCAACTCGCCCGGCAGGCCTTCGTAGAGGATGCGGCGCATCGGGTGGTGATGCTCATCGCTGTCAGTGACAACCTGTACGACTTCATCAAAGGGGCGTCGATCGACATCCGAGGACACCAGACGCAGCAGCCGCAGGGCCGGTTCGTTGACGAAGGTCACGCGACCCCACATATCGGTACGAATCACGCCGTCGGCAATGGCCGCGAGCGTCACCTGCGCCAGTTCCTTTTCGCGCAGGATCGCCTCCCGCATTTCGCGGCGCTCGGTAATGTCCTGAATCTGGGATAGAAAATACAGCGGCAACCCACCCTGATCACGAATGATCGTGACGTCGAGTTGCGCCTGCACGATCCCGCCATTGGCGTGCAGGTAGCGCTTGTCCATGCGGTAGTGCTGCCCCCTGCCATCGATCAGCGCCTGGACATTCCCCAGGTCCGTATCCAGGTCGTCTGGATGCGTAATGTCCTGGAAGGTGCGGGCAAGAAGCGCTTGCCGCGAGTAGCCGAGAATCGTACTCAGCGCACTGTTGACCTCCAGCCACTCGCCCTGCAGCGAGACGAGGGCGGCACCGATCGGCGAATCGTCGAAAGAGGCCGAAAACAACCGCTCCCGCTCGTCAAGCGACCGCTGCGCGGCGATCAATTTCGTGATGTCGTGCCCCTCCGCCAACAAGAGGCAGACATTGCCTTCCTCATCCCGCAGCGGACGCAGCGAAAAGTCGATGGTGGCCGACCGGTCCTGGCTGCCGAAAATCTCAACTGCGTATTGCACGGTTTCGCCCGCGCGGGCTCTTGCGAGATCGGCCTTGAGACGTTCGCGCGTATCGTCATCCCGCTGCCAGCAAGGCACATCCCACAGGGCACGTCCGACCATGTCCGCCGCTTCGACGCCCATGAATTCAAGGGCGGCCCGATTGCCCTCGATGATGCAGCCGTTGAGGTCACACAGCCCGATGAACTGGTAGGTGGCATCGAAGATGCTTTGATAGCGCGCCCTCGCCTCCTGGAGCGCCTGCTCCAGGGACTTCGCATGGCCGATGTCGGCGGTCGTGCCGACCATCCGTTGTGCGCTGCCATCCGGCCCGCGACGCACCACGCGGCCGCGTGTCATCACCCACTTGTAGCTCCCATCGCGACAACGCAGGCGTGACTCCACCGCGAACTGTTCCGCTACATCCTTGAGATGTGCATCCAGGTGCGCGTGCACCGTCTCCCGGTCGTCGGGGTGCAGCCGGCCATGCCATTCGTCGAGATCGCTTCCGATTTCGCCATCTGCATAGCCCAGCATCTGCTTCCAGGTCTCGGAGTAGTACATGGCGCGGCTTGACAGATCCCAGTCCCAGACACCGAGACCCGAGCCTTCCGTCGCGAGCTGAAGGCGCTCCTCGAGGTCGCGATTCTCCGCCTGCAGCGCTGATGCGCGGCATTCGGCGCTGCGCCGGTCGCTGACATCCTGTACCGAACCCACAATGCGCAAGGTTTGGCCATCTTCCACCAAGGGCGAGCCGATGGAGCGAATCCAAAGGGCTTGGCCCTGCGCCGAGTGCATCTCAAGATCGAGGGACCATCCGCCCGAGCCCGCGACCGCGCCCTCAATTGCAGCCATAAGCGCGCGTCGACTGGTATCCGAGAACATGGCAAGGGCGTCCTCGAAATCAGGCAGGGACGCGTCCTCTGCCAGCCCAAAAAGCGTCCGGGTTCCCGGCGACCACCACATCTTGGGAGGCGTGCCTGGCTCGAAGACCCAGGTACCGGAAGCGGTACTGTGCTCGAGCAGACGCTCTGACGAGGGATTGACCGTCATTGCCGCAAAGCCGATTGCTTACGATAGAAGCGCAAAGCATCGGTACGACCGTGCCCGCAGTGGGGATGGAGGCGATGAGCGGTAGCATTCGCGTGACCGCATTCGGCGATGAACGCCGAAGGCAGCGCGGTTACCCCACGGTGCCGCCATCGCTGCGGCTTGCCGCGTCGGCGGCTTCGCGCCGACAGCGCACGGCACTACCTTGGCTCAGCGGCCGCCCGGTCGCTGAGCACGCCATGTCAGGCCTTCCTTACACGCGCCGGCCAGTATCCGCTTCAACGGATACCGGCCATCCTGCTCATATCACCCGACCTGCAGACGCTCGCGACCGCCCATGTAGGGGCGCAGGGCGGCCGGCACGGTCACGCTGCCGTCGGCATTCTGGAAGTTCTCGAGAATGGCGACCAAGGTGCGGCCCACCGCCAGTGCCGAGCCGTTGAGGGTGTGCAACAGTTCGGGCTTGCGGCTTTCCGGATTGCGCCAGCGCGCCTGCATCCGCCGCGCCTGGAAATCCCCGCAATTGGAACAGGAAGAAATCTCGCGATAGGTGTCCTGCGACGGCAGCCAGACCTCGATGTCATAGGTCTTGCGCGCCCCGAAGCCCATGTCGCCGGTGCACAGCACGATGACCCGATAGGGCAACTCCAGCGCCTGCAACACCGCCTCCGCGTGGCTGGTCAGCGCCTCCAGCGCGGCCTCGGACTCCTCCGGCGTCACCGCGTGCACCAGCTCCACCTTCTCGAACTGGTGCTGCCGGATCATACCGCGCGTATCGCGTCCCGCGGCGCCGGCCTCGGCGCGGAAGCACGGGGTATGGCAGACAAAACGCCGTGGCAGGGTGTCGGCGTCGAGGATTTCGTCGCGCAGCAGATTGGTGACCGGCACCTCGGCGGTGGGGATCAGATACCAGGGGGTTTCGCCCTCCAGCCGGAAGAGGTCTTCGCCGAACTTGGGTAGCTGACCCGTGCCGGTCAAGGCCTCACCTTGCACGATGAAGGGCACTGCTACTTCCTCGTAGCCGTGCTGGTTGCTGTGCAGATCCATCATGAAGCTGGCCAGTGCGCGATGCAGGCGCACGACGTCGCCGTGCATGACGGCGAAGCGGCTGCCTGTGAGTTTGGCGGCCTCGGCAAAGTTCAAACCGCCCAGCGCCTCGCCCACGCTGACATGATCCAGTGCGCCTTCGGCAGGACGTGGCGTGCCCCAGCGGCGCAGCTCGACATTGTCGGATTCATCGGCGCCATCAGGCACGTCGGCCGCCGGCATATTGGGCAGATCCAGCATGAAGCGCTCTATCTGGGCCTGCACCGCATCGAGTTTTTCGGCATTGCTCTCCAGCTGCTGCTTGGCGCCCTCGACCTGTGCCAGCAGCGGCTGAATGTCCTCCCCAGCCGCCTTGGCCTGACCGATGCGCTTGGCACTGGCATTGCGTTCCTGCTGCAAGCGCTCGGTCTCGGTCTGCAGCGCCTTGCGCTGGGCTTCCAGGGCGTTGAAGGCGGAAACGTCCAGGGTATAGCCGCGACGTGCCAGCGCTTGGGCCACGCCCTCGATGTCCGTACGCAGCAGTTTGGGATCGATCATGATCGAGCTTGAGGGGAAAGGAAGCGGAATTCTACCTGCGCCGCGTGCGCGGACTCTGCGGCGTCCGCAGCATGAGGCCCGCGATACGCCAGCCGGCAATGCCCCCTGCGAGCCAGGCGACGGTGGATGCGGCCACCCGCGCAGCCAGCAGCAATGCATCGCCTGCCGTCCACGGATGCAGCGCCTCGGCCAGTAGCATCGTTTCCCAGCTGAAGCTGGACAGGGTGGTGAATCCGCCGCAGAAGCCCGCCATCAGGAACACCTTGAAGTGCGGGCGATGACGGTGCTCCAGGAAGCGCGCACTGAACACGATGAGCGCCGAGCCCAGAATGTTGACCATGGCGGTGGCCGCCGAACTGCTGGTCATCTGGGACGCGACCAGTAGACGCAGGCCCGCCCCCAGCGCGCTGCCGGCCGCGACCCAGGCCACGAGCTGCCAATGGAAGACGCGCGCGCTCACGACCCCAGCACCCTCTGTCCAAGCATGAGACCCGCACCTGCGGCCAGCGGGCAGAGCACCACCGTGGCGGCCACGTACACGACCGTGCGTACAGGATGACTTCGCCACAGCGAAAGCGCCTGCAGCGTGAAGGCCGATACGGTCGTGAAACTGCCGAGTCCGGCACCCGCCACCACCAGCCAGCGCGCCGAAGCCATGGCTTCCCCCTGCACCATGCTCGCGGCCAGCAGACCGATCAGCACACTACCGAGCAGGTTGACGCACCAGGTGCCCCACGGCCAGGCGCTCCGACTGCGGCGATCCAGCCATTCCGCCAGCAGATAGCGCGCCGCGCCGCCGAGCGCCGCCGCGAACATGACCGCTGCCCATGTCATCGCGATGCGTCTCCGGATCGGGCACGCAGCTCGGCCATTCGCTGCGCGATGCGCGCTTCGATGCCTCGCTCGGTAGGCGTGTAGAAGCGCGTGCCGACGAGGGCGTCGGGCAGGAATTGCTGACCGGCCGCGTGCCCTTCGGATTCGTCGTGATCGTAGCGATAGCCCTTGCCATAGCCGAGCCCTTTCATGAGCCGGGTCGGCGCATTGCGGATGTGCATCGGCACCGGCTGGCTGCCGTGACGCTCCACCGCCGCCATGGCCTGCTTGTAGGCCGTATAGGCGGCATTGCTCTTGGGCGCCAGCGCCAGCCACAACACCACTTCGGCCAGCGCCAGCTCGCCTTCGGGCGAGCCGATGCGGTCGTAGGCGTCCCACGCAGCAAGCGCCATCTGCAGCGCCTTCGGATCGGCCAGTCCGATGTCTTCATAGGCCATGCGCGCAATGCGCCGCGCCAGATAGCCCGGGTCGGCGCCGCCATCGATCATGCGGCAGAACCAGTAAAGAGCCGCATCCGGGTCGGAGCCGCGCACCGACTTGTGCAAGGCCGAGATCTGGTCGTAAAAGGCATCGCCCTGCTTGTCGAAACGACGCATGCTGCGCCCGAAGACCCGTTGCAGGCCGGCCTCGTTCGCCGCGCCACCGGCGGTGAGATAATCCGCCGCCATCTCCAGCATGACCAGTGCGCGGCGCGCATCGCCATCGGCGAGTTCCACGATGCGCATTCGCCAGTCGTTGGGCAGCTCGGTGGGCGCCACGCCGCGTTCGGCGTCGTCCAGCGCCCGCTGCAGCAGGCTATCGATGGCCGCATCGTCCAGCGGATGCAGCACGAAGACGCGCGCCCGCGACAGCAGCGCGCTGTTGAGTTCGAAAGAGGGATTCTCGGTGGTGGCGCCCACCAGGGTCACGGTGCCGTCCTCGACATAGGGCAGCAGCGCATCCTGCTGCGCCTTGTTGAAGCGGTGAATCTCATCAATGAACAGCACGGTCTCCTCCCCCGCCTCGCGGGCACTGCGCGCCGCTGCCACCGCTTCGCGAATGTCCTTGACGCCGGCCATGACGGCGGAAAGGGTGCGGAACTCGGCGCGCACATGCTGTGCCAGCAACCGCGCCAGCGTGGTCTTGCCGGTGCCGGGCGGACCCCAGAACACCATCGAGGGAATGCGGCCGGCGTCGATGGCGCTGCGCAGGGGCGCATCCGCGCCGAGCAGGTGATCCTGACCGACCACCTCCTCCAGACGGGCCGGCCGCATGCGTGCAGCCAGCGGCGTAGCGCGATCGCCCTGGCTCACGCGCCCGACCCGCTACTCGACGACGACCACATCGGCGCCCTTCGGCGGCGCGAAGCGCAGCCGCTCCGGCGCGATGTCGCCATTCACCGTAATGTTGGAGAAACGCACCGTGGTCTGCCCGCCCAGCTGATCGGCAAAGACGAGGGCGCGCGGTACGCCGTTGGCCAGCAACAGGGTGACGGACTGGAAATCGCTGTCATCCGAACGCGGTTCCAGGCGCACGACCTGCTCCGCCCCCTCCGCCTCCAGTGCCGTCTCGGTCTCCGGCGCCACGATGCGGAAGCGCGTGGCCAGTGCGCTGCCGTCGGCCAGCAGTTCGGCCGGCGTGCCGGCAAGCGCGGCATCGGCGGGACGGCGGGTGACCTGCGCCAGATCGGGCTCATAGGTCCACAGCGTTTCGCCATCGGCCACCACGGTCTGCGGAAAGGGACTACGCACTTCCCAGCGGAAACGGCCCGGGCGCTGCAGCCAGAAATGCCCTTCACTGCGCTCTAGCTCAAAGCCCGTATCGTCGCGCTGGACCTGCACGAAGTCCGCCTCGAAGCTGCTGACGTCGTCAACGAATCGCTGCAGCGCAGAGGTGGCTGTCTCGGTGGATGGCGCCGCACCTTTGGACGACGCCGCAGGCTCGGCCGACACCGGTGCCGAGAAGAAAGCCGCAAGCAACAGACCGACGAGGGGGGGCAACGCGCGCACGGGTTTGCAATTCATGGACTCAACCATCCTGCCAAGGGCCCCATAGGCTCTTCGCGGCGCGGTGAATCCGCCGTGAACGGACAGCGCGCGGGCATGCAGCCGCCTATTCATTGTTGGTGGGCACCAGGATGTCGCGGTTGCCTCCCGGCCCACTGGGCCCCACCACTCCGGAGGCCTCCATCTGCTCGACGATGCGCGCGGCCCGGTTGTATCCGATCTTGAGTCGGCGCTGCACCCAGGAGGTGGAGGCCTTGCCCGACTCGATGACGATCTGCACTGCCTGGTCGTACAGGGGATCCTGCTCGGCATCGCCACCCTCGCCGCCGCCGGCGGCGGCTTCCGCATCACCGGCGCAGACCGCGTCGATGTATTCCGGCTCGGCGACCTGCTTGAGATACTCGGCCACCTTGTGCACTTCGTGGTCGTCGACAAAAGCACCGTGCACGCGATCGATGCGGCTGGAACCGACGGGCCGGAACAGGCTGTCACCGTGGCCGAGCAGGGTTTCGGCCCCAATTTCGTCAAGGATGGTGCGCGAATCCACGCGCGAGGCCACCTGGAAGGCCAGGCGGGTCGGGATATTGGCCTTGATCAGGCCGGTGATGACGTCCACCGAAGGCCGCTGCGTAGCGACGATGAGATGAATACCGGCCGCGCGCGCCTTCTGCGCGATGCGCGCAATGAGTTCCTCAACCTTCTTGCCGACCACCATCATCATGTCGGCCAGCTCGTCGATGACCACGACGATATGGGGGATCTCCTCCTCCAATCGCGGCTTGGGCGGTGCGTCCGGATCCTCCTCGCCATCGGCAAACAACGGAGCGGATTGCAGCGGATCCTCCATCGGCTCACCGCGCTCGATGGCTTCGCGCACCTTCTTGTTGAGCCCGGCGAGATTGCGCACCCCGACCCGCGTCATCAGCTGGTAGCGCCGCTCCATCTCGCCCACACACCAGCGCAGCGCATTGGCGGCGTCCTTCATGTCGGTGACGACGGGGGTCAACAGATGCGGGATGCCCTCGTAGACGGACAGCTCCAGCATCTTCGGATCAATGAAGATGAAACGCAGCTGCTTGTGCGTCGCCTTGTACAGCATCGACAGGATCATGGTGTTGATCGCCACCGATTTGCCGGAACCGGTGGTGCCGGCCACCATCAGGTGCGGCATCTTGCCCAGGTCCACCACCACGGGCCGGCCCGCGATGTCCTTGCCCAGCCCCATCGTCAACGGAGAGGGCATGTTGCGGTATTCCGGTGAGTTCAGAATCGCCGACAGCGAGACAATGTCGCGATGCTGGTTCGGGATTTCCAGCCCCACGACCGACTTCCCGGCGATGACCTCGATCACGCGCACCGAGGACACCGACAACGCGCGCGCCAGATCCCGCGACAGATTGGTGATCTGCGATCCCTTCACGCCAGGCGCCGGCTGCAGTTCGAAACGCGTGACCACAGGCCCGGGCTGAGCCTCCACCACGGTCGCCTCGACGTTGAAATCCTTCAGATGGCGCTCGAGATCGCGGGAGATGCGCTCGACGTCGTCCTGGGTATAGCCCTTGTTGGAGGGCCGCGGCGGGTCCAGCATGTCCAGCGGCGGCAGCGGATCGCCAGTGAAGGCCGGCACCGCACCTGCCGACTTGTCGTCGATGGCCAGACTGAGCTGCTCTTCCCTGGGCTCGGCGGCCTGCGCCTTGTCCGCCTTGGCAGCCTTGCGCCGCGCGCGACGCGACTTGCCGCCCTTTTCCAGTGCCGGCCCATCGCCGGCATCCACCGTCGGTGCGGCACGCGGCGCTGTGGCCGCCACCGGCACCGATTGCGCCGCCTGAGCCGCGCGCGCCTCGCGTCGCCGGTGATAACCCTGCGACAGACGCTGTGTCGCTGCCACGATGGCGGCCCCGATGCGTTCGAAGACGCCAAGCCACGAAAACAGCCCAAGAATCGGCAGCGCCACCGCCATCACGATAAGCAGCAGCAGGCTGGCGCCGACCGGATTGAGCAGTTCACGCAACAGGAGAGCGAGCTCACTGCCGATGATGCCGCCCGAACCCTGCGGCACCAGCGCCGGGTTGGTTGCGATATGGAGCGCACAGAGTGCGCTGGCGGCAGCAGCACTGACCGCACCCGCGGCGGTGCGCATCAGCGGCCCGGGCACGAAGCTTGGCCCGTCGTCGTCATCCTCGGTGTCGGCCTCACTCGCCTCCGGGACATGACGTCCGCGACGCCAACTCTGCAGCAACAACAGCAGCGCGGCGGCAGACCCAAGCAGGGCCACATAGCCGAACAGCGACAGCAGCACATCCGCCACCCAGGCGCCCACCGGCCCGAACAGGTTGCGCACCGGCTCGCCGCTGCCGGTAGACGACCACCCCGGGTCGCCCGGATGGAAGCTGAACAGCGCCAGCAACAGCGAGAGCGCCATTCCGAACAGCAGCAGGAGGACGACCTCGCGTGTCAGCCGTTCAAGCCGACGGGCATTCGGTGCGACGCGGGAAGCGGAGGCTTTTGGCACGTAGTTTGCTGGACCCGAAGGGTGTGTGTGGACAGGCTCGGACGGCCACGGGCAGGGTGATGGGCAGCATTGAACTTGTGCGCTGTCATCACGCTCCAATCAGTATATCGGCTGCATGCAAGCCGTCCCGCCCGAGCCCGCTTTGGCCTTGAAGATCGCCTATCGGACCCCACTTAGGAGGGCAGGATGATTGAGGACATGATGCAACGAGGCAATGACATGAGCGTAGACGTCAAGCACTTCGTTCTGACGCCCGACGGCGACATCCGCGAATTCAGCGCGGAAGACGCCGCCCGCGTCGCTTCCGGCCAGTCTGCCCTGCCCGAGTTCGCCGATTCGCGCCTGCGCTATCTGCAGATCGCACTGGATCAGTCCAAAGGCGATGAAATTCGCGTACAGACCGGCATTGCCTGCCTGCAATTCGACGAGGACGGTCATTTTTCCGGCGCCGCCGCGCCGGACGGCGAGGAAGAGCAGGTCGACAGCTTTGAATACGATGCCTGCATCCAGTGGGCGCTACGCGGCACCGGCTCTTCCGAGCTTGTATATCACTAGCACGGTCTGGCCAGAGACCCCGATTGCAGGCACGCTCTAGGGCGTGCAGACCCGATACCACCACGCCATTCGCGACATCCCCGCCGCGCAATGGGATGCCCTGTTCGACGCAGGCTATCCCTTTACGCGCCATGCCTTTCTTGCCGCGCTTGAAGACAGTGGTAGCGTCGCCGCGGACAGTGGCTGGGAACCCGAGCACGTCGCGCTGTATGACGACTCGGGCAGGCTGTGTGCGGCTGCACCCCATTACCGCAAGCATCACTCCTACGGCGAATTCGTCTTTGACTTCCAATGGGCCGATGCTGCCTACCGCATCGGCTGTGAGTACTACCCCAAGGGCCTCTGTGCTATCCCGTTCACACCCAGTGGCGGCCCCCGACTGGGTGCGCGTGACGCAACGTCGAAAGCAGCGTTGGCCCGCGCATTGCACCACAATGGTGCAATGTGCGGTCTTTCGTCGGAGCATATCCTTTTCGCACAGCCAGACGATGCGGAAGCACTCGGGAAAGCGGGCTTCCTGCTGCGAGAGGACGTGCAGTTTCATTTTCGCAACCGCGGCTATGCCAGCTTCGACGATTATCTCGCGGCATTGAGCAGCGCCAAGCGCAAGAAGATCCGCCGCGAGCGCCGCCGCGTTCAGGAGGAGGCAGGCGTGCACTTCCGTGTCGTCCCTGGCGATGCCCTTGATGACGCAGCCTGGGCACGCATCTACGCGCTCTATGCCCACACCTACCACGTGCGCGGGCAATCGCCGTATCTGCGAGAGGCCTTCTGGCAGCAGTACGGGCGCGCACCTGGAACACCGGTGCGCGTGGTGCTGGGCGAACGCGATGACGAGATCATTGCCTGTGCGCTGTGCGTTCAGGGAGCGGACGCGCTCTACGGGCGCCATTGGGGCTGCGCAGATGATATCCACAGCCTGCACTTCGAGACCTGCTATTACCAGGGCATCGCCTACTGCATAGAACAGGGACTGTCCCGATTCGACGCCGGCACGCAGGGTGGGCACAAGCTGATGCGAGGCTTCGAACCGGTGTTGACCTACAGTCTCCATTGGTTGGCCGAGCCCCGTCTGCACCAGGCGGTGGAGGACTTCCTGCGCCGTGAGCGTGCCGCGGTGGAGGATGGCAGGGACCGGCTCGAAAGCGAACACAGCGCGTACCGGCGAGCCGAAGGCGGGGCAAGCGGTGCGGACGCGCGCTAGAGTAGGCATATGGACAACCCGATCCGGCTCCATTGGCTCGATCCGAAGGATCCGGCGCAGCCCTTTCCTCCCGCCGGCAGGGCGCTGCGCGATCCCAATGGCCTGCTGGCCATTGGCGGGGATTTGTCCACGGCACGACTGCTTCGCGCCTATCGCGAGGGCATCTTCCCGTGGTTCAACCCGGACGAGCCCATCCTGTGGTGGAGTCCCGACCCGCGCACCGTGCTGCCGACCCACGCCATGCATGTGAGTCGGAGCCTGCGCCGCGCCATTCGCCGCGCGGACTACGCCGTCCGCTTCAACAGCGCCCCCGATGCCGTGCTTGACGCCTGTGCAGCCCCGCGCGCGCCTGGCCAAGGCACCTGGCTGGGGCTGCAGATGCGCAAGGCCTATCGCAACCTGTTCGACGTGGGTGCGATGAAAACGGTCGAAATCTGGCGCAACGGTCACCTTATTGGCGGTGTTTACGGCGTGGCCATCGGTCGCATGTTCTTTGGCGAGAGCATGTTTTCGGCCGCAGACAATGGCTCGAAAATTGCTCTGTATTGGTTATGTCAATTCATGGATGCGCACGACATGCCGATTCTCGATTGTCAGGTGGGTTCGCCGCATCTCCAGAGCCTAGGGGCGGTAGCAATGCCGCGGCCACAATTCATTGAAAGCGTGTGGCGGCTGACGCGACTGCCCGCACCGCTCTGGACGGCGCCTGAGGCGGCTCCGTCATCCCCGCAGCATACGGAGACTCGGTCATGCTGAGCGGCCTGCAGAACGTCAGCCTCCTGATCACGCAACCCCATGCATGCAGCTATCTGGAACAGCGTACTGCCCGCAACCTGGTAGTGGATCCACGGTTGCGACTCGACGCGGCGCGCTATGAACAGCTGCTGGATCAGGGCTTTCGTCGCAGCGGCGATGCCGTCTATCGGCCGCATTGCCCGCAATGCCAGGCCTGCACACCAGTACGGATTCCAGTGCGGGAATTCGCCCCCGATCGCGCGCAGCGGCGCTGCATGAAACGCAATGAGGATCTCGAATTAGTACGCGCCTCGACGATCAACAGTGACATCCTCGCCCTCTACGAGCGCTATCTGCGCGCCCGTCACGAGGGAGAAGGTATGGAGCCTGACGACCATTTCGGCTTCGAGCGCTTCACCGCCTGCACCTGGATGCCGGTGGAGTACTGGCAGTATTTCGACCGCGACCGCCTGGTTGCCTGTGCGGTCGTGGACGTCCTGCCAAACGGCTATTCCGCGGTGTATACCGTCTTCGATCCGGGCCCGGACTATGCCGGCCGGAGCCTCGGCACGCTGGCGGTACTGTCCCAGATCCATGCCGCCGAACGCGAAGGCAAGGATTACGTGTGGCTCGGCTACTGGATTCCCGGCTGCGGCAAGATGGAATACAAGAAGCGCTTTCGGCCACAGGAGCGTTCCGACGGCGCTGGCTGGTCACGCATTGCCGAATAAGGCGGGGCGGGCGATAATAGCGGGCTTATTCCACAACCCGCATTCATGGCCAAAGAAGACCATATCGAAATGGAGGGCGTCGTCCTCGACACCCTTCCCAATACCACTTTTCGCGTGAAACTCGAGAACGGACACGTCGTGACCGCGCACATCTCGGGCAAGATGCGGAAGCACTACATTCGCATCCTCACGGGCGACAAGGTCAAGGTCGAACTCACGCCCTACGACCTGAGCAAGGGACGGATCACCTACCGCGACAAATAGGGCGCAAGGCGACAGTTGCTCGCATAGGACATCGCCTTCAACACCGTCCATATCACCGGACGCCAACGTCGCAAAGTGCACTGTCAGTCCGAAGGCCGCCATGCTTCTGGCGACCGCTTGCGTGCCCAGCCACCATGAAAGGGCGCATTCATTGTTGACGGTGTACGGGCAAGCGGCTTTGGCGCCATGAGAAAAGCAGCTCGCGTCAGGAAACTGTCACGCTAGCGTCGGATAATTCCGCCCCCTTTTTGACAGACTGCCAAAACGATGAGCCCGCCGACCCGACGTGCCTTCCTGCGCGACGCCAGCCTTTTGGGCACAACGGCCACCCTGCCCTGGTTGAGCGCCTGCGGCACTTCGAGCGCGCCACTCGCCGGTGCCGCCGATGCCGCGTCGACTTTTCGTCACGGTGTGGCCAGCGGCGACCCGTTGGCGGATCGGGTGATGCTCTGGACCCGCGTCTCGGGCGTCACCAACGGCCCGGTACAGGTGCGCTGGGTGGTGGGTATGGACCCCGATCTGAATCAGGTATTGCGATCGGGCACGGTCGCAACGGATGCAGCCCGCGACTACACGGCCAAGGTCGATGCAGAAGGGCTTGCCCCTGGGACGACCTACTACTACCGCTTCGAGGCGATGGGTTACACCTCCCCGACGGGGCGCACGCGCACGCTACCCGTGGGCGCACTTGAGCGACTGCGGCTCGCCTTCACCTCCTGCTCGCAGTATGAGGACGGCTTCTTCAACGTCTACGCCGCCATGGCGCAGCGCGCCGATCTGGATGCCGTGCTGCATCTGGGCGATTACATCTATGAGAACGACGGAACGGACCGCCTTGGGCGGCGTCCGGAGCCACCGCGCGAAATTCTCAGCATTGAAGACTATCGCGCGCGCTATGCGCAGTACCGCTCCGACCCCGACCTGCAGGAAGCGCATCGGCAGCATCCCTGGATCTGCGTCTGGGACGACCATGAGTCGACCAACGACAGCTGGAAGGACGGCGCGCAGAACCACAACGAGGGAGAAGGCGACTGGCCAACACGCAAGGCCATCGCGACCCGCGTGTATCACGAGTGGATGCCGATCCGTACACCGGACCCCGAGGACCTGACGCGTATCTTCCGCAGTTTCGCCTTCGGAGATCTGGTCGATCTCATCGTGCTGGAGACGCGTCTGTTCGGACGCGATCGCCCGGCAGATAACCTGGCCCAGCGCAGTGTGATCGACGATCCAGGCCGCACCATGATGGGTTTCGAACAGGAGGACTGGCTGGCGCAGCAGATCACGGCCTCCAAGGCCCGCTGGCGCGTCTATGGCAACCAGACGATGTTCGCCCAATTGCATGTGCTGAACACGCTGCTGGCAAACGATGTCATCAACGTCGAGCTGCTTGATATTCCGGCCAATCCGGATCAGTGGGATGGCTATGAAGGCAATCGCGATCGCATCTTCGACCAGTGGCGCGTACAGAACGTCCGCAACAATGTGGTCATCACCGGGGACATCCATACCTCCTGGGCCAATGAGCTGACGCCCAGTCCGGGAGATCTGACCCAGTATGGCCCCCTCACCGGCCGCGGCAGCATGGGCGTGGAGTTCATCACGCCGTCAGTGACCAGCAGCGGCCTGCCGGAAATTGACGGCATTGCGGATGTCATTCGCCTGGTCAACACGCACATCAAGTACGTCGACACGGCACACCACGGCTACGTCCTGCTCGACATCACACCGGAGCGCTGCAAGGGAGAATTCTGGTACGTGCCGACCATCGAGACGCGCACTTCCGAAGAGCATTTTGCGGCGGCCTTCCTGACCCGCGACGCCTTCGGCGACGGTCAGAATGGCTGGAACCGCCTCGAACGCAGCAGCAGCCCCAGCGAGCCCAGAGCAGACGCCCCGGCCTTGGCACCCGCTGCCGCCGGGACCATGGCAGCGTGACGAAAGGCGCTTAGCGACAAGCTGACGCGGGGCCGGTAATCCGGCCCCGCCCACCCGTCAGCCGCGGCGATCAGACTTCGGCTTCGGTCTCGCGCTCGTTCACCTCGAGCTTCAAGGCATCACCGTCGACCCTGACGCGCACCTGACCGCCGTTGGCCAACTTGCCGAACAGCAGTTCTTCGGCCAGCGGACGCTTGATGTGCTCCTGGATGACCCGCGCCATCGGCCGGGCGCCCATCTTTTCGTCGAAGCCGTGCTCGGCGAGCCAGGCACGCGCTTCCTCGTCGACTTCCAGCTGCACCTTCTTGGCGCCAAGCTGCGCTTCAAGCTGCATGATGAACTTGTCGACCACGCGCGCCACGGCCTCGGGCTGCAGCGAATCGAAAGCGACGATGGCGTCCAAACGATTGCGGAACTCCGGCGTGAAGGCCTTGCGGATGATCTCCATGGCGTCGCTGGAGTGATCCTGCTCCGTAAAGCCGATTGACCGCCGTGCCTGTACTTCCGCACCCGCGTTGGTGGTCATGATCAGGATCACGTTGCGGAAGTCGACCTTGCGTCCATTGTTGTCCGTCAGCGTGCCGTGGTCCATGACCTGCAGCAGCAGGTTGAAGACATCCGGGTGCGCCTTTTCGATCTCGTCGAGCAGCACCACCGAGTGCGGATGCTTGAGCACGGCATCGGTGAGCAGACCACCCTGGTCGAATCCGACATAGCCCGGCGGGGCGCCGATCAGTCGCGACACGGTATGGCGCTCCATGTACTCGGACATGTCATAGCGCAGCAGCTCGATGCCCATGATCTCGGACAACTGCCGGGTGACCTCGGTTTTGCCGACACCGGTCGGGCCGGCCAGCAGGAAGGCACCGATCGGCTTGTCCGGATTGCCGAGCCCGGAGCGCGACATCTTGATGGCCGATGCCAGCGTCTCGATGGCGTGATTCTGGCCATAGATGACCAGCTTGAGATCGCGCTCAAGACGCTCCAGCCGCTCGCGGTCGTCAGTCGACACTGATTTGGCGGGAATGCGGGCGATGCGGGCCACCGTGTCCTCAATGTCACGCACCTGCACCGTCTTGCGCTTGCGCGAACCCGGAAGCAGGCGCAGACGCGCGGCCGCTTCGTCCATCACGTCGATGGCCTTGTCGGGCAGGAAGCGGTCCGTGATGTGTCGCGAGGACAGGTGCACCGCCGACTCCAGCGCCGGGTGCGTGAAGGTCACTTCGTGGTGCGCCTCGAAGCGGCTCTTGAGCCCTTCGAGAATGCGAATCGTGTCCGCCTCACTCGGCTCAACCACATCCACCTTCTGGAAACGCCGCGCCAGCGCGCGATCCTTCTCGAAGATGCCGCGGTACTCGCTGTAGGTGGTCGAGCCGATGCAGCGCAGCTCACCATTGGCCAGCAGCGGCTTGAGCAGGTTGGAGGCGTCCATGACACCGCCACTGGCGGCACCCGCACCGATCAGGGTATGGATTTCGTCGATGAACAGCACCGCGCCCGAAATTTCGGAGAGCTCCGCCAGCACGCCCTTGAGCCGCTTCTCGAAATCGCCGCGGTACTTGGTACCGGCAATAAGCGCGCCCAGGTCGAGGGAGAAGATGGTCGATTCGCGCAGCGCCTCGGGCACGCGCCCTTCGGTCACCAGCCAGGCCAGACCTTCGGCGATGGCGGTCTTGCCGACACCGGCCTCGCCCACGAGCAAGGGATTGTTCTTGCGACGGCGGCACAGCGTCTGCATGACGCGCTCGATCTCGTGTTCACGGCCGATCAGGGGATCCACCGTGCCCTTGCGCGCGCGCTCGTTCAGATTGGTGGTGTACTGCTCCAACGCCGAGGCATCTTCACCGGTGCGGGTCTGCGTGCCCTGTGTGGCGTTGGTACTCTCCTCGCTGGACTCAGCCCCTGGCACCTTGGAAATGCCATGCGACAGGTAATTGACGACGTCGAGGCGTGACACACCTTCCTGCGCCAGCAGATAGACGGCGTGCGTGTCCTTCTCGGAGAAAATGGCCACCAGCACGTTCAGTGTGGAGACCTGCTTTCGCCCGGCCGACTGCACGTGGTAGATCGCCCGCTGGAGCACGCGCTGGAAGGACAGCGTCGGCTGTACATCGCGGTCGGCCGAATCGTCGCTGTCGGACTGGACGTTGTGCGCAATGTACTCGCGCAGCGCCCCCTCGAGCTGCTCCAGATTGGCCCCGGTCGCGCCGAGCACCTCACTGACATTGGCATCCGACAGAAGGGCGAGCAGAAGGTGCTCGACGGTGAGCATGTCGTGGTGCTCGTTGCGCGCCTGCACGAAGGCGGCATCCAGGGCTTTTTGCAGTTCATCGGAGAGCATCAGGCTTCCTCCATAACGGTCAGCAGGGGGTGCTGATTGCGGCGGGCATAGTCATTGACCTGCGCCACCTTGGTTTCGGCAATTTCGGCGGGAAACACGCCAGCCACGCTACGTCCTTGGGTGTGGATCTGCATCATGATTTGCACCGCCTTCTCACGAGAGTGACTGAAGAACTGTTGCAAAACTTGGACCACAAATTCCATCGGCGTGTAGTCGTCGTTGAGCATGACCACCTTATATTTCGGCGGCTCCTTGATTTTGGGCTTGGCCGTTTCGGTGGCCAGCCCGGTACCTTGCTGATCCTGTTCGCTCATGGCTCCATTCTAGCGATGCTGCATCCCTCGAACCGCAAAGTTGGACCGCACTAGAAGGCAGCAATTCCCGTCTGTGACCGCCCAAGGATCAGAGCGTGGATATCTGCCGTGCCCTCGTATGTATTGACGGTTTCCAGGTTAATCAAGTGACGCATGACCGGATAGGCGTCACTGATACCGTTTGCGCCGAGCATATCGCGCGCCTGGCGGGCAATGTCGAGAGCCTTGCAGCAATTGTTGCGCTTGAGCAGGGAAACCGCCTCGTGGGGCGCCTCTCCAGCGTCGAAGCGCCGTCCGAGTTGCAGCGCCGCGTGCAGACCCAGCGCCACTTCGGTCTGCATATCCGCCAACTTGCGCTGCACCAACTGGTTGGCCGCCAGAGGGCGATCGAACTGTCGCCGTTCCAGGGTGTAATCACGCGCCGTCCACCAGCACGCTTCCGCGGCCCCCATGGCGCCCCAGCAGATGCCGTAGCGCGCCTTGGTCAGGCAGGAGAAAGGGCCTTTCAGCCCCTCGACACCGGGCAGGCGCTGGGAATCGCGCACCACCACGTCCTCCAGCACAATCTGTCCCGTTGGCGAGGCACACAGGGACAGCTTGCCCCCGATGGCCGGGGTCGACAGCCCGGTAGCGCCGCGCTCGAGCAGAAAGCCACGAATCACACCCGCCTCGTCGCGCGCCCAGACCACGAAAACGTCGGCCACCGGGGCATGGCTGATCCAGGTTTTCGTGCCGTTCAATATCCAGGCCCCGTCGTCGCGACGCCGCGCCCGCGTGCGCATCCCGGCCGGATCGGACCCGTGATCGGGCTCGGTCAGGCCAAAAGCGCCAAGCCACTCGCCGGAGGCCAGGCGCGGCAGGTAATGACGCCCCTGCTCCGGGCTGCCAAAGCGGCGGATGGGATACATCACCAGGCTGGACTGTACGGAGAGCAGCGAGCGGAAGGCCGAGTCGATGCGTTCGATCTCGCGTGCCACCAGCCCATACATGATGTGACTTCCTCCGGGACAGCCATCGCCCTCCAGTGTCAGCCCGAACAGGCCCAGCGCACCGAACGCCTCTACCAGCGCGCGGTCGAAGGCCCCATCTCGGAAGCTCTCGCGGATGCGCGGGGCCAGCGCTTCCCGTGCAAAGTGCGCTGCGGCATCGCGAATCGCGATCTCCTCAGCGCTGAGTAGCCCCTCCAGATCGAGTGGATCCTGCCATCGGAAAGCCACGCTTCAGCCTCTTTCTCGTACAGATGCCCCCCATCATGCCACTGTCATGCATGCGGTCCTTTGGCCTGACCAGTATCATCTGCCCCCGTGAATACTTCCCTTCTGCTCCAGCTCTACGAGAGGCACGTGCAGCGTGCCGCAGGACTGACGGCGCTTGTACTTGCCGTGGTCTTCGGCGCCTGCATGGCGCGGCTGGCGTGGGCCCTTGTGCCGCCCCCCGCCGACAACTGGAAGCCAGCCCCGGTGCAGCGGGAGGCGCAAAGTGCCTCGGGCAGCGCGGCGCCCTACGATCTGGCCCGGCTGACCAACGCCAATCTGATGGGCGCCTTCCAGAAACCGGCCGAGCCCGAGGCGCAGGACGTGGAGGATGCGCCCGAAACACGGCTGTCACTCAAACTGCTGGGCGTCTACGCCGCCGAGGACCCCTCCCTGTCGCGCGCCATCATCGCCGCAGCCGGCAAGGACGAGAAGCTCTATGCCATCGGCGATGAGATCTCAAGCAATGTGGAACTGCATTCGGTCTTTTCCAATCGCGTGGTGATCTCGCGCGACGGCAAACTGGAAACCCTGCGCATGGAGCGCGACGGCATCGGCGAACAGCAGCCGGCGCGTGCCAAGCAGGGCGTGCGCAGCGAAAGCCGCGTCACCGACAATGGCAATCTGACGGCTCGCAACCCTCAGAAACTGGGGGAAATCCGCAACGAATTGCTGTCAGACCCCACCAAGGCGACCAATTACATCCGTGTCGTCCCTGCCTCCTCGGGCGGGCAGCAGCAGGGTTACCGCATCTACCCGGGGCGGGAACGAGAGCTGTTCGAGGCCGCTGGCCTGCGCCCCGGCGATCTGGTGACGGCCGTCAACGGCATCTCCCTCGACAGCCCGGACACCGCGCTGCGCCTGCTTAACGAACTCAGCAATGCCCAATCCATCAATGTCACGGTCGAGCGCGGTGGCAATGTCCAGAATTACACATTGAGTACCCAGTAATGCGCCTTCTCCTTTCCTCGCCATGGCTGCTGCTGGCGGCGCTGTTGATTGCCCTTCCGGTACGCGCCGAAAACGCAGTGACGCTGAACCTGAAGGACGCCGACATCAATACCCTCATCGAAACGGTGAGCGATGTCACGGGGCGGAACTTCATCGTCGACCCCCGCGTCAAGGCAAAGGTGACCGTGGTCAGCGCCTCCCCCATGCCGCCGGCCGCGGTTTACGAGACCTTCCTGTCAATCCTTCAGGTCTATGGTTTTGCGGCGATTCCCAGCGGCAATGCCATCAAGATCGTGCCGGAGAACAACGCCCGCCAGGAAGCCGGTACGACGGGCCTGGAGCGCGGTGCGCCGCCGGACGAGATCGTCACCCGCGTGATGGAAATCAAGAATGTGCCGGCCGCGCAGCTGGTGCCCATCCTGCGCCCCCTGGTGCCGCAGTGGGGCCACCTGGCAGCGTACTCGCCGTCGAACATGCTCATCATCTCCGACCGTGCCGGCAATATGCGTCGGCTGGAAGCGATCATCAATGATGTCGACCGCAGCGGCGAGAACGAAATCGAGCTGGTGCGCCTGAAGCATGCTTCGGCCAGTGAAGTCGTGCGCATCCTGCAATCGCTCTCCAAGGGCGAGAACGCCCAGAACCAGGGCCAGCAGACCTCCACGCTGATCGCCGACGAACGCAGCAATTCCGTGCTGATCGGCGGAGAAAAGACCGAGCGCCAGCGTTACATCGGCATCGTGAAGGAGCTCGATGTCGAACTGGACGAGGATGGTTCCACGCAGGTGGTCTATCTGCGCCACGCCAGCGCCGAAGATCTGGCACCCATCCTTCAGGGCTACGCCGAGCAGGCGACCGATCAGCAAGGTGGTAGCGGCCAGCAAAATGCCGCAGGCGGCGGCAACCGTCGCGGCGGGATTGCGGACGGCAGCAGCGTCATTGCCGAGCCCGATACCAATTCCCTGCTCATCACCGCCCCGCCAAAGGCCATGCGCGCACTGCGGACCGTCATCGAGAAGCTGGACATCAAGCGCTCGCAGGTGATGGTGGAAACCCTGATCGCAGAGATCAGCAGTTCCAAGCAGGCCGAGCTCGGCCTGGATTGGGCCGTCTTCAATGAGGACCGCGTGGCGGCGGCGGGCATTTTCGACCCAGACACCGGTCAAATCCTGTCCGGTCTGGGCACGGCGACCTCCGGCTCGAGCAACCTCAGCGCCAATGCACTCACGGGCCTGATCGGTCAGGGGATCACGCTGGGCGGTGGACGCATCCGCGATGGCGGCACCAGCTTCGCTCTTCTGCTCAAGGCGCTGCAGGGAGATGGCGACACCAATATCCTCTCCGCGCCCACCCTGCTGACCATGGACAACGAGGAAGCCGAGTTTTCGGTCGGTCAGGAAGTGCCGTTCCTCACTGGCCAGTTCACCAACACCGGCGCCAACAACGGCAGCGTCAACCCTTTCCAGACGATCGAACGCCGTGATGTTGGGCTTACGCTGAACGTCACGCCACAGATCAACGAGGGCGACCACATACAGCTCGAACTCAGCCTGGAGGTCTCCAGCCTGGGCGCCGGTGGCAGCAGTCTGCAGCAGATCACCAATTCGCGTTCGATCACCAATACTGTCAGCGTCGAGGACGGGCAGGTACTGATCCTCGGCGGACTGATTGATGACAATGTCACCGACTCGCGCTCGGGCGTGCCCTTTCTGAGCAAGATTCCGCTCCTCGGCGCGCTGTTCCGCTTTCAGTCGGTGCAGAGCGAGAAACGCAACCTCATGCTGTTCATGCGTCCGCGCATCCTGCGCGACCGCGCCACCTCGGACTTCTACACCCAGCAGAAATACGAGCAGACGCAGCGCGCGCTCAACGCCAATGAGCGTGATGTACCGATTCTCGACCGCGCCTATCCGCGTCTGGACGACTTCGAGCTGTTCCTCGATGACGGCGAGGAAGCGGGGCGACCGCTGTCCAGCACGATCAGTGACAGCGCCGCCGAAGCCAGCGGGCGCCGATGAACGCACCGGAGCAGAGCGTGGCGGCGGCGGAGGGCATCCAGCGCCCGGGCTATTCCTTCTGCAAACGCAATGGCGTGCTGCTGACGCAGGACGGTGACGGCCATCCGGTCATCTGGGTGCGCCAGGGCGCTTCCATGGACGCGCTCATGGAGGTGCAACGCCTCAACGCGCAGATGTTCCCGGTGCAGCGTGCCGACCCCAACGAATTCGACCTCGAGCTGCAGCGCGCCTACGAGCAGGGCGAAGGGGCCGCGGCATCGCTGGTCGAAGGCCTGGGCGGCGAAGACGAGACGCCGGACGATCTCGACGCCCTCGCCCACGCGCTTGCAGAGAACCAGGATCTTCTGGAGAGCGAGGACGACGCGCCGGTTATCCGCTTCATCAATGGGCTGCTGGTGGAGGCGATCAAGGAAAACGCCTCCGACATCCACGTCGAGACCTTCGAAAGCCGCTGCAGCGTCCGCTTCCGGGTCGACGGCGTGATGCGTGAAATCATGTCGCCACCGCGTCAGCTGGCGCCGCGGCTGGTGTCGCGCATCAAGATCATGGCGAAGCTCGACATCGCGGAGAAGCGCCTGCCTCAAGACGGCCGCATCACGCGCTCCATCGGCGGCCGCAAGGTGGATGTGCGTGTCTCCACCCTGCCCACCGGCGCTTCCTACGAGCGCGTGGTGATGCGTGTGCTCGACAAGCAGAACGAAAAGATCGATCTCGAGCACCTCGGCCTCAACGCCAATGACACCAAGGTGCTAAAGCGGATCATCAACAAGCCCTATGGCATCATGCTGGTCACCGGCCCCACCGGCTCCGGCAAGTCCACCACCCTGTACGCGGCGCTGTCGGTGCTGAACGACAAGTCGCGCAACATCATGACGGTGGAAGACCCGATCGAATACAACATCGAGGGTATCGGCCAGACCCAGGTCAACCCCAAGGTCAACATGACCTTCGCCCGCGGCCTGCGCGCCATCCTGCGTCAGGACCCGGACGTGGTGATGATCGGCGAAATCCGCGACCTCGAAACGGCGGAGATCGCGGTACAGGCCTCCCTCACCGGCCACCTCGTGCTGTCGACCCTGCACACCAACACGGCCGTCGGCGCCATCACGCGATTGCGCGACATGGGGGTGGAGCCCTACCTGCTGTCCACCTCGATTATCGGCCTGATGGCACAGCGCCTCGTGCGTGTCCTCTGCCCGCACTGCAAGGAAGCCCACGAGGCGGAGCCTGTCGAACGCGAAGCGCTTGGCATCAAGCACAGCGAGCCGGTGACGCTGTATCGCGAGAAGGGCTGCTCGAAGTGTCGCGGCACCGGTTTCCTCGGCCGTACCGGCATCCATGAGCTGGTCGAAGTCGACCAGGAGATGGAAGTGCTGATCCACGACAACGCGGGCGAGCAGGCCCTCGAGAACCATGCGCGCAAATCCACGCCCGGCATCATGGCCTCGGGTCGGCAGAAGGTGCTCGATGGCGTCACCACCGTGCGCGAGATCCTGCGCGTGACCACCGAGGACTGACGAGCGGCGCATGGCGGCATTCGAATACGTCGCGCTCAACGACAAGGGGCGCCAGAAGAAGGGCTTGATCGAAGGCGACACCGCCCGCCACGTGCGCGAACAGCTGCGCGGCAAGGGCCTGATTCCGGTATCGCTGCGCGAAGTCTCTGACCGGCGCCGTGGCGGCGGGTCCGAACAGAGCCGTGGCGGTTTCAGCCTGAGCCGGAGCGGACGCCTCAGCACGGCGGATCTCTCGCTGTTCACGCGTCAGCTGTCGACGCTGCTGCGTTCCGGCCTGCCGCTGGATGAGTCGCTATCGGCGGTCGCTCAGCAGTCCGAGGGACGCGCCGTCAAGCGCGTGGCACTGGGCGTGCGCGCCCAGGTGGTCGAGGGTGCCCCGCTGGCGTCCGGCCTGGCGCAGTTTCCCGGTGCCTTTCCGGCGCTGTACCGCGCCACGGTGGAAGCGGGCGAACAGAGCGGGCGTCTGGACAGCGTGCTGGAGCGACTGGCCGACTATGTCGAGAGCCGCCAGGCCATGCGCCAGAAGATGATGCTGGCCGCTTTCTATCCCGCCATCCTGACCCTGGTGGCAGTGGCGGTGGTCATCCTGCTGCTGTCCTACGTGGTGCCGCAGGTGGTTGGCGTCTTCGAGTCCATCGACCAGGAGCTACCGCCGTTGACCATCGGCCTGATCGCGGTCAGTGACTTTCTGCGCAGCAACGGCCCCGTTCTCCTAGTCGCGCTCGCTGGCGGCGTGGTGCTGTTCTCATTGGCCATGCGACGGCCCAATTTCAAGCGAAAGGTGCACCGGTTGCAGCTGCGCATTCCCTTGATCGGACGCCTGGTACGCGGCGCCAACACCGGCCGCTTCATGCGCACCCTCGGCATTCTCTCGCAGTCCGGCGTACCCATTCTCGAGGCCATGCGCATCGGCTCCCAGGTCGTCTCCAACCTCCCGATGCACGAAGCCATTGAAGTGGCCGCGCAGAAGGTGCGCGAGGGCGGCTCGGTCTATCGTGCCTTGTCCGAGTCCAAGCTCTTTCCGCCGATCACCCTGCATCTGATCGGCAGTGGCGAGCAGTCCGGCAAGCTCGACGAGATGCTCGAACACGCCGCGGATAACCAGGAACGCGAGGTGCAGACCACCATTTCCGCCGTCATGGGGGTTTTCGAGCCGCTGCTGATTCTGATCATGGGCGGAGTCGTGCTGCTGATCGTGATGGCCATTCTGCTGCCGATCTTCGACCTCAACCAGCTCGTTCAGTAGCGCGCCACGGCCTCTGACGACGTTGCCTCATCGCTTGCCGCAATGCGCGACTGCAGGTGCACGCGCTGGGTCAGCCCGGCGCACAGTTCGTAGGCCAGCGTCCCGGCCGCCCGCGCCTGTTCCTCGGCAGGCAGGCCCTCGCCCCAGAGCGTGACCTCATCGCCCACCGCCGCCGCTGGCAGCGCAGTGACGTCGATGGCGGTCATATCCATGGAAACACGGCCGATGACGGGCACGCGCTGGCCACGCAGCAGCATGCTGCCGCTGTTGCTCAAGGCGCGCTGGAAGCCGTCGGCATAGCCCACCGCGACCGTCGCCACCCGGGTAGGCACCTGGCATACATGGGTCCCGCCGTAACCCACGGCATCTCCGGCCGCACAGTCACGGATGGCCAACACCCGCGAATGCAGCGTCATCACCGGCCGCAATCCCAGCGCTGCCGCATCCTGGTCGGCGCGTGGCGACATCCCGTAGAGCATCAGGCCCGGGCGCACCCAATCGCGATGCAGGCTGTTGTCGGCGAGCACACCTGCGGAATTGGCGATGGATCGCGGCAGCCGCGCCGCCCCCAGCGCCGCATCGAAGCGTCCCGCCTGCAGCAAGGCGGAATCGGTGTCTTCGTCGGCCGAGGCCAGATGCGTCATGGCGCCGCACAGCTTCCACTCCGGCCGTGCCTGCAGGCGCTCCAGCACCGCGGGCACCGACTCCAGCGGGAAGCCAAGACGCCGCATGCCGCTGTCGATCTTGATCCAGACTCGGGCCTCGGCGCCCCGCGGGAGCTGCTCCATCAGCGCCAGCTGCCAATGATCGTGCACCACCACCTCGAGCTTCTCGCGCAGACAGACCCGCGCTTCCTCCACTGAAAGCACGCCCTCCAGGATGATCATGGGCGCCTGCACGCGGGCGGCGCGCAGCGCCAATGCCTCTTCCAGACACGCCACTGCAAAGGCGTCCGCCTCCCAGGGGGCGCGACGACCGTCCTGACCGGGACCGCGCAATTCACGCAGGCAGCGCGCCGCCCAGACCGCGCCATGGCCATAGCCATTGGCCTTGATGACCGCCATGACGCGCGCCGTGCCCACCCGCGCGCGCACCTGCGCCAGGTTATGGCGCAGGGCCTCGGGGTCGAGTTCGGCCCAGACGCGGGGCGTCATGCGCCACCGCCGCTGCGGCCGCGCATTCCCTTCGCCAAGCTAATGCGCGTCATCGCGATAGGTAAGGTTCTCGAAGCGGGTGGAGCCGCCGAGGAAGGCCACGTGCACGGTTCCGGTCGGGCCATTGCGGTGCTTGGCGATGATGATCTCGGTGCGATTGTCCTGCTCAGCCGCGGGGTCGCCTTCCTTGCGCCGGTAGTAGGCGTCGCGATAGATGAAGACGACCAGATCGGCGTCCTGTTCGATGGAACCGGACTCGCGCAGATCGGACAGCACCGGGCGCTTGTTCTCGCGCTTCTCCACCTCGCGCGAGAGCTGGGAGAGCGCAATCACCGGCACCTCCATTTCCTTGGCCAGTGCCTTCAAGTTGCGCGAAATCTGTGAAATCTCGTTGGTCCGGTTCTCGCGTGTGCCCGGCACCTGCATCAACTGGATGTAGTCCACCACGATCAGCGACAGGCCATGGCGACGCTTCATGCGCCGCGCCCGCGCGCGCAGTTCCAGCGGCGACAGCGCTGGCGTCTCGTCGATGAATAGCGGCGCCTCGCGGATGTCCCGGCTGGCCTGCGCCAGCCAGTCCCATTGGTGGTCCTCGATCTGGCCGGAACGCAGCGCGGATTGGTCCATCCGGCAGTAGGAGGCCAGGATACGCATGGCCAGCTGATCGGCGCCCATTTCCATGCTGAACACGCCGACCGGCTTCTTCTCGTGGATGGCGATGTGCTCGGCGATATTCATCGCGAAGCTGGTCTTGCCCATGCCGGGTCGGCCCGCGAGGATCAACAGATCGCCCTTGGACAGACCATGGATCTTGCGGTCCAGATCGTGCAGGCCGGTGGGGACGCCCGCGAGCTCATCCGGGCGCTCGCGCAGAATCTCGAGCCGGGCCTCGACCTTGTCCAGCGCCTCGCCGACGTGCTGAAACTCCTGACGCCCGCGCTCACCCTGCTCGCGAATAGCAAACACGCGCTGCTCCGCGGTTTCCATGAGATCCGCATAGCTCTGTTCGCCCGGCCGAAAGCCCAGATCGGCGATCTCCTGCCCGACCTTGATCAGGCTGCGCAGCACCGCGCGTTCGCGCACGATGTCGGCGTAGGCCAGCACGTTGGCCGCGCTGGGCGTGTCATTGGCGAGCGAGCCGAGGTAGCTCAGCCCGCCGGCCGGATCGAGGCTGCCGCGACCGCGCAGATACTCTGACAGCGTGACGAAGTCACAGGGCTTGCCGACATCGAGCAGTTCGCGGATGCCGCGAAAGATCAGGCGGTGATCCTCCCGGTAGAAGTCGTCCTCCGACAGGCGTCCGGCCAGATCGAGCCAGGCGTTGTTGTTCAGCATCAGACCGCCGAGCACGGACTGCTCCGCCTCGATGGAATGCGGGGGTTGCTTGACCGGGATGTCGTCCAACTGTCACTCCGTCACTGCGCACGCGCGCCTGCGCCGGGAACGAAAAAGCCCCGGCGAACGCAGGTCACCGAGGCTTCAAGGATACGCCGAATGGCGCGCGGCAGCTGCTAGCTGGCGGCCGCTTCCGTCACACTCACGGTGATCTGGCAATCCACTTCCGAATGCAGCATGACGCGGAAGCTGTAGTCGCCGGTCACGCGGATCGGGCCGTCCGGCATGTCGATTTCGGACTTCTCCAGCTCAATGCCTTGGGTCGCGGCGGCGTCGACGATGTCGGCCGGAGCGACGGAGCCGTAAAGCTTGCCCTGATCGGCAGCGCGGGCCTCGATGGTGATGGTGGCACCGTCGATGCTCTTGGCACGCATCTTTGCCGCACTCAGCGATTCCTCGGCACGCTTGACCAGTTCGGCCTTGCGCTCCTCGAACACCTTGCGGTTCGCGTCCGTAGCCGGCAGAGCCTTGCCCTGCGGCAGCAGGAAATTGCGGCCGTAGCCGGCGCGCACCTTGACGGTATCGCCAAGGTCACCGAGCTTGTGAATCTTTTCGAGCAGAATGACTTCCATGGCGCGCTCCTAGAGGTCGTGCTTGTCGGTATAGGGCAGCAGCGCCAGGTAGCGCGCACGCTTGACCGCAGTCGACAGCTGGCGCTGATAGCGCGAGCGCGTGCCGGTGATGCGCGATGGCACGATCTTGCCGTTCTCGGCAACGTACTGCTTGAGGGTGTTGAGATCCTTGTAGTCGATCTCGCTGACGCCCTCGGCGGTGAAGCGGCAGCTGCGCTTCTTACGGAAAAAACGGGCCATGGCTTAGGCTCCTGTGGTTTCGGCCTTGTGGGCCGATTCGTCGTCTGCCGAGTCGACATCATCGTCGTCGGCGTCATCGCTGTCGTCGACCGCAGCGGGCTTCTTGTCATCTTCCGCCTTGAACAGCGGAGACGGCTCGGTGACCGCCTGCTCCTTGCGGACAACGAGGCGCCGCAGCACGGCGTCATTGAAGCGGAAGGCTTCCTCGATCTCATGCAGGGCATCGCCACTGCACTCGACATTCATGAGGAAATAGTGCGCCTTGTGCAGGCCGTTGATGGTGTAGGCCAGCTGACGCCGTCCCCAATCCTCGAAACGATGGATGGAGCCGCCTTCGGCGGTAACCATCGTCCGGTAGCGGTCGACCATGGCGGGCACCTGATCCGATTGATCAGGGTGCACCAGGACGACGATTTCGTAATGTCGCATGGTGAATCTCCTTGTGGGCATGTCGTGATCGACATGGTCCCCCGCTGGCGCGGTGGGACAAGGTGGTGGAAACCCGCCGCAAGTGCAGCGGGGCGCGTGATTGTACGCAGCCCGCGGCACCGGCGCAATTGCCGGTGCCGCGGCAGACTCAGGTAGCGCTCAGCGACGCACTGTGGTCCTGGCGCAGCCGGAACAACAGGTAGAGCAGAGGACCGAAGACTCCGAACACCAGCGTGAGCGCGACGAAGGGCCAGGGGTTGGTACCACGCTGACGTGCGTCGCTCACCATCCAGATACAGATCAGGGCACAGGCGATGACCAGATCAACCAGCACCTGAAAGGCACCCCAGTTCGCCAGACCGGATTGCCAGATGCCGAGGTAACCGACCTCGCGCAGGGCCATCAGGCTGATGGCGCCAAACACCAACAGAACGGCGCCGAGGAGAAAGGCTTTGGCTTGCATGCTTGGACACTCCATGGGGAAGGAGGCCATGACTGTCGTCGCCATCGGTAGCCAGAGCAATTACCTGCAGGGTAATTTTCCCATGGGGGCAGCCGGCGTAGGCTGCTCCCAATCCCGCACGGAAGCCCATCCTATGCAACCTGTATTCCGAACAGCGCTCTTGGTCATCGCCCTGGTCAGCCTGGTCAACGCGGTCTGGATGCTCGCCCACGGCTGGAGCTGGTTCGCCTGGATTCCCGGCGTCCGTCACACCGGGCCAGCGAATCTGCATTTGATCCACGACGTCGGTCTGGCCTATGGCGTCTTCGGCGCCAGTCTGCTCTGGTGCCTGCGCGCGGGGGCGCGCAGCTACCCCCTCTTTCTGGCAGCGGCCGCCTTCTATGGCGGTCATGCCCTTGGCCACGTGGTGGAGATCATCACCGGGCACCTGCCGCATAGCCACTGGTGGATCGATCTGCCGTTGGTCTTCCTGCCTGGCATGCTGCTCCTGGCGGCCTGCCCGCCGCCTATCTGGAAGCATCTGCACCATGGATAAAGCCCTGCCCCGCGACGCGACCGATCATGAGTCGCTGGAATCCATCCCTTTCGGCGACGCCTTGCGCGCCTGGCGGCAGGAACGGCGTCAATCGCAACTGGCATTGTCACTGGCGGCGGGCGTATCGCAGCGCCATCTGAGCTTTCTCGAATCCGGGCGGGCGCGTCCAAGCCGGCTGATGGTGCTACAGCTCGCTGAGGCGCTGGATCTCCCTTTGCGTCAGCGCAATCAGCTGCTGATCGCTGCCGGTTTCGCACCCAGCTACCCCAAGCGCACCTTGGCCCATCCCGACATGACGCCAATCCGCAGCGCCCTCGACATGCTGTTGCATCACCACCGCCCCTACCCCGCGGTGGTGATCGACCGGCATTGGAACATCACGCTAATGAATCCACCCATGCAGCGCATGCTGGCGCTGCTCGGCGATATCGAGGCCATCTGGACCACGGTGTGCGGTGAGGGGCCACGCAATCTGCTGAAGCTGACCATGCATCCCGCCGGCGCGCGGCCCTCCATCCTGAATTGGGAAGAGGTGGCCACCCTTCTGCTGTGGCGCACGCGCCACGAGGCAGAGGCACACTGCGACGCTGAGCTGCATGCGCTGGTGGATGAGGTCCTGCAGTACGAGGGCGTACCACGCCGGTGGCGCCTGCATGAGCCGCCGGAAGGCGTACCCGCCCCGGTGCTGCCCGTGCGCTATGGCGTGGGCGGCGCCGAGCTCAGCCTGTTCTCGATGCTGTCGAGCTTCGGCACGGCGCTGGATGTCACGGCCGATGAAATCCGGGTGGAGACCTTCCTGCCCACGAACGCAGCCTCCGAAGCCGTGCTGCGGCAACTCGACGCACAGGAGCCATCACCCTAGGCGACCGCGAGACGTTGTCGCGCCACCTCGAACAGACAGACGCCGGTACTCACCGACACATTGAGCGACTCCGTCTGGCCCAGCATGGGAATGCGCACCAATTCGTCGCAATGCTGGCGGGTGCGCTGGCGCAGCCCTGCCCCTTCTGCCCCCATGACCAGCGCCAGCGGCTGGGTCGCGCGCAGCTGCCACAGGCTGCGTTCCGCCTGGCCAGCCAGCCCGCAGATCCAGTAGCCGTTCTCGCGCAGCTGGTCGAGGGCACGCACGAGATTGGTCACGCTGAGCACCGGTACGCGCTCGGCACTGCCCGCCGCCACCTTGGATACGGTCGGGGTGACGCGCACCGAGCGGTCGCGCGGGATCACCACGGCCTGGGCGCCCGCCGCCTCGGCCGAGCGCAGGCAGGCGCCCAGATTGTGCGGATCCTGGATGCCATCCAGCACCAGCACCAGTCCATCCGCCGGTGCGGGTGAATACAGCAGGGTGTCGGCATCGATGGCCGCCGAAGCCGCAACCGCGACCCGCGCCACCACACCCTGATGCCGGACACCGGGCAGCAGCAGATCGAGGGTATCGCGTGTGCAGCGCCGCAGCGGCACACCGCGCGCCTCGGCCTGCGCGGTCAGCGCGCTGGCGCGCTGATCGCGGCGGCTTTGACTGAGCAACACCTCAAGCGGAGGCTCGGCGGCCTCCAGCGCGGCCGCAACCGCGTGGAAGCCGCCGATGACACGCTCAGACTCGGCCATGGCCCTCAGGCGCCGAGATAAGGCGGCGGCTCAGCCGCCTGCTGCTCCTGGCCTTCGATCACCGGCTTGATGACGATGTCGACCCGGCGGTTCTGCGTACGACCAGCCTTGGTGTCATTGGAGGCGATGGGCTCCGCCTCGCCCCGGCCTTCCTGGCGCAGGCGGGCCGGCTTGACGCCATTGCCGGTGAGCGTGGAAACCACCGAAGACGCGCGACGCTCGGACAGGTTCTGGTTGTATTCCGCCGAACCGGTGGAATCGGTATGACCGACGACGTGGATAATGGTCGAGTCGTAATCCTTCAGCACTTCCGCGATGCGGGTGAAGGTGGCCTGCGCGTTGGGCTTGAGCGTTGCGCTGTCGACGTCGAAAGATACATCGCTGGCAATGCCGATCTTGAGCGCATTGTCGGACAGGCGCTGGATCTGCAGTTCATCGCGGGCGCGCTCGGCGGCCAGTTGCTCCTCAAGCTCGGCGGCCTGCTTGTCCATGTAGGTGCCCACAGCGCCGCCGGCGATGGCGCCCACCGCAGCACCGATCATGGTGCTCTTGGTGTCCTTGCCTGCCATCTGGCCAATGGCTGCACCGCCGATGGCGCCGAGCAGGGCACCGCGCTTGGCGCGCTTGTTGGGGTCGTCGGTGGCGCAACCGCCGAGCACGATGGCCGAGGCGATCACCGCCGAAATCAGTACCTGCTTCTTCATGTTCATCTCCTAGTTGGATTTCGATGCCTTCTTTGCACTCCGGCGGCGTCCCGATCCCTTCTTTGCCGCCGCCTTCTTCTTTGACGCCTTGGGCGCTGTCTGCTTCTGCCCTGCCTGCTTGTCCGATGGCCGCGCGGCCTTCTTGGCCGCGCGCTTGGCGGCTGCCGACTTGGCCCCACGCCCCGCCTTCCTGCCCGGCTTGCGCTCGGACTCTACCGCCTTGGAGCTTGACGGCGGCTGAGCGGACGCCTGCCTTGTCCTGCGAGCGGCTTTGTCCGGCTGCGCAGTGCTACCACGCTTGCGGCCGCCCGCCGGATCCGGTTCGAGATCGATGCGCCGCTCATCGAGGGAGACGCGAGCTACCTGCACTGCCAGAGCATCGCCCAGTGCGTAGGTTCGACCGCTGCGACGGCCGACGAAGCGGCCTTGCACCGGGTCATGCTCGTAGTAATCGTTGTCCAGCGCGGTGACGTGGACCAGGCCCTCGACGTAGATGTCATCCAGCGTCACGAAGACGCCAAACGGCGCCACGCCGGTGATCGTCCCCGGGAAGCTATCGCCCAGGTGCTGCTGCATGTACTCGCACTTGAGCCACAGCGCGACATCGCGGGTGGCCTCGTCGGCACGTCTTTCGGTGGTCGAACAGTGCGCGCCCAGCCCTTCCAGTGCGTCGTGCGACAGGGGCTCGTCGCGCTTCGACACCTGATGCAGCACGCGTTTGATGGAGCGATGCAGGACCAGGTCCGGATAGCGGCGAATGGGCGAGGTGAAATGCGCGTACTCCTCCAGCGCCAAGCCGAAATGCCCCTCGCAGTCGGGCAGATAGCGCGCCTGCATCATAGCGCGCAGCATCATTGTCTGGATGACGACGAAATCGAGCCGTCCCTCGGCCTCCGACATCACCGCCTGGAAATCGGCCGGCTGTGGGTCGTCGCCGCCCCCCAGGCGGATGCCGCGCGTGGCAAGAAAATCGCGCAGCGCCTGCACCTTTTCCAGGGAGGGCGGCGCATGGACACGGAACAGCGCCCCGCGCTTGTGCTTGAGCACGAAGCGCGCCGCCGAGACATTGGCGGCGATCATGCACTCCTCGACGATGACATGGGCGCGATTGCGCACCGTGGGCACGATGCGGTCGATCTTCTGCCCTTCGTCGAACACGAAGCGGGTTTCCTGAGTATCGAAGGCCACCGTTCCGCGCGCCGCGCGCGCCGCGGCCAGGGCCTGATAGAGCTGGTTGAGTTCGCGCAGATGCTTCAGCAGCCCCTTGTCGACATGCTCGGGCATGACATCGGTATCCAGTGCATGCGCCACCTCGGTATAGGTCAGCCGCGCGTGCGAGCGCATCACGCCCTCGTAGAAGCGGCCGCGGACAATCTCGCCGTTTCGCTTGATCTGCATCTCGCAGACCATGCACAGGCGGTCCACATTCGGGTTCAGCGAGCACAGCCCGTTGGACAGCTTCTCGGGCAGCATGGGCACGACATGCTCCGGGAAGTACACCGAGTTGCCGCGCTCCTGGGCATGCGTATCCAGCGCCGAACCCAGGGGCACATAGGCATCGACATCGGCAATGGCCACCCAGACCCGCCACCCCCCGAAGGTGCGCTTGGCGTGGATGGCGTCATCGAAATCGCGGGCATCCTCGCCATCGATAGTGACCAACGGCAGCTTGCGCAGGTCCTTTCGCCCCTGGATGTCATCCGGCTCCACGCCATCCGGTAGCGCCTCGGCCTCGGCCAGGGCCGCTTCCGGGAATTCGTGCGGGATGCCGTGCGCGCGGATGGCAGCCTCGATTTCCATGCCGGGGCCAAGATGGGCGCCGAGCACCTCCACCACGCGGCCCACCGGCGCCTTGCGCGGCTTCGGGTCGGAGAGGATGTCCACCACCACCATGTCGCCATCGCGCGCACCGCCGCGTTCTTCCGGTGGAATGACCACCTCGTGCGTGATACGCGGGTTCTCCGGCATCACCGTCGCGGCGCCATGGTCGATGCTCAGCCGTCCGACCACCTGGCGCACGCCGCGCTCCAGGATTTCCACCACTACGGCCTCGCGCCGGCCGCGATGGTCTTCTTCCTCGGCGCGGACCACTACGCGGTCTCCAGGCCACAGACTGCGCATCTGCTGCGGCGGAAGGAAGAGATCATTGCCGCCGTCGTCCGGCGTCAGAAAGCCGAAGCCGTCCTTGTGCGCCAGCACGCGTCCGGTAACGAGATGCATCTCGCGCGGGACGCCGTAGCCGCCCCGCCGATTCTTGACCAACTGCCCGTCGCGCACCATGGCGGAGAGACGGTGGCTGAAGCCTTCCAGCGGATCATCCTCGCCCAGGCCCATGGCGTGCTCGAGTTGCTCGCGCGTGCGCGGCCCCTTGGCGGCTTCCAGGGTGCGCAGGATCCAGGCGCGCGACGGAACCGACTGTCCGTAGCGCTGCTGTTCGGCGGGCGCATTCGGATCCCCCTCGCGCCAGGCGGTCGGATCGAATGATGTTTTGCGATTCATTGACAACAGGTCCTTCTGACTTATAATTCCGCGCCCACTGCCGAGGTGGCGGAATTGGTAGACGCACTAGTTTCAGGTACTAGCGGGGAAACCCGTGGAGGTTCGAGTCCTCTCCTCGGCACCAGATGATTCAGCAATGAGGGCAGTGCAGTGCAACGGAAGCACATGCCCCCGGATGCTGACCCGACGCCGCGCTTGACGCGGCGTTTGTGTGTCTGGCGCCTGCAACGCAGTGACGCGCGCGACGGGCGTGAAAAAACATCGGCATAGGCGCGCATGGTGCGCGCCGTAGCGCAGAACCGCAATGGCGGGGCCATCGACAACCTCGGTCGACCGCGCGCCCTAGCCTTCAAGCGACTCCCAACGCGCATAGGCCGTTTCGAGTTCCTGCGCAATCTCGTGCAGGCGCTGCTGGGTGGCTTCAGCGCGTGCCGGATCATCGCGATACAGCGCCCCATCCGCCAGCAGCAGACCCAGCGATTCCTGTTCCGCTTCCAGGCTTTCGATCTGCCGCGTCACTTTCCGGATCTCGCGCGCATCGCCATTCGAACGCGGCTTGGCCGCAGCGGCCTTGGGACGCGTCTGCGCAGCCGTGTCACGCGCGCTCGCGGCCTGCCGCGCCTGCTGGCGCTGCCAGTCGCTGTAGCCGCCGACAATATCCTCGATACGACCATTGCCCGTGAACACAAATGAACGGGTAACGACCTGGTCCAAAAAAGCGCGATCGTGACTGACCAGCAGCACCGTACCCCGGTATTCGGTCAGGCGCTCTTCGAGCAGATCGAGGGTTTCGATATCGAGATCGTTGGTGGGTTCGTCCAGCACCATCAGGTTGGAGGGCTTGGCAAACAGCTGCGCCAACCGCAGCCGGCTGGCTTCTCCTCCGGACAGGGCGTGCACCGGGCTGCGCGCGCGATCCGGCGTGAACAGGAAGTCCTGCAGGTAGCTCATCACATGCCGTGGCTTACCATCGATCTCGACGAAATCCCGGCCCTCGCCGATGGTATCCGCCACGCTGCGTTGCGGGTCCAGTGCCGCGCGCAGCTGGTCAAAGTAGGCAACTTCCAGCTTGGTGCCCAATCGCAGGTGACCACTGTCAGGCGCGAGCTGGCCGAGCAGCAGCTTGAGCAAGGTGGTCTTGCCCACGCCATTGCGGCCGATGAGCCCGATCTTGTCGCCGCGCAAGACCAGCGTCGAGAAATCCTGGACGATGGGGCGCCTCTCGTAGGACAGATGCAGCCCCTCGGCCTCGGCCACCAGCTTGCCGGAACGCTCGGCTTCGGCGACCGCGATGCGCGCGGTTCCCTGCCGTTCCCGACGCTGGGCCGCTTCGGCGCGCATGGCTTGTAGCGCGCGCACCCGGCCCTCGTTGCGCGTACGCCGCGCCTGAATGCCCTTGCGAATCCAGACTTCTTCTTCAGCCAGCTTCTTGTCGAAGCGCGCGCGCTCCGCTTCCTCGGCTGCCAGCGCCTCGGCTTTGCGCTTGAGGTAGGTGTCATAGTCTCCGGGCCAGCTGGTCAGATGACCGCGATCCAGCTCAAGAATGCGGGTCGCCAGCCGGCGCAGAAAGGCGCGGTCATGGGTGATGAAGAGCAGCGCTCCATTCCAGTGATCGAGAAACTCTTCCAGCCAGCGGATGGCCTCGATATCGAGATGGTTGGTCGGCTCATCGAGCAGCAGTAGATCGGGTTCGGTGACCAGCGCCCGTGCCAGCCAGACCCGGCGGCGCATGCCGCCCGAGAGCTGGTCGCAGCGTGCATCCCCGTCGAGCTCCATGCGCGACAGGATGGCGGCGACGCGGGTATCCAGCGACCAGCCGTCACCGGCTTCGATCGCGTCCTGAACGCGCGCAAGGGTCGCCATGTTGTCTGGCTCTTCGGCGATCAGGCGATGGTATTCCGCGACCTGGGCGCCGATGTCGCCCAACCCCTCTGCCACGGAGGAGTACACCGTGCGCGGTTCCAACGGCGGCAGACTCTGCGGCAGCAGTGCAACCCGCAGCGCGCTGTCATGCCGCAACGCCCCGGCATCCAGCGCCACCTCTCCGGTCAGCACACGCATCAGGGTGGACTTTCCGGTGCCATTGCGCCCCACCAGACAGATGCGCTCGCCGGCTTCGATGGTGAAATCGACCTGGTCGAGCAGTGGGGTCTTGCCGTGGAAGAGCTGGAGATTCTGCGCCTGCAACATGGTCATGTCTCTTCGAGTGCTTCCGCCGCTTCCAGCCAGGCGGCTTCGGCTTCGGCCAATTGGGTGCGCAGGCTCTCCTGCTCCCGGCCGAGTTGGGCGATGCGGTCCTGCTGGCCACCTTCATAGAGCGCGGGATCGGACAGCTGCGTCTCGATGGCCTTGAGCTGCTCGCTGGTGCGCTGCATGTCGCGTTCAAGACGCTTGAGCTGGTTGCGCAGTTCGCGTGTGTCGGCGGTACTGCGCTTGGCAGTGGCGGCTGCCGGCGGGCTGGCATTGCCCGTCTTGCTTGCCGAGGACAGCAGCCAGCGCGCGTAGTCATCGAGATCGCCATCAAAGGGTGTGCACTGGCCGTCGGCGACCAGCCACAGTCGATCGCAGGTTGTGGCCACAAGGTGGCGATCGTGGGTGACCAGCACCATGGCCCCGTTGAAGGTCTGCAACGCCTCTTCCAGCGCCGCGCGCATGTCCATGTCGAGATGGTTGGTAGGCTCGTCGAGCAGCAGCAGATTGGGTTGCTGATAGACCAGCAGGGCCAGACCGAGGCGGGCTTTCTCGCCACCCGAGAAGGGTGCGATCGGCTCGAAGACGCGGTCGCCCTGGAACTGGAAGCGGCCAAGCCAGTTGCGCAGTGTCTGATCCGACGCAGAAGGGTCCAGGCGCTGCATGAGCCGCATCGGCGTGGCGGTCGGGTCCAGCGCATCCACCTGATGCTGATCGAAATAACCGACCTGCAGGCCGGGTGCATGCAGGATGCCGCCGTCGGCGGGTGGCAGACGCCCCGAAAGCAGCTTCACCAGCGTGGACTTGCCCGCGCCATTGCGACCCAGCAGACCGATGCGATCGCCGGGCTCCAGGCCCAGCTTGAGATCGCGCAGCACCGTGATCTCGCCATAGGCTGCGCGGGCGCGGTCCATGCGGACCAGCGGTGAGGGCAACTGCACGGGCTCGGGGAAGGTGAAGTGGAAACTCGCCTCGGCGCGCACCGGCGCCACCTTCTGCATGCGCTCGATCATCTTGACGCGCGCCTGCGCCTGTTTGGCCTTGGTGGCCTGTGCCCGGAAGCGGTCCACGAAAGCCTGCATATGCGCGATCTGCGCCTGCTGCTTGGCATGCTGCGCCTGCTGCTGCGCCAGATGCTCCGCGCGCTGGCGCTCGAAACTGGAGAAATTGCCGTCGTACAGGCTCACCTGCCCACCGCCGATGTGCAGGGTGTGGTCGGTGACCGCGTCCAGAAAATCGCGGTCGTGGGAGACCACCACCAGGGTGCCGTCAAAACGCTTCAGCCAATCCTGAATCCAGAGCACGGCATCCAGGTCGAGATGATTTGTGGGCTCGTCAAGCAGCAGCAGGTCCGCCCGCCGCAGCAGGGCCTGCGCCAGATTCAGGCGCATGCGCCAGCCACCGGAAAAGTCGGAGACCGGACAGGCCTGCTGGCGCGTATCGAAGCCGAGGCCATCCAACAGCTTGGCGGCGCGGGCGCGCGCGGCGTAGCCACCGATGGCGTGCATGCGGTCGTCCAGACGCCCCAGGGCGTTGGCATCGCCGGCTTCGGCCGCCTGTTCGAGGGCGCGCTCGGTGGCACGCAACTCGGCGTCCCCGTCGAGCGCGTAGTCAATGGCGGCGCGGTCGACGGCCGGCGTTTCCTGCGCCACCGTGGCGATATCAATACCGCGCTGGAGCTGCAGCGCGCCGCGGTCCGGACTGAGCTGTCCCAGCATCATCGAGAACAGACTCGATTTGCCGCAGCCATTGCGTCCCACCAAGCCGACCCGCCAGCCCGCATGCAAGGTGAAGCCCGCGCCGGCGAAGAGCAGATGTTCGCCGCGGCGGAGGGTAAGGTCAGTTGCTGTGATCATGGCGCGCGCAGTGTACCGGTGCGCGCGTCGCTCATCCCACGGGAGCGATGGCTTCGACGGCCGCCTGCGCGGACAAATGAATGCGGTCGCTACCCAGCGCCTTCGGCAGCGCACTCTGATCGAGATGATCCTGCACCGGGCCCTTCACCTCGGCCAGATGCAGACGGATGTTCAGCCGCTGCAGCTCGATGTGAAAGACCTCGAGCATCTCGACGCCGCTGGCATCCACTGCATTGACGCCGGAAAGCACCAACACCACGTCGGCCAGGCGTGGATCATGGCGACTGACAAGGCGCTCGAGTTCGGCCTGGATGCGCGGACTGCTGGCGAAGTAGAGGCTTTCGTCGATACGCACCATCAGCATCTCCGGCCAGGTTTCCACCACGTGCCGGTAGACATTGCGAAAGTGCTCGGTGCCGTGCAGGCGTCCGATGACCGCAATATGCGGTCGACTGGTGCGATACAGAAAGATCGCGAGCGCAGCCGCGACACCCAGCATCAGCCCGGCCTCGATGCCGACCACCAGTACGCCGGCAATGGTGAGGGCCTGGGCGAAACCGTCGCCGCGATCGAAGCGCCAAGTATGGCGGAGCGCGGAAAAGTCGATCAACTGCCACACAGCCACCACGATGATGGCGGACAGCACGGCGTACGGCAGTGCTGCGAGCAATCCGCCGAAGAAGAGCGTGATGAGCAGCACCCAGCCGGCCGTGACCAGGGCCGCAAGCTGCGTCCGGGCACCGGCATCGAAGTTGACCATCGAGCGCGAAAATCCGCCGGCTGCCGGCATGGCGCCGAACAGCGAGGCGGCAATATTCGCCCCGCCGAGTCCGATCAGCTCGCGGTCTGCATCCACCGCTTCGCGCCGTCGCATGGCCAGGGTGCGCGCCACCGACACGCTCTCCACATAGCCGACCAGGGCGATCAGCAGGGCAGAGGGGGCCAGGTGCCACCAGCCTTCCGCCGCCCAGGCAGCAAGACTGAAACCGGGCAGCTGACCGGAGACGGCGCCTACTGTCTGCACGCCACGCGCTTGCGCACCGATAAGCGCCGATAACAGCGTCGCCAGCACCACAATGACGAGGGGCGCAAGCCGTGAAACCAGTGCGGCAGTGTCCTTCGATACGCCGCGGCGTGCGAGCCATGCAATCAGTGGGCTGCGTGCCAGTAGCAGCAGAACGAGGCTGATCAGGCCAAAGACGCAGGTCAGCAGGTTGCCTGTCGACCAATGCATCGCGATGTGGGCCATGCGTTCGATGAAATGCGCCCCACCACCGCCCTCGATCCCGAAGAGCCCGCCGAGCTGGGTGCCAACGATGAAGATGGCCGCCCCCGTGACAAAGCCCGACAGCACAGGGTGACTGATGAAATGGGTCAGCCAGCCCAGACGCAGCGCTGCCATGGCGAGCAGAAAGAGCCCGCTGAGGCCCGCCAGAATCACCGCCCCTTCCACAACGCGTTGGGCATCGCCTCCGGCCCAGGTGTGCAGTGCAGACGCCACCATGGCGGCCGCGACCGCCACCGGCCCAACGGCCAGCGTACGACTCGAGCCGAGCAGGGCGTAGACCACGGGTGGCAGGATGCTGGCATAGAGCCCCATCTCGGGTGGAAGGCCAGCGAGCAGCGCATAGGCCAGCGCCTGTGGTACCAGCAGCACCGCCGTGATGGTGCCCGCCAGAACATCACCCCCTGCGCGCGCACGGTCGAGCGCGCGCAGGTCATCGAGCAGCGTCAGGCGCACCTAGGCTTTTCCACAGGCCAGGTTGGCGGGCACCGCAATATCCATCAGCTTCGGGTCGGGCAGGTTGAGGTTGTTCATGATGTCGACGTACTCGGCCTCGGTCTTGCCGGCAAGGCGCGGGTTATGCGCCTTTTCCTCGGCGATGCTGGAGGCCGTCCAGCCCTTGTAGTCATGGGCCGGCCACACGATGGTGTCTTCCGGCAGGCGGAAGAGCTTGTTGGTGATGGAATCCCAACTGCGGTGCGGATCGCCGCCCTGAAAGTCAGTACGCCCGGTACCGCGAATCAGCAGCACGTCGCCGGTGAAGACGGCCTCCGGCCGCTCCGGTTGAAGCACGAAGCTGAAGGATTCGTTGGTATGCCCGGGGGTGTACAGGGCGCGCAGGCGAATGCCATCGATATCGACGATGTCGTCCTCGCGGACATGGTCGGAGACACATTCGGCCTGGGTAAATTCGCCCATCAAGGTCACGCACTGCGTGGCCTCGCGCAGATCGCCGAGCGCGGTGATGTGATCCGCGTGCGTATGGGTGTCGATGGCACGCACCAGCTTGAGGCCCAGCTGCTCAATAGCGGTCAGATACTGCTGCGCCTGCTCCTTGACCGGGTCGATGATCACTGCTTCGCGACCGGGGCCGGATGCCAGGAGATAGGTGTAGGTACTCGACTCCGCGTCGAAGAATTGCCGGAACAGCATGCGGTACCTCCTCTATGAAGATGCTGCGCATTATATTCTTTTTTGCGCATATTGATATGCCATTTGCTATAGTCTGTGGTAATCCACGCACCAGGAGTTCGCGATGACCGCCACCTTCCAACATGTCGTCACCATCATCGGCGGAGGGGCCGCCGGCATGACGGTGGCATCCCTGCTCAGGAAGGCGCGACCGGATCTCGATATTGCCCTCATCGAGCCGAGCGACCACCATTTCTACCAGCCGGCATGGACCTTGGTCGGCGGTGGCGCCTATGACGTGGCCAAGACCCGGCGCCCCATGAAGGATTTCATCCCGCCGGGGGTGCATTGGATTCAGCAGCGCGTCGCTGCCATCGACCCGGAGCAGCGCGTGGTCACCCTCGAAGACGGGCGCACGGTGCACTATGGCTGGCTGGTGGTGGCAGCGGGCATCCAGATCAACTGGGGGCAGATCGAGGGGCTGGTCGAGAGCCTGGGCGCCAACGGGGTCACCAGCAACTACCGCTTTGACCTTGCCCCCTACACCTGGAAATGCGCCCAGGCCCTGCGCAATGGACAGCGCGCGTTGTTCACCCAGCCGCAGATGCCGATCAAATGCGCCGGTGCCCCGCAGAAGGCCATGTACCTCACCGCCGATCACCTCCGCAAGCAGGGAATCCAGGCCGATATCCGCTTCGCGCCGCCGGGCCCTTCGATGTTCGGCATCCCCTTTTACGCCAAGGCGCTCGACGAGGTGGTGGCGGACTACGGTATCACGCCGATGTTCGGCCATGAGCTGATCAAGGTCGACGGAGCGGCACAGAAAGCCACCTTCCGTATCCAGGATGCGCAGGGTGCACGCGAGGTCGAGGAATCCTTCGACATGCTGCATGTCGTACCGCCACAGTCCGCCCCCGACTTTCTGCGCGACGGCCCGCTGGTGGACGGCGCCGGATGGGTCGAGGTTGATCGCGAGACGCTGCAGCACACGCGCTACCCCCACATCTTTGCCCTCGGCGACTGCAGCAACACGCCCAACAGCAAGACCGCAGCCGCCGTCCGCGGCCAGGCGCCCATCGCCGCGCACAACATTCTTGCCGCCGTGGAGGACCGTACCGACCGGATGCACTACGACGGCTACGCCTCCTGCCCGCTCACCACTTCGCACGAGCGCGTGATGCTGGCGGAGTTCGGTTACGACGGGAAGATCATGCCCAGTTTTCCGGCCGACCCCCGCAAGCCGCGACGCTTCTACTGGTGGATCAAGCAGACTTTCCTCCCATGGCTGTACTGGCGCATGCTCACGGGCAAGCTGGGCCCGGACTGGCACCGTACGCGCAGCTTCCCGGAGGCACCACCCGCAGCGATCCGCCCATAAAGGGGGCATGCAGCGCGAATTTCATGGCGCACGGAACCAATTCCTGACAGCGGCGTCCTATCTGCAGACTGGCGCCTTGCCCGTCATGTGTCTCTCCAGACTCCGGACCCTGTACCGCTTGTGCAGACCGGCTATCCCCGCCTCCGCGCGGGGATTTTTTTGCACGCTGGCAGAAAGCACGCGCTAGACTCGGTGCCACCAGGGCGGCGACAGCGCATCGGCTGCCCTCGATAAGGAGACGAGTCCGAGCGCGTGTTTACCTCCTGGCAGCTGCTGACGGTCGCGACCCTCTATGTAGGGAGCCTGTTCGTGATCGCGTGGGTCGCCGACCGCCGTGAGCGCCATCGCAGCCCACGACCACGGCCCTGGGTCTACGGCCTCGCCCTCGCCGTCTACTGCACGGCCTGGACCTTCTACGGCGCGGTGGGCCGTGCCAGTGCCGATGGCCTTGGTTATCTGCCCATCTATCTCGGGCCGGCGCTGGTCTTCCTCTTCTGCGCGCCGCTGTTGCGCAAGCTCATTCAGGTCTGCAAGTCGGCCCAGCTGACCTCGGTCGCCGACTTCGTGGGCGCGCGCTACGGCAATGATCCGATGCTGGCGGCGGGTGTCACCGTGATCGCCCTGCTCGCCGGCCTGCCCTATCTGGCCTTGCAGTTGCGCGCCATCTCCCTGGGTTTCGACGTGCTGACGCCCGAGGGCGGCGCCATGGCGGAGGGGCTGCACAGCGTCACGATCATCACCGTCCTGCTCGCCGGCTTCACCATGCTGTTCGGCACCCGGCATGTTGCGAGCACCGAGAGCCATCACGGGCTGGTGACCGCGGTAGCCACCGAGTCGGTGCTGAAGCTCATCGCCTTCATTGCCGTCGGACTGTTCGCACTGTGGTCGCTGGGCGGCTTCGCGCCCGGCATCCAGGCCGTGGCGGCAATGCCGAACCTGGAGCTTGGCGCCATCAGTACCCCCGCGTTCTGGCTGCAGACTGCCTTGGCTGGTGCCGCCGTCATCGTACTGCCCCGCCAGTTTCACCTGATGGTGGTGGAACACAATGGGGGCCGCGAGTTGGGCCGGGCCCGCTGGCTGTTTCCGCTCTACCTGCTGATCTTTGCCGCGTTCGTCTTGCCGCTGGCCGCTGCCGGGGAGCGCTTTGTGGGGGCCGCCCACGCGGACCAGTACGTGCTGGCACTGCCGCAGGCCCTGGGTAGCCCTACGATCACCTTGCTTGCCTTCCTCGGCGGATTCTCGGCGGCCACCGGCATGGTCATCGTCTCCTGCGTGGCATTGTCGACCATGCTCAGCAACGAGATCATTCTGCCCGGCCTGTTACGCGGGAAGGGTTATCAGCGGGCCGAGCAGGACCTGGGCGCGCTGCTGTTGCGCGTGCGGCGTCTGGCCATCGTCGGACTGTTGCTCGCCGCCTGGCTGATCGATCGGCTGATGCTCACGCATCTGCCGCTTGCCATGATCGGCCTGCTCAGCTTCAGCGCGATCGCGCATCTGGCCCCACCGGTGATTGCCGGCATTCTCTGGTCGCGCAGCAATCGGCGCGGTGCCGTGGCCGGCTTGATCGGCGGAACGGGCATGTGGGCTGCAACCACCCTCCTGCCCTCGCTCTACCCCGATGTCGTGCCCATGCTCAGCGCCGAAGAGATCCTGATGCGCGGCACGATGCTGAGCTTTGCCGCCCATATCTCGCTGCATGTCCTCGGCTCGCTGCTGTCCGCGCCTTCGCTCACGGAACAGGTGCACACGGCTCGACTGATGGGCTTCCACGTTCCCGAGGAGGATGCACCGCGCCCAGCCGGCGGCATCAGCGTGAGCGATCTGGTCGTCCTTCTGGAACGCTTCTTCGGCACCGAACGCACCCGCGCGTTACTGGTGGAGTACGGCAATGACACCCAGTCTCCATGGCGCATGCGGGGCGCCGCGGATGCCAGCTTCATCCGGTTCTGCGAGAGCTGCCTTGCAAGCGCCCTTGGTGCCTCCTCGGCCCGCGTCCTGATCGAGCGCCTGCGCACACCGGGAACGGGTGAGGTCATCGACATCATCGAGCAGACCTCGAGGGCAGTGCGCTTCAATCGCGACCTTCTGCACGCCACGCTCGACCATATGGATCAGGGCGTCAGCGTCATCGACGGTGAATTGCGACTGATCGCGTGGAATGACGCCTATACCCAGCTCTTCCGCTTTCCGGATCAGCTGCTCTGCGAAGGCACGCCGGTGGAGCAGCTGGTGCGCCATAACGCCGAGCTTGGCTTGATGGGCAAAGGCGATCCCGACACGTTGGTCCAGCGCCGCCTGACCCACTTGCGGCGCGGTACGCCCTACCGCCACGAACGCACCATGCCGAGCGGACGCGTGCTGGAAATCACCGGCAATCCGATGCCCGGCGGGGGCTTTGTGACCACTTTCTCGGATGTCACCGCCTACAAGCGCGCCGAGGCGATGCTGCAGCAGGTCAATGAAGAGCTGGAGGAGCGGGTGGCAGAACGCACCCGCGCACTGGTCGATACCAATCACGCGCTGCGCAGCGAAAACCGGGCGCGCGCTGCGGCGGAGGCGGAAGCACGCCGTGCCCGCGCCGACGCCGAGCGTGCCAACCAATCCAAGACCCGCTTTCTGGCGGCCACCACCCATGACATGGCACAACCGTTAAATGCGGCACGCCTGTTCAATCACACCATCGAGCAGGCCAGCGATCCAACGGTCCGCTCCGCCGCACACAACATCAGCCGCTCCTTGGCATCCATCGAGCAGATGCTGGAGGGCCTGTCCGACATCTCGCGCCTGGACGCCGGTGCCCAACGGGTGAATTGGCGCTCGGTTGCCATTCGCCCGCTGCTGGAAGAGTTGGCTGCGGAGTCCTCAGCCATCGCGCAGGAGCGCGGACTGCGCATGCGGCTCCACGCCTGCGATGCCACCGTACTGACCGACGAGGTATTGCTCCGCCGCATCATTCGCAATCTGCTCACCAATGCGCTGCGCTATACCCAGCGGGGTGGCGTGCTGCTCGGGTGCCGCTGTCGGCATGATCACGTCCTGATCGAGGTCTACGACACTGGCCCCGGTATACCCGAGGACAAGCGCAAGGAGATCTTCGAGGAATTCAAGCGCCTCAATCCGCGGCAAGCCGATGGCGAACGCGGCCTGGGGCTGGGCCTGGCCATCAGTGAGCGCATGGCGACCCTGCTCGGCCATGAACTCGGGCTGGACTCTCATCCGGGACGGGGCTCGGTGTTCCGCTTGAAGGTGCAGCGGAGCGTGCAGATGCATGCAACGCACCCGCAGCCACCCGTCGTCAGCCAAGGGAGCAGCACCGGCCTCGAAGGCGCCCGCCTGCTCTGCGTCGACAATGACGCCGACACACTGGCGGCAACGCGTGCTCTGCTGGAACGATGGGGATGCGAAGTGATCACCGCCCACGACGCCGACGAAGCACTGGGTGTGGCGCCAAGCCCACCGGATGCGCTCATCCTCGACTACCACCTCGACGAAGGCACCGGCATCGATGCCTATCGCCAGCTGTGCGCGCGCTGGGACAGCGCTCCACCCACCGTACTGGTTACTGCCGACCGTTCAATGGAGGCGCGCAGTGCGGCCAGTGAAGCCCAGCTGCATTTCCTGGCCAAACCCGTCAAGCCAGCGGCGCTGCGCGCCCTGCTCAGCCGGGTGCTGCCGAGGCGCTCCCGTCCACGCGCGGCTGATGGACCTGCAGCCGCTCAGCAATGACCGCCGCCTGCGTGCGTCGGTACAGCCCCAGCTTGCGCAGGATGGCGGTGACGTGCGCCTTGACCGTGGCTTCCGAGACCTCCAATTCGTAGGCGATCTGCTTGTTGAGCAGCCCGTCGGCAACCATCATCAGGACGCGAAATTGCTGCGGCGTCAGGCTGGATAGACGCTCGGCCAGCTCGGCATCTTCACCGCTGTCCGAGACTTGCTCGGGGAACCACAGACTGCCATCGCGCACCGCGGTGATCGCCTCGGCAATGGTGTCAAGACTGGCGGACTTCGGAATGAAGCCGGAGGCACCGAAATCCATGGCGCGCTGAATCACCTCGACCGATTCCAGGGCGGATACCACCACCACCGGAATGCTCGGATGGTGGCTGCGCAGATAGACCAGGGAAGAGAAGCCGAGCGCCCCGGGCATGTGCAAATCGAGCAGGACGAGGTCGGCCTCGGGATGCGCTTCTGTCGCCGACTCCAGCCCCGCCATGTCGTGGGCTTCCACGACCTGTGCATCCGGCAGCATCCGGCCCACTGTCTCGCGCATGGCTGCGCGAAACAGTGGGTGATCATCCGCGATGATCAGGACGCCGCCGCTTTCACTCATCAGGCCGTACGCGCTTTGGATTCCTCGACGAGTGTATCAACCACCCCGGGGTCCGCCAGCGTGGAGGTATCGCCCAACGCGCCGTATTCGCCTTCGGCGATCTTGCGCAGGATGCGGCGCATGATCTTGCCCGAGCGGGTCTTCGGCAGTCCCGGCGTGAAGTGCAACACATCCGGCGAGGCAATAGGCCCGATCTCGCTGCGCACCTGCTTGACCAGCTCCTTTTCGAGCTCCGCCGAAGGCTCGGCGCCGGCAATCAGCAACACGTAGGCATAGATGCCCTGACCCTTGAGATCGTGCGGATAGCCGACCACTGCGGCTTCCGCCACCTTGGGATGCGCGACCAGTGCTGATTCCACTTCGGCCGTTCCCATGCGGTGGCCCGAAATATTCAGAACGTCATCGACGCGGCCCGTGATCCAGTAGTAGCCATCTTCATCCCGACGCGCACCATCGCCGGTGAAGTAGCGACCGGGATAGGTGGTGAAGTAGGTGGTGACAAAGCGCTCATGGTCGCCGTAGACCGTGCGCATCTGACCCGGCCAGGAGTCCAGTATCACGAGGTTGCCATCGGTGGCGCCTTCCAGCAGATTGCCGTCGTTGTCCACCAGCGCAGGCTGCACCCCGAAGAACGGGCGCGTCGCTGATCCCGCCTTGAGATCAGTGGCGCCGGGCAGCGGTGCAATCAGGATGCCGCCGGTCTCGGTCTGCCACCAGGTGTCGACAATCGGACAGCGCTCCTCGCCGACGACGCGGTAGTACCACTCCCAGGCCTCCGGGTTGATCGGTTCACCGACCGAACCGAGCACGCGCAGACTGTCGCGCTTGCACTTCTTCACCGGCTCCTCACCGTCGCGCATGAGCGAGCGGATCGCAGTCGGAGCGGTGTAGAAGATATTGACCTGATGCTTGTCGCAGATTTCCCAGCAGCGGCTGACGCTGGGATAGGTGGGCACACCTTCGAACATCAGCGTGGTGGCGCCGTTAGCGAGCGGACCGTAGACGATGTAGCTGTGTCCGGTGACCCAGCCGACATCCGCAGTACACCAGTAGACCTCGCCTTCGCGATAATCGAAGACGTATTCATGCGTCATGCTGGCGTAGACGATGTAGCCGCCGGTGGTATGCAGCACACCCTTGGGCTTGCCGGTGGAGCCGGAGGTATAGAGGATGAACAGCGGATCCTCCGCATTCATTTCCTCGGGCGGGCAATCGGTGGATGCGTTGGCCGTGATGTCCTCGTACCAGAGGTCGCGATTGTCGTCCCAGGCGATGCTCCCACCGGTGCGCTTGACCACCACGACCTTCTGCACGCTGGCGCCGCTGAGCTGGCCCAGTGCCTTGTCGACGTTGTTCTTCAGCGGCACGCTCTTGCCACCGCGCAGCCCTTCGTCCGAAGTGATCACCCACTTCGAACCGCAGTCCTCGATGCGCCCGGCCAAGGCTTCAGGGGAGAATCCGCCGAAGACAATGGAATGCACTGCGCCGATGCGCGCGCAGGCCAGCATGGCCACCGCTGCCTCGGGGATCATCGGCATGTAGAGGGTGACCACATCGCCCTTGGCCACGCCCATGTCGCGCAGCGCGCTGCCTAGGCGGCAGACCCGCTCGTGCAGGTCGCGGTAGCTGATGCGGGCGTCCTCGCTGGGATCGTCGCCTTCCCAGATGATGGCGGTCTGATCGCCGCGCTTTTCCAGGTGGCGATCCAGGCAGTTGTAGGCGACGTTTAGCGTGCCGTCATAGAACCAGCGGATGTGCAGATCGGAGGCGTCATAGCTGACGTCCTTGACCTTGGTGTAGGGCTTGATCCACTCGACCCGCTTGCCGTGCTCGGCCCAGAAGGATTCCGGATCCTTTACGGAGTGGGCATACATGGTTTCGTAGGTCGCCGCGTCGATCTTCGCGCCATCGCGCCAAGCCGGTTTCACGGGATGGACGTGTTCCGTCATGGTCAAGGTCTCCTCTGCTTCTGTGATGAATTGTGCAAAACGCCTCATTTATACAAGCTGCGTTGCCGACAGGCCATCCGACTTTCGTCGCGCCGCAGCACAACTCGACAGGTATGGGCTAACTGCCCGGAAACATTGGCTTCGACCAATGGCTAATGGACGCTCCGGGGGGGCGGGCTCAGCATCGGGTTGCGTTCTGCCTTGATGCTGCGCACCGATCTGACGATAACGAAGGAGACCATCATGACACTCAAGCGCCTTGCCACTGCGGCATTGGCCGCCTCCGGAATGGCCGCATCCGGGGGCGCCAGCGCCTTATCCGCTCAATTCGGCGACACCGAATTCACGTTCGGGGGCTATATCAAGCTGGATGCCCTCTACACCAACTACTCCGTGGGCCCGGTACCGTCCAACCGAGGCCGCCAGTTCACCATTCCCTCCATCGTTCCGGTAGGCGACGGTGACAGCGAAGGCGCACTGGATCTGTCAGCGCGGGAATCGCGCTTCAACTTCAAGACCGTTACCAACACCGAGCGCCACCGCTTTACCAGCTTCGTTGAGCTGGACTTCCTCGATGCTGCCTTCGACGGCGATCTGGCCAACGAGGAACGCCTGGTGAATGGCTCCAACGCGCGACTGCGCCATGCTTTCGTCAGCTGGGGCATGCCCAGCGGCGGCGAGCTGCTTCTGGGGCAGACCTGGTCCACCTTCATGGAACTGGCGGCCTACCCCGACCTGCTGGATTTCATCGGTCCGGCCCAGGGTATGACCTTCATCCGACAGCCCATGGTGCGCTATACCCGCGGTCGCTTCCAGGTGGCGCTTGAGAACCCCGATGCCACCATTCAGGGCAACGTCAATACCGGACAGGCCGGCGGTTTCGTCGACCAATCCGAACTCCCCGACCTCACCGCGAAGGTACAGCTGGTGGCGTCGGAACGCACGCTGCTGACCCTGGCCGCCCTGGTGCGCCAGATCGACGCCGGCGACTCGGCGGATACCGGCGATGACACCGTCATGGGCTACGGCATCAGCCTCTCCGGCCGCCAGAAATTCGGCATGGACGACATCCGCTTCCAGTTCAACTTCGGCGACGGCATTGGCCGCTATCTCGGATTGAATGCCGCCCGCGGCGCCGTGCTTGATAACAGCGGCGAGCTGGAAACCATCCAGGCCATGGGCGGCTATATCTCCTACCGCCATTTCTGGAGCCAGCGCTGGCGCTCGAATCTGGCCGTGGGGTACTTCGCTGCGGACAACGAGACACAGTTCTCCGGCGAAGCCGTCACTGAGACCATTTCCAGCGCACAGGTCAACCTGCTCTATTCGCCGGTTGCCGCCTTCACCATCGGCGGTGAGCTGATGTTCCACCAACGCGAGCTCGAAAACGGTGCGGACGGCGATCAGACGCGCCTGCAGTTCTCCGCAAAGTACGCCTTCTAGGCGCAGGTCATGCCAAGCGGCAATGCCGCCCATCGGGACCGGACCCGCGAAGCACTCGCTTCGCGGGTTTCCGCGTTTCATACTGCCGATCATGGACCACGACATGACGCCTCCCGGGCATCGCCATGAACGCTGCACCGCCGGCCAGACGCTCCGCACTCATCGTTACCTCTGAGCCCGCGCTGCTGCAGTGCCTGCGCTTCATCGTGCATGGCATGGGGCTCGGCGTGAGCTGCGCCGACAATGTCATCGCCGCCCAGGCGCAGGTGGCCGCCACGCACCCGGTGCTGGTACTGATCGATCTCGATGCCCTCGGCGCCCGCGGCTTCGCCCTCTGCCGCAATCTCTCGGGCATGGCGGCAGCCAGCCGCAAGCCCATGCATCAAGTCGTGTTGAGCCTGCGCTCGACCGCAGCCAGTGAAGCCAAGGCTCTTGCAATGGGTGCCCAGGCCGTCCTTCAGAAGCCGTTCGACCCGATGGCGCTGCGCCAGCAACTCATGCGCATCCTGGCAGAGACATGATGCGGCTGCCGGCTCCCGCGACCCGTGGCGCCCTGTTTGTCAGTGTGCTGTGCGTAGCGGTGGCGATGGCAACGGGTCTTGCCTCATGGTTTGCCCTGCAGCCCGCCACGCGCGCCATGCTGCTCGCGGATGCACGCTTTGCCCTGATTCCACTGCTGGGGCTGGGCGCGGTGGCGCTGATCGGCGTCGGCACGCATCGCCTGCTGCTCCGACATGTCGGCATGGTGCCGCGGCTCACCCATGCCCTCGAACTTCTGCGCGAGACCAACCCCTCGCTGCGCCTCACTGATGAGGCGCCGCAGGAGATCGTGCGCAGCATCAACGCCCTTGCCGAATACTTCCAGCACCGCCTCGGCACAGTGGAAACCAGCATCCAGGAAGCCACCGACGCGCTGGCGCGCGAACGCGATCTGCTCGCTGCGCTATTGGCGCAGTTGCGCGATGCTGTCCTTGTCTGCGGCGAGGATGGCCGCATCCTTCTCTACAACCCGGTGGCGCACGACATGCTGTCACGGGATCAATACGGCTATGTGGGATTGGGTCGTACCGTATTTACCCTGTTCCGCCGCAGCGTCATCCTGCACTGCCTTGAACGCCTTTCCGAGCGCCAGGCACGCGGCGAGAGCGCGGAGGTGCGCACCACCATCAGCACCCGCGATGGACGCTTCCTGCACGCCCGCTTCACGCCGCTGGCCGAGGGCAGTTTGCGGGGCTTCTTTCTGAGCATGACGCCTGCGGAGTTCCCGGAACAGGAAGAGCGCCGGCCCCAAGAGGCCGCCAGTCATACTGCCAACGATGCCATGCTGCGCGCCACGCACGCGCGCGCCGCTCTGGCGCTGGCACGCGAGCATCCCGATATGGCCGCCGAAGACCGCGCGGACTTGGAGCGGTTAGCCGAAGCCGAAACGCTGCGACTCGGAGAGGACCTGAGCACACTCCGCCAACTCCAGAAGGAAGAACGGCGTCGGCGTTGGCCGCTGGAAGAAGTCCCACCGGACACGCTTTGCGACGCGCTACGCCGACGGCTGGAACCGATTGCGGAAGCAACGGTAGCCGTCGAGATCGACCCGGAAGTGGAATGGATTCGTGCGGAAAGTTATGTGCTCTCCGCTGGCCTGCGCTTCGTTGCCGCCCACGCACGCCAGCAACTGAATGCACAGCTTTTCCGCATTCGTCTTTCGCGCTTCGATACGGACTACGTGGCGCTGGACCTGCAATGGCAGGGAATGCCCATACCGGCCGATACCTGGGCCACATGGGAGGAGGAACGCGTGCAGAGCGGGGATGGCGCCCTGCCCTATACCCTGCGCCAGGTCGCCCGGCGCCACGAGGGCGAAAGCTGGCCGCTTGAAGAAGCCGGCGCGCGCTGGCTTCTTGCCAGCGCACCGGTACCGCCGCGCACCGAGGCCAGCGCTCGCAGTGAGGTTGCGCAGGCCATTGAACGACCGCCGCGCCCGGAGTTCATGGATTTTGACCTCTACCCCACCGGTGGCGCGGCGGCGGAGCACGAGCGCCCATTGCGCGAGCTGATCTACACCGCTTTCGATACCGAAACCACTGGCCTTGCGCCCGACAACGGTGACGAGATCATCGCCATCGGCGCCATCCGCGTGGTACAGGGCCGCATCCTGAGCCGGGAGGTCTTCGAATCGCTGGTCCACAGCCGCCAACCCATCGGCATCGAATCACGCCGCGTGCACGGCTTCAGCCCGGCCATGCTGGCCGAGGCGCCGCGCGCAGAGGCCGTCCTGCCGCAGTTCGCACGCTTCTGCGAGGACACCGTCCTACTGGCGCACAATGCCGCCTTCGATCTGCGCTTTCTGGAGCGGCAGGGCGGTCCGATGGGGCTCCAGTTCGATCACCCCGTCCTCGACACTCTCCTGCTGTCCGCGCTGCTCTATCCCGAGGGCGAAGGCCACCAACTGGAGGCCATTGCCGCGCGCACCGGGGTGTCCGTTGTGGGTCGCCATACTGCACTCGGCGACGCCATTGTCACTGCGGAAATCTTCGTCCGGCTCATTCCCATGCTCGAAGCCAAAGGCATCGAGACCTTGGGTGACGCCCTGGATGCCTCCAAGAAGACCTGGTATGCACGTCTCCGATACTGACCGACACGCCCAGCCCAGCGAAGCCATCCGCATCTACCGCGGACCCAGCGATCGCGTGCGCAATCTGGCCAATGCCCTGCTCGAAGCCCCGGCGGTCAGCGTGGTGACGCAGCGCGCCGCGGATGTACGTTCTCTGGCGATTCAACTCTTTGACGAAGGCATGTCGGCGGTGCATCTCACTCGGATCGTCGCTGAACTGAACGATCTTGTGACGCGTCGCCTGCTGAGCCTTATTGCGGTAGAGCACAAGGTGCAGCACCTGCGCTGGTGCTGGATGGCGCTCGGCAGCGAGGGACGACTGGAGCAGACCATCCATACCGACCAGGACAACGCCATCATCTTCCATGACGCACATGCCGAGGAAGCGCATGCGCGCCTGTTGCCCTTCGCGCGCGCAGTCAATCAGGCATTGGCGCGCGCCGGCTTTCGCCTCTGTCCGGGCGACATCATGGCGGGCAATCCGCGTTGGTGTCTGTCCGATAAGGCCTGGCAAAGCCGCTTCGCGCAGTGGGTCGACACGGGTGATCCGGAAGCCCTGCTGCACGGCGCGATCTTCTTCGACTTCCGCGGTCTCTATGGAGACCTGTCGCTGGTCGAATCACTGCGCGAGTGGCTGTCGGCATACATCGCAGACCGGCCGCTGTTCCTGCGTCAGATGAGCGAAAACGCCATGCGCACGCGACCGCCACTGGGCCTGTTCGGCGTACTGTCACCGTTGAGCCGTCCGTTCCCCAAACGGCGCACCATCGACATCAAGTTGCGCGGGGTGTCGCCCTTTTCCGACGCCGCCCGCATTCTCGCGCTTTCGCGCGGTCTGCGTGCCACCAACAGCAGCGACCGTCTGCTGCACTGGGCGCGAACCCCTTCGGAGAAGCGCCAGGCGGAGTCCTGGACACGCGCGCTGGCTGCACTACAGACCTACCGGCTGCAGCGCCAGATGGCCTGTGCCAAGAAGGGCATTCCGATGGACAACACCATCGATACCCACCAGCTCACCCACTTTGATCGTGCCGTGATGCGCGCCGCACTGATCGAGGCACGAGAAACCCAGCGCCATCTTTCGATCAGCTACCAGCTGACGCCCTGACCCACTCGAGGCGCACCGCCTCCATCACTGCTCCGAGTGTCTCCGATCACTGCTGGCCAGCGATCGCCGAGGCCGTGATTCACAGTGCCTGGCCCCGCGATGTCCTCGGCGCGCCCCCACAAAAAAGGGCCCACCAGATGGCGGGCCCCATACAACCTCAAGCTTGCAGATCGCTCTAGTGGGCCACTGCCCCCACAGCGCCACGCGGGATGCGGACATTCTCGACCAGCTCCTGAATGTGCGCAGGCGGCGGTGCGGTCATGCGTGACACGGTGAAGGCCACCGCGAAGTTGATGACGGCTCCCACTGCGCCGAAGCTCTGCGGCTGGATCCCGAAGATCCACCCGTCGGCGTTGTCCGGCAGCATCGCGGTTCCGCTGAAGAAGAACCAGCCCTTGTACAGGAAGATGTAGACCAGAGTTGTGACCAGACCGGCCAACATACCGGCAATGGCGCCTTCCTTGTTCATGCGCTGGCTGAAGATGCCGAGCATGAGCACCGGGAACAGCGAGGAGGCGGCAATACCGAAGGCCAGTGCCACGACCTCTGCCGCAAAGCCTGGTGGATTGAGTCCCAGATATCCAGCCAACAGGATCGCAACCGCCATACTGATGCGCCCGGCAAGGAGTTCATTCTTGTCGCTGATGTCCTTGGCAATCATGCTCTTCAGCAGGTCGTGCGACACGGCCGAGGAGATGGCCAGCAACAAACCCGCCGCCGTTGACAATGCGGCTGCAAGGCCACCTGCCGCTACAAGTGCGATGACCCAGCCAGGCAGTTTCGCAATCTCCGGATTGGCGAGCACCATGATGTCACGGTCGACCTTCAACTCATTGCCCTCCCAACCGTAGCTTTCCGCGACTGGCTGGAATTCCGGGTTCTTGTCGTTGTAGTACTGGATGCGGCCATCGTTGTTCTTGTCCTCATAGACCAGTAGCCCTGTCTCTTCCCAGGTACGCATCCATTCCGGCCGCTCTTCGGCCAGCAGGTTGCCCTGCTCGGTACCGACTTCGCCCGGCTGCACGGTATTGAGCAGGTTGTACATGGCCATCGCACCCACAGCCGGAGCCGTCGTGTAAAGAATGGCGATGAACACCAGCGCCCAGCCTGCGGACTTGCGCGCGTCACGTACCTTGGGAACGGTGAAGAAGCGGATGATGACGTGCGGGAGGCCGGCGGTACCGATCATCAACGCCATGGTCAGCAGGAACATGTTGAGCATGCTCATGCCCCCTGGTTCGGTGTAGGCCGAGAAGCCGAGATCCGTGACCAGTCCATCCACCTTTTCAAGCAACCAGGTACCGTCCGCCACCGTGGCGCCCAGGCCAATCTGCGGCAGGGCCACACCGGTCACCTGCAACGAGATGAAAATCGCCGGCACGGTATAGGCAAAGATCATCACGCAGTACTGCGCAATCTGGGTATAGGTGATGCCCTTCATGCCACCCACCACGGCATAGGTGAAGACCACCGCCATGCCGATGAACAGGCCCGTCGAGATATCGACTTCCAGGAAGCGCGAGAAGGCAATGCCCGCACCGCGCATCTGCCCGATCACATAGGTCAGCGACATGATGAGCAGACAGATGACCGCCACCAGACGTGCGGTCTGCGAATAGAAGCGGTCCCCGATGAACTCCGGCACGGTGAACTTGCCGAACTTGCGCAGATACGGCGCCAGCAGGAGGGCCATCAACACGTAGCCACCGGTCCAGCCCATCAGGTAGACGGAGCCGCTGTAGCCAAGGAAGGCGATCAGGCCCGCCATGGAGATGAAGGAGGCGGCGCTCATCCAGTCGGCTGCAGTGGCCATGCCGTTCAGCACCGGGTGCACACCCTGACTCGCGACGTAGTACTCGCCGGTGGAACCCGCACGCGCCCATATCGCAATGCCGATATAGAGCGCAAAGGTGCCGCCCACGAAGAGATAAATCCAGGTTTGGGTATCCATCGTCGCTTACTCCTCGTGCACGTCGAACTTGCGATCAAGCTGATTCATGCGTGCGGTGTAGACGAAGATCAGCACGATGAAGGTGAAGATGGAACCTTGCTGAGCGAACCAGAAGCCCAGCTTGTATCCCCCGAGCGGGATCGCGTTCAGCGGCTCGACCAGCAGAATGCCGAACCCGAAGGACACGACAAACCAGACGACGAGCAGTGATACGAGCAGCCGTAGATTCGCCTTCCAGTAGGCGACCGCGGCGTCCTTGCGTTCTTGCGACATGATTGTCTCCTCTTATGACCCGCGAAAAGCTCGCGTGTGGAGGCAATCTAGCAACCGGCGGCAGGCAGGACAGCACGACTTTGGTCGAAGAGCCAAGGCCGGGCGCGGCACGCAGGCGATGACGGCACGTCATAATTCAGCCCCTTCTTGCTGCCCTCATGCCATGCGCGACACGCTCGCCGCCGTCATCGTGCGATACAACCCGCCGCCGGGCTTCGACGACCGCGTTGCCTCGGCCGCGGCGCAAGCCGATCTCACGGTGGTGGTCGACAACGGTTCGTCCTCTCGCTGGTCGCCCGATCCGAGCCGCTTTCCCGAGGGCGCTACGCTCTACCAGGTGCACAATGCCGAGAACCTGGGCATCGCCACCGCCCTCAACCAAGGGATACGGCTGGCCGCGCAGCAGGGCGCCGCGTCGGCTTTTCTGCTCGATCATGACAGCGTCCCCCTGGCCGGATGCGTCCGGCAGCTGCAGCGCACACTGAGAGCGGACGATCAGGACAGCATCGCTGCGGTGGTGCCGCATATCCTCTATGGACACCCCGACATTCAGTGCCGCTGGCCAGCAACGCGCGGGAAGGGCCGTCGCCTTTTTTTCCGCTTTGTCTACGCTGCCGGTGCCGAAAGTCCACAGTCCGTGGATCTCGCGATCAGTTCCGGCATGCTGCTGGACATCGCCCATTGGCAGGCCCTGGGCGGTTTCGACGACGGACTGTTCATTGATCTGGTGGACACGGATTACTGTCTGCGCGCGCGTCGCCAGGGGCTGCGCGTCCTGGCGGAGCCGCGCGCGCGCATCCAGCACAGCCTCGGCGAAGTGCAAAAGCGGCGACTCTTCGGCCGTCTTGCCGCCTACCCAACTCATCACAGTGCGCTGCGGCACTACTACATCAGCCGCAACCGCATGACCTTGCTGCGCCGTCATGCATTGCGCTTCCCGTCCTGGGCGGTCTATGAAACGCTGGGCGCCGCCAAGCTGATCACCAAGGTGGTGGCCTTCGAGTCACACCGTCGCGAGAAAATCGCCGCGACGCTGACGGGAAGCTGGGACGGTTTGCGCGGCCGCCGCGGACCGCGCCCCTAGGCCGAAGCGCGGCACCAATGGCGTCACCTTCAGATGCCGAGCACGACGCCCGCCGTCAAGGCCACCTGGGAGATGACCTGCGTCAAATCCTTGGTGAACTGGAAAGACTTCAGCTGCACGCTGGGGAGGACCATGATCTCGTCGCCGGGCTCGACGCGGGTCCGCGAGAAAAGCCCGCCGCGCGCAAGCTCCATGGCCCCGTTTGCGCGCCGGACGAAGACCTTGTCGGCGTCACCCGGCTGCGTCAATCCGCCGGCCTGCTCGAGATAGAAATCCACCGATTTGCCTGGCTGGTGCACGAGGGAGGTGGGCACGAAAACTTCGCCCTGGACGGCCACGGTCTGCTTCACCCGCGGAATCTCGATGACATCCCCGTGTTCCAGCGCAATCTTGCTGGGATCGAAGCCTTCATGAAGGATCACCTGCCCGCGGGGCTCCGTCTTGGATGCGCGATCGATGAACTCCTTGATCAGCTCTGCTTCCTGGACCCGAAGTTGCGCCTCTTCGCGCGTACCGGAGCGCGCGCTGAGCACCGCCTCTTCGAGCTTGCGGAGCATGCGGTCCAGCACTTCGCGTTGTCGTTCCGCGACACTCTCGCGAAACAGACTGATGCCACCGAGATTGGAACGCTCAGTCAGCTCGACCCGCGACAGCAGATCCGCCAGGGTTGCGTGCTGCGGCAGGACAAAGCGGCTGACGCCCTCGAATTCTCCGCGCACGGAAGCCGTGATCGCACCGATCCGGCGATCCTCGAAGACCACCAGCTCGTCACCTGCCACGACATGTACGCGCGAAAGATCGGCATTCAGCGGCAGCACCTCCGCTTCCTTGCGCGGGGTCTGGTTGCGCACGATTTCGACGTGGGTGGCGCGGCTGTGCGCAGAGGCATAGCGCAGCAATTCGTTCAACGCGATGGCCTCCTCGAATTCGTAACGCGCCGGACGCTGGACCAGACCACCGACGGACGCGGACGCCCTGCGCGGGCCAACGAAGACGGTATCGCCGTCTCGAAGCTGCAGCGCCGGCAGCTCACCCTCCAGCAGGAATCGATAGAGATTGACGCGTTGGATGATTTCGCCGCCGCGTCGCACGCGAATATCGAGATAGCTCCCCGACTCCGCATCGATGCCGCCGGCACGGTCAATCAGATGCAGGATGGAGACGGAGGCACTGGCCGGATAGAGCCCGGGTGCTTCGACGCCGCCCCCGACGAAGACGCGAATCGGATCCGCGGTCGCCAGGGCCGCATAGACGCCCACGTCCTCTTCGTAGGTTGCGCGTACGCGCCGCTGCACCAGTTCGTTGATATCGCCATTGCGCACGTTCATTACGTTGACCGGGCCAATGGTGGGCAGGAAGATATTGCCGCGCGAATCCACGACCAGCTGTTGCGTCGCCTCCACGGCACCCCAAAGCAGAACGTTGATGCGGTCCCCCACGCCCACCGTATAGTCGGGATTGAAGCCCTGGAAACCGCTCTGCGCGAACCGTCCCTGAAAGAGATAGGCACCGAAGGGGGTTTCCGGCCCCACTTCCACGGAGCGCAGGGCCTCGTCTTCCGGTGTCTCCTGCTCCTCCTGCGGCGGCTGGGGCTGGGGGTCGCGCTGGAACGGCCCACCACTTTGCAGGCGATCCATCGGCATCGGGCCCGTCGGCTGCTGATAGCGCTGCATCGCTGCTTCGTCGCTGCTCGTCGTCGTGATGCCCGGAAGCTCCTGCGCCAGACTGATGACAGGCAGCAGAAGCAGGAGCGCGCCAGTGGCAAGAAGATGCTTCATGGGTCTCATTCTCGGTGGTCGCGGACAGTCGCGATGATCAAACTGAGCACGAAAAAGGCAAGGTTGGCAAAGACGAAGACCGTAAGTGTCCAGTACAGCGTCCGCGGATGGGAGGCGTCATCCGGCAACGAGGGGGGCGCAATCGATACCAGATACTTGACCTTGCGGCTCGCCTCCAGGCGGGTCGATTCGAGTGTCGCCATGGCCGTCTTGTAGACCTCGGTCGCGACCATCAGGTTGACCTCGGCGTCCTGATAGGCGAGCAGGAGATCATTCAGCCCTTCTTCTGCACCCGCGCCGACCAGCTTCTGCCGCTCCTCGGCAACCTGGCGTTCCAAAGCCGCCACGCGCCGACGCGCGGCCTGCACCTCCGGCGCGCGCTGGCTCATGTAGCCTTCCAGCGACTTGAGTACGGCGCGCTCCTGCGCCAGGCGCTGCAGCAATCCGCCGATGACCATGCTGGCCGCCCGCGACTCGGTCTCCGGGCTCAGCATCTCGTGCTCGCGCTGCACCCGCACGATCTCGCGCGACGCCGATGTCAGCCGTGCATGGGCACGATCGACCTCGCCTTCCGCAAAGGCCATCTTCTGGCGCGCCAGATCCTGGTTCACTTCATTCACAAAGCGCTCGGCACGATCGACGAGCTCATCCGCAATCGCCTTGGCGTAGTCCGGATCGTAGGCGGTGAATGTCACATCGAGCACGAAGGACTCCTCGTCCAGTTCGACCTCAAGATGGTCCCGATAGTGGTCGAGTTGATCCTCCGCGGTCGCGTCCCCCGACAGGCGATGCCACCAGTCAATGCGGTCGCTGGAGAAATGGCCGAGCACGTCGAGCCGTTCATTGAGATGATCCAACATGCTCGGGGAGTGCATGAAGCGCTTGACCACCAGCGCATCCACCTTGTTCGGCGCGTTGCCGATGAGGTTGCCGATGGGCAGGTCCGGGGTGGCAATGCTGGTCTCCCTTTCCACCATTACCTGGGCCTGGCTCGAAAAACCCTCCGTCGCGAAGAGCACGCTGTAGCCCAGCACGACCAATGTCGGCAGCAGTACAAGCAGGCCGTAGAGCAAAACGGAGGCATATTGGCGCAGTCCCTGTTGCGCACTCATGCCGAGGTATCCCGCTTGTAGGCTTCGACCGCGTCCTTGATGTCATCGAAGTACAGGGCGCCCCCATCGCGGAGATAGATGCCGATTTCGCAGTCCTGCAGAAGCTGATTCAGGTTGTGGCTGACCATAATGGCGCTGGCGCGGCCTCGCTTTTCCATGAAGGTATCGTGTGCCTTCTGCCGAAAATTCCTGTCGCCAACGGCAGTCAGCTCGTCAATGAGGTAGTAGTCGTGATCAAAAGCCATGCTGATCGAGAACGAGAGGCGCGCGCGCATGCCCGACGAGTAGGTCGTCACCGGCCGGTCGAAGAAGGGACCAAGTTCGCTGAAATGCTCGACGAAGCGCACGCGCTCCCGCGTGGTGGCTTTGTCGTCGCCCGTGATGCGGGAAATGAAGCGCGCATTGTCCCTGCCGGAAATCTTTGGTGCAAAGCCACTGCTCAGACCGAGCGGCGGAGACACACTGCCGTCGGTGACCACGCGGCCGCGATCGGGTAGCTCGATGCCACCGATGAGCCGTAGCAGCGTGCTCTTGCCGACCCCGTTGCGCCCGACGATGCCCACATGCTTGCGCGAGGGAATATCCAGCGACAGGTTACGCAGAACAAGATGTCGGCCGCCGCCCGGCAAGGGGTAGGATTTGGTGAGGTTTTCGACGCGGATCACTGCGGTCGCTCTAGATCAGCTGCCAGAGATGGCGACGATAGCCAGCGAGGCCGACGAAGAGAATGATGGCTGTGATGGCCAGCATGTAGACAACGCTGCCGGGCGAATCATAGCCGGTCAGCACCGCATCCCGAGCGAAGTCCACCCCATGAAGCACGGGGTTCCACACCAGCAGCGGTCGGTAGGCGACCGGAACCATATCAATGGTGAAGAACAGGCCCGAAATGAAGAACATCGGCCGCATGAAGATCTGGAAGATACGACGCAGATCCGGGTAGATCGTTCCATAGACCTCAAAGCACAGGCCCAGACTGAAGCCCAGCGCGAACAAGGCGGTGAGAGCGCCCACCAGACCGAGCCAGCTGTCCAGTGACACATCATTGCCGAGCCACCACCAGCCCGCCAGAAAGGCAAAACCCACGGCCGCCATCATGAGGGCGTCGATGATGCAGCGCGCGATCATGATGTCGACCGGCTTGACCTGTCGGTAGTTGAACAGGCCCTTGTGCGACGTGCAGACATTCTGCGCACTGTTCACGTTGTTCATAAAGATGAAGTACGGGACGGCTCCGAAAACGAAGAAGATCACCGGGTTTTCCCCGTAGATTGCCGCATGATTGCCGCGCACGAAGGTGTGCAGCGCGGTCAGGATGGCCACCACGGCCGCAGGCTCGGCAATGGCGAAGACGTAACCGAGGCGCGACCGTCCGAATTGGTTCTTCATCTCGCGGAGAAGGAAGGCCCAGGTGGAATCCACAAAGACCTTCCAACTCGAACGGCGCCTCGCGGCGGGAGGCGGCACGGACAGCGAAGACGTCGGCGCGACGGGCGCGTCCTTTTCGTTCGTCACGGTCGTGTGCTCCAGGTCAAGGGGGCGAGGGGCGCGGGGAATGCAGCGACACAATGCGAGGCCGGCCGGCAACCCTGGCCATGTGCCGCACATGCCGCGTGCGCATGATACGTTGATGCGTATTGGTCACGCAGCACACGCTCGCTGCGGGACGCCAGCTCGCATACACTCGCCGGCCCTCAGCAAGTCGCCCTCACACTGTCCGGTATGCTCGACCCCATCATACTGATCCACGTTCCGAAGACCTGCGGCACGGCCTTTCGTCGCGCCTTGCAGGCGCGATTGGGCAGCGAGCGCGTCATCTGTGCCTACCCCGCGGAAGAACCGGTAACCAGCCAGCTGGTCAGAGACACCATCCATGCGGGGCGTCCGGAAGACCTGCCCGCAGCCATGGCAAAGGCCGACGCGGCGGTGTTCACCGGTCATTTCAGTTACCAGCAATATGCGCCCTTGCTCGGTAGCTTCTCTTCGCATTGGTGCGTGTTCTTCCGCGACCCGGTCCAGCGGCTGCTATCGGAACACGCGCATCGCCAGCGCCATCAGGGCATGCAGATGGCGATCGAGGATTTCGTCTCCGACCCACGCTACGCGAACTTGCAGACCCGTTTTACCCGCGGTCTGGACCTGGATGACTTTGCCTTCATCGGCATCAGCGAGCGCTATGCCGAGTCGCTGGCGCTGTTTGCCGACCGTTTTGGTGTGACAGTCGACAACATCGAAGAGAACGTGGCGCGCGCCGATCTGAGCGTCGACCACCCCTGCCCGCCCGAGCTGCGCACGCTGATCGAGACGCACAATGCGCAGGACCTGGCGCTTTATGACCGCGCGCAACGCCTGTTCGACGCACGCGCCAAGGCGCGTCGAAGCGTGTACTGACCTCGGCGTACGATGTCGGACCATCGCGACGATTGGACCGTCTCCATCATCAGCCATCGGCATGGCACAAAAATCCTGCCTACGCTTAAGAGCCTGGCGGAGCAGATGGGCTCCCGGAGCTATCGCGTTGTGCTGACCATTAACACCCCGGAAAATGCCGCCCATCTGCGGCGCGCGCCCGGGGCAGTCCGTCGCCGTCTCACGGTGGTCCACAACAGTCATCAACGCAGTTTCGGCGAGAACCACAATCGTGCGCTGATCGGGTCTTGCTCGCGCTTCCTGCTCGCACTCGACCCCGAGCTGCAGCTCGGTCCGAATGTACTGGAGGAAACGGAATCCGCGCTCGACAGTCCGCTTTGGGGACTGGTTGCTCCACGTGCCTACACCCTCAGTGGCCAGATGGATGACAACGCACGACGGCTCGTGACGCCGCGGGCTCTGGTCGCGCGTTACCTCACGGCCCGCGGCAGCCTCGACTACGCCGAACCGACCACGGACAGCACCGTGGAGGTGGACTGGCTGGCTGGCCTGTTCATGGCCTGCCGCGCCTCGACTTTCAATGCCGTGGGTGGTTTTGACCCCCGTTATCGCTTGTACTGCGAAGACGTCGATCTGTGTCTTCGCATCCGGGAATTGGGCTATGGCATCGCTCTTCTACCGAGGGTTCGCATCGTGCATCCGGCGGGTCGACGCACGCTGCGCGAATTGCGCCATTTTCGTTGGCACAGCCGCAGCCTGTTGCGGTTGTGGACGTCGCCGGCCTATCGACACCGCGCGCAGCGCTAGCGTGGATCACTCCCCTTCTCTCCGTCTGGTGTGCCATCCTGCGGCAGGATCCGGCGGCTCCACCTTGGCTGGAGTGCGCGCGCGTCGACTTCGGCGCGCAGCGACAGATCCGCGGTGTCGATGGAATAGTGCGGGCTATAGAAAGGATCCTCGACGAGCGCCTGACCCCAGCGCCGCTTCATGAAGGCACACTCCCCTTCAAATCGCGCGCGCTTCACGGGATCGTGATCCTGTCCGCGCGACAGTGACTCGTGATGGGTCAGAACCGCGCCCGGTTCCATGACCACGTCCCAACCCTTCGCGCGCAGCCGCAGGCAATAGTCCACATCGTTGAAGGCTACCGGCAACCCTTCCGCCTCGAATCCACCCACGCCTTCGAAGGCCTCCCTTCGGGTGAGCATGCAGGCGGCCGTCACGGCGCTCACTGATCTCGGCCGCCCCATGCCGAAGGCGGCTAGCCGATCATTGTTCGGCTCCAGACCAACCCCGACATGACCGGCAATATGGTCGATGCCGAGCCCGAGCACCACACCGGCATGCTGAATGGCGCCGGATGGGTAACGCAGTTGGGCACCCACCGCAGCCACACGCGGATCGCGCATGTGGTGGAGCATGGCGTGCAGCCAGCTGTCAGAGCCGGCGGCTGCTTTCGCCTCGATGTCGTCGTTCAACAGAAGCAGCAGCGGCTCGGCAAGCTGTGCCACAGCCCAGTTGTGCATTCGCGCATAGTTGAAGGGATGATCGTACCGCCACACCTCGATCCGGACGTCACGATCTTCCGAACCATCGACGGATGACAGATAGTCGCAGGTGTCCGGCGTAATACTTCCATTGTCGATGATGACAATCCGCCCTTCCGTGCCGCAGGCACGCAAGGCAGCCGAAGCCGTGTCCACGGCGGCTCGCAGATAGGGAAAGCCATCGCGCGTCGGGATGATCGCCGCAATGCCCGAAGCCGTTTCCCCTTGGAACACGAGAGGATCGCGCACGGTGTCTCGCACATGCGCAGGCCCCGCATCGCTCAAGGCGGGGCGATATGCTCGCAGTTGTCCTTCGACGCGCGCCACCGGCAGCGGAAGATGGACCGCCGCTGATTCGGGCACATGGGCCAGAAGCGCGGTCAGCAGAGCTGTGGCGCGCATGTCCGAGGGTGGCGTTACGGCCATCCGCTCCGCCACCCAGCGCGCATCGAAGGCCAGGTAGGGCTCCGACGCTGCATAGCCCTCGATCCAGTAACGATCAAAGGCGCCTTTTGCCGCGAGCTCCAGTCGACCCCGCTGAAGAAACTCGTGGTCCCCGAAAAGCAGGCTAGCGCCACCGGCTGCCTGCATCGCTCGCACTATGGTGATCAATGCGCCGGGAAGGAATCGGGTCTGGATGCGTGCGAAGATCACCACCCCCCCCGCCTCAGCAGCGCGCAGCGCATCGCGGAGTGCCTGCCCCCCTGTATCCGCCAGACCGTCGACCGCTTCGCCTTCAGGAAGCGTGTCGCGGAAGCGCGTGCTGGCGCCTGAGCCGAGCCAGCTCACCTGACAATGCACCCCGGACTGTTGATCGAGACGACGACGGAAGCGGCGGCAAGCAGCCGCGCTGGTGTCTTCGTCGATCAGACCGACCACCGTCACACGAATCGCCGCTTCCCGTGCCTGTTCCCCCTCCGCGACGCACCGCATGAGCTTGCGGCGGTAACGCGGATAATCCCTGAAGTGCCGACGCAGAAAACGCCACGCCACGCGGAGCCCGCGGTAAGTGCGCGGAAAGCGGACATGCAGAAGCTCCAGTGCACGCACCCGACGATGCTTCGCCTTCATCAGCTCGTCTCTGCCCAGTGGTCGTGGTTGATAGCGGGCTCCGGAAACCCTTTCACGACGGGTCCACACGGTAGCCCGCGGCGACGAGGGCCTTCGCAAGACGATGCTCGGCGCCCTCGGGCACGCCCTCCAGGGACAGGCGGCTCCGCGCGAAGACGCCATGGCGGTAATCCGCATTCAATCCCGTGTGTCCGGTGCCATCCAGCATGGCGCCTTCGAAGGGAAGGCCGAGAAAATCGCACAGCGGTTCGAGAACCGTCGTGGGTGCCGCGACCAGGTCCTCGTAATGCATGCAATGGGCGCGCGGATGCCTGTGCAGAAAGGTCTGAACGGCCACACTGAATTCCCAGCGGCGACAAGCGGCTTCCAGGTCCTGGCCGGTACGCGCCATCTTGGATCGCACACAGGTCCGCCCATCGCGCTGGATGAAGACCAGTGCGTAGTCAGCAAAGACCGTGTCGAAGAAGTACGTGAACAATGCATCGGCGTCGATGGAGAAGCGCTGCGCCGGTACTTGCAGGCCTGAGAGCTGCTCGGTCGTGATCTTGTTGCCCCACCAGCGCAGCGGGCAGCCCGCTCGATAGCGCTCGCAGGCTTGATGCAAGGCCGGGGCCCCGTTTTGCATGCGGGCTTCCAACGTATTGCCGATAACGGCATGCATAAGCAGTTCTTCGGCGTGTTTCTCGAACAAGACCTGCATGTCAGGATGGCTGTCCATCAGCGCGGCGAGCAGGCTCGTGCCCCCACGGCCGGGCCCGAGCACCAACAATGGTCGCGCGCCTTCAGCTGCCATGCGCCGAGGACTCCTGCCCGTGTCCAGCAATGCCGGCCCAATCGTTCTTCTGAAACATCGTTTCGTACAACACGGCGTCCGTGGCCTTCAGTTGCGCCGTCGCCCTTTGGAGCAGGTGGTACACCTTGGCGTGACTAGTGTGCAGCACGGGGCGCCGCAGAATGCGCCTCACGGCATCGCAATAGAGGTTATCGGAACGGTAGTGCGGTCCGTTCAAGTGATCGAGGGGGCCGAGAGCTGTGTACACATTGCGAGGGATCAGCACACAGAAGAATGGGGCAAAGCGCAGCTCCACCAACCCAGGTACCCCTTCTCCCAGTGGGCGCAGGACATTGCCGTGATGGTGTGACAGATTGACGTCCAGCTCACGTCCTGGATTGCACCGCGGATGATGGGTCTCCATGGTCGGACTGTCAGGCAACAGCACCTGCTGCGGCACAACCAACCCGGCCTCCGGCACCGTGACACGAACCGCCTGCATTGCATCCAGCCAACCGGGGGTAACAATGGCATCGTTGTTCAGCAGCACCAGGTCGGTATCCGGCGCCGCACAAGCCATTCCCTGGTTGACCGCGTGCGTGAAGCCGAGATTCCTACTGTTGCGGATCACCGTGAGCCGGTCACTCGCCGCCAGTTGCGTCAGCAGGCTCTGCGTTTCCGTGCCCGAGGCATTGTCCACGATCACGATGTCGGTATCAGACGGTGAGAATCTTCTGACGGCCTCGACGCAGGCGCCGAGCTCCTGCGCGCATTCGTAACTGGGAATAATCACTGTGGCTCGATAGGGCGCTGGTGTCACGATGCTTTGTACGCGCGGTGCCACCATGCGCTGCAACGCGGGGAGCGGCGTGGCTTTCAGTCGGTCTGCAATCGCCTCTCCCTTGGTGGCACGGATCAGCGCTGTGTCCAGTGCCGTCTCCGCCGCAAAGGCCACCGCATCAACGGACGTGCCCTCATCCACCAGGAGACAGGGAATCGTTCTGCCGTGCGCCTGCTGTGCAAGCCACAGCTTCAACAACCATGGCAAGCGGCCAAGCGGTAACGCCGTGGGCCATGTGGGAAGCTGTGCCAGTTGCTTCGCCTCGTGCAGCAATCCGCTGCATGAGGCCGACCCACGATGCTCGAGCACGGACGCCTGCAACGCATCCAGGGTGATGGAGGCCAGATTGGCATGGTCTTCACTGTCGGCTGGCGCCTCCGCTCTCATCGAAAATGTCGCACAGTGCAGCACGAAGGGTGAGGGCATCGTGGATGCCGATGTCCGCATGATGCGCACATAGTCATCCACCAGCCGCGCGCCGGGGGCCAGCCATGCCACCAACCGAGTGGCAACGGCCTCATGGGCGTGCGCCAGTATGCCTGACACATCGTCCGGTGCTTCGACACACCGCAATTCAAGGCCCGTCGCAGCCGTCTGCAGCTGCGCAATGACAGCCTCCGAGAACGCATGCGGTGCGAGCACGATCACCTCGCAGCGCGCCTTGGTCTGGCGCGCCACGCTGGCTACGGAGCGCGCGACGTCTTCAGGCGCTTCCTGATTCCAGGGAATGAGGACCGTGATGTCGGTCACGAGGTCATACTCCCGGCTGGCACGGAGATCGTGACGCTTGCGCGCCACCATATGGCCGATGCCTCGAATGCTTGCCTCCGAAAAAGGCGCTTCGCGCCGGGGAACGAACAGGCACTGTCCCTCAAGATCCGAAAAATCCGAGGCGTTGTGCGCGCCCGTTACCGCCTGCGGCGCCGGCGCTTCCGTGCGCGCGGTCTGGCGCGGCGTCGGTACCGAGGGCCTCGTTGGCTGGCGGCCTTCACTCCGACCATGGCGGATGTAATGCAGCAATGGCAGCACGCCAGCGGCCACCGTGTCCGGGTAGCGTTCGCGATACCAGACCGGGTCGAATTGGGCACTCGGTCGATGATTCTGCGCCAGACCCTGTTGGATGTAGTGAAGCAGTGCCTCCTCATCGGAGGCACGATGGAGGCCGCAACGGTTCCGGTAATCGTCCGCGTCAAACAAGCCCGACGCCGCGATCTCGCGGACCAAGGCCTGCGTTTCGGTCACGGTGGATCGGCCGCCGCGCGCCAGCAGAGCGTTGCGTAGCAGACGCCTCAACACGCCTACGCTGACCTCGACACGGTGTTCTGAAAGTCCCAGCGCCTGGCAGGGAATGAAGCGCCTAGCACGCTTGTTGCCATTCGGGATTGCGCCATTCGGACAGATCTCTGCCAAGCAGCGTTTCCAGCGCCTGAATGCGCGGTTCGTAGAGCGCCTGTAGAAAGCAGCCCAGGCGCGTCGGCAACGGATGGCCTGAACCCGGGAACACCTTTTGCGCCGCATGCTGCAGGACTGCGGAGTCCGGAGTTGAAACCTCCAAATGGGCGCACGCGCTCAGAAGCACCTGATCAGGAGCGCGGACGATGTCATCGTAGAAGAGCACATGAATCTGCTCCCAGGGAAAGTGCTCCAACCAGCACTGAAGGCAACGCGCATAGTCGCCGCGGGCGAGTGAACCCGCGGACCTGAAGTGATCCATGAACCAAGCCTCGCTGGCCTCTCCTCTTTCCATTTCAGCCCGCCCCAGCGCCATGAGTGCAGAGGACCACGCCCGTTCGACGGGATTTCTCACCACATAAAGAATGCGCAGCGTCGGTGCGTGCCGGTAAATCTCGGCCACGTTGTGCGACGGGAGGATGCCGTAGGCCGGTGTGATCTCCCCTTCACACAGATCGCTATCCCCGGCAAAGGTACGCAGGTAGCGATCAATATCCACCGCGTCATGCGGCCGGTTCCAGAAGTGCATTTCCTTCCCACCCGGGAAGGCGATTTCCGCATGCCGCTGAAGATTGCTGTAGAGCCAGGTGGTTCCCGCCTTCTGTGCACCGATGCCGAGGAAACGCCACATGACCCGTACGCACTACGGCCGCGCAGCATCCGATGGGTCAATGGTCGCGCTCGCCTCATCGGCCGAAACCTCCGTTTCCGGAAGGTCTACGCCGTAGCGCTGGGCCAATTCGCTCTGCAGCGCCTTCAATCGTGCGTCCGGCACGCGAACCACGTCTGGCGGCGCTTGTTGCTTGAGCCATGCCGAAAAATTCTCGTACCGATACTCGGACTTCAGGCGTTCCTTGATCTGTCCGGCCACCGCGTCAAAGGGCTTCGGATCTGGTTCCTCGCGATCCAGAAGTTTCACGATGTGCAACCCAAAACGCGTCTCAACCACATCGGAAACCGCGCCTTTTTCCTGCATGGAGAAGGCAACGGCGTTGAATTCCGGCGCCATCCGCTCACGCGTGAAATACCCGAGATCGCCACCCATGTGCTTGGAGCTGTCTTCAGAATGCTCCTTGGCAAGCTCGGAGAAATTCGCCCCTTTGCGGAGCTGCTTCAAGATCTTCTCCGCCTCTCCGCGCCTGCGCTCCTTGTCTGCCGCTTTCGGCGCCTGCAGAAAAATGTGCGCGGCCCGAATGCGCTCTGGGGGCGTGAACTCCTCGATATTCTCCTGGTAGTAGCTTCGAGCTTCTTCTTCGAAGTCCGGGTAATCAATGTCCGCGAGATATCGGTCGGTCACGATCTTCGCGAGCGTGGCTTCGCGCGCCTGCTGCAGCGCAGCATTTACCTTGGCGTCCGCAAGCAGTCCCTGTGACTCCGCGAGCTGGCTCATGCGCTTGCGGAAATATAGCCCGGTGACTGTTGCCTGCAAGTCATTCGCGTCAGCGAGCACTTTCTCGCGCTCTTTCGAAGAAAGCAACTCCAGTTCCTGATCCAGATTCTTGGTATCGACCGTGATGCCCTTGTGTCGCACCAGAAGCTGTACCTCCGGATCGGCAGCTTGCGACGGCAGAATAAACGCGCACAGCGCAAGTGCGCACATGGTCTTGCTGAGATGATGCATTGCGGTTCCAGGCGAGTGAAAATTTGCAGGCATTGTACGCAAGCAGAATGCGAATGCATTCGCGATGGCAAGGGCTGAAGAGCGGCACCGAGGTTGACGACCTCCCGCTTTTCTACTGCAGAACCCCTAGACATTGCTACGCACAAAAAAAGAGGCCACCGCATAGCGATGGCCTCTCAATCAAGCTATGTGCTCCAGTGATCTAGAGCACCTGAGCGCTTCAGGTCTCAGTTGGCGGGACGGGTGTAGGCCGCGTCCAGATACTGACCGAAGTTGTTGGCAGCACTACCAAAGTCGCGCTGCTTGTAGATGCCCGAAATCACAGGCACCGCATCAGAGCTGCTGCCAGGACCGTTGGCCGAGTCACCGTCGAAGGTCGCGATCATCCAACCCGAGTTGGCGTTGGAGGCGAGACCGTTGGTGCCGACGTAGCGGACGACCGGTGAGCCGAGGACGGAGGCGGTACCCGCCACGTCACGGCCGATCTTCACAACGTTGACTTCGTACGGCAGGTTGTCGATGGTGACTTCAGGCGGCGGGGCTGGCGAAACAACCGGGCCGTCGAGTTCAACCGTCACACCACCTTCTTCACGATCGTAGATGTCGTAGTTGACCACGATCGGGGCGACACCATTGTCGCCGTCCTGGAAGGTACCCGAGCCGAACAGTTCCGGCGCACAGACACCACCGGTGTCGTTGTCGCCGAAGTCATTCATGGCCTGGGTGATGCCCGTGCCATCCGGCACACCCGCGCTCGAGTTGGTGTTACGCCACGCGCTGCAAGCAGCCTGGATGTTGCTTTCGTCGACGTCGTCTTCGAAACGCTTGGTCGGGAAGTTCACCACCCACTCAGAGGCAGCACCCGTATTCGGGTTCGTCGTCCACTCGTTCTTGACCTGCGTGGCGGAGATGCCGGCGATCAGCGCGTTCACGCCGTCGATGGTCCACAGCGCGTTGCTGGAAGCGATGGTGGGCTCGAGGAACCACGGGAACTCCTGCGCGGTCACGTAGTTCTGACCGACGCCGTAGCCTTCGATGTGCAGCGAGGTCACACCAGCGGCACGACCCGTGGTCTGGTTGACGAGGCTGACATTGGCCTTGAGCGGGTTGCCAGTGACAATCGCGCCGTAACCGACAGCGCTCTCGTTCGCGCCCGAGGAGTCGACCGAGCCGAGACGGGCCAGCGGGCTGCCGGAACCGGTCTGCACGTCGGTGCCGTCGTCGGTCGGCGGCCAGGTGGTCGCAACGCCCGCGTCATCCAGACCCGAGACCACGGCGGTGATGCCAGCCGTTGCGTCGAAATCAGCAGTGCGCGCGGAGAACGAGTTGTTCACGCGGGTGCAGTTGCGCGGTTCGCCATTGACGTGCTCGGCATCATAGGCAATGTCGCCAGGGAAGTTCTGCGCGACAGAGCCAGGGGCACGGCCGGAACCTTCCGTTTCGCCCATCACGAGCACCTTGATGTAACCCTCACGGGTACGAACCACGTCACCGTCGGTGGCAGTGTGATCGGCAAACTCGTCAGAGTAGGCCAGCTCACTCGCCTCGGCACCGTTATTGCGCACGGAAATCGGGATCGTGCACGAACGGTCGTTGGTGATCAGTTCAGGGCGGCCGTTGGCGCTCTGCTGGATCGTGGCGGTCCAGACGTCAAACGGGCTCAACGCGATGTTGAAGTCGAGCACGTCGCGCGAGTTACGGGACTCGTGCAGACGGAACTTGACGACAATCGAGTTTTCGCTCGTGTTGGTCAGGTTGACCAGGGTCTGCCAGCCGTCATTGACGGTGTAATACGGGATAACGATGGCACTGCCTTGTCCATCGTCAGACACGGTGGTCTGTGCGACAGCCGGCTGAACGGCAAAGGCCGCGCCGACAGCCACACCGATACCGGTGAGACTCGCTTTATTGAGCAACTTCCCCATGAGGAACTCCTTTAAGAGGGTAAGACCATTCAGTTTTTGGAGAATCCTACGAATTGCCCGAGAGCATCGATCAATTCGCAGGTCATCCCTTACGCGTACTCCCCTAGACGCATAACCCGTCGAGGGCTTGACCCGCGTGGTTGGACTCTAACTCGCTCTCAGCAAAGCAGCAACCCTTGGGAGCAAGCAATGAGCAACAAAAACGCTGTCCTGCAGGAAACGCGGACTAGTTCTAAGAAATACGTTGGGAAAGAGTAACATGCATCGCATGTTTCATTGTGTTTCGCGCCCGTCGTTGCGGCAGCGCGGTAAAGCAGCGACAAAGGAGGTACGTAGCTTGCGCGTGGTGCGTCACGCATTTTCGGTACACACACGACGTGAGAGAGGTTAGGCGAACGTTGTGTCCGCCCGTTGGCGCCGTGTTACGGCGCCCACTGGCGTGCTCTCGGGGCTCGAAGAGGCATCTGGGCCGCAGTCGCAGCCGGCATAACGACTACCATGCGCCTGGACGCGCCAACACCGACTCTACAGCTTTCCGGCACTGCGAATGGCAGGAACAAAGATCCAGCAATCTCCTCATGGTCGCACCGCGATTCTGGTCACGGGCATGCATCGCAGTGGCACATCTGCACTGACACGATGCCTCAACCTTCTGGGCGCCACACTTCCCGGCAATCTGATTCCGCCCCAGGCCGACAACCCCACAGGCTTCTGGGAATCCACGGACGTTCAAAAGCTCAATGACGAACTGCTCGAGGCATTGTCAACGCGCTGGGATGATGACGACCCGATTCGGTGGAATGCGATCGACAACGACCAGCGCGACGCTTGGATTGAACGAATTCGCGACCTTGTCGACCCGCTATGCAAGGCCGATGCCCCCCTCGTTCTGAAGGATCCGCGCCTGTGCCGCTTGCTCCCATTGTGGCAAACGGCCTTCGAGCAACTCTGCATTGACGCGCGCTACGTCATCCCCTTCCGGGATCCGCGCGAAGTCTCCGCCTCCCTTGCGCACCGCAATGGGCTGCCAGATCAGCATGGTCAGAGACTTTGGCTCCGATATGTGCTCGACGCGGAGCAGCACACCCGGGGCCATCGGCGTGTCATCGTGCCCTTTGTCGATCTGCTGGAGGAGCCGCTGAACACGCTCGAGACCGTGTGGCGCGATCTGGGTCTGAGAGAACCCGTCGATTGGGTCGAGACTGAGGCCGCGCTGCGTGCGTATCTGCAACCAGAACTTCGTCATGAGCGTGCAGGCGACACCGCAATCCGGGACACCGACGTGCCTGTGGCGCGCCTCGCCTACCAGGCACTACTGCAACTGGCCAGCGATCCCGGGCAGCGCGCCGCTGAACAGCTATTGGACGAAGCCGGGCGGCTGAGCCTGTCGGCTCATGCCTCCCTTGAGCAAGACCGCGCTGCCGTGCGCTCGGCGCAGGCGCCATGGCGCATCCAGACAGCGGATCACGCAATTGACGATGGGCGCTTCGAGATAGATGAAGCCCACTCGCGCGCTGCCCAAGACGCAGTCGCCTCCGGCCCGGCAACGCGCTTCAGCATCGTGATGCCGACGTGGAATCGCAGAGACTCCATTGCCGGTGCCATCGACTCCGTTATTGCGCAGAGTTATCCGCACTGGGAACTGATCATCTGCGATGACGGGAGTGACGATGACACGGTCGACTATCTTCAGCGTCGCTACGCCCAGTGGCTGAACGCCGGCAAGATCCGCTGCATTGCCTGTACCCACGCCGGCGTCAGTGCCGCTCGCAACATTGGCTTACGGCACGCCAACGGCCCCTGGATCACCTATCTGGATTCGGACAACCACTGGCATCGGGACTACCTGCTCATCCTTGCGGGAACCGTCGCAAAAGAACCCCACAGACGCAGCGCCTACGGCTGCCTGCGAGTACACGAAGCAGGCTCTCCCGCGTCATACATCCGCGGACGCTCGTTCGACTGGGAGCGGTTGAGGCGCGGCAACTTCATTGACATCAATGTCTTTGCGCACCACAACGATCTCTGGGTGCAATTGGGCGGCTTCGATGAGGCCCTGCATCGCCTGGAGGACTGGGACCTGATCCTTCGCTACACGCGTCTGTATCCACCAGCATTCATCCCCCTGGTCTGTTGCGACTACTACCTGTCGCCCTCGCTCAACAACCTCAGTCTCCGAGAAGCGCTTGATACGCCCTACGCCCTGGTACGCGCCCGGTTTTCCACGCGCGACATGAGCCCTCCGGCACCGCGCGGTCTGGAAATCGTCGATCAGCGCACCTCATCCGATATGCCCGGCGCGGACACCCATACGCTTGTGGGCAGTGCGCTCTCGGACGCGCAGTTGCAGGCCTGCGCCGACCATCGCGCCGTGCTGCGCTGTAACGATCCGGAGGAAGTCACAAGGACTGTGGCGTCCTACACCGATGCGCTGGCGGCGCAACTGGATACAGCAGACATCGCGCTCGAACAAAGCCGTCGCTGGGCACAGCGGGCACTCGCCCGACAACGCATGCGCCTTCGCCGCACCGCTCGAAGCAGTCACCAGCAAAAGAAGCAAGAAGAGTCCGTAACCGCGCGCAACATCCAATTGGAGCGCGACAAGAAGCGTCTCCAGGAACGGCTCACTGCAATCAGCGCGCGCGTCGAGGTGCTGGAGGGCTATACCGACTGGGCACGACAGGCGCACGCCAGGACGATCCGTCGCCTCGCCGCCTTTCTGCCAGCGCAGGAAGGCTGTGAGCGGGGTACGCGTCCATCCCCTTCCGCCCCTGGTGCGGCTGGCTTCCGAAGTCTATCCATGGCGGCCCGGCGGCAGCTAGGGGCACCGCTCAATCCCCGCGCTGCCCGGCAAATCGAATCGCAGTGCCGCAGCCTTCTGGCCAGCGGACTGTTCGATACGGCCTGGTACGCCTGGCGCTATCCGGACCTTGCCTCCTGGCCGCATCACCCGATTTGGCACTGGATACTGCGGGGATGCAACGAGGGTCGACAGCCCAATGCCTTCTTCGACCCGCGCTGGTATGTCGAGCAGCACCCTGATGTTGCACAGGCGGCGTATGACCCGTTGCTCCATTACCTGAGGCATGGCGCGGAAGAGGGGCGCCTGACCAGCCCCCTCTTCGACCGGGCTTGGTATCTGGCGCAGCACCCCGACGTGCTCGCCTCGGGAATGGATCCGCTGCAGCACTATCTGCGACACGGCCGGCAGGAAGGCCGTGGCCCCCATCCATTGATCCATCCGCGTTGGTATCTCGCCCAGTATCCCGAGCTCAGCGATTTGCCGATGGACGCGGTCACCCACTTTCTTCTCATCGGTGGTGACGAGGGACGCAGCCCCGGCCCGGATTTCGACAGCAGTTGGTATCTCTCCACGTATGCCGATGTCCGTGCCGCCGGCCTGAATCCGCTGATCCATTATCTGTACCACGGGCAGGCGAACGGTCGATCCGCCACACCACGGAAAGTGGCCCCTTCGCCCAGCAATGTGGTGAAGAGCAGTTCGTTGGCTTCGACGGCGCATCGACCGGAGCCTGTGCCGCTGCAAGCCACCGCAGGGCGGATGCCGATTCACGAGGACCGTGCCACGGTGCTGTTGTGCGCGCACTCTGCGGGAAGCCACTTGTTTGGGGGAGAACGCAGCTTTCTTGAGTTGCTCCGGCTCCTGGAGGGTATGCCCTACAACGTCGTGGTGACGCTCCCACGATCCACGGCCGCCTATCGGGAAGCCGTCCGCGCGCGATGCTGTGAAGTCATCGAGCTGCCTTACCAGTTCTGGTCACAGGACACTGAGCCCGATCGCGATGTGATCGCACAGCTTCAGACCATCATCCTGACGCGTCGGATTGATCTCGTGCACGTCAACACCATCATGATCCGGGAACCTTTAATCGCGGCCGCGCGACTTGGCATCCCCGGCTTGGTCCACGTTCGCGAGAGCGTACACAGGGACCGATGGCTGCAGGAACGCATCGGCTTGCCGGCCGCAGAGATCATCGCGCAGGTGCAGGCCACGGCATCGGCCATCATCGCCAATTCCGAAGCGAGCGCCACGGAATTTGGCGATGGCGCGCGGACGTATCGCGTGCCGAACACCTTCGACCTTGAGGCACTGGACCTCCCACCCGCGTGCGACGGTGGCGTCATCCATGTCGGGTTGATCAGTAGCAACCTGCCGAAGAAGGGCATCGAGGATTTCGCGCGCATTGCGCAGGCCTGCGAAGCAGCCCACCCGCAGGCACGGTTTCTGCTGATCGGTCCGGACAACGAACACATACAGGCCCTGCGCGAGCGCCAGTCGACAGGCGAACTACCCGACAATCTTGTCTTCGCCGGCTACGCGGAGCAGCCGGAAGCCGCCATCGCCCAGCTGGACATCGTGATGAATCTGTCGCACTTCTCCGAGTCCTTCGGCCGCACAGTGGCGGAGGGGCTGGCGGCGCGCCGGCCCGCCATCGTCTACGACCTGGGCGCGCCGAAATCCCTCGTGCAGCACGACGAAAGCGGCTTTGTCGTTCCGCTCGGCGACTGGCGCGCTGCCGCAGCACATGTAATCGCGCTACTGCAATCGCCGCAGCGTATCGCGACCATGGGCGAAAAGGGGCGCGCCTTCATTGCGGCGCATTTCGATGCGGATGCTGGTCGGGAGGCGCTCAGCCGGGTCTATGGCGCCCACCTTCCAGAACAGCCAGCATGCGCGACGAGTCGCCCACTCACCGCCCATGCCGATGCGCGCTTTCGCACCTCGGGTGCAGGCAAGCAAGGCATACGCCTCGCCTACTTCTGCTGGCACTTCCCTGTCCCTTCAGAGACCTTCGTTCTCAGCGAATTGCGCGCGCTGGTGCGCGCCGGTCACGACATCCGCGTCTTCTGCCGTCATTCGCCGCATCCGGACTTCAGCCCGGACTTCGAGATCGAGTGGCAATCCGTAGAAAGCCCGGAGGCGTTGGCGGAAGCGCTCCGCGCGAGTGGCCGGGAGCATGTCCACGCGCACTTCACCTACCCCACCGTGACCGACATGGTATGGCCGGCCTGCGAGCAGGCCAACATCCCCTTCACCTTTATTGCCCACGCCCAAGACATCTTCCGGCACGAGAACGATCAGAAGAATCGTGTCGGTGATGTGGTGCGCAGCCCGCTCTGTCGGGCGGTATTCACACTTGGACGATTCCACCGCGACTACCTGCTGGCACGCGGCGTGCCAGCGGGCAAGATCATCATCAACCCCAATGCGGTGGAGGTCGAGGACTTCCCCTTCCTGGTGCCGAGCGCGCGCCCACCCCGCGAAGGAAAGAGTGTGTGCGCAATTCACCGTCTCACGGAAAAGAAGGGGCTGCACCATCTGCTCACGGCAGCAAAGCTTCTCGCTGCGGAAGAGATCGGCTTCCACATTTATGGCTACGGAGATCAGGAAGACGAACTTACCGCCCGCATCGCACAGGAGGGGCTGACGAATGTGCAGTTCGACGGCCCGTTGCGCGGCGCACAAGCCATCGTCGACACCCTGCGTCGTCACGACCTCTTTGCGGCCCCGAGCATCCGTACGGCTAACGGAGACATGGACGGCATTCCCACATCGGTGGTCGAGGCCATGGCGGCCGGCACGCCTGTCATCACCACCGATGTCGCCAGCATTCCCGATCTGGTGCAGGACGGCATCACCGGCATCCTTGTGCCTTCTGATGACGCAACAGCGCTTGCCGAGGGCATTCGCCGCTTCTTTCGCCTGTCTCCCGAACAGGTGGACGGCATGGCACGCAGTGCCCGGCAGGTGGCGACCGCACGTCATGATGTCGGCAAGCTGATCCATGTGCTCCGTCGCGTGTGGGAACATCAGGTTACGGACATCGTCATCGTCAGCTGGAACAATCTTCTGGAGCTGCGTGAAGTCGTCGGCCGCTTGTTCGATTTCACGCGCACCCCCTTCCACCTCACCATTGCGGACAACGGTAGCGACAGCGACGTCATCGCCTACCTGAATCATCTGCAACTACAGCACGACAACGTGACCGTTGTCTTCAACGATGCCAATCACTTCGTAGGCCCCGGCACCAACATTGCGGCCCAGCAGGGCCAGGGCGACACCATCGTCTACGTCTGCGGCAAGGAGGGCTTTGCCCTCCAAGAAGGTTGGGAAACCGAACTCACCTATTACATGGAGCAGCATCCCGAGGTGGGCCTTGCCGGCACCCCCGGCTACAGCCCCAGCTACCTTTTCGGCCGCGACCTTGCCCAGGGCATTCCCACCTTCTCGCGCTTCCGGAACCAGAACTTTGCGCAGGAAAATCCGGACCGCGCCTTCTTCCATATTCAGGGCGGTCTCTTCGCTATTCGTCGCCAGACCCTGAACGACATCGGTGGCTTCAGCGAAGCTGTGCCGCACGCGCACACCGATGTGGAATACAGCTACTTCGTGGAAAGCTGTGGTTGGCAATTGGGTGTGCCGCCGCACATGCTCGCCCTGTTTAGTAAGACCCTGCCGGATTACTGGACGCGAATCGACGAGACCGTCCGCATCTGCCACCCGCCGCGCCTGCAGGATCTGCCGCAACTCGATCGCCTCGCAGCGCGGGCGGAGCAGCGATGCCCCCAATGCGGATGGCAGGGAAGTCGCTTCTCGGAAACCTCAACCCTTGCCGACTGCCCCCAGTGCGGCATCACCGATCAAGCGCGCTTCCAGCTTCGGGTACTCGCTTCCAGCCCCTTGACGCATCGCGCCATCAATCTGACGGCTCTCGGGCTCGTGGATGCCCTACCCGATTTCTGGAGCCGGCATTTCTCGCGAGCCAAAACGCATCAGATCGAGACACTGGGTGCGCTTCTTGACCTCCCGCCCTGCTCCCAAGACGCAATCTGTCTGGACCTGGCGCGCATCCAGGAAATCACCGCTGACAAACTGCTGGACGGATGTGCCCACGCGTTGAAGGAACAAGGTGCAGTGGCGCTCGTCTTCGGAGCAGATGCCAGTCTTCTGGAGACACTTCACAACCCTGGGATCCTGTCGCGGCAGGCGCTGAAGGTTGCAGGCATGACCGTTGCCGGATCGTGGGTTGCCGGCCATGCAGCCTATCCTGTCGTCCTCATTCAACAGGAGGCGGACCGCTCTGCCATTGGCTGGCCCCTCGAAGACAGCTGCCACACATTGCTCACGCGCCCTCAGAGCCAACAACCGTCACCCGCAACCAATTAGCGCGATTTTGATACCTACCCTTCTTTACGAAGAAACGAAAACAGACTTGACCAGATCGCCTACTCTTTCGCAAAGACCATGATCTTTAGTGACGACCTCATCTTCATTCACATCGGCAAGACCGGAGGACTAAGCTGTGCACAGCATCTACTGCGTCACTTACGTGCCCCCGTATATAACTGCCACCATGACGCGCATGAAGAGACACAGCGACTTCAGCGCGGTGATGAGGTCAAGGCGATTACCAGCGTCCATCGCCATTGCACCCTTCAGGAAGCGCTCGGACCAATTGCCGCAATCACAGGCAAAACATTAAACAATTTTACGAAGGTCGTAGCTGTCATAAGGCACCCCTACACCTTGGAATACTCGTTTTACAAGCATCTACAAAAAAATCGCGTCCGTGAGAGAAGGAAAGACGACAAGCGGCTACTTGAACTTGCAGATGGCGATTTCAAGTCCTTTGTCAAGTACGCCCCGTTTCATCGCGCTGGACACGCGCAAGAAAGCTTCTTCCAACTCAATGGCGTTACGCCTCCTAACGTCGAGCTGGTGAGATTTGAGGACTTCCCCACGTCTTTTGTTTCGGCCGTTGGGCCATTCTGTCAATCAAGCGAAGCGGAAGGTTTCCCGCATGCTAACAGGACTACCTACGATACTGAATTGGGCGGCTTACTTACAGAAGAAATTTGCCGGCTGCTTCAGCGCAAGCATCCATTCATGTTCGATAGCGGCCTTTATTCCAGAGACCCCTCATCCATTTTTTCCAGTTCTAATAAATAATGCAAAACCCTTCAACTTGCTTACGCACTTTGAGTAGCGAGCAGACGGAGTATCGACGCAGTCGAATATAGAAGGCATTCGATTCACAATAGATGCTGCTCAATCAAAAAACACTTACTCCACTGCAGTTAAGGGAGCGAGGGCTCCTTGGGAAGATATTCCCAATCACATGCGCCATAATTACAGGCGTCGCCCCTCAATCAACAAGAACTACACCTCGATGCTGAGCGACGTTACCTTGGGTAAAAGATGATTATTAGGAAGCCATCGGCACACAATGGAAAATCCTCACTTCATTAGCCGCCCCGCGAGACGTCGGCCGCGCGCGGACGACACGCCGGACCGTCGTCTTTCCTTCACGGGAAGAAACACAGGGAACTTGCTGTTCATTGATGCCTTGCGCCGCATCGTGACGCATCAGGACTATGCGCCGGAAGTCGGTTTCTGCCCGGAAAGCATCCGCGAACGACATGATGGACTCGTCATTCCAGCAGCAAATTGGTTGAATGGGTCCTCCGACTGGGGCGGTCTGGCAGAATTGATCGAGCGATCACAGTTGCCTTGCGTGATGGTGGGACTTGGCGCACAGGCACCCAGCGAAGATCGGCCACCCCATGTCAGCGCAGGCACGCGCCGCCTACTGCAGGTTGTTGCCGAGCGCTCGCACTCAATCTCGGTCCGTGGCACCTACTCCGCGGAGATGGTCGAGCGCCTGGGCGTGAAGAATGTCACCGTCACCGGCTGCCCCTCGCTGTTGTGGCATGCGAACCGCATGCCTCAAGTCAAGCCAACGGACACTGGGGGGATTAAAAGGGTGACAATCAATGCCAGCAGGGAAAACAATATCAACGCCCTCGAGAAGGATGACCTTCGCAACCAGGTGAGCTGCTTGCTATCGAGGCAGGCCTTTGAGAAAGGTTTTGACTTCGTGATCCAAACCGAGTCACCGGACCTCGATATGGCGATGTCCATGGAGCAAGGCCGCGCACCTGCGGCGCAAACCGTTGCCTACCTGAAAAAAGCCTTCGCTGCCGCACCCTCTGCGCTCCCCGCGTTTTTCCGGGAACACGTGCGAGCATTCTTCGATCCTGCGGAATGGATTGCATCCATGCAACGTACCGACGCGGTCATCGGCACGCGCCTACACGGCGTGATTGCCGGTCTTCTTGCAGGCACACCATCGGTGCTCATCACCCACGACACCCGCACGCGCGAGATGGCCAACCATGCCGCTATCCCACAGATTCCGGCGAAGACCGTATTGAAGGAAGGGGAAATCGCCCCGCGTCGGCTCGTTGAGAGCGCCAACTTCACAGCCTTTAATCAACGCATGCAAAGCTATCGGAGAACCTTTCAGGCCTTCTTCGCCGCGAATGCGGTGCAAATCGCTCTCTAAAGGATGCAATGAGCGTAACGGCCACCCTTGGCCGCCGGCGTCTCAGTTAGTCACTTAACCGAACGGCTTCCCGAGCGCGCAATCGCGCACGCGCAAGGTTATACAGGGCAATGTGGCTCACTACGTAAGCCATGCAAAGCATGACCAGCTGAGACGTCGAGGGCGCGGAACGAACAGCAAACACTATGAAACCACCCGCCAATACCAATGGGATGAGTGCGGCGTAGCGCGGCAGCCTGGGGGATCGCATCTCCAACCAATCGCGCAGTAAATGGTGCAGGTGCGCATCGTCGGGTTCGTAAAAGGCCCGGCCTTCCCGATAACGGCGAATCATGCTGTGCAGCGTTTCCGTCACCGGATAAATCAGCACCGCCATGGCAAACCAGGGTGAGATATAGCCCTGGCCACCATTGACCACCATCACGGAAAGGATGGCGATCAGGGCGCCGTTTAGGTAGGCGCCTCCATCCCCGAGAAAGATGCGGCCCTGCGGAAAGTTGAAGACGAGAAAGCCGAGGTTGGCGGCAATCACCACTTCGCAGATCACCGCCAGGGCGGCCTGCCCCGTCAACCCCGCCACGAGACCCAGCGCGAGGTAGGCCATGATGGCGTAGCCGGCGCAGAGACCATTTTGGCCATCGATGAGGTTGCAGGCATGGGTCATGCCGGCGACTGCGAAAGCGAAGAACAGGACACTGACGGGCGCAAAAGCAAGGGCTGCGTCCAGTAGCGGCACATCCACCGATTTCACGCCAAGCTGTGCATTAGCCAGGCTGAAAATCAGCGCAGCCGCGATGCACACGGAGTAGCGGATGGTCGGGCGCACCTTCTTGGTGACGTCCTCAAGGAAGCCGATTCCGAACATCAGAAAAACGCAGGCAGTCATGGCGGCGAAGACATAATTGGCTGCGGGGTAGAGCTTCGGCATCGCCATCAGCACGCCCAAGGCCGCGGCTGCGAACACAGCGAGGCCACCTATCCGCGGTACAATTCCGGAGTGCGATTTATGTGCCCCGAATTGCGCTGAATCACCGGTGATCCGCACATGCCAGCGCGCGGTCAGAATGATCGCAGCGTTCAGTACCGCACTTGCTGCCAGCACTATGAAGAGGGTCGTGAGCACACAGACTGCCTATGACACGGGGACGTGGAATGATCGGCCGCGGCCGACCGCGCAGCTTATCAGCTTGACCGTGCCATCGGCCACGGGCCTTGATTTCAGCGATCTGCAGCCTTTCTGTCTGCCCACCTCGACTTGCCCGGAGTGTTGTTGCCGATGAAGATTCTTGTCACTGGCGGTTGCGGTTTCATCGGTTCCGCGTTGATCCGGCACTTGATGGCGCACAGCGCGCACGAAATCATCAACCTCGATGCCCTGACCTACGCCGCCACCTCGGACGCACTGGCGGAAATCGCCCGGAACGAGCGGTATCAGTTTGTCCATGGCGACATCCGTGACGCCGACACCGTGGAGCAGCTATTCGTAGAACATGTCCCGGATGCGGTCATGCACCTTGCCGCGGAATCCCACGTGGACCGATCCATCGACGACGCCCGGCCCTTCGTGGAAACGAATGTCCTCGGCACACAGGTGATGCTGGACGCAGCACTGCGCCACTATCGTCGGCTTCCCGCGAGCGGGCGGAAAAGCTTCCGCTTCCATCACATCTCGACCGATGAGGTCTTCGGCAGTCTTGGCCCGACCGGCTATTTCACCGAAGAAACGCCCTACGCACCGCGTTCGCCCTATGCCGCGAGCAAGGCCGCATCGGACCATCTCGTCCGCGCATGGCATCACACCCATGGCATGCCCACCATCATCAGCAACTGTTCCAACAACTACGGGCCTTTCCAGTTCCCCGAAAAGCTCATTCCACTGATGATCCTCAACGCGGTGGATCAAGAGCCGTTACCGGTCTACGGCGCGGGTGACAACGTACGCGACTGGCTGCATGTGGAGGACCACGCACGCGCCCTGCACTGCGTGCTCGAAGAGGGCGAGCCCGGGTCCGACTACAACGTCGGCGGCGATGGAGAACGCACCAATCTTGAGGTTGTGGAAGCGATCTGCCGCATCATGGATGAACGACGACCCGATCACGCCCCGCATCGTGAGCTGATCCGCTTTGTGACGGATCGCCCCGGGCATGACCGACGCTATGCGATCGATGCCACGAAGATTCGACAGGAGCTTGGCTGGGCCCCGTTGCATTCCTTCGAGTCAGGGCTGCGCCAGACCGTGGAGTGGTATCTCGCCCATCTCGACTGGTGCCGAAGCATTCAGCAGCGCCAGCAGGATGCTCTGCAGCGGCGCGGTCTGAGCGGATGCGCAGCATGAAGGGAATCATCCTCGCCGGCGGAGAAGGAACCCGCCTGTATCCGTCGACACTGGCCATCTCCAAGCAGCTGCTGCCGGTCTACGACAAACCCATGATCTACTACCCGCTGACCACTCTGATGTTGGCGGGCATCCAGGACATCCTGCTGATCTCGACGCCGCAGGACACCCCGCGTTTCGAGCAATTGCTCGGTGACGGCAGCCAGTGGGGCCTTTCCATTGAATACTGCGTACAAGCAGCTCCAAACGGGCTGGCCGAGGCCTTCCTGCTGGGTGCGGACTTCATCGCCGGAGAGCCCTGCACCCTCATCCTCGGAGACAACATCTTCTTCGGTCACGACCTCGTGCCTTCATTGCGCGCGGCCGCAGCGCGGACCGAGGGCGCCACGGTATTCGCCTATCCGGTTCATGATCCGCAACGCTACGGCGTGGTTTCCTTCGATGCTGGCGGTCGCGTCCGTTCCATCGAAGAAAAACCCGAGAAACCGCGCTCCCGCTACGCCATCACGGGCTTGTACTTCTACGATGACCAGGTCGTCGACCTCTGCCGCCAGATCACACCCTCGGCGCGCGGAGAGCTGGAAATCACCGACCTCAATCGCCTCTATCTCGAACAGGGCGCATTGCGCGTCGAGCGCATGGGCCGCGGTACCGCCTGGCTTGATACCGGAACACACGATTCCTTGATGGAAGCCGGCAACTTCATCCATACCCTGGAGAAGCGTCAGGGCTTGAAGATCGCGAGCCCGGAGGAAGTCGCCTTCCGCTGCGGATTCATCTCCGAACAGGCATTGCGTGATCTTGCCGTTCCCCTGCGCAAGAGTGGATATGGGGAGTATCTGGAACGCATTGCCGACGAAGGGCCGGAGGCACCATGACGCCTCGAAAAACCGCGCTGAACGAGGTACTGATCCTGGAACCCACGGTCTTCGGCGATGCGCGCGGCTACTTCATGGAGGCCTTCAATCGCAGGCAGTTCGAGGCCGCAGCTGGTCATCCGGGCGCATTCGTGCAGGACAACCAATCACGCTCACGAAAGGGTGTACTGCGCGGACTGCACTACCAGATTGGCGCACACCCCCAGGGCAAATTGGTGCGCGTGCTCGCCGGAGAGATCTTCGACGTCGCCGTCGATATCCGGCGCGCCTCAGCCACTTTCGGACAATGGACAGGTGTGCTGCTGTCGGCGGAAAACCGCTATCAGCTCTGGGTGCCGCCCGGTTTTGCCCATGGCTTCCTGGTGACCTCGGAATCCGCCGAGGTGCTCTACAAGGTCACCGACTGGTACGACCCCGATGGCGAACGCTCCGTTCGCTGGGACGACCCCGACATTGGCATCGATTGGCCACTGGAAGCGGAGCCGATACTCGCCGCGAAGGACCGCGACGGCTGTCTGTTGCGCGACGCCGAGACCTTCTAATGCAGCGTCTCCTTGTCACCGGCGCCCACGGCCAGGTCGCGCGCGCGCTCACTGCCCAGGCGCAAGGCCACTTCGCGTGCCGTGCCCTGGACCGCACGACGCTCGACATCACGGATGCGAAGGAAGCGGAAGCCGCGCTGCGCGACTATCGCCCGGATTGCGTCATCAACGCCGCGGCCTATACCGCGGTGGACAAAGCCGAGCAGGAGCAGGCTGCGGCCTACGCGGTCAACCGCGACGGCGCTGCCCATCTTGCAACGGCCTGCGCCCGGATCGGCGCTCGCCTCATTCACCTGTCGACGGACTTTGTGTTCGACGGCCGCACCAATGTCCCCTATCAACCCGACGCCGCAGCCGCGCCCCTGAGCGTCTACGGTGCAAGTAAATGGGCCGGCGAAGAGGAGGTCCGACGCATTGCGAGCGAGGCAACCGTCGTTCGTACGAGCTGGGTCTACGGTCCCGGCGGCGGCAACTTCGTGCGCACCATGTTGCGTTTGCTCCAGCAGCGGCCCCAGTTATCCGTCGTGGCCGATCAGTTCGGCTCGCCGACCCACACCCACAGTCTGGCGCGCTTTCTCCTTCACCTCGTGCGCCATGGGCAAGGCGCAGGGCAGACCTTGCACTGGGCCGATGCCGGGGCCGCCACGTGGTATGACCTCGCCCATATGACGCGGCTGCTTGCGCGCCAACGCTGGCCGGAACGGGTCTGGGGGGATGTCGTGCCCACCGATACGGCAGGCTACCCCACCCCGGCGCAGCGCCCCCGCTTCAGTGTTCTGGATACCCGAAGTGCGGTCGCAGTGACAGGCCTGACGCCCGCGAGCTGGATGTGCATGCTCGACCAGGCATTGCGTCTGGATGATGCCGCGGACTGGCTGCCCGCCTAGGGCAATTGCTCGATTCGAATGTCGTAGGGCACACCCGGGAGCCGTTGGCGGGTGATCACCACATGGCCAGTCTCGGGCACGAACCAGTATTCGTTGGTCCAGCGCGCCCCCGTGGACGGTACATGCACCGACTCGGTATACCGGGCCAGCAACTCCACCCGCCCACCGAAAGACACCGGTGTCGCGGGATGAAGCTGGCCGGGCCAAACTTCCACGATCACATCGTCCATCGGCGCTTCAAGTTGGACATAGTAGCTTCGGCTTTCCGGCCCGGCATCGGCGGAGTGCAGCGACTCGCCACCTGGCGCATCGAGCCGATGCATATTGATCAGATCACCGCGAAAACCCTCGGTCGCAATGATGCGGCCCTCGCGCGTCCATAACCGCAATCCGTCACTCCCCACCCACTGCCCCACGCCTGCCTTTGTCTGGGCCAGGAACAGCCGCCCAGGCGTCCCGCCGTTGATCTGCACGCGAATCTGGGTATACGGCAATGGAATACGCTCGACGAGGGCCTGGGGGTCGCCGCCGGCGTCGACAGCGCTCCGGATCCGCTCTGCCGGCCGGCAGGCGCCGAGGATGATCACGGCCACCAGAAGCAGCAGCGAGCGTCCGACCATGCGATTTGTCCGCACCATCAGCGTCCCCAGTCCGCTTGCCGCGTCTGCAAGGTACGCGCATGGCTGGCGTCTAGGCTGTAGTACAGCGAACGACCGGAGACGACCTTCTGTCCCCCGTCACGCTGAATGGGCCGGAAGCTGAACTGCGCTGCCCCGGTACCCCCCTTGGCGCTGAACAGACCAAAGGGAATGCTCATATAAAAACCCTTGTCGAAAGCGCCTTCTCCAAACTCTTCCGCCGAAACATTGGTAAAGCTCGCGAAGATGCCGAAGCGCGCACCACTGGCGAATCCACGGGAAAAGTCGAAGGTAACTCCTACATCACGCGCGAGGTAGCGACCCGCACTCACGACCATGCGAATGTTCTCGAATGGCAGCTCGTGATAGTAGGTGAGGTGCCCCGTGGTGGTGTTGTAGTCCTGGAATCCGAAACGCTGCTCGAAGTCGCGCTGCCAGACATGCGCCACTTCGAAGCCTACCGCCCATCGCCCGTTGGTAGGCCGGTACAAGACTTCGCTGGCCCCGCCACCGAACATGTCCTCAAAGATACCGGCCGAAAAACGGCCAAACCAATCTGGCGCAATCGGGAAAAAATAGTTGGCCTCCAGCTGAGACAGGTAATAGTCCTTGCCGGTGCGCAGATAGCGACGCACATCGCTCCGCACCTTCGGCAATTCGCTTGGGAAATCCCGATCCAGGCGGCTCCCGAAATTGTCCGCGATATTGACCGCAACCCCGCCGGACAGGCTGAGCCGGGGGCCGAGCTGGGCGGTACCTGTAAAGCGGGCGAGCAGCTGCGCGAAGGCAAAATTTTCCGGACCGCCAATATTCGACCGGAGCGAGGGTGTCACGCGGTAGCCGAAGGTGGGATAGCGCAGCAGATCACGATAGGTCGCGGTACGGAAGCCCGCCGGGTCCGCCGCCTCGGTCCGGACATAGCTTGCCAGGACGTCAACGGGCGCCGGCCCCATGACACTTCGATGGAAGGCACCGCGCGGAAACACCACGCTGGTTGCTTCGATACCACCGACCATTTCGACGATCTCGAACTCGTCGTAATAGCTCCCCGTATGCCGCACGAGTGCTCGGGCAACACGCCCTGCCAGCAGCGGCAGGCTTTCCGCGAGTTGCTGGTTGGCCCATACCGTGAGGCGGCGCACCCCCGCTGCATCACGAGTCGCGTCAATGGCGTAGACCGAAATCCACTGATCATCCAGCTCACGCTGGATACGCTCGACCCGGGCAGGGGACAGCGCGCGTGCTCTTCCATGCCGCACCTGCGTACGGTAGCTCGGCATGGCCGGCGTCGCGGGTCGAAGCACCTTCTCCGGTCCGCGCATCTGGTCGAAGTTGCCTACCGCAGTGAACCGGAGACCGAGCGTATTCCCGCGCTGCCAACTCGCCGCCACCTGCGCCCATTCTCCAAAGGCGTAGGACACGCCGAAGTTGACCCGAGATTCCACCTCAGGATCTGCCGGAAAGCGCACCTCGTCCGGCGCCGTCTCGGGCGCTACTGGATTCTGCGCGAAGCGCTCATTGTTGTAGTCGTTGCCTTCGACTTCGAGGCTCAGACTCACAGGACCGTCCGAGGGTGTCCAGACCAGGCCGCCGAAGAGCGCCGTGGGTCCCGTAAACCATGACTCTGGGCTGAGCTTGCCGGCTTCGCGCTCGAAATCGAACTGGCGCGTCTCGAAGCGCTCGTTCGCTGCGGCCAAAGGGTTCTTGAAGTCCGCTCGTCCGCCCAGGCGCCCCCAACCCAGACCGAAATGCACGTCGAGGTTAAAGAAGCGGCGACTCATCACCACATATTCCGAAGCGAGCAGGCCGTTGCCACCGAGATCGGTGAGGCCCACCGCTACTGCCGGTAGCCAGTCTCCTTCGCGCAAGAGTCTGAACTGGAAGTCGACCCCTTTGTCCGTGAAGTCATCGCGTGAGGGGTCGGTGGCCAACGCCGGATTGGTGATGTTGACGAAACGGAATCCGCCTTGCAGCCATTGGAAGGGCTGCACATGGAGCAGATATCCCTCAATGGGGTCTGTGCTGGAGAAGCCAGTTCCGATGGCTCCCTGCCCGAGGCTGCGGGCCGTCGGCGTCTGCATCAGACCCACTTGCCCGTAGTCGTTCAAGAAGCGTGCGGGTGCGCCCTGCGCCGGCCCCCACACCAAGCTTCCCAAAAGAACGGCGAGGCCCGTGCAGCGGCACGCTGCATGGAAAAGCTGCATCATCGCGCGCGACTGGAGGGCGAAGGACGGCGGTCATCGAGCGCTTCATCCATCCGCAGCGCCGGCAGCGCGGAGCGGTCGGCAACGCCATCGGCAGCGTCACGAGTGCGCAGCGTGCTGAACTGCTCTGCCAGATTAGCGTTACGACCTGGTACCACGATAACCGACCCCGGCGGTACATTGCGCCGCTCGTAGTTCCAGAACGCCGCGCGAATCGGTCGCCGTTCTCCGTTGGGAAGGTACACAAAGGTCTCGGACCGGTCGGCCCCACGCGCCCAGCCACCGGCTGAGCGGATGTAATCCCGCGCATCGGCATCCGATACAAAGTCAATGGCTCCCGGCGACTTCACCGCTCCCGCCACCAGGACGGCCGTTGGGATGGCGGGCAGGAAAAGGAGATCGCCCGCCTGCCATCGAACGGCCTGCGCAGCATCGCGCTGCACCGCCACCGGGTCCAGCTTCAGCGGAAGCCGAATGTAGTCCTTCGGATAGGCACTTAGCCGCGCGCGCATGTCACTTGCGCAAGGCCCCGAATAGAGCAGCAACTGCAGGGCCACGAGGGTCGACGTGGCGTACGAGTCCGTGTCGCGGTCAATCGCTCGACTCCCACTCGTGGCAAGTGGGCGCAAGAGCATGGCACCCAGTGGATAGTGCCCCACGGAGGCAATCGCGGCTTCGCCGAGCAATTCGTGCGCGAGTCGCGTGGTCTGCTGCACAGCGGGAGACGTCGTTTCGGATGCGTGCTGTCCCATGCCCTGGCCGACTGAGCCCAAGACACATTGGCCGCTCTCATCCGCATTCGCGGAGAGGGTTGTGGCCCACGAGGCCAACAGGAAGGCCAGGGGAACGATAGATCGGAACATGGCTTCGCTTTCAAACATCTTCGCTCAACGAAAAAGGGGTGGCATTGCCACCCCTTTCACTATCGGTTCAGATCGTGAGCCGATCAGCTGCCCGACGTACCCCCGGTACCGCCAGGGCCGCCCGGCGAGCTCGGCGTGCCCGTTCCGCCAGGGCCATCCGTTCCGCCCGGACCCGGCGGGACGTCGTCGTCATCGTCGCCGGCATCATCATCGTCGTCGCCGGCGTCGTCATCGTCGTCACCGGTGTCCGTAGCACCCGTCGTGGTCGAGCCACCGTCGTCGTCATCGTCGTCGTCATCGTCGTCGTCGTCATCGTCGTCGCCGATGACCGCGCTTTCTTCTTCGTCCGCTTCGATGGCAATCACGCCCACGCCGATCACGGCGACGCCGAAGCCGATACCCACCGGGATCAGTGCGGGCGATACGAGCAGACCGGCCGATTGCGCGGCGGCCAGGCCGGAAGAGGTCAGTGCGTACCCACCGCTCACTGCCACGATGTCGCCTGCGGCAATCGCTTCCTCGAGCGAGTCGTACCCAAGTTGCTTAGCCAGCTGCTCGGCCTGAGCCTGACTGACCGCGCTCTGAGACTGCGCAAACACCGTGCTGGTTTGCACCAGAGCAGTACTGCCGACTAATGCACTTGCGGCAAGTGCGACCGCTGTTTTTTTCATGACCACTCCCGGAACAATAGGTTTGAGATTATCCAGCGAAGCGCAAATATGTCAACCAAATCGGTCGCGCGACTCGCGTTACCACGGAAAATCACTCCTTCGGATTTGCGAGATCCTGACCTGCGCCACTTCCCCCGCTGATAATACCGAAAAGCAGCTCGGCGGATGCGGCTCCGAGCGCCCCTTCGGCCGCGGGTTTGGCGATGCTCTGACGATCCCAGACGATCAATTGCACGCGTTCGAGCAGCGCACCGCGGTCCAATCCCCCCTCGCGGTCGAGCGGCTCCGTATCTGCATGCGCAAATAAGGAGAGCTGCAGGGGCCGCAAATCCGATGACTGAGGCGCTTGCGCGACAGCGCCTCCCGTGCCGAACAGCCACGCTGCGATGAGCAGCATGCCAAGCCGCACGCACTGCGCTCCGCGCCATACTAGGCCTGCGAATAAAGCCGGAGCCGTGAAAAACGCATAGCATTTGCGCATCCGGGTGGGTTTCCGAAGCATCATGGGCCTGCTGGGGGCTGTGAACACGGACCGACATCATCGCATCACAAAGGGAGTCCCGCGTATGTCGCGAAAAACCGCCACACAACCATCGACCACGCTTCAGTCCATCAGGGACCATGCCTTTACCCTGTTCGGGCGGCACGGCTATGAAGGCGTGTCCATTGGTGAGATTGCGGACCACGCGAAACTTTCGAAGGGCGCCCTCTACTGGCATTTTCCAGGCAAGGAAGCGCTGTATCTCGACTGTCTGACGCGCCTCCACGCCATTTTCAACGAGCACATCTTCGACCGGATGCGCGCCTGCAACGAGCCGGTGACCCGCATTCTGACCCTCTTCAACGGACTCGCGACCATGCTCGCGGATCCGCGCGTTCGAACGGGCGTGGCCGGCTATTGGCTGACACCGATGCGATCCGCCTCACCCCGCCTAGACGAGGCACAGCGCGCCTTCGAAAGCAACTCCCGCGCCGTCATCGTCGAAACCCTCCGCGACGGCGTCGCGCAGGGGCATTTCGATTACCAGGATGATCTTGAGGAGATGGCCTCCGCGATCATGGCGCTGGTGGAGGCCATCATCCTGCCGCTGCGCCACCAGGAACATCACGAGGTCAACGCCCTGCTCAGCGTGCTTGCCCGCACCCTGTTTCGCGCCTACGCAAAGAGCAGCGACCTGGTGGAGCGCGCGCGGCAGATCTGAGCGCTTGACCGAACGCCCATGCGCAACGGCGGGACGCCACCGATTCAGTATCAATTCATCGCTTACCACTAAGGTCCTCTTTAGTGAGGACCCATTATGAACCGCGCGAATACTGCATTGCTGATCGTTGCCTGTCTCGCCATGCCGGCGATGGCGATGGCGCAGGTGAACGCGCCCGTCGTCGACGTTCAACCTATCTACCGCACCATCCAGCCCGCTGCATCGGCTGATTGCCGCGTTTTGCCGCCGTCATCGCGCGATGCGCGGCTTGCCAGGGTTCTCGGCGGCCTTGCTGGCGGCTATGCGGGCAATCAGATCGGTTCCGGATCAGGACGCGATCTGGCAACCATCGCCGGGGCTATTGCGGGCTCAGAGTTCGCAGCCAGCCGCACTCGCCACACGCCGTCCCGCTGTAGTGCAGATCCCGTCGCGGCAGGGGCACAGGAGACGCGGGTGATTGAGGGCTACGACGTCATCTATCACCACGCCGGGCGGCTGTGGCGTACGCGGCGCAGCGAACCACCCGGCGACACCATTGCGGTACCCGACCGCCGAGCCGAGCCGTGAGTGGGCGCCCACGCGCAAGTGCCGTGCGCCTGGGGATGATCATGATCGCGACCTGCGCGCTGTTCTCGCCTTCGGCGCAATCCGCACTCGATCTCCCTCTGGTGGGCCGCGCCGGCGAAGCCCTGCCGGAGCCCATGGAACGCCCTTCCGTCGAGTTGCCCGAAGCCGGTGAAACCGTGCGTCCAATGCAGCACGACATACCCGACGCCCAATTCATCACCCGCGCCCGAGCCGCCGACCTGGCGCGCAAGCAGTATGGCGGGCGCATACTGGATGTGCGCTGGACCGGAACGGACTATCGCGTCAAGCTGTTGCGCTCGGGGAGCGTACGGATCGTGACTATCGCCGACATCCCGGACAACAAAGCTCAATAAGCGAAAAAGGGGTTGTATGCGCCTGCTCATCATCGAAGACGAGACTGCCCTGCTAGAGCAGCTGGCGAGCCTCCTCGAGACAGAAGGCTTCACGGTGGAGAAGGCGGCCAACGGTGAGGATGGCGGCTGGATGGCCTGCGAGTTCGCGCTTGATCTCGCCATCGTCGATATCGGCCTGCCCGACATCTCAGGCGTCGATGTCATCCGCAAACTGCGCGGCGAGGGCAAGTCCTACCCGGTCTTGATCCTCACCGCCCGCGACGGGTGGCAAGCCAAGGTCGAGGCGCTGGAAGCGGGCGCCGATGACTACGTCGTCAAGCCCTTTCACGAGGAAGAGCTCCTCGCCCGTGTTCGCGCGTTGCTGCGTCGTGCCAGTGGCTGGGCCAGCGCCGCGATTTCCTCCGGCCCCTTCACGCTGGATACCCGCGCCAAAAGTCTGGAACGCGACGGCGATGCCATTGAATTGACCGCCTACGAGTACAAAGTGCTCGAATACCTGCTCATGCATGCAGGGGAAGTGATTTCGAAGTCCCGGCTCTCCGAGCACATCTATGACGAGGAAACCGAACGCGACAGCAACGTGATTGAAGTCTTCGTGCGCCGCCTTCGCGCCAAGCTCGATCCCGAAGAAACCATCAATCCGATCGACACGCTGCGCGGACAAGGCTACCGCTGGTCGCTGCCACGCGGCTAGTCGCTTCCACACGGCACATGCGGCTGATTCCCAATGCGCTGCGCACCCGCATGGTGGTCAGCGTCTTCCTCGTTCTGGCGATCTTTCTGACCGCGGCCGGCATTGGCCAGGAGCGGGCATTCCGGGCGGCCGCACTCTCCGCGGAACAAGACAAACTTCGAGGATTGGTGTACGCATTGCTGGGTGCCACCGAACCCGCGCCGCGCGGCGGTGTCGTCATCGCGGATTTTGACCTGCCGGACTCGCGTCTGACCCAGCCAGAGTCGGGACTCGCCGCCTGGTTGCTCAATCGCGACGGCAATATTGTCTGGCGTTCCCCCAGCGCGCTGCAGGCACCGCCGGACGTAAGCGTCGGGGATGTCGGAGAATTCCGCTTCCGCGAGGGTCCTCAGCATTTCATCACCAGCTACCAGGTGCGCTGGCTGGGAAATGATGCCGAAGCACAGAACTACCGGCTGGTGGTCGAGGCTTCCAAGCAACCCTTCAATCAACAGCTACAGGCCTATCGCAGGCAGCTGCTGGGCTGGCTGATCGCTGCCGCTGCCGGGCTGCTCATCACACTCGCCGGCACCCTGAGCTGGCTGATCATGCCGGTGCGCCGCATGGAGCGGGAACTGCGTGCCGTCGAGCGCGGCGATGCCACCGAAATCGGCGGCCGCTATCCCGATGAACTCCAGCCGCTCGCCGGCGCACTCAATGCCATGGTGCAGTCGGAGCGCAATCAGCAGGCGCGATACCGGAATGCGCTCGGCGACCTCGCCCACTCGCTGAAAACGCCGCTCGCGGTTCTTGACGGCATGCTGCGCGAAGGCGCGGACGATCCGCAGAAGATGCGGGAACAGGTTGATCGCATGCGCCAGATCACCGACCACCAGCTGGCTCGTGCCAGCCACGCCGGGCGGCGCACGCTGGCTGAAGCGATCACCCTTACGCCCCTGATCGACAAGATCACCAACTCGCTGACCAAGGTCTACCGCGACAAGAACCCCGTCATCGACCGCCGCGTTGACCCCGCGCTGCGCGTCCGCGCAGACGAAGGCGACCTCTACGAGCTCTTCGGCAACCTGCTGGACAATGCCTGCAAATGGTGCGAGCAGAAAGTGATGATTGCCGTCGAGAGAGAAGGAAGCGCCCTGCTCATCGTGATCGAAGACGACGGACCCGGTTTCCCCGAGAATGCCGAGGCCCTCTTGCGCCGCGGGTCGCGCGCGGACGAACAACGCCCGGGACAGGGGCTCGGCCTGGCGTCGGTCAACGACCTGGTCGGACTCTATGAAGGCACAATCACCATTGATCGCAGCCGCGGTCTGGGCGGGGCGCGTCTCGTTGTTCGGCTACATGCCTAGCGCTCAGGCGTCGCCACCCGACTTTTCCAACATGCGCCACGGCTTCAGGCCGGTCGCAAGCAGAGCCACGAGATAGGCCACGGCGGCAGCGAAAATCACGCACAGCAGGGCAATACCGCGCTCGACCGCGCCCGCGCTCAGCCATTGACCAAATTGATTGGCCCCCAGGGTGGCAACCACGCTCATTACCGCCGCCGCCAGCAGCAGGCGCGATAGGTAGACGAGCCATCCGGACGCAGGACTATAGACGCCGTCTCGCCGTAATCTTCGATAAAGCAGCCAGGCGTGCAGCCAGCTCGCGGCAGCTGTCGAGGCGGCGATGCCGACATGGGGCGCCTCGTATCCCACCCGTACCAGGGTGACCGAGAGTGTCACCGACACTAGCATGCCCGCGCCGAAGGCGATGGCGCCGAGCTGCAGCGGCGCCTTGGTTTCCTGACGCGAATAGAAGGCAGGGATCAGCACCTTCACGAAGGAAAAACCGATGAAGGCGAAGGCATAGGCCACCAATGCAGCCGCTGTCATCTCGACGTCCCGTGCCTGGAAGGCATTGTGATGGAAGAGCGTCGCGACGATGGGCTCCGCCAGCACCAGCAAGCCCAGGGCCGCGGGCACCCCCAACAGCAGCACCAGGCGTAGCGCCCAATCCAGTGTGGCACTGAAGCCCGCGCGGTCGGCGTTGGCAAACTGACCGGACAGATACGGAAGAATGACGGTGGCGATGGCAATGGAGAAGACGCCGAGGGGAAACTCCATCAGCCGGTCGGCATACCACAGCCAACTGACGCTGCCATCTCCGGGGAGAAAGGAGGCAATCACCGAGTCCAGCAGCAGGCTCAGCTGCGAGATGGATGCGCCGAGCATGATCGGCAGCATGAGCAGCACGATGCGCCGCACCGCGGGATCGCGCCAGCCGGCGCAGGGCCGCGGCATCAAGCCGAGGCGCCAGACCGAGGGCAACTGAAAGCAAAGCTGCAGAATGCCTGCCACGAAGACGGCAATGGCGAGTGCCTCTACGGAAGGCGCGTAGCACAGTGCAGCCACGATCAGGCTGATATTGAGCAGCACCGGCGTGATCGCGGGAACCGCAAAGCGCCCGTGCGCATGCAGGATGCCGGAGGCGAGTGCGGCCAGCGAAATGAACAACAGATAGGGGAAGGTCCAGCGCAACAGCGTGACGGCCGTCGCGAATTTCTCGGCGTCTTCCCTGAATCCGGGCGCGAACAGCATCATGAGCAGCGGGGCCGCGAGCACGCCAGCGGCAGTCAGCAGCATCAGGAAAGCCCCCAGCGTGGAGGCCACGCTGTCCACCAGCTGCCGCACTTCCGCCTCGGTGCCGCGCGCCTGCGCCTCCTTCAGGACCGGAACGAAGGCCTGCTGGAAGGCGCCCTCGGCAAACATCCGCCGAAACAGATTCGGAATGCGGAAGGCCACGAAGAAGGCGTCCATCGCTGCACCGGCACCGAACAAGGCCGCCTGGAGCATGTCGCGCACGAAACCGAGCAGGCGCGAGAGCAGCGTCGCCAAGCTGACGATGCCGGAAGAACGGGCTAGAGAACGGGACATGCGGTCGCGGAACCCTCGGCGGCGGCGGTTGGTTGACAAGCGCGGGAGGCGCGAGAATACTACGCGACCTTTTTCGGGACCTTCCCCGACATCACCTGGTTTTTTGCGGAGTTTTTGTCTTGGCCAATTCCCCTCAAGCGCGCAAGCGCGCGCTGCAGTCCGAAAAGCGTCGCGTGCTGCATGCCTCCCAGCGCTCCATGGTGCGCTCTTCCATCAAGAAGGTCACCAAGGCCATCGACGCCAAGGACACCGACGCCGCGCGCAACGCCTACAACGAGATGGTGCCGCTGCTCGATCGCTATGCCGGCCGTGGCCTGATTCACAAGAACAAGGCGGCGCGTCACAAGCATCGTCTGGCGCAGCACATCAAGGCGCTCTCCGAGGCCTGATTCCGTCGGATCGCATCAGATCCCGCCCTGGCTGCCTCGATCAGTGGGCACTCAGGGCGAGATCGTCGCGGTGAATCAGCTCGGGTTCCCCGACATAGCCCAGCCGATCGTTGATTTCCCGCGTCGGCGCGCCGAGGATGCGTTCCACCTCCTCAGCGCTGTAGTTCACCAGTCCGCGTGCTACCTCCACGCCCTCCGGATCCACGCAGCGCACGAGATCGCCGCGACTGAACCGTCCCTCGACCGCGCGCACTCCCACCGGTAGCAGGCTCGCCCCTCCACCCTGCAGTGCCTTCACCGCGCCAGCGTCCAGCTGCAGCGTGCCGCGGGACTGTAGCTGCCCGGCAATCCAGCGCTTGCGCGCGCCAAGACGCACGTCATCGGCATGCAGCATGCTGCCCAGGTCCGGCTCCCCGGTAAGCAGACGCGTCAGCACGCTCTCACAGCGGCCATGTGCGATCACCGTGCTGGCACCCGAGCGTGCTGCCCAACGTGCCGCCGTGAGCTTGGTGCGCATGCCGCCGCGACCCAGGGTCCCCATACCGGTGCCAGCCATGGCGTCGAGTCGCGGATCCGCCAGAGAGATATCGTGCAGCAGCTCGGCGCCATCGCCGGCGCGGGGATCACGGGAATAAAAGCCATCCTGATCGGTCAGGATGATCAGCGCCTCGGCCTCGAGCAGGTTGCAGACCAGTGCCGCCAGCGTGTCGTTGTCCCCGAGGCGAATCTCGTCAGTGGATACCGTGTCGTTCTCGTTGACGACCGGCACCACGCCCCATTCAAGCAGGGTGCGCAAGGTGCTGCGCGCGTTGAGGTAGCGGCTGCGCTCGGCCACGTCTTCGTGGGTCAGCAGGATCTGCGCCGTATTCAAGCCGTACTCGGCGAAGGCGCGTTCGTAGGCGCGCACCAGCCCCATCTGCCCCACTGCGGCAGTGGCCTGCAGCGCGTGCAATGTGCGCGGGCGCTCGCTCATCCCCAGTCGCGCGCGGCCTTCGGCCACCGCCCCGCTGGACACCAGAATGACCTGCACCCCGTTGCGCAACAGCTCCGCGATCTGCGCCACCCATCCGGCAATGGCGACTTCATCCAGCCCCTTGCCCTGCGCGGTGACGAGCGAACTGCCGATCTTCACGACCAGCCTTCGCACGCCCTGGAGCGCGGAACGTCGATGGTTCATGAACCCGCCTCTGTGTCCCGCTCTTCTGTGCCATCGGTAACGTCCTGCGCCGCGGCTTCTTCGGCCTGACGGTCTTCCAGCCATCGCATGACGTCGAAGGCGAGCGCCTCCAGCCCGGAGCGCTGCACGGCCGAAATCACGTACCAGGGACGATCCCAGCCCAGGGAGGCGACTGTGGCCTCGGCCAACGCCTGCGCGCTTTGCGCATCCATCAGATCCGCTTTGGAGAAGACCAGCCAGCGCGGCCGGGCAGCCAGCTCGGGGCTGTAACGCTCCAACTCGTGCGCGATGGTGTGTACCTGGCCTTCGATATCGCCATCGACTGGCGCGAGATCGACCAGATGCAGCAGCAGGCGCGTCCGCGTCAGATGCTTCAGGAATCGGTGACCGAGGCCGGATCCGTCGGCCGCACCCTCGATGAGCCCCGGAATATCAACCATCACGAAATTGCGCAGCCGATCGACTGCCACCACCCCGGGCTGGGGGTGCAAGGTGGTGAAGGGATAGTCCGCCACCTTCGGTCGCGCCGCGGACATCGCGCTGAGCAGCGTCGACTTACCGGCATTGGGCAGCCCGGCCAGACCGACATCGGCCATCACGGCAAGCTCCAGGCGCAGCTGGCGCGCCTCGCCGTCGTACCCAGGCGTGCTTTGCCGGGGGGCGCGGTTGATGCTGCTCTTGAAGCGGGCATTGCCCAGGCCACGCGCCCCCCCCTTGGCCAGCATCAGGCGCGGTGTGGCGGGCGTGATTTCACCGAGCAGTTCGTCGGTTTCGGCATCGCGGATGATGGTGCCGAGCGGCATCGGAATCTCGATGTCATCGCCGCCTGCGCCGCTGCCGTTGGCCTTCTTGCCGTTCTCGCCATCGGGCGCGCGATAGCGCCGATTGAAGCGGAAATCGGCCAGCGTATTGAGCCCGCTGTCCGCGACAGCATACACGCTGCCGCCATGGCCGCCATCGCCACCATCCGGGCCACCAAAGGGAATGAATTTTTCGCGCCGGAATGACACATGGCCAGGTCCGCCATGCCCGGCCTCGACACGAATGGTGGCTTCGTCTACGAACTTCACGGTGCAGTCGTCTCCATCAAAAAAGGCCCCGTCGCCGGAGCCTTTTCGATGCGGTCAGTGTCTCTGGCGACGCGCGATCAGGCCTGCACGATGTTCACGACAGTGCGACCGCGACGCGGGCGGAACTCCACCTTGCCGTCCGCCTTGGCGAACAGAGTGTAGTCACGACCCATGCCGCAGTTCTCGCCCGGGTGCAGCTTGCTGCCGCGCTGGCGCACGATGATCGAGCCGGCACGTACCTGCTCGCCGCCGTAGCGCTTCACGCCCAGTCGCTTGGATTCGGAATCGCGGCCGTTGCGGGTACTGCCGCCTGCCTTCTTATGTGCCATTTCGACGTTCCTCGAAAGTGATCAGTGTGTGCTCAGGCGCCGACGATGTCGGTCACGCGCACCGCCGTATAGTTCTGGCGGTGGCCCTGGCGCTTCATGTGGTGCTTGCGGCGGCGGAACTTCAGGATATGCACCTTGCGGGCACGACCGTGTTCCAGCACTTCGGCAGATACCTTGGCGCCGTCCACCAGCGGGGAACCGACCTTGGCTTCCTCGCCTTCTCCCACCATCAGCACGCGGTCGAACTCGATGGTTTCACCGACAGCCGCAGGAAGTGTCTCAACGCGCAGGGCGTCACCCTTCTTCACACGGTACTGCTTACCGCCGGTTTGAATGATGGCGTACATCGACATGCTCCGGAATCTCGAAAACGCACCCGACGGCCCATTGCGCGGCGGGTGATCAGGGCGCGGGATAATACGCTGTGGCGCTGTCATGGTCAACGCGCTGCAACACTAGCATCGCCCTCAAGCGCCGTCGTCTACACTTGCGGCCCAGCCAGCCCCGCTGACTGACCACTAACATCTTATAAGAATCATGGACTTCAAGGACTGCATCGCTCCGGTAGCCGACGACATGCGCGCGGTCGACGCCCTGATCCGGGATCGGCTGCACTCGGATGTCGTGCTGATCAACCAGATCTCCGCCCACATCATTGGCTCGGGCGGCAAGCGGCTGCGCCCGATCCTGGCGCTGATGGCGGCGCGCGCGCACGGTGATGCGAGCGACAAGCCGGTCCTGCTCGCCGCCATCATTGAATTCATCCACACCGCCACCCTGCTGCACGACGACGTGGTCGACGAAACCGAGCGACGACGCGGTCAACCCACCGCCAACGCCAACTGGGGGAATCCGGGTGCCGTACTCTCCGGTGACTTTCTCTACTCGCGCAGCTTTCAACTGATGGTCGAGGCCGAAGACATGCGCCTGATGCGTGAGCTGGCCGACACCACCAACGCCATTGCCGAGGGCGAAGTGCTCCAGCTCATGGCCTGCGGCAATCCGGACACCGACGAAGCTGCCTATCTGGAGGTCATCGAGCGCAAGACGGCGCGCCTGTTTCGCGCCGCTACGGGGCTGGGCGCCATGTTGGCCGGCGGCGATGAAAACGCGCAGCAGGCCGCCCGCGACTACGGCCACAACCTTGGCATGGCCTTCCAGATCGTCGACGACCTGCTGGACTACCTGGCCGACCCGGAAGTCTCGGGCAAGAATCTCGGTACCGATCTGGCAGAGGGCAAACCCACGCTTCCGCTGATCCGCGCCATGCAGTTGGGCGGAAGCGCCGAACAGGGCCTCCTCAGAAGCGCGATTGCCGATGGCGGCAGCGATGACATCGAAAGCGTGCTGCGCGCCGTTGAATCCACTGATGCGATCCACTACACTTCCGCGGCCGCGCAGCGGTACGCCGCCGCCGCGCAATCCGCGTTGGCGCACGTGCCGCCGTCGGACTATCGGACTGCCATGTCCCAGCTCGCCGATTTCACCGTGTCCCGCACGCTGTAGGAATCAATCACGAGCCGCGTGAATGCAGTCGGGGTGTAGCTCAGCTTGGTAGAGCGCTTCGTTCGGGACGAAGAGGTCGTAGGTTCGAATCCTGTCACCCCGACCATCTCTGGTCATCCATACCGCACCGCTTGCTTGCGTCGCCTTCGGCGACCGAGGTCGTAGGTTGTCAGGGCCCTCCATGGCCCTGACCCTGCGGGCTCCCTCCGGTCGCTCGACAGCGCGTCCTGCGCTGTCGCCGAATCCTGTCACCCCGACCATCTCTGGTCATCCACACCACACCGCTTGCTTGCTTGCATCGCCTTCGGCGACCGAGGTCGTAGGTTGTCAGGGCCTTCCATGGCCCTGAGCCTTCGGGCTCCCGTAAGTCGCTCGGATCGGCTGTCCTGCCGATCCGTGTCACGTCCCTCCATGGCCTCGCCCCTTCGGGCCCCCTTGGCTTGCTCGGATCGGCTGTCCTGCCCGATCCGTATCAGGGCTTTCCCTGGCCATCGCCCCGCCCTGGCCTACTGCTGCAAGGCGGCCTCAATGGCACTACGGACTCGCTCGTCTTCCGGTTCGATCCGGGTATCGAAATCGGTCAGGAAGCGCCCATCCCGCCCCACCAGATACTTGTGGTAATTCCAGCGTGGCTGCGGAGCACCCGCGGCGTAGAGCTTGGCAAACAAGGGCTGCGCTTCGGCTGCCTTCACTGCGCCCTTCTCGAACATGGGGAATTCCACGCCGTAGTTGATCTTGCAGAATTCCGCCGTCTTTTCGGCGCTATCGAATTCCTGACCGCCAAAGTCGGCCGACGGAAAGCCGAGCACGCTGAAGCCTTGAGCCCCATAGCGTTGCTGCAATGCCTGCAGGCCGCCCAGCTGCCCCACATAACCGCACTGGCTGGCGGTATTCACGACCAACAGCACTTTGCCTGCATAGGCGTCGCATAAGTCAACAGACTCGCCAAGCAGCCGCTTGGCCGATACATCCAGCACTTCGCTGTCGCAAGCCAGCGAGAGACTGGACCAGAGAGCCGTCGCCATGAGCGCCACTGCATACGCCAACTTTTTCATCGTCATCCTTCCAATAGCACCGGGTGAAACAAGGTAGCAAGCTGGGGCTTGCCGCTCGCACCCGTCTCACGCAAGCCGAACAATAACGAAGATGTCGCTGCTCGCCGCCAGCGGCCCGGCGCTATGCAAGACGACGTTTTCAGCAAGGCTATCGCGCGATCAAGAGGACGTGCAGCGGTTATCGCCACAGCCGCACCAGCACCGGGATACAGCTGCGCCACGCCTACGCGCGCTGTGCACGCCCTGCGCACTCATCGATGGCATAATGCGCGGCTCCTGCGGAGGGGTGTCCGAGCGGTCGAAGGAGCACGCCTGGAAAGCGTGTATACGGTAACCCCGTATCGAGGGTTCGAATCCCTCCCCCTCCGCCAGTCACAGAAAAGCCGGCACACGTGCCGGCTTTTGTCGTTTTTACACAGGAAACAGCGTCAGGCGAAGGCTCAGGCGGTTTCGTAATTCTGGATATCCAGCGTGCGGGTCAGCCGTTGATATTCGACCGTCCTGCCGGGCCAGTTGTTGGTGATGCGCCCATCGGCGGTCTGGTACCAGCTACTGCAACCGGCGGCCCACACCGTATGCGACAGGCGTTCCTGAAGCTGCCGGTTGAAGGCGCGAGCGACTTCGGGCTTGACGGCGAGCAGGCGGTGGTGGCGCAGGCGCTCCAGTGCCTCGGCCAGGTACTGCATCTGGCTTTCGATCATGACGATGATCGAATTGCCGCCCAGATTGGTATTCGGCCCGTACATCAGGAAGAGATTGGGGAAGTCCGGCACCGTAATGCCCAGATAGGCCTCCGCTCCGCGCGACCATTGTTCGTGCAGATCCACCCCGTTCCGGCCGATAAAGCGGATCGGCGCCAGGAACTCGGTGGCCTTGAAGCCGGTGCCCCAGATCAGCACATCGCAGTCGTGCTGGACGCCATCCTTGGTACGGATGCCGTCGGCATTGATGTGGTCGATGGCCTCGGTCTCCAGATGGACGTTGTCGCGCTGCAGGGCGGGGTAATAGTCGCTGGAGAAGAGCACGCGCTTGCACCCGATCGGATAATCCGGCGTCAGCTTGCGTCGCAATTCCGGATCCTTGACCTGGCGCTCGAGATGCCAGCGCGTGACGCGCAGGAAGAGACGGTGCATCGGTGAATCGCCTTCGTCGAAGACATCCGTACTCAGATCCGCGAGCTTCCAGATGGCATAGCGGAAGGGACGGTCATAGCCTGGCATGCGCCCAAACAGGAATCGATTCAGCGCACCGTAGGGACCGTCAAGCCGTGGCAGCAGATAGGGCGCACTGCGCTGAAAGACCGTGAGCTGACCCGCTTCCTCGGCAACATGTGGGATGAACTGGATGGCACTGGCACCCGTTCCGATCACGGCCACGCGTTTGCCGCGCAGATTCACCGAGTGGTCCCACTGCGCCGAGTGGAAGGCAGTACCGGCAAAGGCATCACGACCCGGGATGGCGGGCCAGGAAGGACGTGAGAGCTGACCAACACCCAGCACCAGTGCACGCGTTTGCCAGCATCGGCCATCCTCGGCAGTGACGGTCCAGGTCGCCGTGCTCTCGTCCCAGCGCGCCTCTTCCACGCTGACACCAAAGTGGGCGTAGCGATAAAGATCGAAATGGCGCGCGCAGGCGCGCATGTAATCGAGGATTTCGGGCTGGCGCGGGTAGCGGCGCGAGAAGGTCACCTTCTTGAAGAAGGAGAAGGAATACAGGTGCCACGGCACATCGCAGGCGGCACCCGGATAGGTGTTTTCGCGCCACACGCCGCCCACGTCCGGCCCCTTCTCGAGAATGGCCATGCGTCGGCAACCCTGCTTCTGCGCCTGGATCGCGGCACCCAGGCCGGAAAAGCCCGCGCCAATGATCAATACGTCGAGCAATTCGGTGGTGTTGTCGGTGCGCGTTTGGGCACGACGGTTCATCCGTGTCTCCTGATTTTCTAGGTCTGAACGGCTCTCGACCGATCGTTTACCTGACAAGTATGCCGATCAGCGCGCGCTGGATCGAGGGTGTATCCCATGCGCGGACGCGATCATCCATGCGGTGCATCGCACAGACGCGCGGAACCGCCTCCGGCAGGAAGGTGGCGAGCCCCGGCGTCTGCAAGGACGCCGGGGCCACGCTTAGCTGCTGGTCTTCTTCGTGCTGGCGCGCTTTCCGGCCGGGGCGCTTCCCTTCTTGGCAGCGGTCTTCTTGGCGGCGGTCTTCTTCGCTGCACCCTTCTTGGTCGCCGTCTTCTTGACCGAAGCCTTCTTTGCGCTGGCCTTCTTGGCGGCGCGCTTGGTGGCACTGCCCTTCTTCGCGACTGCGGGACGGCTGTCGGCGGCAGGGGCCGGTGCTTCGGTCGTGCCGGTTGCGGTGGCAGCCGCCACCGGGTCCACACGGCCTTCCAGGTAGACAGTGTCGCGCGCCGCATTGGTGAGCAGGTACTCCCGTCCCTGCCCGTCCTCGCGCATCAGCAGTTCCACACGCGACGGCAGAAAGACCGGACGCTTAAAGGCCACTGTGAGCTGCATGGCTTCCTGTCCAGGCGGAATGATCCGCGCCACGCTGCGCGCATAGGAAAACATGCCGTGCGCAATGGCACGCTTGAAGCCGAAGGGCTTGGCCGCCAGTGCATGCATGTGAATCGGATTGACGTCGCCGGCGATCAGTCCATAGCGGCGGCCGATATCCTCGGGTGTCTGCCAGCTCTCCACCACCTGGTATTGCGACCAGTCAGGGGGCGTCCACCCGCCCTTCTTCTTGCTGCCGCCGCCCGCGCCCTTGCGGATCAGGTTCGTGCTGGTGGACTCCCACGGCACCTTGCCGGTGGTGTCGAAAATGCGCGTCACCAGATCGAACTCCAGCCCGGCATCCACCGGCCGCGGTCCTTCCACCGTGACCTCGATGTCCAGCACTTCATTGGCCGCGATGGCTCTGTGCTGTGTCACCGCATTGCGCACATGCACCGCGCCCAGCAACTTGAAGGGGAAAGCCTTGTGCGTGAGCACCTGCAGATGCAACGGCGCAGCGAGGACGTGCGGATAGCTCGGCGGCAGCTTTCCATCAATGCGGAAATTGCACAGGCTTCGGTACTTGCGCAGCGCCTCCGCGTCGGCCACGACGCCGCGGCAACGCGCCACGATGGGCGGAATCGACTCGCCGGGTTTCAGACCCGCGCCACGCGCCAGCGCAGCACGCAGAAACCCGGTCCAGGCGGAGGGCAGCTCCTTGTATTCCAGCGTGTAGCTCATTGACTTGGTCCTTGTGCTCTTGTGTGTGTGTGCCAGCGTGCGCGATCAGCTTGAACGGCGTGTGACCCAGATCGCGATGTCGGCGTGGAAGACCATCTCCCCCCGGTCATCGCGCACGGCGATGTCCACATGCAGCGTCTCGCCATCCGGCAAGGGCTGCGGCAACGACAAGCTTGCCGTCGCGTGCATGGTGCCCCGCGCCTTGGCCAGATACTGCACCGTCATGCCCTTGGGAATCCAGCGGTGCGACTTCGGCAGCGTGGCCTCGGCCGCCACGCCCATCGCCAGTTCGGCGAGATTGCACAGCGCAATGGCATGCACCGTGCCGAGGTGATTCCGTACGCCCCGGGTGTGCCGCATGGAAGCTGTCACGCATCCCGGCTCCACCGATTCCACCAGTACGGGAATGCTGCGGAAGTACGGCGCCAGGCGCTGAAAGATACCGGTGAACAACCGCTTTCCGCCCGGAACAGCCTGCAGGCGCTGGAACAATGACAGCACCGATACCCGATCCTGAATGCCGGCCATGGTCTATACCTTGAGTGCGATTTCGGTGGCTTGCCGGATGGCACGCTTGGCATCGAGTTCGGCCGCCTCGTGAGCACCGCCCACCACATGGAAGGGAATGCCACGTTCGCGCAAAGGCTCTTCCAATGAGCGGTCCGACAACTGGCCCGCACAGACCACCACGCTGTCGACGGCAAGCGTGCGCGGCTCGTCACCAACCACGATATGCAGGCCTTCATCGTCGATCCGCTCGTAGTGCACGCCGCCGATCATGTGCACGCCGCGATCGCGCAGACTGGACCGGTGCACCCAACCGCTGGTCTTGCCCAGTCCCTTGCCCAGAGACTCCTTCTTGCGCTGCAGCAGCCAGATCTGCCTGGGCGAATCCGGCGTCGCCTTGGCGGCAATGCCGCCCGCGCTGTCGATGGCGGGGTTCACCCCCCACTCGGCATACCAGGCCGCCGGGTCCAGGGCCGTGGATTCGGCGCTGGACAGCAGCTCGGACACATCGAAGCCGATGCCGCCGGCGCCGATGACCGCCACGCGCGGCCCCACGCGTTCGCTCTGCTCGATGGCTTCCGCGTACTGCAGCACGCTGGGGTGATCGATACCGGGAATCGCGGGAACCCGACCGGTGACCCCGCTGGCGAGAATGACCTCGTCAAAATCGGTGAGCATCTCGATGTCCACCTCGACGCCGAGACGCACGGTCACACCCAAGGTCTCGAGTCGGCGCGTGTAGTAGCGCAGGGTCTCGGTGAATTCCTCCTTGCCCGGAATACGGGCCGCCAGGCGGAACTGTCCGCCCACTGCCTCGCCCCGCTCGAACAGGGTCACGTGATGGCCGCGCTCGGCGAGCTCTACGGCCGCGGTCATACCGGCAGGCCCCGCGCCCACTACCGCCACCTGCTTGACCACTTCGGCCGGTTTGCGCACCAGCTCGGTCTCATAGGCGGCGTAGGGATTGACCAGACAGCTGGCGCGCTTGAGCGCGAAGGTATGGTCCAGACAGGCCTGGTTGCAGGCGATGCAGGTGTTGATGTCCTGCGCGCCGCCGCGCGCGGCCTTGTTGACGAAATCCGGGTCGGCAAGCAGCGGCCGCGCCAGCGAGACCATGTCGCAGGCGCCGCGCGCCAGCAGATCCTCGGCGATTTCCGGGGTATTGATGCGATTGACCGCGATCACCGGGATGGAGACCTCCGGCCGCAGCTTTTCCGGCACAAAGCCGAAGGCGGCGCGCGGAACGCTGGTCACGATGGTGGGCACACGCGCCTCATGCCAGCCTATCCCGGTGTTGATCATGGTTGCGCCGGCGGCTTCGATGGCCTTGGCCTGGAACAGCACCTCGTCCCAGGTGTTGCCACCTTCCACCAGATCCAGCATGGAAAGCCGGAAGATGATGATGAAGTCCGGCCCCACCGCTTCGCGCACGGCCTTGACGATTTCGACCGGGAAGCGCGACCGATTCTCGATGGGCCCACCCCAGTCATCGTCGCGGCGATTCACACGTGGCGTGGTGAACTGATTGATCAGATAGCCTTCCGAGCCCATGATCTCGACGCCGTCGTAGCCCGCCTCGCGCGCCAGCACGGCGCAACGGGCGTAGTCGGCAATGGTGGAGCGAATGCCCCGCTCCGACATGGCGCGCGGCTTGAAGGGATTGATGGGCGATTTCACCGCCGACGCCGAGACCGACAGCGGGTGATAGCTGTAGCGGCCCGCATGCAGAATCTGCAGCGCGATCTTGCCGCCTGCCTCATGCACCGCCGAGGTCACGTCCCGGTGCGGGCCCACCTCGCGCTTGCTGCTGAGCTTGGAGGCAAAGGGATACAGCCAGCCTTCGCGATTGGGCGAGAAACCGCCGGTAACGGCCAGCGCCACACCACCCTTGGCACGGGCTCCGAAGAAGGCCGCCAGCTTGTCGAAATCGCGCGCCTTGTCTTCCAGCCCGATATGCATCGAGCCCATCAGGACACGGTTGCGTAGCTGGGTGAAGCCGAGGTCGAGGGGCTCGAGCAGATGCGGATAGGCGGCGTTCATTTGGCGATCTTCCGCGGCTTGTAGGCGGCCTCCGCGTCGCTGGTATTGCGCTTGATCGCGATGCGCTGATTGGCGTGACCCATCAGCTGGCGCTGTCGACGGCGCTCTGCCGCAAGGGCCCCGGATTCAGTGTCATGCCAGGCCTCGTTGAGCAGGAACTTGCCTGCCGCGACCGCATCGGGAGAGCGATTGGCAATTTCCTCGGCCAAGGCCTCGGCAGCGGCCACGGGCTGCTCGGCCGTCTGCGTCACCAGCCCCATGGCAGCCGCCTCGTCGCCACTGACTACGCGGCCGGTATAGGTCAGCAGACGGGCCTTGTCCGCACCGATCAGCTCACGCAAGAGCGCCGCACCGCCCATATCCGGAATCAGCCCCCACTTGGCTTCCATCACCGACAGCTTGGCGTCCGGCCGGGCAATGCGGAAATCCGCACCCAGCGCGAGCTGCATGCCGGCACCGAAGCAGTTGCCGTGGATCGCCGCGATCACCGGACACGGCACATCCCGCCAGACCATACTGACCTGCTGGAACTTGTTGCGAACCGGCGAATACAGTCGTGCATAGAGCTTGGCCAGATCCAGGTTCATGCCCTTGCCGAAGAAGGCCTTGACGTCGATCCCGGCACAGAAGCTCGGGCCTTCGCCGGAGACGATCACGGCACGCACCGTGCGCTCGGCAGCGAGTGATTCGGCCGCCTCGATCAACCCGTCCATCATGGCCTGATCGACCCCGTTATGCGCCTTGGCGCGGGTCAAAGTGACACGGGCGAGGCCGTTGTCATCGATATCTGTTCTTACGCGGTTGCTCATGTGTGTCTGACCTGTTTTTCGTCGGATTCCGTGTTTCCCAATTCTCAGCTGCCACTTCGAGGCAAGCAGTTCCGCGCCCTCAAAAGTTCGCGCTGTCGAGCATCGTAACGAGCACGGCGCGGGTCCCTTTCTCTGCTTGTCCAGAGAAAGGAACCAAAGAGAAGACACCCCATACCAGCGACGGCCCTGTCGGGCTGGTCCCCTGAGCAGCGCACGTGCTCGAGGTCGGCCCGCCACGACATCCATGTCGTGACCGGCCTTGGCGCACCGTCCATGGCGCGCCAACCTCTGCGCGCGTCCGCTACTCCGGCGCCGGTACAGGGTGATTCGGTAAGGCTCGTCGCTTCGCGACATCGCGGCACAGCACTTCTGCGCTCCCACGGCGATGCCACGTAGCTGCGCGCCCTTCTCCCGTGCCCTTTAAGGGTGGCTGGCTCGAATGTCGCGCGCAGGGTGCGCGAGACAGGACGTCGAGCGAGCGCCGTCACGACAGGGACGTCGTGTCGGCGCGTCTCCCGAGCACGGCTTTCGAGACAGGCACCTGCCGCGGCTGAGCCGCGGCAGGCCACCCGGCGGGCACCATGGTTTTGGTGACTTTTGCCGCAACAATAGTCACCCGCGCCGTCCTGGACACCTCGAAGGACAGCGGCTTGCTCTCGGGGCGCGGAAACCCTTGGCACGACATCGCCAATAGCCCTTCGGGGCTATCAGGCACCAACCAAGGACTGCCCACAAACACGAATGGTATTCCCGGTCACACCCGCCGCCCCTGGCGTTGCCAGGAAGCAGATGAGCTCGGCCACATCCTCGGGCTGTCCGCCCTGCGACATGGAGTTCATGCGCCGCCCGGCCTCACGAATAGTGAAGGGCATCGCAGCCGTCATGCGGGTCTCGATGAATCCCGGCGCCACGGCATTCACCGTGATGCCCTTCTCGGCATGGACGCTCCCCTCGGCGGCGACGTAGCCGATGAGTGCGGACTTGGTGGCGCCGTAATTGGTCTGGCCGACATTGCCGGCGATGCCGCCGATGGACGAGAGGCAGATGATACGACCGTGCTCGCGCACCGCGCCGGTGGCGTGCAGGGCCTCGTCGATCCGCACGATGGCGTCCAGATTGATGGCCAGCACCATGTCCCAGTGATGCTCGGGCATCTTGGCCAGGGTCTTGTCGCGGGTCACGCCGGCGTTATGCACGACGATGTCCACCCCGCCGAACTGCTCGAGTACGAAATCGGCCAGCTTCTTGGGCGTGGCGTCATCGGTGACGTCCGCCGGGAAGCCGATGCCGTTGATGGCCGACATGGTGTCGTTGAGCGCGGCCTGATCCTGGGGAATATCCACTCCGATCACCTGCGCGCCTTCGGCGGCCAGACGCTGGGCCGTGGCGGCACCGATGCCGCGCGCCGCGCCGGTGACCAAGGCCACCTTGCCGTCGAGGGTGGCTGTGGTCGGCATCTTGGTGGGCGCCTTGGCCTGGCTGCTGATGCGCACTGGCTGGCCGTCCACGTAGGCGGAATGCCCAGTCAGGAAGAAACGCAGCGGCATGTCGAGGCGGCTCTCTGCCCCCTTTTCCAGATAGAACAGGTTGGCGCGGGCACCGCGCTTGCCGATCTCCTTGGCGAGGGAGCGGGTAAAGCCTTCCAGCGCCCGGTAGGCCGCGGCCTGCGCCGAGTGCTTGGCGGCTTCCGGCAGCCCCGTCACGATGACCACGCGCGCGTTCTTGCCGATCTTGCCCATGATGGGGTGGAAGAAATCGTAGAGCGCTCGCAGGTCCTTGGCACCCGCCACCGCGGTGGCATCAAAGGTGACGACGTCGAGCTTGTCCTCTTCTCCCAGCGCGTCAGCGCTCTTCAGGCAATCGGCGCCGGCGGCATCGAGCATCTTGGTGATGCGCGTCTGCGCGAAGCCTTTGCCGGCGGTGCCTGCCAAGGCGCGAGCGCCTTGCAGCGGCTCGGCTTGGTAAGCCCCCTTGGCGCGCAGCAGCGCGACCGGGGTCGGCAGGCCGATGTTCTGGAGTATCTTGCGCGCAGCCGGCTGCTGCGCGAGGTTGAGAAGGCGGTCTGTCATGGGTTTCTCCCTCTAGATGGCATGGTTCAAGCGCCGCGAAGGCAAGTCATCGCAGCGCAGCAATACGTTGGCGTATGGAAGCTATCACACCGCGCCCTTGGATGCGCCTGCCTCTTGCGCTTCCACGGCTCGCAGAAAGCCGACGATCTCCGGGTAGAGCCGGTCCGGCTTGGTGCGCAGTTCAAGGATGGAACGTGCTTCGATGAAGCGCGCGTGAGGCAACTGGCGGGTCAGCGCGTGCGCATCTTCCAGGTTGTGCAGCCAGTCTCCCTTGTGCCCGATGACCAGCGAAGGCTGGACGATGCGCTTGCGATCCGGGTACGGCGGCACCACTGGCCCCACCAGAATGCCGTGCAGTACCGAGGCGATCTGCTCGGGAGAGTTGCTCATGGCGTTCATCACACTGGCCGCCACTTCCTTGCGCGGCCGCGGCAGACGGCGCATGAAGCCGGTGAAGCCACGCAGCACCGGGCGCAGATACTGGGTGGACAGCACCAGAGGCACCAGCAGCAGTGCTGCGAAGATGGTGGAGCGCTCCATCACCGGCATTTCCAGGATCTGAGCCCGCACGCGTTCGGGGTACTTGACCGTGGCATGCAGGGTGGCAATGGCGCCGAGCGACACGCCACCGACAACCGCCCGCTCGATGCCCAGATGATCCAGGCAGGCAATCGCCTGGTCGCCATAGAAATCGATGCGATTCATGGTGGCGTGCACCGGTCGATCGCTGGCGCCGTGGCCCAGCAGATCGAGCAGGATCACGCGATAGCCATCCACGGCCAGGCGCCGCGCCAGCACCCGATTGACGAGCGAATCCAGCAGCAGGCCATTCATCAGCAGAATGGGACTGCCATCGCGCGGACCGAAGCATTCGAAGGCCATGGCGTGGCCGTGCCAGTCGAAAAACTCGTGCATGATCGCCACCGGTGCGGTGCGGGGGCGCTCCGCCCCGTCCGCGGCGCGAGGTTTCGTGAGGAAGGAAAGGGCCATCCGGCGTCTCCTGGCATTCGGGGCCGCTATCCTAGCGCGGCCCCGTGCCGCGGTTGCTAGCGCAGTTCGCTGGAGGTCTTGCCCAGCAGCCGGCGCGCCACGATGAGCAGCTGGATCTGCTGGGTCCCTTCGAAGATGTCCAGAATCTTCGCGTCCCGCGCCCACTTCTCGATCAACTCGCCTTCGCCGTATCCGACCGCGCCGCACAGCTCGACGCAGGCCAGCGCGGTGTCGACCGCGGTGCGCCCGGCCTTGGCCTTGCACATCGAGGCCTCCAGTGCATTCGGCTGGCCGTTATCCGCCATCCAGGCAGCGCGCAGCGTCAGCAGACGTGCGGCTTCCCAATCCGCTTCACACTCCATGAGCTTGGCCGCCGCCGCATGCCCATGGGTGCGCGGACGGCGATAGTCGATGTGCACCCCGGCATCGGCCAGGATGCGACGCGTTTCCTCGATGGCAGCGCGCGTCAGGCCCACCGCCATCGCAGCGACGATGGGGCGTGTGTTGTCGAAGGTCTGCATGACACCACCGAAGCCCTTGCTGGTGTCGATATCCGGTGAGCCGAGCAGATTCTCGGCCGGGACCCGGCAGTTCTCCAGACGGAAGGCTGCGGTATCCGAGGCGCGGATGCCCAGCTTGTGCTCAAGCCGCTCCAGTGTCAGTCCCGGGCGATCCTTTTCCACCAGGAAGGCCTTGATCGCCGCGCGCCCCTTCGAGCGATCGAGGGAGGCCCAGACCACCAACGCATCCGCGCGTTCGCCGGCGGTGACGTAGATCTTCTCGCCATTGAGCAGGTAGTCGTCGCCATCGCGCTCAGCGGTGGCACGGATGGCCGCCGAATCCGAGCCTGCATGGGGTTCGGTGATGGCCATGGCCACCCAACGCCCATCGAAACGCTTGAGCTGTTCCTCGTTGGCAACGGCTGCGATGGCGGCATTGCCCAGGCCCTGGCGGGGAATCGACAAGGCCAGGCCGACGTCGCCCCAGCACAGCTCGGTCATCCCCAGCACGGCGGTCATGTTGGCGCCATTGCGCACGCCGCTGTCACCGCCGGCATCCTGCTTGAGCTTGCCGGCACCTGCGCCTTCCCCACCGGAGGCGTTCATGCCGTCCATGAGCGAGGCGAGCATGTCGAGTTCCACCGGCTTGGTGTGCTCGGCGCGATCGTATTTGCGCGAGATGGGACGGAACATTTCCGCACCGATCTGATGCGCCTGATGAATGATGGGCTTGAACTTCTTCGGGGTTTCCAGATTCAGCATGGTGTGATCTCGGTCTAAAGGGGGAGGCTGCGCGGTACGGCTGCGGGCCTAGAGCAGCACGGCGCCTTCCATCAGCGCTGTGGCGCGCAGGTCGCGGTACCAGCGTTCCACCGGGTACTCCTTGACGAAGCCATGCCCGCCGAAGATCTGCACACCGTCCGAGGCGATCTGCATCGCGTGGCGCGCGGCCAGGGTGCGCGCCAGCTGGACCTCGCGCAGCGCGTCCTCACCCTGCTCCAGTCGGCTGGCAGCACGCAGCGTGGCCAGGCGCAGTCCATCGCGCTCGATGCCCATGTTGGCGATCATGAAGGCCACCGACTGCCGATGGCTGATCGGCTCGCCAAAGGCCTGGCGCTCATTGGCATAGGGAATGCAGTAGTCGCGGACGGCCGTTGCCGTGCCGACCGCGAGCGCGCACCAGGCAGCTCGGGCACTGGCGATGATGCGGTCGTAGTCGCCTTCGCCCAGCTCCAGCGCTGCGTCGTCGCGCAGTTCCACATCTTTGAAGCGCACGCGCGACAGACCAGCCGCACGCAGCCCCATGGCGGGCTGCGCCTCGACCTGAATCCCCGGTGCAGCCGCCTCGACGATGTACAGTGCGGGCGCGCCTTCCGGCGACCGCGCCGCCACCACGAAGAAGTCGCTGCGGCTGCCGTTGACGACGAGGCTCTTGGTCCCTGAAAGGCGCAGCTTGGCGCCATCCTGGCGCACGCGCGTGCCGAGGTCATGCGGCGCGAACAGCGCACGTTCCTCGGTGATGGCAAGGCTGGCGGTGGGCGCGTTCTCCTCCTCCGTCATGGGCGCGAGGAAGGCACCCTGCTGTGCCGCGTTGCCATAATCGGTGAGCAGCAGCGCCACCGAGGGTGTGGCGAGCAGCGACACCGCGATCCCCATGTCGCCATGGGACAGACTCTCGGCGATGAGGGCCGAGGTCACCGTACTGCGCTCGCTCATGGCGCCGCCCAACGCCTCCGGAATGGCCATGGCGAGCACGCCGAGTTCATTGGCCTGCGCCTGCAACTCGGCGGACGGCGCGCCGTCGGCTTCGGCGGCCTCCGCATTCGGACGCAGCAACTCCGCAGCCACCTGTTCCATGGTCTCGGCGATCATCTGCTGCTCGTCGCTCGGCGTCAGATCGAAGAGGTCCTGGCGCGGCGGCCGACTGCCGCGACTGGAAGCCGACCAGTTGCGCACCGCCTTGAACTGCCGACCCGCGCTGTTGACAGCACCGAAGCCCACCTGGGCGCCGGAGCGAATCAAGGCGGAGGCCGGCCCGTGCAGCTTGAGGCGGGCGCTCAATGGTGAGCCGGCAAAGCGTGTCAGCACACGCACGCCCAGTCCGATGGGATCCATCCTGCGGGTCTTGTCCGTCATTGCTTTCCTGCGTTGGCATTCATGGGAGACAACCCATGCCGACGGAGGTCACAAGCGGAGACTGCCGCTTGCGATGGCCTCAATGTCGGCATCGGTTATGGGGGTGTAGCCCTGCTTGCGATCCTTGAGCACATAGATCGGATCACCCTCGCAGCGGGCGGGGTTGAAGCCGGCCTTCTTGAGGTCGACCTTGCGATGCTTGAAGGTGCCCGTGGTCTCGACGCGCGCCAGCAGACGCACGAAGACCGGCACCGCATAGGCGGGCAACTGCTCGGACAGATGATCGGCCATCGCCTTGCCGTCAAAGGAAGCGCCCTCGTGCAGCAGCAGACCGGCCATGCTAGCGCGACCGTCGGCACCCGGTACTTCCACGCCGTAGACCACGGACTCATCCACCTCGTCGCGCATATCGATGGCGCGCTCGACTTCGGTGGTGGCGACGTTTTCTCCCTTCCAGCGGAAGGTGTCGCCGACGCGATCAATGAACTGGATGTGCCGCATGCCGATGTCACGCACCAGGTCACCGGTATTGAACCAGCAGTCGCCCTCGGCGAAGACGTCGCGGAACAGCTTCTTTTCGCTGGCCGAGGCATCGGTGTAGCCGTCGTAGGGCGCCTTGTCGCTGACCTCGGCGATCAGCAGCCCGACCTGCCCGCGCTTCACCTTGCGCATCCAGCCCTGCTTGTCGCGGACCGGCATCTCCTCGCTGGCATCGAAGTCCACCACCGCATAGGGCAAAGGACAGAAACCGCAGGAGCCGGGCACATTGAAGGTGTTGGTGAAGGCCAGATTGCCTTCGCTGGCACCATAGAACTCGTTGATATGCGGAATACCGAAGCGCGTCTGGAAGGCCTCCCACAACTCCGGTCGCAGGCCATTGCCGATGGCGGCCCGCACGCGATGGTCGCGGTCCGTATCGCGTTCGGGTTGCAGCAGCAGATAGCGACACAGTTCACCGATGTAGCAGAACACGGTCGCATCGGCGGCGCGCAGCTCATCCCAGAAACCCGAGGCCGAGAACTTGCGCGCGATGTAGAGCTCAGCCCCGGCACCCAGGGCGGCGCCCCAGGACAGGGTCAGGGCGTTGTTGTGATACAGCGGCAAGGGGCAGTAGAAGACATCGCTCGGGCGCATGCGCAGCGACGCCAGCCCGATGCCGGCCATCGCGCGCAGCCAGCGCGTATGCGACATCACCGCCGCCTTGGGCATGCCGGTTGTGCCGGAAGTGAAGATGTAGAACGCCGGCTGGCCGGCCTTGATCTCATCGACCTCCGCCGGATCCGCGGCCGACAGCATGGCACTGGCCACGTCCAGGTCGGTCTGCCCCTCCGGTACCGGCGCGTCGTCGCCGTCCGCCAGCCAGGCCACAGCGGCGGACTTGACGGTGGCATCGTCTCGCACGCTGTCGAAGGCCTCCTGGCATTCGCCGCCCACCAGGATCACGCGCGGGGCAATCAATCCCAGGCTGTGCGCCAGAACCTCACCGCGCTGATTGTGGTTGAGCAGCCCGGCAATGGCGCCGATCTTGATGGTGGCGGTGACAGCGGCCAGCAGTTCGACCCGATTCTCCATCAGCAATGCCACGCCGTCACCGGGACCGACGCCCTGCTCACGCAGCCAATGCGCCCAGCGGTTGGCGAGCTGGTTCAACGCGAAATAACTGAGCCCGCGACGGGCGTCGCGTACCGCGGGGCGCTCGGGATGGCGGTGCGCCATCCGCTGAATGCGGCGCCCGATGGAATCGATCTTGTCACGGTCGGCGCGCGCTAGATCGATGATCCCGCGCACGGTGGTCGATGTTCTGGGGGCGCCGCGCTTCACGTAACCGCGAACGATATCCAGCAAGCCCACGCGATCTCTGACTGCCATGCCTTTCCCCTCCGTTGATTGATGCGTTCCGGCGGCTGCAGCCTGCGCACCGCCGTGCGATGACGTCGAACGCATCATGCCACGCACACTCCGTTCCGCCGCCGCTGCGAACCGGTGCCGCAATCAGGAACGTTTTCTTTCTGGAAAGGCATATTTCCGGATGTTGTCACAGCGCGATGCATCGGTCAATATCCGGAAAGTACGCTTTCCTTTCGACCACACAGCCAGGGTTCTTGCATGAATCGCCGCCCCAGCAGCACCCGCAGTCGCCGCTATCGCGGCCGCAGCACCGATGAGCTGCGCGCCGAGCGACGCGAGCGGTTGATGCAGGCGGCCACAGCCCGTATTGGCGAGGTGGGCTACCAGTCCACCACCATCGAAAAACTGTGCACCGAGGCGCGCGTATCGACGCGCCATTTCTATGAGCACTTCGCCACCCGCGAGGCCTTGCTCAGCAGCCTCTTCGATCGCATTACCGAGCAGACGCGCGCGGTCATCATGCAGGCACTTGCCGAACAGGCGGACGACGCCGTGGAACGCGCCTTGAACGCGGTGCGTGCCTTCGTGCGCTATGCCCTGTCGGACCCTGCGCGGGCGCGCATCGCCTTCGTCGAGACGGTGGGCGTGTCTCCGCATATGGAGCGCCGCCGGCGTCTGGCCATCAACGACTTCGTCGATGTCATCAGCAATGCCGCGCAACACCTTGCGGAACAGGGCGTGCTACCCAAGCGGCACTACCGATTGGCGGCGATCGCTCTGGTGGGGGCAACCAACGAGATGCTGGTGGAGTGGCTGAGTGGCGACACCGGTCTGACGGCGGAGCAGATGGAGCGCGCCATCATCGATCTCTTCTCGACGCTCATCGCCGGGGCCCGCGCATCCCACGCATCATGACCGCCGACCGCTTGATCCAACGAGGATTCCCATGCGCCGCATGACCATTCCCCGGCACATACGCCTGCCTGTCATCGCACTCCTTCTGCTGTGCGGGGCGAGCACGATCGCGAATGCCGAAAAGGAAACCACCCCAGCGGAGAACACGGCCGCCAACGAGCGGGGACGCGCCATTGCCGAGGAGGCCTGGGCGCGCGGCAACGGCTTCGGCAGCCTGCGCGCCGTGGTCGAGATGACGATCATCACCCGCAGTGGTCAGCAGGCCAGCCGCCGGCTCGAGATCGCCCTGCTGGAAGGCGAAGGCGAAGCCAGCAAGGCCCTGACGCGCGTGGAGGCGCCACGGGATGTGGCGGGTACCGCCCTGCTCACGCACACCAGTGTTGCCGGCGACCAGCAGCAATGGCTGTACCTGCCCGCGGCCTCGCGTACCCGCCGCATCAGCAGCGAGAATCGCAGCGGTTCCTTCATGGGGAGCGAGTTCAGTTTCGACGACTTCGGCGCCCAGCCGCCTTCGCGCTACACCTTCGCCTATCTGCGCGAAGAGGCGCTCGAGGGTACGCCCTGCCATGTCATTGAGCGCCATCCGCGTTCCGGTCGACAGGGCTACGAGATCGCCTGGCTGGACAAGGAGCGTCTGCTGCTGCAGCGGGTGGAGTACTACGACGCCAACGGCGACATGACACGCGTGTTGAGCGTCAACGGCTACGAGCGCTACAAAGGTGCCGACGGGGAAAGCTATTGGCGCGCCAGCACACTGCGCATGGACAACGCGCGTACCGACGCCGCCTCGGTACTGCGCTGGGAAGGCATTGAACTGGGCGCCGGTCTGGACGCGCGCGACTTCGAAGTCGCCGCCCTGTCACGGCGGCGCTGATGCTGCAATCGGCACGCGAAGGCCTCATCGCCTGGCGCGGTGTGTGCGCCGCCGTTGCCGTGGTCGTGTCCTTACTGGCCAGCGCCGGCATGGTGCATTTGTCTTTCACCACTGACTATCGCGCCTTCTTCTCCGAGGACAACCCAGACCTCAAGCAGCTCGAGTTCATCGAGGACAACTTCGCGCGCGCCGAGACCCTGGTCATCACGCTTGCACCGCAAGACGGTGCGGTCTTCAGTGCCGACACGCTGGAAGCGGTGCGCTGGCTTTCCGATCACGCGCTCCGCCTGCCCTACGCCAAGGGCGTGTCCTCGATCACCGAATACTACCCGGCGCGCGGCCGAGAAGGGGAACTGGTGGTACAGCCCCTCATCCCCGACCGGCCGCTGAGCGCAGCCGAACGCGAGGCGCTGCGCGCGGAGGCCCTGGCCGACGCGCGCATCACCGGCATCATGCTGGCGCGCGACGGCGACGTGACCGGAATCATTGCCCACTTCGAGCTGCCGCATCAGACCCCCGAAAAGGAGATCCAGGAGGTTGCCGATGCCACGCGCGACCTGATGGCGCGCTTCGCGCAGCAGGACTTCTCCGAGGGCATCACGACGCATCTGGCCGGCGTGATGATGCTCAACGATGCCATGTCCGACACGCTGCTCGGGGAAGCGCGTTCGCTCTATCCGATCGCCTTCGTGGTGATGTTCCTGCTGCTCGGACTGCTGCTGCGCTCCATTACCGCCACCGCGGCCACCATCGCGGTCATCCTGATGAGCGCGGGCACGACCATGGGCGCGGCAGGCTGGCTCGGCATCACCTTGACGTCACCGTCGCTGACTGCAGGCCTCGTCGTCATGACGCTGGCCGTGGCGGATTGCGTGCACATGCTCTCGACCATCGGCCTGCGCGCGGTGCAATGCGATACGCCACGCACCGCCATGCTGCACAGCCTGCGCGTCAATTTCCTGCCCATTCTTTTGACCAGCATCACCACCTCCATCGGCTTTCTCGGCCTGAATCTGAGCGACTCCCCGCCCTATCGCGACCTGGGCAATCTGGTTGCCATCGGCGTCATGGCCGCCTTCGCCTACAGCCTGCTTTTTCTGCCGTGGTGGACCCTCACCTTCCCGGTGCGCCGGCCGCCGGTCACCAAGGGCGTACAACAGGCATTGGTCCGACTGGCCGACGGCGTCATTCGCTGGCGCCGGCCGCTGCTCGCCGGCGGTCTGGTGGTGGTGGTCGTCGCCATCGCCGCCATTCCGCAGAATCGCTTTGGCGACGATTACGTGCAGTTCTTCGAAGAGGACCACCCATTTCGCGTCGCCACCGAGTTCACCAACGAAGAACTGACCGGCATGCAGTACGTCGAGTATGTCTTCGACGCCGGAGGCGACGGACAGGCGCTGGAACCGGCCTTTCTGCGCGATTTGGACACCTACGCGGAATGGCTTCGGCAGCAGCCGGAAGTGCGCAAGGTCAGTTCGATCATCGGGGTGCTCGAATCCCTGCACCGCGCGATGAACGACGGTGACCCCGCCTTCGAGCGCCTGCCGGATACCCGCCAGGAAGCCGCGCAGTATTTGCTGCTCTACGAACTCTCCCTACCCAGCGGCGTGGATGTCACCCACCTGGTCAACATCCACAAGTCGGCGGCGCGCATGAGCGTGCAGCTGGATACCATTAGTTCGGAAGCCATCCGCCAGTTCGACCAGCGCGCGCTGGCCTGGCAGAAGGCCCATCTCGATGCCGCCGAGGTCACCCGCGGCGCCGGCGTGTCGATCATGTTCGCGCACATCGCCCGACGCAATTTCGTATCCATGCTGTGGGGCACGGGCATCGCCTTCGTGGTGATCAGCCTCATGCTGCTGGCCGCCTTCCGCAGTCCGCGACTGGCGCTGATCAGCATGGCGCCCAATCTGCTGCCGGCCATCATTGGCTTCGGTGTCTGGGGGCTGACCATCGGCCAGGTCGGGCTCAGCCTGGCGGTGGTCGGATCACTCACGCTGGGCATCATCGTCGATGACACCCTGCATCTGCTGAACCGCTATGCGCGCGCCCGACGCGAGGGTGCCGGCCCGGAAGACGCCATCCGCGAGGCCTTGTCGCAGGTCGGTCTGGCACTCGGCATTACCTCCCTGGTGCTGTTCACTGGCTTCGCGCTGTTCACAACCTCCGGCTTCCTGCTCACGGTGCACTTCGGCGCGCTCACGGCCATCGTGATCGCGGCCGCGCTGCTGGCGGATTTTCTGCTCCTGCCTCCCTTGCTGCTGTGGCTCGATCGACGCTAGCGCAGGGCCTGAGCCTGCTGCTCGGCCTGTTCGGCGGCATCGGCGTGGCCGCCGCGCAGACCGAGTGGCGCGGGGTGATGGAACTGGAGGGCCGCTATTTCCGCGTCGACGAAGGCCGCGGGCTGACTGGCTCCGTCGCCGGGCTGCTGGACATCTACCAGCCCACCGGCGACCGCGATCTCAGCCTGATCGCGGAGCTGTTCTACCGCGAAGACGCGGACGACCCGCGCCGCAGCCACGGCGACATCCGTCAGGCCTATCTACAGGCACTGGGACGCGAGTTCGAACTCTATGCCGGCTGGCGGCGCATCTTCTGGGGCGTGACCGAGGCGCGCTCGCTGGTCGACACCATCAATCAGACCGACCTGGTCGAGGACATCGACGGCGGCGCCAAGCTCGGTCAGCCCCTGGTGCAACTGCGCTGGCTGGCGCCGCTAGGCACGGTCGACGGCTTTCTGCTGGCGGGTACCCGTGCGCGCACCTTTCCCGGGCAGGATGGCTTTCCGCGCATCCCCTTCCCGATTGCACGCCGGGCCGAACGCTTCCCGAATGGCGAGCAGCAACGGCTGGACTATGCCCTGCGCTGGCAGTTTCGTGCGCCGGGTCTGGATCTGGGCCTGTCGTGGTTCGACGGTACCGCACGCGACCCGGATTTCCTGCCCTGCCTGGCCGAAGGCAGTGACTTCCCCAATACCGACAATGGACCGAACTGCAATCTGCAGGACGCCATGCCCGAGCAGCCGCTGCCCGGCGCCCTGGTCGACCTCTTGCAACTGCTGCGACTGGCGCCGAGCGATGCGGAGGTGGAGGCAGATACCCGGCAGAAGGTAATGGACAACCTGGTGCTGGTCCCCGACTACCCGCGCGAACGGCGGGCGGGCCTAGACCTGCAGTATCTGCGGGGCGGGCTGGCGCTCCGGCTGGAAGCACTCCTGCGCGAACGCGATGGCAACTGGAGTCAGGCGGCCGTGGCGGGCGCGGAGTACACCCTGCCTGGCTTCTTCGGTACCGGCTGGGATGTCAGCGCACTCTTCGAGTATCTCTACGACGCACGCGACAACGACGTCTTCGCGCAGCGCTTCGCCGACGATCTCTTCTTCGGCACGCGGATGAGCTTGAATGACCTGGCCGGCAGTGTCGTGCTGGCCGGCGTCATCGTCGAACCCGACTTCGGCAACCGCCTGTTCTCGGTGGAAGCGAGCCGCCGTCTCTGGGGTGACTGGCGCCTGACCGCCGATGTGCGCGTCTTCTCGGATCTACCCGATGATCCGCTGGTGGATCTGATCGACGGCCAGGACCGCGTCCGCCTGCTGCTGCAGCGCTTCTTCTGAACAGGGCCTGTCAACAGGCGCTAGCTGGCGTCGGCAGCGCCGTCGCCTTCGCCGTCCTTACCCACCGTGACCTCGGGCAACCGCGGCGGCGAGTCCAGGCAGACGATGCGCTTGTCGCCGTCCTCCGCGCTGATGGTCTCGGCATAGGGAGGATAGGCGCGATCCTGAGGGATTCCCGGAATCTGCAGGGCACTAGCCGAGCGCGGAACGGTAATGTCCTCCACGTTCTCCAGTGCGCCTACCGTCTCCGCCGCCTGATAGGGGTGTTCCCCCATGCAATGCGCCCGCGGCCCACAGGCAGCAAGGGCCGCACAGGTGGCGCTCAGGGCAAGGAGGCGACAGGCAACAGCAGTGGGAAAGGACATTATTGGACGGCTCCGACGGTGCGCAGTGCGGCGCGCACGCGGTCGTGGTGGGTTTCGGACAGCGGGACCAGCGGCAGACGGATGCCGCCGCCAATGCGGCCCATGGCGTGCAGCGCCCACTTCACCGGGATGGGATTGGGTTCCACGAACAGCAATTGATGCAGCTCAGCCATCTCGGCGTCAGCCGCGCGCGCCTTCGCCTCATCGCCCGCGACCGCCGCATTGCACATCCGCGCCATGATTTCGGGTACGACATTGGCAACCACCGAGATATCGCCGTGGAAGCCAGCCAGGATGGCGTCACAGGCGGTCGGGTCGTCGCCGGAATAGAGCGCGAAGTCGCCGGGCAGCCCGAGCTCGACCAGGGCCCGAATGCGGTCATGGTCGGCCAGCGCCTCCTTCAGCCCGATGACGTTGGGGAGTTCGGCCAGCCGCTGCACGGTTGCCGGCTGCATGTCGCAGCCTGTGCGCCCCGGCACGTTATAAAGGATCTGCGGGATATCCACGGCTTCCGCCACTGCGCGGAAGTGCCGATACAACCCTTCCTGTGGCGGCTTGTTGTAGTAGGGCGTGACCAGCAGAGCGGCATCGGCACCGGCATCGGCCGCGCTCTGCGTGAGCTCGATGGCTTCGGAAGTGGCGTTGGCCCCGGTGCCGGCGATGACGGGAATGCGCCCATCGGCAGCCTCCACCGTCTTGCGGATCACGGCGATATGTTCTTCCGTGTTGAGCGTGGCCGACTCTCCCGTGGTTCCCATGGAGACAATGGCCGCGGTCCCCGATGCAATGTGCCACTGCACGAGCGCAGCGAGCGCGTCGAACTGCACCTCACCATTGGAGTCCATGGGCGTGGCGAGCGCCACGATGCTGCCGGTAATCATGCGAGCGGTTCCGTTGCCTGCTTCAAGCGGCGTGCATGATAGCAAGGGGCCTCGCCACCGCGTGCGCATGCCGTTGAGGAAGGCTTACACTTCGGCCTCGTTTCCGATGCACAGCTTATGAGCACCGCCGATAACCTGCTCTCCATCTCGGTTCTGGCCCCGTCCCGACCACGAATCACCCTGGATCTCTTCCGGGCCGTGCGCGAGCGCGGTTGCGAGATCGAGGATTGCCGGCTGGCGCCGGCGGGCGATCATATTGGTGCCAGCCTGGTCGCCTCGGGCAGCTGGGCGGCGCTGGGTAAGCTGGAAACGGCGCTGCCCAATATCGCGCAGAAATTCGACATGCAGGTGCAATTCGCGCGTTGTGGCGAACGCCAGGCGGTACCGGATTACCGGCCCTATGCGGTGGAGGTGTTCGCGCCTCAGCACGCCGATCTCATCGTCCACCTGCTCGAATTCTTCGCCGGTCAGGATGTGGACGTACCCGAGGTGATGTCGCAGAAGTACGCCTCGCAGCACACCGGCGCAAGCATGTGCAGCGTGCACATGGTGGTGCATGTGCCGGTCAGCCAGCATCCGCAGGCCCTGCGCGAATCCTTCATGGATCTGTGCGACGACCTCAACGCGGACGGCTTGCTCGATCCGATCAAGACCTGATTCCAACACCCGCCTCAATGTCGCATTCTTTCGGTTTGATCACGTGGGAGCGCCTTCGGGCATGATCAAGGCGCGGGTCAAAGCCGAGGGCCGTCCCGAAATGCTCCGGCGCGTGTATCACTCATCCATCGTACCCAGAGGAAGCTAGCCCCAATGACCGTATCCGTTGGTGACATGATCCCCGACCTGGAACTGGCCGCAACCGGCGACGAAGCGCAGATCCGTCTGCGCGATCTCATTGGCCAGAAGGTCGTGCTGTACTTCTACCCGAAGGACAACACCCCCGGCTGCACGCAGGAAGGGCAGGATTTCGCCGCCTTGGAAGACGAATTCCGCGCCCATGGCGCGCGCATCCTCGGGATCTCGCGCGATACGGTGCGCAAGCACGAGAATTTCCGCAGCAAGTACGGCTTCGGCTTCACGCTGCTCGCCGACGTGGACGAAGCGGCCTGCGGCGCTTTCGACGTCATTCGCGAGAAGAATATGTACGGCAAGAAGGTGCGCGGCATCGAACGCAGCACCTTCCTGTTCGACAGCGAAGGTCGCCTTGCGCGGGAGTGGCGCAAGACCAAGGTCGACGGCCACGCCGCCGAGGTCCTGAAGGCTGTCAAGGCGCTTTAGGCCGAAAGCCACCGAGGCGCACTCTCCCACCGCTTGCCTTCCGAGATCTCCATGACCGATCAACGGATCTTCGTGCTCGACACGAATGTGCTGATGCACGATCCCAGCGCGCTGTATCGCTTCGAGGAACACGACATCTACATCCCGATGGTCGTGCTCGAAGAGCTCGATGCGGCCAAGAAGGGCACCAGCGAGGTCTCGCGCAACGCGCGTCAGGTGTCGCGCATGCTGGACGAGATCGTCAGCGAGGCCGGGCGCGCCCAGATCGCCGACGGCCTGCCGCTGACCGGGGATCGCCCGCGCAGCCTGCAGGCAACCACTGCTGCGCCCACACCCAATGGCGAGGCCTCGCGGCTCGGTCGCATCTTCTTCCAGACCCGGCCGGCGGCGACCGCACTCCCGGACCTGCTTCCCGGCAACAAGCCGGACAACAGCATCCTCGTCTGCGCCCTCAGCCTGGCCAATGAGCAGCCCGATGCCTCGGTCACGCTTGTTTCCAAAGACATCAACCTCCGCATCAAGGCCGCCGTCGTCGGCATCCACGCCGAGGACTACTACAACGACCAGGTCCTGGAGGACGTCGATCTCCTGCACTCCGGTCACTGCCCGCTACCGGATGATTTCTGGACGTCGCATGGCGACGCCATGGAAAGCTGGCAGGACAGCCAGGGCCGCGCGCACTACAGCCTGCAAGGCCCCATGGTGGCGGAATGGGCGCCGAATCAATTCGTCTATCTGCCCGACCCCGAGGACGAGGGTACGGGTCTGGAGCTGCGGGTCGACCGCATCACCGGCGACAGCGCCGAGCTGTCCGTCGTGGAGGATTACCGTGAGGGCAAGCGCGGCGTCTGGGGCGTCCATGCCAAGAACCGCGAACAGAATTTCGCCCTCAACCTGCTGCTCGACCCCGATATCGACTTTGTCACCCTGCTCGGCGCCGCCGGCACCGGCAAGACTCTGCTGACCCTGGCGGCAGGCCTGGCCCAGACGCTGGACGAAGCGCGCTACCGCGAGATCATCATGACCCGCGTGACCGTGCCGCTGGGCGAGGACATCGGCTTCCTGCCGGGCACCGAGGAAGAAAAGATGACGCCCTGGATGGGCGCGCTGATGGACAACCTGGAAGTGCTGACCCACGGCGGCGACAGCGAGTGGGAGCGCGCAGCCACCAATGAGCTGCTGGCCAAGCGCATCAAGATCCGCAGTCTGAATTTCATGCGCGGGCGCACCTTCTTCAACCGCTTCATCATCATCGACGAAGCGCAGAACCTGACCTCGAAGCAGATGCGGACGATGATCACGCGTTGTGGTCCCGGCACGAAGATGGTCTGTCTCGGCAATCTGGCGCAGATCGATACGCCCTATCTGTCGGAAACCACCTCGGGTCTGACCTATGTGGTCGATCGCTTCGGCGGCTGGCCGCATGGCGGCCACATCACGCTGGCGCGCGGCGAACGCTCACGCCTCGCCGCTTTTGCCTCCGAGGTGCTCTAGCGCGCTAGGGCCGCGGTTGCACCAGGTCGAGGCTTGGCTGGCCGGTCAAGCGCATCAGAAGACGGTCCACCCCCAAAGCCACGCCGGCGCAGTCGGGCAGACCGGCACTCCACCGCGCCACATCCAGGGACTCGGCGCCAGAGGGTGAGGCCGTGCCGGCGATCACATCGAGTGTCCGCGCTTCCCGACAGCCGTTGGCCAGTTCCAGCCCGGCCCAGAACACCTCAAACCGCTGCGCCCAACGCGGGTCCTCATCATCGGGCGCCGCCAGCGGACTGTCGCTGGCCGGGAAGTGGGTGAGCACCACCGGCCCATCCGCCCCCAGCGCCGGCTGTACGCACAGACTCATGAGCAGGTCCAGCCAGCTCGCCGCGGGCAGGCTCTCTGGCTGCGCGTCTTTCGGTGCGATGCCGTGCTGGACTGCCGCTGCGTGCAGCTCCGTGGCCGACGCCAGCGGGTGCACCCCGCAGTGCGCGATGAAGGCCTGCTCGTAGCGCAGCCACTGCGCGTCATCCGCGGCGGGGCCACCGCACGCCGCCATCAGCTCCAGCACCTCCTGAGCGAGTGCCTGCATGCTCGCATGCAGGCGGTACCACTCGCACAGCAGAAATTCCTCGGCGTGATGCCGGCCCGATTCTCCGGCGCGAAAGGCGTGGCTGAGCTGGTAGATGTCGCCGCTGCCGGCGGCCAGCAAAGGCTTCAGGTAGCGCTCGGGAGACGGCAACAGCCAGCCGCCATCACAGGCCAGGGGGCGAATGTGGACTTCCGGCACCACCGCCTGCGCGCGCAGCGGTGTATCCACCTCCAGCACGTCACGGGCAGCGAAAAAGGCGCGGATATCGCTGAGCAGGCGGGCACGGCGTGCGAGCCGCTGCCGCAGCGGCAGGCTTTCGTGCAAGGGGGCCGGCTGGGCGTCATCCCCGGGCCGGCGCGGGCTCATTTCTTGACGCGGGAGAGGTACTCGCCGGAACGGGTGTCCACACGGATCACCTCGCCTTCCTCAATGAACAGTGGCACGCTGACCACTGCCCCGGACTCGAGCTTGGCGGGTTTGGTGCCGCCAGTCGCGGTATCGCCGCGCAGGCCCGGATCGGTTTCGATGATCTTCATTTCCACCTGATTCGGCGGCATGACCTGGATCGGCGTGTCATTCCACAGTGTGAGGGTGCACTCGTCCTGCTCCTTCAGCCAGACCGCGTTGTCACCCACCGCATTGGCGTCGGCGGAAATCTGCTCGTAGCTCTTCGGGTCCATGAAGTGCCAGAACTCGCCGTCGGTGTAGAGATACTGCATGTCCACTTCGACCACATCGGCGGCTTCCACCGAGTCGCCCGATTTGAAGGTGCGCTCGATCACGCGCCCACTCTTGATGTTGCGGATCTTGACCCGGTTGAAGGCCTGGCCCTTGCCCGGCTTGACGAATTCGTTCTCGACGATGGAATAGGGTTCGCCGTCGATCAGCAGCTTGAGCCCGGACTTGAATTCGTTGGTGTTGTAACTGGCCATAGAAAGATCGCTCGCGAAAGCGATAAGGTCAAAACAAGTGGAAGGTGTGCGTTGCCGAAAGGCGGCAAGCTCGGGAGAATGCGCGCGATGATAGCAGAAGCCCTCGCCGCCCCCGACTCCTCCTCGTCCGACTGGATGCAGCAGTTGCGCGAGGCCTTCCGACAGCCCAGCGCGTTGGCCGCCTACCTTGGACTCGATCCGGTGCCGCCCTATGTGGACGATGTCTTCGGCATGCGCGTACCGCGCGCCTATGCCCAGCGCATGCGCCGCGGCGACCCTCACGATCCGCTGCTGCGTCAGGTCTGGCCCGCACCCGCGGAACACGCCGCGCAACCGGCCTATCACGACGACCCGGTCGGCGACCTTGCCCGACTACGCGACGGCGGCATCATCCACAAGTATCAGGGCCGTGTGCTTCTCACGCTCACTGGCGCCTGCGCCGTGCACTGCCGCTATTGCTTCCGACGCCATTTCCCCTACGCCGAACAGCAGGTGACACCCGCCCGCTGGCAGCACACGCTGACCACCCTCCGCTCCGACCCGAGCATTGAAGAAGTCATCCTCTCAGGCGGCGATCCCCTGTCGCTCAGTGATGCCCGCCTGGCGCCCTGGATGCAGGATTTGGCCGAGATCCCGCACCTGCGTCGGTTGCGCATTCACACCCGCCAGCCCGTCGTGCTTCCGGACCGCGTCGATGACGCACTGTGCGCCTGGCTTGCCGCCTTCCCGCTGCCGACAGCGATCGTGCTGCACATCAATCACGCGCAGGAATTGGACGACAGCCTGCGTCACGCCTGCCACCGCCTCAAGGCCACTGGTGCGCAATTGTTCAACCAGGCAGTACTGCTCGCCGGCGTAAATGCCGACGTCCCCAGCCAGCGCGCGTTGAGCGTCGCACTTTTCGAGGCAGGCGTAGTACCGTATTACCTTCACGTGCTGGACCGTGTCCGCGGTGCCGCACACTATGACGTGACCGAGGAGACGGCGCGAAGCATCATGACAGCCTTGCAGGAAAGCCTTCCGGGGTATCTCGTACCGCGCCTGGTGCGCGAGGACGCGGGCGCTCCTTCCAAGACCCTGCTCACCGGATGAGGCTGGAAACGACCGTGAGCGACGCCACCATGCCCAATCTGCTGATGCTGGTGGTGAGCCGCGAGCAAGCGGTGGCTACGCGCGTGGAGGCCCATCTGCGCAACCTGGGTTGGCAGGTCCGTGCCGCCTGGGCGCAGGATCGTGAAGACGCCGAGGAAATCCTGCTCAATGCCGAACCGGAACTGGTGCTTTGCGATATCGGGCGCGATCTTGACACCATCGCCGATCTCGCCCGCCAGCTCTCCCCGGAGTTGCCAGTATTGGCGCTGGAAACCGAAGACAGTGCCGCACCGCACGGGGAGCAGCTGAAGCGCATCTTCGAGCAAGGCGCTGTGGACCTCGTGCGCCTGGAGAGCGAAGCGGACAGGGCACATCTGGCCGCAGCCTGCCGACGCGAATTCGACGCCAGCCGCACCGGCTGGGCGCTGCGGCAGGCCAAGATGCGCCTCGCCGAATACGAAGCCCGGCAGCGCACGCTGGTGGCCGAGACATCGCGCGCCATGTTGACGCTGAGCGAGGGCATCGTCATCGAAGCCAACCCGGCCGCTGCCGAATTGCTGGGCTTCGACGACAGCGAGGGCCTGGTCGCCCAACCCTTGCTCGATCTGATCCACGCTGACGACCGCAGCCATGTCCGTGAGTTGGTCACCCAGCTGACACGCGGCCGCATCGCCGAGGCGGAATTCACCGCTGCCTTCCATAGCGGGGCAGGCGACATTGCGCTGCACGTCCGCATGGCTTCGCGCGACAGCAGCGGCGAGGAGGAGATGCTGCTGGACGCCGTACTGCGCCCCGAGGCTGCCCCAAAGAAGGACAACGCCGCCGCGGCATCGCAGGCTGACCTCAAACCCGCGCAGAACTTTGCCGACATCCGCCGTGGATTGGCCGCCGCCGTCGATGCCGCCTTGAGCCAGCAGAGCACATTGGGCGTGCTCTACATCTGCATCGATGGCTTTGCCGCGCACGAGCAACGCCTCGGTATCGTTAACGCAGGCGAGCTGTCCGACACCTGGGATGCGCTGCTTGCCAATACCCTTCCGGCCCAGTCCCAACTGTTCCGGATGCGGCCGGACGAAGTCTGTGCGCTGGTACCTGCCAAGGATGCCGATGCGCTTGAGGAGATTGCCCGGGATCTGTGCCAGCAGATTGCGCGCCAGAGCTTCCGTACCGACCAATACGACTGTCACCTGACGAACAGTGTGGCCTGTTACCCGCTGGCGCAGAGCAGTGCACGCGTGATCGACATCCTGCGCGACAGCAGCCTGGAGGCGCGCCGCCTCGCCGATGAACAGGGCAATGCCGTCTCCAGCATTGGTGACGCCGCCAGAGCGGCGGCCGAGGAGCGTCAGTCACGTGAAGCCGCGGAGGACATCAAGCGCGCACTGAGCGAAAAGAACCGCTTCTTCCTCGCCTATCAGGCGGTGACCTGTCTGGGAGAGGACAACCGCCAGATCTATGACGTCTTCGTTCGCATGCGCGACAGCAGCGGCACCGAATTGCACGCGCGCGATTTTCTGCCCACCGCTGAGCGCTTCGGCCTGATGCCGACCATCGACGAATGGGTTATCCGGCGCGCACTGCATACGCTGAGCAAGCGCCAGGGGCTGTGCCTGATGGTCCGCCTGAGCGAGGCCACGCTCATCGAGCCGAGCAGCCTGATTCAGCTGCTGGAAGCGGCGCAGCTCGCTCATCCGGGGCTTCTTTCACTGCAGATTCGCGAAACCGTCCTGCAGACGCAGATCCGCAAGGCCGCAGCGCTGCGCGAGAAGCTGCGCAGCCTGAAGGTGGACCTCGTGCTCGACTATTTCGGAGACAGCAAGAGTGCCGTGTCGCTGCTCGAACAGATGCAGCCCGACTACGTCAAGGTTTCTCCCACCTTCGCCAACCAGATTGGCGAGCAGGCCGTGCATGATCGACTGGCGAGCCTGATCAAGGCGAGCCATACCCAGGGCGCCAAAGTCATCATCCCCTTCGTGGAGAACACACGCATCATGGGCCAGCTATGGCAGATGGGCATCGACTATGTGCAGGGCAACGCCCTGCAGCAGGCCGAAACGGTCATGCTCGCGAGCGAAGCCCCCGCGCGCGGTTGAATTCGACACGGCCCGTCCGGCATCGCCGCGCCCCCCGCAAAGCAAAAGGCCGCACCCGCGGCATGCGGGTACGGCCTGGCACATCCTTCCGCCGCTCGATCGCGGCAGCCTTCAATCAAGCCGCGTTCTGCAAGGCCGCGATACGGGCCTCCAGCGGCGGGTGGGTGGAGAACATCTTGGCCATGGCGCCGCCCCGGATGCCGAAGGCCGACATCTGCTCCGGCAGCTGACTCTGGCCACCCTGATAGCTCTGCAGCCGCGCTAGCGCATCCACCATCTTGCGCTTGCCCGCGAGCTTGGCGCCGCCCGCATCGGCGCGGAATTCGCGACGGCGCGAGAACCAGCAGACCACCGCCGAGGCGGCAATGCCAAGGATGATCTGCAGCACGATCACGGACACGAAGTAGCCAATGCCGTAGCCCTGATCATTCTTCAGGATGACGCGATCGATGAAGTGCCCGATGACACGCGACAGGAAGATCACGAAGGTATTGAGCACCCCTTGAATCAGGGTCAGCGTCACCATGTCGCCATTGGCGATATGGCTCACCTCGTGGCCGAGCACCGCCTCGACCTCATCCTGCTTCATGCCCTGCAGCAGCCCCGTGGACACGGCCACCAGTGAGCTGTTCTTGGTGGCGCCGGTAGCAAAGGCGTTGGGTTCCGGAGAGTCGAAAATCGCGACCTCCGGCATGCCGATGCCTGCCTGGCGCGCCTGACGCTGCACCGTATTGACCAGCCAGGCTTCCGCCGAGTTGCTCGGCTGGCTGATCACCTTGGCACCGGTTGACCACTTGGCGATGGGCTTGGAAAGCCACAGCGAGATGAAGGCGCCGCCGAAGCCGAAAATGGCTGCAAAGACCAGCAGCGTGACGTAGTTGAGACCGCCCTGTGCGGTCTGCATGGGATCCAGACCGAAAAAGCTGGAAATCACGAACCACGCCACCGACAACACGGCGAGGATCGCGATGTTGGTCATCAGAAACAGGAAGATGCGCTTCATGTGCTGCTTGAGCCTCTCTGGGGTGAACGTTGAAGAAGTGCGGCTTAGACCGGCAAATTCAAGTCCCGGTTTCCGGTTCTGCAGCAGAAGTGGACCGGGGCGGTGCCGGCGCCAGCGCATCCACCCGCTGGAAGCCGCGCGGCAGCGGTTTGCCACGGCTGCCGCGATTGCCCTGAAAGCCCTCGATCTCCCCGGATTTGACCGTCAGGGTGCGCTTGCCGCTGGTGACGACCAGAGCCTGGCCCGGATCCACTACCGCCAGACCGGCCACCCTTTCCCCGTCGCGCAGGCCAATCAGCTTGTTGCCCTTGCCGCGCGCAAGTTCCGGCAGATCGGTCACCGGGAAAATGAGCAGGCGGCCGGCCGTGCTCGCCACGGCCAGCAGCTGCTGCTCCGCGTCACGGATCCTGCAGCTGGGCAATACCTTCGCGCCGTCCGGCAGGGTCAGACAGGCCTTGCCGGCGCGCTGTCGGGTGGCCAGTTCACCGAGCTTGGCGACAAAGCCGTAGCCGGCGTCACTGGCGAGCAGGTAGCGCTGCTCGGTTTCGCCCAGCAGCACATCGACCATGCGCGCGTTGTCGCCCAGGTCCAACCGTCCGGAAACCGGTTCTCCCTGGCCGCGCGCCGAGGCCAGCGAATGCGCCGGCAGCTGGTAACTGCGCCCCTGACTGGCGAGCAACACCAGTGTCTGGTTGCTGCGTCCTTCGGCGGTGCGCAGCAGCGCGTCACCGGCACGGTAGGACAGATTGCCTGCATCCACGCTGTGCCCCTTGGCGGCGCGGATCCAGCCGGCCTGGGACAGCACGACGGTAATATTCTCCGCAGAGACCACCTCGCTGGCGGATAGCGCCTGGGCGGCACTGCGCTCCACCACCGGGCAGCGACGTTCGTCACCGTAAGCCTCGGCGTCGGCTTCCAGTTCTTCGGCAAGCAGTGCACGCAGGGAATCACGGCTGGCCAGGCGTTGTTCGAGGGCGGCGCGCTCGGCGTTGAGTTCCTCCTGCTCGCCCCGGATCTTCATCTCCTCCAGCTTCTGCAGATGACGCAGCTTGAGTTCGAGGATGGCCTCCGCCTGCCGGTCCGACAGGCTGAAGGTGTCCATCAGCACCTGCTTGGGCTCGTCCTCGAAGCGGATGATGCGGATGACTTCCTCGATGTTGAGGAAGGCGGTCAGCAGGCCTTCGAGCACGTGCAGCCGGGCCAGCACCTTTTCCAGGCGGTGCTCCAGGCGGCGCTTCAACACGCCTTCGCGCCATTCCAGCCACTCACCGAGGATGGTCGGCAGGTTCTTAACCTGCGGCCGTCCATCCGTGCCGATCATGTTGAGATTGACGCGGTAGCTCTTCTCCAGATCGGTCGTCGCGAAGAGATGCGCCATCAGTGCATCGACATCGACCCGGTTGCTGCGCGGCACGATAACCAACCGCACCGGATTCTCATGGTCGGACTCGTCGCGCAGATCCTCGACCAGCGGCAGCTTCTTGGCGCGCATCTGGTCGGCGATCTGCTCCAGTACGCGTGCCGGGGAGACCTGTTGCGGCAGATGCGAGACGACGATGTTGCCGTCCTCGCGGTCCCAGCGCGCGCGTGCACGCAGCTGACCGCCGCCGCTGTCGTAGAGCTTTCGCAGTTCCTCCGGCGGCGTGATGATCTCGCAGCCGGTGGGAAAATCCGGCGCCGGCAGATGGGCGCAGAGCGCCGCGGTGTCGGCCTCCGGATGGGCCAGCAGATGCAGACAGGCCGCGACCAGTTCGCGCAGATTGTGGGGCGGGATGTCAGTCGCCATCCCCACCGCAATGCCGGTGGTGCCGTTGACGAGGATGTTGGGCAGCCGGGCCGGCAACAGCACGGGCTCCTTCATCGAGCCGTCGAAGTTGTCGATCCACTGCACCGTGCCCTGATCCAGCTCGGACAGCAGCGCCTGCGCATAGGGCGCGAGCTTGGCCTCGGTGTAGCGCATGGCCGCGAAACTCTTGGGGTCGTCCGGCGAGCCCCAGTTGCCATGGCCATCGACCAGCGGATAGCGATAGGCGAAGGACTGCGCCATGGTGACCATGGCCTCGTAGCAGGCGGAATCGCCGTGTGGGTGATACTTGCCGATGACATCGCCCACCGTGCGCGCCGACTTCTTCGGCTTCGCATTCGGCCCCAGCGCCAGCTCGCGCATGGCAAAGATAATGCGCCGCTGCACCGGTTTCAGGCCGTCCGCGAGATGCGGCAGCGCGCGGTCCAGCACGACGTACATGGAATAGTCGAGGTAGGCCTTCTCGGCGAAGACGTGCAGCGGCAGGCGCTCGTGGTCGCCTGCGACCTCGGTGACTTCACTCATGGGTGCACTCGCCCTCTTCGGGGGTTAAACGGGAATTTCAGCCTGATCACCGCTGGCTTCGAGCCAGGCTCGGCGATCCGCCGCGCGTTTCTTGCCGAGCAGCATGTTCAACATGTCGTGCGCGGCTTCTTCCTCCAGCGTCAGCTGGACCAGTCGACGGGTATCCGGCGCCATGGTGGTCTCACGCAACTGCAGGGGATTCATTTCACCGAGCCCCTTGAAGCGCGTGACCGATACTTGGCCGCGGATCTTCTCGGCCTTGATGCGATCGAGAATGCCGTCGCGCTCGCCTTCGTCCAGTGCGTAGAAGACCTGCTTGCCGACGTCGACCCGGTACAGCGGCGGCATGGCGATATAGACGTGGCCGGCCGCGACCAGCGGTCGGAAATGGCGCAGGAAAAGGGCGCACAGCAGGGTGGCGATGTGCAGACCGTCGGAGTCCGCGTCGGCGAGCACGCAGACGCGACCGTAGCGCAGACCGCTGAGGTCGTCGGAACCGGGGTCCACGCCGATGGCCACCGAGATGTCGTGGATCTCCTGCGAACTCATCGCAGTCGGGGCGTCCAGTTCCCAGGTGTTCAAAATCTTGCCGCGCAGGGGCATGATCGCCTGGGTGTCGCGGTCGCGCGCCTGCTTGGCCGAACCACCGGCCGAATCGCCCTCGACCAGGAACAGCTCGGTGCGCGCCGGATCGGAAGACACGCAGTCGGCCAGCTTGCCGGGCAGCGCCGGGCCTTGGGTGATGCGCTTGCGGGTAACGGTCTTGGCCGCACGCAGCCGGCGCTGGGCGTTATTGATGATGCGCTCGGCCAGCGCCTCGCCCGTGCTGCTGTTCTGATTCAGCCATAGGCTGAACGCATCGTGCACCACGCCGGAGATAAAACTGGCCGACTCGCGGGAGGACAGACGTTCCTTGGTCTGCCCGGCGAACATCGGGTCCTGCATCTTCAGCGACAGCACGAAGGCACAGCCACTCCAGACATCCTCGGGCGTGATCTTGACGTTGCGTGGCAGCAGATTGCGGAACTCGCAGAACTCACGCATCGCCTCAGTGAGCCCGGTGCGCAGGCCGTTGACATGCGTACCGCCCTGGGTGGTCGGCACCAGGTTGACGTAGCTTTCCTGCGGGACCTCGCTGGCATCCGCCCACAGCAACGCCCATTCCACCGCCTCGCGCTCGCCGTTGATGCTGCCCGTGAAGGGCTGCAAAGGCAGCGTTTCAATATCTCCCACCGTGTCCAGCAGATAGTCGGGCAGGCCGTTGGCGTACTGCCAGACTTCGGTCTCGCCGCTGGCTTCCTGGGTCAGGGACACGCGCAGATTCGGACAGAGCACCGCCTTGGCACGCAGATTGCGCTGCAGACGCGGCAGCGAGAAATTCACCGAGTCGAAATACTGCGCATCCGGCCAGAAGTGGATGGCGGTGCCGCGGCGCGCCTTGGCCACCTCCCCCACTTCCGTCAATGGCTCCACCCGCTCGCCGCCGGCAAAGGCCATGCGGTAGTGCGTGCCGTCGCGCCAGACCTCCACCTCAAGACGCGTGGACAAGGCGTTGACCACCGAGACGCCGACCCCGTGCAGGCCACCGGAGAACTGATAGTTCTTGTTGGAAAACTTGGCGCCTGCATGTAGGCGGGTCATGATCAGTTCCACGCCGGGCACGCCGTGCGCGGGGTGGATGTCCACCGGCATGCCGCGACCGTCGTCGACCACCGATAGCGAGCCGTCGGTGTGCAGCGTCACCGCCACGGACTTCGCATGCCCGCCGAGGGCCTCGTCCACCGCGTTATCGATGACCTCCTGCGCCACGTGGTTGGGGCGAGCGGTATCGGTATACATGCCGGGTCGGCGACGAACCGGGTCCAGCCCGGTCAACACTTCGATGGCATCGGCGCGGTATTGATTCATGGCATCCAGCGTGGCGTGAGCGCGCGGCAACGTATCCGAGGCGCGCGCAGGTGGCAAGCTCCAAGAAAGAGGACACATGCTGAGCGGGGTCAGCGCTTTGGGTAGACTCCGCACACTGACGTGCAAAAGACCAGCATGAAGAGCAAGTCTAACCCTGGCGGGACCGAAGTGACCGAAAAGCCGGACGAGCAAGCCAGCTTCGAACAATTGCTGGAACAACTCGAGCAGATTGTCGCGCGCATGGAGGCGGGCAACCTGCCGCTGGAGGATACCCTGCAGGAATTCGAGCGCGGCCAGACCCTTGCTGCCCAATGCGAGCAGCGCCTGCGCGACGCAACCCAGCGCGTTAACAATCTGCTCAAGGAAGCCGACGCGGACCCGGATGGAGGCTCAACGCAGTGAGCTCCTCTGCCGTTTCAGACATCGATATCGCAGCCTGGCGCAGCGATCGTCTGTACCGCCTGGAAGCCCGGCTCGACCAGGCCTTGCCTGCGGCCGGCACCTTGCCGCCGCGCCTGCACGAAGCCATGCGCTATGCCATGCAGGGCGGCAAGCGCCTGCGCGCACTGCTGATCTATGCCTGTGGCGACCTGCTGGACGCGCCCGCTACGGCGCTCGACGCCTGCGCCACCGCCATGGAGCTGCTGCACGCCTACTCGCTGGTGCACGACGACCTGCCATGCATGGACGATGACGATCTGCGCCGTGGACAACCCACCGTGCACTGCGTCTGGGATGAAGCCACGGCCGTGCTGGTGGGCGATGCACTGCAGACCGCCGCTTTCGAGCACCTCGCGCACCCGATGCCGGAGGATGCGCTCACCTTCGACGGCAGCGCCCGCCTGCAGTGCGTCCGCATTCTGGCGCAGGCCGCCGGAAGCCGCGGCATGTGTGGCGGCCAGATGATGGACCTGGAAGCGGAAAGCCGCGCCATTGATATCGCCGAACTGGAATCGCTGCACGTCCACAAGACCGGCGAACTGATCCTTGCCTGCGCGCGCATGGCATCGGCCTGCGCGCCGCAGGCGGATGCCGCACGGGTGGAAGCCATCGAGCGCGCGGTCAAGCACCTCGGGCTCGCCTTCCAAATTCAGGACGACCTGCTGGACAACGACAGCACCACCGAAACGCTGGGCAAGACCAGCGGCAAGGACCGCATCGCGGGCAAGGCCACTTTCCCGGGGCTGCTCGGCATCCATGAGGCCCGACGGCGGGTCGATGCCCTCTTCCAGGAAGCGCGCAGCTGTCTTGCACCCCACGCCGACGGCAGTGCGCTGCGCGTGCTGATCGACGAAATCGAGCAGCGCCGAGCCTGAAAGGCCCGCGGCACCGCAACTTCGCGCGGCCGCGGACAAGAGGTGAAAGCACGGTCATGAATGCGCGATAATGCGCAACGTTTCGATGCCATTTTCTGCCATGGCTGATATGCCCGGATACGCGCTTCTCGGAAGCGTGAACACCCCCGAAGACCTCCGCACGCTCCCGCTCGATCAGCTTCCCGCGCTGTCGGTGGAAATGCGGCGCTATCTGATCGAGACCCTCGGTCGCATTGGCGGGCATTTCGCCGCCAACCTGGGCACGGTCGAGCTGACGCTGGCGCTGCATTATGTGCTGAATACCCCGCACGACCGGCTCATCTGGGATGTGGGACACCAGGCCTACGCGCACAAGATGCTGACCGGGCGTCGCGGCGCGCTGGGCACCATCCGCAAGCGGCGGGGCCTGGCGCCCTTTCCGCATCGCCAGGAAAGCAGCTACGACGTCTTCGGCACCGGCCATTCCAGCACCTCGCTATCGGCGGCCGCCGGAGTGGCCGCCGCCGCCCGCGTGCACGGCACCCAGCGCCGCGTTGCCGCCGTCATCGGCGATGGCGGCATGACCGCGGGCATGGCCTTCGAGGCGATGAACCACATCGGCGATGCCCAACTGCCGGTGCTCATTGTGCTGAACGACAACGACATGTCGATTTCCGAGAACGTCGGCGCCCTGCGCAGCCATTCCGCGCGCACCATGCGTCGGCTGGAACTCGCCGCCGCGCCGCATCTGCGCCGGCCGGTGGAGGCGATCGAAGGCGAACCGGACGATCACGGCGCCTGGGTGCGTACCTTCGGCATCGACTATGTCGGCCCCATCGACGGCCACGACCTCGATGCCCTGCTGCCCACCCTGCTGGCCTATCGCGACAGTGAGCGTCCGGTCTTCCTGCACGTGGTGACCACCAAGGGCAAGGGTTTTGCCCCGGCGGAAGGCGACGCCATCAAGTATCACGGCGTGACCAGCTTCGATCCGGTCACCGGCGCCTTCCCCGAGAAGAAGGCAGCCGGCGCACCAAGCTATACGCAGATCTTCGGTGACTGGCTGTGCGACGCTGCTGCGACGCATCCGGATCTGATCGCGATCACGCCGGCCATGCGTGAGGGCTCGGGCCTGGTGCGCTACGCCAAGGAGTTTCCCGACCGTTATATCGACGTCGCCATTGCCGAGCAGCATGCCGTGACGCTGGCGGCCGGTATCGCCACCGAAGGCCTGCGGCCCGTGGTGGCGATCTACTCGACTTTCCTGCAACGCGCCTACGACCAGCTGATCCACGACGTCGCGATCCAGAATCTGCCGGTGCTTTTCGCCATCGACCGCGGGGGCCTGGTCGGCGCCGACGGTGCCACCCACCACGGCGCATTCGATCTGAGCTATCTGCGCTGCATCCCCAACATGGTGGTGATGGCGCCCAGCGACGAGAACGAGTGCAGGCGCATGCTTGCGACCGGCCTCGCGCTCAACCAGCCGAGTGCGGTGCGCTACCCGCGCGGTACCGGCCTTGGCGTGCCGGCCGACAATGAGGCGCGCCCGCTCACCGTGGGCCGCGCCCGCGTCCTGCGCGAAACGCGAGGACACCGACGCCCGCGCGTCGCGATGCTGGCCTTCGGTGCGATGGTCGGCCCCGCGCTGGAGGCCGCCGACATACTCGACGCCACCGTCATCGACATGCGCTTCGTCAAGCCGCTCGATAACGAGGCCATCCTGGAAGCCGCCCAGGCGCACGATCTGCTGGTCACCATCGAGGACAACGTCCGTGCGGGCGGCGCCGGCTCGGGCGTGGCCGAAGTACTTGCCGCCCAGCACGAGCAGGTACCGCTGATGATGCTCGGGCTGCCCGATGAATTCGTCGAACACGGCGGCCGCGAAGAACTGCTCAGCGATGTCGGGCTCGACAGCACCGGCATCCAGCGCGCGATCAACAAGCGCCTGCGCGCGCGCGACCTCGATCAGGAACGCGACAACCGATCCAGCAAGCTCGGCCGCGTTTAGCGGCCGCGCCTTCCTTAGTGGCGATAGCCCTTGACGCGCACCTTGAACTGCGTGGAAGGCCCGGGTGTCGGCGCGGTCTTGGTCTTCAGCGTGTAGTCCGGCGGATCGAGCTCCAGATCCAGCTTGTAGAACAGCCGCGCCATGGACAGCGCGATCTGCACTTCCGCGAGGCTCTTGCCCAGACAGGTATGCGGACCGCGGCCGTAGGGTGAGTAGGCACCGGATTGCATGTGCTCCGCGCGCGGTTTGGCGTAGCGGTCGATGTCGAAGCGGTCGGGTTCGGGGTAGAACTCTTCCATGAAGTGCGGCACCGAGGTCGCCACGTACAGCATCTCGCCCTCGCGGATGCGGCAGCCCTGGAAGACGAAATCCTTGGTCGCGGTACGCATCTGTGCCACCGCGATCGGGTACAGCCGCATCGCCTCCATGATGGCGCCCTGCAGGGCCGGAATCTTGGCGAAGAGCTGTGACTCGTCGATATCGCCTTCCGCGAAGAGCGCGTCCACTTCCTCATAGACCCGGCGCCGCACGTCGGGATACTTGAGCACGCAATAGGTGATGGCGGCCGTGGTATTGGCCACCGTATCGAGTCCTGCGACGTAGGGGCCCGTCAGCGTCACCGTCAGATCGCTCTCCGGGATCACCTCGGGATGATTGACGTGCGCGCGCATGATGTCGTCGATCAGATTCGGCGTCTCATCCTCGCCGGGCTCCGCCTGGCCGTTGGGATGGCGTGCATACCAATCCGCCACCATCTTGTCCTTGAGCTCGAACACCCGACTGCGCGCCTTCTTGTACTCCGGGCGCAGCAGCATGAATTTGGGGCGCTGGCGCGTCACCAGGACGTTGAGGATGTAGAGGATGTTGGTGCGAATGGCGTCGACGTACTCCAGCGGCGCACTGCCGGTCAGGATTGTGCCGAGCTGGTCGGTCACCATGTACTGCATGGCCGGCAGCACCTGAACGGACTGTCCGACGGGCCAGTCCCGCTGGAAACAGCGATCGGTGATGCGCACCAGCTCGTTGTAGCGCCCCTTGATCGAGTCCTTGGAGTAACCCCGGCGCATGATGTTGCGCAATTCCTTGTGCGACTCGCCATCTTCGCCGGTCAGGGTGCGAGTGGCGCCGTACTCCTCCACCAGGCCTTGCCAGAATTCCTTGGAGCGCAGGCAGTCCTTGCCCTCGCGCGAGCCGACGAAGTTCGCTGCTTCCGGGCCGGCGATCACCGTGTAGCTGTTGCCGAGCACGGAAATCTTGCTGACCGGCCCGTATTCGCGGTAGAGCTTGACGAAGAACTCGGCCGGGCCGCGCGCCATGTCCAGCGTATTCCCAAGCAGAGGCAGCCCGCGCGCCCGTGGTGGATCCTGGGCCTGATCGAATTCGAGAACAGCACTCATCGCTTGCCTACCTCTTGCATGAATCTCGCGAGCATAGCTCCTGCGTTTCAGGGGGGACTCATGCAATTGGGCGAGGTCACGCCCTGGCCGCGCGCACTACGTCGACCAGTCCCCACGCCTGTGCCGTGTGGGCGTCCACCCGCGCACGCGACAGCATCATCCAGGCCGCGCGTTGACGTCCGATACGGCGCGGAATGCTGACGCAGCCGCCCGCCCCCGGAATGAGGCCGAAGCCCAGCTCGGGCAGCTGAAACCAGGCATCCGGGCTGGCGGAGACAAAGGCGGCGAAGGCAGGGAACTCGATGCCCGAGCCCACGCAGGCACCATGGACATGGATGCGGACACGCTCGGCACAGTGCGCCAGCGCGCGCCCCGGCAGCGCCAGACAGCGCACGAGGTGGCCGGTCACCGGGTCCGGTGCCGTGCCGAACTCATCCAGGTCGCCGCCGGTGGAAAAACAAGAGCCGAGTGCACTGAGGTCGACCTCTTGGATGCTGTCATCGGCCATCACCAGCGCCAGTGCCTCGAGAAGGGCATCGCGCATTTCCACGGACATGGCGTTGCGCCGCGAGGCACGGTTGAGACGTAGCCGCAGGTGTGCATGCTCGCGCGTCATGAGCACCGCCGGGCCGCTGTCTTCGACCACCACCGGTCGGCGACGATGATCCCCCAGCCAGCGTGCGTACTCCGGCCCTGCCTGCAATGTGGCGTAGGCCAGCGACTCGGCCTGCAGAGCGGCTTCCAGCGCCAGGCCCTCGGTGCTGCGCAGCAACTGCACGGCGGTCGCACATGCCAGCGGCGCCTGCGCGATGGTCGCCAGCAGGGGTTCGGCGGCAGCACGGTCGCCCACCACCACATCGCAGGCCTCCGCCAAGGGCGCATCGTCCGGGCCAAGTCCGAGCAGTACGCATCCGGCGGTGCTCAGCCACGCGCGGATGCGGGGCCGCTCAAGCTGCTGCAGGGATCGGGTAGCGCTCAGATCGATGCCCAGAACGGGGGTACCCGTCAATGGCGAGGGCGGTATCCCGCTTTGGGCAGAGGCCCAGAGTGCCGATCCATCCAGCCAGACGAGGTCCTGCATGGCCTTGCCTCTACGCTAGCGCTGCCCGCGCTGCAGGCGCGAGAAGAAGCCGTAGGAGGGGTCCTCGGGACCGGGGCAACCGATATGGGCGCCTTCCAGGAAAGGATGCGAGAGATCCACCGCGCTCGGATCCGAGGTCCACGCCCAATCCGCGACGATGGCGCGGTAGCTGAATTTCCAGAGACCGTCGCGCTTTTCGTAGCGGTCGAAATAGCGGCCGCCGATGAGTACGTCGAAGAGCCTATCCTCCTGACGCACCTGATGCATGGCCAGCACGTACACCTCTCCCTCGGCCTGCGCACCGTCGAGCTTGAGATTCACCGTCGTGATGTTGTGGTGAAGGATGGCCATCGCGCGCTGGATCTCGGGCAGCTTGTCGATGAAGTCCATCGCCGGCCCCTTCGAAAAATGCCCGTGATCGTCAATGGCGTCAGGGTGGTACAACGCCCGCATCTTGTCGTGATCGTGTCGATCCGCAGCATTGGCATAGGCGTGGATCAGTTCCATCAGCGCCTGCTTGTCGAGCAAGGCGTCTATGGCCGCCTCACGCTCCTGTTCGGTCATGGTCACGCTGGTATGCCTCCTCCGGTTCAGCAATCCTGCCACGCTAGCGTCGAATCGCTGCTCCATACTCCCCCTCTTCGGACGAGTTCAGGCCCACACTATGGATCACCCTCATCATGCATCCGCTGCGCCGGTTTCCTGCAAGCACGTGCAGGCCCTGCGACGCGGCGGTCCCGAGCGATTGCAGGTTCAGGATGTCACGGTTGCGCCGCCCGGCACGGGTGAGATTCGCGTGCGCATGCTCGCTGCAGGCGTCGCCTTTGCCGATCTCATGATCCGTGAAGGCGTCTACCCCATACAGCTACCCTGGCCTCGCACGCCCGGTTACGACATCGTGGGCGAGATCGACGCTGTCGGACCCGATGTGCCCGACACGTGGCAGCCCGGCATGCGCGTCGCCGCGCTGACCGTGCACGGCAGTTATGCCGAATACCGCCTGCTGCCCGCTGCGCAATGCGTGGCGGTTCCGGAACATGTCGATCCAGCGCAGGCGGTTGCCCTGGTGCTGAACTATCTGACGGCTTGGCAGATGCTGTTCCAGGTCGCACACCTGGAACGGGGCCACACGGTCCTGATCCACGCTGCGGCGGGCGGCGTCGGCACCGCCGTGCTCGAGTTGGGACGCCACTTCGGCCTCCAGGTCATCGGGCTGTGTTCGGCCGCCAAACACGATCGCGTGCGCAGTCTCGGCGGCATTCCCATCGATTATCGTCATGAGCAGGTGTCCGAGCGGGTATCGGCGCTAACCGAGGGTCGTGGCGTCGATGCCGTGCTCGACGCGGTCGGCGGCCGCGAGACCCGCCGTTCCTGGCAACTGCTGGCTCCCACCGGCACGCTGGTGTGCTATGGCGCGCTGTCGGTTGCCTCCAAGGGACGTGTGCGCCTGCATACTGCCTTGCCCGCGGTGCTGGGCGCGGCGCGCTTTTCGGCCTTGCGGCTGTTCTCGGAGGTCAAGGCAGTCGCAGGCTACAACGTCGATGTCTGGCGCCGGCATCGGCCAGAGGCCTACCGCAGTGATCTCGCGCGCCTGGTGGACCTGCTGGCGGAAGGCGTACTGGATCCGGTCATTGCCGATCGCCTACCACTGGCCGAGGCAGCGGTCGCCCAGGAGCGGCTGGGCGCCGGCCGAAGCGAAGGCAAACTCGTGTTGATCTGAGGCGCATCGACATGCGCCGCGCGCCTATCATGCCCGCCCAACGCCATCAGCGAGGAATACCGTGCCAGCGATCATTCGGGTCGAGGGGCTGAGCAAGACCTACGATTCCGGCTTCCGTGCCCTGCAGGATATCCATCTGGACATTGAGGAAGGCGAAATCTTCGCGCTGCTGGGCCCCAATGGTGCCGGCAAGACGACACTGATCAGCACCATCTGCGGTCTGGTCCGCCCCAGCGCCGGACGCATCCTTGCCGACGGCTACGACGTGCAGCGTGACTTTCGCGCCGCGCGGGCGCGCATCGGCCTGGTGCCCCAGGAGCTGACGACGGACGCCTTCGAGACCGTCTACAACACCGTGCGCTTCTCGCGGGGTCTGTTCGGCAAGGCACGCAACGACGCGCATATCGAGAAGGTGCTGCGCGATCTGTCGCTGTGGGACAAGCGGCGCAACCGTATCCTGGAGCTGTCCGGCGGCATGAAACGCCGTCTGATGATCGCGAAGGCGCTATCGCACGAGCCGCGCATCCTCTTTCTCGACGAACCCACGGCCGGTGTCGACGTGGAACTGCGTCGCGATATGTGGGAAATGGTGCGCAGCCTGCGGGCTGGCGGGGTCACCATCATCCTCACCACGCACTACATTGAAGAGGCCGAGGAAATGGCAGATCGCATCGGTGTGATCAACCATGGCCGCATCGTCCTGGTCGATGACAAGCAGGCGCTGATGCGCAAGCTGGGCCAGAAGGAACTCCGGCTGCACCTGCAGGCGCCGCTGACGGCGCTGCCCGAAGCACTGGAAAGCGGTGCGCTGGCGCTATCGGAGGATGGCATGGAACTCATCTATCGCTTCGACGCCCAGCAGGAGCACACCGGTATCGCGCCCCTGCTGCGCCAGCTGGACGCGCACGGCATCGATTTCAAGGACCTGCACACGCGGGAAAGCTCGCTGGAGGAAATCTTCGTGCAACTGGTGCGGGAGGGGCGCGCATGAACTGGCGTGCCGTGGCAGCCATCTACCGTTTCGAAATGGCCCGCACCGGGCGTACGCTGCTGCAGAGTGTGGCCTCGCCGGTGCTGTCGACGACGCTGTACTTTGTTGTCTTCGGCACCGCCATTGGCTCGCGCATCGGCGTCATCGACGGCGTGGAGTACGGCGCCTTCATCGTGCCCGGCCTGATCATGCTCTCGATGCTGACCGAGAGCATCTCCAATGCCTCCTTCGGCATCTATTTCCCGCGCTTCTCGGGCACGATCTACGAAGTGCTCTCGGCGCCGATTTCCGCCGTCGAAATCGTGTTGGGCTATGTCGGAGCCGCGGCCACCAAGTCGCTGATTCTGGGCACGCTGATCCTGATTACCGCGCGTCTATTCGTGGATTACCCGATCGCCCACCCGCTGGTGATGGCCGCCTTTCTGGTTCTGACGGCAACCACTTTCAGCCTGCTCGGCTTCATCATCGGCATCTGGGCGGACGGCTTCGAAAAACTGCAGATCGTGCCGCTCATGGTGGTCATGCCCTTGACCTTCCTTGGTGGAACCTTCTATTCCATCAGCATGCTGCCGCCCTTCTGGCAGACCGTGACCCTGTTCAACCCGGTGGTCTACTTGGTCAGCGGCTTCCGCTGGAGCTTTACCGGCACCGCCGATGTCGCGGTCGGCCTGAGCCTGGGCATGACGCTGTTCTTCATGCTGCTCTGCCTGGTGACGATCTACTGGATCTTCCGCACCGGATACCGCCTGAAGCCCTGAACCGCGACCGACACCCCGAAACGGATGAAGTCAGCGGGCCAGTGCAGGGAGAGGATGCACGCTCCTTGAATGGGAGCATCGCATGTCCGCCACCGATTTCACCGCACGCTTCGGCCCTTGGGCACTGGTTGCCGGCGCCTCCGAGGGCCTGGGCCTTGCCTACGCCGAAGCGCTGGCCCAGCGCGGCATGCACCTGGTGCTACTGGCACGGCGCGGCGAGCTACTGCATCAGGTTGCCATCCGCCTGCGCGCGGCCTATCCGATCGAGGTGGTCACCGTCACACTGGACCTTGCGTCACCGGACCTGGCCGCCCAGCTCCCTGAGTGCCTGGGCGATCGCGATATCGGACTGCTTGTCTACGACGCGGCACGTACGCACATCGCGCCTTTTGAGGAGGCGGAGCTGACCCATCATCTGGGCATCGTCGACGTCAATTGCCGCGGCCCACTGACCGTGTGTCACGCCCTGATCCCGCCCCTGCGCGCACGCGGTCGCGGTGGCATCGTGCTGATGTCGAGCATGTCCAGCCTGCAGGGCTCGGGACTGATCGCCAGCTACGCAGCGAGCAAGGCCTTCAACAGCGTGCTGGCCGAAAGTCTGTGGGAGGAATTGCGCTCAGACGGCGTGGCGGTGATGGCCTGCCTGGCCGGCGCCATCGACACGCCCTCTTACCGCCACAACACGCCTCAGCACAAGCAGAAGCGCGCCATGCCGATGGCGCCGGCGGCGGTGGCGGAAGACACACTTCGCGCGTTGGCAGCCGGTCGTGGCCCGCTCTTCATCCCAGGCCGCATGAACCGTCTGGTTGCCGCCATCATGCGCTGCTTCGGCAGCCGCGCGCGTACGCGCTTTTTCAGCCGCATGACGCGCGATCTCTACGGCGGCTGAGGTGCCTGCTGCGCCCCTCGACCTCGCCCGTGCGACGTCCTCGCGCAAATGGGTGAGGACGACTCACTAAGCAATCCCTAGGCTCGCTGCATCAACTGCAGGGAGCCGACATGAGCGATTCCGTCCTGATCGAGCGCCGCGACGCGGTGCAATGGATCACCATTAACCGCGAAGAACGCCGTAACGCCATCAATCAGGAAGTCATCGGCCGCATCGGCGAGGGTATCCGCGAAGCCGTGGCCCAGGACGCCCGCGCCATCGTGCTGACCGGTGTCGGCGAGAAGGCCTTCTGCGCTGGCGCAGATCTCGCAAAGGACGTCAAGGGCGGCGCCTTCGCCGTCGACTTCTCGCAGCCCAAGCACTACATCGTGCAGCTGTTCAAATACATCGAGGAATGCCCGCTACCGCTGATTGCCCGCGTTAACGGACATGTCATGGCGGGCGGCTTCGGCCTGCTCTGCGCCTGCGACATGGCGATAGCCGCCGACGATATCCGCATCGGCACCACGGAATCACGCATCGGCGTGACGCCGATGATGATCCTGCCCTACATGCTGCGCCTGCTGCCGGCCCGCAAGCTGCAGGAGATGTGCATCACCGGCGAACAGTTCAGCGCCGCCGAAGGCCTGGAATGGGGGGTCTTCAACTACGTGGTGCCGCGCGCGGAGCTCGACGACAAGCTCGACTGGCTGCTCGCGCGCACGGTTGGCAAATCCCCGACGGCAGTCCGGCTGGGCAAGCAGGCTTTCCACGCCATGCGCGATATGAGTCTGTCCCAGGCCCTGGAATACGCCCAGGTGATGGTGCCCGTCATGTCGAGCACCGACGATGCGGCCGAGGGCATGCAGGCCTTCCAGGAGAAGCGCACGCCCGCCTGGACCGGCCGGTGACGGCTTTGCGCGCCCACGCGCCGCGAATGGCGCGCGCCGATCGGGTGGCGATGATTCTCGACGCTGCCCACGACGCCTTCACCCAGGGCGGCTTCGAGCAGACCTCGGTGGCCGCCATCGCCGCCCGCATCGACGTCGTCGAGGGCACGATCTACAAGTACTTCGACAGCAAGCGCGATCTGCTGCTGGCCGTGCTGGCACGATGGTATCGGCGCCTGCTGGACGAAGGCGAAGCGCTCTGCACACCGGATGGCAATCCCATCGACACCATGGCTGGGCTGGTGCGTCTGCATCTGCAGGCGATTCACGACGAGCCCCTGCTCTGCCATCTGATGTTTCGGGAGTTTCGAAGTGCGGGGGACTATGAGGGTTCCACCCTGCACCAGCTCAACCGCCGCTACACCAGCCTGCTGACTCGTGTCATCCGAAACGGCATGGACGATGGCAGCTTCCGCGCCCGGCTGCCCGTGGCGCTGCTGCGCGACACCATCTACGGCGCCATCGAGCATCACAGCTGGCACTACCTCAGCGGTCGAGGCGCGCTGGAGGTCGAAACCACAGCCGACGCCCTCATGGATCTTTTGCAGCAAGGGATCGGGACCTCCCGCCCTGCCGTCTCTCACTGACTTTCAGCCGGAGTTTCCTGTGGCGACGACGCCCTCCATCACCCGCTGGCCCTTCGATACCGTTCTGATCGCCAATCGCGGCGAGATCGCCCTGCGCGTGATCCGCACCGTGCATGCCCTAGGCCTGCGCGCCGCGGTGGTCTATCACGCCGCCGACCGCGACAGCCCGGCGGTCGCGAAGGCCGATCGCGCCGTGGAAATCACTGGCGACACGCCAGTGGCGGCCTATCTTGATGCCGCGCAGATCGTCGCCGCGGCGCAGGCCTGCGGCGCCGGTGCGATTCATCCGGGGTACGGTTTTCTGTCCGAGAATGCCGATTTCGCGCGCGCGGTCGAGGCGGCCGGCATCGCCTTTGTGGGTCCGAAACCCGACCAGATCGAATTGATGGGCGACAAGGTGCGCGCGCGTGCTTTCGTCGAGAAGGGCGGCTTTCCCGTGGCTCCGTCGGCCATCGAGGACGACGATCCGGACAGCTTCGTGGAACGCGCCCGCGCCGTAGGTGCACCGCTGCTGATCAAACCTTCCGCCGGCGGCGGCGGCAAGGGCATGCGCATCGTGCGCGACCTGAGTACGCTCGAGACGGAGATCGCCACAGCGCGCAGCGAGGGCCAGCGCTATTTCGGCGACGGCCGCCTCTACGTGGAGCGCTTCATCGACGAGCCGCGGCACATCGAAGTACAGGTGCTTGGTGATGCCCATGGTCAGGTCGTGCACGTCTTCGAACGGGAATGCTCGGTACAGCGTCGCTTCCAGAAGATCGTCGAGGAGTCTCCCGCTCCGGTATTGAGCGCCGACGAGCGCCTGCATATCAGCGAAACCGCCGCCGGCATCGCCCGCGCCATCGGCTATCGCGGTGCAGGCACGGTGGAATTCATCTATGGCAAGGGGGAATTCTTCTTCCTCGAGATGAACACCCGGCTGCAGGTCGAGCACCCGGTCACGGAGGAAGTCACCGGCATCGATCTGGTGGCGCAGCAGCTGGCCATTGCCGCTGGCGAGCCGCTGGCTCTGGAGCAGTCTGCCATCGCCACCCGTGGCCACGCGATTGAATTGCGCATCTATGCCGAAGACCCGGCCGCGGGCTATCTACCGACCACCGGCCCGATCCTGCGCCTGATTCCACCGCAGGGGGAGCACGTGCGCTGGGATGGCGGTGTCACCGAAGGTGGCGCGGTCACGGCGGCCTTCGACCCGATGATCGCCAAGCTGATCGTCTGGGGCGAGGACCGCGACCAGGCCATCGCGCGCGCACGCGCTGCGCTGGAAGCCACGGTCCTGCTCGGCTGCCAGACCAATGTGGCCTTTCTGCGCGCGCTGATGGATCACCCCGATTTTGTCACCGCGGCCATCCACACTGGCTATCTGGACGCCCATCCCGAAGTGGCCAAGGCGGCCCCGCCAGACCAGGCCACGCTGACGCGGCTGCTGGCGGGCGCCGCGCTTTCCACGCGCCCCATCCGCGACGTGGCTGACAGCACTCCGTCGCTGCACGCCGCAATCGGCGACTGGCGCAACTGATGCACCTGCCACGACCAGCCCAGTGTGGCGCTCGACGCCTCGACCAATCGCACCCCGCCGCTCACGCGGGTCGCGCCCACCACGAGTAGGACCCATGCACCACGCTTTCAAGCTATGCGATGCCGAATGGCCACTGGCCCTGTCGCGCAGCGCCCATGGTTACCGGCTGCACCTGGAGGACGAGGTCATCCCGGTGAATCTGCACCTAGAGGACGACGGCAGCGCCTTGCTGACGGTCGACGGCATCAGTGAGCACGTCATCGTGGCGACCCATGGCGACGACGTCTTCATCCACTGCCGGGGGCAGAACTGGCACCTGCGCTATGCCCATCCGCTGGAGCGCCTTGCTGCGCAGTTGCGAGGCAGCGAAGAGGACGTGCTGCGCGCCCCCATGCCGGGCAGCATCGTCCGGCTTGAGGTCGATGCCGGTGAGACCGTGACCACCGGCCAGCCCCTGTTGACCATGGAAAGCATGAAGATGGAAACCACGCTGACGGCGCCGCGCGACGGAACGGTGGCTGAGGTGCACTACAGCGTGGGCCAGAGCTTCGACCGTGACAGCGTGCTGCTGACCCTGGAGCCTGCCCAATGAAGCGCCTTCTTTCCGCCATCAATACCGCCAGCCCGGACTTTCAGAGCAATGCGGCACACAACCGCAGCCTCGTGGAAGCCTTTCGCGAACGCCAACGGCAGGCCCGCGAGGACCGTCCGCAGCGGGACTTCGACCGCCTGGACAAGCAGGGCAAGCACTTCGTCCGCCGCCGGCTCGAACTGCTGCTGGATGCGGGCACGCCCTTCCTGGAACTCTCCTCGCTTGCGGCCACCGAGGCCTACGACGGCGAGGTACCCGGCGCGGCCTGCGTCACCGGCATCGGCATCGTTGCGGGCAGAGAGGTCGTGATCAACGCCGGCGACGCCAGCGTCAAGGGCGGCGCCTGGTATCCGCTGACCGTGAAGAAGACCGTGCGCGCGCTCGATATCGCCATCGAGAACCGACTGCCCGTCGTGCATCTCTGCGACTCGGCAGGCGGCTTCCTGCCGCTGCAGGCAGAGCTCTTCGCTGACAAGTACTACGCCGGGCGGATCTTCCGCAATCAGTGCATGCTGTCGAAGATGGGTATCCAGCAGGTGGCCGTGGTACTGGGCCATTGCACTGCCGGTGGTGCCTATGTGCCGGGGCTGTCGGACTACAACGTCATCGTGCGCGGGACGGGGGCCATCTTCCTGGCGGGGCCACCGCTGGTCAAAGCCGCCACGGGCGAGGAGGTCAGCGTCGAGGACCTGGGCGGCGCGGATATGCACACCTCGACCTCGGGCACCGCGGACTATCCAGCGTCCAGCGAGGAAGAAGGCATTGCCATCGCCCGCGACATCGTCGGCCAGTTCAAGCGCCCGACCAAGGCGCAGATCGAATGGCAGGCGCCCGAGGCGCCCTACTACCGGGCCGAGGAGCTCTACGGCGTCATTCCCAAGGACATCAAGGCGCAGTTCGACGTCCGCGAAGTCATTGCCCGCATCGTGGACGGCTCGCGCTTTCACGAGTACCAGCCCAACTACGGCAAGACGCTTATCTGTGGCTACGCCCATATCTGGGGCTACAAGGTCGGCATCCTGGGCAATAACGGCGTGTTGTTCAACGACAGTGCGCTCAAGGGCGCGCACTTCATCGAACTCTGCAACCAGAACCGGACGCCTATCGTCTTCCTGCAGAACATCACCGGCTTCATGGTGGGTCGGGCCTACGAAGAGCAGGGCATCACCAAGGATGGGGCCAAGATGATCATGGCCGTCTCCAACTGCGAAGTGCCCAAGTTCACCGTCATGTGCCACGGCTCCTTTGGCGCCGGCAACTACGGCATGTCCGGACGCGCCTTTGATTCCCGCTTTGTGTTTGCGTGGCCCAACCACCAGATCTCGGTCATGGGCGCGGAGCAAGCTGCCAATACCCTGGCCGACGTCAAGTTCCGGCAGTTGGAACGTCAAGGCCAGCAGCTATCGGATGCGGACTACGCCGCCATCCGCGATCCGGTACTGGCGGAATTCAAGCGCAAATCCTCGGCCTACTGGTCGACCTCCGAGCTGTGGGACGACGGTGTGATCGACCCAGCCGATACCCGCAACGTGCTGGGCATCGCCCTTTCCGCCGCACTGAATACCGAGATTGCCGAACCACGCTACGGCGTGTTCCGCATGTAAGGAGAACCTTCATGGCCGCACCCCAGGCTGCGCCCCCGTATCTGCGCTTCAAGACCACACGACTGCGGATGAGAAGCCGGATGATTCTGCTGCTGATGCGGTGGTTTCTGCGGCCGTGGCTGGGGCGCCTGCTCAGCGGTTCGCATCAGCGTCTGGCCAAGGTGCAGCTGCGCATGGCGGCGCAACGATGCCGGGATACCAAGGGCCTGCCCTTTGAGTACGGAGTCATCGGCAAGGCGCCCGGACACTGCGTTGGTGATCTTAGGGATACCGACCGCCCGGTGCTGCTCTACCTGCACGGCGGCGCCTTCGTCCTGCCCGCCGCGCCCCCGGTGCATGGCGCTGCGCTAGCGGATCTCTGTCACACGCTCGGAAGCTCCGGTTTCCTGCTGGATTACCGATTGGCGCCCCTGAATCGCTTTCCGGCCGCACTCGATGATTGCGAGCAGGCCTACCGCGCGCTACTCGAACGCGGCTTTCCCGCCGAACGCATCATGCTGGCGGGCGAGTCCGCGGGCGCCAATCTCCTGCTAGGCCTGCTTCAGCGCATCCGCAAGGCCGGCCTGCCGATGCCCTGTGGCGCAGCGGCACTCTCCCCCGCTACCGAAATGGGGCGGATTCATGCGCCGCCGTCGCGGGCACGGCTGCGGCTGCGCGATCCCATCCTGCCCGCTGCCGCGCTGCACCGCATTGATCCGCTGTATGCCGGTGGCGAGGATGCATCCAACCCCGAGCTGTCCCCGCTCTACATGGATTGCCATGACCTGCCCCCGATCTATCTGCTGGCGACCGACGGCGAAATCCTCGCCGATGACACGCTGCTGCTGGCAGCGCGGATGCACGAGGCGGGCGTGGACTTGCGCGTGGATCTGTGGCCCGCCCTGCCGCATGCCTTCCCGCTGTTCGGTGCGGTTTTCCCCGAAGCACGAGAAGCGCGCCGAGACATCGTCGCTTTCTTTCGCGAAATGCTGGATCGCGCGAACGCATAGCGTTCTCTCATAGGGTTCCACCATAGCGATCCCTTCAGCAGTCCGGTCGAGCGCCCTTCTGCTGCGTAGGCTTGTCGATGACTCACCTGCACCACTGAGCAACACCGTTGCCAAGCCTCCGCGTTGCGCGTGACGTCAAGGCCGTAGCCCGATTCCTTCGTCCACGATCCCGGCCAAACCAGCGCAACGATGCGCGCCCTGCTCTACGGCGCGGCCCTCCTCCGCGATGCCAACTGCGCGGAACACCCCGGTAGCGACTCCAGCATTACCCGCTACTAGCGACAGCCAGCAACTCACGGGGATAGCGCAAGCGCAAGCCAGACACAAAAAAGGCCCCGGCGAGCGAGTCGCCGGGGCCACATTGTCAGCCGATCGGCAGCAATCAGCGCACGCGGAACTCCACGCGGCGATTGTTGGCACGACCTTCCTCGGTTTCGTTGGTGTCAATCGGCACCGTTTCACCGTAGCCAACCGCCGTCATGCGACGCGGCGCGATGCCCTGCTGCTCGAGGTAGGCCTTGACCGCATTGGCGCGCCGCTCGGAGAGACCGAGGTTGTAGGCATCGGAGCCAATGCTGTCGGTATGACCTTCCACATCGACATTGACGTTCGGGTAGGCCTTCAGGACTTCTGCCGCCTGGTTCAGGATCGAGCGCGACTCCGGCTTCAGACGCGAGGAATCGAACTCAAAGTTCACACCGCGCAGAATAAAGTTCTGGGTCCGCTCGGTGGCATAGCCGTCGGCGTCGGCCGGTTCACCCGGATAGGCCAGACGACGATCGCCCTCGAGGGCGCAGCCGTTCGGCAGCACCGTGGCACCCGGAGGAGAGTTCGGGCAGCGGTCCAGATGATCCGGCACGCCATCGCCGTCCGAATCCAGCGGCTGGCCGTACTGGTCGACCGCGACACCGGCAGGGGTGTTCGGGTCGCGATCCAGATGATCGGGTACACCATCACCGTCCGAATCCGTGAACGGGCAGCCGCGCTTGTCCACGCGCTCGCCCTTCGGCGTGTTCGGGCACTGATCCATATAGTCGGGTACACCGTCACCGTCCGAATCCAGCGGGCAGCCGTTACGGTCCACGGCCACGCCTTCCGGGGTGCCCGGGCAGCGATCCTGCGGATCCGGCACACCGTCACCGTCGGAATCCAGCGGACAACCGAAGCGATCCACGGTCACACCCGGCGCGGTGCCAGGGCACTCATCGATATGATCCGGCACGGAGTCGTTGTCGCTGTCGGGCGGGAACTCACCGAAGCTGACGCGCAGACCCAGCGTGCCGGTCCAGGTGTAGTAGGTGTCGTCGCGGACATTGCCCTGGAATTCGTCAATGCCGTAGCGCGCCGAACCGACCAGCGTGAGCAGACGGCTCAACGGGTACGTGAAGCCACCGCCGACCTGGTAGCTCAAGCTGTCGCTGGAGACCTCGTCCAGGCTCTGCGCATCGATGAAATCGATGGAGTGCCCGTACAGACCGGCAGACAGGAACGGACGGATACCGCCGAGGCTGTTCGCGTCCGGACCGGAACGCAGATAGGCCACGCCCTTCACACCGACGAGCAGGCGCTCGTAGTCCGGCGCAGGTGAGGCGTCCAGAGTGGCAAACCCGACGTCCAGCTCCAGCGAAAACCATTCGCTGAGCGGCTTACCGACCGATAGATAGCCAGCAACACCATTATCAATCTCGGAGCTGTCACTGGCGATAAAACCGGCTTCACCCTGGAGATACCAGCGCAAATCGTTATAGGAGGCGGCGGATGGGCCTCCGGATTGCGCTATTGCGGATCCCGCAAACAAACCAAGGCAGAGCGCCCCGGATACCCAAATTCGACCCATCACGTTTTGTCACTCCCTGGCTCAGCCGTGCGGTGCAATCCCATGCGGACGTGTCATGTCATCCTATTCCCGACACGCAACGCATGGCTTTTCTTTCTAGCGATTTGCAATACTACTGCTTATAGTGTCGCTGGAAAAGATCGCCAGCAACAACCATCGGATGCGGACCGTTGCGCCTTTCCTCGGCGGTGCCATTCGGACTGACTACGAAAATGAGCCTCATTGGAGGGCGGAAGTAATGCGAACCTCGCTATATTCATGGATTGCCGCTGTCGCGTGCGCGCTGGTACTGAGCGCATGCGGAGATGGTGCCGTCCGAAGCCCCGCCTCTGTCGGAAGCGGTGACCTCCTTTCCCTGGAGCTGCAGTGCTTCACCAGCACCGGTGGGCAGTGCAGTAATCCGCCGCGCGTGAATGTGGGTGGCACCGTGAACTTCCGCGTCATCGGCACCTTCGAGGACGGATCGGAACAGGACATCACCAACACCAACCTGATTACCTTCAGGCTGGACGCGCCGCAGGGTGAAGCCGCTTTCGTGCCCGGCAATCCGGGTCGCGTGCGCGCCATCTCCCCCACCAACGAGGGTACCCCGGTCATCGTGACCGCATCGGCCACGAGCGCAGACGCCGAACCGGTGAGCGATACGCTGACCATCGTCGGCGGTATTCCGCGCATCGCGCGCATTTTCGCGGACCCCGACCAGACGGGCAGCTGCAGCACGCCCGCCGAGGGCAGCCTGGTGGCCGCCGGTCAGGCATTGCAGTTGCGCGCACTGGTGCAGTTCGTCGATGCCAACGGTGATCCGATCGCCATCCCGAACGAGTGCGTCGCGGAACGCGATGGACTCAGCTGGACTGCAACACCCACCAATCCGGACGGCAGCGCCGCTGTATCACCAGTTACCGGTGTCTTCTCGGGCCAGAACACCAGCACGGAAGACAATGCCACCTACTCGGTCACTGCCGAGCTGGTACCGCCAGAGACCGAAAACCCGCAGAACAATCGCAGCACCGCGAGCGCCAATATCAACGTCGCTCCGGCATCGGTGGTCGACGATTCGCTGCAGATCAGCGCCACGCCGCCGCGCATCATTGTGGGTGGCGCATCCGTGGTCAGCGCGACTGCCCTGTTTGATACGGGTGACGACACGCCGGTGCGGCTACCGGTGGTGCTGGATGCGCTGAGCGTCACCGCAGGCGAGAGCTTCATCACCATCGAGGAAACGCCGGAGGATTCGCTCAGCATTCCGGTGCGAGGCATCGCTGCTACGCCAGCCGCAAGTCCGGCAACCGTGGAGGGTGTTTTCTCGGGCCAGATCGACACTGCCAACATCACGGTACTCACACCGGAATTCTCGACCCTTGAACTGGTCCCGATTGGCGTGGCGGCCTTCGAGGAAGCCGGTGTGTTCGCTGGTCTGCAGGAAGCGGATGCGGCCGAATTCCGCAGCCGTATTAGCGAGGATGCCCTGCTCTTCGGCCTGAATTCCGACGGCCAGGTGCCGACTTGTGATCCTGACGGCGAAACACCGTGTCCTAACGGCGCGCTTGAACGCCACCAAACCCTGCCAAGCGTCTCCCTGCCCTATGCAGTGGTCGCCTACAAGCAGGATGATCCCGAGCAGAACCAGGGCACGCTGCTGCCTGATCTGGCCACCGCCTGCGACGATGGTCGCGTGATTCCGGTGCAGGTGGGCGGCAGCAACGACATCATCGATGTTCAGACCATGCGCCCGACAGGTGAACCCGCCGAGGGCGACGAGGCACCGCCGATGGAGCCCATCACCACCGCTTCCGGTATTAAGGTCGCGCTGGTCGAGGGCCTCACCGAAGGCACGGCCCCTGTGCGCGCCCGCCTGGGTGGTGCCCCAAGCGACACCGGCGCCGGCATCAACTGCCGCACCAATCAGACCGGCGAAGCGGTGGCCGATGCCGAACAGGATGTCCGTGTCGGTCTGCTGGATGACGCGGGTCAGCCCAAGAGCATCACCAAGACCACCTTCAACATCAGCAAGAACTTCACCTGCGTCGGCTTCACTAACGCCTCGCAATTGCTGGACGGTGAGGAAATCCGCGGTCGCGACAAGTTGCTGAGCGCACTGACTTTCGAGACCGAGGCGGATGGAGCGGTCTCGCAGATCGTCATCAACGTGAACCAGCAGCCGGCGACCAACTTCCGGGTCAATGGTGGCCCTGCCACCAACGACGGAAAGGCCTGCCGCAATGACGATGAGCCGACGGATCCGTCGATCACGATCACCAATGGCCTGGAGGAAGAGCGCGGTCGTCTCATCGCCGACGGTGCCACCGGTCTTGCCAACAACTGCGCCGCGGCGGAGTTCAATCCGACCGTGGCGCCACCGGGCTTTGAAGACAGCCCGACCACGCGCGCGGCGACGGTGATCGTGCTCCCTGTCGATGACGCCATTCTGCAGGGCGAAAGCGCCCTGTCCGGTGAGGAAGTGGATGGCCTATGCGGCGAACTCGGAACGCTGTTTACCTTGCCTATCGGTCAGCTTGCCGGCATGCAGGGCTCAGGCCTGCTCAATGAGACCATCCTGTTGCTGGAAACCATCCTGGGCCCGATTCTCAACAATGAAGTGATCGAGGGTCCTGTGAGCGAAGCACTGGAGGGCGCGCTCAATACGCTGTCCGAGACCGTGCTTGGGACGCTACTGGGCGAAGATGCGCTGGGTCTGCTCACCGATCCGCTGCTCGGCATCATTGGTGTCAGCGGAGAAAGTCCGGCCGGGATTGCCTTGCTGCCGACCTTGGTGGAAGGACTCGGCGAGATCACGGACGCCCTCAACGAGCAGATTGCAGGTAATACGGGCGCCGAACAGCCGCCAGAGCCCACTGATCCTGGCGATCCGTTCGCGGACGATGGTGAGGACGAGGCTGGCGACGGCGGTAGTGATTCCCCGATCCCATTGCCCTAGGCGACAATCGAGGTCATAACAGAAACGCCCGCTTGAAGCGGGCGTTTCTCTTTCCGGGTGATCTTTGACCTAGTACCCGAGCTGTCTCGATGCCAGGTCCTTCATGATTTCCGATGCGCCGCCGCCAATCGATAGCACCTTGGTTTCACGGAAGATCCGCTCGGATTTGGCGCCGGTGAGATAGCCCGCACCCCCGAGAATCTGTACGGCCTCGCCGGCAATGGTCTCCAGCGTGGAGGTCGCCAGGTTCTTCAGCATGCAGAGTTCGGCCACCGGTTGCTGCTTCTGGCCCAGACGCCACGCCAGTTGATAAAGCTGCGCCCCCACGGCGTCGATCATCATCTTCATGTCGACCAGCTTGTGCCGAATGACCTGGCGCGTGATCAGCGGACGCCCGAAGGTTTCCCGGTCGCGCGCCCAGTCGAGCGCTTCCTGATAGCAGGCCTGCGCCAGCCCCCAAGCCTGGGCTGCCAGGCCGAGTCGCTCGCTGTTGAAGTTCTGCATGATGGCCATGAAGCCTGCATTCTCCGGGCCGATGAGATGACTCGCTGGCACGCGGGCGTCGTCGAAGTAGAGGGTCGCCGTGTCCGAGCAACGCCAACCCATCTTGTCGAGTGGGGTTCGGGACAAACCGGGCGTATTGCCCTCCAGCACCAGCAGCGAAATGCCGCCGATACCCTCTCCCCCGGTACGCACCGCCGTCGTGATGACATCGGCGCGCATGCCGGAGGTGATGAAGGTCTTGCTGCCGTTGACGATGAAGTCATCGCCCTCTCGCCGCGCGATGGTATGAATCGAGGCCACGTCCGAACCGCCTGAGGGTTCCGTAATGGCCAGCGCCGCGATCTTGCTGCCTTCCAGCACCGGACGGACAAAGCGTTCATTCTGTTCCTCGGTGCCTGCCGCGACGATGGGTGGCAAACCAATGCCATGGCTCATGAGGCTCGCGATCAGGCCGCCGCTTCCCACCCGTGCCAGTTCCTCCATCGCGATCAATTCAAAAAAGGGATCGGGCACCTCGATCCCGCCGTGGGCCTCGGGGAAGCCGACTTGGAGAAGCCCTACTTCAGCTGCCCGGCTGTGCAGACTTCTTGGCAACTGCCCCTCTCGCTCCCAATGGTCGATATGAGGGGTAATTTCCTTTTCCACAAAGCGCACAATCTGCGTTCGAAAGCTCTCATGGTCCGCATTGAGGAAAGGGTTGCGTGCCGTCATTGAAATTACCGTATGGGAATGAAAGACTAGCGAACGCTATCGCGCCATGACACACTCGCGCAAGCTTTCGCGCCACACAACGAGGAGAAGCAAGAATGGATATCCAGCCCGCAGATCTGGCGCTCGCCCGCCTGGCCCACCTGGAGCAAACGCGCGGCGACAAGATCTGCATGACACAACCCATGGGCAACGGCGCACTGCGCGAGTACACCTGGGCAGAAGCCATCGGCGAAGCGCGACGCATGGCAAATTGGCTGTTGGCGCAGGGCTATCCCGAAGGCAGCAATATCGCGATCATCTCCAAGAACTGCGCGCATTGGCTGCTCAGCGACTGGGCCATCTGGATGGCGGGGCACATTTCGGTACCCCTCTACCCCACACTGACCGCTGATTCCGTCCGCAAGATTCTTGAACACAGCGAAGCGAAAGCGGCCTTCATCGGCAAGCTCGACGACTGGGATGCAATGAAGCCGGGCGTCCCCGACGGCGTACAGTGCATTGCCTTCCCGCTGTCCCCGCCCAATGATTTCCACGAGTGGGATGCCATCATTGCCGAGCAGTCCCCGGTTGAGCAGTTCCCGGAGCGCAAGGCGGATGATCTGGCCACCATCATCTACACCTCCGGCACGACGGGCATGCCCAAGGGAGTGATGCATACCTTCGGCGCCTTCGCCTGGGCCATCAAGTCGGGCAACAAGCGCTTCAGCATGGGCCCGGATGATCGGGTGCTTTCCTATCTGCCGCTCTCGCACATTGCTGAGCGCATCGCGGTGGAAGCGGGGGCCTTGCAGACCGGCATGCACATTTTCTTTGCGGATTCGCTGGATACCTTCCTGCAGGATCTGCAGCGTGCGCGGCCGACCTTCTTCTTCTCGGTGCCGCGCCTCTGGGTGAAGTTCAAGCAGGGCGTCAACGCCAAGATGCCGGACGAGAAACTCAAGCGCCTGCTCCGCATCCCCATCCTAAGCGGCCTCATCAAGAAGAAGATTTTGTCGGGTCTCGGTCTGGACCAGGTGAAGTTTGCAGGCGGCGGCGCCGCGCCGATGCCGCGCTCCGTGCTGGATTGGTACAAGCGGCTCGGCCTCGAGATCATCGAGGTCTATGGCATGACCGAGAACATGGCCATTTCGCATTCCAATATCCCGGGAGACACGCACCCAGGCTACGTCGGCTACCCCTATGAAGGCGTGGAATGCCGCATCGCCGAAGACGGCGAGGTACAGATGCGCAGCCCCGCGGTCATGGTCGGCTATTTCAAGGAGCCGGAAAAAACCAAGGAAGCGATCACCGAGGACGGCTGGTTGCGCACCGGCGACCTCGGGGAAGTAGATCGCCAGGGGCGCCTCCGGATCACTGGGCGGGTCAAGGATATCTTCAAGACCTCGAAAGGCAAATACGTCGCACCCGCCCCCATCGAGGACAAGTTGGTGGCGCACGACGCGGTCGAAGCCTGCTGCGTGGCGGGGGCGGACCGGGAGCAACCCTTCGGCATTCTCATGCTGTCCGCCGAAGCGCTGGAGCGGTGCCGCGATACAACGGAACGCGATGCGCTGATGCAGGATTTGACCAACTATCGACAGGCGGTCAACCAGCAACTGGATCAGCACGAGCAGCTCGCCTTCCTCGTCGTGATCGAAGACCAGTGGACCACCGAAACCGGCTTCGTGACGCCCACGATGAAGGTCAAGCGCGATGTCGTCGAAAAGGCCTACGTACCCCATGCCGATACCTGGGCCGCCAAAGGCCAACCGGTGGTCTGGGCAGCTCAGATTCAGTAGCGAATGCGGCGTGCCGGCGCACAGCGCCGGATCCGGCGGCGGCTACTCGGTAGCCGCCGCCTCCCGTAGATCGGCCGCTTGGAGCGTGTTCTGCATGAGCATGGCCACGGTCATCGGTCCAACACCTCCTGGCACAGGGGTAATGGCGGCCGCGCGCTCGAATGCAGCGTCAAAGCCCACATCACCCACCAGAGAACCATCGGGCTGCCGATTGATGCCCACATCGATCACCGTCGCACCCTCACGCACCCAATGGCCCTCCACCAGGCCAGGCTTTCCGACCGCGACGACCAGCAGTTCCGCTTCGCTGACCCGCTCCGGGAGATCCACCGTAAAGCGATGCGCCACAGTGATGGTGGCACCGGCCAGCAGCAGTTCCAGTGCCATCGGACGCCCCACGATATTGGACGCACCGACGATCAACGCACGACGGCCATGCAGTGGCTCGCCGCGCGCACGCAGCAATTCGATGATTCCCGCCGGCGTACACGGGCGCAACAGCGGGATGCGCTGCGCCAGGCGTCCCACGTTATAGGGATGAAAGCCATCCACATCCTTGTCGGGCCGAATGCGTTCGATCACCCGCGTCGGATCGATCCCCGCCGGTAGCGGCAGCTGTACCAGAATCCCGTCCACACTGTCATCGGCGTTCAGATCGTCGATGGCCGCGATCAAGGTCTCCTGTGACACGCTTTCGCTGAAATGGATGGGCTTGGAAGCAATGCCCAGGGCCGCACAGGTTTCGCGCTTGCGGCGCACGTAAATCTGGGAGGCCGCGTCTTCCCCGACAAGTACTGTGGCAAGACTCGGAGCGCGCAATCCGCGCGCGCGACGACTGGCAATCGCCGCGGCCACCCGTTCCTGCACCGCCCGTGCACACGCTTTACCGTCAATAATTTCAGCCGACATCGGCCAATCGTTCCTTGTTGCGCGTTGAGGCGTGGCAAAGTGCACGCCGCGTGGCGCGCCCAGGTGGATTCGAACCACCGACCCACGGCTTAGAAGGCCGTTGCTCTATCCGGCTGAGCTATGGGCGCAGCGTGATGCGGTCGCATCCAGAGTCCGCCGGACCTGTTGGAGACGCCGTTTCGGCGACAAAAATACACGATCTCGCCCCGCCCTTTCAGACGCGCGCGGCGGCACAGGCTGCGAAAGGCGTTCGCGGAAGTACACAGAAGAAAACCCGGTGGCCTGAAGACCACCGGGTAAATGCTTGCCGTAGGACCGGCCGCACCCAGCGTCGCGTGACGCTGGATGCGGGTGGCGGACCTAATTCGTCGTCGGGCCCACGCAGGCGGCAAAGACTTCCAGATTGGTCAGCACGGAAGCCGTGGCCGTGAAATCGATCCGCACCGTATCGAAATCCTCCTGTGCGTCGATGCTCACGAAATCGAGCCCCGCATTGCCGGCAAGGCTGGCCTCTGCGAGATCGAGATTCAACATGGCACCTGCTGCCTCGGTATTGACCTCCTGCACAGTACCGTCGAGGAGAGTGCGAATCTCGATGGCTTCGAGCAAATCCAGACTCAGCGCATCGTTGGGATCGGAAACGATGAATCCAACCCGGTTGCTTCCGGTGAAGGGTGCGCTGGCGGCCGTCGACTCCACAGTGATGAAGGTCGAGCCATCGATCAAGCCAAGGGGCGTGGACATGGTGGCCACATTGGTCAGGGTGTCATCGATGACGTTGCCATCGTTGCTGACCGAGCAACCCACGCAGGTGTTCTCCGCACCGGAGTTGACTGTGGCATCGGGCGCGATGATGGGATTGAGCGCAAAGCTATCGCCGACGCCGCAGGACACAATTTCGAAGGGGTCGCAGGCGTCGCCAATACCGTCCCCATCCGCATCGCTCTGCGGCGCATTCGGTGTCAGCGGACAATTGTCGTCGCAGTTCGCGACTTCACCCCCCGTGCAGGGGTTGTCGCCCGCCGTGCCGGAACCATCACCGTCATCGAGGATGCCATCGTTGTCGCTGTCCGCATCGCAGGCATCGCCGAAGTTGTCCCCGTCCGCGTTCTCCTGCTCCGGATTGGGAGTATTCGGACAATTGTCCTGGTTGTCCTCGACGCCATCGCCATCGCTGTCGGTATTTTGGTCACAGGCGTCCCCGATGCCATCGCCATCTCCGTCGGCCTGCGAAGGGTTCGACGTGGTGGGACAGTTGTCCTGCTCGTCCGGCACACCATCGTTGTCGTCATCCGGATCGCAGGCATCGCCGATGCCGTCCTGGTCGGTATCCGTCTGCGCGTTATTGGCGGTCAACGGACAGTTATCGGAATCGTTATCCACGCCGTCGGCATCGGCATCGGAATCGCAGGCATCACCGGTGCCATCCCCATCAGTATCGATTTGAGCGGGGTTGGCGGTCTGCGGACAATTGTCCTGGTCGTCGTTGACCCCATCGCCGTCGGTATCGACATTGCTCATGTCGTCGCAGGCATCACCAATACCGTCGTTGTCAGCATCGCTCTGGTCCGGATTGGCGGTCTGGGGGCAATTGTCGTTGCCGTCCTCGATGCCGTCGCCGTCGTCATCCGGGTCGCAGGCATCGCCGTTTCCGTCGTCGTCGGTGTCCTGCTGCGAGGCATTGCTGGTGAACTGACAGTTGTCATCGCAGCCCTGTGTGGAGCCGCCCATCCCGGGGCTCGTTGAGGTCCCTTCTGCAGGACAGGCGCTGTCGCCGATCGTGCCCGACCCATCGCCGTCGTCCAGCACGCCGTCATTGTCGTCGTCCGGATCACAGGCATCGCCGGCCCCGTCGTTGTCATTGTCGGCCTGGCTGGGATTGGGGGTCAGCGGGCAGTTGTCGACGGCGTCGGCCACGCCATCGTTGTCGGAGTCATCGCCGGTATCGCAGGCGTCACCCAGACCATCACCATCCGAATCCGCCTGGTCGGGGTTGGCCGTCTGCGGGCAGTTATCTGCCCCGTCGTCGACACCATCACCGTCGTTGTCACTGTCACAGGCATCACCCGCTCCATCACCGTCGGTGTCCTGCTGCGCAGGATTGGGCGTCATCGGGCAATTGTCGGTCGCATCCACAACGCCATCGTTGTCCTCATCATTGCTGCTATCGCAGGCATCGCCTACGCCATCCCCATCGCTGTCGCTCTGATCAGGGTTGGAGGTATCTGGACAGTTGTCGATGACGTTAGCCAAGTCGTCGCCATCGCGATCGCTGTCGCAGGCGTCACCTTGCCCATCGTTATCGGCATCCTGTTGGGAAGGATTGGCGGTGTTCGGACAATTGTCAGCGCTGTTGCCCACGCCATCACCATCGCGATCCGCATCGCATACGTCACCGCGACCATCATTGTCCAGATCGGATTGCGCGGCATTGGCCGAATCGGGGCAATTGTCCTGCGCATTGGCGATCTGATCGCCGTCGCGATCATCGTCGCAGGCATCGCCGATCCCGTCATTGTCGGTATCGGTCTGGTCGGGGTTCCGCGTAGCCGGGCAGTTATCTACTCTATTACCGACGCGGTCACCATCGCGATCTTCGACGGTGCCCGGTGCCTGCCCGTTCTCATCCGCCTTGCAGCCGACCAGCCCCGTACCGCTGACAGCGAGTAAGGCGGCGAGGGCCATTGTCGAAAGCCATGTTCTGTTTCTCATTTTGATGTCTCCTGATGAAATCTGGAGCCTGTGCAGAACGGGCTAGTTCAGCACCTTGAATTCAACCCGGCGATTCTCCTGCCGGCCCGCCGCGGTCTCATTGCTGGCCACCGGGCGCGACTCGCCGTACCCGTTGGCGTCCATCCGAGTGGGGTCGATGCCCTGGTTGATCAGGAAGGTCTTCACAGCACTGGCACGCCGCTGTGAGAGGTTCAGGTTGTAGGCCGCAGACCCCTGGCTGTCCGTGTGACCCGCGATCTCCACACGCATGTTCGGCTCGCCCTTCAGCGAGTCGGCCACATCGCGGAGGATCGATCGTGCGCCCGGCTTCAGCTGGGCTGAGTCGAGTTCGAAGTGCACACCCTTGAGTCGGACGACCTGCGGCTTCTGCGAAGCACAGCCGCGGCTATCGGTCGCAAGGCCCTGCAGCGTATCGGGGCACTGATCATTGCGATCCGGGACGCCATCGCCGTCGCTATCGACGATATCGGCCTGAACCGTCTTCGTCTCGGTGACCACGCGTTCGCGTACCACCTCTCGTTCGATGACTTTCGAGCCGATGGGGACCAGAAGGCCCGCGCCAATGCGCCAGTCGGACAGCGTGCTCGAGCCCTGATAGTCGAAGGTGTTGTAGAGATAGCGCCCTTCAAGACGCAGGCGCAGACCTGCTTCAGTCAGCGCCTGCGAGAGCAGGCCAAGGCCCGCGTTGGCCTGAAAATTGAAGCTGTCTTCACTATCCGGCAGTACGTCGTCGTAGACGCCACCGATGCCGGCGATGATGAACGGGTCTACGCCGTCGTGCCCGATGAAGCGATACATCAGGTCGGCCCCGCCGCCGTACTGGTAGAAGTCCGTGAACGGGCCAGCGTCCGTTTCGTGCTGATTCGCCACGAACTGGAGTTCGAGGGACAGGTTCGGATTGAAGCGGTAGCCATATCCCGTGAGGAAACCGCTGCCATCGCCTTCCGCGCCCCGCTCATCATCGGTCACGATGTAGTGCCCCATGACATTGAGGTAGTGCGGACTCGTTCCCAGTTCATTGGCGCCGGCCATGCCGACAAAACCCGCGAGAATCACAAACGAAAGAATTTTGTTATTCATCTGACTTCTCCCCAGTCAATGATCTCTAGTGGTGCTGCTGCGCACCGCCTCAGCCACAAACGTGGGCTGCAATTGCGCGACGCTCGCACTGATACGCCTGAGCGACTACGGACGCACGAACCGCCTCAAGGCCACCGATTACGCAAGCGCTTGCTGTCACCCTACGGACCACAACGCGCAGCATCAACCCGCTAAGCCATTCATGGCATTGAGAAAAAGCACGCGCCCTCCTGCATCCCGTCACTTGGCGAGAAATTGGCCCTACCTTCGTACACGTCAGAAAAGGGTGAGGCGTTCCATTCTGTTGCGCGAAGGTTCTGGGCAGCGCACGGGTACATGCTAGCGGCGCCAACAGCAATTTCGCGCAAAGCCACCTAGCGGACGGTGCTGCAATGCGAAGGGGGCAGGAGTGGAACCGGGAGTGCCTTCAAGCGCCGCTCGCGAGCGGGCGAAGGCCGCGCTCTATGGCAGACATAGCCTGGGGCGGGCCGGTCAGAGCCGGAAAAGGGGCCACAGAGGAAATGGTCGGGGCGGCAGGATTCGAACCTGCGACCCTCTGCTCCCAAAGCAGATGCGCTACCAGGCTGCGCTACGCCCCGACGGGCTGCGCATTCTCGCACAGGCCAAGGCTCCGCGGGAGGTCGACTGTGGCAGTATCGCGGCCATTGTCCGGAATCGACGTGCTGCACGGGCGTGGCAGGCCTTGATACCGCCCCACACGGCGGCCTGCGGTGCACACCTACGCTTTGAGATGCGAGCACGTTCTGCTATTATCCGCGGCCCGCCGGAGGTCACCTCCGCCGGCGGCATATGGTGGGCGTAGCTCAGTTGGTAGAGTCCCGGATTGTGATTCCGGCTGTCGTGGGTTCGAGTCCCATCGTCCACCCCAGTTTTGACGTTGCGCGGGCCGCTAGCTCAATGGTAGAGCAGCTGACTCTTAATCAGTAGGTTCGGGGTTCGAGTCCCTGGCGGCCCACCAAATGAATCAATAAGCTGCAGCAAAAAGGGCCCTCACCACAGAGGGCTCTTTTTTGTTTTGAATATACCCAGCACACACAAAGCCTCCTCCGCAGAGGGCATGTCTTGCACCTCGGCTGACACCGATTCGACGATTCCGCTGTGATCGCCAGCTCGATAAGGTGCCTTGCCGAGGCGCTAAAGCCCCACACCGCAGTGCGTCATGCTTCGATGGGCAGCACGTCCACGGCCTGTTCGCTGGTATGCGATCCCGACGACCGAAAACTGCCGCGGACCGGCGCAATATCGGAGTAGTCGCGTCCGTAGGCGATCACGACGTGGTCGGCACTCACCATCAGGTCGTTGGTGGGGTCGTATTCCACCCACCCCATCTCAAAGCCACACCAGGCGCGTACCCAGGCGTGCATTGCGTCCGCCCCCTCCAGGCGCGGCTGCCCGGGCGGCGGTTCGGTGCGCAGAAAGCCGCTCACATAGCCAGCAGGAATCCCAATGGATCGGAGCGCCGCGATCATGATGTGGGAGAAGTCCTGACATACGCCGTGACGCTGCGCAAAGGCCTCACGGATCGGAGTATCGACCTCCGTCGCTTCGCTGTCGTAGCGCAGGTCGCCGTGCAATGCCGCGCCCACCGCTCGCACTGCTTCAAATGCGGACGTTCCCGGCTGCACACACGCGCGCGCATAGTCGGCAATGTCGGCAATGGCGGGCACCAACGGTGAGGCCCCGATGAAATGCACGGGGGCGTCCGGCGCAAGCGAACGGATGCCCGCCAATTCATCCGCAAGCGCGGCGGGAAGGGGCGACATATCCAGCACCGGCGGCAGCAACTCGCGCTCGACCCGCGCGCTAAGGGCAAAGACCACGTCGGCATGGGCGGCGCGGTAGGCGAGATCGATGTGGTGGTTCCCGAAAAAATCCCTGTGTTCAACACGCTCATCCGGTGCCGGGCTGATCTCCAGATCAGCCTCCAGCACGCGTTGCACCCCGGGCAGATCCATCGGCATCAAGCAGAGTGTTTGCCGACCTGCCTCGGCAAGGCTCTCGTAGTTGTAGGCAACGCGCAGTCGGATTTCGTAGAGCATGGGGCGTCACTCGAAATAGGCTGCGGAGACCTGCTCCGACAGTGCCGCGATATCGGCACTCAACTGCCGCAGGACCGCAGTGTCGAGCGTACCCGGGCTGGCTACCGCCAGCGTGCTGTGGATTTGCAGAATGGCGCGCGACAGTGGCGAGGGCCGGCCTTCCTCCACCGCTCCGGGCAAGGTATGCACGTGATCCTGCAATTCACCGAGTTGATACAGCACGGAGCGCGGATTCAGCACGTCCAATGCCATCAGGTCGATGACGGTCGCCCGCGTGGTGCTGACGGAATGGCGTCGTCGCTGCGCCATCACGCTGTCACCCGCCTCCACCACGAGATCGAGGCTGCCGTCGGGGCTGTCCGGATCGGCAAAGACCGACAGCAGAATGCTCATCGACAGCGCGCGCTCGAGTGCGCGTCCGATGCTCATGAAACGCCAGCCCAGAAAGCGGTACATATTCTCGTGCATGAGGCCCGAGAATCCGCTGATGCCGCGCAGCAAGGCACCCATGGCGCGTGCCGCATCGTCGCCTGGTGCCACCGTGCCGACCTGCGCCTGCACATTGCGCGCCAGTTCCGACAGCGCCGTCCAGCCATCCACTGAGAAACGATCGCGCACGCGGCCCGCGCTGGCGAGTGCCGATTGCAGCGTGGTCATCAACCCATCGGGGATACCTTGGTCCGGCTCGACACCGGCTGTTTCCAGATATTCCCGCATGGCGCTCAGCAGCGGCGTTTCTTTGCCGGCGGTTTCGGCGAAGCGGGCATGATAGGCCCGTAGCAGGCGGAAGAATCCTTCCGAGCGCTCGACATAACGACCAAGCCAGAACAGATTGTCCGCAGCGCGGCTAGGCAGTGACCCAAAGCGATTGCGCGCTGGCAAGGACTCGCCGTCGGCCAGCATCGACTCCTCGCTGACCGGCGCCTTGCTCATCACCCAGACATCCGCCACCGAGCCGCCCGCCTGCATGGCCACGGCGGTGGGATCGCCGGAATGGCCAATTCGGGCGAAGCCGCCGGGCATGACCTGCCAGCCGTCCGGGGTCCGCGCGGCGAAGACGCGCAGAATCATGGGCCGCGGCACCAGCGCACCGTCGACCAGCGCCGGCGTCGTGGACAGGGTCACAGCCTCCTGCCCCACCAGGTCGGCACCGTGGGCATCCACCCATTGCTCCAGCGGCATCCCGAGATCGCCCACCGGATTGCCCGCGATCACCGCATTCTCGTCAACACGGAAGGGAAGCTGCGTTGCCAGTGCCTGGCCAATGGTCATGCGCTCCGCGTGCGTCTTGACATGCCCACGCTCCGCGGTCTGACCGCACCACCAGGTCGCGATGTTGGGAAGCGCCAGCGCCTCACCGCGTAACGCCTCACAGATGCGCGGCAGAAAAGCCAGCAGAGCACGCATCTCCAGCACGCCGGCGCCGAGGGCATTGACCATGGTGGGCCCGTTGCGTCGCAAAGCGCCCACCAGGCCAGGGGTACCAATGCGGGAACCTTCGAACAACTCCAAGGGGTCGGACCAGGCTGCATCCAGGCGGCGCCACAGCACCGAGACCGGCCGCAACCCGGACACCGTACGCAGCATCACGCGACCGTCGCGCACCGTCAGATCCTCCCCCTCCAGGAGACTGAAGCCGAGATAGCGCGCGATATAGGCGTGCTCGAAGTAGGTATCGTTGAGCGGACCCGGCGTAAGAATGCCCACCGGGCTGTCATCCTCTACACGCATGCGCTGCAGGGCATCGCGAAAGGCACGGAAGAATCCGGCCAGACGATGCACATTGACCTCCGGAAACAGCTCTGAAAAGGCGCGCGAGGTCGCCATGCGGTTTTCCAGGGCAAAGCCAGCCCCCGACGGCGCCTGCGTGCGATCACCGAGCACCCACCACCCGCCGTCCGGGCCACGGCCGATCTCGAAGGCCAGAAAATGCAGAAAGTGTCCGGAGCGCGGGCGCACGCCCACCATGGGGCGTAACCATTCCGGATTGCGCGCGACCAGCGAGGCGGGTAGATGCCCGTTGGCGACCAGTCGGTTGGCGCTGTAGAAATCCGCCACCACCGACTCGAGCAGGGAGGCGCGCTGGCGGATGCCCTTGACGATGGTCTGCCACTCGCTCTCGTCGATGAGCACCGGCACATGGCTCAGCGGCCAGTCCCGGTCCGCGGCCCCTTCCTCACTGTACTGGCGATAGTAGACACCGGCATCCTGCAGGTAGCGATCACCGCGCGCAAAGCGGCGCGCAATCTCTTCCCCGGACAACCCTGCGAGGTAGTCGATGAAGGGCTGCCAGACCGGCCGAATGCTGCCGTTGGCGTCGACCAGTTCGTCCGACACGCCAGCGGGCGGGCGGTAGTGAGCGAGGAGTTCGGCCAACCGCGGATGGCGCTTGGCAGCCTGTCCTGCCATGCGCTATACCGCCACCGGATGCCGGAGGTCCAGCGTCATCGGGAATTCGGCATGACGGGCCTCCGTGGCCGGACGATAGTGGCCCGGATTGTGTCCATGGGCTTCAAAGCGCGCCAGCCGCCGTGCTTCGGCCTCATTGCTGTTAACCGGGAAGGTCTCGTAATTCCTGCCACCGGGATGCGCCACATGATAGACGCAACCACCGATTGCACGGCCACTCCAGGTATCGAACAGGTCGAAGGTCAGCGGCGCGTGCACGGCGACGGCGGGGTGCAGCGCCATGGCCGGTTGCCAGGCCTTGTACCGTACCCCGCCCACGTACACGCCCTGCATCCCGGTAGCGGAGAGCGGCACAGCGCGCCGATTGCACGTCACGATGTAGCGCTCCGGATCGGCCGCAGAGAGCTTGACCTGCAGGCGTTCGGTGGAACTGTCGGTGTAGCGCACCGTCCCGCCGATGGCACCGGTCTCGCCAAGCACGTGCCAGGGCTCGAGCGCCTGGCGCAACTCCATGTGGACGCCTTCCACCGTGATCTCGCCGCAGAACGGAAAGCGGAACTCGGCCTGCGCCTCGAACCACTCCGGGCGCATCGGATAGCCGTGCTGCTGCAGGTCGCTCAGCACGTCGAGAAAATCCTGCCAGACGAAATGCGGCAGCATGAAGCGATCGTGCAGGCTGGTGCCCCAGCGCACCAGGCGCCCCGTGACCGGGTTGCGCCACAGACGCGCAACCAGCGCCCGGATCAAGAGCTGCTGCGCCAGACTCATGCGCGGATCCGGCGGCATCTCGAAACCCCGGAACTCAATGAGGCCAAGGCGCCCCGTGGGTCCGTCGGGTGAATACAGCTTGTCGATGCAGATTTCGGCGCGATGGGTATTGCCAGTGACATCGACCAATAGGTTGCGCAGCAGCCGGTCCAGCAGCCATGGCGACGGCGCCTCCCCCTGCCCTGGATTCGGAATCTGTGCCAGCGCGATCTCCAGTTCGTAGAGACCGTCGTGGCGCGCCTCGTCGACTCGCGGCGCCTGACTGGTGGGCCCGATGAACAAGCCGGAAAACAGATAGGACAGACTCGGGTGACGTTGCCAGTGCAGAATCAGGCTGCGCAGTAGATCGGGACGGCGCAGAAAGGGGCTGTCGAGGGTGGTCGCACCGCCGACCACGACATGGTTGCCGCCGCCGGTGCCGGTATGACGCCCATCGATCATGAATTTGTCGGCCCCCAGCCGCGTCTGGCGCGCTTCTTCGTAGATCGCCTCCGTGGTGACGACGCATTCGCGCCAATCGTGCGCCGGGTGGATATTGACTTCGAGTACGCCGGGGTCCGGCGCCACGCGGATGACGTTCAAGCGCGGATCGGACGGGGGGGCGTACCCTTCGATATGCACGCGCAGGCCCAGACGGCCGGCGGCAGCCTCGGCAGCCGCCACCAGCTCAAGATAGTCCTCAATGCGTTCCACCGGCGGCATGAAGACGCAGAGGCGGCCATCGCGCGGCTCCACCGACATCGCCGTGCGGACGACGCCTTCCAGCTCGCTCTGCTGCTGCTCGACGCGCCGCTGTGCACCGCGAGGACTCTCCACACGCCGGAAAGGCTGCTCTCGAGCACCCCTCTCCGGCGGTGCGAACTCCGGCAGAGGCCCGCGCGGCACCGTCGGATCGAGCGGATGGATATAGGGGTATCGGGCTGGCGGCACATGCGGCAGGCTGGATAGGGGCAGTCGATAGCCCGCCGCGCTGTCGCCCGGCACCAGGAAGAGATGTCCGCGCCGCAGCTTCCAGCGCTCCGACTGCCAGCGATGCCCGCCCGAACGCGCCTGCCAGCGCTGTACGGGCAGAACGAAGCTGGTGGCTTCGTTCAGGCCGCGCGCGAACACCGCCGCCATGCGCCGTCGTGCTTCGGGATCCTCGAGCTCGGGGTTGTCGGGCGAGACGTTGTCGGGGAGCTGCGCTTCGCGCAACAACCACACCGCCGGGTCCTCGAAAGCAGGCACCACCAGATCCGGCTTCAGGCCGAGCTCGATGGCCACCGTCTGCAACAGGCGCTCCGCCTGCTCTGGCGTTGCACCGCAATCGGCATCTTCGGGGGCGATCAGGGCCGGGTCACGCCAGATCGGCCGCTCGTCCCGTCTCCAGTAGAGCGAGTAGGTCCAACGCGGGAGGCTTTCGCCGGGGTACCACTTGCCCTGGCCGTAATGCAGGAAACCGCCCGGCGCGAAGCATGCCTGCAGGCGACGGATCAGACGATCGGCAAAAACACGCTTGCTCGGGCCGACGGCAGCGGTGTTCCATTCCTCGGACTCGAAGTCGTCGATGGAGACGAAGGTGGGTTCTCCACCCATAGTCAAACGGACATCCTCGTCCCGAAGGGCTGCGTCCACCTTGTCGCCCAGGGCCAGCAGGTCCTGCCAGGCCTCGTCCGAGAACGGCTTGGTGATGCGGGGATGTTCGGCTACCCGCGTCACGCGCATATCGAAGTCGAAGTCCACCTCCGCATGGCTCGCCGAACCCGCAATGGGTGCCGCCAGCCGGTAGTGCGGCGTCGCGGCGAGCGGGATATGGCTCTCGCCGGTCAGCAACCCGGAGGTGGGATCCAAACCGATCCAGCCCGCTCCGGGGAGATAGACCTCGGCCCAGGCATGGAGATCGGTGAAGTCCTTTTCCGTCCCTGCCGGGCCATCAATCGGCTTCAGATCCGGTTTGAGCTGGATGAGATAGCCGGATACGAAACGCGCGGCGAATCCCAGATGCCGTAGCAGTTGCACCAGCAGCCAGCTCGAGTCCCGGCAGGACCCCGACCCCAGTGCCAGCGTTTCTTCAGGCGTCTGCACGCCGGGCTCCATGCGGATGACGTAGGCAGTCTCCCTGGCGATACGCGCATTGAGCGCGACGACGAAGTCCACACTGCGTTCACGTTCGCGCGGAATGCTGTTCACTAGCGCCTGCATGCGCTTGCCCGCCGGCTCGGTCTCGCGATAGATACGCAGATCGGCGCGCACATCTTCGGGATACTCGAAGGGCCAGTACTCGGCACCCTCCTCCACGAAGAAGTCGAAGGGGTCGTACACCGTCATGTCCGCTACCAGGTCGACCTCGATGCGCAGTTCAGTGACCGGCTTGGGGAAAACGAAGCGCGCCAGCCAGTTGCCGTAGGGGTCCTGCTGGTGGTTGACGAAGTGGTCGCGGGGACTGACCTTGAGCGAATGCGAGATCACCCGCGTGCGACTGTGCGGCGCCGGACGCAGGCGAATGATCTGCGGCCCGAGCGTAACCGGACGGTCGTAGCGATACTGGGTGAGGTGATGGATGCTGGCTTGGATAGGCACGTTGCGCCACGCTCCAATGGAGGAGAGGGCGTCAAGCGTTGCACGCTTCGTGCCATGAGGCTAGTCCAATACGACCAACGCGCGGGCAGCCCGCGGACAACCACCATCGAGCCCCTTTGATCGCCTTGCTGCAGCCGTCGGCTGGCCTGCGACATGGGCAAGACAGTTCGGTAGGCGTACATTAGACACTCCTGCACCCTGCGGAACTACCCATGCGTCTACAACGTCCTGCACTCCCTGCGCCCGCACTGCTCGGCATCCTCGTTCTCGGGTTGATTTCGGGATGCGGGGGTTCGGGCGGGGGAAGCGCGGCGAGCGATTCGGCCGATCCGACGTCACGCGTTACGCCAAAGAACCAATTGGCACAGTCGGCGTTTGAAGACTGTGACGCATTCAAAGGCTACTACGCGGATCAGCTCACTCAGGAGTACCTGACCGGCTATGCCTATGGCGGCGGCTGTTTCGGCTGCGAGACGGATGTCGATGACGGTGGCAACGGCGCTGACGACGGCGACAATGACGGCACCGACGCCGAGGCAGGCGCGGATGGTCCGACGGTATCCGCTCCGCCCAGCGGGGATCGCACGGTCACCGAAACCAATACGCAGGAAGCGGGCGTGGATGAGGCCGACCTCGTCGAAGCCGACCCGAGCAGCGCGGATCTGTACTTCCTTCGCCGGGATGCCAACGAGGTCGTCATCATCGACAGCAGTGATCCTTCCGCTCCCGTGATCCGCAGCCGCATCGCTCTGGATTCGGAGCGCCGCGCGCGGGGCATGTATCTGGATGTCCCCAACCGCCGGCTTTTAGTGCTGCTTGAGGCGCAGTTCCTTTTCTATCCGGAAGCGCCCGCGGTGAGCGCGGGTATCGCGACGACGGACGAAGCGATCGGCACGCCGCCGGGTGCGGAGCCCTTTGCTTCCGGAACGGAGCTGCAGTTCTACGATGTCAGCTCGGCCGATGCACCGTCCCTGCTCCACCGCTTCGTCACGGACGGCCAGCTCGTCGGAAGTCGGCGCGTTCAGGATCGACTGCACGTCGTGACGCAGTACGGGTTCCCATCACCGTCCGCGCTGCGCGAAGACCAGGATTTCCAGCGCCTCATCTCCGAGGATTATCCGCGGGCGCGCGCCGCGCGTGATGACGACGCGGTACAGCGCATCGAAAGCGAGATCAGTGAACGCATTCGCAACGCAGTGGCTCAGACGCCGATCGCCGACCTGCTTCCCGAGGAGCGCAACGGCAATGACGCCCCGTCAACACTAGCCTGCAGCGCCATCGTACGCCCCGAGGTGGGCACGCGGCTGGGCATGATGATGATCACCAGTATCGACAGCGACGGCAGCGCGCCGGCCACCATTGGCACGATCAATAACGCATGGCAGCTCTACGGCAGCCAACAGAATATCTATCTGCTGCAAACCAGCGGGGGCTGGTGGTTCGACGAGGCCCAGCGCCAGCAGACCGCCATCTATCGCTACGCGGTGGGTGACGGTAGTGCTGTGCCGGGCGGCGTAGCCGTCGCCGACGGCTGGGTCGAAAACAGCTACCAGTTGAGTGAGTTCGACGGCGCGCTTCGCGTCGCCGCCACCGAAGGGCGCTTCGGTGGCCCCGGCCTGCCCTTCCGGCAGCTCAACCACCTGCTGGTCTTCGACGTGGCCTCCATGGAGGAGATTGCGGCCATTCGTGACTTTGTCAGTGACAAGCCGCAGGAGACCATTCGCGCGACCCGCTTTCTCGGTACGCGCGGATTTGTCGTGACTTTTGAATTCACCGATCCGCTCTTCGCCTTTGATCTTTCGGATCCGAACGCGCCGACACTGGAGGGGCAGGTCGAGATTCCTGGCTTTGCGACCTATTTTGACGCCTTGGGTGATGATTTTCTGCTGACCATCGGCCGTGCCGGAGGCGAGAACGGCGTGGGGGTCGGCAACCGCTATCAGCTGCGTGTCTTCGATGTCAGCACACTTGCCGCGCCCACTCCGCTGGCCGAAGCGGTGCCTGCACTGCCGGAAGGCGCCTATGCCTACAGCCTTGCCGAATACGAGCCGCTGGCATTCCAGTTTCTGCCGCAGGCGGGCCGCAGGGACGCGGGCTTGCTCTCCATTCCGGCACAGATCAGCGCCGCGGAGCGCGAGGACGCCTTCAGCGGCTTCGTTGCCTACCGTATCGATGCCGCTCAGGGCGCCGACGCCATCCAGGAATATGCGCGCATCGATCACAAGGATGCGCCCAGCGAGGGCGGCGACCGTTGCCCCCCGCAGCGTGACGAACTGCCACCCGACGGCTGCCAGAGCTTCGCCCCTGTGATCTACAACGAACCGCTGCGGTCGGTGATCGCGCGTGAGCAGGCCGACCGCACGCTGCTGTTTACCTTCTCATCCGCCAAGCTCGAAGTCACTGATACCAGCGGTGACACCGCCGTCGGTCTGGCCACGCTACGCTACGAGGAATAGCTCGCCACACACTAGGGAGAAAGGGCGCCATGGCGCAGGATGGGTCCGCGCAGATCGAAACAGTCGACTGGTACTTCGACTTCATCTCGCCCTTCGCCTACCTGGCCTTTCACGCCCTGGACCGCTTGCCACAGGGGATCGAGGTGCGCTTCCAGCCCGTGCTCTTTGCCGGGCTGCTGAAGCACTGGGGGCAGAAGGGTCCGGCGGAGATTCCGCCCAAGCGCGAATGGACCTTCCGCTGGCTGCACTGGCTGGCGAGCCGGCAGGGCATTCCCTTCCAGCCACCGCCGCGCCATCCCTTCGTGCCACTGCCCTATCTCCGCCTCTGCTTGGCTGCGGACAACCGCCGTGAAGCAGTTGCGGCCATCTTCGATGCCCTCTGGACTCGCGGTGAGGATGCCGAAGACGCACGCACGGTGAGCACGCTGGCGGATGCACTGGCGGTGGACGAGGCCCGCCTGCAGGCCCCTTCCGTCAAGCAGGCGCTGCATGACAGCACCAACGCCGCCATTGCCCGCGGCGTGTTCGGCGTTCCCACCCTGTTCGCCGACGACGAACTGTTCTGGGGGGTGGATGCGATGCCTTTCGCTCTCGAGCGCATTCAGGCACGGCACCATCCCCACGGCGAATAGTGCGATTTAGAAAGGTTTCAGGCGCTGCAGCAGCAGCGGCAACAGCGTCATGTTGGCCAGCAAGGCAAAGACCATGGCGACGCCGGTGAACAGACCGAACAGAATCGTCGGCACAAAATTGGACAGGGTGAGAATGGAAAAGCCCAGGGTCACCACCAGCGTGGTGTAGAACATGGCGCGGCCTACGCTGAGGTGGGACCGCAGCGTCGCACCCTCGTAGCCGTTTTCCTGCACCTCGTCGCGATAGCGATAGCTGTAGTGAATCGTGTCGTGCACGCCGATGCCGATGGTGATGGCGGCAATTGTGATGGTCATGATGTCCAGCGGAATGGCAAACCAGCCCATCACACCGAGCACGGTGAGAGCGGCCAGCACGGTGGGGGCGACCCCGATGACTGCCATCTTCACGGACCGGAACAGCAGCAGGAACATCAGCCCAATGGCCACAAAGACGACGCCGAGCGTCTGGGCCTGCGATTGGTACAGGCTCTGGATGACGTTGTTGTAGAGCACCATGGGCCCGGTCAGGTGCACCTGCTCGGGTTCGAGTTCGAAGCGCTCAATGAGGTCACTGCGTACGCGATCCAGGAACTCGTCGCGGCGAAGGTCGGGGTCGGAATCGACGACCCGCACGGCGAAACGGACCTGATTGCCGTCATCCGCCATGTACGGGTCGAACAGCACCTCCTTCAATTCCTTCGGCATCATGCGGTGCAGCAGCGCCAGCACGAAGTCGCCGGGCCACTGCCCGGCATTGAGCAGCATGAACATGCGCGTCGTCGTGGCCATCGACAGCACCTTGCCGGTTTCCGGTTGGGCGTCGATGTAGTCGTGAATATCCACCACCTGCTTCAGATTGCGCGCGTTGTACCAGTAGCTCTCGGCCGTCAGTCCGCCGCCACCGAGGTCCGGCAGATCCATCTCGGCCAGTGCCTGCTGCTCCTCCTCAAACCATTGCGGGGCATCGATGATGACGTCCAGCGGCGTAGTACCACCAAGCTCCTGATCGATGACCACCATGCCCTGGTAGATCTCGGTGGATTCGTGGAAATAGTCGATGAAGCGGTTCTCGACACTCAGCCGTGAAATGCCGACGGCTGCCACCACGGCGATCAGCAGAAAACCGATGCCCAGCACCGTGGGCGCACGTTCCGTGAAGCGGGCCAAGCCGCGATTGATATGGGCCGTCATGTCGCGACCGTCCACGGCGGGCGTTCCGGGGCGCAGCGGTACAAGCGCGGTGGGGAAGATGACAAAGGTCAGTACAAAGGCGAAGCAGACGCCGACGGTCATCATCAGGCCGAAATCGATAACCGGGCGGATACCGCTGACGGCCAGCGAGGCGAAAGACACGACCGTGGTCAGCACCGTGAATACCGAGGGCAGGAACTTGCTCTCCACCGTGCCGCGCAACAGATCCTGCTGCAGCGCGTCGGGCCGCTGCGCGTGGAGCTCGCGGTAGCGCACCACCAAATGGATGGTGAGCGAGAGACTCAATATCAGCAGCAGCGAAATGAAGTTGGAGGAGACGATCGTCACCCGCCAATCCATGAAGCCGAGGTAGCCCACGGTTGCCAGGGTGGCTGCGGCGCAGATGGCAGATGGCACCACCACCCAGCGTGGGCGCCGGAAAGAGATCGCCAGCAGCAGCAGAATGAACAGCGCGACGCCCACGCCGAAGGTGGCAATGTCGTTGCGCACGAAGTCGATCATGTCGGAAGCCATCATCGGCACGCCACCGAGGAAGATCGACGCCTCGTCGCGATACTTGTCCAGTACGCCACGCACCCGGTCGATGCGCTGCTGCAGCTCGGCCTGATTCTCCGCCTTCTGCTGATCGTAGGCGGCCTCGACGCGCGCCAATTCCTGGCGCTCCGCCTCGCTCAACTGCTGACCCGGTGCGTCCCGCTTCTGGCGGAGCGACTGCCTGCGATCAAGCAACGCATTGGCACGTTCGTCCGGCTTCAGGTTGACCAGCAGCGCCGTGACGGTCCCCTCCTCGTTCATCACGAGGTCTTCGTAGAGCGGGCTGGTGCGGAACTCCTTCTTGGCCAGCTCCCGGTCGGTGTCCTCATCGAGTAGCGTGCGCTGCTCCTGCTGGATCTCGCGCAGGGTGACCGGCGGACTCTGGATCAAGGGCACATCCAGAATGCTCATCACCGAATCCACAAAAGGCAGATCGGCAAGCTCATCGCGAAGACGCTTCAGATGCTGGAGGGTCGCGTCTGAAAACAGCCCGGCATCGCCCGCCGGGGAATAAGTAACGACCAGAAAATCCTGCGATCCATACCGCTCGGCAATCGTGCGGTAATAGGCGAGATCCTTGTCGCCCTCGATGATGAGGGAGTCCGTGGAGGCGTCGAGGCGGAAGTTCTGCGCCTGCCATGCGGCGACGCCAAGCAATGCAGCGAGCAGCAGCCAGACCAGCCAGGGCGAACCCAGGGTGAGGCGGTGAAACCGTTCGGCAAGCCTATGCATGGCAGGACCACGCGCTCTGCGGTGCCGGTACGTGCTCCGCGCAACTCATGCCGCATCTGGCGGAAAACGCCACCAAATCGCAAAACTCCACACCACTGGTGGTGCCACCAAGCTTGCTCTCAATCACGCAGGTCTCCCTCTTGATCCTTGTGCGCAGCCCGGTGTGATTGCCGTAATGGCGCGCATTTTTGGCAACGATAGCAGCGTAGTGATGGTTCTGTAAGGGCGAGGAGGACGCGTCGTCGACGCGCCATCTTCTCGCACCGCGTTGCCACTGGCGATGACGCTTGCCGGCTCAGTCTCGCGGAACGCTCCATCCCTCGCGCGCTACCGTTCGCCGGATATGACGCCGGAATCAGGTTCCGCCCCTTTATGGTCCGTTCATCCCCAGGGCTCGGAGCGAGACAATGCAGTTCATACGTTCACTCATTCTAGTATTTGCCGTTGCGGTACTGACCGCATGCGGCAGTGGCAGCGGCTCTAGCGGCGGCACCCAATCCGTTGCCGACGGCGGTTCCGGAAGCAATAACGGTGGCAGCTCGCAGGACGGTAACGGCGGTTCCGGCTCCGGTTCTGGTTCTGGATCCGGCTCCGGCGATGCTTCCGGCGACGATGGCGGCACCGATGACGGCAGTGCCGGCAACGGTGGTAGCGATGACGGAAGCGACGATCCCTGCGATCAACCGGCCCAAGGTCAGGCGGGCGTTGACGATGGGTGCTCCGACGACGGCTCCGGCAGCGACGGCGGTTCCGACGGAGGATCCGGCGACGGTGGCAGCGACGGCGGCACGGGTGATGACACTGCAGGCGGCGACCCCATCACCTTCGCTTCCCTCGACTGCAATATCGCTGCATCCGGTCCCATCGCAGGGCCCTTGGATGCGGCACAGACCCCCCTCATCGACAATCTGGGCAGTGCCTTCGCCTCGGTGCCGGAAGTCGGCACCTCCGCCACGCAATTGGTAGTGGCGACCGCACGCTTCCTCGACGTGATCGACGCCCTTGCTGTCTCCGGGCAGACCTTGTTCGTGGAGCAGGACCCGGCCGCTGGCGGTGACGCCCTGGACGGGACCGCCCGCTCCCTGCAATGCGGTGCCAAATCGCTGGCCGACGCCTATACCGACAGCCCCTTGGCCGCGGCCTTCCCGGTCTCTTCCGACACGCTGGTTCGGCAGCTCGCCGAGCTGACCCTGGTTTTTCAGGGACCTGATTCCATTGGCCTGAACGGCCTGCAGGACCTGACCGGGCGACTAGCGACGATTGCCCAGACCATGGCCAATATAGCCAGCACGCTGGAGAGCTTCCCCGAGCTGCTCCCCGCTGAATTCGGTCCCGTAACCAGTGCACTGCCGGAAGATGCCTACCTGGCGCTGGTACGCGCCCCGGCCGACCTGCTGTCCAATCTCGGCGACACCCTCAATGCCGCCGGTGCGCTTCAAGGCCAGCAAACGGCAGATGCCATCGCCGTCACCCTGACAGACCTGCTGGGAACCGCCGGCCGCTTCGACAGCACGGGCACCGTCACATCGGCTCTGACGGAGGGTCAGTCGCAAATCGCGAATGGCCTGGCGGTCATCCTCACGCCGCTGTTCGATGCCATTGCGCAGGGTCTCGGAAGCATGTCAACGGACACCTTCTCTGACTTCCTGGCTGGAGGCATTGACGGTTTTCCCAGTGGGTCCAACCCGCTGGAAACGCTCCTCAGCGGCAATCTCCCCGGCTTCGAGAGCCTCTCCAGCCTGCTGGCGGAAGTGCCCGTCCTCGGTGATCTGGTCGGCATGCTTGTCGCCGCTGGTGGTGGGTCCTTCGACTTCAGCAGCCAGAATGCCGGCACGGCACTTCTCGACAGCCTGCTCTCCGGCAACGGCCCGTCCGGCTTCGAGGATCTTCTCAGTACCCTGCAAGCGGTGGGCGGCCAACTCACTGCGATTGCTCCTGCAGGCTTTGACCTCACGGATGCCGGCTTCCCGACCAATGGAGACGCGCTGAACGGCCTGCTGTCCAGTATCGAAGCCAATGCCGGCGCCGACCTGCTGAACCAACTGCGTGATCGCCTCGGTGGCAACACTGTACCGAGCTACACGCCGGCCGAGCTCACCGAGGCACTGGGTGCCGTTCTCAGCGAAGTCGAGGGTGCCGGCAGTGGCGGCCTTCTCGGCACGCTGATTGGCGCGCTCAGCGACGTCGTCAATGGCCTACTCTCCGCCCTCAGCGGCAACCCGCTCGCCAACCTGGTGAGTGGCGTGGTCGGTGATTTCTCCACGCAGCAACCACAACTGGAAGTGGACGAGCTCGCGACTGCCCTGGAGAGTGTGGTGGGTGGCTTCGCGGATTTTGCGCCGTAGGCAACACGCAGGCATCCTTTAACGGGCTACGCACTCGCGCTGAGTGCGTAGCCTTTTTCGTTGTGGGGGATGCACCGCCCGTTTGCGGTTATCTTCACGAAGATCGCGGTCGAAGCCAGGACGACGAGACGCGTCTTCTGGTGCCCGTACTGCCCAACGCCCGACTATTGGCCATTCCATTGTCGATATGACCATGTGCCTCGCCGACCACGCCATTCTTGAACAACCACGCTACCAGCGCGTTTCGCATGCGAATTCGGTGACACAACCGAAATGAAGGGCCACCCCCTCAGTTCGTGCTGAAAGGTTCGGGCACTCACGCATCTTCATGAAGATTCTCTACGTCTGCCGTTCCGACCTTCAGTCGCGCGATGCGAACGCCGTACACGTATTGCACATGACACGAGCCCTGTGCGAACTCGGCCACGAAGTCAGCGTCGTTGCCGCTGAAGAACCTGAAGCGCATGTAGGGAACGCTTCAAGCCTCAATTGGCAATGTGGTGGTCGTCATATCAAGCGTTTACCGCCATCCGCACGCGTCCCGCTGCTTGCTTGGCGGTACAGCAAGGTCGCGCCCCGAGCCGATGTCATTCTTTCGCGCCACCTTCCTAGTGCAGTCATCCTTGGCAGGGGCAAGCGCCCGCTGATTGTTGAGTTGCACGCACTGCAGAAAAGCAGACTGGGACGCTGGCTCGAAGCCGCGGCGCTGCGATCATCCAATCTGGTGCGGGTCATTGCCATCTCGGAACCGCTACGTAGGGACCTGCTCTCGCGGTACCCGTTCCTGTCCGCGGACACTGTACGCACTCTTCATGACGCGGCGGTTCTACCTGACAGGCGGACTCCGCCGGCCCTGAAACACAGGCGAGCCGTTCTTCAGATTGGTTACGTTGGCAATCTCTATCCCGGCAAAGGCGCCGAGATGACACTTCGCTTGGCGGCGGAGCTGCCCCAGTTCGATTTTCATCTGGTCGGGGGGAGCCAAGAGGAATGCATGCGCGTCTTCGGTAGGCCTCTTCCAGCAAATATTCAAGCCCACGGCTATCTGCCGCATGCTGACCTCGCGGGAATCTACGCCTCACTCGACGTCGGGCTCGTTCCGATCAGCCCGAAGGTTGCGGACCGAGACGGGAATGACATCGGTCGCTGGACGTCGCCCCTGAAGCTATTTGAGTACCTTGCAGCTGGCTTGGCCGTCATCGCCTCTGACGTACCCTCTTTGCGCGGGTTGCTGCAACCCGACCACGAAGCCCTGGTGGTTCCACCAGATGATGTAGCGGCGTGGACAGAAGCGCTCATACGACTCGATTCGGATGAGAGACTGCGCAGATCGCTTTCCCGGCAAGGTCGAGAACTTGTCGAGCGCCGCCACACCTGGGCTGTACGCGCCCATGAAGCGTTATCAGGCATTGTCGAAAGATCAGAGTAATCCAGTGGATCAGCCCTCGCGCCACTCCGAATCAACGGCGGGTACAACCGCTTTCGTGCATCGCAGCGCTTGCCCGGCGTGCGCGGCAACAACGAGGCGAACGCTGAAGTCCGTGCCGATGCGACACCCATCCGTCGCAGGCTTTCTGGAGCGCTATTACGAGGGGCGGATTCCACTCTCCGATTTGGCAGATATGCCTTTCGATGTTGCCGAATGTGATGCGTGCGGCACGATCTACCAGACCGCCATCCTTTCACCTCCACGGATGCTGGACCTGTACGAACACTGGATCGACCCGGCGCAGAGCTTCGAGAAAAGACGGGGCGCCGATCACACCTACTACGCGCAGATCGCCAACGAGGTCATGGGCATAAGGCGGCTTACCTCTCGCCTTCCGCGTGACACCCAAGTGCTTGACTTTGGTATGGGCTGGGGCAATTGGTTACAGATGGCCCGTGGGTTCGGCTATCAGACCACCGGTTTCGAACTTTCTGAGCAGCGCGCGGCGTACGGACGCGAACATGGGCTGAGGGTGGCAAGCACCCTTTGTGAACTTGAACCCGCCAGCTTCCATTACATCTACGCGAACCAGGTGCTGGAACACGTCCCGGATCCGCGTGCATCACTGCAAGACATTGCGGCCCTGCTCGCACCTGGTGGCATCGCGGATATCCATGTACCCAATCAATTGGGGATTCGTCGAAAGCTGGCATCGAAGCATTGGCAAGCCTCCCATGACGCCATTCACCCGCTTGAGCACATCAACTGTTTCAACCGTCGCGCTCTTCTTGCTATGGGCCGAGCCTTTGGCCTTCAATCGATTACGCCTCCCTACCCGGGCCTTCGCACCCCGCAGACCCTCGGCGTCAAGGATGTCGCGGTTTACCTCTTCAATCGAACAATCAGCACGCATGTGTTTTTCGTCCGCAATGTCTAGCGTCTCAGCTGAGCCCACCGCAGACTGGCAAGCACACCATGGATGAGCAGATGTACTACCTCCCAGAGGGCTACGCGGCTAACCCCGCACGCCCGGAGGATGAAGCCACGGCGGCATCCCTTTACTGGACGCGCTCAAGGCTGCGTCACGCCAGGGACTACCAAGCCGGGGTCTATGACCTTGCGCAGGCTCTGCTCCCGGACGGCTCTGATGTGTGCCTGATTGATGTCGGTTGCGGACCCGGGGTGAAGCTCTCCCGTATCGCACAAAAGCGACCCGCTGCGCGCATCGTTGGAATAGATCGTTCGTCGACCGCCACGTACTGCCGCGAAAAGCACCGCTTCGGCGAATGGGTGGCTGCCGATCTGAACGACCCCACAAGCGCCGGCGAGCTGCGCGGTGATGTCGTGGTCTGCGCCGATGTCATCGAACACCTCGAGCATCCAGAGCGACTTCTGCAATTCCTGCGTCAGGTCACCAAACCGCAAGGCTGTATCGTCATTTCTACGCCTGAGCGAAAGTTGATGCATGGGCCGGAGTGCCGCACCAGCCCGAATCCCGAGCACGTCCGCGAATGGACCAAGAGCGAATTCCAGGCCTTTGTGCAGTCCCAGGGTTTCGTGGTCCGGTCCTCAGCGGTGCAGCTCCCGATGCGCGCCAGGCCTTCCGCACTGTTCGTCGACTATCTCTTGGCAAGACTTCGCAAGGGAAGGCCACTGCGTACCAGCCAGGTCCACGTCCTGCACCCAAACTAGCGGAATGCCCGCTAGTGCAAAACCGATCCGGTCAATGATCGAATTCGAGCCTTGCCCCCGAGTCAACGGAAGTCGCGAGCTCGGCGCTGACGAAAGTCGCAAGACCCGCATTGATTAGCCCGCGTGCGTAGCGACGACCATGTGACCAACGCAATGGCGCGATATGGTCAAGTTTCGGGTTGTCCGCAGTGCAGAACTCGCAACTCATGCCATGTGCACGAAAGGCAGCGGCGATTTCCGCATTTGACCGATAGAAGGTTTTGTCGCAACTGTATCGGTAGTACGTATCCACGCGCGCCTTCAGCGCGGCCCCATCCATTTCCTGCCACTTCGACTCGATACCGAGGGCAGACCACAGGTAGATAAGCGTCCGTCGCATTCGGTTCTTGGGTAGCCAGTGGACGACCGGCATCCGCAAGTGTGCCTCGCGTATGTGCCAACGCGGCGGAAAGATATGTAGGCCCGCGCCACCGCTGCGCGTCAGTCGGGCGATTTCAGAAACAATTGCTGGCAAGTCTCGAACATGCTCCAACACCTGATTGGAGAATACGAAATCGAAGCGGTTCTCGGCGAACGGGGTGTGCGCGTCGCGATCAATCACGTTCAGCACATCTCCGGGATATCCCATTCTCCCGAGCAGCTGCATCCCATTCGATACAGCAGCCTCGTCAGGGTCGACCCCAAAGGCCGAGAACCCGAGCCTACGAAGCGCGGCGACCATCCGCCCCCGACCACAGCCCCAATCGAGCACCTGAATCTGATGCGGTGACTTTCCGCATGCCTGTGCAAAACTCGTCAGCCTAGTGAGAACGTGCTCGTTCGGCGTAAATGCGTCTAGTTCGTCCGGTGTCAGAGGCCGATTCTTTGACATCGTCAAGTTTTAATTCTATAGGGTACGGGCGTGCTGTGTTTTAAACGCATTATTGCATGCCATTTTGCAGAACAAAGCTAATCCGCAATGTTACTCAATCACATCGAGCCAACCATCGAGTGTGAACGTCGGTAATCCTTGTTCGCTCTCTGTCAATACTTGCAAGACGGTGGGACTAAGGTAGTTTATTTTTCCGGCAACCAAAACAGCTCCACGGAGATGCAACTCTGTATCGTATAGGCTCTCGAACTGTATTCCTTGTCCATCAGCCCAGTCACCAAAATTCACAGTTTTGGAAAGCGGCAGCTCGCGCGCCCCATCACCTCTAGGCTTAGTCTGATCGAGAATCCACGCAACCCCCTTCGGATGGGCGGGATAAGGCCTATGCCCCCCCCCATTAATCAACCAAGAATCGATACTCCAAGACCGACTGAACGCGGCTTGCATCGGTTTAACTGACTCGACTAAACCTTGCAAGTCTCGCCACACCGCCCTTTCTTCCTTCTTATCAATAACAATGTCAGCTTCTCCGTTAAGGATGAGTATGTTGCTATGCGGGGCAGAAAGAGCAATGAATTGCATCCAACTCACTTGTTCGCGCATCTGCCGAATTGGTTCACGCGTGCATTGCTTGCCAATTGATTCAAAGTGTGCCCCGTACCCCCATCCGCTAATAAGTGCGAAACCAATCCTTGGCTCGAGCGCTGCCAACCACGCCGCTACTGCGCCGCCCAGAGAATTGCCCACAACACCAATGCGGCTAGGATCAATGTCTTCACGACTGCTCAAGAAGTCCACACCACGCATTGTGTCCAACACCAGTTTACCCATTATTGACCTGCCTGCGTCAGCTGCCCGCCGGTGAACCTGCGCGCCATCGTGGTCACGAGTTCCAATCAAACCGCGGATATGGCGCTCCTCCTCGCCAATGGGGTCTCCTGCCAGCACCGCGATTCCAAGTCTTGCGTAAAGTTGCGCGATATATTGATATGACGCATGGCTTTTGCTTGCTCCATGGCCATATGCTAGTACTACTGCTGGCATTAGACCGCGCGGCTTGGCTGGTCGGTACAGCAATGCGGGCATTTTTGAGCCTTGCTCTAAGGTGTAAACCCACTTCTCGATTACCAACCCGTCGCGTTCAATGGAGCCACGATCCTGTGGGTGGAGATTGACGCGACTTCCATGATCTGGAATACCGAGTAAACTCGATAGCCTCACACGTACATCAGTTTTCCACTCCGCAAACTCCTGAGGTGCGGCGATAGGATCAGGTATCGATGTCCGTCCCTCAGTCGCCGACGAATACAAAAAAAGAACGACAAGAACAACCGGTCCAATTGGCGAATAGCGACTGGTAAATTTGGATGTAATGATCACAGGGAACATCAGAGCCTTATACCCCAGCTTTCGCAGACCATTTGTCGATCCTCCGAGAATGCCTCTCCGATCGCCTGTGATTGAAAAGGTGTCAAGCGCTCCACTTCGACTCCATCTGATACTCGAACCCGTTCGAGAAGCGAATACAAAGTGCGAGTACCGGGGACCTGCCTTAACGATGAAGTTAGCCCCGGAATGCGGCGTGACGCGGCTGCGAGATAAGCCCCCAGACCAAGACCGGCTGAACGGTAGCCGCTTTCGGTGCGATGCCTTGCATTATTTCGCGAAATTGTCCTCTGCGACACTTCGTGAGTGATTCCCGTCAACCGCCCAAGGTCACCGATGAATGCATTCATATCTCGACAAACATCAGGAAAACCATAGGCGTGAATCCTGTGGTAACCGAAGGCATCGCCGTAGGCATCCAGGACGCTCGAGAACTGGAACATCTGAGCATGGCAGCCAACTCCACCGATAATCCCCTCAATGAATTTATCCATCGATGCGTAGCGGCTCTCGTTGGCGTGCACGGGGGTGGCTTTGTGTTGCAGAAAGTACGCTTGCGCCAACTCCGCGTGGTCCCTCAATACAACCACAATGCGCACGTCGAAACCCTCGAGTACGCTGCGGAGGCGTTGCGCTGACCTGTGTGGCCAGATGGCCAAGTCGCGCCACAGCGTCGAATACCCTCCCATTGTGAAATGCTCACTAGAGATCACGATGGGATGCCCGGCCTTGTCCCGTGTCGACATGGAATGCAACAGCTGGTTGCAATGCTTGGCTTGCGCCAAGGCAGCGTCATCATCGGCCAGATACACCGCGTCTCGAAGGCTGTCCGAGAGGCCAGCAAAATCGAATGGATGAGACTGGGTCTGAAAGACACCCAGGTAATCGACCCAGCCAGCACTGTGCCATGGAAGAAAGGCTTGTTGCTGAAGCGTGGTTGTGGCGGTTTTCGGATAGCCAATATGCAGGAGCACCTTCTGCGCGGCTCCGCCTTCTAGTTCGCTCTTCATCACGGATCGATATTGGTTTCACCACCGCGGGAAGTGGCTGGACCAATCAAAGGCATCGCAAGCGGTGAACAATTGCAATGCAGGTGCCGACGAGCAAACCACCACCCGAGCATATGGGGAATGGGCATGGTTGCCGCCGTGGCCAGGGCTGCGCCATTCATTCCGAACTGCGGAATCAGGACGATATTCAGCCCTACATTGATCACTGCGGCGAGCACCCCAAAGCGGACGAACTGTCGCTCAAAACCTGCCATGACAAGTAACACTCCGCTGGCACCGAACAGAGCCCCCAAGACATGACCGGCACCAAGAACCACGAGCGGCAAGTAAGCGGCGCCAAAACCCGAGCCAAACAGCTGTGGCAATAACTGCTGCCCAGCCGTGACGAGTGCTATCAGCACAGCACATGCAAAGACCAGGTTGATACGAGCGAACCACACGACATTCCACTGCAATGCTTCGAAAGCCTGATCACGGTACAAGGCTGCAAACCGTGGTTGCACGACGAGCTTCGTGGCATGCAGCCCAAATGCCACGAGAAGCGACACTTGCACCGCGACGCGATAGAAACCAACCTCCTGCGTGCCTACGAACAGCCCGACCAGAAAGGTATCTGCCTGCGTGTTGATCAGGTGCATCGAATTGATAAGGCTGATGGGAACGACGGCGGCTAGCCATTCCCGCCCACGGGATTCGGGGACCACGCAGCGCGCCCCGTAGGGGCGCGCCACCCGTAGCAATGCGAAACTCGACACTGCAGCAAGGCAGGCGGCAGCAACAAATACCGCGATCGCTTGAAGGGCTGTGAACTGCCCGGAAGCGATGGCCATTGTCATGATCGCGAGCAGCATCAGCTGGCTTGCAGGTCGAATCAGTGACTCGGGAATCTGGCCGCGGATCACGTAGCCAGCGCCCCTCAATGCGCCGCCGTTGATCTCAGCAAACACCATGGCGGGTATTAGGGGTAGCGCGCATAGCAACAGGATCCGTGTCTCCGTAGTGAAAGACCCTGCGAATGCTGACAACACCCAAGCGGTGATGCCGACGACGAGGAGCGAGATCATCAATGCAAGCCGAATTGCCCAGCGCCACACGCCTTCCTGCACCGGCCAATGCGCGGGATCCATCGAAGTCGCCGTTTCGCGAGTGACAATCTGGGGTAATCCCGCACGACAAGGCAGCGCCAGCAGCATGATGATCACCAGTGTATAGGTGTAGGCGCCGAATGCCTCAGCGCCCAGTTCACGGGCCAGCAGTACCGTGATCGCGAATCCCAGGCCCTGGAATGCGGCCCGTACCATCGCGCTGGCTGCACTGGCATGCACAAGGTTCATTGAATCTTCAGCGATCCTCTTAGCAAGACCCAGCAGCGGCTATCCGATTCGCCGGCCAAGTCTGGACACTTTGCGGGACGCCAAGCCATGCGAAGTTGGTTTTGGCCTGCGCGCGTGCCCCGCCCTCTAACCATCCATGACCTCGCCCTTTTGATATTCCCGGCTGTCCAGAATCTCCTCGCAGGCACGCGCCTCCCAATCAAAAGCGAGCCGCTGCACCAGTGACTGGGCCTGCAGCGCCAATCGCTGGTAGCGTTCTTGGCTATGGGCGATCCGGGAAATGGCCTCCGCCCAGGCGAACGCCTCCGACCCCTTTACGAGAAACTCGTCGGGCAACCATTCCCGATGCTCGGGAAGGTCGCTGGCAAGCAGCGGCAGTCCGGCGCTCAAGGCTTCGAGCATGGCGTTCGAATGGCCTTCATGCTCCGAGGGGTGTAGCAGCAGGTGGACGCTGCTCCATATGGCTTCAGGTGGACACCATCCCGCAAACTCGACCTGACCGGATGCCACCAGATCTGCCGCCTTGCAACGAAGCGCCTCCTCGCTAGGACCGGCACCAAAAATCCTCAGTCGAAGGTCTGCATCACGGAGCAATCGCACGGCTTCGACCGCAAGATCGACGCGCTTGCGGCTTTCCAAGACGCCAACCACCGCCAGCACCATCGCGCCGCCCGAGTAAGGGGCTCCCTCAACACTCTGCGGTGGCGGCTCGTTGGGCATGACCAGGGCAAATCTCGGGCGCACACACTGGTTCCGTGCAAGAACCTGACCCAGCAGTGTCTCTGAGACTGCGACAGCACGCCCGTGCCACAGAGCAGCACTCTCCAGCACCCGCTCCAGTCTCAGCACCAGTGACGGCACACCGTTGATCTGATTGTTGCGCCGAGTATCCGCTCGCAGAAACAGCGTATAAGGCAGGCGAAGGATCAGTCGAAGCGGCAGCAACATGGCGCCGTAGTTGATGCTGAAGGCAAAGGCGTGCGTCACCCGGTAGCGAAGCCCCAGATAGAGCAATTGCCAAGGCATGGCCAAGTGCAGCCATGCCCAGAAGAGAGCGCCTCGTTCAGGCCAGTTCTCAGGCCACCAGAAGCGATGCCAATGACAGTTGGGGTGCTCGATGGGAAAGCGACGCACGGCGGCATAGTGCACGGTGCAGCCGCGCGCCAGCAAAGCCTCGATGGCCCGAAACAGCCGCTTGCACAAGCCGCCGGGCTTGGGCATGTAATAGGCGGTCAGGACCGCGGGCGGGCGCCGTTGCTCTTCCACAGCAGGTAGTTGTAGACGTTCCAGAGGCGGAACCCGTGATCGCGCTTGCCCGATCGATGATCTCGAAGATATGCGTCGAAGCCAGCCGACTCGACCGGCGCGTCACACGTGCTCAGTAGATCGCTCAAATGGGCTCCCAAGTCGGATCGAAACCATTCGTGAATCGGTACGCCGAACCCCTGCTTGCGTCTCTCCCAGATCGACGGAGGAATCGTGCTTCCCAGCGCAGCCCGCAGCAGCTGCTTACCTTTCATGCCTCGACGGTGCCAGGTTGCGGGTACGGAAAAAGCCATCTCGACGAGATGACTATCCAAGAAAGGACAGCGTACCTCGAGGGAATGGGCCATTGACGTACGGTCGACCTTCACGAGGATGTCCTGCGGCAGGTAGACGAGCGCATCGGCGTACATCAGTTCGAGCAGATCATCAGCACAGGCTGCGCGCTCGAAAGGTGGAGGCTTGTGGCCATGATCCTGCAATTGCGGGAAGAGTCGTCGCGCGTGTGCAGGTGGAAAGAGGTGGTTGGCGATGTAGGGCGTTTCGGCGCCGTGCCTGTCGACGACGTCCTGGAAGAGATGTGCCTTTTTGAGCAGACTGCGACTGTGATGTGTCATGGGTTCTGGAAGCGAACGTATCACCCGGCCCACACCGCGGCGCGCTGTGGCAGGGAGGGATGTGTACCACCGCAGCAACGTACGCGCGTGATAGCGCTCATAACCACAGAACAATTCGTCGCCACCGTCCCCTGACAACGCGACTTTGACGTACTCAGCAGCGACCTGCGACACGAGTCCTGTGGGCAACAGCGACGGGTCCGCAAAGGGCTGGCCGACATGCCCCAACACCAGCGCTGTCAATGTCTGGAGATCCCAGCCGGGGAACTCTTGGCAGTGGTGATCCGTGCCCAACGCACCCGCGACGCTCGCGGCATAGCCGCTTTCATCATAGCGAGGATCGGAGAAGGCTATCGTGAAGGACTTGAGCGCACCTCCATGACGCTGGCTCGCGGACGCACAGACGAGCGAGGAGTCCACGCCGCCGGACAGGAAGGCGCCGACCTCCACATCTGCCACCAGGCGACGGTCGACGGCTTCATTGAAGGTGTTCGCGATCTGATCGCGCGCATGCGAAATAGAGCCAGACCAGCCACCGACCTTCAAGGTCCACCATTGCCGCACGCTAGGTGTGTGGTCGCCGCTGTGCCATTCCAGAAAGTGTCCCGGAGGGATTTCTCGAATCCCGCGGTAGAAGGTCCAGCCTGGTAGCGTGAAGCCGTAGCGAAAGTAGTCCGCCGTGCTGTCAAGATCCTCCGACCAGTCGGCATCCGGCGCAATTTGCTCCAATGCACTGAGTTCGGAGGCCGCAGCGAAGACGTCGCCCCATTGTGTGTAGAACAGGGGTTTCTTCCCCATCCGGTCACGCGCAGCCAACAATCGCCCTTCGGATGCGTCCCAGAAGCAAAACCCCCACATGCCTTCCATGCGATGAAGGAAGGCCGCCCCATGAAGCACCAGTCCCGCGAGCAGAACCTCGGTATCGCCGTCGCTCCGGAAAGCCCAATGATCTGCAAGCTGCCTGCGGAGCTCGCGGTAGTTGTAGATCTCACCGTTATACGTCAGGTGATAGCGGCCATCCGTGCTAGCCATCGGCTGTGGGCTACCAGCAAGGTCGATGATCGAGAGACGGCGATGTCCCAAAACGGCCCCATCGACTGACTGCACGCCTTCGCCGTCCGGCCCACGATGCTGCAGTGCGTTCATACCCGCCTTGATACGCCGGCACTGTTCAGCAGGCTCCAGCGCCGGTGCATGGAGAAAGCCCACACCACACATCTCAGTGCGCCCTCACCATCTCGAACAACGCGGTGTATCGCTGCGCACAGCCACTCCAGCTCAGCCGCTCCCGCTCGACCCAGCGTGGACCGGCTGCGGAACAGGCTTTCCACTTCTCGGGAGATTCGAGCAGGTCACGAATGGAAGCCGCCAGCTCTTTTTCATTCCCCACTGGGAAGAGCACGCCCCCAGCTGAATGTTCAAGAATCTCTCGCACTCCGGGAATATCGGAACCCGCGACGGGAACACCTGCTGCCAACGCCTCGACCACCACATTCGGACGTCCCTCAGAGCGAGCGGCGTGCACGAGAAGATCGTGCCCCGCATAGAGTTCGCCCATGCTCTCGGGCGCGCGGGAACCCGTCCACGTGATGCGCGCTGTAACTCCCAGGCGATCAGCCAGTCGAAGCAGCGCCACTTCTTCCGGACCTTCTCCGACGACGGTCAGTGTGTACCCCTCCGGCAATTGGACCAGGGCGCGCAAGATCACGTCGATCTGTTTGCGCTCAATCAGGCTACCGACGGCGAGCAGGCGCCGGCCGTGCAGCCGACTTGATTCCGTTTGGCGCGTGACGGCCACCCCATTGGGAATGAATACCAGCTTGTTCCGTACATCAGGGAAAGTCGCGGTCAACTGCTCCTGCATTGATGCGCTGACCACGACCACCTTTTTGCTGACCTTCAATGCCATCGCCATAATCCAGCGCGAAATCCGGCGTTGTGCTGCACCCGTCACATCATCGCCGCGCAACGTGGTCACAACTGGGAGCCCCCACAACCGACCGGCAAAAGCAGCCGGCAGGGCCGCAATGGCCCAGTTTGCGTGAAGGACATCCGCCCGGCGGCCCTGCTGAAGCAACTTCCATACAAGCCCGCCTAGCAGCAGTGGCACCAATAGCCAAGCCGCCGGAGACTGCCGCAGCTGTACCGGTATGCCGCCAGGCTTGTGGGCCAGCACCTGCAAGGACATTGGCGCGTAGCGGACGGTAACGACATGCTCCGGTCCCAACACTTCAGCAGGCAAGGTCGCGGCTGGCGTTACCACGGTGACCTCGTGCTGCCGCGCGAGCTCACGTAGCAAGCGCGCAACAAAGATTCCGCTTGCGCTGTCCCTCGTCAACGGGTACGACGTTGTCACGCTGAGGATGCGCAATGAGCTCGTTCCTGTGTGGGCTCAGAATCCCGGCCGCAAGACAGAGGTTGGACCACTGCCAAAGTGATGGCGCGCATATCGCTTCGACTCAAGCCAAGGATGCGTCCCGCGAGCCGATCATTCAGAACGACCGCTGCCATCCTGTGACCGTCGTGTTGCGTACAGCAGATTCGTGATTTGTTCTGAAACGAGCCCAATGAGAAAAACCAGTACCGAGGTGATGAGCAGTAACCCCGTCCCGTTGGTAAAGCGCCCCACAGTGGAAAAGGTATAGAGGTAATAACCGACACCGCCCGCAAAGAACAATGCACTGATCGGCAGAAACAGCTTCAGCGGTGAATACAGGGTCCCAACACGAAAAATGATGAGCAGAAAGCGCGCCCCGTCGCGCAGGACCCGGATATGGCTTTTTCCCCCAGCCTTACGCGCTGCAACGTCGACTGGGACGAAGCCCACACTATATCCAGCGCGGAAAAAGGCCATGGTGCTGGTTGTCGGATACGAGAAACCGTTGGGCAGCATGTGCAGGAATTCGCGAAACAACTCGGCACGCACAGCCCGAAAGCCGGACGTCAGATCAGCAACCGGCTGCCCGACGAAGAGACTGGCAAAGCGGTTGTAGACCGCGTTGGCAAGCCATCGGCCCCAGCTCGCTTGGGCATCTTTGCCCCGGGCGCCCACCACAAGGTCGTAACCTGCGTGAAGCTGCTCGAGGAGCTTGGGAATCTCCGAGGGCTGGTGCTGGCCATCGGCATCCATGAGAACCAGAAGAGTGCCTTTTGCCGAGCGTGCGCCGGTCTTGATCGCCGCGCCATTGCCTTTGGAATAAGGATGACGAATGACATCGGCCCCCTCCGCCCGCGCAATGCGAGCCGTGTCATCCGTCGAGCCGTCATCCACAACAAGGATTTGCGCATTCGGGAGCTGGGCACGCAAGGCCGGCAGCAACGACTGCAAGCCGAGGGCTTCGTTCTTCGCCGGGATGATTACGGAAACACGCTCGTACGTCACTGGTACTCCCACTTCGACGTCATCATGGTGCCGATTCAACACGTCACTCTTCGGCGGAACGCGTTGCCGACCGTTGCTTCAGGTCATCGATGAGACGGAACTTCTCTTCGTAGAGAGCCTCTCTCTCGCCGCCGAGCAGACCATCATCCGTCGTGTCTCGTTCCTTCGCCACCTCGAGCGCGCGCCGCGCAATGTCGAAGTTGCCAGTAATCAGGAAGAGATTGCTGAGCCGCAGTGCGGAACTCGCCGAAGGCTTCATATTGTCGACCTTCTGAAAGGATTCCAGGGCACCAAGAGGCTTCCCCTGCTTCAGATAAAGCTCTCCATCAAGAACGAACATGGAGGCAACGCCATTCTTGTGATGCTCACTATTGCCGAGCTCAGGTATCGCACGGATCAGGTCGTGAACCGCATCGGCATGCTGCACGCACTCTGTGGAAAGCAGACGTCCGACCAGGCTCTCCATTGCCGGCCGCAACCCATCGGTCCAGCTGTGCTCGGATATCCGCCGGACCAGCTCTGGTATCTCGAAACGGGGTTGCAACCCGAAGCTACAGGCGATATCGATCGACATCACCGGGATACTGAGATCGCGGGGAAAACGCTCGTACGCCTGGTTCAGCTCTTCCAGCGCCACCAACGGCAATCCCTCCCCTGCCAGAAATTGCGCGTACGTCCGTTGCGCGCGCGGTGAGTCCGGATGCTCAGCGGCCCAAATCGGAATCAGACGCCCCCTGTCCCCCCACTCGTGCGCATGGCCGTAAGTAATGGTCCCGGATATCAAAGCAAGTAGGACGCCGAAGATGGGACCGAACTTCCTGAGATCTTCCCCCACGCGCACCAGTAGCCCATGCCCAAGCACGACGAAGCCGAAAATGGGACCGACAAAGGGCAGATAGTTGCGGTGCTCGAAATAAAGCTCCAGCGCCACCGTGGTGGATTCCAGCAAGTGCCCACCGAGAAACCACAGTACCGAAAAGGCGAGTACTGGGCAGCGTCGACGGTAGATTAGCGCGATTGCTGCTGCGGCCAGCACCCCTATCATCGCCAATGCTGCGACCGGGTTGAGCAGCGATGAATAGATGGGGAAATCGTCGTGAAACAGACCCATCCCATGGACCTGCATCGATACCAAATTCCACAGATAGTCGAAGAGCGCAACCGGCTGCGTCAGCAGGCGCTCGTAGAGCGTGAAGTCCCGAGACTCATAGGAGGGCGCCCACCTGGGAATATAGGCCAGGTAAGCCAGCAGACAGAACGTAGGCAGATGCAGCGCCACCCACTTCCAGAAATGGAGAGAACGGCTGGCCGGAACAGCCGCCAATAGCGTCACCTCGGTCACGAGAAGATAGACCGGCAGGAGAATGCCAGACTCCTTGCTGTAGCTGGCGAGGGCAGCGAACAGCAGCAGCGAGAGACTCATCAGCGCAAGACGCCGCCCCTCGCTCAATGATCGGTTCAGCCTCAGAGCGACATGGACTGCAACACCCATCAATACAAAGAGTGCGGAGAGCTGCGTCATCCGTTGGACCACGTACATGACCGTGGAAACCTGCGCCGGATGCAGTAGCCATAGTGCGGCAACGAAGAGGGCCATCCCGTTGGCTGCCGCTTCGGAACAGCGCTGCCGCAGGAGAAGGCGAGCCAACAGGAACGCCAACAGCCCGCAGAGCAGGTGAATCATCAGATTCACGTGCTTGAATCCTCCTGGATTCGAAGGCCACGCAAAATCATTGATGAGGAAACTCGTCTTCGCCACCGGCCGGCCCAGTGGCCCTGCGTTGCCGGTGCGAAGGTACTGGGTGTACTCGCCCCAGTCTGTGACGCCCCCTTTTAACGCCGATAGATTGTCGAAATCGTCGAGAAGGAAGAATCCAGGAATTGCTGGCTGATAGGCCAGCCATGTGCCGATCAGCGCAAGTGCCAGGCCCACACTAGACCACAGTGATGTGCTGCTAAAAAATTGCGGCAAGCGATTCAAAGCTTTGGCTGTGGAAATAGGTAAGCAAAAACAAAGGCCCCCGTAGCGGGGGCCTTTAGGCAATCGGACACTGCGATTTAATTGCCGCCGCGACAATTAGCCGGGCGATACTTGTCGTCCAGCGTTCCACCCGTACAAATTACACGGACGCCGTTACCGTCACCTTCTACCAAATACTCGAAAGTATCATCCTCAACATCAGTTCCAAGATTGGTGAGCGTGTAGGTCAACAAAGTGCCGGTGCTGCTGGTAGCAAACGCAATAGACTTGACATATTCGCTCTGACCCGCATCAGTATTGATACCAGCTTCATTAGTGGTGGCGGGCATGCTACCTGTCGATAGATAGTACTCGCCTACATTTGTGCGAGCAGCGCTAGCGAGAACCAAGACCTCGCTCACCTTCGAACGGATCGTGTAGTCCTGATAGGCCGGGATCGCGATCGCGGCGAGAATACCGATGATCGCAACCACGATCATCAGCTCGATCAGGGTAAAGCCCTGTTGGCCCTTCTTCACATGTGTCATAGGAATCTCCTTGTGTACTTCAATGCATTGAGGAAGCCGGCAGTGATGGTCCGGTCGACCGAACTCCATTGTGCAAGGCATGTGCCAGTTGCAGAAGAGCCGTTCGCAGGGGCTTCTGCGGCCATTTGTCGGTGTCCGACGCCCTTGCGCTGACAATTCTTCGCAGACAGCTGTCAATAAGTGACGCAAATTGTCAGTTCCTGCCGTCCGGCTAGCCGTCATTCGGCGACCGTGTCCTGCTTGTAGCGAGCGTTGATCCACTTGCGCGGGGCTTAACCCCTTCCTGCAAAAGGCGTTCCAAGGGGGTGCGCAAAGGCCTGCGCCCCGAGCCGCTGCGCGCTACTCCCACTCGATGGTCGCAGGCGGTTTGCCGGAGATGTCGTAGACCACGCGCGAGACGTTGGGCACCTCGTTGACGATGCGGCGGGCGCAGGTGTCTAGCAGTTCGGACGGCAGCGGCGCCCAGCGCGCGGTCATGAAATCCACCGTCTGAACGGCACGCAAGCCAATGATGGGGGCGTAGCGCCGGCCATCGCCGGTGACGCCCACACTGTTCACTGGGATGAACACGGCAAAGGCCTGGCTGACGCGGTCGTACCACTCGGCCTTCCAGAGCTCCTCGATGAAGATGGCATCGGCGCGGCGCAAGGTATCGGCGGCGGCCTTGCTGACCGCGCCGAGAATGCGAACGCCCAGGCCCGGCCCCGGGAAGGGGTGACGCATGATCATCTCGCGCGGCAGACCGAGTTCGAGCCCGATGGCGCGGACTTCGTCCTTGAACAGCTCGCGCAGCGGCTCGACCAGCTTCAGCTTCATGTGCTCCGGCAAGCCGCCCACGTTGTGGTGCGACTTGATGACATGCGCCTTGCCGGTCTTGCCGCCGGCGGACTCGATCACGTCGGGGTAGATCGTCCCCTGCGCGAGGAACTCCACGTCCGTGAGCTTCGCCGCCTCCTCGTCGAAGACCTCGATGAAGGTGCGGCCGATGATCTTGCGCTTGGCCTCGGGATCGGCCTCGTCGGACAGGGCCTCCAGAAAGCGCGCCTCGGCATCGACGCGAATCACGCGCACGCCCAGATGCTGCTCAAAGACCTTCATGACCTGGTCGCCCTCGTGCAGGCGCAGCAGGCCGTTATCGACAAAGACACAGGTGAGTTGGTCTCCGATGGCCTTGTGCAGCAGCGCCGCGACCACCGAGGAGTCCACCCCACCGGAAAGCCCCAGGAGCACGTGGCGATCACCGACCTGGGCCTTCACGCGTGCAGTGAGGTCCTCAACGATATTGGCCGGCGTCCAGTCGCGCCCACAGCCGCAGATGTCGTGCACGAAGCGCTCCAGGATGCGCTTGCCCTGCGGGGTGTGCGTAACCTCGGGGTGGAACTGGAGTCCGTAGTAGCGGCGCGCGGTATCGGCGATGGCGGCGACCGGTACATCGTCGGTGGCAGCAACCCGCGTGAAACCATCCGGCAGCTTGGTGACCTGGTCACCGTGACTCATCCAGACATCCAGCAGCGGCGTTCCGTCGTCGTCGATGGCGTCGTCGATATCGCGCAGCAGCGTGGTTTCGCCGACTTGCCGCACGCGGGCATAGCCGAATTCCTGCACCGCGCCGGGCGCCACTTTGCCGCCTAGTTCGGCGGCCATGGTCTGCATGCCGTAGCAGATGCCGAGGACCGGCACACCCAGTCCCCAGACCGCCTCACCGGCGCGTGGCGCATTCTCAGCCGCCACCGTCTCCGGACCGCCCGAGAGAATGATGCCGCTGGGTGCGAAGGCGCAAATCTCCTCGGCCGTCGTATCCCAGGGGTGCAGTTCGCAGTACACCCCCGCCTCGCGCACGCGTCGTGCGATCAGCTGGGTGTATTGGGAACCAAAGTCAAGAATGAGGATGCGGTGGGCGTGAATATCAGTCATAGTTTCGATCGCTGCAATAGATCAGTCGCGCCATCAACGGCCGCAGTCACTAGGCTCGGCTCCTGCCTCACCAAGTGACCCGGCCCGGACTTCCATGTCCGGGCGCTCCCCGCGCTGCGACATGCCACCGGCATGTCGGTCACGGCTCGCCCAAAGTCAAGAATGAGGATGCGGTGGGCGTGAATATCAGTCATAGTTTCGATCGCTGCAATAGATCAGTCGCGCCATCAACGGCCGCAGTCGCTAGGCTCGGATCACGGCGGGATGCGCAAGGTACCTCAACACGGCCAGCCACGACGAATACGGCGATACCACCGGTACATCTCAAGCATCAAAACGTTTTGGCGTTATGATGACTTAACGCTCTCATCAGGACTGCACCATGTCCGAACCTGCCAAACGATCCACCATCTATTTCGAGCCCCAACTTCACGCCGCACTGCGCCTCAAAGCCGCACAGGACGACCGCAGCCTTTCTGAACTGGTCAACGATGCGGTTCGTGCTGCATTGGCGGAGGATCACGAGGACATTGACACCGCCAGAGCGCGCGCTTCGGAGTCAACCCTAAGCTACGAACAACTGCTCGCGGACCTGAAGGCGCATGGCCGCTTATGAGCTGGTCTTTCGGAAGTCGGCTTCCAAGGAGCTTCGCCGTGTCCCAAAAGTTGATCTTCAACGCATCCTGAGGCGAATTGAGGGCCTTATCGGCAATCTCCGCCCCGCCGAAGCCGAGAAGCTGACTGGATACGACCTATACCGAGTACGGCAAGGCGCGTACCGGATCGTCTACGAAGTTACCGATGACAAGCTCATCGTAACGATCGTGCGAATCGCTCACCGCCGAAACGTGTACCGCCGCCTCTGAAGACACGCTACAGAACCTGCTTCGGCGCAGGCGCGGGAATGGTCTTCACTCCACCCGATAGTTCGGCGCTTCCTTGACGATGGACACATCGTGCACATGGCTCTCGCGCATGCCCGCGGCGCTGATCTTCACAAAGCGGGTCTGCGTCCGCATGCACTCGATGTCGTGGCAGCCGGTATAGCCCATGGAACTGCGCAGGCCGCCCACGAGCTGGTGCACGATGGCCGCCATCGGGCCCTTGTAGGGCACGCGGCCTTCGATACCCTCGGGCACCAGCTTGTCGGGGTCGACCGTGGTGTCCTGGAAGTAGCGGTCCTTGCTGCCCTGGGCCATGGCGCCCATGGAGCCCATGCCGCGATAGGACTTGTAGGAGCGGCCCTGATAGAGCTCCACCTCACCCGGGGCCTCCTCCGTGCCGGCGAGCATCGAGCCGATCATCACCGAGTGCGCGCCGGCGGCAATGGCCTTGGCAAGATCACCGGAATAGCGGATACCCCCGTCGGCGATGAGCGGCACATCACTGCCCTTGAGCGCGGAGGCCACCTGCATGATGGCCGTCACCTGCGGCACGCCAACGCCGGCAACGACGCGCGTCGTGCAGATGGAACCGGGCCCGATGCCCACCTTGACGGCATCGGCACCGGCTTCGACCAGTGCCGTGGCAGCCTCGGCCGTCGCGATATTGCCGCCGATGACCTGCACGGAGGGATAGGCCTTCTTGACCCAGGCGACGCGCTCCAGCACGCCGGCGCTATGGCCATGGGCGGTATCCACCACCACCACGTCCGCGCCAGCCTCGACCAGGGCGGCGACACGGTCCTCGGTATCCCCCGCCGTGCCGACGGCTGCGCCGACGCGCAGGCGGCCATGCTCATCCTTGCAGGCAAAGGGGAAGTCAGTGGACTTCTGGATGTCCTTGACGGTGACCAGGCCGCGCAGCGCGAAGCCGTCACCCACCACCAGCACCTTCTCGATGCGGTGCTCGTGCAGCTTGTGCATGATCTCTTCGCGCGAAGCGTCCTCGCGCACCGTGACCAGCCGCTCCTTGGGCGTCATGACCACCGACACCGGCTCGGAGAAGCGGGTCTCGAAGCGCAGATCGCGGCTGGTGACGATGCCGACCAGCTCCTCGCCGTCGACCACCGGCACGCCGGAAATCTGATGCTTGCGCGTCAGCTCGAGCACTTCGCCAATGGTGAGCTCGGGCGATACTGTGATCGGGTCGACGATGATGCCGGACTCGTATTTCTTGACCCGGCGCACCTCACTGGCCTGCGCCTCGATCGACAGGTTCTTGTGCACGATGCCGACGCCGCCTTCCTGCGCGATGGCGATGGCCAGGCGGGATTCCGTGACGGTGTCCATGGCCGCGGAGAGCAGCGGCACGCGGAGCTCTATGTCACGCGTGAGGCGGGTGCTGATGTCGGCCTTGCGCGGCAGAATGCGCGAATAGGCCGGGACCAACAGCACATCGTCAAAGGTAAGGGCTTCCAGCAGGATGCGCGAGCGATCGTCCTGAGTCATTTCTAGCGGCTGACTGAGCGTGACGTAGTATAACGGCTCCACCCCGGACTCCGCCGCATCGTGAGCAGCACGCGTCAATCACGCAGCTATACCGTCAGCGAAGTGGCCCAGCTGCTGTCGGACACCCTGCGCAGCACCTTTCCCACCATGCGCGTGGTCGGGGAAATCTCGAATTTCTTCCGGGCCCGCTCGGGCCACTGGTATTTCCGCCTGAAGGACGACAAGGCGCAGATCGAGTGCGCCATGTTCGCCGCCGATGCGCGCGGCGTGGCCTTCGCGCCCGCGGACGGTGACGAGGTCGAGATCACCGGCCAGCTTGACTACTACGTGCCCGGCGGCAAGCTGCAGCTGAAGTGCCGACTGATGCAGCGCGCCGGAGAAGGCCGTTTGCTGGCCGCCTTCGAACAGCTCAAGAAGAAGCTGGCGGGCGAAGGCCTGTTCGACGAAGCGCTGAAACGCCCCCTGCCCCGCTTCCCGCGGGCCATCGGCCTCGTCACCTCCAGCGATGCCGCAGCCCTGCGCGATATTCTGACCACGCTGGAACGGCGCTGGCCCATGCCGCCGATCTACCTTCTGCCAGTCCTGGTGCAAGGCGATCAGGCCGCGCCACAGATTGCGGAAGCGCTGCGCCAGCTCCCGCAGCGCGCACCTGATGTCGAGGTCATCGTTCTCGCCCGCGGCGGGGGCTCGATCGAAGATCTCTGGGCCTTCAACGAAGAAATCGTCGCGCGCGCCATCCGCGCCTGTACCGTTCCGGTCATCACGGGCGTCGGGCACGAATCCGATACCACCATCGCCGACTTTGCGGCAGACCTGCGCGCGCCCACGCCTACTGGGGCTGCCGAGCGTGTTGCGCCGGACCAGGCGGCCGTCGCACAGCGGCTTGCCGAGCTGCGCGAGCGGCTGTCCCGTGCCGAGTCCGCCGTGCAGCAGGCGCGACTGCAACAGCTGGATGCGCTGCAGCGCAGACTGCAGCGCGTGTCTCCATCGCAACGCATCGAAACCCTGACACAGCGCAACGACGAACTGCAGACACGTCTGAGTGGGATGGCCCGCCGCCTGCTGGCGCCGCAAGGGCCTGCGTGGCAGGCGGTCACACAACAGCGCGCCCGGCTTGCGCGCGCTGCGCGCGCCGCACTGGAGCACGAAAGCCGACGACTGCAGACCCAGCGCAGCCTCCTGCGCGCGCAGCATCCGCACAAGCGCATCGCTATCGACGCCCCTGCACAGCTCCAGCGGCTGCGTAGCGCCATGGCCCGCACGGTCCAGTCCACGCTGGCGCAGGCGCAGTACCGCGCGCATGATCGCGAGCAGCGCTGGCGAGCCCAGGCGCCATTGCGCCGCTTGCACCACGAGCAGCAGGGCTTGATCCAACTGAAACGCCGCCTGCATCACGCCACCCGCGTGGCTCTGGCCGGCCATCAACAGGCGCTGCAACGGGTACAGGAGCATCTCACCCACCTCGGGCCCCCGGCCACACTGGCGCGCGGCTATGCCATCGTGCAGCGCAGCGACGGTGTCATCCTCCGCGATCCATCCCAGACGCAGCATGGCGACCGATTGCGCCTCCAGCTCGCGCAGGGCAGTCTGCAAGCCATAACGGACAAACAAGAGCCCGAGGGAGGCGATACCAACGCATGATTCTCGTTCTAGGGGCAGGCGGTACCGTGGGTGGCCATCTGTGCCGCGAGCTGGAAGCGCGCGACGTGGAGTTTCGCGCTGCGTATTATTCGTTGGAGAAGCTCGAAGCGGCCCTGGAAGAGGATATGGATGCGGTGGAAGTCGATCTCGCACGGCCGCAGACCCTCCGCGCCGCCATGGAGGACATCGACCGGCTCTTCCTGCTGACGGCCGCAACCCCACGGCTGGCAGAGCTTGAACGCAACGCCATCGCCGCCGCCGCCCGCGCCGAAGTGCGCCAGGTCGTCAAGATTTCGGTGTGGGAGGCGGACCAGCAGGACTACAGCTTCGCGCGCTGGCATGCACCTTCCGAGCAGGCGCTCGCCGATTCCGGCATTGCGCACAGCATCCTGCGCCCCAATGGCTTCATGCAGAGTGCCGCCCAGGGGATGGAGGCCACCGTGCGCGACCACGGCGCCTTCTACACCGCATCGGCCCAGGCACCGATTGCCTATGTGGATGCCCGTGATGTGGCGGCCTGTGCGGCGGCGCTGCTGGTGGACGATCCGCCGGTGCCCGACCGGCGCATCTGGGAACTCAGCGGCGGCGAGGCGTTGACCGCGGCGGAGGTCGCGCAGGCGCTGTCCCGCGCCGTGCACAAGCCGGTCCGCGCGGTGGAAGTCACGACGGAGGTCTACCGCAACGGCCTGCTTGCCGCGGGCCTGCCGGAATGGCTGACCGATGCGCTGGTCGATATGGCGGGTTCGCAGGCCGAGGCCGGCTTCGGGCGTGTCACCGAGGACATCGAAACGCTGACCGGCCGCAAGCCAAGGAGCATGGCGGATTACTTCGAGGAAACGCGCGAAAACTTTCTCGCCTGAGACGGAAGCCTCGCTGGTTCAGCGCTTGACGTGCGACATCAGGCGACGGCGCTTCTTGATCTGCCGCTGCGTCAGCGTGTTCTTGCGCCCCTTGTAGGGGTTGTCGCCGGTGCGCAGGCTGAGCACCACCGGAATGCCGCTGAGGCCGAAGTGCGAGCGGAAGCAGTTGACCAGATAGCGCTTGTAGGACTCGGGCAGACGCTCGGTCTGATTGCCGTGCACCACGATCTGCAGAGGGTTCTTGCCGCCCTGATGCGCAAAGCGCAGCTTGGTTCGCCGTCCTACTGTCGCCGGCGGCTGGTGTCGGGCAACCGCCTCGGATAGCACCCGATTCAGTTCCGGCGTGGACAGATCCGCAGTCACGCTCTCGTGCACCTTTTCCACCCGCTTCATCAGCGATTTCAATCCGGTGCCGCGCGCTGCGGAAATGGTGATGCTGGGGACAAAATCGGTAAAGGGCAGCCGACGCCCGGCCTCACTGCGTACCCGGTCACGGGTTTCCTCGTCGATGGCATCCCATTTGTTGATGGCCAGCACCATGCCGCGTCCGCGCTCGGCCACCAGCCCCATCAGCTTGGCATCCTGCTCGCCGATGTCGCCGTGCGCATCCACCATCATGATCACGACATGCGCGCTGTCGATGGCCTGCAGCGTCTTGATGATCGAGAACTTCTCGATCGCCTCGCGCACGCGCGCGCGTCGCCGCACCCCCGCGGTATCAATGAAGGTGTACTCGGTACCCTCGTGCTCGAAGTCGACCTCGATGGCGTCCCGCGTCGTTCCGGGCATATCCGCGGCCAACAGGCGCGGCTCGCCGATCAGCTTGTTCACCAGGGTTGATTTGCCCACATTGGGCCGACCGACGATGGCCACCCGGATTCGACCATCGTCCTCGTCGAGCTGATCCAGCTCTGCGGCCTCAGGCAGCCCGTCGAGGGCCTCCATCAGCATGCGTGAGACGCCGTGGCCATGCTCGGAGGAAATCTTGAGCGGCTCGCCCAGGCCCAGCTCATGGAATTCCCAGGCTGCCGTCTCGCTGATGCCATCCAGCTTGTTGACGACCGGAATGACCGGCTTGCCCTCGCGGCGCAGGAAATCGGCAATGGCGCGATCATCGGCCGTGACGCCGCTGCGGGCATCCAGCAGCAGCAGCACGCGATCCGCCTCATCGATGGCGATACGGGCCTGCGATTCGGCCAAAGCGGCCAGCGGATCGCTGTCGTCCGGCATCAGACCGCCGGTATCCACCACGATGAAGCGCCAGTCGGCATGCGCGGCGACACCGTACTGCCGGTCGCGCGTCAGTCCAGCAAAGTCCGCCACCAGCGCATTGCGCGTGCCGGTCAGGCGATTGAACAGCGTGGATTTGCCGACGTTCGGGCGGCCGACCAGTGCCAGCGTGGGGAGCCCGGCACGGGTGCGCACCGTGGGCTACTCCGCCTTCGCGCGCAGCGCAACCACGCGTCCCTCGACATCGGCGAGGAACAAGTGGCTGTCTGCCACCAAGGGCAGTACGTCGACCCGGTCACCGAGCGGCCGCTCGCGGCCCACGATGCGGCCATTTTCTGGCGACAGGTAGTGCACATAGCCTTCGAAATCGGCGACTGCCACAAAGCCCTCATGCACCGCCGGTGCACTCAGACGACGCCAACTCAACGCCTCGGACTTCCAGGCGGCCGCACCATTGCTGGTCTGCAGCGCCCACACGGCGCCTTCCTCATCCGTGACATAGAGCCGTTCACCGTCGTCCGACACGGCGCCACCGCTGTAGGTCTTGATGGCACGACGCCAACGTACATCGCCGGAGTAGACATCCAGCGCAGCGACGTCACCACCGTAGGACATCGCATACAGCGTGCTGCCTTCCACCAGCAGCGGTGCGTCGATATCGGCGATGCGTTCGAGCTCGGAGCGCCCGCTCGGCACGGACACGGCCTGCGTCCATACCGGCTCGCCGTCTTCGAGCCGCTGCGCGACGAGGCGCCCGGTTTCCAGCCCACTGATGACCATGCGGCCTACGATGACGGGCGCTGACAAGCCGCGCAGCGTCAACGGCGGTACGGTGCGCTTGGTCGCCCAGAGTTGACTGCCGTCACTCGCCGACAGGGCCGCCACGCGGCCGTCCACTGTGCGCACGATGACAATCTCGCCATTGCTGGCAGGCGGTGCTACCACCTCGCTGCTGACAGCCACTCGCCACAGCTCACTGCCGTCGGCACGGGACAATGCCACCAGTTCGGCATCGCGACTGCCCACCAGCACCTGGTCGCCTTCCACCGTGGGACCACCCGACAGTGCCAAATCCGTATCCGTACGCCAGATGACATCGCCGTCTTCGCGGTTCAATGCGTAGACCCAGCCGTCTGCGTTGGCGGTGAACAACGCGTCCCGATGCAGTGCCGCGGTCAACCCGAGCTTGTAGCCGTTGGTCGCGGGTCCGCGGCCACTGCGCCAATCGCGTTCCACCGTGACTTCCGGGCGATCAATCGTCTCCAGGACCGCCGGTTGGCGCACCGACGTGCCGCCACAGGCGGTCAGCAGGAGCGCGGTCGTCACAGCCGCCAGAAAAAGGCTGCCACGCGCACGCGGTACCGAAAGGGCTGAGATCATGCGTCCTGGGCCTCGGCCACGTCGGCCAGATCGTCTAGTTTCTGCTGTAGCAACTCGCGGCCTTCGCGCGGTGCACTGGCCAGTGCCTCCTCGTAGGCGCTGCGCGCCTCGGCGCGCTTATCCTGCGCAACCAGGATATCTCCGCGCAATTCTGCAGCGGCGGCAACATAGGGTCCGAGTGGCTCGTCAAGCAAGGTGAGCGCCTCGTCGACCTTCTCCTGCGCCCACAGCACCCGTGCCAGACGCAACTGCGCGAGCTGGCGCATTGCCTCGTCGTCGGCGTGCTCCTTGCTCCAGCGCAGCAGCCCGGCGGCGGCTTCGAATTCGCCGCCGCTGGCGCGCGCGGCCGCCAAGCGCATGGACGCGGCCACCGCGTACGGCGATCCGCTGTGTGCGTCGACCAGGCTCTGCTGCAACTCGGTCGCCTTCTGCAGCTGCCCGGCATCCACGGCCGCGCTCATCTCCGTGAACACGACACTGGCGGCCTCCGCCTGCTGTTCCTGATGGGATTGCCAAGCGTTCCAACCGAAGATACCGCCGATACCAATGACCAGGCCGGCGGCAAGCGCCTTCCAGTTTTCCTGCCACCATTGCTGGAAGCGTTCTTGTTGTTCGTCTTCGTCGTAGGCCACGTGTGGCGCTCCATCTATTGCGACAAGCCGCCCGTTCCCAACTGCTGCATCAGGTGCTTGGGGGCTTCGTCGATGGGGAATGTCTGCTGCTGTACGTCGCGATCGCGCAGGGATTTTATCTGAACCCGCCCTGCGGCGAGTTCGTCCGGGCCGACAATAACAGCCCACTGCGCGCCGCTGCGATCCGCGCGCTTGAACTGCGCCTTGAAGCCGCCGTCCCCGGCATTGACCACGGTGCGGATGCCGCCGCTGCGCAGGGCGGCGCCGACGCGCTGCGCGGCTGTCATGCATTCGTTGCCAGTCCAGCACACGTAGACCTGTGGGCCGTGGTCGCCCACCTCCTGCGCGTCACCCAGCAGGAGCGCCAGGCGCTCGATGCCGAGCGCAAAGCCCACGGCAGGCACCTCCCCGCCGCCGAGCTGTGCAACCAGACCGTCGAAACGCCCGCCGGCGCAGACCGTGCCTTGGGCGCCCAACTGGTCCGTGGTCCACTCGAACACGGTGTGCGTGTAGTAATCGAGACCGCGCACGAGATTGGTGTTGTGTACCCAGCGGATGCCAAGTGCGTCCAAGCCCTCGCAGACGGCACCGAAATGCGCGCGAGAGGCATCGTCGAGCGCGGCATTCATGGAGGGCGCGTCGGCCACCACGGCACGGGTCTCGGGGTGTTTGCTGTCCAGCACGCGCATGGGGTTGCTTTCCACGCGCGCCTGCGCGTCCGGATCCAGCGCATCGAAATGCTTGCGCAGATAGGCCTGCAGTTCGGTGCGGTATCCGGCCCGGCATTCCGGGCTGCCTAGCGAATTCAGTTCCAGCGTCAGCCCCTCGAGCCCGAGCGCCGACCACAGCGCGGCCGACAACGCAATGACTTCGATATCACAGGCCGGACCGGCCATACCGAAGGCTTCCACACCAATCTGATGAAACTGACGATAGCGTCCGGCCTGCGGTCGCTCGTGACGAAACATTGGCCCGGCATACCAGAAACGCTGCTGCTGGTTGTGCAGCAGGCCATTTTCGATGCCCGCTCGCACGCAGCTGGCGGTGCCCTCGGGGCGCAGGCTCATTGCGGTCTTGTCGCGATCGATAAAGGAGAACATCTCCTTCTCGACGATATCGGTGGCCTCGCCCACCGAACGCTTGAACAGCTCGGTGGCTTCCAGAATCGGTAGATGAATCTCGGCATAGCCGAAGGCATCCGTCACTGCCCGGGCCGCCTCCTCGATACGGCGCCAACGCGCCGCCTCAGCAGGGAGGATGTCGCGGAAACCGCGCAGCGATTGCAGCTTCATGCACCCTGCCCATCGGCGTCTTCGCCGTCCTGCACACCCGCGTCGGGTGCCTTGTTCTTCAGGCGCGCCCGCACCAGCCCTTCCAGCGTGTCGACCAGATCGGCGTTGTGCGACTTGTGCTTGATCTCACCGTCCACGTAGACCGAGTTGGGATAGCCACCCGCCACCCCCAGCGTCGCTTCGCGCGCCTCGCCGGGGCCGTTGACCACGCAGCCGATGACGGCAACATCCATGGCCTCGTCGATGTCCTCGAAGCGCTTCTCCAGTTCCGCCACCGTCTTGATGACATCGAAGTTCTGGCGCGAGCAGCTGGGACAGGCAATGAGATTGATACCGCGCGAGCGCAGATGCAGCGCCTTGAGAATATCCCAGCCGACCTTGACCTCTTCCACCGGATCCGCGGCCAGCGATACGCGCAGCGTGTCGCCAATACCTTCGGCCAGCAACATGCCGAGGCCGATGGCCGATTTCACGCTGCCGGCGCGCAGGCCACCTGCCTCGGTGATGCCGAGATGCAGCGGCTGCTCGATGCGTGCGGCCAGCTTGCGATAGGCCTCCACCGTCATGAAGACATCGGAGGCCTTCAGGCTGATCTTGAAGTCCGGAAAGTCGAAGCGATCCAGAATGTCGATATGGCGCATGGCGGATTCCACCAGGGCATCCGAATTGGGCTCGCCATACTTCTCCTGCAGGTCGCGCTCCAGGGAGCCGGCGTTGACGCCCACCCGAATCGGGATGCGGTGGGCGCGCGCGCAGCTGACCACTTCGGCGATCTTCTTTTCGCCGCCGATATTGCCGGGGTTGATGCGCAGACAGTCTGCGCCGGCTTCCGCGGCTGCAATGCCGCACTTGTAGTTGAAATGGATGTCCGCGACCAGCGGGGTGTAGCCGACCTGCTTCTTGATCTCGCGGAAGGCCTTGGCGGCCGCCAAGGTCGGGACCGAGACGCGGACGATATCTGCCCCGGCCTTCATGCAGTCGCGGATCTGCGCCACGGTGGCATCGACATCCTCGGTGTCGGTGCTGGTCATGGTCTGCACCGAAATCGGGGCGTCGCCGCCCACGCTGACGCGTCCGACGCGAATCTTTCGGCTCTTGCGTCGTTGGATCTGGTGGAGGGAACGCATGCAAAACCTCGCAGCGATGACTCTGCCGACGGCCGCGCCAGGCGGCTGCCCAGGGTCGATCGCGATTGGGCTACTCGAGTGTCACGAGGGCTGTGTTATTGGATCGTGTCGCGCTGGCAAAATTCACTGGCTCTCCGCGCCAACGCGCCTCGGTTCCGGGCGCATAACCAACGAAAAGTTCCAGCGGCGGCGGCTCATCGGCAATGCGCGCACGCTCACCCGCCTCGGCTAGGCGGTTGGTGACTGTACGGCCCTCGCCGTTGCGGACCCGCAGCCACGAATCCTCTTCGAACCGCAGGGTCAGCACCGCCGGCTGTGCGCCCTCAGTGGCAGCGGCGGTAGGGGCGCCATCTGCTACCGCTTCCGCCTGCGCGTCTCCGGCAGATGCCGACTCGGAGGTCGCTGCTTCATTCCGATCAACGGAATCCGGAGGCGACGCCTCCGATGCAGGTGCGGCGGCAGTGGCGGCAGCGGGCGCTTCCGCGCTCGCATCGGCCTCGCTACCCGGACTGAACAGCTCGCTGGTGCTGGGCTGCGTCAGCGGCTCGTCCAAGGGTGTCTGCAGCAGCCACATGGCGATTGCGCCGAGCCCAGCGAGCAGCAACAGGATCAACAGCAGTCGCAGCAGCTTGCGACCGAGCGGTGCGCCGCCGCCAGCGACCACGGGGATCTTGTCCGGCAGCGCGGGTGCCTCGGGGCGCGCCTTGCGCTCATAGGCAGCGACAATGGCATCGACATCCGCCTCGAGCATGAGCGCGCATTTGCGGTAGTAGCCGCGCACGTACACCGGTTCCTTGAGCAGCTCGAAGTCGTCAGCCTCGAGCGCGACGATGGTGGCCTGCGGCAGCTTGGCGGCCTCGGCCAGCTCCTGCGTCGAACGCCCCTGCGCCTCACGCGCCTCGCGCAGCATCTCGCCGGGGGACGCCACCGGCCCGGTCTGGGGCGGCGCGGCGTCAGTGCCGGCATCCATCGCATTCGGTCGAGGCGTGTCGCGGTCGGTATCGTTCATGGCCTGCTGTCGTTTGGCTGCGCCCGCGTGGCTTCAAGGCGACGCGGTTCGAAGTCCGGATATTGTGCCGCAAGCTGCTCGCGGTACTGCGCAGCGGCATCGCTTGCCCCCAGGGCTTCCTCCACCTGCGCGGCAAGCCAGAGCGCTTCTGCCGAGGCCTCGGTCACCCGTTGGTAGCGCTCCAGAAAGGCGCGCGCGCTGAGATATTCCCCTTGCCGGTAGCGCACCCACGCCAGTTGCTCAAGCGTGGTGGGGTTCTGCGCGTTGAGCGACAAGGCCCGACGCAGGAAGGTTTCCGCCCGCTTGGGGTTGCGCTCGCGCAGGCACAGGCCGGCGTTGTTGAGGGCCGTGACGCGCCCTACATAGCCCGGCACCTCTGCGGCGCGCTCGAACTGCTCGACCGCGGCTTCCACTCGGCCTCGAGCGCACAGGAAGGCGCCGTAGTTGTTGCGGATATCCGGATCTTCCGGCGCCAGCTTCAAGGCGCGGCGGAAATGCGAGTCGGCCAGGCCGTCCTCGCCCATCCGTGCCATCAGCAGCGCGTAAGTGGCGTGGCCCGGGGCGTAACGCGGGTCCTGCTCGAGGGCGCGTTCGAGTTTGTCGCGCGCGGCGTCATCAAGACCCCGTCGGATATACCCGGCACCGAGCTCAGTATTGGCGCGGGCAGCTTCGCGATGGTCCAGCGCCTGTTGCCCGCCCGTACTCACGCAGGCGGAAAGCATGACGGCCGCCCACAGGACAGCACTACGCACGGTGAGGAGCGCGACGGCGGATGCCTTCCTCATGCGCTCACGACAGGCACGCCGCCGAGGCGGTTGCGCTGTCGGCTGTTGACCCGTCCTACCAGCTGGCCGCAGGCGGCATCGATATCGTCACCGCGCGTGCGCCGAACCGTCGTGATCAGGCCACGGCGGCGCAGCAGATTGGCGAAGTGATCGACCCGTGCATCAGGTGAGCGCGTGTAGCTCGTGCCCGGGAAGGGATTAAAGGGGATCAGGTTGACCTTGGCCGGCATGTCGCCGAGCAGACGAATGAGATCGCGCGCATTGGCGTCGGAGTCGTTGACGCCGTCAAGCATCACGTACTCGTAAACGATGTGCATCTTGTGGCCGCGGTCACGGGTGTAGCGCCGGCAGGCTTCCATCAATTCCTTGAGTGGATACTTGCGGTTGATCGGCACCAGCTCGTTGCGCAGTGTGTCGTCGGCAGCATGCAGGCTCACGGCCAGCGCGGTGTCGCAATCATTGCGCAGGCGGTCCATGAATGGCACAAGCCCAGAGGTGGACACGGTGACGCGGCGCTTCGACAGGCCAAAACCGAAGTCGTCGAGGAAGACGCGGATCGCAGTCAGCACGGCGCTGTAGTTGGCCAGCGGCTCGCCCATACCCATGAACACGACATTGGTAATGGCGCGCTGGCTGTGCAGATCGCCATTGCCGCCGAGCGCATGGGCGGCAAACCACAACTGGGCCACGATTTCGGCAGCGGTCAGATTACGTGACAGACCCTGCTTGCCGGTGGAACAAAAGCTGCAGTCCATGGCGCAACCGACTTGGCTGCTGATGCACAGCGTGCCGCGGTAGCGCGCTTCGCCGCGCTGTCCTTCCGGGATGAAGACGGTTTCCACGGCCTGCCCCAGCGCATCATCGCCGACGCGCAGCACCCATTTGCGGGTGCCATCACGAGACTCCTGCTGCTCCAGCACTTCCGGCGCCGACACCGTACAGGTTTCGGCCAGCTTCTCGCGAAAGGGCCGCGCGATATTCGTCATGGCGCCGAAGTCACTGACGCCATGACGATAGATCCACTGCATGATCTGATCCGCGCGGAAGGGCTTCTCGCCCATCTCGCGCATCACGTCGCGCAAGCCTTCGCGATCGTGCCCGAACAGATTGCGTGGTACCGAGGTCACGACGGCCTAGCGGGTGCGCGGCGCGATTTCAGTGGCGCGGAAGAAGTAGGCGATTTCGCGCGCTGCGTTGTCTGCGCTGTCCGAGCCGTGCACGGCATTCTCGTCGATGGAGCTGGCGAAATCGGCGCGGATGGTGCCGGCCTCGGCTTCCTTGGGGTTGGTGGCACCCATGATGTCGCGATTGCGCTTGACGGCGTCATCGCCTTCCAGCACCTGCACCATCACCGGGCCGCTGACCATGAAGTTGACCAGATCATTGAAGAAGGGCCGTTCGCGGTGTACTTCATAAAAGCCTTCCGCCTCGGCACGCGTCAGGTGCAGCATGCGCGCGGCGACGATCTTCAGCCCGGCATTCTCGAAACGGCTGTAGATGGCGCCGATGACGTTGCTGGATACCGCGTCGGGCTTGATGATGGAAAGCGTGCGTTCGACCGCCATGCAATGAACTCCTGGGATAGATGAGGGACAGGGCGCGTGTCGGAAAGCGCGCGACCAAGCCCGCCATTTTAACCGTGCGGCGCGATCTCCACCAGCGCACGGGCGCCGATTCGCCCGCAGCCTACGTCAGCCCGGTGACGCCACCATGACGCAGCTTAGGATTCCGCCTCTGCCTCGCCTTCGTAGTGAAAGCTCTCGCCACAGCCGCAGAGCGCCGTGGCGTTGGGGTTGTCAAAGCGGAAGACCTCATTCAGTCCTTCGCGACGGAAGTCCACGCGCAGGCCGTCAAGCAAGGGAAGATCGCGCTTGCTCACCACGACCTTGGCGCCATGCGCTTCGAAGGTCACGTCGCCGTCTTCCACCGTATCGGCGTAGTCCAGCTTGTAGGCGTGACCCGAGCAGCCGGTGGTCGTCACGCCGAGGCGCAGACCCAGTCCGCTGCCCCGTTCAATCAACTGACGTTGGATGCGCTGTGCCGCGGCTTCGGTGAGAGAAATGCTCATGGTCGGATCAATCTAGGGCGTGGAACGAATGGAAACAGCGGACTGGCCCGCCAGGTCCAGGACCGCTTTGATGGCGTCTTCGCACAACAGCACACAATGGCGGTGCGATGTCTCGATTTCAAGCGCGTTCATCATTGCCCGCCCTTCTGGGACCACACCCTCGGACAAGCGTTCTGCGCAGAAGTCGGCGAGCGCGATGGTGGTCGGGCAGCCGATGGCGGTGAAGCGCACAGCGCCAGGCACGTAGTGCAGACACAGCCGCAAATGATGCGCGGCGTCTTCGACACAGGCGGTGATGGCCGCCGTATCCGGTGCCCCGGCGTAGGCGGGATGGCAGAAGCGCCGCCAGACCGGCGCCGGATAGCGCGCCGCCGAAATGGGGGGCGCCGTACTCATGCCGCGATCGCCCGCAAGCGCATCACGGCAGTACGGATCACCTCCAGCGCGCGATCAATGTCCTCGATCCGCGTGCCACGCCCCGTGCTGATGCGCAGTGCCGCAGCGGCCTGGCGGTCGCTGCGCCCAAGGGCACGCAAGACATAGCTAGATTCGGCATGCGCGGCCGAACAGGCCGAACCGGAGGCCACCGCCAGTTCCGCGGTGGCGGCGCGCAGCGCCTCGCCATGCAGGCCGTCGAAGGCCACATTCACGATATGCGGTACGCAGCGCGCCGGATCGCCATTGACCAGCAGCCCGGGCAGATCCGCGAGGCCGGTGCGCAGTCGCGCGGCCAGCGACCGTGCATGCGTCTCGTCCGCGGCCTGCTGCGCCGCGGCCAGCTCGGCGGCCACGCCGAAGCCCACGATCTGATGTGTCGGCAGCGTACCGGAGCGCATACCCTGCTCGTGGCCCCCACCCTGCAACTGCGCGGCAACCCGCGCGCGCGGGCGACGACGCACGAACAGTGCGCCGACCCCCTTGGGCCCATAGCACTTGTGTGCCGACAGGCTGAGCAGCGCGCAGGGCACCTGGCGCACATCAATAGCGACGCGGCCCAGCGCCTGTGCCGCGTCACAGTGGAAGCGGATGCCGCGCTCCGCGCAGGCCTCGGCAATGGCCGCCACCGGATTGATAGCCCCCGTCTCGTTGTTGACCCACATGACCGACACTAGCGCGGTATCGGGCCGGATCGCGGCAATGACCGCTTCCGCTGAAATGGTTCCGTCCGGTTCGGGGTCGACAAAGCTGACCGGGCTGCCCTGCGCCGCGATCTGCTGCGCCACATCGAGCACCGCGCGGTGCTCGGTGCGCGTGGTCACCAGGTGTCCGCCCCCGAGAAAGTCCATCGACCCCTTGAGCGCGAGGTTATTCGCCTCGGTCGCACCCGAGGTGAAGACGACCTCTTCTGGCTGCGCACCGATGGCAGCCGCCAACTGCGCGCGGGCGCCCTCGACGGCGCGAGCGGCTTCGGCACCGGCTTCGTGGTCCGAGGCCGGATTGGCGTGCACCCCACCCGGTTCGAGATAGCGGCGCATGGCCTCCCACACGGGCTCCGCCAGGGGCGTGGTCGCGGCGTGATCCAGATACAGGGTCACGACCGCCTAGACCGCCATCGCCGCCATCGGGGTGCTGGCCACGCGGCCAATGGCCGCGAGCAGCTGGTCCACCTCGGCCTCGCTGTTGTCCGGACCAAAGCTGACCCGTACCGCGGCCTTGGCGAGATCGCGCGGCAAACCCATGCCCATCAGTACGTGGCTCGGCTCACCGTGCTCGCTGTGGCAGGCCGAGCCGGACGACACGGCGAAGCCCTCGCGGTCAAGCGCCATCACCATGGCCTCTCCATCAAAGCCGTGCAGCGCGAACTGGCAGGTATTCGCCAGCCGCGCCTGCTCCTGGGCAAAGACCGTGACCTTGGGCAGCTGTGCCAGGCCAGCCTCGAAGCGGTCACGCAACTGCTGGCAGTGGGCGTTGCGCGCTGTCATCTGCTCCGCCGCCAGCCGACAGGCCGCGCCCATGCCGACGATGCCCGGTGCGTTGAGCGTGCCGCTGCGCAGGTTGTCTTCGTGCCCGCCGCCGTGCTGCTGCGGATAGACGGTCACGCCGGCGCGAATGGCCAGCGCGCCGACGCCGCGCGGCCCGAACAGCTTGTGCGCCGAGAGCGCCATGAGATCAACGCCGTTGCCGGCAAAGTCCAGCGGCAGCTTGCCTGCCGCCTGTACCGCGTCAACATGCAGCAGTGCGCCATGGGCATGGACCAGCGTGGCGGCACGAGCAATGTCCTGGATCACGCCGGTTTCGTTGTTGGCCGCCATCATGCAGACAAGCCCCACGTCATTCTGCGCAAGGCGTTGCTCCAGCCAATCCCAGTCTGGATGGCCGTCGTCGCGATAGGGGATTACTTCCACCGGCGTGCCTGTGCTGCGCAGCGCCTCGGCCGCTTCCAGCACGGCCGGGTGCTCGGTGGCGCCGTACAGCACGGTGCGCCCCGGCAGCGCGGCGGCTACGCCCTTGACGGCCAGGTTGTCCGACTCGGTACCACCGCTGGTGAAGACCACCTCGCTGCCGCGACAACCGATCAACTGCGCGACTTCGTCGCGCGCGCGTTGCACCGCCGCGTGCGCCGCGCGCCCAAAGCGATGCACGCTGGCCGGATTGCCGAAGGGCTTGGTCAGATGCGGCTGCATCGCGGCCAGCACGTCCGGGTGCAGAGGGGTGGTGGCGTTATGGTCGAGATAGATCGGCATGGTATGACTCCTGACGGTGCTCGCCCGTTGCTGCGACGGCCGAGCCGCGCAGCGCTGCTGATGCACAGACCGCGCCGCCCGACGTGGGTTCGGACGCGGCAGGTACAGGTTCAGCCGCCGCCGCGCGAAGCGTCCGGACTATCGTCCTGCGCCGGGGCGCTGGAGGCCGCCTGCTCCTCTTCGTGCTCGCGGCAGAATTCGGGTTTCTCGATGGGCGACAGCTCCCCTGAAGGCAGATCCTCGCCATGTGCGCGCAGACGCTCGCAGAGGGCAATGACCCGGTCATCCAAGGTCTGCATGTGATCCAGCATGACATTGAGCGCATCGGCGACCGGATCGGGCATGTCGTGCGAGAGTCCGTAGGCATCGAAGCCGATGCGCGCGGCCAGCGCCGCCACGCGATCGCTGGGCTCGCGCACCTTGGCCACCACCCGTGCGGGAATGCCGACCACGGTCGACCCTGGCTCGACATCGCGCACCACCACCGAATTCGAACCGATGCGGGCGCCGGTTCCAATGGTGATGGGGCCCAGCACCTTGGCGCCGGCGCCGACGACCACGTTGTCCTCAAGCGTGGGGTGGCGCTTGCCGGCATCCCAACTGGTTCCGCCCAGCGTGACCTGGTGGTAGAGCGTGACGTTCTCGCCAATCTCGGCCGTCTCGCCGATCACCACGCCCATGCCGTGGTCGATGAAGAAGCGACGGCCGATGCGGGCGCCGGGGTGGATCTCGATACCGGTCAGGAAGCGCGCGAGCTGGGAATTCATCCGAGCCAGCCAGGGCAGCCGATGATTCCAGAGCCAGTGACTGACGCGATGCGCCCACAGGGCCTTCAGTCCGGGATAACATGTCAGCACTTCCCAAACGTTGCGTGCCGCGGGATCGCGGTCGAAGACGCACCGAATGTCATCGCGTAGCGTGCTGAACATGGACGGGCCTGAAGAGGACGAGTAGGCGTGCATTGTAGATGTCCGCTCCGAGGGCGTCAGAGGCAGCTGCGTCCTGACTAGGGTCGACGGGCTTTCTGCACCGCGCTGAACATGCCACGCAGGATATTTGCCTCGACCTTGTCGGGCTCTGCGCGGGCGAAGAGCCGGCGCAGGCGCCGCATGAGGTGGCGCGGGTAATTCGGGTCCAGAAAGCCGACATCCACCAGCATTGCCTCCAGGTGCTGATAGACCCCCTCCATCGTGGCGTGATCCGCCGGTCGGGGACGGTGACTGCCTGCGACGCCACCGAGGGCGGCCATGCGGCTTTCGTAGCCGAGAATCTGCACCGCCTGCGACAGATTCAGCGAGCTGTATTCCGGATTGGCTGCGATCTGTACCGCAGACTGGCAGAGGGCGAGCTCCTCGTTGGTCAGCCCGGTGCGCTCTGCACCAAAGACCAGGGCCGTGCGCCCGGCGTCGGGCGCGTCGCTGCTCCACTGCTGCGCCCAGACACGGGCGTCGTGGACATCCAGCGAAATGCCGCGTTGACGGGCGCTGACGCCGACCACGCGATGACAGTCCGCCACCGCTTCCGCCAGCGAGTCGAACTGGCGCAGCCCCTCGAGTACGTCGGTGGCCCCGCTCGCCATCGCCACGCTGCGTTCATCCGGCGGACGCTGCGGCGCCGCCAGCACCAGATCCGACAAACCCATCGTCTTCATGGCGCGCGCCGTGGCGCCGATATTGCCGGGATGCTGGGTACGCACCAGTACGATGCGCAACTGATCGAGGACATCGGCCGCGGTTTTGCTATTCTCTGCGCCCTTCTGCGGCTCTTTCATTCGGTCACTCCGTGCATCCATTGGTCAATGTGGCCGTGCAAGCAGCACGCGCCGCCGGTCAAATCATTCTCCGTCATGCGCATCAGACGGACCGCCTCACCGTCACCTCCAAGGGCAAGAGCGATTTTGTCTCCGAGGTCGATCGCGCAGCCGAGGCCGAAATCGTGCGCACGATCCGGCGCTTCTATCCTGACCACGCCATTCTCGGCGAAGAAGGTGGCGCCATGGGCGAGGCCGAAACCGTCTGGATCGTCGACCCGCTCGACGGCACGACCAACTTCCTGCACGGCATTCCGCACTACGCGGTCTCCATCGGCATCACCCACCGCGGCAAGCTCGCGCACGGCGTGATCTACGACCCGAACAGCAACGACCTCTACACCGCCAGCGCCGGCGGCGGCGCACAGTGCAATGCGCGCCGTATCCGCGTGTCGCGTACTGAATCGCTGGAACGCAGCCTGATCGGCACGGGCGCACCTTTCCGCGACGAGGAGCGGGTGCGTCGGTATCTGCCGCAACTTGGGGCCGTACTCGAGGAGACAGCCGGCATCCGGCGCGCCGGTGCCGCAGCCCTCGATCTTGCCTGGGTCGCGCGCGGCCGTCTGGATGGATTCTGGGAAATGGACCTCAAGCCCTGGGATATCGCCGCGGGCGTCCTGCTCGTGCGCGAAGCCGGCGGCACCGTGACCGAGCTGTTTGGCCGCTCGGAAGTCATGGACACCGGCAACGTGCTGGCAGGCAATCTGCGCATCCACGCCGCCATTGCCCGCTGCTTCGAGTCGCTGCGCAACACCCCTGCAGCGCTTCCCTCCGACAACGACCAGGGCTGAGGCGAGCCGCGTCCATGTCGGGCACCTGACACAGGTTGTAACACACACGCGACGCTATGACGTTGCGGGCAGCTTCCGCTAGGCGCCAACACATCAACAAAGACGGTAGCCGTGGGCTTTTGCCCGCTGGCACATTGCTTGCTGCGTTTCGCGGGAGTGACTCGAATCACCTTGTGTCACTGCGCCCGCCAGGGCGTCCCTTACTACGATACGGAGGAAAGACCAATGGCCTGGACCAAGCCCAGCTTTACCGAACTGCGACTCGGCTTCGAAATCAATCTGTACGTTTCGGCGCGCTGAGCGTTGCTGACGGGGCGGGCCGCGAGCCCGCCCTGTTCATCGCCCCATGCAGTTACGTGTTCTCGGCTCTGCGGCCGGCGGCGGCTACCCCCAATGGAATTGCAACTGCCCTCGATGCCAACAGGCACGCGGCGGTCGCCTGTCGGATCAATGCCGCACCCAATCGTCGATCGCGGTCAGCGCGGACGGGCAGCATTGGCTGCTGGTCAACGCCTCGCCCGATATCCGGCAGCAGATTCTCGATACCCCGGCACTTCACCCCAGCACCGGCCTGCGCGGGAGTGGGGTCGCGGCGGTTCTGCTTGCCGATAGCCAACTCGATCACGTCACCGGACTGTTGATGCTGCGCGAGTCGCACCACCCGCTCTCGATCTACTGCACACCGCGCACCGAGGAAGACCTGCGCACTGGGTTCCCGGTGCTCAACATCCTCAGTCACTACTGCGGCACCCAGGTGCACCCGCTCCCCCTCGACGGTACACCGGTCGAGCCGGCGGAAACACCGGGGGTACGGGTCACCGCGATCCCGCTGAAGAGCAAGGCACCGCCCTACTCGTCCCACCGGGCCGCCCCCGAGCCGGGCGACAATCTCGGCTTCTTCTTCCATAGCGCGGAGGGTGACGGCGGCGTCTTCTACGCCCCCGGCCTCGGCGACATGGACGACAGCCTGCTGCCGTGGATGGCCCGAGCGAACGTGCTGCTGGTCGATGGCACCACCTGGACCGATGACGAGATGCAGCGCGTGGTGGGCGGCCGCAAGACCGCCCGCGAGATGGGGCATCTGCCACAAAGCGGCGCACACGGAACCATGGCGCTGCTCGCGCAGTACCCGAAGGCACGCCGGATTCTCATCCATATCAACAATACCAACCCGATCCTCGACCCGGCCTCGGAAGAACGCGCGGCCCTGGAACAGGCGGGCATAGAGACCGCTCATGACGGCATGCACATCCAGTTCTGAGGCACGCAGCCACGCTGACCAGACGCCCTGGTCGCGCGAGGAATTCGAGCGCCAGCTACGCGCCCTGGGGCGCTACTACCACTTTCACCACCCCTACCAGCGCATGATGGCCGACGGCCAGCTCAACCGGGAGCAGATGCAGGGCTGGGTGATCAATCGCTACTACTACCAGATCCACATCCCACTGAAGGATGCAGCCATCCTTTCGAACTGCCCCCATCGCGACCTGCGCCGTCGCTGGATCCAGCGCATCATCGATCACGACGGTCGCGGCGACAACGCTGGCGGCATCGAGGCCTGGCTCCGCCTGGGCGAGGCGGTAGGGGTGTCGCGTGCGCGCATGGAAAGCCTGGATGAGGTACTGCCCGGCGTGCGCTTCGCGGTTGAGGCCTACCTGCGCTTCGCCCAGCAGCACAGCTGGCAGGAGGCGGTCTGTTCCTCGCTCACCGAGCTCTTCGCGCCGCGCGCCCACCGCTCGCGGCTCGACACCTGGCCCAAGTACTACCCTTGGGTCGACCCGGCCGGGCTGGCCTACTTCGAGACCCGCATCGGTCAGGCACGCGAGGATGTCCGGCACGGTCTGGAAGTCACGCTCAGCGAGTTCCGCACCCGCCCCGAGCAGGAACGCGCCCTGGCGACACTGCGCTTCAAGCTCGACGTGCTGTGGACCATGCTCGATGCCATGTACCTGGCCTATGTCATCGATATGCCGCCCTATCAGGCCATCCCCACCACGGAAGGCGTCTCCGAAGCCGTCGACAGCCGTGCGGAAGCCGGAGCCTCCGCATGAGCGCAGCCGACCACGGCCAGGCGCCGGTCACCCTGGCGCGCGGTGTACGACTGCAGTGGGAACCCGCGCAGAACGCGCAGGTCCTGCTCTTCCCGGAGGGCATGGTGCAGCTCAATGGCCCGGCCGGAGAAATCCTTGCGCTCTGCGATGGGCGCAGTGTCGATGCCATTGTGGAAGCACTGGAGGCCCGCTTTGCCGGCAGCGATCTGCGCGACGATGTTCTCGGCTTTCTCGATGAAGCGCGGCGACGGGGCTGGATCAATCTCCCCACGACCTCCGATACCGCGCAGGAGGGCGCGCCCCGCCATGGCACCGCCTGACGGAGAGCACGCCACCGCAAGTGCTGCGGCAAGCGCCCCCGGCAACAGCGCACCCTTGCCGATGTGGCTGCTGGCGGAGCTGACCTACCGCTGCCCGCTGCAATGCGCCTATTGCTCGAATCCGCTCGACTTCGCGCGCTACCGCGATGAACTGGATACGGAGGGTTGGCGTTCGGTGCTGCGGCAGGCGCGCGCTCTGGGCGCCGTGCAACTCGGTTTCTCCGGCGGAGAGCCTTTGCTGCGCCGGGATCTGGAAACCCTTGTCGCCGAGGCGCGCGACCTTGGCTTCTATACCAATCTGATCACCTCCGGCATCGGCCTGGACCACGAACGCCTGGGCGCATTGCGCGCCGCAGGCCTCGATCATGTCCAGATCAGCTTTCAGGCCGACGACAGCATCGCCTCCGACGCGATAGCAGGCAGCGCCCGATTCGCGCACAAGCGCGCCATGGCAGAAGCCATCCGCGCACACGGATATCCGATGGTGTTCAACGTGGTGCTGCACCGCCATAACCTCGACCGTATCGACGCCATCCTGCAGCTGGCCTGGGATCTGGGCGCGGATCACGTCGAGCTCGCCAATACGCAGTACCACGGCTGGGCCTTGCGCAACCGCGCCGCCCTGATGCCCACGCGCGACCAGATGGCGCACGCGGAAGCCGTCGCCAACCGCTGGCGGGAGCGCGCCGAAGGCCGCATGCGCATCTATTTCGTGGGTTCGGATTACTTCGACGCCAAGGCCAAGCCCTGCATGAATGGCTGGGGCTCGACCTTTCTCGGTGTCGCACCCGACGGCCGTGCCCTGCCCTGCCATGGCGCCGCGGCCATTCCCGGTCTCGCCCTGCCTTCGGTGCGCGAACACAGCCTGGAACATATCTGGCGCGACTCGGCGGCCTTCAATCGCTTTCGAGGCCACGATTGGCAGCCCGAACCCTGCGCGAGCTGCGAATTGCTCACCGCGTGCCACGGCGGCTGCCGCTGTCAGGCACTGGCGCTCACAGGCGATGCCTCCGTGACCGACCCGGCCTGCAGCAAGTCGCCCCAGCACGCGCTCGTTCGCGACGCGGTCGAAGCCGCCGATGTCCGACAGACCGAGCATCCGCTGGTCTTCCGCACCGTGGCGGAAAGCCGCAAGGCCACCGAATCGGGCTAGGGCCTGTTAACACGCAGTCGGTCGTGGCGAATCCGAAGGACGCGACCCGGATGCGCGCACCGCCGCGTCCTTTGTCGCTCATGTACGTCAAGTCCATCGCGCTCCTTGCTCCTTGCGCTGCACGCATACGGACTCGCGCGCTGCGATCGGCTGAGTGTTAACAGCCTCTAACCGACCGCCGCGCCTAGTGGACGGCCAACACGCGTTGCAGGAAGCGCCATTCGGCCTCAACGGCGTGCGCGCGATGCGCGGCCTGACGCAGCCCGTGCCCCTCGCCGGGGTACAGGTGCAGCGCACACAGACCGCCTTGGGCCGTCATCGCAGCCGCCATGGCTTCGGCCTGCTCGGGGGGCACGATGCGATCCTCCCGCCCCTGGATCAGAATCAGCGGCGCGCAAATGCGCGCTGCGTGGTGCACGGGTGAGCGCCACCGATAGGCGGCACGCGCCGCTGGTAGCGCGCCGACCAGACTGTTCAGGTAGCCACGCTCGAAACGGTGCGTACAGGCAGCCAGGCGCTCCAGATCGGCCACGCCCCAGCGGCACAGGCCGGCGGCGAAGGGGCCGGCGCCGCGCAGGCTGTTGAGCACGCTCAAGCCGCCGGCACTATTGCCGGCGATGAACACCGCGTCCGTCCGGGCGCGGCCCTGCGCAGTCAGTGCGCGCGCCATCGCGCTGCAGTCATCCCGATCCAGCAGACCCCACCGCCCGCGCAGCCGCTCGCGATAGGCGCGGCCGTGGCCACTGCTGCCGCTGTAGTTGAGCTCCACCACGGCGAAGCCCCGCCCGGTCCAGAACTGCACTTCCGGTTCGAAGACCGGGGCGCGCATGGCGGTCGGCCCACCGTGCGCGCGCAGGATCAAGGGGGACGGCCCGTCCTGCGTCGACTCGATGCCCGGGCAGCGGGGTGGATAGTAATAGCCGTGGATTGTGCCTGCCGGCCCCTTCGCCGCCACGGCCTCGGGCAGGGACACCGCCTCAGAGGGAACCGACAGGCCGGCGCCGACCATGGGCGTTGCACCGGTTGTGCCATCCAGCGGCTGCTTCCAGAGACCCAGGGCATGGCGCGGTCCTGCTCCGAGATACAGAAGATGATCCCCACAGCGCGCAAGCTGGGTGATGTCCGTGGCTTCGCAAGGGAGCGCCGTCTCGCCGCCGTCCGCTTCCAGCCGGAGCAAGCGGCAGCGTGCTTGCGCGATGGCCACCACCACGGCCGCGCCACCCGGCAACAGCACATAGTGTCGATTGCCGAGCTGCCAGGGCGGACGCCCCATGTCGATGCCTTCGAGGCGGCACCGTGGTCTCGTGCCATCAGCCCCGACAGTGGACAGCCACCACCAGCCCTGCGCATCACTCAGGCACCAGAGCTGGCCCTGCGCATCCCATTCCGGCTCCAGCACGGAGACGCCGGCACCGCCTGCAACCACCCGGGCGCTCTGCCCCGCGTCACCGGCAACCCATAGCCGGCTCGACTCCCAGGGCATCTCGGTCGATGACCAGCCGATCCAGGCGATACGCCGGCCATCCGACGACCAGCGCGGTGCGGCGCAGAAGGCATCCGTCGCCGCAATGATCCGGCACTGCCCGCCCTCCCCCAGATCGAGACGCATCAGGCGCGTTCGTTCCGCGGTCAGATCCTCCTCGACGAAGAGCAAGGCGGCGCCGTCGGCGCGCAGCGCGAGATCGCCGCAGCGCCGGCCGGCGGCTGCATACAGCACATGGACCCTGCCACTGCGGTCCAGTGCGTGAATGCCCTGGCTGGCATCGTCGATCCAGAGCCACTGCCATTGCCCTCTACCCGCGAAGATCGGCACCCCGCCGTATTCGTGCACGCGACAGCGCGGCTCTGCCTGCGCGATGCACCGGGCGCGCTCGGGATGGGCCAGCGCGGCGGTGAACAGGTGGGCCCTGCCGGCCGCGGGGTCCCACTGGGCCCAGGCCAGGGCCTCCTGTGCTGGGTCCCAGGCCCAGCCGAGCAGCTGCGGCGCCGCCGCCAGGGCATCGGCCGGCAGGGTCCCTGGCCAGAAGCCCCAGGGCAGTCGGCGCTCAGCCATGGCCAAGCCGCGTGAGCATGCCCGCCGCCGCCCCGGCCAAGACCGGCAGAGGCAGGCTGAGCAGCATCCGCCGCAACGTCCAGGACGCGCCCATCAGTGGCCACTCAAACAGCATGGCGCGGTGCGCCGCGATCAACGACCACGAGGTTACGAAAGCCACTACAACCGACACGGCCGCGCCGCCACTGAGCAGCGCCCAGGCAATGGGCAGGGCCACGGCCGGGCCACCCGGCACAGCAACCCCGACGGCGGTCGCCAGCGCCAAACCGCGCCAGCCACTGCCTTCACCGAGCCACTGCGCGAGGGTGCCCTCGGGCAAGAGCCGCAGCGTGCATTCCGCCGCCAGCAAGGCAGGTGGCAGCCGAGGCAGAACCAGCCACAACTGCCGCCGGGCCGCGGCAAAGGCCGCCGGCCGCGCGTCGGGCCGGCGCAGACCGATCCAAGCCGCCAGCCCCAGAAAGAGCATCACCAGCAGCACGAGCAACGGCCATGGTGCGTTCACTGCGGGCCACCGTCGGCCCAGCGGGATGCAACGAACGCCTGCACCCCCCAGGCAGCGAGCAGCGGCAGCGGCAGGCTCACCGCCCAGCGCAGCAGCGCAAAGTCGGCCCCCATCAGCGGCAGCTCCCAGAGCAGCAGGCGCTGCAGACCCAGTGTGGCCCAGGCCGTCAGGTAGGCGACACACAGACCCGTGGCTACCCCCGCCTGGCGCAAGGCGAGCAGCAGGGGGAAGGCCGCAAAGGGACCGGCGGGCGTGACCATGCCGCCGATCACGACGACGCCGTAGGCGCGCCAGCTCACACCACCACCAAGATGACGGGTCACGGCTTGCGTGGCGATCAGCGCGGACAGACAACCGCCAATGGCGATGCCAAGCAGGAACAGGGGCGCCACGGCGAGCAGCAGGCGCAGCGCCGCTACCAGTGCCGAAGACGCCTCATCAAGTCCTTCCCGCCATGCCAGCGCGCCCAGCAGGATCGCTGCCAGCACGGCGAGCACCGCCGTATCGCGTTGGCCAGCGCCACCCTTGGCGCCTGCCGGCGACGGCTTCACGGCAGTTCGTCGACCTCGTCTTCGTCCTGGGGCGGCAGCAGGTCCTCGTGCTTCACGCCCAGCATCGGCAGCAGGCCGCTGGCCACGAAGATGGACGAATAGGTCCCCACCAGAATGCCAACGATCAACGCGGTGCTGAAGTTGTGCACCACCGAGCCGCCCAGGAAGAACAGCGCCAGCAGCACGAACAGCGTGGTACCGCTGGTCACGATGGTGCGGGCCAGCGTCTGGTTGACCGCGGAATTGATGACATCCACCGGTTCGCTCCGGCGCAGATCCAAAAAGCGCTCGCGTACGCGGTCGTAGACAACGATGGTGTCGTTGAGCGAATAGCCGATGGTGGCGAGTACCGCAGCCAGCACGGTCAGGTCGAACTCCAGCCCGAGCAGAGAAAACCAGCCGAGCACGATGATCGCGTCGTGACTGGTGGCGGCGATGGCCCCCACCGCGAACTTCCACTCGAAGCGGAAAGCCACATAGATGAGGATGCCGATGAGCGCGAACAGCGCCGCCAGCGCACCGTCGATGGCCAGCTCGTCACCCACCGCGGCACCGACGAATTCCACGCGCCGCATCTCCGGATCCTGGCCCACCGTGCGTAGCGCTGCCAGGATGCGGTCGCTGATCTCGGCAGCGTCGTTGGTTTCGTCCGGGGCCATGCGCACCAGCACGTCGGTCTGCGTGCCGAAGTACTGCACGCTGGCGGAGCCGAGCTGCGCCTCACTGAGCGCCTCGCGCACCGACGACAGCTCGACCGGCTGCTCGTAGCCGAGTTCGACCAGTACGCCACCCTTGAAATCGATGCCCGGATTCAAGCCGCGCGTGGCCAGCAGGACCACACTGGCAATGAGCAGCAGGATGGACACCATGCCCGCGGGCCGCCGCACGCGCATGAAATCGATATTCGGATTCGTCGCAAACAGTTGCATGAAGCGCCTCGACGGCTAAATGGGCAGTTGGGCCATGCGCGCGCGCCGCCCATAGATCATGTGGACGATGGCCCGGGTGCCGATGATGGCTGTGAACATCGAGGTGGCAATGCCGATCGACAGCGTTACGGCAAAGCCCTTGACCGGGCCAGAGCCGAGCGCGAACAGCACCACGGCAGCAATCAGCGTCGTGATCTGCGAATCGGCGATAGTCAGCAGCGCGCGGTCGTAGCCGGCGTCGATCGCCGGCAGCGGCGCGATGCCCTGCTTGATCTCCTCGCGGATGCGCTCGTAGATCAGCACATTGGCGTCCACTGCCATGCCCAGGGTCAGCACGATGCCGGCAATGCCGGGCATGGTGAGCGTGGCCTGGATCATCGACATGGCCGCGATGATCAGGGTCAGGTTGAGCAGCAGCGCCACGTTGCTGATCAGGCCGAAGACCTTGTAGTAGATCGCCATGAAGATCAGCACCGCGATGAGACCGGCCAGTGCCGCCATCTGCCCCTGCTGAATGTTGTCGGCGCCGAGACTGGGGCCGACCGTGCGCTCCTCGACAATGACAATCGGGGCGGCCAGAGCACCGGCGCGCAGCAGCAACGCCAGATCGCGGGCTTCGTTGCTGGTGAGCCCTGTGGTCTGAAAGCGTTTGCCGAAGACCCCGCGGATGGTCGCCACCGAGATCACTTCCTCGATCTCGTTCATCTCGCGGATGGGCTCACCTTTGGCGTTGTAGGTGGTGGTGACCTCGGTCTCGCGATAGAGCACCGCCATCGGCCGACCGACGTTGTTCTGGGTGAACTCGAACATGCGCTTGGCGCCGGACCCGTCCAGCGTGACCGAGACGGCAGGCGTCCCGCTTTCCTGATCGATGGTGGCCTGGGCGTCGACCAGCTGGTCGCCGCTGGCAATGACTTCCCGCTTGAGCAGGATCGGGCGACCGTCACGGGTGTAGAACAACTCGCTGCCAAAGGGCACAGAACCCGTGCGGGCGGCACGTTGGGCGTCGCCGTCTTCGTCCACGGCACGGTATTCCAGCGTTGCGGTCGCGCCCAGCAGGTCCTTGACGCGGGTCGTGTCCTGCACGCCCGGTAGCTGTACCACGATGCGGTCCTCGCCCTGGCGCTGCACCAGCGGCTCCGCCACGCCCAGCTGGTTGACGCGATTGCGCAGGGTTGTGAGATTCTGGCGAACGGCAAAATCCGCAATGCGTGCCTGCTCCTCTTCGCTGAGCGCCGCGGTCAAGCTCGGTGGCTCGTCGCTGGCCTCGAAGCGCAATTCCGGGAATTCATCCGCAAGCACATCCTGCGCACGGTCGCGGCGCGCGATGTCGGCGAACTCCAGCGACACCGATCCGCCCTCCAGGGTCCGGCCGGTGTATCGGATGTTCTCGGTGCGCAGGAAGGCCGGCAAATCAGTGAGATAGCGTTCCGATGCACGCTCCAGCGCGGTGGGAATATCGACCTCCAGCAGGAAATGCACACCACCGCGCAGATCGAGCCCCAGGTTCATGGGGCGGGCGCCCAGATCGAGCAGCCATTCCGGGGTCCGCGGCTCGCGGCTTAGCGCCACCACATGATCACGGTCGAGCCGGGGCCGCAGGATCTCGGCGGCCTGCAACTGAGCCTCGTTGGACGCCAGCCGCACAATCTGCTGTCCCTCGGTTGCGCGCGATGCCTGCACTGCGATGCCGTCATCCTGCAGCCACTCCAGCACACGCTCCTGGGTACGTTCGCTGACAGGATTGCCGTCGCTATGCGAGATCTGAACCGCGGGATCGTCGCCGAAGAGATTGGGCAACGCGTAAAGAACGCCCACGACCACAGAGATCGCGAGCACGGCGTATTTCCACAGGGCAAAGGGTTTCATGAGCGTGAACGCTTGGGGGGATTCGGCCGGTCAACCGTTGCGGGCCTCCTGGCCCACAACGGTTCGGCCGGCGCGGGGAACCGCATCAGCCTTCCTTCAGGGTTCCCTTGGGGAGGACGCTCGCAATGGACTGCTTCTGCACCTTGGCGACCACGCCTTCGGCGATTTCGACCGACACAAAATGTTCGCCGAGGTTCGAGATGCGTCCGGCAACGCCACCACCCGTCACCACCTCGTCGCCCACCGAAAGGCTGGCGATCATGTTGCGGTGCTCCTTGTTGCGCTTCATCTGCGGACGGATCAGCAGGAAATAGAACACAACCACGAGCAGGATGAGCGGGAGAAACTGCATCAGCGGATTGCCTGCCGGCTGCGCCTGGGCCTGCGCGAAGGCGGGACTGATCAATAGATCCAACACGTGTAGGGACTCCATATCGTGGGGTGACCGGGAGCGCCCGGCCGTCAAAACCCGGAGTATGCCAGAGCGGACACGATCAGCCGCCCGGGTCCGCGTCCGGCGCAGCGACCGGCCGGCCGCCACCCTCGTGGCTTCCCTGCACCCCGAAAACTAATGAACTATCATTCATAAAAGCTCGACGCCGCCCGTGGGCGCGCGCCCGCGTGCTACCTTCGCTCCATCTGTTGACGCCGGTAAGAGGACTCGCCATGGCCACATATAAGGTTCCCCAGAAAGACATCCTGTTTGCCCTTCACGACGTGCTGAACGTCTCCCAGCTTTCGGCGCTGCCCGGTTTCGAGGATGCTTCGGCGGAAATCGTCGATGGCGTGGTCGACGAAGCCGCGAAGTTCGTCGAAGGCGTGATCGCGCCGCTGCGCGAGAGCGCGGATGCGGTCGGCGCGCAATGGCAGGACGGCGAAGTCATCCTGCCCGAGGGCATGAAGGAGGCCTATCAGCAGTTTTACGAAGCGGGCTGGGTCGGCCTGGCGAGCCCGGGCGAATACGGTGGCCAGGGCCTGCCCTACGTCCTCTCCAAGGTCGTCGAGGAAATGCTGTGCGGCGCCAACGTCTCCTTTGCCCTCTATCCGGGCCTGACCAGCAGCTGCTTCGAAGCCATCGAGGCCGTGGGCTCTGACGAGATCAAGGACCTGTACCTGCCCAAGCTCGGCACCGGTGAGTGGACTGGCACCATGTGTCTGACTGAGCCGCAGGCCGGTTCCGACCTGGCGGCGGTGAAGACCAAGGCAACACCGAACGACGACGGCAGCTACAGCCTGGAAGGGATGAAGATCTTCATCACCGGCGGCGAGCACCAGATGGCCGACAACATCGTGCACCTCGTGCTGGCCCGGCTGCCCGACGCCCCGGCAGGCATCAAGGGGCTGTCCACCTTCGTGGTCCCCAAGTACCTGGTGAATGCGGACGGCAGCATCGGCGAGCGCAACGCGCTGCGCTGCATCTCCATCGAGCACAAGATGGGCATTCACGCCTCCTGCACGTGCACCATGGGCTTCGATGGCGCCAAGGGCTGGCTCGTGGGCGCACCGAACCATGGCATCCAGAACATGTTCATCATGATGAATCTGGCTCGCATCATGGTCGGATTCCAGGGGCTTGGACAGTGCGAACTGGCCACCCAGAACGCGCTCGCCTACGCCATGGACCGTAAGCAGGGCAAGAGCTTCAGTGGCAGTGAGCAGATCATCGATCACCCCGATGTGCGCCGCATGCTGCTGACCATGCGGGCCTACACCGAAGCGGGGCGCGTCATGGCGCTGGACACCTCCATGCACGTCGATCTCGCCCACCGTGCCACCGACGAAGCGGAACGCGAAGCCGCGCAGGACCACGTCGAACTGATGACGCCGCTGGTCAAGGCCTTCCTGACCGACGCCGCCTTCGAACTCGGCTCGCTGGCCGTGCAGGTCTACGGCGGCCATGGCTTCATCCGCGAGCACGGCATCGAACAGATTATCCGCGACAGCAAGATTCTGGCGCTGTACGAGGGCACCAACGGCATTCAGGCCATGGACCTGGTGCGTCGCAAGCTCCAATTGCATGGCGGCCGATTGCCGCAGCGCTATTTCGAGCGGGTGCGCAAGCATCTGGCGGAAGGCGGTCCCGACTGGCTGGTGGCTCCGCTGAGCGAGGCACTCGATGCGCTTGAAACGGCCACCAAGGACATCCAGGCCGGCTTCCGCGACAACCCCAATGACGCCGCTTACGGCTGCTGCGACTACCTGCGTGCCTTCTCGCTGGTCGCACTGGGCGAGGCGTGGCTGCGCTCGGTCCGTGCCGCCGAAGGCCACAAGGACGCCAGTTTTGCAGAGGCCAAGTTTGTGACGGCGCACCACTTCGCCACGCGCCTGCTGCCGCATGCCGTCACCCTGTGCAAAACGGCGCTGGCCCCGGCTGAACCCATCATGGGTAAGCCGGCGGCGCTGCTCGACGCAGCCTGATCCCTATCGCGTCATCGCATCAAGGCGGCCCCAGCGGCCGCCTTTTTTTTCGCCCTAACGACTTCGCCGGTCGATGTCACGGGATGCGTACCGAACCATCGCACCTCCCGTCGATCGGGCTCGATAGTGAGAGGCTGAGACAGTTTTGCACGCCGGAAGTCGGGCGGGTAAGGTCGATGGAATGGATTGCGCGTTGCAGGGAATGGGGAGTGATTTCATGCGACGCAGATGCGATCGGAGGAGCACGACACGTGCGGCGTTGCGCGCAAGCGCTTCGTCTCGCTCACAAAGCAGAAGAAGGGGACTCATCATGCGATACACAACAGGTTTTCTGTTGGCGTCTGCCATTGCTGCTGCACCGCTTGGGGTAGTGCACGCAGATGAAGAGGATGGCATCCACGTCGGTGGCGCCGTGCGCTTCCAGTACAGCTTCGAGGACTACGACAGCGATAACCGCACTCGCAGCGGGGACATCGATCTCGATACCTTCCGCATCAATCTGGATGGCACCATCGGTGACGTGATCCTGTCCGCGGAATGGCGTTACTACCAGTACATGCAGGTCATCCACCACGCCTGGGTGGGCTATGACTTCAGCGACGCTTGGCAGGTACGCGCGGGCATTCAACAGGTACCCTTCGGCGTTCGGCCTTACAACTCGCACAATTTCTTCTTCAGCACGGCCTACTACGTCGGCCTGGAAGACGACTACGACTTCGGCCTGGTCGCGGATGGCGACCTCGGCCCGATTGGCCTGCAGCTTGGCTTCTTCAAGAATGATGAGCAGGGCGGTATCGATGGCTTTGTCGACAACCGCTCCGACCGCTATTCCTATGATGTGGTGGGTGTCCGTGCCCCTGGCGAAGGGACCTTTGCGGACCCCACCAACCCAATCGCCGAATCCAATACCGGCAGCCTGCGCGCGACCTTTGACGTGGCCGGCACCGAGCTGGGCCTGTCCGGCCTCTACGGCGGTCTGAAGGGACCCACGCAATCCGCGGGCAACTACCAGGCCTACGCAGCGCACCTCAACGGCAACTACGGGCCGGTCAATGTCATGCTGCAGGTGGCCGACTACGAATACGACCTGGATTCCGGCGCAGAGCGGCTCGCCGTCGGCGCCTATTCCTTCTTTGACACCATTCCTTCGGAAGCGCTGATCTACACCGCGAATCTGGCTTACAACATCGATCTGCAGCTCGGCCCCATCACCGGCATCCAGCTGTACAACGACTACAGCCTGATGACCGAGAAGACCCCCGACACCGAGGATACGCAAATGAACGTGACCGGCTTCTCGGTGGTAGCCGGTGGTGTCTTCGCCTACTTCGATTTCATCGTTGCGCAGAATCAGCCCTTCATCGGGGGCACACTCGAAGGCGATACCGACGACTGGAACAGCCGCTTCAATATCAATGTCGGCTACTACTTCTAGGTCCAAGGCGACGGGCTGACCGCGGCCACAGGGGCCAGGGGCGGACGCGATAGAATCGCGTCCGCCTTTTTCGTTGCCCAATACTGACTGATGGCAAGTCGCATCCTTCCTGTCTCGGCCTTGCTCGCCGGCGTGGCATTGCTGCTACTGGGCAGCGGCCTGTTCGGCACCCTGCTCGCCGTGCGCGCGGGACTGGAGGGTTTCTCGACGACCGCCATCGGTCTCGTCATGTCGGCCTACTTCGCGGGCTTTCTGCTGGGTACGCGCATTGCCCCGGAAGTCATCGAGCGTGTGGGACACATCCGCAGCTTTGCCATCTTTGCGGCCATTGCCGCCTGTACCGCAGTGCTGCATCCGCTGTTGATCGGCGTATGGAGCTGGGCCGTGCTGCGTGTCATCACCGGCATCTCCATCGTCGGCCTGTTCAACGTCATCGAGAGCTGGCTCACGGTGCAGGCCGATCCGAAGAGTCGCGGGGGACTGTTCGCGGTCTACATGATCGTCAATCTGGTGGCCATGGCCGCAGGGCAGTGGCTGATCCTGGCTTCACCGGTGGACAGTTTCGAGCTGTTCTCGATCATCACAGTGCTATTCGCGCTCTCACTGGTCCCGGTGGCGCTGACCCGCCTTGGACAACCGGATGTCACCAAGGTGACCGCTGTGCCCTTCCATACGGTATGGCGCGTGGCGCCGGTCGCCATAGCCGGGGCCTTCCTCTCCGGCATCGTCATGGGCAGCTTCTGGGGCATGGGCCCACTGTTCGGACAACGGGTTGGGCTGGGTCAGGCCGGCGTCGCGTTGCTGATGAGTCTGACCATCATCGGGGGCGCGGTCATGCAGTTGCCCATCGGGCACTACTCGGACCGGCATGACCGCCGTCGCGTGATCGGGCTGACAGCGACCTGGGGTGCCCTCTTGGCCGCCGGCACCTCGTTGCTGATCGGTTACTACGAGCGAGCGCTCTTTCCGATGATGTTCCTCTATGGCGGCTTCGCCTTCTCGATCTACCCGCTGTGCGCGGCACACCTGTCCGACTGGCTGGAGGCGGACCAGCTCGTCGGCGGCAGTGGATGGCTGTTGCTGATGCATGGCGCCGGAGCCGCGCTGGGTCCGCTGGCAGCGGGTCTGTTCATCGGCCGCGCCGGCGAAGGCAGTCTTCCGTTGTTCTTTGGCATTGTCCTGCTACCGCTGGCCATCTTTGCGGCGTGGCATGCGCTGCCGCGTCGTCGCGATGAAGAACTCCTGGAAGATCAGAGCAGTACCTTTGTTCCCATGGTGCGCACCTCGCCGGTGGTCATGGAATTGCTGGCCGAGGAACTGGAGCCGGAAGGTGGCTTCATCGACCCGGATGCCGAACTCGATGTCCCAGAAGGCTTCATCGAAGATCTCGGCACCTACCAACCCTCGCAGGAAGCAGAAGCGCCAGCCACTGAACATGCTTCCGCCGAGGAAGCCTCGCCATCAGGTCGCTAAGCTCCCCCTGAATCCCCGCTTTGTGTTCAGATAGATCGCATGCTGCTAGCCACTGACCTGGACGGAACCTTCCTCGCCGGTACTGCCGAGGACCGTCACCGCCTCTATTACCTCATTGACCGTCATCCGCATATCCAGCTCTGCTACGTCACCGGACGTGGCCTGGAAGCAGTCATGCCCCTGCTCGACGACCCCGCCCTCCCGACCCCCGACTACGTCGTCTGCGACGTCGGCGCAACGGTCGTGCATGGTCATACGCGCCAGCCCATTCAGCCGCTGCAAGCCCATATCGAGGCGCGTTGGCCGGGAGAGCAAGCCATCGTGGAGGTTATGGGGCGCTTCAAGGGTCTGGAGCGTCAGGCTCTGCCACAGGAGCGACGCTGCTCCTACTTCTGTGACTACGACGCGGTTACCGAGGAGGTCCGCGCCGAGGTCGACGCGCTGGGCTGCGACCTGCTGTACTCGGCCGATCTCTACCTCGACGTGCTGCCGCGCGGCGTCAACAAGGGCAGCAGCCTGCGCGCGCTCATCCGCCATCTGGAACTGGACCCCGAAGAAGTGCTTGCCGCGGGCGACACACTCAACGACCTGTCCATGCTGCAGGAGGGTTTCAAGGCGGTCGCCGTTGGACAGAGTGAGCCGGGGCTGATCGAGGCCACGCGCAATAATGCCCATGTGCTGCATGCCAAGAAGCCGGGCTGCGGCGGCATCCTCGAGGCCATCGCCCATTTCGGCTTCCTTGGCGAGAAGGGCGTCGCAGAGATCGATACGCGCGAAGCCGATACGGGCAAGGCCGAACTGGTGGTGGTCTATCACCGCCTGCCCTACGAGGAGTACGTCGACAACGGGGTGCTGAAGCGGCGCGCACACCAGTCTCCCAACGGCATCATTCCGACCCTGCTCAGCTTCTTTGCCGATGGCAAGAAGGGCGCCTGGGTGGCATGGACGACCTACGAACCGCGCAAGGGTGACTTCGAGGCCCACACCAGCGTCGACGACGACGCCTATCCGAACCTGGTTTGCTCGCGTGTGCTGCTCAGCAAGCAGGACGTCGACATCTTCTACAAGCGTTTTTCCAAGGAAGCCTTCTGGCCCACGCTGCATACCTTCTGGGAGCGCGCCGTCTTCCGCAAGGAACACTGGGAGGTCTTCTCCCGTGTCAACCGCATCTTCGCCGAGGCCGCCGCACGCGAGGCCGCACCCAACGCGGTGGTCTGGATCCACGACTACAACCTGTGGCTGGTACCGGCCTATCTGCGTGAGCTGCGACCCGACGTCAAGATCGCCTTCTTTCACCACACCTACTTCCCTTCCGCCGACGTCTTCAATGTCATTCCCTGGCGGCGACAGATCGTGGGCAGCCTGCTGCAGTGCGACTACGTCGGCTTTCACATTCCGCGGCAGGTGGAGAATTTCGTCGATGTGGTACGTGGATCGGCGCCCTCCATCGTGCTCGAGCGCGAACATTGCGCACCCCGTTTTCTGACCTACGGCTGCGCCATGGGGCTGGAGAATGTCACCACCGCCTTGCAGGTCAACGACCGCGTGGTTCGTCTGGGCGCACATCCGGTCGGCCTTGATGTCAACCGCGTGCAGAAGGCCTATCGCGAGGCGGAAGCCGACGGCAAGGTCGAGGCGCTGCGCAAGGAAGTGCGCGGCGTCAAGATGATCCTGTCGGTCGAGCGGCTCGACTACACCAAGGGCACCCTGGAAAAACTGCTGGCCTTCGAGCAGCTGCTCGAGGATCAACCCGAGCTGCTCGGCAAGGTGACGCTGATGGTCATCTGCGTGCCGGCGGCCCGTGAAATGCGCGTATATGCCGAGCTGCAGAACCAGATCGAGCAGGCGGTGGGTCGCATCAATGGGCATTTCTCCCAGGTGGGCTGGACCCCCGTACAGTTCTTTTTCCGGCCGGTGCCCTTCGCCGATCTGGTCGCCTATTACGCGATGGCGGATGTGATGTGGATCACGCCCTTGCGCGATGGCCTGAATCTCGTCGCCAAGGAATACGTGGCCGTGCAGGGCTCCATCGGCGGCCGCGGCGTGCTGGTGCTGTCCGAGTTCGCCGGTGCGGCAGCCGAGCTCAAAGGGGCCCTGCTGACCAACCCCCACGACACCGATGACCTGGCCTCGGGCCTCTATGTCGCGCTCAACATGGGCCGCGCCGAGGCAGAAGGCCGCCTGCGCCAGCTCTACGAAATCGTGGAGTACTACGATCTCCGCCGCTGGGGGGACGACTTTCTCGAAGCGGTCAATCTCCCCGGGCCGGACCGGGTCAGCGAAAACTCCACACTATTGCCGCAGTGAGGACGACCAGACCCACGGCCACAATGTAGACATCCCTGGGCAAGCCGTGCAGACCGGCGCGAATCTCGCTGCCCACGGATGTCTCGCGCGGCACCGCCGCAACACCGCCTTCAAGACGGTGCCACAGGTAGGCGACGACGAGGCTGAAGGCCAGAAGTAAGCCGGCGACAATCGTGAAGTGGAGCTCGATCCAACCCACCTGCCTGGCGACGAAGCAGAGGGCACTGACGACATGGCCGGTGATGACGGTCCGCAGGGCCGCACGCGCGCTCAGCCAATGCGAGAAGCTGCCCAGCAGGAACACCGCCACCAGCGGCGGCGTGACATAGGCAAAGCCCTGCTGCAGATAGGCGAACAGACCCGGGAAGCGGTCGATCATCGGTGCCCACACTGCCGCCAGCAGCATCAGCAACAGCGTGATGCCGCGCCCGGTGCGGGCCATGGCCTGCGCGTCCCAATCCGGTTTGCGCGGCGCGATGAAGTCCACGGAGATCAGGGTCGACGAGGAATTCAGCGCCGAATCCACGCTCGACATGATCGCGGCCAGCAGACCGGCCAGGATCAGACCGGCAATACCAACCGGGGCGTATTCCGCGATCAGGGTCGGAAAGACCATGTCCGCGCGTTCCAGATCCGTGAACAGGGCGGCCGCCATGGCGCCCGGCAGCACCATGATGAACAGCGGCAGCAGCTTGAGCGCGGCCGCCAGCATGGCCCCTCGCCCGGCCGTGGCCTGGTTGCGCGCACCGAGCAGTCGCTGCGACACGTACTGGTTCATCGTCCAGTAGTAGAAGCCCAGCACCGGGAGGCCGATCAAGGTGCCCAGCCAGGGCAGCTGCGGGTCGTCCAGCGGTCGGATCAGCGATAACTGCTCTGCTGGCAGGGCTGCCTTCACCGCAGCCCAGGAATAGTCGAATTCTCCGAAGACCATCACCGTCAGCAGCAGTGAGCCGGCGAGCAGCACGACCGTCTGCAGCACATCGGTATAGGCCACCGCGCGCAGACCGCCGGCCGCGGTGTAGAGCCCTGCAAGCAAGGCAATGACCGCGATCGTGGGTGCCAGCGACAGGCTGGGAAAGAACAGCAGCAATACCAGCGCCCCGGCATAGAGGCTGCCGGCGGTATCGAGCATGATGCTGAGGAAGACCGTGACCGCCGACAGATACTTGCGCAACCGCGCGTCAAAGCGACGCTCCAGCCATTCGGGGATGGTGGTGACACGGCCCCGCAGCAGGCGAGGCATCACGAACAGGGCCGAAAAGATCAGGACCAGCCCGGCCATCCATTCATAGTTCGCCACGGCGATGCCCGACTGCCATGCTGCACCCGGCAGCCCGATGAGCGTGGTGGACGAGATGTTGGAGGCGAATAGCGACAGGCCCACCACGCCCACGCCGAGGCTGCGTCCAGCGAGGAAGAGATCATCGGCGGTGGGGCTGCGGCGGGCCACACGCACGCAGACCGCCACCAGCACCATCAGATAGACCGCCAGTACCGTGTAGTCGAGCCAATGCAGCCCCTGCATACCCCCTCCTTCTCGATACGCTGGGTGAACATCACACGCCCCGCCGGACGCCGCGTGCCACCCCGATGCTAGGCTGTCGCGGGATCAACATGGAGCAGCGCATGGAATTATTCAACATCGAGGCACAGCGCCTGGACGGCACGGCCACCACACTGGAGGCCTTCCGTGGGAAGGTGCTGCTGGTCGTCAACGTCGCCTCGAAGTGCGGTTTTACGCCGCAGTACACCGGCCTGGAAGCGCTCTATCGCGACTACCACGAACGCGGCTTCGAAGTCCTCGGCTTCCCCTGCAACCAGTTCGCCAATCAGGAACCGGGCAACGCGGAGGAGATCGCCAGCTTCTGCAGCACCACCTATGACGTGAGCTTCCCGATGTTCGCGAAGGTCGACGTCAACGGCGACAAGGCGCATCCGCTGTTCCAGTACCTCAAGAGCGAGAAATCCGGGCTGCTGGGCACCGGCGCCATCAAGTGGAACTTCACCAAGTTCCTGGTGGGCAAGGATGGCAGCGTGCTCAAGCGCTATGCGCCCACGGATAAACCCGAAAAGCTGCGCGGCGACATCGAGGCCGCCCTCGCCGCCTGAGGCAGCACCGATCAGGCCTTGGGCGCTTTGCGTTGGCCCATGGGGCCGTCGAGAAAATCCTTGGCGAAGGCGGTGAAGGTATCGGCCTCGATGGCTTCACGAATGCGTTGCATCAGGCGCAGGTAATAGCGCAGGTTGTGCAGCGTATTGAGTCGGGCGCCGAGGATTTCCTTGCACTTGTCGAGGTGGTGCAGATAGGCGCGCGAATAGTGCGTGCACGCCGTGCAATCGCATTGGGGGTCGAGCGGCGCCGGATCGCGCTTGTGGCGCGCGTTGCGGATATTCACCGGCCCCTGACTGGTGAACAGGTGGCCGGTGCGCGCGTTGCGCGTCGGCATCACGCAGTCGAACATGTCGACCCCACGCGCCACCGCCATCACCAGATCGCGCGGCGTCCCCACGCCCATCAGATAGCGCGGCGCCTGCACCGGCATAAGCGGCTGCAGCGCGTCCAGCACGGCGATGCGCTCGTCCTCGGGCTCGCCCACTGACAATCCGCCGATGGCATAGCCGGGAAAGCCGATAGCCTCCAGCGCCTGCACCGATTCCTGACGCAGCTCGGCATACATGCCGCCCTGCACGATGCCGAAGAGCAGATTGGGATTGTCTCCGTGCGCGGTCTTGCAGCGCTGTGCCCAACGCGTGGACAGCGCCATGGATGCGCGCGCCTCATCCATGGTCGCCGGGTAATTGGTGCATTCGTCGAACTGCATGACGATGTCCGACCCCAGTGCGTGCTGGACGGCCACGGCGCGCTCCGGACTCAGGAAATGCCGGCTGCCGTCGATCGGTGAGGCAAAGGTCACCCCCTCCTCGGTGAGCTTGCGCAGCGCCGACAGGCTCCATACCTGAAAGCCGCCCGAATCCGTGAGGATGGGACGCTGCCAATGCATGAAGCGATGCAGGCCGCCCAGTTCGGCGATGACCTGCTCGCCGGGCCGCAGCATGAGGTGAAAGGTGTTGCCGAGTACGATCTGGGCGCCGATGGCCTCCAGTTCCTCAGGCGTCATCGCCTTCACCGTGCCGTAGGTCCCCACCGGCATGAAGATCGGGGTTTCAACGGTGCCGTGCTGCAGGTGCAGGCGGCCGCGCCGGGCGCCAGCGGATTGCTGCAGTAACTCGAAGGGTGCGGCAGAGGCCATGGCGATGCGGAGCAGAAAAAGCCGGTCGTCCGCGGCAGCCCGTGCCGCCGGTGACGCGAAAGCTGCGCATCATAGCGGCTGGCCGTCGGCACTGCGCGACGGCGGACCGCGCCTACCGATTCAGATCGCGCGCGAGAAGCGCGTGGCGGACTCCGCGCCGCGATGCGCGTCGAAGAGCACGGCCACGCTGCGCATCAGAAAGCGCCCGCACTCGGTCAGCGCGAGCACGCGCCGGCCCAGATGCAAGAGTCCGTCATCGGCCATGCGTGCCAGGGTGGGTTGCAATCCCGCGAAATACTGCGCGAAGTCGATGCCGTGCCGACGCTCGATGGCAACGAGGTCAACCCGGCCATGGCACATCAGGGACTGGATGATGTCCGAACGCAGATGATCATCGGCGGTCATCGCGTAGCCGCGCGCCACCGCGCTTCCACCCTCGCTCAAACGCTGCTCCCACTCAGCGATGGCGCTGGCATTCTGGCCGTAGACACCGCTGACCTGCGAAATGGCACTGGCGCCCATGCCGATCAGATCGCAGCCACCCAGCGTGCTGTAGCCCTGGAAATTGCGCTGCAGGCTGCCGTCGCGCTGCGCCTGCACCAGCGGATCATGGGCGAGCGCGAAGTGGTCCATGCCGACATGCACGTAGCCGGCCTCTCCCAGCTCGTGATGGCATGCGGCCATCAACTGCAGGCGGGTGGCAGCGTCGGGCAGCGCCGCATCCGGAATCAGCGACTGCAGACGGAAGCGATCGGGCATGTGGGCGTAGCCATAGACCGAGACGCGATCCGGCCGCAGTTGCTTCACCACACGCAACGTGCGCCGGAAACCGGCCACTGTCTGCCACGGCAGGCCATAGATCAGATCGAAGCTGATACCGCGCACACCGGCCGCGCGCACGGATTCCACCAGTGCGCGCACCATGCGGATGTCCTGCTGCCGGTGGATCGCCTGCTGCACGGTGGGGTCGAAATCCTGGATGCCCATCGACACCCGGTCAAAACCCATGGCCACCAGCGCCTTGGCCTGATCAGGCGACACCGTGCGCGGATCGATCTCGATCGACCATTCACGCTCGGTGCGCTCGGCGACGTGGAAATGGCGGGCGATGTGCTCGAGCAATCCGGCCAGTTCCTCCATGCGGTAGAAGGTGGGCGTGCCACCCCCCAAGTGGAGCTGGCGCACGCGTCGATGGCCTGCCAGCTGGTCGCCCCGCTGCGCGATTTCCTGACGCAGCGCCTGCAGGTAGCGCGCGGCGCGCTCGGGACGACGCGTAATGGCGCGATGGCAGGCGCAGTACCAGCAAGCCTCGCGACAGAACGGCAGGTGTAGATAGAGCGAGAGATCCGGCGCACCCGGCAGCAGGTTACCGGCTGCAATGGCCGCATCCAGTTGCGCGGCATCGAAGTCCGCGCGGAATTCCGCCGCCGTGGGATACGAGGTATAGCGCGGCGCGTATCCGTCGTAGCGCGCGATCAGGGATTCGGGCACCGGCAGCGGGTAGGCCGCGCGCGCAGCGTCAGAATGCGCAGAGGCGGACAGGGAAGCGGAATCGGTGGCGAGCGCGGGCATGGGCAAGCAGGGCGGCAAGCGGGTTGACCCTATACTGCGCCGCCGCCGGTGCCACTGCCTTGATGCACATCAAGGGCGCGCCAGGTATCCCGAACCTAGGGTCTGTTGACGCTCAGTCGATCGCGGCGCGCGAGTCCGTATGCGTGCAGCGCAAGGAGTAAGGAGCGCGATGTACTTGACGTACATCAGCGACGAAGGACGCGGCGGTGCGCGCATACGGGCCGCGTCCTTCGGATTGGCCCCGCACATCGCGCCATGCAGCGTTGCTCGCCTTGACCTTGGAATCACCAAGGCCGGCGACTCGCGCCTTGCCTCGCGCGATGTCCGGGGCCAACGCCACGACCGACTGAGTGTTAACAGGCCCTAGCGACACCAGGGCAGGGTCACCACATTGGGCAGCAGCACGCCAAGCACCGTCAGCCCGCCGAACAACAGCATCACGGTGGCGCCAGTCGCACGCGCGGTTCCGGCAGTAAGACGCTGGCCACCAAAGGCCAGGGCCGTCATCGCCGGCAGGGTGCCAAGCCCGAAGGCACCGGCTAGCACCGCACCGCTGACCAGCCCGCCGCTCAAGGCGCATAAAGCGAGCACGGCATAGAGCATCGGACACGGAACCAAGGCCCACGCCATTCCGCGCCCGAAGAGCTGCGCCGGGTGACGCGCCCGCTGGCTGCATGGTGGTGGTGCGCGTCGCAGATGCATCAGCCCCACCGCGATCACGGCCGCTGCGGCAAGCAGGCGGAGGGCATTGCCCCAGCCATCACTGGGAAGACTCAGCATCAGCCAACCGCCCACGACACCGGCGAAAGCGCCGAAAACGAGATACGCGAAGACACGACCCAGATTCACCAGCAGGGCATGGTGCGCCTGGTGGCCTTCCTGTGCGCGGCCTGTTGCGATCCGCGCGACCGCCGCGCACATCAGCCCGCAGTGCGGAGAAGCGGCCAAGCCCGCGAGAAAGAAGGCGGGCGCCGTCAGCGCAATGCCGCTAAGCACGCGCCCTCACTCCTCATCGTCCGGCATGCGCTTGCCGATCTCGTCCAGGTTGTCGAGCTGCCCGTTGTCGACGGCAAAGAAGAAGAACCAGCAGGCTACGCCCACAAGGGCCAGGGACAGCGGAATCAGCAGATAGAGGCTCAGCATGGCATGCCCTCCTAGGCGGGCTGCGATACGGGTTCGGCGGCTGCGTCGGCTGGGTGCGTACGCTTCGACAGGCGCAGCGCGTTACCGACCACCACCAGCGAACTGAGGCCCATGCCGAGGGCCGCAATCCAGGGAACGAGCACGCCGGAAAATGCGAGCGGCACCATGACGGTGTTGTAGGTTGCGGCCCAGCTGAGGTTCTGCATCACGGTGCGACGGGCACGCTGGGCGGTGGTCATCAACTCCACCAGTCCGGCCAGGCAACTGCGCGTCAGTAGCGCGTCAGCGTGCGCCTGACTCAGCGCGCTGCCTGAAGCCAGTGCGACCGAGGCATCAGCAGCCGTCAGCAAAGGCGCGTCATTGACCCCATCCCCGACGGCGAGCACCGCATGTCCTTCGGCGCGCAGCGCCTGCAACCGCGCCAGCTTGTCGCCCGGCGACTGGCGCGCGTAGGCATGCGTGATGCCAAGACGCGCTGCCATGTGCTGCACTGCCGACTCGGCATCGCCGGATAGCATGACCACATTCAGCCCCGAGGCTTGGAGTGCGCGCACCGTCGCCGCGGCATCGGGACGCAGCTGCGGAGAAAAGCCGAACAAGGCGAGCGGGGCGCCGTCTTCGGTCAGCAGGACCCAGGTCAGGCCGGGTGCATCGTCGGGAATGGTCACAGTCGCTGCTTCGACCAGTGCCTCCGGCGCCCCAAGGGCGTAGCGGCGGTCGTCAATGACGCCGCGGACGCCGACACCCGCTTCGAAGGTGATGTCGCGCGCGGTCCATCCCGCCTGCTCCGACGCCAGTGCGCGCGCAATGGGATGCGAACTGCCCGACTCCAGCGCCGCGGCCAGCTGACGGCACTTCGCCGCCGAACGTTGCCCGAGCGGCAGCGTCCGGTCCAGCGTCAGCGAACCGGTGGTCAGAGTGCCGGTCTTGTCGAAGCACACCGTATCCACGGTGCGCAGTCGCAACAGCACGTCGGCGCGCGCCAACACCGTGCCCTGCCGGGCCAGGCGCGAACTGGCGGAAGCGAGTACCGCCGGCACCGCCAGCGAGAGCGCGCACGGACAGGTCGCCACCAGCAGCGCCAGTACCACGGCCATGGCGGTGGACGGGTCCTGTGGCCACCACACCATGAGGGCGATCGCGACCAGACCCAGCATGAAGGACAGGAACCAGCCGGCCACACGGTCGGCGATCATCTGTACGCGCGGTCGCTCATTCTCGGCGCGCTGCATCAGCCGCGTCACCTGCGACAGCGCACTGCCCTGCCCGACACGCTCGACGGCAATCGTGGCCGGGCTGTGCCCAACATTGATACTGCCCGCCATGACGTTGTCGCCAGGGCCGCGTTGCACTGCAGCCGACTCGCCGGTGAGTAAGGACTCGTCAAAGGCACCGGCAATGCCATCCAGCGCGCCATCCACCGGGACGCCTTCCCCCGGCGCGACCACCACCCGATCACCCACCGCCAGAGACGCCACGGGGACGCTACGCACGCCGTCCGCCTCACAGCGCTGCGCCACGCTGGGCTGCGCGCTGCTCAGCCGTCGCAGATGCGAGGCGGCGCGGGCCTTGCCCATGTCCTGCAATGTACGGGCGCCGAGCAGCAGGAAGACGAACATGACCACCGAATCGAAGTAGACATCGCCCTGACCGATCAGCGTGTGCCAGGCGCTCACCAGAAAGGCGAGTGAGATGGCCACGGCCACTGGGACGTCCATGGTCATGGTGCGCAGGCGCAGTGCCCGCGTCGCGCCGCGCAGGAAGGGCCAGCCCCCGTAGAGCGCCACCGGCGTGGCCAGCAGCAGCTCCGCCCAGCGCAGAATGCTGGCCTGCGCAGGGTCGATGGTGCCGAAGTAATGCCCGCTGGCCAGCATCATGACCTGCATGCCGAGGATGGCGGCGACACCGATGCGCTTCAGGGCGGTACGGCGTTCCTTGCGGGCGGCGGCTTCGACGGAGGCATCGCCCAACGGCGACGGCCGGAATCCGGCCGCAGCCAGCGCATCCATCAGATCGGACAGACGATAGCGTCGCGCATCCCAGCTGAAAGTGGCGAGGCCCGCCGTGAGCTGCACCTGGACATCCTCGGTGAAGGGCGCCAGTGCCCGCTCCACGTGCCGTACGCAGGCGCCGCAATGCATGCCCTCGATGCCCAGAACGGCTTCACGCCGCGTCCCGTTGACGGGCGTGCTGACCACGTCCAGCAAGGGTGCGGCGTCGAAGGCGGCCCAGTCCGCGGCACTCACTGCGAGACCGTCTCCTCGGCGCTGCTCAGACCGGCCAGTCGGTCGCTGCGACCTTCCACCAGCGGCGAGTAGCTGTTCTGGCTCGCGATCATCAGGGTCGTGATCCCTGCCACCACCGTGATCAGAGGAATGCCGATGACCAGCATCAGCTCAAGCGGAAGACGACGCAGGAAAGTCATGGCAAGGCTCCGGGAATGAAGCGACCGGTCTGACGCGTGGAGACATCCGTGTCGTCGGCAGCAGTCGCAGTGAAAGTGATATCGAAGGGGCGGTCCGCTGCATTCGACGGCATGCGCGCACCCACGGTCAATGGCCGCGTTTCGCTGGCCTCGAGGGTGACGCGCTCCGGATGCAGGTCCAGGGCGCTGCCGTCGGGACGGGTGGCCCGCAATTCGAAGGTGCGGGGCGCCTCGCGCTTGTTGGTCAGGCGTAGCACGAAGACGTTCTCGACCATGCCGCCCGGCAGTTCGCGATAGAGGTTGTTGCGATCGCGCATGACATCCAGCTCGACCGGTGAGCGCATGACCAGTGCAGTCACCAGCGCCGCGCCAATGACCAGCCAGACCACCATGTAACCGATCATGCGAGGGCGGACGATGTGAAAACGCCCTTCCTCGTCGTGGCGTTCGCTGGTGTAGCGGATCAGGCCGCGCGGCTTGCCGACGTGGTCCATGATGCTGTTGCAGGCGTCGACACAAGCCGCGCAGGCAATGCATTCGTACTGCAGGCCATCGCGGATATCGATGCCGGTGGGGCAGACCTGCACGCACAGCGAGCAGTCAATACAGTCACCCGCCACGTTGCCCTCGCGCTTGGCCAGGCGCTTGCGCGGTTCTCCGCGCTTCTCGTCATAGGCGATGATCAGCGTATCGCGGTCGAACATGGCCGACTGGAAGCGCGCGTAGGGGCACATGTACTTGCACACCTGCTCGCGCATGAAGCCTGCGTTGCCCCAGGTGGCGAAGCCATAGAAGGCGCTCCAGAACAGAGGCCAGCCACCCATTTCGAAGCGGGCGATGTCCGCGATCAACTCCTGCATCGGCACGAAGTAGGCAACGAAGGTGATGCCGGTGATGGCGGCAAAGACGATCCAGGCCAGATGCTTGCCGCCCTTGCGCAGAATCTTGTTGGCGCCCCATGGTGCCTGATCCAGCTTGATGCGCTGGTGGCGTTCGCCTTCGATCCAGCGCTCGATCCAGAGGAAGGACTCGGTCCATACCGTCTGCGGGCAGGCATAGCCACACCACAGCCGCCCACCGAGGGTGGTGAACAGGAACAGCGTCAGCGCAGCCAGGATCAGCAGCCAGGACAGCAGGAAAAGGTCCTGCGGCACCAGGGTCAGGCCGAAGACGTGGAAGCGGCGGGCGGGCAGGTCGAAGTGCACAATCGGTTCGCCACCGATCGTGATCCACGGGAGCACGTAATACAGCCCCAACAGCACCACCATCGCCAGCACGCGCAGGCGCGCATAGCGCCCGCGCGCCATGCGTGGGTAGATCTTTGGTTCCGACTCATAGAGCGAGGTCGGCTCGGTCTGTGCTTGTTGACTCATGCCTTTCTTGTTTGTGTGCGGTGGGTGCTTATCGCGGGCGTCCGGCCAATGACCAGGCAATCACCGCCGGCACCAGGGCAATCAGCCAGATCACGGCGAAGCAGCCCGCGAGCAGGCCCCACCCGGGCCGGTCGCCGGAGACCAGCAGGGTTTCCCAGCCCATCAGCAGCGCGAGCATGGCGAGTACCGCGCCAATGAAGGCGGCCCAACTGACCGAGGCAGCGCGCCGGAACCGGTAGGACCAGTCCGGCGCGCGTTCGCGTGCGACCAGGATCTGCGGATCCTTCATTCAGTCGCCCCACCATTGAGACCAAGCACGTAGGCGGCCAGCAGATCGATGTCGGTCTCGCTCAGCGTCTTGCCGAAGGCCGGCATATTGCCGTTGCGGCCGAACAGGACCGACTGGCGTACGGCTTCCTCGCTGCCGCCATAGAGCCATTCGCCATTGCGCAGGTTGGGGGCGCCCATCATCGGGTTGCCCTTGCCCTCGGGCCCGTGGCAGGCCATGCAGTTGCGTTGATAGGTCTGCTGCGCCAGTTCCAGACGTTCGCCGCGAAGATCCGCGTCTTCCCAGTTGCGGACGTATTCGATCAGAACTGGCACCGCTTCCTGATCCAGCGTGGCGTAGAACTGCGGCATGACCGCCTGACGGCCCTTGGCAATCGAGGTATGGATGGCCTTGGCATCGCCACCCCACAGCCAGACGTCATCCCGCAGATTCGGGAAGCCCACCGCACCTTGTGCATTGACACCGTGGCAGCCGGCACACTGAATGGAATAAAGCTCGCTGCCGAAGCTGCGCGCCGCCGGGTCACCGGCCAACTCGGTCACGCTCTTGCCCTCGAACTGGGCATAGAAGCTCTGACGCTGCTCCTGCACTTCGGCCAGCCGCTCATCGTGCTGCTTGTGCTGACTCCAGCCGAGCAGGCCCGGGAAGTTGCCAAGGCCCGGATAGGCCACCAGATAACCCAGCGCGAAGACAATGCTGAGTACGAAGGTATGCAGCCACCAGCGCGGGAGCGGATTGTTGAGTTCGCGCAGATCCTCGTCCCACACGTGGTCCTTCTCGGCGCCTTCGGCCACTTCGCCGGGCTGCTTCTTGGAGGTCCAGATCAGCAGCCAGACGCAGGCGAGAATGTTCAGGAGAACGACCACCGTGACCGTCACACTCCAAAAGGTACTCATGAGTGGTTCTCCTTGCGATGGGCCTCGTGGCCATCCTCTTCTTCATCGTTGAACGGCAGACGTGCCGCTTCTTCAAAGTCCGCCTTTTTGTGGCGGCTGTAGGCCCATACGCAGACGCCCAGGAAGGCGATCATGGCCAGCAGCGTGACGATTCCTTGCAGCATCAGTTGGCCTCCGGCTGGTCCGGAGCGCGCAGGCCCTGGAGGTAGGCAATGAGGGCATCCATCTTGGTCTTGCCGGTCACTGCATCCGGTGCGGCGGCAATCTGCTCCTCGGTATAGGGCACCCCCACCCGCTTCATGGCCCGCATCATGGCCTGGACTTCCTGTTCATCCAGATCCTGCTCCGCCAGCCAGGGATAGCCCGGCATATTCGACTCGGGTACCAGGTCGCGGGGATTGATCATGTGCAGACGGTGCCACTCGTCGCTGTAGCGACCGCCCACCCGTGCCAGATCGGGCCCGGTGCGCTTGGAGCCCCACTGGAAGGGGTGGTCGTAGACAAACTCACCCGCCACCGAGTAGGAGCCGTAGCGCAGGGTCTCTTCGTGCAGCGAACGCACCATCTGCGAATGACAGCCGTAGCAGCCCTCGCGCAGGTAGACGTCGCGACCCGCCAGGCGAAGCGCGCTGTAGGGTTCCACCCCCGGCGCCGGTTCCTTGCTGATCCCGGCCGCCATCAGCGGCACGATCTGAATGAATCCGCCGACACTGATCACCAGTGCGATGAGCACGGCCATCAGGACGATGTTCTTTTCAACCTTCTCGTGGTTCATGCCCGGGCCTCCGCGACGGTGAACTGTGCCGCTTGCTGGCCGGCGATCGTCTTCCAGACATTCCAGGCCATGATGAACATGCCGGACAGGAAGAGGGCACCGCCGAGCAGACGGACTGCGTAGTAGGGATAGGTGGCGTTGAGCGCCTCCATGAAGCTGTAGGTGAGGGTTCCGTCATCCTCGACTGCGCGCCACATCAGGCCCTGCATGATCCCGGCGACCCACATCGAGGCGGCGTACAGCACCACGCCGATGGTGGACAGCCAGAAGTGCAGATTGATGGCCGGCACGCTGTACATTTCGGAGCGGCCCCACAGCTTCGGAATCAGCGCGTAGAGCGATCCGATGGAGATCATCGCCACCCAGCCGAGCGCGCCGGAGTGCACGTGACCGATGGTCCAGTCCGTGTAGTGCGAGAGCGCATTGACCGTCTTGATCGACATCATCGGACCCTCGAAGGTCGACATGCCGTAGAAGGACAGCGACACGATCAGGAACTTCAGGATCGGGTCTTCGCGCAGCTTATGCCAGGCCCCCGACAGCGTCATGATGCCGTTGATCATGCCGCCCCAGCTGGGCGCGAACAGAATCAGAGAGAAGGCCATACCCAGCGACTGCACCCAGTCCGGCAGCGCCGTGTAGTGCAGGTGGTGCGGGCCCGCCCACATGTAGATGGAAATCAGCGCCCAGAAGTGGACGATGGACAGCCGATAGGAGAAGACGGGCCGACCGGCCTGCTTGGGCACGAAGTAATACATCATGCCGAGGAAGCCGGCGGTCAGGAAGAAGCCGACCGCGTTGTGCCCGTACCACCACTGCACCATCGCGTCGACCACGCCGGGGTAGACCGAATAGGACTTCCACATGCTCACCGGGATGGCGGCGTTGTTAACGATATGCAGCATCGCCACCGCGATGATGAAGGCACCGTAGAACCAGTTGGCCACATAGATGTGCTTGACCCGGCGCGTGGCGATCGTCCCGAAGAAGACAACCGCGTAGGCGACCCAGACCACGGCAATCAGCAGCGCGATCGGCCATTCCAGCTCGGCGTATTCCTTAGACTGCGTGATGCCAAGGGGCAGCGTGATGGCCGCTGCCACGATGACCGTCTGCCATCCCCAGAAGGTGAAGGCCGCCAGCTTGGGCGCGAACAGCGGCGCGTGACAGGTGCGCTGCACGATCCAGTAGCTGGTCGCGATCAGGGCGCTGCCGCCAAAGGCGAAAATCACCGCATTGGTGTGCAGTGGCCGGAGACGGCTGTAGGTCAGCCAGGGCGTATCGAAGTTGAGCGCCGGCCACATGAGCTGCGCGGCGATCAGCACGCCCACCGTCATGCCGACGATGCCCCAAACCACCGTCATCAGCGTGAACTGACGGACGACCTTGTCGTGATACTTGGCCGGCGAAGCCGGAATCGTAGTAGCCATTGGGGCTCCTCCCCTATCGAACGGCGCACATCGTCAGACACAAGCCCCCGTGCTGCGATGACCTGGATCAATAGCGCTCTCGACTTTGGTCGTATTGCGCTTTTTCGAGTCTATGCTGCGCACCGTGCCATAGCATTTCGACGGTTGCGAGGCACACAAAAAGCTCCATCGGTTACACAGGCATCGAAGCCACAAAAGACCATCCAGGCTATTGATTTCAAGATCTTTTCCGAGCAGCGTATTGATCGATCATCGACGCTGTTCACGGCCACCCCGCCTGGTCGGGTTCCAAGGCACGCTTCTCCGTGCTGCACTGCGCGCCATTGACAAATGACCCACAGTCATTAATAGTTGACTGATGGTCAGTAACGCACCGGTATTGAAGCGCGCGCATCACCCCGCCCAGCAGGCCGATCGGCGCAGGCACATTCTGCAGACTGCCCGCAGCCTGCTAGCCGAGGTGCCCTACGAACAACTGGCCATGGCACGCATCGCCCGGCAGGCCGAGATCGCCAAGGGCACGGTCTATCTGTATTTCCCGGCCAAGGAAGCGGTCTTCGTTGCATTGATCAGCGAGGAATTCGATGCCTGCTTCGACGCGCTGGGACATCTGCTCGATGCACTCCCTGCGCCAGCGTCGCCCGATGCGGTGGCAAGCGCCTTCACCCGTGCCATTGGCTCGCGCCCGCTGCTGCTGCGGCTGATCGGGCTGCTGCATGTCGTCCTGGAGCACAACATCGACGAAGCGACCGCGCGTCGTTTCAAGCAAAGCCTGCGTGACCGCCTCATCCCTATCGCTGCCACCCTGGAGCGCCTGCTGCCGCAATGCGTTCCGGGCGACGGGTTCCGACTCATGCTGAACGCACACATACTCAGCGTGGGTTGGCAGCACGCCGCCGATCCTGCGCCGGTAATCCGCACCGTGCAGGCGGAACCGCCGCTATCCATGTTCGCGGTGGATTTCGCAACCGAGTTTCAACACACATTTTCCGCCGTATTGCGCGGCTGGACACCCGGAGGATTCACCCATGGCGCATAACGATCTTAGCGGCCAGACCGCAATCATCACCGGCGCTTCCAGCGGCCTCGGCGTGGATTTCGCGCGCGAACTGGCCGCACGCGGTGCCCGGCTCATTCTGGTCGCTCGGCGCGAGGCGCAGTTGCAGCAGGTCTGTGAGGACCTGCGCAGCAGCCACGGCGCCGATGTCGTCTATCGCGTCGCCGATCTCGGCGATCCCGCCGCCTGCACCGCGCTCCACCAGGCGCTGAGCGACGAAGGGCAGCGCGTCGACATCCTGATAAACAATGCCGGTTTCGGCCTCTTCGGCGACTTCTGCGATCTCTCCTGGGAGCGCACCGAACAGATGCTGCAGGTGGATGTGGTCGCCCTCACCCACCTCACCCGACTCTTCGTCGACGGCATGGTGTCGCGTGGCCGCGGGCGCATCATGCTGATCTCCTCCGTCGGCGCCTTCCAGCCATCGCCTGGCTATGCCGCCTACGCCGCCGCCAAAGCCTATGTCCTCAGCCTGGGACATGCCCTGCACTTCGAGCTGCGCGGGACTGGCGTCACCTGCACGACCGTCTGCCCCGGAGTCACCGCGACGGAATTCCTGCAGGTGTCCGGCCAGAAGAAGACCTGGTTCCACAAGGCAACGATGATGACCAGCGCGGCCGTCGCACGCATGGGCGTCAAGCGCATGCTGGCCGGACGACCGGAGATCGTGACCGGGCTGGTCAACGCGCTCAGCGCCTTCTCGATGCGCTTCCTGCCTCGGCAGCTACAGGCGCTGATTGCCTATTTCGCCATGCGCAACCGCTAGCCTCGTACTGCGCTGGTCGGTCCGGATGCCCGGCGCAATGGCGCCGCGCATCCCTCGGCGGGCAGCAGCCACTACAATGCGCAGCCGTTCGGGACATCTGTCACCCCCGGAACGCCGCCCAGCGTTGCTTGCAACGAGCCCTCGCGACCCCTTTTGACCCATGGCTTCTGCTCGCCTTCGATTGCCCGCCCGCGTCACCAACCTGCACGATCGTCTGCGGCGCCCCGAAAGTCTGCTGTTGGCGCAGACCGCACCCTATGAGGTCATCGCGCGCAGCGAAATCGTGTCCCTGCGACACTATCCACCGTCCGCGGACAGATCCGCGACCAAGGCGCCCGTCGTCATCGTCCCGCCGGCTGCCGTCAACATGCTGATCTACGATCTCTTTCCGGATCGCAGCCTGGTGGCACATCTGCGCGATCAGGGCCATCCGGTCTATCTGATCGATTGGGGGGTGCCGACGCGCCAGCATGCGCACTACACGATGGGCACCTATCTGCAGGACTTCATGCCCGCCATGCTGGAAGCGGCGCGCAGCCAGTGCGGCCAGCGACGCATCGTGCTGCACGGCTGGAGCCTGGGCGCGCTGTTCAGTTATGCCTATGCCGCCCTCGGCGATCCGGATATCGAAGCGCTGGTGCTGCTCGGCCCGCCCTGCGACTACCACGCAGCGGGGATGGTCAATCGGCACCTGGCCGGACCGCTGAAGGCCCTGTCCCGACGCACCGGCTGGAAGATTCATGACAGCCCGAGCGTTCTGTGGCACGTGCCGGGCTGGGCCAATGCGCTGGGCTTCAAACTGATGAGCCCGGCGGGCACGTTGCGCGGCCATCTCGAGCTGCTGCGACGCCTCGATGACCGCAGCTATGTGAAGGCACACGCCACCCAGGCCGCCTTTCTGGACAAGATGGTGGCCTACCCGGGCGGTGTAGCGCAGGACATCGTGCAATTCCTGATCACGGACAACGTACTCGCCAAGGGCAAGCTCCCCATCCGCCAGTGCAGCGCCCGGCTACGCGACATCAAGACGCGGGTACTTATCGTCGTCGGCGACAAGGACCCCATCATCACCCCCGCTGCAAGCCAGAAGCTGGTGGATCTGATGGAACAGGCGGACTGCACCGTCGTAACGGTGCCGGGCGGTCACATGAGCATAGTCAGCGGGCGCGAGGCGCCAACGCGCATCTGGCCCGAGGTGGACCGCTGGCTGGAAGGCGGTGCGCAGGTCGCCGCCACCTGAAGCATCCGGGCGCTGCGCTCAGCGCGGCAGCCGGAAACGGCTGTCGTCGACCACCACCTGCCAATACAGCTCCGAAAAGATTTCCATCGCGGTGATACCGCGATAGCCGGCGTGAAAGTACACCGGCGCTCTTGGATCAAGCTGAAGCTGGTCGTGGTGGACGAGCTGGTCACCACGATAGGCCTTGACGTGCACCCTGCCACGACGCGCCTGCGGCCACGCCACGCCGATGTAGCTGCCCTCAAAATCAAAGGGCCGATCGTGCGCGATGCGCGCCGGATGACCGGAGCTGTTATAGGCCAGGAATTCCGATGACACCGTGGCATTCACGTAACCGGCTCCCTGGTAGAAGAGGTTGTGCGTGACCAGCCAGTTCTTCCACTGCAGGCCGCGATAGCCATTGGGGATTTCGTACACCGTATTGGTGGTGATCAGATCGTCGTAGCGCACCGTTACGACCGGTCCGTCCGCGGCGCGCGCTCGGTCAGAGAAATAGGCAGCCGACAGCACTTGCGGGTAGAAACCCATGGTGACGTCCCTGCGGGTTTCCTCGCCGGTCTCCAGGTTTTCGCGCACCAGTTGCCAAACACCTTCCATGCCAGTGAGGCTGAAACCACCTCCACGCGTCAGCTCGATACGCCGCGCCCGGCCTTGTGGGTCGATGGCGCGCAAGGCATAGCGCTGCGCGCTTCCGCCCACCTGTCCCACGATACGAGGTACCGGCGCCACCCCGAGCGGTTCCATTACCCGTTCGGCGATCAAGCCGGCTGGCGCACCAACGCGCTCCGCGAAGGAAACCGTCTCCTCGCGGGCGCCGGAGGTCACCTCCCACTGGGACGGGATGCGCGCGGTGAAGGTGTGCGGCGCTGCGCTGTGAATCACACCGGCCGATGCGTCGCGCGACATCTTGAAGTTGGCGAAACCGTTGATATTGGAGTGATGGGTGCGCGCGCTGCCGTCGGGCCGAGTCAGTTGCACCGGCAGCCCTGCATAGGGCCGGTCGGCCAGGTCATAGATGCCGTTGCGATTGACATCGCGATAGACAAACCAGGAGATGTTCAGCGACCCCGACGAGGCCCCCTTGTCGGAAAGCGACCAGATGCTTGGCGTGAAGACAGCCACCGCGACCAGGGCCAAGACCGCCGTTGCCAGAACCAAGCCCCACACCACCCTCGACTGCATCACTTCCTCCCTGGGTGACGGCGACGCGGCCGTCGCCACCGGCCATGGCACAGCCATTTGCCGCGCCCCCGAAGCCATTCATCTTGCCATAGGCCTGTGACAGCCCAATGCGCAAGACACTGCCAGCAACGCGTTGCGTGATCGCACAGAGTTTATTGCCGGCGGTCACGCGGCCGCCTAGACTCGACGAGCGTGACCGGAGACCAGCCGATGCCATCCTGCCTTGTTCTTGCTACGCAGCACCATGGTCGGGATGGCGTGCCCGTTGCCCTAGGCGAAGCCCCCATACGTCATCATCAGCCCGGGCCCGCGGCATGCGCACGGATATGAGTGCGCCCGTAGCGGAAACCCGGCTGCAAGGCGTCGACCGGGCGTGGCTGGAAATGGATACGCCCCACCAGCCCATGGTGATCAGCGCGGTCCTCGAGTTCGCTGCGGGGGTGGAACCCGACGCATTGCTGCACCGTTTCGTGGACACCTTGATGCGTTATCCGCGCTTTCGGCAACGCGCCGATGACCACCACTCCCCCGCGCGCTGGGTGAACGCCGGTGCACTGGACTGGGCCTATCACGTTCACGTTCAACGCCGTGCCCTTGGAAAGGGCGCAATGCGCGAAGCGGTGGCGCAGGCGCTTGGCCTCGGACTGGACCGCGAGCGGCCCTTGTGGCGGATCACCTTGTTCCGCCGGCGCGGCGGCGGCGCGACGCTGCTGTTCCAGGTCCATCACGCCCTCGCCGATGGCATCGCACTGATGCATCTTCTCATGCAGAACGTGGATGGTGCGAACGGCGATAGCCGACCTCCCTCGCTGGCAGCGCGCAGTCACGGTGGACCGCTTGGACGCGTCATCGACCGCATGCAGGTTGTCAATCACGCGCTCAGTGGAATTGCTGCCATCTGGAAAGAAGATCTCCACCACCCGCAGCACATTGTCGAGCAGTTCCATCAAGGCAGGCAGACCTTGGCCACGGCGGCCCGCATCCTGACCCTGCCGGACGACAATCCCGACTGCCTGCTCGCCGGAACGCTCAGCGGACGGCGCGTGCTTGCCTGGGAGAACAGCGTGGCGCTGGAGCAGGTGCGCCGTCAGGCGCAGGCGGCCGGCGTCAAGATCAACGATGTGCTGTTGTCTGCACTGGCTGCGGCCTTCGGTCGCTATGTCGAGTGCTCTGACGGGCGACTGGATGCCGCGCAGAATCTGCGGGTTTCCATACCCGTGAATCTTCGCCCGGCAGATGACCCCCAGCTCGGCAATTGCTTCGGGCTTGTGCTGCTCGATCTTCCCATTGGAGAGCGCGACCCGCGGCGACGCCTGCGTCGCGTCTCCGAAAGGATGCAGGCGCTGAAGACCTCCGGCGAAGCCCGCGTCATCCTTGGCGGGTTGGCCGCCGCCGGCCACATGCCGGTGGCGGCCGAGCAACGCATCGTCGGCATGCTCTCCGCCAAGGCAGCCGCGGTCGTCTCCAATCTGCCGGGACCGAAGCAAGCCGTGCGCTTTGCGGGCAGCACCGTCGAGAACCTCGCCTTCTGGCCACCACAGGCCGGAGGCATTGGGATCGGGGTCAGCCTGCTGAGTTATGCCGGGCGCATCCGCATCGGGGTATCGAGCGACATCGCCGCCATGCGCAACCCACAGATCGTGGTGGATGCCTTTCAACGGAGCCTGAAAAAGCCTCTCGCAAAAGAAAAAGCCCTCAGCACCTGAGGCGCCGGGGGCTTCATCATTTCCAACTGGTGGGTGGTACAAGATTTGAACTTGTGACCCCTGCCGTGTGAAGGCAGTGCTCTACCGCTGAGCTAACCACCCAAACGGCCGCGCAATATAGGGCAAGCGCCGCGCTTGGTCAATCGTCCCAGCCCTATAAATACGAATAGGTCGCATTTGCTTTTCCTATCGAGGCATGCTCTACTCGGACGCTCTTTCAATGGCGGAGATGGGCATGTCTTCCATCCTGGTAGGACTTCTGCTGGCAGCTTTCGGGCTGCTCTGCCATGGGCGCGGGGCGCGTGCGCGCGCCTTTGCCTCGGAGCGCGCCGAATTCATACCCGCCAACCTGCTGGTGCAGGCCGCGGCCATGGCCTGGCTCCTGCCTGCCATCCCACCGCCGCATGCAGCAGGCCTGCTCTTCCTGCAACTGGCCGGAGTTTCCGTGGTCGCCTGTGGAGGCGGCCTCTGGCTGCGAATGCCACGGTGCCTCGATACCACTGCGCCAGGACCGGGACGACGCTACGCAGACCGTGCGGCAAAGCCCCGATGGCAGGCCCATCACATCAGAAGCGGTAGCTGAAACCGACCGTCAATTCGTACTGGCGCATATCGAGTATCAGATCCTGGTCCTGCGGATCGCTGCCAAAGGCCTCGGAGGTATCCACCGCGCCGGGCAGCAACCCGCTTCCCAGCAGCGTCGCCAGATTGGCGTCGACATTGCTGAGCGGATTCTTGCCGGACACCGGGTTGTGACGCGCATGCATGACCGCGAGATCGAGACTTAGCTGTGGTGAGACCCGGAAACTGAGACCTGCTGTGTAGTGCTCTTCCGGCACGGCCGGTGCCAGCACATTGAACAGGACCTCCGAAGATGGAATCGGCTGCCGCCCGCGGCTGTAGCCGGCGCGCAGCACGAAGCTGCCGAGCACCGCTTGATAGCCAAATTTCACCACTTCCACATCGCGCCATCCGAAGCCCGGGCCTTGTTCAGCGCCGAGACATGCCGGACTTGTCCCGCCATCGCCAAGAAGGCCCCCTGTCTGGGCAGCGAGCAAGCGCGGCAATGCGCATTCATTGACAAAGCGATTCGGGTCGAGTGGGCGGCCGACCGATGCGATCTCGCTGAAATTCATGCGCTGATAATCGATGGCCAGGCGCTGCTTGCCGGGCAGCTGGAAAGCCAGCCCCACATTCCAGTTGGAGGGGATATCGAAATCGCCCCGCTCCGCGAACAGACCCTCGTACTTGTCGAAGCGCTGCATGTAGATGCGCGACTGGTAGGAGGCCCCTACCGCCAGCCAGTCGAAGGGCAGACCGAAGACACCGACGCGGCCACCGCCGCCAAGACTGAAATCCTGGCCATTGTCCGACACACGATCCGGTGCATTGGAGAATTGCGCGAAGGCCTTGAGTCCCTTCGACTCGAACTGCTGTGCTGCAAAGATCGGTGCAATCCCGATGGAGAAGCGCTCGCCGAACTTGCGCGAGTAGTGCGGCACGATGAAGAGCTGAATGAGGTCCACCGAAGCATTCGGATCACCTCCTCCGCAGAAGCCCGCGAAGTCGGAAGCACCATCCACCGGGTCTCCGCCGCCGAAGGTGCCATCGCACTCGGTCTGGAAGCCCGGCAGTTGGTCGCCAAAGCGCGCCGAGTTGCCGGCATAGATGGTGTTCAGGCCACCGTTGCCGTACATCGCAATGCCCCAGGCACTGCGCTCGTTGATCATGGCGTTGTAGCCGATACCGGGGATGTAGAAGCGCTGCCGCTGGCTGCGCTTGCCGTCGATCGGTGAGATCGTCAGGATGCCGGCGCCCGCATCCTCGCCCCGCGGGGTCGCGGTGTAGTCGCGGATGGGCGCGAAGATGCTGAGGCCGCCGTCGAGGGCATTGCCCACCCACACCCCATTGGCGGGATTGACCGAGACCACCATCGCGTCCTCGACCATGGCCGTGGCCGCCCCGGCCATGGCACGCTGGGTGTTGCTATAGCCGTGCGCGAAATACCCGTTAGTGGCAAATGCCGTGGGGGCGATCAGCGTGGCAAACAGGCCACTGGCGCACAGCAGACGTCGAAACAGCATCAGGGCCTCCCCTTCCATGCGGGCGGGGAGTATCGGGCAGGCCCTTCAGAATGACAAAGATCGAAAACCGATCCTTAAATAACCCTAAGTTTTAACCGCCGCGCGACACAGCCCCGCGCGCCACCAGGAAATCCAGTAGTTGCCCGGTGCAGGTCTCCAGATCGTCCGCGCCGGTATCAATCACGATCTCAGGCTGTTCGGGCGCCTCGTAGGGCGAGTCAATACCGGTGAAATGCTTGATCTCGCCAGCGCGTGCCTTGCGGTAAAGCCCCTTGGGGTCGCGCGACTCGCAGACTTCCAACGGTGCCTTGACATGCACCTCGATGAACTGCCCTTCGCCCACCAGATTGCGCACGAGGTCGCGATCCGAACGAAAGGGCGAGATGAACGCAGTCAGCACGATCAGGCCGGCATCCACGAAGAGCTTGGCGACTTCGCCAATGCGGCGGATGTTCTCTACCCGATCCGCATCGGAGAAGCCCAGATCCTTGTTGAGGCCGTGGCGTACGTTGTCGCCATCAAGCAGATAGCTGTGATGCCCGAAGCGGAAGAGTTCGCCTTCCAGCGCATTTGCCAGCGTGGACTTGCCCGAACCTGACAGGCCAGTGAACCAGAGAATGCACGGCTTCTGCCCCATCTGACGTACGCGGTCCGCGTGCGTCACCTGGTGCATATGCCAAACCACGTTGCTTGATTTATCCATCATTGCTCACTGTCCGTTGGGGGTGGTGGAGGCGCGGCCCAGCCGCGCGCAGTGCGCGCTGGATTATAGGGGGAATGCCGCCGATCAGCGCTTCGCAGCCCCTTGAATGCGGCAGGGCCGGCCCTATCTTGGACGATGAAGTGACCTGCGAGCCGCTCTCGCATGCGTCACAACCCGTGCAACGAGGCAAACCCTCAAGGAGGTCGCCATGAGTGTCGTACGTCATGATCCGTGGTCGCTGCACCGCGACCTGTTACAGGAAATGAACCGGGCCTTCGGCCGCATGCAGCAGGACGATTCGTCCAGCGGTGCGACTGCCGACTGGGTTCCCCCTGTCGACATCGAAGAGAACCAGGAACAGTTCACCATTTATGCCGATGTCCCCGGCATCGACCCGCAGTCGATTGAAGTGACACTGGAAAACGGGGTGCTGACCCTTTCCGGTGCGCGCGAAGCGCAGGTGGAAGAAAAGCAGCTTGAGCGCCGGCGCGTCGAGCGCGCCCACGGCCGCTTTTATCGCCGCTTCACGCTGCCCGACACCGCCGATGCCGATAATGTGACAGCACGCGGCAACAACGGTGTGTTGGAAGTGGTGATTCCAAAGCGTGCATCCAGCCAGCCCCGACGCATTTCGGTCGCCGCCTGATCGGGCGAACCGGAGGTACCACGCGGGGCGCCCATGCGCCCCGCGCTTTTTTGCAAGGTGACAACGACCGATGGAATACAAGGACTATTACAAGATCCTCGAGGTTGACAAGAAGGCAAGCGCGGACGAGATCAAGCGCGCTTACCGTCGCCTTGCGCGCAAGTACCACCCCGACCGCAACAAGGAAGAGGACGCCGAAACCCGCTTCAAAGAGATCAACGAAGCCTACGAAGTCCTTTCCGACCCCGAGAAGCGCAAGGCCTACGACCAACTCGGCGCCAACTGGAAGGCCGGCGAGCAGTTCCGGCCGCCGCCAGGCTGGGAAAGCGGTTTCGCGCGCGGACGCCGTACCGAGGACTTCGGCGGTTTCTCCGACTTCTTCTCCTCCCTGTTCGGGGGCGGCATGGCGGGCGGCACGGGCTTTGATCCCTTTGGGGACCGTGGCGGCGGCTTCCAGCGCGCTGCTCCCGAGACCCGCGCCAAGCTCAGCGTCAGTGTGCGCGAGAGCTTCGAGGGCGCCACCCGCTCGATCAACGTCGGCGGCAAACGGCTGTCGGTCAAGATTCCCAAGGGTGTCACCAGCGGACAGATCATCCGCCTCAGCGGCCAGGGCCAACAGGGCGGCGACCTGCTGCTCGAGATATCCCTGCGCGAGAGCGACGGCATGCGCCCCGATGGCAAGGACGTTTACGTCGACGTTCCGGTTGCCGCCTGGACCGCCGCCATGGGTGGCCAGGTGTCCATTCCCACGCTCGGCGGCACCGTGTCGATGTCCGTGCCGCCCGGCTCGAAAAGCGGCCGCAAGATGCGGCTGCGTGGGCGTGGGCTGCCCGGCAAGACTGCGGGTGACGCCTATGCCGTACTGCAGGTCGTCGCACCGGAACCGAAGAACGAGAAACAGCGCAAGGCCTATGAAGCATTGCGCAGTGCCTTCGATGACTAAGTAGCCGGAAGTCCGCGGCAAGGGGTGCGCTAGACTGCGCCCACATCCGCGGCTTGGCGCACTCATGCTGTTGCTGCTTTTCTTCTTGACGCTGGCCTTGCTGGTTTCCTTCGCTTGCTCGATGTGGGAATCGGTACTGCTCTCCGTCACGCCCAGCTACGTCACGCGCAGCGTGTCGGAAGGACGCGCGACGGGGCGGCTGCTGTCCGAATTCAAGCGGGATATCGACCGCCCCCTCTCGGCCATACTCACCCTCAACACCATCGCCCATACCGTGGGCGCGATTGGTGTCGGCGCACAGGCGAATGTGCTGTTTGGTACGGCCCGCTTCTCGCTATTGGGCTTCCAGCTCAGTCTGGAGGCGATCGTGGCGGCAGCCACCACACTGGCCATTCTGATCTTCTCGGAAATCATCCCCAAGACGCTGGGTGCAAGCTACTGGGAACGCTTCGTGCCGCTGACAGTACGTTGCCTGAAGGTACTCATCCTGGTGCTGTATCCGCTGGTTCGACTGAGTGAAGGCATCACCCGCTTTCTCAAGAAGAGCGAACGTGCTCCAGCCTTTACCCGCGCGGATTTCCTGGCGATGGCCGAGCTTGGCCGCAGCGAAGGACGCCTCGATGCCTCCGAGGCCGCCGTCATCAGCAATGTGCTGAGTTTCCGGGAAACCCGCGCGCGCCAGGTCATGACGCCGCGCACGGTCGTGATCGGCGCGGATGCGGAGGAAACGGTGGCTGATTTCCTCGCCCGCTACCCGGAGCTTCCGGTGTCGCGCCTGCCGGTCTATGAAGGGCACATCGATCAGGTCACCGGGCTGGCGATGAAGCATGACATCCTCGCTGCCGCGGCCCGCGGGGAAAACGATCGTCTCATCGGGACGCTGGCGCGTGAAGCCTTGTTCGTGCTGGAGTCCATGCGCCTGCCACAATTGCTGCGGCGCCTGACCAGCGAACGGCTGCAGCTTGCCGTGGTGGTGGATGAGTACGGCGCGACCAGCGGCGTCGTCACCGTGGAGGACATTGTCGAAGCCCTGCTCGGTCTGGAAATCATGGATGAAGCCGATTCCGTGGCCGATATGCAGGCCCTGGCACGCGAGCGCTGGGAGCAGCTACAGACGCATCAGGCCGACGAAGGTCCGAGGTAGAGCGGCGGCGTTCGATCGAACCAGGGATGGGCGGCTTCAAGCTGTGCGGCCAGAGAAATCAGCTGCTCTTCACTGCCCCATGGGCCCGTGAACTGCGCGCCCACTGGAAGGCCTTCGGCCGTCCAGTGCATGGGAACCGACATCGAGGGCTGCCCGGTGAGGTTGGCGAGCTGGGTGAACGGCGTCTTCTCCAGGCTCTCGAAGGCAAGGCGATCGACGAGGCCGCTCTTGCGGAGCAGACCGCCCACGGGAAGTCGCACGATCACGCGCTGCAGCATGCGCACCATCGGCGGCGTATCGAGGGCACCGATGCGCACCGGCGGCGCGGCCACCGTCGGTGACAACCACAGGTCGAACCGATCATAGAAACCGGCCACGGCCTGGCAGATGTCGTTCCAATGCTGGCGCATGATGATGTATTCGCTCGCTGGCATCGCGCGGCCGATCACCGCCAGGGTGCGGGTATCCGGCTCGAAACCGCTTTCGCGCGCACCCTGGGCAACGGCGCTGTCCACACTCGCTGCGACCTGACCGCAGTACAGCGTCAGGAAGGCCCGGGCGACCAGCATGCCGTCGACTTCCGGCTCCGCTTCGGTGACGTCGTGGCCCAGCGCCTCCAGCGCTTTCGCCGTCTGCTCGACCGCGGCGATGCACTCGGAATCGACCGTACTGCCGATGGGCGAACGGCTGCTCCAGCCGATGCGGAGCCGGCCAGGCGCGCGGGCGGCGGCCGACTCGAAACTGCCGGCCGGTGGCGCCACCTGAAAGGGCGCACCTCGACCGGGACCGGACAGCACATCGAGCATGCGTGCGGAATCGCGCACGCTGCGCGACACGACCCCGTCGCTGGAGGCACCCTCCCATTGCTCGCCAATGCTTGGCGTCACGGGCACACGCCCCCGCGACGGCCGCAGGCCGAAAAGCCCGCAATGCGAAGCCGGGATGCGGATCGAGCCGCCACCGTCATTGGCGCCCGCCATCGGAACGACGCCCGCCGCCACGGCCGCCGCCGCACCCCCGCTGGAGCCGCCAGGGGTGTGATCGGGATGCCAGGGGTTGCGCGTCGCGCCCCACAGATCGGACTCGGTCACGCCCTTGAGGGCAAGCTCGGGGGTCGTGGTCTTGCCGAAGATGACCATTCCCGCGTCCAGCACCCGCTGCGTGTAATCCGCGTGCCGAGCCGGACGCACCTGTTGCAGCGCGCGACTGCCCGAGGTCGTCGGTACGCCAGCGTAATCTTGAATGATGTCCTTGATCAGAAAGGGCACGCCGCCAAAGGCGCCCTGCAGCGACTGCTGAGCACGATCGGCGGCAATGGCGCTCATGTCGATGCAGACCGCATTGAGCACTGGATTGATCTCGGCCAAGCGCGCCTGCGCCAGTGCCAGCAAGGTGGCGGCGTCTACGGCCCCTTCGGCGTGCAGGGCTGCGAGGCCCACGGCGTCGTGGCTACGGTACTCGTGCGCATCCATGGTCAAGGTCTCCTTATTTGAGGGGCGTCGCCCCGGATTCACTACCGGTTGCGGGCTGCTCAGGCTGTGCCGTCACGGGACAATGGAACGTGGTCAGCGGACATGCAGACGCCCCCGGAGCGGCGAATGCGCCGCCAGCGCGCCCGTCGCGTGGCGCACGACGGGCGCGATCGCGACAACTAGAACTGCTCGGCAGTCAGGGCCATCAGGTTGTCGGCGCCCGAACGCGCGGCCCGGATGTGATAGGCCGTCTCCGGGAGTAGCCGCGCGAAATAAAAGCGTGCGGTGGCAAGCTTGGCATCGTAGAAACCGGCTTCGGCGTCGGTGCGATGGTCCAGCGCCACGCGTGCCATCCGTGCCCACAGATAGGCGTAGACGGTATGCCCCAGCACGCGCAGATAGTCCGTGGACGCGGCGCCGGCTTCCTCGGGATTCTGCATTGCCTTCTGGCCCAGCTCACCAGTCAGCTTGGTGAGCTTGCCGCCGATATCAGCCAAGGGCTCGACGAACTCCTTCATGTCCTCGCGACCGCCTTGCTCCTTGATGAAGGATTCGATGATCGTGCCGAGGCGCCGCAGACGGGCACCACCGTCACCGAGGACCTTGCGGCCGATCAGGTCCAGCGCCTGAATACCGTTGGTGCCCTCGTAGATCATGTTGATGCGGGCGTCGCGCACGAACTGCTCCATCCCCCATTCCTGAATGTAGCCATGGCCGCCGTAGCATTGCAGGGCGAGGTTGGTGGTATGGAAGGTGTTATCGGTAATGAAGGCCTTGACCACCGGGGTGAGCAGGGCCACCAGATCCGCGCATTCCTTGCGCGTGGCCTCGTCGGCATGACGATGTTCGGTATCGATCATCAGGCCCACCCAATAGCAGAAGGCGCGCGCCGCCTCGGTGTAGGCCCGCTGCGTGAGGAGCATGCGGCGGACGTCGGGGTGCACGATGATGGGATCGGCCGGCTTGTCCTTGGCCTTGGGGCCGGACAGCGCGCGCATCTGCAGGCGATCCCGCGCATAGGTGACGGCATTCTGATAAGCCACCTCAGCCAGCCCCAGCGACTGCATGCCCACACCAAGCCGCGCGCCGTTCATCATCACGAACATGGCGGGCAGCCCCTTGTGCGGCTCACCCACCAGCCAGCCCTTGGCGTCATCCAGATTCATGACGCAGGTGGCGTTGCCGTGAATGCCCATCTTGTGCTCGATGGAACCGCAGCGGATGCCATTGCGTTCGCCCGGATTGCCATCCGCATCGGGTAGGAACTTGGGCACCACGAAGAGGGAAATCCCCTTGGTGCCTGCCGGGGCATCGGGCAGACGCGCCAGCACGAGATGCACGATGTTCTCGGCGAGATCGTGCTCGCCGGAGCTGATGAAGATCTTGGAGCCACTGAGACGGTAGGCGCCGTCGTCATCGGGCTCCGCCTTGGTGCGCAACAGACCGAGATCCGTGCCGCAATGCGATTCGGTCAGGCACATGGTGCCGGTCCAGGTCCCTTCCACGATCTTGGGCAGATAGGTCTGTTGAATAGCTTCAGTGCCATGCGCGGCAAGGCAGGCGTAGGCACCATGCGTCAGGCCCGGGTACATGGTCCACGCTTGGTTCGCCGAGTTCAGCATCTCGTAGAGCACGTTGTTGACGATTTCCGGCAAACCCTGCCCACCAAAGTCCGGCGCACAGGCCAGTGACGGCCAACCGGCTTCCACATACTGTTGATAGGCATCGCGAAAGCCCTTGGGCGCCGTCACATTGCCCGCGTCATCGATATGGCAGCCCTCGGCGTCGCCCGGCTGGTTCAACGGCGCAAGCACTTCGCTGCTGAACTTCGCGGCCTCGTCCAGAACCTGGTTGATGAGATCGGCGTCGACCTCCTCGCAGCCCTGCAGGCTCTGGAAGGCCGTCTGCACATCCAACATTTCGTGCAGAACGAATTGCATGTCTCGGGTGGGCGCGCGGTAGTCGGCCATGGGCTTTCCTCATCTCGGCAAGGGGGCATTGGGGCACATACTGTACCGTATGGCGCGATCGCGAGCAGGCGACAACATCAACAAAAAAGGGCCCGCGCGAGGCGGGCCCTTTTCAACGCTTCCCGATCCAATCGGGTGACGCCATTCCGTGGCGATGCGCGCGTTCTACACCTGCTGTCCGAGAAGACCAGCAACCAGGTCGACCAGATCGGTCACGAGGTCGGGCGTCAGCAGCCCCTCGAGCGCCTGCACCAACCCGCTCTGGACACCTGCGTCGGGATCGCCGATCAGCAGCGCTTCGAGACCTGCAGCCAGCTGACCGTCCTGAATCAGACCGGTAACCAGGTCCTGCAGGCTGCCATCGCTTTCCAGTGTGTTAGACAGAATGGCAACCAACTCATCCTGCGACAGGTTCTGGCTGATCTGCGCCAGCGCGCCGTCCTCGGTAATGAGTACGTCGACCAATCCCTGCTGACTTCCGTCACCGGTGATCAGGCAGAGGGTGCCAAGCGGCACCTGGCAGTCCGGATCGGTGGGCTCGACCAGCAGGGCCGTCACCAACCCCTGTACGCCGTCTTCGCCGAGAAGCGCTGCCAGTCCCTCACCCTCATCCGTACCGACCAGCAGGTCGGCCAGGATATCCGCGAGGCCACCCTCACCGTCTTCACCACCGGTGAGCAGCTCCATCAGGCCTTCTTCGAGCTGACCTTCCATGAGCAGGTTGGTCACCAGGCTCTCAAGATCGCCATCACTGGCGAGGAGCGTCTGGAGGGCATTCTCGAGGTCTTCGGTGTTGATGTTGTCCGCGATCGGAGCGAGAGCGCCACCGTCGCGCAAGAGATCATCCACCAGACCGTCGCTGCCCTCGCTACCAGCGAGGACACAGACCCCGCCCAGCGGTACCGAGCAGTTGGCGACGTCGCCGGGTCCATTGACCCCACCACCATTGCCCGGCGCGCCGGGCGGGCTGCCCGGGCCAACGCCCTGCGTGTCATCACCGCTCTGGGCGCAGCCGGCCATCAGGCCGGCGAACGCCAGAGCACCCACCGCGAAGAAACGAGTTTTACGCATGGCTACCTCCGTGTTTGCCAATCAAACGCACGTTCTAGTTGAGGATGCGGATTTCGACCCGGCGGTTCTCTTGCCGGCCCTCTTCCGTATCGTTGGTCGCAACCGGCTCGCTCTCACCGTAGCCCTGAGCCGTCACCTGGGACGGCGGCACGCCGTGGTCGATCAGGTACTGACGGACTGCTTCGGCGCGTTCCTGCGACAGCTGCTGGTTGTACTCGTCGGGCCCGACGCTGTCGGTGTGACCGGCAACCTCGACTTCCAGATCCGGATAGCGGTTGAACAGCTCGACCACCGGGTTCAGCAGACGACGCGCATTGGCGTTGAGATCGGCCGAATCAAAGGCGAAGAGCACGCCGTAGAGATTGATGACGTCGGAGAGCGCACAGCCTTCGCCGTCAACGCGCGTGCCCGCCGGGGTGCCGGGGCACTTGTCCGCCTTGTCCGGAATACCGTCGCCGTCGGAGTCTTCGAGTTCAGCCTCGACCACCTGCACTTCCTTCTCAGGCGCGGGCGGCGGCGGCATGTTCACGACTCGCTTGAACAGCGGCAGTTCGATACCGACCAGTGCCGTGTAGTCCTGGTATTCCTCGGAGTAGGTGTCGTAAACGTAGCGCACTTCGGCACGCAGCTTGAGTTCGCCGCGTTCGGTCAGCGGGCCCGTCACGAAGCCAAGACCGGCCGTGCCATAGGGATCGAAGCTGTCGCCCTCTTCCACATCGCGCACGTCGTTGTAGTTGCCGCCGATACCGATCAGGGCATAGGGCGTGAAGCCGGTGCGGTCACCCAGGGCATAGGTACCCTGCAGCTCCACATTGTGGCGGTAGAAGTCGGTGAAGGATTCGATATCGGTCTCGATGATCTGGGAACCCAGGCCAAGCGCCCAGCCGAAGCCGGAGCCGTACTGCGTGCCGTACATCACCTGAAAGCCGTAGCCCTCGTCGCCTTCTTCGAGCGGCGTGCGGTCCTCGTCCATCATGGAGTAGCTGCCGAGGAAGGAGAAGTAACTGCTCGTCGTGCTCTCTTCTTCCTGCGCCATCGCGTTGCCCGCGACCAGCGCGCCACCAACTGCGAGCCCGAGGGCCCATTTCCGTGTCGACATTCGATTTCCCTCCCTTAGGAAATTGTTCGCTGCGAGGCGCGCCCCGAACCATGGCTCGACACGCGCACTTCCATCGATTGCGGTCATCCGCATTCGGGCGCAGTGTAACGGAATCGCACGTCTGTGCGACCCATTCCGCGGTTTTTACACCGAATTGTCAACTCGAACACCCGCGAAACCTATCGCGGTGCAGCACTGCCCGCGCAGGGACTGCGTCCTGCCAAAGACGGCGCGCTACGTCATAGGTAGAACGCTGGACGGACGTGCGACCGTTCAGACAGGGAGGACGGACAGTGCATCGGCGTGACGCAAACGACTCTCGTGGTCGTGGCTCCGCAGGAGCCGCCCCATGCGCTGCGTGCCGTGCTTGGCGGTGTACTGCCCATCGGCAAAGGCACAGTGCCCATGAATGTACACGCGGCGCACGACGCCATCGGGCCGGTTGACTAGCTGGCGGTGCTCGAAGGCATCGCGCCAGATGTACTCGTAGGTGGCCTCGGGTTCCCAACGTGACAGGGCATGCGGATCGATCAGCACAAGGTCGGCCCGCGCGCCCACATCGAGGCACCCCGCGTCGATACCAAAGAACTCGGCCGGCTCGCGCGTCAGACGGTGCACAGCGTGGGCGACGCGCGCCAATCCTTTCTTCTGGGCCATCTTCAGCATGCGCAGATTGCCATCGTAGAAGGCCATATTGGTCAGATGCGCACCGCTATCGTTGAAGCCGGGCAACAGGCGCGGATGAAAGGCGAGTTGCTCGACCACCGCGAGATCGCGATTGGCTGACACGGTCCACCATCGCAGATCGGTATCGAAGCGGCGCAGGAGATGCAGGAAGAAGTCCGCCGCATCCGGTTGCGCAGGAAAACTGCGGAAGGCCTCTTCCTCCGCGGCGCTGCGCGCATCGGAGCTGCTGGCCTGCCAGCGCAACAGGGCGTCGCGCACCTGCTGCATGGTCTCGCCCTGCCACTCCGGCACCGGACACTCGTCGATGGTCATGTCCGAGAGATCGCGCGACAGCACGTTGTCATCGAGGCGCAGCCAGTGCTTCAGCCGCGCCAGGCTCCAGCCGCGCCGACCGTGGTACCACATGCGGCGAAAGGCACGGACATAATCGGCATCGTCCAGAATGCGGCGGCGGCCGACGCGATCTTCCAGATCGCACTCATTGAGTCGGCGCAGTTCCGGAATTTCCTCGGCAATCGGGGTGACCACGCCATCGCTCCAGATCTTGAAGCGCGCAGGCAAGGCCTGCAGGCGGAACTGCCCCTTGAGCAGACGCGAGTTCAGCAGCCGCGACAGCAGCAGACCGAGCCGCACGATGGAGCGATTGGTCGCAAGGTCGATAGCGGCCACTGCCGTTACCTTCAGCGGGCAACCGAACAACCGCCCCGAGGTCAGCAGAAAATTGCGAAAGACCGCCAAGGTGTTGTCCTTGGGTGGCGTGGCCTGCCAGAGCCGGCCCCAGCGTCGCACGATGGCGGTCAGCCGCTTCAACTCGGCATAGGGCGCGAACTGGGTCGGAATCTGCTTGCGCACATTGGGCTGATTGGCCAGGTAATGAAACGGCAGGCCATCGGTGGAGAAGCCGATATAGCCTTCCTCCATACCCTTTTCGAGCAGCGCCTCCATGCGCTGCAGTTCGTCCTCGGTGGGATCGCGCGAAATCGAATCGCGGAGACCCATGACCTCGATACGCAGCATCGAGTGCGGAATCATGGCCGCCACGTTGGGGCCAAGCGGCATGTCGTCGAAGTGCTTGAGGTAGGCCGCGGAATCGCGCCATGTCACTGCTTCCGCCACCTTGGCCAGGGTGTGTTTCGGCACATTCTCTACGCGAGCGAAGCAGTCGACGATGGGGTCCGCTCCGTCCCTGCGCTGATTGCCGTAGGCCAAGCCCAGCGAACAGTTCGACATGATGGCCGTCGTCGTGCCATGGCGGACCGCTTCCGGCAACCCGGGCGCCAGCTCCACTTCGAGGTCAAAATGGGTGTGGATATCGAGCATGCCGGGGATGAGCCATTGGCCCGCGGCGTCGACCTCCTCGTTTCCGGCGCCGAGTTGTCGCCCGATCTCGGCGATGCATCCGTCACGAATGCCGACATCCTGCCGGCACGGGGCGCTGCCGGTACCGTCGAATACCAGCGCGTTGCGAATGACGGTGTCGTAGACCGGCTTGCTAAGGCCATCCATGGGCGAATCCTTCCGTTGGGAGGACGATCAAGCCTGTCACGTTAGCGGCTCCCTAGAGCCAACGCATTCGTTATTTTTCAGCAGCCGAGCGCCCTCGACAGTGCGGCGTCACCAGAATGCGCGGATGCCGGCCACCCCCTGCGCGCCAGCCTCGCGTGCACGCAGCGCGTCGTCGGGCGTCAGCCCGCCAATGGCGTAGACCGGCAATGCCGCCTGATCCACCAGCGCCGCAAAGCGCGACCAGCCGAGCACCTCGGCGCCGGGATGCGTCGCCGTGGCGTGCACTGGGCCAAGAACGGCGGCGCCTGCCCCCAGGGCCTTTGCCGTCTCCAGTTCCGCGCCATCGTGGACCGAGACAATGCTGCTAGCCGGCAACGCGGTTCGCTCGGCGGCCAAGCGCGACAGCGTGCGCCCATCCACATGCCACCAGCAGCCCAGCCGCTCCGCCAGATCGGGGCCGCGATCCACTGCCAGCCGGGACGGCCCGCGCAGCGCACCCACCTTCTCGGCCAGGGCGAGGTAGTCCGCATCACCCATGGCGGGCAGGCGCAGGCGCAAGAGCGCGTTCTCCGGCAACCGTGAGAGTCCCTGCAGCACACTGGCAGCGTCGGCATCCGCGGCGGTAAAGGCGTAGTGCGCGGGCAGTTGCAGCGCGCGGATGATAGGGGCGTCGGCCGCGAGCAGGGGCCAATCCGGCAAGGCCTCCGCCGCTACCCAGGCCAGCGCCTGGCCCTCCTCGCCCGTGGCCTCCCCCGACCACTGCAGCACCTCCCAGACGTCGAGACAGACGGCCAGTTCCGGATAATCGTAGCGCACCCGGATCAAGGGCCTGGCATGGATCACATCGATGCCGAGCTCCTCGGCCAACTCGCGCCGCAGCGCCTGCTTGACGGTCTCTCCTGACTCGATCTTGCCGCCAGGGAACTCCCACTGGCCGGCATAGCTCTTGTGTGGCGGCCGTTGACTGAGCAACACGGCCCCGGCGGCATCGCGCATGGCGGCCACCGCCACTCGTACCCGTTTGTCCGTCACTAGCTGCGGTATTCGGCGTTGATGCGGACGTAGTCGTACGACAGGTCGCAGGTATAGACCCACGCACCCTGGCTGCCGCGACCGAGCGCGACGTGGACCGTGAACTCGGGGCGAGCGAACACAGCGGCCCCGGCCGCTTCGCGATAGTCGGGATGCGGTTCGCCCTGCTCGATCAGCGCCACCTCGTCGATCCGGATGTCGACCCGCGACAGATCGAAATCCTCCACCGGTGCACGTCCCACTGCCGCCAGGATGCGCCCCCAGTTGGGGTCGCCGGCAAAGGCCGCCGTCTTGAACAAAGGCGAATGCGCCAGCGTGTAGCCCACCGCGCGCGCCTCGTCGCGACTGCAGGCCCCCTCCACTGCAATGGTGATGAAACGGGTGGCCCCCTCGCCGTCACGCACAATGGCCTGCGCGAGCTGATCGCATACGGCCTGCAGCGCCTCCACGAACTGCGTGTAGGCCGCCTGGCCTTCGCCCAGCGCCGTGCCACCGGCTGCACCGGTCGCTGCGAGGATCAGGCTGTCGTTGGTGGAGGTGTCGCCGTCAATGGTGATGGCATTGAAACTGTCGGCGGCGACCGTCTCCAGCGCCTTCTGGAGGTCGCGGCGCGAGATGGGCGCATCGGTGGCGATGAAAGCCAGCATCGTGGCCATGTCCGGGCAGATCATGCCGGCGCCCTTGGCGATACCGGTAATGGTGATCTCGCGGCCGTCCTCGAGCGGGAGCCGCTGACTGCAGCCCTTGGCTACGGTGTCAGTGGTCATGATGGCGCGCGCCGCATCCAGCCATGCGTCGCTGCGCAGCTGCACCGCGGCGCGCGGAATGGCGCTGCAGATGCGATCGACCGGCAATGGCTCGCCGATGACGCCCGTCGAGAAGGGCAGCACCATCCCACCCAGCTGGGTTTCGGCCGCAGTCACGCACTGGCGCGCCGCTTCCATACCGCCGCGGCCGGTCCCCGCATTGGCATTGCCGCTGTTGACCAGCAATCCACGCACAGCGGTGCGTTCCGCCAGCCGCTGTCGGCACAGAGTCACGGGGGCGGCGCAGAAGGCATTGCGTGTGAACAGGCCGGCCACGGTCGTGCCGGCATCCAGCGCGATCAGCAGCAGGTCGTCGCGGTCGCTACGTCGAATGCCGGCGCGTCCGACGCCCAGGCGCACGCCGGGAACAGGCGGCAGATTTTCCGGCTCGTGTAGATCAACGGCCATGGCGCACGTCTATTCGATACGCCCGTGACAGTGCTTGTACTTCTTGCCCGAGCCGCAGGGGCACGGCTCGTTGCGCCCGACCTTGGCCATGTCACGGCGTACCGTCTCCGGCTTCTCTGCAGGCGCTGGCGCTCCTGCGCCGAGCGGAATGCGGCGCCCCGCACTCTGCTCCGGCGCAGCCGCGGGCGCCGCTCCCGGCTGAGCGCCGCCAGCAGGCAGCGCCGTTCCGGTCGGAACCTGCTCCGCCTCGGCATGCTGGAAGTCGAGGTTCTCCGGCGCACGGCGCTGCGATTCGACCGCCGCCACATCCTCTTCGCTCTTGACCTGGACCCGCGCCAGCACACTGATGACCTCGTGCTTGAAGCGCGCGATCATGTCGCTGAACATGGCGAAGGCTTCCTTCTTGTATTCCTGTTTGGGGTCCTTCTGCGCATAACCACGGAGATGGATGCCCTGTCGCAGGTAGTCCATCGACGCCAGATGCTCGCGCCACAGGCGGTCGAGTACGTTGAGGGCGACTGCCTTTTCGAAGTGCTGCAGAACGCCGGCCCCCACCTGCTCGCGCTTGGCGTCGTAGGCAGCCACCAGGCGCTCGTAGACGCGCTCGCGCAAGCCGGCTTCGTTGAGTTCTTTTTCCTCGTCGAGCCACTTGCGAATGGGCAGATCCAGCTCGAAATCGGCGCGCAGGGCGTCTTCCAGCCCTTCGACCTGCCACAGATTTTCCACGCTCTGCGGCGGGATGTAGGCGTCGATCACGCTGTCGACCACCTCGCCGCGGATGTTCTCGATCAGTTCGCTGACCTGATCCGCCGTGATGAGGTTGTCGCGCAACTCGTAGATGACCTTGCGCTGGTCATTGGCGACGTTGTCGTAATCGAGCAGGTGCTTGCGGATGTCGTAGTTGTGCGACTCCACCTTGCGCTGCGCGGTCTCGATGGCGCGCGTCACCCAGCGGTGTTCGATGGCCTCGCCTTCCTCCATGCCCATGTTCTGCAGCATGGCGCGCATGCGCGGCGGCGTGAAGATGCGCATCAGGCTGTCATCCAGCGACAGGTAGAAGCGGGTGGCGCCCGGGTCACCCTGACGGCCGGAGCGGCCGCGCAGCTGATTGTCGATGCGGCGCGATTCGTGTCGTTCCGAACCCACCACCAACAGGCCGCCATTCTCCACCACCTGATCGTGGCGCTCCCGCCAGGCGCGCTCAGCCGCAGCGCGTGCCTCGGCGTCTTCCTCGGCGAGTTGTGCGAGTTCGGCATCGAGCGAGCCGCCGAGCACGATGTCGGTTCCGCGGCCCGCCATGTTGGTAGCGATGGTGACCGCGCCCGGCCGCCCGGCCTGCGCGATGATGTCGGCCTCGCGCTCGTGCTGCTTGGCGTTGAGCACCTCGTGCGGCACCGAGGCCTGGGTGAGCAGCTTCGACAGCAGCTCGGAAGTTTCGATGCTGGCCGTACCCAGAAGCACCGGCTGCCCCTTCTGATGGGCCTCGATGACCTCCTGCGCGACCGCGTTGAATTTCTCCTGCGCGGTGATGTAGACCAGATCGCCGCGATCATCGCGGATCATCGGCCGGTGGGTGGGGATGACCACAACCTCCAGACCGTAGATGTTCTGGAACTCGAAGGCTTCGGTATCGGCAGTGCCGGTCATGCCGGCCAGCTTCTCGTACAGCCGGAAGTAGTTCTGGAAGGTGATCGAGGCCAGCGTCTGGTTTTCCTGCTGGATCGGGACGCCTTCCTTGGCTTCCACCGCCTGGTGCAGACCATCCGACCAGCGCCGCCCGACCATCATGCGGCCGGTGAATTCATCGATGATGATGACTTCGTTGTTGCGCACGATGTACTGATCGTCGCGCCGGTACAGGTGATGCGCGCGCAGCGCGGCGTTCAGATGGTGCATCAGCACGATGTGCTGAGCGTCATACAGGCTGTCGCCCTCGCCGAGCAGACCGGCTTCGCGCATCAGCTGCTCGACGTGGTCGTGCCCTTCTTCGGTGAGAAAGATCTGCTTGTTCTTTTCCTCGACCGAGAAGTCACCCGGACCGTCCTCCTCTTCCTGCTTCTTGAGGCGCGGCGCGATCTCGTTGACGCGCTTGTAGAGTTCGGGCTTGTCGTCGGTGGGGCCGCTGATGATGAGCGGCGTACGCGCCTCGTCGATGAGGATGGAGTCGACCTCGTCGATGATGGCGAAGGCATGCCCGCGCTGCATCTTGTCCTCCACCCGGAAGGCCATGTTGTCGCGCAGGTAGTCGAAGCCCAACTCGTTGTTGGTGCAGTAGGTGATGTCGGCCTGATAGGCCGCGCGCTTCTCCTCGCGGTCCTGTTGCGGCACGACCACGCCCACGGTCATGCCGAGATTGCGATAGATGCGCCCCATCCAATCGGCGTCACGGCGCGCGAGGTATTCGTTGACGGTCACGACGTGCACACCCTTGCCGGCGAGCGCATTGAGATAGACCGCCAGCGTGGCGACCAGCGTCTTGCCTTCGCCGGTCTTCATTTCCGCGATCTTGCCCTCGTCAAGCACCGCGGCACCAATCAGCTGCACATCGAAATGACGCATGCCCAGCCAGCGCCGACCGGCCTCACGCACGACCGCGAAAGCTTCGCCGCGCAGGCTCTCAAGGGAGGCGCCGTCGGCGAGCCGCTGGCGGAATTCCGCGGTCTTGGCCGCAAGCGCGTCGTCCGACAATGCCTGCATGCTCTCTTCGAGCTTGCCGACCTGCGTCACCAGTCCGCGCAGACGCGATACGACGCGCTGATTCCGGCTGCCGAACAGCCGGGCCATCATGTTATTCAACATCAGAACTCATGGAGTTGGGTCAATGCTCGACGCGCCCGCATGGCGGGTGCGCTTCTGCTGGTTGCCCATTATGCCGGCTGCGGACAATGGACACGACTCGCTTCCCCGAGCCGGGCCCATGGCAAAGCGCGCGCGGCGCCGTCTAGCGCGCTGCGCTGATGAAGCGCGCGGGATTGACCGGCTTGCCGTTGTAGTGCACCTCGAAGTGCAGGTGAGGGCCAGTGGCGCGGCCGGAGGCACCAACCTCGGCAATGGCCTGCCCCCGTGTCACGCGCTCGCCGACGCGCACCAGCAGCTTGCTATTGTGGCCGTAGCGGGTGCTGTACCCATTGCCGTGGTTGATCTCGATCATCTTGCCGTAGCCGCTGCGCGGCCCGGAGTATTCGACGATCCCGGAACCCACCGCGGCCACCTCGCTGCCCGTCACGGCCGCGAAATCGATGCCATAGTGGCTAGCCGCGCGCCCCGTGAAGGGATCGATGCGGCGGCCGAATTGCGAGGAGATATAGCCCGCAGTCACGGGCCGCCCCTCAGGCCGGGATTCCTGGCGGACCCGCGACGCCACCAACATCTCCTCCAGCACGCTTAGCTGACGCGAACGGCTGCGGATCTTGGCTTCCAGTGCATCGAGTTCAGCGGTGAGTTCACTGAGCTCCGGCGTCACGCCCCCTGCTTCGTCCATGGGACCGCCGAGTGCCGGCGCATTCTCGAAATTGAACTCCCCATCATCAAGCTCTGCCAGTCGCGCCATACGCTCGCCGGCAGCATCCAGCCGGGTGACATGCGCCTGCAGCGTGGCAATTCGGCGAGCAAAGGCGGCCGATTCATCGTGCAGGCGCTCACGCAGCGCATCGATGGCCGCGCGCTGGTCGGCGACGTCCGGCCCCCAGACATCGACCACCTCGACGCGCTTGGGCGCCAGCCAGCTGTGCAGCTGCCAACCCGCAACCAGCACGGCGGCAAAGAGGACAGACAGCGCGAGGCCGCTGGCCACGGCAATGGCACGCGCGCGCCGGCCAGTCGCATCGAAGCGACGCGTCCAACCCCGGCGATGGTCTACGATGATTACCTGCATGGCTTATTCACAGACATCCAATTCCAGAGACGGGCGGACTTCGGCCTCGGGTAGCGAAGGCAGCCAGCTCGGCGACGTGCTTGCCTCGCGCACCGGCACGGCCGGGCGCTTGCTGGCCCGTGCAGCGCGACTGCAGCAGCTCAGTGAGGCAATCCAGAGCATGGGCACACCCTGGAGCGGACAGATACGGGTGGCGAATGTGCGCGACGGGGCAGTGGTGCTGTTTGCAGAGAATGCGGGCGCAGCGCTGCGCGCGAAGCAGGATGCCGGGCGCATTGCGGAGCGACTCCGCCAGGCGGGAGCGCCCTGCGATCGATTGATTGTAAAAACTCGACCATCACGCCAGGCACGCTGACGTAAGTCCTTTGAATGCACGAAAGCCCCTGTGATTACACTTCTTTTTCAGCCAGTGTAGGGGTGTGCCACAAAAGCGACAAGGTACGAGGGAGTAATCTTACACACGCCCGCGATGAGCTGACCAGCGGGTAGCGAGGCTCTAGGCAGTGGCAGGCAGCGCCGGACCAAACTGCACCGGCGCTTCGGCGGCATCGTCCACGGTCACCAGCTCCCAGGCGTCTTCGCATTCCAGCAGCTTGCGCGCCAGCTTGTTGTTGAGGTCGTGCCCTGATTTGAAGGCCGAGTAGGCGCCAAGGATGCTGTGCCCAACCAGATAGAGATCACCGACGGCGTCGAGGATCTTGTGGCGGACGAATTCATCGTCGTAGCGCAGGCCATCCCGGTTGAGCACGCGGAATTCGTCGAGCACCACCGCATTCTCCAGGCTGCCGCCCAGCGCCAAATTGCGCGCGCGCATGAACTCCACATCCTGCATGAAGCCGAAGGTGCGTGCGCGGGCGACCTCGCGCACGAAGGCCGTACTGGAAAAGTCGACCGACACATGCTGGCGCGTACCGCTCACCACCGGGTGGTCGAACTCGATGCCGAAGGACAGCCGGAAGCCATTGGCGGGCTCGAGCCGCGCCAGCTTGTCGCCCTCCTGCACCTGCACGGGCCGCTTGACCCGCAGGAACTGCTTGGGTGCGGCCTGCTCCACCACCCCCGCGGACTGCAGCAGGAAGACAAAGGGCCCCGCGCTACCGTCCATGATCGGCACTTCCGGCGCCGACAGCTCGATGATGGCGTTGTCGATGCCCATTCCAGACAGCGCCGACAGCAAATGCTCGATGGTCTGGACCTTTTGACCCGCTTCGTTGGTCAGGCAGGTACACAGCTGGGTGTCCGTCACCAGGTGGGCCTGTGCCGGAATCTCCGGCGCGCCGGGCAGATCAATGCGGCGAAAGACGATGCCCGTATCGGGCTCCGCCGGCTGCATGGACAGGAAGACCTTGCGACCGCTGTGCAGCCCGACGCCAGAGGCGCGAATCGGGTTTTTCAGGGTGCGTTGCTGGACCATATTCATTATCTCGCGCGGAACGCGCACCGGCAGAGCCGTTGCGTCTGTTAGCCGACCATTATGACAGCACCGTGAAGCTGTATCCACGATGAAGCCGCTGGCCACACCAAGGAACGCCCCCGCCAGCGGCCCCGTGTCGGGGCCGCTCCGGATCGCGGCCTTGTGCGCTCAGTCTGCCTGATTGCGCAGGAAGGCCGGGATATTGAGCACTTCCTCATCAGGAATCGAGTTGCTGTGGAAGTCCTGCCCCACCGCCACGCGACTCCCCGATTCGCGCATCACGGCCGGCACTTCCACCGAGCTGTGACGGGGATGGCCGTTGACGTCTGCCGCGGGCTGCTGCGGGCTGTGCTGACGGTTGATGGGCGTCACATTCGCGCTGTGCTCGGCCTGCTGATGGCTCCCGCCAAGTCCGGTGGCCACCACGGTCACGCGCAGCTCGCCGTCGAGGGATTCGTCCAGCGATGTGCCGAACTTGAGATCGACGTCGTCACTGGCGATCTCCAACACGCGGCCCATGATGCGATTGATTTCGCCCATCTTCAGCGAATGGTCGCAGGCGACGTTGACCAGGATGCCCTGGGCGTTGGTCAGCTCGATGTCATCCAGCAGCGGGCTGGTGAGCGCTTCCTCCACCGCATTAAGGGCGCGATCATCGCCGGAGGAACGACCCAGACCCATCATCGCCTTGCCACGGCTGCGCATCACGGTCGAGACGTCAGCAAAGTCCACATTGACCTGGCCCGGACGGGTGATCAGGTCGGAAATGCCCTGCACGGCGTTCTGCAGGACATCATTGGCCTTGCGGAAGCATTCCTCCATGGTGGCGTCATCGCCCAGCACGCGCTGCAGCTGCTCGTTGGGGATGAGAATGAGCGAGTCGACGTGACGATGCAGCTCGCTGATGCCGGCGGTCGCCGCGCTGTTGCGCTTCTTGCCTTCAAACATGAAAGGCTTGGTGACCACGGCCACCGTGAGGATGTCGAGTTCGCGTGCAATCTCGGCAATGACGGGGGCCGCACCCGTGCCGGTGCCACCGCCCATGCCCGCCGTGAGAAAGAGCATGTCGGTGCCTTCCAGCACGTCGCGGATGCGGTCGCGATCCTCCTCCGCGGCGGCCCGGCCTTTTTCGGGGTCGCTGCCGGCACCCAGGCCACGCGTCACAGCGGCACCGATCTGCAGGATGTTGGCCGCCTTGCTGCGGTCAAGGTGCTGACGATCCGTATTGGAGCAGATGAACTCCACCCCTTCGATGCCGGCCTCGACCATCTGGTTGACGGTATTGCAGCCACCGCCTCCCACGCCGACGACACGGATGACTGCGCGTTCCGGGGATTGCCCGTCGTGGATTTCGAATACTTCGCTCATGGTGATACCTCCTGATTGCCCGCGGTGGCGAGTCGTGATGATTAAAAATTGCCCTGAAACCAGTTGCGGACTCGCTGCCACAACTGCTTCATGCCGGCCTGATCGAAATCGACCCGCTCATGGGGTCGCTGATCACGCCCGAACAGCAGCAGGCCGACTGCTGTGGCGTATGCGGGATTCCGGGTGACATCGGTGATGCCCTTGATCTGCTCCTGCGGCAGGCCAAGGCGGACCGGAACCTGAAAGACGTCTTCGGCGAGTTCGATCACGCCGGGAAGGCGCGAGCTGCCGCCGGTGAGCACGATGCCGCTGGCGATGAGGTCGTAGAAGCCGCTGCGATGCAGTTCGCGCGCGATGAATTCGCGGAAGAGTTCTTCGTAGCGGGCCTTGATGACCTCGGCCATTTCCTGACGCGAGATCTGCCGCGCCGGGTGGTCCCCGGTCGAAGGCACTTCAATGGATTCCCCCGGCTCCAGCATCTGCGGCCAGGCACAGCCGAATTCGCGCTTGATGGCCTCCGCCGACTTGCTGGGTGTGCGAAACATGGCGGCGATGTCGCGCGTGACGTATTCACCCGCCAGCGGCACGACCGCCACATGCCGGATGGAGCCGTCCTTGAAGATCGCGATGTCGGCCGTGCCATGACCGATATCCACCAGGCAGACCCCAAGATCGCGCTCGTCGGGCTGCAGCACCGCATAGCTGGACGCCAAGGGCTCCAGAATCAGGCGGTCGATTTCCAGCCCGCAGCCTTCAATGCACTTGTAGATGTTCTGCGCCGCTGAGGTGCCCACGGAAACGATGTGCACCTTCGCTTCCAGACGGACACCGGCCATGCCGGCCGGTTCACGGATGCCCTCCTGACCGTCCACCGACCATTCCTGCGGCACCACATGCAGGACGCGCTGATCGGCGGGGATCACGATGGCGCGGGCGGCGTCGATGACGCGCTCCTTGTCGGTTTCGGTGACCTCGCGATTGCGCACCGCGACGATGCCTTGCGAGTTCACCGCACGCACATGGCTGCCCGAAATGCCGGCATAGACCGTCTGCACGCGACAGCCGGCCATCAGTTCGGCCTCCTCTACGGCGCGCCGAATCGCATTGGTGGTGGCTTCGATGTCGACCACCACCCCCCGCGACAGGCCCTTGGACGGTGCCTCGCCGTGACCGACGATCTCCATCGAGCCATCGTCCTGGACCTCGCCGACGATGACCGCGACCTTGGAGGTCCCGATATCGATACCGACCAGGAGATTGCTGTTGCCCTTCTTCGCCATTAATCGCTCTCCGGGCCGGTCTCATCCCAGCCCACTGCAAATCCATTTCCGTAGCGCAGATCGACATAGGCCACGCGCTGCATACGTCCCGCCAATGCGGGCATCACCGCCTTTCTGAGGCGCTCCGCCTGTTGTGCCGGATTGCCCTTGCCCAGCCGGAAGGCCACGCCGTCGCGATCCACCAAGGTCCAGCTGCCACGGGTCGAACGCTCGAGCAGTACCGGCTGCAGGGCACTGCCGTGCAGGGCAGCCTCGAGATCCCGATAGGCCTGGTAGGCGGTGCGGGCGTGGGCCGCATCCACGGCGAGCTGTGGCAGTCCTTTGCCGGCAAAGTCCTCGATGGCCGCCACCGTACCGTCCCGCATCAGGAAACGGCCCTCGGCCAGTGCCGCGATCGGCTCGTGCTCGTGCAGGGTGATCACCAGCCGATCCGGCCAGTCGCGTCGCACCTGAGCGCGCGCCACCCAGGGCAGCGCCTCCAGCGATTGACGCATAGCCGCCAGATCCAGGCGCGCGAACTCGGCGTCCGCAAAGGGCGCGACCACGGCGCGCACCGTTTCCGGTGCCACCCGCACCGGACTGTGCGCCAGGACGACCTGACGCAGACCGGTGTCGCGTTCCACCAGCGCGTGGGTCGTTGCCGCCGCGCCACCGGCCAGCATCATGCCGGCCAGTACCGACAGCAGGCGGCCCCGCCATAGGCAATTCATCGTAGGCATTACGCAGCCTCCATCGTGCATTCCAATAACCGCCAGCACAGGGCGTCAAAATCGATGCCCACGGCCTGCGCGGCCATGGGCACCAGCGAGTGCGTGGTCATTCCCGGCAGGGTGTTGATCTCCAGCAGCTGGGGCGCGCCGTTGGCGTCCAGCATGAAGTCGACGCGCCCCCACTGGCGCACGCCGATGGCCGCGAAGGCCTCCAACGCCATGGCCTGCAGGCGATCGCGCAGGGCCTCGTCCACCGGCGCCGGGCACAGGTAGCGCGTTTCATCGGACAGATACTTGGCGTGGTAGTCGTAGAACTCCCCCGCCGGCTCGATGCAGATCAGCGGCAGAGGCGTGCCATCAAGCACCGCGCAGGTGAACTCGCGCCCTTCGGCAAAGGCTTCCATCAGCACGTCGCCGTATTGGGCGGCATCGAGGAAGGCCGCTTCGAGCTGTTCGCCGCTGCGGACCTTGTGGATGCCGACTGACGACCCATCCGCCACTGGCTTGATGAACAGCGGATAGCCGATGTGCTCGGCGGCAGCGTGGGCCGCCGCCAGATCACCGGGCGCGGCAAAGGCAGGCGTCGGCAGGCCGGCATCGCGCCAGACCCGCTTGCTGCGCAACTTGTCCATGGCCAGTGCCGAGGCCGCCACCCCCGCGCCCGGATAGGGCAGGCCGCGCAAATCCAGCACTGCCTGCAGCTGACCATCCTCCCCACCCCGGCCGTGCACCAGATTGAGCACCCGGTCGAAGCCGTCGAGTGCGGGTCCGAGCAGCATGGTGCGGTCGACATCAAGCAGGGTGGCGTCCACGCCCTGACGCTCGAGGGCAGCATAGACATTGCTGCCGGACTGCAGACTGATCTCGCGTTCCGGCGACCAGCCACCGCACAGCACGGCGACCTTGCCGAAGGCACGAGGCTGATGAATGCGCGCGGACGGCATCATGCGCTTCCCTCCAAAGATTCATCACCCACCACGCGCACCTCGGGTTGCAGTACGACGCCGGTGCGTTCGCGCACGGTGTGCTGGATATGGGCGATCAGGCGCTCGACATCGCTGGCGCGCGCGCCCTCGCTGGTCAGAATGAAATTGGCGTGCTGCTCGCTGACTTCAGCGCCGCCCACGCGATAGCCCTTGAGGCCCGCAGCCTCGATCAGTCGGGCGGCGAAATCGCCTTCCGGGTTGCGGAAGGTGGAGCCGGCGCTGGGTCGGCCGACCGGCTGGGTGGCTTTGCGCCGCGCCAACTGCGAGCGTACCGCCGCAGCATGGCTGCCATCCTCGTCGGCCTGCACCGTGAAGCGCGCGGCAATCAGGCCGATGGCGTCTTCCGGCAGACGCACCTCGCGGTAGGCGAAGTGCACCGTCTCCGGCGACAGCCAGCGCGTCGTGCCACCGCGCTGCACGATCTCGACCGCGGCCACGGCCGGCCAGGTTTCACCGCCCCATGCGCCAGCATTCATGGCCAAGGCACCGCCTACGGTCCCGGGAATACCGGCCATGAAGCCAAGCCCCGCCAGTGCGGCGCGCTCGGCGAACTTGGCAAGGCGCGCGCAATGGACACCGGCTTCGGCATAGACCCGTGCCCCGGCCGGCAAGGCAACATCACTCGCCAGCGGGTGGCCGTCCGCCGTCTCCAGATGGAGACGGTTGAGGGCGCCATGCAGCACGATCACGGTGCCACGCAGCCCGCCGTCGCGGACCAGGAGATTGCTGCCAAGGCCGATCCAGTGCAGCGGCTCCTCCGCCGGAAGCTCAGCAATGAAGGCGAGCAGATCGGTGCGGTCGGCAGGGAGATACAAACGGTCAGCAGGACCACCCACACGCCAGGAGGTGTAACGCGCCAGAGGCACGTGATGTTCAAGACGCCCCTGCAAGGCGCTGCGGTCAGCACAGGCGATCACGAGGATGCCCCCGGGGCAAAGGCCGCGCGCAGCTTGGCGGGCAGCAGACCGATGTCGCCGGCGCCCAGGGTGAGCACGACATCACCGTCGCGCACCACATCCGGCAGCACCTCCAGAACCTCGTCAGGGTTGCGCACCACCACCGGCACGACCTTGCCGCGCGCCCGGAGCGCGGTGGCCAGGTCGTGCGAACGCGCACCGGCAATGGGCGTTTCCCCGGCGGCGTAGACCTCGCTGAGAATGACCGCGTCAGCGGTCGAAAGCACGGCGGCAAAGTCGTCGAAGCAGTCGCGCGTCCGGGTGTAGCGGTGCGGCTGGAAGGCAACGACCAGACGGCGCGCCGGCCAGGCGGCGCGGACGGCCTCGAAGGTTGCCTCCAGTTCGCGCGGGTGGTGTCCGTAGTCGTCCACCAGCGCCACCGAGGCAGTACCACAACGCAGGTCGCCACAGGGCTCCAGTCGGCGACCGATGCCCTGGAAACCGCTCAGCGCGCGGCCAATCGCCTCCCAGGACACCTGGAGCTCCCGCGCCACCGCAATGGCACACAGGGCATTGGAGACGTTATGGCGACCCGGCATGGCCAGGAACAGCCGCTGCCCGTCGCCATCGGGGGGCTGCACCGTGAAGCGGGTGCCACCCTGCCCGGGCTCAAGCTGGGTGGCGCGATAGTCGGCCTCGACTTCGAGGGCATAGGTCGTGATCGGGCGACCAATCTGCGGAATCAGCTGCTGGTTGTGCGCGTCATCGGCGCAGATCACCGCCAGGCCGTAGAAGGGCAGGCGTTGGAGAAATTCCACATAGGTCGCGCGCAGGCGCTCGAAGTCGCCGCCGTAGGTTTCCAGGTGATCGGCGTCGATGTTGGTCAGGGTGGCGATCAGCGGATTCAGATGCAGGAAGGAGGCATCGCTCTCGTCGGCTTCGGCCACCAGATACTCGCCGGCGCCCAGGCGCGCATTGGCCCCGGCGGACTTGACGCGGCCCCCGACCACGAAAGTGGGATCGAGTCCGCCTTCGGCCAGCAGCGCTGCCACCAGACTGGTTGTGGTGGTCTTGCCGTGGGTGCCCGCGATAGCGATGCCGTAGCGGAAGCGCATGAGCTCGGCCAGCATTTCGGCGCGCCGCACCACGGGCGTACGCGCCGCCCGCGCCGCCGCCACTTCGGGATTGGTCGGATCAATGGCGGTCGACACCACCACTGCGTCGACCTCGGCCACATTCTCGGCGCGGTGCGCCGGGTACACGGTGGCGCCCAACGCAGCCAGTCGCTCGGTCACGGCGGAGGCGCGGGTATCGCTGCCGCTGACCGTATAGCCAAGATTGCACAGCACCTCGGCGATGCCGGCCATGCCACTGCCGCCAATCCCGACGAAGTGCACGCGGCGCACGCGGCGCATGGGACGGCTACGCATATCGGTGCTCTGGGGGTCGTGCGGATTCATGGCCGCGCCACCTCCAGACATGCCGATGCAATGCGCTGCCCGCTGTCAGGCATCGCGGCTGCACGCGCGGCTTGCGCCATCTGCAGCAGGCGGTCTCGGTTACCGATGTCCTGCAGCGTTTCAGCCAGGCGCTGCGGCGTCAGCACCGCCTCCTGAATCAGGACGGCGGCGTTGCGGTCCACCAGATGCTGACCGTTGCGTGTCTGATGATCGTCGACCGCCGCTGGAAAAGGCACCAGGATGGCGCCTACGCCCGCTGCAGCCAGTTCGGCCACGGTCATGGCGCCGGCGCGGCACACCACCACGTCGGCCCAGGCGTATGCCGCGGCCATGTCATCGATGAAGGCATCGACGCGCGCGGCCAATCCGGCTTCGGTATAGGCCTGCTGCGCCACCTCCACCGTGCGTCCGCCCTGATGCCATACCTCGAAGTGGCCCGGTGCGCCCAGCGCCAGCGCCTGCGGCACCCGCTCGTTGAGCGCACGCGCACCCTGCGAGCCCCCCACCACGAGCAGGCGCAGCGGGCCATCCCGGTCGGCGAAGCGCTGTTCCGGGAAAGGCAGCGCCGTGAAAGCCGCACGCACGGGATTGCCCACGGAAGTGGCTCCGGGCAAGGCATTCGGAAAGGCCTGCAGGACGCGGCGCGCGAAGCGCGCGAGCAGCCGGTTGGTCATGCCGGCCGCGGCATTCTGTTCGTGAATCACCAGGGGACGACGCAGCAGCCAGGCGGCGATGCCACCCGGCCCGGCGGCAAAACCGCCCATGCCCAGGACCACGGCGGGCTGCATGCGGCGCACGATGGTGAGGGCCTGCAGAATCGCGCGCAGCACAGCGAAAGGCGCCACGACGAGTCTCCGCCAGCCGGTGCCGCGCAGGCCGCGAACATCGATGGTACGCAGCGGGATGCCGTGTTGCGGAACGACCCGCGCTTCCAGACCCGCGGCAGTGCCCATCCACTCCACCTCGTGTCGCTCGGCGCGCAGCAGCTCGGCCACAGCCAGTGCCGGGAAGACATGGCCGCCGGTGCCGCCCGCCATGATCAGCACCTTCATGCCGTCACCCCCTGGCGGGAGACGCGGCGACGACTGTCTCCATCGGCGCTGGCTGGCGCGGCGGCACGATTCTCCACATCGATGCGCAGCAGCAGGCCGACCATGGCGCACACGGTGAGCAGACTCGAACCGCCGTAGCTCATCAACGGCAGGGTGAGCCCCTTGGTGGGCAGCAGCCCCATGTTGACGGCCATGTTCACCAGCACCTGGAAGGCCAGCCAGTAGCTGAGCGCATAGCCCAGATAGGCGGCAAAGCGCGCACCACGTGCTTCGGCCTCGGCCGCGATGGCCACGCCGCGCCACCACAGCGCGATGTAGAGCGCGAGCATTACCAGTACGCCGAACAGGCCGAATTCCTCGGCATAGACGGCGAAGATGAAATCGGTGTGCTGCTCTGGGAGATACAGCATCTTCTGCAGACTGTTGCCCAGCCCTTCCCCGAACCAGCCACCCCGGCCGATGGCGATCAAGGACTGCGACAACTGCCATCCAGCCGACTCGACGTGCTGCCAGGGATCAGAGAAGCCGAGCAGACGGCGCAGGCGGTATGGCTGGGTGATGGCGAGCACGGCGAAAGCGCCTACCGTGAGCAGCATCGGTGCCACCAGATAACGCAGCTTGACGCCCCCAAGGAAGAGCATCAGAAAGCTGATGCCGGCGAGGATGACCGCGGCGCCAAAGTCCGGCTGCAGCAACAGCAGGGCGCATGCCAGTGTGATCACCAGCAAGGGCTTGAGCAGCCCCCGGAACTGGTGCTGCACCTCCAGCTGACGGCGGACAATGAATCCGGCGAGGTAGAGCACGATGGCCAGGCGCGCGGGCTCGGAGGCCTGCAGATTGACCGGACCCAGGTCGATCCAGCGGCGCGCGCTGTTGATCTCCACTCCGATGCCGGGCACTAGCACCAAGAGCAACAGCACAAAAGCCACGCCCAGCAGCAGCATGCCGTTCTGGGCGAAGGCCGCCAGCGGAATCTGCATCAGGGTGGCCGCCACGAAGACGCCGAGCGCGGCGTAGACCACCTGCTTCCAGAACAGTGTCAATGCGCCACCGCTGCTCTGCTCGGCGACGGCGACCGAGCTCGACGCCACCATGACCAGCCCGAGCAGCAGCAAGGTCACAGCCAGACCCGCCAGCCAGCGGTCCGGCATGGGGGCGCGCACGGCAAAGTGGGCGAGCTGATCGCGGATCATGCCGCCGACTCCTTGGCGAGGCGCGCGAAGGCGTCGCCACGCGCGCGATAGTCCGGGAACTGATCGAGGCTCGCGCAGGCCGGAGACAGCAGAACGGTATCGCCATCCCGTGACCCCTCCGCGGCTTCTGCCACCGCCTCGGCGAGGGTACGCACCCGGCGCGTGTCCACGCCGACGGCATCCAGCGCCGCACCCAGCAGGTCGGCGTCCTGTCCGAAGACAATGGCAATCCGCGCCTGCTGCGCCAGTGCGTCTGCCAATGGCCCCATGTCCTGACCCTTGGCCTGACCACCACCGATCCAGATCAGCGGGCCCGACATGCCGGACAGGGCCGCCAGTGCGGCGCCCACATTGGTCGCCTTGGAATCGTCCAGCCATTGCACGCCACCCGCGGCGTGCACCAGACGACAGCGATGCGGCAGACCGTCGAAGGTCGCCAGCGCGTCCAGGCACGGTGCGCGCGGCATGCTCGCGGCTTCGGCAAGAGCCAACGCGGCGAGCGCATTGGCCTGATTGTGCAGGCCCCGCAGCGCAATCTGATCGGTCGGCACCAGCCGCGTGCTGCCCACGGCCAGCCAGTCGCGGCCATCCATCCGCAGGATGCCGTAGTCGGCCTCCGTCGGCGGCGCATCCAGAGCGAAGGAGCGGCGTTGCCGTGCCTGATCGCTGCCCTGCAGGGTGGCGGCGTCGGCGCGATTGACCACCGCCGTGCCGCAGCGCCGATAGATGCGCGCCTTGGCCGCACCGTAGGCTTCCATGGAGCCGTGGCGATCGAGATGGTCCTCGGACAGATTGAGCATGGTGGCCGCGGCGACCGCCAGGGTGCTGGTCACTTCGAGCTGGAAGCTGGACAGCTCGAGGATGTAGAGATCGTGCTGCGACTCCAGCAGGTCCAGCGCCGGCGTACCGAGATTGCCACCGACGCCGGCATCGATGCCGGCGGCGTCTGCCATCGCGCCCAACAGCGCGGTGGTGGTGGACTTGCCATTGCTACCGGTGATGGCCACCACCGGCGCCTCGACGGCGCGGGCGAAGAGCTCGATGTCCCCCATGACGGGCAGGCCGGACGCGCGCAGTTCCGCCACAAAGGGCGTCTGCGGCGAAATCCCGGGCGACAGCACCACGGCGTCGTAGCCTTCCGCGCCACGCGGTGCTGAGAATGCGCCGACCGCAAAGCGGCACTCCGGATAGCGCGCGCGCAGGTGCTCGATATCCGGCGGCTGCGCGCGATTGTCGGTAGCGTCGGCCTGCAGCCCGCGTGCCGCGCAGAAGCGCAGCACAGAGGCCCCGGTCATCCCGAGGCCCACCACCAACAAAGGCTTGGCGTGTCCGAGCGTCATCGAATCTTCAGCGTCGACAGACCAATGAGGACAAGCACGAGCGTGATGATCCAAAAGCGCACGATGATGCGCGGCTCGGGCCACCCCTTCAGCTCGTAGTGGTGGTGAAGCGGCGCCATGCGGAAGATGCGCTTGCCGCGCAGCTTGTAGGAGCCGACCTGGAGAATGACCGACAGCGTCTCGGCGACGAAGATGCCGCCCATGACGAAGAGCACCAGCTCCTGGCGCACCAGCACGGCCACCACCCCCAGGGCAGCGCCCATCGCCAACGCACCCACATCTCCCATGAAGACCTGGGCCGGATAGGCGTTGAACCAGAGAAAGCCCAATCCGGCCCCTGCAATGGCCGTGCAGAAGATGGCCAGCTCGCCCACACCCGAAATGAAGGGAATGCCCAGGTAGTCGGCAATAAAGGCATTGCCGTGGGCGTAGGCGAAAATGGCCAGCGCCGATGCGATGATCACCGTCGGCATGATGGCGAGGCCATCCAGCCCGTCCGTGAGGTTCACGGCATTCGAGGTGCCGACGATGACCAGATAGGCCCACAGGATGAAACCCGGACCCAGCGGTATCACGACATCCTTGACGAAAGGCAGGATCAGGCCCGTCTCGACGGGCGACCGCGCCGTGAAATACATCACGGTGGTGGCCGTGAATCCGGCCAGCGACAACCAGAAGTACTTCTGGCCGGCGCTCAGCCCCTTGGACTTGCCGTAGTGCACCTTCTTGTAGTCATCGACAAAGCCCACGGCGCCGAAGGCAATGGTGACGAAGATGGCGATCCAGACATAGTGATTGGTCAGATCGCTCCACAGCAGCGTACCGACCACGACGGCCACGATGATGAGCGCTCCCCCCATGGTGGGGGTGCCGGACTTGATGAGATGCGTCTGTGGCCCATCGGTACGCACCACCTGGCCGATCTGGTTGATCTGCAGGCGGCGGATCATCCACGGCCCGGCGATGAAGGAGAAGATGAGCGCCGTGAGCACCCCGAGCAGCGAACGGAAAGTGAGGTACTGGAAGACGCGGAAGCCACTTTCCAGTTCCTGCAGAATCTCACTGAGGTGATACAGCATGCGACGCCCCCCGTTCGTTGTCTTTGTTGTGATTGCTCGCGACGGGCGGCGGGCACAGAGCCTGCACCACGCGTTCCATCCCGGCGCTGCGCGAACCCTTGACCAGAACCACCCAGTCGCGCGACGCCAGTGACGGAAGGGCGGCTGCGAGAGCGGTCGCGTCATCAAAGGATTGCGCGGCCTCACCAAAGACAGCGGCTGCCTGCGCGGCCAGCGGTCCAGCGGTGTACAGACCTTCGATGCCGGCGGCCCGGGCGCGACGCCCGGCCTCGGCGTGATGCTCGGCGGCCGTGGCACCCAGCTCCGCCATGTCGCCAAGGACGAGGACGCGTGTGCCCTGGCTCTGCGCGAGCACCGCGATCCCGGCGGCCAGTGAATCCGGATTGGCGTTGTAGCTGTCATCCAGCACACGGCAGCCCGCGGCCCCGTCGCGCCAGACCAGACGCCCCTGCACGGGCTGCGCGCGGCTGAGCCCCTCGGCAATGGCCGCTGGCGCGATACCCAGCGCGTGGGCCGCCGCCGCCGCGGCCAGCGCGTTGGAGACATTGTGTCGGCCGGGCAGCGGCAGTTGGACCGGTACGCGGGCCTCGCCCAGGCGCAGCATGAAATGCATCCGGGTAGGCGCCTGCACCGGCTCGGCGACGATGGCCTCGGCCGCGACGTCGACGTCGGCGGCGTCTATGCCGAATCGCAGACAACGCCGGCTGCCGGCCGCCTTCTCCATCAGTGCCACGCAGGGATCGTCGGCGTTGATCACGGCAACGCCGTCGTTGGGCAGTCCTTCGAGCAATTCGCCGCCCTCGCCCTGTGCCGCGGCCTCGCGCGAGCCGAAGCCATCGAGATGGGCGTTGCCGGAATTGGTCACCACGCCCACGGTGGGCCGGGCCATCGCAGTCAGGGCAGCGATCTCGCCCAGGTGATTGGCGCCCATTTCAATGACCGCAACGCGGTGCACATCGCGCAGGCGGCTGAGCACCAGCGGAACGCCAATATGGTTGTTGAGGTTGCCGGTGGTAGCCAATACCGGCGCCATGGGTGCCAGCACGGTCTCGCACAGTGCACGCACCGTGGTCTTGCCATTGGCACCGGTCACGCCCACCAACGGCAGCGCGAACTGCGCCCGCCAGGCAGCGGCGAAGCGCTGGAGTGCGGTCAGCGGGTCGTCCACCACCACCTGGGTGATATCGGCGTCCGTCGCGTGACCCACCACTGCCAATGCAGCGCCGGCGCCGGCCACCTGATCCAGGAATTGATGGGCATCGAAGCGCGGGCCACTGAGAGCAAAGAAGCAGTCGCCGCGCGCCACCGCGCGGGAGTCGGTCACCACCGCCTCGAAGCGCACGTCATTGCCGTGCAGTTGACCATGCACGGCAGCGGCCAGTGCGGCAGCGGAACGCATCATGGAGCGGACTCCAGGCCAAGGGCGGCACGGGCGTGCTCGATATCCGAGAAGGGGTACTCCACGGCGCCATACTGCTGCGTCGTCTCATGCCCCTTGCCGGCGATGAGCACGATATCTTCCGCCTTGGCCGAGCGGATGGCGTGGGCAATGGCGTCGGCACGGCGATTGATGGTCTCGACATGCCCGTGCGCGCCCACGCCTTCAGCGATGGTCGCCGTGATGGCTTCGGGGTCTTCGCTGCGTGGGTTGTCGTCGGTAAGCACGATATGGTCGGCCACCGCGGCCGCGGTCTGCCCCATCAGCGCGCGCTTGCCGGTGTCGCGATCGCCGCCGCAGCCAAAGACGCACCACAGCTTGCCGCGGGCATGGGCCTTGCTGGCGAGCAGGGCCTGGCTGAGCGCCTGCGGCGTGTGGGCATAGTCGACGATGACCAAGGGCTTTCCACTGGCGCGCAATGGCTGCATGCGGCCGGGAACGACGCCAGCCCGCGACAGCGCGGCAGCCACCTGCTTCAGGCCATAACCCTGCGCCAGCAGGGCGGCACCCACTGCCGTGAGATTGGAAACGTTGAAGCGGCCCATCAGAGGCGCCTTGACCTGCGCCTGCTCGCCGTCGCAGGTCAGCATGAAACGCACTCCTTCCTGCGTGAAATGTGGATCCATGGCGCGCACGCGTGCCTCGTGGTCCAGGGCGTAGGTCCAGGCCTGCGGCATTTCCACGATCCATTCACGGGCCACGCGATCGTCGGCGTTCAGCACCATGCACTTGGGTGCACATTCGGTGAACAGGCGCTTCTTGGCGGCATGGTAAGCCGCCACATCGACGTGATAGTCGAGGTGATCGCGACCGAGATTGGTCAGCACTGCGCAGTCCACGTGCGTGCCAGCCAACCGTCCCTGATCGAGGGCGTGGGAGGACACTTCCATGACCACGGCGCGCACTTCGGCGTCGCGCGCCTCGGCGAGGGCAGCCTGCAGACGCAGTGGATCGGGGGTGGTGTGCTGGGTGGCGGACAGCCCTGTCGGACAGCCGGCACCCAGCGTACCGATGTAGTGCGCCGATACCCGCAGATGCGCCAGTGCCCCCGCCATCAGCCAGGCAACCGAGGTCTTGCCGTCGGTGCCGGTAATGGCCGTGATCCGCAGCGAAGCGGAGGGGTCGCCCTGAAAACGCGATGCAATGAGACCCATACGCCGGAACAGATCGGGGACGGCCACAGCCGGCACCGACAGATCCGGCGCCACCGCACCCGCGCCGGATTGGTAGACGATACAACTGGCGCCGCGCTCCACCGCGTCGGCGGCGAAGGCCAGGCCGTGCATGCGGGTCCCCTGCACCGCAAGGAAAATGTCGCCCGCGCTTACGGCCTGGCTGGACAGGGCCAGTCCGGTCACCGGCAGATCGGGCACGTCGGCGGCGTCGGTGAGTCCGTCGAGCAGTTGCGGCAGCCGTGGGGTGTCGTCCAGGTAGGGACCTTGTCCGGTCATGAGCGCGGCTCCTCTTCCGCAGTGGCCGCTGTCGTGAAGCCGGGCACGACGGGGGCGCGCGGCGATAGCTGCAGCCAGTGGGCGGCGCCCTGCATCACGCGCGAGAACACCGGCGCGGCCACCACGCCGCCGTAGAAGCCACCGGCACGGGGCTCGTCGATCAGCACCAGACCCACCAGGCGCGGGTTCTCGGCGGGCAGCATGCCGACGAAGAGGCCCTGGTGGCGATCGGCCGAGTATCCACCGGCCCCCACCTTGCGCATGGTGCCGGTCTTGCCCGCCACGCTGAAACCGGGCACGGCGGCACGCGCGGCCGTGCCGTCCTCGCTAATCACGGTGCGCAGCATGCCGCGCACCTGGCGCGCGGCATCAGCCGAAATCACCCGCTCAGGGGGCACAAGCGCCTCGTCGGTACGCAGGCGCAAGCCGGGAAGCTGTCCGTCGTTGGCCAAAGCCGCATAGGCCCGTACGAGCTGGAGCGCGCTGCTCGACAGACCGTAGCCATAGGAGGCGGTGGCAACCTCCACCTCATCCCAACTGCGCCAGAAGGGCAGGCGCCCGCTGGCGGTGCCCGGGAAGCGCATGTAGAGCGGCTTGCCGAACCCAAAACGATCGAAGGCGGTAAACACGGCCTCGGCGCCCATGTCCAGACCCAGCTTGGCTGCACCCACATTGCTCGATTTCTTGAGCATGCGTGTCAGATCGACCTCGCCGTAGGCGTGCACGTCCTGCACCGTCAGTCGGCCGACCTGCATCCAGCCATCCCCGGTCTGATAGCGCGTCCCGGAATCGACCAGCCCGCGGTCGAGGGCGTGCGCCACCAGCAGCGGCTTCACCGTCGAGCCGGGTTCGAAGACGTCGGTCATCGCCCGGTTGCGCATGGCGCTGCGGTCGATGGCGTTGCGCCGGTTCGGGTTGAATCCGGGACTGCTGGCCATCGCCAGGATATCGCCGCTGCGTGCGTCAACCACCACCACCATGCCGCCCTTAGCGTCATGGCGCTGCACGGCCGCCTTGAGCTCGCGATGCGCGAGATATTGCAGGCGCAGGTCGATGGTGAGCTGCACATCCTGCCCCGGCCGCGCCGGCTTCACTTCGATGCCCGTCTCGACCACGCGGCCATCGCGCGCGCGAATCACGCGTCGCTTGCCGGGCTCGCCGGCGAGGGTCTGCTGATCGATGGCCTCGACCCCCTCCAGCCCCTTGCCATCGATATTGGTGATGCCGACGATATGCGCAGGGATCTCACCCGCCGGATAGAAGCGCCGATATTCGCGCGAGGTAGCCACACCGGGCGCGTTCAGCGCGGTGATTCGGCGCGCCTCGGCTGGTGACAAATGACGCGCCAGCCAATAGAACTGGCGATCGCGACGGGCTTCGAGCTCGCGCCGCAGTGCGCCGCTGTTGCGATCCAGCAGACGGGCGACGGCCTGCAGGTGCTCGGGCGCGGCCAGCAAATCGGCCGGCACCACCCACACCGACTCCACCGGCGCCGATACCGCCAGGGGCTCGCCGTTACGGTCGACAATGGCGCCGCGATTGGCCGGGATCTCGACGTGGCGGATGGCCCGCTTGGCGCTCTCGTTCTCGAGGAAGGCACGGTCCAGCACCTGCAATTCAAAGGCACGCAGACCCACCACCACCGCCCCGGCGATGACGAAGCCGCTGAGCAGGTGACGGCGCCAGCGCCCGACGTCGCGAATCTGCGGCTTGCGCGCGGCGCGGCTCATCGATGCGGCTCCACGACGGTCCGGTTATCGGGCAGACGCATGCCGAGGCTGGCGCGTGCCGCCTGATCGATGCGGCCAGGGTGAGCCAGCGAGGCCTCTTCCAGCTGCAACTGCCCCATCTCGACAGCCAGCTCGTGCTGCTTGGCGCGCAGCACCTCGACCTCGCTGACCAGCGCGCGATGGGTATGCGTACTCCACACCACACCCACGGCGGAGATCACCAGTGCCGCGGCAAGCAGCGTGCGCAATAGCATCACGGCAATACCTCCGCCACGCGCAGCACGGCGCTCCGTGCGCGCGGATTGTCGGCGGCGTGGCGATCGTCCGCCAGCACCCGCTGCACGGCCTTGACGCGAACATCGTCGCGGATGAAGCGCTTGACGATGCGGTCTTCCAGCGAATGAAAGCTGATCACGACCAGCCGCCCGCCAGGGGCCAATACGCCGGCCGCCTGCTCCAGCCCGGCCTTCAACACCTCGATTTCCTCGTTGATGAAGATGCGCAGGGCCTGGAAGCTGCGCGTGGCGGGATGGATGCGACCGCGCCGCGGCTGCACCTTGCTGATGATCTGGGCGAGCTGATGCGTGGTCACGATCGGCTCGCGCACCCGCGCCTCGACGATGGCACGGGCGATGCGGCGACTGGCCCGCTCCTCACCATAGTGATAGAGCACATCGGCGATGGTGGTGGCGTCGGCCTGCGCCAGCCAGTCCGACACCGCCTCGCCACGCGTGGGGTCCATGCGCATATCCAGCGGACCGTCGTGCTGAAAGGAGAAGCCGCGCTCCGGCGTATCCAGCTGCGGTGAGGACACGCCCAGATCCATGAGCACGCCATCGATCCGGCCCATCAACCCCTGATCCTCGGCCCAATCGCGCAGACCATCAAAACGGCGGTGCACGATGCCGAAGCGGGCGTCGTCGCCGAAGCGGGCCCGCGCAGCCGTCACGGCATCCGGATCCTGGTCGAAGCCCTGCAACGCCCCCGACGGACCCAGCACATCCAGAATCGCCTGGGCGTGCCCGCCGCGACCAAAGGTGGCGTCCACATAGCGGCCGTCGGCGCGCACCGCCAGCCCCGCAAGCGCCTCATCCAGCAGTACGGGACGATGGCCGGACATATCAGCGGTCGGCGAACCGCCCGGGTGGCATCGGGAGGTGGTGGTGTAGGCGGGCATCATCGGGGATCACCGCCGGATCTGCTTGAGCGCGTTGGCGAGCTGATCCGCTCCGACGCGGGTTGCCTCGTAGGCAGGCTGATCCCAGACGTCGAAGCGCGTGATCTGCCCCACCAGCATGGCGCGGTTGCCGATGCCGGCATCCCGGCGCAGCAACGGCGGCAGAACGATGCGGCCCTGGCGGTCGATTTCCGTCTCGACGGCTCGACCGACGAAGCCCAGCTTCAGGGCTTCTGCGAGATCTCGATCCTCCATTTGCTGAATCTGTTCGGCGATATCGCGAAATACGGGCGCCGGATAGATCTCCAGGCGAGGGTTGTCATCGAGGGTGACGATGGTGATGTAGAGCTGTAGACCGTGGGAATCGGCCAGCTGCTGTCGAAAACGCGCTGGGACTGCCAGGCGTCCTTTGTCATCGACATTGAGCGGGTGTTCCCCGGTGAACATGTTCTAACCCCCGGAAGCCCTTGCGTGACTGCAGCTCCCCACCTTCGTGCACTTCCCGCCACTTTACTCCACGTTCCCCCACCACGCAAGACAAAATCCACGGTGAAACAATCAGTTGCAGGACACTCGATAGCAATCCTCTCATTGCCTGCAAAAACATATAGTTGGGGCGTTTTGCTATAAACGACATCAGAACCGCACCCCTGCCGACAGACAAGAGCGCAGCGCCCGAGCACCGGGAGAGCGCCCAGGGGATGCCTGAGAAGGCCTTGGTGGAGCGGTGGGGGGAAGTGGGGAGGCGAGACTGACGCGACGCCGCCGGAGTGGTGCGGCGCCGTCAGTCGGCGGGCAAGACCCGAATCAGAGCGGCATCAGCGCCGTCGGTCAGCACGTAGAGCGCCCCGTCGGGGCCGCTCCGGATGTCACGGATGCGCGTTCCCAGCGCCTCGAACAGACGCTGCTGCGCCACGACCGCGCCATCGCGCATCTGCAGGCGGCGCACGCCAGGCTCGACCAGGGTCGCGACGAAGAAATCACCCTGCCAGGCGGGGAATCGATCCCCCGTGTAGCGGGCCAGGGCACTGGGACCGATAGATGGCGTCCAGTGCACCACCGGATCGCGCATGCCCTCGACCTGGGTATAGGGTGAGATGCGGGCGCCGCTGTAGTCGATGCCGTGGGTGGCCACCGGCCAGCCGTAGTTGACGCCGCGCTCGATGCGGTTGAGCTCGTCGCCGCCGCGCGGACCATGCTCATGCGCCCACACCGCATCGCTATCACAAAGAAGGCCCTGCACATTGCGGTGGCCGTAGCTGTAGATGGCGGGCAAGGCCCCGCTCTGCCCGACGAAGGGATTGTCCTGTGGAATGCTGCCATCGGCATTCAGGCGCACGATGGCGCCGAAGTGACTGTCCAGCCGCTGCGCGGCCTCGCGGAAATCGAAGCCATCGCCAAGGCCCAGTATCAGCGTGCCGTCGCCATGCCAGCACATGCGCCCGCCGTAGTGCACCGGCGTGTCCTTCATCGGCTCAGCCGTGAAAATCACCTTCCCCTCCACCAGCCGTTCGCCTTGAAGGCGGGCCCGCAGCACACGGGTGGCATTGGCCTGTGCATCGCCGTGGGCATAGCTCAGATAGAGCATGCCGCTGTCCGCGAAATCCACTGCCGGGAGGACCTCGAACAGCCCACCCTGACTCTTGTCGAATACCGGCGGCACGCCTTCGACCTCGGCAAGCCGTTGACCCTGCGCGTCCAGCAGAAGAAGCCGCCCGGCCTTTTCGGTGACGAGCATGCGGCCGTCGTCGACAAAGGCAACCGACCAGGGGTGGTCCAGGCCCTCGGCAAGGGTGTCCAGGCGATAGCCCTGCGCCATTGCCGCTGCGGGCGCCAGACACAACAGGCAGAGGACAAGGCGGAAGCAGGTCATGGAGAGAACGCGATCAGTGGCCATGGCGTCACCATAGCAGGCGCCTGGCGGCGCATTGGGGCATCCTGCACGGAAATGAACCCGATAACGAGCCCATCATGATCATCTTGCGGCGGCTGCTGCGTTTTGCCGGTAGCGTGGTGCTGTGCGCCGTCATCGGCACACTCTGGCAGAGCGGCCACAATCTGGCGCAGATTGCCGGCCTTGGTTTTCCGCCGTCCTTCGGCGAGGTGGGGGCCACCCTGATGCACGACATGCTGCATTTCGCGCCGACCTTCGCGCTGCTGTCGGGCGCGGCCCTGCTGGTGGCCTTTCTGATTGCCACGCAGATAGTGGCCTGGACCGGCGGACACCGCATCGCCTGGTTCGGCGCTGGCGGCACCCTCTCGATTCTTGCCCTGCTGGCGATTATGGGATGGGCCCTGCCGGTAACGGCCATCGCCGCGGCGCGGGATCTCGTCGGCATCTTCGGCCTGTGCCTGGCGGGCGGTCTGGCCGGCCTCAGCTTTGCGGCGACGGCACCCGCGCAAGCTTACTGATAGCCGCGCGCCTGCAGCTTGAAGAGATGGGCGTAGCGACCGTCGCGCGCCATCAAGGCCTCGTGCGTGCCCGCCTCGATGACCGTCCCGCTGTCCATCACCAGGATGTGGTCGGCGATGCGCACGGTCGAGAAACGGTGGGAAATGATGATGGTCATGCGCTGACGGGCGTATTCCTGAAAACGCTGGAAGATGTCGGCCTCGGCCTGGGCATCCATCGCGGCAGTGGGCTCGTCCAGCACCAGGATGTCGGCCTCCTCGCGCATGAAGGCGCGCGACAGGGCGATCTTCTGCCACTGCCCACCGGAGAGTTCCTGGCCATCGCGGAACCAGCGCCCAAGCTGGGTCTGGTAGCCCTCGGGCAGTGCCTCGATGAAAGCATCCGCCTGCCCGAGCTGGGCTGCGCGTTGCCAGCGCTGCGCATCCTCGAAAGCCGCCACGTCGCCGGCGCCGACGTTCTCGCCGACCTGCATCTGGTAGCGCATGAAGTCCTGGAAAATGACGCCGATGCGCGCACGCAGCCGGTCGATGGACCATTCTTCCAGCGGCGAACCATCGAGCAGAATGCGCCCACTGCTCGGCGCATACAGTCGCGTCAGCAGCTTGATCAGCGTCGTCTTGCCAGAGCCATTGGCGCCGACCAGGGCCAGGCTCTGGCCAGGACGCAGATGGAAACTGACGTCGTGCAGCGCCGGCCGGGGCGCGCCGGGGTACTGAAACCCGACCTGCTCGAAGCGCACGCCGTCGCCCGGCACGGCGCCTTCGCTGCGCCAGCCGCCGTCGGTGGCGGTGGGCTGCTCCAGATACTCGTAGAGATTCGACAGATAGAGGTTGTCCTCATACATGCCGCTGATCGCGGTCAGCATGGCGCTGACCGCCGACTGGCCCTGACGAAACACCATGACGTACATGGTCATCTGGCCGAGGGTGATGCGGCCGGCGACTGCAGTCACCACCACCCAGGCATAGGCACCGTAGAAAGTCAGCGAGCCGATGATGCCGAGCAGGAAGCCCCAGCCATCGCGGCGCAGCGTCAACGCGCGGTCTTCGCGGTAGAGCCGCCGGAAGATGTCGCGATAGCGCTCGAGCAGCAGCGGCCCCAGACCGAAAAGCTTGACCTCCTTGACGCTGTCCTCGCGCGCCAGCACGGTCTCCAGATACATCTGCATGCGCGTCTCCGGCGACCGCCAGCGGAACAACCGGAAGGCATCGCCCGAAAACTTGGCCTCGGACAGGAAGACCGGCAGCGCGCCTACAAAGAGGATGAGCATCGCCCACGGCGAAAACTGAAACAGGATGGCGGCGAAGCTGAGCAGCGAAATGCCGTTCTGAATCAGGCCGAAGGTCTTGTTGACCAGCCCCAGCGGACGCTGCGAGGCCTCACGCCGCGCCCGCGTCAGCTTGTCGTACAGCTCGGAATCCTCGAACTGGGACAGCGACAGCGTCCCCGCCTTGTCGAGGATCATGACGTTGACGCGCTGCCCGAGCAGCGCGCGCAGCAGTGACTGGCACGCGGAAATGGTGCGCTGGGCACCCGCGATGCCGATCATGATCAGCCCTTCCAGCGCTACCCACTGCAGCGCGGGACGGTAATCCCACGCCTTGCCAGCCTCGCGCGCCTCGATGGCCGCCACCACCGCATCGACGATGAGCTGCCCCACCCAGGCGGCCGCCGCGGGCAGTACGCCGGCCACGATAGTGGCCAGGCCCAAGACGATGGCCAGTCCGGGCGCCGTGCTCCACACCAGGGCCAGCGCCCTTCGCGAATAGCGAAAGACGCCAAGCGTGCGCTGGAACAGCGAGCTGCTTTCGCCTTCGAGTGGCTCTGCGGGAGCGGTCATGCGCGCCCCGAATTGAATGCAGGGCCGCCGCGCGCCGCGTCGGGATCACAGACTTTCAGAACTGGATCTTGCCGCCGCCCGGCATGCCACCGGGGCCACCCGCACCGCCCATGCCACCCATGCCGCCCCCCTGACCGGGCGCGATGATGCCGCTGCCCTGCTGCTCGCGGCGCAGGCGCTGCATTTCTTCCAGGGTTTCCTGCAAGGCCTGCTGCGCGACCTCGGGGTACTTCTCGAGGGCTTCCTCGATGCTGGCGGCATCGATCTCGAAATGCAGCGGCAAGGCACCAGCAGGCGTCATCAGGCTGGCCTGCCCTTCGAACACCACATCGCGCGCGGGATCATCACTGCCGTCCGCGGTGACCGGAATCAGCTTTCTCAGCGAGCCCACGCGCCGGTCGGTGTACTGCTCCTCGCGATACAGCTGCGCGGCATCGAGCTTGATTTCAGGAAGCTGCTGCGAATCCGTCGACATAAATCACTCTTATCGAAATGGGGAATGCGGTCGCAATCATAGTCGCGTGCGCCCGATGCGCCAAAAATACGTGGTGGGTGTCAGGCCTTGCGATAGAGCTCGGCCCCCTCCTGCAGAAACTCCTCCGATTTCTCCGCCATGCCATGGGCCAGCGCGGCCTCGGCCTCCACGCCCTGCTGACGGGCGTAGTCGCGGACCTCCTGGGTGATCTGCATCGAGCAGAAATGCGGGCCGCACATCGAGCAGAAGTGAGCCGTCTTGGCCCCTTCCTGCGGCAGGGTCTGGTCGTGGAATTCACGCGCCTTGTCCGGGTCCAGGCTCAGATTGAACTGGTCCTCCCAACGGAATTCGAAGCGCGCCTTGGACAGGGCGTTGTCGCGCACCTGCGCCCCCGGATGGCCCTTGGCGAGATCCGCCGCGTGCGCCGCCAGCTTGTAGGTCACGATGCCTTCGCGGACATCGTCACGGTCGGGCAGGCCAAGGTGCTCCTTGGGTGTGACGTAACACAGCATCGCCGTGCCGTACCAGCCGATATTGGCCGCGCCGATGGCAGAGGTGATGTGGTCGTAGCCCGGGGCGATGTCGGTGGTCAGCGGCCCCAGAGTGTAGAAGGGCGCCTCGAAGCAGTGCTGCAGCTGCTCCTCCATGTTCTCCTTGATCATGTGCATCGGCACGTGGCCAGGGCCCTCGATCATGACCTGGACATCGTGCTCCCAGGCGATGCGGGTGAGTTCACCCAGCGTGCGCAGTTCGGCGAACTGGGCGGCATCGTTGGCATCCGCGATGCTGCCGGGCCGGAGTCCATCGCCCAGCGAGAAGGCCACGTCATAGGCCTTCATGATTTCGCAGATCTCCTCGAAGCGCGTATAGAGGAAGGACTCGGTGTGATGCGCCAGGCACCACTTGGCCATGATCGAACCGCCCCGGGAGACGATGCCGGTGGTGCGCTCCGCGGTCATGGGGATAAAGGGCAGACGCACGCCGGCATGGATGGTGAAGTAGTCCACACCCTGCTCGGCCTGCTCGATCAGGGTGTCGCGGAAGATATCCCAGGTGAGCGCTTCGGCCTTGCCGTCCACCTTTTCCAGCGCCTGGTAGATCGGCACGGTGCCAATCGGCACCGGGCTGTTGCGCACGATCCATTCGCGCGTTTCGTGGATGTGCTTGCCCGTGGACAGGTCCATGACCGTGTCGGCACCCCAGCGCGTGGCCCAGGCCATCTTCTCGACTTCCTCGGCGATGGAGCTGGTCACCGCCGAGTTGCCGATATTGGCGTTGACCTTCACCCGGAAGTTGCGGCCGATGATCATCGGCTCGGATTCGGGGTGATTGAGATTGTTGGGGATGATGGCGCGGCCGGCCGCGATTTCTTCGCGCACGAATTCGGGTGTCACCTCGTCGGGCAGACGCGCACCGAAGGCCTGACCCGGATGCATGCGCCGCAAGTAGCCAGCCGCCTCGTACTGCGCGCGCATGGCCTGCAGACAGGCGTTCTCGCGGATGGCGACAAATTCCATCTCCGGCGTGATGATGCCGCGCCGCGCGTAGTGCATCTGCGTGACATTGGCGCCTTCGCGGGCGCGACGGGGGGCGCGGATATGCTCGAACCGCAGCTGCTGGGTACCACTGTCCGCCGCCCGGATACGGCCGTACAGCGAACTCGGGCCGTCGAGCTGGACGCTGTCGTCGCGCTCGGCAATCCAGTCCGCGCGCAGCGCAGGAAGACCAACACGCAGGTCAATCTCGCAGTCGGGGTCGGTGTACGCGCCAGAGGTATCGTAGACCCGTATCGGCGCATTGGGCTGCAGACCTTCTTCGGTCCGCGTCGGAGAACAGGCGATCTCGCGCATGGGGACGCGCAGGCCGCGGCTGCCTTCCACATAGATCCGTTGGCTGGCGGGGAAGGGGCGCGTGATCTCGTCGCGCAGGCGGATGGCGTCGTCGATGAGGGATGTGGCGGGTGCGGTCATGCGCGGTGTGCTCTCCCTGCCGACAGCGGAACGCATGCAGCGCGCACACGACGCCCGCATCGCCTTCCCTCCGCCGGCATGATCCGGTTCAGGTACAAGGGGACTCTCTCAGCCCAACGACGTTGGGCACCCCCGGCTAGACGCGCAGGATAGCGCTTTGCCGGGCCCGGAATGCAAGCGCCTCAGGGCGGGTCCAGCGCGATGCGCACCCGGTCGCCATCTTCATCCAGCACCAAGGTCTCGTCAGACCGCCCCAGCAGCAGCGTGCCCGGGGCATCAATGCGCGCACTCATGCGATAAGCCAGTGCCTCCGCTGCGTCCGGGTCATGGCGCACCGTGACGCTGACTTCGGTTGCGCCGGCCGGCACCCGAGCATGCCCGGTGAAGACAGGCAACCCCGCCGAAGGGCGCTGCGGCAGGAGCTGCACCGTCGCCTCACCTGCCGCGGCCATGGGGGCGTCCCATTCAAGCTGCGCCACCACCTCCGGCTGACCAGGATCATTGCTGCAGCCTGCCAGCAGCCCCATGGACAGGCCGACCAAACTCATCACCATGCCATGCATTTGTCGTTTCATAAGGGCATTCTGATGCAGTTGAAATGCACATGACGCACCACTTTCGTCATGCGTATATACAATTTATAATATTGATATAACTATTGCGCATATTGGAGACGGGGCAGGCCCTTCCTGACGTCCTGCACGCAAGAGGTAACTATGGAACTCGATCCGCTGCTGTTGTCCCGCATCCAATTTGCCTTCGTGGTGTCCTTCCACGCGATCTTTCCGGTGTTCACCATCGGTCTGGCGGCCTACATCGCCGTACTGGAAGGCCTGCTACTCAAGACCGGCAACCCCGTCTGGAAACAGCTCAGCATGTTCTGGACCAAGGTTTTCGCCGTGGTTTTTGCGCTCGGTGTGGTTTCCGGCCTGGTCATGGCCTTCCAGTTCGGTACCAACTGGAGCAATTTCTCCTATGCGACTGCAAATTTCATGGGACCGGTGCTCAGCTATGAGGTCGTGACCGCCTTCTTCATGGAGGCCACCTTCCTGGGTGTTTTGCTCTTTGGTCGCGACAAGGTGCCCCCGGCGGCGCACTTTTTCTCCGCCATCATGGTGTCGTTAGGCACCTTCATCTCTTCCTTCTGGATCCTTTCCGCGAACAGCTGGATGCAGACGCCGGGCGGATTCGAAATGCGCGACGGCATCGTGCATCTCACCTCCTGGTCGGAAGCGATCTTCAACAGCTCGTTCCCCTATCGCTTCGCGCACATGGGCTTGGCGGCCTTCCTCACCGGTGGCTTCGTGGTGGCGGGTGTCAGCGCCTGGCATCTGGTACGCAACCACGCGGTCGAGGCCAACAAGCGCGCGCTGTCCATGTCCATGTGGCTGCTGCTGATCATCGCCCCGCTGCAGTTGGTAGTAGGCGACCTCCACGGCCTGAACACGCTGGAGGAACAGCCGGTCAAGGTGGCCGCCATGGAAGGCAATTGGGAGCGCGGTAGCAACGTCCCGCTGCTGCTCTTCGCCCTGCCCGATCAGGAGGCAGAGACCAATCACGCCGCCATCGGTCTTCCGGGCATGGCGAGCTTCATCCTCAAGCACGACGTCAATGGGATCGTACCCGGCATCACCGATGTACCCAAGGAGGAGCGCCCGCCCGTTGCGCTGGTGTTCTGGAGTTTCCGCATCATGGTCGGTATCGGCATCCTGATGATCGTGGCCGCCTTTGCTGGACTGGTACTGCGCATGATGGGCAGGCTCTATGACCACCGCGGCTTCCTGCAGGCCTTGCGGCTGATGGTGCCGCTGCCGTTCATTGCGGTCACCGCCGGATGGTTCACCACTGAACTGGGCCGGGCGCCCTGGCTGATCTACGGCGTGATGACGCAGGCGGAAGGGCTGACGCCCTCGCTGACCGGTGGCATGGCGCTGTTCTCGCTGATCGGCTTCATGCTGGTCTACGCCGTGGTCTTCGTGGTGGGCATCTACTACCTGACCCGACTGACTGCCGCCGGCCTCACCGACATCGAGACGCCGCCCGAGCACCCCGAGCGTCAGCGCCCGAAGCGGCCGTTGTCGGCAGCGGATACGCCCTTCGATGGCGACGATCTCGACTTCAGGCCACTGCGGGGCTAGCGCGATGGGTCTGACTGGCGTTCTTCCTCTCTCCCGTGCCGGGAGAGGGGCATTGGTGTCGCTTCGCGACGGAGCGCTTGGCGATCCGCTGGCGGTGGCCCCGTCTCCTGGAGCAGTGCGCGCTGAACCCCTTCCTCACCCCACCGCCGGCTCGGCCGGCGGTCCCCCCCTCTCCCGTGCCGGGAGAGGGGCATTGGTGTCGCTTCGCGACGGAGCGCTTGGCGATCCGCTGGCGGTGGCCCCGTCTCCTGGAGCAGTGCGCGCTGAACCCCTCCCTCACCCCACCGCCGGCTCGGCCGGCGGCCCCCCCCTCTCCCGTGCCGGGAGAGGGGCATTGGTGTCGCTTCGCGACGGAGCATTCTCATGGAACTGATTGATCTCACCCTGGTATGGGCCGTCATCATTGCGGTCGGCATCATGATGTACGTGCTGATGGACGGCTTCGATCTTGGTGTCGGCATCCTCTTCCCCTTTGCGCCAGGCGAAGGCAGCCGCGACAAGATGATGAATTCGGTCGCTCCGGTCTGGGACGGCAATGAGACCTGGTTGATCCTGGGGGGCGCCGGTCTGCTGGGTGCCTTTCCGCTGGTCTACTCGGTGTTTCTGCCGGCGCTGTACATCGGCGTCTTCCTGATGCTCGCCGGCCTGATCTTCCGCGGCATTGCCTTCGAGTTCCGCTTCAAGTCCTCTCGACGCAAGCAATGGTGGAATGCGGCCTTCGCCATCGGCTCCACCGTGGCGGCCTTCGCCCAGGGTGCCGTCGTTGGCACCTACATTCAGGGCTTCGCGGTCGAGAACATGACCTACGTCGGCGGCCCGCTGGACTGGCTGACGCCCTTCACCGTCCTCACCGGCCTTGGCCTCGTGATCGGCTATGCCCTGCTCGGCAGCACCTGGACCATCATGAAGACCGAAGGCGCGCTTCAGGACTGGGCCTACCGCCTGACGCCGAAGCTGCTGCTCGCACTGATGGCGGTCTTTGCCATCGTCAGCGTCTGGACACCGCTGACCGACGACTACGTGCGCGCGCGCTGGTTCGACAGCGTCAGCCTGATATGGCTGCTGCCCATTGCCACCCTGTTTCTGGCGTGGCGGCTGTGGGTCGCCGTGCAGCGGCGACGCGAATACATGCCCTTTCTCGCCACCATGGGCATCTTCGGCTTCACCTACCTCGGCCTGCTGGCCAGCAAATGGCCCTACATCGTGCCACCCGACCACACGCTCTGGGATGCGGCCTCCGCACCCGCTTCGCAGCTCTTCCTGCTCATCGGCGTGCTGTTCCTGATCCCGGTCGTGCTCGCCTACACCGCCTGGAACTACTGGGTATTCCGCGGCAAGGTCTCCGAAGAGGGTGGCTATCACTGAGGACGATGGCGCTGCCGGCGGCAAGGCCGCAGCGCCAGCCCAAGCGGCGCAATGGCTGGCCCGCCACGCGGGAGGGCGCTCGGCCGGCATGACGCTGGCCGTGGGTGCCGGTCTCGGCGTGGGTCTGTGTGTCATCGGTCAGGCGATGGGCATCGCCTGGATCGTGCACAGCGTGGTCACGCTCGACCTCAGCGTGATGCAAACCGCGCCGAGCATCGCCGCCGTCGCCGCACTGATGCTGCTGCGCGGTCTGCTGCAGTATCTCCAGCAGCGCGCCGCGGGGCGCGTCAGCCAGCAACGGATTGGCGGTATCCGCAGCGCCTTGCTGGCACACCTGCACGCGGCCGGCCCCGCCCGCATCGCCCAATGGCATCAGGCCGACCTGGCAAGCCGGGCCGTTCATGCCGTCGACGCCATCGGCCCCTACATTGCCCACTACCGGCCGCAGCGCGTGCTGGCCGTAGCGGTGCCCCTGCTTGTCGGTATTGCGGCGGCACTGCACGACTGGCTGGTTGGCCTGCTGCTCTTTGTCTCCGCCCCCCTGATTCCCCTGTTCATGACCCTGGTCGGCTGGGGAGCCGAACGGCTGTCGACCCGCTTCGAGAAGCAGCGTGCGCGCGCCGCCGGCGTCTTCGGGGACCGCATTCGCGGCCTGCTCAGCCTTCGCCTGTTCAACGCGGAGGACCAGGCCACGCGCCAGGTGCGCGCCTTCTCGAACGAGCTGCGCAAGGACAGCATGCGCGTGCTGCGCGTGGCCTTCCTGTCGTCGGCAGTGCTGGAGTTCTTCGCCGCGGTGGCGGTGGCCGCGGTGGCAATCTACGTCGGTATGGGCCTGCTTGGCTATCTGGAGATTGGGCCGGCAGGAGCGCTCAGCCTGTACAGCGGGCTTTGCGTTCTGCTGCTGGCCCCGGAGTTCTTCGCGCCCTTGCGCCAACTGGCCACGCACTACCACGATCGCGCAGCGGCACTGGGCGCGGCCGAGCAGCTTGCACCGCTGTTCGAACTCCCCGCCATGCCGGCACGGCATAGCGAGGACGCGCGGGCCGCCGGCGCCCACGCCGCGGCCGCATGCCACGCCGTGTCGCTCAGCCGAACGCATGGCCGTGTCCTGCACGACCTCGCTTTCGAGCTCCCGCGCGGACAGTGCCTGCTGCTGTGGGGCCCCAGTGGCTGCGGCAAGACCAGCATCCTGCATCTGCTGGCCGGTCATCTCGCCCCCGATACAGGCCATATCGAGGTGGCCGGGGGCGCGCCCGGGCGCCCAGGGAGCGTGGCCTGGCTCGGGCAGCGGCCTTTCCTGGCGCGCGGCAGCATCGCCCACAACATTGGCCTCGGCCGCGTGCAGGCTTCTCGCGCCGAGATCGAGGAGGCCGCCCGACGCTGCGGGGTGCTGGATTTTGCCGCCGCCCTGCCCGATGGCCTCGATACCCGCATCGGCGAAGGCGGCATCGGGCTCTCCGGCGGACAGGCGCAGCGCGTGGCGGTGGCACGCGCCTGGTTGACCCAGGCGCCGCTGACTCTGGCCGACGAAGCCACCAACGGACTGGACCGCGACGCCGCCGCCAGCGTAATCCAGGCGCTGCGCACCCTCTGCGAGGACGGCCGCAGTCTGGTGGTCGCCAGCCATGACCCTGATCTGAAGGCCATCGCCGATCACGTTCTGCCGCTTGCGGCCTGGCAGCCATGATGCGCGTGTTGCGGCCTCTGCTGCCCTACGCCCGCCTGCTGCGGCGGCGGCGCGGGGCCGCGCTGCTCGGCGCCGCGCTGCTGTTGGCCACTGTGCTCTCCGCCGTCGGCCTGCTCGGCCTGTCCGGCTGGTTCATCACCGCAACCGGCATCACTGCGCTCGCCTGGGCAGCGGGCACGCGCAGCTTCTTCGAGATCTTCCTGCCTGGTTCGGGCATCCGCTTCTTCGCGCTGTCGCGCACGGTGGCACGCTATTTCGAACGGCTCCGTCAGCACGACCTCACGCTGGAATTGCTGGCGGCCTTGCGCGGTGCCGTCTTCGCCCGCCTGGCACAGCAGCCGTCTGCCACTCTGGGGTGGCTACGCAACAGCGTGCTGATCGACCGCATGACCGCCGATGTGGATGCCATCGACAATCTGTTACTGCGCGTCCTCAGTCCAAGCGCCGTCGCCGTCGCGCTGTTACTGGTCGTGGCGGTGGGCCTGTCACTGCTCGCCACTCCCTGGATGCTCTGGCCGGTGGGTCTGCTGACATTGGCCATCACTGCGCTCTGCGTCATGGCGCTGATAGCTGGGCTGCGCCCTGGCCGTACCCTGCGCGCGCGCAGCGAGCGACTGCACGCGCGCATCGCCGAGTCGCTCGCCGGGCTCGCCGAACTGCGCACCGCCGACACGCTGGACGGGCATATGCGCAACACCGCGCAGCTCGATGCGCGCCTGCGCCAGCAGCAATGGCAACGCATGCACCGTATCGCCGCCCATGAAGCCTTTGCCGGAACGCTGGTCCATGGCGCGGCATTGTTGGCACTGGTCGGCGGACTGAGCCTGTTGCAGGGGGACGCCATGGGGCCCGCGGCGGCAGTACTGGCGGCCCTGGCGCTGCTGGGAGGCATGGAGATCCTGCCCACCCTGCCCGCGGCCTTCTATCGACTGGGCGAAACCCAGACCGCAGCGGTACGGCTCAACCAGCTGCTCACGCCGACGCCGGAAGACACCGCCGAGGCCGTACCGGACCCTGAGGTGCCGGCAGGCAGCGAGGCACCCGCACTGCAGCTTGAGGCTGTCACGCTGTGCTTCCCCGAGCGGGCGGAGCCCGCCCTGCAGGGCGTCGACCTCAGGCTAAGCCGAGGCGAGCGGGTGGCCATCGTCGGACCATCGGGCTGCGGAAAATCCAGCCTGGTCCAGCTTGTCGGCCGGCTGTACGCGCCGCAGTCCGGTCGCCTCCTGCTGGGCGGTCACGCTTCGACGATGGTCAGCGCGCAGTGGTGGCGCGGACAGCTTGGCATTCTGACCCAGCACAGCGAACTCTTCGCCGACAGCATCCGCGCCAATCTGCTGCTGGCCGCGCCCGATGCCGACGATGCGGCGCTCTGGCGCGCGCTGCAGATAGCGGCCCTGGACGCGGTCGTGCGCCAGCTCCCCGACGGTCTCGACACCTGGGTCGGCGAGCATGGCACCCGGCTCTCCGGCGGGCAGGCGCGACGCCTGGCACTGGCGCGGGTGGTGCTGCGTGATCCCCCTCTGGTGATACTGGACGAACCCTGCACCGGCCTGGATGCCGCCACCGCAGCAATCGTGCGCGAGCGCCTGAATCACTGGCTGAGCGGACGCAGCGCCCTGCTGCTCGCGCACCATCCCGACAGCCTGCCGGCCCACGATCGCGTGCTGCGGTTGACCGCCGGCCGCTTGACGGAGGCCGCCCGCTAGGAGGGGTCCGGCGGCGGCGCGCCCTTGCCGCGATAGGGCAAGCCGAGATGGTCGCAGAGTGGTCCCGACAGACGCTCCGGGTGGCGTGGAGCGGCGGTTGTGAAGGACCCGATGATGGCCGGCCAGTCCTTGTCATAGTCGCCACTGGGCTCGATCAGCGGCATGAAGCAGACGCGGCGGCGATCGTAGTCCAGCACCACGGGCAGGATCGGCACACCGGCTCCCGATGCCACGTGGTAGTAGCCGCGCTTCCACTGCGCGGGGGCGCTGCGTGTGCCCTCAGGCGCGATGCCGAGCAACAGCCCATCGTGAGCGGCGAAGGCCTGGATGCACTGCTCGACCATGCCACCGGCGACGGCGCGCTCGATCGGCAGGCCACCGAGCCAGCGGAACAGCCGGTCGAAGGGGCCGCGGAAGACGCTCGCCTTGACCATGACCTTGATGCGCACCTGCAGACTGAGCGCCGTGCCGAGCGCGACCAGTGCGTCCAGATTCGAAGTATGCGGCGCGCCGATGACCACCATCTTGGCGTGATCCGGGATCGCCCCCACCAGACGCCAACCCAGCAGACGCAGGATCAGGCGCCCCAGTGCGCGCGTCCAGCGATTGCCACGCCGTGGAACGGCGCCGCCCAGGCTATCGTGATCCATCCCCGGAAGTTCCATGCCGCCCCCATCTCCTCTTTGCGTTCTTGCGGCGAGCCTAAACCGCTTTGCCGCCACGTGCGCGCGGCATGCCGGCTAGACTGCTGCCATGCAGTCACGAGCAGACCCTGCCAACGGGCTCGGGGCGCGGGCACTGCTGACGGGAGCCGTCATCGGTGCGCTGCTGACGCCGTGCAACATCTACAGCGGTCTGAAGATCGGCTGGTCCTTCAACATGTCGATTGCCGGGGCGCTGCTGGGCCTGGCCTTCTGGCGGCTGGCGCAGGATCTGTTCGGTACCCGTGCCTGGGGCCTGCCGGAAAACCTGATCAACCAGACCACGGCCTCATCGGCGGCATCCATCATCTCGGGCGGCCTGGTCGCCCCCATCCCCGCACTGGCTCTGCTTCATCAGCCAGTGCCCGACGGCATCACCCTCGTGCTCTGGGTATTCAGCGTGAGCGTTCTCGGACTGGCCATCGCCGCACTGCTGCACGCACGCTTTGTGACCACTGCCGCGCTGCCCTTTCCAGCAGGCACGGCCGCCGCAGAGACTCTGTCCGACATTCACGGTAGCGGCCCAGAAGCTGGCGCACGCGTGCGCTGGCTCGGTGCGGCAGCATTGCTGGCTGCTGGGGTCAAGCTGATCAGCGAGTTCAGCGGCTCGGTGCTGCGCGCCAGCCTTCCGGGCCGCTTCCCCTTTGGCGGAGCCGGGGGCCAAGGGGTGGGCTTTCAGCAGTTGGGCATTGCCCTCGACGGCTCGCTGCTGATGATCGGCTTCGGCGGGATCATCGGGCTTCGCGCCGGATTGTCGCTGTTGCTCGGCGCGCTCATCGCCTGGCTGGGGCTCGCCCCCTGGCTGCTCGCCCAGGGCCTGGTCGAGCCCGGTGCGGCCGGTACTGTCTGGTTCAACGCGCTGGTGGGCTGGTTGATCTGGCCGGGCGTCAGTCTGATGACGGCAGGGGCCCTGACTGCGTTGTGGCTGGGGCGGCGGCGCGGCACTGGTGCAGCGCGCACAGGCCGAACAGAGGCGACCCTCCCCATCGCGCCCGCACTCTGGCTCGGTGGATCCGCCATGGCCGCGGCGCTGGTCATTGCCCTGCAATGGTGGCTCTTCGGCATCCCGCCGCTGGCGGGCGCAGCGATGGTGCTGATGGCCTTCGGCCTGGCCACCGTGGCTGCGCGCGTGGTGGGAGAAACCGGGATCCCTCCCATCGGCGCCCTCGGCAAGATCGCTCAGCTTGGCAGCGGTGCGCTGGTACCGGGCAGCATCAGCGCCAATCTGATGGGTGCCAACGTCACCGGGGGCGCCAGTGGTCAGACTGCCGACCTGCTCAATGACCTGAAGGCCGGCGCCCTGCTCGGCGCCCGACCGGCGCCGCTGTTCGCCGCCCAATTGCTCGGCATTGCCGTTGGCAGCATTGTCGGCAGCCTGAGCTACATGCTGCTGATCCCCGACCCGGCGCAGCAGTTGCTGACGCCGGAATGGCCTGCACCGGCGGTCGCCACCTGGAAGGCGGTGGCCGAGGTCATTGCCGGCGGCGCCGAGGCGATGCCCCCTTGGAGCACGCCCGCCGCCGTCGTGGGTGCCCTCGCCGGCATCGGCCTGGCATTGCTGCAGCAGCGCGCGCCCGCCGTGCTGGCCGCCTGGGTGCCCAGCGCCAGCGCCATGGGCCTGGCCTTCGTCATCCCGGCCTGGATTGCCTTCGGGCTCTTCATCGGCGCCGCGCTGGCCGCGCTCCTGCGCTGGTGGAAGCCGCACTGGGCGGCGCGACACCTGCTTGCCGTGGCGGCGGGTCTGGTTGCCGGTGAAAGCCTGGCCGGGGTGGCGGCCGCGATGCGCGCCCTGCTCGGCGCCGATTGATGCGCGATCAGCGCTGGCGGCGGCGCCAGATCAGGCAGTGATTGTTGGCCGGCATGGCCACCGTATCGCTGCGCTCCAGGGAGTGACGCGCGAGCACGGCATCGAGGTCCGCCATATCGCGGATACCCCGCCCCGGATCTTCGGCCTGCAGATGTTGCTCAAAGGCCGCATTACTCTGCGCGGTATGGGCGCCATCCTGCTTGAAAGGGCCATAGATCGCCACCACCGCCTCAGGCGCGAGGACCTGCGCCATGCCCATCAGGCAGGCTTCCACCCCTTCCGGATGCATGATGTGCAGGGTGTTAGCGCTGAACACGGCGTCAACCTGGAGGTCGGGCCAGGCTTCGCGCACATCGAGCGCCAGCGCCGGCGGTGTATTGGGCAGCGCGGCCTCGTCCAGCCAGGCCTGAATCCCGGGCAGGTGGGCAGGCACATCGCTGCACTGCCAGCGCAGCCACGGCATCGCACGCGCAAAGTGCACGGCGTGCTGCCCCGTGCCACTGCCGATTTCGAGAACGGAGCCAACCTCCTCGAAGGCCGACTGCAGCACACTCAGGATGGCGTCAGCATTGCGCGCCGCCGCTGGGGCAAAGGGCTTGTCCACCGCGGCCGGGATCAAAGCAGTGCCTTGACGTTCTCCGGCGGCCGCCCAATGACCGCCTTCTCGCCGCGCAACACGATAGGCCTCTCGATCAATCGCGGATACTCAGCGAGCAGTTTCAGCCAATCGGCACGCATGCGCGTATCGCTCTTCTTCAAGCCGAGGTCCTTGGCCTCCTGCTCATTGAAGCGGACCATGTCGGTGGGGTCCGCGTCCAAGGCGGTACACAGCATGTCGAGCTCCGCCACGCTCGGCGGCGTCTTGAGATAGTCGATGACCGTGGGATGCAATCCCTGCTCCTCGATCAGCTTGAGGGTGGCCCGGCTCTTCGAGCAGTGCGGGTTGTGATAGATCGTGATCGGACTGCCAGCCATTGTCTGCGGGGTGCTAGTGGGTTGATGAGGGATGTGCGCCGTCGGAGAGTTCGCGCAGGTGATGGGCAGTGCGCAATGCATGCACAGCCACACGCTCCAGCCAGCGTTGCGCGGCCAACTGCGCCAGCGCCGCGTCGATACCGATCTGATAGCCGGCCACCTGCTCCAGGATTGCCGGCCGCGCGCCCCGTTCGACCGTCGACAGACGCTGCATGTTCTGCTCGAGCGCGGCGTAGGCCGGCTGCGGTAGACCACCGTCGCTGACCAGCCCGGCGGCGCACTGCTCAAGCACGACGCCCAGATCGGCGGCCAGACGCTGCAGGGCTACCAGATCCTGGATGGCCTGTGCCCGGCGCACCGCTTCCAGGTCATCGCACAGGCTGCGAGCATGATCGAGCGCCTGACGCATGCGCATCATCCGCCGCGCGTCCTCCGGCATATCGACCGGCCCCAGTCGTTCGAGATAGGCCTCGATCGCTTCCAGCGTCTCGCGACCACTTGCGATCGCCTTGGTGCTTGCCTCCCCGGTCTGGCGCAGCGGACGCGCCAGCAGGCTGTACAGGTCGGCCACGGTCTGGCGCAGGACGATGACGGCGGCATCCAGCGCCCAGGCCGGCACCACGTAAAGCGTCGGCTCCAGCGGCCGCAATCGGGGACGCTGATCCTCCGCAATATGGCGTTGGCTGCGCATGGATAGGCTGCGCGCGACAAGCGCCACAAGGGCGAGGCTCAGCAGCCAATACATCGTCGCAAAACCGGCTGCCACCAGCAGTACATCCATGCCTGTGGCCACCAGGTGTTGGTCGACAAGACTCAGGCCATACAAGCAGGCAAGGCCGATGATCAGCGCAATGCCGTGCAGCAGGACCTGACCGGCTGCAATGCGTCGGCTTACCCCCGGCGCCGCGCCTAGCGCCGAGATGGCCGGCAGCACCAGTGCGGCGTAGCAACCGATGCTGAGCGCAGCGGCCTGCAGCAGAGATAGCGCATCCACCGAGAGGGCGGCGAGGCTGACTGCAACGATGGCAACGGGGGAACACACCGCGCCAGCCAGCACGAAGCCCAACAGGATGAGGAGCGGCGTGGTGATCAATGGGTTGTCGACGAGGAGTCCATCCAGAGTGCCGTAGCCGGCCACACTGGGCATGGCACCAAACAGCAGTTCCGTGCCGAGCAGGATGAGCACCAAGCCGGCCAGCAGCCGCCCGCATTGGGCCCACGTAGCCCTGCGCGAGAGCATGAGCAACGCGCCCACCGCAACGACGGGCAACAGGACCGGAGACAGCGACGGGTCCAGGCCGATGACGGCAAAGCCCCAGCCGGCCAAGGTTGCAGCCAATGCCGCCGCAGCCATCAGCCGCATCGCGGCGGACAAACCGCTAACGCCGGGTCCGGCGTGACGCGTGCCGACCACCGCTGCGGCCAGGCTGGCGCGCAGGGGTGCACTGAGCAGGCCGGCCAGCAGTGCAGCGTGCCAGCTGCCGTTCTGCATCAGCAGGTAACGATGCAGTGGCGCCGCTCCCAGCGCCCGCAGCGCGCCGCTGCTCTGCATCAGCCCCAGAAGCAGAAGGCCGAAGCCGCCGATGAATCCGCTCACACTGAGCATGTGCGCTCTCTCCACTGATGCGTGTGGTGCCGACACCGCCCTGACGCCGGCACGGGCGTCTGTCGATCCAGAAAGTACCGCATCCGCGGATGCTAACCGAGTCGCGCATCTGGCTCCGAACGATCGGTCGGGGCGCGCAGGCTGGAGCGGGATGGCACGGTCGGTCCGCGCCATCCACGCGTGGAAAAGGTGGAGTCAGCCTGTAAGCCGGGTTCTGTCGAGAACAACCATTCCTCTGGGACGCACGTCACCGTGCGCCTCAAGCAGCCTACCCGGAAGTCGCGCGCGGGCCACGCGCTGGCGGAAAACCGCCGTGCTTCCCTATTTGGCCTTGCTCCGGACGGGGTTTACCGTGCCGCGTCCCGTTACCGGTCGCGCGGTGCGCTCTTACCGCACCCTTTCACCCTTGCCTGTGCTGCAACCAGTGGCTGCAGCCATCGGCGGTCTGCTCTCTGCTGCACTTTCCGTCGGCTCGCGCCGCCCAGGCGTTACCTGGCGTCCTGCCCTCTGGAGCCCGGACTTTCCTCCACCGCAAAGCGGCAGCGGCTGTTCGGCCAACTCCGGTGCGCAGTCTACTCCTTCGCCGCCGGTGGGGCATCTCCGGCCAGCTCCATCGCCCGCCGGTAGACGGTGTTACGCCGCTCCCCCAGCGCACTGGCCACGACGCGCGCCGCACGCGAAGGTTCCAGCTCGCGCAGCAACGGCTTGAGCAGGCGGTCGATGGCTTCTGCCGGGTCGGGAGGTGCACCGGGGGCGATCATGACCACGAACTCGCCACGCAGCCGGTTCTCGTCCTCGGCCAACCATCCTGAGAGTGCCGAGGCCTCGCCCCGCCAATGTTCCTCGAAGCGCTTGCTGATCTCCCGCGACAGTGCCACCCGTCGCTCCCTTCCAAATACCCGGCCAAGATCATCGGCCAGCCCCTGGATGCGATGGCTGGATTCGTACATCACCATGGTGTGCGGCCAATGCGCATGCGCCTGTAGCCAATCGCGGCGGGCACTGGCCTTGGGTGGTGGGAAGCCGAAAAAGCTGAAAGCGTCGCTAGGCAGTCCCGCCGCGGAAAGCGCGGCCACTGCCGCGCAAGGGCCAGGCAAGGCCACCACCGGGTGCCCGGCGTCGCGCACGGCGTCGACCAGTCGGTACCCCGGATCGGAGATCAGGGGGGTGCCGGCATCACTGACTAGTGCCACGCTGTGCGCCTCGGCAAGACGCGCCAGCAAGCTGCCCACGACCTGGGATTCATTGTGCTCGTGCAAAGCGGTCAGACGCGCGCGAATGCCGAAGTGCGACAGCATCGCACCGGTGGTGCGGGTGTCCTCGGCGGCCACGACGTCCACGCCGTCCAGCACGCGTAGCGCACGCGGCGACAGATCAGACAGATTGCCAATTGGCGTTGGCACGATGTAGAGGGTGCCGGCTTCTGCAGCCCCTTCGTTGGCTGGATTCACGGAGCGGCATGGCGGGACAGGTGCATGCCATACTTTACGCATGATCGCTCTGCCCCGATGGGCCGCTGCCCTCTCCCTCCTTCTCATCGTGGTTCTGCTCGCTGGCTGCGGCCCGGCACAGCGCGGTCGTGTGCAGGGTCCCGATGCCATGGAACGCGGCCGTTCGCAACAGGAGGCACCGCTGGATCGCGTCGAGCGTCTTCTCCGAGAGGGCCGCATTTTCGCGGCGGAAGAGGCCCTGGCCTACGTCCCGGTCGAGTCGCTCAACGCCCGTGAAAGGCACCGCTTCCGCCTGCTGCGCGCAGAGCTCTCACTGGAAGCCAACACCCCACTGTCCGCGTTACGGGATCTGCCGGATCCGAACAGTACTGCGGATCGCGCACTGGCGGCGCGTACCGAATCGCTGCGCGCACGCATCCTGGAATCCATGGGTGACATTGCTGGTGCCGTCAGCGCGCTGGTCACCCGCGAGTCGCTGCTCGATAGTCCCACGGCCATTGCGGAAAACCGCGACCGCATCTGGGCATTGCTCATGGAGCACCGACTGGAAGCACAAGCGCAGGCCGGCTTCTCCGGGGCGGGGCGCGTTGCCCAGGGCTGGTTCGAACTGGCGCTGATTGGACGCGGGGCAGTACCGGGCGAAAAGAGCGCCCTGCTGTCGTCGTGGCGCGCGCGTTATCCCAATCACCCGGCGGACATTCAGCGCGCGCAGCAGGCCCTGCAGCGCCAGATCGAAAGCAGCTTCGTGCAGGCCGAGCTGGGTGGAGACATCGCGATCCTGCTGCCGGAGACCGGACGCTTCTCGGACATCGCCGCATCGGTACGCGACGGTTTCATTGCTGCCTGGCAGGCGCGTCCCGAACCCCGCCCGCGACTGCGCTTCTATGACAGTGGCGAGGATCACGCGGCCATCGGCGCGGTGGTCGATGCCGCCCTCGCCGACGGCGCGCGACTGATCGTCGGCCCGCTGCGCAAGGAGCACGTCAACGCGCTGTCACGCTTTGGCCGCCTCCCGGTGCCGGTTATCGCGCTCAACAAGCTGGCCGCCGAGGTCGTACCGCCACGCAATCTACTGCAGTACGGCCTCGCACCGGAGGATGAGGCGCGGGCGGCCATGCGCCGTGCCGCACGCGAGGGCCACGGCCATATGGTGGCCCTGCTGACCCGAGCCGACTGGAGCGAACGCATTGCCCGCACGCTGCACGAAACGGCGGAAGTCGAGGGCGGTGCCATCCTGGAAACGCGCTACGTCGAAGACGACAACGGTTTTACCGAGCCCGTGCGCATGGCGCTCAATATCGACGCCTCGCAAGCCCGCTACGACGCACTGGTCCGCGCCCTCGGCACGCGACCGGAGTTCGAGGCGCGACCGCGTGGCGACGCCGAATCGCTATTCTTCATCGCACGCGAGCAGGCGGCACGGCAGATCGCCCCGCGCTTCGCCTACTTCGGAGCCGGCGATCTTCCGATCTACACCACGGCACTGGCTTGGGATGGCGCCACTCCGGTGCACGAGGAGTTGCGCGGGCTGCGCCTGTGCGACATGCCCTGGATGATGCAGCAGCCCGACGCCGAGTGGGCTCCGCTGCGCGCGCAGCTGGCAGAGACCGAGGGCGCCCGATTCCAGCGATTCCCGCGGCTCTTCGCCCTTGGCCACGATGCCTTGCTGCTCGCTTTGCGCGTGCAGCAGGGCTGGGCTTCCGGCGAAGCCTTTCCGGGGGCCACCGGTTTTCTGCAACTTCGCCCGGATGGACATATCGAGCGCGAGCTGGGTTGCGCCACCCTCACGGCTGAAGGTGCAGAGCCGCTGCCGGCATTGCAGCGCGACTTCTCGATCGAGACCGAGGAGGGCATTCTCACCACCGGTTCGCCGCGCCAGGGACAGGCAGCGAATGATCGCCGCGAGCCGGGTCGCCAGCGCAACGCGCCCGGCACCCTGGACCTTGGCATCTGAGCGGGCCCGGCGCGGCGTCGAGGCCGAAGACCGCGCCCTCGCTTACCTTCAGCAACAGGGTCTGCGCCTGGTTGCGCGCAACGTGCGCTCACGCGGTGGAGAAATCGATCTGGTCATGCGCGAGGGGGAGACGCTGGTCTTCGTCGAGGTGCGCTTCCGGCAGCGTCGCGACCACGGCGGCGCGCTGGCATCCATAGACGCACGCAAACAGCAGCGCATGCTGCACGCGGCCCGCGTCTGGCTGAGCCGTCACCCTGAAGATGCCATGCGCGGCCTGCGCTTTGATGTCGTGGCCTTCGAGGCGGACGAAGGCGCACAATGGCTGCGCAATGTGCTCGACGTCACTGCCCCGTGAACTCGATTGACGCGGTTTTCAACAGCCTAAGCGAGCGCCTCCCGCGCGAGCGCTGGACCAGGGCCATGGCGGAAAGGGTGGCGTACAGTTACGACAACAGCCGCTTGCACGGACTGCCCGACGGGGTCGTCTTTGCGACCTGCCATGAGGATGTTGCGGTCGTACTCGGTCTGGCCCACGCACACGGCGTTCCCGTGGTGGCACGAGGAAGGGGGACCAACACAGTGGGCTCCACGGTTCCGAGCGCAGGCGGCATCGCGCTCAGCCTGGAGCGCATGACGCGCATTCTCGACTACCAGCCGGATGACCGGCTGCTGGTATGCGAGCCCGGCACCTTGAACAGCAGCGTGCAGGCACAGGCTGCGGCGGACAGACTGTTTTGGGCGCCGGATCCGACCAGTGCGGCCTATTCCACCGTGGGCGGCAATATCGCCTGCGGCGCCGGTGGCCCGCGTGCCGTTAAATACGGTACGGCGCGGGACGCCGTGCTCGGTCTGCGCGCTGTGGATGGAACCGGCCGCAGCCTGCGCACCGGATGCCGCACCAGCAAAGGCGTGGTGGGCTACGACCTGACGCGCCTGTTGGTGGGTAGCGAAGGCACACTGGCGGTCATCACGGAGGCAACGCTGCGACTGCTGCCCCAACCGGAGCAGAAACGCACGATGCGCGCTGCCTATGCCACTGTCGACGCCGCTGTCGCCGCCGTGGCGCGCATCATGCGCCAGCCAGCCATTCCCTGCGCGGTGGAATTCATGGACGACGAAGCAGTACGCCTGGCTCGGGCATACAGCGCCCTGGATCTGCCTGAGCGCACGCACGCACTGCTGCTGCTGGAAGTCGACGGCGCCGAGAGCAGTATTGCGCATGATGTCGCGGCCATCGAGGCGGCGGCGCGCGGTGAAGGGCTGCTCGATTGGCAATCGGCAGCCAGCGTGGAGGACTCGGTCGCACTGTGGTCAGCCCGCAAGGCGCTGTCTCCCGCGTTGCGGCACCTGGCTCCAAAGAAGGTCAACGAGGATGTAGTCGTGCCGATCAGTGCGTTGGCAACGCTCATCCGCGAACTGCGCGGCCTTTCCAAGCGCCATGGCCTGCCCATCGTGAATTTCGGGCACGCCGGCAACGGCAACATCCACGTCAACATCCTGGCCGACCCGGACGACGGTGCGCAGATGCAGGCCATCGATGCCTGCCTGTCAGATGTCTTCAATGTGGTGCTCTCGCTCGGTGGCACGCTCTCGGGCGAGCACGGCGTGGGCATCGCCAAGCGAGACTTTGTCGCGCGCGAGGTCGACAGCGACACGCTGGATCGGATGCATGCACTCAAGGCCGTCTTTGACCCCAAGGGCATCCTCAATCCTGGAAAGACGCTTCCCGGAGTCTGATCTGCAGCGTCTACTTCACGACGCGCAGATGCGACTTGCGCGGACTGGGATTGGGGTCCGGTGGCGGTTCATCGGAGCCGTCGTCGGACTCGACCGCCGGCGCTGATTCGACTTCGCCAAAGACGATGCCCTCGCCGCTCTCGCGGCCGAAGATGGCGAGGACGGCGCCCCAAGGCACGCGGCAAGCAAAGGGGCGACCGCCGAAGCGGGCCGAGAAGGCGATGGCATCGCCTTCCATGCTCAGCTGGGTGATGGCGCGCAAGCCGATGTTGAGCGTGATACGGCCATCCTCGACGTAATCGACTGGCACTTCGCAGCCTGGGAAGTCCGCCGCCACCAACAGGTGCGGGGTCTGACCATCATCGCAGGCCCATTCATGGATGGCGCGGATCAGGTAGGGGCGTCGGGAAAGGGCCATTACTGCACCCTCATGCGGCGAGATTGCGCTCCACCGACGACAGGCTGCGCTGGAAGGCACCGCGTGCGAACAGCCGGTCGGCATAGGCGCGCATGCCGTCCACCGAATCCAGGGCAATGCCGAGCGACGGCAGCCGCCACATCAGCGGCGCCCAGGCCGTATCGACCACGGTCATGTCATTGCCCATGAAGAAGCCGCGCGCCGGGAACATCCTCGCCAAACCAAGCAACTCTTCCTGCAGTTCCTTGCGTGCCGCTTGCGCTGGGCGCCCCTGACCGAGACCAGTGGTCGCCAGGCCGTAGAGGTGCGAGGCGATGTGATGCTGAATCATGCGTACCCGCGCGCGCGCTGCCGGCTCCACCGGCAGCAGCGGCGGATGTGGATAGCGTTCGTCGAGATACTCGACCACCAGGCGTGCCGGATAGAGCACGACTTCGCGATCGGCCAGTGTCGGCAGCTCGCCACGTGGGGACAGAGTCATCCAGTCTTCATTGACTGAGTCCTCATCCACCCACTCAATGGCGACACCATCGACATCCTTTTCGCAAAGGATCAGGCGTGCCCAGTGGCTGCCCAGATGATTCTCCCCGGAGAAGAGGAGCAGCCCGGCTCGGCGCGCCGCCAGGGCACTGGCGGGGGTTGCGGCAGCCACGGCTGCGGGTTCACGTGCTCCCATACTAGTGCACGTCCCTCCAGAACTCCCTCTTGAGCAGATAGGTCAGGCCGAACAACAGCACCAAGTAGAACATCACGTTCCAGCCTAGCGCGATGCGGTCCGCCTTGCCTGGCTCTGCCGCGAAGGCGAGGAAATTGGTCAGATCGGCAGTGAAGGCCTCGTACTCTTCCGGCGTCATCACGCCATCCTGCACCAGCTTCAGACCGTGGTTCCCGTCGTGGCCGCCACCGTGACCGTCATCGGCGTGCGCCTCCTTGCTCTTGACGACGATGCCCTGCAACTCGGCGAGCACGTGCGGCATCGCTGCGCCCTTGAGCTGGAGGTTGTTGTATCCGGTTGCAGCCTCGGTATCCACGTAGAAGGTGTTGAGGAAGCTGTAGATCCAGTCAGCGCCACGCGAGCGCGCGGTCAGGCTCAGATCCGGCGGCTGCTGACCGAACCAATCGGCGGAGGCCGCCGGCATGGCGACCTCAATGTGCCCGTTGTAGTTGTCGGTACCGAACATCAACTCCGACTCGATGAGTTCGCGCGGAATCTCCAGGTGCTTCTCGAGGCTGGAGTAGCGCAGGTACTTCAAGCCGTGACAACCGGCGCAGTAGTTCATGAAGTTGCGCGCGCCGCGCTGCATGGAGGCCGTGTTGGTGTAGTCGGCGGTGTAGTCCATCACCGCGCCACCGCCGGCCGCCGAGGCGGCCGGGGCAGCGAGCGCGGCTGCGAGGAAGGTGGATACAGAAAGAATGAGCTTTTTCATCATCACAGCCTAGTGATCGGTCACACGGTCCGGCACCGGCTTCGTCCGGTCCAGCTTGGAATACCAGGGCATCAGCAGGAAGAAGGCGAAGTAGTAGATGGTGCCGATACGAGCCAGCAGGGTGGCAATGTCCGACGTCGGCTTCGTGCCAAGGTAGGTCAGCATGAGGAAGACCGCGGCAAAGATCATGACCGCCGTCTTGACGATGATGCCCTTGTAGCGGATCGACTTCACCGGCGAACGGTCCAGCCACGGCAGCACAAAAAGAATGGCCACCGCCGAACCCATCACCAGCACGCCGCCGAGCTTGTCCGGCACGGCGCGCAACATGGCGTAGAAGGCGCCGAAGTACCACACCGGCACGATGTGCTCGGGCGTCTGCAGCGGGTCAGCCGGCTCGAAGTTCGGTGCTTCCAGGAAGTTGCCACCGCCCTCGGGAGCGAAGAACACGACACCCAGGAAGATGATCATGAAGAAGGTGGCGCCCATGATGTCCTTCACCGTGTAGTACGGATGGAAGGGAATACCGTCCACCGGCTTGCCGGAGGCGTCCTTGTTCTTCTTGATCTCAATGCCGTCGGGGTTGTTCGAGCCCACCTCGTGCAGCGCCATCAGATGCGCGATGACCAGGCCGACCAGGATGAAGGGCAGCGCGATCACGTGCAGCGAGAACATGCGGTTGAGGGTGGCGTCGGAGGGGATGTAGTCGCCCTGAATCCAGATGACCAAATCCGGGCCGATCACCGGTATGGCGCCGAACAGCGAAATGATGACCTGCGCGCCCCAATAGCTCATCTGCCCCCAGGGCAGCACATAGCCGGCAAAGGCTTCCGCCATCAGCACGAGGTAGATCAGGCAGCCGAAGATCCACAGCAGTTCGCGCGGCTTGCGGTAGGACCCGTAGAGCAGTGCCCGGAACATGTGCAGATAGACGACGATGAAGAAGGCCGACGCGCCTGTGGAATGCAGATAGCGGATGGTGTCGCCCCAGGGCACGTCGCGCATGATGTATTCCACGCTGGAGAACGCGTCTTCGGCGCTCGGCGTGTAATGCATCGTGAGGAAGATGCCGGTCAGAATCTGATTGACCAGCACCAGCATGGCCAGCGAGCCAAAGTAGTACCAGAAGTTGAAGTTCTTCGGCGCGTAGTACTCGGCGACGTGGTCTTTCCAGATTTTCGTCAGCGGGAAGCGATCGTCGATCCAGCCCAGAAAACCAGTCGTGTTGTGAGGATTCGGTGTGATAGCCATTACGCAGATTCCTTCGAGTCTTCGCCGACGAGGATCTCGTTCTCCGAGACATAACGATGCGGCGGGACGGGAAGGTTAAGGGGTGCAGGAACGCCCTGGTAGACACGTCCGGCCAAGTCAAACTTTGAGCCGTGGCAGGGACAGAAGAAGCCGCCCAGCCAGTCGGAGCCGAGGTCCGCCGGGGCCTTTTCCGGACGATACTTCGGGGCGCAGCCGAGATGCGTGCACACGCCAATGATGACGAGCTTTTCCGGCTTGATGGCGCGGGTTTCGTTCTGCGCGTAGGCCGGCTGTTGCGGCTGCTCGGAGTTCGGGTCGCGCAGCTCGTCGGCGACCTTGTCCAGCGTGTCAAGCATTTCCGGCGTACGACTGACCACCCACACCGGCTTGCCGCGCCAGGACGTGGTGACCATCTGGCCGGGCTTCAGATTCTCGACATTCACCGACACCGGCGCGCCAAGCGCCTTGGCGCGTTCGCTGGGCGCCATGGACGCCAGAAAAGGTACGGCGGCTGCCGCTGCACCGCCTGCCCCGACCACGCCTGTGGCGAGGGTCAGGAAGCGACGCCGTTTGGTGTTGACACCTTCGTTACTCATTCGCCTCTATCCTATTGTCGTCACTGACGGCCGCAGCAGGCCGTGGGCGTCTCGCCCCGACGGGCTCACCGATCCCTCACCGCCCCCATGGACCGCTGGTATGCCGCGGGCTCGGATCGCTCGAATCCGCCACGAAACCCGGTAATTATAGCCCGGTTCTCACGGGAGGCGCCGTCGGCGAAGGGCCACGCCGCACGCCCGATCTGGCGTGCCGCAGCATGCGCTGGCAGGATGCCCGCGTGAAACTGATCGCACATACCGCCTCGAACACGGAGATCGTCTGCGCCTTGGGTCTGGGCCACACGCTCATCGGTGTGGATGCCGACTCCGACTACCCGCCCGCCGTGGTTGAGCACCTGCCCAAGTTGGGCCGCGACCTTGCCTTCGATGCCGAGGCCGTGGCGGCGCTGCAGCCCGATCTGGTGCTCACCTCGCTCACTGTCCCGGGGCACGAACGGGTCGTCGCGGATCTGCGCGCCACCGGCATTCCGGTCTACGTGGCTGATCCGGTCAGTCTGAGCGACATCTATGCCGACATCCGCGCCATTGCCGAGCATCTGGACGCCGCGCAGGCCGGTGAATCCCTGATCGCCTCGATGCAGGCAGCGATGCCGCCCTGCGCAGGCGACCCGGCCGTACGTATCGGCATCGAGTGGTGGCCCAAGCCAGCCATCGTTGCCACCGGCCGTAGCTGGATAAACGATGTGCTGCAACTCGCCGGCGCCAGCAATCCATGGGCACAGCGCGCCGAGAAGAGCGCCCCCATTACGCCGGAGGAAGCCATCGCCGCTGCGCCCGATGCCATGGTGATCAGCTGGTGCGGCGTCAACGAAGCCAATTACCGTGTCGACAAGGTACTCAACCGGCCCGGCTGGGAAGCGGTACCGGCGGTGGCCGCACAACGCGTCTACCCGATCACCGAGGCCCATCTCGGCCGCCCTGGTCCACGACTGGTCGAGGGCTACCGCCGCCTCCGCGAGATCATCGAGCACATCCGGGCGGAAGATCCTCAGTCCGTGCCGAGAAACAGCTCATAGGCCGCGTTGCCGGTTTCCTCCCACCAGGGATAGCCTGTACTGTCCAGACGGCTGCGACAGGCGCGCAGTTCGCCGCGCGGCACCTGCAACCCAAGCAGCACGCGGCCATGCGCGGAACCGTGATTGCGGTAGTGGAACAGCGACACGTTCCACTGTGCCCCCAGCTTCTTGAGGAAGGCCAGCAGCGCGCCCGGCCGCTCCGGGAATTCCACCCGGAACAGACGCTCGTCGCGCAGCCCGGGTGAGCGTCCGCCCACCATGTAGCGGATATGCACCTTCGCCATTTCGTCGGCGCTGAGATCCACCACGGCGTAGCCCTGGGCACGCAGATGCGCGACCACCTCGGCGGCTTCCTGCAGCCCGCCCGATACGCGCACCCCGACAAAGATGTGCGCCGCCGTGGCGTCCGCATAGCGGTAGTTGAACTCGGTAATGCCGTGCCGACCCAGATCCTGGCAGAAGCGCCGAAAGGCACCAGGCTGCTCGGGGATGGTGACCGCCAGCAAGGCCTCGGTGTGGTCACCCAACTCGGCGCGCTCGGCGATATGGCGCAGCCGGTCGAAATTGACGTTCGCCCCCGAGACGATCGCGCACCAGCGCTGGCCGGACGCGCCCTGCTCGATGGCCCAGCGCTTGGCGCCGGCCACCGCCAGCGCGCCGGCAGGCTCCGGCAGGCTGCGGTGGTCATAGAAGACGTCGCGCACCGCCGCGCAGATCTCGTCGGTGGTGACGGTGAGCATGGCATCCACGGTCAGCCGCGCCACCCGGAAGGTTTCCTTGCCAGCCTGGCGCACGGCCACCCCGTCGGCAAAGAGCCCAACCTGGGCCAGCTTGACCCGCCGGCCCGCAGCCAGGGCGCGCCCCATGCAGTCCGAATCCTCGGGCTCCACACCAATCACCCGCGTCTGCGGCGACACGGCCTTGATGTAGGCCGCCACCCCCGCCAACAGGCCACCACCACCGACGCAGACGAAGACCGCGTCCAACGGCCCCTCGTCCTGTGCTGCTACCTGCTCCAGGATCTCCCGACCGATGGTGCCCTGACCGGCAATCACCAGCGGGTCGTCGTAGGGCGGGATGTAAGTGGCACCGCGCGCATCGACGATCTCGGCGGCATGCGTGGAAGCCTCGTCGTAGGTATCGCCGTGCAAGACCACCTTGCCGCCGAAGCTGCGCACGGCATCGACCTTGATGGCCGGGGTGGTGCGCGGCATCACAATCCAGGAGGGACAGCTCAGGGTACGTGCCGCCAGCGCCACGCCCTGGGCGTGGTTGCCCGCCGAGGCACACACGACGCCGCGCGCGCGCTCGGCCTCGGACAAATGCACCATGCGATTGAAGGCACCGCGCAACTTGAAGGAATGCACCGGCTGCAAGTCCTCGCGCTTGAGCAGCAGGTGATTGCCGATGCGCGTCGACAGCCGTTCGGCATGGGCCAGAGGCGTGCGCTCCGCCACGTCGTAGACGCGCGCGGCCTCGATCCGCTTGCGGTAGCGGGCGAGCAGTCGGCTTGCGTCATCGCGTTGCGGCACGTCGTCTCCTTGGCGGGGTCTGCGCTGTCTGCACCGAGACAAGCCGGCGATTATCATGCATTTTCCGCATTCGCCTTTTCAGGCCCGGAGTTCATGCGACGTCTTCCCATTCATTTTCTCGGCGGCGGCAACATGGCTGACGCCCTCATCGGCGGCCTGATCGCCGCCGGGCACGACGCCGGCTGCATCGTGGTCACGGAGCCTGATGCGGCGCGCGCCGACGCGCTGCGCGCGCAGCATGGCGTGCGCACCCAGGCACCGGGCGAGGCCATTGCCGAGGCGGCCGTAGTGGTGCTCGCGGTCAAACCGCAGCAGGCCGAGGCGGCCCTAGCCGCCACCCGGGTGCCAGCCTCCTGCCTGCTGATTTCCATTGCCGCCGGGCTGCGTTGCGACTGGCTGCAGCAGCAGCTGCCCGATGGCGTACGCGTGGTGCGCAGCATGCCCAATACCCCCGCGCGGCTGGGCGCGGGGGTCACCGGTCTGTGGGCGGATACCGCAGTGGACGAGGCCGCGCGCGCGCAGGCGGACTACGTGCTCGGCGCCGCCGGCACTACGGTCTGGCTGCAGGACGAGGGCGATATCAACGCGGTCACGGCGCTGTCCGGCTCGGGTCCGGCCTACGTCTTTGCCTTGGGCGAGGCCATGGCGCAGGCTGGCGAGGCGCTTGGGCTGCCGCGTGACACCGCCGAGACACTGGCCCGCCAGACCCTGATCGGCGCCGGTCGCTTGCTCGCCGAGGACGACGCCTCCCCCGGCACGCTTCGCGCCCGTGTAACCTCCAAGGGTGGCACGACTGCGGCCGCGCTCGACGTGCTCGAAGAAGGCGACCTTGCCGGCCTGGTGTCACGGGCCATGGTCGCCGCCGAGGCGCGCGCCCGCGAGCTGTCCGCTCCCCCCTCCTCCGCAAGCTGACCGGCATGAGTTCGAATTTCGACAACGCCCTGTTCTTTCTGGTGTCGACCCTGTTCAAGCTGGCGATGTGGGTCGTCATCCTGCGCATCGCACTGCAGTTGGTGCGCGCCGATTTCTACAACCCGGTATCGCAGCTCGTATGGCGGCTGACGCAGCCCGTGGTCGGCCCCGTGGCGCGCGTGATTCCGCGCTACCAGCGCTGGGACCTCGCCAGTCTGGCCGTGCTCTATGTGCTGGCCTTGCTCTATATCCAGGCGGTCTTTGCCATCCTCTCGTACCGCATCGCCTTCCTGCACACGCTGTGGCTGGCCGTGCTCATCGGGCTGTCGCTGACCCTGATGCTGATGACCTTCAGCATCTTCGTGCAGGCCATTCTTTCCTGGCTGGGACCGGGCGTGAACAATCGCGCCGGCAGCGTGCTGTGGAGCCTCAACGAGCCCCTGCTCAGCCGGCTGCGCCGTGTCATTCCACCCATCAGCGGCATCGATCTCTCCCCTCTGGCGGCGATTCTGCTTCTGCAGGTGCTGTACTACCTGCTGCCGCTGCATCCGGTACTGCGCTAATCGTGAGCAAACCCCTATTCGGTAACGCCTCGGTCGGTATCGTCACGCCGGAGATTCTCCACTTCGATCAAGCGATCCGTCTTGAGTGCGGTCGCCAGCTCAATCAGTTCGATCTCGCGGTGGAAACCTACGGCACGCTGAATGCCGATCGCAGCAACGCTGTGCTGGTGTGCCATGCGCTATCCGGCGACCACCACGCTGCCGGCTATCACAGCGCCGAGGACCGCAAGCCCGGCTGGTGGGATTCCTGCATCGGGCCCGGCAAGCCAATCGACACCAACCGCCTCTTCGTCGTCAGCCTCAACAACCTCGGTGGCTGCGCGGGATCGAGCGGCCCGGCCAGCATCAATCCGGAGACCGGTACGTACTGGGGTTCGGATTTCCCGATGGTCACGGTGCGCGACTGGGTGCGCGCCCAGGCGATGCTCGCCGACCGTCTGGGTATCGAGCGCTGGGCGGCCTGCGTCGGCGGCAGCCTGGGCGGCATGCAGGTGATGCAGTGGGCCATCGACGAGCCCGAGCGCGTCGGCCACGCCGTCATCATTGCCGCCACCCCCAAGCTGTCGGCACAGAACATCGCCTTCAACGAGATCGCGCGTCAGGCCATCTTCTCGGACCCCGACTTCCACTCCGGTCGCTATCTGGAGCAGGGCGTCACACCCGAACGCGGCCTGCGGCTGGCGCGCATGCTCGGCCATATCACCTACCTGTCCGACGAAGCCATGCGCGAGAAGTTCGGTCGCATGCGTCGTTCGGACATTCTCGGCTACGACTTTGATGTGGAGTTCGAGGTCGAAAGCTATCTGCGCTACCAGGGGCAGCAATTCGTGTCGCGCTTCGACGCCAACACCTATCTGCTCATGACCAAGGCGCTGGACTACTTCGACCCCGCCGCCGAGTACGGCGGCGACCTTGCGGCCGCCATGGAACGCGTGCAGTGCCGTTCACTGGTCATCGCCTTCGAGGCCGATTGGCGCTTCTCGCCGGAGCGTTCGCGCGAAATCGTTCACGCCCTGGTGGCCGCCCGCAAGCCGGTGGCCTACGTCTCGGTCCCGTCCAGCCTCGGTCACGACGACTTCCTCATGCCGATACCGTACTACCACCGTGTGTTGGGCGATTATCTGGCGCGGGTGGCGCGACAGCATGGAACCTGAGGTCATGAACGTGCATCCACCGGAGCGCCTGCGCCCGGACTTGTCGCTGATCAGCGACTGGATTCCGCCCGAGACCCACATTCTGGATCTCGGCTGTGGCGAAGGGGCCCTGCTCGCCTACCTGCACGAGGAGCGCGGGGTGACCGGTTACGGCCTGGAGATCGACGAAGACGAAATCGCGGCTGCCGTGGCGCGCGGCGTCAACGTGATTCAGGGTGACGTGGACGACGGTCTGCAGCAGTTTGCCACCGGCAGTTTCGACTTCGTGGTCATGACACAGGCGCTGCAAGCCTTGCAGCGGCCGGATCTCGCCATTGGCGAGATGCTGCGCGTGGGGCGCACCGCCATCGTCACCTTCCCGAATTTCGGTCACTGGATGGCGCGTATCGACGTAATGGGCGGGCGCATGCCGCGCACGCGCACCATGCCGGACAACTGGTACGACAGCGACAACATCCATCTGTGCACGGTGCGCGACTTCGAGGCGCTCTGCCAGGACAACGGCTGGCGCATCACCCGCCGCAACCTGCTCAACCATGACCACCAGGACGGCTGGCTGCAGCGCGTCTCGCCCAATCTCTTCACCGAAATCGCGGTGTACATGCTGGAATCGGAGCAACGCAGCAAATGACGATTCAACACATCCTCGCTTCTGCCCTCCTTCGCGCCTGCCTGGCCACGGCCCTCGTCCTTGGAAGCAGCACAGCCTGGGCGCAGGAACAGGGTGGACAGTTCGTGACGCGCGGCGACATCACCGTGCACTACGCCGCCATCAATACCACCGACATACCCGCAGCCACCGCCACTGCGCTTGGCATCACACGCAGTGGGGGTCAGGCCATTCTTGTGCTTAACGGGCAACGCCCCGACGACGATGGCGCACTGCAGAGCATCCCGCTGCAGGCCGAGGGCAGCATCGAGAATCTAGTGGGGCAATCCAAAGCCTTCGAGCCGCGCACCGTGCAGGAAGCCGGTACGTGGTATCTGATCGCGCCCTTCCGCATTGCCGACGGGGAACAGCTCCGCTTCGATGTTGAAGTGCGCGCCGAAGGCGCGAACGGCATCATCCCCGTCCGCTTCCAGCAGGCTTTCTACCGCCCGCGCTAGGACGCGCGTTCGGAGGTGTCGGCCGTGTGTGCCAAGCAGACGCGGCCCTTGCCGCCGTGCTTGGCCTGATACATGGCACGGTCCCCGGCTGCCATGAGTCGATCGGCACTGCTGCCGTCGGCATCGCCATAAGCCACCCCTGCGCTGGCCCCGATCTGCGCCTGCACCATGGCGCCATCGAGTGACAAGCGAAAGGGCTGTGCCAGCGCCTGTACCACTACGGTCGCCTGGCGCTCGGGGATATTGCGGTGCGCACGGTCGATGCCCGTCATCAGCACGGCGAATTCGTCACCGCCAAGGCGGGCCACCACATCGTCTTCGCGAAAGGCACGGCGTAGCCGTCCGGCCACCGCACACAGCAGCGCATCGCCGGCAGCATGCCCGTACGTGTCATTGACCGCCTTAAAGCCATCGAGATCAATGTAGATCAGGGCCACGGTCTCGGGCTGGGCAGCCAGTGCCTGCTCCAGCATCTGGTAGAAGTGGGTGCGGTTGGGGAGATCGGTGAGCGGATCGTGATGCGCCTGATGCAGCGCCCGCGCCTCGGCCCGCTTGCGCTCAGCGACCTCCTGCTGCAGGCGATCGTTGTACAGCTCCACCTGGCGCAGCAGGCGCTGCATCTCCCCGCGTGCCCGATAGAGGTCGAGAAAGGCCCGCACCTTGGCCAGCAGCACGGTTTCGTTGATCGGCTTGACCAGATAGTCCACCGCCCCCAGGCGGTAGCCCTGCAAGTGATCCAGGTCATCCGTGTGGTTGGCGGTCACGAAGATGACCGGCGTATCGGACAGATCGCCCTGTCCGGACAACAGTTCCGCGACTTCGAAGCCGTCCATGCCCGGCATCTGCACGTCGAGCAGAATCAGGGCGAAGGGCTGGTCCAGACAGGCGGACAGGGCCTCCTCCCCCGAAGCGGCTTCGACGATATCCGCGTCGACGCGCGACAGCAGACGCCGCATCGCGAGGCGGTTGGCGCGTATGTCGTCCACCAGCAGGATGCGGGGCTGGTCCGGCTGCGACGGGGTCGGGGTCACGCGAGGCTTCCTTGCACGCAAGCGATGGACATGCGCCCACCGTGGCGTAGATGAGCGCGCCAACACGCAGCGCGCCGCTGAACGGCAGATTCGACGGTTTTCTGCGGCATCGCCGTCATGATCAACGCGATCAGTGCTGGCCGTCGGGTGCCAACCAGGCACGCATCATCGCCACCAGGCGGTCCACATCGACGGGCTTGCTGAGGTAATCGCTGGCGCCGGCTTCCAGACACTTGTCGCGATCTTCCTCCATGGCCTTCGCGGTCAACGCGATGATCGGCAAATGCGCGCGGGTGGGCATGTCGCGAATGCGGCGCATCGCGGTGTAACCGTCCATGCCGGGCATCATGATGTCCATCAGCACCAGCTCCACCTCGGCGCCTTCCTCGCTCTGCAGATAGTCGAGGGCACGCTCGGCGTCCTGCCGCATGACGATGTCGAGTCCGCGTGCACGCAGCGCCTTGGACAAGGCGAATACATTGCGCACGTCATCGTCGACCAGCAGCACACGCCGCCCCTGTAACGCCAGCGCCGAACCACCACCGGTGCCGGCAGACGCCATCACCGCCGGCGGGGTGCCAGGTACATTGCGCAGGAAACTCTGCACCTCTTCGAGCAGGCGCTCCGAGGCCTGCACCCCTTTGATGACAATACTGTCGGCATGACCGCGCAGTCGCCGGGTCTCGTCGTCGCTGAGTTCGCGCCCGGAATAGACAATGACCGGTGGCGAATGCGCGGCGCGCTCAATCGCATCCAGGACATCGAAACCACTCATATCCGGCAGCCCCAGATCCAGGATCACGCAGTCATAGGGCCCCTCTTCGCGCAGTGCGCTGATGGCCTCCCCTCCGCTCTCGGCATGGCTGAGCGACACACCGGCCTGACCGGCAAAAAGCTGGGCCACGGCACGGCGCGTGGCGGCATCGTCGTCCACCAGCAAGATCTGACGGGGTGTGGCGACACCGAGCAGCCGCGATAGCACCTGGTCCAGTTCCTCTCGTGAGACCGGCTTGCGCAGGAAGCCAATGGCGTTGCCCCGGACGGCGGCACCGGGATCATCTTCGGCACTGATGAAATGCAGCGGGATGGCGGCGGTTGCGGCGTCCTGCCGCAGCCGCTCGGCCACGGCATAGCCATCCATGTCCGGCAGGCCCACATCGAGCACGATGCCCTGGGGGCGATGCTGTCGTGCCTGCTCAAGCGCGTCGCTGCCACGCGCTGCTGTGAGCACCGAATAGCCGCGATCGCGCGCCATTTCAGCGAGAATGCGCGCGAAATTGCGGTCGTCTTCGACAATCAGCAAGGTTGGCGCGGGTGCAGCGGAGGCGGGCTGTGTAGAGGCTGGCAACGCGGCTGGCGCCTCATCGGAGGACGCGGCGTCATCAGGCGCTTCGAGCAGCGGCAGTCGCAGGGTGAAGCAGGAACCCTCGCCCGGGGTACTGTCGACCTGCAGCGAGCCGCCGAGCAGTTCCGCCAGCCGGCTGGAGATGGCCAGACCGAGACCGGTGCCACCGAAGCGTCGTGAGGTCGAGCCATCGGCCTGTTCGAAGGCGCGAAATACCCGACTCGCGGTCTCGGCATCCATACCGATGCCAGTGTCTCTGACGCGCACCACCAGCTCGTCGTCGGTGCAATCCAGCTGCAGGCGCACCGCCCCACGCTCGGTGAACTTGATGGCGTTACCGAGCAGATTCACCACGATTTGCCGCAGCTTGTCGCCATCCTGATAGATCACCTCGGGAAGATCGCTGCCGATCTCGTGCTCGTAATGCAGCGCCTTCTCATTGGCCAGTGGCGCGAACTGCCGGTGGATGCGCTCGAAAAAGGCGTGCAGTGGAATACGCTGGCGTTCGGCATCCAGCCGCCCCGCCTCGATCTTGGAAAGATCCAGGATATCGTTGATCAGACGCAGCAGATTGTGTCCGCTTTCGTACACCACCTGCGCCGACTCGACCTGGTCCGGCGTCAGATTGCCCTCGTCGTTATCGGCCAGCGTGCGCGCCAGGATGAGCAGTGCATTGAGCGGGGTGCGCAACTCGTGCGACATATTGGCGAGAAACTCGCTCTTGTAGCGTGAGGCGCGCTCGACTTCCTCGCTCTTGCGCTGCAGAGCCTCCGAGGCCTGCTCCAGCGCGTCGCTGCGCTCCTGCAACTCGCGATTGGCCGCGCGCAGTTCCTGGGCCTGCGCGCGCATCTCCTGTTCGGAGGCCTGCACGCGCTCACCCTGTGCCTCGAGCTCGGCAGCCTGCTTGCTGAGCGCCTCATTGGTGGCGCGCAGCTCATTCTGCTGGCGGCGCAGCTCCTCCTCGTTCTCGCGCAAGGTCAGAGCCTGCTCGCGCGTCTGTTCAAGCAGCTTGCGCGTGCGCAACTCACCGTCCAGGCTGTCCATGGCCAGCGCCAGCACGCGTCGCACCTCCGCCAGCAGGGCTTCCTGTGCTGCATTGGGGGCTTCCAGGGCCGAGAACTCGAGCACACCCACCACATCCTGGCCCAGATGCAGGGGTTCGATGGCCAGGAAGTGTGGCCGGATGGACATGGTTCCGGTGACCTGCACACGGGCATCGTCGGGCAATGGTTCGAGGCGCACCGTCCGCGCCGTTCGCAGGCACTCCCCGACGAGGCCTTCGCCACGGGCGAAACGCCGTCGACCATCTCCCTGCAAGCTGCCATCCGCCCAGTGCGCCACCGCCCAGGCGGCACCGTCGTCGGCGTCGATGCGATAGAGCACGGCCGACAGCGCACCCAATGGAGCGCACAGATGCGTCAACAGCATCTGGCCGAATTCCTCCCAGGAATCCTGCTGCCCCAGTCGCTCGGTCAGCTCGGCGACGTGGGCCTTGATCCAGGCCGACTCGCGCGACATGCGGTTGGCATCGCGGAATTGATTCAGCGCGCGCGCGATGTCGCCCACCTCATCCGCCTGCCCTTGGTAGGCGATAGTGACGGACTCGTCGCCGGCCGCCAATCGCCGCGTGCTGGCCGCCAGCGTCGACATCGGATGGGTCACGCGCGCGTGCGTCAGGCGCACCACCAGCAGCATTACAAAGAGGGCGCCCACGATGCCGGCCACGACCGTGATCTCGATCGTGCGCAGCCGCTGTCGCGTGCGGGTTTCGCGCCGCTCCAGCTGCTCGCGGGCACTGGCTGCCATGCGCTGCAGAACCCCCTCAGCCCCCTCCAGCAGCGCGCGCTCGTTACGCTCGGCCAAGAGGGCCTGGACGGTGGCGTCATCGCCAGCGCGTGCCTGATCGATCGCCGGTTCCGCGAAGGCGTTGCGCCAGCGTGAGACGCGCCTTTCGATGTCGCGCAGCAACGCCTCGCGTTCCGCATCGGGCTGGCCAATGGCGCGCAGCGAAGCTGCGACCTCCGCGAGCCGTGCGGGCAGTTCGCGATAGGCCGTATAGAAGGCTTCGTCCCGACTGAGCAGAAAGCCACGGAGGTTGCTTTCGTTCTCGAGCAACAGACTGCGCATGCGCTCGATCAACACCAGGCGGCGCGCCGTATCTCGCGTGATGTCGCGTACTTCGGTGAGCTCGTCCGCGGCCATCCAGTACAGGGCCGTCAGCGCGGTGAGCAATGCCAGGATAATGCCAAAGGCGAGCGAAAAGCGGGTCTGGAGCCGCAAGCCACGTCGGCGCAGGGGAGGTGATTCCGCTCGCGGCCCGTCGTTCACGCGTCCGGCTTGTTGCGTCCGTGCTTTTCTTCCACCGCCAGCTTTTCCTGGATGAACACGCTATGCGGGATGTAGAGCAGCTCCGCGAGTCGCCGCGTCATGTGCTCCTCATGCGCATCCAGCACGCCATCGGCATAGGCGACTTCCCAGATCATGCGCACGATGCCGCGCTTGTCGTCGGCATCGCACTGGGCATTCAGTGCGTCGATGTAGTCGTGCAGGGACACTGCATCGCTCTTCACGGCACGCGCCTGCTCGAGCAGGGTCTCGCTGGTGGCAGCATCGATGCCCGGCATGGCCTGCAGTAAGTCGCGCAGTGTCTTGTCCTCGGCATCCGCCACTTCCATGTCCGCGCAGGCGATTTCGTAGAGCAGTACTGCTGTCGCCAGCTCCGTTCCGGGCGATGACGCCTTGTCCGCGCCATCGCCCCCGCCGAGTAAGGATTGCAATTTTTCCCAGAGCATCATGCCCTCAGAGGGTAATGCCAAGGCGCAGATTGGTCACGAAGTTGTCACCGTTCTGCTCGATTTCCGGTGTGATATCGATCAGCCCGAGAGACAGCCGCAGCCCCGCGAAGAAGCGCCCGTTGTCGACGCGTTCGGCATCGATGGAAGAATCCGAGGGATCAAGCTCGCCCGTGACGTAGCCCACGCCGGCATAGGGCGTGAGCATGGCAAAGCCCTTGGAGATGGTGGCGTCTACCGACCACGTGTCGTAGTCGAAGTCGTCCACGCCGGTGAGCTGGCTGTAGCCCAGGCGCAGCGCGATACCCGGCGTCGCGACGCCGCCTTCCCAGATCGCGTATTGCAGCGCACCGCCAAAGAGTGAGCCATCGGTATTGAGGACATCGGCGTAGAAGGCGGAGACATCAATGCCCAGCGGCAGGCCCTTGCGCGCACGCAGGCCCGCGGTGGTGATGTCGCCGACCCGATTGCCGCTGGCGCGCTGCCAGGCGTCCTCGTCGTCGGTGGCCATGTAGCCCGCAAAGGCGCCAACACCAGTACCGATCAGACCGAAGGCTTCGGCCGGGCCGAGCGCCTTGTAGGAGGTCGCGGCGGCAAGATCTTCCGACATCTGACGGACATCGGATGCGGCCGCGCCACTCTGCAACTCGAAATCGTTGGCGACCGCCAGTGGGCTGGCGAGCCATGCCGTCAGGGCAAGGCATGCTCCGGTCCTGCGGAGTGTTCTCGGAATCAACATCTCAGGGCTCCTCGGTCGTGCGTGTGTCCTTCGTTCTGCGCGCGAGCATAGCACCGCCGCAGCAAGCTCCCGCAGCGGCAATCAGCCTCCCACAAGGCCTTCCAGACATGCCCGCGCCGGCGCGCGCACCGCCTGGAGCTGACCGTGGAAGAAGTGTCCACCTTCCTCGGTGAGGCTCCACTGGGGGGGCGGATCGGCGGCCTGAAGGTCGGTGTGTGTGGCCTCGTAAGGCACGACATCGTCGTCCTTCGCGTGAATGCAAAGCCAGGGACAGGTGGGCCACTGTGGCCAGATACCCTGAAAGTAGCGTGTGGCCGGCGCGACCGTAATCAGCGCCGCGGGCGCAATGTCCGCCTGCGCCGCCAGGGCCACGTAGCCACCGAAGGAAAAGCCCGCCAGTGCCAAGGCCTCCCCCGCCAGCCGATGGCGCAGCCACTCGGCAACGCGGAGGCAGTCCCGCGTCTCCCCCTGCCCTGCATCGTGCGCGCCCTCGCTCGCACCCACACCCCGGAAATTGAAGCGCAGCGCTGCCATGCCGGCGTCGTGGGCAGCAGCGGCCAGCGTCGTGACCACCTTGTTATCCATGGTGCCGCCATAGAGCGGATGCGGATGGCAGACGAGCAGCGCACCGCGCGCAGGCGCGCCGCGGGGCGTCGAGAGTACGGCCTCGATAGCACCCGCTTCACCGTCGATGAAGACCGTTTCCCGTGCGCCGGGGGCAGGTAGCTGCTGGGTCATGTCCATGAATCCAGAAATGGGGCCATACGTCGCTTGCCGGCACAGCCCCGTGCAGTAGGAATGAGCCGGCATGGTAGCGCTGTAGCTTCCTCATCGCCGGAGCGCTTGATGCCCTCCGGCATTGCCGCTGACGCGCATCGACGGCCAGAGGTCGATGCCGTATCATCAAACAACGACCCGTCCGGACCCGCACCTGCTTGTGCGCCGACGGGACACTTCATCGGGGAGCCAGAATGAACGCTTGGAAGACCATTGCGGCCGGTGTCGCCATCGGCCTGGGAAGCACCGCTTTCACGTCTGCCACGGCATTGCCTTTTGGCGATGTGTCCTTCACCGAGCGCATGCTGTGGAACGATCCGACGGCGCGCTTCTATATGTCGGTCGAATTCGGCGGGCAACCGGTCGAGCACCGCTACCCCGTGCATCTGGGTCTGCGGCTGGACCGCAACAAGCAAGCGGATTGGACCCAGACAACGCCGATGGCGCAGATCGATTTCGACCGCGCCGGTCTGCACGCCGCCACTCTCGGCGGCATGCCGCTGCTGCAGCGGCAATACGCACTGAATCAGCAGGAAGGCGACATCATCTACAACTGGACCGACTGGGGCCTGCTGGCCCTGGGCGTCGCGGGTCTGGGATATGTCATCTATGAGGTCGCCGACAGTGATGAAAGCGCCGAGCCGCAGCGCGATGATGACGGCAATCTTGACAATGGCGACGGCGACGGCAGCGGCGACGATGGTGGCGGCGGATTGCTCGGCGGCCTGTTGGGCGGCGGCACCGGCTTTCTGGAGTCGCCTCGGGGCAGCCTGACCGAATCGGAGTATCGCGAATGGCTGGACGGCGGCACTGGTCATATGGGCGATCTCGACTAGTACCGGACCCAGGCGGCGTGACCACCCGCCCTCCCTTCATCGGTCAAAGACGGGGAGCTTCAGGCTCCCCGTCCTGTGTCGGCCCATGGCAATGACGCATGCCCTTCAGCGCTGGTGGCGCACCGCCAGCAGCATCGACCTGCGCGGACTGGCCGCATTGCGGGTCCTGCTCGGCGGCATCGTCTTCTGCGACATGCTGGCCCGCCTTGGAGCGCTCACCGCCTTCTACAGCGACGAAGGCATCCTGCCCCGTGCCACGCTGCTGGAAGCGGTAGCCACCCATCGCTTCTCGCTGTTGATGGCCACCGGTGCGCCGTGGTGGGCGGCGGCAGTCATTGTGATTGCAGCACTAGCGGCCCTTGCTTTTGCACTGGGCTGGCGCACCCGGCTCGCGAATCTCGTGCTGTTCATCGCCGTGGGATCGATCCAGTCGCGCCAGCCGCTGATCCTGATTGGCGGTGACATCCTCATCATGGCGCTGCTGTTCTGGTGTCTGCTGCTGCCCACGGGCGCACGCTGGTCGGCCGATGCCGCGCTGGCCAGCGCGTCCCCGCCGCCTCGTCACCGTTACCGCAGCCTCGCCGCCTTCGGTCTGCTGGTACAGGTGGTGTCGGTGTACTTCTTCTCCGCTGTCCTCAAGCACGGCGATGCCTGGTGGCCAGACGGCACGGCGGTGTACTACGCGCTGGAACTGGATCGTTACGCCACCGACTTCGGTCGCTGGCTGCAGCAATGGCCGACGCTCACCCAGGGGCTGAGCTATGGCGTCTACGGCCTGGAATGGTTGGTGCCCCTCTTGGTCTTCGCCCCCCTTGCCACCTATAGGTTGCGGCTGCTCGCCTTCGTTCTGCTCATGGGCATGCACCTGGGCTTTCTGCTCTGCCTGGAGCTGGGGCACTTCCCATGGGTCAGCATGGCATCGCTGATGGCACTGACCACCCCAGGGCTGTGGCAAACGCTGCGCCGCAGGTTGGACCCGAAGCACCCGACCGCAGCGCGCACCCGCACCTACTACGACCGCGACTGTGCCTTCTGCCGCGCCAGCTGCCGTCTGCTGCGCGTCTTCCTGGTGCTGCCGCGCACCCGCATCGAAGCCGCGCAGGACACGCCGCGGGCGCATCGCCTGATGGAGGCGCACTGGAGTTGGGTCATCATCGACGGCGAACGCACCGCTCACCTCAAGTTCGACGCCTTCATCGCCCTGCTGCGTGCCAGCCTGTTGTTCCGATGGTTGGCACCGTTGATGCAGTGGTCACCGATCCACCGCTTCGGCACAGCGACCTATGACCGCGTCGCCAACGGCCGTGGCGCCGTGGCGGCATGGACCCACTGGTTCTGGCAATCGCGCCCGGTACGCTGGCGCTTCGGCAACGGCCATCAGACAGTGGCCGTTGTGGCATTGCTCGCCATCACCGTCTGGAATGCGACCACCGTCGATTGGTTATCGCGCGCATGGGCAACCCCCTTGGCGCCGCTGATGCAGACCCTCCGTCTTGACCAGCGCTGGGACATGTTCGCGCCGGAGCCATCCCGCCGCGACGGGTGGATCGTGTTCCCGGCGACGCTGGAGAACGGCGAAACCATGGACCTGCGGCGGCCCAGACAGGCGCTGCGTTGGGAGCGCCCCGAACCGCCCAACGCGCATCGAAATCTTCGCTGGCATAGCTACGAGTGGCGACTGTACGCGCTGCGCAATGAAGCCCTGTTCCTTGCCTATGGGCGCTATCTATGTCGCCAGTACAACAGCGACGCACCGGCAGGGGAACGGCTGCTGCGCTTCGACATGGTCTACGTCATCGAAGCCTCGCCTCCCCGCGGTGGGCAAAGTACTGCCGAGCGCCGCACCGCCTGGCACCATCGCTGCTTGCCGGACGAACCCACACCTTCTCCTCGGACGCCCGCTTCCTGATGATCGACATCGGCGCCAATCTCACGCACGAAAGCTTTGCCCACGACCGCGACGCGGTCATCGCCCGCGCCGCGGCGGCTGGCCTGAGCCACATCGTGCTCACCGGGAGCTGCGCGCAGAGCAATCACGATGCGCTCGAGCTGGCGCGTGCGCGAACCGACATGTTGTCCTGCACTGCGGGCCTGCATCCGCATCACGCTAGTGACTGGAATGACGGTCTCGCCGGCCAGATCCGCAGCCACGCCGCAGATCCCGCGTGCCGGGCCGTGGGCGAATGCGGCCTCGACTATTTCCGCGACCTGTCGCCGCGCGACGATCAGGCGCGGGCTTTCCGCGCGCAGCTCGATATCGCCGTGGAAAGCCGGCGTCCCGTCTTCCTGCATCAGCGCGACGCGCATGCGGATTTTCTTGCCATCCTGCGCGAGTACCGACCGCAGCTTGCGGACGTCTGCGTGCATTGCTTTACCGATACGCGCGAGGCGATGGAAGCCTACCTCGCGCTCGATTGCTATATCGGCATCACGGGATGGATCTGCGACGAGCGCCGCGGTAACGACCTGGTCGCAGCGGTTCCGCACATCCCCGCCCACCGACTGCTGATCGAAACCGACGCCCCCTACCTGCTGCCACGCAACCTGCCGCGCGCGCTGCGCAAGAGTGCCGGCCGGCGCAATGAACCCGCGTACCTGCCCTGGGTGCGCGATGCGGTCGCCGAAGCGCGCGGTGAAAGCCCGGAAACCGTCGAGGCCTGCACCACGGCCAACGCGGAACGCTTCTTCGGCCTGACGGCCGAGCACGAAGCCACCTCGGGACACTGAGGCGTCCCACCCACCGCCGGCGCGCATCGTGCCGGCGGTGGCTGCAGACTCAGGCTTCCGGTTCGGCGTCGGTAATCGCGCCGCGTTCGGCGCCTGCTGCCAGTCGCGCGAACTTGCCCAGTACGCCGCGCGTGTAGCGCGGCGGCCGCGGCTGCCAGGCCTGACGACGGCGCTCCAGCTCGGCGTCGTCAAGATGCACCTCGATCTTGAGCTGCTCGGCGTCGATGGTGACCTGATCACCCTCTTCGACCAATGCAATCGGGCCACCCACGGCGGCCTCAGGGGCGACATGGCCTACGACCATGCCCCAGGTCCCACCGGAAAAGCGGCCGTCGGTGATGAAGCCCACACTCTCGCCCAGCCCCTTGCCGATAATGGCCGAGGTCGGCGCCAGCATTTCGCGCATGCCGGGCCCGCCCTTGGGGCCTTCATAGCGGATGATCAGCACATCGCCGGCCTGGATCTTGTCGCCCAGGATCGCTTCCATGGCGTCGTCCTCCGAGTCATAGACGCGTGCCGGCCCGGTGATCACCGGATGCTTGATGCCAGTGATCTTGGCCACACAGCCCAATGGCGAGAGATTGCCCTTGAGGATGGCCAGATGCCCCGCCGTGTACATCGGGTTGTCGAAGGGACGGATCACATCCTGATCCGCGCGCGGCTGCTCCGGCACATCGGCCAGCACTTCCTCCAGCGTCTGACCGGTGATGGTCAGGCAATCACCGTGCAGCAAGCCATTGGCGAGCAGGATCTTCATGACCTGCGGCGTACCCCCCGCCTTGTGGAATTCGGTGACGACGTAGCGGCCCGACGGCTTCAGATCGCACAGCACCGGCACCTTCTTGCGCATTCGCTCGAAGTCGTCGATGGTCCACTCGACGCCCGCGGTATGGGCGATGGCGAGGAAGTGCAGGACCGCATTGGTCGAGCCCCCCGTGGCCATGATCACCGCCACCGCATTCTCGATGGACTTGCGCGTGACGAGATCGCGCGGCCGGATATTGAGATCGACCGCCTTGCGCAGAGCCACGGCCGAAGCGGCCACGGAATCCGCCTTCTCCGGATCCGGGCTGGCCATGGTCGAGGAGTACGGCAGCGACATGCCCATGGCTTCGAAAGCGCTCGACATGGTGTTGGCGGTGAACATGCCGCCGCAGGCACCGAAGCTCGGGCAGGCATTGCGCTCGATGCCCTCGTAGTCTTCCTTCTCCATCTTGCCGGCGGTGTAGGCACCCACCGCCTCGAAGGCGGAGACGATGGTCAGGTTCTGGTCCTTCCAGCAACCCGGCTTGATGGTGCCGGCGTAGCAGAAGATGGCCGGCACATTGATGCGCAACATGGCGATCATGGCGCCCGGCATGTTCTTGTCGCAGCCACCGATGGCGAGCACGCCGTCCATGAACTGGGACTGCACCGCCGTCTCGATGGAATCGGCGATGACCTCGCGCGACACCAGCGAATACTTCATGCCCTCGGTGCCCATGGAAATGCCATCGGTCACCGTCGGAAAGCCGAACATCTGCGGCTTGGCACCCGCCTCGTTGAGCGCCTCGATGGCGCGCTCGGCGAGCGCACCAATACCCGCGTTGCAGGGGTTCATCGTCGAGTGACCGGAAGCCACGCCGATGATCGGCTTGTTGAAATCGCCGTCACCAAAACCGACCGCGCGCAGCATGGCACGGTTGGGCGAGCGGGCAACGCTCTGGGTGATGGTGTTGGAACGGTAGCGGGGCGTTTTGGCGTCGTTGCTCATGGGACAGGATTCGAGTGAGTTCAGTACCGCGTAAGCGGCCAGATGCTACACGAGCCCTACCCTTTCGTCCCGTTACAGCCGGCTGGAGACCCTCATGCGCACCCTTCTCACGCGTCTTGCCCTTGCTGCCCTATTTGCCGTCGCGCTTGGCGCCTGCGACAACGATGAGCGCGGCTGCGCAGGCAGCGTCGGCGCCGACGACTTTGGCGATGGGCGCTTTGCCAGCCTGCGTGCCACCCTGGACGCCGCCTGCGAAGCCGGTGACATCAACGACTACGCCTTTGAACTGGGCACGGCCGATGGCGTGCTGGCGCGACTGACCAGCGGCAACCTCGACGAAGACCGCGCCGTCTTCATCGCCTCGGCCGGCAAGCCGGTGGCCGCGGCCGTCATCCTGTCACTGGTGGAGGACGGCGTGCTGGAACTCGACGTCCCGGTGGCGCGCTGGCTGCAGGGCGACGCCCGCAATACCGAGGCCGCTCAGCGCGTCACGCTGCGCCAGCTGCTCAACCACACCTCCGGCCTGCCCACCAGTCCACCCTGTCTGAGCGACACCAGCCACACGCTGGCCAGCTGTGCGACCGCCATTCTGCGCGCGGGTAGCGCCTTCGCGCCCGGCTCGCGGTTCGCTTATGGGGGTGGCAGCTATCAGGTCGCCGGTCTGGTCGCGCAACAGGCGGCCAACCGCAGTTGGCAGCAGCTCGTGGATGCACGCGTTGCCAATCCGGTCGGCGCCGATCTGACCTTCACGCCGCTGGTGAATCCGCGCATTGCGGGCGGCATCGTCGCCAATGTGCGCGACCTGGGCGATGTGCAACGCGCCATCCTGGCGCGAGACCCGGCCCTGCTGAATGCGACCAACATGCAGCGTCTGCGTACGGACCAGGTAAACGGCCTGCCGATGGAGCGCCCCCCGGTGGTCAGCGCCACCGGCTACAGCTTTGGGCTCTGGTTCGAGGACCCGGCGCTGCTCGAGGACAGCGACGGTCCGGAGCTCTCAGCACCGGGCTTCCTCGGCACCGTGCCCTGGCTGGATGATGACCGCGGCTACTACGCCGTGGTGCTGCTCAACGCGGAAAGCTACCGCGAGGGCCTGGCGCTGCAGCGCACGCTGCGCAGCCGCATTCTCGACGCCCTCTGACGAAATGACGCTGGCCGGTCACCCCGGCCAGCATTCCGGCGGTCAGTCGTTGGCAGGCAGACCGCGCGCGACCCGCCAGCGCAGCGGCTTGGGTTCCGGCAATAGCTGCCGTCCGCCAAAGCTGAGCCAGACCGGACTACGCTCGACATCGCCGGCCGCCGGCAGCGCGTAGTCGCATACGCCCTGCGGAAAGACCTCGGCGATGGCGGCAAGCTGCGCGGGGCTCAGCGCCGCCGCATAGTCCTGCGGGTCAACCGGCTTCGTCTGACAGCGGATGACGTCGCCGGACAAGGGCATGCCCGCCACCATGCGGGGCGTGGCCGTGACCGGCAGCAAGGTCGAGCAAGGGCCGGTGCCCTGCCCGTTGTCGAAGTCCTCCGGCACATCCACGCGCAGCGGAATCTCCACCTCCACGGGAAGCGCGAGCTGGGTCAGCAATGGCGCTTCCACGCCCAGCGGACCGAGCAGCGATGCCGGCAGATCCAGCCGACCGCCGATGGTGCCGAAGCTGCAGCGGTCATCGGCATTGCTCGGCTTGGCGTTGATCACCGTGGCCACGCGATCGGCGCCGAAAGGCGCATCGGCTGCGGCGATGGCATCCAGCCAATCGTCCATGATCGGATAGACATCGGGCTGGGTCAGCACACCGCGAAAGATGCTGTGCGTGGCGCCGCCACCCTGCCGCGGCTGCAGACGGGCACGGATTGTGAAGGGGCGCACTGCCTCGTGGATGTTGGCGATCGGGATCAGATCGAGGTAGGGCGCCACATCGATGAACGGCGTCTCGGGCAGCGCTCCGCGACCGATCACCGCGCCCACTGCATAGGTGATGCGCTCCACCTCGGGGTCCATGGCCATGCGATCCGGCTGCCATTGCCCGTCGATATCGTAGCCGCCGATGTTGCGATTGAGATCGAGAAATTCCTCGAAGCTGATGGTGCCCTCATTGAAGGCCTTTAACCCATACTGCACGCCGGTGTTGTCCAAGGGGCGCCGCGCGAAGCCGGTGACGGGATCGCGGCCGAAGAGATTGACGTTGGCCTCCTGCACCGTACAGCGCACCCCCGTGGGATTGGTTTCGGGGTCATAGCGCATCGCCTCCGGCACCGGACAGCCGGTGGTCGGATCGAGCCGGTCGAGGAAGGTATCGGCCCAGGACTGGCAAATGGCATTGAGCTGATTGCCGGACAGGAGGTTGTGGCCATTGACCGCCGCCTGCTTCTGCTGGCTCCAGTCCAGGTCACTGTTGGCGTAATAGCGCAACAGCAATCCGCAGTCCGCCACCGTCATGGCCGTCGAGGGAATATCGGCGAAGGTGGCGGTGGGCAGGCCCGCCGAGATCAGTCCGGGCGCATTGTTGGCCGCGTTGAATTGCTGCAGCGCGGCGCCGGACCCATTGGTCCCGACCACGCGCTGCACGGGTCCGTACTGCTCCACGATATGTTCCTTGGTCATCATCGTGGTCTCGATGCTGATCAAGGGATTGCAGTGGTTGCCGAAAGCCGACAGCGTGTTGTGCACCGTGATGTCGCCACGTCCCAATCGGTCGGAAACCCCCGCCAGATTGATCAGCAGATTGTCCGCCGCCACCGCGGTGGGGTCAGGCAGTCCGCCGAGTACAAAGTCTGGGGTGCTCTGCCCCTGCGTGTAGCCCACGCCGCAGGATTCGCCGAAGACATAGAACACCCCGCCATTCCAGTTCAATGGCGCAAAGGGCGCCTCCGGTCCGCGTGCTGCCGGATCGTCAAGCACGGCAATGCGTGCGATGCCGCGATTGATGAAACGCGTTTCGACACGCACGACCCACGGCACCGAACGACCGTCCTCGGTCTGTGTGCTGATGGTTCCCGGCGGATAGTCGGCGAAGGGGTCTTCCAGTTCGACGAAGTTCTGGGTCAGCTGCCGCGCGAACCACTGCACCTTGGGTTCGAAACGGCAGTTCTCGTCGAGCGGCTGGCCGAGACCGACCGCCTCGGTCTGGCAGAAGAAGGGGCTTTGATGCGGCCCGGAAATGACGGGCCCGCTGACCTCGTGATTCTCCACCTCCAACACGGCGCGACGCACCCCCTTCGGCCCGCGTACCGTGGCCGTGAGCGTATTGCCCCCCATGCGCAGATCCTGCACCAGACCGGTGGCCGTGCCATCTTCGCCCAAGGCAAAGGCCGGGCTCACGTCCTCGCCATTGCGCGCGACCGACCATTGGTCGGCTTCATTGATGCCGCGCAGTGCCACCAGTACATCGCCACCCGTGACGGTGTCCGGCAGCGTGGAGAGCGTCAGCAGGTCAATCGCGCCCTCCGGTCGCGGCGGGGTCTTCAGGCTATGGAAGTCGGCCTCCACCGTGCGGCTTGCGCCGGCGGTGCCGGCACCGCCCTCGGGCGCAGTAGAAGTGCCGCAGGCGCACAGCAGGCCGACCAGCAGCCAAGGGGCGAGGCGCCCGGTACGCGTCAGGGGCATGACTTTCTCCTCGGTATGGTTGTTATGGACAACGATGTTAGTGCCGCGTCGCCGCAGGGTCACTCGTCGATTTTAAGGAGCGGGACGCACGCAAGAAGCGCGTGACCAGGCCGAAGGCGGCCACCGCCAAGCCGGCAATCAACCCCCACCAGAGCCCATCGGGTCCTGCATCCCAGACAAAGGCAGCAGTCCATGCCAGCGGCATGCCCACCAGCCAGTAGGCGGTCACCGTGATCTGCATCGGGCCGCGCGTGTCTTTCAACCCACGCAGCGCACCATTGGCCGTGGCCTGCAGGCAATCGAAGAGCTGAAAGGCGGCCGCGTAGGCCAGCAGGTGCGCGGCCACCTGCACCACTGCGACATCATCGGTGTACCAACGCGCAATGCTCTCGGGGAAGAGCGCCATGAAGGTGGCGGACATCAGGGAGAACAGAAAGCCAAGGGCAATGGCCATGCGACCACGCAGCGCGGCCGCGTGCGCATCGCCCGCGCCCATGGCCTGTCCGACACGCACCGTGGCGGCAAAGCCGAAGCCCAGCGGTACCATGAAGGCCAGTGCGGCGAAATTGATCGCCACCTGATGTGCTGCAACGACGGTGTCGCCGAAGGCCGCCATGAAGAGGGTGGCCGCCGCGAACAACCCCGCCTCAGCGATTAGGATGCAGCCGATCGGCAGCCCCAGACGCAGAGTGCTCAGCCAGTGCGCCCACGGCATGCCCGGCCACTGCCAGCGAAACAGCGCAAAGGCGGCGAGCGGACGGCTGCGCGCATAGAGCAGCAACCAGCAGGCCAGCATGACCAGCACCGCGACCACCGTTGCCCAGCCACAGCCCACCGCCCCCATCGCCGGCACCGGCCCCCAACCGAACATGAAGATGCCATCGAAAACCGCATTCACTACGAAGCCGAGGACGCTGATCCATAGCACCGCCGCCGTGCGCCCGGTGCCTTCGACGCCGTACCGCAGCACGAAGACGCAGGCAAAGGCGACGCAGGCGAAAGATTCGGCGCGCAGGTAATCCCGTGCCAGCGTCGCCGTCTCCGGCTGCAGCCCCGTCTGCGCGATGAGCGCACTTCCCACCGTCCACAGCAGCGCCATCCACACCAGTCCGAGCAGGCCAGCCAGCAACAACTGACCGCGCAGCATGACCCCCGTCTCCGCGGGATTCTCGCGGGCGCCGATGCGGTAGGCCACGATCGGCGATACCGCCATCAGCACGCCGAGAAAGAACATGAAGACCGGCATCCAGACGTGGCTGCCCACAGCCACCGCCGCCAGAGCCTGGCCGCCCAGCCGGCCCGCGAAGATGGTGTCGACCACCCCCATGCCCATGAAGGCGAGCTGTGCGCCGATGATGGGCAGCGCAGTGCGCAGGAAGGGCACCAGTTCTTGGCGGTAGGCAGCAGCGAGCACGGCGGTGGCCAGGCGAAGGGAGACGCATGGTAATCCGCCGCGAAAGCGAGGCCATGGGACTGCTATTCTCTGACCATGTCTGAACCCCTTGTCGTACTGGTCACCGCCCCGCAGGCGGAAGCGTCCGCCCTCGCCGAAGCGTTGGTCGAACGCCAGGTGGCGGCCTGCGTGAACATCCTCCCTGGCGTGCAATCGGTGTTTCTTTGGGAGGGCCGCGTCGATCACGAACAGGAGAGCCTGTTGATCTGCAAGACCAGCCGGAGCGGCTATGCCGCTTTTGAAGCCGCTCTGCTGGAACTGCACAGCTACGACGTGCCCGAGTGCATCGCCCTCGAAGCCCAGCAGGCCCACGCCGCCTACGCCCAGTGGGTGGTCGACAGCACGCGCGGCGCCGCGGAGTAAGCCGGTGCGTACGATCGCTCTGCTGCTGCTCGGCCTGCTCGGCATTGCATTGGGCGCTGGCGCCTACTGGTGGCTGGGCCCGGGACCGCAGCAGGCGATGGCCCCAGCGCTGAGCCTGACCGACCTCGAAGGCGAGCAGCACCGCCTGTCGGACTATCGCGGCCAAGTCGTGGTGATGAACTTCTGGGCCACCTGGTGCCCGCCCTGCATCGAGGAGATCCCGATGCTCATCGAGGTTCAGCGCGAACGCCGCGATGATGGCCTGCGCATGCTCGGCCCGGCGCTGGACGATGCGGCTCCGGTACAGCGCTTCGCCGAGGAATACGGCATGAACTATCCGGTGTTCGCTGACCCGAACCAGATCGGGCCCGCGCTCTCGACCATGGGGGATACCCAGGGCGCGTTGCCGTACACCGTCATCATCGACCGTCAGGGCCGTATGGTGGAACGCCATCACGGCAAGCTGGATCGGGCCGAGCTGGAATCCCTTATCGCGCCGTATTTGTAGGAAAATTCAGCGAAATGCGGCAAATGTGCGCCTTGTTACCGCATCGTGCTCGACAGCCGTTATACTCGGGGGACTGCTGAAGGAGCCACCCCGTGCCCTGCATCCTGCTGCTGAACGGCCCCAATCTGAATCTGCTCGGACAACGTGAGCCGGACCGCTACGGTACGCAAACACTGGCATCAATCATCGCCACGTGCAACACGCTGGCCGAGGCACTGGGCGCGTCACTGGACGCCTTCCAGTCCAACCATGAAGGGGCACTGGTGGACCGCATCCACGCCGCCGGCAGCGATGGCACCACGGCCATCGTCATCAACGCGGGCGCTTACACGCATACCAGTGTCGCGCTGCGCGACGCCCTCATCGGCGTGGCCCTCCCCTTCTACGAAGTCCACCTGAGCAATATTCACGCGCGCGAGGCCTTCCGCCATCGCTCGCTGCTGGCCGATGTCGCCAGCGGCGTGCTCAGCGGCCTGGGCGCCGATGTCTACCCGCTTGCCATTCGCGCGGCCTGTGGCCGCGCGGTTGACTGACCACCCCCATTCCAAGAACGAACGACCCCCACCATGGATATCCGTACGATCAAGAAACTCATCGAACTGCTTGAGCAATCCGGCATTGCGGAGCTGGAAGTGCAGCAGGGCGAGGAATCCGTGCGCATCAGCCGGCACGGCAGTCAAGTCGCCGCAGCACCGACCCCGGTAGCCGCACCGGCAGCACCCGCTCCGGCGCCGGGACCCGCTCCAGCGGAAGCCCCCGCGCCGGCCGAGAACCATGCCAACACCATGCGCGCCCCCATGGTCGGCACCTTCTATCGCGCGCCGGCCCCGGGCGCGCAAGCCTTTGTGGACGTGGGTCAGACCGTTCGCGCCGGCCAGACCCTGTGCATCATCGAAGCGATGAAGATGCTCAACCAGATCGAGGCCGATCGCGATGGCGTCATCAGCCAGATCCTCGTCGAGAACGGCGAACCCGTCGAGTACGACCAGCCGCTCTTCGTCATCAACCCGGCCTGAGCCATGCTGGACAAGATCCTCATTGCCAATCGCGGCGAGATCGCGCTGCGCATTCAGCGCGCCTGCCGCGAACTCGGCATCAAGACGGTGGCCGTGTATTCGCAGGCGGACCGCGACCTGAAGCACGTGTTGCTCGCGGACGAATCGGTATGCATTGGCCCGGCACAGGCCAACCATTCCTACCTGTCGATGGGCGCCATCATCAGTGCGGCCGAAGTCACCCAGGCCGACGCCATCCACCCGGGATACGGGTTCCTGTCGGAAAACGCGGATTTTGCCGAGAGCGTCGAGCGCTCGGGCTTCGTGTTCATCGGGCCGCGACCGGAAACCATTCGCATGATGGGGGGCAAGACCACCGCCAAGGCGGAGATGGCTGCCGCCGGCGTGCCCTGCGTGCCAGGCTCCGAAGGCGTGCTGCCGGACGACGACGCCACGTGCGTCAAGCTCGCTGAGCAGGTGGGCTATCCGGTGCTGATCAAGGCGGTCTCCGGCGGTGGCGGCCGCGGCATGTACGTGGTGCGCACACCTGACGAACTGGTCAGCTCCATCCACATGGCGCGCAATGAGGCGCAATCCGCTTTCGGTGACGGCTCGGTGTTTCTGGAGAAGTATCTGGAAGCGCCGCGCCACATCGAATTCCAGGTGCTGGCCGACGAACAGGGCCACGCCATTCACCTGGGCGAGCGCGACTGCTCGATGCAGCGCCGCAACCAGAAGGTGGTGGAAGAAGCGCCTGGACCCGGCATTACCGACGAGCAGCGCGAACGCATCGGCGCACTCTGCGTGGCCGCCTGCGAGCGCATCGGCTATCGCGGTGCCGGCACGCTGGAGTTCCTCTATGAAGACGGCAATTTCTACTTCATCGAGATGAACACCCGCATCCAGGTGGAGCATCCGGTGACCGAAATGATCACCGGCGTCGACCTCATCAAGAAGCAGATCGAGATCGCCGCGGGACGCCCCCTTGGCCTGACGCAGGACGACATCAAGATCAGCGGACACGCGATTGAATGCCGCATCAATGCCGAGGACGCGCGCAAGTTCATTCCCTCGCCGGGCACGGTAACGACCTATCACGCCCCGGGCGGCCCCGGCGTGCGCATGGATTCGCACGTCTATACGGGCTACAAGGTGCCACCGCATTACGACTCGATGATCGGCAAGCTGATCTGCCACGGCGAGACCCGCGAGATCGCCATCGAACGTTCGCGCAGTGCGCTGTCCGAACTCGTTATCGAAGGCATCAAGACCAACACGCCGCTGCACCAGCAGATCCTGCGCGACCCCACCTTCCGTGCCGGCAAACACAACATCCACTATCTGCAGCACCTGATCGACCATTGGGTGGAGAGCTGATGGCGTGGCGTCAGCTGGTGCTGCAGACGCAGTACCCCGATTTTGGTGAGGAGATTCTCGAGGCCCAGGGGGCGCTGGCGGTCAGCATGAAGCCGACCGAGGATGTCGACCCCATCCTGGAGCCGGGCCCCGGCGCCACACCGCTGTGGCCGCGAGTCTGTCTGGAGGGGCTGTTCCCCGATGACAGCGATCTCGCGCCGGTCTACCGCGCCCTTGAGGAATTGCTGCCCGACGCGGCCCAGATGCGCGCCGAGGAGATGCTGGTCCCCGACACCGACTGGGTCCGCAACTGTCTCGACAACATGGGCTCCATGCGCTTCGGCCAGCGCCTCTGGGTGGCGCCGCACCACCGCGAGGTCGATGCCCCCGGGGCCGTGGTCATCAAGCTGGACCCGGGGCTTGCCTTTGGCACCGGCACGCACCCGACCACCGACCTCTGCCTGCAATGGCTGGACGGCGCGTCCTTGCAAGGCCAGCGCGTCCTCGATTTTGGCTGCGGCTCCGGCATCCTTGCGGTGGCCGCCCTGCGCCTGGGCGCGCGCGAAGCGGTGGCGGTGGATAACGATGCGCAGGCCATCGTTGCCACGCGCGAGAACGCGGTCAACAACGACGTGGATGCGATGCTGCACTGCATGCTGGACACGGAATTCGATGGCGACGGAGACTTCGACATTGTCCTCGCCAACATCCTCGCTGAACCTTTGATTGCCTTGGCACCGACCCTGCTGGCCCAGCTCAAGCCCGGTGGCAGTGTGGTGCTCGCGGGGCTGCTCGACCGTCAGGCGGAACGCGTCGAGGCCGCCTACCCGGGCATTGCCTGGACGCGCGAATCACTGGAAGGCTGGACGCGCCTGGCGGGACGCAGCATGACGTCACAGCACTAGCGGCGACGCGTCACCGATAAAAAAGGCGGCGGACGCGGTAGCCGAGACGGCGCGCAGGCGCTATAGTGCCCGGCCGTGTCACCTGTGCGTCATCATTCGGTCACGCTCCCATGCAGGACGCACGTCACTTACCACCAGCCCGCCCGGCCATGCCCGACACATTGCCGCCCGCTCCGAAGTGCCTTGCTGACCATGTCGCCGAAAGCCTCGACGACTACTTCTCCCATCTGAATGGGCATACGCCGCCCGGAGATCTGTATGGGATGGTGCTCTCTCAGGTCGAGAGTCCGCTGCTATCCAAGGTGCTCGAGCATTGCGACGGCAATCAGTCTCGGGCGGCCGCCCTGCTCGGAATGAACCGCGCCACCCTGCGCAAGAAGCTCCGCCACTACGGGCTACTGAATACCGAATCATGACCCCTAAGCGTGCTCTGCTATCGGTCTCCGACAAGACCGGTCTCGTTGATTTTGCCCGCGTGCTGGCCGACGCCGGCGTCGAACTGCTCTCCACCGGTGGCACGCACCGTGCGCTGCAGGAGGCCGGCATCGCGGTCCGCGACGTTGCCTCGGTGACCGGTTTTCCGGAAATCATGGATGGCCGCGTCAAGACCCTGCATCCGGCCATTCATGGCGGCATCCTCGGCCGCCGCGGCATCGACGACGCCGTCATGCAGGCGCAGGGCATTGCCCCCATCGATCTCGTGGTGGTCAATCTCTATCCCTTCGCGCAGACCATCGCGCGCAGCGACTGCACCTTCGACGATGCCATCGAGAACATCGACATCGGCGGCCCGGCGATGGTGCGCGCCGCCGCCAAGAACCACGCCCATGTCGGCGTGGTGGTGGACCCCGCCGACTATGCGCGCGTGGGTGCCGCGGTCCAGGCCGGCGCGCTGCCGGACAGCCTGCGCCGCGAGCTGGCCGCCGCTGCCTTTGCCCATACCGGCCGCTATGACGCCATGGTCGCTGACTATCTGCAGACCGCCAGCAACCCGGACGAAGCCCATCCGGCCGCGCTCGTCTGTGGCTGGGAGCGGGTCGAAGCCCTGCGCTATGGCGAGAATCCGCATCAGCATGCAGCCTTCTATCGGGAAGCCGATGCCCCCGCCGGATCGCTGGGCGCTGCCCGCTTGGTCCAGGGCAAGGCGATGTCCTACAACAACTATGCGGACGCGGACGCCGCCATGGGCTGCGTCGCCCAGTTCGATCGACCGGCCTGCGTCATCGTCAAGCACGCCAACCCCTGCGGCGTCGCCGAACGCGACACCATTGGCGAAGCCTACGACGCCGCCTTTGCCACCGATCCCACCTCGGCCTTCGGCGGCATCATCGCCTTCAACCGGCCGCTCGACGCCGCCACCGCGCAGAGCATCATTAAGCGCCAGTTCGTCGAGGTCCTTATCGCGCCCGAGGCAGAGGCCGAGGCGCTGGAGGCGCTGGCCACCAAGCCCAACATCCGCCTGCTGCTCACCAGCAACGCCAGCGCGCCGCAGCCCAAGCGTCGCCTGCAGAGCGTCTCGGGCGGATTGCTGGTGCAGGATTCCGACCACGGCGTGGTCACTGCCGAGCAGCTACGTACCGTCAGCACCCGCGTTCCCGACGCCGCGACCATCGCCGACCTGCTCTTTGCCTGGCGCGTGGCCAAGTACGTCAAGTCCAATGCCATCGTCTATGCCCGTGACGGCCAGACCATCGGCGTCGGTGCCGGCCAGATGAGCCGGGTCTACTCCGCGCGCATCGCTGGCATCAAGGCCGCCGACGAGGGCCTGCAGGTCGAAGGGGCCGTGATGGCCTCGGATGCCTTCTTCCCGTTCCGCGATGGCATCGATGCGGCCGCCAAGGCGGGCATCCGCGCCATCATCCAGCCCGGTGGCTCGATGCGCGATGAAGAGGTGATCACGGCAGCCAACGAACACGATATCGCCATGGTCTTCACTGGCATGCGCCACTTCCGGCACTAGCATCGACGGCTGCGCTGCCCGCACTGCGCAGCTCGACGTTAAGCTCCGCATTCGCTCTCGAAGGATATCTCCGCATGGCCCGTACCCCCGCCGCACTGTCGCGCGCCGCCGTCAACGCGTCCACGGCGCTGTCGCGCCTGAGCCGCCTGCCGGGCGTCAATCTGCCGACCTCGCTGCTCGCCTCGTCGGCCCGCGGCTGGCGCGGTTCCAATGTGCGCGTGCATCAGCCGCAGGAAGTGACGGAGATCACCCTCTATGAATTCGAGGGCTGCCCCTTCTGCCGCGTGGTCCGCGAGGTGCTGACCGAGCTCGACCTGGACGTGCATATCCGCCCTTGTCCGGCGGGCGGACGCGTCTTTCGCGAAGAGGCCGAGCGGCTCGGCGGCAAGCAGCAGTTCCCGCTGCTGGTCATCGAGGGCGAGGCACCGCTGTACGAATCCGCAGACATCATCAAGCGCCTCTACGCGCGCTATGGCAACGGCCGTCCGGCACCCAGCGCGGCCGCCATGCGCCGCGCCCTCGCCGGCTCCCAGGCGGCCAGTCTGAGCCGAGGTCTGGCCGGCCTGCGCGCCCGCCCCTCGCGCCAGCCCAAGCAGCCACTGGTGCTGTACAGCTTCGAATCCAGCCCCTATTCGCGCATGGTGCGCGAGCGCCTGTGTGAACTCGAGCTGCCCTATCGGCTGAAGAATTTCGGCAAGGCGCGCGCCACCGATATCGGTCCCCCCTTCGTGCGCACGCGCTTCTTCCCCGATGCGCCGGTGGACTCGCGCAACCGGCGCGAGATGCTGGCCAAGACCGGTCGCACCCAGGTGCCCTATCTGGAAGATCCGAACACCGGCGCCGCCATGTTCGAGTCGCGCGTCATCAACAACTACCTGGAGAGCGTCTACGCGCTCTAGTGGGGCCGCCGTTATGCTGGGCGCATGACGGAGGATCTCAGCGCGGCCGACCGCGACCGACTGGCCGATCAATTGCAGGCGCTGGCGCAGCAACTGCGCGAGGCGCTGACCCAGAGCGACGCCTCGGCCAGCCCCGTGGAACTCGACCAGGCGCGCGTCGGGCGCGTCTCGCGCGGCGATGCGCTGCAACAGCAGGCCATGGCCCAGGCCGGACAGCGCGTCCTGCAGCAGCGACTGCATGCGGTGCACGGCGCCTTGCAAAGGCTCCAGCAGGGGCACTACGGCTACTGCATCGACTGCGACGAGCCCATCGCCCTCGCCCGCCTGCAACGCCAACCCGAGGCGGCACGCTGCATTGCCTGCCAGTCGGCTCGGGAGTAGGCCCTCGTCACAAAAGTGTCACGCCATTGTCATGGCAGCGACTCGACCGCCTCCTACCCTGCCGGCCATGGCAGAGACGACGGCACCGACCTACCGCACGATTTGGGTTTCCGATGTGCACCTGGGCACGCCCGGCTGCAAGGCCGAGCATCTGGTCGACTTTCTCAAGGCCAACCAGTGCGAAACGCTCTATCTGGTCGGCGACATCATCGATGGCTGGAAGCTGACCGGTGGCTGGTACTGGCCACAGGAGCACACCAATGTCATCCGCAAGATCCTGACCAAGGCCAAGCGCGGTGCCAAGGTGTATTACATCACCGGCAACCACGACGAATTCCTGCGCCGTTTCGTCAACTTCGGCCTGAGCATGGGCAACATCCACGTGCTCAACGAGCACGTGCACGTCACCGCCGATGGCCGCCGGCTGCTCGTGCTGCACGGCGACGCCTTTGACGTTATCACGCGCTATCACAAGTGGATCGCGATGGCCGGCGACACGCTGTACGAGAACGCCATGCGCTTCAACCGCCACTTCAATCGCGTGCGGCGTCGGCTCGGCATGCCTTACTGGTCGCTGTCGGCCTATGCCAAGAACCGGGTCAAGTCGGCGGTCAACATCGTGTCGGATTTCGAGGAATCGGTGGCGCACGAATGCCGTCGGCGCGGCCTGGACGGCGTCGTCTGCGGCCATATCCACCACGCCGAGATGCGCGAGATTCACGGGGTGCAGTACATGAACTGCGGCGACTGGGTGGAATCCTGCTCGGCCCTCGTCGAGCACTACGACGGCCGCATCGAGATCGTGCGCTGGGTCGATTTCAACAAGCTCAACGAGCGCCCCAACCGCAACGACGCCGTCGAACCGCTGGCGGTCCCCAGCGCCGAAACCGCCTAGGGCGCGCCTGGACGCGACCGCCAGGCAGGTCGCTACTGCGCGTCCAGCTCGGCCAGTCGGCTACGCTGCTCAGCCAGTTCGGTGGAAGCCAGGGCCCGTTCCACCCGCGCGCGCAGGCCGGCGATATCCGCGTCCATGACGATGCGCTTGACCTCCAGCAGGCTGGAAGGGTGCATCGAGAATTCGGTCAGCCCGAGTCCGAGCAGCAGACGCGTGTAGCGCACATCGCCCGCCATTTCGCCACACATGGCGACCGGGATGCCGGCCTGGGCCCCGGCGGCAATCGTCTGCTGAATCAGTGCCAGCACCGCCGGGTGCAGCGGATCGTAGAGATAATTGACCTCATCGTCGACGCGGTCGATGGCCAGGGTGTACTGGATGAGGTCATTGGTGCCGATGCTGAAGAAATCGCAGGTCCGTGCCAGCCAGGGCGCGGCAATGGCCGCTGCCGGCACCTCGATCATCGCCCCCACCGGAATGGATTCGGCCATGGCGTGACCTTCGGCCGCAAGCTCGGCGCGGCAGCTCTCGATCAGGCGTCGTGCCTGCCGGAACTCCAGCGTATTGGAGATCATCGGCAGCATGATCTGCATGCGGCCATGCGCCGAGGCGCGCAGCAGCGCGCGGATCTGCGTCCGGAACAGTTCGGGCTCGCGCAGACACAGACGGATCGCGCGCAGCCCCAGCGCCGGATTGTTGGGCGTCGGCCCGGAGCGCGCGCCGGAGTCCACCTGCTTGTCCGCACCCAGATCAAGGGTCCGGATGGTGATGGTGCCGGTGACCGCCGCCACCACCCGCGCATAGGCCGCGTACTGCTCTTCCTCGGTGGGCAGCTCGGCGCGGTTCATGAACAGGAATTCGGTGCGGTACAGGCCGACACCCTCGGCACCGACCCGCGCCGCCTCGGCGGCGTCCTCGGACAGCTCGATATTGGCGAGCAGACGGATCTTGGTGCCGTCACGGGAAATCGCCGGCTCATCCTTGAGCCGCTCGAGCCGGCGCTGATAGCGCTGATCGCGTGCGATGCGGTGGCGGAAGCGGGTCAGCGCGGCGTCGTCCGGACTGGCCAGAATGTGCCCTGCGGCGCCATCGACCACCAGCTGCTCGCCGTCGCGCAGCAGCCGACGCGCATTGTGCACGCCCACCACCGCCGGCAGATGCAGGCTGCGCGCCAGAATGGCGGTGTGCGACAGCGGTCCGCCATATTCGGTGACGAAGGCGGCGGTCTTCTGCTGCGACAGCAGAATAATGTCGGCCGGCGTGATGTCATCCGCCACCACGATGCGCGCTTCCTCGCCGGGCGGGCTGTCGTCTGGCTCCGGCAATGCCCGCTCCGACTGCAGCAGGATGCGCAGCACGCGCGCCACAACGTGCTCGACGTCATTCTGTCGCGTACGCAGATACGGGTCGTCCATCTGCTCGAAGACGGCCATCAGGGCGTCGCGTGCCTGGCGCAATGCGCCCTCGGCATTGAGTCGGTCGTCGCGGATGCGCCCGATCACCGCTTCGCTGAGCGAATGGTCATCGAGCATGAGCAGGTGGGTGTCGATGAAGGCGGCAATATCCTGCGGCGTACCGGCCGGGATCTGCGCCCGCACCTCGCGCAGCTGCTCCTTGGCCTCCTCGTGGGCGTGGGTATAGCGCGCGATCTCGGATTCGACTTCGTCGGGCTCAACGAAGTACTCGCGCACCTCCAGGTCGGTGCCCGAAATCTTGGAGACGCGACCAATGGCGATGCCGCGCGCGACGCCGATGCCGTGCAGCCAGAGACTCATGCGTCGGCGGGCCCGTGGCAGGCGCGTGCAGGAGGCGGAAGGCGGGTCATGACTCTTCGCCGAAGCGGTCGGCCACCAGTTCGGCCAGGCAGGCGATGGCGTGGTCGGCGTCGTCACCTTCGGCGATCAGCGTGATCTGGCTGCCCTTGGCCGCGGCCAGCATCATCACGCCCATGATGGACTTGCCGCTGACCTCGCGACCGTCCTTGCGCACACGAATCTCCGATTGATGCCGATTGGCCTCGGTCACCAGCTTGGCGGCGGCGCGCGCGTGCAGCCCCAGACGATTGACGATGGTTACAGTCGATTCAGGCACCGCCGTGCTCCCTGCTGCAGAACATGATGCCGCGCCGCCCGCCTTCTACGGCGGCGTCGGCGAGCGCATCCAGATCGAGATGCGGATAGTTGAAGACGCGCACCAGCATCGGCAGATTCAGGCCGGCCAGCACGCGGGTGCGGCCAGGCTCCGCCAGACGGGTGGCGATATTGCTCGGTGTCGAGCCGAAGGCGTCGGTCAACACCAGCACGCCGCGGCCGCTGTCGAGGCGTTCGATCATGCGCTGGCCGTCACGGGTGAGCAGCTCGGTGTCCTGGACGCGGCGGACTTCGAGTACTTCCACCGACAGCGTCAGCGCGTTCTCGAGCATGTCCCCGAGGGTGTCCAGGAAGAAGCGGCCGAGCCGTCCGTGCGTAACCAGCAAGACGCCGACGCGAGCCGCTGTCTCTGTCATGCCGCGAGTTCCTTGTGGCGAAGTTGCAGATCAGGGTAGAGCGCGCGCAGGCGTTGCGCCAGCCGTTCCGCAATATAGACGCTGCGATGCTGCCCGCCGGTACAGCCGATGCCGACGGTGATGTAGGAGCGCGCCTGTCGATCAAAGGCCGGCAGCCAGCGCTGCAGAAAGCCATCAATGTCGTCGATCATGCTGACCACGCTGTCGTGTCCTGCCAGCCATTCGACCACCTCCGGATCCTGGCCGCTGTGCGCGCGCAGCTGCTCCTTCCAGTGGGGGTTGGGCAGGCAACGCACATCGAAGACGAAATCCAGCCCATCGGGCATGCCGTTCTTAAAGCCGAAGGAGACGATGGAGAGCAGCATGGGGGCTTCCTCGCCGCGCGAGGTCAGCAGGATGCGCTCGCGCAGCTCGTGCAGATTCATGCTGCTGGTGTCGATGATCTCGTCGGCGTAGGAGGCGATCGGTTCGAGCAGGGCACGCTCCTTCTGCACGGCCTCCAGCAGGGTGTAGCGCGAACCCGACAACGGGTGCTTGCGGCGGGTCTCGGCGAAGCGCTTGAGCAGCGCGTTCTCATCGGCGGTAAGGAACAGGATGCGGGCATTGAGGCCGCGCTCGCGCAGCCGGTCCATGTACTGCGGCAGACCGCGAATGGCCTCCCCGCTGTCGCGCGCGTCGATGCCAAGCGCAATGCGGTCAAAGCGCCCCTCGGCCACGCCCCAGGCGCGCTTGGCCAGAGGGCCGAGCAGGTCCAGCGGAAGATTGTCGATGCAGTAGTAGCCCAGATCCTCAAGCTGGCGCAGGGCGACCGACTTGCCGGCTCCGGACAGGCCACTGACGATGATGACTTCCATGCGCCGCTCCCGCGTTACTGAGACTCTGTCTGCTCGTCAATGGCGCGCTGCTGCCGTTCGGCGAAAGCCTCCTCCGCGTAATAGCCCTGCAGGCGCAACCACTGATCGCGGCAGGCAGCCTCGACCAAGGTGCCCAGATTATGCCCGACGCGCACCGGCAGACAGATGGTGGGCAGAGCCTGTCCGAGGATATCGACACTGCCGCGCAGGCCGGCCAGCCGGGCGCGGTAGTCGGTGGGGGCATCACGTACCGGCAACAGCTCCAGGCGGAAATCCACCCGCCGGCTGTCCACCAGCGCATCGCGCCCATACATGCGCGCGACATCGAGCACGCCGAGCCCGCGTACCTCCAGATAATCGCGCAACAAAGAGGGAGCCCGCCCCTCCAGCAGTCCGCCTGGCAGGGCGCGGATCTCGGCCACATCGTCGGCCACCAGCCGGTGGCCGCGCGCCAGTAGCTCCAGCGCCAATTCGCTCTTGCCGACCCCGGCGGGACCTACAATGAGCACGCCGAGCCCGAAGACCTCCGCCAGCACGCCGTAGACGCTGGCCAGCGGCGCACAGGCCTCCAACAAGTGCATGCGCAAAACATGCAGCGCATCGGCACGACTGTGCGCATCGGGCAGCACGCCCAGCGCCACTGGAGTGCCCTCCAACCAGGTATGCAAAGGGTCGGCGTCCGCGGCCTTGGCCAGCACCACGCGCAGCCCGCGCCCGGATGCCTGGGTCAGCGCGGCAATGGGGTCGGCCGCGTCCTGCAGCCAGCGCAGCGCCGCCGTTCCGGCCATGCACAGATGGGCCGGCGCGCTCGGTTCGAGCCAGCCGGCGCGCGCAATCAGTGTGGAGGCCTCTTGCGCGCGGCGCCACTCCACGGCAAGGCCGGCGCGCGACAACAGCTTGCCGACGGCAAGCTGTGACGAGCCATCGGCATCGGCATGGACGGTGTATGCGGACGCGGCCGGCTGCTCCGCCGCCACGGGCTTACTGGGTCAGCAGGGCAGCGGCGGCATCGCTGGAGGTGGCCGCGCGCAGCTGCTCGCAGAATTCCTCGTCGGAGAACTTCTCCGCGACTGCGGCCAGCAGCTTGAGGTGATCCTCGGTCGCATTCTGCGGAACGATCAGGCCAAAGATCAGATCCACGGCCTGGCCATCGTGGGCGTCATAGTCCACCCCATGCGGCAGACGGATGAAAGCCGCCACCGTCTTGCTGAGATTGCCAACGCGGCCGTGCGGAATCGCCACGCCGTGCCCGAGGCCGGTACTGCCCAGCTTCTCGCGCGACATCAGCGCGTTGAAGATATCGCCCTGGCTGGGGCCGTCATCGCCCGCCAGCAGATGGCTGATTTCCTCCATCACGCGCTTCTTGCTGGACAGCGAGAGGTCGGTGCGGATGCGGCTGGATTCAATTACCTCGGCAAGCTTCATGCGGTGGGGTCCTTATTCAACGAAGCGAGGGGCCGCGGTGCGGCCCCTCGCTGGGGGTTCATCGTGCGAGCTGTTCGGCGAAATCGCCTTTCTGGGCTTCGCGCGCGTGGTGGTCGCGTTTCTGTTCCTTGTGCTTCTTGATCTGGCGGTCCAGCCGGTCCGTGAGCTGGTCGATGGCCGCATACATATCGCTATGCTTTGCGGACGCGTGCAGCTCAGCGCCACTTGCCTTGAGCGTGGCCTCTGCCTTCTGTTCGAGCTTCTCCACCGTCAACACCACATGGGCGTCGATGAGGTGGTCGAAATGGCGTTCGACGCGCTTCAGCTTTTCGATGACATAGTCGCGCAGCGCGTCGGTGAGGTCGAGGTGGTGACCGGTAATATCGAGATTCATGCAGTACTCCCGAACAGAAGACGAGAAAAATTCAGGCTGACCGGCGCCGTTCATGGGCGGGTGGAATACCCAGTCCCTCACGGTATTTGGCGACGGTGCGCCGTGCGACTTCCATGCCTTCGGCACGCAGCAAATCGGACAGACGAGCGTCCGACAGCGGCTTACCGGGGGTTTCGGCCTGGATGAGACGCTTGAGGCGCGCCTGTATGGCGGTGGCGGATGCGGAACCTCCTTGTGTCGTGCGAATGGAACTGGAAAAGAAATACTTGAGTTCGAAGACGCCCAGCGGTGTCAGCATGTACTTGTTTGCCGTCGCGCGCGAGACCGTCGATTCGTGAATACCCAGCCGCTCGGCCACTTCGCGAAGAACGAGCGGTTGCATATGCTCCACGCCATATTCCATGAAACCAGTCTGCGCTTCAACGATGCAATGGGCGACACGGAGCAGCGTGTCATGGCGTGCGCGCAAGGCGGAGACAAGCTGCTTGGCCTCCTGCAGATGTCGACGCATGGTCTGCTGCTCGCCGCTACGTTCAGTACGCCGCACCAGGGCGGCGTAGCTGCGATTGACGCGCACGCGCGGCACCGCTTCCGGATTCAGGTGCACCTGCCAGATGCCGTTGCGGCGCGCCACCATCACATCGGGCACCACGTAATCCGGAGGCTCGCCCGAGAAGGCGCGCCCCGGATGGGGTGACAGGCTGCGGATGCAGGCGATGGCCGCATGGACGGTGTCGCTGTCGGCACCGACCAGCTTGGCCAGCTTGTCGGCCTCGTGGCGCGCGAGCATGTCGATGTGCTTGTCGACCAACTGCTTGGCCACGTCGCGCACCTCGCCATCGCCGTCCTCGCCCAACTGATCCAGCTGCAGACGCAGGCACTCCACCACCGAGCGCGCACCCACCCCGCTGGGATCGAGCTGCTGCAAGGTGCGGAGTGCACGGTCGAGATCGGCCTGTCGCGCCGCATCAGCGCCGGCGAGGCGCTCGGCCAGTGCGTCCCAATCGTCCAGATAACCGTCGTCGGTGACCGCGTCGATGAGATGCGCCAGGATGTCGCGCACGTTCTCGTCCACGGCGCAAAGATTGGCCTGCCAGGCGAGATGCTCGCGCAGGCTGCCGCTCTCGTGCAGGTTGGCCTGCTGATACTCGTAGCGTTCGGCATCGCCACTGCTGTCGCGCCAGCCGCTGTCCGCCAGTGACCAGTCATCGGCGGTTTCGGGCTGATCGAGCTCGGGGGCCTCGGCGCGCGGCTCGGGCTGCTCCACATCGGGCCCGCGTTCGGCCGGGGTCAGCAGGACCTCGCTGTCGCCCCCCATGTCTTCGCTGCTCGGCTCGGCCACCTCGAGCATGAAGTTCTGGTCCAGGATTTCTGTGACCTCAGCCTGGAGCTCGGTGCTCGACAGCTGCAGCATGCGAATGGCCTGCTGCAGCGCCGGCGTCATCGCCAGGCTCTGACCGAGCTTGAGCGACAGGGACTGTTTCATTCCGAGCGTTTGCACAAATCTTGCATGGCTCGATGATACCGCTATCCGAGAGGCTTGGCGCGTGACCCCCGCGCACCGCCTGTGCGGTGCGGAATCAGTCCGCGTAGCCAGGATTGACACGGTCCAACCGACGCAGCAAACCGGGCCAGACCATGGCCGAGCCCTGCTGGTGCGTGACCTGCTGTTGCATGCGCTGGGCACCCGCCAGGATCTCCGGACCGATGTGCGTGGTCTCGCGCCCGCCGGAAAGCGCGCGCACCTGAATATTGCAAGCGGCCTCGAACAGATACATGGCAAGGAAGGCGTCCGATACACGCGGTCCAATGGTGAGCAGGCCGTGGTTGCGCAGCATGAAATAGTTGGCACCGCCGAGATCCGCTTCTAGACGCGCACGCTCGCCCTCTTCCAGCGCGACCCCTTCGTAGTCGTGATAGGCCAGGCTCGAGAGCACGAACAGTGACTGCTGCGACAGCGGCAGCAGGCCCTCCTTCTGTGCCGACACGGCCACGCCATTGAGCGAATGCGTATGCATCACGCAGCCGGCATCCTCGCGCGCGTGATGAATGGTGCTGTGGATGAGAAAGCCGGCCGGATTGACCGGCCACGGACTGTCTTCCACCTTGTTACCCTCGGCATCGATCTTGACCAGGCTCGAGGCCGTGATCTCCTCGAACATCATGCCGTAGGGATTGATCAGAAAGTGGTGATCACTGCCCGGCACCTTGGCCGTGATGTGCGTGAACACCAGATCATCCCAGCCGAACAGGGCCACCAGTCGGTAGGCCGCCGCCAGGTCCCGGCGCAGCGCCGCTTCGGTATGCGCAACTTGATCGTTCATGCCCGTGAGGTCTCCTCTTTCTTCTTGGGTCTGCACGCCAAGCTACGCGCCCAGCCAGCCAGCGGCAAGCCTCGGGGCGTGACTTGAATCAAGGCGCGCAGGCCCTATCTCATGGCACAGAGGACAGTGCATGGGTATGGAGGTGATGACGCATGAACTGGAAGAAACTCTCTCCCTGGAACTGGTTCAAGAAGGAGAACCAGCAGGTTGAACGACCGGGCGGCGAACGGGCGATGCGCCACCCCGCCGCGGAACACCCCCTCGCCCGCATGCATCGTGAGATGGATCGCCTGTTCGAGGATGTGTTCTCTTCCTTTGGCATCCCCGACCCGTTGATGCGCGGCAGCCTGCCGCAGCCGGGTGGCAGCTGGAGCAACATGCTTCGCCCCCAGCTCGACATCTCCGAGAACGACACGGGCTACACCATCACGGTGGAAATTCCTGGTGTTGAACGCGACGACGTCGACATCTCGGTGGACGACGGCACGCTGCTGATCCGCGGCGAGAAGCGCCAGTCCGAGGAGCACCACGCCGGCGACTTCCACGCGGTCGAGCGCAACTACGGGCGCTTCCAGCGGGTGCTGGACCTGCCGGAGGATGCCGACGAGGCGCAGATTGCCGCACGCTTCAAGGACGGTGTGCTCAGCGTGCATGTTCCCCGTCGCGCGGATGCCGAACAGCGCGGGCGGCGCATCGAAGTCCAGGGCGCCTAGCCGCCCCGGCACCACGCCCGCCTGCCGAGCGGACCACGGCGCGGGCCTGCCGGCGATGGGATCGCCCGACAGCCCCATGCCGCCTTGCCTTCTAAGCGTCAGCGTTCGCCCGCGAGTTCGGGGAAGTTCTCGACGCGGTTGAGCGACCAGTCGTAGTCGATGTAGGCGATATCGCTGGTGGCCTCGACGGCCTGCCGCAGCTCCCCATCCACGTAGCGCAGCACATAGCCGCGCACTGAACCCGCCACGTCCGCAAAGTCGGCTTCGTACCAGTCGAACAGGCGACTGAGATACAGGGTGTCGCCGTCCACGCGCAGATGTCGGTCGGTGCGCAGCGCGCGGCTCAGATTGTCATCGAGCTGGGCATCCAGACGCTCGGCGGTGTAGATCGCCTGCCGCAGCGGCGGGCAGCCCACGGATGCGCAGTTGACCGCGAAGTGCACGCGGGCATCTTTCCAGCCGCGCGCCGCGAAGTCCTCACCCAACAGGATGCCCTTCTCGATATCGTCCAGGCTGTAGGTGGCCCCTCCCACCGTGAACAGATCGCGCTGAAACACGCGGTAGGGATTGATGAAACTGCCGAAGGACTTGACGCCTTCCACCGGCTCGCCGTCCTCCGGGTTCTCAAGGATGTGCGCCACCATGAAGAAGTTGTAGGCATTGATCCAGAAGGCAATGGCCGCCGCGGCATCCTTCAGCGTGGCTGGATCAAAGGCTGCCAATTGGGTGCGCTGACGCTGGAGCAGGGACGCCGTTTCCGCAGCCCGCATGGCATTGGCATAGCGGAAGGCCGTTACCAGGCCACCCTCTTCCGTGGATACCTCGACGACATGGCGATCGAGCAACTGCTGATAGGGCGCATACAGATGCGCCATGTCTGAGGCCATAGAGGGTCCCACCATCCATAGCCCGGCAGCGGCGATACACCACCGAATCAGACCCCATGTGCGTTTGCGTTGCCTCATTGCCTTGTTCTCCTGGGCCTGTGCCTCTGATGGCATCGCGGCAGCCGCCGCGCGGCGTCACTGGCTCCAATGGCCGACGACGCAGACAAACCACCATTCATGCCGCTTCGGTGAGGGTAGACGGCCTTGCCGGCCCTGGACAGCTGGCCGCGGTCCCGGCTTCATGCTCTACCGTCCACCACGGTACGGGATGACATAAAGGCGGGACGACCGCGTTGCACGCCTGACGCCGAGTCCCTCTACTGTAGTCATCCGATCTTCGCAGGAAGCATTGTCATGAACCGAGCCCGCGTCGCCCTCGTGGCCCTTGTCGTGGTGGCCATCGCCGCGTTCTTCGCCTTCGATCTCAATCAGTACCTCAGCTTCGAGGCGCTGAAGTCGCTGCGTGAAGATCTGGTCGATGTGGTGGATGCGCGCCCCGTCCTCGTCAGCGCCGTCTTCTTCCTGATCTACGTGGCGGTGACCGCCCTGTCGCTGCCCGGCGCTGCCGTCATGACGCTGGCCGCAGGCCTCATCTTCGGCCTGATCTGGGGTCTGGTGCTGGTCAGCTTTGCCTCCACCATCGGCGCCACCCTGGCCTTCCTCATCGCCCGCTTCGTCGCCCGCGACGCTGTGCAGTCGCGCTACCGCCAGCGTCTGGCCGCCATCAACCGCGGCGTCGAGCGCGAAGGCGGTTTCTACCTCTTCACCCTGCGCCTGGTCCCGGCCTTTCCCTTTTTCCTGATCAACATCGTCATGGCGCTCACGCCCATGCGCACCTGGACCTTCTACTGGGTTTCGCAGCTCGGCATGCTGCCGGGGACGGCGGTCTACGTGAACGCAGGCACCCAGATCGGCCAGCTGGACAGCCTGGGCGGCATCCTTTCGCCGGGCCTCATCGGCTCCTTCGTGCTCCTCGGGATCTTCCCGCTGATTGCCAAAAAGATCGTTGACTTCGTCAAGGCGCGGCGTGTCTTTGCCGCCTACGAGCGACCCAAGCAGTTTGATCGCAACCTCATCGTCATCGGCGGTGGCAGCGCCGGTCTGGTATCCGCTTACATCGCCGCCGCGGTGAAGGCCGAAGTCACGCTGATCGAGAAGGACCGTCTCGGCGGCGACTGTCTGAACACCGGCTGCGTGCCCTCCAAGGCCTTGATCCGCACCGCCCGCCTGCTGGATGACGCGCGCCGCAGCGCCGAGCTGGGGGTACGCCAGCTTTCGGCGGAATTCCATTTCAGCGATGCAATGGATCGCGTCCACCAGGTCATCAAGGCCATCGAGCCCCATGATTCCGCGGAGCGCTATACCGGCCTGGGGGTCGATATCCGCCAGGGCCACGCCCGCCTCATCGACCCCTGGACCGTTGAGATCACCAATGCTGAGGGCGCCTCCGAGCGCCTGACCGCGCGCAACATCATTCTCGCCACCGGCGCCGCGCCCTTTGTGCCACCGCTCCCCGGCCTGGAACAGATCGAAGTACTGACCTCCGACAATCTCTGGCAGCTGCGAGAGCTACCCAAGCGCCTGGTGGTGCTCGGCGGTGGGCCTATCGGCTCGGAGATGACGCAGACCTTCCAGCGCCTCGGCAGCCAGGTCACCCAGGTGGAAATGGCGCCGCGCCTGCTACCGCGCGAAGACGCCGAGTTCGGCGCCATGCTGCACGAGCGACTCGCCGCCGAAGGCGTGGACGTCCGCGTTGGGACCAAGGCGGAAGAAGTCCTGATACGTGACGGCCAAGCCTATCTGCGCGTGACCACGCCGGATGGCGCCAGGGAAGAGATCGCCTTCGACCAGCTGCTGGTCGCGGTTGGCCGACAGGCCCGCCTGGAAGGCTTCGGCCTGGAGACACTGGGCATCCGCACCAGTCGCGTCATCGAAACCGACGAATTCCTGCGCACCAACTTCCCGAACATCTTCGCCGTAGGCGACGCCGCCGGCCCGTATCAGTTCACGCATACCGCGGCGCACACGGCCTGGTTTGCCACCGTGAATGCCCTGTTCGGCGCCCTCAAGAAATTCCGGGTGGATTACTCCGTCGTGCCCTGGGCCACCTTCACCGACCCCGAGGTCGCCCGCGTCGGGCTGTCCGAAGACGAAGCCAAGGAGCAGGGCATCGCCTACGAAGTCACCACTTACGGCATCGACGACCTCGATCGCGCCATCGCCGACAGCGACGCATATGGTCAGGTCAAGGTCCTGACCCGGCCCGGCTCCGATCGCATCCTCGGCGTCACCATCGCCGGCGCCCATGCCGGCGACCTCATCGCCGAATATGTCCTCGCCATGAAGCACGGCATCGGCCTCAACAAGATCCTCGGCACCATCCACATCTACCCCACCATGGCCGAGGCCAACAAGTTTGCAGCCGGCCAGTGGAAGCAGGCGCACAAGCCGGAGAAGCTGCTGCAGTGGGTGGGGAGGTTTCATGCGTGGATGCGGGGGTAAAGGCTTGCTGCGATGTCGCGAAGCGACGAGCCGTATGGAGTCCCCTGCACCCGCGCCGGAGTAGCGCCTGCGCACAGGGGATGGCTGGCCATGGACGGCCAGCCAAGGCCTGTCACGACAGGGACGTCGTGTCAGGCCGACCCCGAGCACAGGCGCTACGTAGGGACCCGGCCCGACAGGGCCGGCGCGGGTGTGGGGTGCCCTCTCTTTGGTTCCTTTCTCTGGGCAAGCAGAGAAAGGGACCCGCACCGGGCAGGATGCTCAGATCAGAGCTCAGAGCATCACAGGTGCGGAACCACGAGCGAAGGTGGTTATTCGAGCAATCAAAGCTGAAACCTGATCGCCAAGGATTCCGCGCTCTGAAGCAATTCACTGTCGATTAGATCACCGAGAACGCGCGGGTTCCTTTGGTTACGGCCAAAGGAACCAAAGCCATGATGCCCACGGATGGCCTGGGCCGGCTAACGCCGACCCAGGTGCCCGGATCGAGCGGCGTGCTCGGGGTCGGGCTGAGGCGCCGTCCATGGCGCCACAGCCCTTGCTCGACGTCCTGTCTCGCACCCCCTGCGCGCGCCACCCGATCCGGCCACCCGCCAAGGGCACAGGAACTGGCTCGCCGCTGCGCGGCATCGCTGCATTCGTCGAGATTTCCTTCCTATCAGTGCTAGGAAGGCGCACTCCAAGAATCCGCCCCCGGCACTTCCCTCTCCCCCCGCAGCCACCGCCAGGAATCCACGGTATCGAAGACCAGGGAGATGCCATTGATCACGAACAGGATCACGCCGAACCACCACTCCGCAGCGGATACCGGACCGGCTTCCACCATGCCCGCCAGCCGCATGACGATCAGGACCTGTAGGGGATACCAGGCAATGAGATGCGGCACCGACATGAGCCGACTCATGCCGCCGGTTCCCCACATGATGGGCACATTGGTGATGACGACGAACACGGCAGCAATGGCCGCGGCCATGCCGAGCCAGGTATCAAGCAGAAAGAATGCGGCCGCGTTGACCGGCATCAGGATGGCGACCACCCAGATCTGCACCCACAGCGGCAGGCTGCGATAGGAGTGGTAAATGGCGCTCAGGCGTTGCATGGCAGTTCTCCCTGATCAATGATCGTGTGCCTTCAAGAAGGCGAATGCAGCGACTGCCCCGGTGGAAGCAGTCGCGTCCGAAAGGCCTATGAGGGTTTGATGAAGCGCAACGTCATGCGGTCCGACTCACCAATGGCCCGGTACTTTTCTTCGCAGCGCGCACGTTCATCGGCATCCTCAATGGACTGACAGGCCCGCAGGCTGGGCGGCAATGCCCAGACACCCGCTGCGTGATCGCGCGTGTCCTTGGGATTGGCGTTGATCTCGCTGCGCGCGTCCAATTGAAAGCCGGCTTGCTCGGCTTGCTCGATGACGAAGGATTCGCGCACATAGCCATCGCGTTGTTCGGACTCGGGGACGGATGACTCCGCGGCGCGATGCTGCACCACGGCCAGGATGCCGCCCGGCCGGAGCACGGCATAGGCCGCCTCCAGCACTGGTTCCGTAATGCCGGCGGCGATGAAGTTATGGAAATGTCGTGACAGCAGCACCATGTCCGCCGTTCCGGGGGCGCCCAGATCACCGTGGGTGGGCGGAAGGAAAGGCATATGCTCTACGGCGCGATAGAGCTCGGGATATTGCGCGAGCTTGGCCCGGTAGTCCCGCGTCATCTGAACCCGGAACAGCATCCGGCCGTCGAGGGGATAGGAGGCCGCAATCAGGCGCCCCTCGTCGCGCAGCACCGGCGCCAGTACTTCGGTGTACCAGCCGCCGCCGGGCCAGACTTCCACCACCGTCATATCCGGGCGCAGGCCGAAGAAGCTCAGCGTTTCCACCGGGCGCCGCTGTGCGTTGCGCGCGATATGAGCTTCACTCCGGTGGGCACCTTCGGCCGCCTCGGCAATGCGGTCTTCCACCGCGCGCACATCGTCGGATACGGGCTCTGCGCCCCCGCCGTCTGCTGCATCACCGTTGGAGTTGGAACCCGAACCACAGGCCGTAACCAAGAGCAGCATCGACAGCAGCAACGGGCCAAGACGGTATCGCATGGAATTCTCCTGAAGGAGGCGGGGCTAAGAACCGGGATCACTGACAGCCAGCATATGCCCGCTGTCAGCGGGTCGCGATGCGCCGGTGTCGAGCATCAGCGCACCGCGGGCGTCACCGCGTCACCGCGTGCGCGGGGGACGCGTCGATCGGAATGGAAGAAGCTGCGCGCCACGGTCAGAAACACGGTCACGCCCTGTGATTCCACCACCAACGGACTGTCCTCAAAGGCCGCACCATGGACGCTGCGGTAATTCAGGCCGGCGCGGAGATGCCAATTGCGGGCCGGCTGCAGATCGGCGAAGACACCAGCGCCACTGCCGTTATAGCCGCCACGGGCGGCATAAGCGGGACGGTCCGCGCGCGCAAAGGCCGGTGCCACTTCGTAGAAATAGCGGTGATAGTCCGCATCCGCGAAATAGACGTGGAGGCGAGCGCCCACCCGCGCCCAGGCCAGCGGGCGCGTACTGATATACAGCGCCGGGTCGGTGACGAAACCCTCGTGCCCGAACTGCAGGCCATCGGCGGAAATCAGCGCGCGCAGATTCCATTCCGCCCAGAGCCGCGTCGTGCCGCGTTCGAGCAGATCCACATGCAACGACGGCCCCAGTTCGAAGCTGAGGTCCAGGTCCGGCATGCCCTCGCGCACCGCGATCTCGTCACTGTCCACACGCGGAGTACCGTTGCCGCTGACTTCAAGGCGAACGCGCTCGCTGGAGAAGAACAGCCCGCGCACGCCGTCTTCGTCCGCGCGCAGCACACGTCCGCGATACACCACGTAGGGAAAAGGGGCGCCAAAGAACTGCTGCTCGTCACTGCCGGGATAGGCGGGCAAGGAGATACCGGCTGCCCCCAGGCCAAGCTCCCACAGCGGGAGACCCGCATCAGCCACCTGCGCCGCTGCCGTGAACGGTCCCAGCAGGTACGCCAGCAGCACGGCGACCCGGCACCAGGCGCCAGGCCGGTCACGCCCGGACGACGTCACCGGCGCGTCCCGCCTGCTGCGTCTGCTCGCCCAAAGCGTTGATGCCATCGTCGTTCTCCTCCCCTTCCCTCCGCTCCATTGCGACAGCCTACCGCCTCCCCCACCGGCACCAGAGCGACCGCATGTGCGTCGAAGCGCAGTGACGCGCTACGCGTGGAATCCATATCTGCCGCCACCCTCACCGCGCTAGCCACAGCGGCCCTGCACATAGGCCGCAGCGCGGGCGTCCTGCGGCTGCTCGAAGACCTGCTCAGTGGACCCCCATTCCACCAGACGGCCAACGCCGTCCTCCGTCCAGAAGGCGCCCGTGACATCGGCGATGCGCTGCGCCTGCTGCAGGTTGTGCGTAACAATGATGACGGTCAGGCGTTGACCCAGCCGGAGGATGAGGTCCTCGACCACGCCGCTGGCCATCGGGTCCAGCGCGCTGCAGGGCTCGTCCATCAGCAGGACTTCCGGCTCAAGCGCCAGCGCGCGAGCGATGCATAGACGCTGCTGCTGACCCCCGGACAACTGCAGCGCCGAGCGGTCGAGTCGGTCGCACACCTCCGCCCACAACCCTACGTCGCGCAGCACGCCTTCAATGATGGTCTCGCGTGCCTCGCGCGCATAGCCGTGCTCGATCAATGCCAGCTCGATATTGCGCCGCACACTCAGCGGGAAGGGATTCGGCTTCTGAAAGATCATGCCCACGCGGCGACGCAGTTGCACCGTGTCGCAGTCAGCGGCCAGGACATCCTGGTCCGCCATGCGGATGGCCCCCTCCACGCGGCATCCGGCAAAAAGGTCCGTCATGCGGTTGAAGCTGGACAGCAGGCTGGTCTTGCCGCAACCGCTGGGGCCGATGAAGGCCGTTATCGCGTGTGCCGGTATGTTCAGATTGACGCCGCTGACGGCTGCTCGCTCGCCATAACGCACGGCCACTTCTTGCAACTCGAAGGCAGGCTGGTGCATCCCAGTTACGCGAGTCGAAGGCTGCGCGCTTGCCACAACCGGGCGAGCTGCAAGACGCCCGCATTCAGGATCAGCAACAACAGCACCAGCACGGCCGCGCTGGCATAGGCCATCGCCTCACCGCCGCTGATATTCATCGACAGGTCATAGATATGGATGGACAGCGCCCGCCCGGAATCCAGCAGCGATCCGGGCATACGATCGACGTAGCCGCTGGTGAAGACCAGCGCCGCGGTCTCGGCGATCGCCCGACCCAGCCCAAGCACAAAACCGGCCATGAGCCCCGGCAGCGCCAGCGGAAGGAGCAAGGTGGACAGCGTGCGCCAGCGCGACAGCGCCAGCGCCGCTGCCGCCTGACGGATATCACCCGACACCGCCGAGACGGCTGACTCCGCGGTGCGAATGAAGATAGGCAGCACCATGCAGGCCAGCGTCAGCCCGCCGGACAGGATAGAGAAACCCAGGCCCAGATGAATGGCGAAGAGCGCATTGCCGAACAGCCCGAAGACAATCGAGGGCACCGCCGCCAGCACATCCAGCAGCCGCCGCAGCAGCCGACCAATGCCGCGATCGGGCGCGGTGTACTCGGCGAGGGCCACGGCCGCGCCAAGTCCGAGCGGCACGCTAGCCGCCATACAGACGCCCAGAATCAGCAGCGTCGACACGATGATGGGACCGATGCCACCCGCGCGCCCGGCGTCCTGCGGCGACTCGGTGAGAAAGGTCCACGACAGCTGCGGAAGTCCATGGACCAGCACATCCCACATCAGCCACCCGAACAACGCCAGAATCGACAGCGCGCTGCCCCAGACGGCGAGACCAAGCCATGGCCACTTTCCGTGGGGCAGTGCACGCGGCCGTGGAGGCGGCGCATACCCTGTCTGCGCCACCTGGCCGGCCGCGACGACCTCGGCTCCGGCCTCAGGCATGGGTCGGCTCCTTCGCGGCACCGCTGACTCGTTCGGCAGCCAGAACCAGCGCCACCGACACGGCAAAAAGGATCAAGCCAGCAACGAACAGCGCGGCGCGGTGGTCGCCGGTGGCGTAGGCCATTTCCAGGGCAATATTCGCGGTCAGGGTGCGCACCGGCTCGAACAGGCTGTCCGGCGTCTGCACCACGTTGCCCGCAACCATCATCACCGCCATGGTCTCCCCCACTGCCCGCCCCGCCTGAAGCAGGCCACCAGTGAGAATACCGGCACGCGCCGCAGGAAAAGCCACATGCAGCACGGTACTGGCACGTGACAGCCCGAGCGCCGCGGCGGCCTGCAGTTGCTGGCGTGGCAAGGCCGCCAACGCAGCGTCAGCGGCCAGCGCCATGGTCGGCAGCACCATCAAGGTCAGAACCAGAATGGCAGCCAGCAGACTGGTACCGGGCGCACTGATATCGCGAATCAGCGGCACCAGCACCACCAGCCCCCAGAAGCCATAGACCACCGATGGCACGCCCGCCATCAACTCCAACACGCGACGGAAAGGCCGCGCCATCGCCCGCGGCGCATAGAACTGCAGAAAGGTGGCCGCAAACAGCCCCATCGGCGCCGCGATCAGCACAGCCCCGGCCGCCGCGAACAGGGTCCCCCACACCATAGGCAGCAGGTTGTAGAGATCGGACGCAGGATGCCAGGAGGCATCGCTGAAGAAGCGCGCCGGTCCAATGGAAAGCAGCGCCGGCCACGATTCGATCAGCAGGAACACCAGGATGACCAGCACCACCGCGCCCGCCAGCAGCGCACAGGCGTAGAGCAGCCCTGCTAGCACGCGATCAGCCATCCAGCGGCACGAAGTACAGCTTGCGCACCAGGTCGTGTACCTGTGCGGAGCGCGCGTAATCGATGAAATCCGCAGCCAGGCCTTCCGGTGGTGCATTGGTCACCAGCGTCAGCGGGCGCGCCAATGGGAAGCGCCCGGTACGCACATTGTCGGTCGAGGCCGGCACCCCCTCCAACGCCAGCAGTCGCACGGCTTCGCCGCGCTCGTGCGCGAATTCCGCGGCACCGATCGAGACATAGCCGATCGCCGACGGATCGCTGACCAGGGTGCGCAGGCCCTGCTTGTTGTCGCCAATGATGATGTCCGCCTTGACGTCTGCGCTGCCCAGGCCGAAGTGCTGCAGGAACAGCTCCTGTGTGGAGCGTCCATCGGCCTTGTGAATCACTGTGATCGGCCCCGCCTTGCCACCAACGGCCGACCAGTCATCAATCTCGCCGCCGTAGATGGCCCGGATCTCCTCCCGCTCCAGCCCCTGCACCGGATTGTCGGCATGCACAATGATCGTGATGCCATCACGCGCGATGGGAGTACCGACGAGGTCCGACTCATCCGCGCGCAGGGCACGCGAGGCCATGCCGATATCCGCCAGACCGGCGCGGGCATCGCGCACGCCCCGTGTGGACCCCCCGGTCTGCACGTCAATGCGCACCTGCGGATGCGTTGCCTCGTAGCGACGCGCGATCTCGTTGACCAGCGGCGCGACGGTGCTCGAGCCGGTCAAGGTCAGGCGCTGGGTGTCCTGGTCGCTGCAAGCGCTCAGCGCGGCGAGCGCCAACGCTGACGCAACGAGATATCGACATCCCTTCATATCGAGAATCTTCCAAATCCAGGATCGGTACTGGTCCCGCCAAATCCGGGGGCAGCGTCAGAACAAAGGCGCGCGTCGCATCAACAGCAGGCGCCGGCTTCCGCGGCAGTCGGGCCCGGCTCGCTGCAGTCGAACAGACCGAAGTGCACCGACTTGTCGCCCTGGACCTCGAAATGCTCGGCATAGCGCGTGCGGCTCAGCATATCGGCGGTATTGCCGCACACCAGCATCGGCCGCCCGGCTTCGAGCCGGTGGTGGTCATCCAGGATGAAAGCGTGGGGGCTTTCGCTGAGCGTGCCGCGATAACGCGCGACCTGGCCGTAGTCCTCGCAGCGGTCCTCCAGCGGCAGCTTGAAGGCGCGTACGGTGCGCGAAGCGAAGCTGATGTGGCCGATCTTGCGCTGAATGGCCTCATCGCGGAGTTCGATAGGCGCGGTGGACGCCGTGCGCACGTCATTGCAGCCGGCCTGCGCCATGATGCGGCGAAAGTCCTCGCCATACAGCGCGCCGCCCAGGCATTCGCCGAGCAGCACCGGGTCCTGAGCGAGGTCGGCCGGCACCCGGCGATCGGCGAATACATCGGAGAAATACAGCTCTCCGCCCGGACGCAGCACGCGCATGGCCTCGCTGAACACGCGTTCCTTGTCGGGCGAGAGATTCATCACGCAGTTGCTCACCACCAGATCCACCGACGCGCCCTCGATGCCGGCACCCGCCAGATCCTCGATATAGCCTTGATGGAAGCGCACATTGTCGAAGCCGAAGCGCTCCGCATGCCAGGCCTGATGACGGCGCGCGACCTCAAGCTGCTCCTCGGTCATGTCCACTCCGATGACACGGCCTTCAGGCCCCACCAACTGCGCCAGCAGGTAGACATCGCGACCGGTGCCACAGCCAAGGTCCAGCACGGTCGCGCCGGAAAGCGCCGGCGGCAACGGCGAACCACAGCCGTAGTAGCGATCACGCACCTCGTCATGAATATTGCGCAACAGCGTGGCCAGATAACCCGGCATGGCCTCGATGGTGCAGCAGGCGTTGGTCTTGAGGTCCTTCGACGACTGCAGCACGCGGGCGTAGTAGTCGCGCACGGCGTCATGGGTGGGTTGAGAATCGGGCATGCGTGGCTTCTGACCGTGTCGGGTGTACATCGAAGCCTAATACGCGGGAACCCCCGCCAACAGTGGCGCCGCTCCGGATACCGTGCGAGATCGTCCGAAGCGCAGCGTTACGGCTTCGAGGGTCTGTCGTCCGGAGGCAGAGCATCGGCGCCTGCGGGAACGTCCTCCGCGTCGGCCGAAGCGGCGTCATCGACGCTCTTGGGCGCCTGCTGCGGTGCGATCTTTGGCACGCTCCACGCCGGATGCACGGAGCCCAGCCAATCCACCAGCTTGCTCCATGGCTCAACACCCTTGCCATGGGCCCCGATCAGCGAGCCATGAGCCAGACCGTGCCACGCCATGGCCTGATGGAATTCCCGCGCCAGCACCGGTGATTGCGCGTCGCGCCCTGGCGAATACAGATCGGCCACATAGGTCAGCGCCAGATCATCCACCCGCACGGCGAGCATGCCGGCGGCATGGCTATTGGGAATATTGACGATCTGCAGGCGGCGTTCATCCACCATCAGTTCGCTGCGATCCGAGACGGTGGTCAGGGCGATGACGGCGTCTTCGCCAACGCGCTGCATCACCGCCTGGAAGAAGGCCTTGCCCTCGGCGCCGACCACCAGCTCCACCTTGCCCTGCAGCAGCGGTAGCAGGCCGCCGCTGTGGTCGTTGTGATGATGGGTGACGATGACACGGCGCAACGGCTTGTCCGGAAAACGCTCGGACAGCAGACGCAACAGCCGGTCGCTGCGCGCCGGATACAGCGGTGCATCCACCAGCGTGAGCCCGCTTTCACTCTCGATCAGCAGCGCGTGATGGCTTCCGCCCACCACGTGGTAAACCCCCTCGCCGACAGTTTCCAGCCGGATATTGGCCGTCTGGTCGGCAATCGCACCCGCGCCCATGGCGAGACGACGGCGGACCCAGTGATCGGCCGCGCGCGACCACGCCGGTGGCTGCGCCAGCGCCGGCCGGCTGGGTGCGGCGCAGGCTTCGGCTTCCGCGCGCGTCACCGCGATGGCCTGCAGCCTTTCACGACGCAGCAGCGCGCCGTCGAGACGCCACTCGATCTGCGTCGGCATGCTCAGGCCGTTGATCTCCTGCCAGCGGCTGTACTTCAGCTGATGCACCACGCTGCCCTTCGGCCAGTCGTACTGGCGCGACTCCGCGACCAGCGGCACCGGTGCGCCGGGCGGTCCCGAGCCATTGCGCGCGATACCTAATTGCCAGCGCGTACCGCCCAGCGTGATCTCCCGCGACAAGCCCGCAGTCTCACCCGGCCACAGCAAGGGGGTACGCAGCCACAGGCCGCTGACACGCGCCGCCCTGCGCGCCTCCGAGACCGTGCCGCCGCTGCTGCGAAAGCCATCCTTGCCGCTGACCACGCTGCGCTCGGCGCTCAATTGCTCGAAGTAGGACAGCTCGGCCGCAAAGGGATACAGAGTGTGCATGTCCCAGCGCAGCTCGGCGTAATCGGCATTGGGCCACCAGCGCACCTGCACGCGGTCGTTGGACACCGGCCGCGGCGACGCGCCGGGGGTGTGGGTCTGGCTGGGATCAAAGTTCTGGCCGACAGCCTCCCACTGCAATTGCTGCACTTCGCAGGGCGTGAGCGCCTGCGCGGGGATCGTCATCGTGGCCAGCAGCAAGGCCAATGCGCTGCCGATGCCACCCGGCACCAACCGACTACTCGTGACTGCCTGATACGCCATGGTCTCCTCGCTCGCCCTGCGCCGAATGCGCATGCCGCACCCCCAACAGAATGTCGGATTCGCGCCAGGCTTGCATCTGCTTGGCGCCCTCGGCGCGCACCGGTGCCGGATCGTCGAAGCCGGCCTCAACGGCAATGCGATCCAGCAGGGCCTGCCCGGTATCCGGCTCGGCGGCGATCAGTCCGAGCAGGCGCGCGGAAATCGCGTTCAGCCCCGTGAAGCGCACCTCGTCCTGACGCGTGCGGTGTGCCAGCAGCCAGGTCGGTTGCGTCGGCGGCGTATCAGGGGTGTAGTCCGGCGACAGTTGATGCACCGGATACTGGTAGGCCAGCGGCCATGCCAGGGGCGAGAGCACCGGCACCCCGGTCAGCAGGTCGCCATTGGGGTCGGCGTGGCGGGGATCGGGCTCGGTCGCATCCACCATCAATGCCAGTTCCACCCATTCGTAGTGCGCCAGTTCGGGGGCAAAGGCCGGCAGATCCTCCACCGCATCGGGATGCTCGGACAGCCACTCCACGAACTCGCCCGCAATCTCGTTGAACAGCGGGGTCTCGCAGGCGTGTTCGGCCACGAAGGCGCGCATCAGGGCCTCCCAGCGATCCGCCCCCAGAATCCGGCGCAGCACAGGAAAGGCGTTGGCCACGAGGCCATCGATGGTGCGGAAGATCAGCTCGCGATAGACGCGCATGCGCCGCTCCGGCACCTCGGCCGGTCGCGGTGCCTGCTCCGGATTGCGGATGTGCGCGGCGAAGGCGCGCTGCAACTGCTGAAAAGCGGGTTCCTGTGCCATAGGCCAAGCCTACGCGCACTGCCTGGCATTGTCCGCCCTCCATCGTCCGCCAATCCTGTCGTAACAGCCGGGACCCCCATCGCGTTTAAGCCCGCGCCGGCGGCTCAGAAGGTCGACAGCCCGGTCGCCTCCATCAGCCGGTATTGCCAGTAGCGCCAACGGGAATGGTCGGCGTGGCGATCATAGGCGAGGCTGTGCAGCTGGTCGGGCCGGTTGGCCCAGCGGGTCGCGAAGAAGGCGCTTACCGCCTGCATGACAGCCTCGTCGCGCGGACCACGAAGCTGCACATTGGTTTCCAGGTTGTAGTTGTCCAGATTGCGGCGGGTGAAGTTGGCCGAACCGGCCAGCACCTGCATCGGCCCGTTGGCGGGACGCAGCACCAGCATCTTGCTGTGGCACTGCTCGCCGCTGGTATTGCACCACCGCACCGGCACGCCCGCCGCATGCAGCTCCCAGGCAACCTGGCGGTTGGGGATGCCGTTCTTCGTGCGGCCGAACGCATCCTCGTTGGGATCGAGCAGCACGCGCACGCTGGCGCCGCGTGCGTGCGCATCGATTAATGCGCGAACGATGTCGCGATGCGCGAGATAGAACATCAGCAAATCCAGCGCATCGCCCTCGCCGGCTTCGGCAATCATCGCAAGCGCTGCGTCCCGGATGGCCGCCTCGGTCAGGATGCGCACCTGCAGCGCGGTGGGGGCGTCGATGGCTTCCTCGATGCGCGGCCAGTCGGGTGCCTCAGCGCCGGAAAAGGTGGCCACGCTGCGCTCGGTCTCCAGCAGGTCGCCCACCGCCGCACCGTTGAAGGAAAAGGCGACGTTGTCGTGCCGGCTACTGGCATCGTGCGGATTGGCCGAGGTCACCAGGCCCTTGGCGCCATCGGCACCCACCACCGTCACGGTCTTGCGATGGTTGGCCTTGAAGTTGAGCATGGTCAGGTAGGTGCGCAGGCTCACCCGCCCCTCGCCCACCAGATTCGGCAGCCAGCCGCCGTGCGGCGTATTGCCCCACCACTGGCAGCAGATGCGCCACGCCGCCGACCACAGCGGATTCGGATCGCGCAACCGGGTCAAGTCGGTTTCGATCACCGCCACATCGGACTGCCGCAAGCGCGTGAACAAGGGCTGTTCGACGCCGCCATAGAGCGTGTTGAAGGGATCGGTCACGAGCGCCGCCGCCCGATCATCGCCGGCCGCATTGCCGGTCACGAAGGCCTCGACGAGCTGCCCCGACAACGGGCGATGCCCGGCGCTGGCCTGCCCGGCAAAGCGGTTGACCAGAAAGAAATCCGCGACCGCAAGCCGATCGGCGGCCTCGATCATGGCGAAGGCGGTGGAAAAGATCGCCTGCTCGCTGTGCGCCGTGCCCTCGGCGTCCAGCCAGGTGGAATCCGCGTGAAAGCGCACCACACTTGCCGAGCGCCAGGGCCCGGTGACATTCACCCCCTCCGGCAGCGGCTTCCATTGATGCCAGACGAAGGTCGCGAGATAGAGCAACGCCAGTGCGAGGCCGCCGCGCAGCAGCCAGAACCGCAGGGGGCGTTTCGATGTCGACGGGCGGGCCATGGCCTGTTCGGTGAGGACGCGCTAGCGAGTATCCCACTGATCCGGCCATTCCACCGGCGTCAAGGCCAATTGCAGCAGCGGCACGATGGGCTCGATCTGCCGCTCGCCCCAGCGGCAGGCGCGGTCGAAGTCGCGCGCCGAGGGCAGCAGATTGATGGGCGACAGCGTCGGCCGGAAACGCACCAGGGCGTCGTAGTACTTGCGCTGACGCGGCAATTGCAGCGCAATGGCCTGGGTCACCGGCCACAGCCACAGATGGCGCGGGTCGTACTGCGGCCGGAAGCAGTCCAGCGCCAAATGGAAGACATTGCGCGTGCCGATGCGGCCTTCCTGCACGCCCTCCCAGGCGATGCGCGCCGGCACGTTGGCGGTGACCCCGCCGTCGGCAAAGAGTGCGACGCGGTGCTCGGAACGTAGGCTTTCGAGAATGTCGGTGGTGTCGGGGTCACGACGCGGCGGCTCGTACTGCAGCACGCCCGGAATGGCGGCTGACAGGCCCACGGCGTCGGTCACGCGCATCCAGCGCGTCTGCGCATCGCGGCCCAGCACGATGGGATGCGTCACCTGCGGATTGAGGAAGGCCAGCGCCATCAGCATGCGTCGTCCCAGGCGCCGGCCATCGCCCGTGCCACGCGTGCTGACGAACTGGCGCAGAGCGCGCGGCAGGTGACGATAGGCCCGCTGGTGGACACCGGCAATGACGGCGTCATAGGGCACAGCGAGATCGCCCAGGCGCAGAGGCGCGCCGTCGGCGTGGGTCATCATGCGGTGCATGTCGCGCAGATGGAGGCGCGTCAGGCCGGGCAGCGTGTTCGTCGGCCCCAGCGAAGGCAGCGAGAACATGTCCGCAGCGCGCAGCGCCTTGGCCCAGTCGAGAATGGCGTCCAGATCGGCGAAGCGCTCGCGCGCCAGGAAAGCGCCGATAAGGGATCCGATGGAAGCACCCACCAGATAATCCGGCCACAGGCCCAGCGCACGCAGCCGCGCCATGGCGCCGATGTAGACATAGCCCGCGCCACCGCCGCCACCGGCGCTGATGACCAACGACTTGCGGCCGACCTCGACATCCAGCGCCACCGCGTCGAATTCCGCGGCGTGATAGGCCAGCACCTCGCGGCGGGCATTGACCAGTACCGGCCGCATGCGACGACAGGCCTTGACGCTGGCGGTGAGCACATCCTTGTGACTGCGCTTGCCGCGCAGCAGCGGCCCGAGCTGATGCAGAACCTGGCTGCGCACGGATTCCACCAGTGGCTGGTGCACCTCGATCTCGCGGCCGCTGGGGGCGCCCTGCGCCGCACCCGGCTCAAAGCGGTAGAGCCGCGCGAATCCGATCAGGTAGCGCAGCCGCTGCAATTCGCTGTCCATGAGATAGCCTGGCTGCGCCAGGTGAGCGCGCAGCAGGGTCATCTCCAGGTGCTGCAGCTTCAGCAGCGCGCGGCGCAGGCTAGCGTCCATGGGTGCCTTCGCCTGCGGCCGGGGCGCACCGCTTCGCGCGATGCACCCCACAACCTCCGATCAGGCGGCGGCCTTCTGAGCCGCCGGGGCCGTATAGCGCGCGGCCAGTTCCGGAATCTGCGCAAGATAGGCGCTGTTGTCCTGATCCCAGGGATGGAAATTCGGGCGGAAGTACTCGGCCCAGGGCAGGACCAGCTTGCGCAGATAGCCGTACTCCCCCAGCGTGCAGCGGAAGAAGTAGCCCCAGCCCTTGTCCAGCAGCTTGCCTTCGTCGTAAAGCACCTTCAGGAAGAAGGGGAAAACCAGCGACCAGAACACGACCGTGGCGAAGATCATGCCGCCGGCGCGCAGTGCGTAGGCCGCAGGCCCGCGGCCCATGACCTGATCCCAGACATCAAAGGCCACCGCCTTGTGTTCGGTTTCTTCGAGGGCGTGCCAATTCCAGATCGCGGCGAAGTTGGGGTCGGCGCCTTCCAGCAGACGCTGCTCCTTGAGCAGGCCGTCGGCCATGATCGCGGTGAAGTGTTCCAGGGCGATGGTGGCCGACAGGCGGAGCGGCACCGGGGCGCGCTTCTTGATCACGCCCAGCAGCTTGCCCACGCCCCGCTCCATGGCGCGCGTCGAAGGCACGGCATTGAACAAGGCTTCGTTGTATTCCTCGTGCTCACGGCCGTGCATGGCTTCCTGGCCGATGAAGGCGGTCATCGCCTTCTTCAACTCGGGATCGCTGACCTGGTCCCGGCAGTTGCGTACGGCGTCGATAAACATGCGCTCGCCTTCCGGGAAGAACAGCGACAGGGTGTTCATGAACTGCGAGAGCTGCACATTGCCGTTGTTCCAGTCCGAGATGCGCTCGGTGGGCAACGTGAACTGCAGATCGCGACGCTCTGGCATGACATGGCTGGACATAGAGAACTCCGTGTAACCATTACATTGACTGGTGGCATCCTAGGATGCTGCACTGCACAATGCAAGAGGCGTAACAATCCTTACGCGCGCAGCCCGTAGTGGCGCGCCCCGGGGCGCTAGGCGGTGGTCAGGAGACCGTTCTGGCGGGCTTCCGCCGCGCTGCGGCGACGCTCCACCGCATCCATCTCGGCACGCAGTTCGGGCCAGGGCGGGATGTTGAAATCACGCTCCAGCAGCGTGGGTACCGGGCCCAGGCGGGCGTAGGTGTAATCCAGCAGATCGAAGACCTCATCGCAGATATCCGCGCCGTGCGTGTCGATGCGCAGATTGTCGTCCTCGGTCCAGTGGCCGGCCACGTGCAGATAGCGCACGCGCTCCAGCGGCAACTGATCAATGAAGGCGCGCGGGTCGTAGTCGGCATTGATGCTGTTGACGAAGACGTTGTTGACGTCGAGCAGCAGGTCACAGTCGGCGCGCTCAAGGACCGCGCGGATGAACTCCGCCTCGCTCATCTGCGCACCGGGTGCGGCGTAGTAAGACACGTTCTCCAGCGCGATGCGCCGGTTCAGCAGATCCTGTACCTGGCGCACACGTGCCGCCACGTAGTCCACCGCCTCTTCAGTGAAGGGGATGGGCATCAGATCGTAGAGGTGGCCGTGATCGCCGGTATAGGACAGATGCTCGCTGTAGTCGGCGATGCCGTGCGTATCCAGAAAGCGGCGGATGCCGCGCACGTGGTCCGCATCGACCGGCCGCGGGCCACCGATGTCTAGCGACAGACCGTGGGTGACAAAGGCATAGCGCTCGGTGAAGCCGCGAAAGCGCCGGCCCAGTGCGCCGCCCAGGGTCATCCAGTTTTCGGGGGCGACCTCCAGAAAATCAGGGGCATCGGCGTCGGCGTCTGCGAGCGGGCCCATCAGGGCCCGCCGCAGCCCCACCCCCGTGCCCTGCACGGAGGCGAGATGACGCGAGGGCGAAATTAGCTGCCGCACTTGCCCTCACCGCATTTGCCTTCGGCGTCCTTGGATTCGCCGCCGCACTTGCCTTCACCACACTTGCCTTCGGCGTCCTTGTCCATGGACTTGGACTCGCCACACTTGCCTTCGCCGCACTTGCCCTCGGCGTCCTTGGACTCGCCGCACTTGCCTTCACCACACTTGCCTTCGGCGAGGTGGATCGGCGCACTGCCGGTCTGGTAGCCGCTGCCGAGATCGGTGGACTGGAACAGCGCGCCGGCGGAAGCCGCCGTGCTGGCGAGGAATGCAGCACCGCCAACGGTGGCGGCAAAGGTGCTCATGCGGTTGCGGGTCTTTTCACTCATGATGAAACTCCTATTGCTTCAGGTGGATACAACGTGGTCTTGTGTCTGCTACGGCAGCTTCTGAGAGGTATGTCACTGCGCATCCGGCATCATCCGGCGCCGGATGAAATAGTCGATGCTGAGATAGCGTCCGGCGCCGATGAAGAACAGCGCCAGAAGCATGACGAAGTAGGTCGCGGCGAATTCGATCCCGTTATTGCTGATGACAAAACCGCCCTGTTCCGTGAGCCAGCTGTAGTTACCGTGCTCCTGCAGAATGTTTTTCGCAACATCCAGCCTCCGGGCCGCTTCCTCCGCAGCCTCGCAGTTGAACAGGCACGCGACCGGATCAGCAATGGCCTGCCAGCCGTTTTTCCAGTGCACGGCAAAGGCGGCGACCAGCATGGTCGCCATCAGCGGGATCGCAAACCAGCGCACGGCGAGGCCGAGGAGCAGCGCAATGGCGCCCAGCGCTTCGGCATAGGCGGCGAGGAAGGCCATCAGCCACGGCAGAGGCAGGCCCAGGCCCCATTCCGGGTTGCCGAACCAGGCGACGGTGTTGGCCGAGGGCAGCAGACCATCGAGCTTGTTGGTGCCCGCCATCCAGAACACCGGCGCGAGATACAGGCGCAGCGCCAGCGGCGCGAGAAAGTCGACCGCACGGGTGGCATCCAGCAGGTTTTGCAAACGGATCAATAGGGGCATCACGACCTTCCTGTCTAGGAGTGCCTACGGTAGCCACCGCTCAGCAGATGCCACAGGACGCAGAGACCGCTTTCCATGTTCCAGCGTCTGAGACCGGCAAGACCGCGCCAGACGCTGAAGAGCAGGGTATGCTCTTTGCATTACGAATCCGTGCCAGGTGCGCGTCATGAGTGACACGCCGGTTGAGGACCTTTTATCGACGGTGCTGCGCGCCTATAACCTGCGCGCGGGCATCTATGGGCACCCCGCGGTCTGCGGCGACTACCAGTTCGGCACCGCCGGCGATGGTAACGCCAGCTTCCATCTGATGGGCGAGGGCGAATGCTGGGTGCACACGCGCACGCAGCCGCCCATCCACATGCGTGCCGGGGATCTCATCGTCATGCCGCGGGACGCCTGGCACGTCATGCGCAGCAATGACCAGCCGCCCGACGACGGCGCCATGCGTCAGCCCAAAGATGAAGCAGGCACCTTCATGACCATGCTGTGCGGCCATTTCGATTTCGATTCCGGCCGCCACAATCCGGTGCTGGAGGCGCTGCCGGAGATCATCCTGATCCGCGCCGAGGAAGCCGGCGACCGCCTGCGCCACCTCGCCAATCTGATGATGATCGAGGTCGAAACGCACGACCCCGGCCACGCACCGGTGCTCGACCGCCTTGCCGACACGCTCTTCGTCATGGTGGTGCGGCACCACATCTTCTTCTCGGATGCCGAGCACCGTGGCCTAGTCGCCGCCCTCGCCGACCCGCGCCTGCGCAAGGCATTGGATGCCATGCATCAGCGCCCCGGCGAGAACTGGACGCTGGAACGCCTGGCCAGCGAAGCCGCCATGTCACGCAGCGTGTTCGCCCAGCGCTTCAACGAGGTCGTGGGCGCCACCCCCATCGACTACCTGACACGCTGGCGCATGGTCCAAGCCGAGCGGATGCTGCGCGACCCGCGCGCATCGGTGGCCAGTGTCATGGAGGAAGTCGGCTACCAGACCGAAGCCGCCTTCCGCAAAGCCTTCAAGCGCGTGCACGGCTATGGGCCGGGCCGCCTGCGGCGCATGTTCCGGCGCGGCCAGCGCAGCGACGCAGCCTGAGCCTAGCGCGCCGGGCTGAGCCCGATCTCGCTCAGCCAGTCATTGACCCGTTGGGCGGTGGTGTCCGGGTCCTCCTGCATGAAACAGTGGCCACCCGGCAAGCCTTCGGCACGCAGACGGGGTTGCAGCCCGCTGGCGCGGCGGGCCGAAGGCGCCATGAAGAAATAGCTCGCCTCGCCGTAGAGAAACAGCGTCGGCACCTGCAGGCGCGGGATATCACGCCAGAGATAGAGCGGGTTCTCGAAGATCTGCGCTTCCAGCTCGGGGTCGCAGCACAGCCGGCGGCGGTCGCCATCATCGAAGGTGGCGTGACCAATGAAGGCATCCAGCGCCTCGTCGGTCCACCCCTTGTAGATGCCCCGGCCTTCCAGGGCATCGCGCGCGCCGGCCGCGTCGGGCCAGGCCTCGCGTCGGCGGCGCGCCGCCTGTGCCATCGGGTTGCGGCGCAGGGCGGCGGCGAACTTGCTGCCTAGCCAGTAGCGGCGCGGCAGGATGATCGGGTCCAGCAGGATCAGCGCCGAAAAGGCCTCCGGCATCTGCGCCACCATGCGCAGCGACAGCGCCGCGCCAAAACTGTGCCCCATGGCCACCAGCGGCGCCGTGGGCGCGCGCTCCATCAGCGCCGAGCGGATGCGGTGCACGTTGCGCGCCACGCCGTCGAATGCACGCGTGCGGTCGGATTCCCCGTGCCCGGCGAGGTCGTGCGTGATCAGCCCGAAACGCGCATCGAGGCGCGACAGCATGGGCCAGTACACCCCGCCGCAGAAGCCATTGCCGGACAACCAGTGCAGCGTGGGGCTGCCCGGGCGAGCGACGCGCTGGCGGCCACGCACCGTGAGATAGCGCTGCGTATCGCGCCACTGCCAGGCCTCAAGCTGGGAATAGCCCGCCACCGACCCCACCGCGCTGTCCGCCGGGGCGTTCATGCCGTGCGCACGGGCTGGTAGTCCCAGCTTAGCAGCCAGACCGGCCCATCACTGGTGTTCTCGGCCACGCAGGGCCGCATGGTGGAGGGGTGCGCCAGCATGCCGCCTTGGCCAAAGCGCTGCGGCGGTGCCACCGGCCCCACGTTGAGCTCGTGATGGCGCAGGTAAAGGCCATTGCCTTGCACCAGCATCACCACCGAGGCCGTGCCCAGGCCGTGCGGCCGCAACGGCAGTTCGCGCTGGCGCGGAATCATGATGGCGTGCGCCTGCTCGGTGCGCACGCGCTTGCCCAGCATGGAGGACACGAACTTCCAGGCGCGCGCATCGGCGATATCGAGCGCGTCATCCTCCCACTGCAGGATGTCCTCCACCACGAAGGCCCCACCGGCGATCGGCTGGGTGCGATTGCGATCCGCAGCGGCTTCCTCAAGCACCTCGATCAGGGCCGGCAGATAGCGGTCCGCATCGGAAAAGGTGATGGCGCCGATGGTGGGCTCGGTGTGGAAGAGGTCGATGGCCGCATCTTCCGGCCACACCAGCATGTGTTTTCCCTGGAAGGGAATCAGTTGATTAGGGCGTTGATTCCGCACCGCGCGTTCCCCAGTGAACATTTCCAGAGTCTGCCACAGCAAAGCCCCGCGACCCGGCGCTGATCAGCCTCCGTCGATTGGCCGCGAGTAAGCCGCAAAAAACTGTTTTTGCGAAAGATTTTCTTAGACAGTCAATTGCTGGACCGAGCGCGGTGGATAAGAGCGCACCACCGCAGTGCGCGGGCGCAAGTGCCTGATTTCACAGTTTTCCAGGGGGCGATCCGGCGCGTTATCCACAGCTTGCGCACCGGCTGTGCACCAAGATACGAACACAGCATCTTGCGATACAGCTATCGACAGAACACTACATCTGGTGCATCGTTCACTGCCAAGCCCGTCGCGAGGGGGCTTGTCGTCATCATCACCGCCGGGGAGGCACCCAGATATGCAGACCGAGACCGCTACGGCCGAAGCCGCCGTTCAACAACCCGCCGTGGCGCCTAGCCGCGCCGAACTTCAGAGCACCGCCCCCGGTGGCATGCGCGTCATCCGCCGCAACGGCAAGGTCACCGGTTTCGAACCCGAGAAGATCAACATCGCCGTCACCAAGGCCTTCCTGGCCGTGGAAGGCGGCTCGGCCGCCGCCAGCTCGCGCATTCGCGAGCGCGTGGCGCACGTGACCGATTCTGTGGTCGCGGCAGTCACCCGCAACCAGCACGGTGGCGGCACCATTCACATCGAAGACATCCAGGACCAGGTCGAACTGGCGCTGATGCGCGCTGGCGAGCACAAGGTGGCGCGCTCCTACGTGCTGTATCGCGAAGCCCGTGCCCGCGAACGCGCTGAGGCCGCCGCCGCCCAGCCGCAGGCACCGAAGACCGAGCTGCGCATGACGCGCGACGACGGCACCATCGTGCCGGTCGACACCGACCGCATGCGCACCCTGGTCACCGAAGCCTGCACTGGCCTGGAAGGTGTGAAGCCCGAGGCGGTGCTGGAAGCCGCCATGCGCGACATCTACGACGAGATCCCCGAGTCGCAGTTGGCCCAGGCCCTGGTGATGGCCGCGCGCACCCGCATCGAGGAAGAGCCGAACTACAGCTATGTATCGGCCCGCCTGCTGATGGACAGCCTGCGCCACGAGGCGCTGACCTTCCTCAACGCGCCGGAAAGCCGCCCCACCCACGAGCAGATGACCGGGCTGTACGGCGAGTACTTCCGCCACTACATCCACCGCGCCGCCGAGCTGGAACTGGTCGACCCCAAGCTGTGCCTGTTCGATCTCGACCAGCTGGGCAAGGCGCTGCTGCCGGACCGCGACCTGAAGTTCGACTACCTCGGCCTGCAGACCCTGTACGACCGCTACTTCATCCACAGCAACAAGGTCCGCTTCGAGCTGCCGCAGGCCTTCTTCATGCGCGTGGCCATGGGCCTGGCGATGAACGAGATCGACCGCGAAGCCCGCGCCATCGAGTTCTACCAGCTGCTGTCGTCCTTCGACTTCATGAGCAGCACGCCGACGCTGTTCAACAGCGGCACGCTGCGTCCGCAGCTCTCCTCCTGCTATCTGACCAACGTCCCGGACGACCTGGACGGCATCTTCGCCGCGATCAAGGACAACGCCCTGCTTTCCAAGTTTGCCGGCGGCCTGGGTAATGACTGGACACCGGTGCGCGGCATGGGCGCCTACATCAAGGGCACCAACGGCCGTTCCAACGGCGTCGTGCCCTTCCTCAAGGTGGCCAACGACACCGCCGTGGCGGTGAACCAGGGCGGCAAGCGCAAGGGCGCGGTCTGCGCCTATCTGGAGAGCTGGCACCGCGACATCGAGGAATTCATCGACCTGCGCAAGAACACCGGCGACGACCGCCGCCGCACGCACGACATGAACACCGCCAACTGGGTGCCGGATTTGTTCATGAAGCGCGTCATGGAAGAAGGCCAGTGGACGCTGTTCTCGCCCGAGGACGTGCCGGACCTGCACGACCTCACCGGCGCCGAGTTCGAAGCCCGCTACGCCATCTACGAGCGTGAAGCCGACGAAGGCCGCATCACCAACTTCAAGCGCCTGCCGGCCGTGCAGCTGTGGCGCAAGATGCTGTCCATGCTGTTCGAGACCGGCCACCCCTGGGTGACCTTCAAGGACCCGTGCAACCTGCGCAGCCCGCAGCAGCACATCGGCGTCGTGCACAGCTCCAACCTGTGCACCGAGATCACGCTCAACACCAAGGCCGGCCAGGAAATCGCCGTGTGCAACCTGGGCAGCATCAACCTGCCCGCGCACATCGACGACAACGGCGAGCTGGACCGCCCCAAGCTCGAGCAGACCATCAACACCGCGATGCGCATGCTCGACAACGTCATCGAGTACAACTACTACTCGGTGCCGACGGCGCGCAATTCCAACCTGCGCCACCGCCCCGTGGGCATGGGCGTGATGGGTTTCCAGGACGCCCTCTACAAGCTGCGCCTGCCCTACGACAGCGACGAGGCCGTCACCTTTGCCGACCGCTCGATGGAGGCCATCAGCTACTACGCCATCAAGGCGAGCAGCGACCTGGCTGAAGAGCGCGGCAAGTATCAGAGCTTCGACGGCTCGCTGTGGAGCCAGGGCATCCTGCCCATCGACTCCATCCGCAATCTGGCCGAAAGCCGCGGCGAATACCTCAAGCAGGACGCTTCCGTCTCCGGCGACTTCGACTGGGACAGCCTGCGCGAGCGCGTGAAGACCATCGGCATGCGCAACTCCAACTGCATGGCCATCGCCCCGACCGCGACCATCGCCAACATCACCGGCGTCAGCCAGTCCATCGAGCCCACCTACCAGAACCTGTTCGTCAAATCGAACCTGTCGGGCGATTTCACGGTGGTCAACAACTACCTGGTCAACGACCTCAAGGCGCGCGACCTGTGGGACGAAGTCATGGTCCACGACCTCAAGTACTTCGACGGCTCCGTGCAGGCCATCGACCGCATCCCGGACGAACTCAAGGCCATCTACAAGTGCGCCTTCGAAGTGAACCCGAAGCGCCTGGTCGACGCCGGCAGCCGTCGCCAGAAGTGGATCGACCAGGCCCAGAGCCTGAACCTGTACATGTCCGAGCCGAATGGTCGAAAACTCGACGAGCTCTACAAGCACGCCTGGCTCTCCGGCCTGAAGACGACCTACTACCTGCGCACCATGGGCGCCACCCACGCCGAGAAGACGACCATCAGCGATGGCCGCCTCAACAAGGTGGCGGGCTCCGGCTCCAGCGGCGGCGGCGTGACCAGCACCGGTGCCAACGGCGCCGGCGGCGAATCCAGCCGTCCGCCGTCCACCCCGGCGGCCAGCGCCTATGAACCCCAGGCCCCCAAGGCCTGCGCCATCGACGACCCGGACTGCGAGGCCTGCCAATAAGGCAGGCCCGTCACCGCCACAAGACCGAACGACACACCCAATTCCGAATCAGCGCTCCGAAGGAGAACCAAATGCTTGAGTGGGACACCCCGGAAACCAACACCGCCAAGGCCCAGCCTCAGCAACAGCCCCGCCTGCAGACCGTGCAGCCGGAGAACGTCACCCATCCGCCGGTTGACCCCGGCATGGGCGCACCGCACGCCGAAGAAGCCGGCGCCACCGGCCTCGAAGACCTGGAAATGGGCGCCTCGCGCATCCAGGTCGACGACAAGAAGATCATCAACTGCAAGGCCGACCTCAACCAGCTCGTGCCCTTCAAGTACACCTGGGCGTGGGAAAAGTACCTGTCCGCCTGCAACAACCACTGGATGCCGCAGGAAATCTCCATGGCGGCGGACATCGCCCTGTGGTCGGACCCCAACGGCCTCACCGATGACGAGCGCACCATCATCAAGCGCAGCCTCGGCTTCTTCTCCACGGCGGACAGCCTGGTGGCCAACAACCTCGTGCTGGCCGTCTACAAGCACCTGACCAACCCCGAGTGTCGCCAGTACCTACTGCGCCAGGCCTTCGAGGAAGCACTGCACACCCATGCTTATCAGTACTGCATTGAAAGCCTCGGCCTGGACGAAGCCGAAGTCTTCAACATGTACCGTGAAGTGCCCAGCATCCACGACAAGGCCGCCTGGTCCCTGCCCTACACCCAGTCCCTGGCCGACCCGCACTTCAAGACCGGCACGCCCGAAGACGACCAGCGCTTCCTGCGCGACATGATCGCCTTCTACGTCGTCTTCGAAGGCATCTTCTTCTACGTTGGCTTCGTGCAGCTGCTCAGCTTCGGCCGCCGCAACAAGATGGTCGGCACCGCCGAGCAGATCCAATACATCATGCGCGACGAGTCGATGCACATGAACTTCGGCATCGACGTCATCAACCAGATCAAGTACGAAAACCCGCACCTCTGGACCGAACAGTTCCAGGAAGAAATCGCGGAAATGCTGCATGAGGCAACGGAACTGGAAATCCAGTACGCCCACGACACCATGCCGCGCGGCGTACTCGGCCTGAACGCCAGCCAGTTCAACGAATATCTCAAGTACATCTGCAACCGCCGCTGCAGCCAGATCGGCATCAAGCAGCTCTACCCCGGCGCCACCAACCCCTTCCCGTGGATGTCAGAGGCCATGGACCTCAAGAAGGAAAAGAACTTCTTCGAGACGCGGGTGACGGAGTATCAGACTGGTGGGGCGTTGAGCTGGGATTGAGAAAGTCTCGCCCACACTTTGACTCACCAAAGGGGGCTGCCATAGTGCAGCCCTTTTTTGTTAGCGAAGCCCCAATGCAGCATTAGGCATGCGCGAACCGCATTCCGTCTCCTATACCCCACGACTGAGTGAAGCCCACCCCAGCTCGTCAACGGTAACATCAGGGTACAGAGTCGCTTGGTGCATCGCTGGCATGGTGGTCGGGCTTTTGTGCGGCCTCAGCAGCACCCCGGATTCTTCCCCATCGAGCCAAAATTCCCGTCGAGCCTCACGCCCCCTTTGCCTCAGGAGCAACTTGTGAAGAAAGTGATCATCGGGGACCTGACAAATACGCCAAATAAAATGATATACGGTGAACGCCAATGATCAAGCGTTTACCGAGAAAAGCAAACCCTTTGATTATCCGAGAACACAATGAAGAAGAGTCAAATTTTAATATCTACGTATCTGGACGAAATTGATTGTCAAATGGATATAAGCCAAGAAAAGGAAATGCAGGCGCTACTAAGAGATCCAGGATATACGTCTATGAGTGAGCTTAGTGAGCACTGTAGAGTCAGTGAAAGTTGGGCGTTATTGCTTGCCTTCATAACAAAGAATATTTCTTTAGCGAGCATTGATCCAATATGGCTGACTGGCAATGAAAAAAATCTAGATCATGCTTTTCTCTCTAGCCGAGGATTACCGATAAATGACGGGCTAAGCCGTTTGAGGAAGGCCGAAAAAACTTATTCTTATTGCATATTCGATAACGACACGACTGATGAATTATTGTTTGTACGACTTGCACACACATACCTAAATATCCTTGGCTACAAAGTGGAGCATTCTAGCCCTCCAACAATGAAACTGGCTGCGTATTTGATCGAAAATCTCGCGGCTGTGTGGAAAACACGCAAGCAAGGATCACCGCAAATATGGTCATAGACGAAGTTGCAAGACATTCAACCAATAAGAGTGAAACCGGGCTTGAATGGGAGCTGTCGGGGCCTTCAATAAAGAGAGGCGGTGGGGATGTTAGCTTCGCTTTCGTCGCGGCCATTGTTGGGGCCTTTTTCTTTTTGCCAATTCTCTATTCCCCGACTGGACTAACTGCGGATGAACGCGTAGCTTACAGCTCTGGAGCATTTGGTGGTTTTATATTAGTGGCGCTCTTGTTCAGCCTTATGGTAAGATTGCTGGCTTCAAAGCAGTCTCCATCAAAGTACATGCTCAAAAAAAACTTCGTTATCGCAGGATCCGTTCACTTAATAATCTGGATTTTTGCTCAACATTATTAATTTTCAGAAATACGAAAATTTTATAGTCTTTCTGTGATCGGCATTTTTAAGGAGGGTGCTTATGTTTAAAGTTTTGAAACGCGCGAGGCTGGTAAAGAAGCTCGCAAAGGAAAGGCTTTTAGATAGGCTTGGCTTGCCGCCGCATGCCTTAGATAAATTAAATACAATGCAGGCAATGGGTTTACCAGAGGCGACAGTGCTAACTGTTGTCGAGACATTTGTTAAAACTGCACGAGAAAATCGGTCGGCATCACTTGCTGATATTGGCGATTTGGTTTTAATGCATTACTCAGGCAACGAAATAAGTACCTTATGTGCGGATGACGACGCGGATGCACAAGAAATTCTTGAGGATATATGCGTTAAAATTATCAGGAATGAGTGTGGAGATTTTCAGAGGGATTCTATGACTGAAGATGAAGTGATTTCTGCAGTACGAGGCTCTCTCGAGTTCTTATCATGGCAAGAATATAAGTAATCATTACTATATAAGTATATTCACTCGTAGCGGCGGCCAATATGGGACAGACCCAAGGCGTTTACGCCATGTGTTGAAAAAGAGCCAATCTAGGCGTAAATTCCCTGCGAATAATAGGGTACAGACCACAGTTTTTCTATGTGCACTCCGCTCACGGCTGGCGGGCACGCAACTGGCGTGTACCAAGCCGCGCAGCCCTGAATCCCCAGCACAAGCAACACCAGTGCACCGAGACGCCAAGCAGACTAGCGCGGGATGGCTGACTTCAGCGAGTGCACTTCGGACCGGGCTGCGTCAATAAGACCTAGCCGCCACTGATGGTTTGGTACACATCGAGAACGGTGTCTACCGGCGTTTGGCAGGCAGGAAATTCTGGGCGCTCCACCATATCGGGCTGGGTGGGTTGCAGACGGACGTGTACGCGCTCCGCAGTCGGCAGCGCTTCAATCAACAGCCTGACGGCATTTGCTTCTGATAACACGCGTCCGCCCTCCACCTCCACGGAGTAACCCTGGGGGTAGTGGATTTCGACCGGTACGCCAATCAAGGTAGGTGCGGTGATGGCGGGGTCAGGCTGGTACACAAGTTCGAAGCTCGCATCTCGTGGATCAAAGCGATAGCGCTCGATTTCACCCGCTACCGCGCGGGGGAAGGTGCGGGCCAGCACCACGGTGTTGTTATTGGAATCGCTGGGGTACTGCCCCACGTTCCACGACATCTTGTTGTCTTCCGCGCGTTCCAGAAGGCATTCGAGTCCGGCGGTATCGCGCTCATTGGCCGAGAGCACCTCGGTCATGAAGGGTGTCACATCCATGCGCCGGGAGGCCTCAAAGGCGTTGATATAGACCTGGGTGTGAAAGGGGTCGCAGGCCTGCTCCAGAAAAGTGCCGAATCCCTCATTGTCGATGATCTGACGCACCGCACGCGCCACGCACAAGTCGTGGAACGAAAGCCCCGCTGGGCGCACCTCCTCCAGTGGGGCGCGCAGAGCCGTCTTGGCACCGCTGCTGAATGTGAACTGCGGCTCGTAGAAAACAATCGCATCGGGATCCTGTGAGCGAACGGCTGCTGCGAAAGCGTCCATGGCTGGCTGCAATAAAAGTAGGTCGAACTGAGGGCAGCCGGGCAGGTTGAAACAGGTCGGCCATTGCGTGCCTGCCCATGGTTCGTTCATCAAGTCGAAGCCAAGGAGGAAGGGTTCAGTATTGAATTCGCTCGCCAAGAAGCGTAGCTGCTCCACATAAGCGTCCAGGATTCCATCGGTGTTGAGCCAGAGATTGTCGAAGGCATGGGAGACGGCGGGTTGAAAGTAGTTGCCTGGGAAACCCAGATCTCCGACCAATGGAATGCTGTTGTCGATACTTGCCCACTCTGGAAAACCATTCGCGCGCGTTCCGTACTTGGGTCCGTACATGTCCTGATGCGAATCCAGCATCACGAAGACGCCCTCGGCCGCCAGCTTGTCGACCACGATGCGGACGCGGTCTACGTAAGCCTCGTCATAGTCACCGCGCTCCGGCTCCAGCGCACTCCAGTGGTACGCCAGACGAACAGAGTTCATCCCTAACCGCCCAAGCCGGGCTGCATAATCCGGGTCATTGACGGCACGACCGTCGGGCTCCGGACTGACGGGCTTCTTGACCTCAAATATCCCTTGGAAGATTACGGTCCGTCCGGTGGCATCACGAAAATAACGCCCGGCGGGAACAATCGGCGGTACTTCTGCACCCGCTGCCTTCGCGGCATTCGTACTCAACGGCGGCCTGAGGTCTCCCTGATTGTCGCAACCGCCCAGGCCAACGCATGCCAGCAAAACGGCCACAACCTGAAAGATTCGCATCGTCTCCCCACCTTCCTCGTCTCCTCGGATCGATCGCTACCACCTTTTGTACAGGCGGGCAATCTTGCAGGTGCGCGCGTACCCCGCACGGCAGCAGCCGTCGCAATGCTGAAAATTGCATTCAAGGAGCGATATTCATTGGCCGAAACACGCTCAAGGCATCACCGAGCCCCGTCAGCGTCTCGAACTGCACGCCGCGTGAGGTGACGAAGAGCTCACCGGCCGGAAGCAGACGGCCGTCACTGACCTGTACTGAGGTCGGGCCGAGGAAGGTTGTCGGGGCGGTCTCCTGCAGCACCTCGCCGGCCAGGTCCATCAGCAGCACGGTGCCGCGCAGGAAGTCGGTGACGAGCAGGTGGCCGTTGAAGTACTTCAGGTCATCGAAGAAGGTCGCGCGGGTCAGTAACTGCTGTACCTCGCCGGGCGAGCCATCCGGTTGGATCTCCACCTGATTGACGCTGAGCGTGCCGTCATCCGTGAAGAAGAGCAGTTGTCGGCCGTCCACCACGGCCACGTCCAGGCCATTGGGTGCTAGCAGGCCGTCCGTCAACCAGGTTTCGCGGCCCGTGACGGTGAAGGGATGACCTTCGGCCAGGGTGAAGCGCTCGATCTTGGGGGTGAGCGGCACGGGGCCGTCGGAGATGTAGAGCCGGTGCTGGGCGTCGACGGTCATGCCGTTGGGGATAACGAAATCATCCAAAGGCGCAATGACTTGTAGCGCGAACTCCGGATCATCCAGCCGTGCGGCGGTGAGTTCATCGCCACGAATGGCGTACAGCACGCCGCGGTCCACCACCATGCCGTTGAAAAAGCTGCCCTGCCCCTGTGCCCGCGTGACCAGTTCCAGCGTCCCGTCCGAACCGGCCACCACTTCATAGAGGTTGTCCGCAGCCACGAACAGGCGGCCATCGGGACTGACGGCGGTGTTCTCGGCCTCGGGGATCGCAAACAATTCGACGGCCTCGCCGCAATCGTTGCTCACACACAACGCGCTGACTGGTGGCGCGGGCTGAGCGCCATCATCACCACTGCCCGAGCCACAGGCGGCGAGCAGTAGCACGAGTGGCATGAACAGCCATGCAATGCGGTGCGGACGGCCGCCTGTTTTTCGTGTGCACCGCATCGCGGATGGGTTCATGTGTCTGTGTCTCCTTTGCCGCTCCGATGGCGAGGATTCAATGATCGCGCGCCGGCTGATAGTTCACGCCTTCCATTTCCCGAAAATCGCTGTCCTGCGTCCACAGCGTTGCTTTGTACCGTCGGGCAGTGGCCAGGATCATGCTGTCCGCCATGGGAAGCTGATGCGTGATCGAGAGCATGGCGGCCTCAAGACTGATCGACTCATCGAGATGCACCACGCTCCCTTGCTGCATGAGTGCCACGGCCCGCAGCGCGTCGGATTCATCGCGCTGCAGGAAAACCCGTTTGTAGACTTCGTAGATCGTCACCACGGGTACGACCAGAGCATCGACGACCTCGATCACCGGGGCGAAGTAGTCGGCATTCGGCCCATCCGCGAAATATTCAAGCCACGCGGAAGAATCCACCACGTGCTTCTCAGACACGATCCTTCTCACGTTGGATATCGGTCTGTATGCCTTTCAAGAAGCCGCGAGCCGACTGTGGCGACTCAACCGGCAAGAGCTCGATGCGGTTACCGATCTGGATTGCCTGAAACTTCTGCCCCGGACGCAACTGCATCCGCTCACGAATTGCCCGGGGGATCACAAGCTGATACTTCGAGGACAAGGTGGTGGATTCCATGGTCTCACCGGGTTTCTATCGATATGACTATTGTATTACGGTTTTCTGATCGATACAATTTCGTTGACCCGTTGCGGTCGATCCATGTCGTCATTCTGGACAGAGAGGCCGGAGCAACGGTGCGGGAATTACGGTGACACGTCACTCAATACACGTATGAGCCCTGCTCCCGCGGAGCCAGTCCGAGCTGTCCGCTCAAACGGCGACGGCAGATGGGGGCGAGCATCAGGCCGGCCTGTATTCCGGCAGATCGGCCCCACGGCAGGAGACTGATCTTGCGGCCCCAGCAGGTTGTTGCGTCGCCCGGCGTGCGACGTACCCCGATTGGCCGATGCTTTGCGCGTACACCACCTCTAGCGTGACGGCAACTTCTTCCATAGATATGAGCCACGGGGAATGTCGTGAAACTCCAAGCGCGCTGCACCCGTAACTCGCCTTACCGCCATGCGCTGATGGGGCCTGCGGTCAACGTCCTGATCCAAGACGGCGTATCTGAGCCACCGATAGGGCTGGCGGCGGGTGCCCTGAGCATCACCGGGCGGTTTGCACCATGAAGATCTTCCAGGACCGCGTTGCCGTAATCACCGGGGCAGCCTCCGGCATAGGCCGCGCTTTATCGCTGCAACTGCTCGACGCCGGCGCCGTGGTGTATGCCTGTGATCTCAACGAGCCCGCCTTGCAGGAGATGGCCGAAACCAGCCGCGACAGGCTGATTCCGGCTCGACTGGATGTCACGGATCAGGCTGCCGTGGAAGCGACGCTTGCAGAGGCCATGGCCACGCATGAACGCTTGGACTACGTGTTCAATAATGCCGGAATCGTGGTGGGTGGCGCTTTCGAGAACATGGATGAGGCGGCCTGGAAGAAGATCGTGAATATCAATTTCTGGGGCGTGGTGTACGGCAGTCAGCAGGCCTATCGCCTGATGAAGCAGCAGGGTTTTGGCCACATCGTCAATACGGCATCCACTGCCGGGGTCACCCCCGTCGCCCTGTCCACTGCCTATGCGGCCACCAAGCACGCCGTTGTCGGGCTGTCGACGTCGCTGCGCGAGGAAGGGCGTGCGCATGGGGTGCAGGTCAGCGTCGCCATACCCGGCCTGGTGGACACCAATATTTTTGGTAGTGCCACAAACCTTAAAGGTCACGATTACCAGGCCGCGGTCGACAAGGTGCCGATTGGCAAGATCAGCCCGGAGCAAGCTGCTCAGGCCATGTTGCGCGGCGTTCGGAAGAACAAGCCCTACATCGTTTTCCCGGGCTACAACCGCTTCCTGGTCAAGGCCTACCGCATGGCGCCGGACTGGATGGGGCGCCTGATCAACCAGGCGAACTGAAGCCGATGGCGCAGCGACAGCGCTCATCGACCACCCGAACCAGAAGAGTGGCCATGGACACGCAAAGCACTTCAGAGCCCGCAACGCCCAGTGCGCAAGCGCTGGCGCGCCTTGGCAAGGTCCGCCAGTTGGGCTATGTGGTGGAGGACCTGGATGCCGCTGTCGAGGCCTGGCAGGACAAGCTTGGCGTCGGGCCTTGGACCATCATGCGTGGCATCACTTTGTTGTGCGAATTCGAAGGCGAAGCCAGCGAACCGCAGATCAACATCGCGCTGGCCTATCGCGGCGACCTGCAGATCGAGCTGATCCAGCAGCGCAATGACGCTGCGTCGCCGTATCTGAAGCATGTGCGGAGCGGTTGGTATGGTCTGCATCACACCGCCTTTATCACCGAGCGCATCGATGAGGACACCCAGGCGCTGCAGGACGCCGGGCTCAAGCTGAAGTGCGATATCCGCATGCCCATGGGCGGGCGCTATGTCTATCTATGCTCGCCCATTGAAAGCGAGCACAGCTACATCGAATTGCTGGAAGCCACCGGCATGATGAAGCAGCTCTTCGCCACCGGGATGCAGGCCGCGCAGAACTGGCAGGGGGACGCCCGCCCCCTGGACATCCATCTCGCATGGCCGCTGAAAACCGCGGCGAGCTTCTCACGTTTCTGGGCGCGTCTGCGTGGGCGCAAGGTGTCCTGAGCGCCACTGTGCCGCCGACACCCATCCGCGCTGAAGCGCTCGACAAGACCCATCAACGGTCGCGATGCCGGTAAGCGCCTAGGCGCTGGCGGTCAAATCAGTGACTGCATGCTGCCCCGGGCTGATGGCCGCGCCATGCGCGTATTCCATTGATTGAGACCGCCCGGCCGCAGGACGCGGCTCGGCAGCCCGTGCATCGCACCAGCTTGCAACCTCGTCCCAGATACGGGCGGCCTCGGGGCGGAAAAACCCAAAGTGGCCAATGCGGTCGAGCCCCACCTTCTGCGGCACAACGTGGCGACGCTCAAGGCTGGGGTAGGCGCGCATCATCGCGTCGACGGATCGCGCGGTTCCCCAGGCGTCGTCGTCGAAACTGTAGGCGAGCACAGGCGCGCGGAATTCGCGGTAGCGCTCCAGGGGCAGCGTGGTATCACCCAACAGGTAATCCGGGTGGCGACACCACCGCGCCCACTGAAGGGCAGCCCCTTTGGGAATGTCCTCCGTGCTTCCGAGCTTGCTCCACGGCATATAGCCGAAAGCATGCGCGAGCAGCGGCAAGGTCAGATACGAATGCCCCAATACCGCGAGCTTTTGCCCTTTGCCTTGCAGGCGCCAATGGCCGCTCTGCGATGAGAACGTGACCATACCGTCGACGTGATGCGCATTGTCGAGAAGCCCGGCCATCTGCCCGCCCAGGCTGTGCCCGATCAGCAGGATGCGTGACGCACGCTGCGCCCGGTGGACCCAGTCGACCACGCCGGCCATGTCGAGCAGTGCCCAGTCGCTGGTGGTAGTTGCCATCCCCCGGACGGGGCCACGGCGAGAGGCCCCAATGCCGCGGTAGTCGTACGTCACGACGTTATGGCCTCGCCCAGCAAGGTGCGCGGCAAAGTGCCGATAAAAACGCTGGGGCACGGCCATGGCGCAGCTGAGGATGAGCCAGGTCCCGGAGGGCGATGCGGGCACGTAGTGCGTGCCGGTCAGTAGCTCGCCGTCACGCGCGGGAATGTCGATACGGACTTGCTGGATGTTGGTCATCAGTGATCTCGGTGAAGGCTTCGGGGCGCGGGAATCACGCAGAGAGCCGGCATCAACGCGGCGACGCGGTCGAGCTTGCGGGGCGCGTCCCGCCCGGATGGACCGTGTCGTCGCGCCCGTAAAACAGGTCGGCTTCAATCTCGTTCGCCGTGATGCGTGGGAGCAGCAAGCCGCGAGGGGGAAGCGATGATGCGTTGCCCATGCGACGGGGCGAAGCGGATGTGCGGCGCCAGATTGATGTGAACATGAGGATCTCCGGTGGAGCGTGGCATCAAGGTAGCGCGCATCGATTCACCCAAAAATCAGGTTTAATGAAAAAGATTATTTCCACTTGAGCACGAATATGGACGCGCAGCGCTGGTTGCTGATGCACAGCTTTTACGAGGTTGTGCGAGCAGGAAGCTTCGTCGGGGCCGCTCGCGCCATGGAGGTCACGGCGTCGGTGGTGAGCAAGCGCGTGGCCAAGCTGGAGCAGCAGCTCGATGCGCAGTTGCTGCAACGCACCACTCGACGGCTGTCGCTGACGGAAGCCGGCGAGCGGCTGGCAGAGCACTGCGCCCGCATCCTGGCCGAAATGGAATCATCCGAGCAGGCGGTTCAGCGCCTGCACAAGAAGCCGCGCGGTCGGCTGCGTGTGACAACCATCCTGTCCGTCACGGATTTGTTGCTCAAACCGATCATCGCGACCTTCTTGCGCACCTACCCGGAAGTGCAGCTCAGCATCGATTCCAGCGAGGCAATGACGGATTTGATCGGCAGCGAATAGGACCTTGCGCTGCGTGTCACCAAACGCCCTCCCGAGGCACTGGTGGCGCGGCACCTCGCCCGGGTCCGGTTCTTGCTGTGTGCATCACCGGATTATCTCGACGCGGGCGGGGTGCCTCAGACGCTTCAAGATCTCGCCGAACATCGCTGCCTGAGTTACTCGGGCGCGCCATCACGACAGTGGCGATTCCGACAGGGCGACGAAATACTGGTTGCTCCCGTGGATCCGGTTCTACAGGTCAACAGCGTCGACGCACTGCGCGAAGTGACGCTGGCGGGCGCAGGCATCGCCCTGTTACCGAACTACAGCGTGGCAGCCGACCTCCAGGCCGGGCGCATGCAGGAATTGCTGAGCGACTACACCGCGTCCGGTGCAACATCGCTCTACGCCATCTATCCACCCAACCGCTACGGATCGCCAAAGCTCTCGGCATTCCTGCGGCACGTGGAAGCAATGATCGACACGCTAGGTTTGTCGGCGGCGGGCCCGACGCCGCCATGACCGCAACGGCTGGCTCGCCGTTGCGCATCAAGGATGTGATCTGACGGCTCCACCGCCGCACTCTGACACCCGAGGTGGGCGTGGGGCCGTGGCCCATCCTGCGCGGCATGACCTTGTAGTGGGAGGTCGAGGGCGATTTCATTGATTCGGCGAGGCGGCAGGTTGATGGCCCGGGCCAGCCCGTACTGGCTTATGCCCATAGGCACCAGGAACACTTCGCACAATCCGTTGGATGTCGGGAGGCAGACGCCTTGAAATGTGTCCTGCCCGAAGGATCCTTAGCGACATCGTCAAAGCACGCTCGTGCGAATCGAGCACGCGCTACGTGCATGCACCCCACCCGGTAACGGCTACCGCTGCGTCTTAGCGCAGGCACTCGGACAGGGCGTCGGCAAAATCCCTCGGCGCGATACCCAGCTCGGCAAAACCTGGGGCATCCGGACTGGCTACGCTGTCCTCGCACATGAGCAAGACCTGATCACGGGTCAGCGGCGGATTGGGCAACACGGCAGCGATGACCGCCAGCAGATGCCAGACGGCGAAAGGCACCGGCACCAGCCATCGCCTGCGTCCACGCGCGGCCATCACCAACGCCAGGATCTCGCGATAGCCATAGGTGCCGGCACCACCGAGTTCGAAGATGCGGCCGGTGGCTGCTGGATCATCCATGGCGTGCACTACCGCCTTGGCCAGATCATCCACATGTACCGGCTGCAGCCGGGTGTCGCCGCGCCCGAACAGCGGCACCAGTGGCAGGCGGGTGACCGCGTCCAGGGTGCTGAGAAAGGAATCGTTGGGCCCGAAGAGCACGCTGGGCCGCAGGATTGTCGCGTTGTTGCAGGCCTCGCGCACCGCGCCTTCTCCCCTGGCGCGGGCCTGGACATAGGCGGAAAGCGAGGTTTCGCTGGCGCCGATGCCCGAGATATGCACAAGCGACCGCCCTTCGGCCCCGTGGGCCACATTGCGGGCGCCGCGCACATGCACGCTCTCGAAATCCAGGCCCTGGGCTTCCACATAGAGGGCGACGGCGTTGACCACGGCATCGGCGCCTTGCACGGCACGGGCGACGGCCTCGGGGTTGCGCACATCGGCGGCAATGGATTCGACGCGGTCATCCCGCGCCGCTTCCTCCTGCTCCGGATGACGGGTGGCCACGCGCACATCACGGCCGGCCGCCACCAGCGCGGCAACGATGCGGCGGCCAAGAAAGCCGGTGCCTCCGAAGACGGTGACGCGTTCTTTCGCCATACCAGGAGCGTAGCAAGGCGAAAGCAACCCTCACTGTGCTTTCTGACCGGCGCAACACGCTACGGCTTGCTGCTCGGCCCAGTCCATGCGGGCGGGCTCCAGCAGTGGCGCGTGCCGCCGTCCTTACCCGCGAATGTGCTTAGTTCTGCCTTCTGAAGATTCGTGGGCCCGTTCCGGTCAAGCTGCCATGCAGAAAAGTTTCGAAGGTAGCGGCATGCTTCTTCTTGGGGGCAATCGTGAAGGAACCACTCCGCGAGCTGTTGATCCGCGTCGGATGCCTGACCCTCCAGATCACCTTCGGACCCGTGGCCGCGACCCGTACATGCCAGCTACCGGGAAAGCGTCTGCCGACGTCATCATCACCCGGGCGCTTCTTCGTCACCGTCAAGCGGTAACGACCGGCTTTGTCCGTTTCCTGTGATGAAAAATCCCAATGTTCCATCAGCTCGTCGTATTGGAATAGATCCCATTGCCCGACCAGGTAATCCGATAAATCATCGATGGCCTGCTGCTCAAAGTCTTGTTCCATCTGCCCGGCGGAGGCTGCTGACGCCGCGCGGCGCCATTGCTGCCCGCGGATCGAAAACGTATCGTCATCAATGATTTCCATCGGACCGGCACGGCGCGGACTCGCTCGCCCAAAGCGCACATAGAACTGCGAGGCTCCCGCAATGCCCCACATGCCCTCAGTCTGCCGGGACGGGTCCTGCGGATTCATGACCAGCTTGTACGCATCTCCCCCCGACGGCGATGGCCCCACCACTTCGTCGGTGAACCGATAGGTCACTGACCGTCCTTGGGCAGTGAGAACCCAAGTGCCGAAGAGGTAATTGCGAAGCGCCTCTTCTGCGGTGGTCTCGGCCCGTCCCGGCATGACGACACACAACGCAAGCAGCGCAAAAAAAACAATGCCCGGATTGAAGCGCTTTGTTCGATGGTTATGCATTTTCCCCCTCTCCCGTGGATACCTGCACACCCACTCTCAGCCCCGGACGGCAGTCTCATCCAACGCGATCGCGTGGTCAACTTGCCGGTAACAAAGGCTATGCACAGCAATGGAGGTTGCAATTTCTTTTTGTGGCGTATTGCCTCGTACTTGCCAGCCGCCGCGGCTTGCAACTGGCTTACGTCCCGTGCGAAAGATGACGAGGCACTTCGCACGCCCAGTTGGACGAATCCATCAGGCCGAAGTCCTGTGGCCACCGCGCGAGCGGCACTGGGATGAGCGGCCTTGCACGTTGACGCCCTCTCCGTCGAAGGCCTTCGCAGTGGCTTGTCTACTCAGTCGCTGCTTGCCCGCGGTCCGGCGCCAGCCACCGCTTCAGGCACACCGCTACTGAGGGATGACCGAGCAACTCCAGGTGCCCGGTGCGACTGAGCAGCAGTCGGTTGGACTCGGGAACGCCGAGGCCGCGCGTGGGGTCGAGGTGGTCACCCAATGCGCTGCGCGGCGCGACCAGGCCATCGCCCAGCGGGCGGCGGAAGCGGTCGTTGCGGCTGGAGGCCATGGAGGCGGCGACGACGAAATGCTCGATGTCTGGCGGAAGCCGGGTGATCTGTCGCCGGTCGTCGTGGTAGGAAAAGCGGTCTGCGTAGCAGTCCTCATCCACCACATTGCCGTGGCGCAGGTCGGTGATGCCCGCGCTGCGCACCATCACGAGGGCGGCCAGCGGCGCGGAATAGGGGCTGATCTGGAAAGCGGCCTGAAACCAGTTGCCGCCGCGCTCCACTGCCGAGCCGTGGTGCGGCGAGGCCAGGTACACCGCCTGCTTGGTCAGCTTGCGCCAACGGTAGCCGCGCTTGCCAGCGGCATGCAGGGCGCTGCGCGTGATGAGCCCGCCCATGCTGTAGCCGATGAAGCGGATGGAACGCACCGGCACAGGCCACTCCTCCACGAGCTGCTCCAGCTTGTTGGCCAGGTCACGCCCGTTGAGCGGAATATGGCGACCGGTGTTGTAGTGCGCCCACACCAGGCTGTAGCCATGGGCTTTGGCGACGGCCTCGCCATGGTTGTGGCCGCTCCAGCCGAAAAAGGAGTAGTGCATGGCCAGGCCGTGCACCATCACCAGCAGATCCGGGCTGACATCGTCCGGGTCGTGCACCAGCTCCATGTTGATGGCGAGCGGGTTGCCGGTGGCTTCCAGGTGATCGCCGATCAGCCCATTGAGGGCGGAGACCAGGGCAAGCGAGGCCATCGAATCCGGTGCCTCCACCTCCAGGTGCTTGGTGACCAGCGACAACACGGAATCCACACTGACACGCACCGCGCCGTTGACCTGCCGCACGGCCTCGTGCACGAAGCCCGCGATGCCACCGGCGCGGCCTTCCGGGGCGCGACCGAAGGGCAAAGGGAAGGCCGAGATGTTGCGGTACATCCCCTCGGCAATGTTGGTGATGCCGTCAACCGCATCGAAACCAAGACGGGCCGCACCCTGAACGCTCTGTGCAATGCGCATGGCCACTCCCGCAAACGTGCAAAGCCACAATGTGTACAACTATGCACCAATTTGCACGAAGGGCCGTGCTACTCAGTTGCGCGGTACCGCTCGCGCGATCTTCAGCGACCCGTTGCCGGGTCAGCGCGCAGCCCCCGGTGAGAACGGGGAATCCCTGCCGCCTCGAGGCCGGAACGCTTGTGTTCAGTCGGTGATCGCGATGTAGCCATTCAGGGATTCAATGCGCCGAAACCACGATTGAATGCCTGCATAAGGGCCGAGGTCGAATCCGCCTTCGTGGGCAACATGCGTATACGCGTACAGCGCGATGTCGGCCGCGCTGACCCGGTTGCCGACGAAAAAGTCGCGCTGCGCCAGGTGTTGCTCCATGACGTCCAGCGCCGCATAGCCCTTGGGTCGCTTCTCTTCAAGCTGCGCGCGATACGTCTCCTCTGCGCCAAGGATGGCAATCCAATAGCGGGAGGTCGCGATGAATGGCTCATGGCTGTATTGCTCAAAGAACATCCATTGCAGCACCTGCGCCTGTTCGAAGGGGTCGCTGGGCTCCAGGTACGATCCGCGCGCGAGGTACCAGAGCGCGGCGTTCGATTCAGGCAGACGCCGACCATCGCCCAGTTCCAGCACCGGGATGCGCCCATTCGGGTTGATCCGCAAAAACGATTCGGTGCGCGACGCGCCGCGAAGGATATCGATCTCGATCCGCTCGCACGAAAGTCCTAGCAGCGACATCGCAAGCCGCAGCTTGTAGCAATTTCCAGACGATGCGAATTCGTAGAGTCGATACATGGGGCGGGAATAACGGCGACGGGATCCGCCGCGCATTAAACCGCAAAGTCATGCACCCCGACACCTCACCGCCGCGCTTCGGTTCTACAGGCCATTCCGTGCTAGATGTGCGCTGTCGACCTCTTCAGCGGGCGCATTGCGTCAGGTCGCGCCGCGTCAGTCATTGACACACTGGTACACGTGGTACTCGACACCGGGTCCGGGCACAACGCGGCCTTCGCTGACGCACTGAATCTGGTTGATCCACTGATAGCGCGCGTCGCCGGTCTCAAAGCGCGGCGTGGTGAAGAAATTCTGGTCGCCATACTGGGTGGGCGTATCACCGCCGCCCAGCACCGCCATGACGCCGTCGGTGAGCTGCAGCACGCCGTTGTACTGCATGTAGATGTGCGCGCCGTCCTCGGTCTGCAGCGTGCCGCGTACATCCAGCCGGCCGTATCCATCGGGATGGGCCAGCAGCCAGTCACCACCGCAGGTCAGGAAGGTGCCCTTGAGTTTGGGGCCTTCAAACCACCCGCCGGTCACTTCCACGATCATGCGGTTGCCGAAGGGCCCCTCGCCCACCGGTTGCGGGGCCTTGAGGTCGGCGTGGTAAGTCATCAGTTTCTCGAGCTTCATCGCAGTCTCCTCCATCACTTGTTGTTGTAGGGAGGACTATGCGCACAAGGCCGCCGCCGGCGCCCCGCCCGTACGGGTAGGACGGCATCGCGTAATGACTGCCGATCAGCGCTTTTTGCGCGCCGCCTGCAGACCCAGCCAGGCAGCCTCGGCGACATCGAACCAGACCGCGCGGCGGACCTGGCGGATCAGCTTCCCGCGAATGCGGCGTTTGGTCAGCTTGTGGGCGCCCATGTCGAGCTCGGCGTAGGCCGCGGCCTGTTCGCGCGCCCGCGGCAACAACTGATCGGCATCGACGAGCTCGTCGAAAAAGCCGGCTTCCTTGGCCGCCTCCACGGGAAAGTATTCCGACAGATTGACCACCCGCTCGAATGCGGCCGGGGTGAGGCGGTGGCGAAGCATCAATGCGGCGGTACGCGGCATCGGAAGGCCGAGCGCGACTTCGTTGGCGGCGACCTTGTAATCCCCACGCGTGCCGATGATGTAGTCGGCCGACAGCATCAAGAAGACGCCCATCGCCAACGAGTGGCCATTGCAGGCCACGATGACCGGATACGGATAGCTCATCACGCGCGCGGTCAGTGAATAGCCGAGGCGGAGCATGTCCAGGGCCGCCGGCTTGCCGGAGCGCAGAATCTTGAGATCATAGCCGGCGGAGAACACATCCTCGCGGCCCGTCAGAATCACGATGGCCTTATCCGCCTCGGCGCGGTCCAAGGCCGCGTACAGCTGCCGAAATACCGCGGGCGACAGCGCATTACGCTTGCCGTCGTCGATGCGGATCAACGCGACGCCGTTGTCGCACGCGTACTGCACCCGTTCGTCACTCATGCTGCGCCATCTCCGCTGAGGAAGCCCTCATCCTACCTGCAGCGATGGCACAGCGGACACGCTCCCGCCTAGGCCGCCTTCTGCTGCGCCGCGCGCTCGTAGACCACGTCGTAGTCCTTCAGATTGAAAGCACGCAGGCGCTTCTTCAGCACGGCCAGAGACCAGGGCCAGGCAGCGAAATTCTTGCCGTTCTGGTCCAGGTAGTAGCTGGCACAACCGCCACTGTTGAAGACGGTGGTCTGCAGGTGCTTTTGCACCTTGGCGTTGTGCGCGCGCAGCACCTGCGGCCGGATGCTGATCTTGCTGATGCCTTGCTGCTTCATCTTCTTGAGGCCGTCAACGATGTAGCCGAGCTGGGTTTCGGCCAGGCAGATGAAGGAGTCATACACCAATACATTCGGCCCCAGCACCAGGAAGGCATTCGGGGCATCTTCCAGCGCGGTGCCGAGGTAGGCCTCTGGAGAGCTGTCCTTCCATAGATCGGAGAAGCGCTGGCCGCGCGCATTCAGCACCTTCTGGCCGATGGGCGGATGCGAGACATCGAAGCCGGTACCCCAGATAATGACGTCCACTTCATGGCGCTCACCGTTGGCGGCAATGACTTCATTGCCTTCGACCGCGACCAGGCCGTGCGGCACCAGCGTGGTGTTGCCCGCCTGCAGCGCCGGGTAGTAGTTGTTGGCGAAGAGGATGCGCTTGCAGCCCAGCGTGAAATTGGGGGTGACGACCTTGCGCAGCGCCGGGTCCTCCACCTGCAGCCTAAGCAGCAGCTTCGCCGCGCGACTGACCGGCGCCAGCGCCTTGGGATTGCGCAGGCCGAAGTTGATGACATTGAGCGAAGTCGCCACCGCCCGCCTCCAGGCATGCTGAATGACGGGCAGCTTGTCGACCACCTGCTTGGTGGCCTCACCCAGCGGCATGTCCGGCTTAGGCAGTACCCATGGCGCGGTGCGCTGGAAGACGACGAGCTTGTCGACCTGCGGTTGGATCTGCGGCACGAACTGAATGGCCGACGCCCCTGTACCGATGACCGCCACGCGCTTGCCCGTCAGATCATAGTCGTGATCCCACTTAGCGGAGTGGAAGGTCTTGCCGGTGAAGCCGTCGAGGCCGGGAATGGCCGGCGTCTGCGGCTCAGTGATCGGGCCGGTGGCGAAGATCACCGCCCGCGCCAGATACTGCCCCTGGTTGGTGTCCAGCACCCAGAGATGCCGCGCCTCGTCCCACTCGGCGTTTTCCAAGGCGGTGTTGAAAGCGATCAGCGGCGTGATGCCGAAATCATCGGCCACCGTTTCCAGGTAGGTGAGGATTTCCGGCTGCTTGGCAAAGAGATGACTCCATTGGCTGCTGAGCGCAAAGGAGTAGGAATACAGCGACGACGGCACATCGCAGCCGCAGCCGGGATAGGTGTTCTCGCGCCAGGTACCGCCGACGCGATCGGCCTTTTCGATGATCATGAAGTCATCCAGGCCCTGCTCGCGCAGCTTGATGGCGGCGGCGATTCCGGAGATGCCGGCGCCGACGATGAAGCTGTCAAAGATTTTCGCGCTGGACGCCGCGCGCTTGGCTGCTACTGCCATGGATTTGTCTCTCTGGTTTTATTGCTTGACGAAGCGGTACGAGAAACCCAGCAGGTTCGCGTACAGATTCGGGGTGGCGCGCTTGAGCATCCAGAACAGCTTGGCGTCCACCTGCGGCGTGGTGTAGAGCTCACCGCGGTCCAGCCGGTTGAGGGTGAGCTTGGCGACGTCATCGCTGGTGGTCATCGCGTAGTGCATCAGCGCGTGATCGGCCAGCTTGGAATAACGCGCCGGGATGCGGCCGTCCTTGATGATGTTGGTCGGCACCAGCGTCGGGCACAGCACATTGACGCGGATGTTGTCGCGTTTGAGTTCGGAATACAGCGTCTCGGACAGCGCGCGTACGCCGGCCTTGGTGACGTTGTAGGCACTCATTTCCGGCGCAGCCGTATAGGACGCTGCCGAGGCCACATTGATGATGGCGCCGCCGCCCTGCTTCTTGAAGCCGGGCACGAAGTAGTGGCAGCCGTGGATGACGCCCCACAGGTTGACGTCCATGCACCACTTCCAGTCTTCCAGACTCAGTTCATCGAACTTTCCGCCCATGCCCACGCCGGCGTTGTTGATGACCAGCGTGACCGGGTGCCCGAGCAGGTCTTCGGACTGTGCTGCCAGCTTCTCGACCTGGCTCGCCTTGCCGACATCGCATTTCACGGCATGGGCCGTTCCGCCCGCCTCGTGGATCAGCGCAACAGTCTCCTTGGCGCTTTCCAGCTTGAGGTCGGCACAGACCACGGCGCTACCGCGCCGGGCGAGTTCCAGTGCAATGCTGCGGCCGATGCCACTACCCGCGCCGGTGACGACGGCATAACCGTCATAGCTGGGTTTCCTGGCGCGGAAATTGAACGGGTTCTTCAAGGACGAGGTCTCCTGCGTAGCAATGGGAATGGGCTGTCAGCGCGCGGGTCAGGAGGCGCGTAGCGCCGGCACGAATTCGCGCGTCAGGTACGGCGTCAGAAGCCCGGTCTTCGGGTGCAGCAGCTTTTCCTTGAAATAGGTGAGTTGCGCCGCGTTGTCGAAGTCGTTGGGGTGAAAGTCACGGCGCAAATAGGCCAGCAGATGCTTCATCGAGCTGCCGAAGACACCGTCTTCGCGGCCAGCCAGCAGGGTGAGACTGTGTCGCGCGTCCTTCCAGTAGCGCAGGCTGAACAGATTCGATGGCTTGCGCCAGATCGGAATCAGACTGCCAGCCAGCGGCACCAGCACCATGATCGTGAAGGCCGCCAGCGCGAAGCCGGCCATGCGCAGCGGATAGTTGCCGGACAGTTCCTGATAGACGTCGTAGGCAATGTCCTTGTGCTCGGACTCTTCCAGCATGTGCCACATCCACAGGGCGCGCTGCTTCTCGTCCTGGGTGTCATAGAAGATGGATTCGTGTTCCATCATGTATTCGGCCAGCACCGCAGTGAAATGCTCGATGCCCGCCATCAGCGACAACTGCAGACGGTGCGGTAGCCGCTTGAAGCCGTAATCGAAAACCTTGTCCGCCAGATAGCGATACAGCGGCACCGGATAGCGATTTTGGGCGAGCACATCGTTGAAGGCGTTGTGCATCTTGGAGTGAATCGCCTCCTGGCCGATGAGTGCGGTCACGCGCTGCTTCAGCTCGGGGTCCTTTACAAACTGGCGGTGATGCCGCGCCGTATCGATGACCAGGTCTTCGCCGAAGGTCAGGAAGATGGAGAGCGACTCGAAAATGGCCGAAGCCAGTTCCGCGCCCTGATAGAAGCGGGTGTCGACCGAATGCGGATCAAACTGGAAATCCATATGCCGGACCGGCACCGACGGCCGGACCGCCGCATCGGGCGCCGGATAAGAGAGTACGGTTGCAGAAGCCATGTTGCGCCTTCGCTGGAGAATGTTGAGGGCTGAATCAATGGCAGCTTTCTCGCTGCACTGTGACATTAAACAATGTCACGTTTTCAGCCCAAGGTCCAGCGCCGAGGGGTGGCATTTCCACGATGGGTGGATGCGCGTAGCAAGACGCGTGCGCGCCCGGCGCCAGCCTGGCCCGCCACTGCGGTTCCGTGCTGCCCGGTGCGTTGGCTACAGCTGGATCACATGCCCTTCGCGCGGCGCGACCTCACCTGCAAGAAGCTGCGCAAAGATGGCGCGCGCGGCCTCCAGGCCTTCGCCCGTCTTCACCTGCAGCAGGTCGTGCTGCGGATCGCTGACGTGCGCGTGAAAGCGTGCCCATGCGGAGCCCAGACGCTGGCCGAATGCTTCAGCGCCCCATTCCGCCATGCGCTTGGCGATCTGGTCCGGTGCGAAGAAAAAGGTGGGTGGCGGCCCGGGCAGATCCTGCTGGCCGGGCAACTCGGTGGTTTGTGCCGAGCCCACCACGCAGCTGTAGCGCAGCGCCTGGAAGTGGCCGTGCACCTCGGCGCGTAGATCGCGGTTGCCCGATAGATCCACATAGAGCGTGGGGGTATCCGGGGCCAGATCCCGAAGCGCGTCGTAGGTCACGGTGCGGTGGTAGCAGCCCGAGCCTGCCACGAACTCCGCGTTCCGCTGTGACGTCAGGCCAACGGTCTCGAAGGCATTACCAATGCAGAAGGCCGTGCCGTAGGCCGTCTTGCTGGAGGCGCTGGACAGCACGACGCGCTGCGCGCCGAAGCCCTCGTGATCGGCGATGAAGTCCGCCAGCGTGAAGGCGGTCATGTACAGCGGTCGGTACAGTGCCTGGAAGGCCTCGGTCTCGGGCGTATAGAGCGGATCCTGCGTACAGCGGAAGTACTGGTTGTAGACGGCCGGCAGGGCCTGGCGATGGGCCGTGGCATCGCGAAAACCATGGGCGCCGATCTTGTCGGGCTGCACGCGCAATACCGTGGCGGGTGGCCAATAGCCGTAGAAGCGCTCGCCCACCTCGACCCCTTCGACCCGGGAGCCGATGACCGTCGCGAAGCCCCAGACCGGGACCAGACCCCAATCCTCATCGCCACTGGGAAAGAAATCCCAATATCGCATCGCCTCGCCGTAAGCGGCATAGGTGACATTGTTCGTGGTCAGCGAAAACAATTCGGGCGCCAGCAGGGCCTCGCCCTCGGCGGGTGGCGCTGGCGGGGGCTGCTCCTCCACGCGCATGTCTTCCAGCGCGGTTTTGCGGGTCAGCAGGCGACAAGTGTTCGGCAGCGGCATGGTGGTCTCCTCTCGTTGTTGTGGCACCGTGGCAACGCTTGGCACACAGTAGCGCGGTAGGGCCATGCCTGATACGTCCGCCCAGGACAACGTGCCCGCGCAATTGAATCGCTTTTGCCCGCGCGTCAGACGCCGCTGAAAGCGCGGTGCATGCTCCTGCCGAAGAAATCACCCAGCGCTTCGATCGTCCAGTCATTCTCCGCATCGAGGAACAGGCGTACGGCCGCTTCACAGGACGAGATGAACAACTCGGTGATGACCGGGAGCTTGCGATCGAGATCGTCCACCTGCCACCAGCGCTTCAGCGCCGGGCCGAGCCATTGCGAGGCACTGCGACTCACGATGGCGCGCGCCTGCTGGAAACGACCGGCCACCGCGGGGTCCGGGTGCGCGACAAAGACCAGACGCCAGGATTGCGGCCGATCGGCCACCACGCGAAGCAGTGCCTGATAGCCCGCAACGAAAGCGGCCTCGGGGTCGTCTCCCCGTGCGCGACGCAGCGCATCCAGGGTGGCGGTGAGCATGTGTTCACTTTCCCGCGCCAGCAGCGCTTCCAGCAGTTCGACGCGATCCGCGAAGCAGGAATAGACCACCGGACGACTGACTCCGAGGTGCTCCGCGACGGCGCTCGAGGTGACGGCGGCGATGCCGCGTGCCACCGCAATCTCGAGGGCAGCATCCAGGAGTTGTGGCCGGCGGCGCTCTGGCCCCAGATGGGCGGCTCTGCTGCGTAGCTTTTCTCGAGCGGTCGTGGTCATGCCAGCAATTTACTACATGCTTGTAGCTTTTTCCTACACTCGTGTATAAAGTTGGCATCCTCACGACATCAGCAGGTAGCACCGCCATGACCGCCAATACCCACGAGCCCATGCGCACTCAGGACTACGGTTTCTTTGGACCCGGCTCGCCGAGTTGGAAGATCTGGACCGCTCCGACCTCCTTGATCGGCTTTCAGCGCGCCGTGGTACTCGAGCATTTCGACCCCTTCCTGGCTGCCGCAGTCGCCGACATGCGGGGCATCTACAGCAACCCCGCGCGGCGGCTGGATCGCACGCTGGCCTACTTTCTGACCATCGCCGTGGCCGACAGCCGCACCGCAACGGAGGCATCCCGCCTGTTGATGCGGGTGCATTCCCAAGTGACCGGCGTAGAGCCCATCAGCGGGAAGCGCTACAGCGCCAACAACCCGGATTCGCAGTTGTGGATTCACATCACCGGCTGGCATTCGGTGCTCAAGGCCTACGAGATGTATGGCCCGGGTCCGCTGCCTGCCGATGAGGAACGGCGCTACTGGGAAGAATGCGCGATTGCCGCCAATCTGCAGACCTGCAACCCGGCTGATGTACCGCGTTCGCGCCAGGGTGTTCGCGACTATTTCGAAGCGGTGCGGCCGCGTCTGTGTACCTCGGAACGGGCCCACGAGGGCATGCATTACTTGCTTCGCACCCCTGCCGCGAACGCCGGCATCGCCTTCTGGGCGATCAGCCGGATGCTCGCGCCCGCGACCATCGCCACGCTGCCGAAATGGATGCGCGTGCTCGGCGGCTTCGATCAGACGGCGCTGATCGACGGCATCGCCCCACCTCTCATCCGCGTGGTCACCACCTTCGGCCAGTGGCCCGTGCTCAAGGTAGCGGCCTTGCGCTTGAGCGCTCCACGCACCGCGCGGATCATGGGTGAACACCACCGCGGCGACCAGCCGCGCAACACCCACACGGTACCCCCGGTCAATGTCCGCGAGCAGCGCGAGCATTTGGAACCCGTAACCGCAAGCGCGGGTTAGCCATCACCATGCGGCCTTGCTTCGGCCGGCGCGTAGGCTCGGTGCCCACGACCGTGCCCGCACACTGGTCCTGAAGCCGCCCGTCAGCAAAGTCCTGCAGACGCAGCAGGACAAAGGCCAAGGCCGGATGTCCCGAAAGGCATCCGGCCTTTTTCCTTATTCGCCGTCCGAAGCCGCGGGAAGATCGTCCTGCGCGTAGGGCTTGAGTGGCGGCTCGCCGGTGGCGAGGTGTGGGTCCGGCGGACCACCCTGCAGCGTCGTTGCCACGATGGTGAGCAGATCCTGTGCGCGCTGCGGCATCACCAGCGTCTGCAGATCAATGGGCACCAGCCCGCAGAGTTCCGCCGCGCCCCCTGCGCGCTCGGGATCGGCCGGGCCCGGCTTGCTGATAGCGTCCAGCGCAAGGGCAAAGGCGAGCGTATCCGTGGTGCCGATGCTGAAATGCTCCGCCAGATGACCGGGACAGACATCCTGCAGCAGGATGTTAGCCACCTTGGGATTGTCCTTACCGAAATCCAGCGCCGCCGTCGGCACCGGTGCCGCGGGTTGCACCAGCTCGTCAAAAAGGGTGTAGAGATTGGTGTAGTCCACGTCCCCTGGTGTTTCATCGTCAGCGTTGAGCACCGCGACGAAATTGGAGTCCGGAGCGAACTGATAGAAGGCCTCTGGCGCCGTGCCGATGGGCAAGCCATTCAGGCCCAGCAATTCGAGGAGGGTCTCGCCAACAGCGGCGGGAATGGCGACGCTGGTGCCGTGGTTCGGTCCGGCAATCAGCACGAAATCGGCTACGGCCTCGCGTGCTGATGCCCAGTGCTTGAGCGCCCAGCGCGGCATGGTGGCGCCTTGGCTGTGGCCGATCATCGCCACCTTGCGGCCGGTCTCGGCAAAGATGGCGCGCAGCGCGTGCACGATGTACTCGGCCGAAATCTGCTGATCGATCAGTCCGCGATCCGGATAGGTCACGATGCAGACGTCGAAGCCGCGTTCGACCATTTGCGGGGTATAGAACACCGTGAACTGTTCCGTACCGGTGGTGGTTGTGCCGTGCACAAGCAGAACCGGCGGCTTGTCCGGGTTCTCGAACGGCGTACAGTTGAGCGCCGCATCGCGGGCTTCGACGCTGGTCTCCAACTCGGGCTCGGCGGACACCATGGCGGTGCCGCCATCGCTGCCTCCGCCGCAGCCGGCAAGCAGACCGGCGGCAAGCAGAAAGGGAAAAAGTCGGGGTGTGTTCTTTGTGATCGTTGTTGTCTCCATGGCGAAAGCATCGCGTCTTGGAATGGGCATTGCAACCGATGGATCAGTAACCGCGCTCGCGCGATCGATAACGCCCCCGTGCGGCACTGCGACGGGCTGTCATCGCCCCGCTTGTTTTGCGATGATCCAGACAGACCACAACAACGACACACACAGGAGACACCGGCATGGGTCATATCACGCTGGAGCAGCGCGGCCGTTTGTTGATCGCGACACTGGATAATCCGCCGCACGGATTGATGGATCAGGGCTCGGTGGATGACCTGGACGCGCTGGTGAAGCGTGCCGATGCCGACGCTGAGATTCGCGCCGTCATCCTCACCGGCGCCCATCCAACCCGTTTTGCCGCGCACTACGATGTGCGCGAGATTCTCGAGGCCGTCAATGCCGCGCCCTCGGTAAGTCGCAATACCGCCGCTGCCCTGCTGCATGCGGTGCGCAGCGCCACGAGCCTGCCCGGCGTGACCCGCGCCCTGCAGGGTACGCCGCTGGTCGGCCTGACCAAGATCCTGCACCTGCACGATCTCTTTCTGCGCATGAACCGCAGCAATGTCGTCTATGTCGCCGCCATCAACGGTTCGACCATGGGTGGAGGCTGCGAGCTGGCGCTGGCCTGCGACCGTCGCATCATGGCCACGGGCGATTTCGTCATCGGCCAGCCCGAGGTCCTGCTCGGCTTTCCGCCGGGTGCGGGCGGCACACAGCGCCTGGCGCGCCTGCTGGGCACTGGAAAAGCGCTGCGCATTGCCCTTGATGGCATGCCGCTGAGCGCGCAGGAAGCGCACGACATCGGCCTCGTCGACGCCCTCGCCGATCCGGCCGAGGTGCTGGCGACCGCCGTCGCGCACGCCGAGCGCCTGGCGAGCCGGCCCGCTGCGGCCATCGCGGGCATCAAGCGCGCCGTCTACGAGGGCGGCTCCCTACCGCTGGCTGAAGGCCTGATCACCGAAGCCGCCGAGTTCCTGGCCACCGCCGGCACCAGGGAAAGCAAGGCGCTGATGCAACGCTATGTCGAGGAGCTGGACCGGCTGGACGATGTGCCGGCCTACCACACCGAACGCCTGCGCCACTTTGCCAAGGCGGGCCGCTTCCCCGACGCCTGCTAGGCGGACCAGCCGACACCCACTGCCGTGGCGGTCGCGCTCGCCGTCCGGGCGCCTCAGGCCTCGGCGTTGAGCTTGACCATCATGCGGGAGTAGCCGCGCACGAAGTTGGACTGCACGTACTCCGGCTCGCCCTGCACCTCGATACGTTCGAAGCGCGGCAGCAGTTCCTCCCAGAGAATGCGCAGCTGCATTTCGGCCAGCCGATTGCCCATGCAGCGGTGGATGCCGAAGCCGAAGGAGAGGTGGTTGCGCGCGCCCTTGCGGTCGATGATGAAGGCGTCGGGGTTGTCGATGGCGCGCTCGTCGCGGTTGCCGGAGGCGTACCACATGACCACCTTGTCGCCCTTGCGGATGGTCTGATCGCGCAGCTCCACATCCTGCTTGGCAACGCGGCGCATATAGGCCAGCGGCGTCTGCCAGCGGATGATCTCGGAGACCATGTTCGGGATCAGCTTGGGATTGGCCTTGAGCTTTTCGAATTCGTCCGGGAAGCGGTTCATGGCCAGCACGCCGCCGGTCATGGAATTGCGCGTGGTGTCGTTGCCGCCGACGATGAGCAGGGCCAGATTGCCCAGAAACTCCATGGGGCGATGGATCAGATCCTTGGTGTCCTCGTTGTTGAGCATCAAGCTGATGACATCGAAACCGGGCGCCTCGCCGGCCTGCTGCCGTGCCTGCTTCTCGTGCCACAGGCCGGAAAAGGCCTTGGCGACTTCGGCCACTGCCGGAAAGAGTCGGTCGCGGTCCGCGAGGCCGCCGGTGGTTTCCGGGCTGGCGGCGGCAATGTCCGACCACTCCACCAGCTTGTGCCGCTGCTCGTAGGGGAAGTCGAGCAGGGTGGCGAGCATGCGCGCTGTGAGTTCGATGGACACCGTGCGCACCCAGTCGAAGGGACGATCCAGCGGCAGCCCGTCGAGCACTTCCCGCGTGCGGCTGCGGATCAGGTCCTCCATCTCCTTGAGATTCTGCGGCGCCACCACGCCCTGGACTGCGGCGCGCTGCTTGGTGTGGCGCGGCGGGTCCATGGCGATGAAGGTCTCTACCGCCAGACCGGGCGGGCGATCGCCCAGCGTGATGATGGGCTCGGCAGAGAAGAGTTCGTGACTCTTGTCGACGAAGAGAATGTCCTCGTAGCGCGTGATCGACCAGAAGGGCCCGAAGGCACTGCGCTTCTGATAGTGCACCGGCCGCTCGTCGCGCAGGCGCTGGTAGTAGGCACGCCACTGCCCTTGCCGCCAGAGGAAGGGGTTGCTGAGATCAATGTCCTCGATCTTCAGCGTGGAGACATCGGGCAGCGGCGCTTCCACGAAGCGCGGCGCCGAGGGCACCAGCCCGGCCCGTTCCAGGATCTGCTGACCCAGTTGGGCGGCCCGAATCTGCCAGTGCATGGGCACCAGCGACGCGCTCAGATTCATTGCAGTGGTGGCAATACGCATGACCCTGTCTCCTTACATCTGGAATTCGGGGAGTCGGAGCACGAGACCATCGAGGGCCTCGGTGACCTTGATCTGGCAAGCCAGACGCGAGGTCTCCGCCTTCTCCGGCGTGATCTCCAGCATCTGCTGCTCAGCCTCGTGCATGGTGCCGGTCCTGTCGAACCATGCCGGGTCCACGATGACGTGGCAGGTGCCGCAGGCGCACTCGCCCCCGCAGTCCGCATCGATGCCGGGGACGAGATGATCGGCGGCGTGCTGCATCAAGGATTTCCCCACCTCGATATCCACTTCGTGGGCAGTACCGTCGTGTTCAATGAAGGTCAGTGTGGCCACGCAATGCTCCTCTTCTTGTCGTTGGCCTGGCGCACCCTGCGCAGGCTCCTGTCGAGGTTGAAAGACTGCGCCCGACACGGGCGGGCCAACAGGTCGAAAATTGACAGGAGGGAGTCATTTCAAGACACTGCAATCACACCCGCCGGCGAGACCTGCCGCTGCACGCTTCCATGCCCCCCGGCGCCGACCACGCCCATGCCAGCATCCCGACGAATTACACCCGTGTGATTGCGCAGGAGCTGGGCATGAACGCACGCGAGCTGCCCAGCCTGCTGGCGGGCACCTCACTGACCGCCGACCGGCTGCTGGATGACCGCACGCGGCTGAGCGGTGAAGAGCAGATCCGCATCCTTGAGAATGCTCTGGCGCTGTCCGGTGACCCGAACCTGGGCCTTCGGGTTGGGGCACGGCTGACCCCGGCGGCGCACGGAGCCATGGGCTTTCTTGCCAGCAGCAGCTCCAATCTGTTGGCAGCGCTCTACGCCTTCCAAAGCTTCCTGCCCACGCGCGTCAGCTTTGCGCGTCTCGTGCTGCACCAAAGCGAGCGCGAAGTCCGCCTGCATGCCTACTTCGATATGGAGATGCGCCCAGAGGTCCGACGCTGCGTGGCGGAAACCTGCGCCACCGCCTTCTTCGCCTGCGCTGCCTTCATCATCGGACGGCCGGTGCATGAAGCCGAAACCCACTTCGCCCATCCCGATCCGGGTGCAGAAGGCCGCTACCGCGAGATGCTGCCGGGGCGGGTGGTCTTCTCCAGCGAACAGATGCAGCTGCGCATTCCGCTGGCGGTCTGCGAAATCCCGAACGCCTCGGCCAGCCGCGAGAGCTATGCCCTGGCGCAGCAGCAGTGCGAGGCCCTGCTTGCCGAACTGCGTCAGCGTCCCGACAGCCTGCGCCGACAGATCGAAACCATGATGCTGTCGCACCCCGGCAGTGCCCTCAGCGAGACGGCCGCGGCCGAGGCCCTGTTCATCAGCAAGCGCACCCTGGCGCGACGCCTGAAAGCCGAAGGCACCGGCTTCCGGCAGATTCGGGACGATGTCCTCGCCTGCCTGGCGCGCGACCACCTGCTCGACAACCGGCTCTCGGTGGATGCGGTGGCCGCCTTGCTCAACTACCACGACAGCGCCAACTTCCGGCGCGCCTTCAAGCGCTGGTATGGCGTCTCACCGGACCGCTATCGTCTCGAGGCGCGACAAGCCCACGACGCAGCATGAGCAGGGCCGCGAAAAAGGCCAACCAGAGCAGCCCGCCGGCACTGCCGCTGCCGTCGCTGGATGCCAGGCTGAGGCTGCGATAGCGCAGGCCGATGCCCGCCTCATCCTCGTGCTGCCACGCCACCAGGATGCGCGACCCGGCCAGTCGGCTGGCATCCGGCGCACGCGCATGGGCCGTGTCGGCGGCGTCGTCGATGCGCTGGAGTGCACGGCCTTGGCGTGCAAGCAGCACATCGCTGAAGCCGCTGCGCTGATCCTCGAAGACCACGGCCCATTGCCCTGCGATCCAGAGCGGGCGCGGATAGCGCTGTACCGCACCGGCCACGGCACTGGGATCGACCAGGATACTGGGTCCCCAGCGACCCGCCTCGTGACGACGCAGCATGATCCTGCGCCCGCCGGCCCCGTCGTCGGCTTCCCACGCCACCAGCAGAACCCCGGAGGATGCATCGAGCCGCGGACGATAGGCCGCGGCACTGGCAGACAAACGCTCGCGCGGCCCGAAGCGCAGGCTGCTCGCGTCTCCGCTTGCGCCCCAGATGGTGGCGATGCCCTGGGCGTCCTGCTCCTGCCAGACGGCGTAGAGACGGCCGTTGTCCATCTGCACCACATCCGCATGGGCCTGCCCGCGCGTTTCGCCGGCACTGCGCCCGGCCAGAACGTTGTCGGAAGCCTGCAGCGGACCGCCGTCGACGCGCACACTGGGCGACCAACGGGACGCATCCTCGCTGCGCGCCAGCCGAATCTGTGGCTTGACCCAGGGCCAGCGCAGATCGCTCCAGATGGCGAGGGCGCTGCCGTCCTTCAGGCGCAGCAGACGCAGATCCGCGTGCCCTCGCTCCCGCAAGGTGCCCGCCTCGCGCTCGGCGTCATCCACGCGTTCAGGGGCGCTGCCTTGGCCATCGCCTGTCAGCGTGGCGGACTGTACATCCCAGTTCTCGGTGGCGAAATCCAGCCAACCCACCAGACTGCCTTCCCCTGCACCGATGGCGGCACCACTCCACTGGTTGTCGAAATGATCGTAGGCAGTGGCCGCGCGCGGGGCCACCCACGCCGCACTGGAGAAACGCGCACCGTCGAAGGCCGCTACCGCCACGTTCTGTCGTGCTTCGCCCGCCGTATCCACGAAGGCCAGGCGCAGGGCTTCGCCCTCCCCGCCCAGGCGCGGCAGGAGCTGATCACCCGGCCGCTCGATGCGCTCGGCAGCCTGCGTTGCAGGCGCCGGACGTGCCTGTAGCTTGGGACGCGGTGGCAGTCGGAGATCGGCGAAGACGACATCGCTGGCGTAGGCGTTCTCCAGGGCATCCCCCGAACCGGGGAGCATGGCGCGCGCACGCTCGGCCAGCATCGGTCGCAGGCCTTCGTCGCACAGGCTCTTTGGCGATTGCTCCAAGGTGCTCCAATCGCCGACCGCGGCCCAGCCGTACTCCGGCCGCTGTCCCATCAGACACAGATCCGGATCACCGCCGGGGGCCTCCACCGCGATGAAGGGCTGGCCGTCGAAATCGAGATCGCCAAAGTTGCCGGTCAGCATCGGGGTGACATTGATCTTGAGGCCGGGGTGCTTCTGCAGCATCCACCAGCCACCCCGCTGGAACTTGTCCGGCGGCCACAGATCACCGCGCGGCGCGCCCCAGCTGCCGAAGGCTTCGGGCTGAATCAGCAACTCGGCGTTGATCTGCTCCAGCCGCTCGTTGACGTCGATCATCCAGGCGTCCTTGCTGATCACCGTGCCCACGCGGGCGAAGGGCAGGTCGAGCACGGGCAGATCCACCGTCTCGATGCCGAGCAGGCCGAGCCCCAAGGTCCGCTCGCGCTCGATCGGCACCAGGTAGGCCTTGTCCTGCACGCCCAGCAGGCTGCCGTCGGGTCCGAAGAAATAGTTCCGATTGCGGATATCCGCATCGGCTGGGCGGAAGCCGTCACTGGCATCCGGCGCTGCGCCCCACAGCACCGCGGTGGCGGCGTCCACGCGCTCGAAGGGCGCAAGGTTGCTGCTGATGGTGATGTAGACGTCATACTCGGCAGCCAGCGCAGAGAAGGTATCCACCGCGAGGCGCGCCAGCGTGTCGGTCACGGCCAGTTGCAGCAGCTGGCCGGGCGACTGCGCGGCGGATGGGAAGCGTGCCAACGCCAGCGTCTCCTGCGGTGCGTAACCCGGCGCCAGGCTGATCAGGGCAGCAATGGCGCCCGCGCTGTCCAGCACGGCGCGACCCGGCGCACCGCGCAATCCCACCAGATAGGCCATCAGCGTCTGGTTTTCGGGATAGGCCACCAGATTGGGAACATCGGCGCGCAGATGCGGCGCGATCTCGGCTTCGAACTGCTCGCGGATGGCGGCGCGAAAACTGGCAATGCTGGTGACATCGTCGAGGCGATGCATGTGCGCCACCGAAAACAGCCGCATGTCGCGTGGCTCTGCGGCGCCTTGCGCCCAGAGTCCGGGGCTTGCGAGCAGAAGCAGCCCCGCAAGAACGGACTTCCAGCGGTTCATGCCAGCGCCTCCAGCACCTCGCCGGCCGCGCGCTCCCCTGACAACAAGGCGCCTTCGATATACCCGCACCAGGCTTCGGCGGTTTCGGTGCCCGCCCAATGGATCGCGTCGCAGGGTTCCCGCAAGGCAGGGCCAAGCCGACTCAGCGTGCCCGGTGTGGGCACGCCGGTATAACAGCCGCGGCTCCAGGGGTCGGCGATCCAGTCCTGATCCACATAGTCGATCGGCTGCGCCGCCTGTGCGCCAAAATGCGCGACCAGACTGTCGATAACGGCGCGCTTGCGCGCCTCCGGCCGCCCGCTCCACTGCACGGCCTCGGCGCCGTCGATAAAGCCCACGAGCAGGCCAACACTGCCATCGGCCGGGGAGTTGTCGAATACCGGGCTGAATACGGCCGACTGGGAGACCAGTTCTCCGGACAGGCCTTGCGCGCGCCAGAAGGGCTGCGCGTAAGCGACCTGGCATTTGATGACCGAACCCATTGGCATGCGTTGCGCGAGCTGCTCGCGCGCTGCGGAGACAGGCGCCATGGCGATGCGCCCGGCCAGCGCAGGCGCCATGGCCACGATGGCGCGCCGCGCGCGCAGCGTGCCGTCCGTGCTGTGCACCGCCACGCCATCACTGTCCTGGGCGATGGCCGTGACCGGTGCGTTCAGTCGCAGGTCCGCGCCCAGGGGTTCCGCCAGATGGCTGGCCAGGGCATGCATGCCGCCTTCCACGGTAGCGGCCTGCGCGCCCTGCACGGTACTGGTGAGGGTTTCGAAGTCGCCGTTGGCGGCAAGGTAGTGCAGGAAGGCCAGCATGGAGATTTGATCCGCCTCGACGCAGAGCACCGCGCGCGTGGCGATGTCGAACAGCGCCCGGCCGTCCGCGGTGGGCAGATTGCGGTCGCGCCATTGCGCCAGCGTGCAGGCATCCAGGGCCTCGGCCTGCGCGGCCTGCCAGGGCGCGTCGCCCGGCACGCGCTGCTGCAAGCGGCGCAGTCGCCAAAGCACCCAGCCCATGCCGGCGATGGCACCGGGGGAGACCGGCGGAATCAGGCCGCGATAGCGCTTCTGGCGCCCACCGATGGCAAGCAGCTTGTCGCCCTCGACATACTGCGGCTTCAGCGCGCGGCCGGCCTCCTTGGCAAGCGCGGTCAGACGATCATGCCCGACGCCGACCCATTGGCCGCCCAGATCGATGGTCTGTCCCGCCAGACTGCCCCGCATGACCCGTCCGCCGACCCGCTCGCGCGCGTCCACCACCTGCACGCGCTTGCCTGCCTCGCGCAAGCGGCGTGCCGCCGCCAGACCGGCAAAGCCGGCACCCACCACGACCGCGTCCAACGCACTTTCCTTCATCCCTTCGTCTCCACCAGCGTGCCGCGCAGGAGCGCGAGCCCGGTATCCAGTCGCGCCTTGACGGCGTCCTCGTCCTCGCCTGCCAGCAACTGCAGGATCAATCCATCCATCAAGGCCACTGCGGTACCGGCCAGACATTGCAGATCGGCGTCGTCCCGCGACGTACCGGCGGCCTCGGCCAGCACCTCGCCCAGCATGGCGACATAGCCCTGGTACTGCCGACGCGCGAGCGCGGCATCGCCGTTAGGGTGCAGCGCCGCCAGCGTCAGCTCGTACTGCACCTTCTGCAGTGCGCGGTCCGCGCGTACGTGGCGCCAGTAGGCCTCGGCCAGGGCCGCCAGCGCAGCATCCAGGTCGGGTGCCTCACGGGTTGCTTCCTGCAAGGCCTGTCGCGTGGCGGCGTGCACGCGCTCGAGTACGGCATCGAGCAAGGCCTGCTTGCCGGGAAAGCTGTAATGCACCATCGCCTGCGTCATACCCGCCGCTTCGGCGATGGCGCGCGTGGTGGCCGCCGCCAGGCCACGCTCGCCGATCAAGCGGATGGCCGCTTCCAGAAGGCGCTCTCGCCGTGCCTCACCATCGCGCTTTCCGGGCGGTCTCCCTCGGCGACGCACCGGTGCTGCCGGCGTGCCGGCCATTGAATTAGTCATACGATTAATTTTTACCGATGACGGCTTGACGCGCAAGCGGCGCGGAAGCCCAAGGCGCCGGCGCGGCATACTCGCCCGCACACACATGAGGGGGATGCACGATGTCCGAGAACACCTTTACCGCCGCCATGGTGGCTGCCGCCGCGCTGTTCACGGCCGTCTTCGCTGTGGTGGTGGTGCCGCCACTGATGGCACAGCCCGACATCATCGGCGCATTCGCCGCTGGCTTCGTGAATCCCTATGCCAGCGGCTACTCCACCGACGTCATCGTCTGCTGGCTGATTCTGGCGGCCTGGGTGCTGTTCGAGGCGCGACGCTACGGCGTGCGCTACGGCTGGGTCTGCCTGCTGCTCGGCATCGTGCCGGGGGTGGCGGTGGGCTTTGCGCTCTACCTGCTGTTGCGACGCAGGTACGTGCGGGAAGCGAGCGCGATGGGCTGACGCGCTCCTGGCGGACGCAATGGCCTAGCAACAACCGCGTGCGCACGATAGGTCGCCGACCAGCGGTTCACTGCTCCGTCAATGCTTCAACCACCAACCGAAGCGTGCGGCCATTGATACCCATGCCGGTGTGGGATACGTCGGCCTCGATATATCGTGCATCCGCATGTTGCGGATCCCGTGTGGAGTAGGAACCCACGATCCCGTCGGTCGGGCTCACGATGGCCGTCACCGGGCAGCGGATCGGCCTTGCATTGCGACGTGCCACTTCAGCTTCGATCCAGTCGAGGTCCATGCCACGCCGCCGGAATACCTTGGCGGCACGGGTGTACTTCGGCCCGCCAATCACGGGGGAGCCAAGCGTGACGACCTGATCGACCTTACCGGGCAAGTCGCGCGCGACCTCTCTTGCGATGGTGCCGCCCAAGCTCCAGCCCACCAATGCAATGGGGGCGCCGTAGGCCTCCGCACGTTCGCGAACACGCGCCACCATCAGATCGCACAAGTGCGGGACTCCGCCTTCACCGCGATACGGACGATTCAGATCAAGCCCCCAGCTGATATCCGCCGGATCATGCGGCCGATCCAGGCCGGCGAGATTCCAGCCGAGCCCCCACCCCTCTGGTAGGAAACCGTGCAACCGAAGGTAGGTTCGCATGGGCGCCATGGCGTGGTCTCCCCCGCCGAAACCGGGGAGCACCATGACGCGTCGCCCGTTGCCCACTGCCTGTGGGCGGCGCAGCGCCGTGCCAGCCAGCCTGAAGGGCAGTGTCGTGATGTCGGCCAGCGCGCGAGCTTCACGCCAGGCCAACCCAGAGGCTGGAGGCGCCAGTGAAGGCGTGTCCGCTGTCATGGAGGGATGCTGATCCATTGATGGAGGGAGACCTCTGTCGACTGCGACACCCTGTGCATCACCTTTCGCCATCCCAGGCTCAGCGTCTGAGGGTCGCGCTGTACTGTCGCGTAGAGAATAGGCGCTGACAGATGTGGTGCGGCCGACGGTCTATCCCTCGTCGAGGGGATGAAGAACGCGCGATGTCGCGCGCCTTATCCGCAGGCCAACGCCGACGACAGCGAAGGCCCGTCCTTGGCAGTTGCCTCATTCGGATCATGTCATCGCAGCCCGGGTCCGGATACTGACTCCCAGGCGAGGAGAGACGCGATGAATACAAAGAAAAAGACGTGGGCCGCAGTGGTGTTGCTGCTTGGCTTGAGCGGATGTCAGGGCGGGCAGGACACGGAAGGGAGGCCGACACCTGCCTCTGCGCGCTTCGATGGGCCGGTAGGCGCTGCAGGCCTGTATGGCCACCCGATGTGGGACCACTGGTTCGACATCGGCGAGGTGGGCTACGTCGAAGAGGAGTTCTTTGTAGCGGGCCGCGCCCGCGAGCACGCCGGTGACGGCGAGGCGGACTACGTCACCCGCGTCATCGTGCGCCGGCCGAGGCAGGCGGCCGATTTCAACGGCACCTTGCTGCTGGACTGGGTGAATGTCACTGCCCAATTCGAGAATGCGGTCGATACCCTGGCGGCCCACCGCTTCTTCCTGCGCGAAGGCTATGCCTATGTGCATCTCAGCGCGCAGGCCGCCGGCCTGTGCTGTTCTCCGCTGACGCCGACGGTCTGGGATCCCGTGCGCTACGCCGCGCTAAACCACCCCGGTGACACCTATGCCTTCGACATGGTCAGCCAGATCGCGCGCGGTTTCCGTGCACCGGTGGGTACGGACCCCATGGGTGGCCTTCGACCCGAGGTCATTCTGATCATGGGCCAGTCACAGTCCGCCATCCGCCTGCACCAGTATGTGAACGAGGTACAGGCGCGCGCACGGGCCATCGATGGCTTCCTGATTCATGCCGACGTCGGCGCCGGCAAGGATTTCGGCACCGCCCCGCCCGCTCCGGTGCTGCATCTGCTGAGCGACCTGGAAGCCGAACCGGAGGCACCGACCGCCACCTCCAACTATGTGCTCTGGGAGGTCGCCGGCGCAGCCCATCAGGATCTCTGGGTCGGGGAGCACCAGGTCCTTGGCCAGTCGCGGCGCGTGGTCGCGCATCTGCCCAAGCAGCCCATGGCAGAGGACGACCGCCTGCATGCCATCGCCGGCAACTATGGTGAGCAGCCCGACCCGGCCCTCGGGCTCTGCGTGGTCGCGGGCGCAGCCTTTCCGATGCGCTATGCCGTGGCCAGCGCCATTGATCATCTGGACCGCTGGGTTCGGGATGGCGTACTGCCGCCGCAGCCGCCCCGCTACCAGTTCGACGAGGACGGCAATCGGGCCGTCGACGATCTCGGCAACACCCTCGGTGGCCTGCGTTACCCGCCCATCGACGTGCCGGTGGCGCGTTATCAATCCACCACCTGCGAACTCGGCGGCATCACCATCCCGCTGACCGAACTGGAACTGCTGCAGCGCTACCCCAGCCACGGCGACTATCTTGCACAGATGCAGACCGCCACAGAAGCCAGCGTCACGGCCGGCTATCTGCTGCCGGAAGACGCCGCCGAGCTGATGGAACGCGCCGCGGCAGCGCGCAATCGCTGGCCACTGGATGCGCTCACGGGCAACTAGGGCCGCGCCGCGACGATGAGCGCATAGCCCAGGCAATGACGCGCCGCCGTCCGTGCGATGACGGCGGCCGTGGTGGCGAACTTCCTGCGGTCGCGCGCGGGCATGCGCTGGTGCCGCCCCGTTGCGCGCCACCAGCGCGCGAAACCGGCAAGGACGGCGTCGGTGATGTCATCGAAGCGCTCGAGCACCAGACCTTCCACCTCCAGTTCCGCGCGGTAGGCGTCGCGCTGATGCAGGTTGGCGTAGGGAATATGGCTCAGCCTGCATAGGCCGCGCAGCGCCACACGCTCCGCCAAGCCGGGCGGCCGCGGCAGATAGAGGTCGGTCAGCGCGAACCGACCTCCGGGGGCCAGTTGCTTGGCCACCTTGCGCAACACCTCCGCGCGCGACGCGAAGTGATAGGCGCAATCCAGGGCGATGACCTTGTCGAAGACAGCTGGCGCGGGCAGCGGCAGGGCGTCTTCAGCGCGGGCATCCAACACCGTGTACGCCTCGGCCTCGGGATGCGCACGCGCCACCGCGTTCTGGCTGGCGGATGGATTGACCCCGGTGAGCTGACGCACGCCATAGGCACGATGCCAGAGCCGCAACTGCTCGCCCATGCCACAGCCGAGGTCGAGTACGCGGTCGGCCGCCTGCAGCCCGGCCGCATCGGCAAGCTGCCGCGCAAGCGCCTCGGCGGCCTCGGGGTAATGACGCGCATGAGGCCAGTACCCGAAATTCGACCAGACCGTGTCGTGCCCCGACACCGCGTTGAGCGCCTTCTCGGCGGTATCAAAGCGCTCGCGGCTCACCCGATGCGCTCGGCCACCTGTCGCGCGGATCGCGCGGCGCTCTCCAGCAAAGGCACGCCGCTTTCCGCATAGGAGCCGCAGAACCAGACGCGGCGGTCGCGCTCGGCATGCATATCCCGTATTTGGGCCAGGCCCTGCTCGCTGGCGGCATCCACCACCGGGCGCTCGAACTGTGCCTGAGCATGGACCTGCGCCGCATCGGGGGCGCGCAGCGGGTTCCAGGTCTGGAAAGCGTCCGGCGCCTCGGCGGCGATAGGCAGCACGCGATTCAGCCAGATGCTGGCCATTGGCCGCGCTGCGCCGCGTTCCCGGAAGAAATTCACCGGCGACCAGTCGCGCCGCCGCGCCGGCATCAGGCGCGGATCGGTATGCACGATCACTTCACTGGTCTCGTAACGGAAACGGGCCAAGGCGTCGGCTTCCGCGCCCTGCGCGGCATCGCCCAGCAGACGCAGCGCCTGATTGCCCTGCGTGGCCAGGACCAGGTGATCGAAATCGTGACGCTGGCCGTGGCCATCTTCGACCTGGACCCCCTCACGCTGGCGTTCGATGCGCTGCACGCCAGCCCCCAGGTGCAGCGCAGCGCAACGCTGTGACAGCCGGTGCACAACGTGATCGGCGCCCTGCACCGTGCGGCTCACGCCTTCGAGCAGCACGCCGCGGCTGAGGTAGTCCAGCACCACGGACGCGGGGTAGCGGCGCACACTATCGACATCGCAGGTACCGATGGCGGCGAAGGTGGGCAGCAGGAAATCCTCGATGAAGGCTTCGGAGAGACCTCCGTCATCGAGATACTGCTGCAGGCTGACGTGGCCCCCGGCGAGGCGGGCGCGATCACGCCGGGCGCGCGCGTACAGGCGCGCGAGATCGGTGACGATGTGGCGCGTGCGGCGCCCCAGCGGCTGCCCTCCCCCCAGAAAAGGCACGGATACGCGCTGCCAGGGTCGCCAGTTGCGATAGCGGAAATAGCAGCGCCCCTCCAGATCGCTGAAGGACGCCGAGTAATCCGATGCGGTAATGGCGATGCCGGCCTCGGCATAGAGCGCGGTCAGCGTCGGGTAGTAGCCGCGGTAGAGCACGCGCAGTGGCATGTCCACGCGCGCCCCGCCCCATTCCAGCCCGCGCGCCGCCATGCCCAGTTCGGGCTGCTTTTCAAAGAGATGCACCTCGTGCCGTGCACCCAGAAACCAACTGGCGGCAAGACCCGCAATGCCGGAACCGACTACCGCAATCTTCATCGCCTCATCCCCATCTGTCTGCGGCGACCATAGCCGAGCGCCGTGCATGGCGACCACCGTACGCGGCAGTAGCAGACCTCAAGCGGATACCGCATCCACAGGGACGGACAGGCCCAGTGCCGCCAAGGTGGATTGAAAATCCGCCTGCAATGGTGCGCGCAGCTCGAGGGCTTGGTTGCTCTGCGGGTGGGTGATGCGCAAGCCGACCGCGGCCAGATACAGCCGGTGATAGCCGCGCCACGCATGGAAGAGATGATTGTGGTGGCGATCGCCATGGTTGACGTCGCCGATGATGGGATGGCCGATGTGATTGAGATGGCGACGGATCTGATGCTTGCGTCCCGTTTCCGGTTGCAGCGCCAGCAGGGCATAGCGTTGCTGCGGAAAGCGGCCGAGCGGCTGGTCCAGGGTGGCGGTGGCAAGACGCCGGAAAAGGGTACGCGCGGGTTGCGGTGCGGCGTCGCGCAAGGCCGGCCCGTCCGCCAAGGCATCGGCCTTGTAGCGCAGCGGCTTGTCGATACAGCCCTGCACGGGCGGCCAACCGCGCACCAGTGCCAGATAGTGCTTTTCTACCTCTCGCTGCTCGAATTGACGGGAGAGGTGACGGGCGCTGTCGCCATCAAGCGCGAACAGCAGAAGCCCGGAAGTCGCCTTGTCCAGTCGATGCACCGCGTGTACGCGCTGCCCGACGCAGTCGCGTGCCATCTGCAGTGCAAAGCGCGTCTCGTACCGGTCGATAGGCGAGCGATGCACCAGCAGGGCCGCCGGCTTGTGAACCGCAAGCAGCGCATTGTCTCGGTGGATGACGCTAAAGGCGTTCAGGTCGCACTGGCTTTGCATGGCGGGACTGTAGGCGCTTCCCCTTCGTGGACGGCCGGCAATGCCTTGACCTACTGGCCATCCTCCATGCCGACCCAGCCGCGAATGACTTCCTCATGCTGCGCGATGAGGCGGCGACCTTCGGCGATGGCCTCTTCGGCACGGTGGAAGTCCATGAAGGCAAAGTCCGGAAGCAAGGGATTCAGCGTGATTTCCGGTGGGTCACCCGCCATGCGGCTGCGCGTGACGCGGTCCTGCATGATGTTGACGCTGTTGGCGATGACGTCGAAGAGGCCAGGATCCTCGTCCTCGTTGTCGCTATCGCTCTTGGAGAAGGAGGTCAGTACGCGTTCCCAGAAGCCGGCTTCGCCCTTGTTCTCCTCTGCCTGCTTGCGCGCCTGTTCGCGGCTGGCCTTGGACAGATGAGAGCTGATGAGCTGGGTATTGAGATTGACCGCAATGACGATGTCCGCACCCAGCGCCCGCGCGGTGGACACCGGGACCGGGTTGACGAGGCCGCCGTCGAGCATCCAGCGGTTGTCGATGCGCACCGGCGAGAACACACCTGGGATGGCGCAGGAAGCCCGCGCCGCGGGAAGGATCGGTCCACTGGTGAACCAGCGTTCGCGCCCGGTCTTCATCTCGGTGGCCACACTGGCATAGCGCTGTTCGAGGTCCTCGATGTTCGGGTTGCGATAGCCCTCCTGGAAGAATCCGAACAGCTTTTCGCCCTTGACCACGCCCCCGGCAAACTTGATGTCCATGAGGTTGAACACATCCCGCGGCGTGAGCTTGCTGACCCAGTCGGCGAATTCATCGAGCTGACCGGAGACGTAGACCGCACCCACCAGTGCGCCGATGGAGGTGCCCGCGATGACCTGCGGTCGAATCCCCATTTCCTCGAGCGCCTGGATGATGCCGATATGGGCCCAGCCGCGCGCCGAGCCGCTGCCCAGTGCCAGACCGATGACTGGTGCGCTTGTGTCCGCCATATGCCGCCTTCCCTGTTGGTTGCTGCCTGAGGCCGTGCTGCCGCCGTGCATGGTAGAGAAGCTGCGCACCTCACACGATCACGCGAAGCAGGTGCGCGAACGCCCCATCCGCTGTATCTCTGCCTTGGCGTCGCCTGCGACGGACTTCGTCGTGCCTCATCCTTGGTTCACAATGCCAGCTCCGCCGGTCGCACCAAGGCCGGTGCCCATCATTCAGGGAGCGTGTTGTGAAGAACAGCGTGGCTTTTCTCGTCAGTGTGCTTGTCACCGGCCTTGCGCTTGGTCTCGCCCTGTTGCTGGATGACGGCGCCCAGACCGTACTGGGCTTACCGCTGCTGGTGACTCTCGCCCTGTTCGGTTTCGTCGTGCAGTGGGCGGTATTCGTGCCGTCCTTTATCGGACAGACCGAGCACTACTACGACCTTGCCGGCGCGCTCACCTACGCCAGCGTGATCATGCTCGCTGCACTGTTGAGCACGCCGGATGCCCGCGGCGCGGTCATCACGGCGCTGGTGCTGCTCTGGTGCGGACGCCTCGGCAGCTTCCTGTTCATGCGCGTGAAGCGCAGCGGCAAGGATGGCCGCTTTGACGACATCAAGCCGCACTGGGGACGCTTCTTCATGGCCTGGACCTTCCAGGGGCTGTGGGTCTTCATGACACTGCTCGCGGCCCTGGTTGCAATCACCAGCACCGTCACCAAAGCCTGGGACGTCTGGGCGAGTATCGGATTGCTCATCTGGTTGGCCGGTTTCGCCATCGAGGCCACTGCGGACCGTCAGAAGAGCCGCTTCAAGGCCGACCCCGGCAACGATGGTCGCTTCATCCGTCATGGGCTGTGGGCGTGGTCGCGCCACCCGAACTACTTCGGCGAGATCGTGCTGTGGACGGGCATCGCAGTGATGGCCACACCGCTGATGCAGGGCTGGCAGTGGCTGGGCTGGGCATCGCCGGTCTTCGTGTGCTGGCTGCTGACCCAGGTCAGCGGCATCCCGATGCTGGAAAAGCGCGCCGATGAAAAATGGGGTGGACAGGCCGACTATGAAGCGTACAAGGCTGCGACCCCGGTGCTGATTCCGTGGCCGCCCCGGCAGGGCACGCAATGATCGAATCCATCCTTGTCTGGGCGGGCGAGCATCGCGAGCAGGCGGTCTGGCTGGTTCCGCTGCTGGCCTTCATGGAAACCTGCGTCGGCATCGGGCTCTTTGTGCCCAGCCTGATGCTGGTCATCGTGACCTCGGTGTTCTATGCCAACGACTGGGCGAATCTGTGGGTGATGGCCACCATGGCCATGATCGGCTCATCACTGGGCGACCACGTCGGCTACTACGCCGGCCGCGCCATCGGGCACCGCGTGCACCATTGGCGCGTCATCCAGCGCAATGCCGAACGGTGGGAACGCACCGAGACCATGGTCCGACGCTACGGCGTGTGGGCCATTTTCATCGGGCGCTTCATTCCCGCCATCCGCAGCCTGGTCCCGGCCATGATGGGGGTGACGGAATTCGAGCGCGCGCGCTACACCCTGTTCGATGTCGCCGCCTGTAGCCTGTGGGCGCTAGGCCTCGTGGCCATCGTCAAGGGCGCGCACACGCTGTTCCTCCCGTCCTAGGCCGACAGCCGCGCGGATTCCAGGCAGACACACGGCATGTCAGCCGCCCCTCGTACCACGCCCACGAATCCTCGCCTCGGACGAGGACCGCGCTGGCGCCGCTGGCTGGTGGATGCGCTGATCATCGTGATGATCGTTGCAGGGGTCCGGCTGTGGATGCAGCGCGGCATGGCGGATGGCGAAGCCCCCGAGATCGCGGCCAGCACGCTCGATGGCACGCCGGTGCTGCTGTCACAGTACGCGGACGAGCCGGTGCTGGTGCATTTCTGGGCGACCTGGTGCGCTGTGTGTGGCCTGACTCAGGCCGGGGTGGACCGTCTGGCTGAAGACCGGCCAGTGCTGACGGTCGCGCTACGCTCCGGCACGGTCGAGGAAGTCGAGCGCCACCTGCAACGCGAGGGGCTGCGCCACCCGGTCCTGCTCGACCCTGATGGCGCTATTGCTGCACGCTTCGGGGTGCAGGGCGTGCCGGCCTCCTTCATCGTCGATACCCAGGGGCGCATCCGTTTCCGCAATACCGGGCTGACGCCGGCCTGGGAGCTGCGTCTGCGCATGGCCTGGATCGACTGGCGCAGCTAGCTCAGGGTTTCTCCGACGCCGAGGTGCCTGCAACCAGCTCGCCGCGCATCCGAGGCAGGTGCTCGGGATAGTGCTGCTGCAGGAAGGCGATGAGCCCCTCGCGGATTTCGCAGCGCAAGTCCCAGAGGGTGGTGGAGTCACTGGCACTCATCAGGAAGCGCACCTGCTGGCCCCATTCGCCCGCGTCCACGGCCTGCACGCTTTCGGTGACCTGGTCCCAGCGACTGGACGCGCGGAGCAGGCGCGCAAATTCATCGCGCAGGGGCTGCATCGGCGTCTTGTAATCGACCCACAGGGCGACCGCTCCGATCAGTTCAGTGGAGTGGCGCGACCAGTTCTGGAAAGGGTTGTCGATGAACCATTGCAGCGGCACCACCAGTCGGCGCAGATCCCAGACACGCAGCACCACATAGGTCACGGTGACCTCTTCCACCCAGCACCATTCATCCTGCACGCGCAGCACGTCGCCAATGCGGAAAGGCTGGGTGAGTGCGATCTGCATGCCCGCCAGCAGATTGCTCAGCACCGGCCGCGCCGCAAAGCCAAGGATGATGCCGCCGACACCGGCCGAGGCGAGCAGGCTGGCGCCGATCTGCTGCACCGGGCGAATTGTCATCAGCGCCGCGCCCACCCCGATGATGATGAGGAGAATGTTCAGCCCGCGCACCAGCACCCGCGTCTGCGTTTCCACCTTGCGTGCATAGCGCCAATCGCGTCGCATGACCGGATTCGAGACCACGATGACCTCGCCGATGGCGGAGGAGCAGCGCACCGCGGCCCAGGTGATCGACAGGATGAGCAGCAGCAGCGTCAGTCGCCGCAGGAAGCCCAACCCCGGCAGCTCCTCTGGGGCCGTTGCCAGGCCGATATGCAGCACCAGCAGCGCGAGGGCGACGCCGAGGGCGCGCGCGGCGGCATCCAGAAAGATGCGGGTGGGCGCCTCTGGCTGGGTCAGTCGACGCGCGATGGCAAGCCCGATGCGATAGACCACATGCGCCACCACCACGGCGCTCAGCGCCAGCATCCCCGGCCACATCCAGACCGACAAGGTCTCGGTCAATGCGTGCTCCATGCCCTCTCCTATGCACCTGCCTCGCCCGAGCCTTGGCAGTGCCATGTGGTGCCGAATGTCACGCGCAGGCTCGCACAAAGTCGGTCAGCGCGTGCCTGTCTGCCACCCATATCCTGCATTTTTACGACTTCCGAAGGGGGCGGCGGAGCGCCAGAATCCCGCTGCAATCAGAGCAGGGCATCCAAGCCCGCCACATTGGAGGAGTTTCCATGCAAGGGATTCGCAGACCCCTGGCGCTTGCCTGCGCCGTATTCGCTTTCTGGCCATCGTCGGCCGGTGCCGCCGAAGTCGATGCACCGCCGGAGCACGTGCTGGGTATCATAGAGGCTGCCGTCGAGAGCCTGACCCGCGGTGCGGTGGAAAGCGACGATGGCACCGCCCCCGAAGCCGATGGCCCCATCACCGCTCTGCCACCGGTGCAGGATCTGCTTGCCGGACGTATGGATGTCTGGCTCAACCCGCTGTACTGGTCCACCTGGGTACAGGAGTCCCTGCTGCACGGCAACGTCCAGATCCCCTCCCCCACGGACGCGGTACGTCCCGAGATCTGGACCGCGAATGTCGATGTCGCCAATGACGCCGCCACGGTGACCCCGATGCGTTTCGCATTGCAGGACACCGCCGGCATCACCTACCAGTGGCGCGATCAGACCAAGACCGTGGCCGACTTTGTGGCCACCACCGAAACCGACACGGTGGTCTTCGTGCACAACGGCGCGCTGGTCGACGAGATCTACAACAACGGCTATCAGGAATACACGCGCCAGCAGCCGTGGTCGGTCACCAAGACCTTCATCGCCGCCGTGGTCGGCATTGCCGACGGCGAAGGACGCATCGGCTCGCTGCAGGACCCGATTGAAGACTACATCCCCGAACTGGCCGGTACCCCGTGGGAAGGGGTTTCCATCGAGGACATCCTGCAGATGGAGTCGGGCGTGCACTGGGACGAGGACACGCCCGTCCTGGCGATGAATACGCAGGTACAGCAGTGGGTGCAGGTCCTGCTCGACTACTACACCTATGGCGCAGCCGGGCAGACCCGCAACGAGTTCATCAAGGCGCTGCCGGCCGCCTATGAAGCCGGTACCGAATTCCGCTACAACAGCGGCAACACCCAGGTGTTGGCCTGGATGCTGAGCAAGATCTACGAGAAGCCCTTCAACGAGATCATTTCGGAGAAGCTCTGGATTCCGATGGGCGCCTACGGCGACGCACGCATGATCGCCGACCGCGAAGGCGCCACCATCGCCTCGCAGGGGTTGTATGCACGCGCCCATGACTTCGCCCGCTTCGGCGAACTGATGCGCCGCGGCGGCGTCAATGCCCGCGGCGAGCAAGTCGTGCCGGCGGCGTGGATTGATCGCATGACGCGCATGACCAAGGTCTCGGAAGGCCGCTACGGCTACCAGACCTGGAACAGCGATGTCTCTCCAGGCGCCTACAAGGCAAGCGGTTTCCAGGGCCAGAAGATCACCGTGGTGCCCGAACACTGCCTGACCGCGGTGCGGCTGTCGCACTCCTTCGGCCTGCAGTATCGCGACGGCGAGATCAGCGACCCCGACGCCTATGGTTTCGGCACCAATTTCAGCGCCGATGAGTGGGTGGCCATGGTCAAGGCCGTGGCGGACACGCTGGGCGGCTGTGACGGCACATCTCCGTCCCGCTCGGCCACCACGCTGGAGTCCGGTGGCGGCAGCGGCTCGGCGGTGGCCGCCGGCGGCATTTCGTCCGGATCGGGGGCTTTCGCGCCGCTGGCATGGTTGCTGCTCGCCCTCTTCGGGCTTGCACTGCGCACCTTCCGCCTGCGGCGGTAGCGATGGGCTCCGGGTGCGGATGACACCGCGCCCGGTTGTCCTGGCAGGCATTTACCCGCATGGTAGGGGTTCATCCATTGCACGGAGGTCCGGATGAGCAAGAAGGACCCGCACAAGGACGACAAGACGCAGGATCCTGCGCACGAGCAGGAGATCATCGACGAAGCGTTGGATGAAACCTTCCCCGCCAGTGATCCCCCTGCGACGACGACCACCACCGAAGATCTGGATCGGGAAAAGGAAAAGCGCAAGAAATAACCACTTCCTCGATCCAAAAGGGGCGCCGCATGGTTGCGGCGCCCCTTTTTTGATCAAAGGCCTGATCGGCGCTCAGGTCATGGTGAGCACGACGCGAAAGCGCGCCTCGTTGGCCATCATGCGGGCATAGGCCTGCGCCGCCTCTTCCAGCGGATAAGTCTCAACCTGGGCGCGAATGGCCTTCAGGCCCGAAAAGCGCATGGTGTCCTCGGAATCGACCGGCGCACCGCTGGGGTGGCCCGAAATACTGCGCCGACCCGGAAGCAGCTGTAACGGGGAAACCTCAATGGGCTTGGGGTCAGCACCCACCACGATCAGCTTGCCGTTGACGCCAAGCCCCTCGACGATGGCGCTCATCAGCTTGGCGCTGGGAGCCGTCGCCAGAATCACGCGCGCTCCGCCTATGGCCTGCAGCGCGGCGCAGGGATCCTGGGCCTCGGTGTCGATATAGGTGGCTGCGCCCAGCTCCAGCGCCAGTGCCTTCTTGTCTGATCCCCGTGACAGCGCGACCGTGTGAAAGCCCATGCGCGCGGCGTACTGGATGGCCAGATGGCCGAGACCGCCGACGCCCTGGATGGCGACCACGTCACCGGCGCGGGCACCGCTGTTGCGCAGCGCGTTGAAGGTGGTCACGCCGGCGCAGAGCAATGGCGCGGCTTCAACCGCGGACAGGGCATCCGGAATGGCCGCCAGTGCTTCCACCGGGGCGATCATGTAGTCGGCGTAGCCGCCGTCGAAGGCGATGCCTGAGACGCGCTGGTAGGCGCAGGTGACGTAGTCCCCCTGCTTGCACGATGCGCAGCTGCCGCAATGCCAGCCGTGCCAGCCCACGCCCACGCGGCGGCCGATCTCCCAGCGCTCCACCCCGTCACCGACGGCGTCGATGGTGCCGGCGACCTCATGCCCCGGCACGCGCGGGTACTGGATGCCCGGAAAGGCGCCTTCCTTGGTGAACATGTCGGAGTGGCAGATGCCGCAGGCCTCGACCCGCACGCGAACCTCGCCGCGTCCCGGCTCGGGAATCTCGCGTTCCACCAGTTCAAAATCGCCCCCGGCTTCAGGGACCTGCATCGCTCGCATGGTTGCCATGAATGGCTCCTTTTTGGCGCTTGCTGGTCACGGCCCGTACCCCGCTGGGGCGAGGGCCGCGTTCGGATATGCTGCGCGCATTGTCACGCAGCGGAGTGGGGATGCGCATCGAACGGGTAAGTGCTGTCACGCTGTTCGTCAGTGACATGCGCCGCTCCTGCGCCTTCTATCAGGCCCTGGGCTTTGCGCTGAAATTCGGCGGACGGGACGCCATCTTCACCAGTTTTCACGCGGGAGAAGGCTTTCTGAATCTGGCCAAGACCAAGTCGCACACCACCGGCTGGGGCCGCGCCATCTTTCATGTCGAGGACGTCGATGCCCTCTACGCGCTCAGCCTCGAGCGCGGGCTGAAGCCGGACTTCGCCCCCAGCGATGCGCCCTGGGGGGAGCGGTATTTCCATATCAAGGACCCGGACGGACACGCACTGTCCTTTGCCACGCCGCTCCCAGGCGGGCCCTACTGAGCGCGGCGCATGCCGCGCAGACCTTCGCGGACCTCGCGCACGAAGATCTCGGGCTGTTCGAAGGCAGCGAAATGGCCGCCGCGCTCGGTTTCGTTGAAATAGCGCAGATCCTGGTAGCGCCGCTGCGCCCAGCGCCGCGATGGCCGGAACAGCTCACCGGGAAAGATGGAGAGCGCGGTGGGCGCCGTCACAGCGTCGCGATCAAAGGCCATGAAGCTCTCCCAATACAGCCGCGCCGACGAGGCCGCCGCGGCGGGCAACCAATAGAGCATGACGTTGTCGAGCAGCTCGTCGCGACTCAGCACCGCCTCCGGACCGCGTCCGCCGTGGTCGACCCAGGTCCAGAACTTTTCCAGGATCCAGGCCGCCTGCCCCACCGGTGAGTCGGTCAATCCATAGGCCAGCGTCTGCGGCCGGGTGGCCTGCTGCTTGCCGTAGGCGGATTCGTATTTGCGGTAGTGATCCATGGTGGCGAGCGCCGCTTGCTCGCCGGCGGTGAGCTCGGTCAGGTCCTCTTTGCCGGGGGGTGCGATGGCCATGTTCAGGTGGATGCCCGCGCAGTGCTCGGTGTCCAGCTTGGACAGGGCCGTGGTCACCATCGAGCCCCAGTCACCGCCCTGGGCAAGGTACCGACGGTGGCCAAGACGCGCCATCAAGGCGCCCCAGGCGCGGGCGATGCGCTCTACGCCCCAGCCGGTCTCGCGCGGCTTGTCGCTGAAGCCGTAACCGGGCAGGCTCGGGCAGATGACCTCGAAGGCATCATCCGGATCACCGCCATGTGCGCGAGGGTCGGTCAACGGGCCCAATACCTTGTGGAACTCCACGATCGATCCTGGCCAGCCGTGGGTCATCAGCAACGGGGTGGCCTTGGCCTCGGGCGACCGCACATGCAGGAAGTGGATGCGCAGGCCATCCACCTCGGTGCGGTACTGCGGCCACTTGTTGAGCCGTGCTTCGCGCGCACGCCAGTCGTAGCCGTTGCGCCAGTAGTCGCAGATCGCGCGCATCCAGACCTGTTGCACACCCTGGGCGCCATCTGCCACCAGCTCGGCGTCGGGCCAGCGGGTACGGTGCAGGCGCTCGCTGAGATCCGCCAGCGCAGCGTCGCTGGCGTGAATGGAGAAAGATTCGATTGCGGAAGACATCGCCGACTCCAGTGATGAGGACAGGCCCCACCCCGGGGCTTGCGCAGTCTGCCAGCATTGATCCGACGCGCCCACGCAAGCGGCGCGGTGCGCATGAGGGCCTCTAGACCGCGAGCTTCTGCGCCGTATCCACCAGCACCGGTCGCGTTGGACGTACCGGCCGCAGGCTGAAGTCGCCCAGCGCGGTGGCGGCGCCGATACCGAAGCCCTGGGCATATCCGCAGCCCAGCATCTGTAGACGCCGGCGCACCGCGTCGGTCTCGACGAATTCGGCCACCGTACCCTTGCCCATGGAATGAGCGACTTCGATGATGCAGCGCGTGATGGATTCGTGCACCGAGTCGCGGTCGAGGTCGTGCACGAAGGCGCCGTCGATCTTGACGAAGTCCACCGGCAGCGCGTTGAGATAGGCGAAGGACGAACTGCCGATGCCGAAATCGTCGAGCGCGAAGCGGCAGCCGAATTCGCTCAGTGTCTTCATGAAGGCGGTGGCGGCGTTGATGTTCGAGATGGCCATGGTTTCGGTGATCTCGAAGCACAAGCGGTCCGCAGGGAAGCGCGAACGACGGATCAAGGCCGTCACGCACTCGATATAGCGTGGATCACTGACGGCCGCACCGCTGACGTTGACGTTGAGCTGATCGATGCGATCGGCGGAATCGACGTTGTCGTTGAGCCATTGCATCAGGGTGGTGACCACCCAGGTATCGAGCTCGATGACCTTGCCATAGCGCTCCGCTGCGGACAGGAAGGTGCCCGGCATGGCCACACTGCCGTCGCGCTCGCGCAGCCGCAGCAGGACTTCGAAATGACGCGGTGGCGTTCCGGATGCGTGGTGCACCGGCACGATGGGCTGCCAGACGAGGAAGAAGCGATTCTCGTCATGCGCATCCTGCAGCCGGCTAAGCCAGTTCATCTCCTCGTGATGACGGACTGTGCCCGCGTCTTCCGGCCGTGCCAGATGCAGCTGGTTGCGCCCGGCTTCCTTGGCGGCATAGCAGGCATAGTCAGCCACACTGAGCAGGCGAGCGCCCTCGTACTCTCCGGGCATGAAGGGGACAATGCCGATACTGATGCTCAGATTGAAACTGCGTTCGCCCCAGTGGAAACGGAAGGCGGCGATTTCGCTGCGGATCTTTTCGGCGATGGCCTCCGCCTTGGTCGGCGGGCAGTGCTGCAGCAGCACGCCAAATTCGTCTCCGCCGAGGCGGGCCAGCGTATCGCCACTGCGCAGGCAGCCGCGGATCAGCGCCGCCAGCTCGGTCAGCATGGCGTCTCCCGCCATATGGCCGCAGCTGTCGTTGACCACCTTGAACTGGTCGAGATCCAGATAAAGCAGCATGGCCGGCACGCGCTCGGCTTCGGGGTCTTCGGCCAGATCCTTGACGATACGCTCGAATTCGTAGCGGTTCAGCAGCCCGGTAAGCAGGTCGTGGCGTGCACGGAAGGAGAGCTCGCGTGCCATGCGCCGTGACTCGGTGACGTCATGCGCAATGGCCACGTAATTGAGAATGTCACCGCTGAAGTTGCGCACCGCGGTGACGTGCAGCTGCAGGATGACCGTGTGCCCATCGGAGCGCCGGTAGCTACGCTCGCCGTGCATCGTGTCGGAACCGTCGGACCACTCCGGGGGCGCAGGCCTGTCCGAAGCGGCATGGAAGCCATGCGCGAGCAGATCCGCCTCATGACAGCCGACCAGCTCGTCACGGCTGTAGCCCAGCATGCGACACAGGCTGTCGTTGACGTCGGTCCATCGACCGTCGAGCCCGATATGGACAATGCCCACCGGTGCCACTTCGAAGGTCTTGCGAAAGCGCTCTTCGGCTTCGAAAGTGCGCGCCATGAAAATGCGGGCCGTGACACGACGCACGATGTAGGCTCCTAGCGCGAGTAGCAGCACCGACGACACCAGCAGAATGATGGCCAGCACCAGCTTGGTCAGCCGCGCGGCCTCACCGAGACGCGCGGAAAAGGCCACCTCCAGCGGAAGCACCGCCAGATCGATCCGATCCAGCTCAGCCAGCATCCGGTCAAAGGCAGCGGAAGCCACGGGCCCATCGAGGCGCGCGCTGCGCACCGCGCGCCCAAGCCGCTCGAGAGCGACGATATGCTCGTCCGCCTCATGCCAGATGCGAATGGCGTCGGCAACGTGGTATTGCCAACCGAACCAGCGAAAGAGCATCGCCATCAGCGCCGCATCGTCGGGATGGGAGCCGGCACTGACCATGTAGTTGACCGCGGCCTGTGGCTGATAGTCCGCGCTTTCCATTTCCAGGCGCGCCTTGCGCAGCGCCAATGGAACGGTCAGTCCCTGGGTGTAGCGCGCCCACGCCTCGTCACTGCCGGTGCGCAGATAGCGTTCAAGCTGATGCACGGCCTCCTTGCGCCCCTTCGACCATTCGCTCTCGGCTGCGGAGTAGCCACGAATACCCTGACTCATGGCGAGCGCGGCGTACATCAGTGCCAACAGTGCAAAGACGATGAGGAGCTGCGCAATGAAGGCATTCAGCGGCCGGCTGGGCGAAAGTGCCCCGCGCGCGCGACTGCGAAAACTGCCGGTGGAGGTCCACGCGCCGCCAAGATTTGGGTGATCTGCACTGCTGGGTGCGGCCATAGCTTGAAGGCGACGACGCGGGCTCATAGTGGGAGGATGGACGCGCGCACGCGCGGTGTCTCGTCATTCTTGACGGCAATCGAAGCGATGTCGACCGCTGCACGGCCTCTGGCCGACCAGCGCCCCTGGACAGCCGCCGGATGGTGCTGCTGACCTCTCGGAGGGGACAGCGCAAGCGCGGCAGTGGCCGATGCAGATGCCCTGAGGAGGACTGGACAGCAACGCGACGTCACGGAACGGTCATCGTGTGTCGACGCATCGATTCCTATACTTTCGCCCTTGCCCACACCACGCCCAGAGTGGATAGTCGACGCATGAAGACCCCACATCAGCACCCTCTTCTGAACACCATCGAGCAGCGCGGTCTTCCGCGCCGCCGATTCCTCCGCCACCTGCTGTTTGCAGCCGGCAGCGTCCCGACGGCCAGCTGGTTGGCTGCCTGCGGTTCGGGTTCCTCGACACCTGGCGCCGGTGCCGGCTCACCGCGCGATCCCCGCTTCAACAGCCGCTTTGCCACCATGGGGCCGCTGCAGGCTCCGGATGCCAATGGCGTCCAGCTCCCAGAAGGCTTCAGTTCGCGCGTCATCGCCGTGGTCAATCAACCGCCGATTCCCTCGCAGCCTGACTTTCTCTGGCACTCGGATCCTGACGGCGCGGGCATGTTCCGCACCGAGGATGGCGGCTGGATCTACTGCTCGAATTCCGAGGCACGCGACGCAACCACGCTGTTTGCGGCCACGCCCGACGCCCCGCTGCTGTCCGAACTGACCTCGCGCGATGCGCTGGAGGCCGTCACCACCGGTCTTGGCGCCATCACGGGTCTGCTTCCCCTCGACGCCGTGCCCCTGGTACTGCCCTTCTCCGGCGGTGTCAGTGCGCTGCGCTTCGACAAGGATGGCAATCTGGTCGACGCCTATCCGGTACAGCGCAACACCACCACCAACTGCTCTGGTGGCGCGACACCCTGGGGCACCTGGATCAACGGCGAAGAGATTCTCGACGGCTTCATGTTCGAGTGCAGCCCGCTGCGCGACGGCGGAACGCCACGCCGTCTGGAGCGCTTCGGCCGCAAGGCGCACGAAATGGCTGCGGTCGACGCCGATGCGAGGGCGATCTACCACACCGAAGACATCACCGGCGAGGATCGCTTCTATCGTACGGTCTTCTCCGCTGCGGACTGGCCCGCGGGGAAGCGCCCGGACTTCAGCAAGGGCAAGCTGCAGGTGCTCGCCGTGGACGCCGGCATCGATGCCGCGCGCCAGGGGCCAGTGCCGATTCGCTGGGTGGATGCGATTGACGACGGCACCCCGCAGCACCGCGTCTATCAGGAAGAAACCACCGTCTTCGCGGGCAACGAGGGTGTCTGGTTCCTGAAGGGTTTTGTGTTCTTCTCCACCAAGAGCGACGACAACATCTGGGCCATCGACACCATCGGCGGCACGATCGAGAGCATCTACAACCCCGATGATGGCCCGGTCGGCTCCTTCGAAGATCCCGACGAGCCGCCGATGGCCGGCGTCGATAATCTGGCGATGACGCTGGACGGCGAAATGATCGTCGTCGAGGACGGCGGCGATCTGCGCGCCATGGTGCTGCTGCCGGATGGACGCACCATCCCGCTGCTGCGCCTGCCCGGCGACCCGGATGCGCCCTCGCCTTCGGAGGTCACCGGCCCCGCCTTCTCACCCGACGGGCGCCGCCTCTACGTCTGCAGCCAGCGCGCGCTTCCCGACGGCACGCCCACGCCCTTCGGTCTGGGCGGTGTGGTCTACGAGATCACGATGCCCTTCTCAGTACGGGTCGATCCGCCATTGGCGCAGCCCCTGCCCGCCGACGCCTGAGCCCTGCAGAACCAGGGGTCGGCGCCTCAGGCGCCGGCCTCCTCACCCCACAGGGTGGCGATCAGCCGTCGCTCACCGCCGTGATTGCGGTGCTCGCCCAGATAGATGCCCTGCCAGGTGCCCAGGGCCAGGGCACCGCTGCGGATCGGGATCGTCAGCGCACAGCCGAACAGGCTGCTCTTGATGTGGGCGGGCATGTCCTCGCTGCCTTCGTCGACGTGCTGGAAATAGGGCGCGCACTCCGGCACCGCCTGCCGACACCAGCGCTCGAAATCACCGCGCACGGTGGGGTCGGCGTTCTCATTGATGGTCAACGACGCCGAGGTATGCTGCAGAAAGAGGTGCAGCAACCCGACCTCCACCGTGGTCAGCTCCGACAACGCGGAGCGAATTTCGTCAGTGATCAGATGAAAGCCGCGTGCGCGCGCACGCAGCCGCAGTTCCTTCTGTTTCCACATCGTTCGGTGGCCTCTCAAGCGGATGGCGGCGGTGTTCCCCCAGTGTGTGCAGCCCGGGAAGGCACGGCAAGCACCGAAACCCATGCGCGCCGGCAGCGGCCAGGGCGCGCTAGCATGGCATTCCTCGAAATCAACACCCTCCCGCCATGTCCGCCACCCTGTCTGTCCCGCCCGAAGCCCTGCGTGCAACCTACTATCTGGACGCGGAACACCCCGATGTTGCGGCTTTCGCTGCGCGCCATGCAGGCACGGAGGCCTCTGACCGGGCGCGCGCAGTGGCGCTGTACTTTGCGGTGCGCGACGGATTGCGCTACGACCCCTACGGCATTCGCCTGGCTCCCGAAGCCATGCGCGCCAGCACGGTACTGGCCAGCGGGCGCGGCTTCTGCGTCACCAAGGCTGTGGTCTATGCAGCCGTGTTGCGCGCGGTAGGCATCGGCGCGCGCATCGGTTTTGCCGACGTGCGCAATCACATCAGCTCTCCTCGTCTGCGCGAAGCCATGGGCACCGATCTCTTCCGCTATCACGGCTACACCGAGGTCTGGTTGGATGGCCGATGGATCAAGGCGACCCCGGCCTTCAATCGCAGCCTCTGCGAAAAGGCCGGCACGCATCCGCTGGACTTCGATGGGCACAGTGACTCCATCTTCCACGCCTTGGACACCCAGGGGCGGCAGCACATGGAGTACGTGGCCGATCACGGCCCGCGCTGGAACCTGCCCTACGAGGAGGTCATGGAGGCCTATCGCCGCGCCTATCCGCGCATGATGGGCGTCGGTGACAGCGCTCTGGATGGCGATTTCTCAGCCGAAGTCGCCGCCGCGCAGGGCTGAGCGCTGAGCAAGCAGCGGCGAACTGCGATGCCGCTTGGGCAAAGCCCCCGCCTGGGCTGTGTCGACGCATGATGCACGCCTCCCCGCCAGGAATTCGCCCATGAGCAATGACGAAGCCCGCCGCTATGGCTGGGTCTACGACGGCAGTCAGAGGCCGCCTTTCGCCGAGACACCTGGCCCTGGCCAGGAGTCGATCTGGGATTACCCGCGCCCTCCCGCATTGGTGGCGGATAGCCGCCGGGTACGGGTCTTTCTTGGCGAGCAGCTGGTAGCCGAAACGCGACAGGCCTACCGCCTGCTGGAAACCGCTGGCGCGCCGACCTTCTACCTTCCGCCGGAGGCGGTGGACCTAAGCCTGCTGCACCCAGCGCCCGCGCGCAGTCATTGCGAATGGAAGGGTCAGGCCCAGTACTGGGATGTACGCAGCGGGTCGCAGCAGGCCGACCATGCTGCCTGGGCCTATCCCAAGCCCCACGCCCGCTACGCCGCCATCGCCGGCTATATCGCTTTCTACCTCGGAGACCTGCTCGGCTACGTCGACGACGAGCAGGCCCGTCCGCAGCCGGGCGGCTTCTACGGCGGCTGGGTGACGCGCGATGTGGTCGGTCCCTTCAAGGGCGAGGCCGGCACACAGGGCTGGTGAGCCGCCGCCCTAGGTACCCGCGCCCAGGGTTGCCAGGGCCAGGTGCATGCCCTGGACCAGCGCGATGACCAGAATCAAGGCCACCGGATACACCGACGAATAGGCCACCACCGGCCGGTCCGAGGCATCCACGCTGCGGATGATGTCGAGCCCGGGCGTGAAGGTCATGCCGCCGCAGATCACGCCAAAGCATTCGCTGACCGGGATGCGCAGCAGATAGTGGCCGACCAGGAAGCTGCCCGCCATGGGCACCACCGCGAACAGCAGGGCGTACACCGCGTAGTAGAGCGCCTGGGCGTCCAGCGACTCGACGAAACTCTGGCCGGTATCCAGCCCGACCTGGACGAAGAACAGAGCCAGACCCAGCTCCTTGAGCACCAGCGTTGCATTGCGCGGGAAGCGCCCGATCAGATTGCCGATGCGGCCCATATGGCCGAAGAGCAGACCGGCGATCAGCGCTCCGCCGGCAATGCCCAGCGAGAAGGGCCCCAGTGCCGGGATGGGCACGACGATCCCCCCGATGAAGAAGGCCAGAAACAGCACCGCCGCCAACGAACCGATATCGACGCGACGCTGCACGGTGTGATGCTCGTGGCCCAGGAACTGCTCCACCTGATCCAGCTGGTAGGGCGAGCCCACTGCTACAGCCACATCGCCATAGGCCAGGGTCAGGTCTTCGGTCGGCACGAACTCCACCCCGGAACGCACGATGCGCGTCAACGAGGCATTGAAGCGCAGGCGCAGACCCAGATCGCGCAGCGAGCGATTCACGACTGAGGTGTTCTCGACCACGATGGAACGGGTATCGAGCTCGGCATGGGCATCGAAGGCTTCCTGCACCTCCTCGCCGAGCAGGGCGCCGGCGGCTGCCACATCCTCCGGTAGCCCTTCCAGACGCAGGATGTCACCCTCGAGCAGCGCCGTGTTGCCGCTGGCAGGGATCACCGAAAGGTCGCGCAAAATGCCCGACACCACCACGTCGTGTTCCTGGAAGATGCCGATATTGCGGATCAGCTGCCCCTCGAGCGAGGCATTGGTCAGCTTGAAGACCGCCGCGTGCAGCCGGCTGCGCTGCCGCTGCTCGGCTTCCATGCGCCCCTTCAGCACGCGCACGGCAATCGAGATGAAAAGAATCACCCCGATCAGGCCAAAGGGGTAGCCTACGCCGTAACCGAAGATGACCTCTTCTTCCGGGCTGAACTGCAGGGCACTGATCAGCGCCGGGCTGGAGGTGAAGGCGCCGGCGAAGAGCCCCAAGCCCAGGCCGACCGGGATCCCCGAAAGGGCAATGATCACGACCGTGTTGACGCCCGAGATGCCCAGCAGGATGAGCACATTGCCGATGAAGCGCTTGCCGTATTGCTTGAAGGCGCGGAAGAAGCTCGGCCCCGCCTCCAGCCCCACGCACAACAGAAACAGGACGATGCCGAGGTCCTGCAGGATGGTGACCGGCTCGAATTGATACAGATAGCCTGCGGCCATGGCCACGATCAGCACCCCGCTGGATCCGAAGCCGATGCCCTTCACGGTCAGATTGCCGAAGGCGATCCCCAACAGTGCGATGAGGAAGGTGATGACCAGCTCGGAATGCCGGTAGTAGATTTCGATCGGAATGAGTGCTTCGGCTTCGTTCATGCCTTCCCTAGCGACGGTGCGGTCGACGCAGACCGTGAGCCTAGCAGGCCGTATCGACAACCGTGCGTACACGACCAGCGGTAAGCGTCCCTTCCATGGAAACCCCTTTTGCAATGATTCCAATAGACAGCAGGCTCGCGAATTGGGCCATTACGGAAAGCCCCATTACCGCCACCTGTCGTGGCAAGCTGGCACTGCGATGCAACACACCGCACCCCTGGGCCATCCATTGACACGCACGCATGACACCTACGGCACCCCCGGTTTCCTACCGCCATCTCCGCCACCAACTGCCCAATATGCTCGCCATGGCAGGTGGCGGACTGCGCTCTGTGCTTCCCACTGGCAAGGGTGCGGCCGCCAAGCCGCTGCAGCAGCGCATGAAGGCGCCACCGCCGCACCTGCTCGATGCCTACCATCGCTGGTCCGGCATGGACGTGGCCCGCTACGGCGGATGCATCGCACCGCATTTCGCCGCCGGCCAGATGGGACTGCGCATGATCTCCCAGCTGACTGCGCAGTCGCCCTATCCGCTGCTCAGCGTGGTCAATCAGGGCGTCCACATCGTGGTGAACGAGGCCCTGCCGCGTGACGGAAGCTTCAGGCTCGCCGGACGGCTGATGGATGCCAGCGATGACAGCTACCGCGCCCGCATTCACAGCCAGGTGCGCATCAGCAGTGAGAGCGTGGAGGATGCCGTCATCATTGACGCCTACGCGGCGGTGATGCTGCGCGCCCGCACCAACCGCAAGGCCAAGAAGGAACGGCCGGTGCCGTTCACGACGGTGGGCCACTGGCAGGCCGCTGCCAACGAAGGCGTGCGCTTTTTCAAGCTCACCGGTGACTTCAATCCGCTGCACACGCTGCCGCTGCTGGCGCGGCGCACCCGCTACGGCGGCTGCATCATGCATGGCTACGGTTCCTTCGCCCAGCTCTTCGAGGCGATTCGCCGCGCGGGCTGGGATATTGCCGAGATCGATACGCGTTTCGTGCGCGCTGTGCCGCTACCCAGCCCGGAACTGCTGATCCAGGTTGCTGACACGGCCGATGCGCAAGGACGCCGGCTGGTACGGATGGTGGATGCCGAATCGAACATCTACCAGGCGGGCAGCTTCCTGCCCACCGCGGAGACGGCATGAACAAGCAGAAGCGCACGCCGATTCCGCCGGAGCATCAGCCGGTGCTCATCGCTGGAACGCGCACCCCCTTTCTGGAAAGTGCCGGTCTGTATGCGGAGCTGATGAGTTATGAACTGGGCAGCTTTTCGCTGGCCGCCCTGCTCGACCGCAGCGGCGTCCCCGCCGATGCCATCGAACTGGTCACCATGGGCACCGTGCTGCATGAGGTGGAGACCACCAATGTGGCGCGCGAGGCCATGCTGGCCGCCGGCATGCACAGTCGCACGCCGGCCTACACGGTGGCCATGGCCGGCATTTCACCCAACGTCGGCTTCGTCAACATCGCCGACCAGATCGCCCTTGGTCGTCTCAAGCTGGGGATTGCCGCCGGCACCGAGAACTTCTCGGATATTCCGATCCGCCTGTCGCAGAACATCCGCCGCAGCCTGATGAAGCTGCGCCAGCGCAAGCAGTTCGGTGAACGCCTCAAGGTGCTGGCTTCGCTGCGGCCGGGGGACTTCACACTGGAGGTGCCCCAGAGCAGCGACTACACCACCGGCCTGACCATGGGCGCGGCCTGCGAGCGCATGGTGAAGGGCTATGGCGCGACGCGCGAAGCCTCCGACCGCTATGCCGCCCAAGCGCACGCGCGCGCCATCGCTGCACAAGGCGATGGCCGCCACGCCAGCCAGATCGCGCCGGTGCGCAACAAGGCAGGCGCCTGCGCCGAACAAGACAACAGCCCGCGCGCGGATGCCAGCGTGGAGCGCCTGGCGGGTCTGAAGCCCGTCTTCGACCCAGCGCACGGCATCATCACCGCGGGCAATGCGTCGCGCTTTACCGATGGGGCCGGTGCGCTGTTGCTGGCCAGCCAGGAAGAGGCGGCACGCCGGCAGCTCCGCCCCATGGCTCTGGTACGCGACCACCTGCTCGGCGGCGTCGACAGCCTGCAGGACGAAATGCTGTTCGGCCCGGCCATGACCATTCCGCGCCTGCTGGCGCAGAACGGGCTGCGCTTTGAGGACATCGGCGTTTGGGAGCTGCACGAAGCCTTCGCCGCACAGATTCTCATCAATATCGATCGCATGGAGGATCCCGGCTTCATCGCAGAGCGGCATGGCGCCGATACGCCCCACGGCCGCATCCCGCTGGAGCGGCTCAATACCTGGGGCGGCTCACTGTCGCTGGGCAACCCCTTCGCCGCCACCGGCTGCCGCCTGCTGCTGACCGCGGCGCAACGCCTGCAGCAGGAGCAGGCGCGCTTTGCCGTGGTCTCGACCTGCGCCGGCGGCGGCCTGGGCGCGGCCATTCTGCTGGAGCGGCCAGGCGCGGCCTGAGGCTCAGCGGCGGGCGGCCTCAATGGGTCCGCCGTCCATGAGGCGGAACCAGGTGAGTTCGTGCTTGTTGTGCGAGAGGTGCATGACGCGCGAACCGGGAATGTCCAGAAAGGCGCGATAGGCCGCAGGGTCCGGCGGCCCCTGCAGTTTGATGGTGAAGATCATGTTGGCCGCGGGCAGTGCCTCGGCCCAATAGCGCGCCAGCTCCAAGAGGCGCTCCGGATAGGCCGCAAGATCCGAGAGAATCCACTGCACCTCACCGACCTGCTCGGCACGCAGCCGGAAGGCGTCACCACACTGATGCGCGACCCGCCCCGTGGCGAGCACCTGCGGCGCGAGTGCGGCGCGATCGATGGACACCACCTCCGCGCCCAAACAGGCGCAGACCCAGCTCCAGCCGCCGGGGGCCGCCCCCAGGTCCAGGCAACGCGTGCCCGGCTCCGGCCGGCTGCGCGCCAGCGTCAAGGCCTCCCATAACTTCAGATAGGCACGATTGGGGGGCTGGACCCGGTCCTCGACAAAGGGCACCTGTCCATCCGGGAAGGGGCTGCTGCACTCCGCGGACAGCAGCAGATGCTCGCGGTCGAGCAGCGTCCAGGCGCCCAATGGCGCGCTGGGTGCGTCCGCCGGAAAGGACAGCGGCCGAAAGCGGATCGGCGGCAGCTTGTCCACCACCAGCTGCGCCCGGCGGTGCTGCACCAGGGCGTGCAGATGCCAGTTGCGCTGGCGTGCGCGCAAGGCGCGGGCCGCTTCTCCGATGGAGGCCACGGGCACCGTTTCGGGCCGCAGCCAGGTGTTCTGCGCCCACGCCGCGGGACCCGACGCCCCCTGTACGAAGAACAGATCGGCATGGCGTGCGAGCAGGCGCTGGCCGCGCGCCACGATCTCGGCCTCGAGATCCTCCGCATAGCCGGGCGCTGCCACATAGACCGCGTCCGGCGGCGTGCCGATGACCGGCAGCGCGTCGGCCATGGTAGAGGCCGCTCAGGCTGCCTGCTGCTGGCCGGCTCCGCTGTTGCTTCCGCTCGGCAGCAATTGCATCAGGAATTGCTCGCTGGTGGATCGATCCATGTAGCGCGGCACCGCGTAGTACCAGTTCGCCTCGGAGCGGGCGTTGGCCGCAATGACCGGGATGTCCTCGGGCTTGAGCGGCTCGACCTTGTCCGGAATGCCGAATTCCGCATTCATTGCACGAATGTGGGCAATGAACTTGTCGGCCAGCTCCATCTCGGTCTCGCCGCCCTGCTTCAGGCCGGCCACCTCGGCCAGTCGCGCGAGGCGCGCAAAGGCTCTGGGCTTCGAGTACGTCAGCACGTAGGGCAGCAGCATGGCGTTGGCCTTGCCGTGCGGCACGTGATAGCGGGCGCCGAGGTTGTGCGCGAAGGCGTGGACATAGCCGACCCCCGCCTTGGTGAAGGCCAGCCCCGCCTGATACGAGGCGATGGCCATTTCCGAGCGCGATTCGAGATTGCTGCCATCCGCCATCACGCGCGGAAGGTGCGTCATGATGCGCGACACCGCATCCAGCGCCGCCGCGTCGGTTTCCTTGGTGTGGTTGCGCGAGATGTAGGCCTCCACGGCATGCGTGAGCGCATCCATGCCGGTGGCGGCGGTGATGGCCGGCGGCACCCCGGTCATGACGCTGCCGTCGAGGGCCGCCATCTGCGGCACCAGCCGGAAATCCATGATGGCGAACTTGCGCACCGCCCCGGGATCGGAGACCACTGCCGCCACCGTGACCTCGGAGCCGGTACCGGCCGTGGTCGGAATCGCGTACAGCGGCGCCGGACTGCGCAGCAGCCGGAACAGCCCCGCCATCCAACGCACGCCGTGCGGATTGCGCACGCGGGCGGCGATGACCTTGGCGGCGTCGATGGAGGAGCCGCCGCCCATGGCCAGTACCGCTTCGCAGCCGCTGTCCTTGTAGCGCGTCACGCCGGTTTCGATCTGCGCGATGGTCGGGTCCGGCTGCACGCCATCATAGGTTTCCACTGTCACCCCGAGCGCCTGCAGCTTGTCCTGCACCGGCTGTACCAGGCCGAGATCGACCAGCACGCGATCGGTCACCAGCAACACCCGCTTGGCACCGGTATCGGCAATCGCCTGGCAGAGCTCCATGGCTGCACCGGCGCCGCGGAAGGTTTCGGGTACGCGGATGGGGATGATCAAGGTGCCCAGCTTGAGCAGGAACTGCAGGCACATGAAGAACAGCGTCTGAATCTGAAAGAGCACGACGGCCTCATCTGGAATGCATGGAGCGAACAGTGCCGCGCGCCCTCGCCATCTCGCGCCGTGTCACTGCTCCTTGCACAACAATAGCGCAGGTGGGGCCGACGACGTGCCGTCAGCGCATGCACCAGTCAGCCGTGACGACATGACAGGCGCCAATGGTGCCTGGAGATGGTGGCGCTGACGACTGCAAGAACGCAGGGGTGCCAATGACCCAACAAGCGCGGCAACGCCCCGGTGCGCGCTCCCGACCTTGAAGCGCGCCGGCCCCGCTCAACCCACTCCAGGGTGGCAGTCGTCGCACCCGCGCAGATGGACGCGATCGATCACTGTGGATCAAGGACGCGGCGGCGCCTGCGCTTCGTCGACCCTTTTCGGCATGGCATTGCTGCCGGCGATGTCGTCACGCAACTGCGGCTGCGCGCGCAGCAGGCGTTCGGTGCGATGGCGACGCCAGTAGGCGCGTGCGGTGCGCCCGAGCCAGGCGAACAGTTCCATGGGCGGCATGGCCGGTGCGAGGAACTCCGGCATGGCGACGTTGACAGGCTTGACGGGCTTGGCGCTCCGGCGCGCTGTGGTAGGGGGATGCGACACGATGACCTCCTCGCCGGCAGGTAAGTGGATGAGCCTCACGCCCCTCTTCCGTGACGCGATGGGCGACTTGACGCGCAGCATGCGGCGCCGCATCGTTCAGGTCTAGCGAATTATTTTGCAGGTAACTTTAAGAAATTCTTAACGATGACCTCCGATACAGAGCATCCGACAACCAGCCCATCGAGCACCCTGCCCCTGCTCGACAGTGCCGTGTTGCGCAGCTTCGTCACCATCGCCGAGACAGGCAGCTTCAGCCGCGCGGCGCGACTGCTGTTCCGCACCCCCGCCGCACTCAGCATGCAGATCAAGCGCCTTGAGGAGACGCTCGAACGCCCGCTCTTCGTGCGCGAAGCGCGTCAGGTGCGATTGACCCCGGAAGGCGAGGTACTGCTCGGCTACGGTCGGCGCCTGCTACTGCTCAACGAGGAAGCAGTGACTCAGTTTCTGGCACCCAAGCTCGAAGGTCGCGTGCGTCTCGGCACGCCCGACGACGTCGGCACGCGCATGCTGCCGACGCTGCTCAGTCAGTTCGCACGCATGCATCCCAGAGTGCAGGTCGATGTGATCGGTGGACGCAGCGCGGATATGCGCTTTCGCATCGATCGCGGAGATCTCGACCTGGCCCTCGTCACCCTTGCCGCCGACGAAGCCGAGCGCGAGCGCCCAGACATGCGGGTAGACATCGTCTATACCGAGGCGCTGGTGTGGGTGGGTTGCGAAGGCGGTATCGCCGCCGAGCGCCGTCCAGTGCCCATTGCGCTTGCCAATCCGGGCTGTCCTTGGCGCGCCACCGCCCTATCCGCGCTGCATCGCAGCGGAGTGCGCTACCGGGTGGCGTATACCAGTGAGAACACCGCAGGTCAGCAGGCAGCCGCCAGCGCCGACCTGGCCGTCGCACCGCTTCCCGTGAGCAGCGTGAGCGCGCCGCTGCATGCACTCGGACCGGAGACCGGTTTGCCCGAACTGGACCGCTACCACGTCGCGCTGGTGCGCAAATCCGCTCTGGGCCCGGTCACGCAGGCCTTCGCCGACGCCATTGAAGGCGCCTTCGCCGACCTGCAAGCGGGCCGCTAGGCGCGTCAGTGCGCGCGCAGCACCTTGGCGACGCCATCGCCGCGCGGATCCGAGGCCGCCTCGACCACACCCCGACGCGTATCCCAGTGGATGGCCTGCATGTCGCCGAAGCCCTCACTGATGCGGCGCACACTGTGCCCGCGTCGACGCAGTTCCTGCAGCTGCACCTGCGTCAGGGCTTCCTTTTCGAATTGCACCTCGTCGGGCAGATACTGGTGGTGGAAGCGCGGAGCGCCCACAACGTCCTGCACATCGAGTCCATTGATGTGCAGCAGCACGGCCAGCACATTCATCGTGATGGCGCGGCTGCCGCCAGGCGTACCCGTGATCAATACGCCGCTCGGCCCGGTCACGAAGGTGGGGGACATGGTCGACAGCGGGCGCTTGTGCGGCTGGATATGGTTGGCCTTGGTCTGCAGGGAACCAGTGGCAGTGCGCATCAGTGGCGCATCCTCGAAGTCGGCCATCTGGTTGTTGAGCAGTACCCCGGTGCCGGGCGGCATATAGCCGGAGCCAAACGCGCGGTTGAGCGATAGCGTCGCCGCGACCCGATTGCCATCAGCATCGATGATGGAGAAGTGCGTGGTGTTGGGGCCACGCTCGACGGCCTGCGTGGCAGCGGCAACATCCAGACTGGCGCTGTCGCGTGCCCGAGGTCCGATGCTGTTGGCCTGTTCCACCAAGTAGCTGCGCGCGGTCAGACGCGCGGCGGGTACGTCCACGAAGGCAGGGTCGGCCAGGTGCGAGGCGAGATCGCGATACGACAGCCGCATCGCTTCGATCAGCATGTGGCGTGCCGCGGTCTCGTCGCGCGGCGGCCACTGGCTGGCCTCGAGCATGGTCAGAATCTGCGCCATGGTGATACCGCCCGCCGCTGGCAGCGGTGCGGTCGTGATGCGGTGCCCCTGGTAGTGAATATGCGCGGCCGCACGCTGTTCGAGGCGGTAGCCACGCAGATCATCCAGCGTCCAGATGCCGCCGTCCCGGAAGACGCCGGCGCGCAACTGCTGTGCCACGGGACCTTGATAAAAGCCATCGCGGCCCCGTGCCGCGATGGCCTGCAGGGTACGCGCCAGATCCGCTTGCACCAGCCGCTCACCGGGGGCCGGTACGCGGCCAGCAGGCAGGTACACCGTGCGCGCGGCGGGCGACAGACGCCGGGCATCTTCGCGAATATGCGCCGACAGAGCGGGACTGACCGGGAATCCCTTGGCAGCCAGGCGAATGGCGGGGGCGAGATTGTCGCGCAGCGCACGCGTACCGAACTGACGATTCAGATGGTCCAACGCTGCTGGCACGCCCGGAATGGCTGACGACAGCGGCCCCTTCTGTGAAAAATGCGCGACCGGCGCACCGCGTGCATCGAGGTACATGTCACCCGTGGCAGCACCCGGTGCGGTCTCGCGCGCATCGATGACGAACTCGGCACCGTCCGCGGCACGATGCACCAGGAAGAAGCCTCCGCCTCCCAAGCCGGACTCGTGGGGCTCCACCACAGCGAGCGCGGCGGCAGCGGCAACGGCCGCATCAAAGGCATTGCCGCCGTCGGCGAGAACCTGGATCGCCACCTCGGTGGCCAGCGGGTGGGCGGTTGCCACAGCAGCCGACGGCGGCTTGCCGGCAGCCTGGGTGGCAGCCAGCGGGAGAGCGGAGACGGCCAGTGCGGCGGTCATCAGGAATGCGTGCTTGATCATGACGGGGCGCTCGGCGAGAGGGCGTTGGCTCAGCCTGCGCGCGGCATTGTCCTGGCGCGTCGAATTCCCGACACACGCGCCTTTCGGCCCGATGGACTGCGCGAGCCCGCGTCCCGACCGTAACCCCTCTGCCGTCTGCCACCACCGCATATACAGCGCGCACACAGGGCGGATGCACTGGCATAGTGAGACGGCAGTCACTCAACTGGAGGGAAAGACAATGGCGATTGAAGAAGGACAAAACCTACCCAAGGCGACCCTGTTCAAGATGGGTGCCGAAGGTCCGGAGGCGGTCGACACAAGCACACTCTTTGACGGCAAGACGGTTGTACTTTTTGGAGTTCCGGGCGCCTTCACACCGGGCTGCTCTCAGGCACACCTGCCCGGCTACGTGGTGCAGGCCGATGCGATCAAGGCCAAAGGCGTCGATACCATCGCGTGCATGGCCGTCAACGATGCCTTCGTGATGGACGCGTGGGGCAAGGCACAGAACGCGGAAGCACTGCTGATGCTGTCCGACGGCAACGCCGAATTCACCAAGGCCCTCGGCCTCGAAATGGACGCCACCAAGGCCGGTCTCGGTGTGCGCTGCCAGCGCTTTGCGATGATCGTCAAGGACGGCGTGGTGCGCCATCTCGCCATCGAGCCCAAGGGAGCCGTCACCGTCAGCTCGGCGGAATCGATCCTGGAGCAGCTGTAGGGCGACAGGTTCCTTCGGTTTCCAAGGGAAAGCGAGCCGCCACTGCAGGGCGGCTCGCGCATTGGTGCAGCGCAACCAGAACGCTATTGCACCCTGCCGTGGCAGGCGTACTCTAGGGGCACAAGAACAATGATCGCAGACCATGCCCCGAGATCCACACCGACATGACCGCGGTTTCTTGGTGGCCACACGCCAGCAGCCCAGGACCGCTTTCCTTCTTTCCATCAACCCGCACGCCTTCATGCCGCGAAACGGTATGGCAGCGCGACGGCGGCACCAGCCTGCCGGCGCGGCAGACAGGGTGGCGAGGCCGGCACCGTGAAGTGCCCGGAATGTCATTCCCGAAGTGTCGTGCGCGTCAAGCGGCGCCGCCCCGACAAAGTGCTCGGGTACCTCGTTCCGATCCGCCCCTACCGATGCCAGACCTGTGACACCTATCTGTGGGGCCTCATCCAATGGCGTCACCAGCCCACGGCATACCTTGGTTTTGCCGCCTTCTGGTGCGGGCTTGCGCTGCTCGTAGGCAGCGTGTCGCTGCAACTACGGCCCAACACGCCCCTCGCAGCGCCAGCGGATGCCGTCAGCCCCGCAGTATCAGCGTCTGCACCTGCAGACCTCCCGTCATCAGCGTCGTCCTCCGACGTGCAATCTGCCAGGCAGATGGGGCAGGAAGGGCGTCTCGCGACCACTGCAAAGGGGACGAGCGAAGACCCGCCCCTTGCGACCAGAGAAGTGGCACCGAAGACCACGCTCCCCGACAACGAGCAAGCCTCGCGCTTCTACGCCACAACTGATCGCGCGCATATGCGCGAAGGCGCGGGGCAACGGTTTCGGTCGATCACCATCCTCGATAGCGATCGCGTGCTGCCGGCGGTGGAACCTGCCTCGGGGGAATGGATTCGGCTTCGCCACTATGACCGTACGGGCTATGTGCACCGTTCGTTGCTGAAGCCGGTGCCACCGCCCGAAGATACGCAACAGCAGGGCTAGTTCGAGCACGTCAGGGGGTGGAACCCGTGTTGGTTTCCACCATGCCCTCCGGGCAGTCCTGCGCAATTCGCGCAACCAGTTCCTCGAAGCCGCGCAGCCGTTCGTTGATGGTGACGCGCCGCCCGTCGCGCATGTGGATCACCAGGCAGGCAAGCTCCGCGCCTGGCACCCAGGTGGTGGCGCGATCGTGGGTCATGCTCGCCACGTCGTCGAAGGCGATCTGCTCATAGCCTCGCCAGCTGGCGATCCGCAGCCCGCGACCGGGATGGTAGTCCACCCACGCCTTGTAGCTGCGCAGTGCCATCAGCGCAAAGGCCAGCGTGAGCAGCGCACCGAGCAGAAGCAGAGGCCAGGTGGAGAGACCGTGACTTCGAATGGATGCGATGCTGGCAAAGCCGCAGGCAGCCGCCGTCAAGCTTGGCGACAGCGCGCGCGCCGGCGCATGCGTAAAGCGGAGCACCCGCTGTCCCCGCCGGTGGCCGGGGCGATAGCGGTCGCTGGCGCGCTCACCCGCCATCAGCAGCCAGCTGAAGGCCGCAAGGGCGAGAAGGATCACGCTGGGCAGGATATCCATGAGGCTCTCTTTGGCGTCGATACAGTCATGGTCGGGCCCGGACCTGGCTGAATCGAAGATGACAGTCATCAATGGCATCCATTCAGGGGGAATTCAAGCACGACAGCTTCTAATGACGTCGCGGTAGCCCACAGGCACGCCGTACTCTTCACAGCGCCCACTGATGCGCGCGACCCACAACCATACGGGGATACACATGATCAAACAGCTTTCCACCGCCTCTGCCGTCGCACTCGCCCTGGCTGCCGGCCCGGCCATGGCCGATGGCCTGCTTGGCATCTCCGGCGGCGCCGACCTCAAGATCGGTGTCAACGCCGACGCCTCCCTGGGCAAGCAGTTCAAGATGCTCGACAAGGACGGCGATGGTGTCATCACCAAGTCCGAAGCCGAAGCGAGCGCGGAACTCGCCTCCGACTTCAACGCCATGGATGACGATAACAGTGGCGACCTGACCCAGGGTGAGTTCAGCTCCGGCCTCAAGGCGCGTGCCGATGCGGCCAAGCAGAGCGCGGGCGACAAGATGCGTTCCACTATGGAAAGTGGCAAGGACATGGCGGGCAGCGCCGCCGCCAAGGCGCAGGCGGGCATGACGGCCGGCGCCGAAGCGAGCAGCGAAGCCGCACAGAACGCCGCCGCCAAGGCCAAGGCAGGCGCCGACGCGAGTGCGAATGCTGCCGCCTCTGCCGCCGACAAGACGATGGCGGGAGTCAAGGCCGGAGCTGACGCCACCGCCAAGGCAACGGCCAACCTCAGCAATGAGCTCGCCGGTCAGTTCAAGGCGCTTGACGCCAATCGCGACGGCCTGATCAGCGAAGCGGAAGCCGAAGGCAATGCGGATATCGCAGCCAACTTCGACGCTGCGGACGAGAACAACGACGGTCTGCTGACGGGTGCCGAGTTCAAGGTCGCCGCCAAGGCCGAGGCCAAGGGCGGCTTCTTCAGCAATCTGTTCGGCGGCTGATCCCAGACTGCACGACAGTATCGAGGGCCTCGCGCCGGGCGGCGCGGGGCCCTTTTTGTATGCCCCTCTTGCCGTTGCTGCGCGAGCTCCCGACGCTTGCTACGCTTGCGTATCTCATCGCACAGGCATCGGGAAGAGGAGGGCCTCCCATGCACCTACCATCTGCGCGCGTGGCCGACTGCAGCAGCGCGCCACCGAGCGATCCGCGCCACATCTGGTTCTTCCGGCTGCTGGCGCGCATTACCGAGTTCACACCTACCGTGGTCGCCGTTCCGGTCGCGCGTTGGGTCCTTGGCGTGCGAGGCGTGGCCGGCATGCTGACCTATCTGCCCACGGCGACGATCGAGCGGCTGTCCCTGGCCCTGCCTGCGTATTTCGTGGCGCGGGTGGCATTGGCACTGGATGCCCCACGACGCGAGTGGATTGCCGACAAACTTCCGATTGACGCTCTCGTGGCCAGCGCGCGCGAACTGATCGCCTTGCACGCCTTCGCCGCCACTGCGGCCTTCGCCGCGCTGCTTCCGCGCCTCACGCTGCGCGAGGTGGTGGTGCAGCTCCACGACACGACCGGCGTGGCGCATATCACGGGCCACCTCAACGTAGACAAGGCCACTGAGGTGTTGACCGCCTACACACCGGCGCTCGCAGCGGAGATCCTCGACGAGATGGTGCGTCAAGGCTATCTCGACCTAACCGCGGCCGTCGGACACCGCCTGCCCGCGCCGGAGCGACAGGCCATCGAAACACACGTCACCGAAGAGACGCGCCACGCCCTCGACGCGGAGCCCGAAGGAAGCGCAATGGCGCGGCAGGATGTGGCAGACGTCTAGAAGAACTCGATATCGCCCCATTTGACGGGGTGATGCCCTGTCTCGCCGTCGGCACCCAGCACACGCACGCTGTCCACCACGCAATTGCGCCCCTGGCCCTTGGCCTCATACAGGGCGCAATCGGCGCGCTCGATGATCACAGGCGGGGCCTTGCCGGGTTCCACTTGGGCAAAGCCAATACTCACGGTCACGCGCTTCACGCCCGGGAAATCGGTGGCTTCCACCGCGGCACGGAAGGCTTCCAGCGTGGCGCGCACCTCGTCGCGCGATGCGGCACACAGAATGGCGGCAAACTCCTCGCCGCCATAGCGGTAGACGTCCTGCTGTGCCCCGAAGTACCGTCGCAGCAACTGCGCCATGACAACCAATACTTCGTCGCCATAGAGGTGCCCGTAGGTGTCATTGATCGCCTTGAAGTGGTCAATGTCGATGAGGGCAAGCCAATAGGCCTCCTCAGCAGCGGCATGCCGACGTGAGCGAATGAATTGCGCGCTGAGGCAATCGAGCCGCAGGTCAAAGGCGCGACGGTTGCGCAGTTGAGTCAACCGATCGCGTTCGGATTCCTCGATCACCGCCAAGAAATTGTTGTACAGGCGCAGGAAGCCATCGAGCACCGAGGCATCATCGGGGTCGTCGCTGCCGAGATGGACTGCGACCTCCTTGCCGCGCGGTGCATCGATGCCACGCAGTGGCAACACGTGCCAGCTGCCGCCGTCGACGGCAGCCGTACCGCTGACCAGCTCACCATTTGGTGCCAGACGGACCTCGCGTAGCGGCAGCATCTCCCCGAGGGTCCGCAACAGACCGGCGTGCAACGCCGCGCGCTCGGTGTCCCGGGTCAGGGCCACGGCACAATCGAGCAGAGAAGCGCCACTCGGGTGTAGCGACGGGGAAGGGGTGGCGTGCAGAGCTTCCATGCGGCGTGCGCTCATTTCGGTTTGTGGCGCTATCAGAACGCTTCTCGCCGCCGCCGTGCGCCTTCCTCGTCATGCCCGGTTGCCTTCAGCCGACGCGCGGTACGGACGCCCTCTAGAAGGATTCCGCTGCGGGACGCAGGTCCAGTTCATGGACCCATGCATCCCGGGGTTGCTGGTGTAGTTGCCAGTAAGTGGCGGCAACGCTGTCGGGCTGCAGCGTACCGTCCTTGCCCTTGGACAGACGCAACGCCCGCCCGGCGCCCTTGAGTGCCTTGTCCACCTGCTCGCCATCCACGATGCCATCGATGATTACGTGTGCCACATGGATGCCTTCGGGTCCGTACTCGCGAGCAAGCGACTGCGCCAGGGCCCGCTCGGCGGCCTTGGCGGCGGCGAAGGCGGTGAATGGCGGACGGGCGCGCAGCGAAGCCGTAGCGCCGGTAAAGACGATGGTGGATGACGCATCCGATTCCAGCATGCGCGGGATGGCGGCCTGCGCCACCATGAAGCCGCCCAGGGCGCATTGACGCCAGGTGGTCTCGATCTCCTCCGGCGTCAACTTGAGGAAGGGCTTGATGACATTGTTGCCAACGTTATAGACCAGCAACGATGGACGCCACCCGGCGTCGTCGATCGCCACGAACAGCCGCTCCACGTCGCCCGGCCGGGTCACATCGCAGGCCACCGCCATGGCCGTCGCGCCACCGGCGCGCAAGTCCGCGGCCACGGCATCGATCTTGTTCGGGCTGCGGCCGACCACGACCACGGCCATGCCCTCCGCCGCAAAGCGGCGGCAGCAGGCGGCACCGATGCCTCGTGCGGCCCCCACACCGACGACCACCGCACATGCCGGCTTCTGCTTCATGACTGCCTCCTCAAGAATGGGTGAACCCCTGCTGAAGTACACAGAGCCTATCCCGTTGGCACCAAGAGCGCCCAGCGCCACGGCTTCTACCCCTGAATCACGCCACAGGGGGAATGCCTCTACACTGGAGGCTGTTCAACGGAGACCGCATGGCCAAGCCGAACTACAACTTCGAGAAGCGACAACGCGAGCGCAAGAAGGCACAGAAACAGGAAGAAAAGCGCCAGAAGAAGGCAGACCGGCAAAGCGCCAAGGATGACGCGACAGACGCCGAAGGCAGCAACACCAGCGGCACGGAATGAGGTCTCCCCTCGATCCACCGGGGACCTGAAGCGCACCCTCTCCACGGCCGGATTGACGCCAGCGCACGGCTAGGCCAGCCTTTCGGTTCGATTCGCAGCCGAACCCGTCATGGCGCAGCCACGCTTCGCGATCGGAGAGATCGTGCACCACCGCAAGTTCGACTACCGAGGCGTCATCGTGGATGTCGACGCCCAATACAGCGGCTCGGAAGCGTGGTACGAGCAGGTGGCGCGCAGCCGCCCACCCAAGGATGCGCCTTGGTACCACGTTCTGGTGGACGGGGCGATGCACAGCACCTATGTCGCTGAACGCCATCTTGAGCCTGGAGACGGCAGCCAGCAGATCGAGCATCCTGCGCTGGGTCAGTTCTTCGACCGCTTCAGCGAGGGACGCTACCACCGACGCCGCATGAACTGAGCCGCGCGGGCGGCAGGGTCGCGCTAGGCTGCAGTTTCGCCGCCACGGAGCCCCACCATGTTGCGCATAACCCTTCTGATGCTTCCGCTGCTGCTTTCGGCCTGCAGCTTGTTCCGCCCCGCCGCGCCCGCTACCGACGCGCAGGACACCAGCGCTCCGCCCATTGCGGCCGTGCAGAATGCGCTGCAAAGCGAATTGGAGAAGGGAGGCGACATCTACCGCGTCGACGCAGCGGCCTCGGATCTTCGCATCTATGTCTTCCGCGGCGGGCGCGCGCCCACCATGGGCAAGAATCACGTCATCACCGCCCCTGGCCTGCAAGGCTTTGTCGCCCTGCATTCGGAGCTGCCCACCGATGCACACTTCGCCCTGGGCCTGCATCTCGACCGCCTTGCGCTCGACCCGCCCGCGCTGCGCGCGCAAACCGGTGGCAGCTTTGCCAAGCCGCTGACCGAGGAACAGATCGAGGGCACCCGCGAGAACATGCTCGGCCCGAGCGTGCTCGATGCCGAGCAATACCCCGAGCTCGTGCTGCGCGCCGTGGAGATATCCGGCGACTGGCCGGTGCTGGTTGCGCGGGTGGAAGTCCAGCTGCACGGGCGCAGTCACATCTATGACAGCCTGATGCAGGTGGAGCGCGGGACAGGCCGCCTACAGGCCACAGGAAGTCTGGTGATTCGGCAGACCGACTTCGGCATCGAGCCGATGACCGTGCTCGGTGGGTTGCTTGGCATCCAGGATGCCATCGGCATCGAGTATCGCATCGTGACAAAGGCGATTACAGCGGAATAGAATCGTGCCATTGATCAATGGCACAGTAACGCTTACCGCTGCAGCCGCATGCACACTGCCACCGTGACGGCCCAAGCTGCTATCGGCCGCATCCATCGGACAGGCAACGCCAGGGGGCGGCAGCGTGGCGTCGACAAGGAGACCGCTTGAGCATGGAAGCATCCCGCTGGATTGAGGCAGACGATGTGCAGCTCGCGCTCTATGAATGGGGCGCGCCGGACGACCGACCGACCATCGTGCTGGTGCACGGCTATCCGGATGCCGCCAGCATCTGGCAAGCCACCGCCGAGGCACTGGCAAGTGACTTTCACGTTGTTGCCTATGACGTGCGCGGCGCAGGCCAGTCGACCCGGCCGGAGGCCACAGCGGCCTACGCCCTTGCGCATCTCGTCGCGGATCTGACGGCCGTGATCGATGCCGTCAGTCCGCAGCGTGCCATCCACCTGGTCGGGCACGACTGGGGTTCGATCCAGTCCTGGGAAGCGGTGACCAGCGAACCTCTTGCGCAGCGTATCGCTTCCTTCACCTCCATCTCCGGGCCGAGCCTGGATCACGCCGGACATTGGGTACAGCGCCGCCTGCGCGCCGCGACGCCCGACAGCTTGTCCGCGGTGGCACGCCAATTGGCGCATTCCTGGTACATCGGGCTGTTCCATCTGCCCGGTCTTGCCCCCGGCTTCTGGAAAAGCTCCGGCGAGCGCGTCTGGCCGAGTGTGCTGGCGCGCATCGAGGGCATCCGCGAAGCTTCGCCCAACCCTACCCAGGCCGCCGACGGCGCCTATGGCGTCAAGCTCTATCGGGCCAATGTGCGCGACCGCCTGGGGCGACCGCGCGAACGCACGACGGCGATCCCGGTCCAGCTGGTCTGCCCCACCCGCGATCACTTCATGGTGCCGGAGATCTGGGACGACCTTCCGCAGTGGACCGAGCAGCTGTGGCGTTTCGACGTGGACGCCGGACACTGGCTTCCGCTATCGCACCCTTCCCTGCTTGCCCACCGCATTGCCGCCTTTGTGCGCCACATCGAAGGTGCGCCGGCGTCGCCGGCACTGACGCGCGCGCAGCGTCATCCCGTGCGGCAGGGGGATCCGCTCACCGGGCGGCTGGCACTGGTCACGGGCGCCGGCTCCGGCATCGGACGGCAGACCGCCCTGGCGCTGGCGCAGCGCGGCGTGGACATCATCGCGGTGGATATCGATACCGACGGCGCCGAGCGCACCGCCGAGCTCTGCCGCATGCTCGAGGTCGAGGCCTGGTCGCGGACGGTGGACGTGGGCGACGTTGATGCCATGGAAGCACTGGCCGATTGGGTCGGCGCGCACTTCGAGGCCCCCGATATCGTGGTCAACAACGCCGGCATCGGCATGGCCGGTGGTGTGCTGGACACCAGTGCGGATGAGTGGGAGCGCATCCTTCGCATCAATCTGGGCGGCGTCATCCACGGCGCGCGGTTGTTCGCCAAGCAGATGGTGGCCCATGGCAAAGCCGGGCACATCGTCAATGTGTCGTCCGGTCTCGCCTTCTTTCCGTCGCGGCAGACGCCGGCCTATGCCACCACCAAGGCGGCCGTGCACATGCTCAGCGACTGCCTGCGCGCCGAGCTCGACGCACGCGGGATCCATGTGGCCGCCATCTATCCCGGTGTGGTGAATACCGGCATCGTCACACGCACCCGCTTCGCCGGTCAGGATGCGGAACGCGAAGCGGCATCGCGCAGCCGCATCCAGAAGCAGTACGAAAGGCGCAATCTCAAGCCGGAGGCCGTCGCCCATGCCATCGTCGATGCCATCGTGCACCGCCGACCCGAGGCCATGGTCGGCGTCGAAGTGCACGGTATCCGCTGGCTGTCGCGCCTAGCCCCAGGCATCACCCGACGCCTCGCACGTCTGGATATCGGATAGGAGGTCGCTATGCCCATCACGCTGAAGCGCAATCGGCGAACCGCCAGCAGGACACAGGGCGCACTGCAGCCGCGCAAGGTCGCTTTCGATTGGTCGAATACGCCCCTGGAATGGATTCCCGGTCAGCCGTTCGTCAGTCATTTCATCAACGAAATCAATCTCCTGCTTCCGGCAGGCGAATTCTGGTTCTGTCGTCTGTACAACCAGGCCCTGCCCCACGTGCAGGACGACAAGCTCAGGGAGGATGTGGAGAACTTCATCCGTCAGGAGGCCATGCATGCGCGCGCGCACGGCGGTGCCGTGGCTGAGTATCTGAACGCCCACGGCATCGAGACCAGAACCAATACCCGCCAGGAAGATTGGATTTTCGAAACCCTGCTGGCCGACCGTCCTTTCGGCCGTCGACTGCCGCGGTCCCTGCAGTATCGCTGGCTCGTCTTCCGTCTGGGCCTGGTTGCAGCCATCGAGCACATGACCTGTGTACTCGGCAAATACGCGCTGGAGAATCGCGTCTGGGACGAAGCCGGCGCCGATACCACCCTGCTCGATCTGCTGCGCTGGCACGGCGCGGAAGAAATCGAGCACCGCAGCGTCGCCTTTGACCTCTACTGCCATCTTGGCGGTGGCTATCTATCGCGCTACTACCTCGCCAGTATTGCCATGCCCGTGATCTTCGGGCTGTGGGCGCACGGTGCGGCGCACATCATGCGCCAGGACGCGCGCTTCAAGCGCTACAAGCCGAGCGCCTTCCGGCCCTGGATCTGGCGCGAGTGGGAGCGACAGGCGCGTCGCGGCCGGCTGCCGTCCCTGTTCTGGCTGATGCGCCAGCAGCTCTCCTTCTTCCGTCCGGATTACGATCCGCAGTATGAGGCCTCCACCGAGGCGGCCCTGGCCTACCTCGAGGCCTCACCGGCCGCGGCGCGCGCCGCGGCCTAAGGCCCGCCCTGCCGAATCGCGGTCGGCGTTTGTCCGAACCAGCGCCGACAGGCGCGGGTCAGCGCCGACTGCTCCGACAGTCCGACCAGCCCCGCCACCTGCGATAGCGGCATGGCGGTGGTGGTGAGATAGCGCAGCGCCGCCTCGCGCGCCACGCTATCGCGAATGGCTTCGAAACTGGTCGACTCAGCCGCCAGCCGGCGACGCAGCGTGCGCGGGTGCATGGCGAGCATGTCTGCGATGTGCTCCCGATCCGCCGGCCCGGTGCCGAGGCTGTGCGTCACCGCCAGCCGCACGCGCGTTGCCAGACGCTCGCCTGGAGGGGCGTAGTGCAATTCCAGATGGTTGGCTGCCAGTTGCCGGAGCCTATCGTTGACCTCCGCCAGCGGGGTCGACAGATCGATCGGCCGCAGGAACAGGGCCGCAATCGGTTCTGCCGGCCGCACTTCGGCCCCGAAGAAGCGCGCGTAGCGCGCCACCGGCGCCAGCGGCTCATGCGGCAGCGCCACCGCGTGCAGGCGATAGTGCTGGCGTCCGAGAAACTGCAGGATGCGATGTAGCACACCGAGCGTGAGGTCCATGCCCTGACGCGCGGTGGGCAGGCCTTCGATGGTGTAGGCGACACGGATTTCCGCCAGGCCGGGCTCTCGCGGACTGTCGAGCAGCGGCTCCAGCGCAATCGCCGGACTATGTACGAAGAGGTAGCGACGCGCGCACTGCAATGCGTCGGCGACGGTGGCCGAATGCTGCATGGCCACCGCAAGCGGCCCGAGAATGCTGATGTCCTGTGTCCCCGCCAGGCGAAGACCGAAATCCGGGCATTGCAACGCCTGGGCCGCGGCTTCCAGCAGTTGGCCGGAGGCGTGCAGGGAAATCAGCGCGTCCTCGTTCTCCAAAGTCGTCGGCGCCACGCCGAAGCGGTGCAGCAGCGGCTCCGGGTCACCACCCAGCTCGCGCACAAGGTGGCGGTAATTGCGCAGGCCACCGGATCGGATCATTGCGTCCATGGCCCATAGCGTCAAATGCTTGGCCCGCTGCGTCAAGTTTGGGGGCAAAGCGGGTGCCAAGCTACGTCTTCCAAAGACCCGAGATTGACGGCATGAAGCAATTCCGCGGCCGCGTGGCGGCCATCACCGGTGCCGGCTCCGGCATCGGCCGAGCCCTGGCCCTGCAGCTCGCCTCCGAGGGCTGTCATCTGGCCCTCAGTGATGTCAACGAGACCGGACTGGCCGATACCGTCGCCCAGGCGCGGGCACAAAATCCGCAACTGCGCGTCACCTCGCAGCGGCTGGACGTAGCCGACCGAGCGGCCGTCTTTGCCTGGGCCGACTCCGTGGTGGCGGATCACGGTCAGGTCCATGTGATCTTCAACAACGCCGGCGTAGCCCTCGGCGCCACGGTGGACGGCATGTCCGTCGAGGACTGCGAGTGGCTGATGAACATCAATTTCTGGGGGGTCGTCCACGGCACCCAGGCCTTCCTGCCCCACCTGAAGGCGGCGGGCGAAGGCCACGTGGTGAATATCTCGAGCCTTTTCGGGCTGCTGGCCGTGCCCACCCAGTCGGCCTACAACGCGGCCAAGTTCGCAGTGCGCGGCTTCACCGAATCGCTGCGCCAGGAACTGGACATGCTCGGCGGCGCGGTATCCGCCACCTGCGTCCACCCCGGCGGCATCAAGACGGCCATTGCCCGCAATGCCCGGCAGGACGCCAGCATCCGCGCACTCGGCATAGACGAGTCGAGCGCCAGCAGCGACTTCGAGAAGCACTTCATCACCACACCGGACAAGGCGGCACGCATCATCCTGAAAGCGGTGCGCCACAACCGCCGCCGGGTTCTGGTGGGCCCGGATGCCGTGCTGCTCGATACGATGCAGCGGCTCATGCCCACGCTCTATCAGCGTATTACGCCGATGCTGATGGGACGCGGCAGCAAGAAGCGCGCAACCGCATGACGGCCATGGCGCATTTCTCGCACGACGGCCTGCAGCTCGCCTATCGCGATTCCGCCCCCAATGACCGCGAGCGGCCCGTTGTGCTGCTGCTGCACGGCTTCCCGGACTCCAGCGCCATGTGGGGTACCCAGATCGGCTTTCTGCATGACCGAGGCTATCGCGTGCTGGCGCCGGATACGCGCGGCTGTGGCGACTCCGACATCGCCCCGCAACGCGCCGACTACCACTACACCCGCGTCCTGGCCGATTTCATCGCGCTGCTCGATCAGCTCGGCATTGACCAGGTACAGGTCGTAGGACACGACTGGGGAGCGGTCTTCGCCTGGCTGCTTGCGGGGCACTATCCGTCGCGGGTGACGCGGCTGGTGGCGATCTCCGTGGGGCACCCCACGGCCTACGCGAAGGCGGGTCTGCGCCAGAAGTTGGCCGGCTGGTACATCGTCTTCTTCCTGATGGCGGGCTTCGCCGAGCGCCGTCTGCTCGGGAAGAGCCGTCTTGCCTTCGAGCGCGCCATGCCGGGGCATCCGCAACCGGAAGAGGTGCGCGAACGCATGGCGCGTCCGGGCAGGCTGACCGCCGCGCTGCGGGTCTATCGCGCCAATATCAGCGACATCCTGCTCGGTAGCCAGCCGCGCGTGACCGCACCGACGGTCGGCGTCTGGTCGGATGGCGATACCTTTCTCACCGAAGCACAGATGCGCGGCTCGCGCGCCTTCGTCGATGCCGATTGGCAGTTTGAAGCCCTCAGTGGCGGTCACTGGATTCCACTGGAGCAACCTGACCGCCTCAACACCCTGCTCGCCGCGCATCTCGACGCGCCGGCCGACCGCTAGGAGTCTTTTCATGAGCGAAAGCCTGGATGTACTGATCATTGGCGCTGGCCTGTCCGGCATCGGCGCTGCCTACCACCTGCAGACCCGCTGCCCGGGCAAGTCCTACGCCATCCTCGAGGCGCGTGACGCCATCGGTGGCACCTGGGATCTGTTCCGCTATCCGGGCATCCGTTCCGATTCGGACATGTTCACCCTGGGCTACGCCTTTCAGCCCTGGGAAGGCGGCAAGGCGATCGCGGACGGGGCCTCGATCCGCGCCTATGTGAACAAGACCGCGGATCGCTACGGCATCCGCGAGCGTATTCGCTTCCATCACCGCGTCGAGGCGGCACGCTGGGACTCGGAGACCGCGCGCTGGACGGTGGACGTGCGCGTCGGCGATGCCCCGGAAATCCAGCGCCTGCAGTGCCGCTTTCTCTATCTGTGCAGCGGCTACTACGACTATCACGAGGGCTATACACCGCACTTCGAGGGGCGCGAGGATTTCCAGGGCGAGATCGTGCATCCGCAGTTCTGGCCGGAAGATCTCGACTACGCTGGCAAGAAGGTCGTGGTCATCGGCAGTGGCGCCACCGCCGTCACGCTGGTGCCTTCGATGACCGATCAGGCCGCGCGCGTGACGATGCTGCAGCGCTCGCCCAGTTACGTGATGGCGCTTCCGGCCGAAGACCATACCGCCGAGAAGCTGGCCCGCTTCATGCCGCGACCGGCGGCCTCCGGTGTCGCACGCTGGAAGCACGTGCTGTTGTCGATGGCCTTCTTCCAGTTCTGCCGGCGCTTTCCCGACCGCGCCGCGCGCATGCTGCGCAAGGGTGTGGCGGCACAGCTGCCGGCGCACCTGGATGTGGATACGCACTTCCGGCCCAGCTACAACCCCTGGGACCAGCGGCTATGCTTCGTGCCCAACGGCGATCTGTTCAAGGCTCTGCGCGCCGGCAAGGCTGACATCGTGACCGACCACATCGAGCGTTTCACAGCCGATGGCATCCGGCTACAGTCAGGCCGCACCGTGGAGGCCGACATCATCGTCACGGCCACTGGATTGAAAATGCTGGCCCTGGGCGGCATCCGCTTCTCGGTGGACGGCGCCCCCGTGACCCTGCCCGAGCACCTCAGCTACAAGGGCATGATGATCAGCGACGTGCCGAACATGGCGGTGGCGTTGGGCTATACCAATGCCTCGTGGACACTGAAGGCCGACCTCACCTCGATGTACGTCTGCCGCTTGCTGAAGCACATGGACAAGCACGGCTACGACTACTGTCTGCCGCTCAACGCGGATCCGGAGTTGGAAGAAGCCCCGATCATTGATCTGGCGGCCGGCTACGTGCTGCGCGCGATCGACCAGTTCCCGAAGCAGGGCGACCGCGCCCCGTGGAAGCTGTACCAGAACTATGTACTGGATCTGCTCGCCCTACGCTTCGGCAAGCTGGATGACGCGGCGATGACTTTTGGCGCAGCGGGACAGCCGGGTGCCATCAGTGCCGAATCTCGAGCCGCCTAGGGCCTGTGAACACGCAGTCGATCGCGGTGCGCGCGTCCGTATGCGTACAGCGCAAGGAGTAAAGAGCGCGATGGACTTGACGGACATGCGCGACGAAGGACGCGGCGGTGCGCGCATACGGGCGGCGTCCTTCGGATTCTCCTCGACCGACTGCGTGCGAACAGGCCCTAGCTGAAGGGAATGTCCTCGGCGCGCCGGTAGAACAGCGATGGGGGCGTCGGCTGCGACCACTCGTCGTAGATCGCTGCCAACTGCTGGCGCGCCCGTCGCTGCGTCTTGGAGAGCACCCACCAGGCGTTGAACCGCTCGATCAGATCGCTCAGGGAGACCACTGGCGCCTCGAGCATCGAAGCGCCGCTGGAGGTCAGTTCAATCAGTACGCCGTCGGTGTGCTCACGCAGCACGATGGCGCCATCCAGCGTCAGCTCATCGAGGGTGGCATCCAGGTCGCGGTCGCGTAAGCCGGTGTCGCGCCGCCAACTGTCGCGCAAGTCGCGCATGAAGATGCGCCCACCGATATGCACCTGGAGGGCGTACAGCACGTGCCGGAAGGCATGCGTGCGGGTGTTCTTGGTAATCTTCATCGCGTTGGTCTCGTTCTTTCGATCGGGACGACGCCCGACAGCAGCGCCCTGCACGCTGCATGGTCTACTACCGCGAAACGCCTTAAGCCGGTCTGCCGACGCGCGGCCGCTTCCATCGGCCCAACGGCCATACCGCAGTACAACAGCTCGCATTCCCGAACAATAATGACTCGCGCTTGCGGAATGCCGTATCGTTGAACTTCCGTTTCCCTTCATAGGTCGACCGAACCATGCAGCATAGCGACGTACGTTCCGTTGCCGGACAACGAGAATCCGTACTGGCAACCAACAAGGTATTGCGCAATACCTACCTCCTTCTGTCCATGACCCTGGTGTTCAGCGCGATGACGGCAGGTGTTGCCATGGCGATCAATGCGCCCTACGGCATCGGCCTGGTCTGTTCGCTGGTCGCTCTGGGTCTGTTGTGGTTCGTGGTGCCGCGCACCGCACACTCGATCAACGGCATCTACGCTGTCTTCGCCGTGACCGGCCTGCTCGGCTTTGGCCTGGGCCCGGTGATCAATGCCTATCTCGCCGGCTTTTCCAACGGCGGGCAGATCGTGATGATGGCGCTGGGCATGACGGGAGGCACCTTCGTGGGTCTTTCCGCGTATGCGCTGAAGAGCCGGAAGGACTTCAGCTTCATGCGTCAGGCGCTATTTGCCGGCATCCTCATTGCCTTCATTGCAGCCATGGGCATGATGGTGTTCTCGCTCTTCGGCATGTATTTCCAGCCGCTGGCACTGGCCATTTCCGCAGCTTTCACGGTGCTGATGTGCGGTCTGATCCTGTATCAGACGGGCGAGATCGTGAACGGCGGCGAGACCAACTACATCCTCGCCACCATTGGTCTCTACGTGGCCATCTACAACCTGTTCACCAGTCTGTTGCATCTGCTCGGTTTCGCTATGGGCGACGACTGAAGCAAAGGACATTCGCTGATCACGAGGCCGCTGCCAGCAGGCAGCGGCCTTTTTTGTGCCTGTTCATCGGCTTTTCATGCCGGCCTCAGTACGCGTTTAGCGCTCCTTTCGCACGATGGCGAACGGTCATTCAGGACCGTTCAACGCGCGGCATGCGCACCCTCGAGAAAAAAGGAGATCATCATCATGCACCGTCTCGCTTGTCTGGGAGCAGCCCTCTCGCTGTCCATCGTTGCCGGTCAGGCAATGGCCGAAGAGAGCAAGTGGTCGGTACGCGCGGGCATCGCGCACGTGTCGCCCACCAACTCCGCCAGCAACACCGACGCCGGGCCCGTCGAAGTCGGGGACGGCACCAATCTTGGCCTCAACCTGCGCTATGCCTTCGCACCCCAGTGGTCCGTCGACATTCTGGGCGCGCTGCCCTTCGAGCACGATATTCGTGTCGCCGGCAGTGAGGTGGCCTCCACCAAGCACCTGCCACCCACGGTATCGGCGCTCTATCACTTCAATATTCCGGGCGCACTCGACCTCTTCGTGGGTGGTGGCCTGAACTACACCTTCTTCATGGACGAGCAGCTCGACGGTGCCAACCTCAGTCTCGAGGACAGCATCGGTCCGGCCGGCATTGTTGGCATGACCTATGCGCTGGGGCCGCAATGGTCCATGGGGGCGGACCTGCGCTACATCGCCATCGAAACGGACGCCAAGGTCAACGGCACCGACATTGGCAGCGTGGACATCGACCCCTGGGTCTTCGCCGCCACGCTGGGCTATCACTTCTAGCACAAGGACTTAACGGGCCGGCTGCAAGGGCGCGGCCGGCCCGGTCACGAAGCACCTGCGGGACAAGCCGCATCCACCAGGGAGGATGAAGCATGACACGCACGCGACGATATCTATCCATGGCCGCCTTGCCCTTGGTGGCGTGGTCGGCCAGCGCGCCAGCACTCAATACCACCAGCGTCTTCAGCCCGGACGTTCGTGCCGGCAGTCAGGCTTTGGAGTATCGACTGTCATTCGTGCCGCAGTCCGGCGACGACGCCATCGCCCATCGCCTGCACTACCAGCGCGCCTGGAGCGAAGACTGGCGCTGGCGATTCATTGGCCTGTTTTCGGATAGCGGCGCCGACGACCTCGAGTACCGCTACATGCGCCTCGAACTGCAGAATCAGTTCCTCAGTGACGAAGTCGGCGACTGGGACGCCGCCGTACGCTATGAATTTCAGATCGCCGACAACGACGACCGCCCATCACGCGTGCGCGTCGCCTTCACCGCCAAGCGCGATCTTGATGCGCACTGGCAGATTCGGGGCAATTTTCTGACGGGCCGTGAATTCGGCGCCGAATCGGGAGAGGGCTATCTCCTGGAGACACGCGCCCAGATCACCCGCGCGGTCGGCGATTATCGCCTGGGCATCGAGAGCTTCAACGACTTCAACGATACTCGGAACATGGGGAGCTTCGAGGATCAGGCACACCAGATTGGCCCAGTGCTGAAAGGCCGCTTCGGCAGAGGCTGGAAGTTTCTCTTGAGTGGCCTGTTCGGCGTGTCGGGTGGCGCCGATGACCACGACATCCGCCTGCATCTCACTCGTGGCTTCTAGCGATGACACATACGCAGGAGCATGCATCAGCACGCCCATGAGCCCCAAGAGAGTAGGCTTGGCATCCGGTCAAGGGCCCCTATCGCGCTCATCCATCCACCGCCATGAAACAGCTGCTGATCGTTGAAGACGACACCCGCGTCGCGCGCTTCCTGGAACGCGGCCTGAGCGCGGAAGGCTATACCTGCACGCTCGTGCATCATGGCACAAGGGGCCTCGAAATGGCGCGTCATGGCGCCTTCGACCTCATCTTGCTCGACCGCATGCTGCCCGGCCACGATGGCGTGGCCATCTGCCGGGCGCTGCGCAAGGCCCAGATCGATACCCCCATCCTGATGCTCACGGCCCTGGACGAGGTCGACGACCGTGTCGAGGGGCTGCGCACCGGCGCCGACGACTATCTGGGCAAACCCTTCGACTTCGAAGAATTGCTGGCGCGATTGGAGGCGCTGGCGCGGCGCTCCGGCGACTACCGCGACGACAACGATGTACTGACCCATGGACCGCTACAGCTCGACATTCCGGCGCTGGCGTTGTCCTGCCGCGGTCAGCCGGTGTCGCTGACCACCACGGAAATGGCACTGATCCGTCTGCTCATGAGCCAGCCCAAGCGGGTCTACTCGCGCGAGCGCATTCTCAATGCCGTGTGGGGTCAGACCGAGGATCCGATGACCAATATTGTCGATGTCTACATTGGCCGTCTGCGCCGCAAGCTCGATAGCAAGGACGCCCCCTCGCTGATCGAAACGGTGCGCGGTGCCGGCTACCGGCTTGCCAGTGTCGACGAGGGCTGACGAAGAAGCGGACCGGGGAGAAGAACGCTCACCCCGTGTGCAGGCGCTCTGACGCGCAGACCGAGGCAACAACATGGTCAGCAACAAGAAAGCCCGGCGTCTTGCCGGGCTTTCTCATACGGGTCACTGGCGGGCGGATCAGCTGTCGATCCAGCCCTGGATGCGCTCCTGATTCTCGGCGATATAGGCGTCGATTGCCTCTTCGTAGCTGGTCGACTGCGCCTTGGCCATGGCTGCCTGCAGTTCATCCAGCGGAATGTACATATTGGTTAGGAAGGCCGCGAGTTCGGGGTGATCCTCCTTGAAACCTTCGCGCACGATGGCGTCAATATGCTGAGCTTCACCGAGGGTGCCCTTCGGGTCTTCCAGGAAGCGGAGATCGAAGCGACCAAACATCCAGTGCGGCGTCCAACCGGTCACAACAATCCATTCGCCATTGTCGACCGCGCGCTTCAGCGCTGCCGTCATGGCCGCGCCGCTGGCGGACTGCAGGCGATAGTCCTCAAGACCATATTCCTCGATGGTCGTCTCGGACAGCTGCATCAGGCCGGCACCCGGGTCGATGCCTTGGATCGTGCCGTCGAGCTTCTTGATGTTGCCTTCCTTCTTGAGGTCCTCGATGCTGCTGAGCGCCACTTCCGGCACATAGCTCGGCACGATCCAGCCCAGACGCGCGCCTTCATAGAGCGGGCCGAGGTCGACCACGTCATCGCCCACACGCTCCATGTAGTTGCCGTGGGTATCCGGCAGCCACGCCATCAGCATGCCATCCAGATCTCCCTTCGCTACGCCCTGGTACTGCACGCCGATATCGGCCAGGGTCAGCTCCACCTTGTAGTCGTAGTTGGCCTCGATGACCTTCTTCGCCAGCTTGGTGACGAATTCGGCGTCCGACCATGCCGTCCAGCCGATCTCAACAGACTTCATGCCGCCGTGATCATCCGCCTGCGCACTGCCAAGCCCGGCGAGGGCCAGTGTGGCGGCAAACAGGGATGTGGCAACGCGCTTCGTGATTCGATGTCGCATGCGTCTTCTCCTTTTGAGAGGGTCTTTCACCCTATAAAAAAATCATTCGGGCCGCACCCCGCCCGCCCGCCACGCGGAAGACTTCAGCCCTTGGTGGATGCCGCGGTGTTACGTGAAAACAAGGACTTGAAACGCGAAAGAAGCCCGCCCGCCGCTGATCGGCCGCCGAAGCTCTGTGTCAGCCGGTCGAGAATGATGGCGAGGATGACCACGCCCAGCCCGCCTTCGAAGCCCAAGCCCACGTCCAGGCGCTGAATGCCGGTGAGCACGGTGTTGCCCAGCCCGCCGGCACCGATCATGGAGGCGATGACCACCATCGAGAGCGCCAGCATGATGGTCTGATTGACGCCCGCCATGATCGAGGGCATGGCCAGTGGCAGCTCCACCTTGAACAGCAGCTGCGCGCCATTGCAGCCGAAGGCCCGGCCCGCCTCCACGTTTTCGACCGGCACATGGCGAATGCCCAGATTCATCAAGCGGACGGCGGGTGGCATCGAGAAGATGACGGTCGCGATGGTACCCGGTACCTCGCCGAGACCGAAGAACAGCACGGCAGGGATCAGATAGACAAAAGCCGGCAGGGTCTGCATGAAGTCCAGGATCGGCCGCACCACCGCTGCCACGATATCGCTCTTGGCCATCGCCACTCCCGAAGGCAACCCGATGCCGAGTGCAACCAGGGTGGCGGCCAGAACCAGGCCGAGCGTATCCATGGTCTGTTCCCAAAGTTCCATGCCGAGAATCACGTACAAGGCCACCAGGACAAAGAGCGCGAAACGCCAACCCACACGCCACAGCCCGAGTCCCACGAGAACCGCAAAGACCGCCCAGATGGGAGTCGCCTGCAGCAGATCCGTGATGTTGCCGGAGACGAATTCGATGCCGGCAGCGATACCATCGAAAAAGCCTTGGGCGTGGTCCAGCATGAAGTCGACGCCGTCGCTGACGTATTCGCCGATGGGCAGTTCACGCGCCATGGCTGGCCTCCTCTTCGCTCGCTTCGGGGTCCTGCCGGTCCAGGGTCAGGAGCAAGGTGGCGCGGGAGATCGCGCCCACATAGCGACCATCCTCGTCGACCACGGGGACGGGCCAGGGGCTCTCGGCCACCCGGGTCATGATGTCCGTCAGCGGCGTGCTCGCCGCGATCGGTGGATCGTCGATGAAGGCGGTCTCGATATCACCATCCCTGCCTCCGTTGCTGGATTCGAGCTGTTCAGCGATGGAATCCACCGTGACCACGCCCTGCAACACCCGCGACCGGTCGTTGACCACCGCCACCTGGCGGCCCGACTGGTCGAGCCGCGACAACGCTGCGCGCAGACGCATGCCGGCACGCTCCACCACGGTCAACTGATCGCGGCGCGCGACGTCGCCGGCGGTGAAGACACGGCTGACATCCACGCCACGGAAGAAGGAACGTACATAGTCATTGGCTGGCGCGCGGACGATCTCGTCCGGCGTCCCGATCTGCACCACACGACCGCCTTCCATGATCGCGATGCGATCTCCGACCCGCATGGCTTCGTCCAGGTCGTGCGTAATGAACACCACCGTGCGCGCCTGCTCTGACTGCAGGCGCAGCAATTCATCCTGCATCTCGGTGCGGATCAACGGATCCAGCGCCGAGAAGGCTTCATCCATGAGCAGGATCTCCGGGTCCGTGGCCAGGGCGCGGGCCAGGCCGACGCGCTGCTTCATCCCGCCCGAGAGTTCATCCGGGTAGCTCTCCGCATTGGCTTTCAGGCCAACCGCATCGAGGGCTTCCATCGCGCGTCGCTCGCGTTCCTCGCGCTTCATGCCCGCCACATTCAAGCCAAAAGCAGTGTTCTGCAGCACCGTCTGGTGCGGCATCAGCGCAAAGGCCTGAAACACCATGCTGATGGAATGCCGCCGCACGGCGATCAGTTCCTTGCGCGACATGCGTGTGATGTCGCGGCCATTGAGGGTGATGCTGCCGGCGCTGGGTTCGATCAGGCGGTTGAGCATGCGCACCATGGTGGACTTGCCGGAACCCGATAGGCCCATCACCACGAAGACTTCGCCCTCTTCCACCGAGAAGGTCGCATCCGCGACGCCAACCGTCAGGCCGGTTTCGGCAAAGATCGTGTCCTTGTCTTCGCCGCGCTCGATGCGCTCGAGTGCCTCCCGAGGGTTGCCGCCGAAGATCTTGTAGACCCCTTGTACCGCCAGCTTGCTGTCCAAGCCAGCCTCCCTTTGACTACACCCCTGAACGAACACCCTACCGAATTCACGGCTTTGACGCCCACCATGGCCAAGTTAGGCTGCACAGCCACCCAAGGCGGAGGGCCACATGCGCCACCACCGCGAAGAGCTCTGGTTCAACACCGACCGCCGGGTCGCCTTCGTTAACATCACGCCGCAGGTCGAGCAGGCCGTAGCTGCAAGCGGCATCCGCGAAGGCCTGTGCCTGGTCAATGCCATGCACATCTCGGCTTCGGTGTTCATCAATGACGACGAGCGCGGATTGCACGCTGACTTCGAGCACTGGCTGGAGCAGCTCGTCCCTTACGGCCCCACCGATCGCTGGCGGCACAACGACACCGGCGAGGACAACGCCGACAGCCATATCAAACGGCAGATCTTCGGCCGCGAGGTAACCGTCGCGATCAGCGAAGGGCACCTCGACATCGGCCCCTGGGAGCAGATCTTCTACGGCGAATTCGACGGGCGCCGCCGCAAGCGCGTCCTGATGAAGCTCATCGGGGAGTAAATGCATCGGTACCGGATGGCGATAGCTGCGCCATCACCCGACAGTCGAACGCCGGCCCAGGGATCAATGTCGGCAGCGTCTCCCCGGCCCCCCACCACCGCGCCGTCATCGTGTCCATTCCCGTTGGCGAGGAAGCCCGGACACGGTGGCTGGATGGTTGCATGTGCGACAGGCCGTTTCCCACGCCGTCATCCGGATCGGCATTTTGCCGGAGCGGGCCAGTCGACCGACTCGGCCGGCAGCCCAGCGGGCACAATGCCGTCATGCATAGCTGGCGAGAAAGTTTTGTCGTCTTCCTGCGCCTGGGTCTCACCGCCTTTGGCGGGCCGGTGGCGCATCTCGCCTATTTCCGCGAGGCCTTCGTCGTCCAGCGACGCTGGCTCAGCGAAGCGCAGTACGTGGAACTGGTGGCGCTATGCCAGTTCCTTCCCGGACCGGCGTCCAGCCAGGTTGCCATGGCCATTGGCCATCACCGTGCCGGCGCGCCCGGCATGCTCGCGGCTTGGTGCGCCTTCACCCTGCCCTCGGTCCTTGCTCTGCTCGCCTTTGCCTGGCTGGCGCTGCCTTACGCCGAAGGCGGCACCGCCGGCTGGCTGATCGGCATCAAGGCGGCCGTGGTCGCGGTGGTAGCGCACGCCCTGCTGGGCATGGCACGCACCCTGCTGCCGACCCCGCTCTGCGCCCTGCTCGCCGCCTTCGCCTGCCTGTTGATGCTGCTCAGCGGCGGCTTCATCGCGCAACTCGCGGTCATCGTGGGCGCGGCGATAGCCGGTTGGGCGCTGCTGGATCACGGCGGTGCGGTCGAGACGCCGGCGCTTGGGCCGCCGCAAGCGGCAAGCACCCGTCCGCTGACCTGGTTGCTCCTGTTCCTGATGCTGCTCCTCGGCCTTCCCTGGCTGACCATGTTCTGGGACGCGCAATGCCTGGCGGTGGCCGACCGCTTCTATCGCACCGGTTCCTTGGTGTTCGGAGGCGGGCATGTGGTGTTGCCGCTCCTGCACGGCGCCGTTGTTGAACCGGGCTGGGTGAGCGCCAGCGATTTTCTCGCCGGCTATGCCGCCGCGCAGGCCATCCCCGGCCCCTTGTTCAGCGTAGCTGCCTATCTGGGCGCGGTCATGCACGGCGGCGGGCTGACTACGGCGCTCGTCGCGCTGGTCGCCATCTTCTTGCCTTCGGCCTTGCTGCTGTTGGGGGTCTTGCCGCTTTGGCACCGCCTGCGGCGGAGTGACCACGCCCGCCGCGCCATGACCGGCGTCGGCGCCGGCGTGGTCGGTCTGCTGGCGGCGGCTTGGTGGAATCCGGTCCTGCAGACCGGCGTTCAGGGGCCGATCACCGGCGCCGTGGCACTGCTCGGCTTTGGCCTGCTGTGGCACGGCCGGACACCCGCCTGGGCCATCGTCCTGGGCAGTGCCACCGTCGGCGCGCTACTGCTGTGATTCGGTCGGCTGCCGGGCCTCGGCAATGCGCTGAGCGACCGGTACGCCTTCGATGAACAGCTCGGTCAGAACCGCCTCCCCATGCAGCACGCGCACCACGGCCCAGGATGGCGCCAGCGTATTTGCGGTATCGGCGCGCATGGCTTCACGCGCCAGCCGCTCGGCTTCCGGTGCCTGTCGCTCGTTGAGGTAGTAGCGGTCAAAGGGCAGCGCCACACGCAGGCGGGTATCGTCCACCCGGTGCGCGACACGCACCTGCAGATAGTCCCCGGCCGGTGGTTGCCGACGCGGCGGCTGCAGCACCGCAAAGCCGTCAGATTCCACCGATATCGGCGCGTACAGCGCTTGATCGGATGGGTAACTTGCCCCGACCGGAACCGTGATCTCTGCCGCGGTGAACTGCAGCGTCACGTAGCGACCACGAAAGGGATCCACCGGGTCGACGGGTGCGGTGCGAAAGCGATAGGCCGTACCGTGATCGACCACCTGCTGATACTGCTGAATCTGGCCGATTGGCAGCGCCCACTGCACCGCGAACACGGCCAGCAAGGCGAAAAGGGGTGCGTAGCGCTTCATGCCCGCACCGCGCGACGGCGCAGCCAGAGACTGGCTCCGATGAAGCCGATACCGGTGACGACAAAGGCCAACCCGCGCAACGAGAAGGGCAGATCGGCATCCAGGAAGCGCACCAGCACCAGCAGCGCGACCGTGACCAGACCCGCATGCGCCATGCCAAGCTGCCCGAGGCGCAGGCCGAAATGCAACAGGGTCACCCCCATGCCCAGCACATAGGCATTGGCCAGCGACATGGCGACCAACGCCGGCATAGCCGAAGCAGGCAACAGCAAGGCCATGCCAACAAAGATGACGGGCACCGCACCTGCGGCCAACAGAAGATGCAGCGCCCGGACGGCGCGCACCAGCAACGCGCCAAAAGCCAGCGCTGCCATCAGCAACAACCCTGTGGCAGCGGGAGACTCAAGGGCATTCAGGCCACCGCTGCGGCCTTGCCAGAAGTCCTCGAAGGTGGCGGCCGCCGCCATCACGATGAGCCCGGCCTGCGCGAGGCTACGCAGCGGCGCCAGCGGCGCGCGGCCCTCGGCATCACGCGCCAACCAGACGATCCCGACACCCAATACCAGCCATAGCAAGGCCGCCTCCCGCCCGGCGAGCCCAGCCAGGCTGATGCCCACGGCCGCGATCGCTGTTGGCACCCACAGCGAAAGCGTCAGCGCGGCCGCCCGTCGCTGGCCAGCCTGGAAGCGGAAAGCGATCAGCGGCAGCAGACTGATGAAGGCAGCCACCACTGCCAGGGGGGCGACGCCTTCCGCGGCCACCGTCCACCCCAGCAAAGCCGCCGCGCTCAGCAACAGGACGGAGAACGCACGCAGCACATAGGCCAGAGGAATGGCGACCAGTGCACAGCTCAACAGATAGCGGTCCAGCTCACCGCCCAGGTGATAGATCTGCCCCACAAGAGCCAACGCCGCCGCAAAGGCCAAGGCGGTAAAGGCGCCTGCAGCCTCTCGCCACGGCTCGGCAAAAGGCGCGCGCACCAGCGCCCAGACGCAGGCCACCTGGCCCACCGCCAGTGGGGTAAAGGCGATCAGAATGCGCATGCCGCGGGACAATCCATCCCAGTTGTGGGCGAGCAGCAGCACCACACCAAAGCCGACCAGCAGCGCGCCCAAGGCACCGAGCAAAGGCCAGATCCAGCGCCGGGGCGACGGGCTGTGCGCGGCACAGTAGGCACGCAGACGCTCGGCGACCTCCGCGTCAATGACGCCTTCCGCCTGCATCTGCGGCAATTCCTGCTGCAGCCATGCCGGGCCGCGTTTCATCGCACCCGCTGCCCTGCAGTCTTTCCACCCTTGTGTCCGCCTTCCTTCCGCACGCTTCTCCCCTGACCGCATCGGCCGACCGCGGTCGTCCCTCTGGCGACATCCTACCGCTCACGGGGGCTGCTCCGGTATGGCAGCCATCCGCGCTGGGCAGGGCCCTGCTTGGGCTCCGGAACGCTCCGGGTGCAGCCCTTCGGCACGCAATTGAACGATCGTCCAGCGTCCGGCACACTCGTGGGAAACGACACAGCAGGAGACAGCCATGCCCGACAACAGCGCGGTCCCGCGCTACTGCGACGCCGAGGTACCGCCCAGTGCCACACGGCGCGATCTGCGGCATGTGCCAGGCACGTCGGGCCTGCCCGTCATCGGACAGACATTGGAATTCCTGCGCGATCCGCTGGCCTTCACGCGCAGCCAGCAACGACGCTTCGGCAGTGTCTCCCGGGTGAACTTCCTGTTCTGCGAACGCGCCTGCCTGCTCAGCGCGGACGCCAATGCGCTGCTGCTGCGCGACCGGGAGGGCATCTTCTCGGCGCACGACGGCTGGACACCGATTCTCGGCGACCTGTTTCCGCACGGGCTGATGCTGCGCGACGGTGCCGATCACAAGCACCACCGCCGGCTGATGCAGCCCGCCTTTCGCAAGGAAGCACTCGATGGTTACCTGCGGCGCATGCAGCCGCACATCCAGCAGGCCGTCCACACCTGGTCCGGCCAGTCGCGCATCCACTTCTATCCGGCAGTGAAGAAGCTGACGCTGGGCATTGCCGCCGACTGCTTTCTCGGTCTCGAACTGCAATCGGAAATCGATGCCGTCAATACCGCCTTTACCGATGTGGTGGAAGCCTCTACGGCCGTGGTACGCGCGCCCATCCCACTGGCAGGACGCAAATATGCCCGCGGCCTGCGCGGCCGCCGTTTTCTCGAGGACTTCATCGCCGCGCGCATTCCCGAGCACCGCCGCGGCACGGCCAATGACCTTCTCAGCCAGCTGTGCCACGCCCGTGACGAACAGGGTGCGCATTACAGCGACGAAGATGTGGTCAACCACATGATCTTCCTGATGATGGCGGCGCATGACACCACCACCAGCGCACTGACCACCATCGTCTACGCCCTTGCCGCGCATCCGCACTGGCAGCAGCGATTGCGCGCCGATGTCGAGCACATCGGCGGCGCGCATCTGGCGCCCGAGCAGGTGGAAGCCGCAGAACTGACCAACCAGGTGCTGCGCGAGGCCCTCCGTCTGTATCCACCGCTGACCACCATGGTGCGACAGGCAACCCGGCCCTTTTCCATTGATGGCATCGAGCTGCCGGCGGGCACCTCGGCCGCCATCTTCCCGGTGTATACCCATCGCGATCCGCAGTGGTGGACTGAGCCGGACGCCTTCGACCCCGAGCGATTCAGTACGGAGCGCGCCGAGCATCGCCGTCACCCTTTCGCCTGGGTACCCTTCGGCGGCGGCGCGCACATGTGTCTGGGCCTGCACTTCGCCGAAATGCAGGTGAAGGCCGTGATGCACGTCATGCTGCGCCAGATGCAATGGTCGGTCAGCCAGGGCTACACCATGCCCTACCAGCTCGCCCCCATCGCCAAGCCCCGCGACGGACTACCCATCCGCATCCAGCCGCGCTGACATTCACGCAGGGCTCAGGCGGTGTGCGCATGCTGTGCACCGCATGAAGACGCCCACCATTCCCTCGCATCAACGCAAGCCCTGGCGCCGCCGCGATGGCCTCGGTCGTGCTGCGCGCTGGGTGCTGCGCCGGCGCCATGTGCTGATGCCCACGGCCAGTTTCCTGGCTGGCTGTGCCAGCTACCTGCTGGTCGAGCGCAGCGCGGCGCTGGCGCAGGGTGTGGCGCTCATGGTGCTGGCGAGCTGGTGCTGGATTCTGGCGGAACCCTTCCTCGCCGGGCTCCTGCACCGCTTCAGCAATGGGCGCGTCTCGCCGGCGCTGCTGCGCATGGTCACGCAGTCTCTGCATCAGGAAACCCTGTTCTTCGCGCTGCCCTTTGTCTGGGCAGCCACCCACTGGAGCAGTGGTCAGCCGGTCTTTCTGACGCTCGTGATCCTGGCTGCCCTCGCGACCACCATCGACCGGATCTACCTGGACCGCATCTGCTCCGTGCCCTGGCGGGCGCTTGCCTTCCAGGCCTTCTGCGCCTTCGTCGCCGCGCTGGTGGTCGTGCCGCTGGCGCTGCACTGGGATACCCAGCAAGCACTGCGCATGGCCGCTGGTCTGATGCTGCTTGGCCTGCTGCCCGCCCTGGTCCAGGCCCTGCGTCATCTGCCGCCGCGGCGCTGGACGATGGCCACCCTGGTGCTGGCAGCGCTGCTCGGCCTGGGCTGGCTGCTGCGCACCGGAATTCCTCCGGTCGGCATTCAGAGTCAGCAGATGCGATTGACCGAAGCGGTGAGCGCGTCGCTGGTGCCCGGCCCTGCGGTGCAGCGCATCACGGCGGATCAGCTCAGGGCCGCGGGCATGCATGCATTCGCATCGGTGCGCGCACCGCTTGGCCTGCGCCAGACCCTGGTCTTCGAATGGCATCGCAACGGCCAGTTGGTGGACCGGATTCCCACCACCATCGAAGGCGGGCGCGAGGCCGGTTTTCGCACCTATTCGCGCAAGCAACGCTTCCCCGCCGACGCCGTCGGCCATTGGCGGGTCGAACTGCGCACAGCCGATGGCCAGCTGGTGGCGCGTGCCGATCTGATGGTGACAGCCTAGCCCCGTCGGCTCAGTCGCCGCCGCGATAGAGCGAGAGCAGCAGGATGCCGGCCAGCACAAGCCCCGTGCCGGCCAGCTGCACGCCGCTGAAGGGCTCATCAAGAATCCACCACGCCAGGCCAAGGGTTGACACCGGCCCCATCATCCCCGCCTGTGCGGCCGGCCCGGCCCCGATGCGCGCGATCGCGAACATGGTCAGGAACACGGGGAGGACCGTGCATACGGTCGCATTGACCAGCGACAACTGCCAGACCGCCGCGCTCTGTGTGAACAAGGTCGGAAAGGGCCGCAGCAGCGCGTACTGAAGCAGACTGGCGATGCAGCAGGCGATGAGAGCGAGCGAGACCAGACGCAGCGTGCCGACACGCGCCACCAGTTCGCCAGACAGCAGCAGATAGATCGCGTAGCTGACCGCCGCACCGAAGACCAACCCCGCGCCGAGTACCACGCTGTCTCCGCCAAGGGAGAGGTCGTGCCAGAACACCAGCACGATGCCGGCATAGGCGAAGGCCATCGAACACCACTGCAGTCGCGTCACCTGGCGCTGGAAGAACAGCATGCCCAGCAGCAGTACGAAGGTGGGTGTCAGGAAGAGGATCAGACGTTCCAGGCCGGCGGTGATGTACTGCAAGCCGAGAAAATCGAGAATGCTGGCGGCGTAGTAGCCCAGCAGACCCAGCGCCATGACGTGCAGCGCATCGCGCCAGGAAGGCCGTGGCCGCTGCGCCCAGGTCCAGGCGGCAATCAGCAGGAAGAAGGGCACCGACAGCAGCATGCGCAATGCGAGCAGGGTCACCGCGTCGATGCCCTCGCGGTAGAGCAGCTTGGCCACGATGGCCTTGGCGGAGAAGAACACCGCGCCCAGTACTGCCAGCGCGAGTCCGCCCATGTAATACCGGCGGGCATGCGGGGACGCCGCGCGTATGGGGGTCTGGCTCATGCCTCATTATCGCTGCTGGCGGTGTGGCACCGCAGTGAGGCAATGCCGGCGACCGCTTGACCCGATCCGCGTCATCGGCGGCATGATGGCCGCCGACACCCGCATGGAGAGTTCATGGAAGACCGCATGCTGCGCGCCATGGCGCGCTGGCCCAATGTCCCCGCGCTGTACGGATGGTTGTTTCTCGACCGCCGCGGCAACTGGCATGTGCGCGGAGAACGCATCACGCGCCCGCAGATCATCGACACCATCAACGCCAACTACCTCCCGGATGCGGACGGTGCCTGGTACTTCCAGAACGGCCCGCAGCGCGGCTATGTCCGCCTTGCCTACGCGCCCCTGATTCTGACGGTGGGCGCCGACGGCGCCCTGCTGACCCACACCGGTGCGCAGGTGCAGGCACCTTCCGCCGCCTGGCTGGACGAGGATGGCAGCCTGCTGCTGAGCACCGAGCACGGCCCGGCCCTGCTCGCCGATACCGAGGGCGATTGGCTGCTCGACCGGCTGATCGGCGAGGACAACCCGGTCGATGAGGTGCAGTTGGCGCAGGCCCTCGCCCAGCCCAGCGGCAGCCCGACCGGGTTGTGGCTGTCATGGGGCAACGGGCACAGCCTGGCCTTGAACCGCCTCGATGCCGCGCAGGCACCCGCCACGCTCGGCTTCATCGCCGATCCGCAGCCCTCCGACACCTAAACGCACACGCGGCGTCGGCGCTGCCATAGCCCGAGCACTGCAGCCAATGCCCACCACCGCGATGGCGCACCGCCGCCGGCGGTGGTCGCGGTGTCATTCGACACTGCACTGCCTTCGCCCGCCGCGCGATCCTCGGCGAGGACGCGTTCACAATGCGCGCGGCGCAATGCACGCCGCCCGGGGATCGCACCCGTGGCGAGCACCTCGGCCGTCAGCTCGGCCTGCCATTCAATGCTGTCCGCGGTCAGCGGCGCCAGCCCACTATCGGCATGGCGGACGAGTCGCTCGGCGTTGCGCCAGACCCCTTCGCGCCACAGCGCCACCAGTTGCTGGGCGGCGAGATTGTCGAGCAGCAGGCCCTCACCCATCAGGTCCTGCAGAAAAGGGTCGTAGCGACGCTGAATCTCGTTGACGATGGGCGTGTAGGCCGCATTCAAGGTTTGGTTGAAGCGATCGTGATCCGGTTTGCGGCTGGCGCCGTCCGGCAACGTCAACCCGACTACCGCCAGCGCGAAGGGCATGTCGCGCTGCACGTGCGCGTTGATGGCCAGCAGCATGTCGTGCAGGGCGGTCCAGTCGCCTTCCTGCGCGGCTGCCATCGCCGTCTCCCAGGCGGGCGGGATCGGTCGACCGGCGAGATGGTCCGTGATCATCTGCTCGTAGAGTTCATAGAAGGCGAGCGCTTCGAAGCCGAAGCCGGCCGGGTCGTCGAAGAATCCCGGATCCTTCTCGAGCTGGAGGCGCGCTTCCCGCGTCAGCAGCCGGTAGACGGTGGGAAAGACAGCGCGGTGATCGCAGCCGAAGAAGGCCTCCCACTCAGCGAGCTGCGCCTCGACGAATCGCACGCAATGCAAGCCGTCCACGCCGCAGCGCGCGGTCCGGTCTTCAGCCGGCGCGTCCTGGTACAGCGGCGGCAACACATCCGTCAGCGGCACATAGGGCACTGACTGGGCGTGGCCCTGGCCCACGCCCAACAGGGCGACAAGGGCCAAGCGAGCAGCAATGCCATAGCGCATGGCGGTCTCCTCCTCACCTTTTCGGCAGGATGCTATGCCGGACCACGCGCTACGGCAAAGGCGGCACCTGGCACCGCCTCCCGATTAGCGGCCGAAGGTCGCCTCGAGGGTGCCCACGGCCAAGGCATTGGCGTTGAGCTGGAAGCCGATCAGCGCGGCGCTGGCGTCTTCCGGCACCGGCAGGCTTTCCATGGGCAGCGCGAAGACGCGCACCTGATAGCGGTGCGGATCGTCCCCTTCAGGCGGACATGGACCGCCATAGGCGTGCGCACCGAAGTCGTTGCGCGCCTGCAAGGCGCCCTCGGGCAGGGCATCGCCGTCCGCGGTGCCAGCGCCTTCTTCAAGAGCCGTCGTGTCGGCGGGAATGTTGTAGGCAATCCAATGCCACCAGCCGCTGCCGGTGGGCGCATCCGGGTCATAGATGGTTACGGCAAGGCTCTGCGTGCCCTCCGGCAACTGGGACCATGACACCTGCGGCGAGCGGTTCCCGCCCGTGCAGCCAAAACCGTCATAGACCGAGCGCATCGGCACGGACTCACCGGCCGACCACGTCGTGCTGGATACGGTCAGCTCGGCCTTCTGGGCCTGAGCTGGTACAGCGACGGCGAAGGCGAGTAGTGCACCCGCCGTGAGTGCAGAAAGACTGCTACGCATGAAAAGCTCCCTGGTAAACCAACGCTTCAGCCTACAAAGCAGCCGCCCGGTGTGCCAGCCCTGTTGCGCTTCGACCGACACCGGGCGCACCGGAAGACGGCTCACATCGTGTAGAAAAATTCCTCGCGCACGATCTTGCCGTCGGCGACGGTGTAGACACCCACTTCCTTCATCTGGGTGCGCTCTCCCGATGCCCTGTCGGTGACGTCCATCTCGAAGATCACGGCAAAGCGATCGTCCCCGTGCATGTAGGGGCCATCGATGGTGCTGTCGTTCTCCTCCATGGTGCTGTACCACCAGTCGTGCTTGCCCTTGATGCCCGCGCGACCCTTGGTTTCGCGACTATCCATCCCCGGGCCCTGCATCGCCTCCACCGACACCGCGTCCTCGGCGTAGAGCGTCTCCAACCCCTTGTCGGTCTCACCCGACCGACAGCATTCGACCAGCGCCTCTGCGACTTCCCGTCCCGTCATTGCCTGCCCCTCCATTGCCGGGCACCCTGCCCACAGCGAGTATTGACTGCCGTCGGGCCGCAATCAACGACAGCGGCGTGACATTGCGCACGGCAGCCGCAGACGCCTCAACGCCCACCATGCTGCGGCTTCGTCCATACCACGGACGCCGGGGGGCACTACCATGGCGCCCACCCACACCCTGCTTAGCGGCTCGCGCATGCCCTCAGAGATCATTGTCGACACACTGGTGAAGCGATTCGGGAGCGCCACGGCGGTGGATGCGATCAGTTTCTCTGTCGATCCGCGGGAGACCCTGGGTCTGCTTGGCCCCAACGGCGCCGGCAAGACCACCACCATGCGCATCCTCGCCGGCCTATCGCCGGCGGATGCCGGTTCGGTACAGCTTGCCGGGCTGGACGCCAGAACCCAGGGCCGCGAAATCCGCCGATTGCTGGGCGTGGTCACGCAGCAGGATGGCCTGGATGTGGAGATCAGCGTGCGCGAGAACCTGACGGTCTACGGCTATCTGTGCGGCCTGTCGCGCCGGGCCTCGGCCGCGCGCGCCGACGAGGTGCTCGCCTTCTTTGGCCTGCAAGGCCGGGCGAATGACGAGGTGGACGCGCTCTCGGGCGGCATGAAGCGCCGCCTGGCGATCGCGCGCGCCTGGATGACGCGACCGCGCATCATCATCCTCGATGAACCCAGCACGGGCCTGGACCCGCATAGCCGGGCGCGGGTCTGGGAGAACCTCGCCGAACTCAAGGCGGGTGGCGTCACCGTGCTCATGTCGACGCACTACATGGAGGAAGCCTCCGTGCTGTGTGACCGCGTGGCCATCATGGACAAGGGCCGCATCCTGGCGCTGGGGCCGCCGCGAGAACTGATCGCCGCGCACGCCGGCCGGGGTGCCGTCGAGATTCGCTGCGACGACGCCCAGCGCGGCGCCGTGCGTGCGGCGCTGAGCGCCGCCGCAGTGCCATGGCGCGAGATGGGCGCGGTCTTCAGCCTGCCTGACGAGGGCGCGGATCTCAGTCGGGTGGCAGCACTGGCAGGCGTGCAGGTACACCACCGGCCCGCCAATCTGGAAGACGTGTTTCTGACGCTCACCGGCAAGGAGCTGGTCGATGACTGACTTTCGACTGCGCAGCGTCGCCGGCGTGGTGGAGCGCCACCGCGTCGCCCAGCTGCGCACCTGGAAAGTGGGGCTGACCTGGTTTCTGATCGAACCTGCCTTCGTGCTGGTGGCGATGGGTTCCGGCGTCGGCCAGCTGGTCGTGGAGATTCCGGGACATGGTCCCTACTCGCACTTCGTCACCCCCGGCATCATCATCGGCATGGTGATGTTTCATGCCCTCTTCGATTCCGCGTGGGGCGTGTTCAACCGCATCCAGCAAGGCGCACTGGAGACACAGCTCACCGCCCCGGTCACCGTCGCCGAGCTGGCCGCCGGTGAGGCCTTGTGGGGCGGGATACGCGGCGTGATTTCGACCCTGGCCATCGGCGCACTCGCGATCCTGCTGGGGTGGTTCCCGCTGGCGGCCCTGCCCGTCACCCTGCTGGTCTCGTTCCTGGTCGGGGTGCAATTCGGTGTGGTCGGACTGTGCTCGGCCTCGGCCTCGCCCAGCATGTCCGCGCTGACCCTGGTGTTCACCGTTCTGGCCACACCGCTGTTCTTCTTCAGCGGCTCCTTCTTTCCGATCGCGGTGCTGCCTGACTGGATTGAACCACTCGCCTGGATCGCACCCTTGACGCCCGGGGTGCATCTCGCCCGCGGCATCGCCGAAAGCAGCCTGGATGTCAGCCATGCGCTGAGTGCGCTCTATCTCGTCGCCTTCACCGGCCTGCTGTTCCCGCTCGCCGCCCGCATGCTGCGATCGCGGATGGTGAAGTAGCTCCTCCAACCACATCCTGCGCGCACGGTCAGACTTCCCCGCACCAGGGGCGGGCAATCTCGACCTGGTCTCGCTTGTGCGCTGTGTGCCTGCTTGCGCGCACCTCGGTGCATGACCTATACCGGGCCAATCAGCGATGGCAGGCAGGGACAATGACGATGCAGGCATGGATGGCGGAGGGGCCGCGGTGGCCGAGCAGGACCCTCCGCGCAGCCGTCGCTGCAATACCGATGCTGCTGGTGGCCTGTGACGGCGTTGGCGATGGCCGCTCCGCGTCACCATCACCCGACGCGCCTTCCGCGCCCTTGGAGCCACCGGCACCGGTCGAAAACCGTGCGCGCGCGCTGGTGGAGACATCACTGCGTCTCGACCTGGCAGCGCAGCGCGGCGAGGCCGTGGTGTCGATCGCGGCATCGCAACAGCCGGGCGTCAGCTTTGACGTCGGCGCATTGGAGATTCATTCGGTGACCAGCGCGCTCGGAACGCTGCGCTTTCGCCAGCAGGACGGCCAGCTCGACATTGGCCTGCCATCCAGCGACGGACCGCTCGATATCGTCATCGACTATCGCTTCGCAGCGCAGGACGACTTCAATGGCTGGATGCCCGAGCCCGGTGTCTCCTTCCTGTGGCCGGACTTCTGCGGCAATCTCTTCCCGTGCCGGGACGAGCCGGCCGCAGGCCAGCGCTATCGCCTGACGGTGTCGGGTGTGCCTGAGGGAAACACCGCCGTCTACCCGCAGCGCATTCCCGCCGCAGCCCCCGCCTACATGCCAGCCGTGGCCCTCGGGGACTACCGCGTGCTCTCATTGGGCACGACCCGCGACGGTACCGAGGTGAAGCTCTGGCACCTGCCCGGTGAGGCCGAGCACGCCGTCGACGGTACCCAATACCTCGCGCAGTCCATGGATTTCTTCGAACAGACCTACGGGCCCTACGCTTTTGGCGATGTTGTCGGCTCGGTGTCGGTCCGCTGGGGGCCGGGGCGCTTTGGCGGAATGGAGCATCACCCTTTCTGGCATGTGGCCTCCGAGGCAATGGGAAGCCCCGAGATCCACGCGCACGAGGCGGCGCATGGCTGGTTCGGCAATGGTGTACGCATGGCGTGCTGGGAGGATTTCGCGCTGTCCGAAGGCACCGCCAGTTATCTGGCAGCCCGCGCGCTCGACCAGCAAGGCATTGATCTGTGGCCAGAATATGAGTGCCGCCTGCAGCGAGTCTGTACCGACGAGCGCGTCAACACGGTGGCGCGCCCAAGCGATTGCAACGCTATCCGGTTGCGTGACCACCCCCTGTGGTCCGACGTGCCCTACATGAAGGGGGCCCAGTTTCTCAGGCAGGTCGCCGAGCGGGTCGGCGCCAATGCCGTCGATGACGCCCTGGCCCGCTTCTATCGGGAACGCTTCGGGACGGAGGCGCGCATGCAAGATCTCGTCGACCACCTGCGCGCCGCATTTCCCAGCGAATCGCTCGGCATCGAGGCACTCGCCCAGGGCTGGCTTTACCAGCGTGCATGCCCCAGCGTGCCTGACCGGGTGTGCCGCTAAGCGCCTCGCGACACCCTATGCTGCGACCGGTCAAGCACGCCAAGCGGACACCTTGGACAGCGCACTTGCACATGAGCGGTCACGGCAACTAGCGTGCCGCTTCCTTTTTTCCGCGGAGTCCTTCATGCAGCAGACCATCGTGATCACCGGCGCCAACCGCGGCATCGGATTGGAACTGGCCCGTCAGTGGCAGCAACGCGGCGAGCGCGTGATCGCCGTAGTGCGCGCGGCCTCGGATGCGCTGAAGGCGCTGGACCTGACGGTCATCGAAGGCATTGATGTCTCGCGCGACGACCACATGCCCGCCCTGCGCGCGGCGCTGGTGGATACGGCCATCGACACGCTCTACCTGAACGCGGGGGTGATGCGGTCCGAGAGCCTGGATGACATGGACTTCGACCGCATCCGCGATCAGTTCGAGATCAATACCCTGGGCCCTCTTCGCGTGGTCTGCGCGCTACTGCCACGCATGCGCGAAGGCGGCAAGATCGGCCTCATGACCTCCCGCATGGGTTCGATCGCCGACAACGATTCGGGCGCGAAGTACGGCTACCGAATCAGCAAGGCCGGCCTCAATGCAGCGGGCAAGTCCCTGGCTGTGGATCTCGCACCGCGCGGCATTGCCGTCGCTATCCTGCACCCGGGCTTCGTGCGCACGGAGATGACCAACGGCAACGGTCATATTGATCCACCGGAAGCCGCCGAACGACTCATCCAGCGGATGGACGGACTCACGCTCGAGCACACGGGCACGTTCTGGCACTCCGACGGCAGCGTGCTGCCGTGGTAGTGGCGCCGGTGCCACGCCGCTGAATCAGAACCAAGCGTCCTGCATATCGAGCGCACTGGCCTCGCCGTCGGCGACGAGGCGTGCCCAGTGCGCGATTTGGGGCAGCTCCCGCTGGAAAAAGTACTGCGTCGCCTGACGCTTGCCCGCATAGAAAGCGCGATCGCTGTCGCCGTCCGCGGTGGCTTCGTCAGCGACCAGCACCTGCTCCAGCCAGATCCAAGCGATCACGACGTGACCGAGCATGTCGAGATAGGCGCTGGCATTGGCGAGATAGACGTCCGGCGTGGCCACGCGTTCCATCACGCTGCGCGTGGTGCCGGCGACCGTATCGATCGCCTCCGCGAGCTGCTTGGCATAGGCCTGCAGCACCGGGTGCGTGCTGGCGCGCTCAGCGGTCTCGCCTATGGTGCGTAACAGCAGCTTGAGCGCGGCGCCCTGCCGCATGGTCACCTTGCGGCCCAGCAGATCGATGGCCTGGATGCCGTTGGTGCCTTCGTGAATCGGATTCAGGCGGTTGTCGCGGTAGAAGCGTTCGACCGGGTATTCGCGGGTATAGCCGTAGCCGCCCAGCACCTGGATGGCGAGCTTGTTCGCCTCCAGCCCGTATTCGGAGGGCCATGCCTTGGCGATGGGGGTCAGAATGTCGAGCAGCAGGCCGAGCTGCTCACGGTCCTCGGCATCGTCGGTGGTGGCCTGCCGGTCGACCAGCCGGGCGCAGTAGAGACATAACGCGAGGGCCCCTTCGCAATAGGCCTTCTGCGCGAGCAGCATGCGCCGCACATCCGTGTGTTCGATGATCGGCACCGGCGGATCGCTGGGCGGACTTCCCACCTTGCGCCCCTGTGGTCGGCCGCGGGCATAGTCCAGCGCGTGCAGATAGCCGGTATAACCGAGGACCGCCGCGCCCATGCCGACCCCGATGCGCGCCTCATTCATCATGTGGAACATGCCGGCCAGTCCCTGCCCGGCTTCGCCGACCAGATGACCGACGCAGGCGTCGTTGTCGCCAAAGCTCAGCACCGTATTCACGGTACCGCGGTAGCCCATCTTGTGATTGAGGCCTACCAAGCGCACGTCGTTGCGCGCGCCCACGCTGCCGTCGTCGCCGACGTGCGATCGCGGCACGACAAAGAGCGAGATGCCCTTCGTTCCCGCCGGCGCGCCGTCGATGCGTGCCAGCACCATGTGCACGATGTTCTCGGCGAGGTCGTGCTCGCCGCCGGAGATCCACATCTTGCTGCCCTTGATGCGGTAGCTGCCATCGGCCTGCGGGATGGCGCGGGTGCGGATATCACCCAGCGACGAGCCGGCCTGCGGCTCCGACAGACACATGGTGCCGAAGAAGCGGCCGGCGATCATCGGGCGCATGTAGCGCGCCTGCTGCGCCTCGGAACCGACCACCTTGAGCAGATTGGCGGCAGCACCGGTCAGGAAGGGGTAGCCGGCCGTGCCGATGTTGGCTGCGGAGAACAGCGCGTTGACCGTCTGGCTGACGCTATAGGGCAGTTGCAGACCTCCATCGGCCTCGTCAAAGGGGGCCCCCAGAAAGCCGCCTTCGATGTAGGCGTCCAGCGCCTTCTTCACGGCGGGGATGAGGTGGACGCGCTCCCCGTCGAAGGTGGGTTCGTTGGCATCCAGCTCGGCGGCGTGGCTGGCAAATTCCTCTTCGGCCAGGGTTTCGGCCGCGTCGATGACCGCATCGAAGGTGGTGCGGTCGTGCTGGGCAAAACGCGCGTGGTTGCAGAGCGCGGCCACGTCGAGCCATTCATAGAGCAGGAAATCCAGATCACGTCGGCGAATCAAGAGATGCATGTGGGCCCCGGCTGTGGATCGTCGGCCCGCAGTCTAGCAATCCATCGGCCATGCACTGCGCATCCCTGCAACGTGCTCTGCCATGCCTGCACACGGCCGGCCACTCGGCTGCGGGCGGGGCGGCTCAACCGGCGTGTCGCGCGCGCAGGCGCAGGCCGAGACCGGCCAGCTCCAGCAACAACCAGGCAGCCGCCAGCGCGACGAAGAAGGCGGCGTACTGGCGCAGGAACTGCTGCAGCAGTGCCGCAACATGCCCCTTGTAGAGGCCTTTAGTGAAGCCAAGCGCCGGGTGTGCACGACTGAGCACACGGGCATGGCGCAGGAAATGATCCAGGCCCGCGGATCCCATGCGCGCAGCCCGCAATGCGGCGGCGCGGGCCGCGCCGTCCGCCGTTGGTAGCCAGCGCAGCAGCGGCGCCCCGCCGGCATGCAGCGCATAGGCACCCCCGGGTTGGCGCGCAAACTGCGCGGCGTGGTGCAGTTGCTTCGGGTGCACCACATGGCGCAGCACGCGTTGGGACGGGGCGACCCCCATCGCATCGCTCAGCGTGGAGGCGTCGTTCATGAGTCGGCGCAAGGCCCGACTGTCACCCGTACGCACCGCTTGCTTCGCCTGGCGCACGACATGGGTGGACAACGCCGGACTGAGCGCGTGATTGCGGCGTGCAGCCTTGAGTACGGCGGTGCCGCCGTCGGCCGCGGGCAGTGCCGTCAGCGCCAGCCCCGCCATGGATAGCCCGACGATGAAGGGATCAACCGCCTCGCCGCGCAGCCCGCGTCCGGATTGAATGGCCAGGTCGCGCACATCGCCGAAGACGAAGAGATCCGAAGCGATGGCTGCCACCAGACCAGGCGCGTCATCGGCACGGCCAGTCAGTGCCCCCATGGCGGCCGAGCGCAGCGGGGCGTACCACGCTTCGCGCGCCTGCTGATGGAATGCGGCACGCAGTGCGAGCAGACGGGCGCGCTCCGCATCGGCGGCTGCATGCTGGCGTAGGCCTTCTTCGATGACGAGCAGCGCCGCCTGCTCCTGGCCGGCAGCATGCAAGTGACGCGCCTCTGTCACGTAGTCCAGCGGCGGCAGTTGCGGCAGGCTCCAGTGCGCGCGCGCCGCGGGCCAGTCGTGCACGCAGAGCACCAGAAGCAGGAGTGCGATGGCTCCCCGCAGAAGATGCCCCACGATGCCCAGGCGATAGCGCATGACCCGCATTGTAGGGGCGACAGCCGCTGGCAAACCGCCCCATCCTCTGTGCCCGCACCAACGCGGCACGGATCACCGCCCCCCGCGCGCACAAACTGGGGCATGATGGCCTGGGTCGACGAGCAAGGGGGGGGTCACGTGAAAGCATCCGATCTGATGGTGCGGTGCCTGGAAACGGAGGGGGTCGAATTCGTCTTCGGGATTCCGGGCGAGGAGAACCTCGATCTGCTGGAATCACTGGCGCATTCGCGTATCAAGTTGATCCTCACCCGCCACGAACAGGCTGCCGGCTTCATGGCCGCCACCTATGGCCGGCTGACGGGCAAGGCCGGGGTCTGCTTGTCCACCCTTGGCCCGGGCGCCACCAATCTGGTCACCGCGGCTGCCTACGCCCAGCTCGGCGCCATGCCCATGGTGATGATCACCGGCCAGAAACCGATCAAGCGCAGCAAGCAGGGGCAGTTCCAGATCATCGACGTGGTGGACATGATGACCCCCATCACCAAGTCCACCTGTCAGATCGTGAGCGGCCCGAGCATTCCAGCCCGGGTACGTGAAGCCTTCCGGCAGGCGGACGAGGAACGTCCTGGCGCCACCCATCTGGAGCTGCCCGAGGACATCGCCGCCGAGGATGTCGACGAGCAACCGATTCCGGCCAGCGAAGTACGCCGCCCCGTGGCCGAGCACAAGGCCATCAGCCGTGCAGTCGCCCTGCTCAGCGCCGCCCGGCATCCGCTGCTGGTCATTGGCGCCGGCGCCAACCGCAAGCGCTGCGCACGCATGCTGCGCGCCTTCGTCGACCGCCAGGGCATCCCCTTCATCACCACCCAGATGGGCAAGGGCGTGGTCGATGAGAATCACCCTCTGTGCCTGGGCAATGCGGCGGTCTCCGATGGCGATTTTCCGCATCGCGCCATCGAGCAGTCGGACTGCATCGTCAATGTTGGCCATGACGTGGTCGAGAAACCGCCCTTCGTGATGAAGACCGGCGCGCGCAAGGTCATCCACATCAATTACGCCTCGGCCGAGGTGGACCCGGTCTATTTCCCGCAGGTGGAAGTGGTGGGCGACATCGCCAACGCCATGTGGCAGATGAACGAGGCGCTGTCCCGCCAGCCAAATTGGGACTTCGACTTCATGCACAGCGTCTGCGCCGCCATGCACGCGCATCAGGAAGAAGGCATTTTCGACGCCCGCTTCCCGGTCACACCGGCGCGCCTGGTGGCAGACATCCGAAGGGTCATGCCCAGCGACAGCGTCATCGCCCTCGACAACGGCGTCTACAAGATCTGGTTCGCGCGCAACTACAACGCGGCTGTGCCCAACAGCGTGCTGCTCGACAATGCCCTGGCCAGCATGGGTGCGGGCCTGCCCTCGGCCATGGCCGCGAAGCTGGTGCACCCGGACAAGCCCGTCATGGCGATCTGTGGCGACGGCGGTTTTATGATGAACTCGCAGGAGCTGGAGACGGCGGTGCGCCTCGGCCTCGACCTTGTCGTCGTCATCCTCAACGATTCGGCCTACGGCATGATCAAGTGGAAGCAGCAGCACATGGGGCTAACCGACTTCGGCCTGGATTTCGGCAATCCCGACTTCGTGGCCTACGCCCAGAGCTACGGCGCCCATGGCCACCGTCTCTCTGCCACCGAACAACTGGTACCGCTGCTCAAGCAGTGCCTGGCCAGCGGCGGCGTCCATCTGGTGGACGTACCCGTTGATTACAGTGACAACGACCGCGTACTGAATCGGGAGATTCCCGAACGCAGTCGCGCTTTGCAAGCCGCGCAAGGCTGATCCGCGCCCTTCTTTTCGGACCAAGGAGACCCCCATGCTGGCAAAGCAGTACCCCTTCTACGTCGCCAACCGTCCCGAACAACCGAACGCCGATCTCGAGGTCTTCGACAAGTACCATGGCACGGTGGCCACCCGTGTCGCGCTGGCCGATGCTTCCACCATTGACCGCGCCATCGCCGCCGCCGACGCCGCCACGGACGATATGCGCACCCTGCCGCCTTTCGAGCGACAGAAAGTGTTGCAGCATTGCGTGCAACGCTTCACCGAACGCGCCGAGGAGCTGGCCCAGGCGCTGTGCGTCGAAGCCGGCAAGCCGATCAAGGACAGCCGCGGCGAGGTGACGCGCCTGATCGACACCTTCCGTATGGCAGCCGAAGAAGCCGTGCGCATGGAAGGCACCGTGATGAATCTGGAGACGGGCCCGCGCAGCAAGGGCTATCGCGGCCAGTACAAGCGCGTTCCGATCGGCGCCTGCTCCTTCATCTCGCCCTTCAATTTCCCCCTCAACCTGGCGGCGCACAAGGTGGCCCCGGCGATTGCCGCCGGCTGTCCCTTCGTGCTCAAGCCGGCCAGCCTGACGCCCATCGGCGCCCTGATCATCGCCGAGACCCTGGCGGAAACCGACCTGCCTGCCGGAGCATTCTCGGTGCTGCCCTGTCGGCGCGACGGCGCCGAGCTGTTCACCACCGACGAGCGCCTGAAGCTGCTGTCCTTTACCGGCTCCCCCGAAGTGGGCTGGGACCTCAAGGCCCGCGCCGGCAAGAAGAAGGTGGTGCTCGAGCTGGGCGGCAATGCCGCCGTGGTGGTGCACCGGGATGCCGATCTCGACGACGCCGTGGCGCGCATCGTCTTCGGCGCCTTCTATCAATCCGGCCAGAGTTGCATTGGCGTACAGCGCATTATCGTGCACAGCGACGTCTACGTTCGCTTCCGCGACAAGCTGGTGGCAGCCACCGAACAACTGGTGGCGGGAGACCCCAGCGACGAAAACACCTTCGTCGGCCCCTTGATCTCCGCGAAGGAGGCCGAGCGCCTGGAAGACTGGATCACCCAGGCCGTGGATGCCGGCGGACGCAAGCTGTGTGGCGGCGTGCGCGATGGCGCCATGCTTTCCGCCACCCTGCTGGAGGACGTGCCACGCGATCAGCCGATCTGCGTCGAGGAAGCCTTTGGCCCGGTCGCGGTGCTGAGCCGTTTCGACGACTTCAGTGCGGCGTTGGAGGAAGTCAACGACAGCGTCTTCGGGCTGCAGGCCGGCATCTTCACGCGCGACCTCTACTGCATGCTTGAAGCCTGGGATCGCCTGGAGGTGGGCGGCGTGGTCATCGGCGACGTGCCCTCCTGGCGCGCCGACAACATGCCCTACGGCGGCATCAAGGACAGCGGCATTGGACGCGAAGGGGTGCGTTTTGCGATGGAGGACATGACCGAGATTCGCAATCTGGTCATTCGCACGCCATGAGGCCACTGCCACGCTGACTTGCAGCAACGTGTCGCAGTCAGCGTGGCATCGGGCAAGCAGCGCCTGCGGTTACTCCACTGGTTTCCAGCGAATGGTGACCTGCCGCTTGCCCCATTCACGGGCGGCTGCTTCGTCGAGGCCCATGAAGATGTCGATCTTGTTCTGCCAGCGCTTGTTCATCTTGTCGCGCACGATCCAGGTGCCGGGCAGGCCTTCGATCTTCACTTCGGTGTTGTGACGCAGACCTTTCTCAATCAAATCGCGCGAAACGGCAATGGCCCGCATGCCGGGGACAAGCTGGTCGCCCCAGGCAGCCAGTCCGACATTGCCCTTTTTGGTCTGTGCCTCGGTGGTGTTGTAGGCCGTCGCCGTGACCGTGGTGCTCTGCCACGACTCTTGACCACCACCGCAGGCGGCAAGAATGACGCCGGCGGCGAAGGCCACCGCCGCTATGCCAGAGACGCGTCGCATACGCAGTTCCTCATGTAGACGTTCCTCAAGGCTGCCTCTAGGCTGTCGTCATCTCAAGTGACGCTGTCGCCTGTCGAAGGCGGCCCATGCCATGCAATACACGCAATTCCAGGTCGACGCCTTTGCCGAGCGGGTCTTTGCAGGCAACCCGGCAGCCGTGGTGCCGATGCCCGACTGGCCCAACGATGCCCTGCTGCAGGCCATTGCCCACGAGAACCAGCTTTCCGAGACCGCCTTCTTCGTACCCGAGGGTGACGACTACGGTCTGCGCTGGTTCACGCCGACGCACGAGGTCGACCTCTGCGGCCACGCCACCCTGGCCACGGCACACGTGCTGTTCACGCATCTGGGTTGCACATCGCAGCGACTGCGCTTTCGAACGCGCAGCGGCGTGCTGCACGTGCAACGCGAGCAAGAACGGCTATGGATGGATTTTCCGGCGCAGCCCGCCACGCCCGCTGTCGCCCCGGTGGCGTTGCTGCAGGCCATCGGACAGGAGCCCCACGCCGTGCTGGCGGCCAGTGACTGGATGGTGGTGCTCGACAACGCTGCGGCAGTCGATGCCCTGTCGCCGGATCTCAGCCTGCTGCAGCAACTCGATCTGCGCGGCGTGATCGTTACCGCACCCGGCGAGGCGCCGGTCGATTTCGTCAGTCGTTTCTTTGCCCCGCGCTACGGCATCGCCGAGGACCCGGTGACCGGATCGGCGCATTGCACCCTGGGACCATACTGGCGGGAACGCCTCGGCAAGGACAAGCTGCTGGGCGAGCAACGCTCGCAGCGCGGCGGGCGGGTGCAGTGCCGGGTCGGTGACACGCGCGTGCAGCTCGGCGGGACCGCGGTCACCTTTCTAGAAGGCACGATCTACGTGCCCGACCCCTAGGCGGACTCGGGCACCGGCTGTGGCGCGTCCAGTGCGCCGGCAATCTCCGCGGCCAGCGCATCCAGCTTGCGCCGCTGCGACGCGCGCTCGCGGTACGGCAGCGCCAGCGTGGTGATGTGCCAGCCGATGCGACCCAGCGTGTAGAGATTGTCGCGCCCATAGCGCGGAATGACGTGGATATGCACATGCGGCACGGTCTGGCTGGCAGCGCGCCCGTCATTGATCAGCAGATGCTGCGCCCGACTGCCGAGTGCCTGCTGCTGCGCCAATCCGATGGCGTGTGCCAGTTCCCACAGATGTTGCCGCGTGGCTGTGCTGAGTCCTGCCAAGGTCTGCTCGGCCTGTCGGGGCACCACCAGCACATGACCGCGCGTGATCGGTCGGATATCCATGAAGGCCACGCACTGGGCGTCGTCGTGCACGAAGCTGGCGGGCATGTCGCCGCGGATGATGGATTCGAAGATGGTCATGGACATACAGTAGCGGCAGGATGCAATGGGGGTGATGCGAAGCTCCGTGCATACCGCGGGCAGCACAGACAGAGACGAGCAGGCATGGCAGAGACGATCAACCTCAACAAGGCGAGAAAGCGCAAGGCACGCGCCGAAAAGGAGCGCCGCGCGGAAGCCAACCGCCTGCGGTACGGGCGCAGTGGCGCGCAGCGCCGGCAGGACGACAGCGAGGAAGCCACGGCACGCCGACGGCACGAACAGCACCGCCGCGACGAGAAGCCACCCTCGTCTTCCTAGCCGACATGCTCAGACCGCGACCAGCTTGAAGACAACGAGCTGGCCGAGACCCACCAGGAAGCCCAGCGCAGCCCCGACGGCAATCAGAATCCACTCGTCCTCCTGGAACGCCGGCCGCAGCATGCCCTCGAACTCATCCGACGGCAGCGAGGCCAGGCGGCTGCTCAGCGTTTCGCCCAGGTTCATCGCTTCCTTGGCGTAGGCATCGATGGGCTCAATCAGCTCCGGCAGCCGCTGGATGGTGTAATTGGCGGCGGCCGCCTGCGCCGCTTCGAAGCGCCCACGTCCCATGGCGGCGCGCACCGCGGGCTTGGCTACGCCGAGCTGGCCATCGACCTCGTCGCGAATGAAACGCGCCACGATATTGGCGGCGTAGTCGCGTCGTGGCCCCTTCAGTACGGCTTCCGCGATGTTGGAGGGATTCACCACCTCGTCCGCGATCAGGCGGGAGTAATCGCGCGCCACCTCGTTCTGCCGCTTGTGGAACAAACCCTGGATGGTCAAGGGGCCGAACTTCTTGGGTTGCTGAGGCCGGAAGATCATCTTCAGCGCGAGGAAATTCGTCAGATAGCCCACGATCAGACCAAAGGCCGGCAACTGCCAGTCGGTCTTGAAGAAGACCCAGCCCACCATCTGAAAGAGGCCGAACAGGAAACCGAAGTAGAAGCCGGAATGCCCGATGAAGCGGAACTCCGCACGCCCTGTTTCGAGAAAGATGCGGTTGATCAGTGCCTTGTCCCGCATCAGGGCCTCGACGACCATCTCCTTGAGGTCGAAGACCTTGTCGATTTCCTCGACCATGCCGTCCAGGATGCGGGTCACCACGGCCTCGTTGTCCACCCGCACCCGGTTGATGGCCATCCGCTTGACCCGCTCCGGCAGCACCGCCCACAGCTCCGGGTCGTGCTCGTTCATGATGTCGTCGACCAGAGCGCGGAGACGTTCGGGATCGGGCGGCCCCATGATCTTGGCGACTTCCGTCGGATTCAGTCGCTGGAAGATCTCCTTCTCAGTGATCAGTCGCGGCACCATGGTGTCGCAGGCGATTCGCGCCATCTTGGCGCACTTGCGCGGCACGATGCCTTGCCAGCCGAGCCACGGTTCCTTGATACCGATGAACTCGATCGGGTTGAACATCATCTTGATGGCGATGACGTTGGTGACGTAGCCGATGGCTCCCGCCACGAAGGGCATCGAGAGGTAGAACCAAAGGTTGGCCTGGAATTCCGCCCAAGCTGTCTCAAGCATGCGGCACCCGCTTATCCCTGCGAGCGCGCAATGTAGCCGGAATCGCGGCAACTCGCTCGCACGCTCGCCGTCCTCTGTGCACGCCCCGTCCCTGGCCGGCTGCCGGCCAGGAAAGCGTCAATACCGCAAGGGAAGGCGCCTAGCGCGAGTCCGCATCCATCAGGCTTTGCAAACTGCGATGCAGCGTCCGCGCCTCACGGTGGCCGGCTTCGGCCGCCTGCGCGAGCCACTCCAGGGCGGCCACGCGCTGCGCATGGCTGCTGTGCTCCAGACCGGCGCCAAAGTCGGTTGCCAGCATCACGCCAAGGTTGAAGGCCCCCTGGGCATCGCCCTGCGCGGCCGCCTCGCGGAACCAGCGCGCAGCCGCTTGGTTGTCGCGCGCCACTCCAGACCCCGCCTCGTAGGCTTCGCCGAGATGGACCTGCGCGACCGGGTCGCCCGCTTCCGCGGCACGCCGATACCAGGCAGCGGCCGCCACCAGATCGCGCGCAACACCCTGCCCTTGAACGTACAGATTGGCGAGATTGATCATGGCATCGGTACTGCCGCGCTCGGCAGCGGCGCTCCACAGGCGCCGCGCCTCCTCATAATTGCCGGACTTGTAGGCCGCGTAGGCGCTATAGGCCTGGGTGTCCACACCGGCATGGGCAACACCGACCCAGAGACAACCGGCTGCAAGCAGACAGCGCCACCCGTTCCGATGAATCGTATGCATCCTGCGCTCCAGACATCGATGGAACTGCAGCCTACGGCCGCGGCTGCCAGGACTGCACGCAGGCTGCAACATGGAGGCATCCGACCCGGAGTGCCGCTCGATTTTGCTACCGTGCTGCCTTCATCGATTGCAAGGCCGTAAAAAGCATGGCTCAGATACTCATCACTGGCGGCAGCAGTGGCATCGGGCTTGAGATGGCCCGGCAATGTCTGCGCCGCGGCCACGAAGTGGCCATCACCGGCCGTGATCCCCTGAAGACAGAGGGGGCCGCGGAGGAACTGCGGGCCAGCGTGCCCGGCGCCCAGGTTCATGCGCTCACGCTCGATCTCGGGAACTTCGCAGCCATCGACGCGTTCGCGCACACCGTAGGCGATACGCTACCCGCACTCTCCCGCGTCATCCTCAATGCCGGCAGCTTCACGCCCAAGCTGCGCACACTGGACAATGGACTGGAGGCGATGATCGGTACCATGCACTTTGGTCACTTCCGGCTGATGCAGCATCTGCTGCCCGGCATCGAGCAGCAGCCGGAAGCCCGCGTGGTGGTCACCAGTTCGGTGGCGCATTGGCTGGGCCGACTGAACGAGGCACGCTTCTTCGATGCCGACGGTCACTTCAGCGCGGCCACGGCCTACGGTCAGGCCAAGCTCGCCAACCTGCTCTATGCGCGCACGCTGGCGCGTCGCATGCAGGACAAGCCAGTGATCGTGAACGCCTTCCATCCCGGTGCAGTGGCGACCGGTATCTGGCGTGAGCTACCGGCGGTGGCGCGCGCCTTCGTCGGACGTGCCCTGATCTCTCCGGCGCGTGGCGCCGATACCGGAAGCTGGTTGATACTGGGAGACGACAAGGCGGAACAGCGCGGCGGCTACTTCGTGCGGCGGAAGCAAGCGCTTTCCTCGCCGGCGTCACGGGACGAGGCACTGGGTGAATGGCTCTGGGAGCGCAGCGAGGCCATCGCCGGTGGTGTACAACCAAGTAGAAAGACAACACGGAAACAGGCATGAGCACCGACGATCCCCAAGATCACCTGGATATCGAATCGATCGACGAGCCGGCCGCCGGAGAGGAAATCTCTTACCAGACCTTCGGCGAGCACTTCATCCGTTATCTGGTGACGGTGCCCCGCCTCAAGGGCGAGCTGGAGGAAGCGCTGCAAGCCACCATCGAGGGTTCGGCCGATGCCCTGCCCAATGACCTGCTGGTGGCGTCCTATCGCTTCGCACCCAATGAAATGGACATCGAGCGCCGGGTCAGCGACGAAGCCGAAGTCGGTTTCACCCTGCTGGTCGGTGGGCTGCTGACGCTGAAGCTGCGCGTGATGAGCATGACCGTGGCGCTGCCGATGGAAGTCGAGATCCGGATCGAAATCGATGTGCGCACCTTCGCGCCACTGACGATCAAGCTGGAACCGCGCAAACTCCGCAGCCGCAATGTCACCGTGGAAACCCGTCTACCCAGGGAATTGCGCCGGCTGCCGACCAAGATCCTGGACAAGGTCAACCCGCTGGTGCTCGCGGTGACGGACAATATCGTGCGTCAGGTCAACCGGCGGCTTGAAGACCCGAAACTTGCCAAGGCTGCGACCATCGATGTACTCGCCATCGCCGAGGGCTCCCTGGGTGGGGGCAAGCGCGGCGATTAGCGGGCGCGCAGCGATGGCAGTGTCACGCCACTCGAACGCACTGTCACGTCCATCAGCCCGCCCGCCGATCAACGGCACGCAACGCCCCGATGAGGTGCAAGGGATCACGGGGCCATTTCCCGCGTAGATTCAACGATCTGAGCCTTGTTGTGCGACATGCGTCAGGGCTGGCACGTCCGATGCTTTGAAGAGGGGGCGATTCCCCGTACCAAATGCAGAGGAGACATGCATGAACCAGCCGCAAGCAGTAACGACACCCGCCAAGACGCCCTTTCGCGACCGCTATGACAACTTCATCGGCGGCCAATGGGTCCCGCCCGCTTCGGGCCAGTACTTTGACAATCACTCGCCGCTGACCGGCGGCAAGATTTGCGAAATCGCGCGCTCCAACGCCGATGACGTGGAAAAGGCCCTGGATGCCGCCCACGCCGCCAAGGCCGGCTGGGCCAACACCAGCCCGGCCGAGCGCGCCAACATTCTCAACGCCGTTGCCCAGCGCATGGAAGAGAATCTGGAAGCGCTGGCGCAGGCCGAAACCTGGGACAACGGCAAGGCCATCCGTGAGTCCACGGCCGCCGACGTGCCGCTGGCCATCGACCACTTCCGTTACTTCGCCGGCGCCGTACGCGCGCAGGAAGGCTCGATCAGCGTTATCGACGAAAAGACCATCGCCTACCATTTTCATGAGCCGCTGGGCGTTGTCGGTCAGATCATCCCCTGGAACTTCCCGCTGCTGATGGCGGTGTGGAAGCTGGCCCCGGCCCTGGCTGCCGGCAACTGCGTGGTGATGAAGCCGGCCGAACAGACCCCGGCCAGCATCATGCACTTCATGGACTTGATCGGTGATCTGGTCCCGCCGGGCGTGATCAATATCGTCAATGGCTTCGGCCTCGAGGCCGGCAAGCCGCTGGCGTCCAGCCCGCGTATCGCCAAGGCCGCCTTCACCGGTGAGACCACCACGGGCCGTCTGATCATGCAGTACGCCGCGCAGAACCTGATTCCGGTGACGCTGGAGCTGGGCGGCAAGTCGCCGAACGTGTTCTTCGCCGACGTCATGCGCGAAGACGACGCCTTCTTCGACAAGGCCATCGAAGGCTTCGTGCTGTTCGCCCTCAACCAAGGTGAAGTCTGCACCTGCCCGAGCCGTGCCCTGATCCAGGAGTCCATCTACGACCGCTTCATGGAGCGTGCCCTCAAGCGCGTCGAAGCCATCAAGATGGAGAACCCGCTCTCCATGGATACGATGATGGGTGCCCAGGCCTCCAGTGAGCAGATGGAGAAGATCCTGAGCTACATCGATATCGGCAAGCAGGAAGGCGCCGAGTGCCTCATCGGTGGTGAGCGGGCCGAGCTCAGCGGCGACTACGCCAACGGCTACTACGTCAAGCCGACCGTCTTCCGCGGCCACAACAAGATGCGCATCTTCCAGGAAGAAATCTTTGGTCCGGTCGTTTCGGTCACCACCTTCAAGGACGAAGCCGAGGCCCTCGAAATCGCCAACGACACGCTCTACGGCCTTGGTGCCGGTGTCTGGTCGCGTGACGCCAACATCTGCTACCGCATGGGGCGCGGCATCCAGGCCGGCCGCGTCTGGACCAACTGCTACCACGCCTATCCGGCGCACGCCGCCTTCGGTGGCTACAAGCAGTCCGGCATCGGCCGCGAGAATCACAAGATGATGCTCGAGCACTACCAGCAGACGAAGAACATGCTTGTCAGCTATGACGAGAGCAAGCTGGGCTTCTTCTAATCAACGGAGCACCCCCCAACGTACCGTCAATCCTGGCGGTATGCTTGAAGCTTGGCCCGCGCGGGACACCGCGCGGGCTTTTTCTGCTGCTGCAAATAGGAGACAACCAATGACAACGACAGCCACTTTGCCCGCGCGCGTGACGGTCACCGACGAGGCTGCTGCCTTCATCGAGCAATTGCGGCGACAGTATGGCGACATCCTGTTTCACCAATCCGGCGGCTGCTGCGATGGCTCCTCGCCAATGTGCTACATGCAGAACGACTTCATCGTGGGCGATCAGGATGTCTTCCTGGGAACCATTGCCGGGGTACCCTTCTACATCAGCAAGCCGCAGTTCGAGTACTGGAAGCATACGCAGCTGATCATCGATATTGTCCAGGGCCAGGGCGGTATGTTTTCGCTCGACAATGGCACCGGCAAGCGCTTTCTGGTGCGTTCGCGCCTGTTCTCTGACGAAGAAGCCGAGGTCCTGTTCTCGCAGGGCGCCTGAGCGCCTTCGTCTTCCACCTCCAGCCCCGTGTGCGGACCGCATGGCCGCCGCGCCGCTGGCAGGATGGGGCGCGCTGCACCCTGCATTGCCTCTACATCGCGCCTGCATCGCCCCTGCATCGACCGCACCTCGGGGCAGTATCCGGCCATCTACGGCGCCGCCCGACGATGAAGCCCGCAAAGCCCTTAGGCAGCGCGAATACAACGCAAGGACAATGCGCAGCCCAGCCAGACCCGAATCCAGGCGGCGGGTCAGGGCTGCGAGGCGGTCTCCGTATTCCAGTGCAGGACGGCGTCCCGGTAAGCCGGGTACAGGTGGTTCACTGAGCGCACATATTCATGCCGCGCAAGTGACCAGTCCGAAAAACGGTCATCAATCGGCAGCCGAAGTGCCTCACCGATACTGACGCCACGCTGGGCAGCGTCGCGAAGATGCGTCTCCAGCCATATCAGCCATTCCCGCGTCTCTTCCACTGCCTGCAAGCTTGTGGGGGCACTGCCGTGCCCCGGGACGATCTGATCGGGCCCCAACGCGAGGATAGCGTCAAGGGCGTCCCGCCAGACGGCAAGATCCGCGTGCGGCGTGGTGGGCGCGCGTCCATTGAAGACCAGATCGCCGGCAAACAGGACGCCCGTCTGCTCATCGAGAATGGCGAGATCGCTGGCAACCTCGCCGCTGTGCCCACCCCAGGCGATGAGACGTAGCCTCCGTCCCCCGATGCGCACGTCGCCCGGGACGGCATCGTGCTGGGGTACGACCGCCTGGCTGTCGCGCATCCAGTCGCCGAGCAGTCGGAACAACCCGTCCAGCAGCGCCTCCCCGTCAGCGGCCAAAGCGGCCCGGGTCTGCGGCAGCGCATAGACGGGCGCGGCTCCAAAGGACTGCGCCCCCACCACATGATCCGGATGGCGGTGCGTGATGTAGACCCGCGCAATGCCCTTGTCGCTGACTTGGGCAATGGCCGCCCGCATCTGCGTACCGTACGCCCGAGTGGGGCCGGGATCGATGACGACAGCGCCTTCATCGGTCTCGATGAATCCGGTATTCAGGATGTTGCCGCCGTTGCTCCGGTTGAAGTCGCCATCGCTGCCTTCGAAGATCCACACGCCTGGGGCAATCTGACGCGGCGAGAGCTGATAGTCGAGCGTCATTTCCCCGGCATGGGACGGCCCAGAGAAACCCCAGGCGAGCATCAGCACGGTCGCGCAGCTCAGTGCCAACCAGGCATACAAGCGGCTACACATCGGAGGGCACCCGCAAGGCTATGCGGTTGGCATTGTTGTCGCGCCCGCGGATGAGAATGTCGCCCGTGCCGGGCGGCAAGCGTAGCGTGAAGTTGGGATCCTCGGACACCGATGCAAGGGTACGCAGCGTGAACAGAGTGGCGCCGCTTGCCTCCGATATCACGGTCTCGTCCAGATACAACTCCGGCAACCCCGCGACAAAGCCGGCATCCATCGGGTGCCTTACCGTGAAGCTCAGGCGACGTGCTTCGCCTTTTTCGCCGGTCCATAGACGTCCACCGGCCTGGCCAAGACGTTCGCGCCAATCCGGGCGCGCGCTGGCGATACTCGGCGCCGTGCAACCGCCACCGGCCGCTGATACCCAGCCCCCGCCGATGTGCCAGATCCCATCCTTGTCCAGCACCGCGGCACGCACCGGCGTTGCCTGCTGCACCTTGACCTCCAGGCCAAGGGCCATGTGCCCCATGGGCGTGGCGGGCGTCAGCACCGCCGCGCTGGTGATCGGGTTCAGATCAACAAAGATCACCATGCGCTGAATGGCTTCAAAGCCTTCGGCGGAGGCAAAGACCGGTACGCGGGTGGAATCCTCGGCCACTGCCGGCACCGTCACCGACACACGGTCGTCGAAGACATAGTCCCGCCCTTCCAGGATGCGCGATTCCATCACGCTCCAGCTCGGCGACTTCAGCGGATCATCGGGCGCCGCTTGCAGCGATGGCGCGACAAGCATGGCAACCGCCGCGAGCATTGCCCGGGCGGTTGCCATGCGGTACTGCCTTCTTGTTGTCATGGTGGGCCGTCTCCTGAGGCGCTGTCGCCCCGTGCCCTGATCGTTGAACTACAACAGACCTGCGGTTGCGCCGCCGGGACAGACCGGCAATGCCGTCGCCGCTTCGCTGGGCTTCATGACCATGAGGCGCCCTTTGCTCGGTGTTCCAGCGGTCTCGCCATCGGCGCCCTGCATGGTTCCGATGGGGGCGACGTCGGGGATCCCGTACTTGGCGAAAATGGCCTTGATGGTGCCGTCGTCCCGCATCGCCTGGATGGCCTTTTCCACCTCCTCGGCCAGAGCTTCGTTATCCGCACGCAGACTCATGCCGACATCCCAGCTGCTGCGGACCCGGTCTGTACGAAACAGATTGACCACTTCCGCCATCGCAAAGCGGCTGGCGTCCGCGCCCTGCTTGGCGAGCAGGCTCTGCAGCTCGGTCCGTGGCGCAAATACCGCCTCCACCTCACCCGCAATCAGGCCCTGTATGGCTTCGGAAAGCTTGTCGTAGCTGCGCGTGTTGTCACGCAGCTGGCCGGAAAAGCCGTTGGTGGCGAAGGTGTAGCTCAGGGTGTAGAGCTCCACGCCAATACGTGCATCCCGGAACGGCGTGGCCGTATCGACCTGATCCGGCAGACTGCCCATGCCTTCGCGGTCGTAGAGCACCGCCATGGATTCGAAATAGTAGGGTGCCGTGAAACGGTAGTCCGAATTGCGCTCGGCGAAACGCGGATCCTGCGGCACATGCATCAGCAGATGCGGCACCGCGCGCTCGATGGGTTGCCCCCAGGCGTCCAGCCCCGGCGGGTCGAGCTGCTCGAGATCCTCGTCCATCGTGTCGTCGGCGGCATAGGTGTAGACCTCCGCCCGCCGATCGAGCCGCTTGGCCAGTGCCTGCGCAATCTCGACATCGACGCCGAACAGCCCTTCGGCAGACTCCGCCGTGCAGCTGTAGGGCTCGAAGTTCTCGTAGACCGCCACGCGCAGCACCCCTTCGTCGGCTTCCGCCGCGGCGGAGGCGCTGAAGCAGGCAGCCGAGATGATCAGCAGCCGTTGCATCCAGCGATTGGCATCAATTGCCATATTTCTCTGCCATGGCATCTTCATACTTGGTCTCCAGCCAGGTTTTGATGGCCCAGACCGATTCCGGTTCCATCATTTCCTCGAAGGACGGCATGCCCTTGCCGCCTTCGCGCACCATGGTGATGAAGTACTGATCGTCGAAACCAGGCTCCAGCATGCGCAGATCCGGTGCGATGCCGCCGGAAACAGCCTCCAGCCCGTGACAATTGACGCAGTTCTGACCGTAGCCACGCTGGCCGGTCTCGATGATCTTCTCGCGCGTTTCGCCCTCGGCGTCGCGGTAGGGATTCTCTTCGCCCCATTCTTCCAATGGCGGCAAGCCTTCCACATCCACGGCGGAGGGCACCACATTGCCGTGCGCGTAGACGGCACCGGCAAAGATGGCGAGAAGGAAACTTGATGTGATTGTGCGAAACATGGTGTGTAGATCTCGATCCGAATAGGGGTAATCCCAGGAATAAGGGGCATGCCGCGCCGACGCAGCGGTGCGCCGGCGCGGCAGCCTGGAGCGCTCGACCCTTATTGGGCGGCGAGCTCCGTCTTGTTGCGCTTTGCAGCGATCTCCGCAGCGATCTTGCTCAGCTTGAAGGTCCAGAGCATGCCGCCCTGGGACACGTCGCGAACCAGCGGGCCGATATCACCACCCCACAGCGGAACCGCCCCCCCCCAACCGGAGACGATGGACACATACTGCTCACCGTCCATCTTCCAGGTCACGGGCTGGCCGACCACGCCGGAGCCGGTGTTGAAGCTCCACAGCTCCTTGCCGGTCTTGTCGTCCACCGCCTTCACGAAGCCTTCCGGCGTGCCGTAGAAGACGAGTCCGCCGGCCGTCGTCATGACGCTGCTCCACAGGGGCGTCCGGTTCTCAGCCCGCCACACTTCCTTGCCGGTCTTCGGATCAACGGCGCGCAGCACGCCGACGTAATCCTCGTTGACCGGGCGGATAGTGAAGCCGGCACCCAGGAAGGCTGAACCACGACGGTAGGTGATCGGCTCGTTCCAGATATCCATCTCCCACTCGTTCGACGGGATATAGAACAGGCCCGTGCTGTGGCTGTAGGAAACGTGATTCCAGTTCTTGCCGCCGAGGAAGGAGGGACGCGCCACCACGGACTCACCCTTGTCACCTTCCATTTCGGCCGGGTTACCCGGGCGGTTGCCGGTTTCGATCGGACGGCCGGTCTTCATGTCGATGCCCGAAGCCCAGCTGACCTCGTCGACAAAGGTGAAGGCATTGAGCAGTTCGCCGTTCTCGCGGTTCAGCACGTAGAAGAAGCCATTGCGGTCTGCCGTACCGGCCGCCTTGACCTTCTTGCCCTTGTGCTCCATGTCGAAGAGCACCACTTCGTTCACGCCATCGAAGTCCCAGTGGTCGTTCGGCGTGGTCTGGTAGTGCCACTTGATCTTGCCAGTTTCAATATCGATGGCCAGACGCGAGGTGGTGTAGAGGTTGTCGCCGGGGCGCGCGTAGGCGTTCCATGGCGCGGGGTTGCCGGTGCCCATGTAGAGCAGACCGAGTTCAGGATCGTAGGTGCCACCGAGCCAGGTCGCGCCGCCGCCGGTCTTCCAGGTCTCGCCTTCCCAGGAACCGCCCTTGCGGTCCTTGGTGACGTCCTTCTTGCCGCCGGGCAGCGTGCCTTCGTGATTGGCGATGACCGGACGATCCCAGATCAGCTCGCCGGTTTCGGGGTTGCGGGCCGTGATCCGACCCACGACACCAAATTCACCACCGGATACGCCAGTGATGAGCTTGTCGCCGGCGATCATCGGGGCGGCGGTGTAGGAATAGCCGCCCTTGTAGTCGGCGATCTTCTCGCGCCACACGGGACGGCCACTCTCCTTGTCGAGCGCCACGAGCTGCGCATCGAGCGTACCGAAGATCACGAGATCCTTGTACAGCGCAGCGCCACGATTGACGACATCGCAGCAGGGGCTGATGCCCTTGGGCAGACGGTGCTTGTAGGACCACTTGAGCTGACCGGTGCGGGCGTCGAGCGCCCACAGGCGGGAGTAGGAACCAGTGACGTAGATGACACCATCGTGCACCAGCGGCTGACTTTCCTGGCCGCGCTGCAACTCGTCACCGAAGGAAAACGCCCAGGCCGGCGTCATGTACTGGACGTTGTCGCGATTGATGGTGTCCAGCTTGCTGTACCGCGTGCCTTTGGGGTCCATGTGGTAAGCGACGACGTCATCAACCGTGTTGAGATCGTTGTCGATCATCTTCTGGGTCACCCCCGCCGCGGATGCGGTGGACATGTACGCTGCGGATACCAGCAGCGCAGTGACCGGCGCAGCAAGGCGGCGCCCGAAGCCCCCTCTCAGCGAATGGCTTTTCATTTGTGAATCTCCTCGTGTCTTAGGCGTAATTCGATGCTTTTCTGCACCGCTTTTTATTGTCAGCAATGTCTATGCCACTCCCGGAGAAAAAATCCGGGCGCACGCATTGCGCAATATTTCTAATATTTACAACGTCCTGCACGAGGAAGAGGCGTACGTTCCACGATGCGGAGCGAAGCCGGAATCGGCACGCTTCCGCTACTGTCCCGGCCTCGTGACAGTCTGTTCAGTATGCATCAGCGGCCATAGCAGAGATGCATCAGGTGCCCATAGAGCGCCTTTGCCTCCTCCGCCTCGCGCCGGCGTTCGCGCGCCGATGCGATCAGGGGGGAGAGTTGGCTGTCCGGATTGCGGATGCGCAGTTGCCCCCCCTGCACCGCGTACAGACTGCTGACACTGAAGGCCGCATCCGGCGTCACCATGCTGTAGCAGGTGTTGGCCAGCAGGCCGGGCGTGGCCTCGCGACCCTGCAGCGATGCCACGATGGCGTGGGCACAGGCGCGCGCCTGGTTGTAGGCGCTGAAGGCCGATTTCGGCATGGGTTGTGCCTGCGTCGCATCACCCACCGCGTAGATGCCCTGCGCGCCGACGACGCTGAAGTCGCTGGCGTCGACCGGCACCCAGCCAGATCGATCGACCAGGCCCGCGATGCCCGCCAGCCGTCCGGCCGTTTGCTGCGGTATGACATGCGCCCAATCCGCGGCGATGCGATCGCCACTGGCCAGGTACAGTGTCTGGCTGGCGTGCGCGTAGTGTTCGACACTGCCGCCATCCTGACGACCGATCCACTCGATCATGCCCGGATAGTGGCGCGCCCAAGCCTCCAGAAACAGCGTCTGCTTGGAGAAGCTGTCCTTGGCATCCGCAATCAGAATCTTGGCGCGCGGATTCACCCGAGACAGCACGTGCGCAAAGAGGCTGACGCGCTCATAGGGCCCGGGCGGGCAACGATAGGGGGCCGCGGGGGGCGCCACCGCGATCACGCCACCCGGGGGTAGCGTAAGCAGCCGCCGACGGACCATCGCCAAAGCGCTTTTCCCGCCGGGCCAGGCCGGCGGGTTGTCGCGCATGGCCGTGGCGTCAAAGCCAGCCACACTGTCATCGCGCATGGCGATACCGGGTGCCAACACAATGGCATCCGCGCCAAGCCGCCGACCATCGGACAGATGCACGCAACGACGCCCAGCATCCAGACCGGTTGCCGCGGTCGCCACCACCTCAATGCGGTGATCCGAGAGCACCGCAGGCTGCCGTGCCACATGGGTCAATGGATTCAGGCCCGCAATCACGGTATTACAGAAGAAACCGCTGTAGACCGTCGCGTTGGTTTCGACCAGAACGATCCGAAGATCCGGCGCGAGCCAGCGCAGCCAACGCGCACAGGCCGCACCCGCAATGCCACCTCCGACGATGACGACGCGCGCCTTGCCGAGGGAAGGTGTCGACGCACCCAACCACCCCGGGGCCGCGGCAGCCGCGAGTCCAAGCAGGACGCGCCGGCGGCGCATGGAACGCAGTGTCGGCTCAGTCATCGCGCAAGGCCTGGCAGAAGGGACCGTCGTCGGCGTACAGCCTGGCGGCATCCCAGCTCAGCGCCTCAATATCCGAGATGGTCAGACCATGCCCGAGACGCGTCATGACCGAGGCGCCCTCTCGCTGATAAGCCTGTAGCCGGGCCGCGATCCAGGCCGCCTCTGCGCCACAGAGGCCAGGTGCACCCTGATCGACTTCGCGGTCGACCCCATGGCACGTCGTGCAGAAACCAGCGCCACCGGTCTGCACCGCGACATCGGCGTGTGCCGTACAAAGCCAGAGCACACCCACCGGCAGACCCAGCCCGAAGAGCCATCGCAACCGCAGAAAATGAGGGACAAGGCGACGCATGGAGAGAGACTAGCAGCACAAAAAAAGCCGGGGCGAGGCCCCGGCCAAGTTGACCACGGGAGAAGCCACCATGGTCGAGACACACACCTGTTATGCGCGCATTGCGCGCCTGATCAGAAGGACATGAAGGCCCCGATGTTGGCGCTCTGGGCACTGTTGCTCGCGCCGTTGTGCGCTTCGGTTTCCACGTCATTGATCTCGAAGAGCAGCGTCAGATTGCTGGTCAGCGCGTGGTAGATGCCGCCCGTGATCTTGCTGTTGGTTTCCAGCAGATTGGGCACCGCCGTCGCGTCGGCACTGTTGGCGTGATCGAGATTGCTGACGCCGTAGTTGACGCCGAAGGTCGTCTTGCCGACCGGATAGGTCAGCTGCAGCAGGTAGCCATCGGAATCGCGCTCGTTGCCCGCACCATCATCGGAAAGCACGAAGAGACCGGTGGTCCCCATGCCGCTGCCGGTGTAGTAGTAGGCGGATGCCTTGAAGCCGGCCAGTTCAATGCGGCCGTACACATCGAAGCCGGTGCTCGTGTAGTCATTGCCGACCCCACCCACCGATATCTGCTCCTGGCTGATGAAGGCCGCCGACAGGTAGGCACCCATGCCACCCAAGTCACCGGCCCAGGCCAGCTTGCCGTGGAAACCGGGGGCGCTGTTATTGGCCGCTCCACCCTGGCCGCCGATCAGCGGATCAATCGGATCAAAGATGCCCGCCGTGAAGGTGGCACCACCGAAGGCCGGCGTGGTGTAGTTCATCTGGCCGAGGGTGTCGGTATAGATGTAGCCAAAGCCGATGCTGCCCAGCGAGGTGTTGGCCGGCGCGCCGGTGGCCATCGCCCCAGGAACACCCACGCCGGGGATGGTCATGTCGTTGATGATGGCGTCGAAGCCAAAGAGACCGAAATCCCGACCCAGCTTGAAGCTGCCGTAGTTGTCAGTGCCGATGCTGATGAAGACCTGACGTACATCCAGACCGGTGGTCGCCAGCGCCACATTGGTTCCTACGCCGCCTACAGCACCCTGCTGGAGGTTCGGGCTACCGCCGTCGTTGCTGCTGATGCCGGGGTAAAAGCCGAAGGTGACACTCAGGTCATAGCCATCCTGCTCGGTACCGGCGCCCAACACGAGGGCGGCAGGTAGCAGGCCATTGCTCACGCTGGAGTTGGTGTCATTGCCGTCCGCATCGGCGGCGCAGGCGCTACCGACCGTGGCGATGGCCTCAGGTGCGTCCTCGCAGGTGGAATAGATGTAGTGCACGTTGATGTTGCCGTTGGCGGAGAAAGTCCAGTCCCCCGCCTGCAGCTCAACGGCCTGTGCCCCCAATGCATACAGCAGTCCCACAGCCCCGGCGCCTGCGGCCAGGATTCGTTGATGCTTCATGGTGTCATCTCCTCAGATTGTGATGTCGTTCTACGTACCGGAAGGCACGCCAGCATTGCTGCCCCAGCCCTTGTGCAACCCTGCTGTTGCGGCAACACCAGCACAGGGAGCAATCCATATGCCAAAGCCTTTGACGGGCAAGTTGCCTGCACCATAGTGATAATTTTCATAGGGTTACGTATTCTGTGGCGGGCATACGTGCACTCCAGTCGTTGTGCGCGTTGGCCTATCGCATCGTCAAAGTCGCAGTCGGCGGCACAAGCTGTTAGCCCTGCGTGACAGCGCCCTTGAGACCGGAGGGCGCCGTGCCAATTGCTGCGCTTTCCACACGACGCAGTCGGATGACGGTCGACCAGGCACGTCCGGTCTCTACCGCGAAATCGGCATCGATGCTGGCAGCGCGCTCGCGCATGCCGCGCAGCCCAAAGCCGCCGCCCGGACATGGCTGCGCTCCGAGCCCCGGGCCGTCGTCACAGACGACCAGATCCACCGCCCCGGCACTGGTGCAGCAGCAGTGCAGCACGGCATGACGCGCACCGCCGGCGTGGCGCGCAATATTGGTGAGTGCTTCCTGCGCCACGCGATAGACATGGATACCGATACGCGGATCGAGCCGGCGGTCCTCCCCTGACAAGGACACGGTCAAGGCGATGCCACGATCCTCGGCGCGCCAATCCACGGCGAGCTGCTCCAGTGCCGCCAGCAAGCCCACACTGTCGATGGCTGCCGGTCGCAGCCGGGCCAGGAGGCCGTGCACGCTGCCGAAAATGGCGCGCAGGCTGTCGCGCACTTGCTCCGTGGCGTGCATACGACCGCCCGCATCCGTGCAACGCGCCGCAACGGCCAATTGCGCTTCGGCTGCGGACAGATGCTGTCCGACCTCGTCGTGCAGTTCACGCGCCACGTCATGGCGCTCGCGTTCCTGGGCTTCCAGGCACTGCCTTGCCAGCTGTCGATTCTCGGCCGTGGCCGTATCCAGGGAATGCCGGAGACCACTGACGGCACGGAACAGCGGCAGCAGCTCGCGCGGCATCGCCGTCATTCGATCCTCGGATCGGTAGTCGCCCAGTGCCATCCGCTGAACTTGCGCCGTCATGCCATGCAGCAGGACCGTCACCTTCCGGAACACGAGGGCAACCATGGCCACGACGCCAAGAGCGAACAATGCAATGAAGACCATGATGCCGCGTGACTCACGCCAGGCTTCGTCAATTTCGTAGCGGGTATCGGCAATGACCGTCAGCGGGATCGGACCATCCACACTATTCAGGGTGAGCTGGACGCGATCGATGTCCGACGGCAAGGCCAGCCCTTGCACGAACCAATGCGGTGCGGTGGCGACGGCAGAAGAATGACAATCAACGGGGCCGCTGTCGTGCAATGTCACAGCACACAGATGGCGGGAGCTCCGCATCGCCGCCCGCAATTGCGTGATCGCCTGCTGCGTCTGTGTGGCACTGGTCATGATCGGCCACGCCGCGATGAGCTCTGCCACCAAGGCGGTACTGGCCTGCGTTTCCGCCACAACGGAGCGGCGCGCGTGCTGCATGACCAACAGCATCGACAACACCAGCGTGAGCAGGGCGATCGCACTGACGCCCAGCATCAAATGCCGCTGAAGACTTCCGCGCGCGCTCATGCCCATCCTCCGGCAGGTGAAGCCGCATGGTCGACGCCGTAGCGGATGACCTCAGCCAGCGACCCCACCTGCAGCTTCTCGCGCGCCGCACAGAGGTGATTCGACACAGTCTTCGGACTGATGGCCAGGGCAATGGCGATCTCCTTCGTGCCTTCGCCTGCGGCCAGACGGCGCACGATGAGACGCTCGCGCTCGGTCAGTGGTTGCTGCCCGACGTGCAGTGCGGTAATGGCGTCATGTGCCATCGATGCATCGCCTCGCACTACCGCAAGGACGGCGTCTGCCAAGGCTTCTGCCGGGGCGCGCTTATCGAGAAAGGCGTGCGCCCCGGCCGCGCGGGCCGCCCGCACCGTTACGAAATCGCTTTGCGCGCTGAAGATCAGCACGCGCAGCTGAGGATGGTAGCGACGCAGCCGCCGGCACAGACGGAGCCCGCCTGCGCCGGGGAGCCGCAGGTCAAGCACCGCGACATCGATGGAGCCATGGCGCCCCGCCTGCATCGCGGCCAGCGGCGCTCCCGCTTCGGCAACCACGGCAATGCCTCCGCAGGCTTCAAGCAGGGCGCGATAGCCCCGCCGCACAATGGGATGGTCGTCCACCAGCATGACTTTGGCCGTCATGGTCGTCTCTCCTCGTCCCGCCGTCGTTGTCGTCTTGTTGCGGCGCGCGGGGCGGATCCGCGCTGCCTGCCCCCACTGCAAGCAAGCAGCGCGCCAATTGCAAGATCTTTCCATGCAACTGTTTTATATGACTTTTTTTAACGGCAGCCAATCCGGGCGCACTCGGCTGTGACATTCGTGGCGCGATGTGACACAGGCGCGACACGCATCGACGTACACAGCGCGGGACTTTGGCCCTAGCATGCGGGCATGCCCGACTCTCCCTATCGCGTCCTGCTCGTCGATGACCATGCCGTAGTACGGGCGGGCCATCGCGCATTGCTCGAAGCCACGGCCGACTTCGCGGTGATCGCAGAAGCCGAGGATGGTGAGCAGGCCTTGCGCCTGGCCGCCGGGACGCCGCTGGACCTGGCGGTCCTCGATCTGGAGCTGCCCGGCATCAGCGGCCTGGAGACCTGCGAGCGGCTCCACCGCCAGCAGCCCCAGCTGGGGCTGCTACTGGTGACCGTGCATGACAGCCCCCTGCTGCAACAGCGCGCACAGCGCGCCGGCGCACGCGGATTCGTCTCCAAATCGGCACCCGCCGAGGCCCTGCTGACCGCGATGACCGCGGTGGCACAAGGGGCCTCCGCCTTCACTGCTGCCTCCGACCGCCAAGAATCGGCACAGCTGCTCGCTCAGCTCAGCACGAGGGAGTTCGAGATCCTGCGCCTCATCGCCGCCGGCGCCAGCGTAACCGCCGTGGCCGAAACGCTGCATCTCAGCCCCAAGACGGTCTCCAACCTGCTCACTGCACTGCGCAGCAAGCTCGGTATCCACGAGCGCGAAGGCCTCATCCGTTTTGCGTTGCATCATGGCCTGGGCGGGCACTGAGGCCAAGTCGGGAAGTTTTCCCATTCCTATTGAACCCGGGTGGCCATAGGGTTGGCGTTCTCAGGGAGTACAACAAGGACCATCCATGAAGCGCTTTGCCCTTGCGCCGACGCTCATTCTCATTGCCACAGCAGCCAGTGCCGAGACGGCCACCTTCGACCCCATCATTGTCGAAAGCACCTTCGAAGGGAGCGCCAATCGGACACCGGGTGCTGCCCGCAGCATCGACGAGGAGATTCTGGTCGAGCGCCGCCCCTACAGTCTGCACGACGCGCTGGAACAGATTCCCGGCTTGCGCACCTTGGACGATGACGCCATGGGGCGGCGTTCCGGCATTGGCGTTCGCGGTGCGCCGCCACGACGCTCGCGCAAGGTCCTGCTGCTCGAGGATGGCGTACCGATCAATGCCGCGCCCTACCTGGATTCGTCAGGGCATTACACGCCACCCACACAGCGTCTGGAGCGGGTCGATGCCCTCAAGGGAGCCGGGCATGTGATCTACGGCCCAATCAACAACTACGGCATCGTCAACTTCCGCAACAAGCAGCCCACCGAGACACCCGTCACAACGGTGGAGCTCGGCTCCGGCAATCTCAACACCAGCTCGCGCCACGTCATGCACCAACGCACTGACGGCGCGGTGGGCACTGTGCTGTCGTACACCAGCTTCGCCGGCGATGGGATCTTCGACATCGAGCGCACGCGCTACGACGATTACTTCGGCAGCGTCGACTGGGCCGTGACTGAGCAACAAAGCCTCGGCCTCTCCGCCACCTTCGCGCGCGAACGCTCCAACTACGACGAGTCCAACCTGACGCCGCAGGAATTCGCGGTGGCGCCCTACCGAAAGAAGAACCGCTTCGCGCAGGAAAACAACACCATCGCGCCTGACTACTACAAGCTCGATCTGACGCATCAATGGCAGTCCGAAGCCTGGCAGATCAGCTCCCGCGTCTTCGCCAGCCGCCTGTTCCGGCCGCGCTTCACGGTGGACCCGGATGAGGCCGAAGTCAGCGCGCTGCCGGAGATTGTCCTGACCGATCCGGACTACCGCTTCGTCCCCGGCGAATCCGGCGTGATGGTCAGCCGCACCCGCGACTACCGCAACCTTGGCGCGGAAAGCCGCTTCGTCCTGGACCTGGGGATGCAGCGGCTGTCGTGGGGCGTACAGCTGCATCGCAGCATCTTCGACGACAAGCGCTCCTTCGGTGCGCCCGGCGAGGTACTCGACGCCAACAATCGCGGCAACTTCCGCGGCGAGAACGAGCTCGCCGCCGCGCGCCTGACCAAGTATCAGTCCAGCGCCGTCAGCGCCTACGTACTTGACCGCATCGATCTGGGCGACTGGTCGATCACCCCCGGACTGCGCGCCGAGCGCTATGAAGTGAAGAAGGACGAGCGCTTCCGCGGCAATGATCCGGGCAGCGGGCTGGAACGCGACGAGCAAACCATCGTCCTGCCCAGCCTGGCCCTGCTCTACCGCGGTATCGAGAACACGCAGCTCTTTGCCAATGTGGCGCGTGGCTACACGCCGGCCTTTGCCCGCACCGCGGACAGCTTTCCGCTCGACCCCGAAATCGGCATCAACACACAGCTGGGCTTCCGCACCGTGCGGCCCTCCGGCCTCTACTTCGATAGTGCCATCTTCTACAGCCGCATCGAAGACACCGTCGTGCAGCTGCCCTTCACCATCGACGACGACAATCTGCGTGTGAACGCAGCGGACTCGGACAGCTACGGCATCGACCTCGGTCTGGGCTACGAGACCCAACCGCTGTGGCGCGGCATCTCCGGCTTTGCGGATCTGGGTGCCAGCTACACCCGCGCACGCTTCACCGATGGCCTCGTCGATGGCAACCGCGTACCGGGTGTCTCCGAGCATGCGGGCACCCTGACCTTGGGCCTGCGCGCTGGCGAACGCTGGCACGCCTCGCTGACCGCCTCGCATCTCGGAGACTACTTCTCGGACCTGCTCAACACCCGCGACTTCGTGCTGGCCGACGAAGACCGCGAGCCCGTCAGCCAGGACGACGAGATCGAGATCCGCGAAGTCGTGGTGCTCGGCCGGGTGGCCTCGCGCACCGTCCTGTCGGCGCGCAGTGGCTTCACGACCTCACTCGGGGGTACCGACGTCGAGTTCTGGGTCGCCGGTCGCAACCTGACCGACCGACTCTACGTCAACGACCTGGAAAACGGCATACGGCCCGGAGCGCGGCGCAGCGTGCTCTTCGGTCTGACGGCACAACTGCAGTAGACCGCCGGGTCAAGTTGCCCCTTACACCGCCCTTGCGAGGGGACACCCGCGTCTTTCACTGTATAGCAGGTGCCTACCGCCTCCTCATCAAAGTGACAGGAAGCTTAAATGGGCGGTGGCCCCTGCGATACTTCTCCCGCGTCGTTGCCGGCCCAAAGACCGCGGAGCATCACCGTCCGCACCAGCAGGACACCGCGCGTGTACGGCTGGCGTCACCTTCTCTTCCGGTATATGCCGATATCGGAGCGGGCAGCGCCCTTCCTCACGGTCACAGCAGAGGCAGCCTCAAAGGCGACTGACCCATGCGTTGACAGTCAGAGATCGAGTACCAGACGCGCCCCCCTGGCGCGCGACACGCAGACCGTCATCCGACCCGCGGCTCGATCGGCATCGGTCAAGGCTACATCTCGATGCTCGACGTCTCCCTTCAACACCGTACAGACGCAGCTCCCGCACAAGCCCTGCGTACACGCCGCAGGAACCGAGCAATGCGCCGCATTCAGCGCATCCAGCAGCGACTCGGCGACGCCGACCTGCAGCACACGGCCCGACCGGGCCAGGACGGCCTCGAAGGCCTCGTTGACACCGGTGGGCGGGCTGCCTGCGCTGAAGCTTTCGGTGAAGATGCAGTCCGCCGGCCATCCGCGGCGGGAAGCCATGGCCTGTACATGAGCCATGAAGCCCTTTGGCCCGCACAGATAGAGGGCCTGACCCGGCTTCCATTCAGGCAGATCGATATCGCGCAGCGGGTTGTTCTGGGTCTCGGGCGCGTGGTCGTAATGGCAACGCACATCGGCCGCATAGGGCGCCGTCTGCAAGAACTGATGGAAAGGCTGGCCTTCTGGCATGCGTGCACAGACATGAAACATGAAGGGTGTGCGCGCCTTATGCAGCGCATCGGCCATGGCCAGCAACGGAGTGATACCAATGCCGCCTGCCACCAGTACCACCGAGGCGTGCTCTCCAAGCGCAAAGAGGTTACGTGGACGGCCGATATGGACCGTCGCTCCGGTCTCCCATTGCGCGTGTAGGCGGCGGGACCCGCCACGGCCGCGGTCTTCACGCTTGACCGCGATGCGGTAGTGGCGGCCATCGAAGGCCTCGCAGAGCGAGTACTGCCGGACGATGCCATCAGCCAGGTGGACATCGACATGCGCGCCAGGCGCGTAAGCCGGAAATGGGGTGGAGGCCGCTGGTTCCAGGGTATAGGCGCGTACCACTTCCCCAACGTCTTCCACCGCGACCACGCGTGCCTCCATCGTCTCAGCCTCCGAACCACTGGTCTGAGCAGGAAGACCTGGATGCGGCTGACGTCCCAGCAACTGCCCCCAGACAATGTCGTGCTCACGCAGCCGCGGTGCCGCCACGCGCCAGGCATCGTTGTAGCGGTAGTACGGCACCGTCGGGAACAGGTGATGCATCAAATGCTGCGCCTGGGACAACGTGGCCCAGCGCGCCCACCATCCCCCGCGCATCATGCGCGTGCCCTGAATGGGGCGGTCGCGCTGATGCACGCCTTCGGGATGCTGGATGGAAGCGAACATATAGACCAGCAACGTGATGCCCAGTCGCTGCGGGATGAGCCAGAGCAACAGGAATTCGACGGCGTAGGGCGACAGCAGCCAGCCGATATGCCAGCCGAGGAAGAAGACCACGCTGGCAATGGCACCCATCCACTCCTGACGCGGTCGCTCGCCGACACGGCGCAAATACCAGCCAATCCAGTACAGATCGAGGAACATCCAGGCCAGCAACTTGGTGGGCATGCGCGAAGCCACGGTGACTTCGTCCGGATCCGCTTCCGCCTCGCCCGTGTGCTTGTGGTGCTCCATGTGCAGGAAGCGATACAAGCCGGTGGTAAAGCCCGGAAACAAGGGCAGCGCCGCTAGGGTCCCCAGTGCGTCGTTGAATGTGCGATTGCGCGACAGTGCCCCGTGAGTGGCATCGTGCAACGGTGTAAAGATCGCGTAGATCGCCAGTGCGTTGACCATCATCGCCAACGGATAGGGTAGCCAGCCTCCAATGGCGAGAGCGGTGCCGAGCAGAAGCACGGAATAGCAGCCAGCGATCAATCCAATTTCCTGCCAGGCCAGCGTCGGAATGCGCACGACGCGGGCAAAGGCCGGATCGGCCATGATGCCGGCGAGCGTGTTGCGCTCTGCCTCCGGGTAGGTCGACGTTTGCATGCTTCCAATCACCTTGAGCAACGGGACGGCAACGATGCCAAGGGCGATGTTCGCAGACGCCTACCAAAAGAGAGGTTGGAAACCTCCCCGCGTCGCCTGATCTTTCGAAGGCGTCAGTCGCGCCAAATGCGTGGTCCGGGGATGAGTGCAGGCACCTTGCTGCGATAGCGCTCGTAGGCGTCCCCGATACCGGCGCGCAGATCGCGTTCTTCCAGCTTCAGCGTGGCGAGCACGCTGTAGCCGGTCAGCACGGCGGCGAACAGCGCCTGGCCGACCGTCAGATGGGGTGTCGCCCACAGCGCGACGATCAATCCGGTCTGGATGGGGTGGCGCACGATGCGGTAGGGCCCGTGCACCGCAAAAGGGGGCTCGCTGCTATGCGCGCTGAAGGCCTGACGCAAGCCGTGAAAGTGCAGGAAATCGATGCTCAGGATCGCCCAGAACAAGAAACCCAAACCACCGGCGAAGAGCGCATAGATCACCCCCTGAAGCGCGGCGCCCTCCACCGACCAGATCACCGACGGCAGCGGCTGCCAGTGGACACAGACCGCGGTCAGCAGGACCCCGCTCATCAGAATGTACACCGACCGTTCTAGGGCATCGGGGACCAGCGCGCGCCAGCGCTGCTTGAAGGCAGGACGGGCCATGACGCTATGCGGCAACGCAAAAAGGAACAGCAGCCCCAGATTGATGGCCACCGCCACCGGTGCACTGAGCTCCCCGCCTTGATTGACTCCGACAACGGGCGCGTCGAGCAGGAACAGGACCAGAACGGCCTGCCCAATCAGACCGACCAATGCCGCAAAGAGGGCGAAAAGCTGCTTCATGATGCGTCTCCCTTATCAGCAGCCCGGTACAAATCGATTGGCTGCACTGTATTCCTCACCGTGCGCAGCATAGCCGCTGCGTTCATACCCGACCCAGCCGCATGATGGCCCCACGCGTCAGATATTCCTCATAGATGCTGGGGTCGTGCACGCGCGTACGGTGCCCGCCATCGATTCCGCGAACCTGTTCCATACGGGTAATGCGTCCACTGTGAAAGTCGAAAGCGTGCACGTAGGTCCAGGACCAGTAAGGATGCGCGCCATCGAGAAAGCGTTGCTCGCCATCGTCGTACAGCCCGTAGCAGCCGTCGAAGGACTTGAAGGGCTTGCCCTGGCGGTCGTAGGTCACCATCGCAATCGGCATGAGATTGCGCGCATCGAACCAGACCCGCTTCTTTGAGACCGGCGCGCGCTCGAAGGCGACGGGCTCGGCTTCTGCGACGATGGCTTCCGGCACCATCTCCACCACGCTGTCGAAGAAGGTCTTGCCTTGGGGACCGCCGTGCACGCCGTGCTCCCAATTGGGGTGGTTGGCGTTCCATCCGCCGGAGACGCCCGCCAGCATCGGCTGGCGCCCGACGATGCGGTAGTTACCCCAGGTGTGCAGCGGATCCCCCGCCGCCCAGGCATCCGAAAGATAGAGCGTGGACCCAGGCACCAAGGGCTCGAAGCGCTGGTTGGTGGGGTACTGGCGTACCCGCCGGAAGTCCGGAATATAGCCGTAGAGTTCCGGGAAACGATGCTGGTCGTAGGGCCAGATGTTGACGTAGGAGGTCCCTGCCTCCGTCGCAGGCGCCGTGATGATGACGGCGTTGAAGCGAAGCTTATCGAGGTGCGCATCCCAATACGGTTTGGGTTCCATCACGCAGCGGGCCACGGGCGCCAGTTCGGCCCAGACCCACTGGTAGGCGTAGTCCACCTCGCCGCTGCGCGCGACATTGTGCTCCTTGACCGCGAAGACACTGGCATCGTGCCGGCCCCAGCTCAGCGTCAGGCCGGCAAAAAGCTCCAGCGCGGTGGTGGCATTGGGGAAAGGGTGACCGCCGATCCACGGACGGCCATCGGCCGCAACCACGTTCTGGCGCGCATCGAAACGGGCCTGCCCCTGGTGCGACAGCGTCGCCTGCTGGTACTCCCAAGGTCCCAGTGCCATGTACTCGGTCGTGGTGGGCCGTACCGTCAGCCGTCGCCCCATGTCACGGACTTGCGTGTAGGTGGCCGGTGCCAGCAGCGCTTTCACATGCTCGACATTGCCAGCATCGATGATGCCTCCCGTGGCGATATGGCCGCGGGTAAAGTCGTCGACCGACATCACCTCGTCGGGATAGAGTCCGGTGATGTCGCCGCGGTCCGCCAGTGCTGGCCACAGCGCACTGCCCGCCGCCACACCCGCGAGGCAGTGCGCACTGCGCTGCAGAAATCGGCGGCGGGTCAGCTTGGGTATCGGCATGGTCAACGGCGTGGCAACAGCCTCACCTAGAACGCGTATCGTAAGCGGATGGCGACTTCGTCTGCCCAGTTGATGCTGCTGATGACGTTATCGGTACGCTCGCCGTAGAGGTTGCCGTTGACGTAGTTGTAGAAGACCTCGGCACCGAAGCCGCTGCCGATGTTCCACTGCAGCAGGGGCTGTACGAGGATGCCGCCCTTGACGTCGTAGAGGGTGGCAAACTCGAAGACGTACTTTCTGCCGGGAAAGGGCTGCAAGGCGGCCAGCACGATGTAATGCGCATTGTCGATGCCGTCCGCAACCTTGTCCTCTGACCCGCCGTAGCCGCTCAGATGCCGGCCGACCAGGTCGCTCTCGCTGCGGAACTGGTATTGACCGACGAGATAGGCTGCCGGGAAGGCCGCCGTCCAACGCGTCCATTTCTCCATGACCAGAGAGGCAATCCACTCATCCGACTGCAAGGGCGTGCTCGACAGTGTCGGATTGATGAATTTGCGCTTCGGGGTGTACTGCACCTCCAGATTGAAGATGATGGCGTTGAGGGCATCGATGCTGCTCTCGGTGACATAACTCGCGCCCAGGCCGAAGACGTTCTCGCGGTGGTAGTCGCGCTCGATGTAACCGCGATAGCTGCCCTCGGCCGCGACCATCAGTGTATCGAGCTGGTTCTTCAGCTCCTCGACACTATTGACCTCGGTGACATAGACGTCCTTCAGGTCAGGGAACTCGCGCACCGCCTGATTGAATCCTTCCAGTCCGTTGAGGCGGGCATCGGCGGCATACTCGAACCATTCCCGTCCGGTGTAGACACCCCCCGGCTCGGCGACGAAGGGGGTCTTGCTGAGTGCCTCACCGGGATCCGCGGAATTCCTGCACAGCGTCGGGTTCTCGGTGCCGTCGCAGACCGGCAGCTTCACCGCGTAGGCCAGGTTGGCAGTCGAACCCAGTCCTCCCGTCAAGGGGCTATTGACCCCGCTTCGCGCCCAACTGAAGGTTCCCAGCGGGTTGTAGCGACTGACGTACACCGCCTGCCAGCCCCAGCTTCCATAATCGGACTTGATGCGCAGACCGCCATCGATCTTGCTGTCGTAGTCGCCCGAGAAATAGTTCTCGTACACCGTGAACTGCGACGGAATAATGTTGAAAGGGGTATTCGGATTGGACAGCACGGTCGGCTGGAATTTGCCAACGTAACTGTCGGCGACGAAGGTGCCCTTCTGATAGGTGGCACGGACCGACAGCTTCGGCACACGCTTGTCCGAAAATTCCTCGAAGGCACGATCGAGGATGAGGTGGCGACGGAAATCCAGTCCATTGGGAAGATCCAGCGTCTGGAAGAAGATCGCCTGCCCCCAGGCAATCTGCTGATTGCCGCCGCGCAGTGTCAGCCCCCCGCTGCGATACTCCATCAGCAGCGCGGGCGCATCGATCATGTAGTCACGCCCGGCCAATTCCAGCGGATTCAGACTGCGACCGTTACGGCCGCGTGCCTCGAAATAATTCGGCGGGCCGTGGTACAGGGCCGGGTCGCCGCCGATGATGCCCGTGCCCTGCAGACCATCAAGAGAGCGCGCGTCAAATTCGTCGTAGACCGTGGGGTCATAGATGCCACGCAGACGGCCGACGAAGCGCAATGAGCGGCTGAAGCGTACCTGCAATTCCGATTCGCCGCGCAGTGCGAGGTAGTTCCAGTTGTCGTTGGTGGAAGGCACCAGATCGCCACGACGCAGGGTGTCCGAAAACAGCGGCAGCGGGACATTCCAATTGTTGTTGTCATTGACCGGCAGGCCGGCAAGGGTCGGCGGCACAAAGGTCTGCCGCTCGACGGAAACGTCCTGGAATCGGTTGGTGCCCTGGTTGTTCGGGTTTTCCTTGGACGTCGTACTCGCCGCCGCATCCAGACGCACAAAGCTGCTGAAGGTTGCGTCGTTCCAGATGCGTTCCAGCGAGTACATGGCATGCGCGGCGGGCAGCATGCCAAGGGCTGCCACCGTGAAGAATGCAGCGCGCGATGCGCGAGAAAACATGGTTCTAGTCATAAGTCACCCCCAACGCCTGCGCTGGGCGCGGCGTTCGCAATCACAAGAAGAAAGGAAGTACTGCGCTACTGGATGCGGATGACGCGGCCACTGTGGCCCACGGCAAGCAACGGACCGTCTGCCGACACCGCTTCGATATCGCTGTACCAGTTCAGCCCGACATCCAGTGCCTGCAGCGGCTGCCAGCTCTCGCCGCCGTCGCGGCTGTAGAGCGCCGTGCGCATGCCCAGTGCAAAGACCCACTTGGCATCCCTGCGCTCCACCGCCAGCAGATTGGCGCCCGAGGACGGCGTCGGCTTCTGCTGCCAGCTGTTGCCACCATCGATGGTCTTCAGGATCACCCCCTCCTGCCCGACCGCAAAGCCGGACCCGTCACGGCCAATGGCGACATCGTGCAGGCTTGGCGCGATCGCGCCCGATGCCTTGGCTCCGCCATGCACCAGGGTCCAGCCCGCCCGATGCGGAGTGGCCTTGAGGATATAGGCCAATTCCCCCGCGATCAGGATTTCCCCGTTGGGCAGAATCTGTGTCGCGAACATCGTCGGTTCGGAGAGCGCACCGGTACGGTCGTCGCCACCACCCCGTGCGGCGGCTATAGCCTTCCAGTCGGGTGCTGCCGATTGCCAACTGCGACCGTGGTCCGAGGAACGCAGTACCGTACCGAAGCCGCCAACAGCGACCGCGGTGCCGTTTTCGTGCAGGGCCACATTGAGCAGTCGCTCCTGTGTGCCGGTCGCCACTGCTTCCCAGGGTTGACCCCAACGACGCACGAAGGCGACGCCGGATTGGCCCACCGCGAGAATGTGCTCTCCCGCCATGGCCACTGCCAGCAGCGCCTGATCGGTATGCGGCGACTCCAAAGTCCAGGTTTCACCTCTGTCTTCGGTGATCAGCACCCGCCCCATGCCGCCAACCGCAATGCCGCGTTCGCCCACGATGTCAACCGCGAAGAGGCGGTCCTGTGCCACACCGTCGACCAACACCTCAAAACGTTGATCCAGAGAACCGACGGAGTCGGTTGTCGACCCGTTGTGCTGCGACACCGCGTGCGCCTGCCCGAGTGCCAGCAGTGCACACAAGGCCACGCGCGCGGGTCTCGCCAAGCGAATATTCTTTGCCATGGACATCCTCCACCGGGACCGGCGGCTGCGCCGGCCCCGGAACTGTCATGTCAGTGCTAGACGCGGCCGAGGGCCTGCTGCGCGGACGTCGTGAGATAGGTGTCGTACATCCAGTCCTGATCGATTTCGAACAGACTGCGAATGCCCGACGCCTCGTAGGCGTGGTCGAGACGGCTCATGCGCTTGTTCTGCATGTTGTAGCTCATGACATAGGTCCAGGACCACGCCGGTGTCTTGCCATCATGCCCCATGACGACACGGTCTCCATCCTGGTAGTAGCCGAATGCCGACTCGAAGTTCACCCATGGCTTGCCTTGCAGGTCGTAGCGAATGCACCCGGTATAGGTGCAATTGCGGACGTCGAACCAGGCCAGACGCTTGCTCACCGGCGCACGCGGATAGCCGGTCGGGGTCGATTCGACGACGGCCACATCCGGGCTCATTGCAAGGGCCACGTCGAAGTACTTCTCGTTACCGGGAATGGTGGGAAGCTGCCAGTTGTCGTCCTTGATTCCAAAGTTGCCGGTGGTTGCGGTCAGCATCGGCTTGCGCTCGACGATCTTGTAGTTACCCCAGGTCAGCATCGGGTCACCGGCGGCCCACGGATCGGTGAGGAACCAGGTTGCGCCCGGGATGAGTGGCTCGAAGCGCTGATTGGCGGGGAACTGGCGCACGCGACGGAACTGCGGCAGATAGCCGAAAAGGTCGGGAATCTCGCGCTGGTCGTACTTCCAGATACTGAGGAAGGACGTGCCCTTCACATCCTCGGAGGATTCGAAGTAGGCGTTCTGACGACGGATTTCATCCGTATGGCCGCGGAATGCCTTGCCGTCGATACGCGCCTGCATCTGCAGTTCCACCCAGGCGAAGTCGTAGGCGTATTGCTGGCTGCCGTCGCCGGCGAAGTCCACCTGACGCACCGCATAGAGATTGGCGTCCGCGCGCCCCCAACTCAGGGCCGCATTGGCTTGAATCTCGTTGGCGTTCTTGGGGCTGGGGAAGGGAAAGCCCCCCTTCCAGTTCCCATTGTCCGAACCAACGACATTGCCGGCGTCGTCGAACTTGGCGTAATAGCCCTCCGCCAGATTCTTTTGCGTCTTTTCCAGGTTGGGATTGGTGAACATCCGGGTGAGGTCCGTCTCGGGCGGACCGATCGTGAAGCGCCGGCCATCCTCGCGGACCTGTTGGATGATGCAGGGGTCGAGCAGGTGTTCCACATGCTCAAGGTTCTCCTTGGTGATGACATCCCCGACGGAGATCTTGCCCTTGGTCTGCGCTTCGATCGAGAAGGCTTCGTCAGGGTAGGCCTTGGTTAGGTCGAGCATCAGCGAGTCCTTGGCCCAGATCTTTTCGAGCGGCAGCAAGACGCCGGCGCCCAAGCCTAGGGCCATGTTCTGCATCAGCTTGCGACGCGTGTAATCGACGTCATATTTGCGAATTCTCACAGTCTCCTCCGTACGCTTTGCGCGTTTGAATGTCATGGGGTCAGGCGGCAGACCGCGTCCTAGGCATGCTGGTAGGCAGCCGGTCCGGGGTCACGAAACTTGGAAAGATCCACGCTTTCCCCGACGATCAGGTCGTCGCGGGCAGCAAACTTGGGCTTGAGGAACCACATCAGCAGCGGCAGTACGACCAGCGCCAGAACCATGTTGATGAGCATGATTGCGGCCAGCAGCAGCCCCATATCGGCGGTGAACTTGAGGTCGGACAGGAAGTACCAGGGCAGGATGCCCACGAGCATGATTCCGGCGGTGAACATGATTGCCTTACCGGTGGTGGTCATCGCGTTGTGGATGGCCTTGGCCCAGTCGCCTTCCTTTGCAGAGTATTCCTCGCAGATGCGCGACAGCAGATAGAAGCCGTAGTCGATACCCACGCCCACACCGAGTACCGCGACCATCACCGAATTGATGTCCAGGCCGATGCCCATCATGTGCATGGCCGCGGTCAGATAGAAGTTGGCCAAGCTCACCGGAACGAGCACCACAAGGGCAGCCACGGTGGACCGGTAGGCAAAGGTCGCGATCACGAAGATGGCGGCAGCCAGCAGTAGCAGGATCAACCAGTGGTAGCGTTCCACCACCGAGTTCATCGCCTCCTGGAGTGCAATGGTTCCGGTTGCAAGACCGGCGGCAAGGCGTAGCGAAATCCCTTCGTACTCCCCATCCCCGCCGCTGACCTGATCGATGGCGTACTGGGCGGACGCCAGAGCGCCATCGATGGTCGACTGGGTGTTATCCCGGTAGAACAGTGAGATGGTCGAGTTCTGGAACTTGAAGTCCGCCACCTGCGAGAAATTGAGGGGGTTCTGGCCGAAGGTGATGGCCATGGCGGCCGCGCCGACGGCCTGGTTTGAGTGATCCAGCGGCAGCCACTTTGGATGCCCTCCCGAGTACAGACGGTTGCCCTCCTCCATGAAATCGGCGAAGGAGCGGGTCACGCGCGCGGGTAATCCGCCCTCCCCCGCCCCTTCCTCGGCGAGGCGCTGGATTTCCTTGGAAAGCCGATAGGCCTCCAGAGTGCGCGCCGTCCTCGGCGTACTGTCGTCATCCTTGGACTCCAGGATGATCTCCAGCGAATTCACGCCCGGGAAGTGGTCGTTCACGGCACGGACCCCCTGGTTGTACTCCGAGTCCTGCCACAGCAGGTTGCTCCCCTCCACCGGGTTGCCGATCTTGATCTGCAGCGCGATGACGATGGCTGCCACCGACAGCGCCACCGTCGCCATGCCCGTGACGCGCGCCGGCTTGCCCGTTACAAGGCCGCTGAGCCCGCTCAATATGCGTCGCTGCAGTGCATGCACACCTGAGCCGCTATCGTGGGAGGTCAAGCGCTGGATATTCCGCGGCGTCGGCAAGTAGGACAGCAGGATCGCAATCAGAATGACCCCTGTCGGAATCAGACAGAGCGCCCAGAAGCCGGCAAATAGCGCAAAGCGCTGCATCGCCGGAATCGGTGCGAGGCCGATGAACAGGATGCCCAGAGCGTCAGTGATGATGCCGAGCACGCTGGGTGCGAGCATCACACCCATGGTGATCTCGGCAGAACGGCGCTTGTCGCCGATCTCCGAGAGGATTTCGTAATAGCGATCCGTGAACTGCACACAGTGCGAGAAGGAACGTGCCACCAGCAGCAGCGGCACGATCATCAGCAGAGGGTCGATGGGTGCACCGATCCAGCCGATCAGGCCGAAGCCCCAGATGGCGGAGACCACGCTGACCACGATGGGTACCGTGATACCCGCGGTATTGCGCACATAGAGCACCAACGCGGCAATCAGCAGCCCGATGGTGATGGCAAAGATGAGGTAGGTCTGCTCCTGCAACGCGTAGACCCAACCCGTCAGCGTCGGCTGCCCGATGACATGGATCTCGTGTTGGCCGTCGCCCCCCTGCTGCGCCAAGGCCTGTGCCTGCGCGAACAACGCCTCGTAATCCAACTGATGCTCGTAGAAGGACGCACTGATCAGTGTTGCCGTGCTGTCCTGCGAAACAAGGTAGTTACGGGATACCGGCGACCGATCGACACGGAGGTGGAAATCGTCCAACTCGGCCTGGTCGGTGGGAACCGAGTCCCCCATCAAGGGCCGCATATTGATGCCGTAGGGCGTCGCCTCGGCATAGCGCGCCTTCTCCGTCGTGATGGACAGGATGGTGTCCGGATTGACGGCCGGCAGCAGATGGAACGCGCGGGTCAGGTCCCAGACCTTCTGCAGGGTTTCCGGGTTGTAGAGCGTCTCACCGTCGGTGCGCTTGACCATCAGCACCAGGGTGAGCGGGTCACCGAAGTTCGGGTGCTCAAGAAAAGTCTGCACAAAGGGATCGTCGGCCGGCAACAAGTCCGAAAAGATGGTTCGGATCTCCACCCGCGGCAGTCCGGCGGCAAAGGCCACCGTCATGGCCACGAACAGCACTGCCACCGTGTTGCGGTGACCGATGACCCACCGCGCAATTCGGAATCTCAATGCATTCATCGCCTTCCCATCTCTTGTGGTTTGCTGTCATCGCAAGACTGACCGTCCGTATGGCGCATAGCGCACAACGTCAGTGCAGCAACGGCGCACTGACGGTGGCTGTGCACGGATCGCGGTCTGTACTTGCTCCTCCTGGCGGCTTGACCGCCGGCTGCCGGGTGAGCGCCTGCAGCGGGCGGGTCGAGTGCCTGTCTCCTTTTCTGTGCTGGCAGTAGAGCAAAGACGGCGCGCCACGAAACCTCCCGATAGGAAGGTCTTTCGTGCGGCCACGCACCCCTGACGAAAGGAGGGTGTGAGCAGACCAGCGGCAGGGCACAGCACCACCCCTTCAAACAGGCGGGAATGCATGTCCCGTACCGAGTGGCGGGCAATGCAGTGATCGCTGGCACTTTCACCTTCGAGAAGGAAGGCGGTGTCGGCGGCATGGCGCGTCCGCTGGACCACCCTCAGGAATACCCCCTGCGGGGATGTGGACCCGGTTGCACTGGATAGATCGTGGGAGGCCGCTCAAGGGCATGTGCCGGAGCGCTGCGGTCAGGCCCGCTTCCGCGCGCCCTCAGCCCTGAGCGCGGCGCTCCATCATCTGCCGGAGCCGCTGGGTCTCCCGCGTGATTTCCTGTAACTGCCGCCGCAGCGCGCGGATTTCTCCCTGCGCCTGAAGCAGATAGCGCGCGGGCACACTGGTCTCCGAATCTGCTGACTCGGTGGATGGGGGCTGCTGGTAGCGCTTGCGCCACCGAAACAGCTGGTGCGGTGGAATGCCGTAGTGCCGTGCGACCGAGGATGCCGAAACCCCAGGCAACAGACTTTGTTCGACGATGAAGCGTTTCTCAGCATCCGACCAATGCCGGCGCGACCGCGGCGCGGCCGCGGCACGATCGCTCTGCTGCGACGGCACTGGCCGCTCCCTCGCGGTGAGACGGATTGGCGTGCGGGAGCTGTCTGCCACACCGATCCCCTAGCCTGAAATCAGCGCCATCTCAAAGTCCGACTTGGGCGCAGCGCAGTCTGGACAGATCCAATCTTCCGGCACATCCTCCCAGGCGGTTCCCGGTGGAATGCCATCGGCGGGCAGACCTTCAGCTTCGTCGTAGACGAAACCACAGACGACACACTCCCAGCGCCGGCTTGGCGCGGCCTGCTTTGCGAGCGATGCCGTCACTTCGCCGCCTCCTCATAGGTGGCTGCCTGAGCGCTGACATCCACATCGCTGCCTTCGAGGATAAAGTCCGCCTTGTCGCGTACCGCGCAATCGGGGCAGAACCAGGAATCGGGAATCTGCTCCCAGGTCGTGCCGGGCGCGAAACCTTCGTGCGGCTCACCCAAGGCTTCGTCGTAGATATACCCGCACCCGGGGCAGTGAAATTTTCTTGCCGACATCTTTGGCCTCCTATTGTCCGTCGCGAGCCCGATTGCTCGAGGGGTCGCGGGCCGCTGGTCGCGCGCCCGTGCTCGGCATTACACCGCGCGGCGAGCCTGGCATCGCCTCCCCAAAGAGAGGGATCGAACCCTGGAATCGCGCCCCTCTCCCCTTCCGAAAGGAGGGCGTTGCAGTCATGACGTGTGACCGATAATAGGTTTGGGCAACTGCCCCGGTGGAGGAGACACCACCGCAGCGAATACAACAAGGACAAGCGCATTGCGCTGGGAAGAGAGACGCATGGTGGAATTGGCACGCGGCATATTGGAAGTGGCCCCAACCGCAGCAGACCTATCGGAAGCGACGGTCCCGGCACGCGTCAACTGGGAAATCGAACGCCAGGGACTGGCGATCCCAGACGCGGCATGGCATCGGCAGAAACCGGTCATCACAATCAGCGGACCGCCGGGCTATGGCAAATCGACGCTGCTGAGCCAATGGCGGAAGCAGTGGCTGAACGCCGGCCAGCGTGTCGTATTGATCAAGGCAACGCCCGGAGATCGCGACGGTGACAAGCTGATCCTGGATATGGCCACCGAACTCCAACCTGCAGAAGCGGAAAGCGCTTCCAGCTTTCTGGATCGCTTCGGTAGCGCCGGTCAGGTTGCAGTGCTCAAGGCTCTGCTCGCCGAAGCGGACAGCGGAAATCAGGGCACGACCCTGATCATTGACGACGTGCACGAGTTGCTCGATCAGCCTGCTGAAGCGGTGCTGCGCATGCTCCTGCGCTACCAATCCGAGACGCTGACGCTGGTCTTTGCCGGTCGCGTCTACCCCGCTGGCGTCGTCAGCGTGGCGATGCTGGAAGGACGCTTGACCCGGCTCAACACCACGGATTTGGCGCTATCGAAGGCGGAAGCCGCGCAATTGCTGCGCCAGCATGGCATTGAGGCCCGCGACGGCCTGGTCACATCACTCATCGAGCGTACCCAAGGATGGCCCGCCGCCGTCCGTCTGGTCGCGCTCAGCCTGCAGAACGATACCCAGCAGCAGGATCACTTCGTCGGCGCCCTTGCAGAGAATCCGCGTCCGCTGACGGAGTATCTGAATGAGTCGGTACTGTCGCGCCTGCCGGAGCATCTGCGGCGCTTTCTGACCCGGCTCGCGCTGCTGCGAAGCTTCTCGGCTGATCTGGCCGCGGCTGCCACCGGCGAGCGCGATGCCGGACTCTGGCTGGAAGAACTTGAGGCCCGCGGCATCCCACTCACGCATACCGACGAACTCGACCCCAAATACACCCTGCACCCTTTGGTACGCGACTTCCTGCTCACCAGGCTTCGGACCGTGGGCGGCCGTGAGCTAAGTGACACACGGGATCGGGCATGCGATTGGTTCAGCCAGCACGGCGAAGTGGACGGCGCCATCGAGGTCTCGCTGGAAGGCGGCAATCTCGAGCGTGCGGCTGCACTGATCATGGAGCACTCGGAAACCACCATCCGTCGTTACGGTCGGCACAAGACCTTCCTGTACTGGACCAACAAGTTTCCGCAGGCGGCCCTTGATCGCTTGCCGGAGATCCAGATTCAGCAGGCATGGTCCCTCGATTTTCTGCGCCGACACGAGGAATCCGAAAACCTGCTGACCACGGTCGAACACGGTCAGCACCTGGACTCAGAGAATCCGATGTCGACGCATCTGCAGTGCACCATCGAAATGCAGCGCTGCGTGCAGGCTGGCCTGCGCGACCACGCCCGGGAGAGCGTGGCGCGCAGTGAGCGCTGGCTGGCACGCTGGCCCGATGCCAACCGCTACGACCAGGCCGCGGTCCACGCAGTGCTTGCCTTCGCCTACAAGGGGCTCAGCGATTATGAGGAGGGACTGCGCCATGCGCGCCAGGGCCTGATGCTGGGCCGGGAAGTCAACGGCCACTACATCCTCAGCTGGAACGGCATGCTTGCGATCAGCAACCTGGTCAAGAAGGGCTGGTACCGACAGGCCACCCACGAATGCCGCCAGTACATCGAGGAACTCGGGCCAAGGCTCGGCAATCGATCACCCTGCGTCATGATGCTGCATGCCATGCAGGCCGGGCTGCTCTATGAGTTCAACCGGCTCTCCGAAGCGAGCGACGAGCTCGGGCAAGGCATGACGGCCTTGATGGAGCAAAGTTCGGCCGACCCGATGATCATGGGCTTCGTCACGCTCGCCCGGCTGCAGGCGCTTCAAGGCAACCCGCTGGAAGCCTTCGACACGCTGGCCGAGGGCGAAGCCCTGGGGCATGCCCGCGACCTGCCCCGACTGGCCATCTCCCTGGGTGCCGAGCGTGTCGTCATGCATCTGCGTCACGGCGAACTCGATCAGGCCCGCGCTGTGTGGGAGGAGGTTCAGCGGGCGACCGCGGCGGGCGCACGCATCAGCGCCTTCGAAAGTGCGGTACGTGATAAGTCCAGTCGCATTCATGCCCGCATGGCCTTGCTGCATGGCGACTTCGAGGCTGTCTGCGAGATCCTGGGCCCGATCGTGCGGCATACCCGACAAACGGGACAGAAACGCAAGCTCATCGAGACACTGGTCTTGCAGGCGCTCTCTCTGCAAGCCAACAACGAGCAACGCAAGGCACTCAAGGTTTTCACCGAGGCGCTGCAGTTGGGTGCCCCGGAAGGCTATATCCGCCTCTTTGCTGACGAAGGGCGCCAAGTCGGCGATCTTCTGGAACTCTATCTGCACGAGACCCGCGAGGATCAGCGTGCCCCCACCGTGGCTTATGCGCGGCAGCTGCTCGACGCGATTGTGCCCCTCAACAACCCGGAACAGGATGAAGTCGCGGAGGTGGCCTCCCGGCCCCATGCGCCGGACCAGAGTCCACTGATCGAGCCCCTGACATCCCGCGAGATCCAGATTCTGCTGAAACTCCAGTCTGGGTTGCCCAACCGGAAGCTCGCTGACTCATTGCTGATCACGGAGGGCACGCTGAAGTGGCACTTGCGCAACATCTACGGCAAGCTCGCGGTGACGAGCCGTCTTGCAGCCGTGACCAAAGCCCACAAGCTCGGCTTGCTCGACGCGCCCTGACTACTGGCCCGATCGGTGCTGCTGCGCCTCAGGCGCCGCTGAAGGCGACGGGGTACAGCAGCGCCAGGCCGGTCAGGCCAAGCACGCCGTGCGCGAACATGAGCAACCGCGGCGGTCGCCCTGGAAAGAGGACGCGGAAGAACAGCAGCCCCCCGAGCAACCCGGCCGTCCATATGCCGAGCGCCCACCACGCCAGTGAGGACGTCTCCTGGACCAGGTTGCCGACGGCCAACAGTGCCAGGGCAGCGCCGGCCGTCAGGCCGTGAATCATACGAAGGACGCGTGGTGCACCCATACCAAATGTGATCAGCAGGGCGAGCAACGCGCCACCGAAGCTCACGGCGCTCATCATCAGGAACACGATCAATGCGACGGTCATGCCATGCAATTCCAGTAATGAGGGTGCTGGCGCTGCGCCCGACCACGCAACACGATGGCGTCAGAGCCTCCAGCACTCCAGATGGGATGGCGACAGGGCGCACAACTGCGCCACCCTGCCGCCACCAAGAACCCCCGGGGGAGGGGTGACACCATTAAGCGGTGGTGATGTTCGAGTTCCCGCTCTTGGCACCGGCATAGCGGCGCAGAATCGCATCGCGGTACTTGGGATCGAGATTGACGCGATGAATGTCCTGGTCGTAGAGATCAAGGACGCGGGGATCCATCACTGCGCGCCATAGTGGCGGGAACATGGCCAGCGTGAACATGCCGGGGTAGCCCGAAGGCAGGGTCGGCAGGTCCTCGAAGTGCCGCAGCGACTGGTAGCTCCGCGTCGGGTGGGCGTGGTGATCGGAATGGCGCTGGAGATGGAAGAGCACCAGATTCGACATGGTGTGATTCGTGTTCCAGGAGTGCTCGGGCCGACAGCGCTCATAGCGACCGTCTTCCTGCTTCTGCCGCAACAATCCGTAGTGCTCCACGTAATTGGCCATGGTCAGGAACCAGTAACCGTAGGCCATGGCGATGAGAAGAAAGGGAATCACCACGGGGCCGAAGGCAAGGATCAAGCCCCCGTACAGCGCAATGGTGACTGCCATGGGCTGCAGCATCTCGTTCTCGGTGCTCCATGGGCCCTTGCCCTGCCGGGCCAGTCGCTCTTTTTCGTTCTGCCAGGAGCGCTTCAGCGCCCCCGGAATTTCGCGCAACACAAAGCGGTAGATGCTCTCACCGAAGCGGGAGGACGCGGGGTCTTCCGGTGTGGCGACATCCTTGTGATGCCCCTTGTTGTGCTCGACCATGAAATGACCGTAGGCCGTCGTCGCAAGGGATAGCTTGGCCAGCGTCTTTGCGACACGCGACTTCTTGTGCCCCAGCTCGTGACCGGTATTGATGGCAATGCCGTTGATCAGGCCGACGGACAGGGCGATCCCCAGATACCCGACCCAGCTCATGCCCAGGCTCGCCACCGCCCATGCCCCCACGATCAGGGTCACGTAGTGCAGTGGCACCGTCGCGTAGGCGAGATAGCGATAGTAGTTGTCGTTCTCCAGACGGTGGATGGCGGCCTCGGGCGGATTGCTGGTGTCCTGACCGAAGGCCATATCCAGCACCGGGATCACCAAATACCAGAGCGCGAAGGTACTCCACGTGAAGATTTCGATACCTGTGAGATAGGTCACTCCGACGCTCAGCGCCGGAAACAGCACCCAGAGGGAGGACAGAAGCCAGAAATAGCGCTTCTTGTCGCGGTAATTCTCGGACGGACCTGCGGCGCCGTCAGCCATCGTTGTCGTGTTCATGATGCACCTCGTTGCTTCAATGCCGGTGGGATTCGCCCCCTGGGCATCCGCCACGGATCCCGGGGAAGGTCGCCCGGACTGGCCACCTTGGCGGCCATTTGAATGCAACTTCGGCGCGCTTACGCCTTCCTAAAGGGAGGTTTTTCGCTGCACTTGTAGCCACAGACTCATTGCAGCAACACCCCGACTGCTAGCGCCACCAATACACCGCACCCGCTAACGAACAGGGCAATACCTGAAAACCCGTTCACCCCTTGGTACAGGGTGTGCCATTCATGTTGCAGTACGACCAAAGTGTGCTTGACGGGGGCGTAAGGCACGCGCAGTCTTCTTCCATCCGCCCCATTACACGACGACAGGCGGCCCGGCAGTAGCCGAGGAGACACACACATGCATGACACGACCTACCAACACTCCGAACGCGTTATCGACGTCGTAGGAGGCAAACAATCCATCGAACGCCCCGAGAGTGATATCTCGTCTTCGTGGTCACGATGCATCAATGCGCACGGCCTCGATCCGTCGCGGCGCTACGCTCCGCGTGTGGAAGACGTCAACCGCATAGCGGAGCTGGAAGATCAGTACGACACGCTGATCGACATCGCCCGGCTGGAAATGGACTCTCTCTACGAGCAGATTGCCGGCTCGGGTTACGCCCTCCTGCTGACCGACGCCAACGGCATCATCCTTTGCGACAAGGTCGACCCCAATCTGAGCAAGGGCTTTCATGCTGCGGGCCTGGTGCACGGAGCCAACTGGAGCGAGTCGATGGAGGGCACCAACGGTATCGGTACCTGCATCGCTGAAAAACGGGCAGTGACCGTCCACCGGAACGACCATTTCCGTGCCCGGCATATCGATCTGTCTTGCACCGGCGCCCCCATTCTGGACCCCGACGGCGAACTCACGGCCGTCCTCGACGCCTCCTGCGTCAACGCCAACTACTCGCGTACCAATCAGATGCACACCAAGGCCATGGTGAGCATGTCCTCGCGCCTGATCGAAAAATGCCTGTTCCTGCGGCGTTTTCGTGACCACTGCGTGCTGCGTTTCCACAGTCGCGCCGAATTCGTCGGCCTGCTGCAGGACGGCGCCATCGCCCTCGCCGAGGACGGCACCGTCATCGGCGCCGACCAGGTCGCCTTGGCCCTATTGGCCGATGAACACCGTACTGAAGTCATCAGCCGCAATATCTCGGAGGTATTCGACGTACCTCCCCACGTATCCGACCCCCTTTACCGTCAGAGTCAGTCGGCCCTGACACCGATTCGTGATCTCAAGCATGGACGTCGCTTTTTCATGACCAGCCAGCGCACCAACAGTTCATCGCAGACAGGCAACAAGCTGCACGAGGCCGGCAGCGGCGCGCAGGTCGTACGCGTCAAAGTCAAGCCCCAGTCCGACACTCTCGATCTCGATACCGTGGCCGGTCGAGATCCCGTCATGCAGCGCAATGCGCGATGCGCGAGGCGTCTCGCCACCTCGGATGTGGCCATTCTGTTACAGGGCCCTACTGGCGCCGGCAAGGATGTCTTTGCCCGCGCGGTCCACAATGCCAGCGAGCGCGCGCATCACCCCTTCATTGCCGTGAATTGCGCGGCCATTCCGGAAACACTGATCGAGGCCGAGCTGTTCGGCTACAAGTCCGGGGCCTTCACCGGGGCCCGCAAGGAAGGCGCACGTGGCCGCATCTTGCAGGCCGATGGCGGAACCCTGTTCCTCGACGAAATCGGCGACATGCCGTTGGAACTGCAGACCCGCCTGCTGCGTGTGCTTGAGGAGCGGGTGGTGACGCCGCTCGGCAGTGAAGCGCCCACCCCGGTCAATATCCGCTTGATCAGCGCTTCACTGCGCGATCTCAAGGATATGGTTGCGGAAGGCCGTTTCCGCGAGGACCTCTATTACCGCCTCAACGGCATCACGCTCAAGCTTCCTCCGCTGCGCAAGCGCCAGGACCTGCCGGAAATCATCTCCAACATTCTCGCCAGCGAATCGGCTCAGGCGGGCATGTCGGTCAGTGTCAGCGCCGCAGCCATGCAGTTGCTGCGCGCCTACCATTGGCCTGGAAACATCCGGGAGCTGCGGAACGTGCTTCGCACCGCGCTTGCCATGTGCGAAGACGATTGCATACAGCCAGAAGACCTTGGCGACGATCTCTGTCATCCGGCATCTGCCAACGATGACCACGACCCCTGCGATGCGCAGGATGCACATCGCGACGCTGTGCCGATCGAAGCAGAAGCAGCGCCCTCCGGAGGCAATCCGCTGGAAGCTGCGGAACGGGCTGCCCTGCTAGAGACCATCGAGCGACATCGCTACAACATGAGCCGCGCGGCGCGCACACTGGGCATGAGCCGCAACACCCTCTATCGAAAGATGCGCCAGCACGGCATTGATACCGACGCGCTGCGCGGCGGAGACTCGCGCTAGCACACGTGACGACGGGCTGGTCGCTGCGGCCACATCGCGATCCTAGTGATCGCGGTGCGCAGCATTCTCGACGTTGGCTTCATCCGTGCTTGTTCCCAGTGCCTCTTCGATGGCGTCAATGCGCTCGAAGATCGAGGCCAGGGTTCGGTGCCCTTCCGACCAGATGCGATACATCACCTCGGCATGCCCGTCCACGCGTTGGCGCAGGTCATGGATCAAGGCGCGCTGCTTGTCCAGCAATTCCTGCGAATCGGCGTGGGTGCATAGCGTGTCGAAATGCGCCGCGCAGTGTTCCGAGAAATCGTCGTTGATCTTCATCTGCTGTGCGGCGATGGACAGTATCTGCTGCGCCGTCAATTCGCCCAGATCGATCATTGCCGTCACGACGCGCTCCGATGCCTCCAAGGCCTGCCGGGATGCCTGCTGAACGGACGAACCGAATTCCTCGCCCTGTCCTGGTCGCCCCTGCTTCTGGTCTCTCTCTTCTTTTTCCACTGTAATGTCCTGCGTCGAAACGCATGTTGAATGTCAGGACCGTATGAGCAATAACCAGGCCAAGATGCGAATGAACGCTAATCGAATGATGTTGCTGCATTTTTTAGGAAAGCCATGCGAATGATGACGGCCCGCGCGTGGAGCGCCCGTGCCACACACTGTCACGCCCGTAGCACGACTACGCGCTGCCGCAAAGTGCATTAGGCTTCGTCCGCGGAAGCCAACAACAACGACGAGGAGAGACGACCCATGAAAGCGCGTACGGAGCGTGCACGAGGAGTGCCTATGGCGGCAGAGGACTACAACTGCCAGCTCGATGCGGACATCGGTCCCAAGGCCATCGTCAGAGGCTACAGCGATAGAACAAAGAAGCGGACTCTGAGCCCGCAACGCAGAGCCATAGTGCTGGTTCTTGCTGGCTTCGCCGGCAGTGCTCACGCGCAGAGCCCGGACACAGACAGCCTGGATGCTGTGGTCGTGACGGGCACGCGCCTGGAACGTGCCCTGCCCGATACGCCCTCCGGTGTGACCGTCATCGACGCGTCAACCATCCGCGATGGGCGCCAGGGTCTGCAACTGGACGAAGCACTGACACGGGTACCGGGTCTCTTCCTGCAGAACCGCTACAACTTTGCCCAGGGGCAGCGCCTATCGCTCCGCGGCTTTGGTTCCCGGGCGCCTTTTGGCGTGCGCGGCATCCGCATCCGGCTCGATGGCTTTCCCGAGACATTGCCGGACGGGCAGTCGCAGGTCGGCTCCATCGACCTGGACACCGCTACCCGCGCGGAGGTCATCCGCGGACCGGCATCGGTGCTCTACGGCAATGCCAGCGGCGGGGTGATCTCCATTGAGACCGCCAACGGCCGGGACCACGCGGGAACCACGGTTCGCGCACTTGGCGGTAGCGACGACTTCCTCAAGTTCAATGCCCATACCGGGGGCGCCAGCGGCGCATGGGATTACCACGCCGGGATCAGTCATCTCGATTTCGAGGGATGGCGTCAACAGAGCGCGGTCGAGAAAACGCTGTTCAACAGCAAGCTGGGCTGGACACCCAACGAGGCCCACCGCCTGGAGGCCGTTGTCACCGCATTGGAACTCCCCACGGCACAGGACCCAGGCGGATTGAATCTCAATGATCTTGCCGAAGACCGCAGACAGGCCACGAATGCGGCCGTGCTGCTCGACGCGGGTCAGGATGTGGCGCAACAGCGCGTTGGTCTGACCCACGAATGGGCCATTGGCGAGCGCTCGGCCATTGTCAGCCGTACCTTCTACACGCGCCGCGACTTCGAGCAGCTGCTGCCCTTTTCCTTCCCCGGCGTTGACAACAACTTCATTGCCTTCGACCGCGATTTCTACGGCGTGGACAGTGCCTTCAAGAGCAGTACCCCCCTGGCTGGCCTGCCGCTGCGCTATACGGTCGGCATCGATGCGCAGCGCCAGTTGGACGATCGCCGCCGCCGCGGTGGCGGTCCGCAGGCATCCTCCTCTGACCTGGTACAGAACGAGGAGCAGGAAGCGCAGGTGATTGCTGCCTTTGCCCAGGCCGATCTGGACGTGCATCCCTCCGTCACGGTCAATCTGGGCGCGCGAATCGACCGCCTCGAGCTGTCCATCGACGACCGCCTGCTCGACGATGGCGATGACAGCGGGGAACGACGGTTCACGGAGGCCAGCTACAGCGGCGGGCTGATCTGGCGGTACTTCGGCCCGCATCGCTTCTACGCCCAGATTGCCACCGCTTTCGAATCACCCACCTTCACCGAATTCGCGCGCCCGGACGGTGGTGCCGGCTTCAACCCCGCGATCGACCCACAGGAAAGTCTGAACCGCGAGATCGGCTTCCGTAACGGCTTCGACAGCGCGCTGCACTATGACTTGACCGTGTTTTCGGTACGCGTCGACGATGAGATCACGCCTTTCGAGATCGACGGTCGCACCTTCTTCCAGAATGCCGCGCGCACCGACCGGGAGGGCGTGGAAGCGGCGGTGGTATGGAATGCCGGACACGGCGTAACGCTCACCGGCAGCTATACCTACGCCCGTCTACGCTTCGACCGCTTCGTCGACCGCGATGGCAACGACCTCTCGGGCAACGATCTACCGGGAGTCCCCCGCCAGAACGCCTTCCTCGAGGCCGCCTGGCAAGGCGAGCGCGCCTTTGGCACCATCGACACCCAGATCACCGACAGCCGCTATGCCGAGAACGCCAACGCACTGTCCGTGGCCGGCTTCGCCCTCGTCAACCTGCGCGGCGGCTGGCGCTTTCCGCTCGGGCAGAGCACGCTGGAGGTCTTCGCGGGTGTGAACAATCTGCTGGACCGCGATTACATCGCCAATCTGCGCGTGAATGCCAATCAGGGGCGCCCCCTGGACGCCCGCGGCTTCTTCGAACCGGGGCCGGAACGCCAGATCTACGGTGGGCTGGCCTTGCGCCTCTAGGCACGCTGGCGCGCTACGGTGAGTGCTTTGCGCTACCGTAGCGCTTCGTGCCGCTACCGAGATGCCCTATGCGTTGCCTGGTTGCCCTCGCCCTGTTCGCCATGACTACAACGGCCACCGCGCAGGTCAAGGATTTTGGCAGTTGGGTCTACTACCAGGTGCCCGCCGAGGGCAGTGAACCGCCGCTGTTCGTGGTGGAGAGCGAGCAAGCGGTGCGCGGTGTGGCCGTGCTCTACACCTGCAAGCGCGACATCGACGCCGCGCGCGAAAGTCTGCTGTTGCTCAATCCCGGCTTTCGCGAGATGCCGCAGGACAAGCGCTTCGACGTCCTCTTCACCTTCGGAGGGAACCAGCAACGGGGCTATGCCGACGCCACGCTGACTGCCGATTCCGACCACGGCACCCTCGACCTCACGGCTGGTCTGCCGCGCATCCTGCGCCATATGCAGCAGTTCAATACCTTCATCGTCACGCAGAAGGACGCCGCTGAAACGCCGATCACGGAGGTGGCGATCCCGCTGGATGGCTTTGACGAGGCCTATGCGTTCAGTCGTGAGCGCTGCGAGCCCTCCCTTCCGTAGCCGCGAATCCCAAAGGCATACCTAAGCGCGGAGGATTTCCGCGCAGACATGAATCGCTTGTCAGCTCACGGCAGCCACTGATCCGCGGCTTCACAAGACGGCGTTCACCCCGCCGATAGCCTGGATATCTCTTGTACAGGCTAGGCCGCTCCCATGAAGAAGACGCCGCACTTCCTATTCCGCATGTCTGGAATCATCGCTGTCGCGTGGTCCAGCGCAGCGCTCGCACAGACATCCGATACCTTCAATGTCACCATCACGCTGCAGGACGCGTGCGAACTGTCGACTGCACCCACGGATCTCGACTTCGGCACGGTCAATCTCTTGAACCAGGACTACGACGCTGCATCGGCGATCTATGTCACCTGTACTGAAGGGGCCGCATTCACGCTCAGCCTGGACGATGGCGCCAATCCAGACGCCACCTCGCGGCGCATGGAAAACGGTGGCAACCTTGTGAGCTACCGGTTGTACAGCGACAGTGGCCGCACCACCCTCTGGGGCGACGGGACGACCTTTGGCAGCACGACAGGGGGGACGGGGACCGGAGTAGAACAAACCGTGGATGTATTCGGGCGGGTCGCCAACGCCGACAACGCCAGCACCCCGCCCGCCGGCGCCTATAGCGATATAGTGACGGTGACGGTCACCTTCTGAGCACTGCCTTGAGCTCCATGCATGCGCTGATGCGGACGTCGGCCACGGGCCGATTTGCTGCAGCCTACCTGCTTGCCGGGCTGGCCACGCTGGTCTTTCCCCTGCTGGGGGCCGCTTCCAGCCTAGCGGTATCGCCCACCTCATTGACGTTTTCCCCGGACGATATTGCGCAGGGCTTGGTTCTGCACAACCGCGGCGGAGAGGTATTCCGCGCGCAGGTGCGCGTCTTTGCTTGGGATCAACCCGAGGGGGACGACCGGCTCGAGCCAACGGATCGGCTGGTCGCAAGCCCACCCTTCGTGACGATACCGCCGGGCGAACAGCAGTTCGTGCGCATCGTGCGACGCCATGCAGGCAATTCCGAAGAACCGCGGGAAGAAGCTTTTCGCCTTCTGGTGGACGAGTTGCCAATCAACGAGGAGGCACCGCCGCCATCCACTGTGACGCAGGCGCCATCGGCAGGCCTGCGCTTCAAGCTCCGCTACTCGATTCCCGTCTTCATCAACACACCCTCCGACAGTAGGGCGACGGTGCGTTGGTCGACCACAGGCCCCGCTACTGAGACCCTTCGCGTCACAGCCACCAATACGGGCAGCAGCCGAGCGCAGATCGCCGATCTGCGCGTATTGAACGCGGAAGGCGCGAGCGCGGCCACGCAAGACGGTTTGGTCGGATACGTCCTGCCAGGCGTGACACGTACCTGGTCCCTGCCGTGGCCTACTTCCGCAGAAATTCCGGCTGAGATCGATGCGCGCATCAATGGGGAACGCCGCAGCCAGAGCCTGTCAGCGCGCGATCCTGCTGACTAGCCTCGCGACCGCATGTGGTGCCCTGCCGGCCACTGGGCATGGCGCCCAGCCAATCGCCTTGCCGGATCCGTCACAGCCCGTGAACGTAGTCCTGCTCGACGGACCTGGTCTGCCACCCCCGGCGACCGCCCTCTATCTGGATGTTTTCCTGAATCAGGTTCCGCTGCGTTACGTCGTACAGGTGTTTGAAGCGGAGGACCGCCTCTTCATCTGGCCGCCGCATTTCGCTTCGCTGGGTCTCCGACCCGTCACCTTGCCCGAGGCGCGCTACATCGCGCTGGAAGACATTCCCGGGCTGACCTACACCCTCGACCGCGCGCGCCAGCAGCTCACGCTCATGGCTGAGCCCTATCGCCTCAACATCAAGCCGCAGCGCTACAACGCACAGCGCGCAATAGAGAGTGCCGCGGTATCGGATGTCGGCGCGCTGCTCAACTACGACATGCGGGCAGATTTCAACGAAGGGGGCAATCACGGACTCACAGCCGCCTCGGGTATCCGCCTCTTCGGGCCGATGGGGGTGGCGGACAGCACGGGACTCTCCCGGTTTCGAAGCAAAGGCGACGAGGACCAATACACGCGGCTGGATACCACCTATCGCATGGATTGGCAGCATCGGCTGCAGACGCTGGAGCTGGGCGACCTCATCAGTAGCGGGCCCTCGTGGACACGTGCCACGCGCATCGGCGGCATCCAGCTGCGGAGGAATTTCGGGCTCCAACCCGGGCTGATCACGGAGCCCGTACCCGCCTTCTTCGGTGAGGCTGCACTGCCCTCACGCCTGGAACTGTACGTGGACGGCCTGCGCCAATACGCTGACAACATTCTCCCCGGCCCTTACGAAATCGAGGTTCCTCCACTGGTAACGGGTGCGGGTGATGCGCAGGTCGTGCTGACGGATGCCCTTGGCCGTGTCCGCGTATTCGACTTCAGCTACTACAGCGCACCACAACTGCTGGACGCCGGTCTGAGCGACTACAGCCTCTCGGTGGGCGCCCTCCGACGCGACTTCGGAACGCGCTCCTTCTCTTATGGCGATACCCCGGTTGCCAGTGCGAGCGGCCGCTATGGCTGGTCGCGTTGGCTGACCTTGGAGGGCCACGCCCAAGGCGCGGAGGACCTCGTGGTCGGCGGTGCCGGCGCGTTGCTGCGGATCGGCCAGCTTGGCGTGCTGGCGGGATCGTGGGTAGGTAGCGGGGGCCGGGACGAATTTCGCGGACATCGGGGCAGCGTGGGCTATAGCTGGATGCGGCGCGGCTTCAGCCTCGATTACCGGATCGAGCGCAGTTTCGACCGCTTCACCGATGTGGCGGCGCTGGAGGGTCGCCCGCCCGCAGAGCACGCCGAACGCTTGGGTGCCAGCGTCGGAATCGGCAATACCGGCAACGTATCACTCAGCTATACGCGCCTCGAGCGCGGGGCATCCGAAGCCTCGCGCACCGTGGGCTTGGGCACCAGCCTGCGATTGCGACCCGGATGGACGGTGTTCGGCAACGTGGCGCGCGAGCTGGCCCCTGGCACGACCTGGCGCGCTTTTGTCAGCTTCAGCATGACTTTCAACCGACGCCTCAACGCAACAACCAGTGCCGGCTACCAAGACCGGGGCGGCGCCCGCTACGGCGCCAATCTGCGCCGGGTGCTGCCTCCCGATGGTGGCACCGGCTGGAGCCTCGACGCGCAGCAAACGCCCAACATCGACGCCTACGAAGCGCAGATTCGTCATATTGCTGACCGCTTCTCGGTGGGCGGCGGCGTCCGCGCCGTCGACGGTCGCCTCGGCGGCTTCGCTGATGCGGGCGGCGCCCTCGTGTGGATGGCGAAACAACCGCATCACATCTTCCCTGCGCGCCAGGTTCAGGAAAGTTTTGCGCTCGTCTCGACCGGTGGCGAAGCCGGCATCCCGGTACTTCTGGAGAACCGGTACATCGGTACCACGGATCACAACGGCTATTTTCTGCTCACGGGCTTGGGCCCCTATCGCGAAAATCGGCTCGCCATCGATACCCTGGGCTTGGCCGCCGACCTCCAGTTCGCCTCGCGCCGCACCGTTGTCACACCGCGACTTCGGTCAGGCGTTGTCACCGATTTTGGCGTCCGCCGCACCACCGCTGCGCTGCTGGTGATTCATGATCTTGATCAGCAGCCGCTGCCACTCGGAAGCCGGATCATGCGCAACGGGGCATTCGTCACCGCTGTGGGCTACGACGGCCAGGCCTATGTTGAACAATTGGACACCGGTCAGCTGTTCAACGCAGAACGACCGGACGGCACCGCATGCCGGTTCAGCGTGCCCACCCCCGACAGCAAGGCGGTGCTTCCCACGATTGGACCGATCCTATGTCACTAACGCCCACCCTCTTCGCCCGTCGTACCGGCGCCTACGCGGCCTGCCTGATCGTTCTCGCTTGCTGCATGCTGCCTGCCACAGTGCAAGCAGCCACCACCTGCAGCACGTCGATGACCAACGTGACATTTGGCAGCAGCGACCCCTTCACCGGCTGGTCTGATGTCACGGCGACCATCAACTACAGCTGCCAGACCAGCGGCCTGAGTCTGCTTGCGAGCGCAGCCGTGCGGATGTGCTTCAACATCGACGACGGTTCGAGCGGGACGGGCACCATCTTCCCGCGCCGAATGACCTCCGGCGGAAACAGCCTGTCCTTCAATCTCTACCGGGATGCCTCGTACAGCCTCGTGTGGGGCACTGTGGACAACGGTCAGCAGGTCGAAGTCATTCTTCAGTACAGCGTTCCGCTGCTGGGTGGCAGCGGCAGCGGCAGCCTGACCGTGTATGGACGCATTCCATCCAACCAGCTCACGACGGTACCAGGCAGCTATCAGAACGACTTCAATCTGCTGGATGCCTATATGCAGTTTCAAGCAAACGAGGTACTCCTCGGTACGGCCTCCCCTCCAAGCAGTTGCCTATCGGGTGGCGTTGATTCCGGTGCGTCTTTCTTTCCTTTCTCAGCCACCGCCAACGTGGAAGCCACCTGCAATCCCAGCTTCGCCGTACAGGACATGGACTTCGGCACGCAGGGGCTTCTCAACACGGCCGTAGACATCACGGCCACCGTCGCACCGCAATGCACGAATACCACGCCCTATCAGATCGGCCTCGATGATGGCCTTCATGCAACGGGCATTCAACGACGCATGCAGAACGCGGTGACAGGGCGCTACGTGACCTACGGGCTGTATCAGGACGTGGGCCGCTCTCTGCGCTGGGGCAATACCCTGGGCGCTGACACCGTTTCGACCACCGGTACAGGCAATCCGCAGCCCCGCGCCATCTATGGGCGTGTGGCTGCACAAAGCACGCCGCCTTCCGGAACCTACAGCGACACCATCACGGTCACGATCACCTACTGAAGGGCGCTGCGCCTTGGGCCCGCCACGGTGCCACGGCGCGAAGTTGAATAGTGCGCACGCCCAAGAGCACAATCCGCGCAATTGTTCCTAGAGCGCCGCTTCTTGGAAGCCATCGCATTCCGGGCACTGACTACAAGACTCGATTGTCATCCTGCGGGGGAGATTGCATGCCAGCATTGACGGCGCCACAACGGGTTATCGCGGCCCTTGCCATCATCAGCAGTACAGCGGCTGCCGGCGTCCTCGGTGACGCCCACGCCGGCACCGCACTGCCGACGCTCGTGCCCCAGCAGACAGCGGAGACCTTCGCGCGCAGCACGCATCACGGCCCGGGGCCGCTGTTCTTCGCCCGCATGCTGCCGGCTCCGGCCTCGCTGGCGGATGGATGGTGGGATAGCCCCCAGCCGGGCCAGGCGCGCTGGCGTCTCCTGGTGCAGTCGCCGGGCGCCAAGAGCCTGAGCCTGGAACTGGCGCGCTTCTCCGGTGCGCCCGACGCGCACCTCTACCTGCGCCATCCGCTGACCGACATGACCCAGGGGCCCTACACCCTGGAGGATGTCAACACCGACGGCACGATGAGTACCGCCATGGTCTTTGGCGACCAGGCCGTAGTCGAAATCCTGTTGCCGGCCAGTCAACGCGCCGACCTCGCGCTCGATATCGAAGGCGTGATGCACGGCCATCGCGATATCCGAAAGATTCAGGAGAACTTCGGAAGCGCCCAATCCTGCAACGTGGACGTCGCCTGCCCGCAGGGCGACGACTGGCAGGAGCAGATTCGTAGCGTCGTCGGCCTCACCTTTCGCGTGGGCTCGGAGGGCGCGTTCTGCACCGGCAACCTCATCAACAACACGCGTCAGGATGGGACCCCACTCATCCTCACGGCACACCACTGCCTGCTCCGCGAAAACAACGCGGGCAGCGTGGTCGCGTACTGGAATTTCGAACGCGAGGCCTGCGGCGCCGGCGAAGCCCGCGACCTGACCGAATCGGATAACGGGGCCGTCTTGCTCGCGACCCACTCCGCCTCGGACCACACCCTCGTCCGCCTGCAGGACGAGCCGCCCGCCTCGGTGGATGCCTTTTTCACCGGCTGGGATGCTACCGGCGAGCCGGTCGGCGATGGTGCCTCGATCCACCACCCTAGTGGGGACGTCAAAAAAATCAGCCTCTTTACCGAGGCCCTGAACAAGGACCGCGTGACCATTGACGGCCAGACCGTGGATGCCTGGATCGTGCGCTGGAGCCAGGGCACCACTGAACAGGGTTCCAGTGGTGCCGGCATCTGGAACCCAAGCGGCCTCTTGGTGGGGGTGCTATTTGGCGGCGGTGCCAGCTGCAATGACCGTGATGCCGCCGATTTCTACGGACGCACCGAGGTGGCCTGGCTCGGCGGACGCACCCGTGATTCGCAGTTGTGCATCCACCTTGCCCCCGACGGTACCGACACGCTTCGCCTGAATGGGCTGAACCCTGAGAACGCCACGTCATCCATGGACGCCGACGACGAAGCGGCACTTGCCAACTGTGCGCTGAGTGACACTGGGAATGGGGGTGGCAACGGCGGTGGCCCCGGCAACGGTGGCGGTAACGGCGGAGGCGGAAATGGCGGCAGCGACAGCGGAAGTGGAAGCTGGTGGGCCCCCGTCCTGCTGCTGGCTGGCCTGTGGCGGCGGCGCAGCCTGCTCCGCAGCCCGTCGCCATCGGCTTGAAGCCCGTGTCGTGCTAGCGTTGCCATCGCACAATTAGAGGAGAAGAACATGGGAGATAGCGACAAGCTGTACGCGCGTCAGGACGTCAGCTTTGGGAGCGGCGACGCCTCCTGCGCGGCCTGGCACTACATTCCGCGCGTGGATCATCTCGCCAACGAGGCGGGCAGCCCGTGCATCGTCATGGCCCATGGCTTCGGCGGCACGCGCGACGCGGGTCTGGAGCCCTACGCGCAGACCTTCGCCACCGCGGGTCTGCACGTATTACTCTTCGATTACCGCCATTTCGGCGCCAGTGGCGGGGAGCCGCGGCAGCTGATCAATGTCCGCCGCCAGCTCACCGACTGGCACGCCGCCATCGCGCACGCACGCACCCTCAGCGGCGTGGATGGCAACCGTATCGGCTTGTGGGGTACTTCCTTCTCGGGCGGCCACGTGGTCACCGTGGCGGCCGAAGACGACGCCGTGGCAGCGATCAGTTCACAGGCGCCGATGCTCGATGGCCTTGCCACGCTGCAGGCGTTGTTGCGCAATGCCGGTTGGTCTGCGGTTGCCCAGTCCTCACTGGCGGCGATGCGCGACCAGGCCGCTGCAATCAGTGGCGCCGCACCGGTGACACTGCCGATCGTGGGGGCCAAGGGCGAGGTCGCGGGCATGTCCACGGAGGATGCCTTGGCGGGTTACCGCGCCATTACGCCCCCCGACTGGGTCAATGCCTTCTGCGCCCGGGTGATGCTGTCAGTACCGACCTACCGGCCGATTCGCAGCGTACCCAAGCTGAAATGCCCCAGCCTGTTCATCGCCTGCAGCCAGGACCTCATCACGCCGCCGGCGCCGGTACGGCGGGCAGCTGCCGTGGCAGGCGACCGCAGCCATATCGTGGAACTCGATATGGGGCACTTTGATATCTACCGCGGAGAAGGCTTCACCGCCTCCAGCAGTTCACAGCTGGATTTCTTCTGCGAGGCGCTCGCGCCCGTCCAACGCTGAAACAGGCGGCGGTGGCGCCTTACGTGCCACCGCCCACAGCAGGGTGCGCATGCGCACCTGCGCATCCAGGTTGCGCAACAGCCAGTAGGCACCGGAAAGCGTCCGCATGACGAAGACCAGTTCCGGCACAGGCCGATAACGGAAGGCACTGCGCAGATGGCTGCGTGCAACGGCACGCGCCTCGTCGATGATGCGGCCATCGCGGAAGGCGAAGGTGGCATCCGCCAGCAACGGATCCGCCACCGCACGACAGATATCCGCGTAGAGTGACGCGTCCTCGTCACACAACGCGCGGTCTTCCGGCACGGCGCGCAATTTCTGCAATGCAGCGTGGACGCGTGGCCAATCGCGGTCAAGGCCGCCTGCCACGGCCTGTGCCATCCACTGGCGCGCTTCCTGCCGTACCGGCACGGCGCAACCAAAGTCGTAGATTACGATGCGACCGTCGGCGAGAAATCCGAAATTGCCCGGATGCGGATCCGCATGGACAAAGCCGCTGTCGAACACCGAAGCCACCACCCAGCGGGCAAAGCCTTCGCCGATTCGATCGCGCAGCTCGGGCGACCATTGCTTGGCTTGGCTCAGGCTGCACGCTTCTTCCCAGGTCGTGACGAGGGTGGATTCGGTGCACAAGTCCGCGATGGGCTCCGGCATCACAATATAGTCATGCCGTCGGGCTGCACGCAGCCGTTGCAGATTGGCCAACTCCTTGCGGTAGTCCGTTTCTTCCGAGAATCGGGTACGGATCTCGGACAGCACACCATCCAGCGCGCGCCCGTCTACGGGTGCGATCCGCGCCATACGAAAGAGTCGGCCCAGCGCCGCAACGTCGTCGTCAATGGCTTCACGCACTTCCGGATAGCGCAGCTTCAGTGCGACCACCCGGCCGTCATCGAGATGCGCGCGATGGACCTGGCCAATGGAGGCCGCCGCAGCGGCCGGTTCTTCAATGCGCACGAAGCGAGCGCGTTGCTCAGCCGTCCACGCCGCCTGCATGACGGGTTCCAAATCCGCAAGCGGCCTTGGCGGTGCGGAGCGTTGCAGCTTGCTGAGCGCCTCCGACAGGTCTTTGGGCAGCAGATCCTCGTACTGGGATGCCAGCTGCCCCAGCTTCATGGCTGCGCCCTTCATCTCCGAGAGCAGCGCAAACCAGTCCTCGCCAGTGGTCTGCCAGAAACGCTGGCGGGCGTCACTGTCGCGCAGACTGCGCACCCGAGAGGTCAGCGAGCGGCCCACCGTGCGCGCGCCCGCCCAGAACAGCCGGCGTGAGCGGCTACTCATGACGCACCTGTGGTCGACGTGCATACGGTCACTTGCATCGCTTTATCATAGCGAGCCTACGCAGGCTTTCGGTGCGCTATCTATGCTGTGTTGTGCAGTCCATAAAAAAGGCCCCGACCTTGGGGGGCAAGGTCAGGGCCAGCTGGCCGGCAGCTTGGGATCGGGAGAAGCGCACATCCGGCCACAGGGAGACTTGCGATGCAGCGTACCGGCCCGCACGCACAGCGGCGCCCCCAACACGACAGGCGGTTCACCTTGAAGGACAGACGGGATCAGCGGCGTGCCGAAGGCGATGCACGGCATTGCTTCGGCCGGGCGGGCTATCATCCACGCGTGATGCGAAATCAGCCATGGATTGTTCTGGTGGCAGCCGCCGCCATATCGCTATCGACCGCCGGATGTAGCGTGTTCGGTGGAAACGAGATAAAGCCAGCCCGAGAGACGGGTCCACCCGAGCGTACGCGCTGGTTTCTCCCCATTGACGGCTCACCGCCGGAACCCACCGAAACCATCGCCGGACGCGCCCGCGTGCTGGATGCGGACACGCTCACCGTTGATGGCGCCGTGGTTCATCTGTCCGGTCTGGACGCCCCGGAACTCGAGCAGCTCTGCCGTCGGGCCTCCGGACTGCCGTATCGCTGCGGCGAGGATATGGCGGCGCTGCTGGAACAGCGGCTGCAGCGCGACCGTGTCGTCTGCGACGTCGCCACGGTCGAAGAGAGTGACGACTACCTTGGGGTCTGCCGCCACTACGGCGAGAATCTCAACGAATGGCTGGTGCGCAACGGCTATGCAGTGGCCAACAACGTGGATTCCCCCTATGTCGCGCTGGAACGCGAGGCCGCCGATGCCAACCGTGGCCTGTGGCGCGGCGTCTTCGAGCGGCCCTCAGATTGGCGCGAACGCAATGAGGCGCGCCGATAGCATCGATCTCGGCTAGCTGGACGGGCTTCCATCCGCGGAAAGCACGCGCCGCAAGTCGGCGATCATCGGGCCAAAGGTGCTGCACATCAGTATGAAATCGGCCGCGAAAGCCGTATCCGGATCGCTCTCGCTATCGCTGTCCGAACTGATCTCACCGACCTGCAGCCGCTTGATCTGGAGCTGATCGTCCAGCGTGAAGCGCAGGCTTTCGCGCCAGCTCAGGCGCAGTCGTTGCACAAATTTACCGGCCGAGAGATGGGCGCGGATTTCCGGCAGGTCCAGCGCATGCCGGGCATAGCGCACGGCTGGACGCTCGGCCTGCGGACTGACCAGTTCGCATTCGTCTTCCAGATCGAAGGGCGCGGGCGCCTCTCCGGCGCTCAGCCACTGTGTCATCTGCGCCCCCACGGAGGGCTCGCAGCTCAACGGCGTGAATCCATTGCCTTCCACCGTACGGCCGAGCAGGGCCACCAGCGATTCGGCCGCCGCCATGCTGGCGGCATCGACCACGAGCAGACCCTGCGTCGGATCGATCCAGGCACGGGTGACCTTGCGCTGGCCAAAGGCACGCGGCAGCAGTTCATTGGTCACCTGTTCCTTGAGTTCGCGCAGATGCTTGCGGGGCGGCGCAAAGCCTTTGACCTGTTCGAAGGTCTTTGCGCGCGAGGCGACCTCATCCCGGATCACGCCGGCGGGAAGCAGCTTCTTCTCCTCGCCATAGGCGAACAACAGTTGCTGGTCCTGGCCGAAGACCAGCTGGGCATCGCCACGCGGTGACAGCCAGCCTTCGGACTGCCATTGCAGACCTGACACTGGCTGCAGGACCGTTTCGCGCAGCTTCTCCTCAAGATCAGCGGCGGACAGGGTCCATCGATTGTCGGTCACGAAGAGTTGCAGGTTCTTGAACCACATGTCGAAACAGCCCTTTGCCGGCGCCGCCGGATACACGAACGGAAAACTCGGAAACAGCAAGGCCCGCTGATCGCGGGCCTTGAAGAGATGGCTGGGGGACTAGGATTCGAACCTAGACTGGCGGAATCAGAATCCGCTGTCCTACCATTAGACGATCCCCCAGCGGACAGTCGAAACAGTACAACACACCCCGCTGCCGTGCAGCGGGGTGTACCACATCAGCGCTTGCTGAACTGGACGCTGCGACGCGCCTTGTGCTTGCCGACCTTCTTGCGCTCAACAGCACGCGGGTCGCGCGTGATGTAGCCAGCTGCGCGCAGCGGCGACTTCATCTCGGGATCGTAATCGGCGAGCGCACGCGCGATGCCATGGCGGATCGCACCGGCCTGGCCGCTGGGGCCGCCGCCGGAGACCGTGATCTTGAAATCGAAACGGTCATTGGATTCGACCGTGTCGAGCGGCTGACGCACGATCATGCGCGAGCTTTCGCGACCACCAAAGTATTCTTCGAGGCTCTTGCCATTGACGGTGATCTCGCCACTGCCCGGCTTCAGAAACACGCGAGCGGAGGCGGTCTTGCGTCGGCCCGTGCCGTAGTTTTGCGTAACACTCATGCGCTAGGACTCAATCAGAGGGTGACGGGCGCAGGCTGCTGCGCCGTATGAGGATGCTCGCTGCCGGCATAGACCTTCAGCTTGCCGAACTGCGCGTAGCCCAGCGGGCCGCGCGGCAGCATGCCGCGGACGGCGCTCTGCAGCACGCGCTCGGGATGACGCTCCAACTGCTGGCTGAGCGTGCGCGAACGGATGCCGCCCGGGTAGCCGGTGTGGCGCCAGTAGATCTTGTCGTTCATCTTGCGGCCGGTGACACGCACCTTTTCCGCATTGATGACGACAACGTAGTCCCCCACATCGGCGTGCGGCGTGAACTCCGGCTTGTGCTTGCCGCGCAGGCGGCGCGCAATTTCACTGGCGAGACGGCCCAGAGTCTGGCCCTCGGCGTCGAAGATGACCCAATCGCGCTTGGCGGTTTGGGCGTTGGCAAAGGTCGTCTGCATGATTCGAAGTATCCGTAGAAGCCGGCAATACAGCGGCTTGGGAAGCCCGGAAAAGGCGCGAGATGATAGTGGCTTGGGCCCTGCTTTGCAAGCCCGCGGCAGCGGTGGCGGGCGCATCCCGGTACATCGCCTGTTCAGCCGAGACGGGCATGATACCCATGTCTTCCGTAGAAGGAGTACGCCATGCGCACCCACCGTTTCCCCCTGGCCCTCGCGGGCATCGTCCTGTCGGCCTTCGCGCTTGGCGCCTGTACCGGCGAAGCCCTGGAGAGCACCCCGGTCGACACCGCCGAGCGGGACAGCAGCGAGGCCTACCCCAACGCCCAGAACGGCGACAAGGAAGCTGCAAGCGAAGCCCCGCCCACGGCAGCCGCAGCGGCACCCGCCCAGGCACGGCCGCAACCCGCGCCGCGACCGCCGGCCTGCGACAACTGCGGCACCATCGCCGCCATCGAAGCGGTTGAGGAAAAGGGCAAGGGCACTGGTGCAGGGGCTGTGGGTGGTGCCGCTGCGGGCGGTGTCATCGGCCACCAGATCGGCGGCGGTAGCGGCAAGGACATTGCCACCGTGGTCGGCGCCATCGCCGGCGGCATCGCGGGTCACAAGGCGGAAGAAAAGCTCCGCTCGAAGACCACGTACCGGGTTACCGTGCAGCTCGAGAGCGGCGGTAGCCGCGTCTTCCGCATGGAAGACGCGAGCCATCTCTACACCGGCCAACGCGTCGCGGTCTACGACAACGGCGTCGTGCCGCGCCGCTAGCGGGACTCAGGCGGCCAGGCGCTGACGCGCGCTCTCGTATTCCGCGGCGAGGGCATCGACGACCTGCGCGGCGCTGTGTACGGCGCCGATCTGGCCTACGCCCTGGCCCGCCCCCCAGATGTCGCGCCACGCCTTGGCGGAGCTGGCGCCGCCGGAGCCGAAATCCATCGTCTTCTTGTCGCCGGCCGGCAGATTATCCGGATCGAGCCCGGCCGCCTCGATACTGGAGCGCAGATAGTTGCCGTGCACGCCGGTGAAAAGATCGGTGTAGACAATGTCCTCGCCGCTTGCGGCCAGCAATGCAGCCTTGTATTCAGGGGCGGCGTTGGCTTCCTCGGTGGCGATGAAACGCGTGCCGATGTAGGCCAGATCCGCCCCCACGGCCTGGGCCGCCAGTACCGCACCTCCGCTGGCGATCGCGCCCGAGGCGATGATCGGCCCATCGTAGAAGGCGCGGATTTCCGGGATCAGCGCAAAGGGCGATAGCCGTCCGGCATGGCCACCCGCGCCGTGGCAGACCAGAATCAGCCCATCCACACCCGCCTGCAGCGCGCGCTTGGCGTGCTTGATATTGGTGACATCGTGGAACACCAGTCCACCGTAGCTGTGCGCCGCCTCGACCACGGCATCCGGTGCGCGCAGCGAAGTGATTTGGATGGGCACGCGGTAGCGCGCGCACATCTCGACGTCGTGCGCTAACCGCTGGTTTGAGGCGTGCACGATTTGGTTGACGGCGAAGGGGGCAATCGGGGCGTCAGGCTGCGCCGCGCGCGCCGCCTCGAGCTCCGTTGTGATCCGTTCCAGCCATTCCTCCAGCACCGGCTCCGGACGCGCATTCAGCGCAGGAAAAGACCCCACCACACCGGCCTTGCACTGGGCGATGACCAGATCCGGATTCGAGACGATGAACATGGGCGCCGCGATGACGGGCAGACGCAAACGGCCTTGCAGCAGATTCGGGAGGGACATGGGCAACCGTAAGTCAGAGGATTCGGATTCAGCCCGGCGGGACCAGGGCATCGGCCGCGACACGGGCAGCGAAGAATAGCCCAGCGTAGACCTTGGGCTCGATCAGCAGCCCTGACTGCATGCGAGCGGCCAGCCATTCCGGCGCCGCATCGAGGGGCACGACGTGCGGCTCAATGTCCTCCCCCGCCACACCGCCTCCGGCGTGGATCCGGGTCAAGCCCGTGGCCAACACGAGGTAGGTGCTCTCCGAGGTCAGCCCTGGCGCCGATGGCCCCTGCATGAGCCGCTCGACCCGCGCGGGACGGAAGCCGGTCTCTTCCTCCAGCTCGCGGCCGGCTGCGACTTCCGGGCTCTCGCCGGCGGTGTCATCGCCGACAATGCCAGCGGGCAGCTCGATGGTGCGAGCCTGGACCGGGTGGCGATACTGCTCGACCAGCACGATCTCGCGCGCTGGTGTGACTGCCACGATGGCGGCGCCGCCGATACCGCGCACGCGACTGACGTATTCCCAGCGGCCATCCTTCAGCAACCGCAAGAAGCGGCCTTCGTGCAGGGTCTCGATCGATGCTTGGTCCATCAGGGATTGATCCATTCCAGTCGGTGGTGGGCGCGCGGGCCACGCCCCATTTGGCTGGCCATCCAGCCCAGCGAATCCGCCCATTGATGGTCCAGGCCATAGGGCGGATTGACGACGGCGACCCCGCAGGCATGCATTCGCCCGCCTCCGATGTCGCCATGATCGAGCACCGCATTCCACACCGGCTTACCGAAGGCGCGCGCCATGCGGCGCAGGGCACGATCCGCGTCGTGGGCATTCTTGCGCGGATACCACAGGGCGTGCACTCCGTGTCCGAATTTGCCGGCACAGCGCTCCAGCAGTTCCGCCACCGCACGAAATTCATCCGCGCGCTCGAAGGGCGGATCGATCAGCACCAGACCGCGCTTGTGCCGGGGCGGCAGCAGGGCGTCCATCCGGTAGCCGTCCCTTTGCTGCACCGTTGCTCGCCTGCCGCAGCTCTGCATCAGCATCCGCGCGACGTCCGGCACCGCCTCGCACAGCAGCAGTTGATCCTCGCTGCGCGCCATTTCAAGGGCGAACCAGGGCGAGCCCGGATAGCGACCCGTGCCGATACGGGACACGCTTTCCAGAAAGCGCGCGGCCTGCTCCGGCGCCCCCTGTGCCGCCAACAGGCGCCCGATGCCATCGCGCCATTCCTCGGTCTTGCTGGCGGCCTCGCCACTGAGCAGGTATTGGCCGGCACCGGCATGGGATTCCACATAGGACCACGGTGTGGCCTTGCGATTGAGCGCATCAAGGATTCCGAAAACAATGGCGTGCTTCCAGACGTCCGCGAAGTTGCCTGCGTGATAGGCATGGCGATAGTGCATGGCGCGCATGATAGGCCGCGACCGGGTCGCGGCGCGCGTACAGTGCCGCGCACAACAGGGCGTGTGATGCGCAATGCCCCGCGCGTCGACGTCCAGCATCCACTTTGCCTACCCTTGTCCCATGCACAGTCTTGCCCGCGATGCGCTGTTCGCCGCCTGGATCAAAGGGGATGCCTTGCCGGCGCTGTGCGCGACCCGGCGACTGGCGGATGATCTGGTTCATGACTATGCGCGGCAACGCAGCGGAAGCGGAGATATCGCCTGGCCGGCCCCCGACTGTCTGGGCTGGCGTGCCTGGCTGATCGATCGCTTCGAAGGCCTCACGCAGCAGGAGGCGATAGCCGGCAACGCTACGCCCCGCCTGCTCACGGACAGCGAGGCGCTGGCGCTGTGGCACCGCATCGTCAGTGAAGCCAGCCAGCACCACCCCCTGCTGCAAACACCCCGCATGGCGCAACTGGCCGCCGACGCGTGGCAGACCGCACACGACCATCACCTTGCCCTGCCGGTGGGAGACCCGGACGACGAGGACGCCAACGCCTTCGACCACTGGGCCGCCTCCTTTCACAGCCGCCTGCAGCAGCTCGACGCCATCACCTGCGCCGAACTGCCGGCACGGCTGATCGCGGCACTGCGCAGCGGGCGTCTCGAGGCTCCCGGCCGGCTGGCTGTCGCCGCGCTCGATCGGCCCATGCCGGCGCAGGCCCATCTGCTCGACGCGCTGGCCGACTGCGGCACCGAGCTTGTGCGCGTGGACTCGAGCCATGGCGACGCGCCTGCCCTCACCTATCTGCCCTGCGCGGACCGTGCTGCGGAATGCGATGTCGTGGCGCGCCAGATCCGCGCGATCGCACAGCGCCAGCCCGAGGCACGCATCGGCGTCGTGGTGCCGGATCTGACGCAGCAGCGCCCGGCCATCGAGCGCAGCTTCGATGCCGTGCTCTGCCCGTGGCTGGCCCCCGGTGATGATCCCGCGCAACGACCCTACGCCATCAGCCAGGGCACCCCGCTGTCGACACAGCCGGTGATCGCCGCCGCCCTGGATTGGCTGCGCTGGGCGGCCAGCCCCGAAGGCGTCGAACTGCCCGTGGCCAGTCGCGCCCTGCTGACCCCCTTCTGGAGCGGCGGCCGTAGCGTGCAGGCTGTGGCCCGTGCCGACCGCACCCTGCGCGACGCACGCATGGATCCGGTCACGCTGGGTGCTGCCGCGCGCGCGCTATCGGAGCCAGCGCCCGAGCTGGCGCAGTACCTGCGCGAAGCCATGCTTGGACGCGAGCACGCACCACCTTCGCGATGGGCGCAGCGATTCGCCGTCACGCTACACGCCATAGGATGGCCGGGCGGCCTCGACAGCGCGGCCTATCAGGCGCATCGCGTCTGGAATGAACAGCTCTCCGCCTTCGGCCGGCTGGATGCCCTGACCGGCAGCCTGTCGGCGCGCGCCGCGCTCGGCCGCCTGCGCGAGCAGCTCCAGCAGCAGATCTTTCAGCCGCAGGGCGGCAACGCGCGCATCCAGGTACTGGGCGTGCTGGAAGCGGCAGGCCTGCGTTTCGATCGACTCTTCGTCCTCGGCCTCGATGAAACCCAGTGGCCACCGGAAGCCCGGCCCGTACCGCTGTTGCCGGAGCGGCTGCAGCGACGCGCTGCCATTCCGCAGGCCACCGCCGAGGGTCAGTTGGATCGCGCCCGCGCCATCACCGCCGACCTGCTCGCGGCCGCGCCCAGCATCACGCTGAGCTGGCCCGTCCATGTCGACGAACAGCCGGCACGCCTGTCCCCCATCCTGCCGCCTGCTCGAGAGACGCAGCCAAGCGCGCAGGCAGAACACGCCCCGGCATGGCAGCAGCATCATGCGCAGCGCCGCATCGAAGCCTGGCGGGACGACGAGGCCGAGCCGCCGCCCCGCGACAGCACGCTATCCGGAGGCGTGCAGCGTCTGGGCGAACACGCCGAATGCCCTTTCCGCGCCCTGGCGCACCACGGGCTGGCGGCTGATGCGCCCCTCGACCCTGGCACGGCCCCTGACGCCATGGAACGCGGCATCCTCGCGCACGAAGTCATGGCAACCCTCTGGCGCGAGTTGCGTAACAGCGAGCGGCTGCATGCCCTCGATGCGGACGCACAAGCCGCCCTGGTGGAAGGTGCGGTGGCTCATCACCTGGCAGCCTGGCGCCAGCGCGCCCCACACCGCGCCACCGAGGGCGTCATCGCCGTGGAAGGCGCGCGCCTGCAAAGACGCGCCGACGCGCTGCTGACAGCCGACCGAGCACGCGAAGCCCCCTTTGTTGTGGAATGGCTTGAGGGCGCGCTCATCGACCAAGTGGGACATATCGACCACACCGTGGATCTGCACGGCTTGAGCCTGCGCGTGCGCCCGGATCGCATCGATTGGGTTCCCGACTATGGGCGGATCGTGATCGACTACAAGACCGGCCGCACCAGCACCCCGGTCGCCCACACCCTGAACGCGCCTCAGCTCGCCGTCTATGCCGCACTGTTGGAAGACTGCATCGGCGTGGCCTACGCCACCCTGCGCGCCGGCGCCACCGGGTATGTCGGGCTCATCGACAATGACGCCGCTGCCGCGCTGCCTGCGCTGACGCCCGTCCACAAGCTGCGCGGCGCTGCCCGAGATGCCCTCGACGGTGACGATTGGCCGGCGGTGCAACGGCTCTGGGATGCGCAGCTCGGCGCCATTGCCAGTGGCCTGCGCGCCGGCGACGCCCGGGTAGACCCCTTGCCCGGCGTCTGTACGCGCTGCGACCTGCAGCCCTTCTGCCGCATCCACGCACGCAACGCCTACGCAACCGACGGCGACGAAGTCACACCATGATCGAATCCAACGCCGACCTGATCGCGCGCGACAGCGCCGCCCGCGCCGAGGCGCTGGATACCGCGCGCAGTTTCATCGTGCAGGCGCCGGCCGGCTCGGGCAAGACCGCGTTGCTCACCCAGCGCGTGCTTGCACTGCTGGCGCGGGTGGAGGCACCGGAACAGATCGTGGCCATGACCTTCACCCGCAAGGCCGCCGCGGAGATGCGCCGTCGCATCCTCGGCGAGCTGCAGGACCCGCGACAGCCGGAGGATTGCGCGACCGAACACGAACGACGGACGCGCGCGCTGGCCATGGCGGCCCGTGCGCGGGACCAGCAGATGGGCTGGCAGCTCACCACCGCCAGCAACCGCCTGCGCATTACCACCATCGATGGTTTCTGCGGCGGCCTGGTGCGCCGCGCCCCCTGGCTGTCCGGCGCCGGCGGCATGCCCGGCCTGGTGGACGATGCGCGCCCCTATCACCAGATGGCGGCGCGACGCACCATTGCACAGCGAGACCGCGAAGACGCCCTCGGCACCGCGCTGCGCCGGCTGCTCGACCACGTCGACGGCAACGCGGAGCGGTTGGCCGCCATGCTGGCGGCACTGATCGGACGGCGCGACGCCTGGCGCGGTTTGCTCAGCGCCGACACCGAGGCCATGCGCGCCACACTGGAAGCCAATCTTCGCACCCTCTGTGCGGACAGTCTGCAGCGCGCCACCCAGGTGCTATCCGACGATCAGCGTGCGCGCTGGTGGGCGTCGGCACAGACGGCTGCCCAGCAGCTCCCCGACGATCCCGCACTACAGGCGGCCGTTGCCATTGGCCACCTGCCGCAGCGTGCCGAGGAATGCGGGCACTGGCCGGCACTGTGCAGCCTGCTGCTCACCAAGGAAGGCGCGCTGCGCAACAGCGTCAACAAGACTATCGGCTTTCCGACCACGGTGCGCGAGGCCAAGGCCGAGCACGAAGCCTTGCTGCAGGGGCTGGCGGCAACGCCCGGCGCCGAGGCCGCGCTGCGCAATCTGGCCATGCTTGTGGCGCCCGTCTACGGTCCGCAGCAGTGGCGCACCCTGGAAGACCTGCTCGCCATCTTCCGCCACGCCCTTGCTGAACTGTCGCTGTGCTTCAGCGAGCGGGGCGCTGCCGATCACACCGAGATCGCACTACGCGCCCTCGATGCCTTGGGGGATCCGTCGGCGCCCAGTCCGCTGTTGCTACGTCTCGACCATCGCCTGCAGCACATCCTGATCGATGAATTCCAGGACACCTCCGATGTCCAGATGCGCTTGCTGGAACGCCTGACCGCGGGCTGGGAGGCGGGGGACGGCCGCACCCTCTTCGTCGTCGGCGATCCGATGCAGAGCATCTATCGCTTTCGCAACGCCAACGTCGGCCTGTTCCTGCAGGCGCGCAAACACGGCATTGGCCATCTGCCGCTTACGCCGCTGCAGTTGACCCGCAATTTCCGCTCGCAAGCCGGCATCGTCGACTGGGTCAATCACACCTTTGCCCGCGTCTTCGGCAGCGAGGATGCGCAACGCGGGGCGGTGGCCTTCGAGGCCGCAGCCGCCACCCATCCGGCCGAAAACAGCGAGGCGGCGCGATGGTACTGCTGTGATGCCGCCGAGGAAGGACCGCAGATCGCCGCGCTCTGTGCACGGATGCCAGCGGAGGCATCCGTGGCCATCCTCGTACGCGGGCGCAGCCATCTCAGGGAGATTCTGCCGGCCCTGCAGGCAGCCGGCGTGGCGACACAGGCGGTGGACATCGATCCACTGGCGGAGCGCCCGGTCGTGCAGGATCTGCTAGCCCTGACCCGCGCCTTGAATGCCCCCGGCGATCGCATTGCCTGGCTGGCGCTACTGCGGGCCCCCTGGTGTGGTCTCTCCCTGCAGACGCTGCAGCGTCTCTGTGACGACCTGCCGCCGGGCGCCCCGCTGTGGCCCGCGTTGGAAGTGGCAACCGAACACGGCCACCTGCACGACGACGAGGCTGCACGACTTAAACGCGTCATGCCAGCCCTGCGCAAGGCCATGCGGCGCAGAGGCCGCGAAGCGCTGGCGCGGCTGGTCGAGCACACCTGGTGCGCCCTCGGCGGCCCTGCATGCGTGCAGGACGCCTCGGCGCTGGACCATGCCCGGACCATGCTCGACGCCCTCGACCGCGCCAGCGAAGGTGCAGCCTTCATCGATAACGCCACGCTGGGGCACGCTCTGGACGGGCTCTACGCCAACGATTTGGCGGAACCCGGTCACGCGGTGCAGATCATGACCATGCACAAGGCCAAGGGCCTTGAGTTCGACCACGTCATCCTGCCGGGACTGCATCGGGCGTCGCGCGGCAGCGAGCGCCCCGCCCTCGTCCAGTCGAGCGTGCTGCTCGACGAGCACGAAGCGCCGCTGCTGGCGCCGATCCCGCATCGCGAGTCGGACGACGACCCGCTCTACCGCTTGCTGCATCAGCAGATCGAGGGTGCCCGCGACCGGGCCGAGGCCGAACGCCTGCTCTACGTAGCGACGACACGCGCGATACGCCAACTGCATTGCTTCGCCGATGTGCAGCGCAAGGAAGACGGCAACGTCAAGGTGGGAAACGGATTGCTCAGCCATCTCTGGCCGGCCGTCGGCGAAGCGGTGATCCGCCAGCTTGACGCCACCGATACGGAACCCTCCGAGTCCACCACCGCTGCCGAGCCCTTGCAGGAAAACCCACCGATGCTGCACCGGCTGCCTGCAGACTGGTCGGCACCACCCCCACCCGAGGGACTTCCGCCGGCACCCGCCCCCAGCATCAGCCCCGAGTCCATTCCGCCCTTCGACTGGGCCGGTGAACGCGCCCGCGTCACCGGCACGCTGTACCACCTCTGCGTCGAAGGCATCGCCAACGAGGGCCTGGCGCACTGGGATGCCGCGCGACTGGAGGGGCAGCGGGCATGGCTCAACGCCCGCGCGCGCGCTTCCGGACTGGATACGGCCGAGGCGGATGCCACCGTGGAGCAGGTCCTCGCCGCCGTACAGATCACGCTTTCCGACCCCGACGGCCAATGGCTGCTGCAGGCGCATGCCGGCGGCCATGCCTGCGAATTGGCCATGGACACCATGGCGGACGGCGTCTTCCGACGTCTGCGGATCGACCGCACCTTCGTCGATGACGCTGGTGTTCGCTGGATCGTCGACTACAAGACCGGCACACATGAAGGCGGCGATCTCGAAGGCTTCATTGCGAACGAGACCGAACGCTACCGCGGCCAGCTGCAACGCTACGCTGCCCTCTTTGCCGATGAAGGACGGCCCGTCCGCCTGGCACTGTATCTGCCGCTGCTGCCGCCCGGCCGTCGCTTGATCCGGGTCTCGGGCGACGATCCCAGAGAAACGCGCAACGCCGAAGAATCTACGGAGTCGCGCTAAGCCGCGATGGCGGGTGTCCGGCTCAGACCACGCCACGAGACTGGCAACCGACGGTCTGCATGCTGCAAGGGGCGCACCCGCCGTAGCAGAGCGGCTATCGCAGTACGGAGCGCACCCCGCCACCAGGCCGCGCCGGGTTCCCCCACAAGTAACGCGCGACCGTGCAACGCCGCCTCCCGCAGCCAACCGCGCAGCGTACCGCCTTGCAGGTGCAGCAGCGCCGCCCGTTCGCTGCCATCCCGGTGCCATTCCATGCCGTGGTTGTGGGCGATGCGCTGCATCGCCCCGTTGTCTGCCTGCGTCGTCAGTACCAGCTGATCGGCACCGCGGTTCTCGGCAAGCAGGCGGCCTGCGGCGAACAAACGACTGCCGATGCCCCAACCACGGAAGGCGCGTTCAACCGTCAAGGCAATCTCGGCGCTGCGCTCCGCTCCACCCGTGGCGGCAAAGTCGATCTCCACGGTCCCGCGCACCTTGCCGTCCACCAGTGCCGCAAGCATCACGCTTCCGGGGCGCTGCATGCGCCGCGCGCGGCTACGGATGCCCGCGTCGCTGACATGTGCACCGAAACGGCGATAACGGTCCTCTTCATTGAGGCGGAGCAAGTGGGTCTCGAGCGCCTCCCACTCGAACCACCAGAGCAAGCGCAGCACCGGGCTCGGTGTCTGCACGGTATCTCGTTCACGGTTGATCGCGGTCATGATTTCACGCTCCTGGGCACGGCAAATGGTGCAGTGCAACATGTAGGACCATGAAAGCGCGGAATCGATCCCTTCATCGCCTGCTTCAGTCAGACGGTGCTCGCTGATGGGCAAGCGGCGCGGCAGGCGGACGACCCGCCGCGAGAGACGCACTAGCCGACGCCTCGCCGCCGGGAAACGCCATGAATGCGATATATTCTCAACTTCAACCTCCGCAATGGAAGCCGACCATGCCGCGTCCCCTGCTCGCCTTGGCGTTAAGTGCCGCGCTGTTCACCACGCCCACCTTGGCCGACGAGGATCGCCCCCAGCATTTCGACGCGATCGAACCCAAAAGCCTGCAGGAAGCGCTGACCTATTTCTCCGTCTATAGCGAAGCGCTCGAGGAATTACTGGAAAAGGAAGCGCTGACCCATGCGGACATGACGCGCATCCACGAGATGAGCTACACCCTGGAAAATGCGCTTGGCAAGATGCGAGATGAGTTGGCCGCCACCGCCGACGCCCTCGAAGCGGTGCATCTGGCCTCCGAGCGCGTCGACGAGGAAACCGTGCGCAGCCAGGGTGCTGCCTTTCTGAAGGCGGCGAAGCAGTTTTCCGAGTAGTTGACGCGATCGACGTCAACGACCGCCGAAGTGCAGTTTCGCCTCCAGGTTGGCACGTGAATCCGCGTGTTCGAGGGCTTCCTTCTCCGTGATCTGCCCCTCACGGTAGAGGGTAGCCAAGGCATGATCAAAGCTCTGCATGCCGCGATCGCGTGAGCTCTCGATGGCGTCGCGGATTTCGTGGATGCGGCCGGCGGTGATCAGTTCGCTGACATAGGGGGTATTGAGCAGCACTTCGCAGGCAGCCAGACGGCGGCCGTCCTTGCCCACAACGAGTCGCTGCGACACCACGGCGCGCAGGGTCATGCCCAGGTCCATGTAGAGCTGCTCGCGCTGGTCCGAGGGATACATGGCCGCAATGCGCTGCAGTGCCTGATAGGCGTTGTTGGCGTGCAATGTGGAGAGCGCAAAATGCCCGGTATTGGCCATGTGCAGACAGGCGCGCATGGTCGAATACTGGCGCACTTCGCCGATGAGTACGACGTCGGGCGCCTCTCGCATCGCCGAGACCAGGCCGGTGTCGTAGTCGGGAACATCAATACCGACCTCGCGCTGATTGATCACGCAGCGCCGATGCGGGTGCACGAACTCGATCGGGTCCTCAATGGTCAGGATGTGTCCCTGCGCGGTGGCGTTGCGGTGGTTGAGCATCGCCGCCAGCGTGGTGGACTTGCCCGATCCAGTGGCCCCCACAACCAACAGAAGACCGCGCCGCAGCATCGACAGATCGCTGAGTACCTCGGGCAGACGCAGGCCTTCGAGGGTGGGCACATCCGCGCCGACAAAGCGCATCACCATCGCGATTTCGCCGCGCTGGAAGAAGACATTGGCGCGGAAACGCCCGTGCCCACCGGCGTGGGTGGCGAGGTCGACTGAGCGGCGGCGGGTGAGCTCCTCGCGCTGATGCTCGCTCAGGATGGAATCCGCCATGGCCTCCACGGCTTCGGCCTTGAGGGTCTCTCCACCGACAGCGTGCATCTGTCCTTCGATACGCAACATGGCCGGGGAACCAGCCGTGAAATACAGATCGGAGGCGCGTTTCTGCGTTGCCAGCCGCAGGTAGGGCAGCAGCTGCTGGAAACCGCGTAGCGCTTCCGGTGTGGCGCTCACCAGCGCCTCTGCTCGGTGTCCTCGTGCATCGACATCTTCTGCACATCCGGGTCGTTGTACAGATCACGGCTGGCGCGCTTGGATTCGAGCTTGATGCGCAGGCGCAATTCATTCTGCGAATCGGCATTGCGCAGCGCCTCCTCGTAGCTGATGTCGCCCGCCTCGAAGAGTTCGAAGAGATGCTGGTCAAAGGTCTGCATGCCCTGCTCGCGCGAGCGCGTCATGGTCTCCTTGATGCCGGCGACCTCGCCCTTGAAGATCAGATCCGAGACCAGCGGTGAATTCAGCATGATCTCCACCGCTGCCTTGCGGCCGCCATTCTCGCGCCGCACCAGACGCTGCGCGACGATGGCGCGCAGGTTCAGCGACAGGTCCATCAGCACCTGTTCCCGCTTGTCCTCGGGAAAGAAATTGATGATGCGGTCCAGCGCCTGGTTCGAGGAATTGGCGTGCAGCGTGGACAGCACCAGGTGGCCGGTTTCCGCAAAGTTGATGGCGTATTCCATGGTTTCGCGGGTGCGGATCTCACCGATCAGAATCACATCCGGCGCCTGACGCAGGGTGTTCTTGAGGGCGTTATCCCACGTCTGCGTATCCACGCCGACCTCGCGTTGCGTGATCACGCACTGCCGGTGCGGATGCACGAACTCGATGGGGTCCTCGATCGTGACGATATGACCGAAGGAGTTGCCATTGCGGTGACCCAGCATGGCCGCCAGTGAGGTCGACTTGCCGGAGCCCGTGGCCCCCACCATCAACACCATGCCGTGCTTGGCCATGCACACCGAGCGCAGTGTGTCGGGCAGCTCCAGCTGTTCGAAGGTCGGAATCTCGGTGGTGATCGGCCGCAGCACCGCGCCAGTATTGTTCTGCTGAACAAAGGCATTGACGCGGAATCGTCCGATGTCCTGGGGTGAGATGGCGAAGTTGCACTCGTTGGTGGCTTCGAAGTCGCGCAGCTGGCGGTCGTTCATGATGCTGCGCACCACGAGGGCCGCCTGCTGGGCATTCAGCGGCCTGTCCATCACCGGCCGCAGCTCCCCGTCGATTTTCATCGCGGGCGGGAAGCCGGCCGTGAAGAACAGATCCGAGGCACCGCGCTCCTTGACCATGCGCAGCAGCTGGGTGACCAGTCGAACAGCGGCTTCTCGATCCATGGTGGTCTCTATCCGCCCGCGAAATCGGCTTTGGAATTGGCGTAGGCGCGCGCCTCGCTGTTGCTCACGATGCCACGATCCACCAGCTTCTTGAGGTTCTGGTCGAGGGTCTGCATGCCCTCCTTGCCGCCGGTCTGAATCGAGGAATACATCTGCGCGATCTTGTTCTCGCGGATCAGGTTCCGGATGGCGGCATTGCCAATCATGATTTCGTGCGCAGCCACACGACCCCCGCCCTTCTTCTTGAGCAGCGACTGTGAAATCACCGCACGCAGCGACTCGGACAGCATGGCGCGCACCATATCCTTCTCCGCCGCCGGAAAGACGTCGACGATACGGTCAATGGTCTTGGCCGCGGAACTGGTGTGCAAGGTGCCGAAGACGAGGTGCCCGGTCTCGGCCGCCGTCAGTGCCAGACGGATGGTCTCCAGGTCGCGCAACTCGCCGACGAGCACCACGTCCGGATCCTCGCGCAGCGCCGAGCGCAGCGCCTCGTTGAAACCCAGCGTATCGCGGTGCACCTCACGCTGATTGATCAGGCACTTGTTGGACTGGTGTACGAACTCGATGGGGTCTTCGATGGTGAGAATGTGCCCGTATTCGGTCTTGTTGATGTAGTCGATCATCGCAGCCAGTGTGGTCGACTTACCGGAACCGGTGGGCCCGGTCACCAACACAATCCCGCGCGGCACGTCAATGATCTTCTTGAACACTTCGGGCGCGTTGAGGTCCTCCAGGGTCAGGATGGTCGACGGAATCGTGCGGAACACGGCGCCGGCGCCGCGTGCCTGATTGAAGGCATTGACACGGAAGCGGGCAAGCCCCTGCACCTCGAAGGAGAAATCGGTCTCGAAATGCTCGTCGTAATCCTTGCGCTGCTTGTCGGTCATGATGTCGTAGATCATGCCGTGCACCTGGTCGTGCTCCAGCGGCGGCAGGTTGATGCGCTTGACGTCTCCGTCGACCCGGATCATCGGCTCGACACCTGCCGAGAGGTGCAGGTCGGACGCCTTCTGCTTGACGGCGAAGGTCAGCAACTGCGTGATATCCATGCCGTTCCTGGGTCCCTTGTTCTCTGTAATGTGATCGCCAGACTATAGTCCTCCGCCATGACTGACCACACCTCCGTGATTCCCGAACGGTTGCAGGCGCTGCACGAACGGATCGAATCGGCCCGCCTGCGCGCCGGAACCCTGCAAGCCGTGACCCTGATTGCGGTGTCCAAGCGCCAACCGGTGGAAGCAATTCGCGCCGCTGCAGCGGCGGGGCAGCGCAGCTTCGGCGAGAACTACGTACAGGAAGGGATGGAGAAGCGCGCCCAGATCGCCGACGCCGATCTCTGCTGGCATCACATCGGCCCCATTCAATCAAACAAGTGCCGCGACATCGCCAGCGCCTTCGATTGGGCCCAGGGCGTGGACCGCGAACGCATCATTCAGCGGCTGGGTGCCGCGCGCCAGGAGCAGGACACCCCGCTCTCGGTCTGCATCCAGGTCAATATCTCGGGCGAGGCCAGCAAATCCGGCGCCGCGCCGGAGGCCGTGGAAGGGCTGTGCGCAGCCGTGCTCGACCAGTCAGGCCTGCAGTTGCGCGGACTGATGGCCATCCCCGCGCCGCGCACGGCCGGTGGTGATCCGGAGCGCGACTTCGCGGCCTTGCGCGCGCTCTACGAACGCCTGCGCGACCGCGGCCTCCCCCTGGATACGCTGTCGATGGGCATGAGCGACGACTTCGAAGCTGCCATCGGAGCCGGCGCCACCATGGTGCGCGTGGGCAGCGCCCTGTTCGGTCCACGCCCGCAGGGGTGACATTCGCTATCCTCCACGCTCTCCCGCAATCCAGGTGAACCATGTCGCAGGACGACGCCAAGCGCAGAGCCGCGGAAGCCGCACTGGCCTATGTGCACGAGGGTGACACCATCGGTGTCGGCACCGGCTCGACGGTCAACCATTTCATCGACCTGCTGGATCAGAAGGGACCGCGCATCGAGGCCGCCGTGTCGTCCTCGGAAGCCTCCACCAAGCGCCTGCGCGCCTGCGGCATCAAGGTCCGCGACCTCAACCAGGCCGGCGCACTCGATCTCTACGTCGACGGCGCCGACGAAGCCGACCCGCATCTGCGCCTGATCAAGGGCGGCGGCGGGGCACTCACCCGGGAGAAGATCGTCGCCGAGGCCAGCCGACGCTTTGTCTGCATTGTTGACGCAAGCAAGTGTGTGCGCGTGCTGGGCGACTTCCCGCTGCCGGTCGAAGTCATTCCGATGGCGCGCTCGATGATCGCGCGCAAGCTCGTCGGCATGGGTGGGCAGCCCAAGCTGCGTGAAGACTGCACCACCGACAACGGCAACGTCATTCTCGACGTGACCGGCCTGCGGTTGACCGATCCGGTAGCGGTCGAGCAGGAGATCAATCAATGGCCCGGCGTGGTCTGCGTCGGTCTTTTTGCCCGGCGCGGCGCCGATCTGCTCATCGTGGGCAGTGCCTCCGGCGTCGAAACCCGCCAAGCCGCATCCTGACAGCCCGCGAACGCGCGACGCGTTCCCCAAAGGAGGAAGTGCCATGACCAACAAAGTCTTGATTCCCGTCACGCTCACCGCCGTTGCGCTCTGGCTCAGCGCGTGCAGCCCGGAGCAGGACAGCGCCGAGGGCAACACCCCAGCCGCTGCGCCGACCGAGCACAGCCAGCATGCGGCCGCCAAGCCGGCCGCCGAGGACACGCTGCCCGCCGGCCGACAGCCAGCGCCTGCCGATGCGCGCGTCTACATCATCTCCCCCGCCGACGGCGCCACCGTCACCAGCCCGGTCACGATTCAGTTCGGCCTGGATGGCATGGGCGTAGCCCCTGCGGGCATGCACAAGAAGCACACCGGTCATCACCATCTGCTGGTCAACGTCACCGATTTCCCGGTCGACCGCCCGCTGCCGAGCAGCGAGCAGTACATCCATTTCGGTGGTGGCCAGACCCAGACCACGCTGGAACTGGCGCCCGGTGATCACACGCTCAAGCTGGTCATGGGCGACTGGAAACACCAGCCGCACGATCCGGTCGTCGCCAGCGAAACCATCACCATCACCGTCGTAGAGGAGTAACACAGGGATGCAGATTGCCAATCACAGCTTTCTCGTTACCGGCGGGGCCTCGGGCCTCGGCGCGGCCAGCGTGCGTCGTCTCGCCAGCGCAGGGGGCCACGTCATCATTGCCGATCTGAACGAGGAAGCCGGCGAAGCGCTGGCCAGCGAGCTGGGCGAGCGCGCCCGCTTCGTACGCTGCAACGTCACCGACGCCGGGGAGGTACAGAGCGCCATCGATCTGGCCGGCAAGGCCTTCGGCGGTCTGCACGGCGTTGTGCAGTGCGCCGGGATCGGCTACGCCGAGAAGGCGGTACACAAGGAAGGGCCGCACGATCTGGACCGCTTTACCAAGGTCATCCAGATCAATCTGATCGGCACCTTCAATGTGCTGCGGCTGGCCGCGGCGGTGATGTCGGAGCAGACCCCGAACGAGGGGGGCGAGCGCGGCGTCATCATCAACACGGCCTCCGTAGCGGCCTTCGATGGACAGATCGGCCAGTGCGCCTACTCGGCCTCCAAGGCCGGCGTCGCCGGCATGACCCTGCCCGCGGCAAGAGATCTGTCGCGCAGTGGCATCCGCGTGATGACCATTGCGCCGGGTCTGTTCGAGACCCCGATGCTGCTGGCACTGCCGGAGGAAGCGCAGCAATCGCTGGGGGCCTCGGTGCCCTTCCCTTCGCGCCTGGGCAAGCCCGCCGAGTACGCCGACCTGGCCGCCCACATCGTGGAGAACGCCATGCTCAACGGCGAAACGATCCGGCTCGACGGCGCCCTGCGCATGGCGCCGAAGTAGCACGCTCCGGGTCGCGCGCGGCGGTCGAGGCCATGGCCGCCGCGCGCCCCATTCTCCGCACTTTGCTACGGCTTGATCGCGGCCTTCCGTCGTCGGCGGCATCCGTCGCGGCACCGATACCGATCATCGCCCCATGCCGGGTTCCGCAGCCATGCCGCGACACACTCCGGCCATGGACGCAACCGCCGCAGCACACAAGCTCGATAACGAACCGGCTGCCATCGCAGAGGCCCTGCGCGGGCATGTAGCTGCCGGCAATGTGGTTCTGCCCACCCTCCCCGACCTGGCGCTTCAGATCAACGATCTGACCCAGAGCGACAAGGCTACGGCGGCCAATGTCAGCGCGGCCATTGCCCGCGACCCGGCCATTGCGGCGCGCATCATCCAGTCCGCGAACAGCGCCTACAGCGCCAGCCGCAATCGCGCGCAAAGCGTCCAGGCCGCAGTCACGCGCCTGGGACTGCAATACACGCGCAGCCTGGTCAACCGCATCTCTCTGGAGCAGATGTTCCTCGCCAGCAGCCCACTGCTGCAGCGCATCGCGCGCGACACCTGGACGCGCAGCCTGGGGGTGGCGGCGTTGAGTGAAGCCATCGCGCGCGAACGCACGGATCTCCCGGCCGACACCGCGATGCTCGCCGGCCTGCTGCACCGCATCGGCTCGCTTCCGCTGATCCGGATCGCCGATGAGAACCTGCACCTGGTCGAAGACGAGGCGGCCTTCACCGCGGCGGTCGAGCAGCTGCACCCCAGTCTCGGTCAGATGCTGCTCAAGCGTTGGCAGTTCCCGCCCCTGTTCCACGACATCCCGGTGGCGGCATCGCACGCGCAGCGTTTCCACGCCGGCGCCGCCGATCTTCCCGATGTGGTGGTTGCGGCCAAATACGGCTGGTCCATCGACCGTGACGCCGAGGCCGAGCCCACCCTGTCCGCGCTCGACCGCCTGGGCCTGGTGCCCGGGGTCAATTTCCTCGAGCGCAATGAATTAAGCGAGGCCTTCGAGCGCGCGTCCGAACGGCTGGCGATCTGAGCCGCGCCCCGCGCAAGCGTTTGCTGCCAACAGACGTTTGCTAAGTCGGACGAGTCGCCTCAGGCGCGGACAACGTTATCGAAGGGCTGCACGAAGCGCCCACGGGTATCGACGATCAGGCGCGCGTGCTGCTGGAGCCAGGGATAGTCGAAGCAGTCATGGTCGGTCGCCAGGATCACGCAGTCGTAAGCACTCAGCGTTGCTGCATCCAATGCCACCGAGCGCAGATCGAAGCGGTGCTCGCGCAGCTTGGGAAAGACCGGGACATGCGGGTCGTGATACGCATAGTCGGCGCCGTGATCGCGCAATCGTTCGAGGAGCTGGACCGAAGGCGAGAGACGCAGATCGTCGATGTTCTTCTTGTAGGCGAGGCCGAGCACGAGGATGCGGCTGCCGCGCAGCGGCAGGCTGCGCGCGTTGAGCGCATCGCTGATCTTGGTCATGACCCAGTCCGGCATGGCCGAATTGATCTCGCCCGCGAGTTCGATGAAGCGTGTATGCACACCGTATTCGCGTGCCTTCCAGGTGAGATAGAAGGGGTCGATGGGAATGCAGTGACCGCCCAGCCCCGGACCCGGGCGATAGGGCACAAAGCCGAAGGGCTTGGTGGCCGCCGCGGCGATCACTTCATGGATATCCACCCCCATGCGATCAGCGGCAATCTTCATTTCGTTGACCAGGCCGATATTCACGGCGCGATGGATGTTCTCCATCAATTTGGTCATTTCCGCGACGCGCGGACTGCTCACGGGCACCACCTGGTCGACGACGGCTTCGTAGAGGGCGGTGACCGCGCGCAGGCAATCCGGCGTGACCCCACTGACGATCTTCGGGATGGTCTGCGTCGAGAAGCTGGGGTTGCCGGGGTCCTCGCGCTCGGGGGAAAAGCCCAGGAAGAGCGTGCTGCCGATTTCGAAGCCTGCCGCCTCCAGGCGTGGCTTCAGATCCTCCTCGGTGGTACCGGGATAGGTGGTGCTCTCCAGCACGACCAGCTGACCCGCCTGCAAATGGGGCCGCAACTGCTCCATCGTATTGAAGATGAAGGTCATGTCCGGCTCGCGGTGGCGCGTCAGCGGCGTTGGCACGCAGATCAGCAAGGCATCCATGCCCGCAACCAACGAGAAGTCGATGGTCGCCTGCATCCCGGCATTGCGCGCCTGCGCCACGCGCTCTGAGCCGATGTGCAGGATGTAACTGCGGCCTTCGCTCAGCGCCTGCACCTTGTCCGGGTCGATATCGAAGCCGGTGACCGAGTAGCCCGCCTGCACGCAGCGCAGCGCCAACGGCAGTCCGACATAGCCAAGACCGACCACGCCGACACGCAGGCTGCGCTCCTGGGCGCGGGCGATGAAGGCTTCGATGTGCGAACGGGCCATGCGCGAATCTCTCATTGGGAAGGAAGGCACTGCGCACCCTACTGCAAGCCGCGTGCGCACGAGCGGGAGCCGCTCGACGGTGCCGTCCGTGGCGTGCGCCTTGCCTGCGATGGATGACGTGCCTGACCACGATTGTCGGCTTCGGAAAGGACGTTCTGCGGGGTATCGGACCACCGGCGCGTCAGGCCGGACAGAAGGCCATGACTTCCTTGGACCCGCGCTGGACAATTCTGCTGGCGTTGTGTCTTGCCGTCGCGCGATCTGGATGGGGACGTCAAGGCGCAGCAACCTGCCTGAGCGGCGGGCAAAGGGCGACATCCCCGCGTCGTACGACATGGTCGGAAACGGGTCTCGCACTCGCCTACTCCGGCCTGGCTTCGAAGCTACCAAAGGAACAAGGGTAGGCATGAATATTCTCATTACTGGTGGCGCCGGCTTCATCGGATCCCATCTCGTCGACTGGCATCGCGCCCAGGGCGATCAAGTCCAGGTCGTCGACGACCTGAGTACCGGCTACCGCGAGAATCTGCGCGCCTACCAGCAGGACCATGCCGTCACGCTGACCGTGGCCGACCTGCTCGACTGGGATGGCCTGGACGAAGCGGCCGCCTGGGCCGATCGCATCTATCACCTTGCCGCCGTGGTCGGGGTCCACCGCGTGCTGGCCGATCCGCTGCGCTGCCTGGATGTCAACGTACAAGGCACGCGGCGGGTCCTCGAAGCCGCCGCCCGCGCCGGCACGGCAACGCTGATCGCCTCCAGTTCGGAGGTCTACGGATTCAATCGCAACGCTTCCTTCTATGAGCACGGCAGCCTCGTCCTGAAGTCCGCGGACTACGAGCGCTGGAGCTATGCCATCGCGAAGATGATGGACGAGACGCAGGCCGTGATCTTTGCCAAGCGCCAGGGTCTGCCAGTGGTGACCGTGCGCCTGTTCAACACGGTCGGCCCGCGCCAGGTTGGCGCCTACGGCATGGTGGTCCCCAATTTCGTGCGTCAGGCGGTGGCCGGCGATCCGGTCACCATCTTCGGCAACGGACAACAGACCCGCGCCTTCTGCGACGTGCGCGACACCGCACGCGCACTGAGCCAGCTGAATGGCAACCCGGAGGCCTTCGGGCGCATCGTCAATGTCGGCCATGACCAGGAAATCACCATCCAGGCACTGGCAGAACGGGTGGTGGAACGTGCGTCCAGCCGCTCGCCGATCTGCCACAAGAGCTATGCCGAGGCCTACGGCATGGACTTCCGCGACATCGACCACCGCTCTCCCGATTTGACGCTGCTCTATGCCATCACCGGCTTCTGCCACGAATGGAGCCTGGACCGGACGCTGGATGATCTGATCAAGGCCGAGCGCACCCAGCGCGCGCGGCGCGCCGCCTGAGAACGCCATGGCCGCTCCGACCTTCTTCGTCATCAGCCCGAGCACCCTGCTCAGCGTGATCGGCTTGTTCCGTGGGCCCAAGCCCACTCCCCCGCCCGTCCAGAGCGACTGGCAGCAGCAGCTGCGCGTGCGCGTGATCATTCCCGCCTTCAACGAGGAATCGACCATCGCGCTGTGCCTGGATTCACTGTTCCAGCAGACACTGCAGCCGATGGATGTACTGCTGATCGACGATGGCAGCAGCGATCGCACGGTGGAAATCGCGCACAAGTACTGCGAGGCCAACGGGGTGGTCATTCGCATCGTGCGGCGCGGACGCTCCCTGGGCAAGACCGCCGGCGTCCGGCGCGAGTCCGAGGATGAACGAGTGGACGTGGAGTTCGTGCTCGACGCGGACACCGTGCTGGAAAGCCCAGATTACCTGGCGCGCTGCGTGGAGGAACTCTATCGCGTACCGGGACTGGCCTCGGCCTGCGGCCTCGTGGTTCCGCTGCGCGAGCGCGACATCCGCAAGGCCGAGCAAAGCGCCCAGTTGCAGAGTCTGGCAGCCGCTGCTCCGGATACGGTCGGCCACCGTCACGGCTGGTTCGGACGCCTGCTGCGCGGCGTGACCAACATCTACCGCGAGGCGCTGTACTACTTCATTCAGAACGTCATCTATCGTGGCGAGCAGAACCTTTTTGGCTCCATCAACAACCCGGTGGGCTGCGCTGTCGCCTATCGCCGCGCTTATCTGAAGCAGACCATTACCGAGCTGGCGATGCGCTACGGCGACAACCTGACGACCTCGGAAGACATCTTCTTCGGACTTGCCTTCGTCTACCGCGGCTACCGCAATGTGCAGGTCTATGACGTGCAGTGTCGGTCGATGGAGCCGCCGCTGAATCGGCTCCCCAGGCAGCTTCTGCTGTGGTCCTCGGCCTGGTTCCAGTCACTCTGGTACCTGCCCAAGTTGCTGCTCAGTCCTTTCCTGGCGACGCGCCGCTTCATGCAGCGCAACAACCGCAAGGCGCGTGACGTCCGCAATCTGCGCAAGGTCGAGGACCCGTATCGCTGGCCTTGGGGCGAGGCCTACTCGCGACGCTACGGGCGCCCCATCGGATGGTCGATCTTCATGACCATCTTCGAGAAGGTGGCCTTCCCCATCACGCTGGTCGTGCTGATCTACCTGCAGTGGTGGGAAGTGCTGGTGCTCACCGTGCTGTGCGAACTGGCGCTCTACGTGGCCCTGGTCGCCCTCTTCGGCAAGGATCAGCGCTGGAATTACATCTGGAAGGGCATCGTGGCCGCGCCCATCCGCTATTTCTCCATCGTGCTGGACCTGGTGACGATGAGTCGCTTTGCCTTCGACGGTGCCACCGGGCTGCAGAGCCACTGGAAGAAGTGATGAAGCGCTCGCTGCGTGCGTTGCTCGGTGGCCTGCTGGCAGGCGCTGCACTGCTGGCGCACGCCCAGCCGCAGGCTCTGCCCGAGGGAGTGCTGGCGGCCGAAATGGCGCAGGATTGGCAGCGCGCGGCAGCGAGGCTGCAGGAGGCTTTGCTTGTCCAGCCGGAGCGGCGCGATTGGTGGCTGCGACTGGCGCAGGTCCTGGCCGCCGATGGTCAGTCCATCGCTTCGGCACAGGCGATGGTGCAGGCGGCGGAAGCCGGCCCTCCAGAGGCACACTTGCATGCCCAGGCCTCGGCCGCCCTGGCAAGCGCGGACCAGCCGGAAGCCGCCCTTGAGCAGATCCAGCGCGCCCGGGCGCTGGCACCCGACGACCGCAGCCTGCTCTGGCGCGAGGTACAGCTGGCCAACTGGGCGGGACAGCCCGACATCGCCACCGCCCGGCTCGAACAACTATGGCTGGCAGGCGACCGCGACCCGCGACTGGGCGGGCAGTATGGCGCCCAGCTTGCGCGTGCCGGCGAGACGGAACAGGCCCGCAGGGTACTGCAGACGCATCTGCGTCAGCAGCCGAATGATGCCGAAGCATTACTGCTACTGGCGCGGCTCGAATCCTGGCGTGGAAACTATCACGATGCAACGGCCGCATTGGACCGCTATCACGCCGCCGGCGGCGATACCACGGTGTACCGCAATGAAAAGGCCGCCATGCTCGGCTGGGCGGATCGCCCCTTTGCGGCCCTGGCGCTGCTCGCGCAGGGCACCACAACGGCCGAGCCCGCACCCCAACGCATGGTGGCAGAAGCCATTGCGCTCCGCCGCAGCCATCGTAACGCCGCGGCCATGGCGCGCATCGACGCCCTGCAGAGTGCACGGCAGGATGGCGTGCTGGATGCGGAGGGTCTGGCCACCTACCTGACCACTGACCTTCGCGATCAACTCGAGGCGCACGCTGTGGCCTCGCGCGACACGGACGATATCGGCATCTGGAGAAACCGCCTGCGCGGGGTGTGGTGGCCGACAGCGCATCTGCGCACCCAGGCCGCGCTGGACTGGGATCGCCATGAAGTCGACACCGCGAACGGGCTGGAAGCCAGATCCCCGGCCGCGCGCCCCGAAGCCTTGACGCTCTCGGCCGGAATCGATGGCTTCGCCGGCCCGCGCTGGCAGTGGAGCATCCTGGCAGGCCATGTTGATATCGACCAGCCGCAGAGCCAGGGACTGCTGATCGGCCAACTGGGCATTGGCTATCGTGCGAGCGATGCGCTGCAGCTGCGCCTCTCCGCAGACCGCGCGCTGCATGGCGTGTCACCGCGGGCGGTGGATCGTGGCATTGGTCGCAACGAGGTCGCCCTGTCAGCCAACTGGCGCCCCGATATGCGCTGGACCGTTGACGCGCGCATCGCCACCGCGGACTTCTTCGCCAACGCTGATTGCGCCGTCTGCAGCGACGACAACCGCCGCCAGCAATGGAGTGTGGGCGCCCAACGCGATCTCATCTACGGTCAGCAATGGAATCTGAGCCTCGGCCCCTTCGTGAGCATGACGCGCTTCGACAAGGATCTGGACAACGGCTACTACGACCCAGAGCGCTTCGACAACATCGCGCTGGCGACCAATCTCTACTTCGGAATCAACCTCGATACCGGCCTCGCACTCAGCGCTTCGCTCGGCATGCAACGCGATCACGGCCTCGCTGACCGCTACACTCCCGCCGCCAGCCTGTCCACCGTGACCACCCTGGGCATCTGGGCAGACACCATGCTGCAATTCCGTCTGGCAGGCAGCTACGGTGTCTCGCGCAACAGCGATGACTACGCCGCCATCCAGGGCGGGCTCTCGCTGGTACGCCGCTTCTAGGCGAAGACTCGCTTCTTAGCTGGCCACCAGACTCTTGGTGATGCGCGCGGTGGCAATGATGCGATCCTCACTCATCACTTCCGCATCGATGAAGACCACACGCCGGCCCATGCGAACCACGCGCGAACGGATGCGGCCGGTGGCACCGGCAGCCATCGCCCCCATGACCGAGATGTGCAGATCATGGGTGACGGCCTCGCTCTGATCGTCCAGCACACTGAGCAAGCCGGCATAGGCGCAGACGTCGCACAAGGTATAAAGCACACCACCATGCAGCATCCCTGCCGGATTGAGCTGGTTCTGCCCGACCGCGAAGCGCAGATCGCCGCAGCCCGCATCACTGTTGATCTCGGTCATGCCGAGCTGCTGATGCAGCGGCAGCGTACGTACCAGTTCCAATCGCTCCTGGCCGCGCGGACTCATAGCGCTCTCCCGTTGTGGACAGTCCACGGTGGCACCCAGCCACCGAAGCCACGCTCCAATGCTTCAGCAACCGCGACACAGACATGGTCGCGACCCGGTGCGGCAATGACCTGGGTTCCCAAAGGAAGGTCGCGCGCATTCAGTCCCAGGGGTACCGCCGTGGAAGGGAAGCCGAGCACGTTGAACAGACCGCAGTAGGCAAAGTGAAAGACACGCAGCATGGGCACGTTGTGGCGCGGTGCCGGGCTGCTGTAGGGCGGATACAGCAGGACGCCATCGCCGATGGCATCGAGCAATTCCTGGCGCAGGGATGCGGCCATGCGCAGGAAGCGGCGCCGCGGCATGGGCAACTTCTCGGCGCCGGCCAGCGCCAGCGCAGGCAGTGTGTGCCGGCTCCGTCGAAGGCTCCACTTCAGCAGCTCCCGGCCCACGGAGATGGGCGTGCCCTCGCCCAACTGGGCGGCAAAGGCCTCCGGCCCCGCCTCTTGCATGAGGGTGGACCAGATCTCGAAGGCATAGCGCAGTGAAGTGGGTTGGATCTGGCGCAGGCCGCTGCCCTGCTGGCCGAGCCACTGCGCCGCACCTGCCTGCGCCTGGCGCAGGTCGCGCCGTACACGGTGGCGACCGTCATCGACAATGCTGACCACCGGCAGCGCACTCAGATCCACCGCGGCGGGATCGCCGGTCAGACGGCCATGACACTCCGGGTCCCTGCCGTCGGCGCCGGCCAGAACACGCATCAGCGGCCAGAGGTCGCCGGCGCGGCGGCTGATCGGGCCGGTGACGCAGTTGCGATTCATGGCCCCCTGCGGCTCCGGCATCTGTCCGCTGTTCGGGACGATGCCGGGCGTCGGCTTGTGCCCGAAGACTCCGTTGAAGAAGGCGGGAAAGCGGATCGAGCCGCCGACATCCGCACCCAGGCCGAAAGGCGCCCCGCCAGCGCCGACAATGGCGCCCTCGCCCCCCGAACTGCCACCCACGATGCGGCGCGGGTCGTAGGGATTGTTGGTGCGGCCGTAGAGACGGTTGTGCGTCTCCATCCACATGCACAGCTCGGGCACATTGGTCGTGCACAGCGGAATGGCACCGGCCGCGCGCAGCCGGGCCACCGTCGGCGCATCCTGGACGGCAATGCGCCGGGCACGCTGCACCAGACCACTGGTCTGCGGCAGGCCGGCAAAGGCGAAGTTTTCCTTGAGCGTGCAGGGCACGCCCAGCAAGGGCGGTAGCGCCATATCGGAACCGGCAGAAGCGCGCTGCGCGTCGGCCGCATCGGCCTCCGCCCGCGCGGCCTCGAAGCGCGCCACGACGACCGCATTCAGACGTGGGTTCACCGCCTCGATGCGCGCGATATGGAGATCCACCAGCTGGCGCGCGGTGATGCGCCCCTGACGCAATCCCTCGGCCATTTGCATTGCGCTGCTACGCAACCAGGGCGAATCGGTGGCCGCCGCGGCGCCGGCAGAAGAATCAGAGGGTCGCGCCATATTCGATCAGGAAGTAGCTGGTGATGAGCATGCCGGTGTAGAGGACACTGGTGGCGAGCGCCACCAACAGCTGCGGCACGATGCCGCGCCCTCGGGTGGTCTCGAAGCCCCACCAGGCAGCCAGTCCCAACGCCGCTTCCGGGGGCAGTACATAGAGCGCCACGCCCCAGACGCTGTGCTCCACGCCAACGGCATGCCAGAGCGCGAGCGGATGCGCATACCACTCCGAGGAGGCAAAGAGCAGCAACGCGAGCACCACGGCGAGGACGGCCCGCAGCGCGGGCAGTCTCGCCTGACGGGCAAGCGCCACGGTCAGGAACAGCGGGATCGACCACATGCCGGCCATATACACCGGCACCGCACCGATGCGCGGGATGCCGTGGTCATGGAAGACCAGGCTGCCCACCCACTCCGACAGGATCCAGTCCGGCACCACCTGCGCCATCGACAACGGCAGCAGATAGAACCAGAGGCGAAGCCACTCGCGATCGCCGCGCCCGGCCGCCCAGGCCAGGCTGGCCACGTGATAGCCGAGCACCGCTGCCAGCAGCACCCAGCCATAAACCGCGGCGGGCGCCAGCAGGACCGCGCCAAAGGCGAGCAGTGCGAACAGCGCATGAAAGACGAGGATGCTGCGCAGGCTGATCATGCGCGCGCCTCGCCTGCCAGGAACGGCGGCCAGTTGCGGAGCGCCTCAAGCACCTGCGCCGGCGCTTCCACCTGCGGGTAGTGCCCGATGCCGGGCAGTTCCACGACATCCGGCTGCGCCACCAGTGCGCGATACCGCTCGACCATGTGCGCGCCCGAGACCGGATCGTCGAGACCGTCGATGACGCGCAGCGGAATCGGCGAATGCTGTAGCGCACCCACCCAGCGCGCACGCTGGTCGCGCCGTTCGGCCATGTAATAGATCAGGCGCGCCATGGCAGCCTTGCCGCCGTCGCGCGAGGCCAGCGTCCAGAAGACATCCAACTCCTCCGGACTGGGCTGCGTGCTGCCGCCGAAGACCGCACACAGACTGCGCGCAAAACTGGCTTTGCCCATGGCCACAGCCAGCCACGGCCCAACGGGCGAGGCCAGCAGCTTCTGCACCAGACGGGCGTGATGGGTCTCCGGAAAGAGGCCGCCGTTGAGCAGCGCCATGGCAACCGGGCGGACGGTGGCACGGCCGTCAATCAGGCGCGCCAGCCACTCCTGCGCCACGGTGTCCCCGTAGTCGTGCGCGAGCACGGTGGCTTCTTCGATCCCCAATGAAGCCAGCAGATGCTCGTGCAGATCGCATTGCTCGTGGATGCGGTAACGATGCCCGCGTGGTTTGTCACTAAAGCCGAAACCGAGCATATCCGGCGCGATCACGACATCGAAGGCCTCGATCAGCTGCGGCCAGAGCCGATGCCAGTCCCACGAGGCGGTGGGAAAGCCGTGGATGCACACCAGGGCACGCGCGCCAGACCCCACGCGGCCGTGCTGGCGGTAGAAGATGCGGTGGCCGCGAAAGTCGATGACCGTGCCGGCCGCCTGCCAGTCGGAGAGTGCCGTCATGGAACCCGCCTAGGAAATGAAGGCGCAATGTACCGAATGCAGCTCCCCCGTGTGTGGGTCGGCGGGCTGTCAGCCCAGCCAGAGCGTCAGCAGTCCCAGCACGGCAAGCAGGGCCGCGCTCACACGATGCAGCATTTGTACCGGCAGGCGCGTCGCGTAGCGATGCCCGAGCCAGATCACTGGCACGTTCACCAGTGTCATACCCAGGGCACTGCCGCCAATGACAGCCAGCGAAGCGTCCTCGAAACGTGCCGCCAAGCCCACCGTGGCGAGCTGCGTCTTGTCCCCGAGTTCCGCCACGAAGAACAGCACCAGGGTAGCGAGTAGCGCGCTGCGCGCGAGGCCGGGCGTCTCGGGGGGGGTGTCCGCATCGTCCGCCTCTGGCCACAGCATCCACAAGGCCATGCCGAAGAAGCCCACGGCGATGATGATGCGCAGCATGCCGTCGGCCACATGGCTGGCAAGCCACACGCCGACGACGCCCGCGAGCGCATGACTGGCGAGTGCTGCCAGCGCAATGCCGCCGGCCACCGCCACCCGGCGCCGAAAGCGCGCAGCCAGGGCCAGCGCGATCAGCTGTGACTTGTCTCCGATTTCGGCAAGCGCAATCAGCACTGCGGAGAGTGCGAAGGCTTCCATGAGGTTCCGAGGCGGCCCGCCGCAGCAAGCGGCGGGCCGGCAAGGTGGCGCAGACTACTTACGCTTCTTGATCGGAACGAACTTGCGATCTTCCGGGCCGGTGTAGTTGGCCGAAGGACGGATGATCTTGCCGTCGAGGCGCTGTTCGATGATGTGGGCGCTCCAGCCCGCAGTACGCGCGATGACGAAGAGCGGGGTGAACATGGCGGTGGGCACACCCATCATGTAGTAGCTCACCGCGCTGAACCAGTCGAGATTGGGGAACATCTTCTTGATGTCCCACATCACCGACTCGATGCGCTCGGCGATGTCATACATCTTCTTGTTGCCCTGTTCCTCGGACAGCTTGCGCGCAATCTCCTTGATCACCTTGTTGCGCGGGTCGGCCACCGTATAGACCGGATGACCGAAGCCGATGATGACTTCCTTGTTCTCCACGCGCTTGCGGATATCGGCTTCGGCCTCGTCCGCGTTGTCATAGCGCTGCTGGATATCGAAGGCCACTTCATTGGCGCCGCCGTGCTTGGGACCGCGCAGCGCGCCAATACCACCACAGATGGCGGAGTGGAAATCGGCGGCGGTCCCGGTCACCACGCGCGCGGTGAACGTGGAAGCGTTGAACTCGTGCTCGGCGTAGAGGATGAGGCTGGTGTGCATGGCACGCTCCCAGGCCTCGCTCGGCGGTTCGCCGTGCAACAGATGCAGAAAGTGCCCGCCGATGGAATCGTCGTCGGTCTCGGTATCGATGCGCTTGCTGTTATGGCTGAAGTGATACCAGTACAGCAGCATCGAACCGAGGCTGGCGAGCAGGCGGTCGGCGATGTCGCGCGCGCCGGCGGTATTGTGATCGTCCTTCTCGGGCAGGGCGCAGCCAAGGGCGGAGACGCCGGTGCGCATCACGTCCATTGGGTGCGAAGAGGCCGGCAGCGCCTCCAGCACGTCGGTCACCGCCACCGGCAGGCCGCGCATACGGCGCAGCTTGACCTTATAGGCGGAGAGTTCGGCGTCGGTCGGCAGCTTGCCGTGAATCAGCAGGTAGGCGATTTCTTCGAATTCGCAGTACTCGGCAAGATCCAGGATGTCGTAGCCGCGATAGTGCAGATCGTTACCGCTGCGACCCACCGTACACAGTGCGGTGTTGCCCGCGGTGACGCCGGATAGCGCGACGGACTTCTTCGGCTTGGGGCCGGATTTCTTCTCGGTATCGCTCATGAGTGCATCTCCTGCAATGGCTGAGGGGACGGCGCTTGCCGCCTCACTGCTTGGAAAAGAGGGCGTCGAGCTTGTCCTCGTAGGCGTGATAGCCGATCGAGTCGTACAGCTCTGCGCGGGTTTGCATCTGGTCGACGACCTGCTTCTGCGTGCCATCCCGCCGGACGGCTTCGTAGACCGTCTGCGCCGCCTTGTTCATCGCGCGGAAGGCCGACAACGGATACAGCACCAGGCTGACATTGGCCGATTCCAGCTCGTCGACGGTGAACAAGGGCGTGCTGCCGAACTCGGTGATGTTGGCCAGCACAGGCACCCCGACCGCGTCGCTGAAGCGCTTGTACATGTCGAGTTCGGTCATCGCTTCCGGGAAGATCATGTCGGCGCCGGCCTCGACACAGGCCGCGGCGCGATCGATGGCCGCATCCAGCCCTTCCACCGCCAGCGCGTCGGTGCGCGCCATGATCACGAAGTCCGGATCCGTACGTGCGTCAGCGGCGGCCTTCACCCGATCCACCATTTCCTGCTTGGAGACGATCTCCTTGCCCGGACGGTGTCCGCAGCGCTTGGCGCCGACCTGATCCTCGATGTGCATCGCCGCCGCGCCGGCCTTGATCATTGCACGCGTGGTCCGCGCCACATTGAAGAAGCTGGCGCCGAAGCCCGTGTCCACATCCACCAGCAAGGGGGTATCGCAGACGTCGGTGATGCGGCGCACGTCGACCAGCACGTCCTCCAGACCGGTGATGCCCAGATCCGGCAGGCCCAGGCTACCCGCCGCCACCCCGCCCCCGGAGAGGTAGATAGCGCGAAAGCCGGCCCGGGTGGCGAGCAGCGCGTGATTGGCGTTGATCGCGCCGATGACCTGCAAGGGTGATTCTTGCTGGAGCGCAGCACGAAACCGGGCGCCTGCGGATTGCTTCATGGAGTTCTCCCTGCGGCGGCCCGCAACCGTGCGTGGTGCCGGACGGGCCGATGATTCGAAGCCGGCAGTCTAAACAATTCGGCTGCCGGGACGTACTACAACAAAGGGTAGGGTCGGCTGAGGTACGCTGGCTGGCCAACCCATAAACGGCCTAGGAGATCGCCATTGGCCCTTGCCCCGGACGTTCGCGCCTTTCTTGACCAACTGGAGGCCGGCGGCGCACCTCCCTTTCATACCCTCGCGCCAGAGGACGCTCGGGCTGCCTATCGTCAGCTCTTTGCCCTGCTACCCGCGGACGACGCCGAGATTGGTGGCACCCGCGAGCTCGAGATCACCACGCCGCGGGCACGCATTGCGGCCCGGCTCTACCTGCCGGCCGAACCGGAGGGTCCACCGCCCGTGCTCATCTATTTCCATGGCGGCGGTTTCGTCGTCGGCGATATCGATACCTACGACAGCCTATGCCGCGCTCTATGTGCGGGGAGCGACTGCGCCGTGGTATCGGTGGAGTACCGTCTCGCCCCGGAGCACCGCTTCCCAGCCGCCAGCGAGGACTGCCTGGATGCGACCCGCTGGATTGCTCAGCAGGCCGAACAGCTGGGACTGGATGGTGCACGCATCGCTCTGGGCGGTGACAGCGCCGGAGGCAACCTGGCGGCGGTCACGGCGCAACGACTGCGCGACGAAGGCGGTCCAGCCGTGCGCGGGCAGTTGCTGATCTATCCCGCCACGGCGGTTGGCGACACCCCCACCGCCTCGATGCAGGACAACGCCGAGGGCTATCTGCTGACCCGAGCGGATGTCGAGAACTTCGCCGCGCACTACCTGGGCGATGCCGCGGGCGATCACCCGCACGCATCCCCGCTGTTGGCCACCCGTTTCGACCAACTGCCGCCTGCCCGTGTGGTGACCGCGGAATACGACCCACTACGCGATGAAGGCCAGGCCTATGCCGATGTACTGGAAAAGGCCGGCGTAGCGGTCAAGCGCGCGCATCACGCGGATACGATCCACGGCTTCGTGACCTTCTTCACGCTACTTGCCAGCGGCCGCAGCGAGGTCGACGCCAGTTGCGAATGGCTGCGCGAGGTACTGCACGCCGCCTGACCTGCAGCGCGCACAAAAAAGGCCACCAGCCGGAGCTGGTGGCCTCAATGCGACATCTCTTGGAGAGAGCCTACTCGCTGGAGCCGTCGTCAAAGATGATTCGCAGCCCTTCCTGCGGTAGTTCGAGGCCCTGCGGTGGCAGCCCGGTCTGGGTCCCTTCGGCATCGACGGTATCGAGCGCGGCGCGCACCGACGTCGGATTGCCGTCGTCGGCCCCCAACCGCGGAGAAGTCCCGTCGCAGGCACTCAGGCAAGCTGCGGCAAACACCGCGGCGGCGGCGACCCAGCCCCGACGGCGCGGTGCGCCGATCATGCCGAGCGCAAGCAGGGGTGCGCCCGCACCGCCGGCGAGCAGGGCAAGCTGACTGCTGCCGCTTTCGCTGATTGCGCCGGCGCTCGATACGTTGCCTGCGGCAACGTCGACGGCGATCAGGTAGCTCTCGGAAGCGCCCGCGGGGATGACGCGCGGCGGGTCGAAGGTCACCGTGAAGCGGCCCGCGGCCAAGTCCAGGTTCACCGTGGCATCGGCAACGACGCTTTCACCACCGTCGACCACCCCGTTGCTGTTGGTATCGAGCACGAGCCGGGGATTGTTCAGCCGACCCTGCACGTCGCCCACGCTATCCAGCGCGCCGCTGAAGCCATCGACGCGCAGGTTTTCGTCGCTGCCAACAGGGTTGCTGAGCGAGAAGGCCAGCAGTGGCACATCGACATCACCCGCCGTGACCGTCAGTTCATCGACACTGCGGTTGTTGGTGGCCACAGCAACCGGACCAGGCACACGCTCAAAGGCGCCGATATCGCAGCCGCCATCGGCGGCGTCCTCGCGCGGTACCTCGCGCTGGTCCACCCCGTTGACGCGCATACCGGCGCACACGGCATCGTCGGCCGCGTCAATGGCCGGGCTGCCATCGTTGAGTGCGTGCGTCTGGGTGCTGCCGCCGTTGGCGGCGAGCATGCCGATCATCGGATCGATGTCGCTCTGGTTGTTGCTGCCGCTGATGCTGGCACCGCTGCTGTCGGCAACGAGCGTGAAGCTGGCACTCACCGCACCGCTGATATCCGGTCCGGCGCCAGTGGCGGTATTGCTGCCGATGAGGCTGTTGCTAAGGCTGACGACACCGGTGTCTGCATTGAGCACACCGCCACCATCTCCGGTGGTGTCATTGTTCGCCACCGTGGTGTTGATCAGGGTCAGGTCGCCGGTGGGCTGATTGAACAGGCCACCGCCACCGTTGCCGCTGGCAGCATTGCCCGAAATCGTGCTGTTGACCACGATCATCTCGGCTTCGCTGAAGTTCCACAGACCACCGCCCTCGTTGGCCGCGGTATTGCCCGAGGCGGTGGAGCGGTCGATGAGGATGGTCGCGTCCCCGCCAGTGACGTGGAAGGCGCCGCCATTGCCCGGGCTTGGCCCGACACTGTTGCCCTGCATGCTGAGCCGGGTCAGCGTGATGCTGCTGGCGCCACCGCTGTTGTTGTCCTCGATGCCGCCACCGGCACGCACTGCAGTGTTGTCGCTCACCGTACCGCCGGTCACCGTGAGCTCACTGCCCGTGTTCAGAATGCCGCCGCCGCTGCCGGCGGCACCGGTAGCGCGGTTGCCCGTGACCATCGAGTCGGTCACGCGCAGTGCACCGGCCAGGTTGAACAGGCCGCCACCGCCCTGATCCGCGTCCGCGCCCTCGGCAATATTGTTGGCAATGCTGCTGTTGGCTACCGTCATCGTGCCGGCGCCGTTCCACAGACCGCCGCCCTCGGCGGAGGCCGTGTTGCCGGACACCGTCACATTGCTGAGGCTGGCGTCGCCGGCGCCCGTAATGTGCATGCCGCCGCCGTTGCCGGGAGCAGCCCCGGCGGTATTGTTGCTCAGCACAAGCCCGCCGGAGAGGTCGGTGGTGGTGTTAGGCGTGGCCTCGATGCCGCCGCCGGCGCGAATCGCGCTGTTGCCGGAGATTTCGCCGCCGCTGACCACCACGACGCCGCGATCGGGCATGGCCGAATCCGGCCCCAGGTTGAAGATGCCGCCACCGCTCCCGGCGGCGCCCGTAGCGCTGTTGCCCGAGATCGTGACCGCGTTCAGCTCAACCCGGCCGGTGTTGTTGAAGATTCCGCCACCGCCATCGTCGGCGGCCGCACCAGCCGCCTCGTTGTTGGTGATGACGGTGCCGTCCACGCTCATCAGGCCTGCGCCATTCCACAGGCCGCCACCTTCGCGCGCAGCCGTATTGCCATCGATGGTGCCGCCCGTGATGCTCACGTTGCCGCTGCCGGAAATATGCAGACCGCCGCCGTTTCCGGGTGCATCGCCAGTGCTGTTGCCGGACAGCGTGACATTGCTCAATGTGGTGCTGGTCGCGCCTGTGGTCTCAATGCCCCCACCCGCGCGATTGGAGCTGTTGCCGGTGATGGCAGTGTCGGTGACGGTGACGGAGCCGGTGCGCACATCGGAACCCTTGTTGAGGATGCCGCCACCGCTGCCGGCGTCGCCGTCGGCGCTGTTGGCGCTGATGGTCGCGCCGGTAATCGTGACAGTGCCTTCATTATTGAAGACGCCGCCGCCGCCGTTGGCAGCATCGTCACCGCTGGCGCTATTGCCCGAAATGGTCGTGCCGGTAATCTGCATCGTTCCGAAGCCGTTCCACAGGCCGCCACCTTCCGCCGCAGCGGTGTTGTCGGAAACCTCGCCGCCCGTGATGGTGGCGTCACCCGCGCCGGTGATGTGCAGACCACCCCCGTTGCCGGGCATCGGTCCGGTGGCGTTGGCGTTGAGCGTGACGTCATCAAGCGTTGTGGTCGAGTTGGCCCGCGCCTCGATGGCACCGCCCGCACGCTGCGCGCTGTTGTTGTTGAACAGCGTCCCAGTGACCGCCAGCGTTCCGCCTTCGTCATTGAAGATGGCGCCGCCGCTACCCGAACCCATGGGCGCGCTATTGCTGCTGATCTCGCCGCCGTTGATGGTCAGATTGCCGGCGTTGTAGATCGCGCCACCACCCTGGTTGGCCGCCATGCCGTTGGCGACGCTGTTGTTGATGTCGACCGCGTCCAGCGACACGCTGGAGCCAGCACTGACCACGATGGCGCCGCCGTTGTCCGCGCTGCTGCCGTTGGTCACGGAGAGATTGGCGATGGATACGGCCTGCGCGCTGCCGACTCCACCGGCTGCGTCGATGACGAAGGCCTGAATGCCGTTGGCGTCGATGCTGACCGTAATCGGCGGCAGATCGGCGGAACCATCGATGAGGAGATCATCATTGATGCGCAGCGGCCCCTGCGCTGGATCGAGGGTGACCGTCGCGTTGACGTCCAGCAGTCCCGGATCGAAGCCGATGGTGTCGCCGTCTTCCTCGCCGGCCGGGGCGTCACCCACGGCACTGTTGGTGCGGGCAGCCTCGACCGCCTCGCGCAGCGTAATGCCGTCGCCCGTTGCGACGTCGTCGTCGAGATTGGTGACCACGTAGTCGGTAGCCATTGCCTGGCCGGCGAGCAACACACCGCCCATCAGCAGTGCCGACTGCATACCGCGCCGCCGCAGCGTCCCTGTTCTTCTGCTTTCCATCCGGAATCTCCCTTGTACTCGTGTGCGAAGCCGGGATTGGAGCAAGCGAAGCCGCCTGTCTCCACCCACTTCTTTGCGCTACGTACGAGACGCCCGTATGGATGCCGCCGCTGCTCGGCCGGCGGCCCGGATTCCGCACGCCTCGCGTCAGCGAAGGCTTTCAGCGAAACACAACCGTGTCGCGGCGTGCAAGAAAAGCTACCGAATGGTAGTTACCTCCGCTCAGCCCCAGGCGCGCTCGAGAAGGGTCATGAGCTGGTCGCGATCGGCTTCCTTGGGGTTGAAGATGATCGATCCGTCGTCAATGGCGAGGGTGGCGATCTCCTCCAGCTGACTGCGCTGCACCTTGCCGGTCTCGCGCAAGGTGCGGGCCAGACCGGCACGCTCGTAGAGCTGATCACGTAGATCGCGGATATGCCGGATGACCTTGTCCGTGCGCTGGCCGGCCGGGGTAGCGGCATAGACCTCCGCCCCCGCCAGCGGCAACAACAGCTCGCCGATGCGCTCGCCATTGACGTCGCGGTTGTACTCCAGCGCATAGGGCAGGAAGAGATTCATGCACAGCCCGTGCGGAAGATGGCAGACCGCGCCCAGAGAATGGCCGAGTGCGTGCACCAGCCCCACCATCGAATTCGAGAAGGCGATGCCGGCCATGGTCGAGGCCTGCGCCAGTTCCAGGCGTACGGTAGGGTCCTTCGGCGTCTCCAATGCCTTCAGCAGGTTGGCGCTGATCTTGCGGATGGCGGCGGTGGCATAGGCATCGCTGAGCGGGTTGGCTGCCATGCAGGTATAGGCCTCGACCGCGTGCGTCATCGCGTCCATGCCGGTCATCGCGGTGATGTGCGGAGGCAGAGTCAGCGTCATGCGCGGATCGAGCACGGCGGCGTTCGGCATCAGGAAATAGGAGGTGAAGGGCACCTTGACGCCGCGCTCGTTGTCCGAGACCACCGCCACCATGGTGACTTCCGAGCCGGTGCCGGAGGTGGTCGGCACCACGAACAGCGGATTCAGCGCATGCGGCAGATTGTGCGCACCGGAGTACTTCACCAGTTCATCGCCGCCCAGCGTGACCAGAATATTGGCCGCCTTGCTGGTATCGATCACCGAGCCACCGCCGATGGCGAGGATCGCGTCACAGTCGTTGTCGCGATAGAGCGCAGCAGCCGAGCGTACGGTCTCCAGACTGGAATCCGGCGGCACATCATCGAAGACCGCCAGGATCTCGGTGCCAGCCTCGGCAAAAGCCTGTTCCACCGGCGCCAGCAGACCCGCCTTGCGCACGCCGGCATCGGTAATGATCATCGGGCGCTTGGCGCCTAGAGCGGAAAGTTCGTAGGGCACATGTTCCAGCGCCTGATGACCGGCGATGGTCTTCACTGGACAGAAGAACTCGTAATAGGACTTGCTCATTGCGTTTATTTCCCCGTGACGAAACTGGCTGCGACGCGGCCGTAGATGCGACTGCCGCGCAAGAGCTTGCTGACCATCGGCACCTTTCCGTAATCCTTCACCGCGCGCGTCGCCACCAGCTTGGGCAGGATCAGCTTTTCCATCCGGTTGAGACAGCGTACGAGCCGGATCGCATCCGAGACATTGCCGTCGGCCACCATGCGGTCATTGGCAAAGGCGCGCGCGGTGCCTTCCTGGAAGGAGAGCACCAGAAAGGCGTGCTCGATGTGCTTGAAACGGATCACCAGATCGGCTTCCTCCGCGTTGGCAGAGTCCGGTTCGACATACCCCCCCTCGCCGACCCGCAATACGAAACCGGGTCCCGAGGGATAGACCGTCATCGCAAAGCGATAGCCCGGCCGGAAACCGGAGAATTCGCGACGAGTTTCTTCATCGCTGCGCGATGCCGCGATCAGACCGCGGCTGACGACATTCATCATCAACGCGACGTACGAACGCTTGACGGACATGGGCTGTGACTCCCTGGCGGTTCCGAGGGAGGCAGTGTAATGGCTTGCGGGCGTGGCGGGCGCCGCTGTCAGCCGGACCGGACCGACAGCCGAATACGAGATCGGGACGTGCTAGTCGGCGCGCTTCTCGATGCGGAGTTTTGAAAACCAGCGATCGTCCGGATTGCCCTCGAAGCGCAGCGCGTCGGGAAAGGGGGGGTCGTCAGGATTGTCAGGCGGTCCGGCAATCACATCCAGATCGACGATGGTCGGCGTGCCCTCGTAGCCGTCGGCGGTGCGTTCCAGCGAATAGATCAAGCCATTGCGCAGATTGGCACCGAAGTCATCGGGCGGCTTGTAGAAGAACAGCAGCTGGTGCTCCAGCCAGACCGGATCGCCGTCCAGCAAGTGATTCGGACTGGCATAGGGATACGGCACGCGGCACTGCAGTTCGTTTTCGCCCTTGAGGCACTTGAACTCACGCATCGAAAGGAAGTAGTCGGTGAAGACCGACCGGTCGATGTGGAGTGCAAAGCGGGGCGTATCGCCATCCGTTTGAAAGTCGACGCGGCCAATCACCACCTGCGTGCCGTCGCTGGCGTGCAAGGCGATGTCGTGCACGCCCTGCGGCACGCTGTCGTCGGCAAGAGCCAGGCTTGCAACCGCGAGCAGCCCGACTGCCGGAAGGAAGTCCCACCGCGTCCAGTCCATGACGATGCGCTCCGAAGCAGTGCCAAGCTTCAGAGTAGCCGAGATTCCGGCTGCGCAGGCACAAGCTGCAGCATCTCCGAGGCAGCGACCCATGCTCGCACTACCGCCACCCATGCGTCATAACAGCGCGCGGCGCATATCCTCCAACAAGCCCTTGAGATGCACGATGAAGCGCGCCGCGGCAGCACCGTCGATGACGCGATGGTCATAGGACAGCGACAGTGGGCACATCAGCCGGGCCTGGAACTGCGCGCCATCCCACACGGGCTGCATCGATGCCTTGGATACGCCCAGGATGGCCACTTCCGGCGCATTGATGATGGGCGTGAAGTGACTGCCGCCAATGCCCCCCAGGCTCGAGATCGAGAAGCAGCCGCCCTGCATCTCGTCCGGCTTGAGCTTGCCATCGCGCGCCTTGGCGGCCAGTTCGGCGCACTCCGCACCCAGGCTGCGCACGGATTTGTCCCAGACATCGCGCACCACTGGCACCAGCAGGCCATTGGGCGTGTCGGCGGCGAAGCCGATATGGCAGTACTGCTTGAGGATCAATTGCTGACCGTCGGCGCTCAGGGAGCTGTTGAACTCCGGAAACTGACGCAGCGCACTGGCCACCGCCTTGATCATGAAGGGCAGCAGGGTCAGCTTCTGTTCGGCGGTGCTTTCCTGCTTGCGGAAGGCTTCCAGATCCGTGATGTCCGCCTGATCCGTCTGCGTGACATGCGGAATCAGCAACCAGTTGCGGTGCAAATTGTTCGCGCTGATGCGCCGGATGCGCGCCAGATCGCGCCTTTCCACAGCGCCAAAGCGACTGAAGTCGACCTCCGGCTGCGTGGGCAGACCACCGCCCCCACCGGCCGCCGTGGCAGGAGCCGCGGCCGGCGCCTCGGCCAGCCGGCCCTTGACGAAGTGCTGCACGTCCTCGCGCAGGATGCGGCCCTTGGCCCCGCTACCGCTGACCTGCTGCAGATCCACGCCCAGCTCGCGCGCGAAGCGGCGGACGGCCGGGCTGGCGTGTGGGAGTAGCGCGCTGTCGCCTTGCGGCTGCATGCGCGGCCCCTGCCCCTGGTTATCGGGCGCCGCATCCGAAGCGGGGCGCTCCTCCGATGCCGGTTCGGGTTTCGGCGGGGCCGATGCAGGCTGCGCCGCCGTTTCTTGGTCCGCAGCAGGCGCCGCCGCCGGGACCGCTGCCAGCCCGCCGGCGCCCTCCAGCACGCAGATGGCATCCCCTTCGGACACGGTATCGCCCACCTTCACGGCCAGCGACGCCACCGTACCGGCGCGCGGCGACGGCACTTCCATGGTGGATTTGTCCGATTCGAGCACGATCAGCGGCTGATCCGCCTCGACGGTGTCCCCTGCGGCCACCAGGACCTCGATCACCGGTACATCCTTGAAATCGCCGATGTCAGGGACGGCAACGGTCTCGCTCGCCTGCGCGCCCTCGTCGCCGGCCGCCGCCGGTGCCGGCGCGGGTACTGCAGCCGCAGGTTCCGCTGCCGGGGCTGGCTCAGGTTGCGGTTCTGGCTCGGGCTCGGGCTCGGGCGCCGCCTCGGCCTGGGCCGCCTCAGACGCGGCCTCGGCCGGCGCGAGGGTGCAGATGGTGTCGCCTTCGGTGACGGCATCGCCCACCTTCAGCGCCAGGGATTCGATGGTGCCCGCCTCCGGTGCCGGCACCTCCATGGTGGACTTGTCCGATTCGAGCACGATCAGGGGCTGATCGGCCTCCACCTGCTCGCCCACGGCGACCAGGATCTCGATAACCGGCACGTCCTTGAAATCGCCGATGTCCGGTACGGCAACCGTCTTTGCGCCCGCCATCAGTTCAACCTCGGGTTGGACTTGTCACTCTTGATGCCAAAGATGCGCATCGCCTGGGTGACCTTGGTCTTGGGAATGGCGCCTTCGTCCGCCAAGGCCTTGAGGGCGCGCACCGTGATCCAGCGCCGGTCCATTTCGAAGTAATCGCGCAATCGGTTGCGCGTATCCGAGCGCCCGTAGCCGTCCGTGCCCAGCGCACACAGGTTGCGGTCCACGAAGGGCCGAATCTGCTCGACATAGGCGCGCACGTGGTCGGTGGCCGCCACCACCGGCCCGGGGTGACCATCGAGCACCTGCTGCACGTAGCAGGACTTGGGCTTGCGTTCGGGATGCAGGGCGTTGTCGCGGTCGACGTCCTGGCCGTCGCGCGCCAGCTCCGTGAAACTGGTCACGCTCCACACATCGGAGGTCACACCGAATTCCTCGGCGAGCAGTTCCGCGGCCGCTTCGACCTCGCGCAGGATGGTGCCGCTGCCCATCAACTGCACGTGCTTCTTGCTCGCCTTCTTGGCGCCGCGCAGGTGGTAGATGCCGCGGATGATGCCCTCTTCCACGCCTTCGGGCATTGGCGGGTGCGCGTAGTTCTCGTTGTAGAGGGTGATGTAGTAATACACGTCGCGGCCCTCGCCATACATCTCCTGCATGCCGTGGCGCAGGATGACGGCCAGCTCGTAGGCATAGGCCGGGTCGTAGCTGCGGCAGTTGGGCACCACGCCGAAGAGCACATGGCTGTGACCATCCTCATGCTGCAGCCCTTCGCCGTTCAGCGTGGTGCGTCCGGCCGTGGCGCCCAGCAGGAAGCCGCGCGCGCGCATGTCGCCGGCAGCCCAGCAGAGATCGCCGATACGCTGGAAGCCGAACATCGAGTAGAAGATGTAGAAAGGCAGCATGGGCACGCCGTGATTGGCGTAGCTGGTCGCGGCGGCGATGAAGGAGGACATGGCACCGGCCTCGGTGATGCCTTCCTCAAGAATCTGCCCCTTGATGTCCTCCTTGTAGAAGGCCAGCGAATCGGCATCCTCGGGTTGGTACTTCTGGCCGACCACGGAATAGATACCCAGGCTGCGGAACATGCCTTCCATGCCAAAGGTGCGCGCCTCGTCGGGGATGATCGGCACCACATGCTTGCCCACCTGCTTGTCGCGCAGCAGCGCCTGGAGAAACTGCACGAAGGCCATGGTGGTCGACACTTCGCGCTCGCCGCTGCCATCGAGCTGACGCTGGAAGGTCGACAACGGCGGAATTTCCAGGGCCGGCGCTTCCACCCGCCGCTGGGGCAGATAACCGCCAAGGGCCTCGCGGCGGGCCTTCAGATACTTGATCTCTTCCGAATCCTCACCGGGATGGTAGAAAGGCGTGTGCGCGATCTGTTCGTCGCTGATCGGAATCTGGAAACGGTCGCGGAAGGCCTTGAGCGCCTCCTCGCCCATCTTCTTCTGCTGATGGGTGATGTTCTGGCCTTCGCCGGCCTCGCCCATGCCATAACCCTTGACCGTCTTGGCCAGAATCACCGTTGGCCGGCCGTCGGGGTTGCTGACCGCGCGGTGGTAGGCAGCGTAGATCTTGTGCGGGTCGTGGCCGCCGCGGTTGAGGCGGGCGATGTCCTCGTCCGACATGGCCTCGACCAGACGCGCCGTCTCCGGATACTTGCCGAAGAAGTGATCGCGCGTGTACTTGCCGCCACGCGCCTTGAAGGACTGATACTCGCCGTCCACCGTTTCGGTCATCAGCTCGAGCAGCTTGCCGCTGGCATCGCGCGCCAGCAGCGCATCCCAGGCCGAGCCCCAGATGACCTTGATGACGTTCCAGCCCGCGCCGCGGAAGACGCCCTCCAGCTCCTGGATGATCTTGCCGTTGCCGCGCACCGGACCATCCAGCCGCTGCAGATTGCAGTTGACGACGAAGATCAGGTTGTCGAGCTTCTCGCGGGCGGCAATGTCGATGGCGCCCAGCGACTCCGGTTCGTCCATCTCGCCATCGCCGCAGAAACACCACACCTTGCGGCCGTTGGTCTTGGCGAGGCCGCGGTTCTCCAGATACTTCATGAAGCGTGCCTGGTAGATCGAGGTGATCGGCCCCAGACCCATGGACACCGTCGCGAACTGCCAGAAATCCGGCATCAGCCAGGGATGCGGATAGGACGACACACCCTTGCCTTCCGACTCGTAGCGGAAGTTGGTGATCTGTTCCTCGCTCAGTCGCCCCTCGAGATAGGCACGCGCGTAGATGCCCGGGGTGACATGACCCTGGATGTAGAGCAGGTCGGCACCATCGTCATGGTCCGGTCCCTTGAAGAAATGGTTGAAGCCGACGTCGTACAGCGTCGCCGCCGAGGCAAAGCTGGCGATATGGCCGCCCACGCCGGCGTGCTCGCGGTTGGAATTGACCACCATGGCGATGGCGTTCCAGCGAATGATCGAGCGGATCTTCCACTCCAGCGCATGGTCGGCCTCGGCCCGCTGCTCCCGGTCGGGCGGGATGGTGTTGATGTAGGCCGTATTGGGCGAGAAGGGAATGAAGGCACCCGATCGTCGCGCGCGTTCGATCAGCGTTTCGAGCAGATAGTGCGCGCGTTCCGGTCCCTCCTGCTGCAACACAGAGTTGAGGGATTCGATCCACTCCTGGGTTTCGATGGGATCGATGTCTTTGTTGTGCTCCACGCTGTCTCCCCGCTGCCTTGCGACGTGCCGAACCCGCACTCTAGATGCTGCTCTTTCTATATGTCCAATATATGATTGCAGCGTTTGCCATACTTTCTAGATATGGAATTACGACACCTGCGCTACTTCCTCGCGGTGGCCGACGCGCGCCACTTCACCCGCGCCGCCGAGCGGCTTGGCATCGGTCAGCCGCCCCTGTCGCAGCAGATCAAGGCGCTGGAGCGCGAACTGGGAGCGCCGCTGTTCGAACGGCTGCCGCGGGGCGTGGCCCTGACCGCCGTCGGCGAAAGCTTCTATGAGGATGCGCGACAGGTGGTCAGCGCCGCCGAAGCCGCGGTGGAGCGCGCCCAACGCGTGGCGCGCGGCGATGCCGGGCGACTGCGCATTGGCATGATCAATTCCGCGCCCTTCCATCCCTTCGTGCCCCAGGCTATCCGCGCCTTCGGCCAGCGCTACAGCGATGTACGCCTGTCGCTGGAAGAGCACAGCACCCCCGAGCTGGTGGACGCCGTACTGCGCGAGCAGATCGATATCGCCTTTGTGCGCCCGCCGCTGGGTCAGCACGAGGCACTGGAAGCCTCGGCCCTGTTCGACGAAGCGAATCTGATCGCGCTGCCCCACGGCCATCCGCTGGCCGCCTTCGAAAGCCTGTCGCTGTGGGCGCTGGCCGGCGAAAGCTTTGTGCTCTTTCCGCGCAGCGTCGGCGCCGGCCTCTACGACGAGATCATCGCCTGCTGCCGGCGTTGCGGCTTCAGTCCGCGCATTGGTCAGGAAACCTCGCAGGTCACGTCCATCGTCAACCTGGTGGCGGCGGGCCTGGGCGTGTCGCTGGTGCCGGCCTCGATGCGGCAGATCCACTCCGAGGGCGTGACCTACCGCCCCATTGCCGGCGACGCCCCGCGCGCGCGCATGGTGCTCATCCACCGTCGCGACGAAGCCTCGCCCACGGTGGCGCGCATGACCCAACTGCTGCGCGAGATGATCCACGCGCACGTCGCCGAAGCAGCGGACCCAACCCCCGAAAGCGGACCGCCCTGATGGTGCAAGCGGTGGTCGTTCAGGCACACGCCCCATCCTTGTGCACCCCCTGCCGCCGCGGCTGCGACTTCCGTTACTCTGCCGGCCGGAATGCCCGCCACAGGCATGCGGGCACCGTGACCAGGACAGGGGGGATGGGTGCATGAGCGAGGACATGCGGGCTGCGGCCCTGGCATACCACCGGAATCCGCAGCCGGGAAAGCTGGAAATCCGGGCGCTCAAGCCCATGGCGACGCAGGCCGACCTGGCCCTGGCCTACTCCCCTGGCGTCGCCTACGCCTGCGAGGCCATCGCAGCCGACGAAAGTGCCACCTGGGACTACACGGCGCGCGGCAATCTGGTGGGCGTCATCACCAACGGCACCGCGGTACTCGGACTGGGCAGCATCGGCCCGGCGGCCTCCAAGCCGGTGATGGAAGGCAAGGCGGTGCTGTTCAAGCAGTTTGCCGGCATCGATGTCTTCGACATTGAAATCAAGGAGACCGATCCGGAGCGGCTGATCGAGATCATCGCTCCGCTGGAACCCACCTTCGGCGGCATCAACCTCGAGGACATCAAGGCACCGGACTGTTTCATCGTCGAACGCGAACTGCGCAGCCGCATGAACATCCCGGTCTTCCATGACGACCAGCACGGCACCGCCATCGTCGTCGGCGCCGCCATCGTCAACGGGCTCACCATCGCGCGCAAGGACATCCGCAAGATCAAGGTGGTCACCGCCGGCGCCGGCGCGGCCGCGCTGTCCTGCCTGAACATGCTGGTCTCGCTGGGCCTGCCGCGCGAGAACATCTGGGTCTGCGACGTCGAAGGCCTGGTCTATGAGGGCCGCACGGCTCTGATGGACGAATTCAAGGCCACCTTCGCCCAGGCCAGCAAGCACCGCACGCTCGACGACGTCATCAAGGGGGCGGACGTCTTTCTGGGCCTGTCCGCCGGCGGCGTACTCAAGCCGCACACGGTCGAAAAGATGGCCAAGCGCCCGATCATCATGGCGCTGGCCAACCCCACGCCGGAGATATTGCCGGATGAGGCGCGCGCCGTACGCCCCGACGCCATTCTCGCCACCGGCCGCTCCGACTACCCGAACCAGGTCAACAACGTCCTGTGCTTCCCCTTCATGTTCCGCGGTGCGCTGGACGTCGGCGCCCGCACCATCAATGAGGAGATGAAGGTCGCCTGCGTGCACGCCATCGCCGAATTGGCCCGCCGCTCGGCCGAGGAGCGCGTGCGCAACGCCTACAGCAGTGAGAGCCTGCGCTTCGGCCCGGATTATCTGATCCCCAAGCCCTTCGATACCCGCCTGATCACGGTAGTGGCGCCGGCGGTGGCCAAGGCGGCCATGGACAGCGGCGTGGCCAGCCGGCCGATTGAGGATTTCGACGCCTACCACGCCCGCCTGCACGCCTTCGTCTTCCGCTCGGGCATGATCATGCGCCCGGTCTTCGAGGCCGCCCGCGCCGCGCCCAAGCGCGTAATCTACGCCGAGGGCCACCGTTCGCGCGTGCTCATGGCGGTGCAGCAGGTGGTGGACGACGGCCTTGCCCAGCCGGTCCTGGTCGGCCGGCGCGAGGCCATTGAGGACGGCATCCAGTCACTCGGGCTACGCATCCGTCCCGAAGCCGACGTCACAATCATCGATCCGGACGATCCGGAAGTGCTCGACCTGCTGACCGACGACTACCATCGCCATATGGCGCGGGACGGGGTTTCGCGCGACGAGGCGCGCGCCGTGGTCAAGGGCAGCCAGACGGCCCTGGCGGCGCTGGCGCTGAAGCGCGACATGGGCGATGCCATGCTGTGTGGCCGCGTCGGTCGCTTCCACCACCATCTTCGGCACGTGCGCCAGATCATCGGCCGTGCGCCTGGGGTATCGGCGCTGTCGGCCCTCACCACCCTGATCCTGCCGCAGGGCACCTACTTCTTCTGCGATACGCATATCTCCCCGGAACCGGACCCCGAAGCCATTGCTGAAATGACCCTGCTGGCGGCGGAAGAGGTGCGCCGCTTCGGTCACGAGCCACGCGTCGCCCTGCTGTCCTACTCCAATTTCGGCACCAGGGCCGAAGGCTCACCGCGCAAGATGCGTGCCGCGCGCGACCTGATCCGGAAACGCGCGCCGGAACTCAACATGGACGGCGAGATGCACGCCGACATGGCGCTCAACGAGGACAAGCGCCACCGCGAGTTCCCCTTCTCGACGCTTGAGGGAAATGCGAATCTGTTCATCATGCCGGGGCTGGATGCCGCGAATATCTCGTATCAGCTGCTCAAAACCATCGGCAAGGGCATCGCCATCGGCCCCATTCTCATTGGCTCTGCGCGCCCCGCGCACATCCTGCCGCAGTCGGTCAGTGTGCGCGGGCTGGTCAATATGACCGCCGTGGCGGTCGCACGCGCGCAGCTCGCCGCGACAGAAGCCGGCAAAGGCTAGCCGGACGCTCAGAAGGGAATATCGTCGTCCTCGAAGCTCTGCGGCGCGGGTTCGCGCTGCGGCGCTGGCTGGGACTGGCCGCCGCCGCGGCTCATGCCGCCACCCCCACCGCCACCGTCGAAGTCCGCGCTACCGCCGCCGGGGCCGCCACCGCCGAGCATCTGCATGTCGTTGGCAACGACCTCGGTGCTGTAGCGGTCGTTGCCCGACTTGTCCTGCCACTTGCGGGTCTGGAGCTTGCCTTCGATGAAGACCTGCCGCCCCTTCTTGAGATACTGGCTGGCAATCTCCGCGGTCTTGCCGAACAGCACGACGGTGTGCCATTCGGTGTTCTCGCGCTGCTCGCCGCTTTGCTTGTCGCGCCAGCTCTCGGTGGTGGCAATGCGAAGGTTGGCCACCGCCGTGCCGTTGGCGGTGTAGCGCACCTCGGGATCCTGTCCCAGATTGCCGACCAGAATCACTTTATTGATGCCGCGTGCCATTTCTCACTCCCTAGACGGTTGCCGCCGGCCGCTCGGTACGCAGCCGGTACGCGAAGGTACACCACAGCAATGGTATGACAGCCAGCAGCCAGAAGCCCGCGCCATGCGCCTCGGCACCGGCGGCGAGGCCGCCGAGCAGGCCGCCACAGAAGGCACCAAGGAACTGTGCCGTGGCATACAACCCCAGCGCCGCGCCACGGCTGGCCTCCGGCGCCAGCCGTGACACCAGCGAAGGCAGCGCGCCTTCCAGATAGTTGAAGCCGGCGAAGTAGAGCAGCACACCGACGATCAGCAGGGTCAGGCTGTGACTCCCACCGGCGAGCAGCAGGCAGGCTGCGAGCAGGGCAAAGACGGCCGCCACAAAGACCTCGCGCACCCGGTCGCGGGTATCGGCCCAGCGAATCAGCGGCAGGACGATGGCCAGCGAGCCGAGCATCACCGGCAGGTAGATCCGCCACTGCCCCGCCACCGCAAGATCAAAGGCCGCCTCGAACAGACGGGGGAAGAGTACGAAGCTGGAGGTCAGCAGCGCATGCAGCAGGAAGATGCCCGCGTTGAGCTGCCACAGCGTGCGGTCACGCAGCACCGGGCCGAGCGCCGCCGACGCCGCTGGCCCCTTGGGTGCGGCCGGAACCACCCAGATCACGACTGCGATAGCCGCCAGACTGAACCAGCCTGCGGCCACCAGGATGCCGTCGACGCCGATCAGGCCGGAGACCGGCGGGCCCGCCACCAGCGCCAGAATGAAGGACGCCCCCATGCCGGCACCAAGAATGGCCATCGCCATCGTGCGCACCTGGGGACGGGTGATGTCGGCCACCAGCGCGGCAGCGGCCGCCGAGATGGCGCCGGCCCCCTGCAGCGCGCGACCGGCGATGAGCCCTGCCATGCTGTCGGCCATGCCGGCGACCACCGATCCCGCGGCGAAAATCAGCATGCCCACCACGATCACCGGCTTGCGCCCGAAGCGGTCGGACGCCATGCCGAAGGGAATCTGGCAGACCGCCTGCGTCAGGCCGTAGATGCCCAGCGCCAGCCCGACCAGCAGCGCAAATTGCCCTCCATCCAGTTCGGCGGCGTAAGGCGCAAAGGCGGGCAGCACCATGAACAGGCCGAACATGCGGAGGGCGTATACAGCGGAAAGCCCGAGGGTGGCGCGCCACTCGGTTGGGGTCATGGGCGAAACGCTTGATGGAAATTGAAGCGCAGGGTCTACGACTCAGCTGTGACTTGCGCTGGGGCTTATATTAGTGGATTGCCCTGCATCGACCGATCAAGCCATGGACGTCATCCGCATCCGAGGCGCACGTACGCACAATCTCAAGAATATCGCCGTCGATATTCCGCGCGACAAGCTGACGGTGATAACCGGCCTGTCGGGCTCCGGCAAGTCCAGTCTGGCCTTCGACACGCTCTATGCCGAGGGGCAGCGGCGCTATGTCGAGTCGCTGTCGGCCTACGCGCGCCAGTTCCTGTCCATGATGCAGAAGCCGGATGTGGACTCGATCGAAGGCCTGTCGCCGGCGATCTCCATTGAACAGAAATCGACCTCGCACAATCCGCGGTCGACCGTCGGCACGGTGACCGAGGTGCAGGATTATCTGCGCCTGCTGTTCGCGCGGGTGGGCACACCGCGCTGCCCCGACCACGATGTCGCGCTGGAGGCCATGGAAGTCTCGCAGATGGTCGACAGCGTGCTGAACATGGAAGAAGGCTCGGCCTGGCTGCTCTGCGCGCCGGTGATCCGCGGCCGCAAGGGCGAGCATCTGGATGTCTTCAACGGCATGCGCGCGCAGGGCTTTGTCCGTGCCCGCGTCGACGGCACCATCTACGAGCTGGACGAAATCCCGCCGCTCAACCGCAAGATCAAGCACGATATCGATATCGTGGTCGACCGCTTCAAGGTGCGCGAAGACCTGCGTCAGCGCCTGGCCGAATCTTTCGAAACCGCCTTGAAGGTATCCGACGGGCTGGCCCATGTGGTGCCCTACAAGCACGAGGGCGAGGAGCAGACCTTCTCCTCGCGCATGGCGTGTCCGCACTGCGGTTACGCGCTGTCCGAACTCGAACCCCGCCTGTTCTCCTTCAACGCCCCGCACGGCGCCTGCGAGGAGTGCGATGGCCTCGGCCAGCAGCAGGTCTTTGACCCGGAACGCGTGGTCGCCCACCCCGATCTGTCACTGGCCGGCGGCGCCATCCGCGGCTGGGATAGGCGCAACCCCTACTACTGGGCGCTGCTCAAGAGCCTGGCCGAGCACGCCGACATCGACCTCGAAACGCCCTTCGGCGATCTGCCCGAAGCCCAGCAGCAACTTCTGCTGTACGGAAGCGGCGAGGAGCGCATCCGCTTCCACTACCCCGGCACGCGGGGGCGCTCGGTGACCAAGACGCACCGCTTCGAGGGCATCCTCGCCAATCTGCAGCGCCGCTACCGCGAGACCGAGTCCGAAGCCGTGCGCGAGGAACTGGCGCGCTTTCTGTCGGACAAGCCCTGTCCGGCCTGCAACGGCGAGCGGCTGAATCGCGCGGCGCGCCACGTCTTTGTCGCCGGACGGCGGCTGCCCGAGCTGACGCAGATGTCCATCCGCGACGCCGAGGCCTGGTTCACCGATCTCGACCTGCCCGGCCATCGCGGCCGCATCGCCGACAAGATCGTCAAGGAGATCGTCGACCGCCTCGGCTTTCTCAACAATGTCGGCCTCGACTATCTGAACCTGGCGCGCAGTGCCGACACCCTGTCGGGCGGTGAGGCGCAGCGCATCCGTCTCGCCAGCCAGATCGGCGCCGGCCTGGTGGGCGTGATGTATGTCCTGGACGAACCCAGCATCGGCCTGCACCAGCGCGACAATCAGCGCCTGCTCAACACCCTGTTCCGGCTACGCGATCTGGGCAACACCGTACTGGTCGTCGAGCATGACGAAGAGGCCATCCGCAGCGCCGATCACGTGCTCGACATCGGCCCCGGCGCCGGCGTGCATGGCGGCGCCGTAGTGGCGGAAGGCACACCGGAAGACATCGCCAAGAACGCGGATTCCTGGACCGGCAAATATCTCGCCGGCACCGAGGCGATCGCGGTGCCGAGCCGGCGTCATAAACCAAAGAACGACCGCTGGCTGAATCTGCGCGGCTGTCGCGGCCACAACCTCAAGCAAGTGGACGCCGAGATTCCGCTCGGACTGTTCACCTGCGTCACGGGCGTGTCCGGCTCCGGGAAGTCGACGCTCATCAACGACACCCTCTATGCCGCCACCGCGCGCGAACTCAATGGCGCCGCGCTACAACCGGCGCCCTTCCGTGCCATCGAGGGGATGCAGCATCTGGACAAAGTCATCGACATCAACCAGGCGCCGATCGGCCGCACGCCGCGCTCGAATCCGGCGACCTATACGGGCCTGTTCACCATCATTCGCGAGCTCTTTGCCGGTGTGCCGGAGGCCCGCGCCCGCGGCTACACACCCGGCCGTTTTTCCTTCAATGTCAAGGGCGGGCGCTGCGAGTCGTGCCAGGGTGACGGCGTCATCAAGGTGGAGATGCATTTCCTGCCGGATGTCTACGTCACATGCGACGTCTGCGAAGGACGGCGCTACAACCGCGAGACGCTGGAAATCCTCTACAAGGGCAAGTCCATCAATCAGGTACTGGACATGACAGTGGAGGAAGCCACGGACTTCTTCGCCCCCGTGCCCTCGCTGCACCGCAAGCTGCAGACCTTGATGGAAGTCGGGTTGTCCTACGTCACCCTCGGGCAGCGCGCCACCACCCTGTCCGGTGGCGAGGCGCAGCGCGTCAAGCTGGCGCGGGAGCTGGCCAAGCGCAGCACCGGGCAGACGCTCTATATCCTGGACGAACCCACCACTGGCCTGCATTTCCACGATGTGGCGCAACTGCTCAAGGTGATCGAAACCCTGCGTGACGCGGGCAATACGGTAGTGGTCATCGAACACAACCTCGATGTGATCAAGCGCGCCGACTGGCTCATCGATCTGGGCCCCGAAGGCGGTGACGGCGGCGGCGAGATCGTCGCTTCGGGCAGCCCGGAGGCGGTGGCCACGGTGGAGCGTTCGCACACGGGCCGCTTTCTGGCGCCCATGCTCAAGCTCCGCGAGACGGCCTGATCGGTTCCGCCCGTCGGCGCTGTCGGGACGCCGGCTACGGGGCTTGGGTACAATGGTGAACCCCACAATTGAACGATTGGTCAGCGCGCCCGGCGCGCGACGCCATCGTGTCTTCTCACGCTAGAAAAGGACTTCGACGATGCGTAGCCGCGCGCGCCTGATGACTGCCGTCGCCCTGGCGGCGTCCCCTGCCCTGTGGACTGCCCCGGCACTGGGCCTGAACTTCCAGTACGGCGACAACACCTCGGTGGTGATCAACACCAATATCGTGGCTGGTGCCGCCTGGCGCATCAGCGGCCGGTCCGCGGACCTGGTCGGCAAATCGAATCTGGATCCGAATGTCTGCAGCGGAGCGCTGCAGTCCTGTCAGGGCCTGTTCCGCCTGGAGACAGACCCGGCCGAGGCGCTGCGCAATGCGCCGGGCATGCCGAGCGTCAACTTTGACGACGGCAACCTGAATTACAACCGCGGCGACATCGTGCAGGCGCCCTTCCGCATCAATCAGGACGTCAACATTCAGAACGGCGAATTCGGCTTCTTCGCGCGCTGGCTGTACTTCTACGATTTCGAGAACAACGATTTCACCCAGTTCAGCCCCAACCGCATCACGCCGGACAACATCGACGCCGTGGGCCAACGCGGTGACCCCGCTGCCAACCGCTTCTTTGATCAGGTTTTCGGCCCGGGCGGCGTGGTACGCGACAAGCGCCAGCAGGGCCGGACACTCGAACAGATCGGCACCGACTTTCAGCTGCTGGACTTCAATTTCTACGGCAGCCTGCCCTTCTTCGGCGACCGTGACCTGCGCTTCCGCATCGGCCGGCAGACGGTGAACTGGGGCGAATCGACCGTCCTGGTGGTCAACAGCGTCAATCAGGCGAACCCGGCCAACGTGAACAACCTGTTCCGGACCGGCTTCACCTTGGACGAAGTCTTCACCCCGGTAGGCATGGCCTTCCTCAGCACCAACATCACCAATACGCTGTCGCTGGAAGCCTATTACCAGTACGAGTGGGATGCGGTGGAAATCCCACCGCCGGGTGGTTTCTTCTCCTTCCTCGATCTGGGGACGCCGAACATCGGCCCCTCGGTCAACGCCAGCTTCGGCGGCTCCGCCGAGGACCCGCAGGCGATCGGCTCCCCGCTGAACAGCCCGCTGGCGCTGATCACGCCGACCTCCGCCACGATTCCGAAGCTGCCCGACAACAAGCCGCGGGATCAGGGTCAGTACGGCGTCGGCATCAAGTGGTTCCTGCCGGACCTGAACTTCGGCACCGAGTTTGGCTTCTTCTTCATGAACTACCACTCGAAGCTGCCTTATGCGGACTTCTATGCGGTGGACGCCAGCTGCGCCCGCGCAGAAGGCAACACCATGGGCATGGATGCCACCAACACCCTGGAGTTCCTGCAGGCCTGTCCGAATCTGCCCGCCGCCCAGGCATCGGCGCCGCTGGTGGCGGATCTGCTTGCCCTGACCGCGCGCCGGCCGGGCACGCTGGCCGACTACGGCGTCGGAAGTCTGGGGGCGCTGCTGCCGGCGCTCAGCAATCTGCTGACTCCGGACCCGGATGCGCCGCTGTCGGACGCCGTGGGCTTCGACACTGCCCGCGTCCAGCTGACCTATCCGGAAGACCGCAAGATGTTCGGCTTCAGCTTCAATACGCCGGCCGGTGCGGACTATTCGCTGCAGGGCGAGATCGCCTATCGGCCCAATCTGCCGTTGCAGATTTCGGTGGTGGACCTTGCTTTTGCGGCTTTCGGGCCGTCGCTGACCGCCTGTCATCGTGAGGAACTCGGCTGCAACGGCTCGACCGCCGGCGTCAGCTTCGATGAGAACGGCGATCGCGTCATCTTCGACGACAACGACTTCGTCGATGAGAACGGCAACAACCCCTTCCCAGACACGGTCAATCTGATTGTGGGCGCGGCGCCAGGCTCGGCACGCTCCTTCCCGAACTTCGTGCTGCCCTATCGCGGTCAGGCCATCGGCGAAAATGCGCCCAACGGCTACATCCGCGGCTGGGAACCCTTCGACGTGCTGCAGTACAACCTGGGCGCCACCCGCGTCTACGGCCAGTCCGAAGCCTTCCTCGGCGCGGACCAGATCATCATGATCTATGAGCTGGGTGCCACCCATATCCCCAACCTGCCCAGCTTCGACCGCCTGCAGATCGAAGGACCGCTGTCAGGCACGACGCACGCCAGCGCCGGCGCCGACGGCAGCGGGGCGGACGGCTCGCGCCTGGCCTGTTCCACCAACCCAACCTGCTCGATCGGGCCGGATGGCCTGCGCTTCAACCCCTACCAGGCATCGCGCGACCAGTTTGCGCACGCCTTCTCCTGGGGCTACCGCATCGTCTCGATCATCCGCTATGACTCGGTACTGCCCGGGCTGTCGATCGAGCCGACCCTGATCTGGGGGCACGACATCAACGGCAATGCGCCGGGACCGGGCGGCAACTTCGTCGAAGGCCGCAAGACCCTGAACTCCACCTTCCAGTTCCGCTACAAGACGGCCTATTCCTTCAACATCTCGTACCAGCTGTTCACCGGCGGCGGCGCCAACCACCTGCTGCGTGACCGCGACAATCTCGGCTTCTTCTTCCGCTATCAGTTCTAAGTTGTCTCCCTCAATGGGAAAAGCCCTTCACACGGGCGCAGGGTTGTGTAAGCATTCGTTCAGCATGTCTGATTGACCGGTCGTTCGGTCACCAGACTCGACACCATAGAGATAGCGCCGGCCATGGAGCCGGCGCGCCTTGCGAAACGGAGCGGGTGCCGCGTTGGGCGGCCCCAACAACCTTGTAGAAGGGGGAGACACATGACTCAGGGTGACGCAGAAGCCCGCCGCCGCACGTCCTTGCGACGCGCGTGCCTCGCACTCGGCTGCCTGGTGGCAGCCAGCCCGGCCTGGGGTGCCAACTTCCGGCTGAGTGACGACATCGATCTGCAGATCAATACCAACATCATTGCGGGCGCGGGTTGGCGCATCAATGGACGCTCGACCGACCTGGTCGGCAAGTCCAATCTCGACCCGGGTGTCTGCGCTCGCCAGTTCCAGTCCTGTCAGGGCCTGTCGCGCGAGCAGTCCTATCCTGCGGAACGGCTGGCCAATGCTCCAGGCGCGCCCAGCGTCAACGGCGACGACGGCAACCTGAACTACGATCAATGGGACATCGTCCAGGCGCCGTTCCGCATCAATCAGGATTTCACCCTGAGCTTCGGCAACTTCGGGGTCTTCGGCCGCTGGCTGTGGTTCTACGACTTCGAGAACAACGATTTCACCGAATTCGCGCCCAACCGCATCACGCCGGACAACCTGGATGATGTCGTCATCACCGACGACCCGCGCATCTCCAATCGCTATCTCGACGCGGTCTTCGGTCCGGGCGGCGAAGTGCGCAGCAAGCGCACCCAGGGCCGCACGCTGGAGCAGATCGGCACCAACTTCCAGCTGCTCGATCTCAACTTTTTCGGCCGCATTCCGCTCGACCTGCCCTTCATCGGCGAGAAGGACCTGATCTTCCGGCTTGGTCGGCAGACAGTGAACTGGGGCGAATCCACGGTTCTGGTGATCAACAGCGTCAACCAGGCGAATCCGGCCAACGTGAACAACCTGTTCCGTACCGGCTTCACCCTCGACGAGGTTTTCACGCCGGTGGGCATGGCCTTCGCCAGCATCAACCTGACCAACACGCTGTCGCTGGAAGCCTACTATCAGTACGAATGGGATAGCGTGGAGATTCCTCCGCAGGGGAGCTTCTTCAGCTTCCTCGATTTCGGCACGCCCAACATCGGCCAGCAGCCGCAATCCGACCGTCTGGCGCCGGGCGCCTTCGACGGACAGACCCGCTTCCCTTCGGATGAAGTCGTGGTGGGCTCCTTCAACTCCAGTTTTGGCGGTGCGGCCGAGGACCCCTTCTTCCTGGGGGCCAACCTGGACAACGCCCTCAGCACGCTGACACCGACCACGGCCAGCATCCCGCGTCTGCCAGACGACAAGGCGCGCGATCAGGGGCAATGGGGCGTGGGCCTGAAGTGGTTCCTGCCCAATCTCAACTTCGGCACCGAGTTCGGTTTCTTCTTCATGAACTACCACTCGAAGCTGCCGTATCTGAATGCCTATTCGACCTCGGCCAGCTGCGCGCGGCCGGCGGGCAATCCACAGGGACTGTCCCCCACCACGACGACCGAGTTCCTGCAGGCCTGTGACAACGTGCCGCTCGCCTTCAGCACCCGAGGCTCTGTTCAGCTCGCGACCGATTTGGTCAGCCTTGCCACGCAACGGCCGGGCGTTCTTGCCGAATTGGGGCTCACCAATCTTGGGGCGGTGCAGGGACTTGCCAATTTGCTGGCGGGCGACCCCAACCAACCCGTGGACAGCATCGTCAGCTTCGACGATATCCGCTTCCAGCTCGATTATCCCGAAGACCGAAAGATGTTCGGCATCAGCTTCAACACGCCGGCGGGCTCGGACTACTCGCTGCAGGGTGAGATTGCCTACCGACCCAATCTGCCGCTACAGGTCTCCTTCACCGACGTCGCCTTCGCCGCGCTGGGTCCGTCACTGTCCGAGTGTCACCGCGAGGAAGTGGGCTGCGCCGGCGCTACCGCCGCAGAAGGCTTCAACGCCGAAGGCGAGCGTGTGATCTACGATCAGAACAATTTCGTCAACGCCGACGGCGAGAATCCCTATCCGGACACCATCAATCTGGCGGTGGGTGCGCTGCCCGGCGTGGCGCGTGCCTTCCCGAACTTCATCCTGCCCTATCGCGGCCAGGACATCGGCACCAACGAGGCGGGCAGCTTCATCCAGGGTTGGGAGCCCTTCGACGTGTTGCAGTACAACCTGGGCGCCACCCGCGTCTACGGCCAGTCGGAGTCCATCCTGGGTGCGGATCAGATCATCATGATCTATGAGGTGGGCGCGACCCATATCCCAGACTTCCCGGACTTCGATCAGCTGCAGATTCAGGGCCCGGACCGGCAGACCACCCACGCCAGTGCCGGTGCGGATGGCAGCGGTGCCGATGGCTCGCGCCTGGCCTGCTCGACCAACCCGGCCTGTTCGGTAGGGGTCGACGGCCTACGCTTCAACCCCTTCCAGGCCAAGCGCAGCGAATTCGCGCATAGCTTCTCCTGGGGTTACCGCATCGTCTCCATCATCCGCTACGACTCGGTGCTGCCGGGGCTGTCGATCGAGCCTACCCTGATCTGGGGGCACGACATCAACGGCAACGCACCGGGACCGGGCGGCAACTTCGTTGAAGGCCGCAAGACGCTGAACTCGACTTTCCAGTTCCGCTACAAGACAGCCTATTCCTTCAACATCTCCTACCAGCTGTTCACCGGCGGCGGCGCCAACCACGTGCTGCGTGACCGCGACAATCTCGGCTTCTTCTTCCGCGTGCAGTTCTAGGACGACGCCGGAGACGACACCCTGGGCCCCGGCGACCAATCGCCGGGGCTTTCTTATGGACGATGAGCGTGTCCGCTGCCGCAGGTGACAGCGTCAGGCGCTGTCGCGCACGATCTTGCCGTCATGGCTCAAGCGGCAGTTGTCGCGGACGAGGCCGGCAAAGGCCTCGGCACTCACGGCGCGGCTGAACAGAAAGCCCTGCATCTCGTCGCAACCCAGTTCGCGCAGCATGCTGACCTGTTCTGGCGTGTCGACGCCTTCGGCAATGACCCGCAAATGCAGGGACTTCGCGAGCGAAACAATCGCGGACACGATATTCATTGCCGATGGATTGACGGAGGACTCCACGACGAAGGATCGATCCACCTTGAGGGCACTGAGCGGCAGACGCGACAGGTAGCTGAGCGACGAATAACCGGTTCCGAAGTCATCGATCGCGATCGGAATACCGAGAGCGCATAGCCGCTGCAGCTGCGCCTGATTGCTGGCCAGATCCCGCATGAGGGTGGATTCGGTGATCTCGAGTTCGATGCCGCGGCCATCCCCCCATTCCGGCACGCTCAGCATGGCGGCGACATCGTCGACAAAGCTGGCCTGGCGGAACTGCATGACCGACACATTGACCGCCACCGGAGGGGCATCGAGGCCCTGCCTGATCCAGGATCGCCGATCGCGCAGCGCTTGTTCGATCGCCCAGCGGCCGACCTGCTGGATCAGACCGGTATCCTCCAGCAGGCGCACGATATGGGTGACGTTGAGACCTTCGTCTGCCGTCGGCCAACGCAACAGGGCTTCGGCGCCACAGATGCAGCCTGTGCGCAGGTTCAGCTTGGGCTGATAGTGCAACTCGAACTCCCGCGCCTCGACCGCGCTACGCAGCCGCCCCTCCAGGGATAGCCGCTGATGCACGGCGCGGTTCATCTGCGGTGCGTAGAAGACATAGTGTTCGTTGCCGTTCTTGGCCTTCTTCAGTGCCGCCTCGGCGTTGCCGAGCAGACTCTGGGCATCACAGCCGTCATCCGGATACAGCGCAATGCCGGTGCGCGCCGTCGGACGCAGCTCGATGCCGGAACGAATGAGCGGCTCGCCCAGGGTGGCCCACATGCGTTCCTCGACCAGCGCCGACAGATCCGACGCACTGTGGATATGCGGGATCACCATGGCAAAGCGGTCGCCCTCCAGCCGTGCGACATGCTCGTGGTCGCCGGCGAGTCGGACCAGACGCTCGCTGACGATGCGCAGCACGTCGTCGCCGGCCACCATGCCCAGTGCGTCGTTGACCGACTTGAAGCGCTCCATATCGAGCACCAGCAAGGCCATCTGACCGCCTTCGGTTTCCGCGCTCTGCATCATCTGACGCAGGCGCTCGACGAAAAGTGTGCGGTTGGCGAGGCCGGTGAGCGAATCGTGCAGGGCAAGAAAATCGATGCGCTGGCGTTGTTCGATGGAAGTCAGTGCAAAGGCGACGTCCCCAGCCAATTCCTCCAGTAGCCGCACTTCCTCAGCATCGAAGACCTCCACGTCGCCGGCATAGAAATTGATGCTGCCGACTACCCCGTCATCCCGCAGCAAAGGGACAGCAGCGCTGGATCGGAATCCACGCGCGAGCGCCGCCTCACGCCACGGCTCCATGCATGGGTCCTGGGCGATGTCGTTGACTACCACCGAACACGCATCGCGCAGCGCCCGCCCCGTCGGCCCCTGACCGCGTTTCTCATTGGGGTCCAGCGACACGGATGCCGTGGTAGCGTAGTCGTCGTGCGCACCGAAGGCCGCGGCCGTACGCACCTCGCCGGCCTCGTCCACCAAGGCGACCCAGGCCATCAGGAACCCCCCGCCCTCGACCGCGGTGCGGCAGGCATCGAGCAGCAGTTCCTGGGCGTCGGTGGCGCGTACGATCATCGCACTGACCTCGGACATCATCACGCGCATCCGGTGCAGTCGCTTCAGCGCCAGCTCGGCACGACGCCGTTCACTGATGTCGCGAATCGCGCTCACCACCAGCGAGCCGTCACTGGATTCAAGCGGGCTGAGGCTGACTTCGACGGGGAACTCGCTGCCGTCGCGTCGGCGTGCACGCAGGTCCAGGTCGCTGCCCATCGGACGCGCGCTGGGCTCGGCCGCGTAGTCGCGTCGGCGGCCGCGGTGTCCTTCGCGCAAGGCCTCCGGGAGCAGGATCTCGATCTGCTGGCCGATCAACTCCTCGCGCGCATACCCGAACAGCCGCTCGGTCTGGGCGTTGACCAGATTGATGCAGCCCTGGTCATCGACAATGACCATGGCATCGGGTGCACCCTCAATGGCGCTGCGAAAGCGCAGCGCCTGTCGGCGGTGCTCTCGCGCACGCCCGATCTCGCCGGCGAGCCAGGCGAGCAGCGCGTACTCCTCGTCCAAGAAGTACTCGCCCGGGCCGGGCGGCTCCTGGCGATAGCAGATATCGATGCGTCCCGCGGCGTGGCCATCAACCTCGATCAGCTCGGACATGGCCCAGGGCGTTTCCTCGAAAGCGTCGCTCTGGTGTGTGCCGCCGTCGAGCACGATGCGGGTCATCGCCAGGCCAGGGAATCGCCATGCCTCGGCCAGCGCGTGCGCCACTTCGTCGAGCAGCGTGGCCAACGGTACCTGCTGGCGATGCAGAATGGCCGTGACGCGACTGATGCAGTGCAGCTCCTTTATGCGTTCTCCCAGCGCCTCTTCCATCCGCTTGCGCTCACCGATATCGCGCACGCTGCATTGGATGACCTCGGCCTCGCCCAGGCATGATCGACTGCTGATCAGCTCGACGTCGATGGTGCCGCCGTCGTTGCGGCGGAAGCAGAGATCGCTGCGATGCATGCCGCCCTCGCGCCGCAGACGCGTGAAGACCGGTCGAAAGACGACAGCGCTGGCGGGCGCGAGGAGATTCCAGATCGACAGCGAGGCAAGGTCATCCGCGGTGTAGCCAAGCATCTGGGCAATGAAGGGGTTGGCCTCGACCACATCCCCCGAATCGCTGTCCAGGATGAGGATGCCCTCGCACAGGGCCTCGAAGAAATGGCGGTAGCGGTCGGGCGAAGAACGCCGCTCAGGGCGCGGCAGTGCGTGACTTGCACGCACCTTCGACACCATTGATGAGACCTGTTTAGAGGCACCGCTTTCCATAGCGCGAAAGGGTGCGTGACTGTGGGCCTCGTGCCATGTCCGACGCGTCCGACGGATTACGATGCCCGACAATCGGCGCTCGCATGCGGACCTTGCGCACCTTGTCGGTCACAAGGCGCAGAAGCCGTTGCTTGCGCGCTCGCGCTCCGTGCACGCGAGCTGCAGCACGACGTCCCACACAGACTTCAGCCCGGGTGGTGACAGGCTACGTGCGCGTTTGCCACCGCGGTAGGAAGCGGGCGCTCGCTGCAAATCGCGTCCGCGCGGGGGCAGCGTGGCGCGAAGGCACAGCCGGCTGGCAACGCGCGCGGGTCGGGCGGCGTGCCGGGTATGGCAGGGAGCGCTTCCCCACGCGGCCCTTCGAGCTGTGGCCGCGCCCGCAACAGACCTTGAGCATACGGGTGCTGCGGATGCATCAGCAAGGCTTCGGTCGGCGCGCTTTCGACGATGCGCCCGGCATACAGAACCGCAGTGGTGCGGCAACTCTGCGCAATCACGCCCAGGTCATGCGACACCATGATCAACGCCAGGTTCTGCTCGGCACGGATGTCGTTGAGCAGTGCGAGGATGCTGGCCTGCACTGTCACATCCAGCGCCGTGGTGGCCTCGTCAGCAATGAGCAGGCGCGGCCGGCAGGCCAGCGCCATGGCGAGCACGACCCGCTGGCGCATGCCGCCGGATAGCTCATGCGGATACTGCTGCAGGCGGCGGGCAGGCTGAGCGATGCGCACGCGGTCGAGCAGGCGGCGCGCCTCGGCCTGGGCGGCACTGCCGCGCGCAATGCCGTGGTATCGCATGCCTTCGGTCAGCTGTGTTCCGATGCGCAGAAAGGGGTTGAGGGCGCGCATCGGGTCCTGAAAGACCATCGCCATCTGCGGGCCGTTGAGGCGCCGCCGCTGCAGCGCGCGCATCCCCACCAACTCCTGGCCATCGAAGCGGATGCTGCCGGAGAGCCGGGCGCCTGGCGCGCTAAGCCCCATCAGCGCCAGCGCCAGTTGCGATTTGCCGGCGCCGGACTCGCCGACGATACCCAGACTGTCGCCGGCCGCAAGATCCAGATCGACGCCATTGACGGCCGCCACCGACCCACGCGCATCCATGATGCGCACACCCAGATCGCGCACCTTCAATAGCGGCTCGGCCTGGGTCTCAGTCATCGCGCGGGTCCAGCGCATCGCGCAGGCCATCGCCCATGAAGTTGAAGCAGAACAGCGTCAGCGCGAGCATGGACGCTGGCGCCAGCAGCGCCCAGGGCGCCAGTTGCATTTCGCGCGCGCCCTCGTTGACCAGACTGCCCCAGCTGGACTGCGGCTCCTGCACGCCAAGGCCGAGGAAGCTCAGGAAGGATTCGAACAGCATCACCTGCGGAATGGTCAGCGTGACGTAGACCGCCACCACGCCGAGCAGATTGGGCACGATGTGGCGCAGCAGGATGCGCGCCCCCGAACTGCCGCCAACGCGCGCGGCGTCGACGAAGGCCTGCTGCTTCAAGGCCAGGGTCTGACCCCGCACGATGCGCGCCATGTCCAGCCAGTTGATGGCACCGATGGCGACGAAGATCAGGATGAGCTGTCGTCCGAAGAAGACCATCAGCAGGATCACGAAGAACATGAAAGGCAGTGCATAGAGCACATCCACGATACGCATCATGATGCTGTCGACCCGGCCGCCCACATAGCCGGCCACGGCCCCCCAGGTCACGCCGATCACCAGCGATACCAGGGTCGCAACCAGCCCTACCGCCAGGCTGATCTGTCCACCTGACAATGTCCGCGCCAGGATGTCGCGACCCAGTGAATCGGTACCGAGATAGTGGCCGTGCGCGATGCCGGGCGGCTCGGCGAAGTGATCCCAGTCCAGGGCATCCGGTCCGTGCGGCAGCAGCCATGGCCCCACCATGCAGGCCAGTGCGATGACCAGCAGCAGGCAGCCCGCCACGACCGCTGCCGGCTGGGCGCGCAGGGCTTGCCGCCAGCGCGAAGGGGGTGCCGTGAACTCGATATCAGCGTTGTTCATGCGCGCTGCCGAAGACGCGGGTCGAGCACGCCGTAGAGCAGATCGACCACAAAATTGAAGGCGATGATCAGCCCGCCGTAGAACAGCACCAGGCCCAGCACCAGCGTGTAGTCGCGGTTGAGCGCGCCCTGTACGAAATGCCGGCCGAGGCCGGGGATGCCGAAAATCTGCTCCATCACCACCGAACCCGTGATCAGCGCGGCCGCGGCCGGCCCCAGATAGGAGACCACCGGCACCAGCGCAGGCCGCAGGGCGTGGCGTAGGATGACGGTGCGTGTGGGCAGGCCCTTGGCATAGGCGGTGCGGATGTAGTCGCTGGACAGGACCTCGATCAGGCTGCCGCGCAGCAGGCGCGCGACGTAGGCCACCTGCGGCAGCGCCAGCGCTATCACCGGAAGCACCAGGTGCCGCCAGCCGGCGTTCTCCCAGCCGCCGGCGGGCAGCCAGCCGAGATGCACCGCAAAGGCAAGGATGAGCAGGGGCGCGATCACGAAATTGGGAATCGAAATGCCGGTCATCGAGATCCCCATGACGATGTGGTCGGTCGCCCTGCCCCGCCGCAGTGCCGCGGTCACGCCGGCTGCTGTGCCCAGTGCCAGCGCCAGCAGTAAGGCCAGTCCGCCGATGGTCAGGGAGACTGGCAAGCCCGCGGCGATCAATTCGTTCACCGTGCGCCCCTCATAGCGGAAGGAGGGGCCGAGATCTCCCTGGGCGAGATTGCCCATGTAGATCAGATACTGCCGCCAGAGCGGTTCATCCAGATGATAGGCCGCCTCGATCTGGGCGCGGATGGTCTCCGGCATGACGCGCTCGTCATCGAAGGGGCCGCCCGGCGCGGCGCGCATCAGGAAGAAGGCCACCGTGATCAGCACCAGCAGGGTGGGCAGCGCCATCGCCAGCCGCCGGAAGGCGAAGCGCGTCATGGTGTATTGCCTTGCTGCAGATGCATGTAGCGCGTCAGGTGCACATCCATGATGTTGCCCTCCCAGCCGCGTACATGGTCTTTGACCAGCCGTCGGCTGGTGTAGAAGTAGATCGGCAGCACCGGCATGTCCGACAGCATCTGCGCTTCCGCGGACTCGAGATAGCTGCGGCGCTGCGCAGCGTCCGGCTCGGCTGCGGCGCGCTCGAGCAAGCGATCATAGTGCTCACTGGCATAGCCGGTATCGTTCAGACCATGGTCGCTGTGCAGGATCTCGACAAAGGTGAAGGCGTCGTTGTAGTCACCGATCCAGCCCGCACGGAAGACCTGTGTGTCCTGCTTGAGACGACGCGTGGTCAGGAAGACCTTGAACTCCTCGTTGATCAGTCGCGTGCGCACGCCCAGTGCTTCCTTCCACATCCAGGCGATGGCGATCGCGATCTTGCGATGGTTTTCCTGCGTGTTGTAACGCAGTTCCAGCTCCAGCGGTTGATCCTCGGAATAGCCAGCGGCGCGATACAGGGCGCGCGCCGCCTCCCGCCGTTGCTCCATTGACCAATCGGCCCACTCAGGCCGCTGCCCGCTGTAGTCGGGAATACCGGGTGGCACAAAGCCGTATGCCGGCTGTTCGCCGGTGCCCAGGATGCGCTCGGTGATGCGACGCCGGTCGATCACCATGGCCAGTGCCTTGCGCAGTTCGGGGGATCCGGCAAAGGGCGGCCGCGTCAGGTTGTAGCCGTAGTAGTAGATGCCGAGGTAGGGATGGGCGTGGAAGGCCTGCGCCAGATGCTCGCGCACCCAAGGCATGCGGGTGACTGGCACATCCGCCGTCCAGTCGATTTCACCGGCGCGAAAGCGCGCCAGCTCGGCGTCGATGTCCTCCGTGCTGTGATAGACCACGCGTTCGATGGCCACCGAATCCGCGGCGTGAAAATGCGGATTGCGCTCCAGCGTGACGTAGGACTGCAGCACGCGGTCGGCGAGTCGGTAGGCGCCGTTGCTGACCAGGCGGCCGGGACGGTCGAAGGCCTTGCCGTGCTCGGCAAGGCTCGGGCGATGGATCGGAAAGCTGGCCGGGTGGCTCAGCAGACCCGGCAGGTAGGGGGCCGGTGTGGCGAGCTCGATGCGCAGCCGGTGTGGCCCTAACGCGGTCACGCCCAGGGTGTCGGGGGCGGCCTTGCCGGCCAGAATGGCATCGGCGCCGGCGATGATCTCCAGCATCTGCGCGTAGTAGGAGCCGGTCGCGGGCGCGATGCTGCGCTGCAGCCCGGCCACGAAGTCCTCGGCCGTCACCGGGTCGCCATTGGACCAGCGCGCTGTTTCGCGCAGCGTGAAGTCCCAGCGCAGGCCATCTTCGCTCACCGTCCAGCGAGACGCTGCACCGGGTGCGGGGCGGCCAGCGCGATCGAGGGTGACCAGGCCCTCGAAGAGATCGCGCAGGATGTGCGAAGAGGCCACGCTGGTGGCGCGGTGTGGGTCCAGGGTCTCGGGTTCGGCGCCGTTGCCACGATGCAGCGTCTGCGCCTGGAGCGGCAGCGCCGCGCTCGCCAGACACAGACCAGCGGCCAGAAGCCCGCTCAGCCAGCCTCGACGCTGCGTTCGATGAAGTCGAGCCATTGCTGGGCTGCCTGCCTCTGCTGCGGATCGTCGCGCGCTGCCTGCAGCGCTGAGCGCGCAGTGTCGACATCGCCGGCGCGCCAGGCGGCGATGCCCATCTGATAGCGTACTTTGGCAGGTGTCTCGACGCCGCGCTGCAGCGCGTCGGAGAAAGCCTGCACGGCCGCCTGCCAGTTGCCGCGTTCGACGCGGACCTGGCCGAGGCGCACCAGCAGCTTGGCCCTGCCGCCGGCATCGGCGGCAGCCAGCAGCGCCTCGTCGGCGCGCAGCCACTCGCGTGCGCCGATCCAGGCATTGGCCAGCGCCTCCAAGGTCTCGGCCGATCGCGGCAAGCGGCCCTGCGCCATGGCGTCGCGCAGCACCACCCCGGCCTTGTAGGGAATATCCAGGGCGCGATACAGATTGGCGAGATTGCGCACGGCCTCGGGTGATTCGAGCAACCCAAGGCGTCGGCTGAGGGCCTGCGCCGCGAGCGCACGTCGCCGGTCACCAGCCTCGAAATAGGCGCCGACCAACTGCTTCCAGGCGCTGACATCCAGCGGCGCCCGGCCGATCAGCACCAGCAGCACCTCGGCAGCAGCGTCATAGCCGCCCGTCTCGAAATGCAGGCCGAGCTTGAAGCGCAACCAACTCGTCTCAATGGGCGCCTCTGCCTTGGCAAAGGCTGCTTCCACCTGCACCAGGCTCTCGCGATAGCGTTCCTGCTCAGCCAGTGCGGATGCCAGCAGCATGTGGGCGCGTGCCGGCGGCGCCTCGCAGGCCTCGGCAAGGTAGCGACGCAGCGTGTCGATGCCGATGTCGGTGCGTCCGAGCGCGATCTGCAGCTGCGCCGTGTTGTAGCGCAGCTGCTGCTGCGGCGTGCGCGGCAGCGCCTCCATTGCCAGTGCCTCGGCGAAGGCATCCAGCGCCTGCGCGTCGCGGCCACTCTCGACATAGGCATAGCCCAGGGTCTGCAGCACCACGGCGCGCTCATAGCCTTCGACGTTGTCCGCCAGCGTGGCGAGCTTGTCCGCGGCCTGGGCGGCATCGCCCTCCTGGATCGCGCGCGAGGCCGACTCAAGCCGGCGATACACCGGCTCGCGCAGCGTCTGCGTGTTGTCCTCGGCCGCGCAGTCACGCTGCGCCTGCGCCGGCGATGGCAGCGTCAGCAGCACGATCAGGGCGCACTGTGCGATCAGCGCCTGGCCGGATCGGCGATTCATTCGAGACGGAAGATCATGGTGTATTGACCAGTGGATTCCACCGGCTCCCCGGCCACGGTCCGTGGCTTGAAACGCCCGCGCATGGCGGCGGAGACCGCGGCCGCCTCGAAGTAGCCTCGTGGCTGCGCTTCCAGTACCCGCGCATCCTTCACCGTGCCGTCGGGGCGCACCGTGACCTCCAGCCGTACCCGTCCCTCGACGCCGTCGCGCGCGGCGTTACGCGGATAGCGCGGCGTCAGCCGCACCAGCGGTATCAGCTGCGAATCACCCTGGTTGCCGGTCCCGGGCTGGGCCTGGCCGATGAAGGGGCCGCCGCTGACATCGGCTGCCAGATCCAGGCGCGGCGCCTCGATGCGTGGCGCCGGCGCATCCGGGGCCTGCTCGACATCCACCTGTGGCTGCGGCGGAGGCGGCGGCGTATCCGGCGGCTCCGGGGGTTCGGGCTTGGCGCGATCCCGGGTCCGGGTCTGCTCCTCGCGTTCCACGCGCACGAAGTCGACCGCCTGGTAGGACTCCAGCTCAGGCGCGTCCTGGTCGCCCGAAAGCACTAGGTACTGCATCACCCAGAACAGCGCGAGCACCACGCCGAGGGCAGCCAGCAAGGCAAGGGCGGCGCGCATCAGGAGCCGCTGCCACCGCCCTGCTCAGCCGCGATCGAGATATTGCTCACGCCGGCCAGCCGGATCTGATCCATGACCCGCACCAGCAGACCGGTGCGGGAGTCGGTATCGGCCTGAATGACCACCGCCCCTTCCGGATTCTCGGCGTGCAATCGCTCGATGTTGGCGCGCACCGCGCGCAGATCGACCTGTCGACGGTCGATCCAGACCTCGCCGTTATCGCGGATGGCGACGAGGATGTTGCCCCGCTCGCGCCGCTCGGCCGTTTCGGCCGAAGGCCGGGTGACATCCACCCCCGCCTCCTTGACGAAGGAGGTGGTGACAATGAAGAAGATCAGCATGATAAAGACGATGTCCAGCATCGGCGTCAGGTCGATGCCGGCCTCTTCCTCGCGGCTGCGGTGGCTGCGACGGCTCATCGGTGCGTCACCATGTGGTCGTGCAGCGCGCGCGTGCTGTGCTGCATCAGATGTTCAAAACGGGACACCGGGTAGATACCGGACAGCGCCAGCACCATGCCCGACAAGGTCGGCAGTGTGGCCGCGGACACGCCGCTTGCCATCGCCCGCGCATTGCCGGTGCCCTGCACCGCCATCACCTCGAAGACCTGGATCATGCCGGTCACGGTACCGAGCAGACCGATCATGGGGCAGGTGGCGACAATGGCCTTGATCACCGGCAAGCTGCCGCGTAGCTGCAGTCGGGCTTCCGAAATCAGGCGTTCCTTGACGCGCTGTGCGTACCAGGAGCTGTGATCGCTGCGCGCGTCCCAGCGCGCCTGTACCTGCTGCAGCAGGCGACGCCGGGTGAAGATCACAAAGAAGGTGCGCTCGAAGATCAGCGTCCACATCAGCAGCGCCACCGCCAGAAGGAGCATGACCACCGGTCCGCCCGCCTCAATGAAGAGACGGATGCCGGTCAAGGACAGCGCATCCTGCAGCGGCGCCATCATGACCGGCGCTGCTCCGCGAGTTCCGCCACCATGCCGGCGCTCTGCTCTTCCAGCACCTGGATGACGCCATCGGCGCGCGCGCGCAGGGCGCTGTGCAGCAGCACCAGCGGAATCGCCATGATGAGGCCGAGCACGGTGGTCACCAGCGCCTGCGAAATGCCATCGGCCATCAGTTTCGGATCGCCGGTACCGAACAGGGTGATCTGCTGGAAGGTCAGAATCATGCCGGTCACAGTGCCGAGCAGCCCCAGAAGCGGGCCGACCGCAGCCAGGACCTTGATCGCGCCCAGGCCACGCTCAATGCCCGGCAGCTCGCGCAGCACGGCGTCATCGAGCTGCAGCTGCAGAGTTTCGGTATCGGCATCCGGCCGATAGCTGGCCAGCACGCGCCCCAGCGGATTGTCGTCCGCGGGCTGGTCGATGCGCTGCGCCTGGCGGCGTACCGCGCCGGTGACGCGTACCAGCGCCAGCGCGCGCCACAGCGCGATGGCAAATCCGATGAGGGCGAGACCGATGATGATGCGCCCGACCAGCCCACCGGCGTCGACGTACTCACCGATGCTCGGTCGCTTCACCAGCGTGGTAAGCAGCGCGCCGCGGGTCGGGTCGATGACCGCGGTCTGCAGGCCGCCATCCGCCGCGTACAGCGCCCGCGCGGTAGCCGCAGCGCCGCCGCCGGGCTGACGCGACAGCTCGAAGTAACGTTGTGATTCGGGCAGGTACCCCAGAAATCCGGCCGCGTCGACTGCCGAAAACGGTCCAATGCGCAGTACCTCGGACCGGCGTACCTCGCCGTCCGCAGCCACCACCGGGGCCTCGAAGCGTACGACTTCGCCGGCGGCGGTCATCTCGCGCAGAATTTCAAAACGCAGCGCCTCCAGGGTGTCGATCGACGGCAGGGCCTCGCGCTGGGCAGCCTCCTCGAGAAAGGCGCGGCGCTCCGGGTACTGGGCAGAGATCAGCGAGGCTTCGAGCAGGCCAGCGGTATCGCCCGCGACCTGACGGTAGACCCCGAAGAGTTCGCCAACCGCGCCGGCCTTGTTCTGTATTTCGGTTTCGAGTTCGCTCAGCGTGGCTTCGTTGTCGTCGAACTGTGCGGATAAGGCATCCGCGCGCTGCTGCGCGGCGTCCAGCCGCTGCTCCGCCTGGCGCAGCTTCTGTTGCTGCTGATCGCGTTCCTCGAGGAAGGCAGCCTCGCGCTCGCGATGCAGCGCCTGCTCGCGCTGTCGGGCGGCGCGCGTTTCTTCCAGCAACTGCTGCAGGGTGTTCGCCGAGGCCTCGGAGTCGCTGGTCTGCGCCAGCACCGACTGCGGCCCGGTACCGAGTGCGACCCCCAGCAAGGCGATCCACAGCATCCGATGCGTGCGGGAGGATTTCATGGGGTCACCTCCGGGGCGTAGACCGGCGCGCGCAGCAGTTCCGGCGCGGCGCGCTTTTCGGCCACGCGCAAACCGCGACGGACCGCGTCACGGTAGTCGTCATCCTCGACGAAGGCAGCGCGCTGGCGATCCCAGTAACCAGCCTCCTTGCCGTCGCGGGTCTGGTACAGCAAGGCCACGCGGCCCACGCGGAGGAAGGTCACGCTGCGCCCTTCCTCGCCCTCACCAAGCGTGCCTTCGTAGCTGCCGATGGTCCGCCCGTACTCCAGTTCGATCTGATAGGCCTCCAACAGGCGCCGATACTTTTCCGACACAGTGACATCGGCGCGGTCCATCATGGCCTGGAGACTCTGCAGCCGCTGGCGCCGCTCCCGCGGCAGGAAGGGCACGTCGAGGGCCACGAAACGCTCCAGGGTCTCGAGCAGATCCTCCAGGTGCGGATAGATCTGGCGGTTAGTCTCGTCGATGCGCGTCAACTGGTCGCGCTTGCTGCTGATCTCCTCCTCCTGCGAAGCGACCAACTTTTCAATGCGGCGGTTGTAGCGTTCGAGGGTTTCGGCTTCGCGCAAGGTTTCGCGATAGCGCTGCAGCAGGGCCCGCGTTTCATCGTCCAGCGCGTCGATGCGACGCTGCGACGCAGCCGCAGCGCGCTCGGCGGCTTCCTGCGTATCCAGGCTCTGCTCGACGGTATCGCTCTGCGCCTGCGCGCCCGGTAGCACAGCAAGAAGGCCCAGCAGCAGCCAGGATGCCAGGGCGGTACTTCGGTACATACAGACTCCGCTTCCGGTCCATTGTGGAGCCGGTCGAGAATGGAGGGTGCGACCCGGCGGCGACGCCCGCGCCGTAACGAGACTCAATTGCCGTTAGCCTACACCATCCATTGGGCGCACAGCGATGTCACAGTATGCGCCAACAAGGCCCGCAATCACGGGCTTTCTGACCGATGTGGCCTTAGCGGAAAGCCTAAAAGAAGAATCTTGGAAATCCGTCTAAACGCACGCCCACAAAGGAAAAAGCGCGTTTTCTCACAGTCCTTGTGGATAAATATGTTGACAAGGGCTGGTCAAGTCGGCGAAAGCCTCCATGAGACAAGGAAGCTCCCGGTCGCGGTCAAATCGTAACCACTTTGACACTATGCTTTAGAATCAATTGGTTAACGCAAATCCACTCGGCACGCCGCGATCCGGACCGGCCGAGAAAAAGCTTGACAGATCCCCCTGCTCCGAGTTTGTGCATAAGCCGTGGAACATACTGCACCGCAACATCCGCCCATCGTCCTCTGTATCAGCGGCCACGATCCCAGCGGCGGCGCCGGTTTGCACGCCGACATCGAGGCGTGCCACGCCTGGGGGGCGCACGCCATGGGGGCACTGACCGCGCTGACCATCCAGGACACCCGCAACGTCCACGCCGTGCGCGCCCTCGACCCCGAATGGTTTGAAGCCCAGCTGCAGCGCCTGGATGCTGATTGCGAAATCCATGCAGTCAAGTTCGGTGTGCTGGGCAGCGTTGAGCAGGTCGAGATCGCCGCCCGATGGGTGCGCCGCTGGCAGTTGCCAACGGTGCTCGACCCCGTCTTGCAGGCCGGCGGGGGCGCCGAACTGGCCGGGCAGCCGATCGCGCGCGCACTGCTCGATACCTTGCTGCCGCTGGCCACTGTCGTCACCCCGAATGCCGCCGAGGCACGCCTGCTCAGTGGTGTTCAGGCACTGCCCGAGGCGGCTGCAACCCTCGGCGCGCGCGGCCCGGCCCATGTGCTGGTCACCGGTGGCGACGAAGCCGGTACGGCGCCGCGCACCGACTGGCACTGGCATGACGGCACCATGCGCGCGCTCCATCGCCCGCGCTGGGCACAGAGCTACCACGGCGCGGGTTGCACGCTGGCCGCCAGCATCGCCGCGCTGCTGGCGCGCGGCCTGCCCGCCGAAGCCGCCATCGATCAGGCCAGCGCGCAGGTGCATCGCTGGTTGGGCAGCCCCAAGGTCATCGGCGGTGGTCGGCCCAGTCCGCTGCGCCAGGGGCCGGTCACGCCATGACTGCCGCGCCCACCCCGCGCGGCCTCTATGCCATCACCTCCGACGCGCTCTGCCGCGACGCCACAGTCCTGAAGCAAGGCGTGCGCGACGCACTGCGGGGCGGCGCCGTAATGATTCAGTATCGTGACAAGCAGGCCACAGCCAGCCAACGCCTGGCCCGCGCCGAGGCGCTCTGCGCGCTGTGCCGAGACCACGGCGTTCCGTTGATCGTCAACGACGACATCGACCTGGCGCGCGTGATCGGTGCCGACGGCGTCCACCTCGGCCGCAGCGACGGCACCGTGGATGCGGCGCGCCAGGCGCTGGGTGCGCACGCCATCGTCGGCATCAGTTGTGGACCGATGCCCGAACGCGCGATGCAGGCCGAGGCCGAAGGGGCCAGCTATGCCGCAATCGGCAGACTGTTTCCCTCCCAGACCAAACCGAGTGCACCGGCGGCGCGGCTGGATGATCTGCGCGCAGCGCGGGCCGCTCTCCGCATCCGCCTGTGCGCCATCGGCGGCATTACACCCGCCCATGCCCCCACGGTGGTCGCCGCCGGGGCCGATCTGCTGGCCGTGGTGGCCGGTGTCTTCGACACACAGGATGTGGCCAGCGCCGCGGCGGCCTACACTGCCGCCTTCCAGACATCGACAGGAAAGACGCAGGAGCCATGACGCAATCCGAAGCGCTCTACGCACGTGCCCAGCAATCCATTCCCGGTGGCGTGAACTCCCCCGTCCGTGCCTTCCGCTCGGTGGGCGGTACGCCGCGCTTCATCGAGCGCGCGCAGGGCGCCTGGATGACCGACGTCGACGGCAACCGCTATGTGGACTACATCGGGTCCTGGGGGCCGATGCTGCTTGGCCATTCGCATCCCGACGTGGTCGCAGCCGTGCAGACACAGGCCGAGGCGGGCATCAGCTTTGGCGCTCCAACCCGCGCCGAGATCGAGATGGCCGAAGCCATTCGAGAGCGCGTACCCAGCATGGAGAAGCTACGCCTCAACAGTTCCGGCACCGAGGCGACCATGTCGGCCGTGCGGCTGGCGCGCGCCGCGGCGGGACGCGACGGCATCATCAAATTCGAAGGCTGCTACCACGGCCACAGCGACAGCCTGTTGGTGAAGGCGGGCTCGGGCATGCTCACCCACGGCGTACCGTCGTCGCCCGGCGTACCGGCGGACTTGGCGGCCCATACCTTCACCGCCACCTACAACGACCTCGACAGCGTGCGTGCGCTGTTCGAGGCGCAGCCGGAGACCATTGCCTGCGTCATCGTCGAGCCGGTGGCCGGCAACATGAACCTGGTGCCGCCCGATGCGGATTTCCTGCCGGGCCTGCGCGCCTTGTGTGACCAGTACGGCGCCCTGCTCATCTTCGATGAGGTGATGACCGGCTTCCGCGTGCACCCCGGCGGCGCGCAGGCACTCTACGGCGTGAAGCCGGATCTCACCGCGCTTGGCAAGATCGTCGGCGGCGGCATGCCGGTGGGTGCCTTTGGCGGTCGCGCCGAGCTGATGGATCAGCTCTCTCCGGATGGCCCGGTCTATCAGGCCGGTACCCTGTCCGGCAGCCCCTTGGCAACGGCAGCCGGATTGGCCACCTTGCGCGCGATCACCGACGAAGTGCATGCCCGCGCCAGCCGCCATACCCAGGCACTGTGTGAGGGCCTGCAGGCATCGGCTGAGCGGCATGGAGTGGCCTTCACAGCCCAGCATCTGGGTGCCATGTTCGGCCTCTACTTCACCGCCGAGGCCCCCGTGCGCAGCTATGCGCAGGTCACGCACTGCGATGGCGAAGCCTTCAAGCGCTTCTTTCACGGCATGCTCGAACGCGGCGTCTACTTCGCCCCTTCGACCTTCGAGGCCGGCTTTGCCTCAGCCGCGCACGGCGCGCAGGAGCTGGAGGTCGTACTGGAAGCGGCAGACGCGGTCTTCGCCCGCCTCTAGGAACGGCCCGACCGCCGTTCCATGGAGCGCTTTCAGCCGCTGTTCGACTGGATCGCGGCCCATCCCGAAGCGGCATTGGGCCTGCTTGCCTTTGCCGCCTTCTTCGATGCGCTGTTGCTGGTGGGATTTCTGCTGCCGAGCTATCTGGTCCTGCTCGGCATCGGGGCGCTGATCGCGCTGGATGCCCTCAGCCTGTGGCCAGCGGTGCTCGCTACCGCCGCAGGCGCTGCACTGGGCGACGCCTTCAACTACTGGCTCGGCAAGCGTTATCTGGACCGCTTGACGGCCCATCGCCGCATGGCGCGCTTCCGTCACACCGTGATGCGTACGCGTACCTTCTTTCACCGGCGTGGCGGGCTCGCGCTGGTCGCCTCGCGGTTGTTTGGCCCGACGCGTCCAGTGGGGCCGATGATTGCCGGTGCCACCCCAATGCCCCCGCTGCGCTTTGCCGCCTGGACTGTCTTCTCCTGTCTGCTGTGGGCGCTGGTTTTCATTCTCCCTGGCGTGGCCCTGGGCGCCTCGCTGCAGCTGGCGGCCGAAGTGGCCACACGTCTGGTGCTGGTCCTCATCGGCCTGATCGCGCTGATCGGTGGCATTGCCTGGGTCACCACGGTGTTGGTGCGCTTTTCGACCTTCCACGCCGAGCGCTGGCTGCACGATCTGATGGCCTGGTCGGCGCATCATCGCCGTCTCGGGCTGCTGCCGCGCTGGCTGGCGGACCCGCGCTATCCGGAGACGCCCGCCCTGCTGCTCATTGCCTTCCTGTTGCTGGCAGTGGGCTGGACCGCCCTGCAGCTGAGCTGGGGTCCTGCGCGCGATGTTCCGATGGCGATCGATGTGGCGGTTTATCGACAAATGGCCGCCCTGCAGACGCCCTGGGCAGTCACCATTGCCGAAGGCATTGCCCATCTCGGTGATGTCACCGTGGTGCTGACTACGAGTACCGCCTTGGTGATCACGCTGTTCGCCCTGCGCCGCGGACGCGCAGCCGCCCACGTTCTGGCTGCCCTGGGCTTTGCCAGCATCATCAGTCTGGGCCTCTCGCGCGGCCTGCAGGCGGCGGATCCGGCCGATTTCTTCGCGGGCGCCACCACGCGAGCCTATAGCGGGGCCGACCTGATCCTGACCTGCGCCCTCTTCGGCCTACTGCCGCTGCTGCTGGCGCGACCAGGCGGCACCCCCCTGAGCCTGTTCTACTATCGCGTCGCCTTCACCATGCCGGCGCTCATCGCTGCGGCGCAGCTCTACGTTGGCCGTCAATGGGCTTCCGTGGCACTGGCGTGCCTTGCGCTCGGGGCGCTATGGATGCTGGCCCTGGGTATCGGCTATCGCCGCCATCGGCGACAACCCGTGCTGGCACGACGTCTGCTGCCTCCCGTGGCGATGAGCTTCATCGCGGCAGCGACCGTGCTCTGGCCCGACGATCTCCGACGGTCGACTCCACTACCGGACCCGCAAGCCATCGCGCACGAGCAATGGTGGTGGTCGGGGCTGCCGGCGGAATTGCTCGACGCGGCACCCCGCAGCCCCTTTGACGGCCCACCGGTCCAGATCCAGTGGCGGGCCACCTCGGCGGCGCGTGACCGCGTGCTGACGGCGGCAGGTTGGGAAGCCACCACGCCCTGGAGCTGGACGTCGGCGCTACGCACGCTGTCCATGCGCACGCCCATCACGCAGCTCCCCCTGCCTCCTCGGCAACGCGGCCTGCAGCTGCCCGAGGCCATGTTCCAGCAGGAGACCGCGCAGGCGGATCGACTCGCCGTGCTCTATCTTTGGCGCGCCCCCGCTACCATCGAGCAACAGCCGGTCTGGCTGGGCACACTGCAGTTCGTGACCACGCGCCGAATACTCGGTGTTCTGCGCGTGCCCTACACTGAGGGCAATGCACCGGAGGCGCAACGCTGGTTGGGCGGGCTTCCAAACACGCAGCTACGCCGCGCCGCGCGCGATGTCGATGGGGCATCGGAAGCGCCCGGTGCATTGCTGCTGCACACCACAACCTTGGAACCATGAGCAACGAAAGCCTAGTCAAGCGCATGCGTGCGCAACTCAATCGGGGTGACTCCTGGCTGACCTACGATCTCAATCGTCTGTTCACGCGCGACAAACTCGATGATTCAGCGCTTGAGGAAATCGAGATGCGACTGCTGGGGGCCGATGCCGGCATCGAGGCCACCGAGTGGCTCGTGGACAAGCTGCGTGCCGATGTCCTTTCCAGCCGGGTCAAGACGGCCGAGCAGCTGCGCGACCGCCTGTGCGCACTGCTGACGGAGTGGCTGCAGCCGGTCGAACAGCCGCTGGAGATTCCCGATTTCATCCGGCCGTACATCCTCTTCGTGGTGGGCATCAACGGCTCCGGCAAGACCACCACCATCGGCAAGCTGGCGGCCCACTACAAGGCGCAGGGCCGCAAGGTCCTGCTGGCCGCAGGCGATACCTTCCGCGCCGCCGCCACCGATCAGCTGCGGCAATGGGCACAGCGCATTGACGTTCCCATCGTCGCGCAGCAGGAGGGCGCCGACCCGGCCAGCGTCATCTTCGACGCGGTGACCTCGGCGACGCAGCGTGGCGCCGACCTGATCATCGCCGATACTGCTGGACGTCTGCATACGCAGGCGCATCTGATGGAGGAACTGCGCAAGGTCAAGCGCGTGATCCAGAAGCACGATCCCTATGCGCCGCATGAGAGCCTGCTGGTCCTTGACGGCACCCAGGGCGGCAATGGACTGGTGCAGGCCAAGCAGTTCCACGAGGCCCTCGGCCTGACCGGTGTGGCCGTGACCAAGCTCGATGGCACCGCGCGCGGCGGCATCCTGCTGGCCTTGGCCAAGCAACTGAGCCTGCCGGTACGTTACATCGGCATTGGCGAGAGTGTGGACGACCTTATCCCTTTCAATGCTGCCGCCTTCTCGCGCGCACTGGTGGACGGTGCCAGTGCCAGCCACGACCGCTGAGCGCGCCATGTCCACGACCTCGCACAGCATGATCCGCATGGAGCAGCTCTGCCACAGCTACCCCGGCAGCGGCGAGGTACTGAGCGGGATCGATTTCACTTTGGCACGCGGCGAAATGGCCTTTCTGACTGGGCCCTCCGGCGCAGGCAAGTCCACGCTACTAAAGCTGATCGCCGGCCTGGACCGCGCCGACAAGGGCCAGCTCCAGGTGGGTGGCGTCAATCTGCGCACCCTCCCGCGTCGCCGCGTCGCCACCTTCCGTCAACGCATCGGCATCGTCTTCCAGAGCTTCAGCCTGCTCAGCGACCGACGGGTGTTCGACAATGTGGCCTTGCCACTCGTGATTCGCGGCCTCTATCCAGCGGACATCGCCCGACGCGTGCGCGCGGCACTGGACGCGGTCGACCTGCTGCGGGCCGAACGTGCCTATCCCCTGACGCTCTCCGGGGGCGAGCAGCAGCGTGTCGCGATTGCGCGGGCCATCGTCGCCAAGCCGGAGCTGCTGCTGGCGGACGAGCCGACGGGCAATCTCGACCCTGCCCTTTCGGCAGAGATCATGCATCTCTTCCGGCGTTTCAATGAGGTCGGGGTCTCGGTATTGATTGCATCGCATCAGCTCGATCTGGTGCGCCGCATGCCGTGCCGCGAGATTGCGCTGGACCACGGCCGCATCGTGAGCCCGGCTCCGGAGACGCCATGAGCGGACTGCGTGGCAGTGATCGCCCCCCACCGCACCGACGCTGGCTGAGTGCCCACGGCCGCGCCTGCTTCGACGCCCTCGGCCGGCTGTGGCGGCAGCCACTGGCCAGCCTGCTATCGACCGCCGTCCTCGGGGTCACCCTGGCATTGCCCACGGCGCTGCACGTTCTGGTGAGCAATCTTGGCGCCGTCGGATCGGATTGGCAGCACGGCGCGCGCATCACCGTCTTCGTGCGCGACGGCGTCTCCGAGCCGGCATTGCGTGCACTGGCGGCGGAGCTGCAGTCACGTCCGGATGTGCACCAAGTCGAAACGCTGACCCGCGAGCAGGCGCTGGCCGAATTCAAGGCCTATTCCGGGTTGGGCGAGGCCGTGGCCATGCTGCCCGACAACCCGCTGCCGGCGACCTTGATCGTCACGCCCGCCGCGCGACTCGACACGCAGGAGGTGGAAGCACTGCGCAGCGCCTTGGCGCAGCACGAGTCAGTCGAGGATGTACTGCTCGACATGCAATGGCTGGAGCGTCTCTCCGCGTTACTCACTCTGCTGGAGAAGGCCGTCGGCCTGTTCGCCCTCACCCTGGCAGCCGCGGTACTGGTCATTATTGGCAACACGATTCGGCTTGATGTGGCCGCGCGTCGGGAGGAAATCGAAGTGATGAAGCTGATCGGTGCGCCCGACCGCTTCATCCAGCGTCCCTTCTTGTACAGCGGCTTCTGGCACGGTCTGATCGGCGGCCTGGTGGCGCTGGTGCTGGTCGGCGTCGCCCTGCTATTGCTACAGACGCCCGTGCAACGCCTGGCGAGCAGCTACGGCAGCGATTTCGTACTCACCGGACCGAGCGCGTCCGCGGTGGTTGCGGTGCTGCTCGGAGGGTGTACATTGGGGCTCCTGGGTGCCTGGGGTGCCGTGTTGCGACAGCTGCGCGTGGTCGAGCCGGCGTGAGGCGCCAGGGTCGAGGGAACTATTCGCGACATTAGCAGTCTACTGACGCGACTGCTAATATTGCGTCCGTGCAAGGGGATCAAACGATGTCCACAGCCAACGCTCTGACCGTTTATGGCAACCGTCTGCCCGCGTTGCAGGCGAGCAGCCTCGACAGCTATATCGCAGCCGTGCGCGAGATTCCTGTGCTCGAAGCCGAGCAGGAACGCGAGCTGGCCGAACGGCTGCAGGCCCAGAACGACCTGCAGGCCGCGCAGGCACTGGTGCTTTCCAATCTTCGCCACGTCGTTCATATTGCCCGCGGCTATCTGGGTTACGGCCTGCCGATGGCCGACCTCATCCAGGAAGGCAATGTCGGCCTGATGAAGGCCGTCAAGCGCTTTGACCCGCAGGTGGGCGTGCGCCTGATTTCCTTCGCTGTACACTGGATCAAGGCCGAAATCCACGAATTCATTCTGCGCAACTGGCGCATCGTCAAGGTGGCGACGACCAAGGCCCAGCGCAAGCTCTTCTTCAATCTGCGCCGCGCCAAGAAGCGTCTGGGCTGGATGAACCGCGAGGAAGTCGAGAATGTCGCTCATGACCTCGACGTGCGACCCGAGGATGTGCTGGCCATGGAATCGCGGCTGTCCGGTGCCGATGTCTCCTTCAACCTGCAGTCGGCGGACGACGAGGACAGCTACGCGCCCGAGCAGTGGCTCACGGACCACAGCGCCGATCCGATCGACGATCTAGCCGAGGGCGAGTGGCAGAACCGCCAGGAGAGCCGCCTGCGCAAGGCCATCGAAAGCCTGGACGACCGCGCCCGCGACATCATCAACAGCCGATGGCTGCACGGCGACGACCAGGAAAAGCAGGGCCTTCAGACCCTGGCTGACAAGTACGGCGTCTCGGCCGAGCGCATCCGTCAGATCGAATCCGCCTCGATGAAGAAGTTGCGCGGCGCCATCGCTGAAGCCTAGTCCTCAGCCGAAAGCTGCTCCCAAAAGCCGCCTACTGGCGGCTTTTTTATTGGCCGGCCTGGCGTCCGGCCACTTCCGCCACCGATGGTGACGGCCTGCAAGCAGGTTGCGACTTCCGCCCTGGCGCGCATGCAGGCGTCGGCCGAAGAGCGCGGTTAGGATAGGAGCTGGTCCCGGGTTCTACGCCATGTTCGAAAGCGTCTTCGTTCAGATCAGCGTCATTCTTTGCTTGGCGGTCATTGGCGGTGCGCTGGCACAGGTATTGCGCCAGCCGCTGATTGTCGCCTTCATCGTCGTCGGCATTCTGCTTGGGCCCTCCGTGACCGGCATGGTCGATCCGAGCAGCGAGATCGAACTCTTCGCCAAGCTCGGCATTGCTCTGCTGCTCTTCATCGTCGGCCTGAAACTCGACCTCCACGTCATCCGCACGGTGGGGCCGGTGGCCCTGGTCTCTGGACTGGGCCAGGTGCTTTTCACGTCGGTCGTGGGCTATCTGATCGCGCTCGGTCTGGGAATGTCCCACATCAGCGCAATTTATGTGGCGGTGGCACTGACCTTTTCCAGCACCATCATCATCGTCAAGCTGCTCTCGGACAAGCGCGAGGTCGACTCGCTGCATGGCCGCATCGCAATCGGCTTTCTCATCGTGCAGGACATTGTCGTCGTGCTGGTGATGATCGGCCTGACGGCCTTCGGCCAACCCGCCGGAGAGGACACCAGCCTTGGACGGGAAGCCATGCTGATTGCCCTCAAGGGTGCGGCCATGCTGCTCACCGTGGCGCTGCTGATGCGTTACGTACTGCCGCCGCTACTGCACCGCTTGGCGCATTCCTCCGAACTGCTGATGCTCTTCGCCGTGGCATGGGCGGTCCTTGGTGCCGCTGTCGGGGACTGGCTTGGCTTCAGCAAGGAGGTCGGAGCCTTCCTCGCCGGGATTTCCATCGCCTCCACGCCCTACCGGGAACAGGTCGCCGCACGCTTGGTCAGCCTGCGCGACTTCCTGCTGCTGTTCTTCTTCATCGAACTCGGCGCCGTACTTGATCTGAGCATGGTCGGGTCCCAGATCGGTGCGGCTGCTGTGTTTTCCCTGTTCGTTCTGATTGGCAACCCCGTGATCGTGATGATCATCATGGGCGCCATGGGATACCGCAAGCGGACCGGCTTTCTGGCGGGCTTGACGGTCGCGCAGATCAGCGAATTCTCGCTGATCCTGGCCGCGCTGGGGCTCAGCCTGGGGCACCTGGACGAGGAGACGGTCAGTCTGATCACGCTGGTGGGGCTCGTGACCATCAGCGTCTCTGCCTACATGATTCTCTACTCGCACGCCCTCTACCGGCGTCTGGCACCCTGGCTCTCGGTCTTCGAGCGCCGTGTTCCTTTCCGCGAACTCGATGAACCAATGGACGACCTGAAGGACATCGATATCCTGCTGATTGGCCTCGGCCGCTACGGTGCCACCATGGCCTCCAGCCTCCGAGCACAGGGATGTCGCTTGCTCGCGGTCGACTTCGACCCGGACGCAGTGGCCGGTCACGTCCGCGATGGCTACCGCGTGCACTACGGCGATGCCGCCGATCCGGAATTTCTGGCCAGCCTGCCCTTGGCAAAGACACGCTGGATCGTCAGCACGGTGCGCGACCGCGGCATCAACACGACGCTGTTGCGCGATCTGCGCGCACAGAACTTCCAGGGCCGTACAGCAATGGCCGCGGCATCAAAGCACGATGCCGAACGTCTCCAAGCCGAAGGCGTCCATCTGGTGCTGCTGCCGTATTCGGATGCCGCCGAACGCGCCGCACAGCGCTTGATGGAATCCTCCCAGACCCAGTTCGAAGCAAGCGGAATCGCACCATGAAGCCGTTCAAGAACATTCTCTACCTGTGCCAGTCACTCGACGAGGAGGATCAGGGCATCGCGCGTGCGGTGTCGCTGGCGCAGAACAATCAGGCGCAGTTGCTGGTGCTGGACGTCTTCCCGGCGATCAGTTCCATGGCGGGGCTCCCCAAGGAAGCACCACGCGCCGAGGCGCTGATGCAGGCAGTCATGCAGGAGCGGCACCGGCGCCTCGAAGCCTTGATCGATCCGCACCGCGAGAGCGTGGACATTCGCTATGAGAGTCTAGCTGGCACGCGCTTTCTCGAAGCGATACGGGCCGTGCTACGCAATGGACACGATCTGGTCATGAAAGTGGCGGAAGACCCGCCGTGGCTGGAGCGGCTCTTTGGCAGCGATGACATGCATCTGTTGCGCAAATGCCCATGCCCGGTGTGGATCATGAAGGCTGGCGACAAGACGAACTACGCACAGATCGTTGCCGCCGTCGATATCGATCCCGATGACCCCAGCGCGGACCCCGGACGGCTGAACGAGGATATCCTGCATATCGCCGGCTCACTCGCCCTTTCGGATTTCGCGGCGCTGCATCTGGCCCATGCCTGGGAGGCGCCGCAGGCAGGCTTCGTCAGTCTGTGGGCCAGCGATCACGACAGGGCGGAGCGCGAAATCATCGAGGGCACCCGCCGCAGTCACCAGCTGGGCATGGATTTGCTCAGCCGCAAGTTGCGCGAGCTGGTCGGCGAGGAGGCCTATGCCTACCTGTCTCCGCGCGTCCACATGCCAATGGGCCCCCCGCACAAGGAGATTCCTGCGGTGGTCGAGAACGTCGATGCGGACCTGGTTGTCATGGGCACAGTGGCACGCACGGGCATCGCCGGCCTGTTCATTGGCAACACTGCTGAGAACGTGATCGACCGGCTGCGCTGCGCCGTTCTTGCGATCAAGCCGAATGGCTTCGAAACACCGGTTCGGCTGGACGGAGCGTGATTGCTTCCCGCTAGGAAGATTGCCCGGTGGAGTTGACGGGCGGCGCGATTCGTCGTTCCCAGAACACCAGCGCCTTGCTGCTCTCCTGGCTGTCACCGATATCCACCCACGGGAAATGGCAGACCATATCGTCCCGGCGCACGTAGCCGAGGCGTTGCCAGAAGCCGTCGTTGGGCACGTAATCTGGTGGCCTCGCCGGGTGACTCTCCGGCCGCTGGACCGCGCAGAAAGTGCAGCGACTGCGGCCGAGGGTGCTGGCATGACCTTCGCGCAGCGCGAAGAAGCGGCGGCCCAGCCCCAGGCCGCGATAGGCCGGCAGCACCACGGATTCACCGAAGTAGAGAACCTCTTCCAGCGGGACCCCCTGATCTCGCCAGGGTGCCTGCATTTCCGCTTCGGCAGACTCCAGCGGCAGTGCCGTGGACGCGCCCACGGCCTGCTCGCCGTCTCGCACCAGCACGATCATGCTGCGCGGCTCCCGGAGGTACTGCTCCAGATAGTCCTGCTCGTACTGCAGACTGCCGTCGTAGAGGTACGGCCATTCCGAGAAGACAGCGATGCGCAGCCGCGCAAGATCTTCCAGATGGGCGCGCGCGCCTTCGCCATTCAGTATGTGGGTACTGAGTTCAGGCGACTCCATGCCAGACCGCGACGTAGTGATCGACCAGCAGCGCAGTGAACAATGCCATCAGGTAAACGATGGAATAGCCGAAGGTGCGCATCGGCAGCCCCGGTACCGGCGCGAAACGCATGCGCAGCGCATAGACCAGAAACACACCGCCAAGCACGAGCGCGGAGCACAGGTAGATGATGCCCGACATGCCGGTTGCGAAGGGCAGCATCGTCACCGCCACCAGCAGGATGGTGTACAGCAGCACCTGCGTGCGGGTGTACTCAATGCCGTGGGTGACCGGCAGCATCGGGATGTCGACCTCGGCGTACTCGTCGCGACGCTCGATGGCCAGCGCCCAGAAGTGCGGCGGCGTCCATACGAAGATGATGAGGAAGAGCAGCAGTGCGTGCGGATCGATGGTGCCGGTGACTGCGGCCCAGCCAAGCACCGGCGGTGCAGCGCCAGCGGCGCCGCCAATGACGATGTTCTGCGGCGTGGCACGCTTCAGGTAGAGGGTATACACACCCGCATAGCCGATGAGGGTGACAAGCGTCAGCCACGCCGTCAGGGGGTTGATCAGCGCATAGAGCAAGGCGAAGCCGAGTGCCCCGATGGCAACGGCAAAGGCACCGGACTCGAGCATGCCCAATTGGCCCGTCACCAATGGGCGCCGGCGGGTACGCGCCATGCGCGCGTCGACCTGGCGGTCCAGGATCTGGTTGAAGGCTGCGGCAGCTGCCGCCATCAAGGTGATGCCGACGGAGCCCCACACCAATACACCGAGATCGACCATGCCCGGACTGGCCAGGAGCATGCCCACCATCGCGGTGAAGGTGATCAGCATGACCACACGCGGCTTGCACAGCGCGTAGTAGTCGCTGATGCGATGCCGCGTCGCGGCCGGTAGCTTGTCGGTCAAGGTCGCCGTCCTCATGCGCGTTCCCTGCCTCTCGGTGCACTCCAAAGTGTATGTAACGTGGCGACGAGGCTGAGTAGCAGCAGCGCCGCACCTGCGTTGTGCATGGTGGCCAGGCCGAGCGGCAGATGCAGCACGACAATACTGATCCCGATGAGCAATTGCAGCGCCAGCGCCGCACCGACCATCAGCCCCAGTGCGCGTTGCCCACCCTGACCGCGCAACAGCAACAGAGCCGCCAGGGTACCGACAACGAGCGTCACCGCAATGGCCCACAGCCGGTGGACCGTGTGAATGGCCGTGCGCGCCGGGTGCTCAAGCACACCATATTCGTAATTTTGCCCGATCCCGCGCCAGATTACGAAGCCTTCCTTGAAATCCATCGCGGGGAAGTACTCGCCATCGTGACAGGTGGGGAACTCGGTGCACGCCAGCGCGGCGTAGTTGGTCGATGTCCAGCCGCCCAGGATGATCTGGACAGCCACCACGAGGAGTGCAGCTACCGCCAAGCTACGCAGACCGGGTGGCGCGGGGTGTCGCGACTGGGGTCGTTGTGTCAGCCACAACCAGAACAGCATCGACAAGGTCGTCATGCCTCCGATGAGATGCGCGGTCACCACTGCCGGCTTCAGCATCAGGGTCACCGTCCACATGCCAAGGATGCCCTGGAAGATGACCAGGGCCAGCAAGCCGACGCTGACGCGCAGCGGGAGCCCCTCGCGCCGCCCGCGCCAGGCCATGATGACGAGACCGATAATCATCACACCAAGAAGACTGGCGATATAGCGATGGGCCATCTCGATCCACGCCTTGGTGGCATCGACCGGGCGTTCAGGAAAGGTGGCCTCCGCGCGTTGAATATGTTCCTCGGTCTCGGGTACACCGAAATGGCCATAGCAGCCGGGCCAGTCTGGACAACCGAGACCGGCATCGGAGAGGCGCACGAAGGCGCCGAAGACAACAACGCAAAGTGCAAAAAGGGCAGACGCACCGGCGACACGCCGGAACCACAATGACAGCCTTCCGTTCTGGTTCATGTTTATCCGATCTGTGAGGCGCGCAGCAGGCGCACGATATCCTTGCGCAGCGGCTCTGCTTCGAAGCCGGGCGCGTACCGCATCATGTAGTTACCAATGGGATCCACGAGATGGAGCGACCCTGTTGCCGGTGGGGCACCGCGCGGACCAAAGAGCGCGCTGGCTTCACCTCCCTGGTCGAGCACAATGCGCAGATCCGGATGGGCGGCATCCAGCAGCGCATGCAGCGCCGTGACATCAGTGCCTTGCGGTACGATGAGGACTCGGTCGAGACGCGTCATGCGGTTGTTGAGGGTCAGACGAAGCTGACGAGTCATCAGCAGGCGCTGGGCGCAGACGCGGCCGCAATCCCCATCATCAAAGAGGACGAGACTCCACCGGTTCGTCAGCCGGACGGGCTCGCCGGCCTCATTCACCAGCGGCAGCTCGATGGTCGGCCGACCCGGCTGCACAAGGTCCCCGCGATTCGTCGTGTCCGCCGGTATCCAGTGCGGGAATGCGAAGAACAGGAGCCAGGACGCAAGAACGGGAAGAGCGAAAACCGCAGCGATGAGCAGGAATTTTTTGCGGCCGCGATTCTGGGCCGCTCGTTCGAAAGAGTCATTCATCGCTTTTTCCAGTTGACGACGATAAAGATCACGAGCAGGGCGATGGCAAAGGCGAACCACTGCACGGCATAGCCCCAGTGCACTTCGGGACGCAGATAATCCGGTGCCCAGTCGCGCTGGAAGCCATCCGGTTCAGCGGGATGCAGAAGCAGCAAGCCATCAGCCAAGCGGCCCTCGAAAGCGCAGGTCAATTGCGCATGCGTTGGATACTGCACACGCGGTGTCGGGGGACCGTTCTCGGCACAAACGCGATTGGAGACGCTCAGGCCTGCCGCGGGCAAGGGACGCCACAAGCCCTGGACATCGCGTTCCGCGCCGTCAATCGGCCATTGCGTGGCTGTGTCCCTGCCCGGATCCTCAATCCACCCACGGTCGACAAGGATAATGCCGCCTTCGTCGCGCTGCAGGGCCGTCCAAACACGCACACCGGCCTGACCGTCCTGGATCTGGCTATCCAGAAGGAATTGCTTCTCCTGCAAAAAGCGCCCGCGCACCACAACATGCGCGGGCGCGGTCGTTGCTGCCGGCGCCGGAACCGGCATGGCTTGCGGCGCCTGCTGCATCGCCGCGTGGAAGTCCGCTTGCAACTGCTGCTTTTCTGCAGCGCGGTCGAGTTGCCAGAAGCCCAGCGAAACCATGACGGCCATCACGGCAGGCGTCAGCACCCATGCCCACAGCGGTGGACGAAAGGCGCGCAATCCGGACGAACTGCGGCGCTCAGGCATACACTGCTCCGCTCATTGCTTCCGAGTCCATCATGGATCCACGTTTCATCATCATTGCGCTGCTGGTGGCCATCGTGATCTCGCTGGGCTTCAGCATGGTGTTCCTGGTGCGCGATGACAGTTCGCGACGGCGCACCTTGAATGCGCTGAAGCTTCGTGTGGCCTTGTCCATTGCACTCATCGTGGTGTTTGCCGTTTCCGTTCTCATGGGGTGGTTGCGCCCCAACGCTTTCTGAAGGCAGACATGAGAAGGGGCGGGACGCTGTCGCGCCCCGCCCCCTTGTGATGCGCTTGCGGCTGCTACGTCAGACGACGTAGACGAAGACGAAAAGTCCGAGCCAGACGACGTCGACGAAGTGCCAGTACCAAGCCACGCCCTCAAAGCCAAAATGCCGATCAGGCGTGAAATGCCCTCTCATCAGACGCAAGGTAATGACGAGCAACATCAGGGTGCCGAGCGTCACGTGCAGGCCGTGGAAGCCCGTCAGCATGAAGAAGGTGGCACCGTAGATGCCCGATTCCAGCGTCAGGTTGAGGTCCCGATAGGCGTGCACATATTCCTCGACCTGGAAGAACAGGAAGATCGCGCCAAGCGCCACCGTGGCCCACATGGCCAGGATGCACTTGAGCCGGTGGTTTTCCTTCAGCGCGTGATGCGCCACCGTCAGGGTCACACCGGAGGTGAGCAGGATCAGCGTGTTGACGAATGGAATGTCCCAGGCCGGGATCGTCTCGAAGCGCCCGCCGAGATCGGCCGGCCCATTGGACGGCCAGCTGGCCTCGAAGCCTTCCCAGATGAAGAGATTGGTGGAGAGATTGTTGCCTTCGCCCGACAGCCACGGCAGCGCCAGCGCACGGGCGTAATAGAGCGCACCGAAGAAGGCGGCAAAGAACATCACTTCGGAAAAGATGAACCAACCCATCGCCCAACGGTAGGTCATGTCGACCTTGGTGCCGTACTGCCCTCCCTCGGACTCGGCGATGATCTTCCAGAACCACCAGAAGATGAAGACCGTGGAGACGGCAATGCCGAGGAACAGCGTGGGCGGCATCGATGCGCCCCCTTCCATCACCTGAATCAGACCGAGCACGAAGAGTGTCAGACCGATGGTGAGCGCAAACGGCAGCGCGCTCGGCGCCGGTACGAAATATTGCTCCTCGGAGGAGGCGGTGTTGCTGGACATCGTGTTTCCCCTTGGTTATCGACCCTGCGCGGAGGCCGTATCGGTCAACTCAAATAAGGTGTAGGACATCGTGATGGTCTCGACTTCGGCAGGCAGCTCCGGGTCGACCGTAAAGACCACGGGCATTTCCCGCTGCTGGCCGCCATCGAACTGCTGCTGGTCGAAACAAAAGCAGGCGGTCTTGTGGACGTAGCGTGCCGCCTTGTACGGCAGCACCGAGGGTACGGCCTGAATCGTCTTGGCGCTGGCTTCCATATTCTCCGCGATGACGCGCGCCGTCACGAACTCGCCCGGATGGAGAGTCAGCCGCTGGGTCACGGCTTCAAAGGCCCACGGCGCACTGGCATTGACCGTGGTCACGATTTCCACGTTCACCGTGCGCGAAGTGTCTACACGCTGCGCGGCCTGCGCCTCGCCGGCGGCGAAGTTGGTGCTGCTGCGTCCGTTCAGCCCGGTGATGTCGCACAGGACGTTGTACAGCGGCACTAAGGCAAAACCGAAGATGAACATCAGCACCACGGTACCGAGCAGACGCGCTACCTGGTACCGCTTTTGCACCTTGATACGTTCCTTATCGGTCATCGGGTCTCAACGGACGGACATCGACACAAAGAATGCGCCATAGACGCCGATCACAACAACCACCAGCAACAGTGCGAGGCGGATGTTGCGTCGGCGCTGGCCAGGATCCTGAGCCATCAAGCGTGGGCAGCCACTTCCTTGTCATCGACAACTGGCGGCTTCTCGAAGGTGTGATACGGCGCCGGGCTCGGCACCGTCCACTCGAGACCGTGCGCACCTTCCCAGGGACGCGCCGGCGCTGGCTCACCCACACCGCGCATGCACTGGATCATGTTGTAGATGAAGACGAACTGGCCAATGAAGAAGGCGAAGGCGCCGATCGAGGAGATGACGTTGAAGTCGGTGAACTGCACCGCGTAATCCGGAATACGGCGCGGCATGCCGGCCAGACCCAGGAAGTGCTGCGGGAAGAAAAGGACGTTGATCCAGATGGCCGACCACCAGAAGTGGAACTGGCCCAGCTTCTCGTTGTACATCACGCCGGTCCACTTCGGAATCCAGTAATAGATCGCCGCGAGAATCGCGAAGACCGCGCCGGGCACCAGCACGTAGTGGAAGTGCGCGACCACGAAGTAGGTGTCGTGATACTGGAAGTCGGCCGGGGCGATGGCGAGCATCAGACCGGAGAAGCCGCCGATGGTGAACAGGAAGACGAAACCGAGGGCGAACAGCATCGGCGTCTCGAAAGTCATCGAGCCCCGCCACATGGTGGCGATCCAGTTGAAGACCTTCACGCCCGTCGGTACGGCGATCAGCATCGTGCTGAACATGAAGAACAGCTCACCCGCCAGTGGCATGCCCACGGTAAACATGTGGTGCGCCCAGACGATGAAGCTGAGGAAGGCGATGGAGGCGGTGGCATAGACCATCGATGCGTAGCCAAACAGCGTCTTGCGCGCGAAGGTCGGGATGATGGTCGAGACGATGCCGAAGGCCGGCAGAATCAGGATGTAAACCTCGGGATGGCCGAAGAACCAGAAGATGTGCTGGAACATCACCGGATCGCCGCCGCCGGCTGCGTTGAAGAAGCTGGTGCCGAAGTAGCGGTCCGTCAGCAGCATGGTCACCGCACCGGCGAGCACTGGCATGACGGCAATCAGCAGATACGCCGTAATCAGCCAGGTCCACACGAACAGCGGCATCTTGAGCAGGGTCATGCCCGGCGCCCGCATGTTCAGAATCGTCACGACCACATTGATGGCACCGGTGATGGAACTGATGCCCATGAGGTGGATCGAGAAGATCAGGTAGGGGAAAGCTTCACCGGTCTGCAGCACCAGTGGCGGGTACATCGTCCAGCCGGAGGCGGGCGCACCACCCTCCATGAACAGGGTGGACAGCAGCAGGCCGAAAGCGAAGGGCAGAATCCAGAAGCCCCAGTTGTTCACGCGCGGCAGCGCCAGATCCGAGCAGCCGATCTGCATCGGCACCATCCAGTTGGCCAGCCCCGTGAACGCCGGCATGACGCCACCGAAGATCATGATCAGGGCATGCATCGTCGTCATCTGGTTGAAGAATTCCGGATCGACGAATTGCAGACCAGGGGCGAAGAGCTCGCCGCGAATCACCAGCGACATCAGGCCGCCGACAAAGAACATCGCAAAGGCCCAGACCAGGTACAGCGTGCCGAGGTCTTTGTGATTGGTCGTGGAGATCCAGCGCATGGCCCATTTGCCAAAACCGTCCGACAGCTTGGCGGGACCGTGATGATCGTGTGCGTGATCGTGTGCGTGTGCTTCGGCCATCTCTGTTTACTCCGCTAATTACTTACTGGCGCAGCGCAGCCACATCGCCGGGCTGCACGGGGCCTGATTCATTACCCCAGGAGCTGCGCGTGTAGGTCACGACTCCTGCGATTTCCTTATCGGACAAATGCCCGAACGGCGGCATGGCGTTCTTACCATTCAGCACCTGCATGATGTACTGCGCGGTATCGCCGTTGACCACCGCAGAACCCACCAGCGACGGGAATGCCGGCGGCATGCCCTGGCCAGAAGCCTGGTGGCAGGCTGCGCAGTTCGCTTTGTAGGCTTTCTCGCCCGCCGCCATCAGCTCTGCCTTGTCCAGTGGTGCGTCGGCAGCGGCGGCATCGGATGTCTCCGCCTCCGCATCGACGGCGGCGTCCGTGGCGGTCGCCGATTCTGCGGCAGCCACTTCTGTTGCGGCCTCGGGCTGCGCGTCGGCTGCGGTCTCGCCCTTCTGCTCAGCCAACCAGCGCTGGAATTCCTCCGGAGGCACCGCCTCCACCACCACCGGCATGAAGCCGTGGTCGCGACCGCACAGCTCCGTGCACTGACCGCGGTAGACGCCGGGCTCGTCCACCTTGGCCCACATCTCGTTGATGAAGCCAGGGATGGCGTCGCGCTTCATGCCGAATTCCGGCACCCACCAGGAGTGGATGACGTCATTCGAGGTCAACAGGAAGCGTACCTTGGTGTCGGTCGGAATCACCAGGCGGTTGTCGACTTCGAGCAGATAGTTCTCGACGCTGCGCGGATCAATCCCTGACCCCACCTGGCGCGCACGATCCGACTCGCGGTCCAGGCGGCTGATGAAAGACACGTCCTCGCCCACGTACTCGTAGCCCCACATCCACTGATAGCCCGTGACCTTGACGGTCATTTCGGCGTCACTGGAATCCTCGATCTTGATCAGTGTCCCGGTGGCCGGAATCGCCATCGCGATCAGGATCAGGAAGGGGATGACCGTCCACACGATTTCCACCGTCGTGGACTCGTGAAACGTCGCCGGCTTGGGATTGCGGCTGCGGCGATGCGCCCAGATCGAATAGAAGAATGCGGCGAACACACCGACGCCGATTGCCACCACGACCCAGAAGATCAGCATGTGCAGACCGTAGACGTCCCGACTGATTTCGGTCACGCCCTTCGGCATATTCCAGTAGGCGTAATCCTCTTGCGCTTGCGCAGCGAAGGCGACGACCCAGAGCAGCGGCGCTGCCAGCCAATTCCTCATCGACATTGCGGTTTTACTCTCCATGACGCAGGGGGGCAGCCGTTGCCGGCGGCTCAGCCTCGGTATTTTGCCATCCCGGACGAAAAACTTCCCGCAGGCGATGCACAAGGGAGCGCCGATCCTGCGGCCCAAGGCAACGCCCAAGCTCGAAACGCTGTGCACCACACATCAGGATCAGGTGCTCCTCGCCAGCGAAACGACGCTCGCTGCTCACGCGGACCATCGCGCGTGGCAGCGAAACGCGGCTGCGTGCACCGTCTCCGAGCATGCCGAACTCGAGGGTGACCTCGTCGCCCTTCACGCGGATGACTTCACGGTAGTTATTGTCGCGCATGCTGACCCAGATCGCCACGGCCAAGGCGGTCAATTCGATGCCGGCGAAGGGCAACACCGGCCAGAAGCCGCGTAGCGCGAGGTAGATCGCAATTCCCAGCGACACCGCACTGATGCTCACCATGAACCAGATCGCCTGACGCTTGGTGAGACTGGCGTTGGGCGCAACCACCACCGTGGTGCTTTCTGGAGGAGGAGTCCAGGTATCCATGGCACGGATCATAGCCCGCCGCCTGCCCCCTACTCAAAAGCGACTAGGACAAGAGCAGCAAACAATTTGGACAGGGGCGGTGGGCGGTCTAGGAAGCGTTGATGTAAAGGGTTGCGTGAAAGACGCGCTCGTCGCAAACAGCCGGATCCCCATAGGCTTCTCTGTGCTCGGAATGCAGCAACCACGGGCCTTTTCCGGCCAGGGAGATCTCCGTCGTGCCCGCTTGATCAACGGTCCACTCCTGCACGGCCCCGTCGCCAATCGAGGTGACGGTCAGCGTGCCCTCGGTCGGCTGCCCGCGCAGCTGCAAACGGACTGCCAGCGGGGCGGTCGTGCCGGGGGTCGGCATGATCTCCAAAGGGTGCCCCACCGGGGCGGTCCACGCCTCCGCCAATGCTTTCACACCACCAACCAGGGCCTTGAAACTGTTGTGGGAATGACTGCAGTGCGACACATTGTCCAGCGATGCGCGCGACTGACGCTGCCCGCCTTCCGGTGTGCGGCTCCAGTAACCGGGTGTCTGCAGCCCTGCCAGCAGAGCCCCTTCCCCGGATTCCATCGCGGCGCGCCAGTGCTCCTCCGCCACCAGTGCAAGGGCCTGCACCCGGCCGTCGCGGTCAAGCCGGTGCAGCTCGGCAACGCGGTCTGCCTCCAGCGGGCGCGCATCTTCGGGGCCATGACCGAACATCACCTGCGCCGTAACGCCGGCCTCGGGCACCGTATCAGGGACGACCCAGGGGAAATGGGCGATCGCAGCGCCGCTGACCGCCCACAACAGGGTGATCCGTGCAGCAATGCCGGTGCGGAAACAAGAAACCATGGGCGTTCTCAGAAGCGATAGGCCAACTGCATGCGCAGATTGCGACCCGGATTGTTGATCAGATTGGTGGCCTGGCGAAAGCGCCGGTCGAAGACATTGTCCATGGCCAGCTCGAGCTGCAGAGCGGGAGACAAGGCCGCCGACAGGAAGAGATCGGTTTCGACGTAACCCGGCGCCGGGCCCGGCGCATCGGGATCCGTCGTCGGCGGCAGCCGGTCCTGACGCGCCACCAGATCCAGCCGCATGCCCGCCTCCAAGGCCCGCGACGGCCACTTCCAGGCGCCAGACAGCCGGATGCTATCGGCTGGAATGCCCTCCAGCGGTTCGTCCGCTCCCTGGTCATCCCCACGCAGCAGACTACCGTTCAGGCCGAGGTAGAAGCGGCTTTGGTCATAGCGCAGTGACACCTCGACGCCGCGCAGGCGGGCATCCTCGACATTCTCGAAGCGCGTGGTATTCGACAGACTGCCGGCGCCGTCACCGCGCACGACCTGCTCCAGAAAATCATCGATATCGTTCTGGAAGATGCTGAGCTGGACGCGTATGCGGTCGTCGGCCGTCCACAGGCGGTGACGCAGCCAGTTCAGACCGATTTCCTCGTTGTGCGCCCGTTCGGGCTCAAGCTCGGGGTTGGGCAGATAGGTATTGCCCGGAAAGTGCTCGCCGGCGACGAAGAGCTCGCGCAGATTCGGTGCGCGGAACGCCTCCGCATAGCTCGCGTAGACGCCCAGGCCATCCAGCAGGCGGTAGGACACGGTCGCCTGTGGCGACCATTCGTTGAAACGGCTGATCTCGGTACCGTCCCGCTCGGCGGACTGCCGGATGCGATCGAAACGCGCGCCCAGCGTAATGGCCAGGGCTTCGCTCAGCAGGATGCGGTCCTGCAGAAAGAGCCCGACGGTTCGTTGCTCCGAACTGGCGAAGCCGGGATCCGGCTGACCGTTCTCACGTCCGATCTGCTCGTCCCGATAGAGTTCCACGCCATAGCTCAGCTGGTGACGCAGCCCGACCCATTCGGCGCTGCTGACGTTGAAGATGTCCAGTCCAGTGGTGCGCAGCTCGGATACATTGCGGTTCCCGCTGTCACGTTCGCGGCCATCGAGCGAAAGATCGGTCTGATAGATCGTGGCATCGAGATCCCACAGACGACTGGCGGCCGGGGCAAAGGCGTACTGCACCGTCCCGGTACGCTGCCGCGTCAGCCGGCGCACGGCATCACCACGAGGCCGATCGGCGGTCACGCGGCTGAGGCTGTCATCCGCATAATCCAGATAGCTCGCGGTGACCTGGTGCGGTCCCTGGGGTCGCCAGCTTGCCTTGAGGAGCCCGGATACCGTATCCGTCGCCGAAAAGGGCTCGACGACACCATCGCCATCCTCGAAATCCTCCGACTGACTGCGCGTCACACTGCCCAGCAGTCCGACATCGCCGCTGCGGCCGGCCAGCGTCACGGCACCGATACCCTCGTCCGCATTGCTCTGGTAGCCCAGCAGGGCGCGCCCACCAAACGCGGCGTCGCCATCCAGCAGCTGGAACGGATCACGGGTGCGGAAATCGACCACGCCGCCGATGGCGCCACTGCCGAACAGCGTGGATGCGGGCCCGCGCAAGACTTCGACCCGCTCCAGCAGGTTGGGGTCCAGAAAGGTCTGACCGCGATGACGAATCTGCAGGTTCTGGCGGGCGCCGTCGATGCGCACGACCACGCGACCGTCGGTCAGGCCACGAATGGTGGGCATCAGCGCGTCACGTCGCGGCCCGCCACTGATGGTCACGCCGGGCAGCCCCTCGAACAAATCTTCCAGATCACGCGTCTGGCCCTGCTCGATGGCCTGGCGGTCCACCACGCTGATCGGCGCCACAGCCTCGCTCTGCAGCTGCTCGCGTCGACTAATCGTGACCACCACATCGTCCAGCGCGGCCGCTTCCTCGACGGGTGCATTATCCGCAGCGAGGGCGTAACCCGCGCTCAGCAGCAGCGGCAGCCCGAAGGCGGAAAGCAACGGCAAAGCAATACGCATGGTGGCATCACAGTGGGTGTGCCTCCAATACTGTGGCCACGGCGTAATACCGAGAATGGATCGGCATTGGGGATAGCGGACAAGGGATGGCACTACGGCTCTATCACAAGCAGACCCCGCCGCTGGGGGATCTGGAACGCGATGTCATGGAAGTGCTCTGGCATACCGGCACGTGCACTGCCCAGGCGATCCACGCGGCCTTGGCGGACACCCGCGGACTCACCTTGAGCACCGTGCAGAGCACGGTCGAACGGCTATCGCGCAAGCAGCTGGTGCACCGCGAAAAGCAGGGGCGCGCCTACTGCTACCGCGCCGTGCTGTCGCGCGAACACTTGTTGGCGCGCCTGGTGGCGGAACTGGTCACGGACTTCTCGGCGGCCGCACCGCGCGCGGGCGTCGGCATCGTCGACCTGTCCGAGGGGGTGGACGACGCGACACTCAGCCAGTTGGAGGCCTGGGTTGCGGACACGCGGCGTTCGCGTCGCGCCCGAGGCAGCGCATGAGCGCCCTCGCCACCAGTCTTGCCCTTGCGTTGCTGCTGGCGGCCGCGATCTGGTGGCTTGCAGGCGCCCTGCTCGCCATGCTCTATCCACTGCTGCGCGGCGTCGTGGCACGACTCGCAACCGGCTCCCGCTGTCGCATGCTCAGTGCCATCGCAGCATTACCCGCTCTGCTCGCGCTGAGCGCCACGCTGCTGCTGCATCTGCCCGCCACACAGGGTCTTGGGGTCGCGGAACACTGCCACGAAGGCATCGGCTGTGGTGCGCATGCGCCGGCCATCTCAGGCGGCATGCTCAGCGGCCTGCTGCCCTTGCTGGCTGCAGGCATTCTTGTGGCGGCACTCGGTCGTGTGCTTCCGCCACTACGACGCCAGGCGCGGCGTACGCGCCAACTGCTGGCCATGGCGCGGGAGGACCGTGGGCAGGGCTATGCGGTGATCGAGTCCGATACCGTCTTTACACTGACCGTCGGTCTGCTTCGGCCACGCGTGGTGGTCTCCAGCGCTCTGCTGCAACGGCTTGAAGCGCGCCAGCGGGCCGGCGTGCTGCTGCACGAACAGGCCCATGCCCGGCGACGAGACAGCCTGCGCCAGTGGCTGGCGGCTCTGGCGGCGCCACGCCTGCTGAGTGGTCCGGGGCGCGCGCTGCAGCGTGATCTGCTGGCCGCCTGCGAACAGGCCTGTGATCAGCAGGCTGCCGCTGCCCTCGGCGACCGGCTGGATGTGGCCGACGCACTGCTGACCACCCAACGTCGCGCGCACCGTCCTGACCACCCGGTGTCCATCGAGGCGGAAGAAGGCATGCGCGAGCGCATCGCTGCCTTGATTGCCCCGCCACAGCCTGAACGCCTGCCACTGCCACTGCTGGTCATCGGCGTGACGGCGCTGGCCTTCGGCGCTGCGCTTGTCGGCCTCGATACGCTGCATCACAGCGCCGAGCGCGTACAGGAGTGGGTCCGGCTTCAGCCCTGAAGGGATGCCCAGGCCTGGGAAAGCGTCTCGACATCCAGACGACGTGCCAGGGCTTCGGGCGCCTCGCCGCAGGCCATGATGCCCAGCGGCGCACCGAGGCGGGCTTGCAGCGTCTGCAGCATCTCCTCGGCCGTGCCCGTGTCCTCCTCGGGCAGCACATTGCCGATCCATCCCAGCCACAGGCCGGCGGCCTTGAGCGCTTCGGCGGTCAGCAGGCTGTGGTTGATCGCGCCCAGACGGATGCCGACGACGAGCAGCGTTGGCAGCCGATGCCCCGTGACCCAGTCCGCGAAGTCGACACGGTCGGTCAGCGGTACACGCCAGCCACCCGCACCCTCGACCACGACCCAGGCGTGGCGCGCGCGCAGTGCCTCCAGACCCTGATCCAGCGTCGCCAGAGGGATCGGTCGGCCCTCGCGCTGGGCGGCAATATGCGGCGCGATCGCCGGTGCAAACGTGACCGGGTTGACCTCGTCGTAGCGCAGGCCCGGCGAGGAGGCAGCCTGCAGCGCCAGCGCATCCTCGTTGCGCAGCCCTTCCGCGGTGGCATCGCTACCGCTGGCCACAGGCTTGTAGCCGGCGACCTGCGCGCCCGTTGCACGCAATGCCAGCAACAGGGCGCTGGCGATGCGTGTCTTGCCGACACCCGTATCGGTGCCGGTAACGGCGATAGCGCGGTTCATGCTGCGGCTGCCTGTTGCAGCAACACGCTGTGCAGCGCGTCGAGCAGGCCCTCGATCTCGGCGTGCCGATGGGCCGCCGACAAGGTAATGCGCAGGCGACTGGTGCCCTCCGGCACCGTCGGGGGGCGAATGCCCGCCACCCAGTAGCCGCGCTCGAACAGCGCAGCAGAGGCAGCCATGGTGCGCTCGGCGTCGCCCAGCACCAAAGGCTGGATGGCGTGGTCCGCGGCCGTTCCCTCGGGTGGACCCAGCGGAATGCCGCGTTGCGCCGCGCCGCGACGGAAGTGGGCGATATTGGCGTGCAGAGACTGAAGGTGCTCCGGCTCCGAGCGCAGAATCGCAAGGGCGGCGCGCGCGGCGGCCGCCATCGCCGGTGGCGGCGCCGTGGAAAAGACCCAGGTCCGCGCCTTCTGTACCAGATAGTCGATCAAGGTCCGCGAACCGGCTACAAAGGCCCCGCTGGCACCCAGCGCCTTGCCCAGCGTGGCGACATAGACCGGCACCTCGGCGTGCGAGAGACCCGCGGCCGCCAGACTGCCACGGCCCTCCGGCCCGCAGACGCCAAAGCCATGCGCGTCATCTACGTAGAGCAGGGCACCGTGATTCGCCCCGATGGTGGCCAGGGCGGCGAGCGGGGCGCTGTCGCCGTCCATCGAAAACACGCCGTCGGTGACCATCCATGCAGGGCCAGACGCGTGGCGCACGGCGGATTCGAAGGCCGCAGTATCGGCATGCGCCACGCGGGTATACGCCGCCTTGGTCAAGCGCACGCCGTCGATCAGCGAGGCGTGATTGAGGGCGTCGGCACAGAGATGCGCATCGGGCGGCACCAGCGCACGCAACGCGCCCAGATTGGCCGCCCAGCCCGACGAGAACAGCAGCGCAGCCTCGGCGCCGAGAAAGTCGGCCAGGGCTTCCTCCAGAGCGCGATGCTCATGGTTGTAGCCAGACACCAGCGCCGCGGCGCCGCTGCCGGTACCACTGTCGCGCAGTGCGCGCTGCGCCGCCTCGGCAACGCGCGGGTCCGCGGCCAGGCCGAGATAGTCGTTGGCACAGAAATTGGCGCACTGCCGGCCCTCGACTTCGATGCGGGCGCCGTGACTGCCCGCAATGACGCGCCTGCGGCGACGTAGCGCGCGCGCCTCCAAAGCCTCGATCTCGGCCTGCAGGCGCCCGTCAAGCTGAGCCGACGCGCTCATCGCCGATCAGGCTGCCTCGGGTTGGCAGGTCTTGGCGGTATGCACAGCTCCCTCGGCTCCCGCCTCGGCCGTGATGCCCAGTCGCGCAAACAGCGCGCGATCGTGCGCGTTCTGCGGATTCTCGGTGGTCAGCAGACGCTCGCCGTAGAAGATGGAATTGGCGCCAGCCAGGAAGCAAAGCGCCTGCAATTCGTCGTTCATCGCTTCGCGACCAGCAGAGAGGCGCACGTGGGATGCGGGCATGAGAATGCGGGCTACCGCGATGGTCCGTACGAATTCGAAGGGGTCCACCGGCGGCAGACCGTCCACCGGGGTTCCGGGCACCTGCACCAGATTGTTGATCGGTACCGACTCCGGATGCGGCTGCAGGCGGGCGAGCTGTTCGAGCAGCCCGGCGCGGTCATCGCGCGTCTCTCCCATGCCGACAATGCCGCCGCAGCAGACCTTCATGCCGGCGTGGCGCACGGCCTCCAGCGTCTGCAGGCGGTCGTCGTAGGTGCGGGTGGTGATTACCTCGCCGTAGTACTCCGGCGAGGTATCAAGATTGTGGTTGTAATAATCCAGGCCGCCTTCGGCGAGCTCCTGGGCCTGATGCGTGGTCAGCATGCCCGCCGTGAGGCAGGTTTCCAGCCCCATCTCGCGTACGCCGCCGATCATGGCCTTGAGCTTGGGGATGTCGCGATCCTTCGGCGAACGCCAGGCCGCGCCCATGCAGAAGCGGGTCGCACCATCCTTCTTGGCCGCGCGCGCCGCCGCCAGTACGTCTTCCACCTCCATCAGGGCTTCGCGCTCCAGGCCCGTCTCGTAGCGGATCGACTGCGGGCAGTACTTGCAATCCTCCGGGCAGGCGCCGGTCTTGATGGACAGGAGCTGCGACAGCTGCACCGTGTTCGCGTCGAAGAACTGGCGGTGCACGCGCTGCGCTTCGAACAGCAGATCGTTGAAGGGTTGCTCGAAGAGCGCGACGATCTGCTCGCGGCTCCAATCGTGACGGACGGTGACGGACGACATGCGAAAACTCCCCCACTGTGGCGCAGCGCGCCAATGGCTGAATGGGTGCCGCGGTAAAGACGCGCGGCGCTCGCACGCAGTCTTGTCGCGGCAACCCATGCTGTCAACCTGCGAACGGGTGAATGGTTGACGGGGGCGCCCTGCGGCCGGGCTGGTGGGTGGGCGCAGACCGCTGCCTGCAGTGCCACGCGCCGGTATCCAGCGCCGGCCTGTGCGCGGGCTGCGTGGCCGCCCTGCCTTGGAACGTGCCGGCCTGCTGGCACTGCGCCGAAGTCCTTTCCGATCACGCGGCCCAACGCTGTCCCAGCTGCCTACGGCGCCCTCCGCCCTGGCACGGCGCCTGGTGCGCCCTGCGCTTCGAGGCACAGATCGTGCGCTGGGTTCATGCCCTCAAGTACCACGCCGACCTCAGCGCAGCGCGGCGACTGGCGCTGCTGCACGCCCTCTATCTCCAGCAACATCGTGCGCCGCCACCGGAACTGCTGATCCCGATGCCGCTGTTCCCCGCACGACTGCGCCAGCGCGGCTTCAATCAGGCGCAGCTGCTCGCCGATACCTTGGGGCGCGCACTGATGCTGCGCGCCGCACCCGCTGCCGCCCGACGCCTGCGCGACACTGCCGACCAGACCGAACTCTCGGCGAAGGAACGCCGACGCAACCTGCGCGGCGCCTTCGATGCCGATCCGCAGCAGGTGGCAGGCCGCCATGTCGCCATTGTTGACGATGTGCTCACCACCGGCGCCAGCTGCCATGCACTCAGCCAGGCATTGCACAAAGCCGGTGCGCGCCGCATCGACGTATGGTGTGTGGCACGTACACCGTGAATGGATGCATTGCGGTCCGGCGCTTTTTCTCCCCTCCGGAGTCTCAGCGATTGCGTCGCCGCAATGGCCCCTTCACGACGCCGTCAAGGAGACCCAATGAACCCCAACCGCACCGCACGCAAGCCCTGTCGACCGCCGTCGGCGTGCCCGCAGCGGGCACAGCGTGCGCCCTCGCGGCGCATGCCCACGCTGCTCGCATTGCTGGTGTTGCTCTTCGGCAACGATGTGGTCACCGCGCAGCCAACGGCCGCGCGCTATTCGCCGCAGCAGATCCTGCAATGGGAGACAGTGAGTTTCAGTGGCACCACCGACTACAGGCTGGTGGAACGTGACGGCCAACCTGCCGTGCACGCCGACTGCAATGGCCAGAGTGGCTCGGGCCTGGCCCTGCGCACGCCCATCGATCTCACCGAGACGCCCATCGTGGAGTGGCGCTGGCGCGTCGATCAGGTCTACCAAGGCCTCGACCCGCATCGCAAGGACGGCGACGACTACCCGGCGCGGCTCTACGTGGTCGACGAACACAGCTTCCTGCGCTGGCGCACGCGTGCCATCAACTATGTGTGGGCGAACCGCCAGACGATCGGCAGCGACTGGCCGAATCCTTTCACCGACAAGGCCCATATGGTAGCGGTGAACTCGGGCGCGCCTGCCACCGGCGAAGATGGCTGGCAGACAGTGCGGCGCAATATCCGGCGCGACTTCGAGCGCTACTTCGATCGTTCCCTGGATGAGATCACGGCGGTGGCGATCATGACCGACTGTGACAACGCCGGCCAGAAGGCCGAGGCCTGGTACGGTGAGATCCGATTCCTGCCCGCCGACTAAGGCCATGACCGACTGCGTGTGAACAGGCCCTAGGACTCCAGCCCCCAGTCGAAGGCCTGCTGCGTGGCCGGAGCCTCGCTGGCCCGCTTGCGCGGGCTGGGCCCGCCGCACTGCCGCATCCCGGAGCGGCGGCTGCCATGCCGTTCCTGGATGGCATCGGCCTCCTCGCGGTAGCCGGCCTGCTTGCGTACCTGCCAGATCTGCTGCCGCGCCCGACGCGCCGCTGTCAGATGGTCCACGACCGGGTCCGGATACTCTGCCGCGCCATGGCGTCGGCGCAGTGCCGCCGACAAGGTCCATGGTTCATGCACCGCCTCGCCGGGTATGCCTGCCAGTTCCGGTACCCACTGCCGGATGAACTGCCCGTCGGGGTCATGATCGCGCCCCTGTTTCACCGGGTTGTAGATGCGCGGCGTGTTGATGCCCGTCGTCCCCGACTGCATCTGCATCTGGCTGTAGTGGATCCCGGGCTCGTAGTCGGTGAACTGTCGCGCCAGAAACAGTGCAGGCGCGCGCCAATGCAGCCACAGGTGGTAGCTCGATACCGCAACCAGCATGGCGCGCATGCGGAAGTTCAGCCAGCCCGTGTTGTGCAGATAGCGCATGCAGGCGTCCACGAACGGCAAGCCCGTACGCCCCGTCTGCCACGCCTCCAGCAGCGCAGGATTGTGGCCTTCGGGGCGCAGGTCGTCGTAGGCGGAATGCAGATTGTCGAATTCCAGGCGGGGCTCGGATTCCAGCTTCTGGATGAAGTGGCAGTGCCAGTGCAGGCGCCCCAGAAAGGACTGCAAGGCGCGACGGTGGCCACCGCATTGCGCCGGGTCCAGCGCGCTGCGCGCCGCACGCGTGGCCTGTACCACTTCGCGCATCGACAGCGCCCCCCAGGCCAGATGCGGCGACAGCCGCGAACAGCTGGTCTCCGCGCTGATCGGGCTCGACATGCTGCTGTGATAGTCGCGGCCGCGCGTCTCGAGGAAGCTGTGCAGGCAAGCTTCCGCCTGGGCGCGGCCGCCGCGCTGTTCTCTATTTGGCGCCACCGGCGGCATCTGCGCGCACGCCGCATCCAGGGTGTGCTCGGCGGGTGTAGCGACCACCACAGGGAGCTGCGCTGGCGGCGTGGAGATCGTTTGCGCCATCTGCGCTTCCCAGGCGCGCGACCAGCCCGTGCGCTGCGTGAGCCCACGCTGCACGCCGTGGAGGGGGCATTCGGTCCAGGGAACTGCGTGGTCCCGACACCAGGCCGCGACCGCGCGATCCCGCGCGAAGGTCCAGCCGTTGCCGGTTTCCTGATGGCTCCACAGCGCGAAGCGACCCCACGCGCGATGCAGATCGCCGAGCACGGAGACGATATCGCCACGATGCACCACGAGCCCCTGGCCGCGCTGCTGCAGCGCATGATCCAGGCTGCGCAGGCAGTCGACGATGAAGGACCAGTGCCGTGCCGACATATCGGGCTGGCGCCAGAGCTCGGGCTCCACGACATAGAGCGGCAGCACCGGCCCGCAGGACGCAGCCCGTGTAAGCGGAGCGTGGTCTTCGACACGGAGGTCGCGCTTGAACCAGACGACTTGCAACATCGTTCTAGACTACGGCCCGTCTTCAACCAAGAGTGGGTCGTGGAAGCTTCGTTCTACAACGATCTGGATGCGAGCTGGGCGCACGCCTGGCAACTGCTGGTGCGCGGCGTCAATGATCGGCGTCACGGCTTCCATACCATCCAGGTCGCCACGCTGGGCCGCGATGGCACACCGCAGCTGCGCTCCGTCATCCTGCGCGCGGTGGACCCGCAGGGCGCCACCCTGCGTTTCCATACCGATGCGCGCGCCGAGAAGGTCGCGGAAATGGAGGCGCAGCCCACAGTCGCGCTCCACGCCTATGACGCCCGCGCCAAATTGCAGCTCCGCATCAAGGGCGAGGCCCAGTTGCACGCCAGTGACGCCTTGACCGAGCAGGCGTGGGCTGAATCCCGCCCCATGAGCCGCACCTGCTATCGCATGCAACCCGGCCCAGGGACGCTCTTGCATGCCCCGGATGCCTATCTGCCCGGCAGTGAGGTTGACGTACCCCCTGGCGCAACAGATGCTGGCTACGCGCAGTTTCGCGCAGTCGTGGTGCAGATCACGCAACTGGAATGGCTCTATCTTGCCGCGGCGGGTCATCGCCGGGCCCGATGGACGCGTCAAGGCGCGCAGTGGTCCGGACAGTGGCTTGCACCGTGATGCGCATGGCCTGGGGAGAGGCGCATGAAGAGCTTGATCCGCAATGCCCGTATCGTCACTGATGGACGCATTCAGGAAGGCGATGTCCTGATCGATGGCGAACGCATCGCGCGTGTGGGCGGTGCGCTGGGCAGCGAAGGCGTCAACCGGGAGATCGACGCCCACGGACGCCTGCTGTTGCCCGGCATGATCGACGATCAGGTGCATTTCCGCGAGCCGGGCATGACCCACAAGGGCAATCTGATCACCGAATCGGCCGCCGCCGTGGCGGGCGGTGTCACCAGCTTCATGGATCTGCCCAACACCGTTCCGCATGCCACCGACCGCGCGGCGCTGGCGGACAAGTACGACCGCGCAAGCGGCCGGGCGCGCGCCAACTACGCCTTCTACCTCGGCGCCGACAACGACAACACCGAGGAGATCAAGGCGCTGGCGCCCGACGAGGCCTGCGGCGTCATGGCCTTCATGGGGCCGTCGACGAGCGGCATGGTGATCGACGACCCCGCTGCCCTGGAGGCCCTGTTCGCCCACTACGGCGGCGTCATCGCCACCCATTGCGAACACGGACCTACCATCCAGCAGCACGAGGCGCACTTTGTGCAGCGCTACGGCGAGGACATCCCCTTCGACGCGCATCCGCTGATCCGTTCGGCACAGGCCTGCTACAAGGCCACCGAGCAGGCGATGGCCTTGGCGCGCAGCCACGGCAGCCGACTGCATGTGCTGCATCTCAGCACCGCGCGAGAGCTCGACCTCTTCGCCGCAGGCCCCGTGGAGGGCAAGCAGATCACGGCCGAGGTCTGCGTACACCACCTCTGGTTCAGCGACCAGGACTACGAGGCCCAAGGGGCGCGCATCAAATGCAACCCGGCCATCAAGACCGAAGCCGATCGCAGCGCGTTGCGCGCAGCCCTGGCCGACGGCCGCATTGACATCGTCGCCACCGGTCACGCACCGCATACCCTGGAGGAAAAGATCCAGCCCTATCGCAAGGCCGCCGCCGGTCTGCCGATGGCGCAACACGCCCTGCTTGTCATCCTTGAGCTGGTGCGCGAGGGGGTGATGGATCTGCCCACCGCGGTCGCCCGCGCGAGCCACGCCCCGGCCGCCCGCTTCGGCATCGTGGACCGCGGCCATATCCGCGAAGGCGCCTTTGCCGACCTCGTGCTGGTCAACCCGGACCATCACACCGATGTCTGCGCCGATCATCTGGTCTACAAATGCGGCTGGTCGCCGCTGGAGGGCACCAGCTTCAGTCACCACATCGACGCCACTTTCGTCAACGGCATCCAGGTCTGGGATGGCCGGGATGTCGCGGAGCGCGCCGTAGGCCAGCGCCTGCAATTTCACCGTGCCTAGCCGGCATCGCCGCGTGTGCGGCCGGTGCATGGATGGCATCAGGGAGTCAGCGTATGTCTGGGGATGTATCGCGTTGCGACTGGGCGCTGAACAGCGCCATCGAGACTGCCTACCACGATCACGAGTGGGGCGTTCCCAAGCGGGACGAGCACAGCCTGTTCGAATTCCTGATTCTGGAAGGGGCGCAGGCAGGGCTGTCGTGGCGCACCATCCTCGCCAAGCGCGATCACTTCCGGGCCGCCTTCGATGGCTTCGATGCGGAACGCATGGCGCGCTATGACGACCGCGACCGGGCGCGCCTGATGGCCGATGCGGGCATCGTACGTAACCGCCTGAAGATCGACGCCGCCATCGGCAATGCCCGCGCCTATCTCGAGCTGCGCGCCGCCGTGGGCGGCCTGTCACCCTTTCTGTGGGATTTCGTGGACGGGAAGCCCATCATCAATCACTGGCAGCACATGGCGGAGGTGCCCGCACAGACCGCGCTGTCGGACCGCATCAGCAAGGCCCTCAAGCAACGCGGCTTCCGCTTTGTAGGCAGCACGATCGTCTATGCCTATCTGCAGGCCGCCGGCCTGATCAACGACCACCTCGTGCACTGTTTTCGCCACGCGCCGCTGTGCGCGGACGAGGCAACGGTGCCGCGCTAGCGCGTCGAGGCCGCGTCGCGTCGCGACTCCAGCCGGTCCATGCGGTATTCGTTGATGCGGTACGCCAGCCAGACAACGAGGACGCCGAGGCCGATGGGCACGGCGAACAGGATGTGCACCTGCACAGCACCGGCAATGAGTCCGAGACAGCCCCCCAGCACCTGGATGATGGTGAGATTGCCGCCGGTATTGTCGAGCACCATCTTCTCGAGCTCGTCGGTGTCGAGCTTCATGACCTGCTGCTCCACCAGCTCGGTGACATTGAGCTGCTGCACCGCGCGTTCGATGGCGGCGCGGACGTAGGTGCGGCCGATGGGCGAATCCAGCATCAGCAGCGCGCGCGCCTTGAGCCACTGCAGGATGCGGATGAGCACGTCTTCGATCTGCTGCCAGTTCTCCGCCGTGTTGAGGTAGTCGCCGATCTGACTGGTCATCGCTGGCAGCAGGTGACGGCGCGAAAGATTGCTGACCGTTTCGATCCAGCTTTCCAATTCCGCCTGCAACTGGGCCTGCTTTTCCTCGGACGCGAGATCGAGCTGCACCGAGGCCATGATGGCGTCGAGCAACCGCAAGCCCTCGGTTGCCAGGCTCTGATCCTCGACGAAGCGCTTAAGCCAGCTCTCGATGGCCTCTTCGTCCAGCGACAGCAGATTCTTCAGGCCGAGACCGATGCGGCCGACGCCGCGATGCTGATGCAGATAGTGCTCGATGGCGTGATCGACCCAGGTGGCGATATGGGGCAGCCGTTCGCTGAGCATCTGGCGGATGACCCGCGCCACCATTTCGCGGTTCTCGCTGTCTTCGGCAAATTCGCTGAGCGCGGCACGGATGCGTTGCCAGTAGGCCTCCACCGCCTGCGGATTGCGCGCCAGCCCTTTCGCGGCTTCCTCGCCCAGATCAAAGGAAGCGGTGAGCAACTCCGGGCCGCGCTCGTTCATCAGGCGCACCAGCAGGGCCGTGATTTCGCGCCGGACCTCGGGCTTCTGCAGATTGGCATCCACCCAGTCCGCCAGCGCCTGCGTACTGACTTCGATCAGGCGCTTCTCGGAGATATAGGCGAGCACGATGTCTGGCGAGAGCAATTGCTGCTGCACGCTTTCGCCCAGACTGCGCGCGATATTGGCCTGATTCTTCGGCACCAGGCCGCGCCAGCCCAGCACCTGACCGCGCTTGGGCTGGAACAGCATCTTGATGGCCAGGAAATTAGTGAAGTAGCCCACACAGCCGGCCACGCACACAACAAAGCCGGAGCGAAGCCAGCCCTGCGCGCCGGCATACCAGTAGTCAAGGGCACCGAAAACCAAGGTGGCGAGCAGCAGAACCGTGCGGAAATTGCGGTCCCAGGCGGTCACGTCGCGCGTCATGCACTCTCCTGTTCCCCGATGAATTGGCTCGCCTTCGCATGGTGGGACACCAGCGGCGCAGGCGGTGATCAAGCCAAGCCTAATCTCTGGCGCGGCATACTGCCGCGCATGCACGACACGCCCTTCATGCCAAAGCACTCGGCCTCATCACCACAAAGGCCTGCGAGCCGCGACAAGCACCATGATGGTTGAGTGGCTCGTTGCCTGGGCGGATACCCACTCCACCCTGCTCTGGTGGCTGGCCGCGGCCTCCGTGCTGATGTTCGTCGGCTCCCTGATCGTGGTGCCTTGGGTCGTCGTGCGCATCCCGCACGACTACTTCGCCCACAGCCGGCGTCCCGAACGCCCGCGGCAGCAGTGGCCGCTGCTGCTGCGTCTGGCCTATGCGCTGCTCAAGAATGTGGTGGGCGCGGTACTCATCGCCGCGGGCATCGCCATGCTCGTGCTGCCCGGGCAGGGGCTGATCACCCTGTTCATCGGTCTCATGCTGCTCGACTTTCCGGGCAAATTCCGGTTGGAGCGCCGCATCGTCAGTTATTCCAGCGTACTGCGCGCGATGAACTGGCTTCGGGCACGACGCGGTGTCCCACCACTGCGGCTCTAAGCGCCCATGGCCTGCACCCGCCGCTGCCGCCAGATCAGCGCGAGGTAGAGCAGACCGCAGAGCGCAGCACCGCCGATGAGGCCGTTCGAGAGCCAGCCGGCGAAGTGATAGTGCGGATGCCCCTGGAAAGCGGCGTGCAAGCCGGCGTGCACCACCAGAAAGGCGCTGACGCCGACCTTGGTGTAGCGACGCACCTGCTCCGAAGTCGCCGCGATGCCGAAGAACAGCAACACAAACATCGGCACATGCATCAGCACGAAGACCGGATAGGCAACCGATTCCGGCAGAAAGCTGGTCACCGGCAATACCCGCCATTCCGCGTGCAGGACGGCGTCGAGTTCGTGGCAGAGGATAAGCGAGAAGCCGGTGTAGCAGACCAGGTCGGACAGGAAGGAAGCGGAGGAGGATTGCGACATGGCGGGTGCGCCTCATCGGGAGTGAACGGGCAGTCTTTCCCGCACGCATCATGGTGGCAATGTCCTGTCAGGTCATAGCCTTCAGCCCGCCCTTGGGCGATGCTTGGGCCATCTCCGGCTTTTTGGGCGACGCGCCAGACCATGACCTTTGCCGATGCGCTGCGCCACGAACGCACCCGCGCTGGGCTTCCCCAGTTGCGTCTGGCCCTGGAGGCGCGCACCTCGCAGCGCCACATCAGCCGCCTGGAAAGCGGCCACGTCCGCCCCAGCCAGGCCATGGTGCTGCGTCTTGCACAGGCCCTGCATCTGTCGCTGCGTCGGCGCAATCACCTGCTGGAGGCGGCGGGCTTTGCTCCGCGCTTTCGCGCCGACGCGCTGGACAGCGCGGACATGGCTGCGCTGCGCGACGCAGTGCAACTGCTGCTCGACCACACGGCGCCCAATCCGGCGCTGGCGGCGGACCGGCACTGGAATCTGTATCAGGCCAATACGCCCATGCACCGCTTGTTCGCTGCCCTCGACCCGGAGCTCGCGGGAGGAGCCGCCGCCGGGCCGCGCAATCTGATGCAATGGATCTGGCAACCCGAGGGCCTGCGGCGCTGCTGTCGCAACTGGTCGGAGATCGCCCCGTGGATCTGGCGTCAGCTCAGCGACGACGCGGCCGAGGCCGGCAGCGCCACATTGGACGCGCTGCTGGCGCGCCACGCCTGTGAGGTGGACGTTCCCGGCATGCAGGTTGACGGCGCGCCGATGCCGGCCATGCTACCCCTGGTGCTGGAGATCGGTGGCAGCGAACTGCGCCTGCTCAGCCTGATTGCGCGTTTCGGCAGCCCAAGCAGCGCCACCGCGGAAGAACTGCGCATCGAAACCTTCATTCCGGCCGACGCGGACAGCCGGCAACGGCTGGAGGCGCTGCTCGATGCGTCAGCCGGCCATACGCCAGCGGGTGCCCTGGGCTGAGTCCTCGATGGTCACGCCCAGCGCGGTCAGCTCGTCGCGGATACGGTCGGCCTCGGCGAAATCCTTCTGACGACGCGCCTCGGCGCGGGCCGCGATCAGGGCCTCCACCTGCTCCGCGCTGACGCCGTCGGCGTCACTGCCGGAGAACCACTGCGCGGGGGTGGACTGCAGCAGCCCGATCAGATCACTGGCCGCCAGCAGCTGCCCCTTCAGCCGGGCGCGCTCGGCGTCGTCGTCGGCCTTGTTCAGGGCGCGCGCCAGTTCGAACAGCTCGGCCAGGGCGGCGGCGGTGTTCAGATCATCCTCCAGCGCCCTGACAAAGGCTTCGGGGGCATCCTCGGCGGCCGCCTCCACCGACTCCACATCGCGCAGCGCGCCATAGAGCCGGTCGAGCTGCTTGCGCGCACGCGGCAGTGTCTCATCGGTCCAGTCCAGCGGCTGGCGGTAGTGGCCGGACAGCAGCGCCAGGCGCACCACCTCGCCGGGGGCTTCATCAAGCAGATCGCGCAGCAACAGCACATTGCCCAGCGACTTGCTCATCTTCTCGCTGTTGACGTTGAGAAAGCCGTTGTGCACCCAATAGCGCACGTACTGGGCGTCATGCGCGCAGGTGCTCTGGGCGCGCTCGTTTTCATGGTGCGGAAAGACCAGATCGTGCCCGCCACCGTGGATATCGATGGTCTCGCCCAGCAGCGTCGCAGACATCGCCGAGCATTCGATATGCCAGCCGGGACGGCCCCGCCCCCATGGCGATTCCCAACCCGGCTGCTCCGGCGCGGACGGCTTCCATAGCACGAAATCCGCCGGATCCTTCTTGTAGGGTGCAACCTCGACGCGCGCGCCCGCCACCATCTCGCGACGGTCCCGATGCGACAGTGCGCCGTAGTCCGCAAAGCTGGTCACATTGAACAGCACGTGGCCTTCGGCCGCGTAGGCGTGCCCCTTGTCGACCAGGCGCTGGATCATCGCGATGATGTCGGGCAGATGCTGCGTCACCCGTGGCTCGAAGTCGGGCGGCTGCACCGCCAATGCCGCCAGATCCTCGTGGTAGGCGGCGGCGAAGCGCTGCGTGATGACCTCAATATCGACCCCTTCGGCCGCAGCGGCAGCGTTGATCTTGTCGTCGATGTCGGTGATGTTGCGCACATAGACCACCTTCGCGTAGCGGCGCCGCAGGACGCGTGCCAGCACATCGAAGACCACCGCCGGCCGTGCATTGCCGATGTGCGCAAAGGAGTACACCGTCGGCCCGCAGACATACATCGTCACGCGCTCGGGATCGGCGGGGACAAAGTCTTCCTTGCGGCCAGTCTGGGTGTTGTGCAGTTGCATGAGCGAGGGGGGCGTATCGCGGGGCCGCGAAGGATACCGTTTGCGCGGCCTGGGCAGCTAGTTGCACCACCCGTCACGCGCGGCCTGGATGCCGAGCCCAGTCTGCTCACCGATGCATGCCATCCGCGTTGCACGCTGGCGCGCCGGAATCCGAAGGCCGGCCATAATCCGGACGCAGCTTCCGAACCGCGACCGCCGACCACCATGATCAGCATCCTGCCCAACTGGCATCCCATGACCGTGCACTTCGCGCTGGCACTGCCGATCACCGCGACCCTGCTGCTCAGCCTCGCCCGCGCTGCCTCGGACCGCGCCTTCGCCGCTGGCGCCGTACAGGCTACGAAGTGGACCCTGGGCATCGGCATTGCCGCGCTGTGGGCCTCCATCGGCACCGGCATGCACGCCTATCTCACCGAGGCGATGGATGCCGCCGCTGAACGTGCTGTACGCGTTCACCAGTACTGGGGATGGGGTACCGCTGCCGTGTTCACCATGGCACCGGCGCTGTGGCAGAAGCATCACCCGAAGCGGGTCGGGTGGGCTTTGCTGACGTGCTGCTGGCTGGGCACGGCCAGCGCCAGCGTGACCGGTTGGCTGGGTGCCGAAAACGTCTATCGCCACGGGGTTGGTGTCGAAGCCGTGACGACCGCGGAGGCCGAGCCGCCGGCGAGTGATACGCGCTGAACGGCATCAACCTCGGCGCCATCGATGACAGCCCGATGGCGCCTCTGCGAGGCTTGCCGCGCGATCTGTTGAAATGGCCGACATGACATCCTTCGCACTGCACGACTACGACCGCGTCGTGTTCTTCACCGGCGCCGGCGTCTCGGCCGAATCGGGCGTTCCGACCTACCGCGGCTACGGTGGCATCTGGGCGCAGTACCGACCCGAAGAGGTCGCATCGGAAGCGGCTTTTCAGAGCGACCCGGAGACCGTGCTCGCCTTTCATGAAACCCGCCGGCGCCACGTCGCAAGCTGCCATCCCAATCCGGCGCACCGGCATATCGCCGCCTGGCAGCGGCGTCACGCGGGCATCACTGTGGTCACGCAGAACACCGATGGCCTGCACGCCCGCGCCGGCAGCGAAGGGGTGATCGAGCTGCACGGCAGCCTGTGGCGGATGCGCTGCCGCCAGCACGGTGCCATGGAGGATGTCAGTACGGGCCCATATCGCCAGCGTCATTGCCCGCATTGCGGGCAGCCCATGCGCCCGGACATCACCTGGTTTGGCGACCCGGTGGACCGCCACGCCTTCGAAGCGGCAGGACGCGCTGTGCAGCAGGCGGCGCTCTTCGTGGCCATTGGCACCTCGGCCATGGTGTGGCCGGCAGCGGGCTTCATCGAGCACGCCCTGCACGCAGGCGCCACCATGGTGGAGGTGAACACCGAGGCCACGGAGGCCTCCCGCTGCTTCGCGCACTGCCTGCGCGCCCCTGCGAGCCACGCCATTCCGGCGGCCTTTCCACTGCCCGAGGATGCCGATTGACAGCAGCCAGCCCGCGCGTGAGGCTGCGGGCATGTCCGACACCAAACAATTGCTGATCGTGGCCCATGCGCCCTCGCCCAACACGCAGCGCATGCTGGAGGCGGTGCAGCAGGGCGCCGCGCACGAGGACATCGAGCATGTGGCTGCCCGCCATGTCCCGCCGCTGGAGGCCACACCGGAAGACGTGCTGAATGCCGACGGCATCCTGCTCGGTACCACCGAGAACCTGGGCTATATGAGCGGCGCGCTGAAGGATTTCTTCGACCGCATCTACTACCCCTGCCTGGAAGCGACCCAGGGGCGTCCCTATGCCCTCTATGTCCGTGCCGGCAATGACGGCACAGGCACCTGCCGCGCGGTGGAAACCATCGTCACAGGCCTGCGCTGGAAGGCGGTACAGGACCCGCTCGTCTGTCGTGGCAGCTTCCAGGACGCCTTTCTGGACCAATGCCGGGAACTGGGCCTGTACATGGCCGCGGGCCTGGACGGCGATATCTTCTGATCACCATGATCCCACCGCATGTCGCTCTGCAACTCGTCGCTTCGCTGCTCACCGGCGCAGCCGCGGTAGAGGAGGCGCCGAATACGGCCATTGAGGAGCATGTCTTTGTGGTGTCCGGCATGAACTGCCCGGTCTGCCCGCATATGGCGCGCCATGCCCTGGGGCGCCTGGAAGGCGTGGAAGCCGTGGCCAGCAGCCCCAACAGCCAACGGGTTGTGGTCCGGGTGCGCGCCGGCGGCGCCAACGGCGCGGCCATGATGCAGGCGCTCGCCGGCGCGGGCTTCCGTGCCCGGGAGGCACTCAGCACCGACGACGGCAAACCCTGAACGTGCTTCAGTGCAGCGCGTAGGCGGCGCGCACCAGCCGTTGCAGCTTGCGTGGCGCCTCCGCTCCATCCAGCCGCATGTGACGCAACGCCTTGGCCACCTCGGGCTCATCGACGGCCGCCGGGCGCAGCAATGCGCGCAGCAGCTGCCAGCGACCGGACCACGTGCCAGCCGCCGCCTTCAGATGCTTCAGGCGACCCGCCAGCGCCAGCTCATCGGCGTTCAGATCGCAACCGAAGGGCAGTCTTGGCAGATACTCGGCTTCGTGCAGCGGTGCCAGCACGCGCGCGATGCCCTCCGGGGTGTTGTGGCGGGCGGAGTCCGGCAGCACGTAATCGGACGGGAGCTTGCCCGCCGATTTGGCGGCCTCGATCAGCGCCGGCTGGCACCGGCTGTCGGCAATGGCGAGCATCGCCTCAATGCATTCGCGGTCTGTCTTGCCGCGCAGATCCGCAACACCGTATTCGGTGACGATGATGTCACGCATATGCCGCGGCACTGTGGTGTGCGGGTACTCCCAGACGATGTTGGATTCGGGCTGCGCGCCGCCACCGCGGCTGGCGCGCAGGCACAGCACGGATCGGCCTTCCGGCAATTGATGGGCGATGCTGACGAAATCGAACTGGCCGCCGACACCGGACACGACCTTGCCGTCGGATAGCTGATCCGAGACCGCCGCCCCGAGCAGCGTGGCCTTCATGGTCAGGTTGATGAAGCGGGGGTGCCGGCGTTGCAGCCGTTCCAGCCGGTAATCGGTGTAGACACGATTGACCTCGGCCACCGACGTCATATTGATGCGCGCGCGATCGGCTTCCGGCAATCGGTGCAGCCGTTGATAGAAATCGCCCGGCCCGATGAAGAAGGCACCGTGCATGGCGATGCCGCCACGCAGCCCTTCTCCTTGCGCCTGGGCATCCAGCGCGGCCCGCACCGCGGGGTCGGACAGATCATTGGCGCAGGTGTCGCCATCCGGCAGGCGCAGCTGCTGGCCATCGCGCTGCAGCCCGGGGTGCGCCAGGCCGTGGCGCTGCATGGCCGCGAGCAGACCGCGGTTCAGTCGCGGCAGACCGTCTTCGGCATGCAGCCGCTCGAACAGACCACGGCCATCCTGGGCCAGCAGGCCTGCCGCGGCCCAGCGCTGAATATCGATGTCGTCGAAGACCTCGCGTCGCACGATGCCGTCCTCGAAGAGCGAGAACAGCGGATTCGAGATGAGCTCGCTGGCCACATACAGCCCCTCGGTGAAGCCACCGCATCCGCCCACCGCCTGTGCCACAGCGTTCCCGCCGAGCTCTGCGATGACCTTGGCGAAGGCTTCCGGCTGCCGGTCGCGTAGACGCAGGGCGTGGCAACAGGCATCGCCAAGACTGCCGATGCCTACCTGCAGCGTGCCACCGTCGCGCACCAGGCTGGCGGCGCGCAGGCCCACGGCCCAGGCGCTGTCGTCCACCGGCTCGTGCGGGACCGCGAAGGGCCGGTGCCCGGGCCCGCCGTCGTCAATGAGCGCGTCGAAGACGCTGTCGTCCACGCGGGCGTCATTGCCCATCCAGGGCAGGCCACGGTTGACCATGCCCACCGCCATCCAGGGCCAGTCCACTGATTGCAGCATGGGCAGCAACTGCAGCGAGACATCCGGGTTGCCGGCCAGGCTGTAGCACGGCGCCCCACCCTCGTCGCGCACCGCCACCGCCTGCACCAGCAGATTGACGCCGCGGCTGACCATGTCGCGGGCAACATGGGTGTAGTTGCTGCTGATGTAGTCCTGCTGCGCCTGCGGATGCTTCAGACGCGCGCCCGACGGCACGTAGAACTCGATGACCCGCACATTGCTCGGCAACTGGTTGGCTTCGAAGTCGCGCAGCCAGCGCATTTCGGGATAGTCGCCCCAGACGCGCTCGATGACCGGCGCCAGAAAGCGCGACTCCAGGGCGCTGCTACCGCGCGGCGGATTGAGCGACAGTGCCGTGATGATGTCCAGCGATAGCGTGGCGTCCTTCTGGGCGCGCGCGTAGAGGGCGTCGAGCAGGGCGTTGGGCTTGCCGATGCCGAGTGGCGTACCGAGCACGATGCGCGACCCCAAGTGTTCCAGGATGGCATCGACGGCGGTTTCCACATCGTTGAATCGCGAAGAGGACATGGTGGGAAACTTGGACATGACGTGCCTCAGTGTAGCGAGGCTCGGGGGCCTCTAGAATGCGGCGCCCAAGCACATGGAAAGCGAGATGGCGCAATACACCCGCAACCCGCCGCTGGATGCCTCCGACCTGGATCGCGACCCGATGCAGCAGCTCGAACATTGGATCGCGGCCGCGCGCGAGGCGGGCATGATCGAGCCTACCGCCATGACGTTGGCAACGGCCTCCGCCCAGGGCGTGCCATCGGCGCGGATCGTGCTGTACAAGGGACAGCACGATGGCGGACCGGTGTTCTACAGCAACTACCAGTCGCACAAGGGCCGGGAACTGCAGGAGAATCCCCACGCCGCGCTGGTGTTCTGGTGGGACAGGCTGGAGCGGCAGGTCCGCATCGAGGGCCGCGTTGAACAGCTGCCACGCGCGATGAGCGAGGCCTACTTCAAGAGTCGCCCTTTCGAATCCCAGGTGTCCGCCGCGGTATCGCGCCAATCGCAGCCGGTGGCATCACGTGACGAACTCGACGAACGCATGCGGGCCGCGGAAGAGCGTGCCCGCGCCGAAGGTATCGAGTGCCCGGACCACTGGGGTGGCTACTGCCTGCGACCGACGGTGGTGGAGTTCTGGCAGGGACGGCATGGCCGCGCCCACGACCGCCTCTGCTACCGATGGACCGATGGCGCGTGGCACATTGAGCGGCTGGAACCTTAGGGGCCGATCACACCGGTTGCGACAGAGACGAGGCCTGGGCATCGCCGCGTTCCCCGTTCAGCCAGTTGCGTAGCTGCTCCGCCGAGATCGCCCGGCTGTAAAGGAAACCTTGGTGCAGATTGCAGCCCAGTTCTCGCAGCAGATCGCGCTGACCGGGGGTTTCCACCCCCTCGACAATCACCTCCAGGTGCAGCACACGCGCCAGGGCGGCGGTCGCCGCGACGATCTCGCGCGAACGGCTGTCGGTCTCCAGTTCGCGCACGAAGGTCCGGTCGATCTTGAGGCCGTCGATGGGCAGCTCCACCAGATGGGACATCGAGGAAAAACCGGTCCCGAAGTCGTCCAGCATCACGCGCACGCCGCGCTCGCGCATGTTCTGCAGTCGCGGCACCAGCTTCTCGAAGCCACGCAGGGCAGCGCGCTCGGTGATCTCCAGCGTCAGGGCACCAAAGGGCACCTGGGACTCCGTAAAGATCTGCGCCAGCCGCGCCAGATGCTCGTCGCGCAATTCGGAGGCCGAAAGATTGAAGGCCATGTTGAGGGGATACCCCTCCTGGTGCAGCGCGTGCACGACATCGCAGGCGTAGCGGAAACAACGCTCGGACGCGGGCAGCAAGAGCTCTGGCGTACTGAGCAGCCCCTCCATGAGTTCATGGGGTAGCGGCCGGACCTCACCATGCTCGTCGCGCATGCGCATCAGCGCTTCGATGTGGCAGGTCCGCGGCGGATCCGTGCTGACGTCCACGACGGGCATGAACCAGAGCACCAGATCTTCACTCTCGAGCTTCTTGCGAATCGCCTGATTCCGCAGCAGGCGACTTCGCAAGGCACCTGCCCCCGCCTCGCTGGCGCGTTCAATGGCCCCCGCACCGCGTGCGGTGGCCGCGTCCAGGGCGGCAGTGGCCTGGCCGAGCGCGCTGTCGACGGTATCGCCGTGCACGGGGAACAGCGCGATGGAGGCCGCGAGTTCCGGGCGCGCCAGTCGTTCGAAGGATTCCTGCTCGTCGAGCTGGGTGCGCATCAGCTCGTCGACGATCTCCGACAGAGCGGCCTCGGCCCCCTTGGCACCACTGGGCACCAGCAGCATCAACACATCCTCGCTGTACAGGGCGATGCAATCCGCCCATTGCGCGGCTGCGTCGTAGACCGCGCGCGAATAGCGGTACAGCACTGCGTTGGCGTGCGCCTCCCCGTACACCGCGCGGATGCCACTGAGATTGATGATGCGCAGCATGATGACGGCGCCGCTGGCGTTGTTGCGCACCCAGAGGCCCAACTGTTGCCGACCGGCACGGCGATTGGGGAGACCGGTCGCCTCATCCGTGTGCAGCAGCTCGGAAAGCTGATGATCGCGCTCTGCCACGCCGTCCAGTGCGCGGCCAATGACATGCAACTCGCGCCGGGCGTGGGCGGACAGCACGCGCTGATCAGGCAGCCCGGATGCCAGTCGGTCCGCGCGTTCGGCGAGCTGTGCCAGTGGCCGCGCCACTTGCCGCTGGAAAGCGCGGTAGGCATAGAGCTGGAGACTGAGAAAACCCGCAAGGAAGAGCACCACGATGCCGAAAACCCGGAAACGTTCCGTGTCGAGCGCATTGCGCCACTGCCCCATATGACGCCCGGTGGCCGCGAGGAAGGCTTCGGTCTGGGTGCGTAATGCGGGGTCGGTACTATCACGCCGGACCACTTCGGACCATTGCTCCAGCAGACGCTCCGCATCGCGCACATGGACACGGAACGCGGGAACCGGGTCGGCGCGGGCGGCTTCGCGCCGTGCCGCCGTCATGCGCCCGGGCACATAGCCGGTGAGCACCTCGCGTTGGACAGCCAAGCGTTCGAAGGCGGCCCGATCCTGCAGGTATCGATCCAGGTGCCAGACATGCCACAGTGCGAAGCTGAGCAGCGCGAGGGCATTCAGGCTGAGAAGAATGGCGACATCCGCGCGCAGCGTGGACCGCCCGCTGCGGCGCCGTTCACGCTGAGGATCCACCTTCATTGCGTCCAATCCCGGATCGTGTCGTCAAGACGTTGTCCGACCGGTCGGTGCAGCGCAGTGCTTGCCATTCATTCAGCCTACAGGCTCGACCGATAATATTGGCACAGGTTACGGAGCGAACGAAGTTTATGCGCACTCAATTCACGGCTTTTTTTGCGGCACTCATTGGCAGCGCCTTGCTTGCTGCCTGCGCGACCAGCCCCACGGGTCGCACCCAGCTTATCCTGGTCTCCAGCGAGGAGATGGAAAAGATGGGTGCTCAGGCCTTCTCGCAGATGAAGGAGGAAACCCCGGTCGCGCGCAACACGCCCGCCGCGCGCTATGTGGAATGCGTATCGCGCGCCTTGACCCAGGTGATTGCGCCTGAGCAGTCCTGGGAAGTGCGCACCTTCGAGTCGGATGCCATCAATGCCTTTGCCCTGCCCGGCGGCAAAATCGGCGTCTACACGGGGCTGATCGAGGTCGCGGACAACCAGCACCAGCTAGCTGCCGTGGTCGGCCACGAGATCGCTCACGTGCTGGCCAATCACTCTGCCGCCCGCGTATCCAATCAGCTAGCGGCACAGCTCGGGGCATCCGTGGTATCCAGCGCCACCGGAGTCAGCCCGCAGATGATCGGCATGGGCGCCCAGGTTCTGCTGCTGATGCCCTACGGACGTGCCGACGAGAGCGAGGCCGACGTACTTGGCCTGCGTTACATGGCCGAAGCGGGCTTCGATCCGTCCGCGGCGCCCGCCTTGTGGGTCAACATGGCCAAGGCAAAGAAAGGCAATGCCCCACCCGAATTTCTCTCCACCCATCCATCGGACCAGTCACGCATCGAAAACCTGCGTAGCCGGCTGGACGAGGTGATGCCGATCTACCGCCAGGCACGCGCTGCCGGGCGCTCGCCTAACTGCCGGAAGCCCTGAGAAGGCCCGCACACCAGCAACGCGATGGCGGATAGCGCCTAGCGCAGCGCGCGGGCGATCATCGGGCTGGCCTGATGTGCCGCGAAATGACAGGCGGAGTAGCCACCGTGCGGCTGGCGATGCCAATCCGGCGTACTGCGTGCGCAGATGTCATCCACCATCGGGCAGCGCGTGCGGAACACGCACCCCGAGGGCCGTTCGCCGGGGTCTGGCAATTCCCCCTCCAGCAGGATGGGCGCCTGCCCTGTCGGCTCCAATTGCGGGACGCACGACAGCAAGGCCCGCGTGTAGGGATGCGCGGGGCGGAGCAACACGTCTTCGGCGCGCCCCTGCTCCAAAAACTCGCCGAGATACATGACGTAGACGCGATCGCAGAGTTGGCGCACAACCGCCAGGTCGTGCGCAATCAGCAGCATGGCCATGCCCGTGCGCCGCTGGATATCGCGCAGCAGATTGATGATCTGCGCCTGTACCGACACATCCAGGGCGGACAGCGGTTCGTCGCAAATCAGGAGATCAGGCTCGACCACGATCGCGCGGGCGATCGCCACACGCTGGGCCTGTCCGCCCGAAAGACTGTGCGCATAACGGTCGCCGTAAGCGCTTCCCAGGCCAACCGCGAACAAGGCAGCATCAATCTTGTCTGCACGCTGCGATGCGTCCCATTGCGGACACAAGGCGCGCAACGGCTGCTCGAGCAGTGTCCGTACCCGCATGCGCGGGTCGAGACTGGCGGCCGGGTCCTGGAACACCATTTGCACAGAGCGTCTGGCCTGCCGCCAATCACGTGGCCCTTGCATTGGCTTGCCGTTGACGGCCAAGTAGCCCTGTTGCGGTTGCCGCAGCCCAGCCAGCACGCGCGCCAGAGACGACTTGCCGCAGCCGGATTCGCCGACGAGACCCACGGTCTCGCCAGCGGCAATATCGAAGCTGACGGCGTTGACCGCTGTCACTCCGCGGCTGCGGCGGATCGCGCGCCGCGTGCCGTAGCAGACACTCAACTTACGGACGCGCAGGACGGGAGCTCGCTCCGGCACGCCGGAGGTGGCTAGTCGAGCAGACTGCGTAACATCCACGCGGTTTTCTCGTGCAACTGCATGCGCTGTGTCAGCAAGTCCGCGGAGGACTCGTCGGCCGCCTCGTCGGCCGCCTTGAAGACGTCGCGCGCAACCTTGGCGACCGTCTCATGGTCCTTGACGAGCTGACGCACCATTTCGGTGGCTTCGATCTGCTGGGTTTCTTCCTTCACTGTCGCCAGTGCGGAAAATTCCTGATAGCTGCCTGGTGCGCGCTCGCCCAGTGTGCGGATGCGCTCGGCGACATCATCCACCGCCGTTGCAGCCTCGGTGTAGTGCTCCTCAAACATCTGGTGGAGCGTCGTGAACATCGGCCCCGTCACGTTCCAGTGGAAGTTGTGGGTCTTGAGATAAAGGGTGTACTCATCCGCCAGCAGCCGGCACAGGCCTTGGGCGATAGCAACACGCTTGTCTTCACTGATTCCGATATCGATATCCATGCGGACTCCTTGTTGGTATTTCTTTCAACATACGGTGTGTGTCGTGATCGCGCCAATGAAGTCTAGGCGCGAGTGCCATAGTTGCCGTCAATTCCCCCGCAACTTGGCAGCACGATAGTGCTCGAGAATGTCACGCAGACCCCGCGTCGGCTTCCAATCAAAGGTGTCCGCAAACAGCGATCCGTCGAGAATCACAGGATACTTAAAGTAGTTGATCAGATAGGGCGGAAAGAAAGCCCCCCAGTTCAGCGCGTAGCTGACCATGCGCGGCAGCGCCGGCGGCACGGACAGCACGGGCAGGCGCTGGCAGCCCGCCTGACGCACGGCCTCCTGATACGGGATGTAGTCGGCCGGGGCGACGTTGTAGACCCCACGCGCATTCCTTTCGAAGGCGGCAACGACGGCGTCCGCCATGTCGTCGACGTGCAGGAACTGCATCATCGGCGAATAGCCGAGCAATACCGGGGCCACGCGCCGCGACAGCAATAACGACATGCTGTTGCGCACGCCAGGCCCGAGTATGTTGCAGGGCCTCAGGATGGTGAGGTTGAGCTCCGGGTGCTTCCACAGCCAGATCTGGGCCAGGCTTTCCAGCTCCACCGCATCCACGAGATCCTGTGTGACCTCGCTTGCCTTCAGCGGGGCATCCTCAGTCAGCAGTGCCGGGTTATACGGACTCGCGCCGTAAACAAAATAGGTGGAATGGATCAGGACCTGGTCCACACCGTACTTGCGTGAAAGTTCTAGCAGTCGGCGCGAACCCAATACATTGGCGTTGTAGCGACGCAGACGGGTGGATTCATGCGCGAAGATGCGTCCCAGATGGAGTACGGCATCGATCTTGTGTCGACGGAAGATGTCCTCGAAGCCGCGCTTCTGCATATCCACAAGATAGCTCGGAATATCCGCGTCGGTCTCCACGCGGCGACGGAAATCTACGGCAATGACCTGGTACTTCCAGTACAGCCGGCTGATGACGCGCTGCGCCAGAGAACCAGCCGCGCCGGTCACTAGAACGGTGCGAGCATTGGGGTCGTGGTGTGCCATGGTCAGAACATCCGGTCGCCGCGCGCATCCAAGCCTTGAGCGACCAGGTCACGAATCGCGCTCTTCACCTGCTCGACGCGGGCCTCAACGGCGGCTTCATCGTCCTGCGCGTCCGCGGAGAAGCGCATGGGCGCACCGATGTGCAGCGAGACCCGTGCCGGCAAGGGAAAAGGGGGTGCGATGGGAATGTAGGGCACCGACAGCATCCTAGCGAGCGGGGCTATATTGCCCAGAGAGGGCATGCTCTCCTCACAACCGACGATGCCCACCGGCAGAATCGGTGTATCGCATTCCATGGCGAGGTGCATGAAGCCGGTGCCGAACCGCTGTAACTGATAACGGGAACGATAGGGCTTGCCGGCGCCGCGCGCCCCTTCCGGGAAGACGATGACGGCTTCCTCCTGGCGCAGCATGCGTGCGCAATTGGCAGGATCGCCGATCACGGCACCGACTCTTGCCAGCAGATTGCCCAGCCAGGGGACGGTCGGGAAGAAACGCTCCACCAGAGCCCGGGCGGAGCGCGGTGCGTGCGGGTTGGTCTGCAGTGCGTATCCCAACAGCAGCCCGTCGAATGGCAACTGCCCCGAGTGGTTGGCCACAATCAGGACGCGGCCCTGCTCGGGGACACGCTCCAGACCGAAAGCCTGGACCCGGAAATACCGCTCATAGAGCTGGCGCACCACCGCCAGGCCCCAGCGCACGGATTCGGCGTGGTAACCCCAGGCGTCGTAGCCGAAGCTGCCGAGCTGCTTGTCCTTGCCGATGCGCAGGGTAGAAAGATCGGGGCCGATGAAGCGTCGTAGCAGCGGATGCTGGAAGGCTTGCGTCATCGCATCACCCGCTGCGCCGGAGCGCACGGGTGAGCCTCATACCGGGATCGTGCCGCGCAGCGAGTCGATGGCACGCAGCACATCGTGCCGGCTGATATTGCCAACCAGACGATTGTCCGACACCACAGGATAACGCTTGAAGGGCGATTCCATGAACATGCGGGCGACCTCCAGGATGCTCGTGTCGGCATCGATGGTGACCACACGCGGCGACATGAAGTCGCGCACCTTGCCGCCCAGGTCTCCGTGATAGCCCGCATTCAGGGCCACGCGCATGCAGTCCTTTTCGGACAGCATACCCACCAGATTGCCCAGGCGATCCACCACGGGCGCCCCGGAAATCCCCTGCTCGAGCAGGAGATTGATGGCGTTGAGGACGTCCATCTCTGGGGTGAATGTGAGCAGGTGCGCGCTCATGTAGTCCTGAGCACGGATCTTATCGAGCGATGTGCGCACTGTGCGTCCTTCTTTATCCGTTGGATTACGTCGGAGTATGGCGAATTGTCGCAGCGCTGTCAGCGCTGTCAGCGCTGGCGATCCGGGCTCTTGGTGCCCGGATCGCACTGCTCAGCGCTTGATGCACCGCAGAAGTCGCATTTTTCGCCCGTGATATTCGACAGGCCGCCGCAGCTTCCCTTCAGCGGCTTGTTTTGAGCAAGACCCAGGGCTAGCCCGCCAAAAGTGACGGCCAGTACCACGAAGGTGATGCCAAACAGTGCGATATCACTCATAACGGACCTCTACTGCTGCGACCGTTGTCTGCCCGAGACGTTCGGCGACCTTAGCCGCCGAAATCGTCAAGCAGAATATCGTCGCGTTCCACGCCAAGGTCAATGAGCATCTTGATGACCGCAGCGTTCATCATGGGCGGACCGCACAAATAGTATTCGCAGTCCTCGGGCGCCTTGTGATCCTTGAGGTACTTTTCGTAGAGCACTTCGTGGATGAAGCCCGTCGGCCCTTCCCAGTTGTCCTCCGGCAGCGGCTCGGACAGGGCCACATGCCATTCGAAGTTGTCGTTCTCGCGATCGAGCATGTCGAAGTCTTCGACGTAGAACATCTCGTTCTTGGAACGGGCGCCATACCAGAAGCTCATCTTGCGATCGGTCTTGATGCGACGCAGCTGATCGAAGATGTGGCTGCGCATCGGCGCCATGCCAGCACCGCCGCCGACAAAGATCATTTCCTTGTCGGTCTCGCGCGCGAAGAACTCGCCGAAGGGCCCCGAAATGGTGACCTTGTCGCCTTCCTGCAGGCTGAAGATATAGCTCGACATCTCGCCCGGCGGCACATCGGGACTCCGCGGCGGCGGCAGCGCGATGCGCACGTTGAGCATGATCAGGCCACGCTCCTCCGGATAGTTCGCCATGGAATAGGCGCGCATGACCGGCTCGTTCACCTTGGAGACGTACTGCCAGACGTCGAACTTGTCCCAGTCCGCGCGGAAACGCTCCTGCACCTGGAAATCCTTGAAATGGACTTCGTGCGGCGGTGCCTCGATCTGGATGTAGCCGCCGGCGCGGAAATCCACGTGCTCACCTTCGGGGAGTTCGAGCACGAGCTCCTTGATGAAGGTTGCGACATTCTTGTTGGAGCGCACGGTGCACTCCCACTTGCGCACGCCGAAGACCTCTTCGGGTACCTGGATCTTCATGTCCTGCTTGACCGTCACCTGGCAGGACAGACGATCGCCCTCGCGGGCTTCCCGCTTGGTGATGTGGCCTTCCTCGGTGGGCAGGATGGAGCCGCCTCCCTCGAAAATCTTGACACGGCACTGGGCGCAGGTACCGCCGCCGCCACAGGCCGAGGGGACGAACAGGCCATGATTGGCCAGCGTGCCGAGCAGTTTCGAACCGGTGGGCACCTCGATTTGTTTCTCGCCGTTGATGTCGATCGTCACGTTGCCCTGCGGCACAAGCTTCGAGCGCGCGAGCAGGATGACGCTCACCAGCACCAGAATGATGCCGGTAAAGAACCCTACCCCGAGAAAGACTTCCATCATCGCGGATAACTCCTAAATCTGGATGCCGGAAAAGGCCATGAATCCGAGCGACAGCAGGCCGACGGTCATGAAGGTGATGCCGAGTCCCTGAAGCCCATCCGGCACATCGGAATACTTCAGCTTCTCTCGTACGCCCGCCAGGGCCACGATCGCCAGCGCCCATCCGGCGCCGGATGAAAGACCGTAGACGGCCGACTCCGCAAGGGTGTAGTCGCGTTCCACCATGAATAGCGTGCCGCCGAGAATGGCGCAGTTCACGGTAATCAGCGGCAGAAAGATGCCGAGCGCGTTGTACAACGCCGGCACATACTTATCGAGGAACATCTCCAGCAGCTGCACCATCGCGGCGATGATGCCGATGTAGGAGATCAACCCAAGGAAGGAGAGGTCCACCTGCGGCAGGCCCATCCACGACAGTGCGCCTTCCTTGAGCAGGTACTGATAGACGAGATTGTTGGCCGGCACGGTAATGCCCTGCACGGCCACGACGGCGATGCCCAAGCCGAGCGCGGTTTCAATCTTCTTGGAAATCGCCAGGAAGGTGCACATGCCCAGGAAGAAGGCCAGGGCAAGGTTCTCGACGAAGATGGACCGAATGGCCAGATTCACTAATTCCATGAGAGCCCCCGCTTACAGTACTTCGGTGCGGTGCACCTGATGAATCTGGTAATCCGGCTTTTCGACCTGGTCCGGCTTCCAGGTACGCACCGCCCAGATGAAGAGGCCGATGAGGAAGAAGGCCGACGGCGGCAGCAGCAGCATGCCGTTGGAGACGTACCAGCCGCCCTCGCTGGCCAGCGGGAAGATCTGCACACCCATAAGCGAGCCGGAACCGAAGAGTTCGCGGATGACGCCCAGGCCCACCAGAATCACGCTGTAGCCCAGCGAATTACCGAGGGCGTCGAAGAAAGAGGGGATCGGCGGGTTCTTCATCGCATAGGCCTCAGCACGGCCCAGGATGATGCAGTTGGTGATGATGAGCCCGACGAAGACCGACAGCTGACGTGCAATGTCGTACAGGAAGGCGCGCAGCACCTGGTCCGCAACGACCACGAGAGAGGCAATGATGACCATCTGCACGATGATGCGGATATTGCTGGGCGTGATGTTGCGCAGGAAGCTGATGAAGAAACTCGACAGACAGCACACGGCCGTGAAGGCCGCCGCCATCGTCAATGCGGTTTCCAGCTTGGCCGTGACCGCCAGCGCCGAACAAATCCCGAGCACCTGCAGGATGATCGGGTTGTTGTCGAACACTGGCTCCTTGACCAGCCCCTTCAAGTTGTCTGCCATGATTCAGCCTCGTGCTTGGCGCGCGATGAATGATTTATAGCCCATGTCCGAGAACCAGAACTGCATCAGGTTCGTGACCCCGTTGGACGTCAAGGTGGCTCCGGAAAGCGCATCGACCTTGTGTTCGGACCCGGGCTTCTGCGGCTCGACCCCGCCCTTCACTAACCGGAAGGCAGGCTCACCGTCTTCGTTATAGATTTCTTTGCCGTCCCATTGTTCCTGCCACTTCGGGTTGGAAATCTCGCCCCCAAGCCCCGGCGTCTCACCGTGGTCATAGAAGGTGATGCCGTCAATGGTGTTGCCGTCAGCCTGCACAGCCACATAGGCATACATGGTGGACCAGAGGCCGTAGCCGGCCACCGGGAACACGTAGTTGAGCACCTCGCCCTGCTCATCGCGCACGACGTAGACGATGGCCTTCTTCGGAATCGAGCCGATGCCAGCAATGTCCTGCTCGCTGGAGAGCGTCACATTGCTGCCGGACTGCTTGGCGGCCTTGAACATGTCATAGGCCGCCGGATCGACACCGCTGACTTCTTCACCCGTCTCCAGGTCGATGACCTTTGTCTCGATGCGCTCGTTGAAGGTCTCGTTGACGTCCATGCCCTTGCGATACAGGCCGACGACATTGAGCACGTTGGCGCGCTGGTCGAGCAACTGGTTCTTTTCCTGCTGAGAGCGCAGCGAGACCGCCGCGCCGGACACCACGATGGAGCACGCGATGCACAGCACGACCGCCATGATGAAGATGTAACTGCGGGATTCCTTGTTAAGCGCCATATCAAGCTGCCGTCAGAGTTCTTGCCTCACGCCTGCGCACGTTGGCACGCATGACGAAGTAGTCGATCAGCGGGGCAAAGATGTTGGCGAACAGAATGGCCAGCATCACCCCCTCCGGGAAGGCCGGGTTCACCACGCGGATGAGCACCGTCATGAAGCCGCACAGCGCCCCGAAGATCCAGCGCCCCGCGTTGGTATGCGAGGAGGACACTGGGTCGGTGGCCATGAAGACCGCGCCGAAGGCAAAGCCGCCCATGGTGAAGTGCCAGTACCACGGCACATCGAAATAGGGCTCGCCTTCGCCGCCGATCAGGTTGAACAGCAGCACCGTACCGATCATGCCGGCGAACATGCCCAGCGTAATTCGGTAGTTGGCAATACCCGTGTACATCAGGAAGGCGCCGCCAATCAGGATGGCGATGGTCGATACTTCACCGACAGAGCCCGGTACCGAACCGATGAAGGTCTGCATCCAGGTGATACCGCCATCGGTGATGCTGCTCACACCGCCCTCGGCGGCCATCGACAGGGCGGAAGCCTGGGTATAGCCATCTGCAGCCACCCACACCTGATCACCCGATTGCTGCGCCGGGTAGGCGAAGTAGAGGAAGGCGCGCCCCACCAGTGCGGGATTCAGGAAGTTCTTGCCGGTACCGCCGAAGATTTCCTTGCCAATCACCACGCCGAAGCTGATGCCCAACGCGACCTGCCATAGCGGAGTGGTCGGCGCGAGAATCAGCGAGAACAGGATCGAGGTCACGAAGAAGCCTTCGTTGACCTCGTGATTGCGGACTCCGGCAAACAGCACTTCCCACAGACCGCCGACCAGGAAGGTGACGAAATAGATCGGTATCCAGTAGGTCAGGCCATGGACCACGTTGGCCAAGTGATTGGATGCGTCGTAGCCGAAGGGCGCGATGAACATCGCGCGCCAGCTATCGATGCCTTCCGCACCCATCGATGCCAGTGCGGTATTGGCCTGGAAGCCGACATTCCATGCGCCCATCAGAATGGCTGGGAAGGTCGCCAGCCAGACGTAGATCATCGTCCGTTTGAGGTCGATGCCATCGCGCACATGCGGTGCGCCGCGGGTCACGTCACCCGGCGAATAGAAGAAGGTATCCACCATCTCGTAGACGGCGTAATACTTTTCGAACTTGCCGCCCTTGGCGAAGAGCGGATGCATGCGGTCGAGGTAACCCCGAAGTCCTTTAGCCATAGTGTCTAGCCTTCCCGTTCAATGAGGTCGAGGCTGGCACGCAGGTGCGGACCGAAGTCGTACTTGCCCACGCATACAAACGACATGAGCGAAACGTCCTCTTCGATCAACTCCAGGGCGCCCAGCCCTTGCGCCACGTCAGTGTCGCGCACAACCAGCGCCCGCAGCAGCGGCGTCGCGAGGATGTCGAGCGGCATCACCTTCTCATAGTTACCAATGGGTACCAGGGCGCGGGGAGAGCCGTTCGTGGTGGTATTGAGGTCGAAGTCTCCGGCACGCGGCACAAAGCCGGAGGCGTAGGCGCGGGTGACCGAAAAGCGTTCGCCGAAGGGATTCAGCCAACCGAAAAGGCGGCGCTGATTGGCCTCTGGCAGCACGCTGATCTGCGTGTTGTAGCGACCCAGGTAGGCCGCCCAGCCCGCGGCTCTCCGTCCGTTCCAGACCGAACCCGATATGGCGCGGGCGTTGACGTCCTTGAGTTCGCCGCTGAGCAGGTTATCGATGCTGGCGCCCATGCGCGTGCGCAGCAGACGCGGCTTGTTCACCACCGACCCGGCCAGCGCGATTACGCGCTCGGTACGGATTCGTCCGGTCGTGAGCAGGGCGCCGTAGGCAATCACGTCCTGCGGCCCGATGTGCCAGTTGATGCGGCTGGCCGATACCGGGTGCAGGTAATGCATGTGCGTGCTCGGAAGACCCGCGGGGTGCGGTCCTTCGAATTCGGCCACGCGGAAGCGATCCGACTCCGGTACTGGAATATCGGCGCCCGGGGCCGTACAGACATACACCGGGCCGTCCGTCAGGCGCGCCAAGGCCTGCAGGCCCGCCTTGAACAGCTCGGGCTCTTCCGCGATGACCACCGCCGGATCCGCCGACAGCGGGTTGGTATCGATCGCATTGACGAAGATGGCGGAGGCTTCGCCGTCCACCGCCGGCACGCGGCCAAAGGGGCGAGTGCGCAGAGCCGTCCACTGCCCTGATTGAATCAGGATATCGCGCAGCTTCTGCGGGTCGGCCGAGGTCAATTCGGAGGCGCTGAAGCTGTCGAAGGTCTCCGCATCGTCACCGTCGATGTCGATCACGACCGATTGCAGGGCGCGGCGAGCGCCACGGTTGATCGCACGGACGGTGCCAGCCGCCGGCGCAGTGACGATGACGCCTGGGTTGCGCTTGTCCTCGAAGATGGGCTGTCCGAGACGGACGCGGTCACCTTCTTCCACGGACATGCTGGGCTTGAGGCCGACATAGTCCGGGCCAATCACCGCGACCGACGAGATGCGCGGTCCATTTTCGATGCGTTGCTCGGGCTTGCCAACCAGCCGCAGATCCAGGCCCCTTTTCAATTTGATGCGTTGCTTTTCCACGGTGTGGGCACCCGCCTGCTTAGTTCGGACTAGAAAACGGGCGGTAGTTTACCGGTTGCCGCCGACAACCATCCAGCACGTTGCGACATTCTCAGTCGAATCGGGCGCGCGGCCGCGGCATGGCTGCCGCCAGCTTGCGCGCCAGCGCGACGGTTTGGGCCGCCTCGTCGGCGTCTTCGATGCGCGCGATGTGAAACAGGGCGTCTCCCTCGTACACCAGCGGGAGGCTGGTGCGCCCGATGATGACCCCGTCGGTATGCGCGTAGACCGCCGTGTCGGTGCCCCCTACCGGGTCGCCCACCCAGCCGACGCGGTCGCCATCCCGCACGGCCTGGCCAAGTTCGGTCTGCGCACGCAACACCCCGGAAATCGGCGAGCGCACCCAGCTACTGCTATGCGCCGTCACCGGCTGAATCGGCGGTGCATGGCGCGACAGCGCCGGGAGCATGCCCAGCGCGCGGAGCACATTCATCACGCCGCGCACGCCCAGTCGAATCGCGACCTCATTGAAGCGCAGCGCCTCCCCCGCCTCGTATAGCAGCACCGGCATGCCCAAGCCCGTGACGTACTCGCGCAACGTCCCGCTGACCGGCGGTGAATCCAGCATCACCGGGGCGCCAAAGGCATTGGCCAGACGGTGCGTCTCTTCGTTACGCAGGTCCGCCCGAATCTGCGGCAGATTCGGGCGCTGCAAGGCACCGGTATGCAGATCGATACCCGCGTCGGCCCGGTGCACGACCTCATTGAGAAAGCGATGCGCCAGACGCGCCGCCAGCGACCCCTGCTCCGACCCCGGAAAGCTGCGATTCAGATCGCGCCGATCCGGCAGATAGCGCGAGCGATGCAGGAAGCCCAGCACGTTCAGCACCGGAACGGCCAGCAGCGTTCCGCGCAGCTGACGCAGCGCGGGCAACTCCAGTACGCGGCGTACGATCTCGATGCCATTGATTTCATCGCCGTGCAGGGCGGCCGATACGAAAAGCACCGGCCCCTTCTTGCGACCATGCACGACGTACACCGGCAGGGTGACCGGCGCACTGGTGTAGAGCGCACCGATCTGCAGCGATACCTGGTGACGGGTGCCCGGCGCAATGCGCTGGCCGTCGATCTCGAAGTCGACCGCTCGGGAGCTTCTCACGAGGCGTGGCGTCCTCAGCCTCGCCCGCGCGTGCGCGTTCGACCGGGTTTGGCGTGGGCTTCCAGATGGGCAATGACCTGACCGGCAATATCACGGCCCGTGGTGCGTTCGATCCCCTCCAGCCCGGGCGAGGAATTCACCTCAAGCACCACCGGCCCGTGATTGGAGCGAATGATGTCCACACCGGCCACGTTCAGCCCCATAGAAGCCGCTGCGCGCACAGCAGTGGAGCGCTCCTCGGGCGTGATGCGCACCGGCCGCGCCTGACCACCGCGGTGGACGTTGGAACGGAATTCCCCCTCCTTCGCCTGGCGCTGCATGGTGGCCACCACCTTGCCGCCGATGACGAAACAGCGCACGTCGGTGCCGCGCGCTTCACCGATGAATTCCTGGGTCAGAAAGTGCGCATCCAGCCCGCGGAAGGCATCAATGACACTTTCGGCCGCCTGCTTGGTCTCGGCCAGCACGACACCCTTGCCCTGCGTGCCCTCGATCAGCTTGATGACCATGGGCGCGCCGCCGACCAGATTCATCAGGTCCTGGGTATCGTCAGGCGAATGCGCGAATCCGGTCACGGGCAGGCCGATGCCCTTGCGCGCCAGCAGCTGCAAGCTGCGCAGCTTGTCGCGCGAGCGGGAGATCGCCACCGATTCATTCTGGCAGTACACCCCCATCATCTCGAACTGGCGCACTACGGCTGTGCCGTAGAAGGTGATGGACGAACCGATGCGCGGAATGATGGCGTCGAAGCCCTCAAGCCGCTTGCCGCGATAGTGGATCTCCGGCTTGTGCGGAACGATGTTCATATAGCAGCGCAGGGCATCAATGACCTGGACCTCGTGACCACGGGTCTCGGCCGCCTCCACAAGACGCTTGGTGGAATACAGCTGCCGATTGCGCGAAAGAATGCCGATCTTCATAGGTTGGAAAGCAGATAGCTGGCTTGTGGGTCGACGCAGAAATGCCCGGCCATGGAACTGCGGCCCACCAGCAGGCGGTAGCGCAGTCCACGTCGTCCGGTCAAGGAAACCTCCACCGCGGCGCGATAGCCTCCGACCTCCAGGGTCGTGAGAATGACAGGACGCAACTCGCGATGCCCCCCGGCGTCGGTCACCCAGCGCTCGTCGTGCAGTGGCGCGTGGCTTTCATGGCCCTGTCCCACCGCGCGAAAGTAGACCTGATCGTCGCGCAGGCGGATATGCGTGGCGGCGAGCGCCGACGTGCGCGCGCCCGTATCCATTTTGGCACGCACAGGCTTGGCGAGTATGTCCGGCAAGCGGGCCCATTCACGCCAACCGACACGCAGGATGCTTTCGACAGGCGCGACCGGTGCCTTAAAATCCTGGTTCATTCTGTTGCGGCCCCCGGGTCGTCGGAGACACAGCATGTCGGCTACAGCACCGTCCTTCAAGGACTTCGACGAGTTTTACGCCTATTACCTGTCAGAGCACAGCAATCGCACCAACCGGCGCATCCACTTTGCCGGCAGCACGATCGGGCTGGTCATGGCCGTCACCGGCGTGGTGACGCTCCAGCTCTGGCTGATTCCCGCCGCACTGGTAGTGGGCTACGGCTTTGCCTGGTTCGGTCATTTCTTTGTCGAGAAAAACCGGCCGGCCACCTTCACCTATCCCTGGCAGTCCTACAAAGGGGATTGGCGCATGTGGTGGGAAATGCTGACCGGAAAGATTCCGTTCTGAGAACCGGTCGCCACGGATGTGCACCATGAACGATGACGTCATTGTCATTGGCGGTGGGCACGCTGGGCGAGCCGCACGCCGGCGAGCGCCCGAAGCAGGATGCCGAGGGCCGGGTCACTTAGCGAGCGCAGGACGCGCGAGCTTAGTGACCGACGGTGCCGGCCGCACAAGCCGCCGTTGATGTTGCGATGAGCACCATGGACTACGATGTCATTGTCATTGGCGGCGGGCACGCCGGGCGAGCCGCATGCCGGCGAGCGCCCGAGGCAGGACGCCGAGGGCCGGGTCACTTAGCGAGCGCAGGACGCGCGAGCTTAGTGACCGACGGTGCCGGCCGCGCAAGCCGCCGTTGAGGTTGCGATGAGCACCATGGACTACGATGTCATTGTCATTGGCGGTGGGCACGCCGGCACCGAAGCCGCCCTCGCCGCAGCGCGCAGCGGCGCGTCCACCCTTCTGCTGACCCAGAACATCGACACTCTCGGCCAGATGTCCTGCAACCCGGCCATCGGTGGCATCGGCAAGGGGCACCTGGTGCGCGAAATCGACGCTCTGGGAGGCGCCATGGCGCGCGCCGCGGATAGTGCCGGCATCCACTTCCGCACCCTCAACGCCTCCAAGGGTGCCGCTGTGCGTGCCACCCGCGCGCAGGCAGACCGTGTGCGCTACCGCACCGCCATCCGCCGCCAATTGGAACAGCAGGAGGGACTCGACCTCTTCCAGCAGGAAGTCACGGACATCCACCTGCAGGGTGACCGCGTCACCGGAGTCAGCACCGCGGGCAAGCTTCGCTTTTCGGCGCGCGCAGTGGTGCTCACCGCCGGCACCTTCTTGGCCGGACGCATGCATGTCGGGCTGGATCAGCAGGCCGGTGGCCGCGCCGGCGACGCCGCCTCGACCCGGTTGGCCGAGCGTCTGCGCGAGGCCATGCCACGTGTCGGACGCCTCAAGACCGGTACGCCACCGCGCATCGACGGGCGCAGCATCGACTGGTCAGTCACGCAGATTCAGCCCGGCGATACACCGCGGCCGGTGTTTTCCTTCCTGGGCTCGCGTGCCGACCATCCGCCACAGATGGCCTGTCACATCACACGGACCTGCGCGCGCACCCACGAGATCATTGCCGCCAACCTCGATCAGTCGCCCATGTTCGCCGGCGCCATCGAAGGTGTCGGTCCACGCTACTGCCCGAGCATCGAAGACAAGATTCATCGCTTCGCCGACAAGGACAGCCACCAGATCTTCCTCGAGCCGGAAGGCCTGGACAGCAGCGAAATCTACCCCAACGGCATCTCGACCAGCCTGCCCTTTTCGGTACAGCTGGACTTCGTGCGCAGCATTCCCGGCCTGGAGCAGGCGCGCATCACGCGCCCCGGCTACGCCATCGAGTACGACTATTTCGACCCGCGCGATCTGTCGCGCAGCCTGGCCACGCGGGCCATCGAAGGCCTCTTCTTTGCCGGCCAGATCAACGGCACGACCGGCTACGAGGAAGCGGCGGCGCAAGGCCTGTTGGCCGGCATCAATGCAGCGCGCCTGACGCGCGACGAGGCGCCCTGGATTCCACAGCGCTTCGAAGCCTATCTGGGGGTATTGGTGGACGATCTCACCACCCGCGGCACCACTGAACCCTACCGCATGTTCACTTCGCGCGCCGAGCACCGCCTGCTGCTACGCGAGGACAACGCGGATAGCCGCCTGACGCCGGTCGGCCACGCGCTCGGCCTCGTCGATGAACAGCGCTGGCGCGCCTTTGAGAGCAAGCGTGAGGCCATCGCCCGTGAACGCGATCGCCTGGAACACTGTTGGCTCAAGCCGCAGGATCTGGCGCAGCCCGCGTTTACCGAAGTACTTGGACCGGCGCCGAGTTCCGGACGCGTCTCAGCCGCCGATTTGCTGCGCCGCCCGGAGGTGGATTACGCCAGGCTGCAATCGCTCGGCCTGGCCGACGCGGAGATGGACGAGGCTGTTGCGCAGCAGGTCTCCATCGAGGCGCGCTATGCGGGCTACATTGCCCGCGCCGAGGCCGAGATTGCGCGTGTGGAACGCGCTGAGACGACCCGGCTGCCTGTCGACATGGACTACGAAGCCGTCTCTGGGCTTTCCAACGAAGTACGCCAGAAGCTCTGCGAGCACCGCCCCGAGACCATCGCCCAGGCAAGCCGGATTCCAGGGGTGACCCCGGCGGCAACCTCCGTGCTGCTCGTCCACCTGAAGAAACAGGGCCAGCTCGCCAAAAGCGCCTGAGGCCCCATTAGAACGGCCAGATGCGGGGTGCCAAGGTCACCGTCAGGACGCCGATCAGCACGTTCAGGGGCAGGCCGACGCGGGCGAAGTCGAGGAAGCGATAGTTGCCAGGCCCTGACACCATCAGGTTGGTCTGATACCCCAGCGGCGTGGCAAAGCTGGCCGATGCAGCCAGCATCACCGTAACCACGAAGGGCTCCAGCGCCAGACCCAGTCCGGTCGCCGCGGATACCGCAATCGGAAACATCAGCAGCGCGGCCGCATTGTTGGTGATCAACTCCGTCATCAGCGACGTCATGGCGTAGGTCAGCGCAAGCAGGACCCAAGGGCGGTCGCCCGCCATGGCCAGCACTGAACTGGCAATGACCGAGGAAGCCCCGGTGGTGGCCAGCGCCTCGCCAAGCGCGAAGGAGCCCGCGATCACGAGCAGCACCTGCAGATCCACGCTCTTGCGTGCCCCGGCCACGCTCACGCAGCCGGTCGCGATCATGGCACCTGCGCCCAGCAAAGCGGCGGTCAGCATGTCGAGCAAGCCCGTGGTGGCGCTGGCCACGATGGCAGCCAGCACGCACCAGGCCGACAGCGCGCGCTCATAGCGCGGCGGGTCTTCCTGGTGCTGACTGATGAGCAGAAAATCCGGTGAATAGCGATGCCGATCCACCCAGGCCGGACGCGCCTCCAGGAGCAGTGTGTCGGCGGGTCGCAAGCGCACTTCGCCCAGACCGCCACGCAGGCGCTTGCCCTCGCGCGCCATGGCCACGACCGAGGCGCCGTAGTAGGTATGAAAGCGCGAGTCGCGCAGGGTCTGGCCAATCAGGGGGCAGCGGGCTGAAAGCACCACTTCGACCAGCTTCCGCTCCGGAAACTGCTGCGCGATGGCGGCGTCAGCCTCACGCACGGGCCGCAGGCCCTTGATGCGTTGGAGGTCCAACACTGAAGACACATCCCCGGCGAAGACCAGGCGGTCTTCCGGCTGCAGGCGTTCCTCGGTACTCACCGCCGGCAGCACACTGCCATCGCGCACGATTTCCACCAGAAAGACCTTGCCCAGGTGGCGCAACCCGGCTTGACCGATGGTCTGCCCGACCAGAGGCCCGTCCCCGTTGACATCCATTTCCACGGTGTACTCGCGGGGATTGCTGAACAACCCCTCTGTGCTTCCACGCTCGGGCAGCAGCCGTCGGCCGATGGTGAGCATATAGAAGATGCATAGCGCGGCCGAGGGCACACCGATCCACGCCAGCTCGAAGAACCCCAGGCCACGCCCGCCTTCTGCCACCCACTTGCCGTTGACCACGAGATTGGTGCTCGTCCCCACCAGGGTGCACATACCACCGACGATGGCGGCATAGCTCAAGGGCATCAGCAGACGCGACGCCGACACGCCGTTGCGCCGTGCCCAGCCGGACACCACGGGGAGAAAGGTCGCCACTACGGGGGTGTTGTTGATGAAGGCACTCAGCCCAGCCGTGGGCAGCATGATCTTGAGCTGAGCCCGACCGATACCGCCCCCATTGCCCAGCCACCCACGCGAGGCGAGATCAATGGCCCCGGTTTCGCGCAATCCTGCGGCGACAACGTACATTGCAGCCACGGTGATCATGCCGGGGTTCGAGAATCCGGCCAGCGCCTGATCAGGAGTGAGCACCCCCGCCGTGAGCAGAGCCACCATGCCGCCAAGGACCGCCAGTTCGGCGCGCAGGCGCTCGGAGGCCAGCAATATCAACACGCACACGATGACGCCGACCGCGAACCAGCCCTGCCAAGCCATCCCTCACGCTTCCTCAGCCCTGATCAAGCCGCGAGGCTAGCAGGAGGGGTACGGATGTCACAAGCAAAAGGCATAGCCAAAGTAGAAGTTATTCCCAGAAAATATATAAAGCTTCGCTCCTACGAGAGCGTCCGCAGCCCCGGGTGCGCCCGTGCCACACCCGCTCAGGACACGCCACACACGAGCCGAACCACCGTGTGCCCGCTCGATATCGCGCCGACCCACTCACTGTTTGGTGGGCTGTGCAGACGGTGGTCACTGAATCGGCAGTTTGGTTGTGATGCAGGTGGTTGGTGGCTTTCCGGCCGTTATCCACAACTCGCTCCACGGCTTATGCCCGCGACGTGTTGATAAAGCTGTGCTTGGGCATGCATGTCCTGCCGATGAACGGTTGATGGGTTGACGCCCATCACCCACGTGCGTGCGCGAGGAAAACGGCAGTCGGGTACGCGCCGCGGGCGGTCGTTTTTTGCTCGCCTGCCACCAGGTGCCCACGGCACATGGATTTGGGACGGTTATCCCCAAAGGATTCCCAGGCTTGTGCGCGCCCAATGTGCACAAGCTGTCGGCGCCCGGACTGTATCCCAGCCGTTGCCGGTCACCCATTGACCAAAGCCGGCAATGCGGTGCAGCGTCGAGCTGTCGAGTACTTTTCCACAGGGCAGCCCCAGGCTTATCCGCGCTCCCTGTGCATGACACATCGCTGCTCCGCGCGCACTGCGGTGCCGCCGTGCACCAACAACCGTCCACAAGCAGAGGCACCAGAGGATCGGCGCGCTGGCTGGAGCGCTTGATTACTCGCGGTAGCCCAGTTGCTCGAGCAAGCCGTCGAGCTCGTCCAGCGAAAAAAAGCGCAGGCGCAATTCGCCGCGACCACTGCCATCAGCCTGGAGGGTGACCGGACAGGCCAGGTGCTCACCGAGCTGCCGCTCGAGCCGCTCCCATTCGGGCTCACGGCGGGCGGGCGTGCTGCCCCCATTGCGCCCGCGGGCAATCGCACGCTCAAGACGGCGAACGCTCCATTGGCCGGATAGGCAGTCCTTGGCAAAGCGGCGCTGCAGGGCTGCATCCACGCCCGCCAGCGCGCGCGCGTGGCCCATGCTGAGCTGCCCGGCGTCGACCATGGCGCCGACGTCTTCGCACAGTGTCAGCAGTCGCAGAAAGTTCGAGACATAGGCACGCGACTTGCCGACACGCTGGCCAATCTTTTCATGGGTCAGGTCGAGCAGCGTTGCCAGCCGCTTCAGGCCGTACGCCGTCTCCATCGGGGACAAGGACTCACGCTGCAGGTTTTCCACCAGGCCGAGCACCTGTGCGGCCACCGGGTCGAGGTCATCGCGCACGATGGCGGGCACCGTGGCAAGACCGGCACGCTGCGCGGCGCGCCAGCGCCGCTCGCCGGCGAGCAGTTCGAACTGGTCGCCATCGCTGCGCAGAACAATCGGTTGGATCACCCCGGAACTGCGCAGGGACTCTGCCAGTTCATCCAGCGCGCGCTCGTCGAAGTGCCGGCGCGCCTGGTTGCTGCCGGGGTGAATCTTCTCGATCGGAATGTCACGCGTCGTTGTCATAGACGGGTCAAATGGACGATAGCAAGGGAGATGGCGTGTGAAATAATGCGCGCCGATCTTGGACGGGCTCAACGCGGATGGAACAGCCAGCCGAACAGCATTACCGCGCAATCATTGAATCGATCGGCGAAGACGTCGAGCGGGACGGGCTGCGTGACACACCCCGGCGGGCGGCGAAGGCCATGGCCTTTCTGACACGCGGCTACCACCAGAATGTGGACGAGGTCGTCAATGGCGCAGTCTTCGATTCGCCGAACAACGAGGTCGTGATCGTACGCGACATCGAGCTCTATTCCCTCTGCGAACACCACCTGCTGCCCTTTACTGGTCGGGCGCACGTCGCCTATCTGCCCAGCGGCAAGGTATTGGGGCTCTCGAAGATCCCGCGCATCGTGGACATGTTTGCGCGACGGCTGCAGATTCAAGAGACGCTTACCCAGCAGATTGGCGAGACCATCCAGCAGGTCACCGATGCCCGCGGCGTCGGCGTCGTCATCGAGGCGAAGCATTTGTGCGCCATGATGCGCGGCGTAGAAAAGCAGAATTCGTCGATGACTACCTCCTGGATGCATGGACGATTCCGCGACGATCCGCGGACCCGCAGCGAGTTCCTGACGCTCATCGGTCGGGGCAACTGATCACGCGCCTCCCCCGTACATGAATGAGAGGCTTCGGGCGGTACAATGCATGAGCCCGATGTCCGGGACTTCTGTTCGACTCGCAGTGTCCACACTCAAATAAGCGGGAGGCACGACATGACCGGCCACCGAGAAAGCATTACCCACGACCTCCATCATCGCCTTGACGTGGTGCGTTCACTCGAAGAGCGCGTGCGTGAGGAGATGGCTGCGCATATCGAGCGGCGCAACCTCTGGATGCCGGACGACCTCAACTCGGCGGACCTGGGTCTTGGTGAGGAACACGACCAGAGTCTGCGCGAACTGCGTGCGCGCGCCCGCGGTCTGCCGGTCTCGGTACGTGCTGCAGTGGCACTCAATCTGCTGACCGAGGAAGGGCTGCCCCATTTCCATCGCCTGATTGCCACCCATTTTCCTGAAGGCACCGCCTGGCGGGAATGGAACAACATGTGGACGGCCGAGGAAGACCGGCACGGCTGCGCCCTGCGCGACTACGTGCGTGACGCCCGTCTCTTCCACATGCGCATCTTCGAACAGGAACAGTACGAGTACATCGCGGCCGGTTTCGATCCGCATTGGGAGCAGGATCCCTACCGCCTGCTCGCCTATACCAGCCTGCAGGAACGCGCCACCCAGTACGCCCACGCCAACACGGGCCGGCTGGCGCGCGATCACGAACCAATGCTGCAGCGCGTCCTGGCGCATCTAGCCGGCGATGAGTCGCGCCACTATCAGTTCTACCGCGCGGTCTTTGCCGATCTGTTGCGCGAGGATCCGGATCGCGCTCTGGTGTCGCTGCTCAAGGTGACAGTGAGCTTCGCCATGCCGGGTCACGCCATCGGCGACTTCGAGGCCTTGAGCGACCTGGTCGACCGGGAGAATATCTTCGGCACCGCGCAATACCGCGACATCGTCGTGGAGTTGCTGGACTACTGGAAGATTGGCGACATGACCGGCCTGTCCGCAGAAGGCACGAAAGCCCAGGAGCGGTTGATGAAAATGCCGTCGCGGCTGGAGCGCATGCTCAAGGCGCAACAAGCCAAGCGTGAGGCGCGCACCTTCCAGTTCGACTTCATCGGCGAGCAGAGTATCCGCATCTGATCATTCAGCGCGGGCCGGAGCCGCCCGCGCACTGTGAGCGGGCCCCGGCACGGCACAAGGATCGCGCTACACTGCCGCCCGAATTCTTGGGGGAATTTCGACATGGTGGCGCACACCCGAGCCGTGGTGATCACAGGCGCCGGCAGCGGTCTTGGCCGCGCGCTGGCAGAACAGTACGCCCGTCGTGGGTGGTCCGTGGCGGCCGTGGATATCGACCGTGACGCGGCCGAAGCCACCGCCCAGGCGGTGCTGGATGCCCGCGGCGACGCCATCGCCGCCGAAGCGGATGTGCGCGATCTCCACGCCCTCGAGATGGTGGCCTCCACCGTGGCCGACCGCTTTGGGCACATCGACGCCTGGATCAACAATGCCGGCATTGCCGCCTCGGGCACGGTCGACGCCACCGATCTCGACCAATGGCAATCGGTGCTGGACATCGATCTGCTCGGCGTCGTGCGCGGTAGCAAGGCGGCCATTCCGTGGCTGCGTCGATCGGGCGGTGGCCACATCGTCAATGTGGCCAGCTTCGCCGGCATTGCCAACCCTCCCGGCATGGGCAGCTACAACGTGGCCAAGGCCGGCGTCATCTCGCTTTCTGAAACCCTGCGCGCGGAACTGGCGGACGACCACATCCATGTCGTGGTCGCCTGCCCCAGCTTCTTCAAGACCAATCTCGTCGCCAGCAGCCGCAGAGTGGCTGGTGAAGCTGCACCGGAGCAGCCGACGACGATGGAAAAGATCACCGAGAAGCTGATGGAGCGTTCCAAGTTTTCGGCCGAGGACGTGGCCGCCGCAATCTACCGCGCGGCCGAGCGCGAGGAATTCATGGTCATCATGCGACCCGACCTCTCGCGCTGGCTGGCCAAGCGTGCATCCCCGGAATTCTTCTTCCGCATGGTGCGCAAGGCCACCCGCGGCTTCATCCAGCCACGTCAGGCCGGATAGCGAAGCCCGCTTCCACGATGTCCGAGGCGTCGGCCGCCTCCCAGTCGACATGTTCCACCCGGGCGGCAGGCGGGCCCCGACGCAGCGCCTCGTGCAGGCCATCGAGCGCCTCCGGCGCGCCGCGGGCCACGCCCACCACCGTGCCGTCGCGGCCATTGGCTACCCAACCCTGCAGCTGGAGCCGTTCCGCCTCCGCGGCGGTGAAGGCGCGATAGGAAACACCCTGCACACGACCGTGCACCTTGAAGCGATACACTGCGGGAGAATCTTCCATTCTTCCTCCGAATCCTCTGGCATGTCCGTGATCCGCCGATTTCGCACCTTGCTGCGACCGCCCCTCAAGCGTCTGGGCGACAGCGACGAAGACGCGCACTTCACATTGCGTCTGCCCGCGCGCAATGCGCAAGAGGGCGACTGGCTGAGCTTCGACTGTGCCATCACCACGCGCGAGGATGCCTACGGCGAACACATTCGCCTGCGCACCCATCTGCGTGCGGACTTCTCCCGCTTTCTGCCCCAGCACCCACCGGCTGCACCGGCCGACCATCTGCTGGCGGATGCGCGCGAAGCGGCAGCGCCTAGTGCAGCGGGCAAGGCACTGGCCCAGATCACCACGCGCGCCGGGAAGCTGATTGACCGCGCACTGCGCATCGCCCCGGTACAGCGTGCATTGGCACCGCTGGCGGACCAGCGCGTGGAAAGCTGGATGGATATCCACGGCACCACGGCATCCCGCGACCAGGGCAGCCACGAAATGCTGCCCGAGGGCCTGGCCAGGCTTGGCGTAGTACCAGCCGCGGATGGGCCGCCGATCCAGAGCTGGGCCGCGCCCACCCCGCACGGTATGGCGCAGATCACCACCATGCATCTGGACGAGCGTAATCTGGTACAGACCAAGAACACGCGCGACCGAGCCGGCAATTCGCTCCGCCTGGCCGCCACCTTCGCGCAGGTCGTGGAAAAAGTGCCCGACCCGCAACGCGACTAAGGCGTGTCGAGCGAAACCGGCGCAGCCTCCGCGCCGCCTCTCGATGCACGCGCCCGGCGCCAGCGCATCTACGCCCAGGCGCTGCCGATCATCGGCGGCATGGCCTCTCAGAATCTGCTGAACCTGGTCGATGCCTGGATGATCGGCGCGCTGGGCGCTGCGGCCCTGGCCGGGGTCGGACTGGCCAGCTTTCTGGTCTTCGTGGCGGTTGCATTCATCTCCGGGCTGGCGCCTTCGGTACAGAGCATCGCCGCGCAGCGCTACGGCGCGGGCCGCTTCGGTGAAGCCGCGCGCGCCCTCAACGGCGGCCTGCTGCTGTCACTGGCCATCGGCATCCCGATCTCGGTGCTGCTGATCGCGCTGGCGCCACACATCATGGCGACGCTGAATCCGGACCCGGCCGTGCAGGAAGCCGGCGCCGGCTACCTGATGATCCGGCTGGTGGCGGTGGCCTTCGTCGGCATGAACTTCGCGTTCCGCGGCTACTGGAGCGCCATCGATCGAGCCCGCTACTACTTCGTCACGATCGTGAGCGTGCACGTACTCAATGTCGTCATCAGCTATCCGCTGATCTTCGGATTGCTTGGCCTGCCGGCATTGGGCGTGCACGGGGCGGCCATCGGCACCGCCGCCAGCCTGATGGTCGGTACGCTGATCCATATTGGTCTGGGGCTGCGTTTCGCCGCCGAGGATGGCCTGCTGCGCAAGGCACCGCAGCGCGATGAAGTCGCCCGCCTGCTGCGACTCGGCATTCCCAATGCGATCCAGCAATTCCTTTTCGCCGCCGGCTTCACCGCTCTGTTCTGGATCGTCGGCCAGATCGGCACGCAGGAACTTGCTGTTGCCCACGTCCTGGTGACCTTCACGCTGGTGGCAGTCCTGCCCGGCCTTGGTTTCGGCATTGCCGCCGCCTCATTGGCGGCACAGGCCATCGGCCGCGGCGCCTTCGACGAGGCCGCGCAGTGGCCATGGGCCGTCTACAAGGTGTCGCTGCCGATCTTCTTCGTCATTGCCGCCGCCGCACTGCTGGCCACCGACCCTCTGCTTGCCCTGTTCCTGCGCGACGACGCACTGGTGGCGATCGGCAGCACGCCTCTGCGCCTGTTCGGCGCTGGTGTGCTGATCGACGCCATCGGCCTCATCCTCATGCACGCCCTGCTGGGTGCCGGCGCGGCGCGTCTGGTCATGGTGACCGGCGTCGGCCTGCAGTGGCTGTGCTTCCTGCCAGCGGCCTATCTGCTGGGTCCGGTGCTCGGCCTCGGCCTGACCGCCGTCTGGCTGGCGATGGTCGCCTGGCGCGGCGCCCAGGCCGTCATCTTCACTTTGGCCTGGAAGGGTGGCAGCTGGCGACAGCTCCGGGTGTAAGTCGCGCGCATTCGACTATGCAATGGCGCTGCACTCCGAGCGTTCGTTTGTGCGCAATGACACGCTTGCACACACACGGCTACCACCGACCGAAGGAGCAGCACTGTGATTCGCGATACTTCTTCGCGCCCGGCGGCAACAGGCTGGGCGGTGAGTCCAGCGGCCCGGTGTGCGTGATTCGCGCCCAAGGGACGCGCACACGACACACGTCGTGCTCGTTGCCACGCGCAGGTCGAAGCGACCTGCACACGGTGACGCCACTCTCGCCAGGCATCGCCTCAGGAGACCGCATGCGGAGCCGCGAGACAGGCGATCGCGGTGAGGTTGAGGTCGTCGAGACCTTGCCGGGCTGCCTGCTCGTACATCCCGGAAACGGCAGCGGTCAGTGGCAGGGCCTCCCGCTGGGGGTGGAGGGCGTAGCGCAGGTCTTTGCGTAACAGCGCAATCGGAAACAGCGGCGCGTGCTGCCCGCTCCGCATAAGCGTGGTGGCGGCGATGGCTGCGGGACTCAGCACCGGCGTCTGGGTCAGGGCCTGCAGCGCAGCGTCCGCATCCAGTCCTTGCCCAGCCAAGGTGCGACGCCACTCGGCCAGTGCGGCAACCTGCGTCGCGAACAGGGCATTGGCTGCGAGCTTGACGCGCGCGCCATCGCCGATTCCTCCTACGTGAAGGCGTTGGGCGGAGACAAGGTCGAGGATCGGTGTTGCCCGTGCCAGCACCTCCGGATCGCCGCCGACCAAGTAGATCAACTGACCCGCCTCGGCCTGTGGCCGCGAGCCCAGCACGGGCGCATCGAGGAATGCCGCGCCCCGTGCTTGAACCATGGACCCAAGCTCGCCGACCCAATCCGGTGAACAGGTCGAACTTTCGATGGCGATAGCCCCGGAGTCCAGGCCCTGCGCGGCACCGGTCGTGCTATCCATCCACACCGCGCGTGAGGCCGCGTCATCGCGCAGCATGGAAATCACAATCTGGGCCTCCATTACCGCTTCGCGGGGAGTTGCGAAACGGCGCGCACCGGCAGCGCTCAATGGGATGCAGGCCTCGGCGCTACGGTTCCAAATGTGGACAGCGACCCCGGCGTCGAGTAGCCGTTGCGCCAGACGGGAGCCCATCGCGCCCAGGCCGAGTACGGCAACCGTGCTCTCAACGTCCATGGCTGGCGCTCCCGCTGGTGGTCGCGGCGCGACCCGCAGCCTGCTGCGGCCGGTACAAAAATCCGCCCGGGCTGTTCGCGAGTGAATGGAGCGCGCCTGCGGCGATCAGGATGCGCTTCGTCTGCTTCCGCCTTGCAGTGGGCCACAGCAGCTTGTCCGCCGCGGCGTCGACAGGGCCGCTTGGCGACCCGCTGTCGCATAGAGGGTTCGCAACGCGACGCAGAATGGCGGCATGTCCGTCCAAGCCGTCACCGTTCAATAGAGGTGTCATGGGATTGTTCCTTCAGTGAGCGGGCACCGGAGGCGTCAAGGCATCCGGCGCCCGTTATGACTCAAGCGGCTTGGCT